>NZ_MUYG01000002.1 GCF_002155425.1 Erythrobacter donghaensis
GGCGGCCACAGGATGTGACCGCCCTCAGTTGTCAGTCCGCCGCTCATCGGGAAAACGCGGCGGAGCGGGGGCAGGTCTATTATTCGCCCGTAGCGTCCGTGGCCGGGGCAGGCTGAGCGCCTTCAGCGACAGCACTGCCGCTGGCGTTGCCAGCCACCAGCGCGTTCCCCGAGGCGCTGAACATGCCGGCAGGCAGCGTGCGGGTAACCTTGCCCTGCTTGACCACGACCTGCTCGATTTCGCCGCGACCGTTGGCGACAACCTGGCGCACCTTGCCGAGCGAGGCGCCTTCCGACGTCATCACCGGCATGCCGGGAGCGACGGTGGCCGCGCCCTCGCCAGCGGCAGCAGCCGAGCCAGCCACCGCAAGCAGCGGGTTGGTGAGCGAAGCCGCGCCATTGCCTTCAGCCGAACCGCCCCCGTTGCCGCTGATCATGCCCGCACCCGGCAGGGTAGACATGCCGGGCATGGGCGCCGCAGCGACTGCATCGCTTGCGGCTCCGGTGGCGGTTCCCGCTGCATTGGTGGCAAGGCCGCGCGCTTCGCCAGCCGCAGGTGCCAGCGCGCCCGTCACTGCATCGGTGCCGATCAGCTGGGCATTGGCAGAGCCTTGTCCGCTCGCCGAACCGGTTCCGTTCGCGCTCGCCATCCCGGTCATCGGCGGAACGACGAGGTCGGCAAGGCTGGCGGTGGAGCCGGTGAGCGAACCGCCTGCGCTGCGCTCGGCCGAGACCGTGCCGCGCCGCGCGTCAACCGACTGGCTGCCACGGGTCGTGCCTTCGCCGCGCACAGTGCCGTCGACCGCGCCGCGCACGCTGCGAGTGGAAGTGTCGAGCGTTCCACCGACGGTACCACCAATGGTGCCGCCGAGGCCCCCGCCAAGACCGCCGCCGCCCAGCAGCTGCGCATTTGCGGTAGCGGGAAGGAGCGCAAGAACGCTTGCGGCCAGAATGAGCTTCTTCATGTCCATATCCTTTCGTCAGTTACAGCGAGCCGGTGTGTTCGCTCGCTCGAAAGGAAAACGGACGGGCCGCGAGGTTTAATTCACGCGGATGGAAAATTTATCTCATTTCTTGCCGCAGCCGCCGCAAAGCAGACCGCGGCCGAACACCTTGTCTGCGCCCTTGGCGCCAAGGTCGCGCGCTTCTGTGTCGAGCGCGGCGCGCCAGCGCTGGCCATTCGAGAGAGCGGCGGCCACCCGTGCGGCAGCCAGCGGCGTGGCGAAGCTGGTGCCACGCCACAGCTTGCTCCGTCCCTTCGCGTCGAACGCATACACGTCCGCCCCTGGAGCAGCATAGTCGAGATGCAGCGCCCGTCCGGCCTCGATCAGCGCGCGTCCCTTTCGGTCTGCGCCGGTGATCGCCAGCACGCCGTCGTAGGAGGCGGGATAGGCGGCCGGCGCGGCGGGGCCATCATTGCCGACCGCTGCGACGATGATGATGCCACGCTCGCGCGCCGCCTTGATGGCGCGTTCAACCAGCGGATTGCGGGGGCCGACGAGACTGATCGTCACCACCTTGCAGCCGCTGGCAGAGAGCCAGCCGAGCGCCTTTGAAATTGCCAGCGCATTGCCGCCTGCGGGTTCCTGCCCATAGACATCCGCCACCCGGATGGTCCGCACCCCGGTCGCCCGCAGAAGGCTCGCCACCGCGCTCCCGTGGTCCGAGGCCGTTGGCGCACCCTCGGCAAATCCCTTGATCGCGGCAACCGGCACGGCATTGCCCGGTGCGCCATCGATGATGCCGATGGGGACGGTGATCGGCGCGGCCTGAGCGGCGGCAAGCGACACCGCGAGCGGGGCCGAGGTAGAAGCCGCAACAACCGTTCCGGCGGCGAAGTGCAGATTGTCCGCGCCCAGTTCCAGCTCCGGCACGATGGCGGCGGCGCGCGCCTGTGCCTGTGCGAGCGACTGGCCCGACTGTATCCCGAGCCGCGTGACCGCGATGTCCAATCCCTCGATCCGCTCACGGCCGAGCACACGAAATCCCGCCGCTTCCAGCTGTGCGATCTGGGCAGCGCTGGCCTCGATCGCGAGCAATTCGCCCCGCCGGGCGAGCTCCCCGCGCACATCGCGCTCGATCACGTCGCTGTTCTGGCGCAGCAGCCGCGCCAGCGTCTGATCGCGGACCCGCAGCAGGCGCCGCGCCTCGCGCGCGGTCAGGCGGTCGGCGGTCTCAAGCGTGTCGTCCACCGTGCCCGTGACATTGCCGACAATCCCGCCCACGCCAGGCACGCGCGGCAATTGCAGCTGCGCGGCGAGCGGTGCGGCGGCTAGCGCCATCGCGGCAAGAATGGTGGGCAGAAGCGGACGCATCTCTATTTCCTTCGATCATTTCATCTTAAGCATGGATGAAACGAACGCCGCCATCCGTTTCATCCTTCAGAAAGGCACAAAACGCTGTCCAGAAGCTTCGAACAGCAAGCTCTTGAGCTGCTGCCGCGGTTGCGGCGGTTCGCGATCGGTCTTGCCGGTTCGGCTGCCGATGGCGACGACCTGTGCCAGATGACCATAGAGCGCGCTCTGTCCCGCCGCGACCAGTGGCAGGAAGGAACGCGGCTCGACAGCTGGATGTACAGGATCATGCGCAATATCTTCATCGATGAGCGACGGGCGAGCACGCGACGCGGCGAGACCTTCGTCGACGAGGAAGCCGGTCTTGGAGTGGGTGCCGATGGCGGGCAGGAGGCTGGGGTCGAGCTGGCGCTGGTCGACCGGGCAATGGCACGCCTGCCCGCCGATCAGCGCGAGGCGGTGCTGCTGGTGATGGTCGAGGGCTATTCCTACAAGGAAGCCGCCGCGATCGTAGGCTGTCCGGTCGGCACACTCAATTCGCGGCTCGTGCGCGGGCGCGACGCGCTGATGGCGCTGTTGGAGGTGAACGAATGAACATCACCGATGACATTCTTGCCGCCTATGCCGACGGCGAGCTGGACGAGGTCGAGGGCGCGCGCGTCGCGGCGGCGGTCGCGGCCGATCCGGCGCTGGTCGCCAGGATCGCGGCGCACCGTGCTCTCAAGGAACGGCTTGCAGCCCACTACGCGCCGATTGCCGAACAGGCCGTCCCGCCGCATCTCGCCGCGCTGCTTTCCGGCGGGCAGAACAAGGACAAAGCGGATGGCGGCGACGTGATCAGCTTTGCAGCCGCACGCCAGAAGCGCGGCCTCGTGCCGGTGCTGCGGCGCTGGGGGCCGATCGCGGGGCCTGCGCTGGCGGCCTCGCTGGTCTTGGCGGTGCTGCAACCATGGAACGGCGCGAGCCCCGAAGGCTATGCCGAACCGGCGCTCGCCGCTGCACTCGACAGCCAGCTGGTCGCCACCCAGCCCACCGATGCTGAGACCCGCATCCTGCTCAGCTTCGAACGCGACGGCGGCGGGTTGTGCCGCGCGTGGCGGGGCGGCAGCGAGGGAGGGATCGCCTGCCGCGACGACACCGGCTGGAAGATAGAACAGCAATTCGCGCTGGGCGAAAGTGCCGGGGGGCAGTTCCGCCAGGCCGGAAGCGAGGCCGATCTGCTCGCCGCCGCACAGGATATGGCCGCAGGCGGCGCGCTCGACGCCGAAGCAGAAAAGGCCGCAAGCGAACGCGGCTGGAAGCCCTGATAACTCAAAAAAGGGGCCGGCATCGCTGCCGGCCCCTTCGCTCAACGCATGCTCCGTGTGCCTCAATCAGCGGACCGCGCTGGTCTGCTCCACCGTGACAGTGCCCGCGCGATAGCCGCGCTCGGCCATTTCCTCGATGTAGTGGATGCGCTCCTTGCGCAGTTCGCGGGCATATTCCTCCCAAGCATCGCGCAGATCTTCGATGTCGCTCGCGCGGTTGAGATCCGAACGCAGTTCCTTCTGCGCTTCGATGATGTCGATGCGGTAATCGAACCAGAGCTTGTTCTCGATCCCCGCGATCGGCGTGCTGAAGATCAGTTGCTCCTCTTCGCGGGCAACCTTCTCTTCGATCAGGCCCGAAATGGCGGCATGGCCGGCCGTGGCAAGCAGGCCGAGGGTCATGACAGCGGCAACCTTGAAAGACGTCATGGCGTTTCTCCGTTCATATTTCTGCCGGCGCTTGTTGGGCCGGTCGAAAAGGAAACGGATGGGGATGCCGGTTTAATTCACGACAACATGCTCGCGCCCCAAGTCGTGCGCGAGGTCTGCGGGAATCCTGTTTCGCGCTGGCGACACATCACAGCGAGGGCGCGACCTACGTCGCTGATCGTGCGTTGCGCTCATCGCCACAGCACATCCTACCTGATGCATGGTGCCTACAACCGGCTGAGGGCCGGGTCGAAGCCATAATCAAGATAGAATGGATGAAATCGGAAGACCCGTTCGTTTCAGAGATGAAGCAGCCCCGGCTGCGACCTTTCAATTCTGGAGCGACATCATGCGCAAGTCGAAATTCATTCTCGTCCTTACTCTCATCGGCGGTCCCGCATTTGCTCAAGAGGCCGCGCCAGCCTCTTCCGACGACCCGAAGCCAGAGACCGCAATCACCTTGTTCGTAGCCGCGGATTACGTCACCGGCGACCTCGCGGACCGCGAATATGACACAGTAAGCTTTTCCACCGGCGCTCGAGTGACCTCAGGCAGATTCTCCTTCGCCGCTTCAATCCCTTACATCGTCACATCTGCTCCGGAAGATTTGATTGTGAGCGGTGGCGGGCTGCTGGGCACGGCGCTCCTGTCGCGCCCATCCACTCAGCCCGGCACGGTTACCCGCGAAGGGATCGGCGATCTCACATTGCAGGCCGATTATCAGCTCCCGGTGGGCCGATTAAACGCGTCATTCGGCGGCATCATCAAGGTGCCCACTGCTTCGCGAGAAGCCGCCCTTGGTACCGGCGAGGTGGATTTGGGCATTAATGGCCAAATCTCGCAGCGTTTCGGCAATGTGATCCCGTTCGTCACCGCCGGTTACACCGTCGTAGGCGAACCCGCTGGCTTTGATGTTCGCAACACCTTGTCTGGCGCTGTCGGTAGCCAATTTCTTGTGAGCAATCTGAGTTCAGTGACAGTTTCCTACAGTTACGATCAGGCTGCGACCGAGCTGGTTGGGGACAATCAATCCGTCGGCTTGGGTTTCGCCACCAGTCTGACCAATCGGCTACAGCTTGGCGTTGATGCAAGGGCCGGGCTGTCGACCGATGCCCC
>NZ_MUYG01000001.1 GCF_002155425.1 Erythrobacter donghaensis
GGGGCATCGGTCGACAGCCCGGCCCTTGCATCAACGCCAAGCTGTAGCCGATTGGTCAGACTGGTGGCGAAACCCAAGCCGACGGATTGATTGTCCCCAACCAGCTCGGTCGCAGCCTGATCGTAACTGTAGGAAACTGTCACTGAACTCAGATTGCTCACAAGAAATTGGCTACCGACAGCGCCAGACAAGGTGTTGCGAACATCAAAGCCAGCGGGTTCGCCTACGACGGTGTAACCGGCGGTGACGAACGGGATCACATTGCCGAAACGCTGCGAGATTTGGCCATTAATGCCCAAATCCACCTCGCCGGTACCAAGGGCGGCTTCTCGCGAAGCAGTGGGCACCTTGATGATGCCGCCGAATGACGCGTTTAATCGGCCCACCGGGAGCTGATAATCGGCCTGCAATGTGAGATCGCCGATCCCTTCGCGGGTAACCGTGCCGGGCTGAGTGGATGGGCGCGACAGGAGCGCCGTGCCCAGCAGCCCGCCACCGCTCACAATCAAATCTTCCGGAGCAGATGTGACGATGTAAGGGATTGAAGCGGCGAAGGAGAATCTGCCTGAGGTCACTCGAGCGCCGGTGGAAAAGCTTACTGTGTCATATTCGCGGTCCGCGAGGTCGCCGGTGACGTAATCCGCGGCTACGAACAAGGTGATTGCGGTCTCTGGCTTCGGGTCGTCGGAAGAGGCTGGCGCGGCCTCTTGAGCAAATGCGGGACCGCCGATGAGAGTAAGGACGAGAATGAATTTCGACTTGCGCATGATGTCGCTCCAGAATTGAAAGGTCGCAGCCGGGGCTGCTTCATCTCTGAAACGAACGGGTCTTCCGATTTCATCCATTCTATCTTGATTATGGCTGCAACCGCGCACTCCGCCGGTTGAAGGCACTATGCATCAAGCAGGATGTGCTGCGGCGATGAGCGCAACGCATGATAAGCGACGTTGTTCGCGCCCTCGCCGTGAAGTGCCGCCAGCGCGAAACAGGATTCCCGCAGACCTAGCGCACGACTTGGGGCGTGATCATGTTATCGCGAATGACATTCGCGCGCTCAGGGCTTCCAGCCGCGTTCGCTTGCGGCCTTTTCTGCTTCGGCGTCGAGCGCGCCGCCTGCGGCCATATCCTGTGCGGCGGCGAGCAGATCGGCCTCGCTTCCGGCCTGGCGGAACTGCCCCCCGGCACTTTCGCCCAGCGCGAATTGCTGTTCTATCTTCCAGCCGGTGTCGTCGCGGCAGGCGATCCCTCCCTCGCTGCCGCCCCGCCACGCGCGGCACAACCCGCCGCCGTCGCGTTCGAAGCTGAGCAGGATGCGGGTCTCAGCATCGGTGGGCTGGGTGGCGACCAGCTGGCTGTCGAGTGCAGCGGCGAGCGCCGGTTCGGCATAGCCTTCGGGGCTCGCGCCGTTCCATGGTTGCAGCACCGCCAAGACCAGCGAGGCCGCCAGCGCAGGCCCCGCGATCGGCCCCCAGCGCCGCAGCACCGGCACGAGGCCGCGCTTCTGGCGTGCGGCTGCAAAGCTGATCACGTCGCCGCCATCCGCTTTGTCCTTGTTCTGCCCGCCGGAAAGCAGCGCGGCGAGATGCGGCGGGACGGCCTGTTCGGCAATCGGCGCGTAGTGGGCTGCAAGCCGTTCCTTGAGAGCACGGTGCGCCGCGATCCTGGCGACCAGCGCCGGATCGGCCGCGACCGCCGCCGCGACGCGCGCGCCCTCGACCTCGTCCAGCTCGCCGTCGGCATAGGCGGCAAGAATGTCATCGGTGATGTTCATTCGTTCACCTCCAACAGCGCCATCAGCGCGTCGCGCCCGCGCACGAGCCGCGAATTGAGTGTGCCGACCGGACAGCCTACGATCGCGGCGGCTTCCTTGTAGGAATAGCCCTCGACCATCACCAGCAGCACCGCCTCGCGCTGATCGGCGGGCAGGCGTGCCATTGCCCGGTCGACCAGCGCCAGCTCGACCCCAGCCTCCTGCCCGCCATCGGCACCCACTCCAAGACCGGCTTCCTCGTCGACGAAGGTCTCGCCGCGTCGCGTGCTCGCCCGTCGCTCATCGATGAAGATATTGCGCATGATCCTGTACATCCAGCTGTCGAGCCGCGTTCCTTCCTGCCACTGGTCGCGGCGGGACAGAGCGCGCTCTATGGTCATCTGGCACAGGTCGTCGCCATCGGCAGCCGAACCGGCAAGACCGATCGCGAACCGCCGCAACCGCGGCAGCAGCTCAAGAGCTTGCTGTTCGAAGCTTCTGGACAGCGTTTTGTGCCTTTCTGAAGGATGAAACGGATGGCGGCGTTCGTTTCATCCATGCTTAAGATGAAATGATCGAAGGAAATAGAGATGCGTCCGCTTCTGCCCACCATTCTTGCCGCGATGGCGCTAGCCGCCGCACCGCTCGCCGCGCAGCTGCAATTGCCGCGCGTGCCTGGCGTGGGCGGGATTGTCGGCAATGTCACGGGCACGGTGGACGACACGCTTGAGACCGCCGACCGCCTGACCGCGCGCGAGGCGCGGCGCCTGCTGCGGGTCCGCGATCAGACGCTGGCGCGGCTGCTGCGCCAGAACAGCGACGTGATCGAGCGCGATGTGCGCGGGGAGCTCGCCCGGCGGGGCGAATTGCTCGCGATCGAGGCCAGCGCTGCCCAGATCGCACAGCTGGAAGCGGCGGGATTTCGTGTGCTCGGCCGTGAGCGGATCGAGGGATTGGACATCGCGGTCACGCGGCTCGGGATACAGTCGGGCCAGTCGCTCGCACAGGCACAGGCGCGCGCCGCCGCCATCGTGCCGGAGCTGGAACTGGGCGCGGACAATCTGCACTTCGCCGCCGGAACGGTTGTTGCGGCTTCTACCTCGGCCCCGCTCGCGGTGTCGCTTGCCGCCGCTCAGGCCGCGCCGATCACCGTCCCCATCGGCATCATCGATGGCGCACCGGGCAATGCCGTGCCGGTTGCCGCGATCAAGGGATTTGCCGAGGGTGCGCCAACGGCCTCGGACCACGGGAGCGCGGTGGCGAGCCTTCTGCGGGCGACCGGGGTGCGGACCATCCGGGTGGCGGATGTCTATGGGCAGGAACCCGCAGGCGGCAATGCGCTGGCAATTTCAAAGGCGCTCGGCTGGCTCTCTGCCAGCGGCTGCAAGGTGGTGACGATCAGTCTCGTCGGCCCCCGCAATCCGCTGGTTGAACGCGCCATCAAGGCGGCGCGCGAGCGTGGCATCATCATCGTCGCAGCGGTCGGCAATGATGGCCCCGCCGCGCCGGCCGCCTATCCCGCCTCCTACGACGGCGTGCTGGCGATCACCGGCGCAGACCGAAAGGGACGCGCGCTGATCGAGGCCGGACGGGCGCTGCATCTCGACTATGCTGCTCCAGGGGCGGACGTGTATGCGTTCGACGCGAAGGGACGGAGCAAGCTGTGGCGTGGCACCAGCTTCGCCACGCCGCTGGCTGCCGCACGGGTGGCCGCCGCTCTCTCGAATGGCCAGCGCTGGCGCGCCGCGCTCGACACAGAAGCGCGCGACCTTGGCGCCAAGGGCGCAGACAAGGTGTTCGGCCGCGGTCTGCTTTGCGGCGGCTGCGGCAAGAAATGAGATAAATTTTCCATCCGCGTGAATTAAACCTCGCGGCCCGTCCGTTTTCCTTTCGAGCGAGCGAACACACCGGCTCGCTGTAACTGACGAAAGGATATGGACATGAAGAAGCTCATTCTGGCCGCAAGCGTTCTTGCGCTCCTTCCCGCTACCGCAAATGCGCAGCTGCTGGGCGGCGGCGGTCTTGGCGGGGGCCTCGGCGGCACCATTGGTGGTACCGTCGGTGGAACGCTCGACACTTCCACTCGCAGCGTGCGCGGCGCGGTCGACGGCACTGTGCGCGGCGAAGGCACGACCCGTGGCAGCCAGTCGGTTGACGCGCGGCGCGGCACGGTCTCGGCCGAGCGCAGCGCAGGCGGTTCGCTCACCGGCTCCACCGCCAGCCTTGCCGACCTCGTCGTTCCGCCGATGACCGGGATGGCGAGCGCGAACGGAACCGGTTCGGCGAGCGGACAAGGCTCTGCCAATGCCCAGCTGATCGGCACCGATGCAGTGACGGGCGCGCTGGCACCTGCGGCTGGCGAAGCGCGCGGCCTTGCCACCAATGCAGCGGGAACCGCCACCGGAGCCGCAAGCGATGCAGTCGCTGCGGCGCCCATGCCCGGCATGTCTACCCTGCCGGGTGCGGGCATGATCAGCGGCAACGGGGGCGGTTCGGCTGAAGGCAATGGCGCGGCTTCGCTCACCAACCCGCTGCTTGCGGTGGCTGGCTCGGCTGCTGCCGCTGGCGAGGGCGCGGCCACCGTCGCTCCCGGCATGCCGGTGATGACGTCGGAAGGCGCCTCGCTCGGCAAGGTGCGCCAGGTTGTCGCCAACGGTCGCGGCGAAATCGAGCAGGTCGTGGTCAAGCAGGGCAAGGTTACCCGCACGCTGCCTGCCGGCATGTTCAGCGCCTCGGGGAACGCGCTGGTGGCTGGCAACGCCAGCGGCAGTGCTGTCGCTGAAGGCGCTCAGCCTGCCCCGGCCACGGACGCTACGGGCGAATAATAGACCTGCCCCCGCTCCGCCGCGTTTTCCCGATGAGCGGCGGACTGACAACTGAGGGCGGTCACATCCTGTGGCCGCC
>NZ_MUYG01000011.1 GCF_002155425.1 Erythrobacter donghaensis
GATTGTGTTGAAAAACTCCTCCTTGCAATCGGGCTAAAGTATTGATTCTATGTCTTGGCAGACAAGCGGAGACGGTCGGATGATGGGTGAGCGGACGGTGGCGCAGGAGGCCCTGTTCTACAGCTTCAACCTGGAGCGGCATGTTCCGCAGGATCATTTGCTGCGCTCGATCGATCGGTTCGTCGACCTGTCGGGCATTCGCGAACATCTGCGTCCCTTCTACAGCTCGACCGGACGACCGTCAGTTGATCCCGAGTTGATGATCCGGATGCTGATCATCGGCTACTGCATGGGCATCCGGTCCGAGCGGCGGCTGTGCGAGGAGGTGCATGTCAACCTCGCCTATCGCTGGTTCTGCCGCCTGGGGCTGGAAGGCGATGTGCCCGACCACTCGACCTTCTCGAAGAACCGTCACGGTCGCTTCCGCGACAGTGATCTGCTGCGCCAGCTGTTCGAGACGACCGTGGCGCGCTGCATCGCCGAAGGACTGGTCGGCGGTGAAGGGTTCGCGGTCGATGGCAGCCTCGTGCGCGCCGATGTGAACCGCCAGCATGCCGTCGATCAGGCCGATGGCTTGCCGGACCCGGCCACCAGCCATGCCGTTCGCGAGTATCTGGCTGTGCTCGACGATGCGGCCTTCGGGGGCGCAACCCCGGTGCCGCCCAAGCAGTTGGCGGTGGCCGATCCGGCCGCACGCTGGACAGCGGCAAGCCGCGAGCGTGCCTTCTTCGCCTATGCCACCAACTACCTCATTGATCTCCAGAACGCAGTGATCGTCGATGTCGAGGCGACCACCGCCATCCGTCAGGCCGAGGTGACCGCCCAGCGCCGCATGATCGACCGGACGCAGGAGCGCTTCGGCCTCTGGCCCGAGCGGCTCGTGGGCGACACCGGATATGGCGATGCAAGGAACCTGTCCTGGCTGGTCGAGGAGCGCGGCATCGAGCCGCACATCCCTGTGTTCGACAAGTCTGCCCGCCGCGATGATACCTTCGAGCGTTCGGCCTTCACCTTCGACCATGAGGATGACAGCTATATCTGCCCTGCTGGCAAGCGGCTGCGCCAGAGGCAGAAGGTCTATCGCGAGGAACGTCCGTTCGTCGATGAGAACGGCATGTTGCGTTACCGCGCCAGCAAGCTCGACTGCAGTGCCTGCGCTCTCAAGCCGCGCTGTTGCCCGACCCAACCAGCGCGCAAGATCCTGCGTTCAGTCCACGAGGGCGCCCGTGATCTGGCCCGCGATATCGCCACGACCGACGCCTATCTGGTCTCGCGCCGCCAGCGCAAGAAGGTCGAGATGCTGTTCGCGCACCTCAAGCGCATCCTCAGGATGGATCGCCTGCGCCTGCGAGGTCCAAACGGCGCAAGAGACGAGTTCCTCCTCGCAGCCACCGCCCAAAACCTCCGGAAAATGGCCAAGCTGATCCCCATGCCAGCCACCACAGCCCCCGCATAAGCGGGGGCGAAGCCTCAGAGCGCCGCTCAGGCTCGCGCCAGCGCCGATCTCAGCGCCGGGTTTTTCAACACAATCGGGTGGAAAGCTTCCATTCGCATACGCGACTTTTAGCTACAGTTTTGCAGTGGCGAAGCTGGAGACAGAATACCGCATCATCCACTCAGATGCTTCTGCAGTCTGTAGGCGCTTCCTTCCGGTCGAAGCGTTGCGAAATCCATTCCAAGGTCTGGGGAGCACTTTGCCGTGCAGTTGTGCCGTGGTCCTTGCCGGGTAGATCTATCCATTTCAAAGCCACCCTATTAGCGCAAAGGCGACGAGCGTATTTGCGGGTGACATCGGCTGCCACAAGCGGATCGTCTCGCGTTTGCGCGATCAGCACCGGCACAGGCTGATTGGCCGCCACGCTGTTCTTTTGAAGATAGCTCGACCAGGGGGCAGTCCCCGCGAAATCGAACTTCTTGAGGTCGCGTCGCAAAGTAAGAATGCCTGCTATCGCTCCAAGGCGCGGAGCGCTGCCGAGCTTGATGCAATTGCTTGCAAGCTTTCTCATAATAGCGGGCGTGCGCTTGCGCCCCATTTCGAGCGGGGTGTCGTAATACTCCGACCAACTGGACGCGGTCATCGCTGTCAGGAACATCTTAGCATTGGGATCGGACGCCTGCCGGAAGTTGGTTGCGAGGTCGGTCGGCGGCGCGCCAGCGGCAACGCCGACGAGATTGAGATCGGGGGCGTAACGTTGCGATAGCTGGCCCGTCCACAAGGCAGCATGTCCGCCTTGGCTCTCACCCCAAGCGGCGTATTCCGAACCGGCATAGGCGCCAGAGATCTTCTGTGCGGCCCGCACCGAGTCGAGCACCGACCGTGCGGTTATTGGACCGACGAGGTATGGGTGGGGGCCAATCCCGCCAAGACCTGGATAGTCGGTCGCGACGACGACGTAACCGTTCTTGACTGCATCGAGAGCCGGGGTCACGGCGAAGAACTCGGGGCTGAGCGAAGGCGCGCATTTCTGGACGACGCCCCAGGTGCCGTGAGTCCAAGCAATTACTCGCCGGCGTTGCATAGTGCCGGCAATGGGGGCCACGACCATGCCGGTCACTTCGACCGTTTCGCCAATGTCATCGAGAGTCTCATAGCGGATGCGCCATGCCAGCATGCCGGCAGGAGCGTCCGCGACAGGCTCAACATAGGTAAGCGCCCCCGGCTCCGCGTGTGCCGTTCCGACGATCATCCATGACGACAGCCAGAAGGCGACTGTCATGGCGATGCGTCGGCGTGAGACGGAGCTGGGGGTAAGCCTCATCGCATTATTCCTATACGGCCGAACGAACGCAGAGGACGTCGGCGAGATATACGCGGCGGTTTACGGTCTGCATCGACGAGTAGGCCGCGCGGGTCCAGCCATTGGTTCGGCAGAAGCGGTTGGCGGTGTCACGGCCGCAATTGGCGGTGGCGCTGCCTCCTGTGCAAGCCAACACACGATAGCCATTTTCACCGGGAGCCGGGTAGAACGCCGATCCGACCAGTCCCTGCGTTGCGCCTTGCGCAGGTGGGGCCGGCTCGACCGGCTCGGGCGACGTGCCGCCCAACGGCCGGGCCGACTGGACGCGGTCGAGGAAACCGGTCCGACCGCGAATGTCCGCTTCGTCCGCCGTTATGGTCACACAGCGACCGCCGTAGTTCTTGCGCGAACACAGCTGCCAATAGCCTGACTTCACGCGGATCGAGCGGACCGGCCAGTTCAGACCGAGATCCGGCTGGGGTCGGTTGATGAACACCGCAGGGCCCTGGAAGTTGATATCCCGGTAGATGGTGGCCTCGCCCCGACCGGCCGGTGCCATCTTGTCAGTTTGCGCGATTGCGACACCACTGCAAAGAGCGGCGCCAGCGGCAACGACGGTTAAAGCTTTACGGATCATGAGGTCGTTTCCTTGTTGTTGCTATCAGTCAGGTGCTGACGGATAGATTGCAGTTCAGTCTGGATTTGCAGCAGAACGACGACGTCTGGCGGCGTGGGCGGCGTCGCACCGAGCTTGATGCCCGCTGCCCTATTGGCGACCTTAATCAGAATGAAGATCGCCGCGGCGACGATCACGAAGTTGATCAGCGTGGTTCCAAAGGCGCCATAGCCGAGCAGCGCTGCGCCGGCCTTCTTGAGACCAACGTAGTCAGAAAGGCTGCCCGCGTAACGCGGTGGAACCTCCCCGAGCACCACGAAGTAGGACGAAAAGTCGAAACCGCCGGTAAGCGCGCCGATGATCGGCATGATGATGTCGTCGGTCAGCGACGTGACAATGCCGCCAAAGGCTGCGCCGACAATAACTGCAATCGCCAAATCCAGCACGTTGCCGCGGGCAATGAAGTCACGAAACTCGTCCAGCACTTTCTGTCTCCATTCCCATCGCGTGAGGTGGTATCGTGTTTCCACCGACCGATTTGTCTGCCGGACGACATTCGCGTGAGAGAGTTTCTGGGTTTTGGGAGTGACGAGGATGACATCCGAGCGCCATCTACCGATCCTTCGCCGCAATTCTTGGTTCGCAGGGCTACCGGAAGAGATGCAGCTTGAGATCGCGGAGCATGGCCGCTCTCGACACGTGGCACAGGGTGCGGATCTGTTTGTGCAGGGTGACCCGTCAGCGGGTTTACACTGCCTGCTTGAAGGGCAGTTGCACGTGACTGGATTGTCACCGGATGGCGAGGAGGTCCTTATTGCCATTCTGCGACCGAGTGACTGGACAGGCTTCCTGTCGGTGCTGGATCGTGGGCCCTATGCCTTCACAGCCTCCGCAGTAACAGCGTCCACCGTGCTTTCGCTCTCGCCTGGCGATCTTGCGCGAGTGTTCGAGAGGAGCATTGGAACTTACAAGCATCTAGTTGCACCCGAGCTGTCCAGCACCCGCGGCAATTTCCACTTTTACCTTGAGCAGCTCGGCAAGCCTCCCTTGCAGCGGGTGGCGCATCGCCTTCTCGATCTCGGTCGCTGGGCCTATGGTGCACCCCTGGGGCCACCCATGCCGTTAGAGAATGTGAGCCAGGACGACCTCGCTGCGGCAACAAGGTTGTCACGACAGACGATCAACGGCGCGTTGCGCGACCTTGAAAAACGTGGCGTGATTGAGGTGCGGCGCGCCCATGTGCGGGTTCTGGATGCCGATGCGCTGAGGCAGGTAGCAAGCGGGCCGGAATAATCAGATGCAAGTGTCGTCCCGACGACACTGATGGCGTTCAGGTAACGCTAGAGCGAGATCGTCGGATATTCGATGTTGCAAGCCATGAGGTCTGCACAATCGGACCAATTAGGCACGCCATCGTGATCAATGCGCTCTCACTACCCGTTGCCGGAGCCCTCATGCTGCAACCTGCACTACCGCACATCGATAGTTCGCAATTTGCTAATGAGTCAGTTCAGCTTTCCGCGCGGGTTCACGGCCGGATCGTTTCCTTCACCACGCGGAACCCGCTCGATTTCGCACCCATGCTGCGGGGCGAACTTGGTGACGAAAGCACGCTCCATGCGCAGCTGTTTCTTCCGCGAGGGACAGATCCTCACCCAGCCGTCATCATCGTGCCAGGCAGCGGCAACATCGGCCCCCACCATGTTGAACAGGCTGCTGCGCTCGTGGCTGCCGGCATGGCCGTGCTGCTCATCGACCCCTTCCACGGGCGCGGTATCGCGAGCACGGTCGAGGATCAGGCGCGTCTTACCTGGGCGGCCAGCACCTACGACGTCATCGCGGCGCTTACCTATCTTCGCACACTCCCACAGATCGACGCCAACCGGATTGGCGCCTTAGGGTCGAGCCGGGGCGGCACAGCGGTAATGCTTGCTGCCTCAGAGCAGATCAGTGGGCGCATCCTCACGCAGGGCAGCGGTCTGAAGGCGATTGTAGCCGGCTACCCCTGGTGCGGCACCCAGTTCCGTGTCGCTCGGCTTGCGGACGATGCAGCGTTGCTGGTGCTGGCTGGCGATCAGGACAACTGGGTGTCGCTGCATCAATGTCAGGACGCGGTTCACGCACTGAGCCAGCACAACGAGAAGGTCTCGCTTCGTGTTTTTCAAGGTGCGAGCCACGCCTTCGATCGGAGCGGAGTTTCACCCACCCGCATCGAGAACGCGCCGACAGCGACGACCTTCCCGACCATCTACATGGATAATAAAGGGGACTACATCGACCCGAGGACGGGAAGGCCCGATCCAGCGCTCACACCTGCGGACTTCCTAAATTGGTCCATCGAAGGCGGCTTTGTTCGACGTGGAGTGACGGTGGGAACGCGGGGTGAGCAAGCTGCCGAGTATCGGCAAGCTGCAACGGATTTCCTCGTTGCAAGCTTGTCCCCTTAGCCGTTCTAACAACCTCCAAGGTGATATTCGGGTTCAGCGTATTCGTTGCCCAGTCGCGTTTCAGCAAATGGCACATCGGTTGACTGTTCCGAGCTCACCAAACTGCTGGTCGGCAATACGCGCGCAAATCGGTCACCAAGTAAACCTAACTCGATTGCAAAGGATTTGAACCAAATGAATGAACGATTCTCAATCATTGCCGTGAGTGCCTTCGCCCTTGCCGTGACCGCATGCAACCCGGCCACTCAGACGGACGCCGGCGCTGAC
The DNA here is from genome assembly GCF_002155425.1 of Erythrobacter donghaensis. Classification (GTDB taxonomy): domain Bacteria; phylum Pseudomonadota; class Alphaproteobacteria; order Sphingomonadales; family Sphingomonadaceae; genus Erythrobacter; species Erythrobacter donghaensis. Next base: position 6,069 of record NZ_MUYG01000011.1, read on the forward strand.
CCGGCCCCCACCGGCTCGCCGGCGGTCGCTGAGGCGTCGCCTGCAGCAGCCGTCAGCCATGCAGCATGGGCTGGCAAATGGGTCGGTGTGGAGGGCATGTATGTCGAAATCCAACCAGCTGCGGACGGCAACTACGTGCTCACCATGCAGTCCGATCTCGACACGCTTGGCACCTACACGGGCAAGGATGCCGAAGGAGGCATCGCCTTCGAGCGCGGCGGAGAGCAGCTGCTCCTTACCCCGGCCAACGGCGACCAGACCGGCCTCAAATATCTAGCAGGAAAGACCGACTGCCTGATGGTGGCACCTGGCGAAGGTTACTGCCGCGACTGACCGGCATACAAAGGAAAGAAAGATGAAGAGAGGGCTTCGAAGACCCGCAGCGCTTGCCGCTATTCCCCTGTTTGCCGTCGCCGCTTTGGTCGGCGCAGACATCGGCAGCGCCCAGACCGACAAGATGGCCCGCCCGGCCGAGGCGACAATCTACCGCGATGCCGGCTTCAACGGTCCTGCGGTATTCGTGGGCGAAGCTAAGCCGGACCTCGGTCTGGCGTGGCCGGTCAATTCGATCCGGGTCACTGGCGGGACATGGGAACTGTGCGAGCGCAGCTATTATCGAGGCAACTGCAAGACCTACACGAGCGATCAGCCGGTGTTGCAGTCGCCCTCGCGCGGCATGACTTTCCAGTCGATGCGCCCGATCGGACGGAGCGGCGGAAGCTTTATCGGGGTCGAGGCGCGCGATCAGGTCACGAGCGGCCTGTTTGCCGAGTTCCACACCGAACCCGGCACGCGCGGCTATCGCATTCCGGCCTGTCCGATGGGTCGGGCGACGGCGAAATGCGCAGCGCGCACTGCCGACAATTACTGCAAGGCCATCGGCTGGAACGGCTCTGCACGCGAACACATGCAGACTGTCGGCCGGGTCGTCTTCCTGGCGGACGTGCTGTGCGTCAAATCGAACTTTTGAAGGGGGATCATCTTATGCGCATCATCACAACTACCTTGGCAGCGGCAGGCGCTGTCCTGCTCTCAGGCTGCATGACGACACAACCGGCCAACGTCGGCACCAGCTATGAATGCGATCGCGGAACCAAGCTGCAAGTCAGCTACCTGCGCGAAGCCGCACTGGTGCGCGTCAACGGCGGGCGGCCGATCCCCTTCCGGCAAACGCCGAGCAACACGGGGACTGTTTACGAAAGCGGCGCCAACCGGCTCGCACGTGACGGCAATATTTTGACTTGGAACACCGGCGCGCGCTCGGCTCCGGAAGCCTGCCGCATAGTCAACACGATCAACTAGGCGGGCAAAAGCCACCTGCCCCTAGCGAGAGCGGTAACGAAATTATCATTTCCGCGTCTAACGCTGGAAACGGGGGCGGCAATTGCAAGAGGCACAATCGCCGCCCTCGCACTTCATAGAACACGTCGGCGTCGATCGCTCGCTTTATGGAGCGACTGCACGCCGACTAATATCATTTTTTCTGCTCAACGGCAGCTTTGGGGTCGATAGCTGAACGGCAGAATTTTTCTGGAAGGGTGGCATAGCCGCAATGCCGCTTTTGGGATCGCAAATCGGCTCCGCTAATGACCGGTGATGGGTGGTTTTCTGCCTTGTCCCGAATGCATTATTCGCAGCTGGGTTTTGCTACGGTGATGGTGGTTCAAAATCGATCAGGTCTGTGGGTCGGCAATCGAGAGCAATGCACAGCTTTTCCAATGTCGCGAAGCGAATGCCTTTGACCTTGCCGGACTTGAGCAGAGATAAATTCGTCTCGCTGATGCCAATTTCTTGCGCGAGATCGCGGGCGGTCATCTTGCGGCGCGCCAGCATGACGTCGAGGGTTACGATAATCGGCACAGTCACACCATCTGGTCATTGTCGGCTTTGATGTCGGCAGCGAGCGCAAACGTTCGCCCGAACAGGCGAATTGCCAAACCGATCAGGACCATCACAATGGCGAAATAGCTACCCGCCCAATCGATAGCCTCGCCATTTTCAGAACCGGCCAAGATGATAGGCAGGAACAGCGCGGTGGCAGCACTCAAGATCAACCAGTCTCCGACCTTGGTCAGGCTGACCCCATTCTGAGGTGAAAAAATCTCGCCTCGGGAGAACTGAACAAACAATTTCCGCGCTGTGTAAAGAGCGACCATGGCGAGGATCACGGGGAAGTGTTCGACCAACAGATCACCGAATGCCGCTGCTGCTTCGAGAGCGTCTTTTTCCGGAGTGACCAGCGCCGCACCCAATCGCTTGAGCGGCAGATAGGAGACGCTTGCGAAAAGCCAAAATGCCGTCAGCCAATAAGCCCAGCCGAAAGTCTGGGCAAGCTCCCGGCTCTGCTTCTCAATATCGGGATTGCTATGGTCTGGCGACATGCGAATCATTCCCTTACATCAAATGAATTATGTATAACATAAAACATTTATCGATAAAGGCAAGGGTGATCCTCACTTGGCCCGATTGTGGTTCCTCATTTACGGGAAGCTTGGAACCGTCCTCGACCAGCAAAGCCCGGTGCACCGCTCGTGGGGAAAGTGCAGATCCCGGCAGCCGCGCCGCTCATAAGCCAGCTTCGGGGTCGATTGCAGAATGGCGGGAATTTTCCAGAAGGTAGGCAAAGCTGCCATGCCGCTTTCGGGATCGCGCACCGGCTTGGCGCATGGCAGCTCATCGGTGGGAAGTTGACTGGCAGCTTGGCACCCTCGTTTTTCAACGAGAAGGCATATCGGTCTGGGCGATCTTGGCTTGGCGTTGATCGAGGCGAACGCCAGCAACTACAGCATCGCTCGACCAACTGTTTTCATCGCCGCGCACCAAGCATCAAAACGACGCACTCCGCCGGCGTCGAAGGGGAATACCGTCGTCTCGACTTCTATAGTGTCGTTTGTGCTGAACCAATTCAAAGCCCGAAGCTCCAACGCTGAGCTGCGCGAGCGATGTGCAAAGAAATTGCGTGTTAGCCGCAGGTTCTCAAGCGGCCATGGTGTCGAGCCGATTGCGGCTGCCACGTTGGCGACATTCGCAATATTGAGCCGCCTCGCTGCATTGATCGCGTCAACAGGACGATACCACTTCGGTTCGAAGCGCTGCCGTGTCACCTGAAGGAGATAATGGCTTACAGCTTCGCGGTTACGATAAGCACGCGGAACGCTCGCCGGCACCGGCCCAGCCAAGCCAGAAGCCCGTCCTGTCGCCGACGACAGGATGAAATTCCGCACATACAACTCCCAAGCGTTCTGGAGCTGGAAAGTGATGTGCTCAGCCTGCCGGCGCTCGACCGCGTTGAGGGGCGCACCGCCCATAAGCGGCGTCATCTCCGCATGGAGCGCGTCAACCCTCCGCTCAAGCTGAGCCACAAGACCGCCAAGCATTAGGCAGCAATTGCATTCACAATGGTGGCAAACCTGGGGCGACGAGAGCTTATGCGCTGAGTGCTGCTTTTGCTACCAACCACAAAGGTAGCGTATGGACCATCAATATCGTCATTCTCGACCGCCGTGGCGAGCAGTGGAAGGTTATCCGCGGCATTCGCATGGCTCAGGCCAGCACCGTGCTTGTGGTTTACATCCGCAGTAAGCGCGGACGTTGGCAGCTCCCCTGCAACGAATGCAAGAGCGCAAACAAGAAGCAGGAAGTTCGGCGCGTCGAAGAACGTCGTATCGCGAAAGGTTGGGCCGAAGGTGCCCACAGCAATATTAATATTCTTTTGCACCAGCGCGTTTAGATCGGTGAAATATGCCTCATCGCGCTTAATGTTATTCCGGTAGAATCCGCCGACTTTTTCTTCCCCGCCGTCCCCTAAACCATTCGCAAAAGCCATATACATCTCGGCAATCAGCGTGGTGTTCTTTAGGCGCACGCTGTCGCGCAGCGATACTACATGGTATTCATCCCATAGCGCCCCGTTCTCGCGCGTGGTGTTCCAGATCGCCCATTTGACAGGCTCGTCATACTTGGCATGACGCAGCTCTGCCGGCGTGACCTTGACGCTGTAGGAGTTCAGACGGGCAAACACCTCCAACACTTCAGCATCGGACGCATTCAGGAGCTGAACGGTCGAGATGTTGTAAGAGAGGAAAGCGTCTTTACGGTCCTGAGCAAGGTCACTGTAACGCTGCCCCCCAAAGTCGGGGCTACGCGAGCTGATACGAAGGTCGTTGGCAGCAAACGCTAAGATCGCACGTAGTCGTTGCTGACCATCGACGACTTCACGAATAGACGACTGCGTAACCGCATCGATGCGCGTGCGAATATAGACCGCAGGGATAGGGAGCTCGCGCAGGATCGTGTCGATCAAGAATGATTGCGCTTGGGGCGTCCATACCGATCCACGTTGAAATTGCGGTTGGAGTTCAAGCTGTTTCTGCTTGTCCCAGGTAAGAAAGTCAGAAATTGAAAACGTCTGCGGAATACTCGGTATGGGCTCCTCCCGCCGCACGTATGGCAGCGTCATCGCATCCTCGCCAGCTAATTTAGGGAACCTAGCTTCCCGCATTTCACTTGCGTTTCAAACCCGCAAACGGGTTGAGTGCTGCACCTTGGGCTCGACGACGCGATGGATCATGATGGCCGTGCCAATCGCGTGCCGTTGCATTTTTGGTATGCCGGATGACCCGGCCGCTAGATGTCGCCTCGCGAAAACCGGCCGTGAGAGGATCACATGGCAACGGCAGTATTGTCCCAATCTCCGCTGTTCCGGGCTTATGGCGACGTGGTCGATTTGAGGAACTCGCAGATCGCATCCTGACGTCTGACATGGGGGCGGTAGCCGAAGGGTGGCTGCTAAAGCAGCGCGGACCCGAATCAGCCATTCGACCACAACGGCGATGCGATCACCATGAAATGACCGACGGTGTGCCTGATGCGAATTGAGACGGTCGTGGTTGTTGTGGAAACCGGTGCATATCAGCCGCGGTGTCACGCGATGTGTCACGATAAGTGTCACGGTGCTTCTGAAAAAAACCGCAGAAAACCGTCGTTTTTAGAGAATGGTCGGGGAGACAGGATATGAACCTCAAGCTCGCTCTGGAACATCACGGCGCTGGCGGTAACACCAGCCCAGCATACGCACACCGCCGGATTGCAGGATACGTCTCTTCCAGCGGTATCTCGCGGACATACCTCTCGTCGAGAGCCGATTTTTTGTGACCGACCACCTCGTTTTTGTGGTTCTCAGGTAGGCCATACTCCACGCGACCGAGCAATGTCTTGAACGCGCCCCTGAAGCCGTGGAAGGTCACCTCCTGCCTCGTGCCCTCTGTTAGGATCGCCCGCAATTGCTGTGGGATGACCGTGCGGTTGAACGCGCGGATCAGCTGTCCGTTGGACCAAGCGGGAGCGCCGGCGTCAGTGCGGTTCGTTGGCGGCTTCCAGTCAGGAAACAGACGATCGTGCCCGGCGCGACCGATGCGCTCGACGTAGTCATCAAACCCAAGCGCGATTAGAATATCGAGGATTGGAATCAGCCGCCGATACCCTGCTTTCGTGGTTCGCCATGCGTTGTCCTGAATGACGATATGAGGGTGCTGGTGGTCGAGGCGAACTTCGGTCACACGCAGGCCGCCAAGCTCGCCAGCTCGACATCCCGTAAACATGGCGACGATGGGCACCCAGTAGTGCATCCCATTAAGTCGATACGTTCCAGGGCTGTGTATGCTAGTTTCGCTGGCGCACCCCGTAAACCAAGGATGGTGCACGAGAAGCTGGAGCTCATGCGGGCTGAACGGTCGCTTGTCAGGCATGATGGCCTTCGGCACTGGCTTGGTAAAACGCTTTACGTTAATGCCATGGAACGGGTTTGTGACCTCATCTGGTTCCACGTCGAAGGCGTGTTGGAATGCCGAGCCGATGAGTGTTAGCTTCTTCTTCAAGGTCGCTGGAGAGGTAGGGCGCTCGATGCTGCCCTTAGTCTTTCCTCCAACCACCTTAGAGCCTTCGACCTTACAGAACTCCACGACTTCGGCACGGGTGATCTCGTCAAGCCGCAGATCGCCCACGGCGTTGATAAAGGAATCCAACGACGTTTTCACTTCGCGCACCGTGCGAGGAGATCTTAGCTGCGCCATGTAGTCGTTCACTGCCTCTGACAGTCGTGGTGCAGCTGACTGCTTGGGCGTCAGTCGCTCCTCTGGGATGACCGACGACGTGCCGTTCAACATGGCGTCGATCGCTCTTTGGCCTTTGACATGCCCCTCCCGCACGGCCCTGCTGAGCACGCCCCACTCCGGCGTGTCTGGGTGAACATCCAGCCGCTGCTCTCGAACGATCCTACCCACCTGATCTCCGATATTTGGCATGCGTCGATCGGTGCTGCTGTCGAAGCCCAGCAAAATGCCTTTCAGGCGTTCAGCATCCATCTCGCGATCAGCCATCATCTGGTCAAATGCATCGCGGTGGTGCTCGCCGAGCTCAGCGAGCACCATGGCTTGCGCCCACCGCTTAGCCATGCTCTCGCTGATTTGAGTAACGGTAGCTGTCAGGAGCGACGGAGTGAGCGGACGGGTGTGCGAACTGTTCCCCGCGTTCGCCTGGGACCCTGGCCTGCCCAGTGCGAGCTTTACAAGATGATCGAATTCGCGCTCGACCTCGGCTGCGGCGCTCAGCGCCACGGTTTGCTGCTTAGTTCGCAACGAGACCCTGAAAAGGCGGCGCCCGCCAAAATGCGCGCGCCAAGCTTCAGGTCGGTCTTGAACCTGGCGAGGCACGCGACGCTCGTAGTAGAACACATCGCCCCGGAGTTTCACATGCCTCAGATCTTTGGCCATTTAGAACCCCTTTGTCTCTCACTATTGTCTCGCAGTGTGAGACAAGAAGCACAGGGAAATCTGTAACCTACGGGAGCCGAGGGGTCAAAGCACGCGGGTTAAGAATCCTGTCGGGCTCACCATTGTTTTTGCGTCCTACCGCTTCGCTACTTGAGGACTTTTTTGTTTGCGAACCCGCCTCCGCGGGTTCGTCCTCGCTAGATGTTCTCCACTTCGTTCCGGACCCGCTGCGGGCGGGCGGTCGCCCTTGCGGTCGCTTTGCGACCGTGTCAGCGACGGATGCGCCCCCTCAACCTGCCTTCTTCGCATCCAGCCAGCGGGCGGCCTTCACCCCGAAGGTGATCAGGAACGGCACCAGCACCACGCTCAGCACCACCTTGGCGATCACCTGACCGATCAGGAGGTTCATGATCGGGAACAGCCCGTAAAACGCGAGCGTGATGAAGATCACCGAATCGATCGCCTGCGACAGTGCCGAGGCAATTGCGCCGCGCAGCATCAGGCCGATGGTCGTTTCTTCGCCGTCGCCCTTCAGCCGGTCGAAGATCCAGATGTTGAGCAGCAGCGAGGTAATATAGGCCGCAGGGCCCGCCGCCCACACCCGCCAGACGGTCGAATGCACGCGCTCGAAGGCCGCAAGATCGTCGGCCCGGCCCGCGACCATTTCGGTCGAGGCGGGCAGCCCCAGCACCAGCAGCATCAGCAGCGAGGAAATCAGCAGCGGCAGAAACCCCCACCAGACGATCCGCTGCGCAAAGGCCCGGCCATAAAGCTGCGACAGCGTGCTGGAGATCACCACCAGCAGCAGGAAGGCGAATATCCCGCTCTCGACCGCCAGATCGGTCGGCCATAGCTGCACCTGCTTGAAGGCCAGCACGCCCGCCAGCACGGTCATCCCGCCATAAAGCAGCGTAAACACGAACAGCCCCAGCGGCATGTTCGGCGGGGCGGCGGGCGAGACGGGCGCGGTGTCGTTCATCGCCCGATTGCTAGCCAGCCGCCGCGCAAATGAAAAGCGCCGCGCACACCTCTGTCACCCGCGGCTGTTGGCTGTGTCAGCCATCGCCCTTGCAAGCGCGCGCACAAACTGCCACGCCGCAGGGCACACAGGGGTCTCCAACTTTTCCAAGCAAAGGGCACGTCGCTGCCGTGAACGAGAGTATCACGTCCATTCTGCTGAGCCTTGTCGGCGTCCTCGCCATTCTTGCCATCGCCTTTGCGCTGTCATCGGGCAAGCGGCAGATCAATCTGCGCGTGGTGGGATCGGCCTTTGCGCTGCAGGCGATCACCGCGCTGATCGTGCTGCGGACCGAGGCCGGGGTGGCGGTGATCGGCGGACTGTCCAGCGGCGTGATCGCGCTGCTCGATTTCTCCAAGGTCGGGATCACCAGCGTCTTCGGGCCGATGGAGAGCAACCCCTTCGCCAACACCTTCGTCATCGCCGCGCTGCCGGTGATCGTGTTCTTCGCCGCGATCGTCTCGATCCTCTACCATCTCGGCATCATGCAGCGGCTGGTGCGCTGGGTAGGCGGCGTGATCGGCTGGATCACCGGCATCAGCCAGGTCGAGGCGCTGGGCGCGGCGGCGAATATCTTTGTCGGCCAGTCGGAAAGCCCGCTGGTGGTGCGGCCCTATCTCGCTGCGCTGAGCCCTTCGGGCCTGTTCACGCTGATGACGGTGGGCATGGCGGGCGTGGCGGGCACGATCCTCGCGGCCTATGCCAGCTTCATCGGCACCGAGGCGGTGCCTTTCCTGCTCGCCGCGGCCTTCATGTCGGCGCCGGGCGGCATCCTGATGGCCAAGATCATCATGCCCGACGAGCCGCACAGGGGCGCGGGGCACGATGCGTCGGTCGCCACCACCGCCGTGGCGCAGGCGCGGGGGCGGACCAACACCCTCACCGAGGCCACCCGCGTGGTGATGTATGACGAGAACGGGCAGGAGGTCGAACTCCCACAGGCGCGTATAAGTGCAGTCGGCCCGGCCTCGATCCTCGAAGGCGGCGCCAAGGCCGACGAAGTGAGCGCGGCGGAGACCTTCGAGGAAGGCCAGCGCCCCGCCAACATCATCGAGGCCGCTGCGCAGGGCACGCAGACCGGCGTCAAGCTGGCGGTCGCGGTGGGCGCGATGGTGATGGTGTTCGTGGCGCTGGTGGCGCTGGCGAACGGGATGCTGTCCGGGATCGGTGGGGGCATCGTCGGCCTTGCCGAGCGCAGCGGCGCGCCCTTCAGCCCCGAAACCGCCGCCTGGCTTTCGGGGATCAGCTTCCAGCAATTGCTCGGCTATATCTTTGCGCCGGTGATGTTCCTGATCGGGATTTCGGACTGGGAACAGGCGCAGATCGCGGGCGGCTTGTTCGGCACCAAAATCGTGCTCAACGAATTCGTCGCCTTCATCGATCTCGGCCAGATGCAGGCCGGCGAGCTGACCGCACGCAGCCGCGCGATCATCACCTTCGCGCTGTGCGGTTTCGCCAATTTCTCCTCGATCGCGATCCAGATGGCGGTGACCGGCGGGCTCGCCCCCAACCAGCGCCCGGTGATCGCCCGGCTGGGGCTCAAGGCGCTCGCGGCGGGCAGCCTCGCCAACCTGATGAGCGCGGCGCTCGCCAGTCTGTTCCTGCCGCTCTAACCTCTTGGCAGGCGCGCCAGCACGGGTGTAAAGGCGCGGCCATGATGAACATCGCCTCCGTCAGCCTCGCCCAGCCGCTTGAAACCATCGCCGACGAACTCGGCCGCAGCTTTGGCGAATATGGCTTTGCCGTGGTTCGCGATCACGGCATTCCGCAAGACCTGATCGACGAGGCCGAGGCGGTCTCCAAGGCGTTCTTCGCGCTGCCCGATGCGGTCAAGCGCGCCTACAAGCTGGAAGGCGGCGGCGGCGCGCGCGGCTATACCCCGTTCGGCACTGAAAAGGCCAAGGATGCCGAGGTGTTCGACTTGAAGGAGTTCTGGCACGTCGGCCGCGATCTGCCCGAAGGCCATCCGCTCAGCGAATTCATGGCCCCCAATGTCTGGCCGACCGAAGTCGAAGGTTTCCGCGAAACCATGAGCGCGCTGTTCGCCGCCTTCGAGGCCACCGGCGCGCGCGTGCTCGAAGCGATCGCGCTGCACCTCGGCCGCCCGCGCGATTTCTTCGCGAGCAGTGTCGAGGACGGCAATTCGGTCATGCGCCTGCTGCACTATCCGCCGCTGGGCGAAGGTGCGCCCGAAGGGGCGATCCGCGCCGCGGCGCATGGCGACATCAACACCATCACGCTCTTGCTGGGGGCGGAGGAAGCCGGGCTCGAACTCCTGACCCGGCAGGGCGAGTGGCTGCCGATCCCGGCGGAAAAGGGCTCGCTGGTGATCAATGTCGGCGACATGCTGGAGCGCCAGACCAACGGGCGGCTGCGCTCGACCACGCACCGGGTGGTCAATCCGCGCGGGGACGCGGCCAAACGGGCGCGCTATTCGATGCCGTTCTTCCTGCATTTCCGGCCCGACTTCATGATCGAACCCCTGCCGGAATGCGTCTCGGCCGAGGATGCGAATCCCCCTGCGCCGCCGATCAGCGCGCATGATTTCCTGATGCAGCGGTTGCGCGAGATCAACCTCGCCTGACTCGCTCCCGCGAGCGTCATTTTCGCGTCATTGATTGCATTCGGGAAATTCCCTGCGGGCGTTGCTGCGATGCAACACCCGGCAACGGAACACGCGCAATTCCGACACTTTTCTGGCGTTCGCAGAGACTCCGATTAAGGAATCGCGCCGCAGGGGCAGGGCATTTCATCAAACTGTCACAGAACAGTCGCTTTGCCGCAAGCGTTCCGGCCTAGGTGAGGCCGCACCACGACATTCTGATCCACTCTCCAATGCTACCAGGGGCTCCGATCCATGAAGCTTAAGTATCTCCTTGCCGCGAGCGTCGTCAGCCTTGCTGCGACCACCACTCTCGCCACGCCGGCCTTCGCTCAGGAAACCACTTCGTCGGTTCGCGGCGACGTGGTCGACCAGAATGGCACCCCGATCGTGGGCGCGACCGTCACTGTGACGCACGTTCCCTCGGGCACCACCTCGACCCAGACCACCGACGCCAGCGGCGGCTTCAACGCGGCCGGCCTGCGTCTTGGCGGCCCCTTCACCGTCACCGTCGTCGCCGATGGCTATGAGAGCGCCGAGCAGGAAATCGGCTTCCTCAGCGCCGGTCAGGCCCAGCGTATCAGCGTCGCTCTGGCCGATGCCGGGCAGACCATCGTCGTCACCGGCGCGCGCACCCGTTCGTCGATCTCGCTGTCGACCGGTGCCGCCACCGTCCTGACCGCGCGCGACATTGCCGGCGTTTCGAACATCAACCGCGACATCCGCAACCTCGCCGCGCGCGATCCGCTGGTGACGCTGGATTCGACCAACAACAACGCGATCAGCATCGCGGGACAGAACAACCGCTTCAACCGCTTCACCGTCGACGGTGTGGCCTTCGGTGACCCCTTCGGTCTCGAATCGGGCGGTCTCGTCTCGGCCCGCGGCCCCGTGCCGCTTGACGCGATCGGCGAATTCTCGGTCGAAATCGCGCCGGTGGACATCCAGCAGGGTTTCTTCCAGGGCGGTGCGATCAACACCCAGCTCAAGTCGGGTGGCAACACCTTCACCTTCCTCGGCGGCGCCTACTACCAGGACGATAGCCTGCGCGGCGACCAGGCCCGCAACCTGACCCGCACCGGTGCTTTCGAATCGCAGATCTACACCGCGCAGGTCACCGGCCCGATCATCAAGGACAAGCTGTTCTTCGCGGTCACCTATGAGCGCACCCGCGACACCGTTCCGGCCGACGTGCTGCCCTCGCAGCTCGGGATCACCGATGCCGACATCACCCAGATCAGCGACATCGCTCAGACCGTCTACGGCTTCGACACGCTAGGCGTGGCCGACAGCGTCGTCGAAAAGGACGACAAGCTGGTCACCAAGCTCGACTGGAACGTCGCCGACGGCCACCGCGTGAGCGCGACCTACATCTGGAACGACAGCGCACTGCTTGCCGGCCAGACTGGCGTGGGCGCGATCAACGCCGACAACCCGACCTACAGCCTGCTGTCGAACAACTACACGCAGGGCGCGGTCAACCACTTCGGGATCGTGCAGTCGAACAACCAGTGGTCGGACAGCTTCTCGACCCAGCTGCGCGTGTCCTATGCCGACTACACCCGTCTGCAGGTGCCGATCGGCGGCAATCGCAGCTTCGGCCAGTTCCTTGTCTGCCTCGACCCGACCAACCCGACCACCGCGCCCGGCAATGCGCCGCGCGTCTGCTCGGAAGACCAGCAGCAGCTCCAGTTCGGCCCGGACGTCAGCCGTCAGGCCAACGAGCTCGAATCGCAATCGCTCGCGATCGAGTTCCAGGCGACCCTGAAGCTCAACAACCACAGCGTGAAGCTGATCGCCGAGCGTCGTCGTCAGGACGTGCGCAACCTGTTCGCCCAGCGCGTTTCGGGTGCGTGGCTGTTCGACAGCGTTGCCGACCTTCAGGCCCAGCGTGCCAACGAAGTCGACATCGCCGTGCCGCTGCTCGGCGGCATCGAAACCGTGACCGCCGATTTCCAGAACAACAGCTGGACCTTCGGGATCATGGACACGATCGACGTGACTGACACCCTGACCGTGGTTGCGGGCATGCGGTACGACCTGTTCGACACGCCGGACCGTCCGTTCAACAACGTCAACTTCCTCGAGCGTTTCGGCTTCCCCAACACCTCGACCCTCAACGGCCGCGATCTGTTCCAGCCGCGCTTCGGCGTGAACTGGCAGCCGACCGATCGTCTGACGGTTCGCGGTTCGGCGGGTCTGTTCGGCGGCGGCAGCCCGAACGTCTGGATTTCGAACAGCTATTCGAACCCCGGTCCGACGCTCGGCCGTGTGCAGGTGCGCCGCGTTCCGGGTGCCACCCCGGCGCAGGACACCTTCACCATCTCGGGTCTGACCGGCCTGTCGGCCGCGCAGCAGAACGCCATCGGCGCCGCGACGCTGAACAACGTCACCGGCGGCACCGGCATTCCGCAGTCGCTGGTGGACGCGATCCGCACCACTGGCACCGCGGCATCGCCGACCAACGCGATCGACCCGAACTTCAACCCGCCTTCGCAGTGGCGTTTCTCGGGCTCGGTCGATTACGAAGCCAACCTCGGCCCGCTCGGCGATGGCTGGAACCTCGGCGTCGACGTGATCTATTCGCAGGTGAAGGATGCGCTGGAGTGGACCGATCTGCGTTCGGTCGACAGCGGCACCGAAACCCCGGATGGCCGTCCGCGCTATCAGATCCTGCCGGGCTTTAGCGGCACCAACACCGATCTCCTGCTGACCAACACCGGCTACGGTGAAAGCTGGAACATCGTTGGCCGCTTCGACAAGGTCTGGAATTCGGGCTTCTTCCTGAACGGCTCCTACACCTATCAGGATGTGACCGATCAGAACCCGGGCACCTCGTCGGTGGCGTTCTCGAACTACACCAACACCGCGGTGGGCTTCGATCCGAACTTCGCGGCGCAGGGGATCTCGAACTATCAGCGCGATCACCAGTTCCGTCTCGGAACCGGCTTCGACGGTGAACTGTTCGGTGACAACAACACCCGCGTCGAGCTGTTCTACAACGTGCGTTCGGGCCAGCGTTACAGCTACACCATGTTCGATCCCACCAACGGCCGCTCGGCGGTGTTCGGTGTGACCGGCCGCGGCAGCCGCAACCTGCTCTACGTGCCGGACGTCAGCAGCCAGACCGCCGACGCCAACGTGATCTACGACACGACCGCGACCTTCGAAGCGGTGCAGGCGCTGGTGCAGGGCTCCGAGCTCAACGAATACCAGGGTCAGATCGCGCCGAAGAACATCGGCAAGACCCCCTGGGTGCACAAGCTCGACCTGTCGCTGCGTCAGGAAGTGCCGATCCCGTTTGGTGGCAAGATCGAACTGCTGGCGGACGTCGAAAACGTGCTGAACCTGATCGACAAGGATTGGGGCACCGTGCGTCAGGTCGGCTTCCCCTACACCGCGTCGGTGGTGAGCGTGGCCTGCGTCGCAAGCGCGACCGAGCCCTGCGCCCAGTATCGTTACTCGAGCTTCCGCGCTCCGAACGAAGCGACCAACATCAACGGTTCGCTGTGGGGCGTCCGCTTCGGGGTGCGCGTCAAGTTCTGATCGCGCTTCTTATCTGAGCAAACGAAAGGGCGGCCCGGCAACGGGTCGCCCTTTTGCTTTGCGATGAGGCGCGGTGACGGGCGCGCGGCCCGTCAGCCGATCGCGCGCTGACCTGCGGCCGTCGTTCCGCTGGCCTCGGCGAGGTCGAGCAGGCGCCGGGCCCCGCTCACGCAGGCTGATGCACTCGCGCCGCTGGTCAGCGCCCGTTCGAGCGCGGCCGCCGCCTCGCCCAGTTCCGGCTCTCCGAACAGCGCGGCGGTGCCGGCAAGCTTGTGGAGCAGCCGTGCCAGGTCGCTGGCGGGAGCAGGGGGCGGGGCTTCGCGCCCGGACGAGAGCAGCCAGCCAGCCTCCAGCGCGCCGCGGACCGCAGCCACGGCCTCATCGCGCCGCGCCTGCCAGCGTGCCACCAGGCGGGGCGAGCGGGCCAGTGCCGAGGCGCGCGCCGCCGGGTTCGGCCGGGCGCGGGAAGGCACGGGCCCGCCGGGGTGCTCGGCCTCGACAATCCGTGTCGGCAACCAGCGCTGCAGCGCGCGGGCGAGTTGCGCGAAGACCACCGGCTTGGCGAGATGCGCCTGCATCCCCGCCGCGCGCGCCGCGGCGACATCTTCCGGAAAGGCATTGGCGGTCAGCGCTACCACCGGCAGCAGCCCCGGCCCGATCCCCTCCGCCCGGATCGCGCGGGTGGCGGCCAGCCCGTCGCAATCGGGCATCTGCACATCCATCAGCACCAGATCATAGGGCCGCCCGCGCATGATGCTGTCGATCACCATCGCCAGCGCCTCGTTCCCGTCATGGGCCAGATCGACCTCCTGCCCGCAACGTTCGAGCATCTCGGTCACCAGCAGGCGGTTGATGTCGTGATCCTCGGCGAGCAGGATGCGGGCGGGGGCGAGTTCACGGGGGGGCGCATCGGCAGAGGGCAGGCAATCCTCGGCGAAGTCGTCCACCACCGGCGGGGCGAGCGCGGCGGGCAGCACCAGCGTAAAGCGCGACCCTTCCCCCGGCGAGCTTTCGACCTCGATCCGCCCGCCCAGCAGTGCGGCCAGCTGGCGGCTGATCGACAGGCCGAGGCCCGTCCCGCCAAACCGCCGCGCGGTATCGGCCTCGCCCTGCGTGAAAGGTTGGAAGATCGTTTCCAGCTGCAAGGCGCTGATCCCGATCCCGCTATCGGCCACTGTAACCCGCACCTCGTGCCGCTCGACCCGGTAGGTCACGCGGATCTGCCCGACTTCGGTGAACTTCACCGCGTTGCCGATCAGATTGAGCAGGATCTGGCGCAGCCGCAGGCCATCGGTCAGCAGCCATGGCGGGTTCGCTGCGGAGTAGCGGCAGGCGGGATCGTTACCGCAATCGCCGGCCAGATCGATCCGCAAGCCCTTGCGCGCCGCCGCCGGACGATGGAGCGCGGCGCATTCGGCGATGCTGGCATGGAGATCGACCGGCGCAAGGTCGATCGCGAACTGCCCGCTCTCGATCTTGCTCAGGTCGAGCACGTCGTTGAGCAGCGTCATCATCGACCGGCCCGACTGGACGATCAGCTCGGCAAAGCGGCGCTGATCATGGTCGAGCTCGCCCTGAAGAATCAGCTCGGCAAAGCCCAGCACCCCGTTCATGGGGGTGCGGATCTCGTGGCTCATATTGGCGAGGAATTCGGACTTGGCGTTGGCCGCGTTCTCGGCATGGCGGCGGGCGCGGGTGAGCAGCAGCTCCAGCTCGACCCGCTCGGTCACATCGCGCGCGGCGACCACCACGCCCTCGCGCTCGCGGCTGTCGGGATTGCGCATCACGGTGCAATCGGCCTCGAGGAAGACCGGCGATCCGTCCGCTGCATCGGCGAAACGGCGGTAGGTCACCCGCTCCCGCTCGCTCGTGCCGTCGACCAGCCGTCCCCAGGCCTGCATCATCCGCGCGTGCGAATCGGGATGAACCCGGCCGCCGATGTGGCGGCCGAGGAAGGTGGCCGGGGGCGTTCCCAGCACCTCCGCCACCGAGGGCGAGGCATAGGTGCAGATGCCCGTCAGATCGAAGCGCAGGATCGCATCGGAGATATTCTCCGCCAGCAGATCGACCTCACGCTTGCCCGCCGCCAGCTGCGCCATCATCCGGTCGCGCCCGGCGAGGATCGCGGCCACGGGAAGCCCGGTGAGGAAATTGGCGGCGACGAAAGCTTGCAACAGGTGCAGTTCGCTCATCCCCCCGACGTTCGCCCCGGCGATCGGGCCGTATCCGGCCACGGTCATCCCGCTCGCCACCACCGCCACGCCCAGCACATGCAGCGCACTGCCGAGGCTGCCGAGCCGGAAGGCATGCAGCAGCGTGATCGGCTGGATCAGGAAGATCAGCGGATAGTGGTTCTGCCCGAACACGATCAGCGCGCAGGCCATGCCGCCGCACAGCAGCGCCGCGCTTTCCGGCACCGGAACGCGCGCCGCGGGCAGGGCGCCGGTGAGGCGGTCGAACAGCAGCAGCGATACCGGCACCACCAGCAGCATGGCCATGGAGTCGGTCAGAAACCACGTCATCGCCCCGCTGCGCAGCTGATCGAGGCTGTCGCCCATCAGCGGCATGGTCAGGGCTGCCGAGACCAGCGGGCCGATCAGTCCTCCGGCCCAGACAAAGCGCGCCAGATCGTCGAGCCGGCTCATGTTCGGCTGCGCGCCGGGCCCGGTGCGGGTCAGCGCCAGCACAACCGCGATCTCGACCATGTTGGCGAAGGAGAACAGCAACGCGGTTGCCTGCGGCTGTTGCACCACTTCGTTGGTGGCAATGCTGGCGGCAAAGCAGGCGAGCAGCAGCGGCACTTCATTGCTGAGCCTCAGCCGCAGCATCACCGCGACGACCACGGCATTGGACAGCCACACCGGGCTGACATTACCCCCGGCCTCGGCCAGCACGAGGCTGAGGCAGGCGATGCCGAGATAGGCGACCCCGCCGATCAGCGCGGCGATCAGGCAGGTTGCATCGATGCGGCCAAGCGCGATGCGCGACAATGCGCGAGTGGCGAAGGCGGCGATCCCGGGCTTCTGCGGCTGTGCCCGATGCGTGGCGGATGGGCTGGAATCACCCGCCATGTGCGACGCGGCACGCACGCCGACGACCGGCCCCGCGTCACGCGCGATCGCCCCGCAGCCGCCTTCCCCCGCAGGGGCGCAGCCTCCGTTGGCATCGTGCAGATCATCGCCGCCGTGCCGTTCATGATCCAGTGCGCGCTCGATCGCTGCGCTCCATCGCCAATTGCCAAGTCCTTGCTATAGTGTTTGCGCGCGGAGAGCGGTGGGAACCGCATCCATATCGGAGGGATCGGGGAGCATCGGCCATGGACACATTGCAGGAGGGGCGCTTCGAAAAGCGCGAGCGGCAGGTGCGCTGGCCTCTGATGGCGGGCATCGTGCTGCTCCATCTGGCCGCGCTCTATGGCCTGACCAAGGCCTTCGCGCCCGATTTCACCGCGAGTGTCGAGCGTGAAGTGATCGCCGCCTTCAGCATCGATACGCCGCCGCCCCCGGCTCCGCCGCCGCCCGAGAACCAGTCCGAACCGGACGAGGGCGCGCAGGGTGATGCCGGGCGCAAAGCGGTGGCGAGCGCGGTCACCAGCCCGCCGCCCAAGCTGCCGATCAGGCAGGACCGCCCCCTGCCGCGCGCGTCCTCGACCGGCAACGCCAGCCAGTCGGGCGCGGCGGCGGCGGGTGATGGCACCGGGGCGGCGGGCACCGGGCTTGGCACCGGGAGCGGCAACCGCGGCAGCGGCGGCGGGGGCATCCCCGTGACCAAGCCGGTGCATATCTCCGGCCGGATCGACAATGCCCGCGATTTTCCCGTGCCCCCCGGCGGGCGCGACGCGCGGCGCGGGACGCAGGTAGTGGTGCGTGTGACCGTCGGCACCGATGGCCGCGCGCGCGGCTGCAGCATCTATCGCCCCAGTCCTGATCCCGAGGCGGATCGCATCACCTGCCAGCTGGTCGAGACCCGCCTCGGCTTTCGCCCGGCGACCGATGCCAACGGAAACCCCGTCGCCGCGCCGTTCTATTGGCGCCAGCAGTGGTTCTGATGCGACCGGCGGCGGAATAATCGCCAGATCAGACTCGTTTCCGGGGGACGACTTGCTATAGGCTCGCCCAGCAAAGGGGGACTTCGAGTGAGCGTGATCCATCCGGTGATACTGTGCGGAGGCAGCGGCACGCGGCTGTGGCCCGTCAGCCGCAAGGCGGTGCCCAAGCCGTTTCTGCCGCTGGTGAGCGAGGAGACCCTGTTCGAACAGGCGGTCCGCCGGGTGGCAGGGGATGATCGCTTCGCCGCGCCGCTGGTGGTGGCGGGCGGTGCCCATGCCGATCTCATCGCCGCGCAGCTTGGCGATGCCCCCGGCGCGCGGCTGGTGATCGAGCCGGCAGCAAAGAACACCGCGCCCGCGATTGCGCTCGCCGCCGCGCTGCTGCCGGAAGACGCGGTGATGCTGGTCTGCCCGAGCGATCACCATATCGCCGACGCATCCGCCTTCCGCGCTGCCGCGCTCGCCGCTGCGGCCCTCGCGCGCGAGGATTATCTCGTCAGCTTCGGCATCGCGGCGGATCGCCCCGAGACCGGCTATGGCTATCTCAGGCGCGGCGCGCCGCTCGCCGGGGGCTATGCGATCCGCGAATTCGTCGAAAAGCCCGATCGCGCCCGCGCCGAGGCCTATCTCGCCAGCGGGGAATATAGCTGGAATGGCGGGATCTTTGCCTTCCGCGCCGGGCACCTGTTGGCGGAGTTGGCCGCTCATCGCCCGGACATGGCGCGGCTGGTGCGCGAGGCGGCGGCGGGCGGCGTGGCCGAGGGCGCGCGCTTCCACCCGGCGGCCGAACCCTTCGCCGCGATCGCGGGGGATTCGATCGACTATGCGGTAATGGAAAACACCGCCCGCGCCGCAATGGTGCCTGCCGACATGGGCTGGTCGGACATCGGCAACTGGGCTGCGCTCGCCGATGCGCTGGCGGACGGGGCCGACACGGATGGCAATGTCGTGCGCGGCGGCGTGGCCGACTTCGCGCAATGCCGGAACGTCTTCGCCATGACCGACGGCCCGCGCATCTCGGCGGTCGGGCTCGAGGATGTGTGCATCATCGTCTCCGGCGGCGAGGTGCTGGTGACCACCCGCGACGGCGCGCAGGCCGTGGGCAAGCTACCCGGAGCGGCGGGCCAGTGAGCAGCGCGCGCCGACTGCCCACCCGGATGGTCGACAAGGTCTGGGGTCGCGACGTGCTGCCCGCACCCTTCGTCGCGCCTGCGGGTGAGCGGATCGGCGAGATCTGGTTCGAACCCCCGCCCGAAGTGCCGCAGGTGCTGGTCAAGTATCTGTTTACAAGCGAGAAATTGTCGGTGCAGGTGCACCCTTCCGATGCCACCGCGATGGCCGGGGAGGCGGGCAAGGAGGAATGCTGGCTGGTGCTCGACGCGGACGCCGACGCGCAGCTCGCCATCGGGTTCGAGCGTGAGGTGACCGCTGAAGAGATCGCAGCGGCGGCGCAGGATGGCTCCATCGAAGGGCTGCTCACCTGGCACCCGGCGCGGCCCGGCGACCTGTTCTACCTGCCCGCAGGCACGGTCCACGCGATCGGCCCCGGCCTGTCGCTGGTCGAGGTGCAGCAGACCAGCGACACCACCTTCCGCCTCTACGACTATGGCCGCCCGCGCGAACTCCATCTGGAACGGGCCTTGGCTGTGGCCGCAGGCGTGCCTTACGCAGCGCAGCATCGTCGCAGCATCGCCGATGGCCCGGTGCTGGTCGATGGCCCGCATTTCCGGCTCGACCGGATCGAGGGCACCCCCGATGCCGCCACCCATGATGCCTATCGCGGCGTGCTGCTGGTGTTGCCGCTGGCGGGGGAGGTGAGCGCGCGCGACGGATCGGCGCGGGCGGGTGCGGGGGAATGTCTGGTGGCCGACGGGCTCGACAGCCTCGATTTCAGCGCCGCCCAAGTGACCTTGCTGACCCGCGCGGCCTGACTTTGACGCAATGTTTCACGTGAAACATTTGCAGAACATCGTAGCCCGTCAGGCTTATGCCGTCACCAGCAGCCGCTCGATCTCGGTCATGCCATAGGGCTTGCGCAGCACGGCGGCGGCCCCCAGCCGTTCGAATTGCCCTGCGCCCTCGGCATAGCCGGTTGCCAGCACGAAGCGCACACCGGCGGCGCGCAGGGCCTCGGCGATGGGCTCGGAGCTTTCGCCGCCGAGGTTGAAGTCGATGATCGCAAAGTCGGGGCGATCCTCCGCGATGGCGGCCAGCGCAGCGCTGACCGAGCTTTCGAGCCGCACTTCGGCCACGCCCAAGCGCTTGAGGTTCTCCTCGGTGTCGAGCGCGATGATGATGCTGTCTTCCACCACCAGCACGCGCGCCGGGACGGCGGCGGGCACCACCGCGGGATCGCGCAAAGGCTCGTGCGGGGACGAGGGCCGCGTGCCCGGCTCGGGCGCGGGGAGGTGCCGCGCGGGGACAAGGAAATCGGCCTCCACGCCGGCGAGCTTGTAGCGCACATCGGCCTCGCCCCCCAGATCATGCGGGATCGAGCGGGTGATGATGGTCGAGCCGAAACCCTGCCGCGTCGGCGCGGTCACCGGCGGGCCGCCGCTCTCGCGCCAGCGCAGCGCCAGATCGCCGAAAGCGGTGCGCGCCAGCGTCACTTCCACCCGCCCGGCACGCGCCGACAGGCTGCCATACTTGGCCGAATTGGTCGCCAACTCGTGCACCACCAGTGCGAGGATGGTGTAGGCCTCGGGGCTGACCAGCACATCGGCGCCCACCAGCCGGAAGCGCGCGCGGTCGGCCCCGCAATAGGGCGCGAGTTCGCCTTCGATCAGGCGGGTGAGGCTCGCCGGGCCCCAGTTTCGCGCGGTGATATTGTCATGCGCGCTCGCCAGCGCGGCGATTCGCCCGCCGATGATTGCGGCAAAGCCGGGGACGCTCAGCGCCTCGGCCTGCGATTGCGCCACCAGCGCGCGGATCAGGCCGAGGATATTGCGCACGCGGTGATTGAGCTCGGCGATCAGCAGGTCCTGCTGCTCGGCCGCGCGGGTCCGCTCGCGGGTGAGATCCTCGCTCATCCGCAGCACCACTTCGATCAGCGTGCGGCGCAGCCGGGCGGCGATCTCGCATTCGTCGGCGCTCCATTCCGCGCTGTGCCCACGCACGGTCTCGGTCCAGGCGGCAAAGCTGGCGCGCGGCTGGAGCACCTCGCCGGGCTTGGCCGCCGCCTTGTCCGGATCGCCCGCCCAGGTGACCACGCGTTCGAGCGGACGGCGCCACAGCACCAGCGAATCCCGCGTGCCGCGCGACAGCGGCAGCACCAGCGCCCCTGCCCCGCGATCGGCAAAGGCGGCGGCCTCAGGCACCTGATCGGCGAGCCGGGTGGTGGCATGGGTCGCCCCGCCCAGCGTGCTGGCGAGCAGCGGCGCGATCGCGGTGAATTCGGCGGCGTCGGGCGCATCGCCGCTGGCGCGATATTCGCCCTCTGCGAAGAGCGAGATGCCGTCATGCTGGATCGTGCCGCTGAGCAGCTCCTCGATCATCGGCAGGCTGTCGGCGAGGCTCACGCCGTCCGCCAGCCGCAGCAGCAGGCGGTCGTTCAATTGCCGCGCCCGTTCGCGCAAGCCCTCGGCCTGCGCCACCAGAATGCGGTCGAGCATCAGCGAGAAGGTCTGGCTGAGCAGTTCGGCCACGGTGCGCAGCGAATAGGGCGGCAGGCGCGCCTCGCGGTGGTGGCACGAGATCATGCCCCACAGCCGGTCGTGCCGCACGATCGCGATCGCGAGTGAGGCCCCCACGCCCATGTTGCGCATATAGGCAAGGTGCATCCTGGAGTGCGAGCGCAGCATCGACATCGACAGGTCGAGCGGCGCGTCGTCCGGCCCCAGCATCGGCAGGATCGGCACGGCCTCGGAGTCCATGTCGGCGATGACGCGGAAGCGATTGCGGCGGAACAACTCGCGCGCCTGCCGCGGGATGTCGGCGGCGGGGTAGCGCAGGCCGAGGAACGGCTCGAGCTCATCGTGCCGGTCTTCGGCGATCACCTCGCCGCTTTCGTCGGGGTGGAAGCGATAGACCATCACCCGGTCATAACCGGTCATCTGTCGCACCAGCCGCGCGGCGGTGTCGCACAGCATCGCCACGGTGCTCGCCTGTTCGAGCTGGGCGATGACGGGGACGATCATGCCGACATGGTCGGCAAATTCGTTGCGCGCATGCGGCTCGAACTCGATGATCGATAGCCCGCAGGCCTTGTGCACCGCGCAGTCGAAGGGCTGGTTGCGGCCTGTCAGGTCAAGCCCGAAGCGGCGCTCCAGCGTGTCGACCCCGGCCAGTCCTGCGAGCGCCTGTTCGAGCGTGGCGAGCGCCGGGGCGGCGATCACTTGGCTGAGCGGGGTGCCCGGTTCGGGCAGGGTTTCGAGCCCCAGCAGATCGGCGACGTTGGCGGAGAGCTGCACCACCCGGCCTTGCGCATCGGCTGCGATCAGCCCGCCGAAATCCTGCACCGCGGCGATATGGTGGATCGCCTCGCGGTCGCATTCGGTCAGCGCGTCGCTGCGCTGGTGGAGATTCATGCGTCGGCGCTTTCGAGCGTGCGGTCCGGCGCGTGCCCGGTCTCGGCCACCGCGAGGAAATGGGCGAACACCGCTTCGGCCGCTTGGGTGGCGGCGGCGGCTTCGGCGGGCGGGGCGGGGCGTTCGATTCGGGCGCGCAGCTCCTGCCAGAAGCTCATCATCGCCCCATCACCAAGGAAGGCGACCGGCCATTCGCCGCCGCCGATCCGGGCCACGGCCTTGGCGATCGCGCGATTGCCGAGCGCCGATCCGGCCAGCACCCAGGCCGTGCCGAGCGCATGGCCCGGCGCCGCCCGCCCGAGCGTGAAGAGCGGGGCGGGTGCGGGGACAGCCACGCCCAGCTCCGCCAGATCGCGCGCGATCAGCGGGGTTTGCAGCGGGGGGCAGAGATCGCCGGGAGCATGGGTTTTGAGCCAGCCTTCGATCGGTGCGCGGGCGGCGTGTTGCAGGGCGAGGAAGCGGGCATAGTCCTGCCGCTGCTGCCAGCCGCTGGCGGCCTGCATTGCGTGATCGAGAAGATCATGCGCAACCATGGTGGCCGCGCGCAGATGGGTGCGCAGCGTTTCACTTGGCTTGGCCGTATCGCTGACCGGCGCCATGTCACCCGTCCTTCCCGCCCGAATCGGCTGGCTCGCCGAATTGCCGAACGATCCCGATTGTAAGGAAAATTAGGCAATTAAAAGTGTCAAAAACTTATGACACACGCGCGATGGCTTGGCAATTGGACTCTGGTCGACTTTGGCGGGCTCAGGGTGCGAGCAGGCGTCCGCCTTCCTTGCGCACCGCGGCTTCGAGCGGGCCCTTCATCACGCCGAACAGCAGCGGCAGATCCATCTCGATCACCACGTCGCTTTCGCGCACTTCGACCCCGCCGGGTATCATCTGGCCCATCACGACGGCGGTGATGCTCATGCGGTCTTCGTGCGGCCAGTCGGTCGTCACCTTGGCGAGGCCGGGGGGAAAGAAGCCGCCGATCTCATCGGAGTGCTTGCGCATGCGGGCGCGCACTTCTTCCTTGGTGAGATCGTGCGGCAGGACGACGCGCATCGCTCAGCGCTCCTTCCCGGCGGGCGTCACCGAGAAATCGGGCAGCGGCACGCCAGTGTCCGGCATCCCCGTCATGTCCTCCAGCGCTTCCGATCCGCCATAGCGGTATTCGAGATAGCGGCTCTTGATCGCCAGATTATCGAGAGCGCCCTCCGCCAGCCGGCGGGTGACGCGATCGACCTCGCCCGAGAGCTTGGAGAGACTTTCGGTCAAACGCGCATCGGCGGTCTTTCCGGCATATTCCTCGGCGCGCAGATGCGCGGGGATCTTGCGGTAATTGTCGATGGTCTCGGGGATGTATTCGCCCACCAGCTCGCGCACTTCAGCCATCGCGGGATGCGCGCCGTCGAGGCCCTTGAGCTGCAATCCCAGCGCATCAAGCTGCACGCCGAGCTGATCGACCAGCGCCTGCGCCGGCAGGGGCAGGGCCGGGCGCTGGGCTTCAAGCCACAGCTCGGTGCGCGCGACCATCTGTCCGGGGTTGCCCTGCTTGAGCTCGGCACGCTGCGGCACCTTCACCGTGCCCGACAGCGCGAACACGCCGACCGCGACCACGGTTGCGACCAGCGTTGCCATGAAGCCCCAGAACAGGAGCGGGCCGACAACCGCGCTGAAAATTCCCGCGCCGACCCAGATCGCGAAGACGGCAAGCGCGATGTTGCGCACCTTCTTCAGCACCGCCTTGGTCTTCAACTCCGCCGAGCCCTTGCCGATGCTCGCCCCGCGCAGCCCCGGCCGGTGCGTTCCGCCATCGCGCTGTACCACGAGGCTGGTCTTGGCCTCGCGCAGGATGCGGTCGGAATCGCGGGTGGTGTCGGGCATTTATTTGTCCAGCGCCAGCAGTGAAGGCTCGCTCGCGGCGACCTTGGCCTGCGCCTGCGCCTGACCTTCGGCACGGGCGATATAGCCCTTGGACTTCTCGACCTCGCTGGTTAGCACGGTCACCGTCTGCTTCATCGATTCCAGTGCGCGGACCTTGAAATTGTCGACCTCGTCCATCGTGTCGTAGATGTTCTGGAAGGCGCGTTGCAGCGTCTCCAGCGGGATTGTCGAGGACGCCGCCTGCTCGTGAATCTGCGCGGTCTGTTCGCGCAGCAGCGTGCTGGTCGAATCGATGATGTCGCTGGTGGTCTTGTTGAGCGCCGTGATCTGGCCGAGCACCAGCCGCTGGTTGGTCATCGCCTGCGCCACGGTCACCGCCGTGCGCAAAGCGCCGACGGTGGTGGTGCTGGCGCGGTCGACACCCTTCACCAGTTCGACATTGTTCTTCTTGACCAGATCCAAGGCGAGATAACCCTGCACGCTGACCGCCATCTGCGTCAGCAAGTCCTGCGTGCGCTGGCGGACATAGAACAGCGCCGATTCCCGCAGCGCCTTGGCCTTGGCCGGGTCGGACGAGTCCAGTTCCAGCGCCTTGGCCTCGAGCCGTTCGTCCAGCGTCTTGGCGATGTGGATCATCTGCTCCAGCTCGCCCATCGCCGCCCACAGTTTCTGGCGCTCGGTATCGATCGCGGCGTTGTCGAGATGCAGCTCCTTCTTGCCGCTTTCGAGCCGCGTCAGGATTGCCGCGATGTGCCCCTGCGCGGAGGTGTAGCTGTCGAAGTAGTTCTTGATCTTGTTGCCGAACGGAATGATCCCGAGGATCTTGCGCGGGCCCGACAGCTTGCCCTGCCGGCCGGGATCGAGATCCTCGACCGTGCGGCGCAGTTCGGCCAGATCCTTGCCCACGCTGCCGTCACCGTCCATCGCGCGCACCGGGCGATCGAGAAAGCGGTTCGACATCGCGGCGGCGGCACGGACCTGTTCCTGCCCCATGCGGGTGATCTGATCGACCTTTTCGCCGAACTGGGGCGAATTGGCATCGACCGAGACGAGCTCGCTGACGAAGGCATCGACCTTGGTGTCGAGCTTGGACTTCTGCTCGGTGGTGACCGGCACCAGCCCCGCCGCCTGCTCGGGCGCGACCGGCGGCACCGGATCGGGCGGGGTCAGCGAAAAGGGGGTCGCGGTGGCCGTCTGGGTTTCGGTGCTCATGTTCGCGTCTCGTGCTCCCTCAAGCCCCGTGCCTGAGCCTTGGGGCGATCTTCACTGTATTAGTGATCTAAAACACACCTTTCAAGCGGTGTGCGCATCCTAGGCCGGATTGGCCCCGTGCGTCCATCGCACCGACGCGGATTCATTGGCAATCGCGCGCGCGGCGGGTAATTGCTGGCCAGACCATTCTGCCGCACAAAGGCCATCCATGACCGAGACCACCGCCAAGACCGCTTCGCAGGAAGACGCCGCCGCCACCGAGGCAGGAGCGAGCGCTGCGGCCAAGCCGGCACCCAGCCATGTCCCGGCGACGCTGGCGACGGTGGTGCACAGCATTCGCGAATGGTGGACGGTGCACGTCATCGGCCAGGTCGATCAGGCCGAGGTGACCGAGCGTCGCCGCGAAGATGGCAAGATGTCCGAGCACTACCTGTTCATGACCGCAATGAGCGGCGGGATCGCGATCCTCGGTCTGCTGCTGTCATCGCCGGCGGTCGTGATCGGGGCGATGCTGCTGTCGCCGCTGATGGGGCCGATCATGGCGCTGGGCTTTGCGCTGGCGATCGGCGACTGGGAATGGCTCAAGCAATCGGCGATTACGCTGCTGATCGGCAGTGCGGGCGCAGTGCTGCTGTGCGCGGTGCTGGTGTTCCTCTCGCCGATCCAGACCATCACGGCCGAGATCGCCGGACGCACGCGTCCCAATCTGTTCGATCTGTTCGTGGCGCTGTTCTCCGCCTTGGCGGGTGCCTATGCGATGATCCGCGGGCGCGAGGGCGCGATCGTCGGCGTGGCGATCGCGACCGCCTTGATGCCGCCGCTCGCGGTGGTCGGGTTCGGCCTTGCGACCTGGAACTGGACGGTGTTTTCGGGCGCGCTGCTGCTGTTCGTGACCAACTTCATCACCATCGCGCTGACCGCCTTCGGGATGGCCAAGCTCTACGGCTTCCGCAATTCGCTGAGCGCGCGCAACACCATGTTCCAGAACATCGCCCTGCTGACGGTTTTCATCGGCCTCGCCGTTCCGCTCGGCTATTCGCTCAACCGGATCGCGTGGGAGACCAACGCCCAGCGGATCGTGCGCGGCGAAATCAGCTCGCAGTTCGACGGACGTTCGCAGCTGGATGCGCTGGAGATCGATTTTGCCGCCAGCCCGGTCGGCATTCACGCGGTGGTCTTCACCCCATCGCTGCGGCCGGGTGTGGAGGAATCCGTGGCCAAGGGCCTGACCGAGCGGCTGGGCGAGCCGGTGGCGCTCGATCTGGTGCAATACGAAGTCGGCACCAATGAATCCGCTGCCGAGCGCGCGCAGCTTTCCGCTGCCCGTGCGCGCGAGGACCGCGAGGCAACTGCGCGGGCCGAGGCGCTGACCATGCGCCTGTCGCTCGCCGCAGGGGTGGCGCCGGATGAGGTCATGCTCGACCAGACCCGCCGCCGCGCGCTGGTGCGGGCCAAGCGGCTCGCCGGGGCGAACCTTTCCACCTACCGCGCGCTCGAGACCCGGATCGCGGGCACCGAGCCCGGCTGGCGGGTCGAACTGATCCCGCCACTGGGCGCGCTGCCGGGAATCGGCGTTCTCGAGGGTGAGCCCGATCCCACCGCGCTCGACCTGATCGGCTGGGCGGCGCAGCGGCTCGACCGGGGCATTGTCCTGACCGGCCCGGCCAGTCAGACCGAAACCGCCGCCCAAGCCCTGAGCGAGGCCGGTGTCACCGTGACGACCCGCCCCGGCAACGGCGCGCTGCGCGCGAGTTGGGCGGAAGATGGGGGAGGTTAGGAGGCAGGTCCGCTTTGAGGCAGCTTTCGCAAAAAGCCTGCCGTTCGGGAAACGACCCCTTAGCGGCCCTCTACTACTCGTCGCCCCGTGCTTGACACGGGGTTTGGCTTTTCTTCCTCTCAGGTGGCGAAGCAAAGGAGCCAAGCCCCGTGTCAAGCACGGGGCGACGGTGAGGAGAGGCGGCAGAAAACCACCCAATCCCAGCCATTCGGTCACCGCCTCTGATTGCTCAAAAGCGGACGCAATGTTCGAGGCTGCGCTGAGGCGCTATGCCGCCAGCGGAATCGGCACGATCTCGCCTGCCAGATAGAGCTTCTTCGCCTTGGCACGGCTGAGCTTGCCCGAGCTGGTGCGCGGCAGGGTGCGCGGGGGGACGAGCTCGACGATGCAGCTCATGCCGGTGACCGAACGCACCTTGTCGGCGATCTGGTCGCGCAGACGCACGCGCTCTTCCGGGTCGGAGACCTTGCAATGCACCAGCACGGCGGGGGCTTCCTCGCCGTTTTCCATCTCGATCGCGAAGGCGGCGATGTCGCCGTGGTTGAAGCCGGGCAGCTGCTCCACCGCCCATTCGATATCCTGCGGCCAGTGGTTCTTGCCGTTTATGATGATCATGTCCTTCGCCCGGCCGACGATGAACAGATAGCCATTGGCGGTGTAGCCCATGTCGCCGGTGTCGAGCCAACTGTCGGCAAGACAGTCGGCGGTGGCTTCGGGATTGCGGAAATAGGAGTGCATCACGCTGGGGCCGCGGCACCACACCTTGCCGATCTGGTGATCGCCGCGGGTCTCGCCATTCTCGCCGCGGATCGCGACGTCCATGTCGGGCAGCGGCTTGCCGCAATTGACGATCGCGCGGTAGCGGGCCGGGCGCGAGAGATCGCGCGGCGCGCCCGACAGGCGCTCTTCCTCGACCAGTTCGACACGGATGCCTTCGCCCGGCGGCATCACCGTCACCGCCAGCACCGCTTCGGCAAGGCCATAGGACGGGGTGAAGCTCGAAGCCTTGAAACCCGCCTCGGCAAAGGCGTTGACGAAGCTCTGCATCACGTCCGGGCGGATCATGTCCGCGCCATTGCCCGCGATGCGCCAGCGCGACAGGTCGAAGCGTTCGGCGACGTTCGACTGGCTGGAGATGCGGCGCGCGCAGATGTCGTAGCCGAAGGTGGGGGAATAGGAGAGCGTGTTGCCCTTGTTGCGGCTGATCATGTCGAGCCACGCCAGCGGACGTCTCGCGAAGGCATCGGGCTTGAGGTAATCGCCGGAGACCTGATTGGCGATCAGCGAAAGCAGGCAGCCGACCAGCCCCATGTCGTGATACCACGGAAGCCAACTGACGCAGCGGTCGTTCTCGCCAAGCTCCATCGTGGTCGAATGGCCGTAGAGATTGTGCAGCAGCGCCCGGTGGGTCACCGCCACCCCGGTCGGGAAGCGGGTCGAGCCGGAGGAATATTGCAGGTAGCAGATATCGTCCGGATTGGCCTGCGGCAGTTCGCAATCGGGGGCGGGTCGCTGGCTGAAATCCTGCCAGCTTTCCGCCGCGCAGCCCTGCCGCGCGGCAGCCGCAGCAGCCATTTCGCCAATTTCTTCCGGGTAGAGCAGGATCTTGGGATCGCTGCTCATCAGCTGCACGGCCAGCTGGTCGATGAAGCTTTCCTTGCCGCCGAAGCTGGTCGGCAGCGGCAGCGGCACCGGCCAGGCGCCGACATAGACGCAGGCGCAGAACAGTGCGGCAAATTCCGCCCCGGTCTCGGCGATCAGAGCCACGCGGTCTTCCTTGCCGATCCCCGCCGCGATCAGGCGGCGCGCCATGACAAGGGCATCCTCACGCATTTCGGCGTAGGGATAGACCCGCGAAAGTTCTCCACGCATATCATGAAAGTTGAGCCCCTTTTGGCTCTTCGCGGCGTAGTCGATCGCGTCGTTGAAGGTTGCAAATTGCGCACGGATGCGCGGCAGGTCGCAATCATTCGGCGTCGGCGTCAATGCGGCGTCGGTCATAATTTTCAGCGATACCCGTAAGTTGCGGCGCGTTTCATGGCGATATCCCGTTCGCGCTCTGGCATAACCCCGTGTCGCCGGGCATAGTCCGGCGGCGTCCAATATTTCGCATTTGATAAGGAAAGTGGCACGAATAAGGCGAAATGGTTTCACGTAAAGCGAATTCGTCATCGTCCGGTCGCGATACCGGGGAGGATCGCCGCGTTTCGGGGCGGGGCGCAAAGCGGGTGAAACCCCCGCTGGGCGAGGCGCAATTGCGCGATCTGGCGCTGCATTATGCCGCCCGCTTCGCCACCACCGGCGCGCGGCTGGAGGGCTATCTCGTCCGGAAGATCCGCGAGCGCGGGCTGGCCGAGGACGCCGACGGGCGCACCATCGATATCGACATCCCCGCGCTGGTCGCCCGGCTGGTGGAATTGGGCTATGTCGATGACGATGCCTATGCCCGGATGCGCGCGCGCGATCTGGGCGCACGCGGCTATGGCGCGCGGCGGGTGGAAGAGACTTTGCGCCATGCCGGTGTCGACGAAGGCCTGCGGCAAGCCCATGCGCCGGGTGAGGCCGCCAGCCGCCGCGCTGCCGCGCTGCTCGCGAAAAAGCGGCGGCTCGGCCCTTGGGGCGCGCCGGGCGAGGGCGGCGATCCGCTCGCGACACGCAAGGCCCGCGAAAAAGCCGTTGCAGCAATGCTGCGCGCAGGCCACCAATACGAACACGCCCGCTACATCCTCAGCGCATCGCTGCCGGAGGATGTGGAGCAATGGATTGCCGAGGCGGAAGAGGCAGAAGGGATCGACGCGCGATGGTAAGGCACTGGCTGGCAGCGGGATTGCTGGGACTGGGAACGCTGGCGGCCTGCTCGCCCGGCGAAAGCGCAACCGCGGCGGCGCAAACGCCTGTCCCGCCCGCGAGCGAGGCAGAGGCGGCGCGCCACCCGGTCTCTGGGCTGCGGGTGATCGATCTGGTGGTCGAGAGCGGGGGCAAGCGCCTGCCGTTCAAGGTCGAACTGGCCGACACGCCCGAGGCTCAGGCGCGCGGGCTGATGTTCCGCACCGAGCTCGGCGATTTCGAGGGGATGATCTTCCCCTCCGCCACGCCCGAGCCGCGCAGTTTCTGGATGAAGAACACGCCGCTCAGCCTCGACATCATCTTCATCGGGCCGGACGGCCGGATCGCCAATATCGCGGCGAACACCACGCCCTATTCGCTCGATTCGGTGAGTTCCAAGGGCCTTGCCAGCGCCGTGCTGGAACTGCGCGCCGGCCGGGCGGCGGCGCTCGGGATCGTGCCGGGTGACAAGGTCAGCTACACGCTGCCGCAATAGCGCTCGGCCATGAGCGCGCGTGTGATCGCGGTGGCCCGCGATGCAGGGCATCGCTTCTCCAAAGCGGTCGTGCCGGAAATCGCCATCCTTGCTGGTCTCGGCGTGGCGGGCGACGCGCATAGCGGGGAGACGGTCAAGCACCGCTCGCGGGTGCGGGTCGATCCCTCGCAGCCCAATCTGCGGCAGGTGCATCTGATCCATGCCGAGCTGTTCGAGGAAGTCGGCGTGCAGGGATTTCGCGTCGGGCCGGGCGATCTGGGCGAGAACATCACCACAGCCGGTATCGACCTCCTGGCCCTGCCGCGCGGCGCGGTTTTGCGGATCGGGGACACGGTCCGGCTGGAGGTCACCGGCCTCAGAAACCCCTGCACGCAGATCGACAGCTTCCAGCGCGGGCTGCTTGCAGCAGTGCTGGAAAAGCGCGCCGACGGCACGCTCGTTCGCAAATCGGGCATCATGACCATCGTGCTAGCCGGCGGCGCCGTGCGGTCGGGCGATTCGATCGATGTTGACCTGCCCGATCCGCCCTTCCTGCCGCTCGACCGGGTTTGACCCGATTTCGCTCTCCGGCGATCATCTTCCACCTTGGCGCTCCCCGCCAATTCCGCTAGGCGCTCGGCTCATGGGAATCCTCGGAAAGATCTTCACCTGGTGGGATGGTGCCACCATCGGCACGCACCTGTGGGCCAGCCGTGCCAAGGGCGAACACGTCGGCACCGATGCGGCCGGCAACAAGTATTACCGGGAGCGTCCCCGTGCTGCCGGGGCCAACACCGGCTCCTACACCGCGCGTGAAAAGCGCTGGGTGATGTACAATGGTGCCAATGATGCCAGCCGCGTGCCGGCCGAATGGCACGGCTGGCTCCACGGCACCTATGACGAGGTGCCCGAAAGCCACCTGCCCCCGCCGCGCATCTGGGAGACCGACTACACCCCCAACGCGACCGGCACGACGGCCGCCTATCGTCCGCAAGGCGCGCTTGAGCGCGGCGGCCAGCGCGCCCGTGCGGTGGGCGATTACGAAGCCTGGACCCCCGGCGGCTCGGACAGCTGAGGCGCGGGGCGTTGCGCGGGATATTCCTTGTCGCCACGCTGGCGAGCGCGCTGATGCTGGCGGGCTGCGATTACTTCGCCGCCCCGAAAGAGGATTCGGTGACGGTGCCGCTGGATGGGAACGCCGCTGCGGAGACCCCGGCGGCTGACGCCTCAGGCGCACCAACCAATGATTACGGCGCCACCCCGATGAAGGATCGGGTCGCGGTGCTCGGGCTGCTCAACAAGCGCAACAATGTCTCCGAAGAGATCAAGCTGAAGCCCGGCGAAAGCCGCGAGATCGGCCCGGTGATCGTGCGCGTCTCCGCCTGCGAGCGCACCGCGCCGTGGGAAATGCCGCAGGATACCGGGGCCTTCGTGCAGGTCGACATCCGCAACCGCGGGGCCGCGCAGCATTCGCGCGTGTTCTCGGGCTGGCTGTTCCGCGAATCGCCCAGCGTCAACGTGGTCGAGCACCCGGTCTACGATGTCTGGGTCAAGGACTGCACGATGAGCTTCCCGGGTGAGGAAGGCCCTGCCGCGCCCAAGCCCGAAGCCTCGGCCAAGCCCGCCGCGCGCCCGGCTTCCCCGGCGACACCTGCACCGGCAGCCCCGGCGGCATAGGCGCCGCCAAACCACCGCCACGCGGTGCCGAGGCTGGTGCGCGGCTGGCCCTGCGCGCGTTCCACCATTCGCCGGTATTCGGCCTGCGCCAGCTCGGTCGCGCCCATGCTGCGCAGATGTTCGGTCATGAACTGGCAGTCGAGCAGCGCAAAACCCGCGCGCGCCATCATCGCCACCAGCCATGCGAGTGCAACCTTGCTGGCATCGGGCACCCGGCTGAACATGCTCTCCCCGCAGAACACCCGGTCGAAGCTGACGCCATAGAGCCCGCCCACCAGCTGCGGCCCGCCATCCTCGTCCGCTGCCCAGCACTCGACCGAGTGGGCGTGGCCGGCGCGGTGGAGGCCGATATAGGACTGCACGATCCGTTCCGAGATCCAGGTTTCGGGATGATCCTCGCGCGGCTCGGCGCAGGCGCGGATCACCTGTTCAAAGGCGCGGTCGACCGTCACGGTGAAGCGATCGGCGCGGATCACCTTCTTCAGCGATTTCGAGAGATGCAGGCCATCGAGCGGAATGATCGCCCGCTCGCGCGGCTCGACCCAGAACACCTCGCTGTCCTCACGCTTGTCCGCCATCGGGAAAATCCCGCTGCGATAGGCAAGCAGCAAGGTCTCAACCGGGATCGGAGGGCGTTGGGGTGCGTGCATGGTTGCAGTGCACAATACATGGCCGGGCGGCCTGAGGCAAAGAGGATTGCCTAACGCGAGTGGCTCGGATAAGGGGCCGCTTCCGCCAGTGCAGGGGTGTAGCTCAGCTGGTAGAGCATCGGTCTCCAAAACCGAGGGCCACGGGTTCGAATCCTGTCACCCCTGCCATTTTGTTTGCGAGGCGGCCTCCGCCGCTTCGTCCTCGCGGCAGTTCCTCCATTTCGCTTCACTTCATTTCGGGCCGCTGCGGGCGCGCGGTCGCGCTTGCGACGCTTTTGGCGTCGGATCGCGCTTCCCGCCGTCGCTGGAACAGTGGGCCTTTCCCACAAGCCACCGTTCATCCTCGCGTAAGGCGAACCGTGTATTCCTGTCGACGAAACGTTTGATCGCATCCGGCACAGGAGAATCAGGATGAGCGCCTATACCTTCCGTTCCTCGCGGCCCGATCACTGGGTCAGCCCGCGTCCCACCCGCGATCCCGCGCGCCGGATGGCGATCCACGGGCCGCTCCAGCCGATGCAGCCGCGCGGCGGCGTGCTGGCGCGCTGGCTGGGGATGCGCTGAGGCGCGCAAGCATTCTTGCAATCGCACGCCCTTGGGCGTAAGAGCCGCAACGTCTTTTCCGACATCGGTAGATTATCCAGCCCCTCCGGCGACCTTGTCCCGGGCGGCGCGGAGCCCTACCTGAAAGCCGGCCGGTGAAGACCACAGGCATTACGCGAAGGACAAGGGCTGCCATGGCCGACAAGATGATCGCTCCCAAGGACGGGGCAGAAGAAAAGAAGCGCAAGACCTCGCCCGGCGAATTCTTCGCTCAGGTCAAGGCGGAGACGAACAAGATCGTCTGGCCGACTCGCGAGGAGACCGTGCGCACGGCGATCTTCGTGTTCATCTTCATGGTGATCCTGGCGGTGTTCTTTCTCGGCATCGACAACGTCTTCGGCCTGACCGTTCGCACGCTGATCGACCTGCTGCAGTAAGGCGCGCGAATCGCCGCGCACAAGATCCCCATTTTCCAAGGACGTTTCATGGCTCGCTGGTACATCATCCACGCTTATTCTGGTTTCGAGAACAAGGTGCGCGACGCGATTATCGCCGAGGCTGAGCGGCTGGGCCTTTCCGACGGTGTCGAGGAAGTGCAGGTCCCGACCGAAACCGTGACCGAAGTGAAGCGCGGCAAGAAGGTGCAGGTCGAACGCAAGTTCATGCCCGGCTACGTGCTCGCCAAGCTGAACATGACCGACGATGTCTACCACCTGGTCAAGAACACGCCCAAGGTGACTGGCTTCCTCGGCTCGGGCAACAAGCCGCAGCCGATCTCCGAGAAGGAAGCCTCGCGCTACTTCGGCGGCGTCGCCGAGGCGCAGGCCACCCCCAAGCGCGACATCAGCGTCGATTACGAGATCGGGGATTCGGTCAAGGTGCTCGACGGGCCCTTTGCGAGCTTCAACGGGATCGTGGAAGAGCTCGATTTCGACAAGGCCAAGGTCAAGGTCAGCGTCTCGATCTTCGGCCGCGCGACCCCGGTGGAGCTCGATTTCGAGCACGTCGAACTGTCGAAGTAAGTGCTTTCGTGTGCATGCCCGCCTCCGCGGGCACGTCCTCGCTAGAAGGCCTCCGCTGAGCTGTGGCCCTGCTGCGGGCGGGCGGTCGCCCTTGCGGCCTCTGGCGAGGCCGATCCAGCGCTTTTGATCTCATCGCGTGAAGACCCGCCCCGGCATCTGCCAGCGCAAACGCCGCTTCGCCACGCGCGAGGCGGCCGAGGCCGTGGCCCTCGCCGCAGATGTGACCTTGCGCGCTTACAAATGCGCGCTGTGCAAGGCGTTTCACCTCACCAGCCGCACCAAAGGGCTGCGGGTGCCGCGGCCCCTTGAGGGTGAAGCCTAGGGCTTCGAGCCCGGATCAGCTCTTCTTGCCGCTCGCCTTCTTGGCAGGCGCAGAGGTCGCCTTCAGCGCGGCGAGTTCGGCTTCGATCGCGCTGGCGCGGCGCATTTCGTCGATCTCGCGGTCGACGCTGGCGCTGGTGCGGGCCGGGATTTCGTCCTCGGTGGCGAACTGCGCGCGCTGTTCAAGCGTGGCAATGCGGTTGAGGTGGGCTTCGGCACGGCTGCTGCCGCCGCCGACGGTGCTTCCGCCGCTGGCAACATGATCGGCGGCCATCTGCGCCTTGGCTTGCATGCGTGTTTCTTCGCGCTTGGCTTCAAGCTCGCGCACGGCGCCGTCGATTTCAGCGAGATTGGCATCCGCGCCTGCGATGTCGGCCTTGAGCTGCGTGATCGCCTGACGGCATTCCTCGCGGGCGAGCAGCGCCTGACGCGCTAGATCCTCACGCCCGTGCTCCATCGCGGTCTTGGCCTTGTCGGCCCAGTCGGCTTCCTTCAGCTCCTGCTGGGTGAGCGAGGCTTCAAACCGGCGCTTGGCCTGCGTGACACGGGTGCGCTCGCCAGTGAGCGAGATGATCGATTCCTCGATCTCGCGCTGGAGCATGGTGAGCATCTTCGCGGGGTTCGAAGCGGCTTCGACCGCGCTGGTGACGTTGCTGGAAATCAGTTCCTTGATCTGGATCGCAACCCGAAACATGCATGCCCCCTGTTCAACTCTGTGGCCCGAGCAAAGGCCATAGGAGACAATTATTTGCGAATTCATGAATAGCAAGAACCGATTGCGCGAGAGAACATTTTCCCAACCGGTCCGACACGCGCATCGCAAACCCATTCTTCGCCTGCCATGACCCCTGTCTCCTCCGCTGGCCGAAGGCGCGCCGGGGCAGTGCAGGCTTGCATTGCGCGCCAGAAACGCTATGCGCGCGCCTTCGTCTGGCCACGTGCCGGATGATTCCGTGCGGGAGCCTGAAGGATTGCACATCCTGACGGCGCTGGACCGCTTAACATGAGCCCGGATGGAAACAGCCGGGCAACAGTGCGACAGGAGTAAGGCCTCATGGCCAAGAAAATCGAAGGCTATATCAAGCTGCAGGTGCCCGCGGGCTCTGCCACGCCCTCGCCGCCGATCGGCCCGGCGTTGGGTCAGCGCGGCGTGAACATCATGGAATTCTGCAAGGCGTTCAACGCCGCCACGCAGGAAATGGAAAAGGGCATGCCGATCCCGACCGTGATCACGGTCTACGGCGATCGCTCGTTCACCTTCATCACCAAGACCCCGCCCGCGTCTTTCTTCCTCAAGAAGGCGGCGAACCTCAAGTCGGGCTCGAAGGAGCCGGGCAAGGTGTCGGCCGGAACCATCAAGGAATCGCAGATCCGCGAGATCGCCGAAGCCAAGATGGCCGACCTCAACGCCAACGACATTGATCAGGCGATGAAGATCATCGCAGGCAGCGCCCGTTCGATGGGCCTCGAAGTGGTGGAGGGCTAAGCACATGACCAAGATCACCAAGAAGGCGAAGGTTCTCTCGAACCTCGATCGCGAAAAGCTCTACACCGTTGACGAGGCGCTGAGCGTCCTGCGCGAGCACAAGAGCAAGTTCGACGAAACCGTCGAAGTCGCCATGAACCTCGGCGTCGATCCGCGTCACGCCGATCAGATGGTGCGCGGCATGGTGTCGCTGCCCTCGGGCACCGGCAAGGACGTGCGCGTCGCGGTGTTCGCGCGCGGCGACAATGCCGAAAAGGCGCTGGCTGCCGGGGCCGACAAGGTCGGTGCGGAAGACCTGCTGGAAGACATGCAGAACGGCAACCTCGACTATGACCGCGTGATCGCCTCGCCGGACATGATGGGCATCGTCGGCCGTCTCGGTAAGGTGCTCGGCCCCAAGGGCCTGATGCCGAACCCCAAGCTCGGCACCGTGACCCCCAACGTCGCGCAGGCGGTGAAGGACGCCAAGGCCGGTCAGGTCGAATTCCGCGTGGAAAAGCAGGGCATCATCCACTCCGGCATCGGCAAGCTCAGCTTCTCGGACGACGCGCTGAAGGCGAACTTCAAGGCGCTGACCGAAGCGGTTGTGAAGTCCAAGCCCTCGGGCGCCAAGGGCAAGTATGTCCGCAAGGTCACCGTGACCTCGTCGATGGGCCCGGGCCTCAAGGTTGACCTCAGCGAGGTCGAAGGGGCGTAATCTGTAGGGCCTCAAGCGCCGGCGGGGCCATACGGCCCCTTGGCTACCGCGCCAGCAGGCGCGACGGCCGGTCGGCCTTGCGATCCCTGCGGGATCGAGGTTGGTTTCCTAGAGCGCTGCTCAAGCGTAACGAGGGGGTCGGAAGCGTCGCGCTTCCGGCCCCTTTTGCTGTCTCGCCATAAGTCATTCGGACCCCTTGTCTTCCCCATGCGTTGTCCCATCTGATAGGGGCACCCGCGGCGTTCCTCCTCTCCTTTGCTCGCGGTTCATGAAAGAGGTCGCTCATGCCTGTTCCTTCCGAACGTCTTGCCGGATGGCTCTCTCCCACGTGGCTTGTAGGCGGGGTTGCGGTGGCAGCCTGCACGCTGCTGGCAAGTTACGACATGCTGCTCGGTGTGGCGGCGGGCACCCTGCTGGCTGTGGTTGCGGTGCTCTGGCTCTATCTGGCGCTGCGCTACGGCTCGCTAAGCGGCACGCCCTCTGCCCGGGTGGCGCTGGCGCAGCAGGCGCGGACGCGGGACGAGCTGCGCCGCCGCGCCGCGCTCCAGTCACGCGCGCAGCAGGGCACGGATCCGGCCGAGGGCGCCTGACCGCGCGGCGAGCGACTTCGCGCCGCTCACCCCAGCATCGAAAGCCCTGCGCGCGCCCAGCACCGTGCGGTTGGCGAGGGTGGGTTCGAGCAGGATCAGGCTGGTGCACTCCGCCCAGTGCGTGCCGAACATCGCCTTGTGCGCGC
This sequence comes from Erythrobacter donghaensis, assembly GCF_002155425.1. Lineage (GTDB taxonomy): Bacteria > Pseudomonadota > Alphaproteobacteria > Sphingomonadales > Sphingomonadaceae > Erythrobacter > Erythrobacter donghaensis. The sequence goes on from NZ_MUYG01000011.1 coordinate 43,870, forward strand.
CCTCACCCTCGGTGAAATCGAACCACCGGAAGCGCGTTTCGGCGAACAACTGCTCGAGCGCCTCCATCTGGAGCACCGTGCCGACCGACAGCCGCGCCCAGTCGGGATCGTAGCCGAGATGGGCGTAGACCAGGGTCTCTCCCACCACCGGGAGCGACAGATAGGCGACCGGCTGGCCGTCCGCGTGCAGCAAGAAGGCGCGCATCCGCCCGGCCTCGGCGCCCTCCAGCATCGCGCGGCGCGCGGCTGGGGTGTCGGGCAGTCCGGCATCCAGCAGCCGCGCCTGATAGGTGCGGGCCGACAAGGGCAGGGCGGCGGCGAGGAAGGCCTCGATCTCGGCTGGGGTGCGGTGCGCGGTGACGCTGTAGCCGCCCGGCACCTCCGCCAGCCGCTTGGCCTTGCGCCTCAGGGTCGAGCGGGTCTTGCCCGAAAACCCTGCGAGGTAGTCGGCAAAGCTGCCGCCCATGTCGATATAGTGGCGCCGGTAGTCCTGCCGCCCGCCCGCAAGCAAGCCGGGATAGCGCGCGGTGACGGCGCCGAGCTGCGCGGTGGGGGCCGAGAGCACGCGCAGCCCGTCAGGGCCCAGCGGCGGGGCCGGGGGCATGGTGCCCGCCAGCACGTTCTCCAGTGTGAAAGCCCAGGTCTCCAGCGCGCGCGGCACGCTCAGCAGGCGGCGCGAGCCCAGGGTGAAGTCGATCGCGGCGCTCGCCATCGCAGGCTAAAGCGAGCCGTAGAGCGTGTTGGACAACAGCTGCTCGGCAATGCGCATCCCGGTGCGCACCGGGCTGGCGGGCAGCGGTTCCTGACCGGTGCCGGTCAGGCGCGGGGCGGGCGGGGTGTCGGCATAGGTGCCGGTGGTCACCCCCCGCATCGTCGCAAGCGCGCGGATCAGCCCGCCAAAACGGCGACGCACGATCGGGTTCACCGCCAGCTTGCGGCGATTGATGAGTTCGAAGGAATGGCTGACCAGCGTAAAGTTGCACCGCCCCCCGTCGCGCGCATGGCGGATCGCGCTCAGCATCTCGGCCAGCGTTAGCGCGGTGATCTGGGCGTGGCGCAGTCCTCCGCCGATGGTGCCGATAGTGCCGACCGGCACTTCGATTACGCCCATGTGGCCGATCGGGTCGCGGTCCTCTGCGGTCAGGCCGATGCGGCAGGCGCTGGCCCCGACCAGCGCGGGGCAGTGGCTGGTGTCGTAGGTGATGCCGGTGCTGGCGAGCGCGCGGAGGGTGTTGTCGTCGGCGCCGTAATTGCCCGCCCGGAAGGCGACCGGCGCAGGCGCTCCGGCGGCGATCAGCGTGGTGCGGGCATAGTCGAGGATCGCGCATTGATCCTCGAACGGGAAGTCGGCGAGGTCGTGACCGGTGGTGCTTAGGCGCAGCGGTACGGACGCGCCCGCGAGGCCCAGCCACTCGGTATGGCAGTGGAGTTGCACGTCTTGCCCGGCAGCGATGATCGGCCCGACGATGTCCTCGATCGCCGCCACGCCCCAGATCAGCGCGGGCATGGGATCGACGAAGAACACCGCCTTCTGCCCGTATTGCGCCAGAACTTCGAGCTTGTGCGTCACGCCGGCCGGGCCCTGCGGCGTGTTGCAGGCGATCGAGCGCGCGAAATTGTCCGCCCGGTCCGCCGCGCTTGGCCCCGTATACAGCCCCGAGGAATACTCGGTGTCGATGGTAATGAACACGCGGGTCATGACGCCGACCGCTGTAGCGTCCGAGGGTTAAGGTCGTGTTATGTTGTCTCTCAGAGGTCAGATCCCGCCCGGTGTGACCGGATGGCTTTGCGCGGCAAGATCGTCGGCGAGGCTTTCGGCGCAGGCTTTCAGGCTCTCAGCGCTGACCGAGCGGATCACGAAATTCGCGCCCACACGGCCTTCGCGGAAGAAGGGGTAGGAGCCGATCTGGCAACCTTCGTGCGCGGCTTCGGTCTGGCGTAGCAGATCGGCGACCTCGCTTTCGGCGACCCAGCAGCCGAGCGTTTCGCTGAGCAGCGGCAACCCGCCTTCGAGCTCGCCGGTGAGTGCATCGAGCATTCCCGCAGTGATGTGCGGCACGCCCGCCATCAGGAAGATATTGCCGCGCCTTATGCCGGGAGCGCCCGACATGCGGTTGGGGATGAGGTCGGAGCCTTCAGGCACCCGCGCCATCCGCAGCCGCCCCTCGTTCAGCCCGCCGCGGGTTTCGTAATACCTTTCGAGCAGCGCCCGCGCCTCGGGATGGATCACCACCGGCACGCCCAGCGCCGCAGCGACCGCATCGACCGTGATGTCGTCGTGTGTCGGCCCGATCCCGCCGGTGGTGAAGAGGTAATCGTTGGCGGCGCGCAGATCGTTCACCGCCGCCACGATCCGCGCCTCCACGTCCGGCACCACCCGCACTTCGGCGAGGCGGATGCCCTGCACCTGAAGCCAGCTGGCGACCTGCGCAATGTTCTTGTCGTGGGTGCGGCCGGAGAGGATTTCATCGCCGATGACGACAAGTCCGGCGGTCCAGATTTTTTCGGGAGAGGTCATGAGGGTTGGTTAGGAGAGAAATCTTCCGACCCCAAGCCCCTTTCGTCTTCCCCGCGCAGGCGGGGATCCATCGGCCCTTGCGATCACGCGAGAGGGTAGATGGACCCCTGCCTTCGCAGGGGTGACGGAGCGGGCCCTACTCCGCCGCTTCCAGCTGCTCGTCCAGCCCCCGCGCATTGGCACCGGCGCGGGTGAAGGTGAGGATGCCGTCGGTCAGCGGGTCGTCCTTCATGCGCTTGCGATCGACCACATATTCCTGATTGAGCCGCCACGGATAGCTGATCGAATTGCGCGGCATGATGTGCTTGCCGCGCTGGATGTAGCCGCTCGAGAAGTCGAACACGTCGTCCTCGGTGATGGCCGCCTCGCCCTCGGGGGTCAGCACCGGCGTGGCAATCTGCGCGCCGGTTTTGCGCATATGTTCGAGCACGCGGCAGACATAGTCCGAATTGATGTCCGCCCGCAGCGTCCAGCTGGCGTTGAGATAGCCGAACACCACGGCAAGGTTGGGCAGGTTCGAGAACATGCAGCCCTTGTAATAGAACCGCTCGTTGAAACTCACCGGCGCGCCGTCGACGCGAACGTCGATCTTCCCCGCGACCGCGAGCTTGAGGCCCGTGGCGGTTACAACGATATCGGCGGGCAGGAAGGTGCCGTCGGTCAGGCGCACGCCGCCCTGTTCGAACTTGGCGATCTGGCCGGTGACGACGCTCGCCTTGCCCGACTTCATCGCCGAAAACAGGTCCTCGTCAGGCACCAGACACAGGCGCTGTTCCCACGGGTTGTAGGGCGGAGTGAAGGCGTCCTTGTCGTAATCGGGGCCAAGCGCGGCCTTGATCTTCTTATGGAGCGTGTCTTTCACTTTCTGCGGCTTGTCGCGCGCGGTCTTGAAGGCGAGGTCCTGCATCTTGATGTTCTTGAACCGGGTCAGCCGGTAGGCGAGCCTTTCGGGCAGCACCTTGCGTAGGAAATTCGCCACCGCGTCCTTGGCCGGGCGTGCGAACATCCAGGTCGGGGTGCGCTGGAGCATCGTCACGTGCCCCGCCTCGCGCGCCATCGAAGGGACGATAGTGACGGCGGTCGCGCCCGATCCGATCACCACGACGTTCTTGCCCTTGTAGTCAAGATCGTCGGGCCAGAACTGCGGGTGGATCACTTGGCCCTCGAATTCGCCGAAATCGAAGCCGGGATCATAGGGCTCGTCGTAATCGTAATAGCCCGCGCCGAGATACAGGAAATTCGCAGTCATCCGCGTGCGGCTGCCATCGGCCTTTTCCAGCTCGACGTGCCAGCGCGCGTCATCGTGGTGGAAGTCGGCGCTCACCACCTTGTGGCCGAAGCGGATGTGCTGGCGGATACCGCGCTCGTCCACGATCCGGTCGAGATATTCGAGGATCGCGGGGGCATCGGCGATGCTCTTTTCGTGGGTCCAAGGTTCGAAATCGAAGCCCAGCGTGTGCATGTCGCTGTCCGAACGGATGCCGGGATAGCGGAACAGATCCCACGTCCCCCCGAGATTGTCGCGCCGCTCGACGATGCAATAGGAATGGTGCGGGGCCTTCATTCCCATGTGCGCGGCCATGCCGATCCCGGAAATCCCGGCACCGACGATCAGCACGTCGAAGTCTGGCGGTGTGGCTAGCATGACGGGGCCTCTCTCTCCCTGATTGACGGCGATGTAACCACAGGCCTTGCGCAAAAGCGAGTCTTGAATGGCAATCTGCAACTGACTTTCGGGCGAGGCCCGGAGAGTGGCGCTGACCGGCGGCAACGCAATTTTGTTACGAATGCATAGGAATGCGTTGGATTCATGCTTCTCTGCCACGGGCAATGTGGCATTTTTGCTACTGTTCGGCCATAAGTTGCCTGTGACTCTTGTTAGGACGCGCCACGCTGATAGGCTCCGACACGCAACCAAGACCGGCATAAAGACCGACTGGTTTGTGGAGAGAGGACAGCCATGACGCGCAACTTCGCATATTACGCATGCGGCCTGTTGGCCTGCAGCGCATTGACCACCCCCGCCTTTGCTCAGGATCAGGATGACGAGGCGGAGGCCACCCGCAACGCCGACAACGTCATCATCGTGACCGCCACCCGCCGCGCGCAGGACGTGCAGGACATTCCGCTCGCGGTGACCGCGATTGCCCCGCAGCAGCTTGAAGCGCAGCGTGTGGTCAACATCCAGCAGATCGCCGCACTCGCTCCGTCCTTCACTGCCAGCCAGGCGCAGCTTGCCTCGGGCTCGGTGGTGCTGCGCGTACGCGGCATCGGGACCACCTCGAACAATATCGGCTTCGAAAGCGCGGTCGGCATCTTTATCGATGGCGCCTATCAGGCCCGCCCGGGCGTCGCGCTCTCTGAATTCGTCGATGTGGAGCGCGTTGAAGTGCTGCGCGGCCCGCAGGGCACGCTGTTTGGCCGCAACACCTCGGCCGGCGCGCTCAACATCACCAATGTCCGGCCCGACGTGACCGAGTTCGGCGGCTTCGTGAATGCCGAATACGGCAACTTTAACGAGGTCAGCCTGCAAGGTGCGGTCAACGTGCCGATCGTGCAGGACACGCTCGCGCTGCGTGTCACCGGGGCCTATCGCAACCGCGACGGGTTCCTCGACGTGGTCGACCGCACCGGGACCAAGGTTGGCGAGACCAACGACGTCGATCAGTGGCTGGTGCGCGGCCAGCTTGGCTGGGACACCGAAAGCGGCCTGCGCGGCCGCATCATCGCCGATTATTCCAAGAGCAAGTCGAGCTGCTGCGGCGCGATCGAGCTCTACCAGTCGCCGCTGGTGACCGGCGGGGCCTATGCCGCGGTCGGGCTCGGCGCGAATGGCGGGAACGGTCAGCCCGTGGTCGCCACCGCGCGTGACGATCAGGCCACCTTCGAACGGGCGATGGACAATCGCATCGTCTCGGCCAACTTCGCTCCGCGCGCCGATATCGACAACTACGGCGTGACCGGCGAGCTCGAGTTCCCGATCTCCGACAATGCCGACCTCATCTTCATCGGCTCCTACCGCAAGTACGAGAGCTTCGAGAACTACGATTCCGATTTCACCGGGCTCGACATCTTCAACGTGCCCGCGCTCAACCTCGAAATCGACAACTGGACCGCGGAACTGCGGCTTCAGGGCGAAAGTATGGGCGGCGCGCTCAACTACATGATCGGCGGCTTCTACTCCGACGAGCAGATCGACCAGTCGGTCAGCTTCTCGCTCGGGGCGGATTACGGCGAGAATGTCGGCGCGCTGCTGTTCGTGCCGACGGGCGGTGCGCTCGGGCCTAACCCGCTGACTCTGTTCACCGGGGTCGATCCGGCGGGCACCAGCAACACCAACCGCTTCCAGCAGGATGCCAAGAGCTACGCCGTCTTCACGCACAACTCGCTGGAGATCACCGACGGGCTCGAACTGACAGTCGGTGCGCGTTATTCGTGGGAAGACAAGTCGGGCGGGTTCACCCAGACGGCGAGCAACAACCGGATCTGCCCCTCGGTGCTCGGCGCGCTGGGTTCGGTTCCGGCGCCGCTGCGTCCGACCTTCATCGGGCTTGGCTGCTTCGGCTTCACTGCGCCGGCCGATCTTCCGGCGGCCTTCGGCAACCCCACCGCCACCCCGCCGGTCGCTCCGCTGCCGCTGGTCCGCACCTTCCAGTCGGACTTCAACGACGAAGAGCTGATCTACACCATCAAGCTCGGCTACGCATTCAGCCCCTTCGTCAACAGCTATGCCAGCTTCACCCACGGCTACAAGGCGGGCGGGATCAACCTCGATACCACCGCGGCGGTGCTGGGGGCTGACCCCACCTTCCTGTCGGAAGAGGTCGATGCCTACGAAATCGGCGTGAAGGGCCAGACTCCGGACGGCAAGGTCACGGTCAACATCGCGGCCTTCTATGAAGAGTTCACCAACTTCCAGGTGCTCGAATTCACCGGAACGGCGTTCGCCACCTTCAACGTGCCGGTCGCCGAGACGCGGGGCGTGGAAATCGAAAGCGTGATCCGGCCCAGCGACGAGCTGACCTTCAACCTCGCCGCGACCTTCCTCGAAGCGAGCTACCCGGATGATTGCGCGGGAACGCAGACCTCGTTGCAGGTGCTGGCGCTGTGCGGCAACGATCTCACCAACGCGCCGCAGATCGTCGCGCTGGCGGGGGCCATGTGGGAGAAACCGCTCAACGACTCGACCGAGTTCTTCCTGGCCGGGCAGGTTCGTCTGGAGGGTGACCAGCGCACCTCGACCCAGGCGATCATCCTGCCGGGTGCGGCCGAAATCGCGGCGAATGGCGGGCTGCAGCAGGCGATTGACGCGGCGCCGCCGATCATCGCCGACATTCAGGACGGCAAGGCCTTCGTGAACCTGCGCGCCGGTCTGCGCTTTGCCAACGGGGCCTATGCGATCGAAGGCTGGGTCAACAACCTGACCGACGAAGTGGTGCGCGGGGTGACCTTCAACACCACGCTGCGCGGCTCGGGTGCGGCCAACTCGCGTTCGGCCTTCGTCCTGCCGCCGCGCCAGTACGGCGTGACGCTGCGCGCGAAGTTCTGATCGCGACAAGTTAGCTCCGAAAAGGAGCGGGAGAGGAGAAGCGGCCTGCCTAGCGGCGGGCCGCTTCTTTCTTTTTTGTTTGCGTGCCCGCATCCGCGGGTTCGTCCTCGGTGCGTCCTGGTCGGCCTACCGCTTCGCTACTTGAGGCCGGTTTCCCTCCGCTTCGCTACGGAGCACCTGCGGGCGCGCGGTCGCGCTTGCGACGCCTGCGGCGTCGTCGCAGCGCTCTTTTGCGAAAAAGCGTATGCGGCTAAGCAAAAGGCGGCCCGTTGCGGGGCCGCCTTTCAGTTCCCGATAATCGCGCTGTTCCGGTCGCGCGAGCGACCGCAAGGCCGACCGGCCGCCCGCAGCGGGGCCGTAGCGCAGCGAAGGCCGTCTAGCGAGGACGTGCCAGCGGATGCGGGCACGCCGGCAAACTCACATACTCCTCGCGATTAGCATCTTCATGATCTCGTTCGACCCGCCGTAGATCCGCGCGATGCGGGTGTCGCGGTACATCCGGGCGATGGCGTAATCGTTGATGTAGCCCGCGCCGCCGTGGAATTGCAGGCACTTGTCGACCACTTCGCTTTGCAGCTCGGTCACCCAGTATTTCGCCATGCTCGCGGTCGCCACGTCGAGCTTGCCTTCAAGCAGTTTGGCGATGCAGTCGTTGACGAACACCCGCGCCGCGGTGCCCCGCGCCTTGAGGTCGGCCAGCACGAACTGGGTGTTCTGGAAGTCCCAGATCGTCTTGCCGAAGGCCTTGCGGTTCTTGACGTATTCGACCGTCACATCGAGCGCTTTCTCGATGCCGCTGATGGCGTTCATCGCGATCACCAGACGTTCCTGCGGCAGCTCGCCCATCAGCTGATAGAACCCGCGCCCTTCAACCCCACCGAGCAGATTGTCCGCCGGAATGAACACATTGTCGAAGAACAGTTCCGAGGTGTCCTGCGCATCGAGCCCGATCTTGTCGAGCTTCTTGCCGCGCTGGAAGCCTTCCGCGCCATCGGTCTCGAGCAGCAGCAGCGAGATGCCCTTGGCGCCTTCCGCCGGATCGGTCTTGGCGACGACGATGATGAAGTCCGCCAGCTGCCCGTTCGAAATCCAGGTCTTCGACCCGTTGAGGCGGTAGCCGTTGCCGTCCTTCAGCGCGGTGGTCTTGATCGATTGCAGGTCGCTCCCCGCATCGGGCTCGCTCATCGCGATCGCGCTGACGAGATCACCGCTGACCAGGCGGGGGAGATATTTCTGCTTCTGCTCCTCGGTGCCGTGACGGACGAGGTAGGGCAGGATGATGGTGTTGTGCAAGGAAGCGCCGAAGCCCTCGACGCCATGTTTGCCCTGCTGGTCGATCACCACCATGTCATGCCGGAAGTCGCCGCCGTGGCCGCCATATTCGGTGGGCACGCTGACGCCGAGCAGCCCTGCTGCGCCCGCCTCGCGCCAGAATTCGCGCTCCACCTGCCCGTCCTCGCGCCACTTGTGGACGCGCTTTTCGGGGGCGTGCTGCATGTAGAACTTGCCGACCGCGTCGGCGAAGATGGCGATTTCTTCTTCTTCCATGAAGGCCGGCTGTGGCACGTCGATGACGGGCATTTTCTCTCTCCTGATGATCAGCGTAGCGCGGTGTGTTTCACGTGAAACACCGGCTTTTGGGGGAACGGGGCGGCAACGGGTGGCCGATGACGCGACAACGGGCTGGCGCCGCGCCGCGTCCGGGCTGGCACCAGACCTACTTGCCCGTCCAGTTGGGCTTGCGCTTTTCGGCGAAAGCCGCCGCACCTTCGCGCGCGTCGTGGCTGACGAAGACCGGGCCGATCAGCGCGCCCTGCTTGGCGTAGCGTTCGTCCATCGCCCAGCCGCGCGACTGCTTCATGACTTGCTTGGACACCTTGACCGCCAGCGGGCCGTTGGCCGCGATTCGCGCGGCAAGCGCCTTGGCCGCATCGAGCGCCGATCCTTCGGTGATTTCGTTGATCAGGCCGAGCTGGTAGGCGCGCTCCGCCCCGATGAAATCGCCGGTCAGCGCCAGTTCCATCGCGATCCGCTCGGGGATCTGGTCGGGCAGCATCATCACACCGCCCGCCGCCGCGACGAGGCCGCGCTTCACTTCGGGAATGCCGAATTTGGCGCCCGCATGGGCGACCACCAGATCACAGGCGATCATCAGCTCGAGACCGCCTGCCAGCGCATAGCCTTCGACAGCGGCAATCAGCGGCTTGGCGGGCGAGGCCTGCACTACGCCGCCGAACCCCTTGCCTTCGACTGAGGGGCTGTCGCCGCGCAGGAAGCCCTTCAGATCCATGCCCGAACAGAACGTGCCGCCCGCCCCTGTCAGAATGCCGACGCGCAGGTCGTCTTCAGCGTCGAGCCGCTCCATCGCCGCGGCGATGCCCTCGGCCGCGGCCTTGGTCATCGCGTTCTTGGCTTCGGGGCGGTTGATGGTGACGATGAGGACGCCGTCCTCGACTTCAGTCAGCACTTCGGGCGCAGCGGTCTCGCTCACAGGTCTCTCTCCCTATCGAAATTGCCATTGCGTTTCGAAACGCAATTCTTGTGCGAGTGGTGCAGCCGGTTTACGTGACCGTCAACCGCATTTTCGCTACATCGGGAGAGGATCATCATGGCCGAAGCCTATATCATCGACGCAGTGCGCACCCCGCGCGGGATCGGCAAGCAGGGCAAGGGCGCGCTGGCCGCGCAGCACCCGCAGCACCTCGCCGCGACGGTGCTGAAGGCGATCAAGGACCGCAACAATCTCGACACCAAGACCGTCGATGACGTGATCTGGTCGGTCAGCACGCAGGACGGGATGCAGGCGGGCGACATGGGCCGCATGGCGGCGCTCGATGCGGGCTATGACATTACCTCGTCCGGCACCACGCTCGACCGTTTCTGCGGCGGCGGCATCACCAGCGTCGCGCTCGCCGCCGCGCAGGTGATGAGCGGGATGGAGGATTGCGTCGTCGCGGGCGGCACCGAGATGATGAGCCTCACCGCCGCGATGAGCCAGGAGAAGATGCGCGCCGGGATCAAGCCGCCGATGATGGGCAGCTACAACCAGCGGCTCCAGCAGGTGCACCCGCAGTCGCACCAGGGCATTTGCGGCGATGCGATTGCCTCGATGGAGGGCTTCACCCGCGAAGACCTCGACGAAGTCGGCTACCGGTCGCAGCAGCGCGCCGCCGAGGCGATCAGCGAGAACCGGTTCGCCAAGTCGGTGGTGCCGGTTGTCGCTGACGATGGCACGGTGCTGCTCGACCGCGAGGAATATCCGCGCCCGCAGACCACCCGCGAGGACCTCGCCAAGCTCGAACCCGCCTTCCCGAAGATCGCCGACGTTCCGCTCGACGAGCAGGGCACGACCTTCCGCAAGCTGATCAACCAGAAGTATCCCGATCTGGAGATCAAGCACTTTCACCATGCCGGCAATTCCTCGGGCGTCGTGGACGGCGCGGCGGCGGTGCTGATCGCTTCGAAGGACTATGCGCAGAAGCATGGCCTCAAGCCGCGCGCGCGGATCTTGGCCACCGCCAACATGGGCGATGATCCGACGCTGATGCTGAATGCGCCGGTGCCGGCGGCGAAGAAGGTGCTGGCGAAGGCGGGGCTGACCACCGACGATATCGACCTCTATGAAATCAACGAGGCCTTCGCGGTCGTCGCCGCCAAGTTCGTGCGCGATCTCGGGCTCGACTGGGACAAGGTAAACGTCAACGGCGGCTCGATCGCCTTGGGCCACCCGATCGGCGCAACGGGCTCGATCCTGATCGGCACCGTGGTCGACGAACTCGAACGTCGCGGTGGGCGTTATGGCCTCGTCACGATGTGCGCTGCGGGCGGCATGGCCCCGGCGATCATCGTCGAGCGGGTCGAAGACTTTGTCGACTGAGGTTCCTGACAACACCCCCGTCATCATCGGCGTGGGGCAATATTCGGAGAGGGTGGGCGAGCCGGGCTACGAAGCCCTCTCCTATATGGACCTCGCCGGACGGGCGCTGGCGGGGGCGATTGCGGATAGCGGGGCGAGCGGTGACGTGGCGCAGGCCATCGACACCCTCGCCGCGATCCGCGCCTTCGAGATGTCGCGGCCCGATCGCAAGCCGCCGTTCGGCGCGGCGAACAATGTGCCGAGGGCGATTGCCAAGCGGGTTGGGGCGAACCCGGCGCGGGCGATCCTGACGACCACGGGCGGGCAGACGAACCAGCAACTGGTGGGCGAGTTTGCCTCGGCCATCGCGGCGGGTGACAGCCGATGTGCGGTGATCGTCGGCTCGGAAGCGATCTCGACTGTGCTGGCGCTCACCGCCAAGGGTGAGACCCCCGACTGGTCGGAAGAGATTGGCGGCGACTTCGAAGATCAGGGCTTCGGCGTCGAGGAACTGATGGAGCCCGCTCTGTTCATGCACGGCGCGAGCGGGGCGATCCCGCTCTATGCGCTCGCCGAGAATGCCCGGCGGCATAGGCTGGGGATGGGGCTGGAGGAATACCGCCTCGAAATCGGCAAGCTGTTCGCGCCCTTTACCAAGGTGGCGGCGGCGAACCCGCACTCGGCGGCTCCAGTCGAGCGCACGGCGGAGGAACTCGCCACCGTCACCGACCGCAACCGCATCGTCGCCGAGCCCTATCCCCGCATGACCGTGGCGCGCGATCAGGTGAATCAGGCGGCGGCGGTGATTGTCGCTTCGGCGGGTCTGGCACGCGAACTCGGCGTGCCGGAGGATAAGTGGGTGCACATCCACGCCGTCACCGCCGCGACCGAGCTGAAGCTCTCGCAGCGGCCCGATCTGGCAGGCAACCCGGCCAGCCTAGCGAGTGTCGATGCGGCACTGGCGCGCGCGGGGAAGGGGATCGAGGCGATGCGCTACATCGACTTCTATTCGTGCTTCGCGATCCTCGTCTTCAACCAGTGCGACCATTTCGGGCTGTCGGTGGACGACCCGCGCGGGCTGACACTGACGGGGGGCCTGCCGTTCTTCGGCGGGGCCGGGAACAACTACTCGGCCCACGCCATCGCCGAGGCGGTGCAGCGTGTGCGGGCCGACCGCGGCGCTTACGCGCTGGTGGGCGCGAATGGCGGCTGGATGAGCAAGTATGCGACCGGTATCTATTCGACTGAGCCTGCCGACTGGTCAGCCAATGACCGCTTCGCCGTGCTCCCCAAGGCCACCGACAAGGTGCCGCTGGCGAAGGAGCCGGTGGAGAGCGCGGTTGTGGAGACCTACACCATCAACCGCAGCACCAAGGGCGCCGAGGCGATCTTCATCGGTCGCTCCGAAGCGGGCGAGCGGGTGGTGGGCAATGCCGACCTGTCGGACGCCGCCACCGCCGATGCCTTCGAAAGCGGCGAGCCCTTCGGTAAACGCCTCGCCCTGACGCAGGACGAACGCGGGCGAACGGTGGGGCGGGTCATTTCCTGACCCCGTTCGCCCTGAGCCTGTCGAAGGGCCGTTCTTCCTTTGCGAGCGAGCCTCAAGAAGAAGGACGGTGCTTCGACAAGCTCAGCACGAACGGAGTTCATTCCTTCCGTCGCCCTCCCAGAAAATCCAGCGCGTCGAAGCCCTCGGGCGCCGCGACCTCCACCACCGGATCGTCGCGGTCATCGAATTCGGTGCGCAGCGCCCGGCTCATGATCGCGTGCATGTGGTAGAGGCAGGTGATGTAGGTGAGCTCGAGGATTTCTTCGTCGCTGAACGCCGCTTTCACCTCGGCGAACAGCGCGTCCGGCACGCGCCCGCCGTGGCACACCAGCCGGTCGGCATAGGCGAGGACAAGGCGCTCCTTCGCGTCGAACACATCAGCGGTCTGCCACACCGGCAGCGCCGCGATCTTCGCCTCGCTTACCCCAAGCCCGCGCAAGGATTTGCAGTGCTGCGAGAAGACGAACTGCGAGCCGGTTGCCCATCCCGACCAGGTCTGGCCCAATTCCCGCAGCACCGGATCGAGCTTGCGATCCGGCGATCGGTAATAGGCAAACCCTTGCGCGGCGTGGCGCAGCGTGTCTGGGGAGTTCGCAAACACCGTCCACCAATCGCCCCGCGTGCCGGTGGCGGTGCCGGGCTCGGCGACGGGATCGCGCTCCCCGAACAGCTGGGCATAGAGCGGCTGGGCGACCTTCGCGTCCGCTTCGGCGCGGGGGACTTCCCTCAGGCGCGGCATCAGGCGTCCTCCGCCAGCGTCGCCGGGGCGTGGCGCACATCCTCCGGCCCGAAGCTGCGGGTGGTCGCGGCGAATTCCAGCATGATACCGTTCGGATCGGTGAAATAGACGGAGCGCACGAACACCCCTTCGTGCGTCTCGCGCGCATAGCCCGAGGGACTGTCGTCATGGTTGAACACCATATGCGTGTGCGGCACGCCCGCCGACTCCAGCCGCTCCAGCGCCGCTTCCAGCTCGGCCTCCTCCATGTCGAAGGCGAGGTGGTTCATCGAGCCCACGGCTGTCTTGGCGTCGAAGGGAAACTTCTTCACCGAGGCAATCCCCGGCGCGGCGGGCGGCGCGTCGGCCCACCAGAAGAACGCCACTGCATTGCCCCCGCCGCAGTCGAAGAAGAAATGCTGGCCGCCGTCAGGCAGCTCCACCGTCTTGAACAGCGGCATGTGCAGCACCTCGCTGTAGAACCGCGTCGTCTCGGCCATGTCGCGGCAGACCAGCGCGATGTGGTTGATGCCCTTGGTTCTGATCATCGCCTCTCTCCTCTGATCGCGCAAAACTGCCCGCTTCCCGCGCGGCTGGCAATGCTTGCGCGAATCGTCACTTTCGGGTAGATGGTTTCAATTGAAACTATCTTGCAGCCGCAGGGGATCGCCGCCATGAATGCACCGACCACCAACGCCTCGGGCACAGACCTGTTCGACAATCCCACCGGGCTCGACGGGTTTGAGTTCGTCGAATTCTGCGCGCCGGAAAAGGGCGTGCTGGAGCCGGTGTTCGAAGCGATGGGCTTCACCCGCGTGGCGCAGCACCGCTCGAAGGACGTGCACCTGTGGCGGCAGGGCGGCATCAACCTCATCGCCAATTACGAGCCCAAGAGCGCCGCTTGGTACTTCGCGCGCGAGCACGGGCCTTCGGCCTGCGGCATGGCCTTTCGCGTGCGTGACGCTGCCGCGGCTTATGATCATCTGATCGCCAAAGGTGCAGAGCCCGTTGCCGTGCAGACCGGGGTGATGGAATTGCGCATCCCAGCCATTCGCGGCATCGGCGGCGCGATCCTCTATCTGGTCGACCGCTACGAGGGCGCTGGCAGCGGCAACGGCCTCACCATCTACGACATCGATTTCGAATATCTGCCCGGTGTCGAGAAGCACCCAGAAGGCGCGGGCTTCCACACCATCGATCACCTCACCCACAACGTCTATGGCGGGCGGATGAAGTATTGGGCGGATTACTACGAGACCCTGTTCAACTTCCGCGAGATCCGTTTCTTCGACATCAAGGGCGAATATACCGGCCTCACCTCCAAGGCGCTGACCGCGCCCGACGGGAAGATCCGCATCCCGCTCAACGAAGAGGGCGAAGGCGGGAAAGGCCAGATCGAGGAGTTCCTGCGCGCCTTCAATGGCGAGGGCATCCAGCATATCGCCCTTATTTGCGACGATCTCCCGGCCTGCTGGGATCGTCTGCAAAAGCTCGGCGTGCCTTTCATGACCGCGCCGCCTGCGACCTATTACGAGATGCTCGAAGGGCGCCTGCCCGGCCACGGCGAGGATGTGGACGCGCTCAAGATGCGCGGCATCCTGCTCGACGGAACGACCGAGGGCGGCAGCCCCCGCCTCCTCCTGCAAATCTTCGCGCAGGCGCAGGTCGGGCCGGTGTTCTTCGAATTCATCCAGCGCAAGGGCGACGAGGGCTTCGGCGAGGGCAATTTCAAGGCCCTGTTCGAGAGCATGGAGCGCGACCAGATCCAGCGCGGTGTGCTCACGGTTGAGGAGCCTGCGGAATGAGCCACCCCGTCAACCTCGCCGGAATTCACCACGCCGCCTACCGCTGCAAGGACGCCAAGGAGACGGTGGAATGGTACGCCCGCGTGCTCGGCATGACCTACACCACCGCCTTTGCCGAGGATCACGTACCCTCGACCGGCGAGTATGATCCCTACATGCACATCTTCCTCGATGCGGGGAACGGCAACATTCTGGCGTTCTTCGAGCTGCCGAACCAACCCGAGATGGGCAAGGACCCCAACACCCCGCAATGGGTGCAGCATCTGGCGCTGAAGGTGCCTTCCGAGGAAGCGCTGCTGGCCGCCAAGGCGCATATCGAAGGGCAGGGCATTGATGTGCTCGGCCCGACGCATCACGGGATCTTCAAGTCGATCTATTTCTTCGACCCCAACGGCCACCGCGTGGAGCTGGCCGCCGATATCGGCACCCCCGATCAATACGCCGAACTCGCCCGCGTCGCCCCGGTGATGCTGGAGGAATGGTCGCAGACCAAGAAAGCACCGCGCCACGCTGACTGGCTGCATGAATTGGCGCGGGCGGAACACGCGGCGAAGGGCGAATAACTCCTCGACGCCTCCCCGGACTTGATCCGGGGCCCCGCTGCCTTGTTCGGCGCCCGATTACCGAGAAAGCGGGGTCCCGGGTCAAGCCCGGGAAGGCGGAAAGGCTCGACGTCCGCTGCGCCCCTTGCGTCCTCCCTAAAGGGAAGGGGCTAAGTGTTTTGATCCAGCGCAAAGCCTGATCGCGTCCTCTCCCCCACCTTGAGCCAACTCAAGAGAGGGGATTCGGCCCATGCGCATTCTGTTCGTTCATCCCAATTACCGCTCTGGCGGGGCCGAGATTGCGGGCACCTGGCCGCCTGCGTGGGTCGCCTATCTCTCCGGGCCGCTGCGGCGCGCGGGCTTTGACGACATCACCTTCATCGACGCGATGACCGAAGGCGTTTCGGACGAGGAACTCGCCCGGCGGATGGAGGAACTGCAGCCCGATTTCGTCGGCACCACCGCCATCACCCCCTCGATCTACGCCGCCGAGCGCGTGCTGGAGATCGCCGCGCTGCACGTACCGAACGCGGTGCGGGTACTGGGCGGCATCCATGCGACCTTCATGTACAGCCAAGTGCTCGCCGAAGCGCCGCATATCGACGTCATCGTGCGCGGCGAGGGGGAGACGATCGCAGTCGAACTCTGCACCGCGATTGCGCAAGGCCGCTGGCCGCAGGACGCGCGCCGGATCAAGGGCCTCGCCTTCCGCGAGGGCGACTCCATAGTCGCCACCGAAGCGGCGCCCACGATCAAGGACATGTCCACGATCAAGCCCGATTGGGATGTGCTCGACTGGGACCAGTACACCTACATCCCGCTCGGCACCCGCGTCGCTATCCCCAACCTCGCGCGGGGATGCCCCTTCACCTGTTCGTTCTGCTCGCAGTGGAAGTTCTGGCGCGACTACCGCGTGCGCGATCCCAAGGATGTCGTCGACGAGATCGAGGAGCTGCACGAAAAGCACGGCGTCGGCTTCTTCATCCTCGCCGACGAGGAGCCGAGCATCAATCGCAAGACCTTCGTGAGGTTCTGTCAGGAGCTGATCGACCGGGGCCTGCCCGACAAGGTGAAGTGGGGGATCAACACCCGCGTCACCGACATCTACCGCGACAAGGATTTGCTGCCTTTCTACCGCAAGGCCGGGCTTGTGCATGTCAGCCTCGGCACGGAAGCCGCCGCACAGATGAAGCTCGATCAATTCAACAAGGAAACCATGGTCGAGGAGAACAAGGAGGCGATCCGCCAGCTGCGCGAGGCCGACATCTTCGTCGAAGCGCAGTTCATCGTCGGGCTGGACAACGAGACGCCCGAGACGCTGGAGGACACCTTCCAGATGGCGTGGGACTGGCAGCCCGATCTCGCCAATTGGGCGATGTACACCCCCTGGCCCTACACCCCGCTGTTCGAGACGCTGAAGGACAAGGTCGAGGTCCACGATTTCAGCAAGTACAACTTCGTCACCCCGATCATGAAGCCCGCCGCGATGGAGCGCGGTGAGCTGCTCGACGGGGTGATGAAGAACTATCGGCGGTTCTATATGAGGAAGGCGCTGTTCCACTATCCGTGGCGGGGCACGGGGTTCCGGCGGCGCTATCTGCTGGGGTGCCTGTGGGCCTTCCTGCGCGCCGGGTTCAAGCGCACCTTCTACGATCTCGGCAAGGCGGGCTATTGGGGGCCGCAGACGAAGAAGCAGCTCGACTGGCACTTCGATGAAAGCCGCCTCGCCTCCGCCGATGCCGCGACCGATTGGGAAACCAACGCCGACAAGGCCGCCATGGCGAAGGAACGCCGCGCGGCGGTGCGCGCGCAGATGAAGCAGCGGGGTGAAGCGCGCAAACGGGATCGGATCAATGTCGATTGAGGCGCGGCTTCATGCGCGCCGCAAACCCGGTGCGCTGATAGGGCCCAACGCGGTATTGCAAGCCGTGGCGGTGATGGAAGAGCGGCTGGGCCATGCCGAAACCGCCGCCATCCTCGCCGATGCGCAGATCGCGCGGCTCCCCAGCGGCGAGCACATGATCCCCGAGATCGAGGCGCATCGCCTCCACCGCTGGCTGGCGCTGCACGATCCGATGGGGGCCTTGGTCATTGCCGAGGAAGCCGGCGCACGCACCGCCGACTACATCATCGCCAACCGCATCCCCCGCGCTGTGGTGTGGTCGCTGCGCCGCCTGCCTGCGATGCTCGCCGCGCCGCTGCTGATGGCGGCGATCCGCAAGCACGCCTGGACTTTCGTCGGTGCGGGCACCTTTGCTGCGGCAGGCGCGTGGCGCTTCACCATCGATCGCGCTCGCGCGGATGATCCGATGCCGCCGCCCGACAGCCTGTTTGGCTGGTATGCGGCGGTCTTCACCCGGCTCTACCGCGTGCTGGTCACGCCGGATTGCACATGCGAGATCGACTCGGACGACGCGCCGCGCGGCCCCTCCCGAAGCTTTGCGATCCATCGGCGTTAACCATGCGCCGCGCTGCGAGATAAACCCCGAAGGCCGCAGAAAAGCGCGATTTTGGACCTTTCTGGAGCCAGTGGCGTCATTGACTCGCCTGACTGTAGCAAATATCACACCGACCACGGCACATCCGGGTTAACGACCCATTACGCCGTCCATAAGCAGTTCCGGGGGGGAAGCTGAATGATTCTAGGTGCAGCCCGTGTTGGTGCGTTCGCGTCGCTTGTGGCTATCGCCACCGCCGCGCCTCTGGCAGCCCAGTCCAACGGTCAGTCGGCCAACGATCTGCGCCTCCCCGATACCGAAAAGCAGGATGAACGCCAGGGCGTCCAGGTCCAGCGCGATGCCGGGCTGAAGGCTGAATGCCCGTTCGACTCCAACCCGCTCAAGGTGACGCTCACTGGCGTAACTTTCGCCGATGCGCGTGGCGGGGTGCTTTCGGAAAAGCTCGCCCGCTCGCTCGCCGGGGTCAGCGTGCCGCAGGGCGAACAGCCGATCCGGGTGATCTGCGACATTCGCGATGCCGCCAATCAGGCCCTGCGCGCCGATGGCTGGATCGCCAGCGTGCAGGTGCCGCAGCAAGACCTTGAGGGCACGCTGCGGCTCGACGTGATCTCCGCCCGCCTCTCGGAAGTGCGGGTCAGCGGCGATCCGGGGCCCTATCGCAATGCGCTGGCCAAGGTGCTCGGCCCGCTCGAGGCGCTCGATCCGCTCAACGAGCGTGAGGCCGAGCGTATTCTGCTCAAGGCTTTCGACATTCCCGGTCTCAGCGTCAGGCTGGCCTTGGCGCCGTCGGGAGAGGGTGCCGGGATCGTGGTCGGCAACCTTTCGGTCGATTTCGAACGCTATGCCGCCGTCTTCAACCTGCGCAATTACAACGCCCGCTCGATCGGACGCGAAACCGCCTTTGCGCGGGTCGATTTCCACGGGATCACCGGCCTGTCGGACCGCACCTTCATCGGCGGGCAGACCACTTTCGATTTCGACGAGCAATATATCGTGCAGGCCGGGCATGAATTCGGTCTGGGGTCGAGCGGCCTCAGGCTCGGGGGGCAGGTAACCCATGCCTGGTCGCGGCCCGATGTCCAGAACCTCGATCTGGAAACCAAGACCCTGCTCGCCAATGTCGCGCTGACCTATCCGCTGGTGCGCACTCCGATGAAGTCGTCGGACCTGTCGCTGGGGTTCGACTACATCGATCAGGACACCTCGGTCGGGGTGATCGATCTCAGTCAGGATTCGCTGCGCACGCTCTATGTCCGGGCCGAGACGCAGGGGCGGATGAACCGGCTCGACCGGTCGACCTGGCTGACCTATGCGGCCTTCGCCGAGGTGCGCAAGGGGATCGATGTGATGGGGGCGACCCAGTTCGGCCCGCCCTTCGGCTTTGCCCAGACCGACGGTATCTCCGCCTCGCGCCCGTTTGGCGATGCCGAGGCGCTGGTGGTGCGCGGCGGGTTCGACGCGACCGCCTTCATCAACGAGACCTTCGATCTGCGCGCGCGGGTGGAAGGCCAGTGGACCGACGATCCGCTGCTCAATTTCGACGAATATTCGATCGGCAACCTCAGCATCGGGCGGGGCTATGATCCGGGCGCAAACAGCGGCGACCGCGCGATCGGCTTTTCGGGCGAGGCCGGTGTGACCGTGTTCGACGACGACGAGTCCCGCACCCGCGTGAAGGCCTTCGCCTTCTACGACATCATCAAGCTGCGCAATCTCGATCCCTTCACCCCTTCGCCCGAACGCACGCTGGCATCGGTCGGGGGCGGGGTACGCGTGTTCATGGGCAACGGCATCAATGCCGAGGTTGCCTATGCCAAGCCGCTCGACCGGGCGCTGGCGATCGACGCGGAAAAACCGCCCGAGCGCCTGCTCTTCACCCTGACGACCCGCTTCCCCGCACTGTTCCGTTAAGCCGCTCAGGCGACAGGAGAATTCGAGATGGCAAACGCGAACCGCACCTTCCGCTCGAGCATGATGCTCTCCACCGCTCTGGCCGCGATGGTCGCGATGCCGGGGGTGGCCCATGCGCAGCTGGTGAGAGCCGGCGATCTCATCGATGCGATCGATGACGGCGGCAATCCCGGCCAGCTGACCGTGACCGACACCAGCGCCACGCGCACCGACATGCGCGTGCTCGCGCCGGTGGTGGTGGCCAACTGGAACCGGTTCAACGTTCCGCTCAACAATTCGGTGGTGATCGCCAACGGCACCGCCAACCCCACGGCGACGCTGATCAACCGCGTGATCGCGGGCGGCCCGGCCTCGTCGATCCTCGGCAGCATCGACGCGCCTGACGTCAACCTGTGGCTGATCAACCAGAACGGCATCCTGTTCGGCGGTGACGGCACCGTCACCAGCGCCTCTTTCTTCGCCTCGACGCTGGATGTCAGCGATGCCGACCTGTTCGATTTCTACAATGGCACCGATCTGGCCGGGAACGGCTCGGGCACGCTGAACTTCGGCGGATCGCTCGGCAACAATATCCGCACCGGCGGTCCGGGCTACAATTTCATCACCGACGGTTCGGTGATGTTCGTGTCCGAACAGCTCACCCTCAATGCGGATATCGATGCGGGCAGCGGCACGGTCAGCTTCGTCACGGCTGCGGATGTCGATGTCGCCTTCACACCGGGCAGCCCGCTGACCTACACGGTCAACAGCGGCACCACCATCGCGCGCGGGCAGAGCATTTCGGGCACGGTGCGGGGCGATAGCGTCGATTTCCACATGGTCACCGACACCGGCGTGGTGGACGCGGTGCTGCGGGTGAATGCGCTGGTCACCGCGACCGGCGCGACCGCCACCTCGAACGGCATCCGCCTCTTCGCCGACAGTCCGGACGCGGCGGTCGATGTGTTCATCAACGGCGCCTGGGTCAGCAGCGATACGGTCAGCATGGTCACCGACGGCGACCTGCGCGCCACGGCCACGCTGACGGGCACCGCCATCGATGGGGCTGCGGGCGGGACGCTGTTCGTCAGCGATCTCAACGCCACCGAGGGCGGGATCGACCTGGCGAGCGCCTCCTCGACCCTCACGGCGGGCAACCTCACCGCGACCGGCGGCGACATCACGCTGCTTGCGCCGGGCAATATCACCACCGGCAACCTGACCGCGAGCCCGTTCCGCGGCACCGGCGGCGGGATCGATGTCGAGAGCACCGGCGGAAGGCTGATCCTCGGCGTGCTCGATGCCGATACCGACATTGCGCTCGATGCCTTCGGGCGGATCACCACCGGCGCGATCCGGGCAGGGGGAGACCTCGATGTCGGCATGGCGAGCGCGCCCGAAGCGGTGCGCTTCAATGGCGATGTCATCGCGGCCGCGATCCGGATCGACACCATCGGTGCGTTCAACGCGCTGGGCCTGACCGCACGCTCGGGCGACTTGTCGGTCGACGCGCTGAGCATCGCCGCAGGCGCAGTGCGCGCCAATCGCGGCAGTGTGGATCTGCTTGCGAACGGGGCGATCACCACCGCCTCGATAACCGCCGATGCGCAGGATCTGGCGGGCGGTACCCTGTCGGTGCGCAGCCTCAGCGGCGGCGCGCTCAACCTCGGCAACCTCGCCTCGGGCGGGGACATGACGCTGGCAACCACCGGCAACATCATCGCGGGCAGCGCGATTGCGCGGAACGGCGCGCTGCTGGTCGGCGGCGTCGCGACACCGAACAACGTCACCTTCAACGGCAATATTTCCGCCACCAGCGTGACAGTCGATGCGCTCGGCGCGTTCCGGGGACAGGGTGTAACCGCGACCGCGGGCGGGGTCGATATCGACGCCGATCTGATCGCAGCCGGCAATATCCGCGCGACCGGCGGCGATGTGGTGCTGGATTCGGTTCGCGCGGTCACCGCCGGGAATGTCACGGCCACGACTGTGGCGGGCGTGGGCGGTGCGATAGACATCGACAGCGTCAACGGCGCGCTGACGCTGGGCAATCTTTCGGGCGGGGCGGACATCACGCTCGATACCACCCGCAGCATTCAGGCCGGGAGCGTCACCACAACCGGCGGTGCGCTGACCGTGGGCGCAGGGGCGGTGCCGACCAGCGTGACCTTCACCGGCAATGCCTCGGCGCAGAGCATCACCATCGACACCACCGGCGCCTTTGCCGGCGGCGCATTGACGGCGACCGCAGGCAATGTCGATGTCGATGCGCTCACGATCACGGCAGGCGCGGTGCGCGCGACCGGCGGCGATGTGCTGCTGGCCGCCGATGGCGCGATCACGACCGGCAATGTCACCGCCACCACGGTCGCCGGTACAGGCGGCGCGATCGATATCGAAAGCGTCAGCGGCAATCTCACGCTTGGCAACCTGACCGGCGGCGCGGGAATCGCGCTCGACACGAGCGGCGCGATCAGCGCAGGCAGCGTCAATGCGGGCGGCGCGCTGACAGTCGGCGGCGGGTCGGACCCGGCCAGCGCCATCTTCAGCGGCAATGTCGTCGCGCAGAGCATTGCGGTCGACACGCTCGGCGCTTTCCAGAGCAGCGGGCTGACCGCGACGGCGGGCGGGGTCACGGTCGACGCCACCACCATCACCGCGGGCGATATCCGCGCGACCGGCGATGCCGTGCTGCTGAACGCCAGCGGCGCGATCACCACCGGCAATGTCACCGCGAATGGGGCGGCGATCACCATCGCCAGCAGCGGCGGCGGAGCCTTGTCGCTCGGCAATCTGGCGGCGGACGGCGCCATCGCGCTCGACACCACCGGCAGCCTCACCGCCGGATCGGCGCTGGCGCGCGGCGGTGCGCTGACGGTCGGCGGGATGCTGGTGCCCTCCTCGGTCACCTTCACCGGCAATATCGCGGGCGACAGTGTTTCGGTGCTTACCACGGGTGCCTTCGACGGGCGCTCCGTCACCGCCAATGCCGGCGGGATCAGCATCGATGCCGCCACGATAAGCGCACTGGCGCTCTCGGCCACCGGCGGCGATGTCGATCTGGCGGCGGCCGGCAATATCGGCACCGGCGCGATCACCGCGACCGGGGCGATCACCGCCATAACTTCAGGCGCGGGCAGCAACCTGACGCTCGGCAATCTCGCGGCCGGACTGGGCATCACGCTCGATGCCGACGGCGCGATCGCCACCGGCCGCATCACTGCGAGCGGCGGGCCGCTGGCGGTGGGTCTCGGCTCCTCGGCGGACAGCGTGACCTTCGGCGGCGATGCCAGCGCGCAGAGCATCAGCGTGCTGACCACCGGGGCCTTCAACGGTGCGGGCCTGACCGCGACCGCGGGCGGCGTTTCGGTCGACGCGGCCAGCATTACCGCTGGCGCGATTGCGGCGACCGGCGGCGATGTCTATCTGATTGCGCCGGGCGCGATCGCCACCGGCAACATCACCGCGCTCGCGTTGATGGGCATGGGCGGCTCGATCGACGTCGAGAGCAGCGGCGGCGGGCTGACGCTCGGCAACCTCGATGCCGACGGTGCGATCACGCTCGACGCGATCGACGCGATCACCACCGGTGCGATCACCGCGCGCGGCGGGGCGCTGGAGGTGGGTCTGTCCTCGGCCCCGACCAGCGTGACCTTCGGCGGCAATGCCACGGCGCAGAGCATCAGCGTGCTGGGCGGCGATCTGTTCACCGGTCAGGCGCTGACCGCGACGGCGGGCAGCGTGACGATTTCGGCCGGGGCGATTTCGGCCGGGGCGATCACCGCCATGGGCGGCGATGTCGACCTCAGCGCCTTTCAGGACATTGGCACGGGCGCGATTGTGGCTTCGGGCGCGATCACGGTCGAAAGCAACGCGGCTGACGGCAATCTGACGCTGGGCGCGCTGACGGCGGGGCTGGACATTACGCTCGATGCGGGCGGCATGATCACCACCGCAGGCCCGGTCACTTCGACCGGCGGGGCGCTGATCGTCGGGCTCGGCTCGTCGGTCGACAGCGTGACCTTTGGCGGCAATGCTGCGGCGCAGAGCATCACCGTGCTGACCACCGGCGCCTTCCAAGGCGCGGGCCTGACCGCGACCGCGGGCGACGTGTCGGTCAATGCCGCCAGTATCGCGGCGGCGGCGCTTTCGGCGACCGGCGGCGATGTCAGCCTGATCGCGGAGGGCGATATCACCACCGCCGCGATCGGCGCGACGGGGGCAATCCTCGTCGACAGCACCGGGGCCGATGGTGATCTTACGCTCGGCAATCTTTCGGCCGGGCTGGGGATCACGCTTGATGCCGAAGGGGCGATCCGCGCAGGGGCAGCCACCGCGACGGGCGGCGCGCTGCTGGCGGGGCTCAATTCCTCGGCGGACAGCATCACCTTCGGCGGCGCAGTCAGCGCAGTCGCGATCGAACTGCGCAGCGCTGGCGAAGTGCTGGCGGGCGAGCGCGACGGCGACGGAATGCTGGTGCGGCGCACCAACATGACCGCGACCGGCGGCAGCATCATCATCGATGCCGGAGCGATCACCACCGGCGCGCTGGCGGCGACCGGCGGCAACGTCGATCTGTCGGCGGTCGGCGATATCGACACGCTCGGCATCACCGCAACCGGCCTGATCGATGTCGACAGCACCGGCATGGGCGGCGATCTGCGGCTTGGCGCACTGTCGGCAGGGCAGACCATCGACCTGTCGGCGGATGGCGATATCGTCACGGGCGCTATCACCGCAGTCGGCGCGCTGACCGTGGGCGAGGGCCCCTCGGCTGACAGCGTCACTTTCGGCGGCACGGTCTCGGCGCGCAGCATCTCGGTGCGCAGCGCGGGCGAAGTGCTGGCGGGCGAGCGCGATC
Organism: Erythrobacter donghaensis; assembly: GCF_002155425.1. Lineage (GTDB taxonomy): Bacteria > Pseudomonadota > Alphaproteobacteria > Sphingomonadales > Sphingomonadaceae > Erythrobacter > Erythrobacter donghaensis. Next base: position 68,617 of record NZ_MUYG01000011.1, read on the forward strand.
CGGCACGGCGCGCCAATCTTACCGCGACCGGCGGGGACGTCAGCATCATCGCAGACAGCATCACCACCGGCTCGATCACCGCCAATGGCGGCAACGTCGTGCTGCGCGGCACGGGCAATGTCGATACCATCGGGCTCACCGCACTGCGGGTGGCAGGCGTGGGCGGGACGGTGGACAGCCGTAGCATGGGCGGTGCGGTCAGCCACGGCGTGATCAGTGCCGATGTCCTCGTCAATCTCATGGCGGCGGGCGCCGTCAACACGGGCCCCATCACCGCGCGCAGCGGCGGCGTGACCGTCAACGGCAACGCGATCACCATCACCGGGGCAACCTCGGCCACCGGCGGCGACGTGCGGCTGACCGCGCTCCGGAATATCACCACGGGCGATATCACGGCGGTGGAAGCTGGTGGTTCGGGCGGAGCGATCGAGGTGCTCAGCACCGGCACCGGGACGAGCGCCGGAGCGCTCACGCTCGGCACGCTCGATGCGGCGCGGCTGGTCAATCTGACCGCGGGCGGCGCGATTGCCACCCGTGCGATCACCGCGCGCCGGGGATCGATCACCGGCAATGGTGACAGTATCGCGATCACCGGCACCGCTACCGCAACCGGCGGCGATGTGGTGCTGACCGCGCTGCGCAACATCACGGCGACCGGCGCGATCACCGCGATCCGTTCGGGCAATCTGGGCGGTGCGATCGATATCCAGAGCACCGGGACGGGGGCGAATGCGGGGATCCTCAACCTCGCAGCGCTGCTGGCCGATCTCGGGATCGAGCTGGACGCAGGCGGCGCGATCACCACCGGCGCGATGACGGCGCGCAATGGTGCGGTCGATGTGAACGGCCTCGCCATCACGATCAACGGCCCGACGTCGGCCACCGGCGGCGACGTGGTGCTGCTGGCGACCAATGCCATCACCACCGGGGCGATCACCACCAACCGGGCGATCGATATCGACAGCACCGCTGGCGGCGCGCTAACGCTCGGCGCACTCGATGCGGGCCGCGGCATCACGCTCGATACCACCGGCGCCGTGGCGACCGGCGCGGTTACGGCTGTGAATGACGTGGTCGTCGGCGGCACGCGCATCGCCAGCAACGTCACCTTCGGCGGCCCGCTCCAGGCGGCCAACCTCCGGGTCGAGGCGACTGGCCTTGTCACAGCGAACGCGATCGCGGTGGGCGCAGGCGCGGTCGATATCGAGGCTGCCAATGCCGAGCTTCTGGGCGCGGTCACCGCAGGCAACGTGCTGCTCAAGTCGCGCGGCAACGGCAGCATCGGTCTCGGCAGCGCGGCGGGGACGATGTCGCTCACCGACGCCGAGCTTGACCGGATCAGCACCGGCAGTCTGGTGATCGATGCAGGCACCGGTGCGATCGGCGTTGCCGGGGTTTCGTTCCGGGATCAGACCGGCAGCAACACCGTGACGCTGGCGACCACCGGCACCATCGCCATCACCGGCGACCTGTCGGGCACCGGCGCCGCGCGCACCTTCCGGCTCGGCGGGGCGGCGGACGGCTCGGGCGTCGCATCGCGGATCACCGCCAATATCGACGCCGCGACCATCAATCTGGGTACGGCGGCGCTCGATTTGCGGGGCGAGAACATCGTCTTCGGCCAGGAGGCGTTGATCAAGAAGGTCGAGGGACTCTCACTCGACCAGCAGGTGAAGGAGCTTATCGGCAACGCCGAATCGCTGCTCTACACGCCGCAGAACCTCAGCGCCGCACGGCTGGCCAATCCGACCTACCTGATCGCCGGGAAGATGACGGTGACCTATGGCGGCTCGGCGCTGTTCCAGAATTCCGCGCCGCGTGACGGGGGCAATGCCTTTGAAGGGGTGCAATTGGGCGGCACGGGCGCGCCGGCCGGGGCTCCGCTGGTGCTCAACCCGTTGGTCGCCGGCACGATCGAGGACCGCGAAGTGGTGAGTGGCAACGTCTTTGCGCTGTTCGGCAGCATCAACGGGTTCACCGGACCGGCGGCAGCGCTGGGCGGGGATTCGCTGATCAGCGTCAACGACCGGCTCCTTGCCCCCGCCTCGCGCGTCAACGGCTGCATCATCGGCAGCGGCGAAGGCTGCGTCACCACCATCGTCGGCAACTTCGTCATGAACCTGCCGCGGCAGGTGATCGAGCCGATCGTCGCCGAAGAAGGCGATCCGGTGCCGTTCGATCCGCTGGTCGGAACCAACAACGAAGGCCTGTTCTCCGACGCGGCAACCGCGCCCAAGGACGACAAGGACTGCGAACAGCGCGATGCCAACGGCGTCTGCGTGATCAAGTAAGGAGCGATAGCGACATGACGGCAGTTCGGCGGACCGGAAATATCCTTGGCACAGGCGCGCTGGTGCTGGCCTTGTCGCTCTCGGCCACGGTGCCCTCGGCGACCCTGGCTCAGGCTGGCGCTCAGGCTGAGGGCCAGCCCGGTGCTCAGGCGGCGTCGCAGGCCAATGCGGGGGCCACGACGCTGCAACTCGGACGCAATGCCAATGGCGACAGTTGCTCGGCCTCGCGCAACTGGACCGATCCGGCGCATGGCCGCTTCTTCAAATATGCCGACATCTACTCGGTCAACTGCGCGGGGGCTGTCACCGATACGCTGGCGCGGGTGCGGCTGTTCCCGTCCTCCGCGGCGCGCAGCGATGCGAGCGCCGGGCTGCAGTGCGGCGCGGGCGAGAGCGTGAGCCTGCCGGGCTTTGCCAGCGCGGTGGCACGGCGCTGCTTCGACCCGGCGCTGGGGTTCACCACCGTGGTGATCGATGCCGACAAGCGCGGGTCGATGGTGCAGATTTCGGCGGCGCCCAACGCTGTCGGAGCGGCCTATCAGGCAGCGCTGCTGCTGACCGGGCAGGGCGCGGGTGAGGCACTCACCTCGAACCGCAACCCCGTCGATCTGGCCGCACTTGCACCGCTGCCGGAGCGCCTTGCCTCCCGGCAGATCGCCAGCGGCCCGCGCGAGGCGGCCGAATCGCTGCTGGCGCGCGCGACCTCGCTCAACTTCCGCGGGCTGAGCGCCGATGCCTCGCGCTTCCTGCGCAATGAGCTCAGCACCCTGCCGGCCGACACCTCGGACAAGGTGCGCGCACAACTGCTGCTTGAGGCGGGCTTGGCGGATTCCAACATCCGCTTCTTCCGCAACGCGTCGATCAATATCGATGCGGCCGAGGCGGTGATCCGGCAGCTGACTCCTGCCGAGCAGCGTGAACTGCGCCCGCAGCTGGAAACCTATCGCGGTCTGCATGCGCTCAACCAGCGCGATTTCGGCAACGCGCGCCGGATTCTCGGCACGGTAGCGAAGGAAACGCAGGCGCAGGCGCAGGGCCAGCCCGATCCTGCGGTCTTCGCACAGCTCAACAACCCCGGCACCGACAAGACCGACCCGCGCGCCGCCATTGCCCAGCCCAATCTCGATCTCGCGCGCGAGATGGTGGTCGGGGTGCAGGGCAAGTGGGCGCTCAGCTTCGCGCAGCTGGCGCTCGGCAACCGCGCCGAAGCGCTGACCGCGATCGTCGATGCGCGCACCGAGTTGCAGGAGTTGCAGGCTCTGCTTGATGCCCAGCGCGCCGACAAGGAGGGGCTCTACTGGCTCGATGCCAAGCTGCTGCGGCAGCTGGGCCGGGTCCAGGCCGACAGCGGCGATTATGGCAGCGCGATCAAGTCCTATGACGATGCCATCGCGCTGTTGCTGCCCAACGGAACTGACGCCTCCTTCAACCCCAACGACCCGGCGATTGCGGTGCTCAAGCTTGACCGGGCGGCGATCATCAACCGCGCCGGACAGCCCGCGGGTGTGGTCGACAAGGCCTATTCCGATGCGCTCGACGCGATGCTGGCCGCGCGCGAGGAAGGTGGCGGCTTCACGACCGGGTTGCTGCATCCCTATCTCGATAGCCTCGCCGGGCGCATGGCCAATGGCGACAAGACGGCAGCGGCACGCTATTTCTCGGCGCTTCAGGTCTCGGGCGAAAGCAGTGCCGCGCGGCAGGTGAACGAGCTTCAGCAGATCGTCTCGGCCGATCCGGGCATTGCCGAAAAGCTGCGCGAACGCGACGGGCTGGAGCGGCGGCTGGCGGCCATCCCGGTCGAAATCGCCGATGCGCGCGCCAATCCCGATCCGGCGGCGGCAGCCAGCAGGATCGCCGCGCTCGAAAGCGAGCAGAGCGCCGCGCGCCAGAAGTTCGCCGTGCTCGATGCCGATCTGGCGGCCAATGGCAAGCTGGCGCAGGTGTTCGACCGCCCGGCCGAACTCACCGATTTGCAGGCCAAGCTCAAGCCGGGCGAGGCCTATGTCCGGCTGGCAGTGATGAATGACCGCGTGTTCGGCATTCTGATCGATTCCGATCGGGCCTATGCGATCCGCCCGCGCGCGACGTCGGATGCGCTGCTGCGCCTCACCGCCAAGCTGCGCTCGTCGCTTGCCTATGATTTCGAGACCAACCGGATCCCCGGCTTCGATCTTACCGCCTCAAGCCTGCTCTACAGCGAACTGTTCGGGTCGGTAGACAATCAGATCAAGCGCAATACTGAGCTGGTGGTCGATGGCGGGCGGCTGTTCTCGGGCATCAGCGCGGCGATGCTGGTGACCGACGATGCGTCGGAACAGCGCTTCCGCCGTCAGACCGACAAGTCGGATTATAGCCAGGTCGCCTTCCTCGCCAAGGAGGTGTCGACCTCGGTGGCGATGTCGCCGGTGAGCTTCATCGCCTCGCGCGGGTTCAAGCCCTCGGCCGCGCCGCGCCCGCTGCTGGGGCTGGCTGCGCCGGTGGGTTTGGGTGACCAGAAAATCGGCACCGATGGCCGCTTGACGATCGGCTCTTGCCGGGTCGATGCGGCGCGCTTTGCCGGAACGATCAACCGCCTTTCGCCGATCGCCGCGACCGAGATCAGCGAAGTTTCGGCGGCGCTGGGCCTGTCCGGCTCCCCTGCGCTGGTGAGCGGCGCGCGGTTCTCCGACACCGAACTCCAGCGGCTTGGCGGGGAAGGCGGGGAACTGGGCAATTACCAGGTCCTGCATTTCGCCACCCACGGCGTGACGGAGGGGCTGTTCGATTGCGACGATTTCCCGGCGGGCCTGCTGACCTCGTTCGGCGGCACCGGCGAATCCGATCTGCTGCTGAGCTATGCCGAGATCGCGGGCCTGCGGCTCAACACCAATCTGGTGGTGATGTCGGCCTGTCAGACCGCCTCGCAGGTGGGCGAAGGCACGCAGCTGCGCGCCGGAGAAGCCCGCCCGGGCGACACGCTCGACGGGCTGGTGCGATCGTTCTTTGCGGCCGGCAGCCGCGCGGTGATGGCGACCTATTGGGAGACGTCGAACGCGGGGCAGTCCGAGGTGTTCATGTCGGCCTTCTATGCCGCTGCGCGCGACCGTTCGATCGTGCTGGCGACCAACCAGGCGCAGCGCACCATGCTGAACGATCCCTCGACCTCGCACCCGTTCTACTGGGCCGGGTTCTTCGTGGTCGGCCAGACCAACAATCAGGTGCTCAGTGGACGTGCAGCCAGCGTCGCTGTACGCTAGACCACGTTATGCCGCCCGCCGCCCGCATCACTGACATGCACACCTGCCCGATGGTCAATCCCGGGCCGGTGCCGCATGTCGGCGGGCCGGTTATCAAGGGCCAGCCCAATGTGCTGACGTGCATGATGCCGCAGGCGCGGATCAGCGACATGTGCGTGTGCGTCGGTCCGCCCGATGTGATCGTCAAGGGATCGGCGACGGTGCTGGTCGGCAGCCTGCCCGCCGCGCGGCTCGGCGATACCACCGCGCATGGCGGCGTGATCGTCAGCGGCGCGCCGACGGTGCTGATCGGCGACAGCGCCAATTCGGGCGGCGGCGGTGGCGGGGCTGGCATGGGCATGGCCGTGCCGGTGCCCTTTTCGGCTCCCAACCTTCAGACCAAGGCGATGATCGGCGCGCACAAGGAAGCCAAGCCCTTCTGCCGCATCTGCCAGCAATGATCCCATTGGCGGCCTTGCATGGCTGACTGGTTCGCAATGGTGGACGGGGCCGCCGACCCGCGGCTCTACCCGCTGATTGCCTCTGCCAGCGAACATGCCTGCCTCTACGAGGCTGACTACCCCGAGGACACCCTTGCCGCGCTGCCGCATCTGGTGCGCCTCGTGCCCGGCGAGCAGCTGCCCGAGCTGTGGCGGCGGCACGAATCCGGGCGGTTTTGGGGAATGGCGATCCGCTCGCCGCTGGGCTTCAAGCCGCTGCGCCGCCACCTGCGCAAGTTCACCACCGCGCGCCTGCCGCTCGGCGATGTGGTGCTGTTTCGCTTCTGGGATCCGCGGGTCTTCGCGACCTTTGCCGAAAGCGCGACGCCCGAGGAGATCGGGCCGTTCTTTCAGGGGATCGAAGCGGTGATCATCGATCTCGGCCCGGGCGGGCGCAAGCGGTACTGGTGGGACGGCGGTGTCAGGACGGCGGAAGGTCATCCGTCAGGCAGCGCACCGAGCTCGCATCCACCGCGGCCGCAGCCCGCGTGACCTTGGGGCTCTGCGAGATTTCTGCGATGGTCGCCTTGCGCTGCGAGAGATACATCCTGAGCTCGTCCGCCGCCAGCGCCTCGCTCACGGTGTTCTCGAAGCTGAGCGGATCGACGTAGTCGCCCGCCACCCGGATCTCGAAATGCAGGTGCGGCCCGGTCGAACCGCCGGTCGTGCCGACATAGCCGATCACCTGCCCCTGCGTCACCGGGCCGCCGACCGCCAAGCCGTCGGCAAAGGCATCGAGGTGCATGTAGCGCGTCTCAAGCCCGTCGCCATGATCGATCTTGATGAGGTTGCCCGCGCCCCCCGCCATCGCCCGGAACAGCACCGTCCCCTTGCCCGCCGCATAGATCGGGGTGCCGGTGGGGGCGGCGAAATCGACGCCGTTGTGGTTTTTGGGGGTCTTGTAGATCGGGTGAAAGCGCGGCCCGAATTTCGAGGTGATGCGCGCGCCGTCGACCGGGGTGCGCATTAGCGAGCGGGCGTTGCCCTGCCCTTTCTCGTCGAACCAGCGCGGCACGTTCTCGTTGCTTGGCACATAGGCGAAGAACACGCGCCGCACGCCGCCGGTCTCGAACTCGACCGAAACCAGCCGCGGCGGCTCGACCTCGCGGCCGCTGGCGGTGACGGTTTCCTCCCACACCGCGCGGAACTTGTCGCCGACGCGGATCTGCGCCCAGTCGACGTCGAAAGCGAAGGCCTGGGTGAAATCGCTGACCAGCCCGTTGGGGATGCCCGCGTCGACCGCCGAGGCGTAGAAGGTGCAATCGTCATAGACCCCGCTCGCTTCGCGGAAGCGCACCTGTGCGGTTTCGACCACGCTTTCGCGCTTGAAACTGTCGGGGCCCGCGCGCACCAGCCGTACGGTCGCGCCGTTGCCGAGCTCGGCATTGAGCGCGTGGATCGCGGGGCTGCCGCCGGCCCGGTCGAGCTCGACCGAGACCATCATCGGCTCGATCGTGCCGAGCGCGGCGATCACTTCGCGCGCGGCGCGCCCTGCATCACTCGCCGGAATGCCGAGGCCTTCGAGATTGGCGCTGAGCTGGGCCAGATCGGCGGCCTGGAAGATCATCGTCTCGAACTTGGGTGCTGTCGGAGCAGCGGGCTTGGCGGCGGCTGCGGCCTCGTGCGCTTCGACCCCCGGCTTTCCAGTGAACGCGCCCCAAGGCACGAACACCGCGATCGCCCCCAGCGCCAGCACTGCGGCGACCCCTCCGCCGAGCCACAGCATGGCCGGACGGCGGGAGGACGATGGTGGCGGTGTCTCAGGTTCAGGTGCGCTTGGCGGCACCCCGGGCTGCACCCAGGTGCGCGGATTGAAGCTGGTGGATTCTGGCTCCATCGCGGCGGCTTTCCAACTCCCGGCCCCCAGGGAATGAAAGCGCGGAGCAGCAACGCTGATCGAAAAGGCTACTGCGCACGCACGCCGCGCTTTATCTGGCCTGCGTCCTATGCTTAACTGGATGCGGATGAGGGGGCAAGTGGATGAGCGATAGAAATCGTGTTGCGTGGCGGGAGGGCATGTTCCTGCGGCCGCAGCACTTCCAGGCTCAGGATCGCTTCATCGAAAGCTTCGTGTCGGCGCGGCACGATTGGGCGCTGCCCTTTTCGTGGGGGCTGGTCGAGATCGAGATCGATCAGGCCCTGTCCGAGCTGGGCCAGTTCGCGATCCGCAAGGCGCGCGGGGTTATGCCCGACGGCACGCCCTTCGCCATCCCCGCCGATATGCCAGCGCCCGCCCCGCTGGCGATCAATCCGCAGACCCGCGATGCGGTGATCTATCTCACCCTGCCGCCGCGCACGGCGGGGGCAGTGGAGTTCATGGAAGCGGGCAGCGGCTCGCTCGATGCGCGCTTTCTGGTGGCCGAGGCTTCGATCGGCGACAATTTCGCCAGCGAGCGCACGATCGAGGAGATCGAGCTGGGCACCGCCAACCTGCGCTACGGCATCACCCCGGACGAGACCGAGGGGCGCCTGCTGCTGGGCGTGGCGCGCATCCGCGAAGTGGCGGGCAAGCGGCTGGTGTTCGACGATCGCTACATCGCCCCGACGCTCGATCTGGCGGCCTGCCGGTTGCGCCCGGTGCTCACCGACCTGATCGGACGCGCCGATCAGCTGGTCTCCGAACTGGCCCTGCGCGCAGCCGAGACGATTGAGGGTGGGCAAGACACCTACCGCGCCTTCCTGATGCTGCAGGCGCTCAATCGCTGGATCGCGATCCTCGGCCATCTCGCGCACATGCCCGCGATCCATCCCGAACGCGCCTTCGAGAATCTGCTGGCCATGGCGGGTGAATTGTCGACGCTGACCCGCAAGGAGCGGCGTCCGCCCGAACTGCCGAAATATGATCACGAGAACCTGCAGGCCTGCTTCGACCCGGTGATCGATCTGTTGCAGCTGCTGCTGTCGGCGGGGATCACCTATTCGGTCGAGCAGCTCAAGCTCGACCGCAAGGGGCCGGGGCAGTTCATGCACGTGATCAAGAACCGCACGCTGCTGCGCCAGAGCTTCCTGTTCCTGGCGGTGACCGATTCGACCAAGTCGATGGAGGAAATCCGCAAGCGCTTCCCCGCGATGTGCAAGATCGGGCCGAACACCAAGATGCCGACGCTGATCGCCTCGGCGCTGCCGGGCATTCCGCTGCGGCACGTCACCACGCCGCCCGGCCAGCTTCATGCGCTGCCGGGCTATGTCTATTTCGAACTCGATCGCGGAGCGCCGGACTGGCCGGAAGTCTACGATGCAGCGGCGCTGGGCCTGTTCGTCTCCGACGTCTGGCCGCAACTCAACCTCGAACTGTGGGCGGTTAAGCAGAAGCAATGACCAGCGACGATCGCAACAAGACCGTGTTCCGCCCCTCGCCGCTCAAGCGCGGTGCCGGAACTGGCGGAGATGGCGCCGCACCCGCGCCAGGCCAGCCCCCGGCACAGGGCGGATTTTCAGGCGGGATGGGCGATTGGGATCAGAACGCGCCCCCGGCGGGATTGCCCGCTGGGGGCGCTTCGCCATTGGGCCCGGGCGGGGGTAGCTCCGGTGGCGGGGGCGGAGGCTTCAGCCCGCTGGCGCAGGACCCCTTCGGCGCCGCGCCGGGCCAGCCTGCGACGCGCGAGCCGGTGCTGGCGCAGGAGCAGTTCAGCGATTCGGTGCCCCAGCCCCCGCAGCCGCGGCGCGATCGCAATGTGTTGATGGCCCACGCCGCGCCGGTGCTGGCGATGGCCGCCGCGCTGCAATCGGGCCGCTGGCAGGTATCGATGGGCGAGTTCCACCGCCGCGCCACCGAAGCGATCAGCGCCTTCGACGCGGCGATCCAGCCGGTCTACCCCGACGCGGTCAAGCAGCGCGCCAAATATGCCCTGTGCGCCACGATCGACGATATCGCCCAGAACCTGCCCGGCGTCGGCGGAGGCGGGGCCGAATGGGCCCAGCGCAACATGGTAGTGATCTTCTTCCGCGAAAACATCGCAGGCGATCGCTTCTGGGAATTCGTCGACGAAGTGCTGCGCGATCCGGCGCGCAACCGCGATCTGATCGAGCTGTTCCATGCCTGCCTTGCCGCCGGGTTCGAAGGCCGCACCCGCGCGATGCCTGACGGGCACAATCGCAAGGGGCAGGTGATGGCGAGCCTCATCGCCGCGCTGGATCATGTCCGCAGCCTCTCGCAAAGCGAGATCGTCAGCCAGTGGCGCGGCACGCCGACGCCGCGCAAGAGCCACAATTTCTGGAGCGTGATCGGGCTCGCCGCAGCACTCGCGGCGGGGCTGTGCTTCCTCGTCTTCCTCGTGTTCTTCGTCACGCTGATGCTGACCGGGGAGGACGCCTACAACCGCGTCGCGGGGCTGTTCCCCGATGAGCCAGTTGCGCTCACCCGGCAGGCCCAGCCGCTTGCCTTGCCGCCCAGCGGCACCGAAGCGCGGCTCAAGACCTTCCTCGCCGAGGAAATCGCCGCCGGGCTGGTGGTGGTCGACGGCAACCGGGTGCGCACCACGGTCGGCACGCTGTTCGAACCCGCCGCCGCCAGTCTGGTTGCCGGACGCGAGGCGATTTTCGAGAAGATCGGCAAGGCGATCGAGCTCGAGAAAGGGCCGGTGACGGTCGAGGGCCATGCCGATTCCGACAAGATCAGCCCCACCATCGAATTTGCCGACAACCTCGCCCTGTCCAAGGCCCGGGCCGAGACTGTCGCACAGATCGTGCGCGCGCAGCTCAGCGATGGCGGGCGGATCACCGTGGTCGGGCTGGGCGACACCGTCCCGCTCGCCTCCAACGCCACGGCGGAGGGCAAGGCGCAAAACCGCCGGGTCGAATTCGTGGTCGAGCTGGGCAACTAGGCGTCAGGCGGGGGCAAGATTGCAATGAAGAAGTTCCTGACCAACTGGTGGACGGTCTCGATTGGCACGATGGTGCTGCTCGCGCTGCTGCTGTGCCTCGGCCTGCCGCTGTTCATCGACGCGCTGAAGCCGCTGTGGGTGCGGCTGACGATTGCCGGGCTGCTGGTGCTGGCGTGGCTCGCGTGGTTCCTGCTGCGCCGCCGCGCCGCGAAGAAGGCCGAGGCGGCGCTCGCCGCCGAACTGGCTGGGCCCGATGCGGCGGGCGAAGAGGCCGGCGCGGTGCAGGGCCGGATGGCCGCCGCATTGAAGCAGCTCCGCGAAGCGGGCGGCGGCAAGCGCGGCTATCTCTATGCCCAGCCATGGTACGTCATCATCGGGCCGCCGGGGGCGGGCAAGACCACCGCGCTGATGAATTCGGGCCTGCGCTTCCCGCTCGCCGACCGCACGCTGCAAGGCACCGGGGGGACGCGCAATCTCGACTTCCTCTTCGCGGAGGAAGCCGTGCTGGTCGACACGGCGGGCCGCTACACCACGCAGGACAGTGACAGCGCGGTCGACAATGCCGGATGGAAGCGCCTGCTCGAATTGCTGCGCAAGCACCGCCCGTTCGAGCCGGTGAACGGCATTCTCGTGGCGATCCCGGCGGACGATCTGCAACGCGGCGACGTGCGCGTGATCGACAATCACGCCGCGATCATCCGCCGCCGCCTTCGCGAAATCCGCGAGGCGTTGCAGGTCGAACTGCCGGTCTATCTGCTGATCACCAAGGCCGATTTGCTTGCCGGCATGACGGAATATTTCGCCGATCTGGATGTCGACGGGCGGCGCGCGGTGATCGGACATACCTTCCCGGCGATCGCGCCCCGGCTGGAGTCGGCCGACATCACCTCGGCTTTCGACGAGGTCACCAATGATGTCGCCGCCCGCCAGCCCAAGCGGCTGGAGGAGGAAAAGGACATCCGCCGCCGGGGCCTGATCCTCGGCTTTCCGGCCCAGCTCTTCGCGCTGCGCCCGGCGCTGTTCCGGCTGATCGAAGGCGCCTTCCTCAACGAAGATCGCCCGAGCGGGCGGCTGCGCGGCTTTTACCTCACCTCGGGCACGCAGGATGGCAGCGCGATCGACCGCATCCTGCAAGGGGTGAGCAAGACTTATGGCGCATCTGCGGCGGGCGGCGCGCAGGAGGGGCGGGCGTTCTTCCTCAACCGGCTGCTTCAGGAGGTGGTATTCAAGGAAGCCGGGATGCCGGTCTCCGACCCCGCGCTTGAACGCAAGCGCCAGCGCCAGATCACCGCCGTCGGCGTCGCGCTCGCCGCCGCGGTGGTGCTGGCGGTGGGGCTGTGGACGGTCAGCTTCCTCGGCAACCGCGGCTTCCAGTCCGACACGCTGGCGGCCGCTGACACGATCAAGGGCGAGATCGATTCGAGCCGCCTCGATCTGGTCAGGATCGGGGCGAGCGACGCCTCGCTCGAGCAGGTGCTGCCGCTGCTCGATGCGCTGCGCGATCTGCCCGAGGGCTATCAGGCGCAGGCCGATGGCGGCCCGTCGCTGTTCAACCGCTTCGGCCTGTTCCAGAGCAGCCTCGCTCAGCGCAATGCCGAGGCCTATCACATCGGCCTGCGGCGTATTCTGCTGCCGCGCATCATGCTGCGGCTGGAAGACAAGATGCGCGCCGAGCTGGCCGATCCGCTGGCGCTGTATGAACCGCTCAAGGTCTATCTGATGCTCGGCGGCGGTGCGCCCGGACGGCGGATTGATCCCGACACGGTGCGTCAGCATGTCGCCGCCGACTGGGCGAGCGAGGTCTTCCCCGGCGCGGAAATGGCGCCTGTGCGCGAACGGCTGGCGCTGCATCTCGATGCGCTGACCAAGGACCCCAACATCTCCGCTGGCTGGGCTGGCGGCAAGGCGCCGCTCGATGGCGAGCTGGTGGCCGCCGCGCGTACCGCGGTGGGCAGCATGAGCCTGTCGCAGCGTGCCTTCGCGATTCTGCGCGCCAAGACCGCCAAGCCGGAAGAAGACTTCCAGATGGCGACCCTGCTGCAACCGGGCGATGCGGCGGCCTTCGCCGATCCCGATGCGCTGCTGGCGATCCGCGTGCCCTATCTCTTCACCCGCAAGGGGTTCGAGCAGTCCTATGCCATCGCGCGGGCCGATGTGGCGCAGGATCTCAAGAACGAGACCTGGGTGCTCGGCCAGACCACCGGCAGCATCGAGGGTGAGCTGAGCGGGATGCAGCAGGGCATCTCCACGATCTATGCGCAGGAATACATCGCCCAGTGGAAGGGCGTGGTGGGTGCACTGAAGGCGGCGGATTACTTCAACAATCCGCAGGCCTTCCGCGCGCTGACCAAGGATCCCTCGCCGCTGCGCACGGTGCTGCTGGAAGTGCGCAAGAACACCAATTTCAAGGACCCGAGCCCGCTCGACAAGGCCGAGAAGCTGGCGCTCGACAAGCTCAAGCAGACCAAGGTCGGCAAGATCGGCGAAAAGCTGGCGAGCGGGAGCAGCGCGAGTTCCGCCGATGGCGAGATCACCATGGCCTTCGCCGATCTCAACGCCTGGACCGGCACCGGGCAGGCGCCGGGCGAGATCAAGACCTTCATCGATACGGTCCGCCAGACCTTCTCCTCGGTCAGCGCTTCGGGCCAGCCGGGGACGGGCGGCAGCGCCGCCGAGGCGCTGGCCCCGGTGCTGGGCGAACTGAAAACGGCCGCAACGCAAGCCCCCGAAATCATGCAGGGCTTTGCCAACGGCGTGGTCGAAGGCGGCAGCTCTTCGGGCGTGGCTGTGCTGCAGGGCGAGGCGACGCTGGCCTACAGCCAGCAGGTCCAGCCGGCCTGCGAGCAGGCGGTGGGCGACAAGTTCCCGTTCCAGAAGGTCGCCACCACGGATGCCGCGGTGGGTGAGGTGCGCGCGACCTTCGGGCCGGGCGGGCTGGTGCCGCAGTTCATCCAGACCCGGCTCGACGCCTATCTCGACCGCAGCGGCGAGGACTGGCGCTGGACCGAAGGCGATCCGGTCGCCGCCAGCTTCAGCCCCGCCACGCCCAAGAACATGCAAAAGGCCGACGCGCTGGCGCTGACCATCGGCGAGGGCCTGCCGCTCAGGCTGGAGCTGATGCAGCTGGGGCGCGAGGCGAACCGGGTTGAGCTGAGCACCGGTGGGATCGCGCTCCGCTTCGATCTCGATGACAACAAGGTGCAGGAACTGACCTGGCAGTTCGGCGGCGGAATGGTGCAATCTTCCGAGGTCAAAATCATCGCCAATGGTGGGATCGAGGGCCTTGGCCCGCCCGAACAGGTCGCCTGGAAGCGGCCGGAAAGCGGGCCGTGGTCGCTGTTCCGCCTGCTCGAGCGGGCGCGGGTGCGGGCGGTGACGGATGACACGGTGGAGGCCGAGTTCAACCCCGGCCCGGCGCGCGCGGTGTTCCGCATTTCCTTTCCGGCCGATCGCAATCCGTTCAGCGGCGGCGGCCTGTGGTCGGTGCAATGTCCGCAGATGCTTTGACCCGCGCGCCGGTGGCCTCTGCCTGCCTCGAATGTCCGGCGCTGTTCGGCAAGCTGCCGGGGCACGGCGATTTCATCAGCCGCGGCGTGCCGGGGGCCTTGCGCGCGCCGTTCGACCAATGGCTGAGCGACTGGCTCGCCGCCGCGCAGGAGGCGCTGGGCGCGGACTTTGTCGAGGCTTACGAGACCGCCGCCCCCTGGCTGTTCCTGAGCGCCCGCGCCGCGGCGGTGCTGCTCCCCAGCGTCGATGCGGTCGGGCGGCATTTCCCGCTGCTGGCGGTAACCGCGCCCGATGTGCCGCTGCAATCCACCTATGATGCGATGGTCGATGCGGTCAGCGACGGATCGGACAGCGATGCTCTGCGCGCCGCGCTCGCCGCGCTGGCTCCGGCAGTGGAGCCTCCTGCGGCACCGCCCGCGCCGCGCTGGTTCCTCCCCGAAGGTGCGCCGCCGTGCCTGCCCGAGCCCGATTCGGTGCCGTCCTGGCCTCTGGTAGAAGGATGCTTCGTGTGACCATGATACCCGTCAGAGCCGCCGGTCGCAGCGAAACCGGTCTGGTGCGCGCGCAGAACGAGGATTCGATGCTGCTTGATGACGAGGGCAGCTTCTGGATCGTGTTCGACGGGATGGGCGGTCACCAGAACGGCGCGGCGGCTTCGCGCATGGCGGCGCTGGCCTTTGCCGGCGAACCGCTACCTGCCGCCTTCGATCCGGCGATTGATCGCTTCGCGGAGCAGATCCAGCTGGTTAACAGCCAGATCCAGGCCGAGGCCGCGGCGCAGGGTGGGGGCACCATGGGCACCACCGCAGTCGGCCTGATCCTGCGCGGGCGCGAATTCGCGGTCGGCTGGGTGGGGGACAGCCGCGCCTATATCATGCGGCGCGGTGGGCTGTTCCAGCTGACGGTCGATCACACCCATGTGCAGGATCTGATCGACGAGGGCATTCTCACCCCCGCCGATGCCGTCGGCCACCCGATGTCGCACGTGCTGACCCGCGCGCTGGGCGTGAGCCCGGAGCTTCAGGTCGATATCATCAAGGACGAGATCGAGCCCGGCGACCGGTTCCTGCTGTGCAGCGACGGGCTGAGCGGCCCCGTCTCCGACGCCGAAATCCGCGCGCTGATCGAGGCCGACAGCCCGCAAAGTGCGGTTGATGCGCTGATCGAGCGCGCCTATGCCCACGGGGCACCGGACAATGTGACTGCCATCGTGATCGAGATCGGGGCTTTCTGACCATGAGCAAGCCTCCCGAAGAGGAAGACCGCACGGTCTATCAGCCCAAGGGCAGCGCGCCCTCGCCGCCATCCCCGGCCGCGCCGCCTGCGCCCCCGACTGCGTCTTCGCCCCCGCCTGCCTCGCCGCCTCCCCCTCCGCCCCCGTCCGGAGGAGGCGGCTCGCGCCAACAGATTGCCGATGGCACGGTGCTCAACGGCATCTACCGCATCACCCGCTTCATCGCGCGCGGCGGGATGGGGGAGATTTACGAGGCGGTGAATGTCCACCAGCTCGATGACCGGGTGGCGGTCAAGGTCATGCTCCAGCACATGGCCGAGGACGAACTGGTCGCGGCGATGTTCGCCAACGAGGGCGCGACGCTCACCCGGCTCAACCACGAAGCGATCGTGCAATACCGCCTCGCCGCGCGGGAGAGCGAGGGGCGGCCCTATATCGTCACCGAGTTCATCCCCGGCCCCAATCTCGAGGAACGGCTCGGCCAGCTCAAGCTGACCGACGCGGAATTCCTCGCGATCGCGCAAAAGCTCGCGGCAGGGCTGGGGACGGCGCACACGCTGGGTGCGATCCATCGCGATATCGCGCCCGATAACATCCTGCTGGTGGACGGCGATCCGGGGCGGCCCAAGATCATCGACTTCGGCATCGCCAAGGACGCGCGCGGGCAAAGCGGCACGATCGTGGGGGACGGGTTCGCGGGCAAGCTCGGCTATGTCGCGCCTGAACAGCTGGGCGAATATGGCCGCAATGTCGGGCCCTGGACCGATATCTACAGCCTCGCGCTGACCTTGCGCGCGGTGGTGGCAGGCAAGCGTTCGGACATGGGCGGATCGATGGCCGATGCGGTGCGCAAGCGCATGGACGTGCCCGACCTGTCGGACATTCCCCCACCGTTCCGCTCCGCCTTTGCCGCAGCGCTCCAGCCTGATCCGGCGCGGCGTCCGCAATCCATGGCGGAATTCAATGTGCTGCTGACCAGCGGGGCGATCAGCGGCGGGGTGGTGCCCGATATCGGCGTGGCCGGATATGGCGGGGGCACCCAGCTGGTGCCGCCTACCCCGCCGCCGCCTCCGACCAAGACGGGTCTCGGCAAATCATCGTCCGAAGGCGAAGGCAAGAACCGCCTTCCGCTGCTGATCGGCGGCGGCGTGGCGGCGCTGGTGGCGGTCGTGGCGCTGGTGGTGGTCATGAGCCTCGGCGGGAGCGACACGCCCGAGCCCGGCCCGGATACCGAACCCTCGGCACCTGTCGCCGATGCGGCTCCGGCAGCCCCCGCGATCACCCCTGGGACGCCGCAATTTGCAAGCCTCGCGCAGCAAGCCAGCGCGGGCGTGCCCTGTTCATGGCTCTCGCTGGCCAAGGCGGAAGGCGGCGCGGCGCAGTTCACCGGTGCGGCAGCTGTGCCCGCCGAGGCTCAGACGCAGGTCGCCAAGGCGCTTCAGAGCGGGGGTGCAAGCGCCTCAACGCTCGATTTCGGCAATGTGCTGACCTTCCCGCAATCGACCTGCGCGGTGCTCGATGCGCTGCGCGACGCGCGCGGCGGCACGGTGCGAATCGCCACGCCGCAGCTGTCCTACGAAATCCGCAACGAGCCCTACGACACCAGCACCGGACCGACCGAGCCCAAGCCGCACGCCAAGGTGCTGATCCAGATCACCGGATCGGCCCCACCGCGCCAGACCGCGCTGATCTTCGTCTACGACAAGGGCGCTCCCGAAATCATGGACGGTAAGGTCACCCGCGAGCTGGTGGCGCGCTTCAAGGGGACGATGACCGCCGACGGGGTGAGCTTCGCCTTGCCCTACAACCTGTCGCACAGCGGGCAGGAAAATGTCGGGGTGGTCGCGGTGTCCAGCGACAGCCCGCTACCGCGCGACATCACCACCTTCGATGCGGGCTGGCCGCAGCGGTTCCGCGAAGGGGCGAAAGCCGGGCGCTGGACGGTGGACGCGGTGTGGTTCCAGGTCGCCGACCGCCAGCCGGGTTAGAGCGGTGATTCAGCGCGGGCGGCTGCTGGTTTCCTCGTAAGCGCGCCGGAACTCGCGCGAAAAGACTTCGAGGAAGGCTTCGGCCGAGCCTTCTGCCACGCCGCTGAACTGCGCTTCATAGGCCTTCCACAAGGCCGCCTCGCGCTGGCCGGGCAGCACCTTGGCGAGCAGGCCCTGCTCCTTGGTGCGGGCTTTGATCGCGGTGGGTGAGAAGCGCCCAAGCGTCTCGCGCAGCGCGCCCTGCATCGCCTTCAGCGTAGCGATCTGGTGGGCTTGCAGGTCGCGATAGGCCTCCTCGATCCCGTCCTCGGCCTCCATGTAACCGCGCAGGTGCGGGTTGAGCATCATCGCCAGCGCCTGATCGACATTCCGCGCGAACTTGAGCGGATTGTTGCCATCGAAGCTGAGCGCGGTTCCGGCGGCGCCCATCTCCTCCTTGGCCCGGGCGCGGGCTTCGAGCAGGATCATCAGCCCGGCGATCAGGTGACGCAGCATCCGCCCGGTCTTGGCGGCGGTCTCCTCAGGGCTGAGCTTGAGCTGGCTGGCGGGCACGCCCAATTCGCTCAGCAACGCTCCGAACACGGCATCGGACAGCGGTGCGGGCGCGTCGGCGACCGGCGAGGGCCGGACGCGCATCGGCGGTGCGGCGGTCGGCACAGCGGTCGGTTCCGGGGGCGGTGCGGCAGCGGGCTGGCCCCACGGGTCGGCGGAAGGCGCGGGCGGCGGCGGGCTCGCCGGCTGATCGGGCCAAGGCGCTGCGGACGGCGGCGTTGCTTGTGGGGCGGCCGGGTCGAGCGGCGCAAAGCTCCCACCACCAGCAGGCGGCGGCGCAGGTGGCGAAGGCGGCACGCTACCCGGCAAGGGCGCAAAGCCGCCGCCCGGCGCGGCTGCGGGCGGCGCTGGTGGCACTGGCGCAGGCACCGGGGCCGCAGCGCCCGGCAGCGGCGCAAAGGGATCGCGGCTCTCTGCCGCCCCGCCGCCCCCGCCCAGCGGCGCAAAAGGATCGCCCGCTCCCGGCGCTGGGGTCGCGCTGCCCGGCAGGGGCGCGAATCCCGAAGACTCGGCCAGCGGATCGGCGAAGGGATCGAAATCGGGATCGACCGACCAGGCGGCATTGTTCCAGTCGACTTCGTTCTTGGCGGTGAAATTGCCGAAGATGTCATCCGCGCTCGGCCCGCCAGTGCCGCGATTGGTGTCTTCGGACCATACCGAAACCTTGTCGGGGGCGGCCTGCGGCAAGTCCCATCCGCCGAAGTCGGTCGAGGGCGGCGGCGCGGGCGGTGCCGAGGGCCGCGCGCCCGGCACATCGTGCCAGTCGCCATAGCCCGTCCCCTGCACCGCGGCGGCGGCATCGGCGACTTCGCTCTCGTGCTGCTGCAAGGCCGCGCCCGCCAGCCGCGCCTCGATCGTATAAGGCCCGATCCGGAACCGGTCGCCCGGCGCGATCCGGTGCGCGCCCGCCAGCGGCTGATCGGACTGGCCGACAAAGGTGCCGTTGGTGCTGCCATAATCGACGAGGAAATAGGCGTTCTCGCGGAACTGCACCTCGCAATGGCGGCTCGACACCACCCGGCTATCGTCGGGCAGCACCCATTCGCAGGTCAGCGCCCGTCCGATATTCGCCCCCCGGCTGTTGAGCACCAGCTCGGGGCTCGCACCGGAATTGGGGACGTCACTGTTGATGATCCGTAGCGTCAGAGTCATGCCGGAGCGGCCGCCTCCCGTCCGCTGGTAGCGAAGCGATCGGCAAGATCGAGCACCCGGTCGGCGAGGCCCGGATCGGCGATCGCGCTTTCAACCACCACGATCTGCACCGCGCCCGCGACGAGCTGGCCGGGCAGCCCCGGTTCGGCCGGAACGGGCGGGCCGTCTTCGGGCGCGATCGATCCGCCCGAGAAGAAGATCGCCAGCCCGATCAGCGTTTCGGGCCACTCCTGATCGGCGGTCTGGGTCAGCCGTTCGATCGCGCGGCGGTTTTCGTCATCGGGTTCGTGCAGCCAGCGCCGCGCCGAATCGCGCAGCAGCATCCGCGCGGCGTAATCCGGAGCATCGCGCTCCAGCGGCGGCAGGCTCGCCAGACCCCATTCGATCGCTTCGAGCTTGGGCAGGGCTGCGGCGACATAGGCGATCGCCGCGGTCACCTCGCGCGCATCGCGCAGGCTGCGGAACCACGCATCGGGCGCGACGTCGGCGGCAGGCAAGAGCGCGCGCGGCAGCTTCGCCTCCTCGGCGATCTGGCGGGCATTGCTCCAGAAGACGACGGTCCATTCGGTCATGGCTTGGCTTGCGTTTCCTATCAGACGCCGGGCGCGGCGATCAGTTGATCTTAATCAGCGCGCCCTTCTCGGTCAAAACCCCGCCCGCGGAAACCTCGGTCATGGCGTTGCCCTTGATGTTGACCATCAGCGAGGTCAGCGTCGCCCCGGTCGGCGTGAGCTTGAACGAGGTCTGCCCCACGATCAGCTCGATCGACTGCATCGCCTCGATCTTCACCTTGCCCTTGCTGGTGGTGATCGTGAGATTGCCCATGTCGAGCGTCAGCGTGTCATTGCCCTTGCTCAGCGTGGTCTTGCGATTGCCGTCGGTGATCGTGTTGTCTTCGTTCTTCTTGAGCGTGTACTTGCGATTGCCGTCGATCGTGACCTTCTCGTCGTTCTTGACGTAACGCTGGCGGTCATAGCCGACCTTCAGCTCCTCGTTGTGGCCGATATGGGTGCTGGTGTCGTAGCGCACGCGCACATTCATGTCCCGCTCGGCATGGATGAACAGTTCTTCCTTGCCGCCCTTGTCCTCGAAGCGGATCTCGTTGGCCTTGGGCTCGCCGGTGTCGAGCTTTTCGGCCTGCGAATAGGCACTCTGCTCGCCATAGGTCAGCGTGCGCCACACCGCGCGGGTCTTGTTGGCGGGCAGCGGGTAGATCGGCATGTGCTCGGCGTTGAACACGCGGCCCACCACCACCGGCTGATCTGGGTCGCCGTGGAGGAAATCGACCAGCACCTCGTGGCCGACGCGCGGCAGAATGACATTGCCGAGCCCGCCGGTCTGCGAGACGCGGATCCAGCAGGTCGATTTCTCGTCCGGTGTGCTGGCGCGGTCCCAGTGGAAACGCACCTTCACCCGGCCATATTCGTCGGTGTAGATGGTCTCGCCCTTGGGGCCGGTGACGATCGCGGACTCGACCCCGGTCACGCGCGGCTTGGGGGTACGGCGGTGCGCGCGGAACTGGGTGGCAGCCGGGATGGCGACAAAGCGGATGTCGTCGGCGTCCTCATCGGCGGTGCCGGTCTTGTAGGTCTCCGGCGCCATCGCGTGATGTGTGGCGATGATCAGATATTCGCCGTTTAGCCGTGCGGTGGGATGGTGCGCCACGTTGATGGTGGTCCCCGCGCACAGGCTCTTGGCGCTGGTGCGCCCGATGAAGGTGCGGCGCAGCGCGCGGAATTCCTCGAGCCGCACCTTGCTCAGCCGGTTGGCTCGGTCTGCGGTGATGAACTGGCCGGGGTAGTCGTAGTGCTCCTGCGAATCGCAGGCGTGCTGGCACTCGTCCGCAGCCTTGCCGTCCACCGGCTTGACCGGATTCTTGAAGTCATAGCCGCGCAAAGCCACCTGCTCGTGCCCGGTGCTGCCGATTCGCTCGGTCCACACGTGCAGCGCGTGAAACCCGCCAAGCGCATCGCTGACGCGATAGGCCTGCGACGATCCGGCCGCGGCGTTGAAGGCGATGGTGTCGTCCTTGCCCGGCTTGTGGGTGCTGGCCTTGTCGCAGATCACCAGCAGATGCTTGTCTTCGGAATGTTCGAAGAAATAATATAGGCCTTCCTGTTCCATCAGACGCGACAGGAAGTTGAAATCGCTTTCCGCATATTGCACGCAATATTCGAAAGGCTCGTAACTTTCGGTCACGCGCAGTTCGTAGTCGGTGATTGCTGCGGCCCCGAAGACATCCTTGATGATGTCGATGACGGTCTTTTCCTGAAAGATCGCGAAGTTCTGGCGACTCTCCATGAAATAGGTGAAGGGCCGCAGCGAAAGGCTGTAGTGGAACCCGTCGCCGTCTTCTTCGAGATGGCTGGCTTCGGCAAGCAAGCCATTGAAATGGCGCGCGACATCCGCACCTTCCAGGATCGTGACGGTAACCGGCTTGCCGATATGCGGGACAAGATCGATCTCGCTCAGGGTGGCGACGATCTGGAGGTCGATCTCGAAGGGGTTCGACAACTCCTCGCGCGCCGACATGGCGACATATTCGACCTGCTCGTCGCCGAGATTCACCGTCATTCGTACTTCGCGAAATTCCGATGTCATCGCGAATGCCCCCCCCACAACCAAGTTTGTAACGTGGCGCAACCCGGCTTCAGCGCCGACCAAGTCTCCCAAAAGGGGACGGGCCGATCTTGTTCAGCTTGTAACTCTTGGGGCGAAGTGTTACCGCAAGGTCAACAAAAGACAAATGCCAAATCGGTCTGGTCGCAAGGGGCAAACCTGCCCCAACCTGATAAAGCTTTTCGATTGGAGCCGAACGATGAAGGTGCGTTTTTCTATCCTTGCTGCCGCCGCCGGGCTCTGCGTGGCGACCTCGGTTCCGGCATCCGCCGACGCGGCGCAGGATGCCGACAACGTCAAGAAGTGGCGCTGTGTGATCGACAATATTTGTGAAGATGGTGAACGCGTTGTCGGCGAATCGATCGTCGGCGAACCGGTCCGCCGCTTCGATACGAGCGCAACCGCGCCTGCCGCGCCGAAGACAAAGTCCTCGGTGAAGTCCACCGCGCCGGCGCCCGCTCCCAAGGCCCGGCTGCGTGAAGAGCGCCGGCAACTGTCGACCGGGCGCGGGATGACCGGCGGTGCTGCCGTTGATGCGCCCGAGTCGGTCGCAGGGCGCGCCAACCTGTTCGTCACCTTCCGCCGCGGGTCTGCCGATATCGAAACCGGCAACATGTCCGATATCCGCGCGCTCGCCAACGTGATGCGCGATGCGGCTGCGGCCGGGAACAAGCGGGTCATCCAGATCGGTGGGCACACCGACGCTACCGGAGACGATGCCACCAACCTCAAGCTGTCGGATGAGCGGGCTCAGGCCGTGCGCAAGGTGCTGGTGGATCTTGGCGTGCCCGAAGATGCCATTCAGGCGGTCGGCTATGGCGAAACCAAGCTGATCGAAGGCTATGATCCCAATCACGGGGTCAACCGCCGGGTCGAGGTAGTCGTCGTCAACTGACACTACTGGCCGGGGGGCAAAGCGGGTGAAATCGATCGAAGAGCTGCTGGCGCCCGTCTCTGACGACCAGCCCTGCGGCGAGGATATGGACGAAAGCGTCGCGTTCGACACGCTGCGCGCCGCGTTCGACGACAATTTCCCGATCGATTCCGGGGTGTCTCCGCTCGCCGAGGGTGAGCCGGGGCCGCCGCCAGTCAACTGGCGCGACCTGTTCGACGAGATAGAAGGGCTGTGCGACAAGACGAAGGATCTGTGGCTGGCGGTTAGCTATGCCCGCTGCGGCTTTGTGCGCAGCGATCCCGAGATCGTGCTTCAGGGGCTCGAATTCGCGGCCCGGCTGCTGGAAGAGCAGTGGGATCACGTCCACCCGGTGCTCGATGATCCGGGTGGCCGCCTGCGCGCGCCGATCTTTCAGGACATCGCCGGGCGCGGGGCCTTTGCCATGCCCTTCCTTGGCCTGCCGCTGGTGCTCGGCAGCCGGTCGAGCATCAAGGCGGAGCAGCTGCTCGACGCCCATCAGAACGGCGGCGCGTCCGACAGCTTTATCGAAGTGCGGATGACGCTCGACCAGCTGGATGACGAGGGCAAGGCCGCAGTCGCTGCGCAGCTGCGCACGATGCTCGATCTGCTGAACCGGATCGAAGGGCTGCTGCGCGAACACAATCTGCCGGATCGCCCCGATTTCAGCACGGTGCGCGACACCATTCTCGCGGTCGAGGAGGCCTATCTCGCGCTCGCCGGGCTCGACGCGCCCGAAGGCAGCGAGGATGCGGAAGACGATGCCGAGGGCGACGCCGGCGATCTGGCCGAGGCTGCTGGTGTCGGCGGCGGGCCTGCGTTCGGCGGCGCGGTCAAATCGCGCGACGATGTCGTGCGCGCGCTCGGCGCGATCGAGCAATATTACGCCCGCGCCGAACCGGGCCATCCGGTTCGGCTGGCGATGGCGCGGCTGCGCAGCTGGGTGAACAAAGACTTCATGGAAATCCTTGAAGACATTGCCCCGGGCAGCCTCGATGACGTTAAAAGTGTTTTGCTGGAGCGGCGCGATGTGGAATGATCATGGTTGATCAGATCTTAATTCGGTCCGCGGGGCGAGTCGCGGGCTTTGGTGCCAAGGCGCTCGCGTGGTCGATCAGAGGGGGAAGATAATGTCGGATTCCGGTCAGAAGTTCATCAGCCGCAATCGCAAGCCGCGGGTGCACATCTCTTACGACGTGGAAACCTACGGCGCGCGCAAATCGGTCGAATTGCCGTTCGTGATGGGGGTGATCTCCGACCTGTCCGGCAAGAGCGAGGTCGCCAAGAAAGACCTCAAGGACCGCGACTTTCTCGAATTCGACGTCGACAATTTCGACAAGCGCATGGCCGCCATCGCGCCGCGCGCCTCCTTCCTGGTCGACAATGCGATCGAGGGGGAAGGCAAGCTCGGGGTGGATATCACCTTCAAGCGGATGGAAGATTTCGACCCCGGCAAGGTTGCCGAGGCGGTGCCCGCGCTGGCCAAGCTGCTCGAAGCGCGTCGCCAGCTCAACGATCTGCTGATCGCGATCGATGGCAAGTCCAACGCCACCGAGCTGCTCGAAAAGGTGATGCAGGACGAAAACCTGCTCAAGGCGCTCAGCGCGGCCAAGGCCGAAGCTGCCGAAACCCCGGCTGCGCCCGACTCAGCCGAATAATCCGGTTCGTCCGGCCGCCCTATCCCGGGCACATTTTTCGCGTTCGTAACGGAGGGAATGATGGCATCGGATCCATCGAAACTGGATCAAGCACAGGTCGCAGAGACCATCTCGGTCGATGATTTCGCCGAGCTTATCCAGCGCGACTTCAAGCCGCGCGACGATCAGAAGCGCAGCCAGATCGAACAGGCGGTGCAGACGCTGGCGCAGCAAGCGTTGGCTGGCGCGGTCAAGATGGGGGACGATGTCTTCGCCACCATCGACGGCATGATCTCCGAGATCGACCGCAAGCTCTCTGACCAGATGAATGCGATCCTCCACCATCCCGAATTCCAGGCGCTGGAATCGGCATGGCGCGGGCTCGATTATCTGGTCTCCAAGAGCGAGACCGGTCAGGATCTCAAGGTGCGGGTGATGAACATCGCCGAGGCGGAACTGTCCTCGATGTTCAAGCAGTATCGCGGCACGCTGTGGGACCAGAGCCCGCTGTTCAAGAAGATCTACGAATCCGAATTCGGCCAGCTTGGCGGCACCCCCTTCGGCGCCTTCATCTGCGACATGTATTTCGACCATTCGTCGAAGGATCTCAACATCATGAAGGGCCTCGCCCGGATCGGTGCGGCGAGCCATGCGCCGATCATCTCGGCGGCGGATTCGAACCTCTTGGGCATGGACAGCTGGACCGAGGTCTCCGATCCGCGCGATCTCGCCAACCGCTTCGACAGTTCCGACCATGCGGCATGGAACGCCTTCCGCAGCTCGGACGACAGCAAGTATCTGGCGCTGACGATGCCGCGGATGCTCGGGCGGCCGACTTTCTCGGTCAAGGACAACCCGATCGACGCCTTCGAGTTCGACGAAGTGACCGACGGCGAGCACGACAAGCACCTGTGGATCAATGCCGCCTACGGGCTCGGCGTGCGGATCAACGCCGCGTTCCGTGAATATGGCTGGTGCACGCGCATCCGCGGGGTGGAATCCGGCGGCACGCTGGAAGATCTGCCGCTCTCGACCTTCCCCACCGATGATGGCGGGGTCGACCAGAAGTGCCCGACCGAAGTCGCGATTTCGGACCGGCGCGAGGCGGAACTGTCGGAGCTCGGACTGGTCCCGCTGATCCACCGCAAGGGCACCACCAACGCGACCTTCATCGGCTCGCAGACGGTGCACAAGCCCGCCAAGTACGACGATCCCAACGCCACTGCCAACGCGAAGCTGGCGGCGCGCCTGCCCTATCTGTTCGCCAGCTGCCGCTTTGCGCATTACCTCAAGTGCATGGTGCGCGACTGGGTCGGCGGCACGCGCGAGGGGCCGCAATTGCAGGCTGACCTCAGCGACTGGGTCCACCAATATGTCACGGCCGATCCCGATTCGGCCGGCGAAGAAACCAAGGCGCGCCTGCCACTGAAGCGGGCCGAGGTGACGGTTGAACCGGATCCCGAGAATCCGGGCTATTACAAGAGCCGCTTCCTGTTTGTGCCCCACCACCAGTTGGAAGGCATGGATGTGAGCGTCAGCATGGTGTCGCAGCTGCCCAAGGGCAATTGACGAAGTAATTGTTCTGATACGAAAAATTTCCAGAGGAACGGAGAACAGACATGCAAGTTTCAATCTTTCTGAAACTCGACGGGATCGAGGGTGAAGCGACGGACGACGGTCACAAGAACGAGATCAAGCTGGCGAGCTGCAGCTTCACCGCCAGCAACACCTCGTCCTACAACAACGCCTCGAAGACGGTCTCGAAGGGCCAGGCGCTGATGGGCGACATCGCGTTCGGCAAGGAAGTCGACAAGACCTCGGTCGCGCTGTTCAAGGCCTGCGCCTCGGGCAAGGTCATTCCCAAGGGCACGATCGCGTTCCAGGCGAATGTCGGCGACGACAAGAAGATCGACTTCCTCAAGTATGAACTCGAGAACGTCGTGCTCAATTCCTACTCCTTCGCCGCTTCGGGCGAGGCCTATGAAAACGGCACGCTGACCTACGCCAAGATCACCCAGATCTACGACCAGCGCGACGAGAAGGGCACTTCGAGCGGCAAGGTCCAGGGCTACTTCGACGTCCTGCTGAACAAGGCCGGTTAATCGGCCAAACTGGGGGGCATCGAGACAAACAATGGTCAAGGCTGACGAACTGCTTGTCTCGGGCAATGTTGCAGCTGCCCGCCAGCAACTTATCGAGGAAGTGCGTGCGAACCCCGGCGATGTCGGGGTTCGCATGTTCCTGTTTCAGATGTGTGCATTGCTCGGCGAATGGGACAGGGCCAAGGCGCAGCTGGACACCTTGGCGAAGCTCGATCCCGAAGCGCGGATGCTGGCGGTTGCCTACACCCAGTGCATCACCGCCGAGGCCACCCGCGCCGCGGTCTTTGCAGGCACCCAGCCTGCCCCCATGCTCTACCCGGTCGAATGGGGCGAAACGCTCGCGGCGGCCTTGCAGGCACGCCAGCAGGGCAACGCCGAGGCCGATGCGCTCTATGCGCAGGTGTTCGACGCGGCACCGACCACCGCCGGCACGACCGATGCCGCCCTCGAATTCGACTGGATCGCCGATGCCGATCCCCGGCTGGGCCCGGTGACCGAGGCGATCATCGCCGGGCGCTATGGCCTGATGCCGTTCTGCGCGCTCGAAAGTCTCACCATCACGCCGCCGTCCGATCTGCGCGACACGGTCTGGATCCAGGCCGAATTCGGCCTAGTCGAAGGCGCGCGCGTCGCCGGGTTCATCCCGCTGCGCTATCCCGGCAGCGAGGCCGCGGATGATGCGGCGCTGGTGCGCGGCACCGCCACCGGCTGGCAGGAAGACGCGATGGGCGAATATCCGCTCGGCCACCGTCTGTTCGCCTTCTCGGACGAGAGCGAAGTGCCGGTGCAGGATTTGCGCGAACTCAGCTTGCGCAACGGTTGACGATGTCGGGCAAGATCCGTCTCACCCCGACCCTGTTCGACAAGCTGGCTTCAGGCAATGATTTCGGAGGCCTCTCTGCCGAGGCCGACATGCCAACCGTCGGGCGCGAGGATTTCCGCAATTTCGCGGTCGCCAATCTCGAGCGCTTCACCGAGAAATCGCTGCGCGCCTCGGTGATGCGCGATCTGGCGTGGCTGCTCAACACGATCTCCTTCGAATCGGCCCAGACCCTTGAGAACCACCCGCAGGTGCGCGATTCGGTGCTCAATTTCGGGGTGCGTGATTTTGCCGGGCGCTCCATGGGCCGCGATGCCGCGCGTGAGCAGGCGCGCGAGATCCGCCGCGCGATCCTGCGGTTCGAGCCGCGCATCAACCCTGCCAGCCTGCGCGTCGAGCCGCGCGGGCGGGCCGACAATACGGGCAAGATCGGCTTCGTGATCGAAGGCGAGATCACCGGCGGCCCGCAGGCCTTGCCGGTGCGGCTCAAGACCGATGTCGATCCGGAAACCATGACCGTCGAAGTGAGCGAGTGATGGATCCGCGGCTGCTCGAATATTACGAGGCCGAGCTCGAATATCTGCGGGTCCAGTCGCTCGAATTCGCCGAGCGGCACGAGGCGGCGGCAACCAATCTCGGCCTGACCGGCGGCGAGCGCGATCCCTATGTCGAGCGGCTGCTCGAAGGCGTGGCGTTCCTGTCGAGCCGGGTGCAGCTGAAGCTCGACGACCAGTTCCCGGAATTCACCCAGCACCTGCTCCAAGCGGTGCAGCCGCATTACCTCGCGCCCACGCCTTCGATCTGCATCACCGGGTTCGAGCCGGTGACGGGCGATCCGGGCTTGGCGCGCGGGTTGCTGGTGCCGCGCGGCACCCAGCTTTCGGCCGAGCCGCAAGGCAGTTCGCGCACTCCGGTGATTTTCCAGACCGGGCAGGACGTGACGCTGTGGCCGCTCAGGATCACGGAGGCGGAGTATCTCGGGAGCCGTGCGGGCGCGGCGCGCTATGCCGATCTGGCGGGGGTGCGCGCGCAGGCGGCGCTGACCTTGCGGATCGAGGCGCAGGACGGCATCGACCTGTCGACCATCGCTGCGGATGAATTGCCAATCTATCTCGACGGCGGTGAGGGGGTGGCGAACGAGCTCTACCGCCAGCTAATCGGCGAGGCGGTGGCGGTGGTGGCGCGCCCGCTCGATGTGGCGGGCTCCACCCATGCGCTGCTCGATACCCCGGCCCAGCACGGCTTCGGCGAGGACTGCGCGCTGCTGCCGGACGATGGGCGCACGCTGTCGGCCTACCGGATGCTGACCGAATATTTCGCCTGTCCCGAGCGGTTCCGCTTCGCGCGGCTGCGCGGCCTGCGCCGCGCGCTGGCGCTGTCGAGCAAGGCGGTGGAGATCACCATCCTGTTCTCGCGTTCGTCGGATGCGCTGGTGCAATCGGTCAGCACCCGCAATTTCCGCCTGTTCGCGACGCCTGCGATCAACCTGTTCGAAAAGCAATTGAGCCGCATCGCCTTCTCGGAGCGGGAGCATGAGTTCAAGGTGGTGGCGGACCGTGACGGGCCGCTCGATTTCGAGGTGTTCCGGCTTCTCAAGGTCGAGGCCTATGATCGCCAGAACCAGAACCCGCGCGAGGTAGCGCCGCTCTATTCCTATGGCTCGCTGCTGTATGATTACCGCTCGGCGATCTTCTACACCACCCGGCTGCGGCTGCGGCAAATGTCGCGCAAGGAGCGGCGCTTGCGGCGGCGCGAGGACTATGTCGGGACCGACATGTTCATCACGCTTACCAGCCCCGGCGATCCGGCGCGGCTCGAAAGCGTGCACGATCTCGCCCTGCGTGCGCTGGTGACCAACCGGGAACTGCCGGTCGATCTCAAGGTGTCGGGCGATTTTCACCTCACCGCCGCGAGCATCGCGGCGCGCGGGATCAAGATTCTGCGCCCACCCACGCGCCCACTGCCGCCGCTGGGGATCGGCGATGCCGCGTGGCGGGTGATCGGACACCTTACCCCCAATTACGCCACGCTGGTGAGCGAAGGCGGCGGCAATGGCGAGATGCTGCGCAATCACCTGGCGCTCTATGGCCGCCCGGACGATCCGGTGATGCGCTCGCAGATCGACGGGATCATCGGGGTGAAGGGCGAACACGTCACCCGCCGCGTTCCGGGGATCGGGCGAATGGCGCTGGCGCGGGGCCTCAGGATCAATATCGAACTGGACGATGCCGCCTTCGATCAGGCGCGCCTGTTCCTGTTCAGCGCGGTGGTCGAACGCTTCCTGAGCGGCTTCGTCACCGTCAATTCCTTCACCGAAACGCGTTTCCACACCAAGGCACAGGGGGAGGTTGCCGCATGGCCGCCGAGGATCGGGACGCGCGAGCCTATCTAGGCTTCGCCGAGACCGCCGCGGCCAATGCGCCGCGCTTCAGCCTGTTCGCGCTTGTGCGCGGGCTGGCGGCGCGCGCACGGGGCAAGCCCCCGGTGGGGCAGAGCCGGATGCCTTCGCAGGATGTGGTGCGGCTGCGCCAGGTGCCGCACACGCATTATCCCGCGGCCACGCTCGACAAGGTGGAGATCGTCGCCGGGAGGGCCGAGGCGTCGGGCTACTGGCTGGGGCTGACCGGGCCGATGTCGCCGCTGCCGCTGCACCTCACCGAATTCGCCGCCTATGAGCGCCGCTACGCCGCGCGCCGCCCGTTCGGCGATTTCCTCGACCTTCTGGCCGGGCGGTTCCTGCAATTGTTCTACCGCGCCTGGGCGACGAGCCAGCCTGCGGTGCAGGCCGACCGCATGGACGACGATCGCTTCGCGCGCTTCGTCGCCTCGCTGACCGGGGCGGGCGAGGGGGCGAAGGAGGGCGCGGCCTTCGATGCCACCACCCGCCTGCACTATGCCGCGCTGTTCGGATCGCGCCGCAGCGCCGGGGCGATTGCGGGCGGCTTGCAGCACCTGCTCGGGCTCAAGGTGAGTTTGCGCGAATTCGTGCCCGTGCTGCGCGACATCGATGCCGCCGACCAGACCCGGCTCGGCCGCCAGCACCATCAGCTCGGCACGGCGGTGCTGGGGCGGCGGGCCTATCTGGTGGATGACCGCTTCGACGTGCGCATCGCCGCGCCCACCCAGCAGCATTTCCGCCGCCTGCTGCCCGGCGGTGACCTTTTTCCGCTGGCCGCCGAGGCGCTCGATGCGCTTGCGCCGTCGCATCTCGAATGGGGCATCACCCTGTGCCTGCCGCAGGCCGAGGTGAAGCCGATGCGGCTGGGCGATCAGGCGCAGCTGGGCTGGTCATCATGGATCGGCACAGCGCAGAACGACGACTTGCGTGACAACGTGCATTTGCGCCGTGCATCGGCCGCCCTGCGGCCCGGCGCGCGACTTGGGGGACGAAAAACATGACCGAAATCAGCCGCTCAGCCCTGTTCGGGCGCCTTAACCCGACCGCTCTTAAAGCGATCGAGACCGCCACCGGCTTCTGCAAGATGCGCGGCAACCCCTATGTCGAGCTGGTGCACTGGCTGCACATTCTGCTGCAGGACGCGCAGAACGATCTCGCGGCGATCCGCACGGCCTGCAATATCGACGACACCCAGCTGGCGCGCGACACCGTCGCCGCGCTGGACGCCCTGCCGCGCGGCGCGAGCGCGATCTCCGACTTTTCGCCCCAGATCGAGGAAGCGATCGAGAAGGGCTGGCTCTACGCCTCGCTGCAATTTGGCGCGGCCAAGGTGCGCACCGGGCATCTGCTCTACGGGATGCTCAAGACCAATACGCTGCGCAACGCGCTCCAGAACATGAGCCTCGAGTTCCGCAAAATCGACGTGAACCGGCTGGCGAGCGATTTTGAGGGGATGACGCGCGGTTCGACCGAGACGACGCAGGTCGCGGGTGCGGCGGCTGATGGTGGCTCCGGCGGCGGCAGCGCGCCCGGCGCGGGGCCGGGGGGTGAGGGCAGCGCGCTCGCGCAGTTCTCGACCGACCTGACGCAGCAGGCGCGCGACGGCAAGATCGAGACAATCATCGGCCGCGATGCCGAAGTGCGCCAGCTGGTCGATATCCTGCTGCGTCGCCGTCAGAACAATCCGATCCTCGTCGGCGAGGCGGGCGTCGGCAAGACCGCGGTGGTCGAAGGCTTCGCCAAGCGGCTGGCCGAGGGCGAGGTGCCCCCGGCGCTGCAAGGGGTCACCCTGCGCGCGCTCGACATCGGCATGATGCAGGCCGGCGCGAGCGTGAAGGGCGAGTTCGAGAAGCGCCTGCGCGCGGTGATCGACGAGGTCGAGGGATCGGCCACCCCGATCATCCTGTTCATCGACGAAATCCACACGCTGGTCGGCGCGGGCGGAGCGGCGGGCACGGGCGATGCGGCGAACCTGCTAAAGCCTGCTCTGGCGCGCGGCAACCTGCGCACTATTGGCGCAACCACCTACGCCGAATATCGCCAGTATTTCGAGAAGGACCCGGCGCTCACCCGCCGCTTCCAGACGGTCGACATCGCCGAGCCTGACCGCGAGAAGGCGATCCTGATGATCCGCTCGATCGCGCCGATGATGGAGGGCCACCACAAGGTCGCGGTGCTCGACGAGGCGGTCGATGCGGCGGTGACGCTGTCGCAGCGCTATGTCCCCGCACGCCAGCTGCCCGACAAGGCGGTGAGCCTGCTCGACACCGCCGCCGCGCGCGTCGCTGTCTCGCAGCACGGCACCCCGGCGCGGGTCGAGGACCGCAAGCGGCGGCTCGAACTGCTCGAGGTCGAGAAGGAAGTGGTCGAGCGCGAGCGCGGCGCGCAATATCGCAGCGACGACCGCCACACCAAGATCGAGGCCGAGATCGAGGAGGCCAAGGCCGCGCTCGACGAGGCAATGGCCAAGTGGGAGGCTGAGAAGGAAGCGCTCGCCAAGGTCATCGCCGCGCGTGAAGCACTTACTGCGGCGCGCGCGCCGGGTGAGGATGGCGCGCCTGTGGGGGACGAAGAGCCCGCCCGCGCCGCGCTCGCCGAGGCGCTCGATGCGCTGGGCGCCGTGCAGGGCGACGATCCGATGGTGTTCGGCGTGGTCGACAGCGATGCGGTTTCCGCCGTGGTCGCCGACTGGACCGGCATTCCGGTCGGGCGCATGGTCAAGGACGAGATCAAGGCGACGCTCGACCTGGCCGAGCGGATGAAGGCCCGCGTGATCGGGCAGGATCATGCGATGGACGCCATCGCCAAGCGCATCCAGACCAGCCGCGCCAAGCTCGACAATCCCAACAAGCCGGTGGGCGTGTTCTTCCTGTGCGGCCCCTCGGGCGTCGGCAAGACCGAGACCGCGGTGGTGCTGTCCGAGCTGCTGTTCGCGGGCGAGGAATCGATGATCACCATCAACATGAGCGAATTTCAGGAGGCGCACACCGTCTCCACATTGAAGGGCGCGCCTGCGGGCTATGTCGGTTACGGGCAGGGCGGCGTGCTGACCGAGGCGGTGCGGCGCAGGCCCTATTCGGTGGTGCTGCTGGACGAGGTCGAAAAAGCCCACCCCGACGTCCACGAGATGTTCTTTCAGGTCTTCGACAAGGGCTTCATGAACGATGCCGAGGGGCGGTATATCGACTTCAAGAACACCCTGATCCTGCTCACCAGCAATTGCGGCACGGACCTGATCATGGACATGTGTCAGGACCCCGAACTGATGCCCGAGCCCGAGGCGCTGGCGGCAGCGCTGCGCCCCGAACTGCTCAAGGTCTTCCCGCCTGCACTGATCGGGCGCACGGTGCAGCTCGCCTATGTGCCGCTGTCGAAGGAGATGCTCGGCGGGATCGTGCGCATCCAGCTCGACCGGATCAAGAAGCGCATTCAGGGCAACCACAAGATCGCCTTCACCTATGGCGAGGACGTGGTCGAACACATCGTCGCGCGCTGCACCGACGGGGATTCGGGCGGGCGCATGATCGACAACATCCTGACCAACACGATGCTGCCCGAAATGTCGGTGCAGCTGCTCGAAAAGCAGATGGACGGCCTTGCGGTCAGCAGCATCACGGTGTCGGCGGGGGACAGCAGGTTCGTTTACGACTTCGGGTGAGGGGCAAACATGCTGGGTGAGGAATTTGTCGCGCTGGCAACGAAGCGCAATGAAGCCAACAAGATCTATGCCGGGGCAATCTGCCTCGTACGCCATGTCGATCAGATCGCGGTATCGATCGCCGTGACGGGCAATAACCGGGGAAGCTTCCCGAATCGCGTGGTGCCAAAAGACATCTTCGGCTCGAACTTCGAGCCACGCAAGGGTGGCAGCACGTATCGCGGTATTGCTCCGGGAAGGCACTTCACCGAAAAATACATCTGAGGCAGGTTCAGGGGATCAGGATGGCATCGCCGCGCAGCTCAGCCTGATCTCGCCCGCCTTCAGATCATAGGTGATCGCCGAGCAATGCGCGATCTGGTCGCGCCCGATGCGGGTCAGCAAGTCAGGCTTGCCACGCCCCTTGCGGCGGCTGACGAGGATATTGCCGGCTTCGAACCGCGGATCGTCCTTGGCGATTTCGCCCACGCGGCGCGGGTCGCCGTAATCTTCTACGCGCACGGCGAAGCGGGTGATGGCGATTGCGCCGAGCATGATCGGCCGGGCGATGCGCATCATCCGGGTGGGGCGTTCGACCGCGAAATCCATCACCGCAATGCCATCGGAACGCGGCTCGAATCCGCCTTCCTGATGGGTGGCAATGAAGTTGGCGGTGGGGGCGGTGATCAGGTTTTCCGCCCGTTCCGGCACGAAGATCATCATCAGCCGCTTCTTGCCCACCGCGATCTCGGTGCCCAGCCGGGCGTTGCTGCCCCCGGCGCGCTTGAGCGGGAAGGTCTGCACCACTTCGGCCTCGGCTGGCGGGGCGAGGCGGAAGGTCACGCGGGCATAGGGCAGGTGGTGCACGCCGATCATCCCGTCGGCCTTGACCGAGGCCGGACGGTCGGCCCAGGCCAGCGCCTTCGCCTCTGGCCCGGCCCCCAGATCGACCGCAGCGGTGGCCGCCTGTCCATCCACCACCACCGGGCCGAAACGCCAGCCGCGTCGGTATTCGGGCACCAGCCAGAGCCGCGCGGCGACGTCGGGATTGATCACCGGTGGCCCGAAGGCCTCGGCGCTGACTTCGAGCCGCAGGGGCTCGCCGTTGATCGTGACCGGGATGATGTTGTCGCCTTCGAGCACCAGCTCATCGGGCAGGGCTTCGGGCGCGGCGGGCGCGGGAAGAGGGGCATTTGCGGCAGCAGGAGCAATGTCCGGCGCGAGGGCGCAGCCTAGCAGCAGGGCAAGGGAAAGGCAGCGCAGGGTCATGACGTTGTGGATACCTGCGCGCGCGGCGTGTTCCTAGAGCTCTTTGCGCTGTTGCTTGCGTGCCTGACGCTGGCGATCGCGGGTCAGTTCGGCCACGTCGACCACTTCGGCGTGGGCGAGCATCCACCAGATCCCGCCGACGATCGACGCCAGCAAGCCTGCGCCGAAAAGGCCCAGCACCTCGAAGAAGGTTGGCCCCTTGGTGTTGGCTTGGATATGATCGACAAACCAGATCACTAGCGCCGCCAGCAATGCCATCCACACGGCAAACTGTGCCCAGCCCGCCACACCGCGCGGCACGATGCTGAAGCTCCCCGGCCCGCGCCGATAGACGACAAAGGGCTTGCGCCTTTCACGCATGGCACTCTCCTACGGCCTGCGCGTTCGCCAGCGCAGATCCACGACCTCGTAGCAACCGGTGCGCGACTCGCGAGCAGGCGTGCACCGACTGACGGGATATACACGCTTTTTCCGACTGTTACAGAGCTTGTTAGGATAAGTTAGCTATCACGTCGTTGCCTTCCGGCAGATTTGCGTTGGTCGCGCAGCAGCTTTTCGATGTCGATCACTTCGGCGCGGGCCATGGTCCAGCGGATCAGGGCGAGGCTCCAAACCAGCACCGTCAGCAGATACAGTCCCAGTGCGATGTAGAATTCGCGCGTGCCTTCGAGCGCGTCGGCATAGGTCTCGAAGGCGATGGTCGGTGGTGCCAGCAGCACCAGCCAGATGCCCAGCTGCACCCAGCCCTTGGCTCCGCGCGGGACGATGTTGAAGTTGTAGCGGCTGCGGCGATACATCACGAATGGCTTGTCGGCATCACGCATCATCTGTTCCTTCATGGGCGGTGCCCGGCGGACGCCCGCGCCGGGCTGGTTCGCTGCGCGCGACCTTGACCCCGCGCCGCGCGAGCGCCTCGCGCAGGAGCACTTCGATCTCGGCGTTCACGCTGCGCAATTCGGCATCGGCGAGCCGCTGCACTGCATCGTGAAGCGCCGGATCGAGGCGCAGGGGAAAGGCTTTCTTGGCGGGCATGGGACGATCAGTAGAGCGACCCTGCGTTGACCACCGGGGTGGTGTCCCGCTCCGAACACAGCACCACCATCAGGTTCGACACCATCGCCGCGCGGCGCTCGTCGTCGAGGTGGACCACGTCCTTCTCGCTGAGCTGGGTCAGCGCCAGTTCCACCATCGAGACCGCGCCCTCGACCAGCTTGGCGCGCGCGGCGATCACCGCCTCGGCCTGCTGGCGGCGCAGCATCGCCCCGGCGATTTCGGCGGCATAGGCGAGGTGCGTGAGGCCGCATTCGTCCACCGTGATCCCGGCGACCGCCAGCCGCTCGATTAGGGCGAGCCGAAGCTCGGCCCCGACCTCCTCGTGATTGCCGCGCAGCGTGATTTCGAGATGCTCGATATCATCATAGGGGTAGCGCGAGCCGATCGACCGCACCGCCGCTTCCATCTGCGCAGTGACGAATTCGCGGTAGTCGTCGACATCGTAGAGTGCCTGCGCGGTGTCGGTGACACGCCACACGACCTGCGCGGCCATCTCGATGGGGTTGCCGCGCGCGTCGTTGACCTTGATCTTCTCTGAGATGACGTTGTTCGCGCGCACCGCGATCTTGCTGCGGGTCAGCCACGGCAGCACCCAGCGCAGCCCCTCGGTGCGGTCGGTGCCCTTGTAAGCGCCGAACAGCTGGATCGCCGCCGCTTCGTTCGGATTGATCATGTAGAACCCGGTGAGGATCAGCAGGCCGATGGTGCCGCACAGGATCGCGAGGATCACGCCCAGCCCGCCACCCACGGCGAACTGGAAGATGGCAAACACGACCAGCGCCAGGCTGACGAGCAGCATGACATAGCCGCTCTGGGTGTTCGCCGGGATTTCGCGGCTGCGATTGAGGGCAGGGGTGTCGGCAGGGGACATGACGAATCTCCTTAAGCGATATAATTATGATATCTTATTTATATCATCCCGAATCCTGGTCAAGCGGTTTCGCCTGTGCGCTTCCATCCGCGCAGCACGATCGCCGCTTGGCGCGCGGGGCGGTTTGGTTGTAGCAAGGCGATCAGGGCGCTTGCGAAAGGGGGGTAAGCAGTGGCGAGTGAGGACGGCACACCAATCGGTGATCGCCCGCTGCTGTTCGTCAGCTATTCACGCGGGGATCTGCCACGCGCGCGCCCGGTGATCGATCTGCTCGAACAGGCCGGGTTCGATCCATGGTGGGACGGGCGGCTGGAGGGCGGCGAGAATTACCTCAAGACCACCGAAGCCGCGCTCGAGAGCGCTGCCGCCGTGGTCGTGCTTTGGTCGGAAACCTCGACCCAGTCGCACTGGGTGCGCGACGAGGCACAGCGCGGGCGCGAGCGTGGTTGTCTGGTGCCGCTGTCGATCGACGGGACGATGGCGCCGCTCGGTTTCCGGCAATTGCAGCTGCTCGATATCAGCGGGTGGGACGGGTCGCCCGACAGCCCGGAAGCCGCGCGCATTCTGGTGGCGGTGCAGGCGAAGGCCGGGGCTGCGCCTGCGGCGCCCACACGCCCCGACACGCTGCTTCGCCCGCCTGCTCCTACACCGCCCGCCCCTGCATCGCCCGGCGGCCTTGCCCTGTCGCGGCGCACGCTGATGATCGGCGGAGCGGGCCTTGCAGGCGGCGCGGGGCTGCTTGGTGCGTGGCAGTTCGGGATTTTCGGCAGCCCGGCCAATGCGGCGACCTCGATGGTGGTGCTGCCCTTTGCCAACCAGACCGGCGACCCCGACAAGAAGTATTTCTCTGACGGCATCGCCCGCGAGCTGCGCACCATCCTGTCGCGCAACCCGCGCCTCAAGGTCGCCGCGCCCACCTCCTCATCGGTCGAAGGCGAGGATGAATTCGCCTTGGGCCGCAAGCTGGGCGTGGCCCATGTCCTGCGCGGCAGCGTTCA
Organism: Erythrobacter donghaensis; assembly: GCF_002155425.1. Taxonomy (GTDB): domain Bacteria; phylum Pseudomonadota; class Alphaproteobacteria; order Sphingomonadales; family Sphingomonadaceae; genus Erythrobacter; species Erythrobacter donghaensis. The sequence continues at coordinate 106,196 of NZ_MUYG01000011.1, forward strand.
GCGCGACACGGATCGCGTGCGGGTGGGGGCTGATCTGGTGGCGGTCAAGGACGGCGAGGTCATCTGGTCGGAAAGTTACGACCGGGTGCTAAACGACGTTTTCGCGGTGCAATCCGAAATCGCCCAGACCGTCGCGGTCGCGCTTGTCGCCAAGGTCGCCGGGGCCAGCGAGGCCGAACGCGCCGCCGCAGCCCAACAGCAGATCGGCGGGACCACCAGTGTCGCGGCCTATGAAGCCTTCCTGCGCGGCCATGCCCTCTATGACCTGTCCGCCGGGTCCGAAAGCGACCGCGCCGCGCTGGCCCAGTTCGATGCCGCGATTGCCGCCGATGCGGATTATGCTGCCGCGCACGCGATGCGCTCCACGATGCTCGCCACGCTGGCCATCAATCTGGCGAGCGGAGAGGGTGAGCATGACGAGTTGTTCGATAGCGCCATTGCCGCTTCCGAGCGCGCGCTGGGGATCGAACCGCGACTGGCGCGCGGGCACCTGTCGCTCGGTTATGCGCTGAGCCACGGACGGCTCGATCTGCCCGCTGCCCTTCCGCATTACCGTGCTGCCGAGGAGAATGCCAAGGGCGATGCCGATATCCTGCGCGCCGTGGCAAGCTACCTTGCCTATGGCGAAGATCCCGCCCGCGCACGCACCATGATCGCCGAGGTGCTCGCGCTCGACCCGCTCAACGCCCGCGCCTTCCGCACTGCGGGCTATATTTCGATCTTCGCGCGGCAGTATGGCGAGGTGATCACCCGCATGGAGCGGGCGCTTGCGCTCAACCCCAGCATCGCCAGTGCGCCATTCGGGATCGCAATCGCGCGGCTGATGCAGGGTGATCCGGCAGGCGCGCTGGAGGCGGCTGAGGCCGAACCGGCCAAGGCCTTTGCGCTCACCGCCGCCGCCATTGCCCGGCACCAGCAGGGGGACAAGCCCGCAGCCGAGGCTGCGCTGGCCGAGCTTGTGCGCGCCTATGACGGCAGCCATTACCAGCAGGCCGAAGTCCACGCTCAGATGGGGCAACCGGCAGAAGCGCTGGCGCGGCTCGAAGTGGCCTATGCCAAGCGCGATCCGGGGCTCTTGTGGCTGCGCAACGATCCCCTGCTTGATCCGCTGCGGAGTGAGCCGCAGTTCCTCGATTTGCTTAAGCGCCTCGGATCATGATAGCACCGTCCTCGCGCTCAGCGAGGGCGTGAAACAGGGGGTTTATCACATGAAGACACGCGTAACCTTTGCCCTGGTGTCGGCTGGCGCTCTGGCTCTGTCGGCTTGCGGCGGAAAGACTGAAGAGGCACCTGCGGCCGAGCCGACCGCTGCCGAAACCGAAGCGATGACGGCCGAAACCCCGGCAGTCGATCCGGCCGAGGCTGCGGCCGAGGGCAATGACCCGACCAACAATCCCATTCCCCCGGCTGCCGGCGAAGCTGCCCCGGCTGCGGAGTAATCCGTTCGCGATCCCTGCACGCCGCTGTGCGTGCAGGGATCAGCGACCCGCACGGTTGATCGCGCGCCACACTTCGGGCGGCAGATGCAGCGCGAGCCACTCCCGCACCGCCGGGTGCGTGACCCGCACGAAGCGGCTCGGGGTGTCGCCCTCGCCGCACTTGTTCGCGCTGCTGATCACGCCGATCAGCAGCGGTGTGCGCAGCGACCCGCCATCCAGCACCGTCGGACCGCCGCTGTCCCCGTCGCAATTGTGCTGGCCGCGCCGCTCGCTGGCGCAGAGCACCGAATCGCGCCGGATATCGGTGAAGCGCGTTTCTTCGGTGCAGGTCTTGCGATCCTGCAGCGACACCTGACCCTTCATCAGACTGCTGGCGATATTCCGGGTTCGGAGCGATGTGCGCCCCCAGCCGAGCACGGTGGCCGGGGTATTGGGCGCGATCTCGCGTTGTTCGACCGGCATGGTGTCGAGCGTGACAGGCGCAATCCTGCCGCGCAGCGTGCCGCGCGATGTGGGCTTCGGCGCGATCTTTATAAGGGCAATATCCCAGGCCAGCGCCTTGCTGCGGGCGGTGCCGAGGAAGGCGGGGTGCGCATAGACGCCCGTGATGACGTGGGTGTTGCCTTCGGATTCGTCGAGCGGGTTCTGCACGCCCAGCCGCACCGTGTGCCCGCTGCCGACCCTGACCCGGCCGATGCTGTCTTCAAGGCAATGCGCCGCGGTCAGCACCCAGCCGGTCGCGATCAGCGATCCGCCGCAAAGCATCCGCCCTTCGAGCGCGACGCTTTTCGGGCGCCAGAGCATCGCCACCCAGTTGGCGGTGCCGGCGGGGACAGCGCCGCCGCGGTTGATGCGGACGATGGCCCGCTGGGGCCGATATTGGGTCTCGCTCTCATCATCGGTCAGCGCCGACTGATTGCCCTGCCACCCATCGTAACCGGCATCGCCGACGGGCGGTGTCGCGGGGGGAGGGAGGCGGCGGTTGTCATTGGCCATGGCCACTGCCCGATCATGGACGACATCTGGTTCCCTTGCGTCGACCATCGGGGCAGCGGGCGGTGGCAGCATCCGGGGGGCGGGCGGCGCGAGGATATCGCAGGCGACCTCGTCACCCCCGCGGCACAGGCGCTGGTAGAGGCTGCGCGCGCGCTCGGGATCGGGGGCGAGACGCTCGCCCGAGTCAAGCTCGCCCGCCAGCAAGGCGCAGGTCGGCCGCGATCCCATGTCGCAGGCGCGCGCGAGATAGGGCCCGGTCAGCGCCGGATCGGCCTCGGCCGCGCCGATGGTCTGCGCCACGAGCAGCATTTCGCCGACGATGCCGCAGATCTCCGCCGCCTCGTTCACCGAGGCCGGCGCGTCGCACACCGGGCGCAGCAGCGCCAGCGCACGGGCGCGATCGCGGTGGAGGGCGTAGGGTTCGGCCAGTCGCCGCCCGAGCGTGACGCAGGCGCTGCGGTCGCCTCGCTCGCACGCCTTGGACAGGGCTCGTTCCTCGCGCGGATCGAGTTCGCCCGATGTCTCTCCGGTCTGCATCGCCAGGGCTGGCGACGCTGCCAGCGCCATCGCCGCCCACATCCAGCCTGCCAGAGCAATATTCCGCCAGCCCATTTTCGGTCTCCCCCAAACCGCTCCCGAATATGCCTTTTCTCCGGTGTCCGGGCAAGCAGCAGGCATTGGGCTACCGCAGGCCCGGCAGGTGCGAGGTGAGCCAGCTCTGTACGCGGGGATGCGCGATCCGGGTGAAGCGGCTCGGCACGCCTGTGGTCCCGCATTTGACCCCGCTGCTGACCACGCCGATCACGGTCGGCCCCATTCCGCTATCGCCATAGGTGATGAGCGGCCCGCCGCTGTCGCCGAAACAGGCCTGCTGGCCTTGCCGACCGGCAGCGCACAGCACGGCATCGCGGCGGGTGTCGCGCATCGCGGTCAGTTCGGTGCAGCGTTCCGAGGCCTCGAGCTCAAGCCGCGCCCCGCGCAACTCGCTCGGGGTCGCCCCGCCCTCGACCGCGGTCCGTCCCCAGCCGAAGGTATAGGCCGGCATCCGCGCCTTGATCACGCGCTGGGCAGGCGGCTTGCGATCGAGCCGGATCGTCGCGATCGACCGCACCGGACCGCCCTCCTTGCGCCCGGCGCGCGGATCATATTGCACCAGCGCAATATCATAGACCCAGGTCGAGCGTGTGAAGCTGGGGTGCGGGATGACGTTCAGGATCGGGTAGGAAAAGCCCTCGTTCGCCAGAGGGTTGTAGACCCCAAGCCGGATACGGTGCCCGCTGCTGCGCACGCCGTAACGCACGCCGTCAATCTCGTCGGTGAGGCAGTGCGCGGCGGTCAGCACCCAGCCGGGCCGGACCACGGCGCCGCCGCACAGCACCCGGTCGGCCATCGCCAACCGCCGCCGCCCCAGTGTCTCGGGGCGCCACAGCAGCGCTTGCCACGGTGCGCTGCCGACCTTGGCGACGAAGCCATTGATGATCGCGGAGACCCTTGAACAGACCGTGTCGGTGTAGGTCGCGCCGCGGAAGGTGACTTCGGTGGTGGTGCAGGCCTGCGCCTCCATTTCCTCTTCGCGCAGCCGCTGCGCTTCCATCTCGGCCTGCATCATCGCGGCGATTTCCTCGTCCGAATATACAGGCGGGGGCGTGTCGGCAGAGGCCATCAGCAGTGGCGGATCGGGGATGATGCGGCTGGCATCGCGCAGACCGTCGCACGCCTGAGAATCGCCTTCGCCGCACAGACGCTGATAGATCGCCAGCGCGCGCGGCATGTCGGCGGGCAGGGCGGTGCCCTCGGCCAGCAGGTTGGCGAGCCGCCAGCAGGCCTGATCCCATCCGAAAGCGCAGCCCCGGAAAAACCACGCCTCGATCCGCGCGGGATCGAAGCCGGAAACCCCCGCCGCGATCTGGGTCAGCGCCCGCTCGCCCGCAAGAATGCAGATGTCGCCGAGCATGTCACCGGATGACATCGTCTCGCAGGCGATGCCGCGCAGCCTCGCAGCGCGGGCGGGGTCTTCGAGCGGGCCGCTATCCTCTTCATAGACCTCGGCCAGCAGCAGGCAGACGTCAGCCGCGCCGTCGGCGCAGTCCCGATTGAGCGCCGCTTCCTCGCGCATGACCCGCGCGGTGTCACAAGACCAGCTGACGCTTGCGCAGGCCTTGTCGAACAGCGCGGAGGCCTGGATGCGCGGATTATCGCTGCTGCCGCCCCCGTCCCATTCGCCGCGCATCAGCGCCGTGCCGAGCGCGTTGCACACCGCGCCATCGCCGGCCTCGCAGCCCAGCAGCTGATAGGCGCGGCTGCGCGGATTATCGCCGTCGTCGTCGTCCCGCCAGTATCGCGCCAAGGCCCTGCAGTCGCGCGCCGCGCCGGCGCGGCACTGGCGGTCGTGCAGGGCAAGCCCCTCGGCGCGCTCGTCCGGCGTGCGTTCGGGCTGTGTCAGCCGCAGGGCGAGGTTGTAGCAGCTTTCGGCCATTCCGCGCGCGCAATTGGCGCGGCGCAGCACCGTGGCGGCTGCGGGGTCGGCGGTGCCGAGCGCCCCGCTCTCGATATTGTCTGCCTGCTCCTCGCAGGCCTCATCCACGCCCAGCGCGCAAGCGCGAACGAAGATCCACGCCGTGCGATCCCAGGTGAAGCGGTCATCGGCGAAGCGCACCAGCTTGCCCAGTCTGAGGCACGCGTCGCCATCGCCGCCGTCGCAGGCCTCGCGGTAGAGCAGTTCGGCCACCGGGCGGTTCTGCGGGCGTCCTGCCCCCATGGCAAAGGCGGTGCCGAGTGCGTTGCATCCCGCCATCTCGCCCGCATCGCAGCGCATCGCGGCGGCGTCAGCGGCGGCGGTGTCGCGGGCGAGGATTTCGGGAAGCGGGTCGGGCTTGGCCCGCTGATAACCATCGGAAGGATAGCTGCGCGGCACGGGCGCATCGAGGGTCTGCGCCGCCGCCGGTGAGGCCATCAGGGCAAGGCCGATCAGCCCCCCCAATAGTGCTCTCCACTGTGTGCCCATGCTCCCGTTCCCCCGCCGAACGGGAGTATGCGCCCTTGGCGACGAGGGGTCAAACCGGGCGCGGCGGCGCTTCGGCGCTTGTGTCGGGTGTGCTCTCGCGCTTAAGCAAGGGCATGGCCTGCACCGGGGCGTGCGGGCGGGGGAGATGACGTGGTGATGCCTGATCCGGGGCCGCAATCCGGCCTGCCAGCCCTGATCCGCGATAGCTGGCAGCCGCATCTGGCGCTGGGGATCACGGGGCACCGCGCCACCAACCCCACTTATGGCGCCCACGCAGCCGCGATTGCCGCCGCGCTGGATGCCTTGTTTGCGCAGATCGAGGCGATGGCCGCCGCTTTGCCCGGCGCGCGCGGGGCGGTGCGGCTGCACAGCCTGCTGGTCGATGGCACCGATCAGGTCGCCGCCGAAAGCGCGCTGGCGCAGGGCTGGGAACTGGCTGTGCCTTTGCCCTTCGGCGCGGCGCTCAATTGCGCGATCAATGCCCATCCCCGCACTCTCGCCGATGCCGATGCGCTGATATCGGGCGGCACGGCCAGCGATCCGGCCGTCGAGGCCAAGGCCGCGGCGATCCGCGGCGTGATCGGCAGGGCGCAGCGGTTCGAACTGGCCGATCGCGATACCGAAATCGCAAGCCTGTGGCGCAGGACCCTCTCCCATCCCGATGACAGTACGGCGCAGCGGGCGTTCGATGCGCTGGCGTCGGACAATGTCGCGCTCGCCGGGCGGGTGATGATCGAGCGGGTCGATCTGATGATTGCGGTGTGGGACGGAAAGGTCGCCAATCTCCCCGGCGGCACCGGCCACACGGTCACCGCCGCGCTGACGATGGGCGCGCCGGTGTTGCTGATCGATCCGGCGCGGCCTGCCACGTGGCGCATCCTCACCCGGCCCGAGGAACTCGCCCAGCCGGTCGATCCGGCGGCGACACCCGACATGGCCCGGCTCGAAGCGATCATCCGTGCGGCGGTGCTCGCCGAAGGGTGGGAGCCTGCCGATCTGGCGCGCGAGACCTGGCGGCCGCGCTCAAGCCCCTTCTTCGGCCTTTATCGCCGGATCGAGCGGGTGTTCGGCGAGGGCGGATGGTTCGGTTCGCTGAGGATCAGCTACGAAACGCCGGGGGTAATCGCCAGCGGCAGCGGCGCGCCGGTGCTTGCCGCTGCCGAGGCCATGCCCGGCGGCGATCCCGCCGTCGCGCGCCAGCTGGGTGAAGCGGTGCTGCCGATGTTCGCCTGGGCCGATGGCATCGCCAACCGCCTCGCCGATGCCTATCGCAGCGGGATGACCGTCAATTTTGTGCTGGCGGCGCTGGCGGTGATGGTCGGGCTGGCTTACCTGCCCTTGCGGATGGTGGAGGTCAAATGGGCCTTCGCGCTGGTCGAATTGCTGCTTCTGGGCGGCATTCTGGCGATGACGGCGGCCGGATCGCGCTGCGGATGGCACCGGCGCTGGTTCGCGATGCGGCGCGTAGCGGAATATCTGCGCCATGCGCCCGCGCTGCTGCTGCTGGGTGTGGCGCGATCGACCGGGCGCTGGCCCCGAAGCCGGCAGGGAAGCGGGCATGGTAGCGGGCAGGGCGGGGCGGACTGGCCCGAACATTTCGCCCGCCATGCGCTGCGCGATGTCGGCCTGCCGCAGGTGGCGGTAACGCGCGACTATCTGCGCGCGGGCCTTGCCGGAGCGGTGCTGCCTCACGTCACCGCGCAGGCCGCCTATCACGAGTTCAAGGCGCACCGGCTGGAGCGGGTGCACCACCGGCTCGACAAAGCGGCGGAGACCTGTTTCGTGCTCGCGGTGGCGGCGGTGACGGCCTATCTGGTGCTCAAGGGTGCGGGGGCGGCGGGCCTCGTCCCGAAGGCGCTGGCGAGCGATCTGTCGCCGGTCTTCACCTTCTTCGGCGTCGCCTTCCCGACTCTGGGCGCCAACCTTTCGGGCATCCGCTATTTCGGCGACTTCGAACGCTTCGCCGCCATCTCGCGGGTGGCGGCGGACAAGCTGCGCGAGATCGAGGCGCGGATCACCCTGTTGCTGTCCGGCACCGACAGCGCGCTCACCTATGCCGCGACCGCCGATCTGATCCACGCGCTCGACGAAGCCGTGGTCGAGGAGATCGCCAGCTGGCAGGCGGTGTTCGGCGCCAAGCACCTCGCACTGCCCGCGTGACGTGGCGCGGCCTCAGCCCAGCAGCATTACGTTCATCAGCCGCCCCGGAATGAGGAAGGCGGCAAGGCCGGGCAGCATCAGCGCAGTGAGGTAGGTGAACACGAGATGCCGCTTGTGCGCCTGAATGTCGCCGCGCCGCGCCGTCGCCACGACCTTCCATGCGGCATGGAAGGTCATCGGCACGAACAGGTGGATCCAGCTGAATCCGCCGGAGGACTGGATGAAGATCGCCGAGGTCGCGGTGATCAGCATCAGCACCAGCCAGACCTTGCCCAGCTGCTTGTGCAGCGTGGTGCCCTTTTTCGCCAACAGCAGCCAGCCGCCGAGCGGGATGGTCGGCAGGACGGCGGCGACATGGATAATGATCGGCAGTTTGTTGTAGTGGTGGAGGTTCTCGACCATCCCCAGCATCGCTTTGCCCAGCGCCACGACCACGGCAAAGCTCATCGTGAAGCAGGCGAGGCTGACAGCGGTGCGGGCGATGGGCCCGATGTCGAAGGCGGCGGCGGGCTTCGGCGCACTGCGGGTGATGAAGGGCAGGGTGAGGGTGGTCATGGCAGGTCTCCTTGAGGACGTGGGCGTTTGTTGCACCCTCACTGCCGCAGCCCCGTTCACCGGCAATCACGTCTGCGCCAATTGCCGGTGGCATGCGCGAAATGTCCCTTCGCCCCGGCCCTTTGCCACTTTACGAAGCGCGAATGGGCAGTCAGGTATGCTCCATGAACTATCAGCCGGTATCGCCGCGCTTCGCGCTTGCCCGCCGCATCATCATCGATCTGGCGGCGATGACGGCGATCGGCGTGTTCCTCGCGGTAACCGGTCCGTTCGGCAGCATTGCCGCGCCGCTGCCCGAACGGCTGGTGAGCTGGGTCGGCTTCGCCTGGCTCGGCTATGCCTGCTATCGTCCGATGCAGAGTGTGGCCGACTGGGCTGCGCGGGCACTGGCCCTGCCGCGCTGGGCGCTGCTGGTGGCGGCCTGTCTGGTCGCGACCGTGCCGATGACGCTGGCCATCCTGACGATCAACGGGTTGTCTTCGGGAGGACTGCGCTGGCCCAGCCTCGATGCCTTTACCGCCACCTATTTTTCGGTGCTGGTGATTGGCGGGGCGGTGACCGCTCTGTTCAATCTGGTGCAGGCGTCTCCGCGCGAGGCGCTGACTGTCGCCGTGCCGCCGCCAGCCGCGCCTGCCGCAGTATCGGTTGTTCCAGAACCGGCCCCTGTTCCTCCCGCGCCGCCTGCCGCCAATCCCCTGATCGACCAGCTCCCCGCCGAACTCGGCAGCGACATCATCGCGCTGGAGATGGAGGATCACTATGTCCGTGTTCACACCGCATTGGGATCGGCGCTGGTGCTGATGCGGCTGCGTGATGCGATGGCGCAGGTAGGCGATTGGGAAGGGATGCAGGTGCACCGCAGCTGGTGGGTGGCGCGCGCGGCGGTGGAGGACGTGCTGCGCGACGGACGCAACATCCGCCTCCGGCTGGCGCGCGGGATCGAAGCCCCCGTCGCCCGCGCCAATGTCGCGGCCTTGCGCGATGCGCGCTGGATCTGATCTGCCCATGAAATAAGGCCCCCGGCATCGCTGCCGGGGGCCCCTTGCGACCCTGATCGGGGGGTGATCAGGGCAAGCTGTTGCGCGCTGCCGGGCGCGCCATTGGCTCAGTGGTATTTGGCCCAGGTCACATCGAAGCGGTCCGCGTTCATCACCTTGGTCCAGGCCGAGATGAAGTCGCACACGAACTTGCCCTCGTTCCCGGCTTCGGCATAGACCTCGGCCTGCGCGCGCAGCATCGAGTTGGAGCCGAACACCAGATCGGCGCGGGTGGCGCGATACTTTTCCGTGCCGGTGGCGCGGTCGGTGCCGACATATTCCTCGTCGCCGCTGTCATCGACCGGGGTCCACCTGGTGCCCATGTCGAGCAGGTTGCGGAAGAAGTCCGGCGTCAGCACACCGACGCGGTCGGTGAGCACCCCGTGCTTGCGGTTCCCGCTGTTCGCGCCGAGCACCCGCATCCCGGCGACCAGCACGGCCATCTCGGGGATCGACAGGCCGAGCAGGTGTGCCTTGTCGATCAGCATTTCCTCGGTGCGGACATCCGCCTTGGTCTTGAGGTAGTTGCGGAAGCCATCGGCGAAGGGCTCAAGCGGCTCGAAGCTCTCGGCGTCCGTGTGCTCGTCACCGGCATCGCCGCGCCCGCCGAGGAACGGCACGGTCACGTCGAAGCCGGCATCCTTCGCCGCCTTCTCTACCGCGGCGCTGCCCGCCAGCACGATCGCATCAGCCATGGAGAGATTGCCGCGATGCGCGTCGATGGTCGAGAGCACCTTGGCAAGCTCCTCCGGATCGTTCGCCGCCCAGCCGTTCTGCGGAGCCAGCCGCACCCGCGCGCCATTGGCGCCGCCGCGATGGTCCGAATTGCGGTAGGTCGAAGCCGAGGCCCAGGCCGCCTTGACCAGCTCGCTCACCGTCAGGCCGCTGCCGAGGATCGCGCTCTTGAAGGCAGCGATATCGGCATCGGGCGGCGTGGTGCCCGCCGGAACCGGGTCCTGCCAGATCAGGTCTTCGGACGGCACTTCCGGCCCGAGATACTTGACCTTGGGCCCCATGTCGCGGTGGCACAGCTTGAACCACGCGCGCGCGAAGGCATCGTCGAGCGCCGCCTGATCGTTCAGGAACCGCTCGGAAATCTTGCGATATTCCGGATCGTTCTTGAGCGCCATGTCGGCGGTGGTCATCATCGTCGGCACCTTCTTCGACGGGTCGCGCGCGTCAGGGGCCATGTCTTCGGGATCGGGGTTGATCGGCTGCCACTGGTGAGCACCGGCGGGCGACTTCACCAGCTCGAAGTCATACTTGAACAGCAGCCGGAAGTAGTCGCCGCCCCACTGGGTCGGGTTGGGCGTCCACGCGCCTTCGATGCCCGAGGTGGTGATGTTGCCGCGCGCGATCTCCTCCTCGTCGTTGAGCCATCCGAAGCCCTGCAGGTGCAGGTCCTCGCTCTCCGGCGCGCCGCCGAAGGTGTCGGCGGGATGCGCACCGTGGGCCTTGCCGAAGGCGTGGCCGCCTGCGGTCAGCGCGACGGTTTCCTCGTCGTTCATCGCCATGCGGGCGAAGGTTTCGCGCATGTCGCGGGCCATGCCCTCGGGATCATGCGGGTTGCCCTGCGGCCCTTCGGGGTTGACGTAGATCAGGCCCATCTGGATCGCCGCAAGCGGGTTTTCGAGCGCGCGGCCTTCTTTGGGGTGAATGCGGGTCGGCACGCCTTCGTTGACCCACTGCTCCTCGGTGCCCCAGTAGACGCTCTCCGGCTCATAGACATCCGCGCGGCCGCCGCCGAAGCCGAACACCGGGCCGCCCATGCTTTCGATCGCGACATTGCCGGTGAGGATGAACAGATCGGCCCAGCTGATGTTCTTCCCGTATTTCTGCTTGATCGGCCACAGCAGGCGGCGCGCCTTGTCGAGGTTGCCGTTATCGGGCCAGGAATTGAGCGGGGCAAAGCGCTGCTGGCCGCTGTTCGATCCGCCGCGCCCATCGCCGGTGCGATAGGTGCCGGCCGCGTGCCAGGCCATGCGGATGAAGAACGGGCCATAGTGCCCGTAATCCGCCGGCCACCACGGCTGGCTGTCGGTCATCAGCGCGGTGAGATCGGCCTTCAAGGCCTTGTAATCGAGCGCGTTGAACGCTTCGGCATAGTCGAAGTCCTCGCCATAGGGATTGGCGGACCGGCCCTGCTCGGTCAGGATGTCGAGCTGCAGCGCCTGCGGCCACCAGTCACGGTTGGTGCGGCCCAGCAGGTTGCGCATCTGGCTGGAGCCGTGGAATGGGCAACCCCCGCTGATATCTCCGGTTTTGGCGTCCATGATGGTGTCTCCTCTCAGCTGTGAACAGATCAGACTCGCGGCATTCGGCGTAGTCTATGGAGAGAGGATGACGCTTTCAGGATGGCGCGTCCAATCGATTAATACGCGCCTATTGATTGAGTGGGGCGATTAAGGGGGGCGGTCAGCGGGCATGAAAAAGCCCCCTCCTCTTCAGAGGAGGGGGCTGGGGGTGGTGGCGTGTGCCGCTGGCACCACCCCGCTGCGACTAGCGAGCAAGCTCGCAAGTCTCGCGGCCCTCCTCTAAAGAGGAGGGCGGAAGACGTCTAAGCCGCCTGCGCCACCTCGGCGACCGGCTCATTGCGGATAAGGAAGTCGAACGCCCCCAGACCTGCCTTCGCGCCTTCGCCCATGGCCACGACGATCTGCTTGTGCGGAACGGTGGTGCAATCGCCCGCAGCGTAGATGCCGGGGATATTGGTCGCGCCGTGATCGTCGATCACGATCTCGCCGAACTTCGACAGCTCCAGACCCGTCTCGCGCAGCCATTCGGTATTCGGCACAAGGCCGATCTGCACGAACACGCCTTCGAGCGCGATGCGGCGCTCCTCGCCATTGGCGCGGTTCTTGACCACGAGGCCGTTGACGCGGGTGCCGTCGCCCAGCACCTCGGTGGTCTGGCCGTTGGTGATGATCTCGACATTGGGCATCGAGCGCAGCTTGCGCTGGAGCACTTCGTCGGCGCGCAGCTTGGTGTCGAATTCGATCAGCGTCACGTGGCCGACGATCCCGGCAAGGTCGATCGCCGCTTCGACGCCCGAGTTGCCGCCGCCGATCACCGCGATGCGCTTGCCCTTGAACAGCGGGCCGTCGCAGTGCGGGCAATAGGCCACGCCCTTGTTGCGATACTCGGTCTCGCCCGGCACGCCGAGGTTGCGCCAGCGCGCGCCGGTGGAGAGGATCAGTGAACGCGCCTTGAGGGTCGCGCCGTTGGCCATTACCACTTCGTGATAGCCTCCCACGTCCTTCGCCGCGCGCAGTTCCACCGCGCGGGCCAAGTCCATCAGATCGATCTCATATTCTCCGACGTGGCTCTTGAGGCTGTCGGTCAGCTTCGGACCCTCGGTGTAGGGGGTGCCGGGGAGGTTCTCGATCCCGAGCGTATCCATCAGCTGCCCGCCGAAGCGCTCCGCCGCGATGCCGGTGCTGAAGCCCTTGCGCGCGGTGTAGACCGCCGCTGCCGCACCCGCCGGACCGCCGCCGACCACCAGCACCTCGAAGGGCGCTTTCGCGGCCAGCTTCTCGGCCTGCTTGGCATCGGCATTCTTGTCGAGCTTCGACAGGATCTCGGCCAACTCCATCTTGCCGTTGTAGAAGCTCTCGCCGTTGAGGAAAGTCGCAGGCACGGCCATGATGTCGCGGCGCTCGACTTCGTCCTGGAAGGTGCCGCCTTCAATCAGGGTCGCGGTAATGCGCGGGTTTTCCAGCGCCATCAGCGTCAGCGCCTGCACCACGTCGGGGCAGTTGTGGCACGACAGCGAGAAGAACATCTCGAAATTGTAGTCGCCTTCAAGCGCGCGGATCTGCTCGATCAGATCGGCGTCAACCTTGGGCGGATGGCCGCCCGCCCACAGCAGCGCGAGCACGAGGCTGGTGAATTCATGCCCCATCGGCAGACCGGCAAAGCGCACCCACTTTTCCGCATCGCTCGCGCGGCGGATGATGAAGCTGGGCTTGCGATCATCGGTCCCGTCGAAACGCGCGGTGACGAGGTCGTGCAGCGACGCGATCTGTTCGATCAGCGCACGCGTCTGGCGCGACTTCTCGCTGTCATCGAGCGAGGCGACGAGTTCCACGCCTTCGCGCAGATTGCCGAGATAGGTGGTGAGCTGGGCCTGCATGGCAGCATCGAGCATGGGTGTCCTCCGGGCGCGGCTCTCCCGCGCGGGTCTGTGGGATGCGATCCGTGAAGGGTAGTGCGGAACCGGATGCCCGCCGCCCGGCCCATCAAAGGGGGGGGAGGGGCGGGGCAGGCGAAACATCCGGTCCCGTCTACGACCCGAGGGATTGGAGAACCTCGGGATTATGCGGCGGGGCGCGCCAAGGGAGGGGGGAGGCGGCGCGCCCTGCCGGTTCTGTTCGGCTTAGATCTTGCCGACAAGATCGAGCGAGGGGGCCAGCGTGTCGCTGCCTTCTTCCCACGCCGCCGGGCAGACCTGACCGGGGTTGGCGCGCACATACTGGGCGGCCTTGATCTTGCGGGTCAGTTCGTTGGCATTGCGGCCCACGCCTTCGCAGGTGATTTCCATGATCTGGATCACGCCGTCCGGATCGACCACGAAGGTCGCACGGTCGGCAAGGCCAACGCCTTCACGCAGCACGCCGAAGTTGTTCGACAGCACGTGGTTCTGGTCGCCCAGGAACGGGAAGGTCAGCTTGCCGATCTTGTCCGAAGTGTCGTGCCAAGCCTTGTGACTGAAGTGCGTGTCGGTCGACACGGCGTAGACTTCCACGCCCATCGCCTGAAGCACGGCATACTTCTCGCCCATGTCTTCAAGCTCGGTCGGGCACACGAAGGTGAAGTCGGCCGGGTAGAAGAAGAACACCGACCACTTGCCGGCGAGATCGGCGTCAGTGACGTCGAAGAAGTCCTTGCCCGCCTGAAACGCGGTCGCCTTGAACGGCTGGAGAGTCGAACCGATGATACCCATGGGAGTTTGTCCTTGTATTGGGTGGAGAGAGAGGGTGGAAACTGATGCAGCCCAAATAGGAATTTTTGCGCTGCACAAAAGTTGATTGTTGCGATTGCGAAGATCGCTTTTTTCAATCAGCGGGGCGGGAACCAATCGGGTTTGGCGTTCGGGCTCACACCGCGCTTGGTCTGCTTTTGGGGGCTGGCGACTGCTTTCGCTATGGCCGCAGGTGGGTGGATTCCTGAATGGCCGCTTCTATTGAGCTCGGCAATTAACAGGCACGACGAATTGGATTAATCAGGCTTCATGTTGTCGCCTGTTGAGCTAGCTATCGAGCATGTCCGCTCTCGTGCGTCCGGCCCGCCCCTGTCAGATGTTTTGCCAGTGACCTTGAACTTCCATCCAGACACATGGATCCAACACGAACTCACCATTCAACGCATTGTCCACGATGGCTTTTACAGATCGCAGTTTGAAACTGGGACCAGCAACGGCGGCCTTACAGCAAACCTTGGCGGGGACCGTTGGGCGTGGGAAAGCGATATCTTTGGCGGCGCTTATGATGAGGCCGATCCTGCGTTGCGCCCCAAATACGGGGCTCTCAACTTTCGGCACGACGTGATCGGAGGGTCGCCACGATTTGGGTCTTGCCACTTGCGATTGCGCCCGCACGTCCTGGCGCGCACGACATTCTGCTATCCCGACAGCCATTTAACCCCAGAGACATTTGGAGTGGTGGATCGTTTCGCGCTGACTGATCTTGCCGAAGAAAACGCTCTCGCGCTCGATCCTGTCCTCGACAATTACATCGAAGCCCACGTGCACGGACCGCTGAGCATTAACGAGGACGTCGAAGCGCTGGTGCTTGATCCGAGCTATCGCAACACCGCGGTCGATGAGTGGGCAATGCGGCTAACCTGTGATGTCGAATGGCATGACGGCTTCAGGCTACAGCTTGATCGGTTGTTTGCCCACGATGGATTCCGGCCCAAGCCCGCGATCGACGCTATTACGGAACTTAACATCAGTACGCCGGCGGACCTTGGCAAGGCGCGTGACAATCCTCTGGATTATCAGACCGCGAAATGGGTGTGGCATTGCATTGCCCGCTTTGGCCGGGACCATTGAATGCCACGCTGCTCTGCCTGCAACCAGTCAATCGATTTGGCTGTCTGCAGTGGCGGGAACGGGGTCGATTCCCGAGTGGCAGGAATTTTCCAGCAGCGAGGCAAAGCCGCCATGCCGCTAACTGACCTGCTCGCCTGAATATTCGCGTTACCCCTTACCCTAACTGCCCGCGTTCCTGTCGCGCTACCGCTACGCTACTTGAGCGCGGTGCAGCAGCTTGTGATCCGCCAGCACCAGCGCCATCATCGCCTCCACCACCGGGGTGCCGCGGATGCCGACGCAGGGATCGTGGCGGCCCTTGGTGACCACCTCCACCGCCTCACCGGCAGAATTGATCGATTCTACCGGGGTCAGGATTGAGGATGTCGGCTTGAACGCCACCCGGCACACCACCGGCTGCCCGGTCGAGATGCCGCCCGCGGTGCCGCCCGCGTGGTTGGCGAGGTAGATGGGCTTGCCATCCGGCCCCGGACGCATCCGGTCGGCGTTTTCCTCGCCAGAAAGGCGCGCTGCCTCAAAGCCGTCGCCGATCTCGACGCCCTTGACCGCATTGATGCTCATCATCGCGGCGGCCAGATCGCTGTCGAGCTTGGCATAGATCGGCGCGCCCCAGCCTGCGGGGACGCCCTCCGCCACGCACTCGACAATCGCGCCGAGGGAGGAGCCGGCCTTGCGTGCGGCGTCGACTTTCTCTTCCCAGCGCGCCGCCGCAGCCGCATCGGGGCAGAAGAAGGGGTTCTTGGCGATCTCGGCGTAGTCGATGTTGGCAGGGTCGATCCGGTCGCCGCCCAGCTCGCACACATAGGCGGTGATGGTGACCTCGGGGATCACCAACCGCGCCACCGCGCCCGCTGCGACCCGCGCCGCCGTCTCGCGCGCCGAGGAGCGCCCGCCGCCGCGATAGTCGCGGATGCCGTATTTGGCGTCATAGGCGTAGTCGGCATGGCCCGGACGATAGCGCTGGGCGATCTCGGAATAGTCCTTTGAGCGCTGATCGGTGTTCTCGATCATCAGGCTGATCGGCGTGCCGGTGGTTTTGCCCTCGAAGGTGCCCGAGAGGATGCGCACAATGTCGTCCTCGCGCCGCTGGGTGGTGAAGCGGCTGGTGCCCGGCTTGCGCGCGTCCATGAAGGGCTGGATGAACTCCTCGCTGATCGCGAGCCCCGGCGGGCACCCGTCGACGACCGCGCCCAATGCAGGCCCGTGGCTCTCTCCCCAAGTGGTAAAGCGCAGCACGCGCCCGAAGGTGTTCCAGCTCATGGGAGTGCCATCTGGCGCAAGTGTGGGCATCTGTCCATAAAGGCTGGACGCCGTTTGCGGCTTGGGGCAGGAACAAACCATGATCGCCAAACTCTCAGGCAGGCTCGATGCGACCGGCGAGGACTGGGCGATCGTCGACGTCGGCGGGGTGGGCTATCTCGTGCATTGCTCCAGCCGCACACTCGCCGCGCTGGGCGAGGTGGGAGAGGCCTGCACCGTCCACACCGAATTGCAGGTGAGCGAGAACGACATGCGCCTCCTCGGGTTCGCGGAAGCATCCGAGCGCGACTGGTTCCGGTTGCTGACGGGCGTGCAGGGCGTGGGCAGCAAGGTTGGCCTCGCAATCCTCTCCGCGCTCTCGACCGGAGAACTGCGCGACGCTTGCGGCAAGGGCGACGCGGCGATGGTGGCGCGCGCGCAGGGCGTGGGGCCGAAACTGGCGGGCCGGATCGTCAACGAGCTGAAGGACAAGGCGGGCGCGATGCCGGGCGGTTCGGGCGGGTTCTCAGTTGGTGTTGCGGCGGCACCGGCGGGCAGCAGAGGCGCGGATGCGGCGAGCGCGTTGGAGAACCTCGGCTTCAAGCCTGCGGTTGCAGCGCAGGCCGTGGCGCGGGCGCTTGAGGAGTTGGGCGAGGGCGCGAGTGAGGGCGATCTTATCCGGGTTGCGCTGAAGAAGGCGGCGGGGTGATGGATTACGCTCCTCTCCGTCACCCTGAACTCGATTCAGGTTCCATCCGCAAGGGTCGGATCGGATGAAGATCTTCGGCAAGCAATCGCAATCCGAGGCCTTTGCCAAGGAGTTGGCCGGTCTTTTGGTCGGTCAGCCGGTCATGATGAGGCAGTGCGAGGGCCAATGGTCGATCTCAATAGGCACCTCATTTGTCCTCGCGACCTCTGGCTGGCGCTTGATCGGTGCCAAGAGCATTATCGTCACCAGTGAAGATGATGGGCATCAGTTCGGCCTGCCTTCGCCGGTTGATGCTGAAGCGAAGGCCAACGAAGCCTTGGCAGGCAGCAGGATTGCTGCGGTAGAAATGGATGCGCGAACCGGAGACTGCGCGTTGCGATTTGCAGACACTCTGTGCCTTGAGATCCTGACGTGGTCCTCAGGCTACGAAACTTGGCAACTGTATCGGGATGGGGAATTCTTCGGAGCGGTCGGTAACGAGGGGCTGAGATGACCACCCCTGACACCCCCCTCCACTCCCCCACCCGCCAGCCCGGCGACCCGGACGCGGCCCTGCGCCCGCGCCGCCTTGCCGAGTTCGTCGGACAGGAGGCGGCCAAGGGGAACCTTGCCGTCTTCATCGCCGCTGCGCGCGCGCGGGGGGAGGCGATGGATCATACCTTGTTCTTTGGCCCACCCGGCCTCGGCAAGACCACGCTGGCGCAGATCATCGCGGGCGAGCTCGGTGTCGGCTTCCGCGCGACCAGCGGCCCCGTCATTGCCAAGGCGGGCGATCTGGCCGCGCTGCTCACCAATCTCGAACCGCATGATGTGCTGTTCATCGACGAGATCCACCGCCTCTCGCCCGTGGTCGAAGAGGTGCTCTACCCGGCCATGGAGGACCGCGCGCTCGATCTCATCATCGGCGAGGGGCCCTCGGCGCGCTCGGTGCGGATCGATCTGCCGCCCTTCACCCTGATCGGCGCGACCACCCGGCAGGGCCTGCTGACCACGCCGCTGCGCGATCGCTTCGGCATTCCGGTGCGACTCAATTTCTACACGCACGAGGAGCTGGAGCGCGTCGTAACCCGCGCGGCGGGCCTCATGGGCCTCGCGATTCAGCCCGACGGGGCGCACGAAATCGCCCGCCGTTCGCGCGGGACGCCCCGCGTGGCCGGTCGCCTGCTGCGCCGCGTGCGCGACTTTGCCGATGTCGCGGGCAGCGCCAGTGTCACCCGGCACGTGGCGGACGAGGCGCTCACCCGGCTGGAGATCGACCGCCTCGGGCTCGATCTGATGGACCGGCGCTACCTCACCATGATCGCCACCACCTACAAGGGCGGCCCCGTCGGGATCGAGACGCTCGCGGCGGGCCTTGCCGAGCCGCGCGATACGGTGGAGGAGGTGGTCGAACCCTACCTCATCCAGCTCGGCCTGGTGGCCCGCACCGCGCGGGGGCGCATGCTCAACGATGCCGGATGGGCGCATCTGGAGCTGACCCCGCCCAGAGAATCACCCCCACCCCAGGCCGGACTGTTCGAAGACTGAGACTGGCCGCGCGCGTTAACCTTTCGACTAACGCGACCCCCTTTTTCGGTGCCAGTTCGGGACAGGGCGGCTGAAATCCGCCGATTCCGGGGCGATTTCCGCGTCTTCCCGGCACAGTGCATGGTTAAGCGGATTGCCCCTCTGCGCCTTCTGCCATCAGAAGAACGCTGGACTTGGCAGAAGGTTCGGGCTGTCCGCACGCGCTGCCACAGGCAAACAGGGTAAACGACCATGTCGCTCAAACTGGCCATCGCGAAGCTTTCCGCCGCTGCTGCGGGTGTCGCATTGTTGCAAGGCGGCGCCGTGCGCGTGGCCGAGCCGATGAACACCGACGCGCCGGACTATTCGACCAATATCGACGGAAAGCTGGTGAAGGTCGATCCGGTCTCGGGCGCGCGCTACATCAAGACGCGCGACCGGGTGATCCCGACTCCGCCCGAACAGCGCCGCCGCAGGATCGTCGAGCGCACGGTCGAGTGCCAGCCGGTCGGCCCGGCGGGCGCGATCGCGGCCGGTGCGCCGAGCCGTCCTGCCGGGGCAGTCGAAGCCTATTACGACGCCAATGAGTGTCCGCCGATCGCGCAGGTCGCCTACATGCCCGCGCCGCTTCCGCCCCTGCCGCCGATTTCGGGCGGCGGTGGCCCCGGCGGCGGTTGGGGTGGCGGCTTCGGCGGCGGCGGCTTTGGCGGTGGCTTCGGCGGCGGCTTCTTCGGCGGCTTCTTCGGCGGCGGCGGCTCGTCCTCGGGCGATGTCTCGGTGATCAGCACCACCACCTCGGGCGGCGGCGATCCGGGCACGACCAGCACCAGCGGCAGCAGCGGCGTGGTGATCGATATCGACATCGACAACTCCACCTCGACCACTTCGTCCTCGGGCCAGATCAGTTCGTCGACCGGTCAGGTCTCGACCTCGACCTCGACCGGGCAGGTGTCGAGCAGCACCGGCGCAGTGTCGAGCACCAGCACGTCGGGCAATGTCTCCTCGTCCACCGGTGCGGTGTCGAGTTCGGGCAACGTGTCGTCTTCGACCGGTGCGGTGTCGAGCTCGGGCAACGTGTCCTCCTCGACCGGTGCGGTCTCGTCGAGCACCGGCAGCGTGTCGAGCTCGTCGGGCAATGTTTCCAGCTCCTCGGGGAATGTTTCGAGTTCTTCCGGCAACGTCTCCAGTTCCTCGGGCAATGTCAGCTCGTCGACCGGCGCGGTGTCCTCGTCCTCGTCGTCCTCTTCGTCTTCGTCTTCGAGTTCCTCGTCTTCGTCCTCTTCTTCGTCGTCCTCTTCGGGCGGGAGCAGCGGCAAGCCAGGCAGCTCTGGTTCGTCGGGTTCCTCGGGCTCTTCCTCCTCGTCGAGCAGCGGCAGTTCCTCCTCGTCCTCCTCGGGCGGAGCGACGAGCGGCGGCAGCTCGGGCGACATGACCAGCAGCACCAGCAGCTCATCGTCCTCGTCATCCTCGTCGTCCTCGTCGAGCAGCGGTTCGTCGGGTTCGTCGGGCAGCAGCGGCTCTTCGGGGTCGAGCTCCTCATCGGGCAGCAGCTCGTCGTCCTCTTCGTCGTCCTCCTCATCCTCGTCCTCGAGCAGCAGCGGCAGCTCCTCGACGTCGGGCGGTCATGATGTGCCCGCGCCGCCCATGACCGTGCTGTTCGGCCTCGCCGCCGCTGCGATCATGGGGCGCCGCAAGTTCCTCGGCTGACACGCCGCGCCATCGCGCAACGAAAAAGGGGCGGCCCGATGATCGGGCCGCCCCTTTTTCATGTGCATTTACTGGGCCTCAGGGCTGCTTTTCGACCGGCTGGCCCGCGGCTTCCCAGGCGAGGATCCCGCCTTTGAGATGGGTGGCCGGTGCGCCCGCCGCCTCGGCCAGCTTCTCTGCGGCGATGCCCGAGCGCCGGTCGGAGCGGCAATAGAGCACCACTTCCCGTCCATCAGCCGGGCCAAGCGCTGCCGGATCGAAGCGGTCGAGCGGGATGTGCTCGGCGCCGGGGATGATTCCTTCGGCCACCTCTTCGTCGGTGCGCACGTCGATTAGGCGGACATTGCCCTCTGCGAGCTTGGCCGCGAGTTCTTCGGGCGAAAGCGTGATGAGCGTCGCGGGCGCGGCTTCGGCGGCCGTGTCGCCCGTGCCCGCCACCGCCAGCTCGAACCCGAGCGGCGGGGCGTCGCCGCTGGGGCCTCGCCCCGTCTCACCCCCGCAGGCCGCCAGCGCCAGCAGCGCGGCGGACAGGCACGGAAGGGCGAGGCGGGGGCCGATCATGCGCTCTGTTATGCCGCAAGCTTGCGGAGAACGTAATGGAGAATCCCGCCGTGGCGGTAATATTCCATCTCGTTGGCGGTATCGATGCGGCACAGCGCGGTGAAGCTGAACTGCGTGCCGTCGGCGCGGGTGACTTCGACGGTGACGTCCTGCCCCGGCACGAGGTCAGCCAGACCCCGGATCGAGAAGGTGTCATCCGCGGTGAGGCCCAGCGTCTCGCGCGTGTCGCCCGCCTTGAACTGCAAGGGCAGCACGCCCATGCCGACAAGGTTGGAGCGGTGGATACGCTCGAAGCTCTCGACGATCACCATCCGCACGCCCAGCAGGATCGTGCCCTTGGCCGCCCAGTCGCGGCTGGAGCCGGTGCCGTATTCCTTGCCGCCGATGACGACCAGCGGGGTGCCGTCTTCCTTGTGCTTCATGGCGGCGTCGTAGATCGGCATGGTCTCGCCCGCGTAGGTCGAGAAGCCGCCTTCAACGCCCGGAACCATCTCGTTCTTGATGCGGATGTTGGCGAAGGTGCCGCGCATCATCACGTCGTGGTTGCCGCGGCGCGAGCCATAGGAGTTGAAGTCCTTCTTCGCGACCTGGTTCGACTTCAGATAGCTGCCTGCCGGGCTGTCTTCCTTGATCGAGCCGGCCGGCGAGATGTGGTCGGTGGTGACCGAATCGCCAAGGATCGCCAGCGGCTTGGCATCGACGATGTCCATGATCGGCGCCGGGGTCATGGTCATGCCCTCGAAATAGGGCGGGTTGGCGACATAGGTCGACCCGGCGCGCCACTGGTAGGTGTCCGAAGGCTCGACCGTGATCGCCTGCCAGTGCTCGTCGCCGTCATAGACATTGGCGTAGCGGCTGACGAACATCGAGCGGTCGATGTTGGCGGCGCGGTTTTCGGCGATTTCGGCATTGGTCGGCCACAGATCGGCCAGCATCACCGGATCGCCGTTCTGGTCGTGGCCGATGGGGGTGGTGGTGATGTCCTCGGTGACGGTGCCCTTCAGCGCATAGGCCACCACCAGCGGCGGCGAGGCGAGGAAATTGGCGCGCACATCGGGCGACACGCGGCCTTCGAAGTTGCGATTGCCCGAAAGCACCGAGGCAGCGACAATGTCATTGCCGTTGATCGCAGCCGAGATCGGCGGAGCGAGCGGGCCCGAGTTGCCGATGCAGGTGGTGCAGCCATAGCCGACAAGGTCGAAGCCGACCGCGTCGAGATGCTCCTGAAGGCCCGACTTCACGAGGTAATCGGTGACCACCTGCGATCCCGGTGCGAGGCTGGTCTTGACCCACGGCTTGGGCTTCAGGCCCTTCTCGTTGGCCTTCTTGGCAACGAGACCGGCGGCGATCAGCACATCGGGGTTGGAGGTGTTGGTGCAGGAGGTAATCGCGGCGATGACAACGTCGCCGTCACCGATGTCGTGGCTCTTGCCTTCGACGGCGACGCGCGCCGGCCCGCTCTTACCATAGACCTTGCTGAGGTCGCCGTTGAACAGCTCGTCCACCTCCTGAAGGATCACCTTGTCCTGCGGGCGCTTGGGCCCGGCGAGGCTGGGGACGACGGCGGCCATGTCGAGGCTCAGCGTCTTGGTGAAGACCGGCACATTGGCCGGATCGAACCACATGCCCTGCGCGCGTGCATAGGCTTCGACCAGCGCGATGTTTTCCTCGCTGCGGCCGGTGAGGCGAAGGTATTCGATGGTCTTGTCGTCGATGCCGAAGAAGCCGCAGGTCGCGCCATATTCGGGGGCCATGTTGGCGATGGTCGCGCGGTCGGCGAGGGTGAGGTTGGCAACGCCCGGGCCGTAGAACTCGACGAAGCGGCCCACCACGCCGACTTCGCGCAACATCTGCACGCAGGTCAGCACAAGGTCGGTTGCGGTCACGCCTTCGGCCATGCGGCCTTCGAGATAGAATCCGACCACTTCGGGGATCAGCATCGACACCGGCTGGCCGAGCATCGCGGCCTCGGCCTCGATCCCGCCGACACCCCAGCCCAGCACGCCGAGGCCGTTGATCATGGTGGTGTGGCTGTCGGTGCCGACGCAGGTGTCGGGATAGGCGACCATCACGCCGTCCGGGCCTTCCGACGACCAGATCGCCTGTGCCAGATGCTCAAGGTTGACCTGGTGGCAGATCCCGGTGCCCGGGGGCACGGCGGTGAAGTTCTTGAAGCTCTTCGAGCCCCACTTGAGGAAGTCGTAACGCTCGGCATTGCGCTCATATTCGAGCGCCATGTTGGCTTCCATCGCCTTGGGGTGGCCGAATTCGTCGACCATCACCGAGTGGTCGATGACGAGGTTGACCGGCACCAGCGGGTTGATCTTGGCGGTGTCGCCGCCGAGTGTCTTGATCGCATCGCGCATCGCGGCGAGGTCGACCACGCAGGGCACGCCGGTGAAGTCCTGCAGCAGCACGCGCGCCGGGCGGTACTGGATTTCCTCGCCGGTGGAGGGGTCCTTCTGCCAGTCAACCACCGCCTGAATGTGCTTGCGATCGACGGTGAAGCCGCCGTCTTCGAAGCGCAGCAGGTTTTCGAGCAGCACCTTCATCGAAATCGGCAGCTTGCTGATGTCGCCCAGCTGCTGCGCGGCCTTCGCCAGCGAGTAATAGGCGTACTGCTTGCCGTTAACGTCAAGCATCTGGCGGGTGCCGAGCGAATCCTGGCCGATTGCGGTCATGGGGGTGTGCGTCCTTTCGATTGGCCCGCCCCCGATCCACCAAGGGCGCGGTATATGCCCGCGCTCCTGCGCTGCTGCGCGCGCGAGGTCAAGGGGGCTTCCCTTGCGTCAATAGTCTTAGATTGCAGCCACCCGCTCAGGTCTGGCGGGGCGCGTGGCGAGCCAGCAGCCGGTCACGATCAGCACGGTCCCGGCCAGTGTCGGCCACGTCACCGGCTCGCGGAAGAACAGCCAGCCGAAACCCGCGGCCCAGACGAATCCCGAATATTCTGTCGGCACCAGCACGCTGGCAGGCGCACGGGCGTAGGCAAAGGCGATCGCCAGCGATCCGGCCACGGTCAGCGCCCCCGCGATCACCAGCGGCAGCAGCGCCGCCGCGCCCGGTGCCTCCCACAGGAACGGGGCGAGCGTCAGCAGCACCAACCCGCCGACGCCCGAATGGAAGGTCGCGATCTCCAGCGGGCCGGCCACCTGCGCCTGCCGCCGGATGACGATGAAGTTGTAGGCATAGAGCACCGCCGAAACGAACAGCGCCGCGACGCCCAGCAGGGTCTCGTCATCGAAGCGGCCTGTGCCGATCCGCCCGCCGACGATCACCAGCGTGCCGGCAAAGCCCAGCAGGCTGGCAAGGATCGCGTTGCGGCTGATCGCCTCGCCCAGCAGGACGCGCGCGAGATAGAGCGCGATCAGCGGGGCGATGAAAGACAGGGCAATCGCCTCGGCCAGCGGCAGCTTGGTGAGCGCATAGAAGAAGCTCAGCGCCATGAAGGCCGAGACCAGCCCGCGCTCCAGATGCAGCTTCAGCACCGCACGGCTCGGCATGGCCGGCGCGCGGGCCAGCCAGATTGGCGCGATGATGGCCGCGCCGATGAACGCGCGCAGCACCGTGGCGGTATATGCCCCGGTCATCAGCGCGGCCTCCTTCATGAAGGCGTCCATCAGCGACAGGAACCCGACACCGGTCAACGCCACGGCAAAGGGCAGCAGGGGGTGATGGCGCGGCGACATGACCGGCCCCATAGGCGGCTGTGCGCGCAAGGTCACGCCCGGGCATATTAATCGCTGCGAAAGCGAAGGTGGTTGATAGGGGCGACCGGCTGCCTGTATGGTGCTCAGCCAAAGGTAAGCGACCGCAATTCCACGCGGTGCAGGGCGAAAAGGCGAAATTGACGATGAGATTTGCGGGCAAGTTGGCAGGCGGGATTGCGGTGGCAGCGCTGGTGGCAAGCGCGGCGCTGGCGCAGGAAACCGCTGCGCCCGCCCAGTCGGTGCGCGCCAATCCCGAAGAAGCCTTGCAGGGTGGCCCGGCCCGGGTGAAGCTGCCGCCGCCCAGCGAGACACCCAAGCGTGAAACCGTCGCCGATGTGTTCGGCCAGACCGTGTCCGAGCCGGTCGTGCAGGGCGCGGAGACGATGGCGCCGCTCGTCCAGAACTGGACCGTGGGGCAGGCCGCGCGGCTGATTGCGGTCATCGAGGGGATCGGGGCGGAAGGGCTCGACCCAAAGGATTACGATCTCGAGCCGCTCAAGGTCGCGCTCGCCTCCGGCCCGTCGAAGGAGCTGAACGAACTCGCCTCGCAAAGCTTCGTCTGGCTGGTCGAGGACCTGCGCGACGGGCGCACCCCGATGGAGGCGCGCGAGCAGTGGTTCGTGATCGACCCCGATCGCGACCTGTTCCCGGCCGGCACAGTCATGGCCGAAGCGCTGGCGAGCAATGACATCGCGGGCGCGCTGATGAAGCTCAACCCCACCCACCCCGATTATGCGCGGCTTAAGGCGGAACTGGCGGCGACGTCGGACGGGCAGACCGCGCGCCGCAAGCTGATCCGCGCCAACATGGACCGCTGGCGCTGGCTCCAGCGCGATCTGGGCACGCAGTATCTCATCACCAACGTGCCCGAATTCCAGCTGCGGCTGACGGTGAAGGACAAGATCATCCGCACCTATCGCACCATCGTCGGCAAGCCGGGGCGCACCGCCACTCCGCAGCTGGCCGAGATGGTCGAAGGCGTCGTCTTCAACCCGACCTGGACGGTGCCGCAGTCGATCGTCAAGGGCGAAGGGCTGGGCGCGCGCGTGCTCGCCAACCCTGCCTGGGGCAAGCGCAATGGCTATGTCGCGACCAAGGGCGCGAATGGCTACATCACCGTGGTGCAGCAGCCGGGACCGGGCAATTCGCTCGGCCGGATGAAGCTCGAAATGCCCAACGAGCACGCGATCTTCTTCCACGACACGCCTTCGCGGCACCTGTTCGCCAATGATTTCCGCGCGCTCTCGCACGGCTGCGTGCGCACCGAGCGCGCGCTGGAGCTGGCGATGACGATGGCGATCCTCGGCAAGGGCGCGACCAAGGAAGAGGCGGTCGCGATCGCGGATTCGGGCAAATACAAGAAGGTGATGCTCGAAAAGCACTTCCCGGCCTACATCACCTATTTCACCATGGCGACCGACATCAACGGCGAGATGGCGACCTTCAAGGACATCTACGGCCGCGACACCAAGGTGCTCGCCAGCCTCGACAAGCCGCGGGTGCGCGAACGCACCTATGTGCCGACCGACGAGGTGATCGTTATCGAGGACGACCTGCGCGACAGCTAGGCCGCGGTGGGCAGTTCGTCGCGCATGGCGATCACCTGCCGCCGGTAGAACCACGCGGCGGGCAGGACGAAGACGAACACGATCAGCGCCTCTTGCTGCCACAGCGGCTCGTCCGACGCGAGGGTGAAACCCCACATCCAGCGGATGGCGATCATGCCCGCCGCCACCGCCGTCGCCACGGAGACGATCAATCCGGCCAGCGAACGGATCCGCTCGCCCAGCAGCAGCGCCACCGGCAGGCCGAAGATTACCAGATAGAAGGCAACCACGAAGGTTCCGCCGATCGACCCCATCGCGATCATGGCTCCGGTGAACACCAGTATGGAAATCAGCGTCTCGAGCGATGCGGACTGAAATTCGCCCGAGAACGCCGCCGCCGCCATGAAGAACATCGTCACGAACGCCGTGCCGAGCAGGCCCGAAATGATGCTGGCCGGAACGATCGCGCCTGCCGTCGCGCCCAGTAGCGATGCCGGTCTGCCGAAGCCGCCCCGGTAGGCCACGCCTCAGTAACCGCTGATCGAGGGGCGCGCCGACAGGTCGAGCGGGGTGCGCTCGATCATCGCGAGTTCGGGCACCGGCTGGATGCTGCCGTCCTCTCCAAGCCCCAGCGAATCCGCAAACAGCAACCGCCCGCCCGACAGGTGCAGCAGCGCCTCGCGGAATTCCTCGCTGCCCATCGCAAAGCACCCGTTGGAGCGGCCGAGACGGCCCCACTTTGCGAGGTGCGCAGGCTCGGCATAGTCGGCGCGGTGCATCACGATGTAGCGTTGCAGCGCCGCGTCATTGCTGGCGTCGAGCCCGCCGAGGCGCACCGAGGTGCCGTAGCGGCCCTTGTACCATTCCCACGTGACATAGGCCCCGCGGCTGGTGGCGTTCGAGCCTTCGGTGTTGCTGAATTGCTTGAGCCAGCCGTCGTGCTGCGGGTCCGACCCCATGCCGTGGCTGACATGATAGGAGCGCACTTCGCCGCGTTCGAGATTGACGAAGTGGAACCGCGGCTTGGCCGAATGCAGCCCGTAATCGGCGATGCCGACGATGTCCGATTTCCAGATCGCATTGCCCGCCCGCGCCAGCTCGCGCTGGGCGATCTGAAACAGGATGCGATCGCGCGGGGTACCGGCGGCGACCGAGGCGAAGGCGCGCGCGGGCAGGGCAAGCGCCGCCCCGACTGCCAGAGTGCCCTTCAGAATGTCGCGCCGCTTCATTGCCAGATAACGTAAACCCGCAGCCTTGCGTTCCCAATAACGCAAATCGCGCCGCCGCACGGTTCGTCGCAGTTCTGCGTCATTTCGTGGGTCCCGGCGGGGCAAAGCCTGCGTTCTCGCCGGCCATCGCCAGCATCGAGGCGGCGTGGCGTGCGGCGACGATGCGCGGATCGTCGCCGTAACCGCCCCCCAATGCGCTGGCGACGGGCAGGCGACGACCCCTGCACGAAGCGACAACGAAGCGGTCACGTGCCGCCAGTCCCGCATCGCTCAAAGCGAGGCGGCCGAGCTTGTCCTCCGCGTGCGGATCGACCCCGGCCTGATAGAGCACGAAATCGGGCGCGAAGTCGGCGAAGACCTCGGGCAGGTGGCGGGTCAGCACCTCCATGTAGCCATCATCGTCGAGGCCATCGGGCAGGCCAACATCGCGGCTCGAGCGCGCCTTTCTGACGGGGAAGTTCTTTTCGGCATGGAGCGACAGGGTGAAGATGTCCTCGCGCCCCGCTGTCAGGCTGGCAGTGCCGTCGCCCTGATGCACATCGCAATCGACGATCAGTACGCGCGCGGCGTGCCTTTCCGCGATCAGGCGATTGGCGGTCACGGCGAGGTCGTTGAACACGCAGTAACCCGCCCCGGTATCGTGCAGCGCATGGTGGCTCCCCGCGGCGGAGTTGGCGGCGTAGCCGTGCTCCATCGCCAGCTGTGCGGCAAGCCATGTGCCGCCATTGGTGTGGCGCACCCGGTCGCGGATTGCGGGGGTGACGGGAAAGCCGATGCGCCGTTCCTTGTCGCGGGGGACTTCGCCGCGGAACACCTCGTCGACATAGTCGGGGCAGTGGACCGCTTCGAGCCATGCGCGCGGCATCGGATCGGGCGCGTGTTCGGTGATCGGCGCGCCGCTCGCGCGAAGTTCCTCCATCACGAGGTAGTACTTGTCGAAGCGGAATGTGCCGCGATCGGGGCGCGGGGCCATGTAATCGGCGTGGTGAACGACATGCAGCATGCCGTCACAGCGAGCCCGAATGTTCGGCGAGGATTTTCACGCCCAGCCCGATCAGGATCACGCCTCCCGCGCGCTCGGCCCAGGTGCCGCCGTGGTCGCCCGCGCGGCGGCCGAGCACCACACCCGCGCCGCTCAGGGCGAAGGTGACCAGCCCGATCAGACCCACCGCCACCAGTGGCTTAACGCCGAGGGTGGGCAGCGTGATCCCCGCTGCGAGCGCGTCGATACTGGTCGCAACCCCCGCCACCAGCAGCGCCGTGCCGGTGAGCCTGTGCGCGGCCTCTTCCTCGCCGACATGGCCGCCGAGCATCCGCACCCCGAGAAAGGCGAGCAGGCCGAAGGCGATCCAGTGGTCGACGGATTCGATATAGCCGAGCGCGAAGGCGCCGATTCCCCAGCCGATCAGCGGCATCACCACCTGAAACACTCCGAAAGTCAGCGCAATCGTCAGCCCGCCCGCAACCCGCGGCCGGAACCGCGCACCTTGGGTGAGGGCCACGGCAAAGGCGTCCATGGCGAGGGCGAGGGCGAGGAGGAGGGCTTCAAGCATCGAAAATCGCTGTGAGATTGCGGCTGCCGTGGACGATGCGCTCGATGGTTACAACGCCCGCGTCCGGCTCGTGCCGATAGATGATCAGAAAGCTGTCCTGCAACAGCACCCGGAGACTGCGCCCCGCATCCTCGCGATGGTGCCCGATATCGGGAAAATCGCGCAGGCGAGTCACTGCTGCCTCCAGCCTGCCAAGTTGGTTATCCGCCGCGGTCACGTCGTCCGCAGCGATGTGCAGCCAGATGTCGAGAAGATCGCCGCGCGCGGCTTGGGAGTAACGTGTTGCTGCCGTCATTCGCGCATCAAGCCGAGGCGCGCACGGCCTTCGGCCTTGATGGCATCAAAATCGATCGGGCCGTCCACATAGCCGCTGGCCTCGGCCTCGGCGATCAATTGCTTGAGTTCGGCGATGGCCGCTTCCTTGAGGGTGCGCTGGTCGCGCCATTCGCGCAGGGCCTCGCGCACGACTTCGCTTGTTGACGCGTAGTCCCCTGACTCGATGGCGTTCTGGACCTCGGCTAGCAGTTCCTCGGTCAGCGACACCGAGATTTTTTCGATCTTGCCCATGACCGATGCGGTAGCACTATTTGCTACCACTGGCAATCATCCGGCGGTCGGTTGTGCCTCGGCGAGTGCCACCAGCTCGTCAAAAATCGCATCCTCGCTGCGGCTCGCGGCGTTGCGCCAGCTGGCGGCAGTGTCGCGGTTAAGCAGCTCGCCCTTGGCGGTCAGCACCAGCAGAGCGGGGGTGCCAGGGAATTCGTCGAGGCCGAAGCGCTGTGCGATATCGAGATTGCGGCCCTCGCCGGTCTGCGGCACGCCGACATCCACATAGACGACCTCGTAGCGTTCGGCGATCAGCGCGGCGAAGCGCGGGGTTTCGAGCCACCCGGCGAGCGCGCGGCTATCGTGGCACCAGTTGCCGCCCATCACCAGCAGTACGCGTTTGCCACTGGCGGCAGCGCGGGCGAGCGCGGCGTCGACATCGCTCGCCGCGTCGGCTTCAGGCACGTAAAGCCGCGCTTCGGGGTGAGCGGGGGCGGCGGGCACGGTGGCACAGGCGGCAAGCGCCAGCGCGAGCAGTCCGGCAATCGCAGGCCGGATCACTCTGCGGCTTCGACAGCTTGCTGCGGCGCGGCGTGGGGATCGAAGGCAGTCGCCTCGCCCGCTTCGATCGCAGCGGCCTTTTCCTCGACCAGCTTGACGATGTGGTCGAGCATCGCCTCGTCGTCGATCGCGTGGGCCTTCAGACCCGACAGGTAGACCATGTGCTTGCCATTGCCGCCGCCGGTCAGGCCGATATCGGTCTCGCGCGCTTCGCCGGGGCCGTTGACCACGCAGCCGAGCACCGAGAGGCTCATCGGGGTCTTGATGTGTTCGAGCCGCTTTTCGAGCGCCTCGACCGTGCGGATCACGTCGAAGCCCTGCCGCGAGCACGAAGGGCACGACACGACGCGCACGCCGCGGGTGCGCAGGCCGAGCGCCTTGAGCATTTCGAAGCCGACCTTGATCTCCTGCTCCGGCTCGGCCGAGAGGCTGACGCGGATGGTGTCGCCGATCCCGGCCCACAGCAGGCTGCCGATGCCGATGCTCGACTTCACCGTACCGCCGATCAACCCGCCTGCCTCGGTGATGCCGAGGTGCAGCGGGCAATCGACCGTTTCGGCGAGGCCATGATAGGCCGCGACCGCGAGGAACACGTCGGAGGCCTTCACCGCCACCTTGTATTCGTGGAAATCGTGGTCCTGCAACAGCTTGATGTGATCGAGCGCGCTTTCGATCAGCGCTTCGGGGCAGGGCTCGCCATACTTCTCGAGCAAGTCCTTCTCGAGGCTTCCCGCGTTCACGCCGATGCGGATCGCGCAGCCATTGGCCTTGGCGGCGCGCACCACTTCGGCGACGCGCTGCGCCGAGCCGATATTGCCCGGGTTGATGCGCAGGCAGGCCGCGCCAGCGTCCGCCGCTTCCAGCGCGCGCTTGTAGTGGAAGTGGATGTCGGCCACGATCGGGATGCGCGACGCCTGCGTGATCTTCTTGAAATCGCGCGTCGATTCCTCGGTCGGGCAGGAGACGCGGATGATATCCGCGCCCACTTCCTCGCAGCGGCGGATCTGGTCGATCGTCGCCTTAACATCCTCGGTCGGGGTGTTGGTCATGGTCTGCACAGTGATGGGCGCGTCCCCACCAACGGGGACATTCCCCACCATGATCTGGCGCGATTTGCGCCGTTCGATTGTGCGCCAGGGCCGAATGGAAGACATGGCGCTGCATATAGTCGCGCATTGGTGACGGGGCAATGACCCGCGCGCTTGACTTGGCCCCGGCGCGCGGCACTCTGCATGGGGCCAAGGGGAGAGACCATGCTGACCGACACTGCCACCGAACTGCGCTCGCCCACGCCGAGCCTGCTGATGCGCGTCATCAAGTGGCTGGTGAGCAAGCAGGAGCCGGTCTTCCCGCTCGACGCGGCGGGTTTCCATCAGGCGATGCAGGGCCGCACCCTGCCGCGCGATGCGCTGATGCCCGAGGGGTTCCGCAAGAAATTCGTGGTCGAGGAGCGTGAGGTGCTCGGTCACAAGGTGGTGACGCTGCACCCCAAGGGTGGCCCCGCCCCATGGCACATGATCTATTTCCACGGCGGCGGCTTCGTGCGGCCGATGTTCAAGGTGCACTGGCCGCTGGTCGCCGAAATGGTGAAGCGGTGCGGGGTGAGCGTCACCGTGCCGCTCTACCCCGTGGTGCCCGAAGCGAGCTACGCCGCGCAGGACGCGCTGGCCGATGCGGTGTGGGCCGATCTGTCCGCAAGGCACGATCCTTCTCGCATCATCCTGAACGGCGATTCTGCCGGCGGACACATGGCGCTGGCGCTCGCGCTGCGGCTGGTCGCGGCGGGCGGCGCGCTGCCGGGCAAGCTCGCGCTGTTCGCTCCGTGGCTCGATCTGGGCCTTGCCGATCCTGCCATTGCCGCGGTCGAGCCGAATGACGTGATGCTCAAGATCGGCACGCTGTGCGCCTGCGGCGGGCTGGTGGCGGAGGGGCGGGCGATAGACGATCCTGCCGTGAGCCCGCTCTACGCCTCAGCCGAGGCGCTCGCGGCACTCCCGCCGACCCGGGTCTGGACCGGGCGGCACGACATCTTCATCGTCGATTCGCGCACATTCCTCGGCAAGCTGCGCGCCGCCGGAGTCGATGCGAAGCTCTACGAATACGAGGGCGCGCCGCACGTCTTCATGGCGATCCTCCCCACCCGCGAGGCGAAGGATGCGCTCGCGCTGCTGGCGGAATTCGTCGCGGGTTAGCTGGGGTATTGCACCCCTGTCGCATCCTCGCTCATCGCCCAGAGGCGTTCGGCATAGCTGGTGTTGACCGCATAGGAGCGCACACCGTCGGTCGGCGATTCGTCGTCGACGGCGGCGACATGGCAGTCCTCGCAATAGACCCCGCCCTTGCCTTCCAGTTCCGGCGCAGTTGCGGCCCAGCAGCTGGTCGCGGCACCTTGCGGGATGGTCTTCCACGCAAAGCCCGTGTCAGCCGAGGAAATCCGCGCCATCAGCGCCTCGGTCATTTCGGGGGTCATG
Organism: Erythrobacter donghaensis; assembly: GCF_002155425.1. Taxonomy (GTDB): domain Bacteria; phylum Pseudomonadota; class Alphaproteobacteria; order Sphingomonadales; family Sphingomonadaceae; genus Erythrobacter; species Erythrobacter donghaensis. Next base: position 138,778 of record NZ_MUYG01000011.1, read on the forward strand.
TGGCGGCCGAGATTGGTCTGGATCCCGCCCGGGTGCACCGCATAGGCATGGATGCCGAGCACCGCGAAACGCTCCTCCAGCCCCACGGTGAACAGCACGTTGGCGGTCTTCGACTGGCCGTAGCTGATCCAAGGATCATAGGCGCGGCGCTCGAAATGCGGGTCGTCGAAATCGACCGCGCTGAAATGGTGCCCGCGGCTCGAGAGGTTGACGATGCGCTTCAGATGTCCGCGCTCGATCAGCGGGAAGAGCTCGCCGGTCAGCGCGAAATGGCCGAAGTGGTTGGTGCCCAGCTGCATCTCGAACCCGTCGGCCGTGTGCAGGAACGGGGTCGCCATCACGCCCGCATTGTTGATGAGGATGTCGATCTTCGCAAAGCGTTGCCGCGCGCGCGAGGTGGCGGCGCGGATGCTTTCGAGGCTGCCGAGATCGACTGTCAGCGTATCGAGCTGCGCCTTGGGGTGTTCGGCGATGATCGCCGCCACGGCCTCGTCCAGCTTGGCCTGATCGCGTCCCGCCATGATGACATGCGCGCCGCGAGCGGCCATCGCGCGCGAGGTTTCCTGCCCCAGCCCCGAATTCGCGCCCGTGACGAAGACCGTCCGCCCCGACAGATCGATGCCCGCCAGCACCTCGTCTGTGGTGCTGCTGAAGCCGAATTCGCTCATGTCGCTCTCCCTCGTGGGTTACAGTTTCAATTCGTAGAGATACTCCGCATCGAGCTGTTCGCCCACACGAAAGGTGATGTCGGCGATCTTGGCAAAGCCATAGCGCTGGTAGAAGCGCTGTGCGCCGAAGTTTTCCGAATAGACGCTGAGCAGAACCGCATCGTGCCCGCCCGCGCGCGCCTGGTTGAGCGCCCAGTCCATCAGCCGCGCGCCGATGCCGTGGCCGGTGTGGGTCGGCAGGCAATAGAGCTGGCCGAGTTCGAGCGGATCGCGCGCGTCGGAGTAGGAGGCGTAGTGGCTGGGATGGCGCAGCTTGCAATAGGCGACGAGTTTGCCCTGATCTTCGACGAGGCAATGGGCGCACTCCGTTCCCGCGATTTCCTGAGCGACGGGGCCGGGGCTGTGCACCTCGGCGAGGAAGGCGGCGAGGTCTTCGGGCGTGTAGAGATGGCCGAAGGCGGCGATGAAGGTCTCGGCGCCGAGCGCGGCCAGCGCGGGGGCATCGTCGAGGGTGGCGGGGCGGTAGATCATGGCGCTTGCCGTAGCGTGGGGCGGGCGCGCTGTTAAGCTGGCGAAACGGCGAGCGGCGCGTTACACCTGCGCGCCATGAAGAAGCTCATCGCCGCTGTCGCGCTCGCCCTCCTGTCTCAACCTGCGCTTGCCGAGGAGGCTGCCCCCGAACAGGCGCGCTGGTCGCTGGCGATCCATGGCGGGGCGGGGACGCTCGATCCCAATGCGATGACGCCGGAGAAACGCGCGGCTTACGAGGCGGATTTGCAGCGGGCGCTGGATGCGGGTTCGAAGATCCTCAGCGAGGGCGGCGATGCGATGGACGCGATCAAGGCGGCAATCATCATCATGGAGGACTCGCCGCTGTTCAACGCCGGCAAGGGTGCGGTGTTCACCTGGGACGGGACGAATGAGCTCGACGCCTCGATCATGGACGGGCGCGATCGCAGCGCGGGTGCGATTGCGGGGGTGAAGACGGTCAGGAACCCGATCCTCCTCGCCGACACGGTGCGCACGCAAAGCGAGCACGTGATGCTGATGGGCGCAGGCGCGGAGGCCTTTGCTGTCGAGAAAGGCTTTGCCGTCACCCCGCCCGAATATTTCGCTACCGAGGCGCGGCGCGAGGCGCTGGAACGCATGAAGGCCGAGAAGCTCTCGTCGCTGGATGTCGATCACAAGTTCGGCACGGTGGGCGCGGTGGCGCTCGACATGAAGGGCAATCTGGCGGCGGGGACGTCCACGGGCGGGATGACCGGCAAGCGCTGGGGCCGGATCGGCGATGCGCCGGTGATCGGGGCGGGCACCTATGCGGATAACAGCGCCTGTGCGGTGTCGGCGACGGGGTGGGGCGAGTATTTCCTGCGGGTCGGCGTGGCGCATGAGATTTGTGCGCGATTGAGATTTCTCCAAGCGACCAATTGGCTTTCGTTCGACAGCCCTGGCGAGGCTAATGCCCCCGACGCGGAGGAAATAGCAGCGACCGTGCAAGAAGCTGCCGATGCCGTCATGGCCGAGGTTGCAGACCTCGGCGGCGATGGTGGAGTAATCCTCGTCACCCCCGAAGGCCATGCGATCTTCAGTTTCAACACCACCGGCATGTATCGCGGCCGCGCGACCAGCGCAGGGCTGAACGAAGTGGCGATCTTCGGCGGCGAGGAGCGCGCGTCGGATACGCCGGATCACTAATTCCCCTTCCCTTGAGGGAAGGGGTTGGGGATGGGTGTGCGATGCCCGCTTATGTCGAGCCCCCACCCCCTAACCCCTTCCCTCAAGGGAGGGGGAATTAGTAAATCTTCCCCACCAACGGCAGCCCGCGCTCCGGCTCGGCGAATTCCTTGATTATGCGGCCGATGCGCGACAGCGTCAGTTCGCCGATGGGCTGCATTCCGGGCACGGTCTGGCGCGCGCGGAAATAGCAGGCGAAGGTGATCGGGGGCTGGCCCTTGGGCCCTTCGGCAAAACCGATGTCGATATAATTATATTCGGTGCCGCCGATCAGCCCGCTGGTGCCGGTCTTGTCGCCCGCGACCCAGCCTTCGGGCAGCCCGGCGCGGACACGGTTGAGGCCGGTTTCGGTCTCGACCATCCACTGCTTCAATTCCGCCCGCTCGGCGTCCGGCAGCACGTCGCCATAGATGATCTTCGCCACGTTGCGCGCCATGGCCGCGGGCGTGGTGGTGTCGCGGAACTCGGTGCTGGGCACGAGGTTCATCTCGGGCTCGTAGCGGTCGACCCGGCTGACCTCGTCCCCGATGCTGCGCCAGAATGCCGTCAGCCCCGCCGGCCCGCCAAGCTCGCGCAGCAGGATGTTCGCCGCCGGATTGTCCGAGGTGATCTGCGTCGCCCGCGCCAGTTCGCGCAAGGTTGCGCCGGTGGCGATCCGCTCGCGGGTAAAAGGTGCGTATTCGAGCATGTCGGCCTCGCTCCACGTCACCCGCCTGTCGGCATCGATCAGCCCGGCCGCATGGCGCTGGAGCAGCAGCGCGGCGAGGCTGAACTTGAACGAGGAGGCATGGCCGAAGCGCCGGTCGCTGTTGAGCCCGACCGACTGGCCCGTGGCGGTGTTGTAGAGCTCCACCCCCAGCGTGCCATTGCCCGCGGCCTCGATGATCCGCAATTCCGCCGCCAGCCGCCCGAGCGGGCTCTGGTCGGGCGGGATGCAGGCCGAGGCGCCGAGAGCCAGCGAACCGCCGATGAAGAAGCGTCGATCGATGTTCATGAGTGCTTGTCCGCCTTGCGTTTGCCGAACCGCATGTCGCCTTCGAGCTTGGCGCGCAACTGCGCATAGAAAGCTTCGAGAAAAGCCCGCTCGTCGCCCGCGCCGGGATCCCAGCCGATCTTGCGGCAGATCGCGGCATGAACCGCCTTCAGCGCATCGGGCTGGGCATCGCGCAGCATCCGTTCGAGCGTTTGCAGCTCTTTCTCGCCGTAGACCGACAGCTCGGCCTCGCCGAAGTCGTAGCGCGCGCCGGTGACCTCGCTCGCCCCGTTGGCGGTGGCGGCGCCCTGCGTGCTGAGCACCTCGGCCAGCTTGGTGCGCGGGCGATCGACCACCCAGGTGCCCGCGACGATGTCGCCTGCGCGCAAGGAGTCGTGGTTGAAGAACGGGAACAGCAGGAACAGCGCGAACCAGCCCGCCGCCACCCAGCCGAGGATGCCGATGTCCTGCCCGGTGTTGGCCATCACCAGCAGCACGACCAGCGTGATGAGCGGATAGAAAATCTCTATATCGCGCAGCAGGTTGCGCGCGATCACCGCTTCGGGCGTGAGCCGCGCTCCGCCGCGCGCGGCGACGCGGATGCCGACGATGCGCTTGCCCAAAGTCGCCCCGCGCGGGCCCAGTTCCTGCACCAGGAAATAGCCATACCAGGTGACGAACACGACCAGGGCGAACAGGATGATGAGGAATTCGAAGGCCCCGGTCTCGCCGCCTTCGAGGTCGAAGCCGGTGCTGTCCAGCAGGCCGCCCGCGATCCACTGCATCACCATCTGAAAGATGATCAGCCCGGTGACGATGATCATCACGTCGATGATCAGCGCGCCCGCCCGGCTGGCGCGGGGCGCGATGGTGACGGGCAGGGCAAGGCCTTCGGGCGTGATCATTATGCGCGCACGGCGATCTGCGGGAGGGGCGGCGGGTTTCCTGCTCATGCGGCCCCGCTCTCGGCCGGAGGGGCCGGACGATAGAGGAAGAAGTAGCTGAGCCAGAAAAGCAGCATCGTGCCGCCGATCATGAAGCGGTTCTGCGTGCCTTCGACCAGCTGGCGCGGGAAGGCTTCGAGCACTGCGGCGACAATCATCATGATCACCACGCCCACCATCACCACCGCCGCGCGCCGCCCGGCGGCTCCGGCGGCATCGAGCACCGGCAGCTTGCCGGGGAAGGCCATCGCCCGCCCGATATGCAGCCCCGCCGCGCCTGAAAGGAGGATGCCGAACAGCTCGGTCGTGCCGTGGACGCTGAGCCACGCGGCCAGTTCGACCATGATTCCCTGCCCGTCATACAGCCACAAGAGCGCGCCCAGCAGCGCCATGTTGTGCACCAGCAGCAGCAGCGATGGGATGCCAAAGGCAAAGCCCAGCGCAAAGGCGAGGATGCACACGGCGGAATTGTTGCTGAACAGCTGCGCGGCAAAGGCCGACAGACCCGAGGCGTTCTCCTCGGTCGCCAGCACTTCAAGCAATTGTTCGCGGCTCGCGCCCGGCACGCGGGCCTCGCCCGGGCTGGCGGGGAAGAGGCGGTAATACCACGCCTCGTCCTGCGCCACGAGCAGCCAGCCCACGATGGTGCCCGCCACCATCACGAACAGCGCGATGCAGATGTCGAGCCACAGCGCGCGCACCGCGCGGCTCCAGCCGCCCAGCAGGAACCCGCGCAGCCAGCGCACGAAGCCCATGCGCGGGCCATAGACCTGAAACCACGCGCGCTGCACCAGCGCTTCGAGATAGGAGAGGGTGGCCGCGTCGAGGCTGGTCTCGCGCGCGACCGAAAGCGAAGAGGTGGCGGTGCGATACAGCGCGGGGAGCGCCATCAGATCCTCGTCCGCAATGCGCCGCATGCCGCCGCGTTCCATGCGCGCGATGATATCCTCCAGCCGCCGCCACTCGCCCTCACGCTCTAGCCGGAAGCGGTCGGAGCGCAGCGCCGCGCTTTCGATATCGGGCGGCGCGGCAACCGTGCCGCGCCCGAACCATGAAGAGATGATCGGCGCTTTCATCCTATCGCCTCGCTGTTGCGGATCGCGAGATAGCGGTCGATCAGGCGCGGGCCGATCTTGTCCCACGGGGCTTCAAGCACGTCGATCCCCAGCCGCCGCAACCGGGTCAGCACCAGTTTCCTCTGCTGGGCGAGGCTATCGGCGGTGACCGAGCGGGCGAGGGTTGCGATGTCTCCCGGCGGCGCGGCGATCAGTTCCTCGACCTCGCTGTCGGCCATGGTGACGAACAGCACCAGATGCTTCTTCACCAGCCGCCCGAGGCTTTCGACCATCAGTTCGGCGGCGGTGGGATCGGTGAAGTCGGAGAACACCACCACCAGCGACCGGCGCTTGAGCCGCGCGGTCAGGGTGGCGAGCGCGAGGGTGAAATTGGGCTCGACCGGCTCGTAATCGAGCCCCGCCGCCGCCGATTGCAGCCGGTGAAAGCTGCGCGCATCGCCGATGAATGGGGTGATGATCTGCGGCCGCCGGGCAAAGCCGAACAGCGCGACCTTGTCCCCGCCCTTCAGTGCAACATAGCCGCAGGTCAGCGCCGCCGAAACCGCGCGATCGATGCGCGGCAACCCGTCGACCGGCTCGCACATCGCCTGCCCGCAATCGAAGGCGAAGACGATCTGGTTGTTGCGCTCGCTCTCGTTCTCGCGGGCGTAAAGGCGGGTGTGGCGCGCGCTGGCCTTCCAGTCGATGCGGCGGCGGTCCATGCCGGGTTCGTACTCGGACAGGGCCTCGAACTGCGTGCCCTCGCCCCGGATGCGGCGGTTGATGAGGCCGATCTGGGCGTTCCTGAGGAAGGTCTGCAGGTCGGGCGAGCGCACCGGCGACAGATCGGGCCAGATGCGCACCTCGCGGTCCAGCGGATAATCGACCTGCCGCGCGCCGAGATGCCACGGCCCCTGCCAGCGCATCCATGCGCGCTCGACCGCGGCCGTGCCGCGCCGCAGGGGGGTGAGCGTGGTGGTGCCTTGCCACTGCGTGCCATCCGCCCCGGGGGCGAGGCTGACCACGATCCGGCCCTCGGGCGCGAGGCGCGGGTCACAGGAGAGTGCAGCCTCGACGCGCGAGGGGCGGCGTTTGGCGAAGCGCGCGGTGACGGTGAGGTCGCTGGGCTGGCCGACCTCGACGTCCTCGGCGGTGCGCAGCTCCCACGCCTCGAGCCGTCCGGCGAGCAGGGCGTCGACCACGATCAGCCCCAGCAGCGCCGCCACCATCGCCGGCGCGACGATCCAGGCTCCGGGTTGTGTCGTCGCCAGCAGCAAGGCCATCGGGGCGAGCGCTGCCGCCATCCACGCCGCCCGCTCGGTCGGCGCGACGATCAGCAGCGGCCGCAGGGGACGCAGCAGAAACCCGAGGACAAGGCGCAGGACGCGCAGCACCTTAGCGTGGGGCCTCGGTCGCTTCGACCAGATCGGCGACCAGCGCCTCCATATTGCGGCCCTCGATCTCGGCGGCGGGGGACAGCGTCAGGCGGTGGCGCAGCACCGGCACGGCGAGCGCCTTGACGTCATCGGGGATCACGTAGCTGCGCCCCTCCAGCGCGGCGCGCGCGCGGGCGGCTCCGGCCAGCAGCACCGCTGCACGCGGGCTGGCGCCGACAGTGAGCTCGGCATGGTCGCGCGTCGCGCGGATCAGGCGCACGACATAGCGGGTGATGTCCTCGGCCACGGTGACCTGCCCCAGCGCCGCGCTCGCCGCGCTGATCCCGGCGGCATCGGTAACCGCAACCACGCCCAGATCGGCGGGCCGCTGGGGGCCGGAGCGCTGGCCATAGGTGGTGACAATCCGCGCCTCCTCCTCTTCGGCGGGATAGGGCACCAGCAGCTTGAACAGGAAGCGGTCGAGCTGCGCTTCGGGCAGGGGATAGACGCCCTGATTCTCGATCGGGTTCTGCGTTGCGACCACCATGAAGCTGGCGGGCAGCGAATAGGTCTCCCCATCCAGCGTCACGCGGCGTTCCTGCATCGCTTCGAGCAGCGCAGCCTGCGTCTTGGGCGGGGTGCGGTTGATCTCGTCCGCCAGCAGCAGGTCGCAGAAGATCGGGCCGCGGGTCAGGGTGAACTGGCTGGTCTGGAAGTTGAACAGGTTCGAACCCAGAATGTCGCCCGGCAGCAGATCGGGGGTGAACTGGATGCGCCCGAAATCGAGGCCGAGCGAGGTCGCAAAGGCATTGGCGAGCAGGGTCTTGGCGGTGCCCGGCGGGCCTTCGAGCAGCACGTGGCCTTCCGCCAGCAGCGCGGTCAGCAGCATGTCCACCATCGGTTCCTGCCCGACGATCGCCTTGGCGATTTCGGCGCGGATCGCATCGGCGAGGCTGCGGACTTGGTCGAGAGTCATGGTCATCTGCGGGTCATTCCTCAGGAAAGCTTGCGGTTGAGGTCGTCGAGCGCCTTGGCGGCGGCGAGGATGTCGGCGGGCTTGCTCGCCGCTTCGAGCCGGGCGGCGCGGCGGGTGTAGGGTTCTTCGTCGGGCAGGCGGCGGGCGAGCGCGGTGTCGATCGCCTCGGGGTCGGGCCGCGCCAGCCCCATGCGTTCGGCCAGCCGCCGCGCCGAGAGCAAAGCATAGGGCTTGGCCAGCAGGCGGAAGCGGCGCGCGCGCAGGATCAGGCCTGCGCCGTTGGTGATCAGCTGGCGCTTGCCAAAAGCGATGTCCGGGCCGCCGCTCGCCGCCGCCGGGCCGAACCGCTGGAACGCGCGCCAGCCGACGATCAGCAGCGCCGCGATCAGGCACAGGGTCGCGGCAAGGAAGGGCGGGCGGAAGGCCAGCGTCAGCAGGTTCTCGCTCGCGCCGAAGCCATTGAGCGTCATGTCGAAGGTGACGCTGTCAGTATCGGCCTCATCGGCCAGCTGCGTCACCAGCGCCATCGCGGCGGCGGCGCGGGTCTTGTCGGCGAGGCCGTAATTGTTGGCGATGTCAGGCTCGACGAGAAACACCACCGGCTGGGCATTGTAGGCGACGATGGGTTCATTGGCCTCAGCCCCGGCATTGGTCGCCCGCGCGAAGTTCACCGCGAAGGCGAGCTTGCGCCCATCGCCGTCAGTCATCAGCACGTCGTGCGGGGAGAGCGGCTCGGCATAGAGCGTCGGCGCGGCGGGCAGGCTGCCCGACACACCAAACCCGCGCCATGTGCCCGGCTTGGCGGGCGGCGGCTTCTTTGCGGGTGGGGGCGTCTCCGGCACCTGCTCGCCAGTGGCCTCGTGCCGGAATTTGTAGGGCGCGGGCAATTCCTCTGGCCAGTTCGCAGGTTGTGCGCCAAGCAGCATCACCCAGCCGCGCTTGAACTTCTCGCGCGCTTCGGGCGGCAGGAACTGCATCGGCGCGATCGCGCGCCACTTGGGGACAATCACCAGCGTCGGCCCGCGATAGGTGCGGTCCTTGATGATCTCGGCGATCTCCTCGGCCTCGGTATAGGGGCTGGGGGTGAGCACCAGCAGGCCGTCCGTCTCCAGCCCGCCGGGGCTGCGCGACCGCTCGGCATCGAAGCCTTCGGCCTCGACCAGGCGGAAGAGACCGGAATAGCCGTTGAGCCCATTGCTGGCCGAGTGGGCCTGACTGCCGCCTTCGTCTCCGCCGAAATCCTCGCCCGCTCCGATCAGGTAAAGCATCGCGAGAAACAGGGCAAAGCCGGCGCTGATGAGCACAAAGGCGCCGAACCGGGTGAAGGCGGGGCCGTTTGCTCCGGTGGCGCGGCTGGTGGCGGCGGTGGTCATGCGGCCAGCTCCCGCGTGCCATCGATCCGGGCGAGCGCGAATTCGGCATAGGCCGCGCGCGCGGCTTCCCAATCGGCGCGCTCGAGCGCCCGCAGCGCGAAGAGCGAGCGCTCCACCCTTTCGGCCATCACCCGGAAAGCGGCGCGGGCCTGGCTGGGCAGGGCCGGCAGAGCGGCCAGCTCGCGCGCGGTGCTGGACGGTTCGACCCAGTCAGGCCGGGCGGCGGCGATATGATGTACCGAGCGTTGCAGCAGCAGGTGGGTGGCCTCGTCGAAGCGGCCCTGCGCGGCCAGCCGGTCGGCATCTTCAAGCAGGGCGAGGCTGGCCGCGGCATCGGGGCGCCACTCCTCTGTCCCCGCCGCTTCGGCTGTGGGCTTGCTGCGCCAGCCGAAGCCGTCGCCGAACAGCCGGAACAGCAGCACCGCGGCAAACAGCACCACCACGCCCAGCACCACCCATTGCAGCCAGCTCCACGATCCGCCCAGCGCCCCGCCCAAGGGCGAGAACAGATCGGCGAGCCATTCGAAGAAGTCGGCCAGCATCTTTTCGAACCACGAAGGCTCGCGCGGGGGAATCTCGGGGATATCGACCGGCGCGAACTGGATAGCATCGTCCGCGCGCAGGGCCTCCCACCCGGCAGGAGGCGATGCACCCGAAGTGGCTGATGGAACAGGCAGAGTTTGTGCGGCCGCAGCGGTCATCCCATGTAGGGTGGTGGCATGGCGCCGGGGCTTGCGCAACGGTAAACCGCGCGCTGCCCCCGGCCAAGCCGCTCTACCCCCGCGCGCGGGCCTGTTCGTAACTGCCCAGAATGCGCAATTCCTTGGAATGGAACGCGCATTCCTCCAGCGCCCGGTCGACCGCCGGATCGCCCGGCGCGCCGATGATGTCGGCGTAAAAGGTCGTCGCGGCAAAGCTGGTGCCCTGCTGGTAGCTTTCCAGCTTGGTCATGTTGACGCCGTTGGTGGCGAAGCCGCCCAACGCCTTGTAGAGCGCGGCGGGGATGTTCTTCACCTCGAAGATGAAGGTCGTCATCACCGGCTTGCCCGCCAGCGCTGCGGGTGCGAGCGGCTGTTTGGCCAGCAGGACGAAGCGGGTCATGTTGTCGGGGCTGTCCTCGACATTGTGCTCGATGATGGTGAGGCCATAGAGCTCTGCCGCCAGCGCCGGGGCGATTGCCGCTACGGTGGGGTCGCCGCGCTCGGCCACATAGGCCGCCGCGCCTGCGGTGTCGGCATGGCTGAGCGGCACGATCCCCCGCGTCCGCAGATAGTGCCGCGACTGGCCGAGCGCCTGCGGATGGCTGTAGGCGGCTTCGAACGGCCCGCTTCCCAGTGCCATCAGCGCATGGTGGATCGGCATGAAATATTCGCCGATGATGTGCAGCCCGCTTTCGGGCAGCAGGAAGTGGATGTCGGCCACGCGGCCATGCTGCGAATTCTCGATCGGGATGATCGCTTCGCCCGCGCGCCCGTCCTTCACCGCTTCGAGCGCGTCTTCGAAGCTGAAGCACGGCAGCGGGGCGCGGTCGGGCCGGGCTTCGGTCGCGGCGCGGTGCGAATTGGCCCCCGGCGATCCCTGAAAGGCTATCGCGCGCGCCGGATCGGCGGCGGCAGCGGCGCGCATCCGGTCGACGAGTTCAAGGGCGGGGCCGGGGAAGGATCGCATTATGACCGTCGCCTAGAACCCAGAAGGCAGGCGCACAAGCCCCGCACTGGCCCGCTTGCAAAAGGTGCAAGAATTCGTGCCACGATCGGTCTTGCGCACGCGGCTGCGCAACATTAAGAGCCGCGCGGGATGACACAGGACAATTCTTCGCAGGATAAAGCCGCAGGCCAGAATGGTGGCGGCGATCTGTTCAACACGGCCGCGGGCTGGGTGCTGTTTGCCGGCGTCGTCGGCCTCGGCCTGGCGCAGATTTCGAAGCACTACTTCGAAGCTGACAAGCCCGAGCGCCCGGAAAAGCTCGGCTACGTGATCGAAGGCGTGGTCGACGAAAGCGCCGGCCCGGCGGAAGTGACGATCGCCGAAGCGCTGAACGCGATGCCGGCGGCCGAACTGATCGCGGCGGGCGAAAAGGCCTATTCCAAGTGCCAGAGCTGCCACACCATCGACGCGGGCGGCGCCAACGGCATTGGCCCGAACCTCAATGGTGTCATGGGCGGCCCGGTCGCGGCCAAGGGCGGCTTTGCCTACAGCGCCGAGCTGAAGGCGCTGGGCGGCACCTGGGACTGGGACAAGATGAACCTTTGGCTCAAGAACCCCAAGGGATACGTCTCTGGCACCAAGATGAGCTTCGCGGGCCTCTCCAAGGTTGAAGATCGCGCAGCGATTGCCGCCTATCTCAATTCGAAGGGTGCCAACATCCCGCTTCCCGCCGCTCCTGCGCCTGCCGAAGCTGGTGTGGAAGGCGCTCCCGATCCGTCTGACGCTGCGGCGCCGGTCGAAGGCGAGAACCCGACCGCAGCCGAAGCCGCGGGTGGCAACAGCGCCGATCAGCCGGTCGCTTCGAACCCGGGCGCCGGCCGCTAAGAACTTAGTGGTTGCGGGGAGGCGGGCTTTCGCTCGCTCCCTCGCGCGCCTCAGCCCTTGAATCCCTGAGCAATCACATACCACTCCGACGAGCCCTTGCGGCTCGCCGGGGGCTTGGCGTGCTTGACGGCGGTAAAGTGCTTCTTGAGCAGCGCCAGCAGATCGGTGTCGGTGCCGCCTGCCAGCACTTTGGCGACAAAGGCTCCGCCCGGTTCGAGATTCTCGACCGCGAACCACGCCCCGGCCTCGACCAGCCCCATGGTGCGCAGGTGATCGGTCTGCTTGTGGCCGACGGTGTTGGCCGCCATGTCGGACAGGACAAGATCGGGCGGCCCGCCGAGCGCCTCGGCAAGCAGCGCGGGGGCCTTGTCGTCCATGAAATCCATCTGGAAGATCGTCACGCCCTCGATCGGCTCGACCGGCAGCAGGTCGATCCCCACCACCTCGGCCTTGGGCTTCTTGGCGCGCACCACCTGCGTCCAGCCGCCCGGCGCAATGCCCAGATCGACCACCCGGCTCGCGTTCTTGAGCAGCCCGAATCGCTCGTCCAGCTCGATCAGCTTGTAGGCCGCGCGGCTGCGATAGCCGTCGGCCTTGGCTTGGCGGACGTAAGGATCGTTGAGCTGGCGTTCGAGCCAGCGCACCTGGCTCGCGGTGCGGCCCTTGGCGGTCTTGACGCGCTTGCCCGGCGTCTTGGCACCGCGGGTCACGCGCGGGGTCGCCCGCTGGCCGCGCCATTGCCGCGCTGCTGGTGCAGGGCCTTGAGCGTGCGTTCCGACTGGCGCTCGGCCGCCATGATCGAGCGCAGGATACCTTCGCGGATGCCGCGGTCCGCCACCCCCAGCCGCCGCGCGGGCCACAGGTCTAGAATCGCCTCGAGAATGGCGCAGCCTGCCACCACCAGCTCGGCCCGGTCCTGCCCGATGCACGGCAGGGTCGAGCGTTCATAGGGTGCCATCGCCGAAAGCCGCGCGCTGATCCCGCGCATCTCGCTGGCGGGCACGATCAAGCCATCGACTGCCTTGCGATCATAGGACGGCAGCTCGAGGTAGAGACTGGCGAGCGTCGTCACCGTGCCGCTGGTGCCCAGCAGGCGGATATCCTCATGCCGCGCAGCCTTGGCGACCCGGGCGGCGAAGGGGGCGAAGCTGCCGGTCACCAGTTCCCGCATCCGCGCAAAGCGGGCGATGCGCGCGGCCTCGCTGTCCTCGGCCCGGCCGACCGTGTCGGTCAGCGAGACCACGCCCCAGGGAACGCTGTGCCAGTCGAGAATGCGCGGCACCCGCGATGTGCCGTCTCCGGCTTCGACCAGCACCAGTTCGGTCGATCCGCCGCCGATGTCGAAGATCACCGCCGGGCCATCCCCCGATTCGAGCAGAATGTGGCACCCCAGCACCGCGAGCCGCGCCTCTTCCTCGGCGCTGATGATGTCGAGCGCGATGCCGGTTTCGTGGCGCACGCGCTCAATGAATTCGGGGCCGTTGGCGGCGCGGCGGCACGCCTCGGTCGCGACCGAGCGGGCGAGGCGGACATTGCGGCGTTGCAGCTTGTCGGCGCAGATCATCAACGCAGCCAGCGTGCGGTCCATCGCCGCATCGCTCAGCCGTCCGCTGGTGGCGAGGCCCTCACCCAGCTTCACCACGCGGCTGAAGGCGTCGATCACGGTGAAATCGCGGCCCGAGGGGCGAGCGATCAGCAAGCGGCAATTGTTGGTGCCAAGGTCGAGCGCGGCATAGGCCTCGCCATGCCCGGTGGGCCGCAGCGGGCCGATCTCGGCAAGATCGGGGCGCGGCGGGCCAGCGCCATTGCTGTCCTTGCCATTGCCAACCTTGCCGTTGCTGCCATTTCCGGCAGAGGGGCGCACCACGCGGCGGGCATCGTTGCTGGCAGCCTTGGGCCGACCGGCACGGTCTGGCTTGCGGGCTTCGGGCTGAGGGGGGCGCTTCTTGTAGCGGAAATCGGCTACCTTGCCGGACTTGCCGCCCCGGTTTTTCCCAGCACTGTTATTCCTGTCCGGCGGGAGTGTTTCCGCCATGATCACATTACTTTCACATCACCATGCACGCCTCTCATGCGCATGGCACCTGAGGGGAAGTTACCCCAAGCCTCTGCCAAGGGCAAGCAATCACCCGCAACGTCAGCGCTTGACCTCCCGCGCGCGCGAAACTAGGGAGCGCTCTCGCTGCGCCGACCGGATCTTGCCGGGGGCAAGGCCAATGCCCCGTCCTCTAATGGTAAGAGAGCGGACTCTGACTCCGTCAATCAAGGTTCGAATCCTTGCGGGGCATCCAATCTTCCCACACCACGCCAGCCGCCTGACCGCCCGTCCGGGCCGGTGCAGTCAGACGTCGTGCGATGGCCCGCGCTCGCGCAGCGCTCCAGCGACAAGCGCTGACATAAAGATGACAATGCCTGTCATGACGGGCGGCCCGGGCTTGCGGCGCGCGCGCTGTGCCGCCAGACCATGTCGCAAGCCCCACCGCTTCAAAGGCATCGGACGAACCCGCGATGAAAGTTCTGTATATCGAGGATGATGCCCGCGCCGCAGCGGACATGCGTGCGCTGGGCTGGGAGCAGGGCGATACCATCGAGGTCGAGAGCGACGGGCTTGCCGGTCTGCGCCGGGCGGGGATGGAGGCCTTCGATGTCATCATCATGGACCGGATGCTGGGCGATGCCGATGGCCTTTCGCTGGTCGCCCGGCTGCGCGACAGCGGGGTGAGCACGCCGGTGCTGATGCTGAGCGCGCTGGGCCGCACCGGCGACCGGGCCGAGGGGCTGGAAGCAGGCGCGGACGATTATCTCGCCAAGCCGTTCGAGGCGCTGGAGCTGTTCGCCCGGATCCGCGCGTTGCACCGCCGCGCCTCGGGCCGTGAACACAGCGCGGTGATCCTCTACGGCGCGTTCGAATGCCACGTGAAGGCGCGCACCGCCTTTCGCAGCAACCAGCACCTCTCGCTCTCCCCGCGCGAGTTCGAGCTGTTCCGCTATTTCATGGAGAACGCCGGCGAAGTCGTGACCCGCGAGATGCTGCTGCGCGATGTCTGGAACATGAGCTTCGATCCGCAGACCAACGTCGTCGATGTCAATATCGGCCGCCTCAGGCGCAAGCTTGAGCACGGCTTTGACGGTCCGGCGCTCGAGACCGTATGGGGCACCGGCTATCGCCTGCTCGACGGGACGCCGATCTGACCGTGCGCCATTCGATCTTCGCCCGCATCACGCTGCTGTCCGCCGCGCTTTCGGCGGTGCTCCTGTGCGGGCTGTGGTGGGTGACCGACCGGACGATCAACGAGACCATCGCCGCTTCCCTGCGCGAAGGGGTGGATGTCGATCTCGCCGGTCTGGTCGATATTCACGCCAGCGGCGGGCGCGAGGAACTCAGCCGACGGATTGCCGACCGGCTGGCGCTGGTGCCGAGTGACGGGGCGCGGGCGCATTACCTGCTCGCCGATGCCACGGGCGCGCGGGTGGCAGGCGATCTGGCCGAGTGGCCCGGGCTCGATCCGGCGGTGTCCGAAAGCGGCCCGGTGCGGATCGGCCGCCAGACCGAGGCGCACGCCCGCGCCACGCTGTTGCCCGGCAATCTGCGCCTGCTGGTCGCCCACGAAGCGCCCGAACGCGCGCCGATCCTGTCGCGGGTTGCGCTGGTGTTCGGGCTGGGCGGGGCGGTGTTCGTCGCCTGCATCGCGCTGTTTGCGCAGGCCGCTGGCGGGCGGGTGCGGCAGCGGGTTGCCGGGGTCAATGCCGCCTTCCGCAGCGGTGACGATCAGGCGCTCTCGGCGCTCGCCGCGACCGACAGTGCCGACGAGATCGACGATATCGCCCGGCAGGCCGCGCGCGCGCTTCAGCGCGACCGCCAGCTGATGGCTGCCTATCGCGAGACTTCCGAACAGGTCGCGCATGAAATCCGCACGCCGCTGTCGCATCTCGATGCGCGGCTGGCGAAGGCGCTGGCCGATGATCCCGCGCCTGCCACCGCTGCCCATCTGGTGGCCGCGCGCGGCGAGATTCGCCAGCTGGTCGGCACGCTGGAAGCGCTGCTCGACATCGCTGCCAGCAAGGCGAAGCAGGGCCAGCGACAGGGGATGGCGCTGGTCGACCTCAGCGCCATGACCGCGCGGATCTGCGAATTGTACGAAGACAGCGCCGAGGACGCCGGATATGCCCTCAGCTGGGACATCGCGCCCGATGTCAGCCTGATGGGTGACGAGGCGCAGCTTGGACGGATTTTGACCAACCTGCTCGACAATGCCTTCAAGTACAATCGGCCGGGCGGCGCGATCCGGGTCGTGCTGGCGCCGGGGTCGCGACTGAGCGTTGCCGACAACGGCCCTGGCATCGCCGCCAGCGAGCGCGAACGGGTGTTCGAACGGTTCTGGCGCGGCCCTTCGGCGCAGGCGGGCGATCAGGCCGGGGCCGGGCTGGGGCTGGCGCTCGCACGGGCGATCGCCGAGCGCCACGGGTTGACCCTGCGCGTCATGCCGAGCGAGCCCGGCGCGCATTTCATGCTGGCACCGGAGGAGGGGTGATGCGGGCTCTGTCGATGCTGGCTCTGGCCGTGGGGCTGTGCGGATGCGCCGGAGCCTCGCCGCCACCGCCTACCGATGCAGCCGCACCGCCGCCCGCCGCTACCTCGCAGGCCTTGCGCGTTGCTGCCGATCTGGCCGCGGCGGCGCAGGCGGAGGTCGATGCTGATGCGCCTGCGCTCACTGCTGCCGTCACCCGGCTGCGCAATCGCGGCGTGCAGCCGCAGGGCCCGGAGGCCGAGGCCAGCCTGGCGCAGTGGAGCGCGGCGGCGGGCGTTGACCCTGCCCCTCTTCGCGGCCGGGCGCTCGGCCCCGGATTCCAGCGCGGCACGCTCGCACCGGGCGAAGAGCGCGGCATCGAGCAATTGTTTTTTGCCGGGAAACCGGCCGAAATCGCGCTGTCGGGCGATACCGGCTCCCGCTTGCGCCTGACCTTGCTGGATGCCAAGAACCGTGTCGTGTGCGAACATGATCCCGGTCTGGGGCGCAGCTGCCGCTTCACCCCGTTGTTCTCGCAGCGCTACGCGATCGAAATCGCCAATGGGGGGCAAAAGCGTGCGACATATTTTCTGGTCATCGATTAACGCCCTTGCCGCGCTGGCGCTGCTGGCGGGCTCGGCCACGCTCGAAGCTCAGGAATTCGCGGCCGATATTCCGATCATCGACAGCGTTGCCCGCTACGAAGCGGCTTCTGCCAGGCTTGCGGATACGAGCGAACCGCTGACCCCGCAGGAGCGCATCCGCACTGCTTCCGAAGCAATCACCGCTGCATATTTTTCGGAACGACATGCAGAAGCTTCTGCGCTTTACGCGCAATTTCGCGACGCAGAGCTTGATCCGGTGACCCGGGTCGCCGGGCTTGGGTCAACCTTGCAAAGTGGAGCCGATGCTGCGCTGAAGGAGCAGGCGCGCAGCGAACTGAAGACGATCGGAGCGAGCGCGACGCGGAGCGCCCCGCTGGCCCCTGCGCTGTCGCAGTCGGCTCTGGGTGCTGACGCCATGCTACGCGACGACCTGCCGGGCGCCGTTGCGTTCTTTGCGGCTGCGATGGAATTGGCCCGTCGTGATCTGCCTGCGGACGATCCGTTTCAGGTTCGGTTCGCGGTCCAACATGCCACCCATCTGCAATATGCCGACCGCCTGGCCGGGCGCGAGGCTGCCGAACGCAGCGAGCGGCTTGCGCTTGAAATTCTGCCCGAAGGCCACCCCTACTGGATCGACGTGTGGTACAACATGGCCGATCGCGCGCAAAGCGCGGGCCGGTTTGACGAGGCGGCCACGCTTTTTGCCCGGATCACGGATCTTGCCGTGCGGGAATGGGGTGAGGACGACACGCGGCTGTATCCGATTTTGCAATACCGCGCGGTTGCCCTGTCGGGACTGGCACGGCGCAGCGAAGCGCTGGAAATCGCACGTGCAGCGATTGCGGTCGAACGGGACAAATCGGCAGGTGACCGGGCAATGCACCGCGAACTGATCGGCGGACTGCTCTTGGGCGAAGGCGACATTGCCGGGGCTGCAGCGTCCTACCGCGAGGGCCTGGCGTTGCTTAAGGGCACCGATCCTTCGGACCTGCGCTGGGGATTTATCGAGTCACGGCTCGCACGTGCGGAGAGCTTTCTGGGCAATAATGCCGAAGCCCTGAAAATGGCCGAGCTTGCAGCCCCGGCCTTCGCAGCCAAACTTCCGCCGACCCATCCGGCGCGGATTACCGGGGAATTGATGATCGCCAAAACGCAGGCTCGCGCCGGCGCCCCCGATCGCGGCTTTGCTTTGCTGGAAGCGAGCGTTGCCGCCAACGAGGCCAAGTTGCTCGACACCTATGCCCGCGCACAGGACCTTCGGACGATTGCGGCGGGCAACAACACGCTGTTCCGCGATTTTGCCTGGGTAGCATTGAAAAACGGTCGCATGGAGGAGGCCTGGCGCGCCGCTCAATTGGCAACCCTTAGCGAGATGGCCCTTTCCTCGGCGCAAATATCCTATCCCAAGGATGCGGCCGGTTTTGGTGCAGCGCTGGATACCGTGCGTGCGGCACGTGGCGAGGAAGCCGCAATACGCGATCAGCTGGCGGCCGGCACAGTGACCGCAGAGGACCTCAGCAATGCAATTACTCGGCGCGAGGCGGCCGAACGTGATCTTGAAGCGCGCTATCCCGACCATGCCGAATTCCTCCGCCCCAAACCTACCACGCTGGCCGAAGCGCAGGCCGGATTGGAGGCCGATGAAGCCATCGTGATCCCGATGGTGATCGAAGACCGCAACGCCGCGATTATCGTGACGCGTGACAACGCTGCGTGGAGCGAAACGGTATCGGCCTATAACTCGACCCCTGCGCTTATCGCGAAGCTGCGCGATTCCTTGCAGGAAAGCAGCATTGCAGATGGCGCCTTCGACGCAGAGGCCGCGCATGAGATTTACCGGCGGTTCTTCCCGCCCGAAGCCGCAAAAGCGCTGGCTGGCAAGACACGGCTGATCTTCCCGTCGGGCGGGCCGCTGGCGCAGATTCCGCCAGCGGTGCTGATGTCGGCGCCTGCCGCAGGGGACACGCCGGGACGCTACCTGATCGAGGATTTCGCGATTGCCGTGCGCTCCAGCCTGCGCCCGATTACGCGGGCGGCGGCCAGTGCGCCGGGGCGGGGCTTTGCCGGGATCGGCGCGCCTGCTCTTGCCCGGACCAACGGCGCGGCGACCTCGCTGCGCGGCCTTGCCATCGATCCGGCCGATCTGCGCGCGCTGCCATCCCTGCCGGGTTCGCTCGCGGAGCTGACCGCGATGCAGGCCGCCTTCGCCGGGGAGCCTTCGCTGCTGCTCACCGGCGCGCAGGCGACCGAGCCGCAGGTGCGCGCGGCGCCGCTGGGCGATTACCGCGTGCTGGCTTTCTCGACCCACGGGCTGGTGGGCGGACAGATCGCGCAGCTGAGCGAACCGGCGCTGGTGCTGACCCCGCCCGATGCGGCGGCTTCCGGCAATGACGGCCTGCTCACCGCTTCGGAAATCGCGGCGCTGGACCTCAATGCCGATTGGGTGATCCTGTCGGCCTGCAACACCGCGGCGGGCAATGGCCGCGGCAGCGCGACCTATGGCGGGCTGGCGCGGGCTTTTCAGCTGGCGGGCGCGCGGTCGCTGCTGCTGTCGCACTGGCCGGTGCGCGATGATGCCGCCGCGTTCCTCTCGGTCGAAACGCTGCGCCGCACAGAAGCGGGCGCAGACCGGGCCGAGGCCTTGCGCGCCGCCCAGCTGGCGATGGTGCGCGGGCAGAGCGGGATCGCGGGCGAAAGCGACCCGGCGGTGTGGGCGCCCTTCGTGCTGATCGAAGGCTAGCCCGCGCTACTTGAACTTGTCCCAATGCGCGCGGCGCACTGCGTCGGCCATCAGCGGGGAAAGCTCCCGGATCGACTTGGCCTTGGCCGCCATCGCAAGGGCCCCTGCCGAGCGCACGCCGGGCTGATCCGAACCATAGCCGGCGCGGTAGAGCGCCTCGGCCTCCTCGGCGGCCTTGAGCTGGCCGTTGTTGGCCGCGCGTTCGAACAGGATCAGGGCGACCTCGGGGTTCTTCTCGGTGCCCACGCCGTCCCGGAAGACATAGCCCGCCATTTCCTCGGCCGGGCCGAACCCGGCGGCGGCGGCGGTCGAGATGAAGTCCGCGCCGAGCTTGAGGTCCACCGGAATATTGTTCCCGCGCAGCAGCTCGATCCCGGCGGAATAGGCCGCGATCATGCTGCCCTGATCGACCGCACGCTTCATGTGGTAGAGATATTTGGCCGGGTCTTTCGGGATCGCGACCGAGGGCAATGCATTGCGGCCCTTGAGATAAAGCTCCGCCAGCTTGCGGGTCGCCAGCACATCGCCGCGCATCGACAGTTCCAGCAGGATGCGCTCGGCCTCGGGCAGATCGGGTGTAAGCAGCCATTGGACGGACTTGTCGGTCGGCCGCAATCCGGCCACGGCCTTGCCTTCAAGATAGATTGTCTCGCGCGCCCTGTCGGGCACAGGCACCCCTTCCAGCAGCGCGGCGGCCATCTGGTGGCTAGCCTTGTCGCCGGGATCGAGCCGCCCCGCCGAGGCGAACTTGCGCGCCTTGTCAGCCGCGCTGCGTTTTTCGGCGCGGTAGGCTGCGGTCCGCTGCGGACCGTAGAGCCCGACTGTGTCCGACATCGTCATCAGGCCCGCCGCCAGCACCTTCTCCCTGTCGAAGGTCAGGCTGCCCTTGTCCTCGCAGAAGGTGCAGAAATTGGGGTTGAGCGCGATGCGGACATAGCCCGCGATGGCATCCCGGTCGCCCAGTTCGGCGCCCTTTTCGTAATAGCCGAAAGCCTCGCCCAACTCGCGCGCGCCGCCTTTCAGGGTGTAGCTGTCATCGGGCGATTCCGCCAGCGAACCGACCCGCGCAAAGGCCGGGCCATGGTTCTGCGCCATCGCCATCGCGTAGTAGCGCAGCATGCTCTGGTTGATATTGTCGCGCGACCAGATCTGGCCGAAGATGTCGGCGCGGATCCTGTCCGCAAATTGGACCTGCGCACGCGCATCCCCGGCGTCGGCCCGGGCTTTCAGCGCCTGCACATTGCTGTCGGCAAACCAGGCCTTCACCTTGGCTTCGGACTTGGCCATCGCCTCTGCGGACTGGCGATCGAGCTCGGCGCGGGTCGGCGGGCCGCTGTCCTGCTGGGCGGCCAGCGGCACTGGCAGGATCGCCAGCGTGCAGCCTGCCAGAAGCGGAAACGGAGGTTTGATCGGCATTGGCGGCACTCCCCTGACGCGTGTCTGCGGTGCGCGCGACTATCGGGCGGCGGCGTCATCAGGTGAAGTTACAAGTGCTGTTAGGTCTTTGCGGAGAGCCATTTGCGTGGCCTGCGCCCCCGCCAAAATCGGCCCATTAACCCGATTGAGAACATCCCGTGCCATGCTCCAGCGCGCGAAGGATCGCCCCATGCATGCGGGGGCAACGAGGCAAGGTGGGATGAAAGCGCTTAAGGTTTCCAGTGACACATCCGCGCTCGAGGTGCCCGCCGTGCTCGACGAGTCCGGGCGGCTGGCACCGGCTTGCGTCAATTCGGCCCTAGCGATGATGGACCGCCACGGGCTGGTGATCCTCACTGGCCTGCTATCCAATTCCGAAGCTGCGACCGGGCTCGATCTGATGCGCCGGACCATCACTGATCCCGATCGCAGCCACAGCGCCTTCGCCAGCGAGACCGACAACCGCTACCTGCGCCGCGATTTCTGTTCGCTGCCCTCCAGCCCAGAGGTGATCGGCTTTGCGGCGATGCTCGCTCAGCGGCTCGAAGGGGTGCTGGGCGAATATTGCGGCCGCACCCGCCCGCTCCTCGAGGTGGCGACCTTCACCAGCTATCGCGGCTCCTCGCACCAATATATCCACCGCGACCCGATGGGCGTCATCAGCCTGTTCGCCGCGGTCGAGGATGTGTCGGCGGAGCAGGGCGGCACGGTGTTCGTGCCGGGCACGCATATGTATGGCGGCGCGGACAACCGCCACGGCGGCGGGGCCTATGGCCAGATGGAGCTGCTGCGCACCCGCTGGAACGCGCGCATCTTCCGCCACAATCTCGCAAAAGTCTGGGGGATGCGAAAGGACGCCGCGACCCCGCTCGCACCGGGGGAGTTCCGGGACCGGGTGTTCTCGGCGCAGTGGGATCAGCATCAGCCCAATCTGCTGCGCTACCTCACCGGCAAGAACGCGCAGTTCAGCCTGCGCCATCTCGGCCCGCGCACCCTATGGCGATTGCTGCGTCAGCGCCGGTTGCTCGATGAGCGGTTCCCGCTGGTGCAGACCGCGCCGCGCAAGGGCTCGGTTATTCTCTATCGCAGCGATCTGCTCCACGCCGGGCCCGACAACCGCTCCCTCCAGCCCCGGCGGTTCTTCGGGATGAGCATCGCGCGCGACGTGATCGAGCACAAATACTGGCACGATGGCTATTCGCCGCACCCGACCCTGACCGCGCAGCCGCTGACCTTCGGCGATCTGCTGGCGGCTGAGCCTCTGCGAGTGCCCACCACCGCGCCTGCCCTGCGTTCGCCCGCACTGGCCGATTGATCCCGCGCTGCCCTTGCGGCCAAATCGGTTGCGGCGCTCACCGGCCCCGATTAGGGGGCAGAGCATGACCGAAAAAGACCTGACAGACCGCAAGTTTTACCGCGCGGGCGAAGAAACCCGCTTTGCCGAGGGCGCGCCCGAGCGCACCCCGCAGACCGCGCACCCCGCCTACAAGCTCGCTTTCCGCGACACCGACTTCCTGCTGCGCGACGAGCTGCGCCCGGTGCGCTTCCAGCTGGAATTGCTGAAGCCCGAAATGCTGCTCGACGAAGCGCGCGTCGGATCGACGCTGGTGATGTACGGCTCGGCCCGCATCCCCAGCCCGGCGCAGGCCGAGGCGCGCGTCGAAGCGGCAAAGGACGGCAGCGAATACGACCAGAAGGTCGCCGCACGCCTCGCCGAAAAGGCCAAGTATTACGAGGAGGCCTATCGCCTCGCGCGGCTGGTCAGCGAGAAGGGCATCATCGAGAATGGTGAGCGCCAGTTCGTCGTCACGACCGGCGGCGGGCCGTCGATCATGGAGGCGGGCAACCGCGGCGCGTCGGACGCGGGGAGCGAATCGATCGGGCTCAACATCGTGCTGCCGCACGAACAGGCGCCCAATCCCTATGTGACGCCTTATCTGAGCTTCCAGTTCCACTATTTCGCGCTGCGCAAGATGCACTTCCTGCTGCGCGCCCGCGCGGTGGCGGTGTTCCCCGGCGGGTTCGGGACCTTCGACGAGTTTTTCGAGCTCGTCACCCTGATCCAGACCGGCAAGATGAAGCCGATCCCGATCATCCTGTTCGGCAAGGATTTCTGGACCCGCGTGATCGATTTCGAGGCGCTGGCCGAGGAAGGCACGATCTCGAAGAGCGATCTCGACCTGTTCACGTGGTGCGAGACCGCCGAGGAGGCCTGGGCCTGCATCTGCGAATTCTACGAAATCCGCGAGTCCACCGACCTCACTGACTGATGCCCCAGCGGGCCATGGCCCGCGCCGAACCCCGGGGCCGCTTCGATCGCGCGGAGCACGAATTGCCGCGCAAGCCTGACCGCGTGTTCCAGCGGCAGGCCATGGCCCAGAAGCGTCGCAATCGCCGATGACAGCGTGCAGCCCGTGCCATGGGTATGGCGGGTGTCGATGCGGGCGTGGTCGAAAGAAACGATGCGGGCACCGCTCTGCTCGGTGGCGGGCAGGTAGAGCACGTCGGAAATGCGCTCCCCCCCGGCGTGGCCGCCCTTCGCCAGCACCGCCGTGCCGCTTGCCTCGGCCAGTTCCTCGGCGGCTGCGATCATCGCTTCGTGTCTGGGGAGCGGGCGGCCTGCGAGATGTGCCAGTTCGGGCAGATTGGGGGTGATCAGCGCCGCGCGCGGAAACAGGCGCTCGCGCAGCGCCGCCACCGCGTCGGGCCCGACCAGCTCCGCGCCGCTGGTGGCGATCATCACCGGGTCGAGCACGATCGGCGCCGCGACCCCCTCCAGCGCATCGGCCACGGCAGCGATCACCTGCGGATCGGCGAGCATCCCGATCTTGATCGCGTCCACCCCGATATCCTCGATGCACGAAGCGATTTGCTGCGCGACCATGGCGGGCGCGACGGCGGTGATGCCCTGCACTCCGACCGTGTTCTGCGCGGTGATCGCGGTGACAGCGGTCATGGCATAGCCGCCGAGCATGGTGACGGTCTTGATATCGGCCTGAATCCCCGCACCGCCCGAGCTATCGGACCCGGCGATGGAGAGGATGCGAGGCGGAGGGGCGGATGGCTGGGACGTGGTCATGCCATGCGCCATAGCAAGCCCGGGCGGCACACGGCACCCGTTTCGCTGCTATCCGACCACATGAAGGCTCGCGGGATCGCAGCGCGGAGCGGCCTGCGGCTAATCTGCGCACCCGGGCTGATCGCGGCACTTGTCAGATCTGCGCGATGATGACCGGGTCGGTGATTGTGTCGTCCGCCGCCAGCAGCACCGCTTTGGAGATGATGATCGACAGCGTCCGGTCGCCTTCGAAGGGCAGCCACACCTTGTCGGCCGGAGCGGTGTTCTTCGGCACGATGCAGATGTGCCGTCCGCTCCGCGAGGCTGCGCCCGATCCGAGATGGATCTCGTAGGTGTGGCGGGTGCCCTTGACCACCAGCGCCTTGTCGCTGAGCGAGAGCTTGTCGGCAATCGCCAGCCGCGGGACGATCCGCGCTAGCATCGCGTGGCGGCGCTTGCCGGATTCGACCAGATCGCCGGTGTTGACGTTGCGCCAATAGGCATCGGTCGTCTGCCCCCATTGGCTCGGATGCTGCGCCTCCTGCCCGCGGTCGAGCCAGGTCGGATCGGCGGCGATCGAGGCGACTGCGGTGAACAGGTCGCAGGCGCGCATCACCTCGGAGAACACCACCGGCGGAATGCCCGCCAGCGGCAGCGGGTCGCCCGTGCTCGGCCCGCGCGCGCTGTCGGCAGCACCGGGTGTCGCCCGGAAGAAGGTCACGCGGTCGGTGTTCACATAGGCATAGGCGCCGCTGTCGGTGGTCTCGGGATCGTCCCCGCCCGCGCCTTCGACCCAATATTCGGCGACCAGCCCGTGTTCGGGCATGTGGAGGTGCCACGGCTGGTCATTGGCCGTGTCGAACCACACCCGGCCGGTGACGGTCCAGCCGTTGATCCGGGCCAGGTTCATCGCCTGCTGCTGCTTGAGGATATGCGCGGCCCAGCGGTTCGAATAGGTCGCGGTGGCGCGCTCGGCATCGGTGAGGGCGTAAACCTCGCGCCAGGCCTGCGCGAAGGGCTGAGTGACGCGCAGTTCCTCGAGCCGCAGGCGCCACGCCTCGACCTCTTCGACCGGGCTCATCATCGGGTGCCACAGGCGGATGGTCGCGCTGTCCAGCGCCGCGGGCGCGCCGGCGCAATCCCACAGGCCCGCGCCTGCCGCATCGGGCAGCGCGGTGAGGGGGGCATGGCCCTCGCGCTCGATCTGCCACACCAGCCGCCGCGCGAAGCCGCGCATCAGGGGCTGTTCCAGATAGCGCTCGCGCCACACCTCGGCAGGCCAGCTGCGGTCCTGAAGATAGAGCCGCTGGAGGCGCTGCGGCTGGATCGCAAGGTCGGCCTGCAGCTCCTTGAGATCGGCCTGAAGCGCCTTCATCAGCGCCTTTTCGGCCTTCATCGCGGTGGTGGCGGCCTTGACCGGCTTGCCCTCGGCATTGGCCCAGTCGATCCGGGCGCTGCTGCCTTCAGCGATGAGCGTGGCGGTGCCGTTCTCGAAAGCGACTACGCGGCGACCCTCGGCATCGAGATCGTGCGTCGGCACCATCACTTCATCGAGATCGGCGCGCGAGACGCCTGCGGCAGAAGCGGCGGCGTTGAGCTGCTCGTCGATCTTCTTGCGGATCTTGGGATATTTCGTCCGCGCCAGAATCCGCGCCAGATAGGGCACGCCCGCCCCGTCGGGCAGGTTCGCAAGCGCCCAGACGCAGGCATTCCCGAGCTTTTCGCTGCGGATGCCGATGCCGGGCTCGGTCACGTAGCACTTCTTAAGCGCGTATTGCACCAGCAGCGGGCCGACGTCTTCGGGCGGGAGGAAGGCCGCGCCATAGATCAGGGTGCGGATGTAGTTTTCAGAGCTGCTGCCGCCCCGGCCGCGCAGCTCGTTGGCGGTCGCCTGACGCAGGCGGTCGATCCACACTTCGGTGGGAAGCTTGGCCACCAGCGCGCGGGCCTGGGCGATCCATTTGGGCCCCGGTGCCGCCTTGCCCGCCACCTGGCCCACCAACACCGCGAGTTCGTGCAGCAGATCGGGATCGTTGCGCATGGCGGCCTTCAGGGTTTCACGCAGTTCATACGCGTCGAGCGCAGCGGCGAAGAATTCATGGGCATGGATGATGAAATGCTCTGGCCGCGCGCCTTGCGGCACGGTCACGGCAAAGCCCTCGGCGCGCATGGCGGCCATGACCGCTGGGCCGATCCCCGCATTTGGCTCGCCTGCGGCCTGCGCCTCGGCGACCATGTTGCCGAAGCTGGCGATGGCGCGGAGGTAGGAATCATGCGGCTCGTCATAAAGCCGCGGGTCGAACAGATCGCCGCAATAGGCCCGGAACTTGTCGATATGGCGGTAATCGCCGATCACGATATCAGGCAGCGGGCGGATGCTTTCGGCCGCAGGCTGGGGGCCGCCCTCGGCCTGACGTCGCGCCTCGCGCAGCGCCTTTTCGACCTCGGGCTTCCACTGGATCGTGACCCCGGTGTTCGCCAGCCTTTCAAGCGCGGCCGCGGTCTTGCCGCGGGGGTGAGCGACCGCGGTCTTGAGCAGCGTCTTCAGGAGATTGCGATTGGTTTCGCGCAGATATTTGCTGCGCTGCGCCATCAGGCTTGCCAGCTGTGCATGGGTCTTGTCGGGATCGGGCAAATCGTGCGCGCGCTTGGCGATCTCAAGAGCGAGCCGATCGAGCGGCGCCGCGCCGGGCTGCGCGTTCTTGCCATATTCATGCGCCCAGCGCCCGCGATGGCGGGTCAGCTTCGCATGGGGCTGATAGGTATCTCCGGGCATGATCCGGTCCAGCAGCACCGCCAGCGCGCGCCCGCGCGCCGCCTTGTCCTGCGCCATCAACTCATCCCAGGCACCGCCCTTGATCGACCCGTAAATCGACAATTCGCCATTGAGCGCAAAGCGGAGGAGCGTCGCGAGGGGTTCGCCAGCCTCTCTGAACAGAGCTTCGCGCATCGATTCAAGGTCGGGCGCCTTGGCATCCTGCGCTGCCAGCGTCGGGATTTCGCTGCGCGCGAAACCGGCGATATCGCGCCACTTGTCGGCCTCGTCCAGCACATAGGGGATACGGTTGGGCTCGCTCGAAACGACCGCCTCGATCAGATCGCGCACCAGATCGCGCAGCATGGGATCGCCGCTGGCGATGGCGCGGCTGATGATCGGGGTGACGATCTGGCCCGAACCGAAGCGGTGCAATTCCACCTCTGCGGCCAAGCGCAGCGCGGTGCGCAGCGCGCGGGCGCAAAGCGCCGGGGCCAGCGCCCAGTTGTCATCACCGCGCAGCACCTGGCCCGCAAAATCATCATAGATGAACTTGTAGGTAGTGGCCGGGTTCTGGCTATAGCCGAAGAGGCGCGCATCGAAGAGCACGAAGCCGGTGTAAAGCTCGGCAGCGACCTCTGCCGGATGACGCCCTATGCCGATCCGCGCCGCAATGGTGCGACGCGCATTGTTCAGCCCATGCACGTCCACGCCCAGCCTCACCAGTTCAGCCCGCACCTCTCGGGCGAGCGAGCCGGCATCGCTTTCACGCCCCTGCGCCGCTTCCTCCACCGTGCGGGCGAAGCGTCCCAGCATATCGACGAATTCGCGCGGGGCCGAAGACGTGGGCTGGGCTTTGCCGAAAATCTTGCCGAACACGTTCACATCAGCCTCCCTGAAGCGGGGTGAGAAGCAGGAAGGTTGCAGCGCCGGTGCGTTCGACCTCGATCACTTGGTCGAGGCTTTCGGCCTGCCGGTCATCGAGCAGAACGAAGATGCGCTGGTCGAGAAACGCCTGTTCGGCGGCGGCGCACATGGTCTCGAGGCGGCGCTCGGGCACCGCGCAGGTCTCGGCGGAGAAGAAGCCGCGCACGCCGTTTTCAGTCCCGCGATTGAGCCGCGCTTCATGCGAATCAGGAGCCGCGCGGCCACTGGCCAGCAAGTCGGCGACCGGCTCGATATGCGCGCGCCATCCGAGCTCGACCCGCATGTGCAGCAGCTCGCGCACCGTGATCGTCAGCTTGCTCGCCGGCGCGCGGCCCACGTGTCTTGCGTCTTGTCCCGCGATTTCGTCGATCAACAATATAAAGTGCGACCCCCATGGCTTGCATGTTGGTTTTGCTGAAAAATCGTTGAAAATTCGTGGACTACGCGGGGGCTGGACACGTATTTCCTAAGAGGCGCGCTGCTGTGGCTTAGCCCTTGTATTTGCGCTCCGTGCTCGGCGGATATTTCGCGTGGAGCGTCTTAGCGCGCGTCGGGCGGTCCATCAGTTCGCCGCCGCAATTGGGGCAGCGGTCGTCCAGATCCTCGGCGCATTCGGCGCAGAAGGTGCATTCGAACGAGCAGATGAAGGCACCGGGTGCCTCGGCCGGCAGGCCCGCGCCGCACATTTCGCAATCGGGGCGCATTTCGAGCATCGTTAAGCCTCCTCAGACCGCCGCGCGCACGGCTTCGCAGATGGCGTCGACCACCTGTTCGACCTGGCCCTGATCGTCGCCCTCGGCCATCACGCGGATCACCGGCTCGGTGCCCGAGGGGCGGATGACGAGGCGGCCCTTGCCCGCAAGGCTCGCCTCGGCCTCGGCGATTACCGCCTGCACCTGCGCGTTTTCGAGCGGCTTGCCGCCTTCGTAGCGCACGTTCTTGAGCAGCTGCGGCACGGGGTCGAAGACGTGGAGCAGTTCGCTCGCGGGCTTGCCGCTGCGCACCAGGCTCGCGAGCACCCGCAACGCGGCCACGGTGCCGTCGCCGGTGGTGGCGTAATCGAGCAGGATCATGTGGCCCGACTGCTCGCCGCCGACGTTGTAGCCGCCCGCCTTCATCGCCTCGAGCACATAGCGGTCGCCCACCTTGGCGCGCACCAGATCGAGCCCGCGGCCACCCAGATAGCGTTCAAGCCCGAGGTTGCTCATCACCGTCGCCACGATCCCGCCGCCGGTGAGGCTGCCGCGATCCTGCATTCGCCCCGCGATCAAAGCCATGATCTGGTCGCCATCGACCGCGCGGCCTTTCTCGTCGACCACGATCAGCCGGTCGGCATCGCCATCCAGCGCAATGCCGATATCCGCGCCTTCCTCGACCACCTTGGCCTGCAATGCGGCGATCGCGGTGGAGCCGACGCCGTCGTTGATGTTGGTGCCGTTGGGCGTGACGCCAAGCGCCACGACATCGGCTCCCAATTCCCAGATGGCAGAGGGTGCCACCTGATAGGCCGCGCCATTGGCGCAATCGACCACCACCTTGAGGCCATCGAACCGGAGTTCGGCTGCGACCGATTGCTTGACCGCGTGGATATAGCGCCCACGCGCATCCTCGATCCGGCGCGCGCGGCCGATCAGCTCGGCAGGGGCGAGCGGGATGTCGGTGTCGATCAGCCGCTCGATCTCGATCTCGGCTTCGTCGGAAAGCTTGAACCCGTCGGGGCCGAACAGCTTGATCCCGTTATCGGCAAAGAGGTTATGGCTGGCCGAGATCATCACGCCGAGGTCGGCGCGCATCTCGCGGGTCAACAGCGCGATGGCGGGCGTGGGGAGCGGCCCGGTCATGATCACGTCGATCCCGACGCTGGTGAAGCCCGCCACCAGCGCGCTTTCCATCATGTAGCCCGACAGGCGCGTATCCTTGCCGATCACCACGCGGTGCCGGTGCCCGCCGCGCACGAAATGGCGGCCCGCGGCCTGCCCGACCTTCATTGCCATGGCCGCAGTCATCGCGCCGGCATTGGTGCGGCCCCTGATCCCGTCGGTGCCGAACAGCTTGCGTGTCATCAATCTTAGACCTTATCCCGCCCTCACGATTGTCTCCCGCTTCTGGCGCGGTTATCGCCCGAAGGGAAGGGCGCGCAGCCCGTTTAAGGATAGGCCATTGCTGGAAAGTGAAAGCACACAACCCGCAGCCGACGGGGGCGGGCAGGGCAAGTTTGCGCTGGTATCGATCCGCCTGCCGGTCGCGTTGACCTTCGCCGCGCTGGTCGGCGGTTTGCTGGCCGGGATCATCGGCGCGGCGAGCGGCGCGCCCGCCATCGTCACCGAGATCGCCGGGCTTGTCGGCGGGCTGTGGCTGCGCGCATTGCAGATGACGATCATCCCGCTGGTTGCGGCGCTGCTGGTGCTGGGCCTCGTCCAGATGATCTTCGCCGCGCGCGTCGGCACGGCGGCGCGGCGGATGCTGGCGGTGATGGTTGCGGTGCAGCTGGCGGGCGGGGCCTTTACCGCGCTGTTCATGCCCGCGCTGCTCAAGGCCTTTCCCGTGCCCCAGGGCGCGAGCGCCTTTCTGGCCGACAGTCCGCAGGATGTGGGCGAGGTGCCGGGCGTGCTCGACTTCATGGCCTCGCTGGTGTCGCCCAACGTCATCGCCGCCGCTGCCGAGACCGCGATGCTGCCGCTGACGCTGTTCTTCGTGATGTTCGCGGTCGCCATCACCCGCCTGCCGGAAGATCAGAGCGAGCGGCTGCTGGGGTTCTTCCATGCGCTGGGCAATGTCATGCTGATGATCATCGGCTGGGTGCTCGCCATCGCGCCGGTCGGCGTGTTCGCGCTGGCCTATGGCGTGGGCGTGCAGAGCGGCGGCGGGGCCTTTGCCGCGCTGGGGCATTATGTTCTTACGGTGACGATGATGGGCACCTTCGTTCTGCTGCTGGCCTATGTCATCGCCATCGCGCTCGGTCGCACTGGCCCGCGCTTTGCGACCGCCGTGCTGCCCGCGCAGGCGGTGGCGCTGTCGACGCAGTCCTCGCTCGCCAGCCTTCCCGCGATGCTGGACAGCGCGGGACGGCTGGGCCTCAGGCCCTCGACGTCCGAATTCGTGCTGCCGCTGGCGGTGGTGATCTTCCGCGCCACCAGCGCGTCGATGAACCTTGCGGTGGTCTATTACATCGCCGCGCTCGCAGGGGTCGAGATTTCGCCCGCCATCGCGGTGGCCGGGATTCTGATCGCCAGCATCATCAGCCTCAGCGCGGTGAGCCTGCCCGGATCGATCAGCTTCGTCGTCTCGATCGGGCCGATCGCGCTCGCGATGGGCGTTCCGGTCGAGCCGCTGGCGCTGCTGGTCGCGGTGGAGATGCTGCCCGATCTGATGCGCACGCTCGGCAATGTCACCATGAATGTCGCCGTCACCAGCGCGGTTGACCGTGCGGCAGACGGTGCGCAAGAGCCGACTTGAAGAATGAACAATTCGCGCTGATCTGCGTTACCATACCATAACCCGCAACCACTGCCTCTGGAGGACATCATGGCTTTCGAACTTTCCCCGCTCCCCTATCCCGACACCGCGCTCGACCCGGCGATTTCGGCCGAGACCCTGTCGTTCCACCACGGCAAGCACCATCAGGCCTATGTCGACAAGACCAATGCCGCGATCGAAGGCACCGCCCACGCTGACAAGTCGCTGGAAGAGATCGTTGCTGCATCGCGCGGCAGCAACCAGGGGCTGTTCAACAACTCGGCGCAGACCTGGAACCACGCCTTCTACTGGCACTCGATGGCCCCGGCGACGACTGAGCCTTCGGACGAACTGGTCGCCAAGATCAACGATGCCTTCGGTTCGGTCGACGACCTCAAGGCGAAGCTCAAGGATCGCGGCGCGGGCCACTTCGCCAGCGGCTGGGTGTGGCTGGCGGAAAAGGGCGGCAAGCTCTCGATCGAGGAAACCCACGATGCCGACACGCTCGCCGACAGCGATTTCAATCCGTTGCTGGTGCTCGACGTGTGGGAGCACGCCTATTACCTCGATCACCAGAACAAGCGCCCGAGCTATCTGGACGCGGTGGTCGAGAACAAGCTGAACTGGGCCTTCGCCAGCGAAAACCTCGCGCGCGGCACGGTATGGACCTACGCCTGATTTTTTCGGGCGCCTGATTTTTTCGGGATTGGAATGACGAAGGCCCGGGGCGGAGACGCTTCCGGGCCTTGTTTCTGTCTCCCCGTCCCGGGCTTGACCCGGGACCCCGCTGCCTTTGACTCACGACGAAGGAAGAAAAAGCTGGGCCCCGGATCAAGTCCGGGGCGGGGCGGTAGGATTTGCTACCCCCGCGAACTGACCCCATTGCCCGAGGCCACGGTATCCAGCTCTTCAAGGATCGCGCGGTGGGCGACATCGTCATCGCTGGAGCGGCGGGGAATCGCGCCGCTCGACAGCATCTCGCTGAGCGCAGCGCGGGCGCGGCCGACGCGGCTCTTGATCGTGCCGACAGCGCAGCCGCAGATCGCCGCGGCCTCTTCATAGGAAAACCCGCCCGCGCCCACCAGCAGCAGCGCCTCGCGCCGTTCGGCGGGCAGGGTCAGCAAGGCGCGGTGGAGATCGGACAGGTGGATCGGCTCCTCCTGCCCGGCAGGCGCGGTCAGGATGCGTTCGGCGACGCCTTCGTCATACTCGCCGCGAAACCGGTTGCGGCGCATGTCGGTGAGGTAGGCATTGCGCAGGATCACGAAGGTCCAGGCGCGCATCGAGGTGCCGGGTTCGAACCGTTCCTGCGCCGCCCAGGCCTTGAGCAGCGTTTCCTGCACCAGATCGTCGGCCACGTCGGGCCGGCCGCACAGGCCCCGCGCAAAGGCGCGCAGATGCGGCACCACCTCGGTCAGCTCACGCTTGAAATCGGATTTTTCCGAGGCCGATCGCCTCTCGCCCGTGGCGTCCGCTTCGCTCATCCGCGGCTGTCCGGGCCATCGGAGGATGGCGCGGGCGGGATGCTGTCGAGCCGGTCGAGCAGATCCTTGAAGTTATCGGGCAGGGCTTCCTCGACCACCGAATCGTAAAGCTGCTTGAGCCCATCAGCCCATTCGGGCGGGCGACGCGGGGCGCCGTCGTCGCCCCCGCCATGTGCTCCACCCTGATTGTGTTGTGCGGCCATGATGGTCTGATTTCGTCCCTGATCCCATAGTCCGGGCCCCGAAAGTGGGAGCCACTTCGCCTGCCGGGGCCGGACCGGATGCCTTCGGCCGAGACCCGCAGGAGCCGAGTTTGGACGATTCGGGAACGATGCGCTACCAGTTTGGTTCCGCCAGCGGCCCATTCGCACCAGTTGTTGCCACGCTTGGGCCTCCCGCCCGGACAGGAAATGAACGCCATCGAACCGCTTGCTCTCCGCCACGATGCCGATCCGGCCGCCGCGCCGCCGCCCGCATCGCGCCGGGCGCGGCGCTGGCTGGTGATGTATCCGCGCGCGATCCCGCTGGTGATCTTCATCGCGCTGGCCGCGATCACCGCGCTCAGCGTGTTCGCGATCGAAAGCAACGCCCGCGCCCGCGAACACGCGCAAATGCGCGAATATGCGCAAGGCCTCGCCGCCGCGCTCGACCGGTCGGGCAGCGGCTTCACCTCCTACCTGCGTGCCGGCGCGGCACTGTTTGCGAGCGTCGACGAGGTCAGCCCGGAGACCTTCGACAGCTTCGTGCGCGCGCTCAAGCTCAATGCCGACGATACGGGGGCCGAAGGGATCGGCTGGATCCCGGTGCTGGAGGCGCGCGATCTCCCCGGCTTCCTCGCCCGCACCCGCGCGCGCCAGCCCGATTATCCGGCGATTACCCCGGTCCCTGCGAGCAACACCGGTCGCATCGCGCCGGTGGCGATGTTCGCCCCCGACACCCCGCTCAACCGGCGCGCGCTGGGCTACGACATGTATTCCGACCCCGCCCGCGCCGCCGCCATGGCCGAGGCCGAGGTGACTTTGCGCCCCGCCGCATCGGGGCGGATCATGCTGCGCCGCGACAATAGCCCCGCTGCACCCGCCTTCGCGATCTACATGCCGGTGTTTCGCCTTTCGGGCAGCGAGGATCGCGGGCTGTCTGGCTTCGTCTATACCCCGTTCCGCGCGCGCGAGTTTCTCGATGCCGCGATCGACCGCGAAGGGGCCGGGGGGTTCGGGGTGCGGCTGTATGACGGCGAGGTTTCGACCGGGCACCTGCTGGTTGCCCATTCGATCAGCGATGCGGCGCGCGAGACGGTCGAGCAGGAAGTCACCATCGCCGACCGCAAGCTGATGCTGGTGATCGAGCATGCCGATCATCAGGTGCTCTCGCCGCTGTCGATGGTGACGCTGATGTTCGGCCTCGCGCTGGCGAGCCTGCTGATGCTGCTGGCGCGGCTGCTGACCCAGCAGGCGTTCGAGGATCAGGCGCGGCTGGCCTTTTTCGAGGAACAGCACTCGATCCGCAATTCGCTGACGCGGGAGCTCAACCACCGGGTCAAGAACACGCTCGCCAACGTGCTGTCGATCCTGTCGCTGACCCGCCGCCGGGCGAGCGGGCTCGACGATTTCGCCGACAGTCTCGAAGGGCGCATCCGGGCGCTGTCGGCGACGCATGATCTGCTCACCGTGACCGATTGGGGCACCACCCCGATCCGCGCGGTGATCGAGGCGGAGTTGCAGCATTTCCGCGAGGCGCTGGGGGATTCGATCCTGCTTGAAGGGCCCGATCTGGAACTGGCCCCTAATGATGCGCTGTCGTTCGGCCTTGCGGTGCACGAACTGGCGACCAATGCGGCGAAGTACGGCGCGCTCAGCGTGCCCGGTGGACAGGTGACGATCCGCTGGAGCCGCGGGGATGATTGCGCGACCGAGACCGGATGGGCCGAGGTCGAATGGCAGGAAACCGGCGGGCCTCTCGTCGCGCAGGAGCGCCGCCGGGGCTTCGGCACCGAGCTGATCGAGAAGGTGGTGGCGCACGAATTGCGGCAGCCGGTCACGCTCGATTTCGCCCTCAGCGGCGTGCGCTGCGTGTTGCGCGTGCCGGTGCGGCGCCCCACCGACTTCCGCATCCGCGAGAAGGACGGCGACCGGCACGTGGTGAAGCCTTAGCTCTCACGATCGCGCTAGCGCGCGATGCAGACCACCCGCCCCGCCTCCCCACCCGGCCACCATAGCATGATGGTATCATTGGTGGCCGGGTGGGGAGGCGGGGCGGGTGGTCTGCGCCACCGGAGGTGGCTAAATTATAGAGGCCTTGTGCTTCCGAAGAACAATGCCTGGCTGATCGCCGCGCGCACGGTGGCTTCCTGAAACGGCTTGGTGACCAGATAGGTCGGCTCGGGCCGGTCGCCGGTCAGCAGGCGTTCGGGATAGGCGGTGATGAAGATCACCGGCATCGATCCGACGGCGAGGATATCGTCCACCGCGTCCAGTCCCGATGATCCGTCGGCCAGCTGGATGTCGGCCAGCACCAGCCCCGGCATCGCCTCGGCCACCGCCGCGCGGGCCTGGGTGCGGGTTGCGGCAGTGCCGCTGACCGTGTGGCCGATGCTGGTGACGAGGTCTTCCAGCTGCATCGCGATCAGCGGTTCGTCCTCGATGATCAGCACACTGGTTGCCTGTTCACGCTCGATGTCGGCGATGGCTTCGGCGACCATGTCCTTGATCTCGTCCGGCGTGCGCTCGAGGATGGCGGCGGCTTCGGCGGTGGTGAAGTCTTCCAGCGTGGTCAGCAGCAGCGCCTGACGCGCGGGCGGCGTGATCGTGCCGAGCCGCGCCTGCGCCCCGGCCTCGTGCTCGCTGGTGGTCTCGCCCGTCGCCAGCGGGCCCGAGGCGCTCGCCCAGACCTTGCTGAAGGCGCGGTAGAGCGGCACCCGACCACCCGCGAGGCTGGCGCGCAATGCGTCATCCGCCAGCACCGCTTCAAGCATCTCGCGCACGAAGGCATCGCCGCTTGCCTGCGACCCGGTCAGCGCGCGGGCATAGCGGCGCAGGAACGGCAGGTTTGCGGCAATCTGGCTTCCAAGCGACATCGGTCTCTCCTCAATTCGTTCCGAGCGGCCCGTTCGGCACTGCTCCGACAACCGAATCACGGCCATAGCGGTTCCCCGCTGCGCCGTCGCGGTTATCTCGTAAGATGTTCGATTCCCGCAGGTTCTTGCAAAAATGCAGAGGCATGAAAAAAATTCTTGCCGCTACGGGAACCGCGATTTCACTGGCGCATTTAGCTTTTGTCACCGCCGAGACCCCCCTCCCGTCCAAGCGGCTGGTGATACGATCCCGAAAGGCCTCCGCTGCTTAGCAGCGGAGGCCTTTTTTCTGCACATCGCGCTTGCGCGCGATGCAGACCTCCCGCCCCTCCTCCCCACCCGGCCACCATAGCATGATGGTATCATTGGTGGCCGGGTGGGGAGGAGGGGCGGGAGGTCTGCGCCACCGAAGGTGGCTCAATCAACCAAGCTTGCGCCCGTAGATCGCATATTCGCGGTTGATCTTGCTCTGGATCGTGTCGGCGATCGCGACCATGCCCTGGTTGTCTTCCAGCACCCAGCCCAGCTCGCCGTGGGTCGATTGGAACTTGGTCGTCGCCTCGAGCCGGATCGCCTCGATCATCATGAAGGCGAGCGTTCCGGCCATGCGGGTGTTGTGGAGTTCTTTCAGCACCCCCATCAGCGGCACCCGCATCCCTGCGCCCTTGGGATGGCGCAACCAGCGCAGCATGTGGAACCAGCCGAACGGGAACAGCTTGCCCTTGATCTTGGCCAAAGCGCTGTTCGCATCTGGCCACGTCAGCATGAAAGCCACCGGGCGGCCATCGACTTCCGCGATCATGTTCAGCTCTTCGTGGATGATAGCCCGCAGCTTCTTGCCGGCATAGGCGACTTCGGCGGGGGTGAAGGGCACAAAGCCCCAATTATCCGACCATGCATCATTGAGGATCGCCAGGATCGTCGCGACTTCTTCGTCCCAGCGGCTTTTATCGACCCGGCGGACATTGATCCGCTCATTGCGTTGCCCCGACTGGACCAAGCGTTGGACGAGCGGGCCGAACCCGTGAGTGATATTGAGATCGTAGGTGTAGAGCGTCTTGACGCGCGTGAAGCCCGCCGCCTCGATCCAGCCGGCATAATGCGCGGGGTGGTGGCCCATCATCATCATCGGCGGGTGCTCCTGCCCCTTCACCAGCAGGCCGGGTTCCTCCCAGATCGACAGCGAGATCGGGCCGATCACCCGCGTCATTCCCTCGCCCGCCAGCCAGGCCTCGGCGGCTGCCAACAGTGCGCGGGCGACGTCTTCATCCTCGGCATCGAAATAGCCGAAAAAGCCGGTGCCGGGGCCGAAGCCCTGTTCGGCAGGCATGGCCAGCGCCAGTTCGTCGATATGGGCCGAAATCCGCCCGACCGGCTTGCCTGCGCGCATCGCCATGAACAATTGCACCCGCGCATGGCCGAAGAAGGGGTTCTTCGCGGGATCGACCAGTTCGAGCTGTTCGGAACGGATCTGCGGCACGAAATGCTCAAGGCGATCGGAAAAGGCCCGCCCCAGGTCGACGAAAGCGGCGCGCTGGCGCTTGTCGTTGACCGGTTCGATCCTTATTTCTGCCTCACGGGCCAGCACATCCGTCACGCCGCCATCCTCGTATTTGCGCTTGATCAAGGTGTCTGTGTCGCCACCGCGCCATTCGCGCAAGGCTGTCGATCACTGTCACCAACAACCCGCGTTTGGCCTGGCCCCTGTTTTCGGCTAGGGCGAGCCTCAGGAATTCATGCCGATGACCATGCATCAGACCATCCCCGCTCCGCCGCAAAAGGCCACCCGCGCCCAGTTCATGGCTGAGGACGACAAGGCGATGCTGCGCGCCGTGCGCGATCTGACCAAGGGGCTGGGCGAGGCCAAGCCCGGCATTTACTGGCCCGACATGCTGATCTCGGCAGGCGTGGGCTATGCCGGAATTGCGGTCGCGATCCTGAGCGCCAACGTTGCCGTGCAGATCGTGGCGGGGCTGGTCGCGGCGCTGGCGCTCTACCGCGCGCTGATGTTCATTCACGAGCTGACCCATATCCACCGCGATGCGCTGCCGGGCTTCCGCACGGGCTGGAATCTGCTGGTCGGCGTGCCCTTGCTGACGCCGAGCTTCATGTATGAAGGCGTTCACACTATCCACCACAAGCGCACGCAATATGGCACGGTGGAAGATCCCGAATATTTGCCGCTGGCGCTGATGAAGCCGTGGAGCCTGCCGCTGTTCGTGGCTGTCGCGATCCTCGCGCCAGTGGCGCTGATCGTGCGCGCGGCGGTGCTTGTGCCGCTGGGGGCGCTGATCCCGGCGGTGCGGACCTTCACGTGGGAGCGATTCTCGGCGCTGTCGATCAACCCCGAATTCCGCCGCCGCCCGCCCGAGGGCGACTTCATCGGCCGCGTGCGCTGGCAGGAGGCCGGGGTGTTCGTGTGGTCGTGGGCGCTGATCGGCAGCTCCTTCGTGATCGGCTGGCAGCCGCTCGCCACCGCGCTGGCGATCCTCTCGCTGACCGCGCTGCTCAACCAGCTGCGCACGCTCGTCGCCCACCTGTGGGAGAACGAGGGCGAGGCGATGACGGTGACCGCGCAGTTCCTCGATTCGGTCAATGTCCCGCCGCCGGGACTGGCTGCGGAAATCTGGGCGCCGGTCGGCCTGCGCTATCACGCGCTGCACCACCTGATGCCATCAATGCCCTATCACGACCTGCCCGAAGCGCACCGTCGTCTGGCGCGCGAACTCGGCACGGGCTCGACCTACGAAGGGGCGAACCATCCCGGGATGCTGGTGCTTGTGGGCCGGATCGCGAAGAGCACGATGGGGACGCGGGCGTAGTTGCCAAGTCCCTCCCCGTTGCGAAGCAATGGGGAGGTGGCGCGCGCCGCAGGCGCGTGACGGAGGGGGATGACCCAACCGCATTGCCCCTCCGACCGCGCTGACGCGCGGCCACCTCCCCATCCCTGCGGGACAGGGAGGGACTTGCGGCCCTCAATCCAGAAAACAGATCATCGCGCAGCGGCGATCGGCGGGGAGGCCGTCTTCCACTTCGTTCGCCAGCTCGCCCGCCAGCCGCGGATGCGCGTCGAGCGCGGTGACTTCCTCGAAGCCCAGCCGCGCATAGAAGGGACCGTTCCACGCCAGATCGCGGAAGGTAGTGAGGGTGAGCGCCTTGAAGCCGGTGTTGCGCGCGTCGATCATCGCGGCGCGCACCAGCCCGGCCCCGATCCTGCGTCGCTGATAGGCGGGGGCGACGTCCATTTCCCAGATGTGCAATTCGCGGCTGAAGGGCTGAGCGACAAGGAACCCCACCATCGTCTCGCCCACATGGGCCACCAGCGAATGGCCGCGGCGGATCAGGCGGGCATAGTCCGCCTCGGAACGGGTGCGGGCAGGGTCGATTGCGGGTTCGCCGGCAAAGGCCACCGCCGCCGCGCGCTCGATTGCCGGCATGGCCGCAGCATCGTCTGCCCGCGCAAGGCGCAGCGACCAGCTCACTCCTCGGTCCGCACCAGCACCGTCTCGCCGAGCAGCAGGAACAGGAAAAACGGCGCCCATGCCGCGAGCAGCGGGGGGTAGCCGCCAAAGCTGCCCATCGCCAGCGCGGCGTTGTCGACCACGAAATAGGCAAAGCCCAGCGCCATCCCGATGATCGCGCGCACGAACAGCTGGCCCGAACGCGCGAGGCCGAAGGCGGCGATCGAGCCCAGCAGCGGCATCAGCAGTGCCGACAATGGCCCCGACAACCGGTGCCACCACTTGGCGCGCATCTCGTCGGTGTTGCGCCCGGCGGCGTCATAGGCATCGATGCTCTGGCTCAATTCCCAGAAGCTTTGCGCGTCGGGGTCGATCGATTGCAGCATGATCCGCTCAGGGCTGAGTTCCTCGCCCACCACCAGCTCGGGCAAAGGCTCGGTCAGTGCGCCCGCGACATCGAAGCGCACCGGCTGTTCCAGCCGCCAGCCGGGGGCAGCGTAGGTGGCGCGCGGGGCTCTCACTTGCTGGCGGATGATCCCGCCCGGCGCGCGGGCATACCAGGTGACGCCGGTGAGCACGATATTCTCGCCACCATCTGAAAGCGTTGCGGCGGTGAGGATGTTCTCGCCATCGGTGAAATAGACGTTCGCGCGCACCCCGCCCCCGCCGGTGGCTTCGGGGATCGGGCCATATTCCGCCGCCTCCCACGCCTTCAGCGTTGCATTGGCGCGGGTGACGATCCGCTCGTTGAAGCCGAAGCTCACGATCGAGACCACCGCCGCCGTCAGCAGCAGCGGGGCGAGCACCTGATGTGCGCTGAGGCCCGCGGCCTTCATCGCCACCACTTCGGAGTTCTGGTT
This sequence comes from Erythrobacter donghaensis, assembly GCF_002155425.1. Taxonomy (GTDB): domain Bacteria; phylum Pseudomonadota; class Alphaproteobacteria; order Sphingomonadales; family Sphingomonadaceae; genus Erythrobacter; species Erythrobacter donghaensis. Next base: position 178,749 of record NZ_MUYG01000011.1, read on the forward strand.
GAGCGTCACCAGCGTGATCAGCGTCGCCAGCAGCACCGAATAGGGCAGGAAGCGGCTGACCAGCTGCGGCAGGCGCAGCGAGGCATATTGCAGGATCTCCGCCTGTCCGTTGCCCGGCGCGGCGAGGATCTTGCCCGTCGCCGACAAGAGATCGAGCGCCAGCAGCACCAGCACCAGCATCACCAGCACGGCAAGGATGCGCACCACGAACAGCTTGGCGAGATAGAGCGTCAGCGTGCGCGAGGGGAAGAAATCGAGCTGCATGGCGCGCCTACTCCGCCGGGGCCGTTGCCGTGGTCGAGCCACCCGGGCGGCGGCGCCTGAACAGCTTGCCCACCTGCTTCGACAGTTTGGCGAAGGCGGTCTCCAGCGCTCCGATCGCCTGCCCGCCCGGCACATAGGCGACGCGGTAATACATCCACAGAATCAGCCCGGCAAACACCGCAAAGGGCACCCAGAAGGCCAGGATCGGATCGAGCCGCCCTAGCGAGGCGATGTCTTCGCCGTACTGGTTGATCTTGTGATAGGCGACCACCATCACGATCGACACGAACACCCCCAGCGCGCTGGTCGATCGCTTGGGCGGAATCGCCAGCGCCACCGCCAGCAGCGGCATCAGGAACATCATCACGATCTCGACCAGCCGGAAGTTGAAGCTGGCAAGGCTCGCATCGCGTGCCTGCGCGGGGCTTTCGTCGCTCCAGCCGATCCTCAGCAGTTCGGGCAGGATATATTCGCGCGTCGCATCGCCGCGGGCGCGGAAGGCCTCGATCGCAGGCAGATCGATCGGCAGATCGTGGCGGCTGAAGCTCAGCACCCGCGGCGTCTGGCCCTTCATGCCCGTATCCTGAATGATCGTGCCCTCGGTCAGGCGCAGGATGATGGTGTCGGGATTGTCGCGGGTGGCGAGGAAGGCCCCCTCGCGCGCGGAGATGCTCAGCACCTGCCCCTTGGCGTTGGCGACGCGGGCGAAGATGCCGATGAGCTTGCGCCCGTCGTCCTCGCTCTCCTCGATCCGGAGCGCCATGCGGTCGGCAATGGTGGTGAATTCGCCCACCTTGATCGAGGCCCCGAGCGCGCCCGAGCGCAGCTCGTATTCCATCTGCTCGTAATAATAGCGGCTGATCGGCTGGATGTAGAACACCAGCATGATGTTGAGCGCGACCATCACCAGCGTGATCAGATAGGGCATCCTCAGCAGCCGGTTATAGGACAGCCCGACCGCGCGCATCGTATCGAGTTCGGAGGAGGTCGCCAGCTTGCGGAAGGCCAGCAGCACGCCGAGCAGCAGCCCCAAGGGGATCGCGAGGCTGGCATATTCGGGAATCAGCGCGCCCAGCATCTTGAACACAACGCCCACGGGCCCGCCCTCGACCGCGACGAAATCGAACAGGCGCAGCATCTTGTCGAGCGTGAGCAGGCTGGCGGCGAGCGCGAACACGCCCAGCATCGGCACGATCGTCAGCCGCAGGATATAGCGGTCGATGCTGGGGAAAAGGTGGGGCACGTGAGGTTCCGTCGATTGTCACACGGCCATAGCGAGGGAGCGCGGCGCCGTCATGCCCCCATTTCGCGCGCGCGCGGCCGTGCGAGGCGGATTTACCAGAAGCGGCTGCCGGGAATGCCCTTGAACGGCCCGGCTTCGGCCGAGGTGATCCAGCCGCCGTAGAAGCCGCCGGGCTGCGGCGTCACCTGCTCGCCGTCCACCGTCACTTCGTCGAAAGGCGCGGCGTAGAAGGCGATATGGCCCGCAATCCCCGCAAAGGGCGCGGTGGGGGAAGGGTAGCTCCAGCCGGCCTGCACGAAGCGGTCGCCGCCGATGGTCACGTCCCAATAGGCCGCCTGCCCCTTCCACTCGCACAGCGAGCGCGCGGGGTTGGGGGCAAGGTGCGCCATCGCGATGTCGGCTTGCGGGAGGTAGTAGGTCGGCGGATGCGAGGTTTCGAGCGTGCGCCACGCAGCACGGGTATCCGCCAGCACCACGCCCTTGTGGACGATCCGAATGTGGCGGGCGGTCGGCTCGGCAATCGCGGGGCGGGGGTAGTCCCAGACGCTTTCCTGTCCGGGCAGCACGGGATCGGGATCGGGGTGGTGGGCCTGCCTCACGCCCGCGCGCTCATGCCTTTTCCAGCGTGCATTGCAGCGGGTGCTGGTTCTGGCGGGCGAAGTCCATCACCTGATTGACCTTGGTTTCGGCCACTTCGTAGGTGAAGATCCCGCACACGCCGACACCGCGCTGGTGGACGTGGAGCATCACGCGGGTGGCCTGTTCCAGATCCATCGAGAAGAAGCGCTTCAGCACCAGCACCACGAATTCCATCGGGGTGTAATCGTCGTTGAGCATCAGCACCTTGTACTGGCTCGGCTTCTTGGGCTTGGCGCGGGTCTTGGTGGCGATGCCGACCTGACTGCCGCCGCCTGCGTCCTTATCCTTGTCGTCATCCTCCGCGCGCACGGCCATGCCGAGCGGCAGCAGCGGCTCGGCCTGATCGGCGAGGGCGGGAAAGGCGCGGGTTGGCATGAGCCTCCATTATGGGATTCGCTGGCCGAGGTGCAAGCGGTTGCTTGGATTCATTTTGCATGGCGGCAGGGCCGTGCTGCCAAAGCAAAAGGCCCGAGCAAGCCGTGCTTGCTCGGGCCGGCGCCTTGCGGCGCGCTCTCGTGAACCGGGTTGGGAGAGAGGAGAGAGGCCCGGTTCAGGAACTTGTGAGGCTTAGGCCGCCTTCTTGACCTTCTCGACAGCGACGCTGACGCGGTTCGAGATCGGGGCGAAGGCTTCGTTGTAGAGCTTCACCCAGGCTTCGGTGCGCTTCGAGCCGTAGGAGACCATCGCATCGAAGTTGCGACGGGCGATTTCGCCCTGCAGCTGGAACAGCTCGGTCGGCGACTTGACGGAAGCGACCTTCTTGGCATCTTCGGTGACGGTTTCGAGCACGGTCTTGCCGGTTTCGACGTTGTCCTTGAGCAGGTCCTGCGCGCCGGTGAAGAAGATCTTGCCGCTTTCGACGACGGCTTCGACGTTCGCCTTGGTGAACTCGGTCGCTTCGCTGGCGAGCACGGTGCTCTTGGCGTAGGCGGTCTTGGCGCGGGTCTGGACGTCGGTGAGGACTTCCTTGGCGGTGGCGGTGATGTCGGTGTTCTTGGCAGTGGCCATGATGGTATCCTTGAGCTTGATGACGGGATTGGTCTTCGGCGCGCTGGTCTTCGCCGTGGGCTTCTTGGCGGCGGGCTTGCTCACCTTGGTGGCAGCCTTCTTGACCAGCGCCGGCTTCTTGACCGGGGACTTGGCGGTTTTGGTCGCCGTCTTCTTGACGGTCTTGGCCGCAGCCTTCTTGGCCGGGGTCGCCTTGCGGGCGGCCGGAGCCTTCTTGGGAGCGGCAACGGCTTCGGCGACGGCGGTCACATCGACCTTCGGCGCTTCGGCGGCCTTGGTGGACGCTGCGGCGTAAGCCTTTTCGGCAGCGGCATCGATCTTGGAGACCGGGGCTTTCACTTCGGCATTCTGTTCAACTTCGGACATGACGACCTCGCTTCATGTTGCACTGCACAAAATAGCGAGTGCAGCTGCGAAGTCAAGTGTTTTTGTGCAGTGCACAAAAACCTGCAAAATCCCTTGGATACAGATATTTGCCGCGGGGCTTTGCCTCACCCCCGTGATGCGTGGCGCGGATTATCGCGCCTTCACATAGCGGCCCGGCGCATCCTCGATCACTGTGTCGCCCTTGCCGCCGGGCGCGCGCTTGCCCGTGGCCGCAACCCGCGTGTCGGACTGCTTGTGCAGCCATTCCAGCCAGTGCGGCCACCAGCTGCCCGGATGCTCGGTCGCGCTTTCGACAAAGGCCTTGAGCGATGGCGCGGTGCTGTCGCCGACCCAATACTGATATTTGCCTGCCGAGGGCGGATTGACCACGCCTGCAATATGCCCGGAGCCTGCCAGCAGGAACTCGATCGGCCCGCTGAAATGCTGCGTGATCCGCCACACGCTTTCGGCCGGCGCGATGTGATCCTCGCGGCCCGCCTGAACGAAGCTGGGGGTTGCGACGCGGGTCAGGTCGATCGGTGTGCCGTCCGCCTCCAGCGCATCGGGCACCACCAGCTTGTTGTCGCGGTAGAGGTCGCGCAGGTAGGCCTGGTGCCACTTGGCCGGCAGGTTGGTGACGTCGCCGTTCCAGTGCAGCAGGTCGAAGGCCGGGTAGTCCTCGCCCAGCAGGTAGTTGTTGACCACGTAGTTCCAGATCAGGTCACGCCCGCGCAGCGCGTTGAAGGTCGCCGCGAGATAGCGCCCGTCGAGATAGCCCTGCCCCGAGGACAGCTTTCCGATCATCTCGAGCTGGCCCTCGTCAATGAAATGCTTGAGGTCGCCGCTCTTCTCGAAATCGACCTGCGCGGTGAAGAAGGTGGCCGACTTGACCTTGTCCGCCTCGCCCCGCCGGTGCAGCACCGCCAGCGTCGCGGCGAGCGTCGTGCCGGCCACGCAATAGCCGATGGTGTGGACGGCGGGGACATCGAGCCGCGCGCGCACATGGTCGATCGCTTCGATCTGGGCGCGGATGTAATCGTCCCACACGACCTCGGCCATGCTTTCGTCGGCGCTCTTCCAGCTGACCACGAAGACCGAGATGCCCTGATCGACCGCCCACTTGATGAAGCTCTTCTTGGGCGTCAGGTCGAGGATGTAGAAGCGGTTGATCCACGGCGGGAAGATCACCAGCGGCACTTCCAGCACCTCCTCGGTCGAGGGAGAATACTGGATCAGCTGATAGAGCGGCGTCTCGTGCACCACCTTGCCGGGGCTGGCCGCAAGGTTTTCGCCCAATCGGAAGGCGTCGGGGTCGGTGTGGGTCAGCTGCCCGCGCTTCATGTCGTTGATGAGGTGCTGCATCCCGCGCACCAGATTGGCGCCCTTGGTCTCCATCGTGCGCTTCAGCACCACGGGATTCAATGCGAGGAAATTGTCCGGGCTCATCGCCTCGGCCAGCGCCGTCACCGCGAAGTCGAGCTGCTGGCGCTTGGTCTTGTCGAGGCCGTCCATGCCCTTCACCGCCTTCCGGAAATAGTCGGCGAGCATCAGATAGGTCTGGTGCAGCAGCAGGAAGGCCGGGTGCTCGCGCCACGCCGGATCGGCGAAGCGGCGGTCGGACTTGGGCAGGGCCGCCGCCTCTGGCGCTGCGCTCGCCTGTCCGCCTGTCACGCCCGAGGCGAAACTCTGCATCATCCCGGTCCACAGCTGCATCTGGTCCTGCGCCAGCTTGGCCGAGGCTTCGAATAGCCCCTTGGGCATGTGGCCCAACATGCTCTGCGAGATCACCAGCCACTGCGCCGGGTCGAGCAGGTTCGCGCCCGCCATGCCGCCCTGACTGGCCTTTTCGGCGGCGGCCTGCGCCTGATGCGTGGCGAAATCGAGCCACAGCTGCTGAAGCTGCGCTGCGGTGGCCGCCCATTCGGTCATTTCGGCGGGGTCGATCCCCTTGGCCATCAGCGCTTCAGGCAGCGATTCGGCCCCCTTGCCGCCCGTCATCGCGCGCAAGGCTTCGCTCTGCATATCGAAGAAGCCCTTGAGGCTGTCCCCGGCTGCCGCCATGAGATCGTTGTCCTGTGCCATAGCCTGAAACCGTCCCTTGTCCGTGTGCGCGGTTCCCTAGTGCCGCCAATCGGGGCTGGCCGCAACCAAGCGAAAACGCCTTCACACCTGCGGAGGGTTTCGCCTAGGGAGACAATGCCGGTTCCATCATACCCGTGCAAGACAAGGTGATGACGTCCCATGAATGACCAGTTCTATCGCATGAAGCGGATGCCCCCGTATGTGATCGCGGAGGTCAACGCCATGCGCCATGCAGCCCGTCTGGCCGGGCAGGACATCATCGACCTCGGCATGGGCAACCCCGATCAGCCGCCCCCGCAGCACGTGATCGACAAGCTGTGCGAAGTCGCGGGCAAGCCCGATGCGCACGGCTATTCGCAGTCCAAGGGCATCCCCGGTCTGCGCCGCGCGCAGGCAGGCTACTACGCCCGCCGCTTCGGGGTGGAGCTGGATCCCGAAAACGAAGTGGTGGTGACGATGGGATCGAAGGAGGGGCTCTCCAGCCTTGCCACCGCGATCATCGCGCCGGGCGACGTGGTGCTGGCGCCCAATCCCAGCTACCCGATCCACACCTTCGGCTTCATCATTGCAGGCGCGACGATCCGTTCGGTGCCGACCACGCCCGGCGATCATTACTGGGAATCGCTCGACCGGGCGATGAACTACACCGTCCCGCGTCCCTCGGTGCTGGTGGTGAGCTATCCTTCCAACCCCACAGCCGAGACGGTGGAACTGCCGTTCTATGAGCGGCTGGTGGCCTGGGCGAAGGAGAATCAGGTCTGGATTGTCTCCGATCTGGCCTATTCCGAGCTGTATTACGACGGCAAGCCCACCCGCTCGATCATGGAAGTGCCCGGCGCGAAGGATATCGCGATCGAATTCACCTCGATGTCCAAGACCTATTCGATGGCGGGCTGGCGGATGGGCTTTGCGGTCGGCAACAAGCAGCTGATCGCGGCGCTGACGCGGGTGAAGTCCTACCTCGATTATGGCGCATTCACCCCGATTCAGGCGGCCGCCTGCGCGGCGCTGAACGGGCCGCAGGACATTATCGAAAGCAACCGCCAGCTTTATCACAAGCGCCGCGACGTGATGGTCGAGGCCTTTGGCCGCGCCGGATGGGACATTCCCCCGCCGCCTGCCTCGATGTTCGCCTGGGCGCCGCTGCCCCCGGCGCTGAAATCGATGGGAAGTCTCGAATTTTCCAAACAGCTGCTGACGCAGGCGCAGGTCGCGGTTGCGCCGGGCGTGGGCTATGGCGAAAACGGCGAAGGCTATGTCCGGATTGCGATGGTCGAGAACGAACAACGCCTTCGTCAGGCCGCCCGGAACATCAAGCGCTATCTCCAATCGGTGGGGGTCAATACGTCCGGCGGATAGAAGGAATTTGCCTTTTTGCTCCAAATCGGAAGAATCCTTGCCCGATTCAGGCTAATTCGCGTCTAAACCGGGGCAACCCTTTTTGGAGAGGCAGATGGCGTCCCAAGCCGCTCGCCGGCTTACCGACAGGCAGCGCGCCGTTATGGAGCGCATCGACAGGCGCGTCCCGATCAAGGTGATCGCGCAGGAACTCGGCGTGTCCGAAACCCGCATCAATCAGCATATCCGCGCGCTTAAGGACTTCTACGAAGCGGGCAGCCTTGGCGATCTGGTGGACAATTACCGCGCCACGCTTACTCCAGAAGATACTGAAGTTTCATCAGAAAATGATATCGGTGTTGCTGCGGATACAGATTCGCTGAAGGCCTTCAGCGAAGCTGCATACACAAATAATCAGATTAACCCGTCAACTGATCTGGCTGATTTCGACCTCCGGGACGACCCGGGGCAGCTGGTGCTCAGCGATGCAACGCCTCTGATCGAACAGGCACCCTGGCTGCGGCCGGGTGAGCCCAGGGTGGTCCCCGGAGTGCTCGATGGCGAGCATGCTGTTCTGATGCGGCTTGGGGCGATCATTGGGATCGCTTCGGGCATTCTGGCTTCGGTGATCCTTGCCGTCACGGCGGCGATGACCCTCAGCCAGGCAACGGAAGGCAAGGCCGCCTACTCCGCGGAGACAGGGGTCGTGACCGGGGGAGCACCGGTCGCGCTGGAGAATACTGATGGAAACTCGGATCCTCACTGATGCGCACAATCTCAAGAAGCTGATCCGCGAGGCGGAGGCTCTGGCCGATGAATCGATCATCGCCATGGCCCGTCTCAAGCAGGCCATGCTGGCCGCTCGCCAGAACCCGCTGGTCGAAGTCCACACCGGCCAGCGCGCGCTGGTTCGCCTGACCGAGGCCGAAAGCCAGGCACTGGCAATGTCGACCAACCTGCTGAGGGTGCATGACGAGCTCAGCAAGGTCGCCAAGGTCCACGCCTCGGGTGACGTGGGCATCCCGACCACGGTGCCGCCTGAAGTGGTGGAATCGGCCTCCGCCGGGCGGGAGAGGGTTCAGGCCTGACGGGATGGGCGAACTGCTCGAACTGTTCAACGCGTACCGGGTTGTCGCCCAGCACATCGCCGCCTTGCTGCTTGCCGCGGCAATCTGGCGCTGGGGCGGCGGCCCGGAGCGGTGGCTGATCGGCATTTTCGTCGGCACGATGGTGCTGCCGGTCTACCCGTTGGTGTGGGTGAACGCGGCGACGATGGATCAGGATCTGCTGTTGCAGCTGTGGTTCGTGATCGACGTGATTGCGGCCGGGCTGTTCATCCTCGTCGCGATCAACGCCAATCGCAATTACCCGCTGTGGATCGCCGGATTTCAGGTCGTCGCGCTGGTGGCCTTCGTCGTTCAGGCGATGGTCGATGCAGTGTCGCCGTTGGCCGCGGCGATCCTCATCATCGGGCCGTCCTATGCCATTCTGCTGGTGCTGGCGGGCGGCTTCGTGCGCCATCGCCTGCGCCAGCGGCGGTTCGGGGCCTATCGCGAATGGCGCCTCAACCCGCCGAGCCTGAGCTGGCCCCGGCAATAGCCTTGCGGAGACATTGGTGATGCGTCATCCCGCCGTGCTGACCCGGGCGAAGACCCTTGCTGTGCCGCCGCACACCCGGCCTGCGGCCTGTTATACGCCCCCGACCCCCGATCAGCGCGTGGCCGCCATGATCGCCTATCTGCGCAGCCTGGTGCTCGCCCACCCGGCGAGCCACGAGCGCGGCCATGCGGTGTTCGTCGACGCCAACAGCGTGTGGATCGGCGATGCGCCGTGCGGGATCGGCAGCATGAGCACGCTGACGGTCAGCCTGCGGGCGCTGCTGGGCGAGGCGCTGCGGGTCGATGCGCGCGGCCTCATTCTGGCGCACAGCCACCCCTCGGGCCACTGCCGCCCAAGCGGCTGCGACATCGCCGCCACCCGCCGCCTGTCCGATATCGCCTGCACGCTCGAGATCGCGCTGATCGACCATCTGATCTTCACCACTGATGCGGTCTATTCGATGCGCGCCGGGGGGATGCTGTGAACGCCCCGCCGCCGTTCGGCCAGTTCCCCGGTCTCGACTTTCCCGCCCTGCGGTTTCGCGAGGCGGGGGACGTGACGCTCGACCTGGTGCACCGCGATGCCCGGGTGGTGGACTGCTGGCTGGCGCTCAGCGAGGGCGAGTTCGCGCTGCTGTGGCAGCTGGCCGAAGCGCCCGGCACCCGCGTGACCGGCGGCCACCCGGCCCCCGGCGAGTGGCCGTTCCTGCCCGTGCCGAAACCCCCGGCAGCCTCGCCGATCATGCCGCGGGCCTTTGCGCCAAGCTGGAGCCATTCGGCCTCGCGGGTCTGATCGCGGCCCACCCCGATGGCGGCTACACCCTCGATCTGCCCCCGTGCGGACCGCTGGACAGGACGCTGCGGATCGGTCAATCTTGATCCCATACAGTTCACGCCTGCCGAGGGATCAGCCTGCCATGTCCGCCACCGCCACCACGCTCGCCAATGACCGGATCGCCATCACGCTGGGCGAGGATGGCGTGGCCGATGTCCGCTTCACCCGCGGCGACAAGATGAACGCGCTCGACCACGAGATGTTCGAACGCATCATCGAGGCCGGCCACACGCTGCAACGCATGAAGGGCCTGCGCGCGGTGGTGCTCTCGGGCGAGGGGCGGGCGTTCTGCGCCGGGCTCGACCTGTCGAACTTCGCCCGCAAACCGGCCGAGGACGAGCCGAGCCTGACCGAGCGCACCTATGGCAACGCCAACCGCCCGCAGCAGGTGGCGATGCAGTGGAGGAAGCTGCCCGTCCCGGTGATCGCGGCGATCCACGGCGTGTGCTTCGGCGGGGGCCTCCAGATCGCCAGCGGCGCCGATATCCGCATCTGCCACCCCACCACCCGCATGGCGATCATGGAGATGAAGTGGGGCCTTGTCCCCGACATGGGCGGCTATGTCCTGTGGCGCGGGCTGGTGCGCGACGATGTGCTGCGTGAGCTGATCTACACCAACCGCGAATTCTCCGGCACCGAGGCGCTGGGGCTGGGCCTTGCGACCTATCTCGACGAGAACCCGCACGAGCGCGCGATGGATATCGCCCGCCAGATCGCGCTCAAGAACCCCCACGCGATCCGCGCCGCCAAGCGGCTTCAGGCCGGGATGTGGGAGCACGGCACCAATGCGATCCTGATGGAGGAAAGCATCGAACAGCACGGCATCATGCGCAGCCGCAACCAGGTGGAAGCGGTGATGGCCGAAATGGAGCGCCGCAAGCCGAACTTCGAGGACGTGTGAAGCGCTGCGCCGCGGCGGCTGTCGCGAGCGCGATCGGATAGCCCGATTGCCGGGGAGTGGGTGGATTTGGGAACCGTGGCTCTCAGTCTCGAACGAAGGCGGCGATCCCCGCAACCAGCCCCTCGGATAATGGCAAGTCAGGAGCTTGATAGGCGGCCAGGTTGTCAGCAGGACTGTCCCCCGCAACATCCTTCAGCACGTGATTGGCATCAGGCAGGATGATCAGCATCGCCCCCGGATTCGCCGCCTTCAGACGCTCCGCATCTGCAAGCGCGACCTGAATGTCCTTGCCGCCTTGCACGATCAGCATGGGCAGGGCTGCCTTTGCTGCCAGATCTGCCGGATCGAGCGCAAAGGTGCTGATGAGGAAACCCTGCACGGCAGGATTGAACAGCGGCGCAAGCGGTTGCGGCAGGGCGGTCACGTCCACGCGTCGGCCTGCCGCAAGCGCGTCGATCGCGGCATCGGCTGCCTCGATCAACGGCGCATTGGCGGGATTGGCGCGAAGCTGTGACTTGATCACCTCACCCAGGGGCCTGCCTGCAGCTGCGATCAGAACCACCCCGCAGAGATTTTCGACCTCCTGTGCCGCGGCTAGCGCGACAAGGCCTCCCTCGCTGTGGCCCATCAGCCAGACGCAGGGCGCTCCTGTCTCCATGCGGACGGCTTTCACCCAAGCGGCGGTGTCGATAACATAGTCCGCCACCGTGACAGCGTTGGCATCGGGGACAGCGCCAGCACTGCCGAACATTCCGCGCTTGTCGATGCGCAAGGTGGTGATGCCCTCTGCGGCCAGTCCCTGAGCGAGCAGGCGATAGCTGGCGGCGCGCACGCCGAGCGGACTGTTCCCGTCCCTGTCGGTGGGCCCTGAACCCGGAATGATCAAGGCGACCGGTCCTTGCGCATCCGAACCACGCAGCATCGTGCCCGCCAACGGGCCTTGCGGCCCTGCTGCCTCGATCGGCACCTCTGCCGGGCCGGACTCGGCCTGGAGGGGAGCGCCCAGCGCCGCAGCGCAGGCCATGGTCACGGCATGTTTGATCATGTCTGGCTCCTTCGGCGCCATAACCACCAACTGTAGAACACAGGGACCACCACCGCGACGCCAAGCAGTGCCATGAAGGCGGAGGCGCGCCAGCTGGTCGGCAGCGGCGACAGGCCTGCCGCCACGATCAGGCATCCAGCACCCATCATCACCTTGCCCCCAAGACGGTGAGTGGCAATCCAGTTGTCGGTATCGGCAAGGGTCCAGGGCGTCCGGATACCGACGAAGAAGCTCGGCCTCGATTTGGGCAGGCTGTTGCCGATCACCACCAGCAGTGCGCCCAGTCCGACCTGAAGCAGATCGGGGCCAAGCTTCCAGCCCAAAGCCGGTGCGGCGATCATGATTTGCAGATAGACCATCAGCAGCATGGTCCCGATCCACACCGACCGCAGCAGCGGCGCAGAAGCTTCGAGCCGCTCCTGCAAAGGTTCCATCCGGGGTATCGCTGCAAACAGCGCGCCGATCAGGACGGACACGCCTGCTGGCCACAACAAGGCCGTGGCTGCCGGCGCATAGCCATCCGCTTCACCCGCCAAATTCCAGTGGATCGGCAGTTCGGCCCCCGGTTCAAGGCCCGCGGCCACCCACAACCCAAACCCGGCCATCGCCGCTGCGATACCGAGGTTGGCGAAGAACAGACCCCGCACCTTCATGCCGTGTCTCCCGCCTTGTTGTGGAGGTCAGCCTCGCTACTGCCAATCCCGACGCGCCCCATGAACCCGAGCAGCGCCTCTTCCAGCGTGGAGAGATTGAGCGTGTAGATGATGGACCCGCTTCGATTTTCACCCCGGATCAGTCCGGCTGCCTTCAATTTGGCAAAGTGGCCTGACATCGTGGGTTTTGACACCGGGAATTGGTCCGCAATCTCGCCTGCAGTCATGCCCCCGCGCTTGAGCATCTCAAGCACCTCACGGCGGATTGGGTGGGCGAGAGCGTCGAATATCTCATTCATCGTTATTTAGCTAAATACCGAAATAGCTTTCGTCAATGGCCACTTTGGGGTCGCTTTCAGAATGGCGGGATTTTTCCGGCAAGGGGCCAGACCCGTAAGGCAGCTTTCGGGATCACGCCGCAGTTTCGCTTTTGACCGGAAGTGGGTGGTTAGGCGACGCTTTGTCTCTTCGTCATCCCAGCGAAAGCTGGGATCGCTGTCGGTCAGTGGATCTGCTCGAAAAGGTCACCCCATTCAGGGTTGGTTTTTTCGATCAATTCGATCTTCCACGCACGCTTCCATGCCTTCATCGCTTTTTCTCTGGCGATGGCGTCGGCGATCTCGGCGTGAGGCTCCGCATAGACGAGCCGGTCAAGGCCGTAACGACGACAGAAGGTGGAACCCTTGCCGTGCTTGTGTTGCATGATCCGTGCGGGCAGGTCGGCAGTGACGCCGATATACAGTACGCCGCCGCGCTTGCTGGTCATGATGTAGACCCAGCCGCCTGTTGCCGTGAGCTAGCATGAGAGCGAGAGCGATCCCAGCTTTCGCTGGGATGACGATCGTTCGTGCTCGCCAACGTCCGCAACGGCGTCGATAAAAAAACGTCAGCTCTTGGCGGTTAGCCCGTCATTGCCGACATTTCCTACATGCCGCCTGACGCGTAAATCGGACGCGGCTCTTTGCTATCGTCCGCACCCCCGCAATCCCGCTGCACCCGCACGGCGCGCGCGAAAAGGCCGCGCTTTCCCTGTCCGTCCGCTTGGCGCTTTCTGCACCAAACATATGAAATTATGTAAGAAAACGATGTAGCATTAAGCGGACACGGTGTCCGCTTTGTAACGCTTAACCGAACATCGCCCCGGCTGGTCAGTTCAGCCGAAAACGGCCACGCATTGCAGCCCGTCGAGCACCTGCCGCCCCTCGGCGTCCCACATCCGCAGGCGCTCGGAGGAATAGCCCCTGTCGGCGTGCTGGCTGGCGTTCTCGGCGAGATACCAGCCGCCGCGCGACCGGCTCTCCGGGTCGAGCACGTTGAACGACCAGTTGATCGAGCTGATCGGGCCGACGCGCTGCATCGCCCGCATCGCGCCGGGCGGCATGACGTCGCCCATCAGCACCAGCTTCGATACCGGATCGAGGCTGTGATCCTCGATCAGCCGCGCCCAGCGCCGCACCGTCGCGCCGCGCTCGGTGCCCTTGGGCTGGCCGTGGCGCAGCTCGAAGTTCTTCGCGACGAAGGCAGGCGCGAAGCCGTGGCTGACATCGGCATTGTCCTCGGGCGGGCCGGGCCAGTCATCCGGGCGCGCCGCCGGGTGGACGGCATTGGCCTCGCGCCCCTCGCCGAACAGCCAGAAGGCGGAGAGCGCGACCCGGCCCTCGTACAGGATCTCGCTGCGCACCTGGGTGACGTTGCGGCCCTGGCGGACGATCTCGGCGTGCAAGTCGATCTGCTCGCCCACCGGCGCCACGAAGGCGACCTGCCCGGCCCGCAGCGGCGGCAGATCGGGAAAGGCGCGGGTCGCCATGGTATAGGCCACCAGCGCCGAGGCCCCGCCGTAAAGCGTGCGCCCCTGCATCCAGTCGGCGGCATGGGCAAGGTGGGCCGGGCCGGGCTGGCCGGTCACGGGTTCGAGCAGGCTGGCAATGGTCATGGCGCAGGGCTTTGCCGCGTGCGGGGGCGCTCCGCAATCATGGATTGCCTTTGCCCCACCGAATCGCTAGTGCGCCGCTTCCGATCGGAGCGAAGGCTCCGTAAAGGCTCGGCCCGATGGCGGAGTGGTTACGCAGAGGACTGCAAATCCTTGCACGCCGGTTCGATTCCGGCTCGGGCCTCCACCTTTGCATTGCGCCCGCGCGCCCACCAGATTAGGGCCGCGAGCAGGAATGCCGCTTTAGCTCAGTCGGTAGAGCACATCATTCGTAATGATGGGGTCACGTGTTCGAGTCACGTAAGCGGCACCATTCCCTTGTTCGCGAATGTCCGCGAAAGGTTGCGAAAACCCCGGAAATCTGACAAAAATGAGGCTGGCTTAACCGCCAGCGCCCGCCAGTGTCCGCCGAAAATCGGAGCGAATTGGGGGCCTGTGTGGGGGCCTATTGGAACCGCGCAAATCAAGAGGCCCCCAAATGGCACTCACGGACTCTGCACTGAAGGCGCTTAAGCCGCGCGCCAAGGCCTACAAGGTCACCGATGAAAAGGGGCTTTATGTCCAAGTGACCCCGGCTGGTGGCAAGCTCTGGAAGCTGAAGTTTCGCAACAAGGTAGGGGCCGAAAAGAAGCTTTCGCTGGGGGCCTATCCCGAAATATCGCTCAAGGAAGCACGCGAGCTGCGCGACGCGGCGCGCAGCAATCTGGCGAAGGGTGTCGATCCCGCCGAGCAGAAGCAGCGAGACAAGCGGGCGGCATTGATCAGCGCAGCCAATTCTTTCGAAGCCGTTGCCAAGGCCTATATCGCCAAGAACAGGCGGGATGGATTGGCCGAAGCGACGGTGCGCAAGCGCGAATGGTTTCTGGACATCGTGCGCAAGCCGCTGGGCGCGCGCCCTATCGCCGAGATTGAGCCTTACGAAATTCTGGACGCTGTGCGCCCCTTCGAAGCGTCAAAGAATGACGAAAAGGCCCACCGGACCCTGCAATTTATTGGGCAGGTTTTCCGTTATGCCGTTGCCAACCAGATTGCGAAGTCCGATCCGACACGCGATCTGAGAGGGGCGCTGTCCAGCCGGAAGCCGAAGCATCATGCCGCCATTCTTGAGCCTTTGAAGGTGGGCGAGCTTTTGCGCGCTATCGAAGGCTATGAAGGCCAGCCGATCACACAGTTTGCCTTGCGTCTCTCGCCCTACGTTTTCGTGCGCCCCGGCGAGCTTCGTCGGGCCGAATGGTCCGAGATTGATCTGGAAGGCGCGGTGTGGCGCATCCCGGCGGCAAAGATGAAGGGGCGGCAAGAGCACGCGGTTCCGCTCGCCCGCCAGTCCCTCGCGATCTTGCTCGAAGCACGAGATTTGACCGGCGATGGCCAGTTTGTGTTCCCTTCGATCCGCTCACCTCGCAATCCCATGTCCGAAAACACCATCAATGCGGCACTGCGGCGGCTGGGCTTCGGCAAGGATGAAATGACCGCTCACGGGTTGACGCACGATACGCGCGTCCCGCTAGACTTTTAGGAAAAGCGCCATAGTCTCAAGCTGGTGGATACGCTGGAGCGCAATCAAGTCAGGCTGATTCTTGAGCATCTCAGCTCTGAGACACGGCGCAAAACGTCCGATGCCCAGAAAGCGATGCACGCCGAGCATTCGGCAAAGAAGGTGCTACAATCCGGCAATACCGTTCGGCGCGCGGTCGATATTGTCGAAGAGCACGCCGCGAAATTCGTGGAGCAGGCCGTGGATCAGACCGCAGCCGTTGCTCAGGATTTGGACGCGTTCAACGTAATTGCCGCCAGTCTGACAGCTATGTTCCGGGGTTTTGAGCCCCACCTGCATAACGCGATTCGGCTTGCCACGATCCGAGACAGCGAACGGTCGCAAAGCGTGGCCGGTGCGGGCGACAAGCTGTTTGCAGAAATGCGCAGCCGCGTGTTCAAGCAGCTAGAGATACACCGCTTTTCATTTACAAAGCCGAGTAAGGGCGACCTTGCCGCAAAGGGGATTGGCCTTGCAACTTTGGCGGCGATTAGCCCGCCAGTTGTTGAAAAGCGCAACCCCGGCGGTAAACCGCTTGCAGCCCATTGGGATGCAATGTGGGCTGCAATCGCGGTCAAACTATGGTCTGGCGAGTTGCAGCCGAAGTCGCAGGCTGACGTGAAGAAGGCTATGATCAATTGGTTCAATGAAGCCGAGATCGAAATCGGCGACACAGCTGTGACGCAGCGCGCCCGCCAGCTCTGGCAGGCAATGCAAGACGCAGACAGTTAGCGAACCTTTCCGAACCTTTCCGCGCGCCCCAAACCCCCAATCCGTGGATCATTCCTTGCATCCGCTGGCACCCGCTGGCGCTGCACAAGGAAGCACCACCATGGAAAAGTTGCTCGTCTCGATACCCGATGCCGCCACGGCGCTCAGCGTCGGGCGCACCACCGTCTATGAATTGATGCGCTCTGGCCAGCTCGACACCCGCAAGATGGGGCGGCGGCGCTTGATCACGGCGGAATCGCTCCGGCGGCTGGTCGAAAAGCAGGACTGAGGGGCGAAGCTATGGGCCGGATCAATCCGCGCCTTGCCAAGCGGCACCGCTCTTTCAGCGTCTTCGAGCTGGCCGATCTGTTGGGCGTGCATCGCAATTCTGTGCGCCAATGGATCAGGGAAGGCTTGCCGGTGCTGGACGGAGCGAAACCCATCCTGATCATTGGCAGCGAATTTCAGACATGGTGGGCGAAACGCGCCAAGGCCAGGAAGCGCCCGTGCCAGCCGGGGCTGATGTATTGCTTCAAGTGCCGGGAGCCGAAAGCGCCTGCGCTGGGCATGGTCGAATACACCCCTGCCAATGCCGTCACGGGCAATCTGAAAGCCCTGTGTGAGACGTGCGGCACAATGATGCACCGGAACACCCGGCAGGCTGACATTGCCGCCAGAATGCCCGGACTGGCAGTGCAAATCACGCAGGCACCTTCAAGCATAGATGCGCGGGCGCATCCTTCCCCAAACTGTGACAATCCGAAGGGAGCTTGAGCAATGGCAAGACACAATGCCGCAAATACCCGGATCAAGCGCGAATACTTCCACTATCTGAAGCACGCGCAGCGCCGGGATGAGCAATCGATCGATCAGGTGGCGAAGGCCATTGCACGCTTCGAAGAGGCGACCGGGCACAAGGACTTCGCCAAGTTTCACCGGGAGCAGGCGGTTGCCTTCAAGACCCGGCTGGATGGGGAGCGCAACGTCCGGACCGGCAAGCCGCTCGCCCGCGCCACGGTGCATTCGACCTTGTCAGCCTTGCGCGCCTTCTTCGTCTGGCTGGCGGGGCAACCGGGTTACAAGCGGCGGATTGCCTATAGCGATGCCGACTATTTCAACCTGTCCGAAAAGGACGTGCGGATTGCCAAGGCCAGCCGGGAAAAGCCTGTGCCTTCGCTCGATCAGGTGCACCATGTGCTCGCATCGATGCCAGCCGGGACGGACATTGAAAAACGCAACCGGGCGCTGATTGCCTTCGCCTTGCTCACGGGTGCGCGCGGCGCGGCGCTGGCTAGCCTGAAGCTCAAGCACGTGGATTTGAAGCAAGGGTGCGTCTTTCAGGATGCGCGGGACGTGCGCACGAAGGGCAGCAAGACCTTCACCACGTGGTTCTGCCCGGTGGGCGGTGACGCGCGCCAGATTGCCGAAGACTGGTGCGAGCATCTGCGCGGCACCTTGCTTTGGGGTGATGAAGACCCGCTGTTCCCGAAGACGCAGATGGGGCTGGGCGAGCACGGCGGCTTTACGGCAATTGGCCTGATGCGGGAGCACTGGAGCGGCACCGGGCCGATCCGTGCGATCTACCGCGATGCCTTTGCGGCGGCTGATCTGCCCTATTTCAATCCCCATTGCTTCAGGGACGCACTGGTGCAGCTTGGCGAGCGCATTTGCACCACCCCTGAAGAGTTCAAGGCATGGTCGCAGAATATCGGACACGAGCGGGTGCTCACCACCCTAACAAGCTACGGCAAAGTGCCAGCCGCACGGCAAGCCGAGCTGATCCGCGGGCTGAGTGACGGCCGGATTGTTAGCGAACAAGAGCGGATTGAGGCGATTGTAGAGGCAATGATGAAACGAATGCTTGCAACGCATTTTGATTGAGCCCTGTCCGTCCATCTAAACTTTTTCCGATTTGAATGGGGGTGGCTCTATCCTGTCGTGATACGCCGTCCGATAGTTCACAGGCACAAAAAAGACCTTTTCTCAATGCAGGTCTCGCATTAGCTTCCCTGCATACCGCTGAGATTCTCTCCCTGCGCAAGGTTGACTAATGTCAGAGACACCCCCTCCTGATAATGCTGGATCGTCGCCTCGCCTTTGGTCTGGATGGGCGCGTGACTGTGCAATGGCGGCGATTGGTGCGCTTTGCGCTGCTGTTTTTGGCTTTGCTTTTGGCCTCATTGGTCAGAGTATGGCCACAGCCGAACAGGTTGAGGCGGACCGCAACAGGCAAGCGGTGGCGTTATATTCGCAGTATGAAGCGATGACATTGGAAACCCGGTCCGCTAGCTCTTTTGCTGAAAAAAGGGGTGGGGAATTCGACGATTTCCTTAAAATTTACAGACATTTTAGGCACTTGGCTACATTGGACTTGAATGACGATGTCAGTAGCTCAAAAATTGCCAGTCTGTATCAGGGTCGGCTTCGATACTGGGGCGGGAAGTTTGTTGATTTCAGCCAGAAAGATGGCCGTTCAAAAGAACTTCTGACCGAATCTGAGATGCAGACCATGACTGCATTGGGCAATTATTTGTTCCTTATTCATGAGGTGGGGCAGGAAAGCAATTTCGTTGGCCGAGACGGGCGTCGAAAAATGCAAGATTTAGAGCAGGAAAAGTCACGAAGTGCCGACGAACTCGAAGATTATTCTTACGAAGCAGCGGCTGACGATGCAGGGGCTGAGAGCAATGCGGCTATGGAAGAAGATCCTGCTGCTGAATAAAGGGGCGCCATAAGGCCTTCCAGCCGCGCCGGTTTTCCTGTTAGGTGCGCGGCCTAGCAGGGGAGCTGTCCAAGTGCCTGAAATGCCGTTTGCGCGCCAATTCCATATTCGAGCGGGCGGGGTGCCATGTCGCGCCTGACTGATCTGATTGCCAAGGCCAAGGCCAAGGATGCCGATCTGGGGCGGGAGCTGGAGCGTGAGTTTCGGGCGCTGTCGTCGCGCCGCGCGTTTGGCCTCAACTTCGAGCGGCACCGGCCTGAGAATGTCGAGCTACCCGGTCGCCCGATCCGCAAGGGCGACAAGGTGCGAATCCTGCCTGAACGCGGGTCGACCAAGAAGGGCGATCAGCGGCTTTGGAAGGTGATGAGCCTTGCGGGCAGGGGTGCCGAGCGCGTGGCCAGCCTGTCCCTGCTTTACACCGATGAGCCGGAACGGGCCGAAGCGCCGGTTGCCGATCTGTGCGTGGTGGCCGAGTTTCGGGACTACATCTATCCCGGCCTTGTCAGCACCGGGAAGGTCGAGCGCGGCGGCGACAAGCCTTTTCACACCGTGATCAATGGCGAGAATTTCCATGCGCTGGAGGCGCTGACCTTCACCCATCGCGGCAGGGTGGATGCGATCTATATCGATCCGCCATACAACACCGGGGCGCGGGACTGGAAATACAACAACGACTATGTCGAGGGTGACGATCAGTATCGCCACTCTAAATGGCTAGCGATGATGGAGCGGCGGCTTTTGGTGGCACGCGAATTGCTCAATCCAAAGAGCGCCGTGCTGATCGTCACCATCGATGAGAAGGAATTTCTTCGGCTGGGTTTGTTACTTGAGCAGGTTTTCCCCGAAGCGCAAATTCAAATGATTTCCAGCGTAATTAGCAGTCAAGCTAGCGTTCGGGCCGGTCAATTTTCGCGGTGCAATGAGTTCATATATTTTGTAATGTTTGGCGCAGCCGTTCCGGGCAAATCGGGCGATGACATGCTAAATGAGGGGCTTTCATCCACAAAATCCCAACTTTGGTTTCAATTCGTGAGAACTGGAAATGAAAACCTTCGGGCAGACCGAAAAGGAATGTTTTATCCTATTTTCGTCAACGAAAAAACCGGTGCCATTGAGGGAGTAGGTGAACCAATTGATCTAGGTGTCGATAAAAGCTCAATCAAATGTCCCACAGGTTTAGTTGCCATTTGGCCATTGACCGCAAGCGGACAAGAGGGAAGGTGGCGCACAGCCGCTGATACCGCAAGGCAGCGAGCAGAGAAGGGGCTCCTCAGAGCTGGGAAGACTACAAAGAAAAGTTCAGGTTGGTCAATAATGTCGGTCAACGCTGGAACCGAAAAGCGAATTGTGACCGGTGAGATTGTGATTGAAGGATACTCGGTTTCCGGGGGCGCTATTCTAAAGGAGATGACGGGCAACGAACAACGTATGCCGAAAACGATTTGGAATAAGATTTCACACAACGCCGGTTGGCATGGATCGAAACTCCTTACGCAGTGTTTGCCGGGACGTTCGTTTCCATTCCCAAAGTCCCTGTTTGCAGTCGAAGATTGTTTGCGCCTGTTTGTCAGCACGAAATCAGATGCAGTCATTCTAGACTTCTTTGCGGGTTCTGGCACGACTGCGCATGCGGTAATGCGCCTGAACCGGCAGGACGGCGGGCGTCGCCAGTGCATTTCTGTGACTAACAATGAAGTTGGTGCAGACGAACAGGCCAAGCTGCGCAAGGATGGACTGCGTCCAGCCGATCCCGACTGGGAGCAATGGGGCATTTGCGACTACATCACGAAACCCCGGATCAAGGCTGCAATCACAGGCCAAACCCCGGAAGGCCAGCCGATCAAGGGCGATTATAAATTCACGGACGAGTTCCCGATGGCCGATGGCTTTGCGGAAAACGCCGAGTTCTTCACGCTCACCTATGAAACCCCGGTTGCGGTCAGCCATAATCGCGCCTTCGAGCGCATCGCCCCGTTGCTGTGGATGCGCGCCGGGAGCGAGGGAAGCCGGATCGACACTTTGCCGGAAGGCGGCTGGGGCGTGGCTGATTGCTATGGCCTGCTGACCGATCTGGATCAGGCGGCACCTTTTGTCGATGCGATCCACGGCAAGGGCAGCATCCGCATTGCCTACATCGTCACCGATGACGAGCGGCGCTTCCAATCGGTTGTGCGGCAATTGCCCGACACGGTCGAGCCGGTGCGGCTGTATGAATCCTATCTCACCAATTTCCGCTTTTCGATGGGGCGCTGAGCCATGAAGTTCACGCTGAAGGATTATCAGGACGAAGCCGTTGCCGACGTGCTCGACCGGCTGAAGAAAGCGCGCAAACGCTGGCACGAAGACAAGGATTCGCACGCCTTTTCGCTGACCGCCACAACCGGCGCGGGCAAGACTGTCATGGCGGCGGCGGTCTTCGAAGCCTTGTTCTATGGCAATGACGATCACGAGTTCGAAGCCGATCCCGGCGCGGTCGTGATCTGGTTCAGTGATGATCCGTCATTGAACGAGCAATCCAAGTGGCGGCTCTTTCAGGCGGCGGACAAGCTCACCGTCTCCGATCTGGTGACGGTCGAAAACACCTTCAGCCGGGAGAGATTCGAGCCGGGGAAGGTGTATTTCCTCAACACGCAAAAGTTGGGCAAGAAGAGCCTGCTGGTGCGCGGGCACGATCCCGATGATGAGGGACTGGAAAAGACCGCCACGGGCGAAACGCTGATGCCTGATCTGCGCGCTCACACCATCTGGCAGACGATCCAGAACACCATCGAAGACCCGGATTTGACGCTCTATCTGGTGCTCGATGAGGCGCACAGGGGGATGCGCGATGGGGGTAACACAGGCGAGCGTGGCAGGCCCACCATTGTGAAGCAGCTCATCAATGGCACCGGCTCCGTTCCCGGCATTCCCATCGTCTGGGGCATATCCGCGACCGTGCAGCGGTTCAATGATGCGATGGCAGGCATGACGGGGCGCAGCACGCTTCCCAATGTCGTGGTGGATTCCAAGAAGGTGCAGGACAGCGGCTTGATCAAGGATACGATCAAGCTCGACGTGCCCGACGAAACTGGCGACATGGCAACCGTGTTCTTGCGCCGGGGGACGGAGCGACTGCGCGACATTACCAAGGCGTGGGCGGAATACGGCGCTGATCAGGGCCAAGGCGAAACCGTCCAGCCGCTCATGGTGCTACAGGTGCCGAACAATCCCGATCCAAACGAGATTGGGCGCTGGATCGATACCATTGTCGAGACTTGGCCTGAATTGCCGCAAGATTGCATCGCCAATGTGCTGGGCGAACACCGGACTGAGCAGTTCGGGAGCCATGCGGTCCCCTATGTCGAGCCGGAACGGGTGCAGGAACGCGATGAAGTGCGCATTCTGATTGCCAAGGATGCGATTAGCACCGGCTGGGATTGCCCGCGCGCTGAAGTCATGGTGTCCTTCAGGGCGGCGAGCGACCGGACGCATATCACGCAGCTTTTGGGGCGGATGGTGCGTTCACCCTTGGCGCGGCGCATTCCTGGCAATGATCAGTTGAACGCGGTCGATTGCTTCTTGCCTAAGTTCGACAAGGAAGCGGTCAAAGCCGTTGCCAATGCGCTTATGACAGGCGGCGACGCGGGCGAAGACGTGCCGCTGCGCCGCGTGCTGATCCAGCCGGTCGAGCTGTTTCCCAATCCTGCCATGCCAGATGCGCTGTGGGACAAGTTCGTTTCTCTGCCTTCCCAATCCCTGCCCAAGAAGACTGCGCGCCCGGTGAAGCGGCTTACCGCTCTAGCGCACGAGTTGGCACAGGATGGGCTTTTGCCGAATGCGGGCAAGAAGGCTCACGCAGCGATGCACAAGGTGTTGGACGGGATACGTGCCGATCTGGCGGGCGACATTGCCAAGGCGCGGGCGGACGTGCTCACGGTTGAAGGCCAAACACTGGTCGCTGACATTGCAACTGGCGGCACGAGCTTTGATGCGTTTGTGGAAGCGGCTGACTATGCCGTGATCGAAGATGCCTATCGGCGGGCGGGGCGGATTATCAGCCCCGATCTGGCCACGAGCTATGCTGACTATCTGGCGGCGCAGAATGAGGATGCGGACGACTTCGAAGATTCGCTGATCGATGCTCACACCGATATTGCCGCATTGGGGCTGATCGATGCGGTCAAAGTCCAGCTGGAGAAAGCGGCGGAAGCCTTGGCCAATGAATGGCTGGCAGAATACCAGACGGCAATTGCGCTACTCTCCGATAAGCGCCGCGATGCCTATCGGGAGATTAGCGAGCTGAGCGCAACCCCCTTCGATGTGCGGCTGGCGAAGCCGAGTTCACGGCTCCAGCCGACCAAGGCGCTTGAAGCCGGGACGGAAACCCTCTTGCCGTGCTTCACCGAGCATTTGCTTTGCGATGGTGAAGGTCAGTTCCCAGACGAATTGAACGGGCTGGAGACGAAGGTGCAGGAGGTCGAGATGCAGCGGGAAGGGCGCATTGGCTGGTATCGCAATCCATCGCGCACAAGTCAGGACTCGCTTGGCATTGTCTATGACTATGCAGGGGACACCCTGCTCCTACGACCGGACTTCCTCTTTTTTAGCGTGGATGCGTCCGGCGCAGTTATTGCGGACATTGTCGATCCGCACGGGGACTTCCTTGCGGACGGCGCTTCGAAGCTGCGCGGGCTTGCCGACTATGCCGAAAAGCACGGGGCAAACTTTGGGCGAATCGAAGCCGTGGCCGAAGTGGATGGCAGTGTGCTCGTTCTTGATCTGAAGGCGCAGGGCGTGCGGGACATGGTGCGAACCGTCGCCACTTCGCGAGAGGCGTATCGGAGCCAATGGGGCACGCCTTACGGCTGATCCTCATGGCACTCGGCGGCGGTGCTCTTCAGCGATATGGGCGCGAAATTGCCTAGACTGATCCAGCAAACAAAGGCTAGTGGCGTGCGAGTCACAATTGCGGGTCACTGGTCGGCACCGTGAGTGACTTGCATGGTAAGGGGCCTATTCGGGGGCCTTTGAATTTTAGTCTGAGAATATAAGGCTATTTTTCAAATGCTTAAGCCGTTTTTGCGGTTCCCGTAAGCGCACCACCTGTGCGTGCGGGGGGGCTGGCGGACGGGTGGGCTTAAGGCGCTGTTGACCATTTTCCGCTAGCTTTGCCCGGCGCATCAGGAGGTCGTGACACTTGCAGGCTTTGCACACCATCACCGGTTCCTGCGCGCTTTCCGTCGTCATTCCGGTCTATAACGAGGAAGCGGGGCTCGATGCGCTCGTCGCCCGGGTGACCGCGGCGGCCGAGGCGATCTTTGCCGACGATTTCGAGCTGGTGCTGGTCAACGACGGATCGAAGGACGGCAGCTGGGGGGCGATCTGCCGTCATGCCGACGCCGATCCGCGCATCGTGGCGATCGATCTGGCGCGCAATCACGGCCACCAGTTGGCGCTGACCGCCGGGCTGAACCATGTCCGGGGCGAGCTGGTGTTCGTGCTTGATGCCGATCTGCAAGACCCGCCCGAACTGCTCGGCCCGATGCTCGCCAAAGTGCGCGAAGGCTATGACGTGGTCTATGGCCAGCGGGTGAAACGCCACGGCGAGACCGCCTTCAAGCGCGGCACGGCCTCGCTGTTCTACCGGATGCTCGGCGCGCTGGTCGATACCCATATCCCGCGCGACACTGGCGATTTCCGGCTGATGACGCGCCGCGTGGTCGATCAGCTCAACGCCATGCCGGAACGCTATCGCTTCATCCGCGGGCTGGTGAGCTATGTCGGCTTCAACCAGATCGCCTTCCCCTATGAACGCGACGCGCGCTTTGCCGGGGAGACGCATTATCCCCTCTCCAAGATGGTCGCGCTGGCGGTGGATGCGGTCACCAGTTTCTCGACCGTTCCGCTACGCTTCGCCTCGCATCTGGGGATGCTGTTCGGCGTAGCGGGGCTGCTGTCGCTGGTCGGGATCGTGTGGGTGTGGCTGCAGGGCGGAACGGTGCAGGGCTGGGCGAGCCTTGCCGCGCTGATCCTCATCATGGGATCGGTGCAGCTGCTGGTACTGGGCGTGTTCGGCGAGTATCTGGGCCGGATGTACATGGAAGCCAAGCACCGCCCGCTGTTCATCATTGCCGAGGTGCGGCGCCATCCCGTTGCGGTGGCTGCCCGCGCAGAGACCGAGGCCGATCGTGACGCTCCCGCGCAGACCGCAGAGGCTATCCGTGTCGCAGGCTGAGTTCGACGCCTATGTCGACGAATATGACGCGCAGCACGCCCAGTCGGTCAGGCTGAGCGGCGAGGATCCCGATTTCTTCGCCGAATACAAGGCGAAGGAAGCCGCGCGGGTTGCCGCCGCAGCCGAGCTTGCACCGCGCCGGATGATGGATTTCGGCGCGGGGAGGGGCAATTGCATCGCCCACCTGCAAAACGCCTTCCCCGATGCGGCGCTGACCGCGCTCGACGTGTCGGCGCGCTCGCTCACCCATTGCGCCGCGCGCGCCGTCCGGCCGCTGGAGACGGTGTGCTACGACGGGCAGACCCTGCCCTTCGCGGATGGCAGCTTCGATCTCATCTTCACCGCCTGCGTGTTCCATCACATCCCGGCCGAAGACCACATCCGCCTGCTGCGCGAGATCCGCCGCGCGCTGACGCCGCAGGGTCGTTTCGTGCTGTTTGAGCACAACCCCTGGAACCCGCTCACCCGCCATGCCGTGGCGACCTGCCCTTTCGATGTGAACGCGGTGCTGATCAGCGCGCCCGAGATGCGGCGGCGGTTCCGGGCGGCGGGCTTCGAGGACGTCAGCCTGCGCTACACGCTGTTCTTCCCGGCGATGCTCGCCCCGCTGCGCCCGCTTGAGCGCGGGCTCGGCTGGCTGCCGCTGGGCGCGCAATATTGCCTCGTCGCGCGGTGAGGCGATGCTGGCGCGGGTGTTCCGTTTCGCGCTGACCGGCGTGGCCAATTCGGCGGTCGGCTGGGCGGTGATCTTCGGCGGGTTGTGGGCCGGGCTGAGCGGGCTGGCGGCCAATGCGGCGGGCTATACCGTGGGGCTGGTGCTGTCCTTCACGCTCAACCGGCGGTTCGTCTTCGGAGTCGGTGGCAGGATCAGCGCGCGCGAGGTGATCCGCTTCCTCGCCGCCTTTGCCATCGCCTATGGCGCCAATGTCGCCGTGCTGGTGGCCGCGCAGGGCGCGCTGGGGGCGGACAGCCCCTTGGCGCAGCTGCCCGCGCTGGCGGCCTATATCGTGATCTTCTTCGTGCTTTCGCAATTCTTCGTCTTCAGGCCGGCCTCTTCCGAATGAACCTTGGAACACCTCTTGCCAGCGTGCCCTTCGGCGGCGCGCAGCCGCCCCATGGCCTGCTTGATCGCTGGGCGGTGTGGCTGGGAATCGGCCTTGTCACCATTCTCCCGCTGATGCTGGTGGATTTCCCGCCGCTGGTCGATCTCTACGGCCATCTCGGACGCTATGCGGTGCAGACCGAGCTCGACACGCGGCCCGCCTTGCAGCCCTTCTATTCCTACGAATGGCGGCTGATCGGCAACCTCGGCGCGGACATCCTGATCGAGGTGCTGCACCCCTTTCTGGGGCTGGAACCATCGGTGCGCGTCGTGGTGATCCTCACCCAGCTTCTGGGCGCTGCGGGTCTGCTCCTGATCAGCCGCGAAGTGCATGGCCGCGTGTCGCCCTTTTCGGTCATGGCGATCCCGCTGCTCTATGGCTATCCCTTCAACTACGGCTTTCTCAACTACGCGCTGAGCATGGCGCTGGCGATGCTGGCCTTTGTGATGTGGCTGCGGCTGCACCGGGCCGAGCGCAATGGGGCGGCGCGCCTGTGGCTGGGTGTGGCGGGCGCGGCAATCTGGGTCGCGCACACCTATGGCTGGGCGTTTCTCGGCCTGCTGGCCGGATCGGCGATGCTGGCCGAGGCCGCGCCGACCCTTCTCAAGCGCCCGGTGGGGGCGGTGGTGCGGATCGTGGGGATGTGCTGGCCGCTGCTGCTGCCGGTGATCCCGATGGTGATCTGGCGCGCCGATGCGACCGGGGTGGCGGTGTCGGAATGGTCGATGGACTTCAAGCCGCAATGGCTGCTCTCGACGCTGCGCACCGAGTGGTCGACGCTCGATATCGCATCGCTGGTGATCATTGCAGGCGCGGTGCTGGCGGCACTGGTGTGCGGCCGC
This sequence comes from Erythrobacter donghaensis, assembly GCF_002155425.1. Taxonomy (GTDB): domain Bacteria; phylum Pseudomonadota; class Alphaproteobacteria; order Sphingomonadales; family Sphingomonadaceae; genus Erythrobacter; species Erythrobacter donghaensis. Next base: position 205,777 of record NZ_MUYG01000011.1, read on the forward strand.
GCGTTCCGGTTCGATCCGCGGGTCGGGATCGCGGCGCTGCTGTGCTTTGCGGTGTTCCTCGTCCTGCCGTTCCGGGTGTTCGGATCGGCCTTTGCCGACATGCGGCTGCTGCCCTACGCCTTTGCGCTCGCGCTGGTCACGATTGCGCCCGCGCGGCTCGGCCCGGCGATGCTGCGGGTGGTGACGGTGCTGGCGGTGGTGTTCTTCGCCGGGCGCATGGCGATCACCAGCGCCGCCTATCTCGAGCAGGACCGCAAGGTGCAAGCCGCGCTGGCCGCGCTGGACAAGGTGCCCGACGGCGCGCGGATCGCTTTCCTGATGGTCAAGCCCTGCGGCGCGCGCTGGGCGAGCCCGGTGCTCGATCACGTCGGCGGCGCGGCGATTGCGCGGCGCAATGCCTTCGTCAACGACCAGTGGCAGCAGCCCGGCGTCAATCCGATGACGGTGCATTACCCCGCCGCCGAGCCCTTCGTGCGTGATCCTTCGCATCTGGTGCAGGGGGAGGATTGCAACTACCCGGGCCGCTGGAAGCTGAGCCAGGCGCTGGGGCGGCTGCCGCTCGATGCCTTCACCCATGTCTGGATCGTCGGCAATTACGCCGAGCCTGTCGTCGTGTCTGACCGACTGACGCGCGTGCCCTTTGCGGGCAAGGGCCTGCTCTACACAGTTGCGCCCGCTGCGGGGGAATAGGCACTGCCGCGCACCAGACGCCCGGGCCGCGCGCCGGTGGACTGGTCGAAACGGCGGATGACCTCGCCTGCCACCATGGTTGCTTCGTAGCCCGTCGCGCGCTGGTGAAGCCGCCGTCCGCCTGCGGGCAGATCGCGCACGACTTCGGGCAGATGCAGGCTGAGGCGGTCGAGGTCGATCACGTTGCAATCGGCCCTGCCGCCTACCCGCAGCACCCCCCGGTCATGCAGCCCCACCGCGCGCGCGGCCTTCTGTCCCAGCATGTGCACCGCTTCTCCCAGCCCCAGTTTGAGCGGGCCGTTGCCGGTAACGAACTGGGTCAGCAGATAGGTCGAATAGCTGGCATCGCAGATCGCGCCATAATGCGCGCCGCCATCGCCAAGGCCGGGGACGCAATGCGGGTGGCGCAGCATTTCGTGCGCGCTGTCGAGGCTGGCCTTCTCGTAATTGCCCAGCGCGGCGAGGAACAGCCCGCGCCCCTCGGTGTCGAGCAGCCGGTCATAGGCGACCTCCTGCGGTGTGCAGCCGCGCGCCTCGGCCTGGCCCGCCATGCTCATGTGCGCAGGCGGGGCATAGTCGGGCGGATTGTCGAGCGGGAACAGCCAGCGCCAGTTGCGCGCCAGCTCGTTGAAGGGGTGGCCCAGGGTGAAATCCTCGGTGAGCAACGCGGCGCGCAAAGCAGGATCGCGCATCGCGGCGACCTGTTCGGGGATCGGAAGATGCGCGATCTTGCTCCACGAGGGGCACAGCACGAAGGGGTGCACCGTCAGTTCCAGCCCGGCGATGAGGCCGATCGGGCGCGGCATCACCTGCGCGTTGGCGACGCCGCCCGCCGCATTGGTTGCCTCCAGCATCTCCAGCACCCGGCGCCAGCGCGGCGGGCCTTCATTGCCCGAGGCGAGCGTGAAGGTCGCCGGACGGCCGCTCGCCGCGATCATCCGCTCGATCACGGGATATTCCTTGTCCCATCCGACGAAGGCATCGAGCACGACCTGGAACGTGCCCGCCCCGGCATCGGCCATCCCGCGCCCGATCGCTTCGAGCTCGGCGAGGTCAGTGTCGAAGGTCGGGATCGCATCGCCGCTGGCGGTCTTGTGGATGCTGAGCCTTGAGGTGGCGAAACCGATGGCGCCCGCGCGCATGGCATCGGCGGTCAGTTGTCGCATCATCGCAAGGTCGTTGTCGGTGGCCACCTCGCGCGCCGCGCCGCGTTCGCCCATCGCATAGACCCGCAAGGGGGAGTGGGGCAGGTAAGCCGCAACATCGATGTCGCGCTTTCCGGCGGCGACCGTGTCGAGATATTCGGGGAAGGTCTCCCAGTCCCAGTCCAGCCCCTCGGTCATCACCACGCCGGGGATGTCCTCCACGCCCTCCATGACGTTGATGAGCATCGCGTGATCGCTCTTGCGGCAGGGCGCGAAGCCGACGCCGCAATTGCCCATCACCGCGGTGGTAACGCCGTGGGCGGAGGAGGGGGAGAGTTCCTCGGCCCAGATGCACTGGCCGTCGTAATGGGTGTGGACGTCGATGAAACCGGGTGTGACGATCCTGCCGCGTGCGTCGATCTCCTCCGCCCCGCGCCCGAGGCCCTTGCCGATGGCGGCGATGCGCTCGCCAGTGATGGCGACATCGCCCTCGATCAGCTCGCCGCCCGTGCCATCGGCGATGGTGCCGCCGCGGATCACCCAGTCGTAATCGGCCATTGTCTTTTCCGTCCTCTCTCGTCCCCGATGATGCGCGAGGGGGGGATGGGCGGCAAGTGCCACTTTTACCGAAGCGGCGGCGGGGCTAGGGTAGGCCCATGAGCCAAGGCACCGCCCGTCCCGTCCGTGTCGCCCTTGCCGGGGCGAGCGGCACGATCGGGCAGGCGGTCGCGGCGCGGCTGGCGGCAGAGGGCCATGAGGTGGCGGCGCAGGGCCGCACGCTGCTGGCAGACCCGCGCGCGCTGGCGGCAGCGCTTGCCGACGCGCGGGCCGAGGTCGTGATCTCCTGTATCGCCTCACGCTCGGGCGCGCCCAGGGATGCCGAGGCGGTCGATCACCGCGCCAATGCCGCGCTGCTGGCGGCGGCGCAGGGGGCGGGAGCGCGGCAGTTCATCCTGCTTTCGGCGATCTGCGTGCAGAAGCCGCGCCTCGCTTTTCAGCACGCCAAATTGCGGTTCGAAGCAGAGCTGGCGGCGAGCGGGATCGGCTACACCATCATCCGGCCCACGGCGTTCTTCAAATCGCTCTCGGGGCAGGTGGGGCGGGTGAAGGCGGGCAAGCCCTTCCTGATTTTCGGCGACGGGAACCTCACGCGCTGCAAACCGATCAGCGACGGCGATCTGGCGCGGTTCATCACCGGGTGCATCGACGATCCCGAAGCGCTCGGGCGCATCCTTCCCATCGGAGGGCCCGGCCCGGCGGTGAGCCTGCGCGATGCGGGCACGATGCTGTTCGCAGCTGCCGGCAAGCCGCCGCGCTTCACATCGGTTTCGCCGAAAATGTTCACCTATGCCGCGCGCGTAATGGGGCTTGGCGCGGGGCTTTCGGGCTGGCTGGCGGAGAAGGCCGAATATACCCGCATCGCCCATTACTACGCGACCGAATCGATGCTGGTGCTCGACCCGGCGACGGGGGAGTACTCGGCCGACCTGACCCCCGAGTTCGGCACCGAGACGCTCGCCGATCACTACCGGCGCTTGCTGGCGGCGGATTAGAGCGGATCGACCCGCCACCCCGCTGGGCCCAGCGTCGCGCCGAGATGGGGGACGAAGACCGGCTGCGCGGCATAGTTGAAGGTGAAGGCGTGGCTCTGCGTGCGCCGCACCCGGATGCCTTCGGGCAGGGGGGTGAGCGGGACGCCCGCCTCTTCGGCCATCCGCTCTACCAGCAGCGCCAGCAGCTTGGCGTCGGGCCAGATCGCGCAATAGCGGACCGCGCCGTGCCGCCAGACCACGCCCCGGCCTTGCGCGTCGGTCAGTTCGGGGGCGAGGTCGCTCGCCACATCCTCGCGCCAGCGGGTGACGGCAAAGCCCTCCGCCCGTTCGGCCACGCCGTCGCGCAGGGATTCGACGCGGGTGACGGTGAGCGGGATCGCCGGTTTGAGGTCGCCCGGCGCAAGGCCATCGGGGATGCAGAAGCTGCGCGTCTTGCTGCCGGAGCGCGGCCCCAGCAGCACCGGGCAGCTGAGGCCTGCCAGCGTCTCGGCAAAGCCTTCAGGCACGATGGGAAGCGTCGGCACCAGCACCATGCGATAGCCGGTGAGGTCGGCTTTGGGCGCGACAATGTCGACATCCAGCCCCTTGGCCCGCAGCGCCGAATAGCATTCGAACACCAGTTCGAGATAGCGGAAGCTCGCCCCCTGCGGCTGGATGCCGATCACCCACGCCGCCTCATAGGAAAACACCAGTGCGACCGGGGCCCTTGTCGCGGCTTGCGGGCCGATCGCGGCAAGCACCTCGGCGGAGGCGCGGACCTCGGGCGCGGCCTCGACCTCGCTGCTATCGGGACGCAGCAGCCCCGCGTGCATCTGTTCCTGCGCGAAGGGCGCCTGCCGCCAGCGGAAATAGCTGGTGAGTTCGGCCCCGTGGGCGCAGGCCTCGAGCGTCCACAGGGCGACCATCCCCGGCAGCGGCGCGGGGTTGAAGCGCGCCCAGTTCACCGGCCCCGGCTGCTGCTCCATCACCCCCCAGCGACCCTGCGAGCACCCCCGGTAGAGATCGTGGTGAAAGGCGGCGATATCGGGGTGGCCTTGCCTGAGATAGGCGGCTTTCCCCTCGGCGGAGAACCAGAACTGTTCGAGGAACCCGAGCGGATAGGAATCCCACGTCGCCACGTCGATATCGCGCCCTACGGCGTGGTGATCGAACTCGGTGAAGAAGCCCATGAAGTTGTGGGTAATGTCGATGCCGGGGGAATGGGCGCGGAGGATATCGACCTGTTCGCGGTTGAAGCTGGCGACCTGATCGGAAGCGAAGCGGCGATAGTCGAGCCAATGCGCGGGGTTTGCCTCGGTGACGGTCAGATGCGGCGGATCGACTTCGGCGAAGGTCCGATATTCCATGCTCCAGAAGACGTTGCCCCACGCTTCGTTGAGCGCCTGCGGGGTCTCGTAACGTGCAGCGAGCCAGCCCCGGAACGCCGAGGCAGCGGCCTTGGAGAAACTCAGCACCGTGTCGTGGCAGCCATATTCGTTGTCGGTCTGCCACATGACGATGGCGGGGTGCTTGCCGTATCGCTCGGCGAGCGCGGTGACGATCCGGCGGCACTCGGCGCGGTAGCCTTCGTGGCTGAAGCAGTAATGCCGCCGCGAGCCGAAACCCCTTGGGCGGCCCTGCTCGTCGATGGCGACCATGTCGGGCATCCGGTCGACCAGCCACTTGGGCGGGGTCGCCGTCGGTGTGCCGAGGATCACCTTTAGACCCGCCGCCGCCAGCGTGTCGATCGTCCGGTCGAGCCAGCCCCAGTCGTAACGTCCCGGCTCGGGCTCGATCCGGCTCCATGCGAATTCGCCGATCCTGACCAGCGAGAGGCCCATGTCGGCCATCCGCCGCGCATCCTCGGCCCACATCGCCTCCGGCCAGTGCTCGGGATAATAGCAGCAGCCGAGTTTCACGAGAGCTTCTCCAGCGCGATCAGCCACGCCGTTTCGGGGTGGGTGAGGGGGAGCGCGAGGCCTTGCGTCATCAGCGTTGTGCCGCTCAGCGTCAGGCCTTCGCGCCATTGGTCGGCGTTTGCGAGGTAGCGCCGCGCCTTGCCGGGCCAGGGCTCGGGCAGGGTGACGCGGTAGCGCGCCTCGGGCTCCAACCCGGCGAGCCGCACCGGCGCGGCGTCGAACACCGGCGAAAAGGCGGTCTGCGCCGCCACCGCCAAAGCCTTGTGTCCGTGCGTCACCATCATGCCGGAGACGTTCGGATCGGGATGCGCAAGCCGCCACAGCGTGCCTTCATGCAGCACGCCGCGCCACGCCTTGTAGAGCGCGATATGGGCAGCGAGGCATTCGCGCTCCGCGTCGCTCATCCGGGCCGGATCGGCCTCCACGCCCATGTGCCCAAACAGCGCAACCTTGGCGCGGAAGTCCATGTCGAGCCGCCGTCCGGTGATCGGATTGGGCGAGGGGCCGACATGGCTGCCGAGCACTTCCAATGGCATGAACTGGCTCCACGCGCGCATGATCCGCAGCCGCTCGATCGCGTCGTTGTTGTCGGATGGCCAGACACGGTGAACGCGCGACAGCACGCCGAAGTCGATCCGGCCCCCGCCACTTGCACAGCTTTCGATCTCGACGTGGGGATGGGCGGCGCGAAGGCGATCCAGCACATGGTTGAACCCCAGCGACTGCCACAGCGCCTTGCCCGCGGTGGGGAAGAGGTCGCGGTTGTGATCCCACTTGAGGTAGGCGATCGCATTCTCGCGCAGCAGCGCATCGAGCCGCTCGATCAGATATTCGCGCACTTCGGCGCGCGACAGATCAAGCGCCAGCTGGCCGCGCATCGTGGGCCTGTCGCGGCCTTCGAAATGCAGGCACCAGTCCGGGTGTGCGCGGTAAAGATCACTGTCGGGCGATACCATTTCCGGCTCCACCCACAGACCGAAATTCATACCGCGCGCGTGGACATGGTCGATCAGCGGGCCGAGGCCGTTGGGAAAAACATCGGGCGAAACGACCCAGTCGCCGAGGCTGCTGGTGTCGTCCCTCCTGCCGCCGAACCACCCGTCGTCGAGCACGAAGCGCTCAATGCCCAGCGCTGCCGCGTCATCGGCAAGGCGGATCAACGCGGGTTCGGACAGGTCGAAGCCCAGCGCCTCCCACGAATTGAGGTGAACCTTGCGCGGGCCCCAGTCCTTGCGGCCGGGGAGCACCTCGGCGCGCAGGTAGGCGTGGAGGCGCTGCGCCAGCGTGGAGCGGTTGGCGGCAAGGGCGAATACCGCCCGCGGCGTCGCTGCCACCGATCCTGCCGGAAAACCGGTTTCGACATGAGGCTGCGCGGCGGCCATTTGCAGCACGGCGCGGCCATCGGCGCTGCCCTCGTTGTCGCACTCGATCCGCGTGTCGCAATCGCCGCTGAAGGCGAGGTGGGCCGCGAGCACACCCTCGCTCTCGCGGTCGTGCAGGATCAGCCAGTTGCCCCCGCCGAACCCCGGCTTGCCGCGCGCCGAGGTCCGTGCAAAGCCATCGGGGGCGAGCGGGCGGCGGTGCTCGCGCATCTCGCCCGCCCAGCGCCCGCTGAAGGTCGTGAGGTCGGCGAAGCGGCAGGGCACCGGCAGTGCGGGCGCGGCGAGGCGCTTGAGTTCCAGATCGGGCTCGTCATGATTGACCAGCACGGCATAGGCCTCGATCACGCCTGCTGCGGCGATGCGCCACCCGAGCGAAAGGCTGATCGCGAGCGCCGCGTCGCCAAAGGTGAGTTCCAGATTGTCCGGGGCGGCCTGCCAGTCGCGCAAACGGAAATCGGTTTCGATAGTCTCGCCGCCGCGCCGCAGTTGGATCGCGGGCGTCCCGCTCCACCCAAGCTTGCGCTCGGGGAGCAGACCCGGCACCGGCGGAACATCGGGCTGGCTTTCATGCCGCCCGCGCGCGGTTGCCGCAACGAGGGCGGCGAGATCCTCGCCTTCGGGCAGGCGCGCGCCGAGATACACGAGGTCGGCCGTCCCGCCCGCTTCCAGCGCGAAGACCAGCGTCAGCGCCTCGCCATCCAGCCGCACGTGTTCCAAGCAGGCCTCTCTCCCCGGCACCGGTGATGAACATTGCCCGCAGGCTTGCCGGTTCCTCGCCGATGCGCTGTAACCGCCCCTGCGGAGAGGGGAAAGCGCGCAAATGTTCGAAACCATGCCAAGCGGCAGCATGATCCAGATCGCGGTCTGCATCGGCCTGACCGCGGCTATCGGCCTCGCCACCTGGCTCACCATCCGCCGCGACAAGCATGACGGGTCGCGCCGCGATGTCTATCTGGCGGGCGGCAAGCTCAGCTGGCTGTTCGTGGCGGGGTCGATCACGCTCACCAACCTCTCGACCGATCAGCTGGTAGGGATGAACGGCAACCAGATGCTGCTGCTGGCCTGGTGGGAAATCGCCGGGTTTGTGGGCCTCGCGATCCTCGCCTTCGTGTTCGTGCCGATCTATTATCGCGCGGGCTGCACCACCGTGACCGAACTGCTCGAACAGCGCTATGGCGGGCGCAGCATCCGCACGCTGATCGCCGGGCTGTTTCTGGCGGGGAACGTGCTGATCTACCTTCCGGCGGCGCTCTATTCGGGCAGCCTGTTCATGCAATCGCTGTTCGGCGAGGGCGTGCCGCTGCTGGCCTTCGCCGCGATCCTTGCGGTGATTGCCGCGGCCTATGCCATTCTCGGGGGGCTGAGGGCTGTGGCGGTGATGGACACCTGGTCGGGGATCGGAATCCTCGGCCTTGCCATGCTGATCGTGGTGCTGGGAATGGCGGCGGTGGATTGGGACATCGTCAGCGGCGTCCCGGCCGAGCGGATCACCATGGTGGGCGGGCCGGACAGCCCGATCCCCTGGCCGACCTTGCTGACGGGGATGATCTTCATCCAGATCTTCTACTGGTCGACCAACCAGAACCTCACGCAAAAGGCGATGGCCGCCCCCAGCGTGCGCGAGGCGCAGAAGGGGGTGATGGTCGCCGCGCTGATCCGCATCCTGATCGTCCCGCCGATCGTGGTGATCCCCGGTATCGTCGCCTTCAAGCTGTTCGGGGTGGTGGGAGACAAGGCCTACGGGATGCTGGTCGCCGAGATCCTGCCGCCGTGGCTCTCGGGAGCCTTTGCGGCGATGGTCGCCGCCGCGGTCATCACCACCTTCAGCGCGGTGCTGAATTCGTCCGTCGCGCTTTATGCGGTCGATTTCCACGAACAGTTCATCGGCGAGGTGAAGGATCACTGGAAGCTGTCGGCGGTGGTGTGCGTAGGGCTCACTGCCATTGCGGTGCTGCTGGTGCCGATGTATCAGAACGCCACGAGCATCATCAATCTGCTCCAGCAGTTGAACGGCCTCCTGTCGATGCCGATCCTGAGCGCGTTTGTCGCCGGGTTGTTGTTCCGCGGTGTCGCGGCTTCGGCGGCGATTGCCGGGGTGGTGTGGGGCGTGGCGCTCTATGGCCTGTTCACCTTCCACCTCTCGCCCGCCGGGATCATCACCCTGCATTACATCCACTTCATGGTGGTGACACTGGTGACAAGCGTGATCGCTGCGCTCGCCTTCAACCGGCTGGTGCTGGGCGGGCGGGCGACGTTCGCCCCGGTCGCGCTGCCGAGGCGCGCGCCGGGCTGAGCGCTGCTGCTCCGGCCGCTGCCGCGCCCGCCAGAATGTTGCAAAGATGTTGCGTTGTGTCAGCGCCTTGTTGCATGTGGCAAACAGGTTGGGAGGGACGCGCCCCTGTTGGATCGCCGTGACAGACTGATTGCCCGCGCCAGGCAGGGCTACCGGCTTGCCTATGGGGTCGAGCCGAGCCGCTTCGTTGCCGCGCCCGGCCGGATCAATCTGATCGGCGAGCACGCCGATTACACAGATGGCTATGAGTTGCTGTGCGCCATCGACCGCGAGACGATCGTTGCGGTCGGCCCGCCCGCACCGACCACGCGGGAAAAGCTGTTCGAGGCGGTCGCGCTCGACATGGGCGACATGGCCAGCGCGCGCGACCGGTTCGATCTGCTCGCGCCGATCCGTCCGGGTGAGAACAACTGGCAGAACCACGTGCGCGGCGTGGTGCAGGCGCTGGGGCGCTATGGCCAGCGGGTCCGGCCGATGCGGATCGCGATCGCTGGCGATGTGCCGATCGGGACGGGGCTGTCATCCTCGGCCGCCTTCGGCGTGGCGGTGGCGCTGGCCTGTTCGGACTATTGCGGGCTAGGCCTCTCCACCGACCTGCTGGCCAAGGCCGCGCAGCTGGCGGAGCAGGATTTTACCGGTCATGCCGGAGGGATCACGGCGCAGCTGGCCTCGGCTGCGAGTACTGCGGGGCATGGCCTGCTGGTCGATTGCCGCAGCCTCGATCACATGGCGATACCGATCCATCCGGATCTTGCGATCACCGCGATCGATACCGGAGTCCGGCGCGATCCCGCCATCGACATCGTTGCAGCGCGCCGCGCTGAATGTGCGGCGGCGGCGGAGCATTTCGCGGTCAAGGCGCTGCGCGATGTCGATGCGGCGATGCTGCTCGATGCCCAGACCAGCCTCGATCCGGTGCTGCTGGCACGCACCCGCCATGTCGTGGGCGAGGCTGCACGGATCGAATGGATCGGCGAGGGGCTGGTGCGGGGCGATACCGCGCTGCTCGCCGAAGTGATGCGCGAGGCGCACCTTTCGCTGTCGCAGGATTTCGCGGCCTCGCTGCCGCAGATCGATCAGCTGGCCGAGCTGGTCGCCGATGCGCTAGGCGATGCGGGCGGTGTGCGGCTGTCGGGCGCCGGGCTCGGCGGGTGTCTGGTCGCGATCAGCAGCGCGATTGCGACCGGCGCCATTGACGAGGCGCTAGCCCGCTACAACCGCGCCGCCACCGGCCTGCCTGCCCGCGCCGAGCGGTTCCAGCCCTCAGCCGGGGCGGCCCCAATCGAGCTCGAATGATCGCGCATCGCGCGCTCAGAGGTGATTTACAGATATAAAAATATCTTTATATGATCCTCGCGCAATGATTATCGAGGACATCTTCAAGGCGCTGGGCGATCCGACCCGGCTGCGCATCGCCCGGCTGCTCGGCGCGATGGAGCTGGCCGTGGGCGAACTGGCGCAGGTGCTCGGCCAGAGCCAGCCGCGCGTGTCGCGCCATGTCGGGATCCTGTGCGATGCGGGCCTTGCCGAGCGTCGCCGCGAAGGCAGCTGGGTGTTCCTGCGCCAGGTCGAAGCGCGCGGACCGCTGGTCGAAGCGGTGCAGCGCCTGCTCGCCGTCGCCGAGGCGGAAGAGCCCGCCTTCGCCGCCCTGTGCGAGGCTGATCGCAAGAAACTCGCCGCGATTCGCGATGCGCGCGAAAGCGCCGCCGAACATTATTTCGCCCGTCACGCCGGAGAGTGGGACGAGCTGCGCGCGCTGCACAGCGCCGATGCCGAGGTCGAACGGCGGCTGGCCGAGGCGCTGGCGGATGCGCCGCTGGGCCACCTGCTCGACATCGGCACCGGCACCGGCCGCATGGCCGAGCTGTTCGCGCCTCACGCTGAACGCATCGTCGCGCTCGACAAAAACCTCGAGATGCTGCGCGTCGCCCGCGCCAAGCTGCAACATCTGCCCGCCGCGCAGATCGAGCTGGTGCAGGGCGATTTTGCCGAGCTGCCGCTGGCCGATGCCAGTTTCGATACGGTGGTGCTGCATCAGGTGCTGCACTTCGCCACCGATCCCGCGCCTGCGCTGGCCGAGGCCGCGCGCGTTCTGCGCCCCGGCGGGCGAATTGCGATCGTCGACTTCGCCAGCCACGATCACGAAGAATTGCGCACCCGCCATCAGCACACGCGGCTCGGCTTTTCCGATCGTCAGATGGCCGAGCTGCTGCGCGCCGCCGGCTTTGTGCCCGCTGCGCCTCAGGCCCTCGAAGGCGGGCCGCTGGTCGTCAAGATCTGGACCGCCAAGCGCCGCGCAAACGCTTCCTCTCCCAAGCCTGCTGCTCTGGAAACTGCCAAATGACCCCAACGCTCGACCAACTCCACGAATACCGCACCGCCACCGATACGCCGCTGTTCAGCGGCCTGCCGGGCGATGTCGCGGTGAGTTTCGAATTCTTCCCGCCCAAGAGCGCAAAAATGGAAGAGCAGCTGTGGGACGCGGTGACGCAGCTGAAGCCGCTGGGGCCGAGCTTCGTCTCGGTCACCTATGGCGCGGGCGGATCGACCCGCGAGCGCACCCACGCCACGGTCGCGCGGATCATCGCCGAGGCCAAGCTGCCCGCTGCCGCGCACCTCACCTGCGTTGCGGCGAGCAAGGCGGAAATCCGCGAGGTGGCCGAGCAATATTGGGAAGCGGGCGTGCGCCACATCGTCGCGCTGCGCGGTGACGCAGGCGAGCCCGGCGCGCCCTTCACCCCGCACCCCGAAGGCTATGCCAGCGCCGCCGACTTGGTCGCGGGCCTAAAGGAGATCGCCCCCTTCGAGATCAGCGTAGCCGCCTATCCCGAAACGCACCCCGATGCGGATTGCCCGCAGGCGGATATCGACAATCTGAAGCGCAAGATCGACGCCGGGGCGACCCGCGCGATCAGTCAGTTCTTCTTTTCGGCCGAAACCTTCTTCGCCTTCCGCGACAAGTGCGCTGCGGCAGGGATCGACGCGCCGATCCTGCCGGGCATCCTGCCCGTCACCAATGTCGCGCAGGCGCGGAAATTCGCCGGTGCCTGCGGGGCAGCGATCCCGGCATGGATGGATGGCCTCTTCGAAGGGCTCGACGAGAAGCCCGCTGCGCGCCAGCTGGTCGCCGCGACGGTCGCCGCCGAGCTGTGCCGCCGCCTCTACGCAGGGGGCGTGCGCGATTTCCACTTCTACACCCTCAACCGCCCCGATCTGGCCTATGCGATCTGCCACCTGCTCGGGAAGCGTCCTGTCGGAGAAGCCGCATGAGCGCCCGCGCACAACTCCTCGACGCCGCGAAGGATCGCGTGCTGATCTTCGACGGCGCGTTCGGGACGCAGATCCAGAACCGCAAGCTGTCCGAGGCGGATTATGCGGGGGATCTCGGCCTGCCCGCTGACCAGAAGGGCAACAACGACATCCTCGCGCTGACCCGCCCGGATGTGATCGGCGACATCACCCGCGCCTATCTGGATGCGGGATCGGACGTGGTCTCGACCAACACCTTCTCGGCCAACCGCATCTCTCAGGCCGATTACGCCGCCGAGGGTCTGGTGCGCGAAATCAACCTCGCCAGCGGCCAGATCGCGCGCAGCCTCGCCGATGAATACGCGGCGAAGGACGGCAAGCCCCGCTTCGTCGCGGGTGCGATCGGGCCGACCAACAAGACGCTCTCCTTGAGCCCCGATGTCGAAGACCCGGGCTTCCGCGAGATCGACTTCGACGAGCTGGTCGCGGTCTACAAGGAGCAAGCCGCCGCGCTGGTCGAAGGCGGCTGCGACTTCATCCTGATCGAGACGGTGTTCGACACGCTCAACGCCAAGGCCGGGATCATGGCGGTCAAGCAGCTGGAGCGCGATTTGGGCCGCGAAGTGCCGCTGATGATCTCGATGACGCTGACCGACCTGTCGGGCCGCAATCTCTCGGGCCACACGGTCGAGGCGTTCTGGTATGCGGTGCGCCATGCCAAGCCCGTCACCATCGGCCTCAACTGCAGCTTTGGTGCCGAGCAGTTGCGCCCGCATGTGAAGGTGCTCTCGCAGATCGCCGATACGCTGCTGATGATCTACCCCAACGCGGGCCTGCCCAATGAACTCGGCGAATATGACGAGATGCCGGAAACCACGGCGGGGTTGGTCAAGGACTGGGCCGATCACGGTCAGGTCAACATCCTCGGCGGCTGCTGCGGATCGAGCCCCGCGCATATCGCCGCGATTGCCAAGGCTGTCGCCAAGAGCGAGCCGCGCAAGGTGCCTTCGCCCGAACCGCAGATGCGGCTGGCGGGACTTGAGGCCTTCGTAGCGGCCTAATCAAACCCACCCCCGTTCGTGTCGAGCGAAGTCGAGACACCCCGCACCAGCCTCTCGACTTCGCTCGAGGCGAACGGAACTGAGAACCTGAGAAAATGAACCAACCCTCTTCCTCCTCCCGCTTCATCAATATCGGCGAGCGCACCAACGTCACCGGCAGCGCGGCGTTCAAGAAGCTGATCATGGCGGGCGATTACCCCGCCGCGGTCGAAGTGGCGCGCCAGCAGGTCGAGAACGGCGCGCAGGTGATCGACGTCAACATGGACGAGGGTCTGCTCGACGCGGTCCACGCGATGACCACCTTCCTCAAGCTGATCGCGGCCGAGCCGGACATCGCGCGCGTGCCAGTGATGATCGACAGCTCAAAGTTCCACGTGATCGAGGCGGGGCTGAAGTGCGTCAGCGGCAAGCCGATCGTGAACTCGATCAGCATGAAGGAGGGCGAGGAAGCGTTCCTCGAGCACGCCCGCATCTGCATGGATTACGGCGCGGCGGTGGTGGTGATGGCCTTCGACGAGACCGGCCAGGCCGACACAAAGCAGCGCAAGGTCGAGATCTGCAAGCGCGCCTATGATCTGCTGGTGGCCGAGGGCTTTCCCCCTGAAGACATCATCTTCGATCCCAACATCTTCGCGGTGGCGACGGGGATCGAGGAGCACAACAACTACGGCGTCGACTTCATCGAAGCGGTTAAGGAACTGCGCGAATTGTGCCCCCACGCGCATTACTCGGGCGGCCTCTCCAACCTCAGCTTCTCCTTCCGCGGCAACGAGCCGGTGCGCCGCGCGATGCATTCGGTATTCCTCTACCACGCGATCCCTGCCGGGCTCGACATGGCGATCGTCAACGCGGGTCAGCTCGACGTCTACGACCAGATCGACCCTGCGCTGCGCGACGCCTGCGAGGACGTGATCCTCAACCGCGATCCCGACGCTACGGAACGCCTCATCACCCTCGCTGAGAGCTTCAAGGGCAAATCGGTTGCCGACGAAAAGGCCGCCGAGGAATGGCGCGGCTGGGCGGTCGAAAAGCGGCTCGAACATGCGCTAGTGAAGGGTATCGACGCGCATATCGTCGATGACACCGAACAGATGCGCGCCGCCATCGCCGCCAAGGGGGGGCGCCCGATCGAAGTGATCGAAGGTCCGCTGATGGACGGCATGAACGTGGTCGGCGATCTGTTCGGCAGCGGCAAGATGTTCCTGCCGCAGGTGGTGAAGTCCGCCCGCGTCATGAAGAAGGCGGTCGCCCACCTCATCCCCTTCATCGAGGCCGAGAAGGACCTGCTCCCCGAAGAGGAGCGCAAGGCCAAGGGCAAGATCATCATGGCGACGGTGAAGGGCGATGTGCACGACATCGGCAAGAACATCGTCGGCGTGGTGCTCCAGTGCAACGGTTACGATGTGATCGACCTCGGCGTGATGGTGCCCTGGCCGACGATCCTTGCCGCCGCCAATGACAACAAGGCCGACATGATCGGGCTGTCGGGCCTGATCACGCCTTCTCTGGACGAGATGGTCACCGTCGCCGAGGAAATGCAGCGCGCCGGCATGACCATGCCGCTGCTGATCGGCGGGGCGACGACCTCGAAGGTCCACACCGCTTTGAAGATCGATCCGGCATACGAAGGCCCGGTGATCCACGTGCTCGACGCGAGCCGCGCGGTCGGCGTTGCCTCCAAGCTGCTGTCCGACACCCAGCGCGATGAATATGTCGCGCAGGTCGAGGATGAATACATCCACGTCCGCGATGCCCGCGCGGGCAAGTCGCAGAGCGTGCTGCTCAGCCTCGATGATGCGCGCGCGAATTTCTACGACGCCTTCCTCTCGGACAAGCCCGCTCCGCCGGAGCAGCCGGGGGTGCACGTCTTCCCCGACTGGAGCCTTGAACATCTGCGCGGCTTCATCGACTGGACGCCCTTCTTCCGCGCGTGGGAACTCCACGGCAACTATCCCGCAATCCTCAAGGACGAGGTGGTGGGCGAGACCGCGACGCAATTGTTTGCCGATGCCAATGCGATGCTCGACCAGATCATCGCGGAGAAATGGCTCACCGCACGCGGCGTTGCCGGCCTGTGGCCCTGCGCGCGGGACGGGGACGATGTCACCATCCACCTCCCCGAGACCGAGGAGCATGTGCGGCTCCCCTTCCTGCGCCAGCAGGTCAAGAAGAGCCGCGACCGCGCCAACATGTGCCTTGCCGACTTTATCGACCCCAATGGCGACTGGATCGGCGGCTTTGCGGTCGGGATCCACGGGATCGACCCGCACTCGGCGCGGTTCCAAGCCGACAAGGACGATTATTCGGACATCCTGCTGAAGGCACTCGCCGATCGCTTCGCCGAGGCCTTTGCCGAGGCGCTGCACCAGCACGTGCGCACCACGCTGTGGGGCTACGCGCCGGGCGAGCAGCTGACCTGCGAGGCGCTGATCAAGGAAGAATATCGCGGCATCCGCCCCGCGCCCGGCTACCCTGCTTGCCCCGATCACTCCTTGAAGCCGATCTTGTTCGACCTTCTGGACGCGCCCGCCAACGCGGGACTGACGCTCACCGAAAGCTTCGCCATGTGGCCGACGGCGGCGGTGAGCGGCTTCTATTTCGGCCATCCCGAAAGCCAGTATTTCGGCGTCGCCCGGGTGGGCCGCGATCAGCTGGAAGACTACGCCGCGCGGCGCGGGATCGATCTGGCGACGGCGGAACGCTGGCTGCGGCCCAATCTCGATTGAGGCGCGCCGCCGCGCGGGCTAGGCCTGCGCGCCGGGCCGGGGTTGAAGGAGCGTGAGTTTGCAGGTTCCTCCCAAGAGCGTGATCCGGTCGCTCCAGACCCGCATTCCCGGTTTGTGGGAGGCCAAGCATCGCCTCTACAACCGCCTGACCCGCAATTTCGGCCTGATGATGGAGGACGAATTCCGGTTGCTGTCGCGGATGGGGCCGATCGGACTGGTGGTCGATATCGGCGCCAATTACGGGCAGAGCATTCATGCGATCCGGCGCTGCGCGCGCCCTGCAAGGATCGTCAGTTTCGAGCCGATTGCCGCGCTGGCCGCGCGTCTCAGGCAGGAATTCGCGGGCGATCCGGGGGTGGAAATTCAAGACTGCGCTCTGGCCGAAAGCGCCGGGGAGCTGACGCTGCACGTGCCGCGCTATGATCACGCGGTGCTCGATGCGCTGGCCTCGCTCGACCGCGAGGCGATCGTCAATTGGCTCGCCAACCCCTACCACTTCTGGAATTTTGACCCGCGCAAGCTCACGATCAGCGCGCAAGCCGTGACGGTGCGGACGCTCGATTCCTTCGGCTTCGCGCCCGATGTGGTGAAGATCGACGTGCAGAAGATGGAGCAGGCGGTGGTCGAAGGCGGGCTTGAAACCTTCCGCGCGCATCAGCCGCTCACCATCGTCGAGGCGCCGTCGCCAGCGGTGATCGATCTCTTTGCCGATTGCGGGATGAGGGCCTATGCCTATGCAGGCGGAAGGCTACGCGACACGCGCGGCGAGCGGATCAACATGGTGTTCCTTGGCCCGGCGATGCGCGCGCGTATCGGGCTTTAGCCGGGGGCGCAGGGCCGGAGAGGTTCAGGGATGCGGGGCGATACGGCGAGGATGACGTGGATGCGCGCTGCGGCGCTGATGCTAAGCTGCGCGCTGGGCGTGGCCCCGTCGCTGGCCGCCGCGCAGGACACGCCGCCGCCGGCCAGCGTCGTGGTCGCCTTCGACCGCGAGACGATCACCCCGCTGATCGTCGAGGGGCTTGCGAACAAGGACACGGGCCGCGCTGTCGAGGCCAATGATCCGGTGCGGATCGCGAGCATCTCCAAGCTGATCATGGCGCTCACCGCGCTGCGGCTGGTGGACGAGCGCAAGCTCGATCTCGACCGCGATGTGTCGAACTATCTCGGGTGGCCGGTGCGCTCGCCCTACCACCCGGACGCGCCGGTGACGCTCGCCCACCTGCTTTCGCATCGGGCGGGGCTGTCGGACGCGGGCGGCTACATCGTCCCGCTGGGCGAGAGCCTTGAGGCCAAGTTCGCCGATCCGGCGGCTTGGCGCGATGTCGGCCCTCCGGGCGCGGCGGCGTTCGAATATGCCAATCTCGGCTCGCCGCTGGTGGCGACGGTGCTCGAGAAGGCCTCGGGAGAGCGGTATGACCGGCTGGTCGAGCGGCTGGTGTTCAAGCCGCTGGGGGTCAAGGCCTGCCTCAACTGGATCGGGTGCGGCCCGGACATGGAGGCGCGCGCGGTGACGCTCTACCGCGATACGGGCGAGGTGGCGAAGGATGCCCCGGCCGAGCTGCAGCCCGCCTGCACGATCCCGGTGGCAGAAGGCGTCGCCTGCGATCTCGACGCCTATGTGCCGGGCACCAATGCCTCGATCTTCTCGCCTCAGGGCGGGGTGCGGATCGGGATGGTCGATCTGGCGAAGATCGGGCAGGGCATCCTCTTTAATGACGCGTTCCTCTCGGACCGTTCATCGGACGTACTGAACCGCGTCTCTTTTGAAGGCGAGACCGAGGGGCAGGAATTCTTTTGCCACTACTGGTTGGGCTTCCAATACATCAATCGGTTCCCGGGGCGCTGCAAGGACGGGCTGTTCGACTCGACGGACTACCCCGAATTGGATGCGGTCGGCCATTCGGGCGAAGCTTACGGGTTGCAATCGGGGCTCTGGCTTCTGGCAGGCGGAGAATCCGGGCTGGTCTATTTTACCACTGAGGTTCCGCCCCCGGCCGGCGGCGAGGACACCGGCGGTTTTACGGATCGCGAGAAGGGGTTGATCAAGCGCGCGTTCGAACAGGCGGGCCGCAATTAGACCGTGAACGCTCTCGCTGGAAACCGCCGCAGCACCGCCCTGCCGCCCGGACGCATCGTGCTGCTGGGCGGGTTGGTGCTGCTTGTCGCCTATGCGCTGCTGTGGGCGCTGGTGCCTGCCGATCCCGCCTTGCTCGCGCAGCTGTGGTTCCTGCCCGGCGTTGGCGTCATCGGCGCGATCATCGCCAACACCTCGGGCACTGGCGGGGGCGTGGTCTTCGTCCCCGTCTTCAACGCCCTGCGCGAACTGGGCGTCATGAGTCTCTCGCCGCTCGCCGTGGTGGGCGTGTCGATGGGCATCCAGAGTTTCGGCATGACGATGGGGAGCCTGCGCTGGACCGACCGGCTGCTGCACCAGCCCGCGCCCGGCCCGCTGGAGGCGCAAGTGCGGCTCAAGGACTTCGCCGTTGTGGTGCTCGGCGTGCTGGCGCTCTCGCTCCCCGCGATGCTCGCGACGCAGCGGCTGACCGCCTTCGATCAGCAAAGCGTGCTCTACGCCTACAAGGGCTTCTCGATCCTGCTCGGCACCGCGCTGATTGTGGCGACCTGGACTTTCAACGCCGCCCGCCCTGAGCGCGACCGGCTGGAGCGGATCGACCTTGCCGTGTTGCTCGCGCTGGCGATCCCCGGCGGGATGATCACCGCGCTGTTCTCGGTCGGGATGGGCGAGCTGGTCGCGCTCTATCTGTTCATCCGCCACTATCCGGTGTTGCTGTGCACCGGCGCGGCATGCGTGATCTCAGCGGTCAGCGTGCTGTCTGGGGTGGTCTGGCATATCGAGGCCGGCACCATTCAGTGGGAGGTGGTTCTGCTGGCCGGTCCGGCGGCGGCACTCGGGGGCTTTCTCGCCCGTCCGATCGCGCTGTGGCTGGGGGCAAAGCGCCTGAAGACGCTCGACGGCAGCTGGATCGTGCTCTCGGCGCTCTACTTGCTGTGGCTTAACTGGCGCTAGGGTCAAACGCCCGATTGACGCGGTGCAGCAATTCGCGCATCGCGGGCGGGTCTTCCGGCGCAGGAGCGATTCTGTGACGGGCAGGCGAGCGGGAGAGCCCGATGCCTTCGCAAGGAGGCAAAGGCGCCGAAGGAGCAACCGCCCCGGAAACTCTCAGGCCACCGGACCGCTCGGCTGCGTGACACTCTGGAAAGCGTCCCGGATCATGTCCGGGGCCACCGAAGGGGAGGCTGGCCGCCCGCGGCCCGCCGAAGCTCTCAGGTCACCCGACAGAGGGGGCAGTTGAAGGGCAGCGCGCTTGCGCTGCTGGACTGCCGTATTCTGCCGGGAAGGCCCTGATGAGCGACCACGACACCGAAGATTTCGTCGAAGACATCCCGCTCAAGGCCCTGCCGCTCGATGCGTGGCACCGGGCGAAGGGCGCGCGGATGGTGCCGTTCGCGGGCTACGAAATGCCGATCCAGTATGAGGGCATCGTCGCCGAGCACAGTTGGACGCGCGAGAACGCGGGGCTTTTCGATGTGTCGCACATGGGCCAGCTTCACCTTACCGGCGAGGGTGTCGAGGCGGCGCTCGAAGCCGTGCTGCCGATCGACCTTTCCACCCTCAAGCACGGCAACCCGCGCTATTCGCTGCTGCTCGACGAGAACGGCGGCGTGCTAGACGATCTGATGGTCACGCGCTGGAACGACGGTTTCTATCTCGTCGTCAACGGCGCGACAAAGTGGGACGACATCGCTCACCTGCGCGAACATCTGCCCGACGAGGTGAACATCAGCCACATGGACGAGCACGCCTTGCTCGCCCTGCAAGGGCCCAAGGCGTTTGCCGCGCTTGAACGGCACGTGATCGGCGACACGCCGCTGGGCGCACTGACTTTCATGAAGGGGGCGACCTTCACCTTCACCGGATCAATCGCAGGCGATGTGTGGATCAGCCGCTCGGGGTATACCGGTGAGGACGGGTTCGAGATTTCGGTTCCCGCCGATGTCGTCGCCGAAATCGCCGACCTCATCTGCGCCGAACCGGAAGTCAAACCCATCGGTCTCGGCGCGCGGGATTCGCTGCGGCTCGAGGCGGGGCTGCCGCTCTACGGCCACGACATGACGCCCGAGACTTCGCCGATCGAAGCGGGCCTCATCTTCGGCATCAACAAGCGCCGCCGCACCGAAGGCGGCTTCCCCGGCGCTGACCGCATTATCCGTGAGCTGGTCGAGGGCACGGCGCGCAAGTGGGTCGGCTTGAAGCTTGAAGGCCGCCTGCCCGCACGCGAAGGCGCGGAAGTCTTCGCAGGCGCTGACAAGATCGGCACCGTCACCAGCGGCGGCTTCTCGCCCACGCTCGGCGCGCCCATCGCCATGGCCTATGTCGCCAGCGCTCATGCCGCACCCGGCACCCCGCTCGAAGTGGAGGTGCGGGGCAAGCGTCTCGCCGCCACCGTGAGCCCCACGCCTTTTGTCCCCCACCGCTATTTCAGAGGGAGCTGAACGATGCCGCGTTACTACACCGACGAACACGAATGGATTGATGTCGAAGATGACGTCGCGACGGTCGGCATCACCGACTACGCACAGGGCCAGCTTGGCGACATCGTCTTCGTCGAACTGCCCGAAGTCGGCGCGATGATCGAGCAGGGCAAGGACGCTGCCGTTGTGGAATCGGTCAAGGCCGCCTCCGACGTCTATGCCCCGATCACCGGCGAAGTCACCGAGGTGAACCCGGCGCTGGAAGATGATCCCGCGCTGGTCAATTCCTCGCCCGAGGAAGACGGCTGGTTCTTCAAGATGACCATCGCCGCCGAGGCCGAACTCGACGCGCTGATGGATGAAGACGCTTACAAGGCCTTCGTCGAGGGCCTGTGACCACCGTCCCGCCCGTCACGATCACGCCGATCGGCACAGGCGCGGGGGCTCGGCGGCTGCTGGTCGCCACCCCGCTCTATGACGGCGCGCAGAGCGATTATCTGCGCGCCGTGGTGGGCCTGACGGGCGCGGCGCAGAAGGCGGGCGCGGCGTGCACCTTCGCCTGGCTCAGCAACAATGCCGCGATCGACCGGGCGCGCAACGCGCTGGCGGCGGCCTTCCAGCAATCGGATGCGACGCACCTTGTGTTTATCGACGGGGACATCGGCTTCGTGCCGGACGAGTTGCTCGATCTGGTTGCGCGGATGCAGGCCGATCCGGAGCTCGCCGTGGTCGGTGCGCCGTGCCCGAAGCGGATGACCAACTGGCCGCTGGTCGCCGCCGCTGCCGCCAGAGGGCTGGCGCAGGGCAATCCGGTGATGCTCGAGCGTTTTTCGGGTGTCTTCGCGCTCGATCCGCTCGATCCTTCGGGCCAGTACCGGCTCGACCAGCCGATCGAAGTGCGCCGCGTCGGCACCGGGCTGATGGTGGTGCGCCGCGACGTGATCGAAGCGCTCAGCCAGCGTCACCCGGAACTGCGCTACACGCCAGACGCGCTCGACCGCGAGAGCGGGCTGACGGGGGAGCACATCACCGCCCTGTTCCAGCCGATGATCGACCCGGGCAGCGGGCATCACCTGTCCGACGATTTCGCCTTCTGCCACCGGGTGCGCGATGCGGGTTTCCGCATCTGGATCGCGCCCTGGATGCGTACCACCCACACCGGCCCCGCCCGTTTCGCCGGGACGCTTGCCGATCTGGCGCAGCTCAACGCCGTGCCCTCTCCCGCCTGACCTGTTCACCACCAGCCACGGATACCTCTCCCATGCGCTACCTTCCCCTTACCGATACCGACCGGCAAGCGATGCTGGCGACAATCGGCGCTGCCAGCGTCGATGACCTGTTCGTCGATGTGCCCGAGGTGGCGCGGCTCGACGGCCCGATCCACGGTCTGCCGATGCACGCCAGCGAAATGGCGGTGGAACGCCACATGAAGGCGCTGGCGGCGAAGAATCTGGTGGCAGGCGAAGTGCCGTTCTTCCTCGGCGCAGGCGCATACCGCCACCACGTCCCGGCGAGCGTCGATACGATCATCCAGCGCGGCGAGTTCCTGACCGCCTACACGCCCTATCAGCCGGAAATCGCGCAAGGCACCTTGCAGGTGCTGTTCGAGTTCCAGACGCAGGTCGCCCGGCTCTATGGCTGCGCGGTGGCCAATGCCTCGCTCTACGACGGCTCGACCGCATGCTGGGAGGCGGTGGCGATGGCGACCCGCATCACCCGCCGCAGCCGCGCGGTGCTTTCGGGCGCGCTCCACCCGCACTATGCGCAGGTGGTCAAGACCATGGCGCACTTCACCGGCGACACCATCGCCGACGCGCTGCCCGCGATCACCCCGGACCCCGAGCTGTCAGGCCTGATCGGCCGGATTGACGAGGACACCGCCTGTGTCGTGGTGCAATATCCCGACATTCTCGGCCGCATCGCCGACCTCACCCCAATTGCCGAAGCCGCCCACGCCAAAGGCGCGCTGCTGGTGGTGGTGAACACCGAGCCTGTCGCGCTCGGCGCGATCAAGTCGCCCGGCGAGATGGGCGCGGACATCGTGGTGGGCGAAGGCCAGTCGCTCGGCGTCGGCCTGCAATTCGGCGGACCTTACCTCGGCCTCTTCGCGGTGCGCGATCCCAAGCACGTGCGCCAGATGCCCGGCCGGCTGTGCGGCGAGACCACCGATGCCGAGGGCAAGCGCGGCTTCGTGCTGACGCTCTCCACCCGCGAGCAGCACATCCGCCGCGAGAAGGCGACGAGCAACATCTGCACCAATTCCGGCCTGTGCGCGCTGGCCTTCACCGCGCACATGACGCTGCTTGGCGAGAAGGGCCTGCGCCAGCTTGCCGCCGAGAACCACCGTCTCGCCTGCCTCGCCGCTGACCGGCTGGCCAAGGTGCCCGGCGTGAAGGTGCTCAATAACGCCTTCTTCAACGAGTTCACCCTGATGCTCGGCGGCAAGCCCGCGCGCGAGATCATCCGCGATCTGGCCGACCGGGGCGTCCTGGGCGGGGTGTCGCTCGGGCGGCTCTATCCCGGCGTCGCGGCGCTGGAGCACGCGCTGCTGGTCGCCGTGACCGAGACCACCACCGAAGAGGATATCGAGCGCCTGGCGCATGAGCTGGAAGCCAGCATCAAGGAGACCGTGTGATGAACGCCCCCAACAAGAGCGGATGGAAGCCCGAAATGCAGGTCGCCGAAGACGGGTTCCTCGGCGGCCCCGTCACCACCACCGGCAACCGCGCGCTGATGCTGGAAGAGCCACTGCTGTTCGAAATCGGCCGTGCCGAGGTGACCGGCGTCGATCTGCCCGAAGTGGACGCCAGCGCCGCGACCCGGCTCGGCGGGCTGGAGCGTGCCGACGCCATCGGCCTCGTCGGTCTGACCGAGCCCGAGACGGTGCGTCACTACACCCGCCTCAGCCGCCAGAACTACGGGATCGACCTCGGCTTCTTCCCGCTCGGTAGCTGCACCATGAAGCACAACCCGCGTCTCAACGAGAAAATGGCGCGGCTCCCCGGCTTTGCCGATATCCACCCGCTTGCGCCGCAGAATGCGGTGCAGGGCGCGCTGGAGGTGGTCCATCAGCTCGGCGGCTGGCTCTGCACGCTGACCGGGATGCCCGCTGTCGCCATGAGCCCCAAGGCCGGCGCGCATGGCGAGCTGTGCGGCATCCTCGCGATCCGCGCCGCGCATGAAGCGCGCGGGGACGCGCGCGAAGTGGTGCTGGTGCCCGAAAGCGCCCACGGCACCAACCCCGCCACCGCTGCCTTCGCCAACTACCGCGTCGAGGATATCCCCGCGACGCCAGAAGGCCGGGTCGATGTGGCGGCGCTGAAGGCCCGCCTCGGCCCTGACGTGGCGGCGGTGATGATCACCAACCCCAACACCTGCGGATTGTTCGAAAAGGACTTCCGCGAGATCGCCGATGCGGTCCACGCGGCGGGCGGCTACGTCTATTGCGACGGGGCGAACTTCAACGCCATCGTCGGCAAGGTGCGCCCCGGCGACCTTGGCGTCGATGCGATGCACATCAACCTGCACAAGACCTTCTCCACCCCGCATGGCGGCGGCGGGCCGGGCTCGGGGCCGGTGGTGCTGTCCGAAGCGCTGGCGCCCTACGCCCCGCTGCCCTTCATCCGCCAGAATGAGGGCGGGGAATTCTACCTCGTCGAGGAAGAGAACCGCGAGGAGCGCGGGCCGAGCTTCGGCCGCATGACCGCCTTCCACGGCCAGATGGGCATGTTCACCCGCGCGCTCACCTACATGCTCAGCCACGGCGCGGACGGTCTGAAGCAGGTCGCCGAGGATGCGGTGCTCAACGCCAATTACATCCTGCGTTCGATGGAGGACATCCTCCACGCGCCCTTCGCAAGCTCCGGCCCGTGCATGCATGAGGCGCTGTTCGGCGACAAGGACTTCACCGAAGGCCTGTCGACGCTCGATGTCGCCAAGGGGCTGATCGACGAGGGCTATCATCCGATGACAGTCTATTTCCCGTTGGTGGTCCACGGCGCAATGCTGGTCGAGCCGACCGAGACCGAAAGCAAGGCGGCGATCGATCAGTTCATCACCGCCTTCCGCAGTGTCGTCACCCGCGCGCTGGAAGGGGACGAGGCGCTGAAGCAGGCCCCCTACTACGCCCCCCGCCGCCGCCTCGACGAGACCGCCGCGGCGCGGAAGCCCAAGCTGGCTTACGAGGGCTAGGCCAGCCCCTCTCGTTTACACCGAGATGATCTATGTTTTGGGAGGGGCGGGCGTTTTGTCCGCCCCTTCGTCCTCCGGCGCGACCACCAGCCGGAATTGCTTGAGGTTCACGATCGCGAGGTAGAAGCCCACCACGGTCAGCACGCTCGATCCCAGCACCGCAAAGCCGGCCCCCTGCGCGCCCTTCCAGTCGATCGCGAGTTGCAGCATCACCAGTGCAAGGATCGTCGGGAACAGCCGGACGAGGAAGGCGACATGGGCCTTGCCCGCCGAGATCAGCAGCGATTCGAGGCTCGCCCCCACCAGCTCGACTGCGCCCGCGATGCTGAGGATGATCATCGCCCAGTAGAACCCGGTGAACTTTTCGCCCGCGATCAGCGCCAGCCCCTGTTCGCCGAACAGGATCGCGGTCACCACCGCGGTCACCCCGGCAATCGCGGCGATGTTTGCCATGCGCCGCGCGATCTCCACGGCGCCGTCGCGCGATTGCACCAGTTCGGGCAGGATCGCCTTGGAGATCGTCTGCGCCAGTGCGATCAGCGCCACGCCGAGCTGGTTGGCGATGCGGAAACCACCCGCGAGGTAAGCCCCGCCAAAGGTGCCGACCAGCAGGATCATCACCTGCTTGCCCGCCACCGCAAGGCTGCCAGACATGTTGGTCGAAAGCACGAAGCGCCAGGCATCCTTATGCCGCGCCGGGATTGTGCGCAGGCTGATCGAGGCGAGGGTGACCGGTTGCACCCGCAAAGCGACGATCCACAGCGCAATCGCCGTGCCCACTTCCGAGGCCGCGAAGGCGAGGATGAAGCCGGTGACGTTGGGCATGTAGAGCCACGCCAGCCCGGCCCCGGTTGCGCGGATGATCGGCTGCACCGCCTCGGCCCAGGTCGCGCGGCCATATTCCGAATGGAGGCGCAGCATTCCCGTCGGCGTGGTGCGGATCGTCAGCAGCGAGATCACGCAATACCAGAAGGTCAGCCACATCAGATCGGGCGGCACGTCGAGCCATAGCGGCGCGGTCAGCACCAGCACGGCTGACGCCAGCGTGCCGACCGCCATCGACAGGAAATCGAGCGCCACCGCAAAGCCCGTCGCCTCCCGCGCACGGGCGATGTCGACGCCGGGATTGTCGGGATCGGCCCCCCAGCGCACGATGAACTGCCAGGTCTGGAAGCTCGAAAAGCCCGTCACCGCCTGCCCCAGTGCGATGATCAGCGCGAAATAGCCGAACCCGTCAGTGCCCAGCGTGCGCGCGGCGATGGCGAGATAGACGAGGCTGAGCACGGCGTTGAACCCGCGCCCGCCGAGCAGCCAGCCCATATTGGCGAAAACCCGCTTCATCGTTTGTCCGGGGCAGGCTCTAGCATTCAGCCGGGGAGGGCAGGGGCGGGTTTACCATGTCGCGGCGACGCTTAGCCGCAAATGGTGCATCCCGCCAAGCGCGGATGGCGCACGGAATGCAACAAATGCGCCGGGCCGAGCAGCCATGCAGCAACTGTCTGGTCTCACGCTATTTGGTTCCGGCAGGCTCGGTGGCCTCCGTTAGCACCCGCCGCTCGAACAGCCAGCTCATCATCTCGGTGCCCATCCACAGGGGGGCGAGCGGCGGCTGGATGTCGCGCTCCCACGCCATCATGCCCGTCAGCGTCCCCGAGGTGTGCGGCACGATCGGCGTCGCGGCGGCAAGCTCTGCATCGGCATAGGCCTCGTCGGCAGTGATGATCGTCCAGCCATCCTTGCGCAGTTCGGCGATGAGGTCCGCGATGAAGAGCGCGGCGAGATCGGTTTCGTGGAGCAGCATCACCTGCGGCGGAAGGCGGCCCAGGGTGCGCCGCGCGAGCGCTTCGTGATAGGCGATGCCGCTCATCTGCGATTGCAGGTAGAGCTTGCGCAGCGCCTTCATGTCCATTTGCCTACCGTCGCGCTTGGCATCAATGGTCAGCTGTTCGAGATGCCAGTCCGATCCGTCGGCGGTGACATAGCCATTTCGCAACCCGCGCGCCGCCAGACCCTCACGCAGCGCGTCGCGCCGGGCAAGATCGCGCCCGCCTTCGTCGAGATAGGGGAAGCGGAACCATGGGCGGTAGCCGGGGCGACCTGCCAGCCACGCCCCAGCGCGGTCGATGTCGGCGAGATAGGCGTCGGCTTCGGTCTGGCTAAGGCGGGTATGGTCGTGGCTGTGATTGGCGATCACGTGCCCGGCGGCGACATAGGCGGCGATCCGCGCCTCGCCGCCCGCGCCGTCGGGGTTGTCGAGCCGCCCGGTGGTGACGAAAAATGCCGCCTGCTCCACCCCCGCCTCGCGCAGCGCCGCGATCAGCCGCTGCGTGCGCTCGTCAGGCGTAAAGAACGCTCCCGCCTGACGCGGCACATCGTCGAAAGTCAGCGCGATGCGCTTGTCCTGCGCCGCCGCTGGGGTGGTCAGCGCGAGGATTGCCAGCCAAAAGGCCGCGAGGAGCCGTCGCAAACCCCTCACCCCATCGTCGGGATGACGAAAGCGTTCGACCCGTCGCCGCCGCCATCGGGCCAGCGCTGGGTGATCTTCTTGTTCTTGGTCCAGAACCTGAGGCCTTCGGTCCCGTACTGGTCGATGTCGCCAAAGCCCGAACGCTTCCACCCGCCGAAGCTGTGGTACGCGACCGGCACCGGGATCGGCACGTTGATTCCGACCATGCCGACATTCACCCGCGCGGCGAATTCGCGCGCGGCGTGGCCGTTGCGGGTGAAGATCGCGACGCCGTTGCCATACTGGTGCTCGCTGGGCAGGCGCACCGCCTCCTCAAAATCCTTTGCGCGCACGATCTGGAGCACCGGGCCGAAGATCTCCTCCTGATAGGACTTCATCTGCGGGGTCACGTGGTCGATCAGCGTCGGGCCGACGAAGAAGCCCTTCTCGTGCCCTTGCAGGGTGAAGCCGCGCCCGTCGACGACGATCTCCGCGCCTTCTTCTTCCGCGGTGGTGATCCACTGCTCGATCCGCGCCTTGTGCTCGGGCGTGACGACCGGGCCGTAGTCCGCTTCGGGGTCGTTGGAGACGCCGATGCGTAAGGCAGCAATCGACTTGAGCAGCTTTTCCTTGAGGCGTTCGGCCGTTTCCTCACCCACCGGCACTACCACCGGCAGCGCCATGCACCGCTCACCTGCCGAGCCGAAGGCTGCGCCGGTCAAGTCGGTGACGACCTGATCGAGGTCGGCATCGGGCAGCACGATCCCGTGGTTCTTCGCGCCTCCGAAGGCCTGCACGCGCTTGTTGTTGGCCGAGCCACGCGCATAGATATATTGGGCAATATCGGAAGAGCCGACGAAGCTGATCGCGGCGATATCGGGGTGGTCGATGATCGCGTCGACCATCTCCTTGTCGCCGTGCACCACCTGCAAGAGGCCTTCAGGTGCGCCCGCTTCGAGGAACAGTTCGGCCAGACGCACCGGCACGCTCGGATCGCGCTCCGAGGGCTTGAGAATGAAGGCGTTCCCCGCCGCGCAGGCCATGCCGAACATCCACATCGGGATCATCGCCGGGAAGTTGAACGGGGTGATCCCCGCGCCGATCCCGAGCGGCTGGCGCATCGAATAGACATCGATACCCGGCCCGGCGCCGTGGGTGTATTCGCCCTTCATGATCTGCGGGAGGCCGCAGGCATATTCGATCACCTCGAGGCCCCGCTGCACGTCCCCGCGCGCATCGGGGACGGTCTTGCCATGCTCGGATGAAAGCATTTCGGCCAGCGACTGCATGTTCGCCTCGACCAGTTCCTTGAAGGCGAACATCACCCGCGCGCGGCGCTGCGGGTTGGTGGCGGCCCAGCCGGGCTGCACCTTCTTGGCGGTCTCGACCGCGCGGGCGAGCAGCGCGGCATCGCCGAGCGCGACTTCAGCCTGCACTTCGCCGGTCGAGGGGTTCCAGATGGCATGCTTGCGCGTGGGCGGGGGGCTGTCGCCGACGATGAAATGGTCGATCTGACGCATTGCCTGAGTCATTGGGCGGGTCTCTCCTGTCTCTGCCGCCCCAATGCCCCCCGCGCGCGGCCCATGCAAGCCTTGCGGCTCCCCTCAAAAGTGCTGGCACAGGAGCGCGCGGCAGGGCACGGTGTGTGTGCGACGAGACGAGAGAGGGATGGATGATGGGCAGGGTTCAGGCAGGGCTGGCGATGCTTGCGGCAGCGTGGATGGCAAGCGGCGCGGCGGCGCAGGACGATGCGGGAATCCTGATCGCAGAAAGCCTGGAACTTGCGGCCACCGGCTACACCTTTACCGAGGGCCCGGCGTGGGACGGGGCCCAGCTGATCTTCAGCGACATTCCGGGCGATGCGGTGCATGTGCTGACGCCCGGAGAGGGCGCGGCGCAGGTGCTCTACCGCCCGTCCGCGAATGCCAACGGCCACACTTTCGACCTTCAAGACCGCCTCATCAATGCCGAACACGGCAGCGGCGCGGTGACCCGGTGGACGGCCGAGGGCGGTCGGCAGGTGATCGTTGCGGCCTTCGAGGGCAAGCGCCTCAACAGCCCCAATGACGTTGTGGTGCGCAGCGACGGGCTGATCCTTTTCACCGACCCGCCCTACGGCCTCGGCGAAAGGACAAGCGAGGTGGGCTTTTCGGGCGTTTTCGCGCTCGATGAGGTGACGGGCCGGATGGTGCTGATCGACGACCAGTTGAGCCGTCCCAACGGCCTCGCGCTCTCGCCCGACGAGAGCGTGCTCTATGTCGGTGACACCGCCACGCAGACGCTGTGGGCCTATGATCTCGCCGCCGACGGCACGGTTTCGGGCAAGCGGTTGGTGGTCGATGTGACCGACGAGAGCACGCCGGGGCGGGTCGACGGGGTGCGCGTCGATACTGAAGGCCGCGTCTATATCACCTGCCCGGGCGGCATCTGCGTGGTCGATCCTGCGCGGCGCGAGGTGATCGAGCGGCTGGCCACCCCCAAGCGCGCGACCAACCTCGCCTGGGGCGGAGCGGACTTGTCGGAGCTTTACATCACCGCGCTGACCGACGTGTATCGGGTGAAGACCCGCGCGCAGGGCACGGGATCTTCGAGCCGCTAATCCGACGGGATCAGCGTGATTGCGGTCTGCCGCCCGTCGATGAAGCGCACGGTCTCGCCGTCGAAGAACGCATCTTCCTCGGTGCGGAAATCGACCCGCTGGCCGCCCCATTCGGGCACGTTGGCGTAAGAGGTGAGCTCGATCGACCAAGCGGTGTTCGCCCGGATCGGGCCGCTCCCGCGCGGATCGGCGTTCTGGTTGTCCCAGAAGCCGATGGCGGGCCCCGCGCCGTGGCCGTGGTGGCCGATGGGGTGGGTGTAGATTGAGGGATCGAGCCCCACAGCCATACTATCGGCGCGCGCCTTGGCCAGCGCGTCGTTGCCGCTGATGCCGATCTTGAAGGCGCGGGTGAGGAAATCCTGCACTCTGTTCGAATTCGCAAGCCCCGCGCGCAGGCCCGCCGGGGCCTCGGTCTCGCCAGGCTTCAGCACATAGGCGAGGTGCTGGGTGTCGGTGTTGAGCCGCAGATAGGTGATCCCGAAGTCGGTCCACAGCAGATCGCCCGGCTGGATCACCTCGTCACCCTCGATCATGCCTTTCACCCCATGCCGCTGGATTGCGACCGAGGGGTGGAACCAAGGGGTGAGGCCAAGCTGCATCAGACGGTCGCGATACCACCATTGCACCTCTTCGGCGGTGGTCACGCCGGGGGTGATCACCTTCCTCGAAAAGGCCTCGCCGATCACCGAATGGGCGATGCGCACGATGGTGGGATAAAGCTCCATCTCGGACGGCAGACGCGTTTCGAGCCAGCGGATCGCCAGCCCCTCGCCGCTGGTGACGCGCTCGTGCATCGTGGGCGGCAGCGCGGTCATGAAGCGATCATATTGGCTCAGCGTCATCCCGTCCGCGAACTGGTAGAGATCGCTGGAGTTAATCGCGATCCTGGCCGGATCGCGCGCCGCGATCAGATCGGCCACCGCCTGCCATTGGTCGGGCTGCGCATCGGGGTTCCAGGCCGGTTCGAACAGCCCGCCGAGACCATAGCGGCTGACCGTCAGCCGCTCGATCGGCTTGCCTTCGCCCGGATCGTGGAAGATCAGGATCGTCCGCCGCCGCGCGTGCATGTTCTCGGCATCGAGCATGGTGGCGACCACCGGTTCCTCGAAATATTCGCGCGCCATCAGCAGCCACAGGTCCACGCCCTCGGCGCGCATGATCTGCGGGATGATGGTGTCGAGCCGCTCCCGCAAAATGCGGTTTTCGAGCTCGGCGCGTTCGCGCGGGGCGAGGATTGCGGGCAGGGCGGGGGCGGCGACCTCGGTCTCGCTCAGCGTCAGAGGCGCATCGGCGAGGGCCGGAGTGGCCGCCAGCAAGGCTGCCAGCGAAAGGAAATGCCGCGCGGTCATGTTGATCCCCTGTCCGTTGTGCACAGACAGTGGCGCGGCAGGCTCGCGGGATCAAGCGGGCTTATTCGCTTCCGTCGTCGAACCCGATCCGCTCCGCCGCCGCGCCCGACATGATGAAGCCGATCGGGCGTTCGGTCTCTTCCTGAAGATGGGCGATAAGGCTGGCGGTGCGGGCGAGCAGCGAAATGCCCTTGAGCGCCGCTAGTGGGAAGCCCGCGTCGAGCATCACCGCAGGGATCGCGCCGTTGACATTGATCGGGAGCGCGCGGCCGATGGCTTCGGGCAGGACGGCCTCGATGGTGCGCAGCATGGTGATGTGCTTGCCTTCCATTCCATGCTGCTTGGCGAGCGCCAGCAGGCGGTGCGCGCGCGGATCGCCGCCCGAGTGCTGCGGGTGGCCGAAGCCGGGGATCGCCTTCTTCTCGGCCCGCAGCGCCTTGATCGCAGTGATCGCGGTGGCGGAGGCATCACCGCCCTCGGCATCGGCGACGACCTGCGCGTAGAACTTGCCCGCCACCTCGGCGCTGCCCAGCACCACAGAACCGCAGCCGAGCAATCCGGCGGCGACTGCACCATGAAACGCCTCGGGCGCGGCGGCATAGGTCATGCGAGTGGCGACCACGCTCGGCACCAGCCCATGCTCGGCAATCGCGCAGAGCACGGCGTCGGCCAGCGCCTTTTGCGGCGGGCTGGGCATCGTGCCGGTCACCAGCAGCCAGAAATAGGAGGTGAAGTCGACATGGCCGATCACCTCGCTACACAGGTCAAGCCCGCGCACGGTTATGGTCGTGGCGTCGGAGGTGCATATCGCAGTGGTTGCGTTGTCTTGCTTGCCGATGCGCACGGTCATTCCCTTTCGATAATCGAAGTTGATTTCGGTATGCGAAGAATGTAGCGTTGGAGCTCATATGTGGCAAGCCGATTGGGCAAGCAGACGGGATCAGAGCGATGACAGCAAAGCCCCTCGCAGGCGTTACCGTGCTCGAAATGGGCACCTTCATCACCGGGCCCGCCGCCGGGATGCTGCTGGCCGACATGGGCGCGGATGTCATCAAGGTCGAGCAGCCGGGCACGGGCGATCCCTTCCGCAGCTTCAAGGGCGAACTCTACTCGCCGCACTTCCAGACCTATAACCGCAACAAGCGCTCGATCACGATCGACCCCAAGAACCCCGATGATCTGGCCGTGCTGGACCAGCTGGTCGAAACCGCCGATGTCTTCATCCAGAACTTCCGCCCCGGCGTGGCGGACCGGCTGAAGGTCAATGCGGCGCGCCTCCAGAGCATCAACCCGCGCCTCGTCTATGCCTCAATCTCGGGCTTCGGCGCGGAAGGCCCGGAGCGTGACCGCCCCGCTTTCGACACCGTCGCACAGGCCGCCAGCGGCTTCCTGCGGCTGCTGGTCAATCCCGAGCACCCCCGCGTCGTCGGCCCCGCCATCGCCGATGCCATGACCGGCTTCTACACCGCGCTGGGCATCCTCGCCGCGCTCAACGAACGCCACGTGACGGACAAGGGCCGGGTGGTCGAAACCTCGATGTTCGAGGCGATGTGCCACTTCAATCTCGACGATTTCACCCACCTGCTTTCCGCCGATCAGGTGATGGGGCCTTACTCGCGCCCCCACGTCAGCCAGAGCTACGTGTTCCAGTGCGCGGACGGCAAGTGGCTCGCGCTGCACATGTCCTCGCCGCCCAAGTTCTGGGAAAACCTCGCCACGGCGGTGGGCGTGCCCGACATGCTGGAGCGCCCCGAATTCGCCAGCCGCGAGGCGCGGATCGCGCATTACGAGGATGTCGTCGCCTTCCTCGCCCCGATCTTCGCCACAAAGACCCGCGCCGACTGGACTGAGACCCTGACCCGGCTAGAAGTCCCCAATTCGCCGGTCTACGACACCACCGAAGTGCTCGAGACCGAGCAGGCCAAGGTGCTCGGCATCGAAGTCACCGACCCGGAAGGCCCCAAGGGCCCGTTCCGCACCATCCGCTTCCCGCTCACCTTCGATGGCGAACGGATGGACAGCGTCACCGCGCCGCCCCTATTGGGGGCAGACGATGCGGCGATCCGCCGCTCCATCGAAAGGCCGGTGCATGGGATCCGCAGGGGCTGAAGCCACGATCAGGGAGGCGGGGAAAGACCCCGAGTTCCTGTCCACACTCGAACGGGGCCTGCGTGTCCTCAAGGCCTTCGACGAGGATCATCCCGAGATGACCCTCTCCGAAGTGGCGGCCAAGACCAGCCTGCCCCCGGCGGTGGCGCGGCGGTGCCTGATCACGCTGGTGGAGCTGGGCTATGTCGGCCAGCACGAGCGCAAGTTCCTGCTGCGTCCGGCGGTGCTGACGATCGGATCGGCCTTCCTCGCCTCGATGCAGATCGAACAGGTCGTGCTGCCGCCCTTGCAGGCGTTGCGCGACCAGACCGGCGACAGCGCCAGCCTGGCGGTGCTGTCGGGGGCGGAAATCCTCTATGTCGCCCACGTCTCGACCGACCGGCGGTTTCGGGTGGCCGCGGGGGTAGGCACGCGCTTTCCCTTCCACGCCACCTCGCTGGGCAAGGCACTGGCGGCCTTTCTGCCGGAGGACGAGCGCGCCGCGCTGGTGGCAGCCGCGCCGTTCCAGCGCTTCACCGAACGCACCGTTACCGAAGGCGCGGCGCTGGCCGAGCGGCTGGGCCTGATCGCCGAGCGTGGCTACGATTCCGCGCTCGACGAGCTCGATTACGGCATCGTCTCGGTCGCGGTGCCGATCTTCGGACGCGGCGGGCGGGTGATCGCGAGCATCAACTGCTCAACCTCCACCACCCGCATCTCGCAGGACGAGCTGGTGCGCACCCGCCTGCCGCTGCTGCGCCAGGCGGCGGGCGAGATCGAGGCATCGCTGAAACGCTGGCCTGCGCTGGAGGCGAGCTTGCGGCCCTGATATCGGTCAGGCTGGCTGGCGATCGGCTGAACATTCTGATTTGGCCAAAGCTTTTGCCAGATTGCGTCCGCCTGTGATATCGCTCTGGCCGCAATGGAAGTGGTCACTCAGAAAGATCTCGTGCAGGCCTTCGCGGCCCGTGGCTGGCGGATTTCCTATGATGAAACCAGCCAGCCGTCAGCCGAACTGCGGCTGGGGGACCGGGTGCTGGTGTCGCTCCTGACCAAGCGCTCTCCCAATTCGCCGTTCTACACCGCCGGATGGATCACGACCGACGCGTTGAGCATTGCCTATACTGTCATGCTTCATCCCCGAAAGCGCCGGGCGGAATCCACGCCTCTCGTCAGTTCGCCGTACATTGAGATCAATCGTCCGGTTGCCTCTGATGAGGATATTGATGGCGTCTGTGCGACATGGATGGACTGGGCGCGTGAGGTTGATCTGGACGCAGGGATTGCTGCGCTGCTGGACAAGGACGCCAATGGCCGGGGCGACATGCCCGCGCGGCATCTTGCGGCGCTGGCGGTGACGGGCAATCTCGAAGTGCTCGAAACCTACAGGCAGGCCTTTGCGCAAGGCGACCGTCTGGGGTTCGTGCCCTACATCATGGCCGACCATATCATCGCCGCGCTCGGCTTTGCAGAGCGCCGCCGTGCCGAGCCGGACTGGCTGCCGCGTTCGCCCAGATTGCGGGTCTAGACCGCGGCTCTGCCATTGCAGGACGTCCCCGACAGGGCGACCTAACCCACCACAAGTCCGCCCCCAAGCCTATCCGGCACGGCCAAAGCCATGCCTGTGCCCTGCCTCGTATCGCCCCGGCGTTGCCTTCGCGCCACACAAACGGATTTTCGCATATCGAAGTTGACTTCGCATTGCGAATTTCCTAACCCGCTGTCGGGAGGGATCGCCACAAGAGCGACGCGTGAACGCGCGCCCACAGGGGAGAGATGTATGAAGTTTTCGGGCATGAGCCGCGCCGCGCGCCCCATCGTCAGCACCGTCGTCAGCACCGGCGCGCTGGCCGCCGCCACCCTTGCCGCCACGCCGCTCGCGGCGCAGGAGGCTCCGGCGGAAGAAGCTGCCATCGATGAAGGCATCGTCGTCACCGGCCTGCGCCGCAGCGAGACGTTGCAGGACACCCCCGTCGCCGTCACAGCCTTCGATTCGCAGGCGATCGAGAACGCGGGGATCGAGCGTCCGGCGGATTTCATCGCGCTGACGCCCAACGTGAACCTCGTCGAGACCCAGAACGCGGGCAATGCCTTCGTCATCATCCGCGGCATCACCCAGAACCGCAATTCCGAGCCCAGCGTCGCGGTGATCGTCGACGGGGTGCAGCAGGTGAACCCCGCGCAGTTCAATCAGGATCTGTTCGACATCGACCAGATCGAAGTGCTGAAAGGTCCCCAGGGCGGCCTCTATGGACGCAACGCCATCGGCGGCGCGATCATCATCAACACCAAGCAGCCGACCGACGAATTCTCCGGCAATATCACCGCCGGGATCGACAATGGCTTCGGCTACTTCCTGCGCGGCGGGATCAGCGGGCCGCTGGCCGAGGGCGTGAAGTTTCGCGTCGCCGGATCGTGGTATGACACCGACGGCTTCATCCCCAATACGTTCCTCGGCGAAGATGCCGACCCGGTGCAGGACTTCAGCTTGCGCGGCAACCTTCTGATCGAGGCGAGCGACCAGCTGACCTTCGACCTGCGCGCCAGTGTCAACCAGCTGCGCACGCAGGGGCTCTATTACAACATCGTCGCCGACGTGAACGACATCGCCGATGTCGAGGTCAACAATCCCGGCCAGAACGACCGCGACATCTACAATGTCGCGCTGAAGGTCGAGTTCGAAGGCGACAATGCGACCTTCACCTCGGTGTCGTCCTACGACACGCTCAAGGAAGTGCTGACCGGCGACGCCTTCGACTTCAAGCCGATCCCCGAAAGCTTCTTCTTCAACCTGTTCGAGAGCATCTTCGGCCCCGGCAACGGCTTCGACCTCAACCAGAGCCAGTATCTCAATGTGAAGGCCTTCAGTCAGGAAGTGCGCCTTGCCTCGCCCGAGAATGGCAGCCCGTTCAACTGGATGGTCGGCGCCTACCTGATCGATACCGATCGCTTCATCTCGACCGGCAACATGATCGACACCGGCAACGGCGTGTTCCCGGTGTTCCGCAGCCCTTCGACCAACCCGCAGAACCCGCAGTTCAGCTTCCTGTCCGACGGGCAGGACAACTTCGCCTGGGCGGTGTTCCTCAACGCAGGTTATGAGCTGTCGCCCGAATTCCGGGTCGATGCTTCGCTGCGCTACGACCGTGACCGCCGCCGCCAGACCACGCTGACCCCGCAGGCCTTCCTGCCGGTGGTGCCCGGCGTGCCGCAGGCGCAAAGCGGCGAGGTGCGCACCGCGGTGTTCGACGACTGGCAGCCCAAGCTGACCCTGACCTGGGAGCCGAGCCCCGACCTCACCATCTATGGCGGCTATTCCCGCGGTTTCCGCTCGGGCGGCTTCAACCAGACCGGCGTCGGCGCGGAGGCGGTGAACAACGGCATCGTCGGCGTGGGCGACATCTTCCAGGCCGAAACCGCCGACACCTTCGAGATTGGCGCCAAGGCCCAGCTCGGCCCGGTGCGGCTGGCGGGCGCGGCCTATACGACCAAGTCGGAGAATTCCTATTTCTTCGTCTTCCTCGCTGCCTCGTCCACCCAGAACCTCGGCAATATCCCCGAGACCCGGATCAACGGCTTCGAGCTTGAGGGGAGCGCGGAAATCCTGCCCGATTTCGATATCAACGCCGCGATCGGCTTCACCGACAGCGAGATCAAGGCCTTCCCCGATGCAAGCGTGATCGGCAATGAGGCTCCGCAGATCAGCCGCTATACCATCAACCTCGGCGCGCAATATGCGGGCAATGTGAGCGACGGCGTCGATGCGTTGCTGCGGGTCGATTACCGCCGGATCGGCAAGACCTGGTGGGAGCCGTTCAACACCACCGTCCGCCAGCCCGTCGATCTGGTCGACGCGCGCGCGGGGCTGAAGTTCGACAACGGCATGTCGGTCACCGCCTTCGCGCAGAACCTGTTCGACGAAACCTACAACGCCGAATTCTCCCCCGGCGGCTTCGTGTTCCGGGCGCGGCCGGCGCGGTACGGGATCGAATTCGGCTACAAATTCTGAGGGTTGATGCGATGACCAAGGTGCTGGTGCTCTACTATTCGAGCTATGGTCATATCGAGGCGATGGCCGATGCGGTGGCCGAGGGCGCGGCCAGCGTCCCCGGCACCGAGGTCAGTCTCAAGCGCGTCCCCGAACTGGTGCCGGAGGCGGTGGCGGCGGCTTCAGGAATGAAGACCGACCAGCGCGCTCCGATTGCGACCCCGGACGAGCTGGCGGATTACGACGCCATCATCTTCGGCACACCCACGCGCTTCGGCAACATGGCGGCGCAGATGCGCAACTTCCTCGACCAGACCGGGCCCTTGTGGTTCCAGAAGAAGCTGGTGGGGAAGGTTGGGAGCGTGTTCGTCTCCACCGCCAGCCAGCACGGCGGGCAGGAGACCACGATCACCTCGTTCCACACCACGCTGCTGCATCACGGCATGGTGATCGTCGGCCTGCCCTATACCTTTGAAGGCAATGCCGAGATGGGCGAGATCAGCGGCGGCACCCCCTATGGCGCGAGCACGCTTGCGGGTAATGACGGCAGCCGGATGCCGAGCGACAACGAGTTGGCCGGCGCGCGCTTTCAGGGCGCGCACGTCGCCAAACTCGCTGCCAAGCTGGCCGCCTGAGTTTCGACTGGACTGACGGAGAGAGCACGATGACCCAGAAAATTCTCGCCAACCGCCTCCACCACACCGCCTACGTCACCAAGGACCTCGAAGCCACCCGCGCCTTCTACGAGGACGTGCTCGGCTTCCCTCTGATGGCGACCTATTGCGAGAAGGACGAACTGTTCGGCAAGGAGCGCACCTATTGCCACGTGTTCTTCGAACTCGCCGACGGCAGCGCACTGGCCTTTTTCCAGTTCGCCGATCCCGAGGATCAGGCCGAATTCGGGCCCGACATCCCCTCCAGCCCCTTCATCCACATCGCGCTCCATGTCGACCGCGACGGGCAGGCCGAGCTTGAGCGCCGCATCGCTGCCGCCGGGATCGTGGAGCCGCAGACCTATGTGCTCGAACATGGCTACTGCAAGTCGCTCTATGTCACCGATCCCAACGGCATGATCCTCGAATTCACCCATGATGATGAACGCGCCGCGCCGCTGGATGCCGAGCGTCGCGCTGCCGCCCATGCCGAGCTCAAGCGCTGGCTGGCGGGGGATCACCGCAACAACAACCCGTTCCGCGCCGAAGAAGCTGCCTGATTGCCGGCGATGGGGGCGCATGCGTTGATGACTGCCCCCTCTGCTGGCGACGCGGTTTGCTATGGTGAGGTCGCCGTCGATGGCGGCCGCCTGCCGATTGCCGTGGCGGGGGAGGGGGCGCCGCTGATCCTGCTTCACGGCTGGACGCTTGATCACCGCATGTGGGCCCCGCAGTTCGAGGGCCTCGCGGGCGATTTCCTCTGCGTCGCCCCTGACCGGCGCGGTTGCGGGCGCGCCACCGCGCCGCCCGATCTGGCCGAGGAGGCTGCTGACGTCATCGCCATTGCCGATGCCTTGGGGTTCGAGCGGTTCGCGCTGCTCGGCCTGTCGCGCGGGGCGACCGTCGCGCTGGATGTGGCGCGGCGCTACGGATCGCGCCTGACCGCTCTCATCGTCTCGGGCGCGCCCTTGCCCGTGCTGGTGCCGCGCGACGAGGTGATCGATCTGGAGCGCTTCCGGGCGCTCGCGGCGGCAGGCGATCTGGAGCGGCTGCGTGCTGAATGGTCGCGCCATCCGCTAATGCAGACCCACACGCCCTCCGCCCGCGCGCTGATGCGCGAGATTCTCGCCGATTACGACGCGCGCGATCTGGCCGCTCCGGGCGAGGCCCCCGGCTTGCCGCACGAAAGTTTGCGGCTGCTTCCCATGCCGGTCCTCAGCATGACCGGGGAGCATGACACCCCTTGGCGGCGGGCCTGCGCGCGCGCGCTCGCCGAGGTCGCACCGCGCGCCCGGGCTATCGAAATCCCCGCAGCGGGCCATCTCGCCAATGCCGACAACCCGGCCGCCTTCAACGCCGAAGTCGCCCGCTTCCTCCATTCCTGCACATCGCTCCAGCCAAGGCCTGCCCCATGACCGACAAGCGTTTTCTCACCACTCACGTCGGCAGTCTGCCGCGCCCCGAGGCGTTGCTCGACCTCGTCTTCGCGCGCGAAAGTGGGGAGATCGTCTCCGAAGCCGATTTCGATGCCGCGGTGGAAGAGGCGACCGCCCATGTCATCCGCCGCCAGATCAAAGCGGGGGTGAGCATCGTCAACGATGGCGAGCAGTCCAAGCCCTCCTACGCCACCTATATCAAGCACCGCCTGTCGGGCTTCGGCGGCAAGGCGGGGGAGTATGAATTCGCCGACCTCGAAGCCTTTCCCGGTGCCAAGGCGCAGGTGTTCGGCAACAAGGGCCGCGCCAAGCGCTCGGCCCCGGCCTGCATCGCCGCGATCGAGGTGATCGACATGGAAGCGCCCCGCATCGATGCGGAGCGACTGAAGCGCCTCGCCAATGGCCACGCCACCTTCATGTCCGCCGCCTCGCCCGGCGTCACCGCGCTGTTCTTCCCCAACCAGTATTATGCGAGCGACGAGGAATATGTCTTCGCCCTCGCCGAAGGCCTGCGCCACGAATACGAAACCATCGCGGCCGCCGGGATCACCTTGCAGGTCGATTGCCCCGACCTCGCGATGGGCCGCCATGTGCAGTTCACCCACCTTTCGACCGAAGAATTCCGCAAGCGCATCGGCATGAACATCGCCGCGCTCAATCACGCGGTGCAGAATATTCCCGCCGAGCAGCTGCGGATGCACCTGTGCTGGGGGAACTATCCGGGGCCGCACCATTGCGACGTGGCGCTCGATGAAATCGCCGACATCGTCTGGAGCGCCAAGCCGCAGACCGTGCTGCTCGAAGGCGCAAACCCGCGCCACGCGCATGAATTCGCCTTTTTCGAAAAGCACCCGCTGCCCGAGGGCAAAATCCTCTGTCCCGGCATGGTCGAGCCGCAGTCGCCCTATATCGAGCATCCCGAGCTGATCGCCCAGCGCATCGGCCGCTATGCCGATCTGCTTGGGCCTGGCCGCGTGATGGCAGGCGTCGATTGCGGCTTCTCGGTCCATGCGGGCAGCAATGCACTTGATCCCGAGATCGTCTGGGCCAAGCTCGCCGCGCTTGCCGAAGGGGCGGAGATCGCCAGCGCCAAGTATTTCTGACGCGCCGTACCCGGCCTCTCCGCTTGCCGCAGGCGGGGCAGGGGCGCTAGACGGGGCGGCGATGGACGCAACACCCCGCCCGATCGCCGTGCAGGCCCTGCTGGTGCAGGACGGCACAGTCAGTGAAATCGGGCCGGGCGAGGTCGCGACCTTCGCAGGCCCCGGCTTCGTCTGGCTCCACGCCGAAGGCGTCGGCCACGGCGACAGCATGGACCTGCCCGGCTACGTCCCGCCCATGGCCGCCAACGCGCTGATGGCGAGCGAGACCCGCCCGCGCTGCGACGATGTCGATGATGGCGCGCTGATCAACCTGCGCGGCACGGCCTTCGATACGATGCAGGATTCGGACGGCCTCGTCTCGATCCGCGTCTGGGTCGAAGGGCACAGGGTGACCTCGGTGAGCCGCCACCGCCTCGCCGCGCTCTCCAAGGTCGAAAGCGCGATGCGCGCAGGCAGGATCACTGATGGCGGCGATTTCGTGGCCACGCTGGCGCAGGCGATCTCGGTGCAGCTCGATCCGGAGGTCGCCGCGCTGGGCGACACGCTCGACGATTGCGAGGGGATGCTCGACGGCGGCGACATCTACAAGCTGCGGCGCGAGATTGCCGCGATCCGCTCGCAGGCGATCGTGCTGCGGCGCTTCGTCGCGCCCGATCGCGATGCGCTGACCGCGATGGCGCAGCTCGAATTCGACTGGATCAGCCGGGAAGACCGGATGCATCTGCGCGAGGCGGCGGACCGCTTCGCGCGCATGGCCGAGGAACTGGAGGCGGTGCGCGAGCGCGCGGCGCTGCTGCACGAACAGCTGACCGATCTGCGCGCCGAGATGATCGACCAGCGCAGCCTCGCCATCGCGGTGACAGCCTTCATCTTTCTGCCGCTGACCTTCGTGACCGGCCTGCTCGGCATGAATGTCGAAGGCATCCCCTTTGCGCGCAGCCCCTGGGCTTTCTGGGGCGTAATCGCCTTCTGCATCGCGACCGGCCTCGCGGTGATGGCGTGGTTCGCCTGGCGGCACTGGCTCGACGACTGACCGCCGCCGCGCAATCGCATATTGACCAGCCCCAAGGAATCGTGGCAAGCGCCGCGCCGCGTCAGACAGCATGGCCAAGGCCATCGCGATGATGCGGGTGTAGCTCAATGGTAGAGCAGAAGCTTCCCAAGCTTACGACGAGGGTTCGATTCCCTTCACCCGCTCCAGCGCCGCCTTCCCGAACAGCTCCCGAAAATCTATAAAACCCTTGGAAATCTGAGGGATTTAGGCTCTCGGTCGTCCGGGATTGTCCCTCTTCATCCCGCTGCATCCGGCGTTGCCGGCAGCCATTCCGGGGGATCGGGACAAGCGGGAATGACCGCGCGGCCCCCTCTGTGGGGGCCATGAGACCGGAAGGAGCACAACTCCGGCAATCGAATCCAAAATGCGACGAAACTGACAAAATCTATTTGTCGAAATCTGATCGGTAAAACAGCCAATCCATTGAATTAATGGGGTTGGACAATTTTACGCCAGCAATAATCGTCAGGGCCGGTGCTGCAGCGCGACGGCAGATGAACCACAAAAAACCGACTCCGATTATTGATGGATTTGCTATATGGTAATCAAGGCTGGTGAGGGAGCCATTGTTTGGTTTCAATTCCAGCAAGGCAAAATTGCTTTTGGGGGGGGGGAATCAACATGACATGGATTTTGAGCAGTCTCGATGGTCAGGTCGCCATCAGTTTTGATGCAGATGGCAACGGTGGCGTGTCGGGCACGATGACTGTTGCTGGCACTCAATACAACGTAACGGGGAGCTGGGTCGCATCCTACTCAATTTCCAACCGTTTATATTCGGTCTTCAGAGTCTCGGGGAATCAACCGAACGCTGACGGAAGCTATGTTTCCGCAGCCGGCCGAATGGACGGTCCGGGAGATTCCCCGTGGGGCCTTCAGATATCCGGTGCCACATCCAATACCACGAATAGCAACGTGCCAACCTTCAATGAATACCTTCTGCCCGTTGCGGTAGACAACGCAAGTCTGGTGCAGACTGCATTTGGCCAGTCAGGCTGCATCATTGTGATTGATGCCAATTCTGATGTGCTATCTTGCACGGCCTGTTACATTCAGGGACAATCTGTCAGCACTGCCGGGATTGTTTCCGGGAACGACCCGGCCATCATCCAGATTCCGCAGGCGGCACCTGTCGGCGTCCCGGTTTCAATCGTTTTCGGCGCTCCGATTGCGCACTTCGCTGTTCCGCCTTTGGCAGAAGGGCATCACCAGATCTATCGGGTGTTGATGGACTCCAGTGGCCAAGCGCCTTCCAACACGGTCGGGTTGGTGCTCGAATACTACAATGGTGCTGATGGCGTGGCGAGGAGCGAAACCCAGGTGATCTACTTCAACGATAGCCATGGCCATCTTTCGCCGAGGAACCACACCAGCATAATGATCCGTCCTTCTTCATTATGAAGCAGGGTTGGATTTGATTGCTCTATGCGCAGACAACCCCGCGCGCCAACGGTGTGCGGGGTTGTTCTGACCGCAATCGCAGTTGGTCGACAAGCAGTCGTCCAGCCGGGTCCACTATCTTGTCAATCGCCCCATACAGCGATGCGAGTGTCGCAGCCGCGGCGCCCCAGCTCGCTTTGGCGGCAGCCATATCTCCGGCAAGTGCGCCGGCATCGCCGCGCATCAACTGGCTACGGCTAGTCGCGAGGGCAAGCTTTCGGTCATCCGGATAGGCAGTCCGCAATTTTTCGAGCCGCCGCGCTTCCGCCGCAACCGGCTCCAACGCGGACTGGCAAGCTGCGCCGGTCAAAGCTCGCGCCCGTGCGGCGTAGCTTGTTAGCCGCGCGTTACCGAGCAGATTCCCGTTCCAATTGATGACCGATGGTTCATCGGCCACAAGTTTCTCTGCCAATCGCATCGCTCGATTGGCCGCATCTTCCGACGCTTCAGCATTTTTGCTTTGCAGCTCTGCCAGCGCGAGTGTCAGGGCTGCGCCTGCCGCATCTTCGACCATGACGAAATTTCCGGGATCGGCGGCCAGCGATTTCTCCGCCTGTGCCGAGGCATCGCGGGCAACCGCAAGTGCAGCCCCCACATTGTTCTGAAGCAACAACGCCTCAGCCGCCTTAATCTTGCTTACGGTCATTGCCGACGCCGCGACCTGATCGCCGTCATCGTCATCCAGCATCCGGCCATAGACGCGCTGCTCCTCGCTGCGCAGCTGCTTGGCGTCAGCAAATTTGCCGAGCCGCTCAGCAGCCTGCGCCGCCCAGGCCAGGGTAATTGCAAAATCCATCCAACCGACGTGCGTGCGATCATCCATGCGGATCGTCTTCCGCTTGATCGCAATTGCCTTGTCGAAATTCACCCTTGCTTGCGCGACTTGATTTTTCTGCAACTGAACCACGCCCAGATTGCCCAGCGCTGTGCCGTGTTCGGCCATCCATTCATCGTTCTGGCCCACATCGGTCACCAAATGAGTGGTCAGATCAACGGCCTGCTGCATCATATCTTCGGCGATCTGCAACCGGCCCCGCTGGAACGATACGTTGCCCAGGCCTTGGAGCGCGAATGCCTGTTCGAGAATGCGATCGGGATTGTCGGGATCACGCTTCAGCAATTCGCCCGACGCCGCGATCGACTGACGAAGCAGTTCGAGCGACTGGCTTGAACGGCCGCGGTCTGCTTCGATGTCCGCCAACAGCTTGAGCACGCGAGAACGGCGCGCCAGCGCCTCATCATCCATCGCATATTTGCCTTGCACGGCATAAAAAGCGGTAGCCCGATCGGCGATGCTGCCCAGGACCTCGATCTGGACCTTCGGCTGGAGGTTCGTGCGCAAGTCATCAATCATGAATTCGACCAAACCTTCGGCCTGTCCACGCTGGATCTGCGCCTCGTTCCGCGCCTCGATTGCGAACCATGTCAGCCCGCTCATCACGGCCGTCAGCGAGAGCGATGCCCCGACGACGATACGGGTTTGGATGGTCCGGCGGCGTTCATCGCGCCTGGCCAGTTGGTCCAGTCCGACGCCGAGCATCGCTGCTGCCAACTTCAGCTTGGCGCGGCGTTTGCCATCGCCGCTGTCACGTGCATCGGCTGCGAG
The DNA here is from genome assembly GCF_002155425.1 of Erythrobacter donghaensis. Classification (GTDB taxonomy): domain Bacteria; phylum Pseudomonadota; class Alphaproteobacteria; order Sphingomonadales; family Sphingomonadaceae; genus Erythrobacter; species Erythrobacter donghaensis. The sequence continues at coordinate 250,224 of NZ_MUYG01000011.1, forward strand.
CGGATTATCCTCGAGCTCGTCAGAGATGGAGAGGTCCGCCAGGACCTTGTGTGTCAAGGCAGCGGGGAAACACTCAGCTTCAGCACTGCCCGGTTCGCCATCGACGATAAGCGCGATGATGCGAGTGGGATCGCGGTGCGTCTTGAACCAGGCGATTTCGTGATTGACCCACCGTGACTGCGCAGAGCGCGGCGAGCAGACCACGATCAGGAACTCGGAACTTGCAAGCGCTGCTTCAACCGCAGCGTTTATGCTCGCCCCGGCTGCTTCTTCTTCTCGGTCCTTGAAGAGCGGATTGAGCCGCGCTGCGACCGGTCCATACGCACCGTCTGTTCCAACCAAGGCCTTGGGCGTGCGGTAAGTCTCCAGCGCATTGTGCAACCAGTTACCCCAGGCGGCATCGGCCCAGCTGTAACTGATGAAGCCCCTGTAGCGGAAGTCGGTCATATCGCTCCGATCTGGCTATTCTTGCCTCTAACGCCCAAGACAATATCATCACGCACCTGGTAGGGACGAGCGTAGGCCGTTTTGACAAAAGACTTCAACCATAGATTCGGCTCTGATTCTTGAGCTTCCTCAAAATGCGCTCGTTGAGATTGCGATTCCTCTGGCGGCAATATTCGGAAAGATTGACACTAAGTGCCAAATCTGTCGGCTTTTTCGTAAACGATCGCTGTCATAGCCTCAGCTACCAACTGTGCCTCTGACGTGGCGACGGTGCTGTGCGGCGGGGTCTCTTCAGTGGTGAAATCGGATATCGCGCCCTTTGTTAGAGCGTAGCCAAGTGGGCGGCCCTGATTGTCTGGTCGGGCGGGGATTTTGGTCTGAGCGATGCCATTGCCCTACCTCAATTGGAGAATTTTCACGGCCAACCTGTCGGCGCGGAAACCAGACATCGATGGCTGTTTTGCTGCGCAAGCTAGTGTCCGCAATGCGGTCGCTTCCCGAATGTCGGGTTTTGGGAAACGAACCTCGAATAGCCGCCATTCATAGCCTGAGGAGGTCATTGGCGGCTGCCGACCCAGACGCAGTCGTTCACGAGAGCCAGATTGAACGGCCGATACTGCGAGAAGCCGCCACACAGCTTCCAGAACCGCGCATCGGCCCCACTTGTGACCGGAGCTGGGTGGAAATCGGACATGGACGTCGGTAGAAAGCCCGCCATGTCAGGCGACGCAGTTTGTGAGATATGCGGTGCGAGCAACCTACAGATGGTCGTGCGACACGGAAGCTATGTCTTGACCTGTAAGGCATGTGGCTCCGGCCCCGCGACTAGCTTTGTCGCCATCGCCCCGCACCTCACCGGCCATTATCGAGCGGCGATCATAGACGATGATTGGCACGAGATTGAACCTGTTGGTGAAGGGCGTGGCCCTGACTTCATGGAAACCGTTAGCCGGGCAGCACGATCGGGCGCCAAAGTGCTGATCACGCCGCTGGCCAGCTAAGGTCTGCAATCCGGCCGCTTCCTGAACGCCAAGAATTTTACCGAAGCGGCCCGAAGCCGCCATTCACGGCCAGAGCATGCCGGTGGCAGCTCCCGACCCAGCTTCGGTCCTTCACGATCCTCAGGACGAATGTCCAATTTCGCCTGAAATCGACACATCGCATTCGAGAATAGGCTTCGCCCCGCTGATGGCTGTATATGGATAAAGCACTGAACAACAGGAATTTCCCCGTCGGCAAGTGATTTCGAAGCCTCCACTGTGATCGAAACGCTCACCGCCGAGCCGACGGGGCCGCGTGGTCAGTTAACCCGTAAATTCCCTAATCGGTTATTCCCGCGACCAGCGCAAAAATTTTACGAAGATGAAGAGCCCTCGGCCGCGCTTTCGTCCGGCTTGTCGAGAGGAACGCGCCGGACAAAAAAGACCAGTACCACGGCAAAGGCTGTCAGCACGCCGATCAACATCCACGCATCGTTGACGGCGTCGACCAGGGCTTGTCTTTCCACCAGGGGACGGATCAATTCCTCGGTGAACTCGTCGGGCGGTGTGCCGATCTGTTCGATGAAAGCGTCGCGGGGTATCCCGATCCTCACTGCGGTTTCGATATTCCCGGCCACCAACTCGTCGACGATTTTCGCCCCGTAGGTCGCGGCGCGGCTGAAAATCGTGGTGTCTATCAATGCCAGCCCGATAGCCCCGCCAAGATTGCGCATCAGATTGAACAGACCGCTGCCGTCCGCCACCAGTTCGGGTGATAGCCTGCCCAAGGCCATTCGCGTGGGGGGCAGCAGGCAGAACATGGTCGCCACGCCGCGCACAACCTGCGGCCAGAACATTTCGGCATAGTCGGTTTGGGCCGTCTGCGTGGTGCTCATCAGCAGGCCGACCGCGAACAGCACGAAGCCGAACACGGTCAGCGTGCGCGCACCGACCCGCTGCTCCAGATACACTGCGACAGGGGCCGTTATGAGCTGAGCGATGCCGGTGACGAGCATGATCTCGCCAATTCGGAGCGCGTCATGTTCGCGCACGAGGCCCAGAAAGAAGGGCATGAGATAGGTCGACCCGAACAATCCCATCCCGAGGATGAAGCTCAAGGCGCAACCGATCGCGAAGTTGCGATCCCTGAAGCATCGCAATTCGACAAGCGGTTCCGACGCACGCACCGTGCGCCAGACGAACCACGCCGCGCACAAGGCGAAACCCGCAAGCAGCGCAGCCACGCCCGGAGACAGCCAGCCGTCGGTCGGGGCATCCTTCAGTCCGATCTGCAAGGCGGTCAGACCCACCGCCAGAAGGGCCAACGCGGCCATATCGACTGACCGTGCGAAGCGCGTATTGCTGGCCGCAGAGCGAAGGGTAACAGCAGCCCCGACCGCGGCCAAAATGCCCGGCAGGATGTTGATGCGAAACAGCCAGTGCCAGGAATAGGTCTCGGTAATCCAGCCACCGACGATCGGGCCCACGGTTGGCGCAAAGACGGCGGCAACTCCCGCGATGGTCGTCGCAATGCCTTGCGAGCGCACCGGAAACAGCAGGAACACGGCAGAGAAAACCGCCGGGATCAGGGTGCCCCCGGCAAAGCCCTGAATGATCCGCCAGATGATCAGCGACGTGAAAGTCTGGCTTTCGGAGCAGCCGATCGATGCAATGGTGAAAACCGTGACTGCCGAAACGAACAGCCAGCGCATGCCCAGCTTTGCGGTCAGAAACCCGGTGAGGGGAATCGCCACGATCTCGGCGGTGAGGTAGGCGGTCTGGATCCAGATCATCTGGTCGGTGTCGATAGCCAAGGCGTTCTGGATCGTCGGCAGCGATGTTGCGACGATCTGGATGTCGAGGATCGCCATGAACATGCCGATGCACATGAACAGGAAGCCGGCCCATGTCCGCAGGGTTGCCTCGGGTGTTTCGGTTGTGTTCATCGGATGTCCGGTAGCCGAAGAGGGTGGCGGTGACTAAAGGAAACTGGCGTCCGCATTCGGGCCAGCATCGTATAACTTCCCGGAACAATGCCTCTACGGTGCGGTTCCCGTGAATGATCAATCCCAATTGCCGGTCGAGCGACCGATGTGAGGCTTCCTTGACGCTACCGGTAAGTATCCACTCGCTCGCGACCGCGACACCGCTGCACGTTCTCGATCAAACAACCGGTGCGCAGGTCGCGGAACAGCTGCTTGGCGGGGCATTCGAGGATTTCGCGCGACTGCGCGCGATTTATGGCAATGCCGGGATCGAATATCGCCAGCTGGCCCGCCCGGTCGACTGGTACACCGAGCCGCGCAGCATCGTCGAGCGGACCGCAGTTTATCTCGAAGTCGCGCTCGATCTGTTCATTGAAGCGTCCGAAAAGGCACTCGCAGAGGCGGGCATTGCCGCGGACGAGGTGGACGTCATCGTCACCGTGTCGTCCACCGGCATCGCCACGCCGAGCCTTGAGGCGCGGGCCATGGGCCGGATGGGGTTCCGCAGCGATGTCTCGCGGGTGCCGGTGTTCGGCCTCGGCTGTGCCGGCGGCGTTTCGGGGCTTGGCCTTGCGGCGAAGCTCGCCCGGGTCGGTCAGGGTGCCACCGTCCTGTTCGTCACCGTGGAGCTATGCAGCCTCGCGTTGAGGACCGAGAATGTCGGCAAGGCAGACATCGTCTCGACCGCGTTGTTCGGTGACGGCGCGGCGGCCTGCGTCATCCGGGCCGGCGACGAAGGCTTCACGCAGATTGCGGGAAGCGCGGAGAAGACCTGGGCCGATACGCTCGATATCATGGGCTGGCAGATGGAACCCGCCGGCCTTGGCGTGGTGCTCAACCGCGCCATTCCCGCTTTCGCCCGCAAGGAATTTCGCGGCGCGATGGAGGAAATGCTTGCGCCGCAGAACCTGCGGATCGACGACGTTGACCGCTTCGTCTGCCACCCCGGCGGCGCCAAGGTCGTCGATGCGATCGAGGCCGCGCTCACGCTGCCGCAGGGCAGTCTCAACGAGGAGCGCGAGGTCTTGCGGCGGCACGGCAACATGTCCGCGCCGACCGCCCTCTTCGTGCTCGACCGCGTGCGCAAGGAAGGGCTGCCGCCCTTGTCGGTGATGGCGGCGCTTGGCCCAGGCTTTACCGCCAGCACGGTCACTTTGCGGAGCGCCGCATGACCCTGCCCTATGCGATCATGCTGTTCGTCACCTTGCAGCGTATCGCCGAGCTGTTCATCGCCCGCAGCAACACCAAGGCGATGATGGCGCGCGGGGCGATCGAATACGGGCGATCGCATTATCCGGTGATGGTGCTGATGCACGCATCGTGGCTGGCGGTGCTGTGGGCGACCGTCGGCGGCGCGCCAGTGTATCTGCCGCTGCTCGCCGTCTTTGCGGTACTTCAGGCCATGCGGGTGTGGGTGCTGGCGACGCTGGGCCGTCGCTGGACCACGCGCATCATCGTCCCGAGGGACGAGGCGCCGATCACCGGGGGCCCTTTCCGCATCATGCGTCACCCGAACTATTTCGTCGTGATCTGCGAAATCGCGGTCGTGCCGCTGATGTTCGGCCTCGTCTGGGTCGCGGTGCTTTATTCCGTGCTCAACGCGGCGATGCTGTGGGTGCGCATCCGGGCCGAGAACGCCGCCTATTCCGAGGTCGCGGCCTGACCTTGCGACTGGCGCCGGGCCAGCGCTTCGCGCTCGGCCTTGATCTTGAGCATCGCCGATTTGCAGGTCGGTGATGTCTTTTCGATATTCCGGATCATGCACGCCTCGACCTTCTTGCGGCTCAACGACTTCATCTCGGCGGGGCAAAGCTTGCGCGCTTCTTGCACGCAGGCTTTCTTGCCGGGATCGGGCGCTGCAAACGCCGGGCTGCTCAGCGCGAGGGCCGTGGCAATCGCTGTAATGCCGAGAGCGATACCATCAATGCGAAGGCGATTCATGCTCTGATACCCCTGTGACTCTCTGGCGTTGTCCCGCACTGCTGGCGATATCGGATTGAACCATCGGTGAATAGGGAGATCACGAAACGCTCTCATGGCGCCGACATTTGGCTACCCCTCACCGCTAGAGTTCCGCCGCCACCGGGGCATCCTGCCCGGGTTCGAGCGTCTCGCCGCGCCACAGGCGGTGCAGCCGGTTGCCGAGGATATCGCCGGGGCCGGAGGTGAATTGCGGGTGGCCGAAGTGGGTCATGACCGCATGCTGGCGGGCGAGCGCCTTGCGGTCCTGCGCCACCACCGGGGCAAGGAACAGCCGGATCGCGGCTTGCTTGAGCCAGCCGGGTGCAAGGCCTTTGGGGGTCGAGAACCGCGCAAAGGGCGTGAAAGTGCCCTCGGTCGCAGGCGTGAAGACCGCGGTGACGCACAGGGTCAGCCGCCTCTCCCCCTCCCACCGCGCCTGCACGATGGTGGGCGGATAGTAGCGCGAGACGCTGCGCTGCCGGTCGCGCTCGAGAAAACGCGACATCAGGCCGAGATCGGGCTGTGTCTGCTCGATTGCCATGTCGATCCCGTCACCATGACTGGTCACCACCAGATCGACCGGCAGGCGCTTGTCGCGGCGACGGATGAACCCGTGATGCAGGTGGCCGGTGTGGAAGGGGTCCATCACGTTCTCGACCGCATCGAAAGCGCGGCCCTGCCATGTGCCCTGCTGCCACCAGAAGTGATCGAGTTCGGGATTGCCGAAATCGGGCGGCAGGTCGGGTTCGGCAGGGGCGCTGTCCGACAGGGCGACGAAGATTGCGCCATGCCGCTCCGCGACGCGCAGGGCTGCGGCACCGAGGCGCGCATCGGCAGCGGTGGGGCAGCCGGGCACCGCGATGCAGGCCCCGTCGGGGGCGAAGCGCCAGCCGTGATAGGGGCATTCGAGCCCGCCGCGATGCACGCGGCCCTCGGAGAGGGGGTAGTTGCGGTGCGGGCAGCGATCGACCAGCGCGCCCAGCGCCGCGTCGTTCCGGAACAGCGCGATGGGCGTATCGCACAGCATCACCTTGCGCACGCCGCCGGGGCGCAGATCGCGCGACAGGGCGACCATGTGCCATGCGTCGCGCACCGCTTGGGGAAAGCTCATCGGTCCAGTTCCTCGCCGTTCCAGGCAATGTCGCGGGTGGTGGCCGCGGTGGTGGTGATAGAGTGGCGGCGGCCCTCAAGAAAGAAGCCCGCCGCATCGGCGAGCGCGCCTGCCAGCGGCCAGCGGTCGCCGGGGCGCGAGATCGCCTCGCGGCCGGTGGCGAACAGTTGCCACCATGGCCGCAGCCGCCCCTCGCGCAAGGCTTGCGGCAGGCCGTAGACCAGCATCGCCGGGCCGAGATAGGCCGGGGCGCGGCTCGGCGCGGTCATGGGAACACCCTCGCCGATGGCGCGGGCGAGCGTGCCCGCGCCGGTCAGCAGATGGACGCCGCTGGTGGCGCGCGGGTTGCACTCGATCAGGAACGGGCGCCCTTGCGCGTCGATCATCACATCGCAGGCGAATTGCCCGTGAAGGCTGGCGCTTGCGGCGAGGCGCGCCGCCAGATCGTGCAGCATCGCTTGGTCTCCATCGCCCAGCGGTTCGAAGGCATAGCTCGCCGCGCCGCCGAGCCGCCAATCGGAAGCATAGGCGGCAAAGGCGACGAGCTTGCCATGATGGGCGACGGCGTAGAACGCGGCCTCGCGCCCGTGGATGCGGCGCTGGGCGAGCCAGAGTGCCGCTGGCGAGGGGGTGATCCGCTCCAGCGTCTCTGGGGCAGGGCCAACCAGCGCGGCATCGCCGAAGCGGGTGAAGCACGGCTTGAATACCCATTCGCTCGCTTCTCCGGCGAAGCGCGCCACGTCGGCACGGCTTTCGAGCCTGTGGCTCTCGGGCGCGGGCAGGCCCCAGCTCTCGCAGACGCGGACGAAGGCGAATTTATCGTGTAACTGGCGCAGCATCGCCAGATCGGGCGCAAACAGCCGCGCGCCGAGATCGCGTCGCAGCGATGGCGCGGCGAGGTGGAATACCTCCTCGCAGGTGGGCACGACGAAGTCGATGTTCTGCTCCTCCACCAGCGCCGCGACCCGGTGGCGGAAGGCTTCGCCCTCCTGCCGGGGCGGGGGGTAAAGGTGGTGCGATACCGCCAACCGCGACCAGCGCGCCATGCGCAGGTGGCGGCTGTCGGCGAGATGCACCTGCCAGCCCGCCGCAGCGAAATCGCGCGCCAGATCGAGCGCCGCCACCGCCCGCGCGCCCGTGATCAGGACGGATCTAGCCATGGTGCCACACGACCTTCCGGCGCTTGGGCCCGGCCCATTCGGGCAGGTCATGGAGGGTCGTGACGGGGCGGGCAGCGGCGGCCGCAAGAGCGGATGCGGCGTGCTGGGCCAGCGCGGCAGGGCAGTCAGGCGCCACCCGCAGCGTCGCGCGGGTCGTCTCGCCCACCGCCTGCCAGCGCCAGTCCGCCCCCAGCACCGCCTCCACCGCAGCGACGATCTGCGGCGGGGTGACGGTTCCGAGTGCGCCCGGCCAGAGGTCGGTGACGCGCCCCTCGATCGGACGGATCACTCGCCCGGCAAAGCCGCAGGGGCAGGGCCGCGGGTCGAGCTCCAGATAGTCGTCGCCGCGCAGCCGTACGATCGGCTGGCTGCGACGCATGAGGTCGGTGATGATCGGACGAAAACCCGGGGTGTGCGGCACGGGCTCGAGCTCCACGGCCAGCACGTGATCGTTGAGATGCAGCCGCCCCACGGCGCATTCGGCCCCGAGAAAGCCCTCGGTCGCCTGCCAGATCGCGTGCGGGGCCTGCCCAAGCCGCGCGGCAATCAGCGTGCGTTCGGCAGCGCTGATCGGCTCGCTGCCGCAGAACAGGTGGCGGAGGCTCGGCAGGCTCAGACCCGCTTCGGCAAGCGCCAGCAGGCGGAAGGGCGGGGCGATGAGGATGGTGGGGGCAAAGGCTTCGAGCGTGGCGATGGTCTCGACCAGCGACGCGGACAGCGGCACATGGCTAAAGGCGATCCGCCCGCGCCCGGCGTCGCTATAGAGCGCATTGCCTGCCCGCAGATGCAGCGCGATCCGCTGGCGGCGCAGCAGCGCGCTGGCGGGGAGCAGGCGGGCGAGGCTCTGGCCGACATATTCGGCGCGCTCCTCCGGGCTCGCCAGAAACAACCCGCGCGCCCCGCCCCCGCTGCCGGTCGACCACCCGGCCGAGAGCGCGTCCGGCGGCGCAACCTCTCCCGCTTCTGCCGCGTCCGCCATGGCGCGCAGGGCGCTGTCCGCGAGCCCGAGGCTGTTCCATGCGCCGTAATCCCGGCGCAGATCGGCGATGTCGGTGATCGGGAAGGCTTCAAGCGGACGTCCGGCGTGCTCCGACAGCGCCGGACAGCGGGCGAGCGCCGGCTGCAACCGCGCCCAGGCCCGCGCGCGGCCTCTTGCAAGGGCGGCGGGAGAGCGGCGCATGGCGACCTTCGTGCGCAGCCATGCGGCGATGATGCGCTTAGTCTGCGCCATCGTCACCATCGCGAAAGGCTCTCGCGCTGTGGGCGCAATGCGACGGCAGGATCGCCAGTTCGCGATTATTCGTCGCCGCCGTGCTCAGCAGATCGAGGGTCCGGCGATAGCGCCGCGTGTCCCCCAGCAAGGCGGTGGTGATGCGCGGCGGTGGGCGGCGCTCGGCGATCGAGCGGCCCGACCAGACCGCATCGGCGGCGAGCAGCACCGGCTGCCCGCTCTCGGTCGTCAGCGCGAGGCCCCAGTGGCCCGCACAGTGTCCCGGCAGCTCGACCGCGAGCAGCGAGCCGTCCCCCAGAATGTCGCGCCCCTCGGCAAAGGGCGCGAAGGCAGACGGCAGCGCGCGCGCCGGGGCATCCTCGAAGAACCGCGCCTGCGCGTCCACCGCTTCGGGCACCAGCGCCGCGAGCAGCCCCTGCCGCACCCGCGCAATCCGCCCCGGACGGCGCAGCTGCTGCAATCCGGCGCGCGCGCAATAGACCGGGCGGTCGGCGAGATGCGCCATCCCCGCGACGTGATCGCCGTGGAAATGCGACAGGATGGTGCCCGCGATTTCGCTCTCGGCAATGTCATGCGCGGCAAGCCAGGCGCGCCATTCCTCGCGCGGGCCGATGCTCACCGGCGTGGTCCAGCGATAGAACCGCTCGGGGAAGGGGCGGGTGGCGGCGATGAAGGCGGGGTCATAGCCGGTGTCGAACAGGAACACCCCGCGCGAAGGGTGCCGGATCACCCCGACCATCGCGGGGAAGCTGACCGGGCACAGGCTCCCGCCGCCGATCGTCATCGCCTGGGGGTGGCTGCACGATCCGCGTTCGAGCCAGCGAAGGTGGGTGCGGATCATGCGAGCGCTCCTGTGGCGGCGAGGCGGCGCGCCTCTTCGAGAAAGGTTTCGACAGCGTCGTGGCGCGGCGCGTATCCAAGCAATGCACGCGCAGGCGCAAGGTCGAAGGTCTGCGAAAAGGCGAGAGTCGCCAGCGTGTAGCGGGTTAGCACGGGCTCCCGCTGCGATCCGGTGAGGCGGGCGAGCGTATCCGCAATTGTCGCGAGCGGGCGCGCTACGGCGAGCGGGAGGCTGACCAGCTGCGGTTGCTCGCCCAGTGCCTCGGCCAGACGCAGCGCCAGATCGCGCACGGTGATGGGCTGGCCGCCGGAGATGTTGATCGCTTGGCCCGCAATCGCGGGCGCGCGGGCCTCGGCCTCGCAAATCGCCCATGCGGCGTCGCGCAGGTCGGTAAGCTCGATCAGCGCACGACCGCCGCGCGGCAGAGGCATCCGCGCCCTTCGGGCCAGCGCGGCGAGGCGCGGGAGGATCACCCGGTCGCCATCTCCCACCAGCGCGCGGGGACGGATCGCGCAGGTCGCCAGCCCTGCGTCAGAAGCCGCCAGCACCATGCGCTCGGCGGCGAGCTTGGTGCGGGCATAGGCGTTGAGGGGCGACGGCGCGGGCGGAGCGTCCGGGCCGATGTCGGTTTGATCGGCGAGACGCGCATAGATCGAGGGCGAGGAGACGAAGACAAAGTGCCCTATTCGGGCTGCGCGCGCCGCGTCGAGCAGATGCCGGGTGGCGGTGACATTGGCGGTTTCGAAGTCCGCGTCGCGGCCCCAGCTGGCGGAGAGGGCCGCGGCGTGGATCACGCTGTCGCATCCGGCCAGCAGCGCGGCAAAAGGGGCATCGGGCTGCGCGAGATCGCAGGGGACGAATTCGGATCCAACCTTCGCCAGCGTCGCGCCCGCCTCGCGATCACGGCCGGTGGCGCGGACTTGCGCGCCGCGGGCAAGTGCCTCGCGCACCAGCGCACGGCCAAGACCTCCTGTCGCCCCCGTAATCAGGATGCGCCTGCCGCTCACAGCCGAATCACCATCGCCGTTGCGCTGATCCCTGCCGCCGTGCCCAGCAGCAGGATCGCATCGCCCGGCCTCGCGCGCCCCGTCTCGAGCGCATGGGCAAGCACGGTCGGGATCGAGGCGGCGATCTGGTTGCCGTGGGTCGGGAATAGGTCGATCACGCGCTCGCTGGCAGGAGCGAACAGGCGCTTGATGTGGGCGACGCCCGGCGCGCTCGCTTGGTGGCAGACGATGCAGGCGAGTTCGTCGGGCGTCACCCCCGCCTGCGCCAGCGCTCGCTCGATCACGCCGGGCAGGGCCTTGGCCGCCGCCTTGAAGATGGCGAAAGGGTTCATCTCGAAGAACGACCCGGCGACCAGCGCGTCGTAGCCTTCCTCCACCCGCAGCCGCGTCCCGCCCGCGCGCAGCTGGGCGAGGGTGTGGTGCATCCCGTGGGTCACGCTGGCTTGGCCGATCAGCCCGCGCGTGCCGTCATCGCGCGCTTCGATCGCGAGCGCAGCCGCGCCGTCTCCGAAAATCGAGCGCGTCTTGGCGACCGCTGGATCGAGCCCCGCCGAGGCAATGTCGCTGGCGAACACCAGCGCACGCCGCCAGCGCCCCGCAGCGATCCCCATCGCGGCGACATCGAGCGCGGCGACGAAGGACAGGCAGGTCTGGTTGACGTCGAAACTCGGCACGCCCGCCTGCCCGAAGCCGAGCCGGTCCTGCACCAACACCGCGGTGGAGGGGATCGGCTGCTCCATCACGCCGCAGCCGCCGATGATCACGTCTGGCGGGGTATCGCCCCAACCGGCGCGGCCCAGCGCGGCGCGCGCGGCGGCGGCGGCCATCATCGAGGTGGTCTCGTCAGGGGCGGCGATATGCCGCGCGGTGATGCCGAACTCGGCCTCGGTCCAGCCTTTCGCGTGGCCATGGCGCCGATCCAGCGCCGCCGAAGCGACGACCTCGCGCGGACGATAGGCACCCCAACCGGCAATGGTGAAGTTGCTCAACATGGCATCACTCCTTCGGCGATTCGATCATACAGTCCCACACAACTAAACAGTGTTCAATTAAAAAATAGACAACGTTCAATTTTGCGGTTATCAACCGAATTATGGGACGCCGATCCGATCATACGCCTGATGAGCTTCGCGATCTGCTGATTGCCTGCGGTCATGCGCTGATGGCCGAGCGCGGTTTCGCGAAGTTCTCCGCGCGCGAGGCGGCGCGGCGGGCGGGCTATTCGGTGGGGACGATCTACAACGTCTTCGGCGGGCTCGATGCCTATCTGATCGCGATCAACAGCCAGACGTTTCGTGCTTGGAGCGAAGGGCTGGAAGCCGCGCTGGCTGGCTCGACAGGTGACGATGACGCGCGGATCATCGCCCTGGTGCGCGCCTATTTCGCCTTTGCCGAAGCCAATCGCAACGCGTGGATGGCGATCTACGATCACCGCATCGACCGTTCGCAGGCCATTGCCAAACAGGACGAGGCGGCGCGCGAGGCGCTGACCGGGATCGTCGACCGCGAAGTCACCCGCTGGCTCGGGCGCGGCGATGCCGCCGATGCCGACGCGACCCGCCGGCTGGTGCGCTCGCTGATCGCGACGGTGCACGGGCATTGCGCACTATGGCTGTCGGGCAGCTATGCCCTGATGCGCGAGGAGGATCCCGCCGGGCAGGCGCTGGCGCGGGTGTTCGAAGCGCTGTCAGCCCACCGGGGCTGATCGCGCCACGAAGGTCAGACGCTCACGCCGAACAGGCGGCCTACGGCTGCGGTCGTCGCCATCGCGAACACGCCCCAGCCGACCACTCGCAGCGTCGCCGGCACCAGCGGCGCCGCCCCGGCCTTGGCCCCCAGCGCGCCGAGCACCGCGAGGGCGATGATCGACACCGCCACCACCGTCACCATGATCGCGCCCGCCGGGGCCAGCCACGCCGCCACCAGCGGCACCGCGGCTGCGGCGCTGAAGGTCACGCCGGAGGCGAGCGCTGCCTGCAAAGGCCGCGCGGCGAGATGATCGCTGAGGCCGAGTTCGTCGCGCACATGCGCCGCGAGCGGATCAAGCGCAGTCAGCTCGCGAGCCACCGCCGCCGCGGTTGCGGGGCTGAGCCCGCGCGCCTGATAGATTGCGGCCAGCTCGGCCTCCTCGTCGGCGGGGGTGGCTTCGAGTGCCTCGGCCTCGCGGCGGATATCGGCCTGTTCGGAATCGGCCTGGCTTGAGACCGAGATATACTCGCCCGCCGCCATCGACATCGCGCCCGCCATCAGCGCCGCCACCCCGGCGACCAGCACCGGTCCGGCCTCGGGCGTCGCCGCCGCCACCCCGATGATCAGCGAGGCGACCGAGATGATCCCGTCATTCGCCCCCAGCACCGCCGCCCGCAGCCAGCCGGTGCGGTGGACATAGTGGGGATCATCCGGATGAGCGCTGTCGGGTGTGGTCATGGCGGTGTTCCTCGGATTTGCGGAAACAGGCTTTCACCTGTCGCGGGCCAATTGCAACCGGCGCGGCGTCAGTCCCCCAGCCACAGGTCATGCGCGTCGATCCGCAGCTTGGTGATCGCCCGCATCGCCTCGGCCCGCGCTTCGGCCTCGCGGCGGAAGGCATCATGGACCATCCGCTCGCCCAGCAGCAGGTCGGCGAGGTCGATTTCGCCCAGCTGGTTCCCGCGCCGCAGCTTTTCGAGCGCGGCCATCTGCCCGGACACGGCCTCGCGCGCGCGCTGCCAGCTGGCGATGCGAAAGCGCGCCTCGGTTACGTCGGCGGTGGCGGTTTCGGCGACATCGAAGCGGGCGAGCTGTTCGTCGGCCTGCGCGGCGGCGGCACCGGCGCTCGCTTCGGCCGCAACGGCACGGCGGTGCCCTCCGCCCAGTGGCATGCTGACGATCACGCCCGCGCCGCGCTCCAGGCCGCCGAACTCGGAGAACAACCTGAGGCCGATGGTGGGGTCAGCCGTCCGGTCGGCCTTCGCGCGGTCGGCGACGGCGGCCATGCGGGCACTCTCAGCCTCGGCTGCGGCAATCATGTGGCTGTTCACGACCACCTCATCGCCCAGCTGCGACAGCCGCGCATCGGCCATCGCCGGGAGCGGCACCTCGGGGGCCTGCTGCGGCAGGGCGAGGCCGGGGAACTGCGCGGCCAGCCGGGTGCGGGCCAATGCCGCGAGGCCGGACGATTGCTCCAGCGCTCGGCGCGCCTCGGCCAGTGCCGCTTCGGCCTGATCGACGTCAAGCTGCGCAGCATCGCGCAGGTCGCGCCGCCGCTGGATCGCCGCCAGTGCGGCTTCGTAATTGGCCACCGCCGCCCGGTCGACCTCGGCCTGTGCCGAGGCGGAGAGCCAGTCGAACCAATGGGCGGCGAGCAGCAGCGCGGCCTCGTGGCGGGCATCTTCAGCCACATTTTCAGCGACGGCAGTGCTCTGCGTGCCGATTTCGCGGTCGAGCCGCGCCTTGCCCGGCAGGCGGATCGGGCGGCTCAATTGCGCGTCATATTCATCGAATGCCGCCCCGCCGTTCACGTCGCGCCGGGTGTAGCTGCCTTGCACGGTGAATTCATGAGAACCCTTTCCGGTCGCTTCGGCGCGGGCACGGGCGGCTTCGAGCCGGGCATGGGCGGCGATGACGCTGGGGTGATCCAGCAGCGCGGCGGCGACGGCCTCCTCGGGCGGCAGGCCCGGTTCGGCGGCGAGCGGCGCGGCGAGCACGCTGGCTGTCAGTGCCATGCTGGCGAGACGGCGGATCATGCGGCGGCCTCCGGCAATTCGTCGGCATGATCGGCGGGTCCTTCGCCGAAGCGTTCATAGAGGATCGGCAGCAGCACCAGCGTCAGCAGGGTCGCGGTCACCAGCCCGCCGATCACCACGATGGCGAGCGGCTTCTGGATTTCCGATCCCGGCCCGGTGGCGAACAGCAGCGGGACGAGGCCGAAGGCGGCGATGCTGGCAGTCATCAGCACGGGACGCAGACGCCGCTCCGCCCCGCGCCGAACGGCCTCGGCAAGCGGCATCCCACCTTCACGCAGCTGGCGGAAATAGGTCACCATGACGAGGCCGTTGAGCACCGCGATACCCAGCAGGGCGATAAAGCCGACCGATGCGGGGACCGAGAGATATTCCCCCGACAGCGCCAGCGCGATCATCCCGCCCACCGCGGCAAAGGGGATGTTGGTGAGGATCAGCAAGGACGCGCGCACCGATCCGAGGCTGAGATAGAGCACCGCAAAAATCAGCGCGATCGCCACCGGCAGCACTACCAGCAACCGGGCCGAGGCGCGCTGCTGGTTTTCGAACTGCCCGCCCCATTCCAGCCGGTAGCCCTGCGGCAGCGGCACGTTGGCTGCGATGTCGGCCTTGGCGTCATCCACGTAAGAGACGATATCGCGCCCGGTGACGAAGGCCTGCACCATCGCAAAGCGCGATCCGTTTTCGTGTTCGAGCTTCACCGGCCCTTCCGAGCGCATCACTGTGGCGACATCGCTGGCACGCACCAACTGGCCGGTGGGCGAGCGGTAGACGAGGTCGGCAAATTGCTGCGTGTCGAGCGCGCCGCTGCCATCGCCTTTCAGCACGATCGGTACCCGCCGCACGCCGTCTGCAACCATGCCCGCGCGCACCCCTTCGACCTGCGCGCGCATCATGTCCTGCAAGTCCGATACGGGCATGCCGACCCGGCCTGCCGCGACCCGGTCGATATCGACCAGCAGATAATCGACCCGGTCATTGGCGACTGTCATCGCCTCGCTGGTGCCTGCGATCCCTTCCAGTCGGGTCTGGATCGCGCCCGCCAGCCGCGCAAGCTCGGCCGTGTCGGGGCCGAACAGCTTGATCGCGAGGTCGCCGCGCGCGCCGGTCAGCATTTCCGAGGTGCGCATTTCGATCGGCTGGGTGAACGTCGGCTCGATGCCGGGGAAGTGTGCCATCACCGTGCGCAGCTCGCCGATCAGCCATTCCTTGTCGGCCACCCGCCATTCCTCGCGCGGGCGCAGCTTGAGGAAGCTGTCGGTCTCGTTCGGGCTCATCGGATCGAGGCCCAGTTCGTCCGATCCTACGCGGGCGATCACCGCCTCGACCTCGGGCACCTGGCCAAGGATTGCGCGCTGCACCTTGAGGTCGCCTTCGACCGAATGATCAAGCGCGATCGAGGGCAGCTTGGTAAGCTGCACGATCACCGAGCCTTCATCCATCACCGGCAGAAAGGTCTTGCCGGTCATGGTGTAGGCCACCCCGGCGAGCGCAAGACCGATACCCGCCACGGCAAACACCCGGCGCTTGTGCGCAAAGGCCGCTTCCAGCAGCGCATGGTATCGCGGGGATAGCTGCCGCATCAGCCAGGGTTCGTGATGGTGCCCGTCTGCGTCCACCTTCACCTTGAGGAGGTAGAACGCCAGCACCGGCACCAGCGTCAGCGACAGCACCAGCGCCGAGGCGAGCGAGAGCACGATAGTCAGCGCCACCGGGCCAAACAGCTTGCCCTCCAGCCCTTCGAGCGTGAGCAGCGGCAGGAACACGATCGCAATGATCGCAAGACCCGAGGCAACCGGCTTGGCGACCTCGGCTGCGGCCATGAAGACATTGTGGAGCTTGCCGGAGGAGGCGTGTTTGGGATCGGACAGGCGTTCGACCACATTCTCGACCACCACCACCGCGCCATCCACCAGTATGCCGACCGCAATGGCCAGCCCGCCGAGGCTCATGAGGTTGGCGGTAAGGCCGATGGCGCGCATGAAGATGAAGGTCAGCAGCACCGCCATCGGCAGTGCCAGCGCGACGATCAACGACGCGCGCACATCGCCGAGGAACAGCAGCAGCAGGATCACTACCAGCACGGTCGCCTCGAGCAGTGCATCCTCCACCGTGCCGACCGCGCGGGTGATGAGGTCCGAACGGTCATAGAACACGGCAATGCTCATGCCGGGCGGCAGGCTGGGCTTGATCTCGTCCAGCCGCGTCTTGACGCCCGCGACCACCTTGGCCGCGTCGGCGCCGCGCAAGGCTATGACGAGGCCCTGCACCGCCTCACCCGTGCCGTTCTTGCTGACCGCGCCGTAGCGGGTGAGGCTGCCGGTGCGCACCTGCGCCACGTCGCCCACGCGCACCACCGCGCTATTGGCGCTGCGCACGACCACCGCGGCGAGATCATCGAGATTGCGGATCGCGCCCGTCGCGCGGACGATCAGCGCTTCCTCGCCGCTGCGCAGGCGGCCCGCGCCGTCATTGCGATTGCTGGCTTCGATCGCGGCGGCCAGATCGGCAGTGCTGAGCCCGGCGGCGGCCAGCGCAGCGCTGTCGGGCGCGACCTCGAAGGTTTCGGCAAAGCCGCCGAGCGAATTGACATCCGCCACCCCCGGCACGGTGCGCAGGGCAGGGCGGATCGTCCAGTCGAGCACCCGGCGCTTTTCGGCGAGGCTCTGCGGCCCTTCGAGCGTGAACATGAACATCTCGGACAGCGGGGTCGAAATCGGCGCAAGGCCCCCTT
Source organism: Erythrobacter donghaensis (assembly GCF_002155425.1). Classification (GTDB taxonomy): domain Bacteria; phylum Pseudomonadota; class Alphaproteobacteria; order Sphingomonadales; family Sphingomonadaceae; genus Erythrobacter; species Erythrobacter donghaensis. The sequence goes on from NZ_MUYG01000011.1 coordinate 267,404, forward strand.
CCACCCCAGGCGGCAGATCGGCCATGACCGCATTCAGCCGCTCACCCACCTGCTGGCGCGCCCAGTAGATGTCGGTGCTGTCAGTGAAGTCGATGGTGATATCGGCGATCGCATATTTGGCGACCGATCGCAGCACGGTCTGATCGGGTATGCCGAGCATTTCCATCTCGATCGGGGTGACGACCCGGCTTTCGACCTCTTCCGGGGTCATGCCGGGAGCCTTGAGGATAATCTTGACCTGCGTAGTGCTGATATCCGGAAAGGCATCGATCGGCAGGTTCAGGAACGACCATGCGCCCAGCCCCGCCAGCAATGCGGCAAGGCCGATGACGGCAAGGCGCGAGGCGAGCGCGCGTTCGACGAGTGTGTTGAGCATGGGTTTGCGCCTATTCCGCGTTCATGGCTTTGAGTTCGGCGACGCTGCTGGCGGCGACCACCTCTCCTGCACCGATCCCGCTGGACAGCACCGCCAACCCCCCGCCGCGCGAAGCGACCGTGACCGCGCGTTTCTCCCAAAGCTCGCCCTTGCGGACGAAGACATGATCCGTGTCGCCGATGCGGGTGACGGCGCGGTCCGGCACGGCGATCCCGCGCCCCTCGCCGAGGATGGTGACGGTGACATTGCGCCCTGCGATCACGCCCGGCGCCGCGCCGATGCTGGCCCGTGCCATGACCGACCGGGTGGCGGGATCGAGCGAGGGGGACACCGCGATAATCTTGCCGCCGCCCGGCTTTGCGCCGCCTTCGCCCAGTGCGATCTCCACCGCCATGCCGGGGCGCACCGCTTGCGCGAAGCGTTCGGGCAATTGCAGTTCGATCTGGTAGGCTCCCGCAGCCTCGATAACGAAGGGCGCGGTGACGGTATCGACCCCGCCGCCGGTTTCCACTCCGACATGGGCAATCCGCCCGGCAATCGGCGCGCGCAAGGTCATGGAGCCGTCCGCGCCGACCCCGCCGAGCGAGGCCATCCGCGCGAATTGCGCCACGCTGGCGCGGGCCTGTTCAAGCTCGGCTTTCGCTTCGTCGGCGCGGGCCTCGGCGATAACGCCCTCGTCAGCCAGCTGCGTCAGCCGCTTGGAGCGTGCTTCGGCGAGCGCTGCGGCGCTGCGGGCGCGGGCGAGGTCGCCGCCGATGGCGACCGGCTCTGCCGCCCGCACCAGCCCCAGCGCCTGACCGCGCGCGACCGGTTGGCCTTCGATCACATAGACCCGCACCACCGCGCCCGCGAAAGGCGCAGTGACCGCAACCCGGGCCTCGGGGGGGAGGCTGATGGTGCCGGGAACGCTGCCAAGGGGGACGTTATCGACCTCCCTTGCGGCCACGGACTCGATCGCCAGCCCGGCGCCCGCGTCGGCCTGAGCCTTCTGATCACCGGCCTGTTCCGCAGGGGGGGAGGAACAGGCGGGCAAAGCAGTCAGCATGGCAAGCGGGGCTAGGCGGGTGATGAGGTGCGGTGTCATGCCGCCCGCTTTGCCGCGCCAAGCTGACAGGAACTTGCCAGTCTGGCAGCTTGTTGTCAGTTTGATGGCCCATCAGCGGCGGCGGAAAGGGGCCGGCACGCCATGCGCCTTCTCGTTGTCGAAGATGATCCCGAACTCGGCCGCCGCCTGACCGAGCGGCTGCGCGCTGCCGACTTTGCCGTGGAGCTGGCGACCAGCCGGTCCGAGGCCGAGGACTGGCCCGATGTCGGGCGCATGGGGGCGGTGATCCTCGACCTCGGCCTGCCCGATGGCAGCGGGCTCGATCTGCTGCGCCACTGGCGCGACCGAAGGCTAGAAACCCCGATCCTGATCCTCACCGCGCGCGGCAGCTGGCAGGACAAGGTCGAAGGGCTGAACGCGGGCGCGGATGATTTCGTGGTCAAGCCGGTGCGCTTCGAGGAATTGCTCGCGCGCCTCAACGCGCTGTTCCGGCGCCAGCAGGGCACCCGTGCCACCACCATCGCGGCGGGCGACCTGGCGCTCGATCCGGTCGCGCGCACCGCCACGCTGGCGGGCGCGCCGCTGGCGCTCAGCCGGCAGGAATTCCGCCTGCTGCACCTGTTCCTGCGCCGCGCGGGGCAGGTGCTGTCGCAGACCGATATCCTTGATGATCTCTATGCGCTGGATGACGAGCGCGAGCCCAATACGGTCGAAGTCCTTGTCGGCCGGTTGCGCCGCAAGATCGGGCGGACGCGCATCACCACCTTGCGCGGTCACGGCTACAGGTTCGACAAGTGATGCGCTGGCCTGTCCCCGGCAGTCTCAGGCTGCGGTTCCTGCTGGCGGTCAGCCTGTGGGTGCTGCTCGGCATCGGCGCGATCTGGTTTTCCGCGGTGAGGATCTTCAGCCATCACGTCGAGCAATCCTATCACGAGGAACTGGAAGTCCACGTGCGCGAGCTTGGCGGCCTCACGGAAATCGCCCCGGACGGCAGGATCGTGCTATCGCGCCCGCTGTCCGATCCGCGCTATGCCGAGCCGCTTTCGGGCTTCTACTGGCAGGTCACGGCAGAGGGGCGCGCGCCGCTGCGTTCGGCATCGATGACGCGCGGCAGGCTCGATGAGAGCATCGCCCATTCGCCCGAAATCCTGCACCGGCTGAACAGCGGCCCGACCGGCCCGGCGATCACCTATGGCTATACCCGCAAGGGCCCGGCGGGGGAGGACATCCACTTCGTCATCTCCACCGACCAGAGCGAGCTTGACCGGCTGATCAACAGCTTCACCCGCGATCTGACCGCGTGGCTGGCGGCACTCGCCGCGCTGCTGCTGGCGACCGGCTTTGCGATCATCTCCTTCGGCCTGAGGCCGCTCGACCGGCTCGCGCGCGCCTTTGCGCGGCTGCGCCATGGCGAGACGGAAGAACTGGAGGGGCGCTATCCGGCCGAAATCGCGCCGCTTGCCGCCGATCTCAACGCCTATATCCGCCAGAACGAGGCGATGATTGCGCGCGCGCGGGTGCAGGCGGGCAATCTCGCCCATTGCCTGCGCACCCCGCTCGCGATCATCACTGACGAGGCCGAGCGGCTGGCCCAGCACGATGACAGCCGGGCGGCAGGCGCGGTGCTGCTCGATCAGGCGGGCGCGATGGAACAGCAGATCGAATATCAGCTCGCCCGTGCGCGGTCGGGCGCGGGCAGGAAGCCCTCGGGGCGCGGGGTGGTGTTGCCCGATGTCGTGCTGCCGATCCTGCGGGCGATGGAGCGACTGCATCCGGGCAAGCGCTTCACCCTCGTATCGGGCAGCGATCAGCGCGCGGTGCTGCCGCTCGACCCGGTCGACTATACCGAGGTGCTTTCGATCCTGCTCGACAATGCCGGCAAGTGGGCCCGCAGCGAGGTCACGATCAGCATCGACCAGCCCCATGCCGGTGGCTGCACGGTCGCCATCGCCGATGACGGGCCGGGCATTCCCGAAGCGCAGATCCCGCAGGCCTTTGCCGTCGGCACCCGGTTCGATCCCGAGGTCGCAGGGTCGGGACTGGGTCTCGCGATCGCCCGCGATCTGTGCGACGCGATGGGGGCCGAGCTCACCCTCGCCAATGGCGCAGGCGGATTGGTGGCGCGGCTGCACTATCCTTCCACGTCTGGAGAGTAGAGCAGCGCAGGCTGAACGCGCGGAGCGGGCGAAGCCGTCTCGTGCCGCCTGCTTCAACCGATTGGCCGCAATGCGGTCCTCGCCAGACCCCTGATCAACCCGCAGACATTCCGTTTATTTCAGTCTCTTCATCGACGGTGGCACAAGCTGTCTCGACGAATGCGCGTTGTGCGGGCGAGCGGTAGCCGCTACCCAATAGGCAGCTGTCGCAGTTCCGACCGGGTGTGGATCGCATCGCACGGGCCGGCCTTCGACGACAGAAGGGGGCGCAATTTGGATCGTGACCGTCATCGGGATGGAGCATCGGGCAGGCTGAACACGCGAGCGTTCTATGCTGCGGTGCTGCTGGCTGCGCTGACACCTGCGCTTGGCGGCTGCGCCATCTCCCGCGCCGAGCCGCCTGCGATGGCCAGCGTTCAACCGATCCCTGAGCGGTGGGTGCTCGCGCCGCCGGGCGAGGCCACGGTTGCGCTCGACCGCTATTGGGCGATGCTCGATGATCCGCTGATCGCTCAGTTTGTGGAACGCGCGCAGGCCGAGAACCTCGATCTTGCGCAGGCCGCTGCACGGCTCAGGGCTGCGCGCGCCGGGCTGCGGCAGGCCGAGGCGGGCTTCCTCCCCTCAGTCACGGCGAGCGGCGGCGCGCAGCGCGATGTCGGTGATCTGGCGCGCGACGGCGTGCAGCTTTCGCTCGGCGCCGATGTGCAGTGGGAAGCCGATCTGTTCGGCCGCATCGACGCGACGCGCGATGCCGCGCGCAGCGACTTGCAAGCGGCGGGCTATTCGCTCGGCGATCTCGAACGGGTGATCACCGCGCAGGTGGCGAGCCAGACGGTCTCGGCCCGAGCGCTGGCCGAACAGCTTGCCATCGCGCGCGAGGCGCTGGCGGTGCAGGACGACAATCTCCAGATCGCGCGCTGGCGCAATCAGGCGGGGCTGGTGGCGAGCTTCGATGTCGAGCAGGCGCGCACCCAGCGCGCGCAGACCGCCGCCTCGATCCCGCAGCTCGAAAGCAATCTCGTCGCGGTCGCCAATGCGATCTCTACCCTGATCGGCGAGCCGCCGGGCCGGGTCTATGCCGCGCTGACCGAGAACCCCCTCGCCGTTCCCGTGCCGCCTGCGCGCGTCACCATCGCCGCGCCCGCCGATACGCTGCGCCGCCGCCCGGATGTGAGCGCGGCCGAGGCGCGGCTTGCCGCCGATCTCGCCCGCGTCGGTGTCGCACGCGCGCAGCTGCTGCCCTTCGCGCGGCTGACCGGCACGATCGGCACCGGCGGCACGAATGTGGGCGATCTGTTCGACATCGTCACCGGCAATGTCTTTGCCAGTCTCTCGCAGCTGATTTTCGACGGTGGCCGCGCCCGCGGGCAGATCGACGCCGCGCGCGCCAATGCCGACGGCTCGCTCGCCTTCTGGCGGCAGAGCATTCTCACCGCGCTTCAGGAGGTCGAAAGCGCCGCGGTCGATCTCGACGCCAGCGACACCCGCGTTGCCGCGCTGATCGAGGCGAGTGACGGCGCGCAGAACGCCGCGATCCTGGCGCGCAGCCAGTATCAGGCGGGGCTGATCGACTTCCAGACGCTACTCGTCGCCGAAAGCCAGCTGCTCAACACACGCACCGCGCTGGTGAGCGCGCAAGGTTCACGCGCGCAGGCTTTCATCGCGCTCGCCCGGGCCATGGGCGGCGGCTGGTCCGTGCCCGAGGGCGCAGCCATCAATTCATCCGCAGGGGAGCCCGGCACTTGATCGACATGAGCAAACCGGACGAGGCACCGGAAATGGACGAATTCCTCGGCACCAAGCCGCGCCCGCGCTGGCGGCGGTGGATGAAATACTGGCTGCCCGCGCTGATCCTGATCGTGCTGGTGCTGCTCATTTCGCGCTGCACCGCCGATCCGCCGGGGCCCGATTACATCACCGAACCCGTGACTCAGGCCTCGCTCGCGCTGTCGGTGACGGCGACGGGCAACCTGCGCCCGACCAATCAGGTCGAAGTGGGCGCAGAAGTGACCGGGCCGCTCGATTCCGTGCTGGTCGACGTGAACGACCGCGTGACCAAGGGACAGGTGATCGCGGTCATCAACACCGAGATCATCGACCAGCAGATCGCCCAGTCGCGCGCCAACGTGAATGCGGCGCGGGCCGCGCTGGGTCAGGCGAAGGCGACCTTCGATATCGACACGGTGCAGCTGAAACGGCTCGAGGAAGTGCGGCGGCTGTCCGGCGGGCGGGTGCCCTCGCAGATCGAGCTGGAACAGGCCGAAGCCGCCGTGCAGCGCGACCGCGCGTCGCTCGCCTCGGCGCGCGCCAATATCGAGGCCGCCGAAGCCTCGCTCAAGGCCAATCTCACCACCCGCAGCCGTGCGGTGATCCGCGCGCCTGTCACCGGCGTGGTGCTGGCCCGCCGGGTCGAGCCGGGGCAGACCGTGGTCGCTAGCTTCAACACCGTCACCCTGTTCGTGATCGCCGAGGACCTGTCGGAAATGCAGCTGCGCGTCGCGATCGACGAGGCGGATGTCGGGCAGGTCAAGCCGGGGCAGGATGCGACCTTCACCGTCGATGCCTATCCCGGCCGCCGCTTCCCGGCGACGCTGCAACGGGTCGATCTGGCTTCCAAAGGCACGGTCGAAGGATCTGCGACCGGCGCGGCGGCAGCGGGCAGTTCGGTGGTCAGCTACGAAGCGCGGCTCGATGTCCGCAACCCTGAGGGCCTGCTGCGCCCCGGCATGACCGCGACCGCGACCATCGAGACGCAGAACACCGGCACCGCGTTGCTGGTGCCCAACGCGGCCCTTCGCTTCCGCCCGGACGAAAAGGCCGAGGAAGGCGGCGGGGTGTTCAATCCGCAGATCGGACTGGAAGACGGCAAGCAGCAGGCCACCATCGGCGAAGGCAGCCGTCAGCAGGTGCAGGTGTTGCAGGCGGACGGCACGCTGAAGGTGATCGAAGTCACCACCGGCCGCAGCGACGGACGGCTCACTGTGGTGCGATCGAAGGAGTTGAAGCCCGGCATGAAGGTCGTCACCGGGGTCAAGGCGCCTAGCCAGTGAAAGGGGGCGCAATGACGGGCGGGCCGCTGATCCAGCTGGAAGGAATCACCAAGACCTTCGGCACCGGGGCGGCGGCGTTTCAGGCGCTGAAGGGCGTCGATCTCACCATCTCGCGCGGCGAGTTCGTGGCGGTGATGGGGCCATCGGGATCGGGCAAGTCGACGACGATGAACATCCTCGGCTGCCTCGACGTGCCGACCGGCGGCGTGTTCCGGTTCCGCGGGGTGGAGGTGCAGAAGCTCGACCGCGATCAAAGGAGCCTGCTCAGGCGGCGCTATCTCGGCTTCGTGTTTCAGGGCTTCAACCTGCTGGCGCGCACCACCGCGCTGGAGAATGTCGAATTGCCGCTGGTCTATCGCGGTGAGGCCAAGGCGGCGCGGCGCAAGGCGGCGATGCGGGCGCTGGATCAGGTGGGGCTGGGGCCCTGGGCCGATCACACCCCCGCCGAACTTTCGGGCGGCCAGCAGCAGCGCGTCGCCATCGCCCGCGCGCTGGTGACAGAGCCCGACGTGCTGCTCGCCGACGAGCCCACCGGCAACCTCGATTCCGAACGTTCGGTCGAGATCATGCTCTTGTTGCGGCAGCTCAACGCGGAAGGGATCACGATCCTGATGGTCACGCACGAGGAAGACATGGCGGCCTATGCCGGCACCATCGTGCGCTTCCGCGACGGGCTGGTCGAGCGGATCGAGCGCGGCACGCTTGCCACCGCGGAAAGCCTCGCCTGATGCTCGGCACGACGATCCTCCTCGCGCTGCGCGAAATCCGGCGGCACATCCTGCGCTCGATCCTGACGACGCTCGGCATCATCATCGGTGTCGCCGCCGTGGTGACGATGGTGACGCTGGGCAACGGCGTGACCGCTTCGGTGCAGGAGGAAATCTCCTCGCTCGGCGCGAGCAATTTCATCGTTTTCCCGGTGCGCACCACGCGCGGCACGATCCGCCCCTTCGACGAGGACGATGTGCGCGCGGTCGAACAGCAGATCGCCGGGGTCAAGCTGGCGGCGGGCAGTGTCGGGGCGAGCACCACCGCCTTCAACAACGGGCAGGACTGGGACACGCGGGTGCAGGGCGTCAACAATGCCTTCTTCGAGGCCCAGTCGATCGACATCGAGGATGGCCGCGCCTTCTCCACCGACGAAGAGGCGGGGGGCAAGAATGTCTGCCTGCTCGGCACTAAGGTGCGCGAGGCGATTTTCCTCCCCACCGTCAGCCCGGTCGGATCGCAGATGCGGCTGGGCGATGTGTCGTGTCAGGTGATCGGTCTGGTCGAGGAACGCGGTCAGGGCGGCGGCGGGTCGGATGATGACGATACGGTCTATATGCCATTGAAGACCGTGCAGCGCCGCTTCCGCGGCAACGACAATCTCGATTACTTCGTGGTCAAGTATGACGCGGCCTATGCCGCCCCGGTGATTCAGGATTCGCTTGTCGGCCTGCTGCGCGAACGGAGGCTGTTGCAGGGCGAGGAGCCGAATGATTTCAACGTGATCGACACCGCGCAGGTCAATCAGGCGCTGGGCGCGGCGACCGGGGCGCTGACCGCGATGGTGGCGGTTATCGCTTCGATCAGCCTGCTGGTGGGCGGGATCGGGATCATGAACATCATGCTGGTCAGTGTCACCGAGCGCACCCGCGAAATCGGCATCCGCCTCGCCATCGGTGCCCTCGCGCGCGAGGTGCGGCTGCAATTCCTGACCGAGGCCGTAGTGCTCTGCGCGCTGGGAGGTCTGGCGGGGATCGCACTCGCCTTCGTCGCCTCGTTCGGGCTGGCCTCGGCGATCGACGTGCCCTTCGTGTTCGATCCGGTAATCAACATCGTCAGCTTCATGTTCGCGGCGAGCATGGGGATCGTTTTCGGATACTATCCGGCGAGCCGCGCCTCGAAACTCGACCCGATCGACGCGCTGCGGCACGAATAATCGGGGTGGGGCCCGGGCGTCAGCCCGTTACGCCCGTAGCGGCTGGCACCTGTCCGATACCGCTCATCGAGCGCCACAGCAGCCCGATCGCCACCGTCAGCAGCGCAAGCGAAACGAGGTAGGGCGCGCCGGGGAAGAACAGCCCCTTGTCGTCGGCGAAATGGCCGAAGATCTGCGTCATCATCACCGGGCCGATGATCGAGGTGAGGCTGATCGTGCTCGCGATCGCGCCCTGCAATTCGCCCTGCGCGTCCTCGCTCACGCGCATCGTCATGAGGCTCTGCATCGCGGGGAAGGTCATGCCGGTCAGCGCGCCCACCATGATCGCGGCGATCACCATCGGCGTGCCGGTGGCAAAGGCCAAAAGCAGATAGGAGGGGATGCCGAATAGCAGGCTGTAGCGCGCGGTGTTCGCCGCGCCGAAGCGGGCGATGCTCTTGCCCGTCAGCACAGCCTGCGCCGTGCCGATCAGCACGCCGTAAAGCGATACCGTCAGCCCGCTGATCGTGGGCGTCCAGCCGAATTCGAGCTCACCCCAATAGGCCCAGATCGACATCTGCGCCTGCGCTGCCATCTGCATGAAGAAGGCGACCACGAGGCACGAGAGCACGAAAGGCGTGCGCGCCATCTGGATCAGTGCGCCCAGCGGGTTGGCGCGGGCCGGGTCGAAGGCGCGGCGGCGCTCGGGCGGTAGGGTCTCGCGCAGGAACACGAGGCCCCCGACAACGCCGAGCGCTGCAAGGCTCGCCGCGATCACAAAGGGCGCGCGCGTGCCCACCTCGCCCGCGATCCCGCCCAGCGCCGGGCCGAGCACGAAGCCCGCCGCGCCCGCGCCGCCCAGCATCCCGAAGGCCCCGCCGCGCTTTTCCGCCGGGATGCAATCGGCGATGCAGGAATTGGCCGCGGCCCAGCTTGCCCCCATGATCCCTGACAGCATCCGCCCCGCCACCAGCCATGCCAGCGTCGGCGCCCAGGCCATGACCGCATAGTCGAGCGCGAGCAGGAACAGCGTCGTCAGCAGCACCGGCCGCCGCCCGAACCGGTCGCTCAGCCCGCCGATGAAAGGCGCGCACAGGAACTGCATTCCGGCATAGGCAAAGGTGAGCAATCCGCCGATCTCGGCGGAGCGATCAAGGCTGGTCTGCGCGATCTCGCCGATCAGCCGCGGCATGACGGGCAGGATCAGCCCGATGCCCAGCATGTCAACGAAGACGATGAACGCAACCGCCGCCAGAATATGCGAGCTTTTCCCCCTCATATTCAGAAGATTGCACCGTCTTTCGCGGATGTCACGCGGGGAGTGGCGCTGGCGCTTCGTCGAAGGTTGAAACACCGCCTGCGCGATGGATTCTCGCTATGCAAACCGGCTCACGCCGCGGCGCGCAGTTGCGCGTCCTTATGTCGGGATGAAGGATCACAGAGACGGTGACGTTCGGGCGCGGGTTAAGGCGACAATCGAAGGCGCAGGCTAAACCCTGCACCATAGCGTAATCACGGATCTGATCCGCGCCCGCCTGCCCATCCTCGAGGTGGCGCAGCTACCGGGCACCTTGTACGCGAAGATACCGAGAAGGCGCTGGCGAGCATCGCCATTTGGCTGGAATTGGCCCGTGTCATTCTCTCGCGAAATCTAACTCCCTCGGGGCTGAAATGTATCGCCTGCCAAGCGCGCCTGACCGCCCGAAACGGCGATGGGGCTTGAGGCACAGCTGTCCGCAACCCCTCCCCGCTCGATCGGGACGGCATGCAGCACGATCTTGGCGCTCGCCATGCTATGTGCAGCGTCCGGAATGGTCACGCCGACTGTCGGGCCCGCCAGCAATAAGCGTCGCATCTGCCGCGGATACTGGCCGATCAGGCGCTCGGGCGAGCCGAGCCGCAGGGTAACCGAGGGGGACGCTGTATCTCGCCGCGAACGCTGCGCCAGTGCCGGGGACGCAATGGCGGCAACGGCGATGAAATGGCGACGATCAAATTGTGAAGTGACTCACATCCTTCAACCGGTGAGGGTTCTGAAAGGAGCGGATGCAGTGAAGTGCCCCGGCTATTCCCACGGAGGCCCGACGACGGAGAGGATGATCCGGCGGTATTTCCCGCCTTCGTCGGTCACCTGCATGTTGCTGGGGCTGAACTGCACGCCGTCGAACGACATGATACTGAACGCACTATCGAGTTTGACGTTGCTGCCTTCGTCGACCGGGTGCAGGCCGCGGGCTTCGGCCCAGCGCATGGCATCGGCCATGAATACGTCCTTTTCCGCCATCGTGCGCGCCTGCAACTGGAACATTTTGGGCGTCGTGTTGGTGTTGGTGGACACGATGGTGATGTGTGCATCCGCCGGCAATGGGAAATCCGCAGGCAGCCAATCGGGGCGCGGCAGATTGACCGACCCAAGCGCGTCACCAGACTTGCTGGCTGTGACGGGACTGCCCGATGCGCCCGCATCGGCGGATGCGCTGCCGCTGTCGCAGCCCGCCAGCAACAAGGCAGGCGCAAGCAGGATCATCAGTCCACGGGCGGATGTGGCATCTTGAATTGCAAAGGCCATGCGAATCTCCTCGATTGGCAACGCGAGCCGAACGGGCTCCGCTGCTCACTTCCGGAGACGCAAACCGGGCTGAAAACCCGCCATTTTCATTGCGGCCCTGTCCCACGCCGCTTTCAGAGACGTGTGGCGGCCTTGGCGCAGGGGGCGAGGTATTCGGCCGGCACCGGGCTTTGCGCGGCCCGCATCGTGGCGAGCGCATCGCGCACCAGCGGCCCGCCTTCAGCGTGCCGCCCCTGTCCGATCAGCGCCATCCCAAGGCGGCACCGGGCCGTTTCGATCGCAAAGTGGCCTTTGGGCAAGGTCGCCGAGAGGTGGGCCAGCGCACCCTTGGCGTCGGCCGCGGCGTCCTGCCAGCGCGACTGCGCCAATCGCATCTGCGCGCGGGTGAGCGAGGGAAACGCCCGGCGCGGGTTTTGTGCCGGAAGCAGGTCCGCAAAAGTCCGCTGCGCGAGCGCGAGCGGCGCCTCGGCATCGCGATAACGCCCCTGCTTGACCAGCAAGGCGGCGAGGTTCTGGGCGACTTCCGCACGGCTCAGGGCGTTTTCGGGATTGTCCGGAATGGCCGACAGCAGCCTGGCAAGTTCCGCGCTAGCCCCGGCGCGGTCGCCCGAGGCCTCCAGCGCAATCGCGAGATTGTTACGATGTGCGCGGGTCGATGCATGATCGCGCCCCAGCGCCTTCTCGCTGAGCGCCAGCGCCTGCCGGTGCCAGTCGACCGCCTTGGCCGGGTTGCCGGCGAGCGTTTCCATCCGGCCAAGGTCGGACAGTGGCAGTGCCAGCCGCGGATGACCGGGGCCGAACCGCTTGCGCGTCAGATCAAGACCGGCAACGAGTTCGCGGCGGGCCTCTTCAACCTGGCCCAAGTTCGACAGCGCGCGGCCAAGACCGGAACGGGCTTCGATCTCGCCCGCGACATTGCGCTGCGCCACGGCGGCTTCAAGCGCACGCCGGAACAGCGGTAGCTGCACCTGCCACTCGCCCTCGTGGGTCCATGCCGCCGATAACAGCAGATCCAGCAGCAGCGGATCATCAGGGGCTGCGGTTTTGGCATCGGCCAAGCTGCGGGCGACCAAATCGGCACCGGCCTTCGCTTGGCCGGAGTTGGCGAGCATATGGCCAAGGTAGGCGCGCGCCGCCGCATGATCGAGCCCGCCGGGCCGGCTTTTTCGTGCAACGCCGGCCGCCAGCCGTTCGGCTTCCCGCGCCAGTTTCAGCGCGCCGGGCAGATCGCCTGCGCGTTCGTGCCCGCGTGCCGCCCAGCCTGTAAGTTCAGCGAGCATCGCCGGATCGTCGCCAAGCCGCGCACGGGCATCGGCGAGGGCGCTGTCGAGCATTGCCATGCTGGCTTCGGGCTTGATGCCAAGGCTATCTGCCTCAAGCAGATCGGCCCGACGAAACAGGGTCAGCAGCGCGTCCTTGCCACGCTTTTCCCGGTCGGCTGCGGCCACCGCCAGACTGCGCTGCCGGTCGATTGCGGCGGCAGAAAGCGACGCGGTGATCCCCCAGCCTGCGGCCCCCGTCACGACCATGAGGGCCAGCGCCGCGACCAGTTTGTGATGACGCGCCATACGCAGGAGCGCGGGGATCGGGGCATCCGGACGCACCATTGGTGCCCGGTCCGCGATCACGGCGCGCAGATCATTCGCCAAGGCTCCTGCCGTGGCATATCTCGCCGCGGGATCGGGCGCAGTGGCGGCAGCGATCACTGCCGAAAGCTCGGGTGCAAGGCCTCGCCCGCCGTGGGCCAAAAGGGACAGGTCCTTCAGCACCATGCCGAGCTGGAACACATCGCTCGCCACGGTGAGCTGTGCGGCCTGTTGCTGTTCGGGCGAGGCGCTGCGCGGCGTGAAACCATCTCCCGGACGGCCAATGCCGTTCTCGTCGAGGGCCTGCGCGATACCGAAATCGAGCAGCCGCACGGTGCCGTCGCCCTGCACGATGATGTGATCAGGTTTGATGTCGCCGTGCAGCACCAGCCGTCCGTGGGCCGCCTGCACTGCCTCGGCGGCCTGCACCATCAGTGCAAGCCGGTCGGACAGCGGCAGCCGGCACTCCTCGCAATAGCGGTCGATAGGAACGCCTTGGGCCAGTTCCATCACCAGCCACGGCGCGCCGCTGGCGGTTTCGCCGCCATCGATGATCCGGACGATACCAGGATGATCGAGATTGGCGAGCAACCGACGTTCCCGCGCGAAAAGGGCACGCGCATGACCTCCCAGCAGGCCGCTGCGCAGGATCTTCATCGCGGCTTGCTGTTCATAACGGCCATCGGCACGCGCGACGCGGTAGACCTCGGCCAGACCGCCAGATCCGATATGCTGCTCGACCAGCCACGGGCCATAGCGGCTGCCTATGCGCGGATCGGGCGTGATATCGCCGGTTTCCGGCACCAGTTGATCGAGAATGTCGAGCCGCTGGCCGCCAAGGCGCGCAAACAGGTCGGCGCTGCTGCGCTCCCGCGTCGCCAACACGGTCAGCCGCTCGGCCAGTTCGGGCTGCTCGCGCGCAATGTCCGCAAGCCAGGCCTCGCGTTCGTTCTCGGCGATGTCCAGCATCCGGTCGAACGCCCGGTCAAGCTGCTGCGCAGTGACATTCTTGCCGGGTTTCAGGATCGGGATCATGGCGGAAAGACCGTTCCTCCGCGACGCGCATAGAGGCCGCGACTTGCATTTTCAGGGACATCGTCAGGCCCGCGGCGAGCCACAGGACAATAACGCGTTTGCGCGGCGATGTCCGCCAGAAGTTCGGCCCGAGCGGTCAACTGGCCGCGAAGTGGTCGGCCAGATAGGCTTTGGCGCGCGTCCACTGGCGTTCGACTGTTCGCACCGAACGGCCCAGCGCCTGTGCCGTTTCATCCACCGTCAGTCCGGCAAAGAAGCGGCATTCGACCACCGCTTCCAGATCGGGTGCAAGCACCGAGAGGGCTTCAAGCGCGTCTTCCACCTCGAGCACGGCAACGTCGGGCTGGCTGGGAATCCTGAGGTGATCTTCCAGCTGGATGTGCACAGCCCCTGAACCGCGCTTGTCGGCTAGCTTGCGCCGTGCATGATCGACGATGATCTGGCGCATCGCGCGCGCTGCGGTGGCGAGATAGTGATCCCGGTCGGCAAAGCCCTGCGTGCTGGCGGTGGACAGTTTCAGCCAGGCTTCGTGCACGATCAGCGTCGTGTTCAGCGAGGGCGCAGGCCCGCGGCGTGCCAGCTGCCGCGATGCGATCCGCCGCAGCGTATCGTAGGTTTCGGCCAGCAACTCCCGATCGAGTTCAAGATCGCGCGGTCTGGCTTCCGCCCGATCGTGTTCGCTGTCCATCCGAAACCCCCATCCTTGCCCGCCCATCTTTATGGAGGCGCGAAGGATTGGCAATGCTTGGCAGTTTCGGACCGATCACTTTCCTGTTGTGGGCTCGATTCTTGCCACGATCACGATGCGCGTGAGGTCTTCCGCCGCATCGAGAATCTGGCCGACGAAGATCTGGCCGGACAGCGCCATGCCGTCGTTGAAATAGACCGTCGCGGTATCGCCCCTTTCGCCGGCGGCCAGGCCATAGCCGCTCTGTTGCAGCAGACACCGGTAGAGGGTGGACACGTCCTTCGCCTTGCCGGGGACGACCATCGAAGCGATCACGACATCGGAATCGGGCGCATCGGGTGCCCCGCGACCGATGCCTTCGGGGACGGCCTCGCGGGGGATGGTCATTTTCCGGTCTGCGAGCGTGATCTCGGCAAATTCCTGCGGCTCGCAGTCGATCCGTTCGACCGGCACAGTTTCGCGGCTGTCGGGAATCTCGGCGCTGGCTGCCATGCCGGACAGCAAGGCGGTCAGGCCGAGCGCGAGCCCGACGTGGCGGAAGGAGAGGACGGCGCTGCGGCGCGCGGCCCCGCTTGATCTGCGCGCCGCCTTCACAGCGCAGCCCCCACGGTGATCGACACGCCCGTCTGCCAGCGGCCACCATAGGCAGGCGTGACCGCCGACACCTCCAGCCCCAGATCGAGCGCCCCCAGCGGAAGCGCGTAGCCTGCGATCATCGTGCCGCGCAGCTTGTGCCGCTCAAGACCGGACGGCATGGCGAAACGCTCCATTCCCGGAATCTCTGACGCCCCGGAGACGACCACCGGATCGCTTTCCAGATCGGTCTCGCCGCCCAGCTCGAACCACAGCGTGCCCTGGCCGAGCGGTTGCGCCGCGCCGAAGGTCGCCTGAGCAATGGTGCGATCGATCGACAGCGCATCGTAGCTGGCAGGGTAATCGCCGCCGGTTTCGGCATAGGCGCGGCGTTTGGTGGTTGCGCGGGCGACGGCGATCCGGGCCGTCAGCGGCGTTTCGCCGAACGCTTCGAACCCCAGCCGGGCTTCCGCGCCATAGGCTTTGCCGGTCTGGCGCGCCGTGCCAGTCAGCGGTTGGACATTCTCGAAGCCCGCGCCGCGGGTCAGCTCCAGCCGGTTGGTCGAACGGGCAAACCAGAGCCTGCCGCCGATCCCGGACTCCCAGCGCGATGCTGCGCCGAGATCCGCCGAGACCGACCAGGCGCGCTGCGTGCGCTCCGATTGCCGGTCGCCGCGCACGCCGGAGTCCGCCTCGCCCCAAGCTGCGCCAAGCGCCAGACCCTCGAACAGGCGTACCGCGCCGTGCAGGCTGATCGCACCGGCGGAACGGCGTCCGATGCCGGTGCCTTGATCGGCGGCAGTCCGCAGGCCAAAGCCCCGTGCCGTCAGACAGAACCCGGCCTCGCCCGGGGTGCAGGTGCGCGCGCCGATCTGGCGGGTCAGCAGTTGCTGTTGCTCCGCCACGATCTCCGCCTCGTCCGCCTGCCGCGCGAAGGACGCAATCAGATTGCTGAAATCCTGCATCTGCGTGCGATAGATGAACGGGCGCCGCTCGAAGACGGCGTTTTCGGCCCAGCCGACGATCGTGGTGCCATCGGTGCTGACGTCGGTCGCGTAGGATGAGTGGCCTCCCAGCGTGCCGAGGTTTTCGATCACCCCGTCCTCCCAGCGGAAGGCGACACCGTTGAAGTTGCCTTCGAGCGTCACGGGAGCTCTGGCGACACCGACGATCACGCGCCCGTCGCCACTGACCGCGCGGGGAATGGTATAGGCGCCGCGCGCGTTATCCGTGGGCAGGTAACCGATTTCCTGCATCACCCCGTCGCGCCAGACAAAGCCCTGTGCCGGCGTATCAACGGCGGGATTGGTGTGCTCGCTGCGGCCGATGATCGTCGAACCATCGGCGCTGATCGCCTCGACGAAGGTCTGCGCACCGCCGAGCGTGCCGAGATCGGTCATTATCCCGTCGCGCCAGACAAAGCCGCGATTGGGAAGCGGCAGATTGAAGGAATAGAGTCGCCCGGCAATCACGCTGCCATCGGCGCTGACCAGAAATGCTTCGGAAAGGTCATGGTTTCCGACGGACCCGAGGTCTTCGACACTTGTCCCCACCCACCGGACAGCGGAGACGGAGCTGTCGGTGGCAGAAAATCCGACGGTGACCCGTCCATCGGCGCTGATTGCAGAGCCGCCCGAGGACGTATCTCCCGATAGAGGATCGAGAATCTGCAAACCGTTGGCATCCAGCCGGAAGGCCCGAGCCAGAAAGCGGGCCTGCATATCCGGGATATCGAGCGAGGTGGAGCCGACCACGACATTGCCGTCCGCGCTCAAGCCGCGAGGAATGATCGCCTGATCGATATTGATGGTCGTTCCGTCTCGGAACCGGAACGGGACACCAAGGTTGCCATCGGTGCGATCCATGGCACCCAAAACGGTCGAACCATCGCCGCTCAGGAATATGGGCAGGCCCTGAACCGAGGGGCTCGTGACCAAGAAATCTTTGAGGAACCCATCCGCCGGGGTGATGTCCGTCAGAACGCCGTTGCGCCAGATTACCAGCCGCACCGATCCGCCCGGCTGCCGAATGAAGCCCATGACGGTGCTTCCATCATCGCTCACCTGAACGGCGACGCCAGTCCCAGCGCCGAATTCGCCCTCTCCCGGAGTTCCCAGATCGGTCATCTCCCCATCGGGAATGTCCTGCGCCAGTGCCGGGCAGGCCGCTGATGCTGCGAGACAAGCCATTATGATCGCGAGATTCCCGGTTTGCCTTTGCTGCATCTTCACCCCCCGAATTGCGGCTGCATATTCCCACAACGCAATTCGCCTCGGCTTTCCGCCACGTAATCGTCTTGGCGGGATTTCCGCGGAATTCGCGTTTGCCTTCGCAGAGGAGCCGGCGGGGCTGTCGGTGCAGAGGAGGCATATATGATCTGGAAGTCACCCATGCGACGCGCGCTCGCAGCCGCGGCGCTCATAGCGACCCTGACGGCGGGACCTGCCGCGACCGAGGCGTCGGCCCAAGGCCTGCTGGGTCGCATCAAGCGGGGCGTGGAAAGGGCAGTCACATCCGAGGTGGAAGACAAGGTCGAAGAAGAAGTCCGCTCCACGACCCGTTGCGCGCTTGGCGACAAACGCTGCATCCGTGCGGAGCGCAAGGCACAGGTTGCCGCAAAAGCGGCCGGGAGCGAAGCAGCCGCGCCGGGCGGGCCGTCGACCCTGATCGAACCCTATCCCGGTTCCACCCTCAATACCCGCGATTACGAGGACTACACCGAATACAACCGGATCATCGGCATGAACCGCAGTCGCAGGGCAGAGGTCCAGGTTCTTGAAGGCGCGCTGACCAAGCTGCTCTATGATAATCCCAAGGGTCGGTCGACGCTCGAACTGATCCGCAATTATCGCTCGGCGCTCGAAGCGCGCGGCTTTCAGGTCGATTACGAGATCGCGAACGCGCGCGAGTGGATCCTCAACGTGCGCGATACCAACGGGATGACGGTCTACGGCACCGACGTGCGTTATTTCACTGGACGGCTGCGGTATCAGGAAGGGACGGCCTACGTCTCGATCCTGGTCTACCGCGAGGGCAACGGCTTCGGACGAACCAACATCCATGTGCTGCAGACCAAAGAGATGGATGCCGACATGGTCGGCGTCGACCCCTCGGCGATGGCGGCTGAACTCGACCGCACTGGCGAGGTCAACCTCAAGGGCGTGTTCTTCGACACGGGCCGCTACACCCTGCGCCCTGAATCAGACGCCGAGCTGGATGTGGTTGTCGCGCTGATGGTCGCGCAGCCGCAGCTGACCATGCAGGTTGTCGGCCATACCGACAGCACCGGCAGCGTCTCGGGCAATCTTACCCTGTCCGCCCAGCGCGCCAATGCCGTCGTCGACGCCTTGATCGAGCGCGGCGTGGATGGCTCGCGCTTGAGCGCGATCGGGATGGGCAGCAACCAGCCGATCGCCAGCAACGCCACCGAAGCCGGCCGCGCGCAGAACCGGCGGGTTATGCTGGTCAGAAACTGATCTTTATCCAACGAACGAATTCATTATCAACGAAAGATAACGAGGATTTTGACGATCAGCGCCAATGGACTGGCGCAGTCTTAAGTCTTTATGGCCGTAATCACATCAATATTTTTGGAGTATTAAATGTATTATGTTGCGCTAGACTTATCCGAGTTTGCCCTTTGTTATTCAATATTGATTGCATAAGCAGTAGAAATCATCGGATGGAGAGGGGGAATTATCTGCGGGATCGGTTTCCTTTGCCGACAGCATCTTGCACGTGTGTCAGCTTGGGCAGCGGGGGGAGTCCCCCGCAAACTTTCGGAGGAACCGCCCCATTACCGGCAATTTCCAGACGGCTGCGTATTGTCATATGAAGCTCCAGAACGCGCCAAACGGACAGCTGATTGAGCCAATCGGAGGCTGAAATCGAAGAGAGAGCCCCATCCAATGCCTGACCGGATTGAGTTAAGAGCGCTCCTTGGTTCACTGTCAAATGTCCCTGAATTCAAAATTGATAGACAATTGTCTCTTTTTGTCCTAGGGGTGGCGACAGGAGAAAGCCAATGCTGACCCTTGTTGAACGCCCGAATGTCGCTGCCCCGCCAAATGGCGGCTATTCCCCGCCGCAAGTGGAGGCGATGCAGCGCGCCATTATCCAGCTGTTCGATCGCTGGGGCGTGTCTGATGCCCAGGCTGCAATCCTGATGGGCGGCATCTCCACCAAGACTTTCCGGCGCTGGAAGGGCGGCCAATATGGCAACCCTGGCCGCGATCTGGCGGACCGCATGTCGTTGCTGCTGGGTATCCACAAGGCACTGCGCATCATCTACAGCGATGCGGTACGCGGTTATCGCTGGATCAGTGCGCCCAATGATCTGTTCGATGGTCAGAGCGCGCTCGACATCATGATGCGCGGCGGGATCGAGGATATTCGCCGGATCAGGACCTATCTGGATTCGGTGCGGGGCGGCTGGTGACATTCCCCCTGGTCCAGCTCCAGTGGGAGAGGACGCACCGTTTGATCCTGTCTCAATATCCGCCAATATCGCTGTTCGAAGACATTGCAGATCCGAGGGATTGGGAGCTGCTGGCCGAGGCCGAGGCGGTGACCAATCCCCGGATTTACGAAGAGATCGGCAATCTCGCTCTCGTGCCTGTCGAACGGCGGGTGGGTGGGCCGGGGGCAAGCTGCGTCATGGCCTCGTTCACGCATGTGACGACTGATCGTCCGTCGCGCTTCTCCGATGGCACCTATGGTGCTTATTATGCCGCCGAGAGCGTGGAAACGGCCATCCACGAGCACGCCTTCCATATGGCGAGGCATTATGCTCGCACTCCAGAAGAACCCGGCTGGATCAGTCAGGTGCGCGAGCTGGTTGGAGCGATTGATCGCCAGCTCACCGACATACGTACTGGCGACAATTTCGCTCTGCTCAATCCAGACAGCTATGTTGAACCTCAGAGCTTCGCGAGAGCGGAAAGAGAGTCAGGGCGTAATGGAATTGTCTACCCGTCGGTTAGGCGCGCTGGGGGTGAATGCTTCGCAGCATTCTGGCCAGATGTGGTGAAAATCCCGGTCCAAGGGGATCACTACGCCTATCACTGGAATGGCGAGACGATCGATTACGTCAAACGCCAGTCTGGCGAAGAAGCCGTCTTCGAATTGCGGTTCTAGCGTATGAGCCAATCAGAAGCGCAGCTTGAAGAAGGCCTCGTCCAGCGGCTGACTGGGCTGGGCTATACGCGCGTCTCGTTCTCCAGCAGCAACGAGCTGATCGCCAATCTGAAGCGGCAGTTGGAAAAGCACAATCAGGTGATGCTGAGCCTGATTGAGACATTCGACAGCAACCGAAGCGGAAATTTGAGTCTCTAGCTCACACCGCGTTTTTCATGTCTTTTCATGGAAACTGGCACCATCTTTCCCAAATCATTGAAAAGATGGTGGGCGCGACAGGGATTGAACCTGTGACCCCACCCGTGTGAAGGGTGTGCTCTACCGCTGAGCTACGCGCCCGTCCCTTGGGCCATCTGGCCCGGACAGGGGCGCGCCTTTAATGGGGGTGCGCCCGCTTGGCAAGCGCTGCGGCACGATCGGGCGCGATTTTGTATGCGCAGGCCTCACGGGCCGGCGAGCCACCCCAGTAGCGCGAGCATGCCCTCGGGCTGGCGCGCAACCTGCGGCCGAGCCTTGGGCGCAGGTGCGGGTAGGGCAGGGCATTCGAGGCAGAAGGCCTGAATGCCGCGCGTTCCCAGCAATCGCTCCGCATCGCCGGCGATCCGCGCGCCCAGGTCGGCGCTGCGATTGGCGGCAAGAGCGAACAGATCGCCGCTATGCGCCGCTGCCGGGGTGCGCGATGACACCAGCTGGCGGATCAGCGAATCATAACGCTCCGCGCTCTCGCCGAGATAGACCGCGTGCCATTCGCCCTGCTTGGCCCCGGCCTTGCCCGCGACCCAGGCAAGCGCCTCTGCCATTCCGCCGAATTCGTCGACCAGCCCGAGCTGGCGCGCGGTGCCGCCGTCCCACACCCGCCCTTGCGCGATTGCATCGAGCTTGTCGGTCGGGATCTTGCGCGTTGTGCTGACCAGCGTGGTGAAGTCCTTGTAGGTGCCGCTGATCGAGGTCTGGAGCAGGCTCTCCATCGCCGGGGTGAAGCCGCCGACAAAATCGGGCTGTCCCGACAAGGGCGTGGTGCGATAGCCATCGGCGGTCACCCCGAGCCTTGCTGCGGCGGCCTCGAAGGTCGGCACCACGGCATAGACGCCGATCGATCCGGTGATCGTTTCGGGCTGCGCGAAGATTCGCTCGCCTGACATCGCCACCCAGTAGCCGCCGCTCGCCGCGACATTGGCGAAGGACACCGCGACGGGGATCTTGCGGTCGCGGAAACGCTGGATTGCGCGGCGGATTTCCTCCGAAGCGGTGACCGATCCGCCGGGCGAATCGATGCGCACCACAAGGCCCGCCAGATCATCGTCGAGCGCTTCGTCGAGCAGCCCGGCGATGCGGCTGCTGCCCGCCACGCCCGGTCCGGCATCACCGTCGACGATTTCGCCCGCGATCGTGACCACCCCGATCGTCTTGCCCGATTTGCGTGTGCCCTGATCGGCGAGATAGGCCGAAAGCTCGCTCGAGGCGAAGGCGCCGGGGGCCTTGCTCCACGGGTCCGCGCCCGCCAATTCGGCCACGCGCGCGCCGAACTGCGCCCGGTCGCCCAGCTTGTCGACCAGCCCTGCCGCGACCGCTGCCTGCGCCATGTCGCCGCCCGAGCTTTCGATCCAGGCGACCGGATCGCCCGTCACCCGCGCCAGCGCCAGCTTGGGCCGCGCCTTGGTGACATGCGCCTGCCATTCTTCCCACAGCGCGCCATAGAGCCCGCCGAGATTGGCGCGTGCCTCCTCAGACATGTCCGAGCGGGTAAAGGGTTCGACCGCCGATTTGAATTCGCCGACCCGGTACACCCGCGCATTGACGCTGAGCTTTTCGAGCAGCCCGGCATAATAAAGGCGGTTGCCACCCGGCCCGGCAATCACCGCCACGCCTTGCGGGTCAAGCCACACTTCGCTGGCATGGGCCGCCAGCAGCATGTGATCATCGGCATAGCCCATGGCATAGGTGAGCACCGGCTTCTTGGCCTTGCGCACCCGCTCCATCGCTTCGCCGATTTCGGTGAGGTGCACCTGACCGCCGCCGAGGAAGGTGGTCATATCGATCACCACCGCCTTGATCCGCGTATCGGTAGCCGCAGCATCGAGCGCGCGGACGATGTCGCGAGCGCGGTATTCGGCGACCGGGGCGCTGCCGGAGATCAGCGCGGCAATCGGATCGGCGGCGGATTTCTCTTCAACCACCACCCCGGCAAGGTCGATCAGCAACGCGCCGTCGCGCACCTGCCCGGGGTTGGGGCGGGCCGAGAGGATCGCGAACAGGCCGATGAAGAACAGCAGCATGAATAGCAGCACAAGCCCGTCCTTGATCCCCACGAGGATCTTCCAAACCTTGCCTGCGAAACTCATTCGATCATCCTTTTGCGCTGTCGCTGCCGGTCTAGGGTCTTTGCCGCGCAACTTCTATCGGAAACCTTACGGGCGGGCTTGAGCGGCAGATGCGGGCGGGCTAGGGGCCTTGGCTTGATGACAGCTGATGCCGCCTCCCCCGGATCGGGCCGCTTTCCCAGCGGACGGCTGGCGTTTCCGCACCGCGACCTCACCGGCATCGGCCAGCTCGAGCGGCACGAGATTCTCTACCTGCTCGACCAGGCCGAGCAATGGGTCGCGCTCAACCGCCAGCGCACCAAGCATTCCGATCTGCTGGCGGGCCTTACCATCATCAACGCCTTCTTCGAGAACTCCACCCGCACGCTGCTGAGCTTCGAGATCGCGGGCAAGCGGCTTGGGGCGGATGTGGTCAACATGCACGCCGCCACCTCAAGCGTGAAGAAGGGCGAGACGCTGATCGACACTGCGATCACGCTCAATGCGATGCGCGCCGATGCGATCGTGATCCGGCACGGCTCTTCGGGCGCGACCGGGCTGATCGCGGACAAGGTCGATTGCCCGGTATTGAACGCCGGCGACGGGCAGCACGAACACCCCACCCAAGGCCTGCTCGATGCCCTGACCTTGCGCCATGCGCTCGCCGAGCGGGGCGAGGGGGCGGAGGACTTTACCGGACTCACTGTCACGATCTGCGGCGATATCCTGCACAGCCGCGTGGCGCGCTCGAACATCCTGTGCCTGACCGCGCTCGGCGCGAAGGTGCGCGTCTGCGCGCCCCCGGCGCTGATGCCCGCAGGGGTCGAGGCGATGGGGGTAGAGGTGTTCCACAACTTCGACGCCGCGCTCGCCGGGGCGGAAGTGGTGATGATGCTGCGCCTGCAATCCGAACGGATGAGCGGGCAGTTCATCCCTAGCCCGCGCGAATATCGCCATCTCTACGGGCTGACGGCGAAGCGGCTGGCGCTGGCGGCTCCGCACGCGCTGGTGATGCACCCCGGCCCGATGAACCGCGGCGTGGAGATCGACAGCGAGATTGCCGATCTGGCGGATCGCTCGCTGATCACCCGGCAGGTCGAGATGGGTGTCGCGATCCGCATGGCCTGCCTCGAAATCCTGACGCGCGGCGCGCGCGGGGTGGAGGGCTGGGCATGAAGCAGGCGCGGCCGCTCACCATCACCGATGCGCAGCTGGTGACGCCTGAGGGCGTGATCGCGGGGGCCTTGCGCTGCGTGGACGGCCTGATCGCCGCGCTGGGGCCGGATGTTGCCGCCGAGGATGGCGACGAGCGCCTCTCCGCCAAGGGAAAGCTGATCGCGCCGGGTCTGGTCGATCTCGGCGTCTTCGCGGTCGACAAGCCCGCGTTTCATTTCGGCGGGATCACCCGTGCGGCGCTGATGCCGGATCAATCCCCGCCGCTCGATCTGCCGAGCCGGGTGGGCTTCATCGCCAAGAGCGGCAAGCCCGATCTGTGGGTGCATCCGCTCGCCGCCGCAACGCGCGGGCTTGAGGGGCAGGAGTTGGCTGAACTGGCGCTGATGCGCGATGCGGGTGCAAAGGCGGTCGCCACCGGGCGGCGCTGGATCGCCGACAGCGGCGTGATGCTGCGGCTGCTGCAATATGCCGCGATGCTCGATCTGGTGGTCGTCACCCACGCCGAAGACGGCGGGCTGGTGGGCGAGGCATCGGCGACAGCGGGCGAAATCGCGACAAGGCTGGGCTTGCCTGCCGCACCCGCCGAGGCCGAGGCGCTCGCCATCGCGCGTGACACCGCGCTGGCGGAGCTTGCAGGCGCGCGGCTGCATATCCGGCAGGTGACGACCGCGCGCGGCTTCGATCTGGTGCGCGAAGCCAAGGCGCGCGGTTTGCCGGTGACCTGCGGGATCACGCCTGCGCACTTCATGCTCTCCGACCTCGCCACCGCCGATTTCCGCACCTTCATGCGCCTCTCGCCCCCCCTGCGCTGCGAGGCCGACCGGCAGGCGGCGCTCGTCGCGATCGGCGATGGCACGGTGGACGTGATCGCCAGCGGTCACGATCCGCGCGGGCCGGAGGACAAGCGCCTGCCCTTCGCCGATGCCGCGCCGGGGATGGCAGGGGCCGAGACGCTGCTCGCCATGACGCTGGGGCTGGTGCGCGACGGGGTGATCGACACGCCCCGCGCCTTCGACCTTCTCGCCCGAAACCCCGCCCGTCTGCTGGGCGTTGCGGCAGGCGAACTGGCGACAGGACTGGAGGCCGACATCGCGTTGATCGACCCGGACGCGCCGTGGATCATCGACCGCCGCAAGATGGAGGCGACCGCCGACAACACCCCCTTCGACCGGCAGGGCACGCAGGGCCGGGTGCTGGGGCTGTGGAAGGGCGGGGTACGGCTCGCGCTCTGACGGGCGCGGCCGCGAATTCCCTCAATGACATAAAAACAACTCCCGGACAGCGCAGGCTGTCCGGGAGCGAGGTTTGCTCATGCCCGCTAAGGGCGGAATAATTCAGCGGCCGCGCGAGGCGACCTGCACGTCGCGCTTCACCGCGCCGGCAGGCGGCGTGGTGGCGGCATAGGCAAAGCAGCCGCGACCGGCCGACTTGACCGCGCCGCACATCGACCGCGCGCTCTTGGGGCCGAAGCCGTCGGCAGCCACGCGCCAGAAGGTGCGCCCGTTCACCACCGCCTGGGTGATGACCGGCTTGTGATCCTTCAGCTGCGGGAACTTGCCCCTGAGCACGGTCCAGCCGCGCTCGGCCTCGACCTTGCTGTCGTAGGAGCCGAGCTGGATCAGGTGGGTGTTAGCCGACTTGTCGCTCATGTCGACCGCCGTCACCATGCGGCGCTGCGAGCTCTTGGGCGAGGCCTTGGCCGACGCCGAAGGCGCGGCGGCGGCGACACGGGTCGGCGCGCGAGACACGGCGCTGGCGGGCAGTTCCTGCACCACCGGGTTCGAGACGTAGCGGATGCCGCCGGTGCTGACCGGGGCAGCGACCGGGGCCATCGGGGCGCTCGTCTCGGGCGCTTCGAAAGCCTGCGCGAAGGTGGAGGTCGGCGCGCGGACCGGGGCCGGAACGGCCACGGGTGCCGGAGCCGGGGCAGCGGCGAGTTCGACCGGCGCTTCGTCCATCGGAGCCTCGGCAGCGGCCATCATCGTGTCGGCAGCAGGGAAATTGCCCAGCGCCAAGTTCTGCGGCTGGCCGCCATCGGCGCGCGCACGCACGCCCAGAAGGCTGGCGATGCGCTGCTGGTAAAGCTCGGGCGCGGCCATCGAAGCCCACGACGCCATGCGCGCTTCAAGCTGATCGGCAGGCACGTCTTCTGCCGCCATCACCCGCGCCGCGCGCCAGTTGCCCGCCAGCGCATAGGCATAGGCGAGGTTCTGGCGCAGCTTGGGAGTGACTTCGTCGGCACCGCGCACGGCATTCACGAGCACATGCACGCCGCGTTCCGGCTGACCGGCCAGCGCAAGGGCAAGGCCCATGTCGGCCTGATCGATCGCCTGCGCGTTATCATCGAGCACATTCACCGCAGCGCGGCTGTCGCCCATCGCGATGCTGGCGAGCGCAAAGCTCAGAACGGTGCGCGGGTTGCTGTCGCCCAGTTCCATCGCGTCGTTAAAGCTGGTCGCGGCGGACTGGAAACGGCCCGCTTCGAGATAGGCAGCTCCCAGCAGCGCGCGGTACCCCGGATTGCGCGGATCGGCCGCAACGGCCTCTTCGGCATAGGCAATCGCCTTGTCGACCTGCCCCTTGGCAAGCGCGCTCTGCGCTTCGGCGAAGGACTTGTCTGCGCGCGGTGCGGCCTCAGCGCTGATGCTGGCCATCGCCAGCCCGGCAATCGCCGTGGTGACGACAAGCGCAAAGCGCGGCGCGATGCGGCTGCCGGTTTTGATGCTGCGGTCCATGGTCATTTCCCCCGTAGGTCGTGGTGGTTCACGTGGTGGTCGGTTGGTCGGTTGCGAATCAGTGGCGTTTCAAATGCTTGGCGATCACGTCCAGATCGTCATATTCGGCGAGCAGGCGGTCGAGCGCCTCGGTCACGAGCGCCTGCGCGCTGACCTGCTGCATGGTGGCAGCAAGCCGCAGCTTGAGGTGGCGCTCGGCATCGAGCCGGAGTGTGAAGGCAGCCCGGCGGCCGGACTGGGCGGCAGGCTTGCGGGCCGGACGCGGCGCGGGCGCGGGAACGATGACGGGCGCCGCAAGCGGAGCCTGCGTGGGCGCGAGCGAGGCAAAAGCGGCGTCGCTGATGCCCTCTTCACCCTCGTCTTCGTCCGAATCGAGGTAGCTTTCGCCGTAGATCGGGCCGTTGTCGTAATCTTCCGATTCGTAATCTTCGGCCCCGTAATCCTCTGACTCGTAGTCTTCGCCCTCGTCGTTCCCGAGCTCGTCATATTCCGAATCGAGGTCTTCCGGACCGGTCATCGCGGCATCGGCAAGCACACGCTCTTCGAGCCGGCGTTGCTGGCGGCGAACCACCGGACTGATACCGGCACCGAGGCCGTCGGCGCTCACATCGCCGTTGATCGGCACGACCTCGCCGCCATCGGCCAGCGCGGTGTCGTGGTCCGAATCGCCCATGTCGTTCCAGCCGAGATCCTCCAGCGCCTCTTCAGGCACCGCCGCCTGGTCGACGACCAGCGGCGCCACCTGCGGGCGCATCGCGGGCTTCGCGCCGCCCTTGCGGGCGAGCAGCGAAGGGCCAAGCGAGGCGAAGCTGGAATCCGACATGGCGTGGCCTGCCCCTTGTTCCGCTTACTGCGCCACGCGGCGGCCGAAGCCTCCGGCCGGACGCGGCACGCCGCCCATCTGCTGGCCCGCGCCATTGGGGGCTGCGGCAAACACGGTGCGGCGGAAGTTCTTTTCCAGACGGTCGGCGATATAGCGCCACAGGGCGGTGATCTCGGCGGCCGAGCGGCTTTCGGGATCGACTTCCATCACCGTGCGCCCGTCGATCATCGAAGCGGCGAAATCGGTGCGGTGGTGAAGCGTGATCGGGGCGACGGTGCCGTGCTGCGACAGCGCGACAGCAGCTTCCGATGTGATCTTGGCCTTGGGGGTCGCCGCGTTGACGACGAACACCAGCGGCTTGCCCGCACGCTCGCACAGATCGACCGTGGCGCCCACGGCGCGCAGATCGTGCGGGGAGGGGCGAGTCGGCACGACGATCAGTTCCGCGACCGAGATCACCGACTGGATCGCCATGGTGATCGCGGGCGGGGTGTCGATCACCGCCAGCTTGAAGCCCTGCTGGCGCAGAACGGCAAGGTCGTTCGCCAGACGCGCGACGGTGGTCTGGGCGAAGGCGGGATATTCCGCCTCGCGCTCGTTCCACCAGTCCGCAAGTGACCCCTGCGGGTCGATGTCGATCAGCACGACCGGGCCAGCGCCTGCGCGCTGAGCCTGGACGGCGAGATGTCCGGACAGGGTGGTCTTGCCCGATCCACCTTTCTGCGATGCCAAAGCGAGTACACGCAACGCCTGGGTCCCCCTGGATTGAACCGCTGCGTCGCTGCCCTATTGCAGCGCCTGTCAACGGCTGGTCTGCCATGGGGATCGCAGGATACCCCTAATTTAGAGTTAACGGCACGCACCTTCGTTGAAGCGGGCGGTGAGGCGCATCAGGCACTTGGGGGGCTGCGGCGCGCGCCGGGGCGTGTGGCAACGATTTGCTAACCGTGTTTGCGGTAAAGCCAGCGTCTCTCTCCCGCTTTTGACGAGGCACAGGCGATGGCACGAATCATGGTGACGAACAGAGCGGCTGGTGCAGCCGCAGGCGCAGCGGCGGCGCTGCTGGCGCTGCTGGCGGCACCGGCGATGGCCGATGTGAAGGCCGGGGTCGATGCGTGGAGCGCGGGCGACTTCAACCGCGCGGTGGTCGAATGGCAGGGCCCGGCAGCAGCCGGCGATCCCGATGCGCTGTTCAACCTCGCGCAGGCCTATCGCCTTGGGCGCGGGGTCGATGTCGACAATGCCCGTGCGCGCAAGCTCTATGAAGAGGCGGCGAGCCTCGGCCATGTGAAGGCCGCCGACAATTACGGGCTGATGCTGTTTCAGGAAGGCGAGCAGGAACGCGCCATGCCGATGATCCGCGCTGCCGCCGATCGCGGCGATCCGCGCGCGCAATATGTGCTGGGCCTGTCGCACTTCAACGCCGATTACGCCCCGCGCGACTGGGTGCGCGCCTATGCGCTGATGACGCTGGCGAACAGCGCCGGACTGCCCCAGGCGGGCGATGCGCTGGCGCAAATGGACCAATATGTCCCGCAGGCCCAGCGCGCGCAGGCCCAGACCCTCGCACGCCAGCTGGAAGAGGCCGCCCGCGCTCAGCGCTCGGCCGAGATGGCTTCGGTGGAACTGGCAATGCGTCCTGCCGCTGCGGCCCCGAATCCCGCTCCTGCTCCGGTGCCGGTCGTCACCGCTGTGCCCAAGCCAGCAACGCCGGTGATGGTCGCAGCGGCTCCGGCCCCGCGGCCCGCAACGGTCGTCCCCGTGCCTGCCGCCCAGCGCCCGCAGCAGGGCCGCTGGCGCGTGCAGCTCGGCGCGTTCGGGGTGGCTTCCAATGCCGACAAGCTCTGGAGCCAGCTCGGCGGCCATGCCGCGCTGTCTGGCACCCGCAAGGCGCTGATACCGACCGGCAAGCTCACTCGCCTGATGGCGACTGGCTTTGCCAGCGAGGCCGAAGCCACGCGCGCCTGCTCGGCGCTCAAGCGCGACGGCAAGGCCTGCGTGGTCGCCGGGCAAGGATAGGACGGACGGAGGCCTGACCGGGATCGACCGGCGGGCCTTCCCAAGCGCGCACGAATCGTTACTCTCCCCGGTCATCATCAGGCCGGGGGATCAGCCATCATGACTGCAACGCTTTCGCCGCAAGCCGCCGAAGACGTGTTCGGCGACACGCCGCAAACCATCGCGCCGGTCGCGGCGGCGCAGCGGATCGACACGCTCGATTTCATCCGCGGCCTTGCGGTGATGGGCATCCTCGCGGCCAATATCGTCGCCTTCGGTCAGCCGATGGACGCCTATATGTATCCGGCCGCCTTCCAGACCGATCCGGCCGATCCCGGCGGGTGGATGTGGATTGCGCAGTTCATCCTCATCGACGGCAAGATGCGCGGGCTCTTCACCCTGCTGTTCGGCGCGGGGATGTATCTCTTCATGGAAAAAGCCTGGGCGCGCGGCGCAAGCCGGCGGCTTCAGGCATGGCGGCTGACGATCCTGATGCTGTTCGGGATGGTCCATTTCTTCTTCATCTGGACCGGCGACATCCTGTTCTACTACGCGTTGTTCGGTTTCGTCGCGCTCGCCTGCCTGCGCTGGAGCATCAAGGCGCAGCTGTGGGTCGGGCTGGGCGGCTATATGCTGGGCGTGTTGCTCAATCTTGGGCTGCTGGTGCCCTGGCTGATCGTCGACACGCCGTTCGGCGAAAGCTCGCCCGAACTGCGCGAGCTGCGCACAGACATGGTCGCCGAGATCGACAAGACGCTCGCGCACAGCGAAGTGCCCAATGCCGCGATTGCCTCGGGCGATTATGCCACGCTGGTCACGCACCGCATCACCGAGCAGTGGAATGAGCCGCTGCTCAATGCGCTGCTGTTCGGCTTCGAGACGCTGCCGCTGATGCTGATCGGGGTGGCGCTCTACCGCATGGGGTTCTTCAGCGGTGGGTTCGACCGGGGCAAGCTGCTGCGCTGGGGCTGGATCGGGCTCATCGCGGGCGGGCTGGCGCATTTCGGCATAGGGCTCGTCGTGAAGGCAAGCGGGTTCAGCTATTACGGCACGCTCGCCGGTTTCGTCGGCATGAGCCCGCTGCCGCGCCTGTGGATGGTGCTGGGGCTGGCCGCGGTGCTGATCGCCTATGCCCCCTCCGCGACCGGCTGGCTGGGCGAGCGGGTGCGAGCGGCGGGCCGCGCGGCCTTCACCAATTATCTTGGCACCTCGGTGGTGATGATGCTGGTCTTCCACGGCTGGGCGCTGGGGCTGTTCGGCCAATTGAACCGCCCGCAGCTTTACATCGTGGTTGTGCTGGCGTGGGTGCTGATGCTGGCATGGAGCAAGCCCTGGCTCGACCGCTACCGCTACGGCCCGCTCGAATGGCTGTGGCGCTGCCTGACCTACCGGACGGTGTTTCCGCTGCGCAAATGAGGGAGATTTGTGGCTCCTGCGGCGGCGCCTTCGTCGCTTGCCCGGGCGCAGCGACGCATGCCTACATGGCATCGAGCCCCGGGTGCTGGGAGGCCTACACGGCGGTTCTCGCCCGCGAATATCAGGACCCGCTGCTGTTCGGCAGATGCCATCGTTTGACCGTTGACGCCTATGCGGTGCAGCATCCCGGCGATCCGGGCGAGCGGCGTGCCCGGCAATCCTTCTGGATCCACGGCGCCTCGCTATGGACGGTGCTGCGCCTCGGCCGCGCCCATGCCGAGGCGACGGCAGCGCTTAAGAGGCTTGCGCAAGGCGATTTCCCCGCGCCGCCGCCTCCGGTCGGTTTCGCTTTCACCCATGCGGATGTGCTCGCCGCGCCGGAGGCGGAGCACGAGCAGCATGTGAGAGCATGGGCCGAAGCCGCACTCGCCGGATGCGCCCCGGCCCATGCTCAGTTTGCGGCGCTTGCCGGGCAAGCAGAATAATTCCGCCCGGCCCACCAACACCCCTTGTTATTGAGACTAAGTCGCATATACTCGCTCCTGCAAACGCTTCGCAGGAAAGATTCGGACGCTCATGTACATCTGCATCTGCAATGCCATTCGTGAGACTGATTTGCGCAAGGCCGCGCTGACTTGCGAAGGGGACGCAGAAGCGGCCTATGCCTGCCTCGGCAAGCGGCCCAATTGCGGCCAGTGCCTTGATGAAGCGCAAGAAATCATCGACGCCGAACGCGCGGGCGCGCGTTGCGATTTCCTCGCAGTAGAACACGCCTGACCCGCGATTGCGAACGTCTCGCAAGCGACTGATTCGCAAAGATATTTCTCGCCCGCCCCTTGCGGACAAGCCCCGGCAGCGTGTAGATTGCACGCAATGCCGCAACCCGGCTTTGACATTTCGCAAAGGACATTCCCATGAAGGGCGATCCCAAGATCATCGACTATCTCAACCAGTGCCTCACCAATGAGCTGACCGCGATCAACCAGTACTGGCTGCATTACCGCGTGCTCGACCACTGGGGCATCACCAAGCTGGCCGCTTACGAGCGGCACGAATCGATCGAGGAAATGGAGCACGCCGACAAGCTGGCCGAGCGTATCCTGTTCCTTGACGGGCTGCCCAACTTCCAGGCGATCCACAAGCTGAAGGTCGGCGAGACGGTCGAGGAAATCCTCAAGGCCGATCTGGCGCTTGAGGAAGAGGCGATCCCGCTGCTGCGCGACGCGATCGAATATGCCGAAAGCGTGCGCGACTATGTCAGCCGCGACCTGTTCGATTACATCCTCAAGAACGAGGAAGAGCACGTCGACTTCCTCGAAACCCAGTTCGAGATGATCGAGCGCATGGGGCTGCACAATTACTGCCAGCTGCAAAGCAAGCCCGCGGGCGACAAGTAAGCGGCTGGCCGCAAGGCTGACTGAAAAAAGAGGGGCGGGGCCGGACAGCGGCTGCCGCCCTTTTTGCTTGAGTTCTGCCCTATTCGACAGGCGGGGTGGGCAGGGCGGGCACGGCATCGCGAATGAAGGCTGACAGCCCGGCTGCAGGCATGACCCGCACTAATGTCGATTCGGCATCTAGGTAAGGCAAGCTGCGGCCATCGGGCAGGTATGATCGTGAGGCAAACGCATTGCCTTCGCGCTGATAGACGACGCATACTTCGCGGTCGGCGACACGGTCGAATGTCGCGACCATGGCTGCCATCAGGTAGGTCGTCCCCTCGTCCCATGCGGACAGCGGCTCCCTGCTATAGAGCGTCACGCCGTTCAGTCCCGTGTAGCAAAAGGCATTGCCGCGCCGGATGGGCTGCATTTCCAGCACCATCCAGACACCGGACTCGAACGAGGCGTAGACGGTTTGGCTTGCGCCACCCGGCGGGGCAGCGCGCAGGCGCACGCTGGTAAATCCCGGCAAGTCGGGGGCGGCATTGCCCGAAAAATCGGTGACCGACAGCACTGCAGTGTCGTCATCTCGCAGCAGATTGCCCGCTACACCACCATCACGCGCACCAAGTTCCGCAAGGATATCCACCCCGCTCTCACGCCAGCCGGGCACCGCTTCGCCCGGTTCCAGCATCGTCGCGATCGCCGGGGCCAGAAGCGCCTCTAACTCGTCGGTGGCGCTCATGAGATCGAAAAAGGCGACGATCTGCGCTTCATCCATGCCGGCAAGCGGGCGGTCAGGGCCAGTCGCTGCCGCCTCGCTGGCCGAAGGCTCGTCGCTGATTGCAGCGGGAGCCTGCGCCGCTGCCTGTAAGGGAACCGCCACCGCCACCAGCCCTAGCGCGCCCAGCCATGTCCATTTCATCATCAACCCTCATTCTTTCAGCGGCTGCGCCCCGATCGCCGCGAGCCGCGTTTCCAGCAGGAAGAACCCCAGCCCCGTCACCAGCAGCAGCATCGTCAGCACCCACATGGCCGCGATCAGGGTGCCGATCTGCGCGGTGATGTAGGCCGAGACGAACAGCAGCATGATGACGGCGCTGATCATCACCGCGGAAGCGGTCGAGAACATGATCGCGCCCTGCATCAGCCGCCGCCGCCGCATCAGCCAGCCAAGCTCCCGCGCCTGTTTGGGCGTGCGGTGGTCTTCCATCTTGTCCTCGATGGTCTCGACCCGCTTGGCGATCCAGATCATGCGGCTCATGATCACGTTCATGATCGCCCCGATGCCGGAGAGCAGGAAGGCCGGGGCAAGGCTCAGTTGCACCACCTGCTGCACACGCGGGGTGGAGGCGGTGCGCTCGAGGATTTCGAGCGCGAAGGGGGTGTGGGAAGCGGCGGCGAGGATATCGAGCAGCATCGCGGGCTAGCCCTTGGCGTAAGGGTTCTTGTTCGTCTTGAGCGTCACCCGCACCGGCACTGCGTCAAAGCCCAGCTTGGCGCGGATGCCGTTCACCAGATAGCGCTCGTAACTGGTGGGGAGCAGATCGAGGCGGCTGCCGAAGATCACGAACCGCGGCGGACGGGTGCCGGCCTGCGTGATGTAGCGCAGCTTGATCCGCTTGCCGCCGGGCGCCGGCGGGGGGTTGGCCTCCATCGCGTCATCGAACCAGCGGTTGAGCGCGGCGGTCGAGACGCGCTTCGACCAGGCGTCGCGGATCTCGAAGGCCCCGGCGAGCATCTGGTCGAGCCCCTTGCCAGTCTTGGCGCTGACGGCGAACAGCGGCAGCCCGCGCACCTGCGCCAGCCCGTCGTCGAGCGCACCGCGAATGCCGTTGAACAGCTTGCTCGCGTCCTCGGCCACGTCCCACTTGTTGATCGCGATCATCAGCGCGCGGCCTTCTTCGAGGACGAGGCTGGCGATCTTGAGATCCTGATGCTCAAGGCCCTGCGTCGCATCGAGCAGCAGCACCACGACTTCGGCGAAGTCCACCGCCCGGCGCGCATCGGCGACCGAGAGCTTTTCGAGCTTCTCGGTCACGTTCTTCTTCTTGCGCATGCCCGCGGTGTCGATGAGGCGAATCTCGCGGGTCTCGCCGGACTTCGGATCGGTCCAGTCCCAGTCGATCGCAATCGAATCGCGGGTGATCCCGGCCTCCGGGCCGGTCAGCAGGCGGTCTTCGCCGAGCAGGCGGTTGATCAGCGTGGACTTGCCCGCATTGGGTCGCCCGACGATGGCGAGCTTCAAGGGGCCGGAGGGGCGGTCTTCCTCGTCCATCGCGGCATATTCTGCGCGTTCGACGTCGTTGGCCTCTTCCCATTCCTCGGCCTTGGCGCCGATGATCGGCCACAGGCCGCCGAACAGGTCGGCAATGCCCTCGCCATGCTCGGCCGACATCGCGAGCGGTTCGCCGAGGCCCAGCGCATAGGCTTCCATGGCGCCTGCCTCGCCGCCCTTGCCTTCGGCCTTGTTGGCGACGACCACTACGGGGACTTCTTGTTCGCGCAGGTAGCGGGCGATTTCCTCGTCGAGCGGGGTCAGCCCGGCGCGCGCGTCGATCACGAACACCGCCGCATCCGCACCCGCAAGGCTCGCCTCGGTCTGCTTTCGCATCCGGCCGGGGAGGCTGAGTTCGTTCTCGTCCTCCCACCCGGCGGTGTCGACGATGGTGAAGTGCAGCCCGGCGATATTGGCATCGCCCATCCGCCGGTCGCGTGTCACCCCCGGCTGGTCATCGACGAGCGCGAGTTTCTTGCCCACCAGCCGGTTGAACAGCGTGGACTTGCCGACATTGGGTCGGCCGATGATGACGACTTCGGGTTTTTTGACGGGGGACATAACCCGCGCCAAGTGGGCGCAAATGCCGATTTTGGCAAGCGCGCCGCTTGTCCGGGGCCGGTATCAGCCCTTTTTGGCGATCGGCGGGTTCTCGCCGAGGTCTTCGTACCAGGCTTCGACCGGGCCGGTCAGCTTGATCGTCAGCGGCTGACCCTTGCGGTCCAACGCCTTGCCCGCCTGCACCCGCACCCAGCCTTCGGAGATCGAATACTCCTCGATATCGGTGCGCACGCGGTCCTTGAACCGGATGCCGACCCCGCGCTGCAGCTTCTCGCCATCGAAGAACGGGCTGCGCGGATTGACCGACAGGTGATCGGGCGGAACGTCTGCGCCAGCGGTGACGGGCGCGGTTTCGGGGGTTTCTTCGGTCATGAGCGCGCCCTTATCCGCCAATCCTCGCGGCTTCAAGCGTGTTGCGCTTGCCCTTTTGGGCTGAGGGGGATAAGGGCGGCGGCTGATACGCGCGGGGTGCCTTCACCGGTTCCCCGCGCGGCTTCGTTCGGGCATGCGGGCGTGGCGAAATTGGTAGACGCACCAGATTTAGGTTCTGGCATCGCAAGATGTGGGGGTTCGAGTCCCTTCGCCCGCACCATATTTCGCATCGGACCTGCCCGTACCCTCGGAATTTTTTGCAAGAAGGCTTCAGACCAGTCACCATGCAGACCAAGCAGA
This sequence comes from Erythrobacter donghaensis, assembly GCF_002155425.1. Classification (GTDB taxonomy): domain Bacteria; phylum Pseudomonadota; class Alphaproteobacteria; order Sphingomonadales; family Sphingomonadaceae; genus Erythrobacter; species Erythrobacter donghaensis. The sequence goes on from NZ_MUYG01000011.1 coordinate 302,859, forward strand.
CCGTCAACGAAGGGCTCAAGCGCGCCTATCTGATCACGATCCCGGCCGCCGAGCTTTCGGCGAAGATCGATGCCGAGATCAAGAAGGTGGCCCCGCAGGTGCGGATGCCCGGCTTCCGCCCGGGCAAGGTCCCCGCCAATCTCGTCAAGAAGATGCATGGCGAAGCCCTGCACGGTCAGGTCGTCAACGACACGATTCGCGAATCGGTCGACAAGCTGATGCGCGACGAAGCGCTGCGCCCGGCGATGCAGCCCGAAATCGGCCTCAACGAGGATTACGAAGAGGGCAAGGACGCGAAAATCATGGTCAGCCTCGAAGTGCTGCCCACGATCGACGCGCCGAGCATCGATGGGCTGAAGCTCGAAAAGCTGGTTGTTCCGGTCACCGACGCGCAGGTCGACGAGGCGCTGGGCAACATCGCTGGCCAGAACAAGAGCTACAAGGACGCCGCCAAGACCAAGAAGGCGGCTGACGGCGATCAGCTGATCATCGATTTCGTCGGCAAGCTCGACGGCGTCGAGTTCGATGGCGGCAAGGCCGAAGATGCGGCGCTTGTGCTGGGTTCGGGCACCTTCATCCCCGGTTTCGAAGACCAGCTGGTGGGCGTGAAGACCGGTCAGGAAAAGACCATCACCGTCACCTTCCCGGCCGATTATCAGGCCGAGCATCTGGCGGGCAAGGAAGCCACTTTCGACGTCACCGTGAAGGCGGTGAAGGTCGAGACCGAGACCCAGATCGACGAGGATTTCGCCAAGAGCCTCGGGCTCGACAGCCTCGAGAAGCTGCGCGAAATCATGAAGGCGCAGCTTGAGCAGCAGACCGCTGGCCTCACCCGCACCCAGATGAAGCGCGCGTTGCTCGATCAGCTGGCTGCCGGTCACAGCTTCGAAGTCCCCGGCACGATGGTCGAGGCGGAGTTCCAGCAGATCTGGGCGCAGCTCCAGCAGGAAGCCGCCAACGACGAGAACCCGGCTGACGCGCTGAAGCAGATCGAAGACGAGAAGGACGAATACCGTTCGATCGCCGAGCGCCGCGTGCGTCTGGGCCTGCTGCTCTCGGAAATCGGCCAGGCCAATGGCGTGGAAGTGACCCAGCAGGAAATGGGCATGCTGATCCAGCAGGCCGCGATGCAGTATCGCAACGAGGATCGTGAGCGCTTCGTGCAGTACATCCAGTCCGAGCCGATGGCCGCCGCTCAGCTGCGCGCGCCGCTGTATGAGGACAAGGTCGTCGACTTCCTGTTCGACAAGGCCGAAGTCACCGAGCGCGAAGTGACCGTCGAGGAACTGCAGGCAGCGATCGAAGTGGAAGATACCGCCGAAGCCGCGCCTGCTCCGAAGAAGGCCGCTGCCAAGAAGAAGGCCCCGGCCAAGAAGGCCGAAGCCAAGACCGAGGAAGCCCCGGCTGCCGCAGAAAAGCCCGCCAAGAAGGCGCCGGCTAAGAAGGCTGCCGCCAAGGCCGACGACGCCAAGGAAGAGGCCAAGCCCGCTGCCAAGAAGGCGCCCGCCAAGAAGCCTGCCGCAAGCAAGGCCGAGGTTGCTGCCGAAGAAAAGCCGGCTGCCAAGAAGGCCCCGGCCAAGAAAGCGGCTGCGAAGAAGTAAATCTGTGTGAGCCCCCGCGCAGGCGGGGGCCTCAGGCTGGAAGGCGCTTTGCTGCGGGAGACCCCCGCCTGCGCGGGGGTGCACCAGGAAAAGGCGGGGGGCTTACTCCCCCGCCGGACGCCACGGACGGAATCGGGGCGCGGGCAGCACGGCTGTCCGCGCCTTTTCGTAGGCTGCACCGGCCTTCAGCACGTCATGGTCCTGCCACTGGCCGCCCATGATGCTGAACCCCACCGGCAGCCCCTCGACCGCGCCCATCGGCACGGTGATGTGCGGATAGCCCGCAATCGCCGCCAGATAGCCTGCACCGATTCGCCCGCCGAAATTGTCGCCGTTGACGAGATCGGTGGTCCACGCCGGGCCGGTCGTGGGCGCGACAAGGAAGGCGACCTTGTTGTCGGCCAGCAGCTTGTCGATCCCCTCGGCCCGCGTCAGGCGGCGCAGGGTGGCGAGGTTCTTTTCGTAAGCCTCGGCATCGTTGGTCTCGAGCGCCTGTTCGAACAGCTCCTGCCCGAACCAGCGCAGCTCCTCGCGCGCGTTGGCGCTGTTGAAGGCGACCACTTCAGCAAGGCTGCGCGGCCCGGTGCTGACCGGGCGGCCGGCGAGATACTTGTCCATCTCCACCCGCAGCTCGTAGAGCAGCACGGGGAGCGAGGCGCCCCACATCTCGCTCGGCGGGGCATATTCGACATCGACCAGCACCGCGCCCGCGCGGGTGAGATCGGCGAGCGCCGCCTCGAACAGCGCCTTCACGTCAGGGCGGCTTCCGACCGCGGACCGCAGCACACCGATTCGCACGCCCTTCAATGATGCGGTTTCCAGCCCCTCGGTGTAGTCCTTCACCCGCTTGGCCTCCCGCGTGACCGGATCGGCGGCGTCCTCACCAGCGATCGCCGTGAGCAGCAGCGCGGCGTCATAGACCGTCTTCGCCATCGGCCCGGCGGTGTCCTGCGTGGAGGAAATCGGCACCACATGGGTGCGGCTGACGATCCCGACGCTGGGCTTGAAGCCTACGAGGCCATTGATGCTCGCCGGACAGGTGATCGACCCGTTGGTCTCCGTCCCGATCGCGGCCCAGGCGAAGCCTGCTGCAATTGCCGCCCCGCTGCCCGAGGACGAGCCGCAGGTGTTGCGGTCAATCGCAAAGGGATTGCGCGTGAGCCCGCCCACCGCGCTCCACCCGCTGGTCGAATTGTCGGAGCGGATATTGGCCCATTCGGAAAGATTGGTCTTGCCCAGCACCACCCCGCCATTCTTGCGCATCAGCGCGATCAGCGGCGCGTCGCGGCCCGTGGCATTGTCCTTCAGCGCGAGACTGCCTGCGGTGGTGGGCCATTCGGCGGTCTCGACATTGTCCTTCACCAGCACCGTGCGCCCGCGCAGCACGCCCGTGCCGAGCAGCTGGCGCGCCTTGACCGGGGCGGCGGGATCATAATCGATCACGGCATTGAGCCGCGGGCCATTATCATCGAGCGCCTGAATGCGCAGGATATACTCATCCGTCGCCAGCAGCTCGGCCATCGCAGCGCGGTCGGCCGCGCCGGCTTCGGGCGGCGGGCTGGCGTTCTGGGAAAGGGCGGGAACGGCGCAGGTCGCAAGCAGCAGACCGAGCGCGGGGCGGGCGAAGGAGCGATGGTTCATGCGCACTGGTTTGCGCGCGGTTCCGCCAAGGCTCAAGGGGCAAAACGCAGTAGGCCGTCAGCCGGCAATTCACAGGGACAAGGTAAACGCCCTTGAAATTGCCCCGCGCCTGACGACATAGCCAACTTGAAACCCATGAAGGACAACGCAACCCCATGATCGATCTGTTCGGCAACGCGCACGAAACCTACGGCACCCAAGGTCAGTTCACCCGCGATCCGCTTACCGGCGCGCTGGTGCCCGTGGTGGTCGAGCAGACGAGCCGGGGCGAACGCAGCTTCGACATCTTCAGCCGCCTGCTGCGCGAACGAATCGTCTTCGTCACCGGGCAGGTGGAAGACGGCATGGCCTCGCTCATCACTGCGCAGCTGCTGTTCCTCGAATCCGAGAATCCGTCGAAGCCGATCTCCATGTACATCAACTCGCCCGGCGGCGTGGTGACGGCGGGCCTCGCGATTTTCGACACCATGCAATACATCAAGCCGCGCGTGTCGACCGTGTGCATGGGGCAGGCCGCCAGCATGGGCAGCTTCCTGCTCGCGGCGGGTGAGCCGGGGATGCGCATCGCACTTCCCAATGCGCGGATCATGATCCACCAGCCTTCGGGCGGCGCGCGCGGGATGGCCTCGGATATCGAAATTCAGGCGCGCGAAATCCTGCGCATCCGCAGCCGCATGAACGATCTCTACGTCAAGTTCACGGGCCGCAGCCTTGAGGAAATCGAAAAGGCGATGGACCGCGATACCTTCCTCGAAGCCGAGGAAGCCAAGAACTTCGGCCTCGTCGACAAGGTGTTCGAAACCCGGCCCGATAACGAGGAAACCGGGGGCGAGGATGGCTCGGGCGGCGCGCCGGAGTAAGCCTCGCCGGCGCGGGTGCACCGTGGTGGGACAGGCGGCATCGCGGCCTGTCTTTTCCGCCACTTCGCCGATCGCGGCAGCATGGTAACATCACCAAATCGCGCGCCATGTGTTGATTCATCTGGCACGCGCGATACACTTGACGAATCCGCCCGGGGTGTTCCGGCGCTCTCACTTGCGGATTCGAGGACACAGGAATGACCAAATTGAGCGGATCCGACAGCAAGAGCACCCTCTATTGCAGCTTCTGCGGGAAGTCGCAGCACGAGGTGCGCAAGCTTATCGCCGGCCCCACGGTGTTCATCTGCGATGAATGCGTCGAGCTGTGCAACGACATCATCCGCGAGGAAACCAAGGCAGGGATCGCCGGTAAGAAAGACGGCGAGATCCCCACGCCGATGGACATCTTCACCACCCTGAACGATTACGTGATCGGTCAGGACCGGGCGAAGCGCGTTCTCTCGGTCGCGGTGCACAACCACTACAAGCGTTTGAAGCACAGCGGGAAATCGGGCGAAGTCGAACTCGCCAAGTCGAACATTCTGCTGGTCGGCCCCACCGGTTCGGGCAAGACGCTGCTGGCGCAGACGCTTGCGCGCACCTTCGATGTGCCCTTCACCATGGCCGATGCAACCACGCTGACCGAAGCGGGCTACGTGGGCGAGGACGTGGAGAACATTATCCTCAAGCTGCTCCAGGCCTCGGATTACAATGTCGAGAAGGCGCAGCACGGGATCGTCTATATCGACGAGATCGACAAGATCACCCGCAAGGCCGAAAACCCCTCGATCACCCGCGACGTGTCGGGGGAGGGCGTGCAGCAGGCGTTGCTCAAGCTGATGGAAGGCACCACCGCCTCCGTGCCGCCGCAGGGCGGTCGCAAGCATCCGCAACAGGAATTCCTTCAGGTCGACACCACCAACATCCTGTTCATCTGCGGCGGGGCGTTCGCAGGTCTTGATAAGATCATCGCCGACCGGTTGCAGAAGCGTAGCATTGGCTTTGGCGCGCATGTCGCCGATCCGGACAAGCGCCGCGTGGGCGAGCTGCTGGAGAAGAGCGAGCCTGAGGATCTCCTCAAGTTCGGCCTGATCCCCGAATTCGTCGGCCGTCTGCCGGTGATCGCCACGCTGCACGATCTTGACGTGCCCGCGCTGGTGACCATCCTCAACGAGCCCAAGAATGCGCTGGTGAAGCAGTATCGCAAGCTGTTCGAGCTTGAAGATGTTGAACTCACCTTCACCGACGACGCGCTTCAGGCAATCGCCGAGCGTGCCATCAAGCGCAAGACCGGCGCACGCGGGCTTCGTTCCATCGTCGAAGGCCTGCTGCTCGACACGATGTTCGACCTGCCCGACATGGAAGGCGTGACCGAAATCGTGATCGACGCCGATGTGGTGGGCGGCAAGAAGGAACCGATCCGCGTGATCGGCCTGGAAAAGAAGAAGGAAGAGGCGGCGTAGGTTGCGCTTGCGGAGCGCGGAGAGGTGCTTCAGCGTTTCATGCGCGCCGGGATCTGGCCTTCCGGGCAAGGGATGAGCGACACGATCCCTTGAGACAGGAGATCAATCCCGCCCGCCGCTGTCGGTCTGATGCCGATGTCGGGAAGGTCTTCCGGACCGGGGTCGGCCAGCGAGACACGGTAGAACCCGTCTTCCTGGCCGATCACCCTCCCATAATCGTAGCGCAGCACTTCGACGCGCGCCCCGGCCGAGGCGATCTCGAGGTGGCGGTTGCGCTCAAACTTGTAGAGGTAGGTGGGCGCGGCGCAGGTTGTTCTGCTTTTCTCGACATAATAACCCAGCCGCACCGGAATCCGGCCGAGGATGCCGTCCTGCGCGCTCGGTGCCGTGGCCGCGGCGGCCGATACGACCGGCATTGCTGCCGGTGCCCGGTCAAAAGGCGGATCAAGTGTGCAGACGCGGCCTTCCAGCGAAGTGCCCGCGCGGACGTATTTGGTGCCGTCCCAGCGCAGCAGCGGGAAGCAGTTCGAACCCGGCCCGCCGATTTCGATATCTGGCCAGCCGCCGTCCCCGCGGCGATAGAAGCTCGGCATTCCCGATCCCTGAATCAGGATCGACCACGCACCGTTGATGCGGGTCAGCAGGGTGTAGCCACTGCCGCCGAAGCCATGACAGGCAGTGCCGAAACTAGCGATCAAGGCCTCCTTGGTCCCGTCGCCGTCGATGTCCTCGAAGGCGACGATCTCGCCGGTTTCTTCGCCTTCGCAGGTCGCCCACTTGCCCTTGCGCAAGGTGAAACCCGCCGCGCGCATGATCGCGGCGCGATCGGCAACTGGCACGACAGGGCTTGGACCTTCGCCGAGCGGGAGGCGCTGTGCCGGGTCCGCCTCGGCTTTGGGGAAGGCAGTGACGGAGTTTTGCCAGCAGCCCGCCAGCGCCTTCGACAGCGCCTGAGATGATCCGGCCAGCGTCAGCGCTCCGATCGCCCGATCCCCGACCGAGACCGCCACTGTCCGTCCACCCGCAAGCGCGGCGATCAGCGCCGGATCGGTGACCGGGCCGAACAACCGTGCGGGCTGGGCGGTGACGTTGAAAGCGAGCGGGAAGCTGCGGCCATCAACCGTGAGCGCACCATTCGCCCTACCGGTGCCAAGCGGACGGACCAGGTCAACGAGGATGAAAGCCTGCGGGCCGTCGCACGCCAGCCCCATCGCGACGATCGAGCCGCTGCCCGGCACGATGGCGACCGGCGGCTGACGGGGATCGGCTTGGGAGACCTGCCAGCCTTGACCTGCGGTCTGCGCGTGGCCGGATGTCGTCAGCAACACGGCCGCAATTAGCGCGGCTAGTGTACTGGATAAGCGCCTACCCCTTGCTCCTTGGATCATGTCGTCTTCCCCCCATAGACTGGGCAAGCAGATTAACATGAACCGGCTGAACCCAAAACCAAAAACCCCGCCCGGTCTTGCAAGAAGACCGGACGGGGCCGGAGAAGCGCCGTCCCGCAAAGGGGATGGAGAAGCAGGGACGACGCCAGCTTGTCAGCGAAATCAGGCGGGGAGGAACACGCCGTCGGTCACGTGCACCACGCCGTTCGAGGTCATCACGTCGGCCTGCGTGACGGCAGTCGCGCCGCCCTTGGCATCGGTGATGATGATGGTTTCGCCCGAAAGGCGCGCGGTCAGCTTGCCGCCCGATACGGTGGTGAGCGTGGCGCTGCCGCCATGCTTCTTGATCAGCGCCACCAGATCGGCGGCGGTCACCTTACCGGCTACTGCATGGTAGGTGAGGATGGTGGTCAGCGTGCCCTTGTTTTCAGGCTTCACCAGCGTGCCGACCGTGCCGGCGGGCAGCTTGGCGAAGGCGGTGTCGGTGGGGGCGAAGACGGTGAAGGGGCCGGGGCTCGACAGGGTGTCGACGAGGCCAGCGGCCTTGACCGCGGCGACCAGCGTGTTGTGGACGCCGGTGCTCATGGCGGTCTGGACGATGTTCGCTTCGGCCTTCTTTTCCATGTGGTGATCGGCCAGCGCCGGGACAGCGGCAAGGCCGGTGGTCACAGCGAGTGCGGCGGCGACAGCGGTAAGCGTGGTCTTGAGGGTCATGACAGAGTGCTCCTTGTAATGGTTATCGGGACTGCAAGCCCTCCCGCTTGCCGCAAAGCTACGGCGGCTGGAACCGCAAGGATGCAAAAATAAATAATTGAAAAATCTAAGTCTTTGCAGCGCCATGCAAAAACCCCGCCCGGCCATGGGGATGGCCGGACGGGGTTGGGAAAAGCGCTGCCCCCCAGGTGGAGGGGGTGGGGGATGCGAGGGGCAGCGCGAGCCGGGTAACCCGGATCAGGCGGGCATGAACACGCCGTCGGTAACGTGAATCACGCCGTTCGAGGTCATGACGTCGGCCTTGGTCACGGTCGCCTTGCCGCCCTTGGCATCCATGATCACGACGTTGCCGTCTTCGATCATGGCGGTCAGCGTGCCGCCCTGAACGGTGGTGATGGTGGCCTTGCCGCCATTGTCGGCGATCATCTTGGTCAGACTGTCGGCGGTCACCTTGCCGGTCACGGCGTGATAGGTGAGGACGCTCGTCAGCTTTTCCTTGTTCTTGGGCTGGGCGAGCGACTGGAGCGTGCCTTCCGGCAGTTCGAGGAAGGCCGCATCGGTCGGCGCGAAGACGGTGAAGGGGCCCGGCGCGGTCAGCGTGTCGGCAAGGCCGGCGGCCTTGACCGCGCTGACCAGCGTGTTGTGCATGCCGGTGCTTTCGGCGGTGGCGACGATGTCGGCTTCAGCCGCCTTTTCCATGTGATGGTCGGCCAGCGCGGGCGCGGCGACGAGGCCGGTGGTGGCGACCAGCGCTGCGGCAAGGGCGGCGGTGAGGGTGTTCTTATTGGTCATTTCGGTTCTCCTTCTTATGCAGGCGTCACGGGGGGAGACGACACCTGCCTGCATAGGCATCTACGCATAAGAAGGGATTTTGGACCCGGATGTGCCTGCTAATGCGGATGAATCGCCGCTGTGATGCGGCGAGCCGAGCCTCTCGCTCAGATCCGCGTGAAGGCGCCCTTGGCGACCACGGGCCCGGCATCCTTGCCTTCGGGCTTGCCGCCGATCGGCTCGCGGGTGAGCACCAGACTGGCCCCCTCGCCAAGCTTGGCGGTGACCGTCTGCGGCAGTTCCATGCTGCGCACTTCGCCCGGCGCCACCACGCCCAGCGATTGCAGCGGCGTGCCATCTGCGGGCACGAGCCACAATTCGTGATCGTGCACGCCGTCGGCGGTGAGGCCGATCGCGCCCACCACCATGCGCTGCGATTCCGGGATATAGGTCACGTCGAGCCTGAGCCCGCTTTCGCCCACGGGCACGGTCGCCACCATCGGCGCGGCAGCGGCGAGCTGTGCGGGGGGCGCTTCGCCGGGCGAGCGGCCCGGTGCGGAGAAGAACAGCGCCAGCGCCACGGCGGCCGCGGCGGAGGTCAGGCCCGCCACCCAGCGCCAGCGCCGCACCTCGGCCTTGAGGGCGACGACATTGGGTGCAGGCGCATGGGGCGCGGCGGAGGTTTGCGCTGCGGCCTGCGTTGCTACCCGCGCGGCGATGCCCTGCCACACGTGGTCGCTGGGCTCTGCGCCGGGGATCGCGTCGGTGAGCGGGGCGAACCAGTCGTCCCACCATTGCTTGCGCCACGCGAAATCGGGATCGGTCGCGGCCTTGCCGCGCGCGGCGAGCAGCTCCTCGCCTTCGAGCAGGCCCAGCGCCCATTCGGCGGCGATCATCGGATCGTCGCGCTTCACGCCGTCATCGGGAGTGTTCTCGGGCCCGCTCATGACGCCTCGCTCGCTTCGAGACAGGCGCGCAGGCGTTGCAGGCCCCGGCGGATCCAGCTTTTCATGGTGCCCAAGGGGACATCGGCGCTTTCGGCCAGCTGAGCATAGGTCTTGCCCTCGAAAAAGGCGGCGCGGATGTGGCCCTGCGTGCGCGTATCCAGCGCGCCGAGGCACTTGTGGATCTGTGCGGCCTGCTGCGCGTCGATCAGCAGCGCATCGGCAAGCGGGCGCTCGTCGGGCAGGGGCGCGGCCTCTTCGACCGGCACCGCCCCGCCGCGCACCTTGCCGGTGCGCAGCCGATCGATCGCGCGGTTGCGCGCAAACGCCGAAAGCCACGCGATCGGGCTCGCGCGGGTCGGGTCATAGCGGTCTGCCCGCTGCCAGAGATTGACATAGACGTCCTGCAAGGCGTCCTCGGCTTCCTTTCGATCGCCCAAGATACGCAGGGTGATCCCGAAGAGTTTCACCCGCGTCGCACGATAGATTTCTTCCAGCGCGGACTGGTCGCCGGCAGCCAGCCGCGCCATCGCATCGCGCAGCGCCTCGCGCGCTTCGTCGGAGGAGGGGCGGGGGCGCGCGGCCATCAGGGGCACCCCAGTCCGCACGGGTTTTCGCCGCTTTCGACCTGCAATGTCGCATGGCCCACCCCGAAACGCGCTTCGAGCGAGGCGGCGACTTCGCGCAGGAAAGAGTCGGGCGCGGGGCGGCCCGGCATCACCAGATGCGCGGTCAGTGCGACTTCGGTGGTGGACATCGGCCAGACGTGCAGATCGTGGACCGCGCTCACTCCATCAAAGCTGGCAAGGTGCTGCCTGACTGCCTCGGGGTCGATCCCCTCGGGCGCGGCGAGCAGGCCCATGGTGAGGCTGTCGCGCGCAAGGCCCCATGTGCCGACCGCAATGACCGCGACGATCACAAGGCTCACCACCGGGTCGATCCAGGCGAGGCTCGTGACAAGGATCGCGACCCCCGCCACCACCACGCCCAGCGACACCAGCGCATCGGCCACCATGTGCAGATAGGCGCCGCGAATATTGATATCCTCTTGCCCCTTCACGAACAGCATGGCCGTCAACGCGTTGATCGCGATCCCGATCCCGGCGACGACGATCATCGCAATGGCCTGCGGGGCTTGCGGGGTCATCAGCCGGTGCACGGTCTCGAACAGGATCGCCCCGATCGCCACCGCCAGCAGCAGCGCATTGGCGAGGGCTGCGAGGATGGTCGAGCTCTTGTAGCCATAGGTGAAGCGCCCCTGCGCCGGGCGCTTGGCGGCGATGCTGGCGACCCAGGCGAGCACCAGCGCCAGCACATCGGACAGGTTGTGGCCCGCGTCCGCCAGCAGCGCCATCGACCCGTACCAGAGCCCCGCCGCTGCCTCGATCAGCACGAAGCCGGAGTTGAGGGCGATCCCGATAACGAAGGCCCGGCCGAAGTCGGCCGGCGCGTGGTGGTGATGCCCGTGCGAATGGCCGTGCGAATGGCCATGCGCGTGCCCACCATGCCCGTGTGCATGGTCATGATCATGATGAGGATGGGCCTTGGCGTGCATCGCGCGTCAGTTGTAGACGCAAGCATCGAGCCCGTCACTCCTGACGATGCCGATCCGGCGTTCGATCCGGTTACCGTGGCGCGCCAGCCACCCGCCGGGGTTCTTGACCGAGCGTTTCTTGGGGCTCGGCAGCGCGGCAGCCATGCGGCTGGCCTCGTCGGGCGAAAGACGCGCAGCGGAATGGCCGAAATAGCGCTGCGACCCGGCCTCGGCGCCGTAGGTGCCGATCCCGGTTTCGGCGACGTTGAGATAGACCTCCATGATCCGCCGCTTGCCCCATACGGTCTCGATCCACAGCGTGAACCACGCCTCCAGACCTTTTCGGACATAGCCGCCGCCCTGCCACAGAAAGACGTTCTTGGCGGTCTGCTGGCTGATGGTCGATCCGCCCCTGATCCGGCCGCCTTCCATGTTTTCGCGCATCGCCTGCTCGATCGCCTCGGCATCGAAGCCGTAATGCTCGCAGAAGCGCGAATCCTCCGCCGCGATCACCGCGCTCACCAGATTGCGGTCGATATTGTCGAGGCTTTCCCAGTCCTTGGTGATGCCTTCGCCGTCCATCAGCATGGTCGCAGTGACAGGCACGGGCAGCCACTTGAAGGCGAACACCAGCACCAGCGTGAGCACGAAGAAGCCGGCAAAGGCCTTGGCGAGGAAGCGGACGATTTTGAGGATCATGGGTGGACGATTTTCAGCAAGGGTCAGTTCGGCCCGCCCAGCGCCGGGCTGAGGGCCAGCGCCTTGAGGAAGGGGGCGAGGTCGGGGAAGTCTTCCGCCGGGCCGTTCCAGCTGGCGCGATACTTGACCAGCCACGCCCCGTCGGCGGTGCAATGCAGATAGGCTTCCGACACCAGCGCGGGGATGCCTTCGCGCATCGCGCCTGCGGGGATCAGATAGCGCGCGCGGTGTGCGGTCAGATCGCCTGTGCCGTTGGGGGCCAGCGTCATGCCTTTCGAAAGCGTCTGCAGCCCCTTGTAGCGCCGGATCGCCTGCTCGACCCCTGCGAATTCCTCGGCGCAGCTGGTTTCGGGATATTGCGGATAGACGAACACATCGACCAGCAGTTTGTGCGGGCCGCGCTGCGCCGTGTAGGACACGCCGACATTGGCGCCCGTATCATCGAACTCGGTGACATCGTCGCGTTCGAAGCCGAGCACGCTGTCCGGGAATTGTGCGCCTGAGGCTTCGTGCAGCCACGGCCCGGCGGGCGGGTTGAACTGCGTTTGCGCCATGGCAGGGCCGGCGACAAGCGCGCACAGCAGGGCCGCAAGCCCGGTCAGCAGCGATTTGACAGTCATGAAGCGCTCTTTGGTCAGAAGGTTGATCGCAGCGCCAGCATGGACGAGCCCCGCGCCAGCGCAAGCGCAAATATGCGGGCAGCTGCGCGCGCGCTTGCAGGATGGGCCGCGGCGCGGCTACCGTGACGGGGAATCCAACGGGGAGATACCATCATGCGCCTGTTCCACCTTGCCGCCAGCACGCTCGCGCTTGCCGCTGCCGCCGCGCAGCCTGCGCTGGCCGAAGACCCGGCCACCCGCGCCGCGATCGAGGCGGAGTATGACAATTATCTCGAACCGCTGTTCCTCGATTTCCACCAGAACCCCGAGCTTTCCTACCTCGAAAACCGCACCGCCGCGAAGATGGCGACCGAGCTGCGCGCGGCGGGGCTAACCGTGACCGAGAGCGTCGGCGGCACCGGTGTCGTCGGCATCCTCAAGAACGGCGAAGGCCCGCTGATCCTGCTGCGCGCCGATATGGACGGGCTGCCGGTCGAGGAGAAGACCGGGCTCGATTACGCCTCCAAGGCGATGCAGACCGGGCAGGACGGCAAGGAATACCCCGTGATGCACGCCTGCGGGCATGATGTGCACATCACGTCGATGGTGGCGACCGCGCGGCGGCTGGCGGCGATGAAGGACCAGTGGAAAGGCACGCTGATGTTCATCGTCCAGCCGGCCGAGGAACGCGTCGGCGGGGCCAAGGCGATGATGGCCGACGGGCTCTACGACCGCTTCGGCAAGCCCGACTATGCGCTGGCCTTCCACGTCGCCGCGGATCTGGAGACGGGCAAGGTCTCGGCTGCGGAGGGGATCCAGTATTCCTCCTCGGATTCAATCGACATCATCGTGCCCGGCGTCGGCACCCACGGCGCCGCGCCGCATCTGGGCAAGGACCCGGTCTATATCGCGGCGCAGATCGTGACCGCGCTGCAATCGATCGACAGCCGCGAGGTTTCTCCATTGAAGCCGGTGGTGGTGACCGTCGGCAGCTTCCATGCCGGGTCGAAGCACAACATCATCTCCGACGAGGCCAAGCTGCAGGTCACCGTGCGCGCCAATGACGAGGAGACCCGCGCGCAGGTGATCGCCGCGATCGAGCGGATCGCGGTCAATATCGGCAAGGCCAATGGCCTGCCCGACAATCTGCCGGTCGTGGTCAAGGTGCTGGAGGGAACGCCGGTGACCAACAACGATCCCGAACTCGCCCGCCGCCTCAACGCGGTGATGGCGCGCGAGCTGGGCGCGGCGGCGTTCGAGCCCTTCGTCCAGCAGAACATGGGCGCGGAGGACTTCACCTATTTCGTGTCGCAGGACACCGGCGTGCCGGGTTACTATTTCGCGGTTGGCGGCACCACGCCGGAACGGATTGCCGCCGCCAAGGCGGGAGGGCCGCCGATTGCCGGGCACCACTCCCCCCTGTTCCAGATCGCCCCGAGGGAGAGCGTGATCACCGGCACCCGCGCGATGGTGGCGGCGGTGCTGGATCTGGCCGGGACGAAGTAGCCATGCGCGCGCTGGTCGCGTCGCTCGCGCTTGCGGCCGCGCTGGCCGGAGCCCCGGCGCTCGCAGCTGATGAGGGCGAGGACGACGACACCGAAATTGCGCTCGACCTGCTCCACGCGCCGCTCCCGCTTTATACCTTCGCCTGGCCGGACCTTTGGCCGCGCAGCTTCACCGATGACGGGCCGGACAAGTCGTTCGGCTGCGCGAGCCGGGTCGCTTTCGGTGACTGGCAGTTCGTTTCCGATCAGTCCGATTACAGCGGGCTGGAGGGTTGGACGCGGATCGAGAACTACGGCGTGTTCCATTGCGCCGCCAATCTCTACGAGGCCGACGAACGCGAAGAGCTTGAACAAGGTGAATTCTCGCGCGGGCTGTTCGCGCGGATCGGAGAGGGGCGATCAGCGCAGGGCAAAACTTACGAGCTGTGGGTGCTGCAGCAGGGCTTCATCCCCGGCAGCAGCTACGTCCTGCTCGCCCGCGATCCCTCGGTACAGGAGGAAGGGACCATCGCCCGCTTCGACGTACTGCAACGCGAATGCCCGCCCGGGCGGATGCGCAAGGCCAAGGACATGGATGTCTGGTCGACCGGCTATTGTCTGATCGAGAGCCGCGACGAGCTGTTGGCGCTCGCCCGCATGATGCTGAGGAAGCCCTTTGCGGGCACATTCGTCCGGGCGGTTGAACCTGTGCCCGGTTCCGAACCGTCGGAAGATTAGATGTTCCCTAAATGTTTCACGTGAAACATTGGCCGGAGCCAGACGGCAAAAGGGCGCTGCCATCGCTGGCAACGCCCCTTCAATGCCATCTCGCAAAGGCACCCGGCCGATGCGATGCCGGCGCAATGAATATACAACCACCACGCGACGACCCCGCAGCGCGCGGCGTTTAAGCCATCCCCGGCAGCAGCCGCTCACCCGCGATGCGCTGCATCGCCTTCTGCAGCTTCTCGAACGCCCGCACTTCAATCTGGCGGATGCGTTCACGGCTGACGTCATAGGCCTGCGACAGCTCTTCGAGCGTCTGCGGCTTTTCGGTCAACCGGCGCTCGGTCAGGATGTGGCGTTCACGCTCGTTGAGGCTGTTCATCGCCTCGGCGAGCATTTCCATCCGCATCTGGCTTTCCTCGGCCTCGGCAACGGTTTCGTCCTGCAAGGGACGATCGTCTGTCAGCCAGTCCTGCCATTCGCCCGAGCCTTCCTCGCCCCCGCGCATCGGCGTGTTGAGCGAGCCGTCGCCGCCCATCATCATCCGCCGGTTCATGTTGATCACTTCCTGCTCGGGCACGCCGAGGTCGGTCGCGATCTTGGTCACGTCTTCGGGGCTGAGGTCGGTGTCCTCATAGGCTTCGAGCTGCTTCTTCATCCGGCGAAGGTTGAAGAACAGCTTCTTCTGCGCCGCGGTGGTGCCCATCTTCACGAGGCTCCACGAGCGCAGGATGAACTCCTGCATCGAGGCCTTGATCCACCACATTGCGTAGGTCGCGAGGCGGAAGCCGCGATCGGGTTCGAACTTCTTGACGCCCTGCATCAGCCCGACATTCCCTTCGGAAATCAGGTCGGCAACGGGCAGGCCATAGCCGCGGTATCCCATCGCGATCTTCGCGACGAGCCGCAGGTGACTGGAAACAAGCTGCGCGGCAGCTTCGGGGTCTTCATGTTCCTGATAGCGCTTGGCGAGCATGTATTCCTGCTCTGCCGTCAGCACGGGAAACTTGCGGATTTCCGACAGGTAGCGATTGAGGCTCTGCTCACCGCTCAGCGCCGGGACCGCCGTAGTCTTGGACTTGGTCACCATTGATTGCCTAACCTTTCTGTGTCGACCGCCTGCACAGGACCCCTGATGGGCATCCCGCGAACTGGGCCACGGGTTACGGGTATACGCGAAAATCTGTCAGATGTATGCGCGTTTCATCGATCACAATGCCGCAGTTGGTCGATCAGTTCCTGCATGTCGGCGGGCAGATCGCTGCGGAAACGGATGTTTTCGCCGTTCACGGGATGGACAAAGCCAAGCTCGGCGGCGTGGAGGGCCTGCCGGGCGAAGCCGAGTCGCTCCAGAACCGGGCGAAGGGATTTGGGGGTACGGCCATAGGCAGGGTCTCCCAATAGCGGATGGCCGATTGACGCACAGTGAACGCGCACCTGGTGGGTGCGCCCGGTCTCCAGCCGGCATTCGATCACGGCAGCGTCATCCAGCCGTTCGATGACCTTGTAATGGGTAATCGCCGATTTCCCTCGCGAGGAATTGTTAGGCAGCACCGTCATTTTCTTTCGGTCAGCGTCCGAACGCCCGACGCGGGCATTGATGGTGCCCTCTGCCGGGGAAGGGTGCCCGGCGCAGACCGCAATATAGCGGCGGTGGACGGTATGCGCGGCGAACTGCACGGCGAGGCCCTCATGTGCGGCATCGGACTTGGCGACCACAAGGAGCCCCGAGGTGTCCTTGTCGATCCGGTGGACGATGCCCGGCCGCGCCACGCCGTTGATGCCCGACAGGTTGCCACGGCAGTGGTGCAGCAGGGCGTTGACCAGCGTGCCGGTGATGTTCCCCACCGCCGGATGGACGACCATGCCCGCAGGCTTGTCGACGACGACCAGGTGTGCGTCCTCGTAAGCGATGGTGAGCGCGATGTCCTCTGCTTGCGCGGCGGCGGGCATGGCGGCGGCAAGGATGATGCGAAACGGCATCCCGGCGGCGACCTTGGCGGACGCGCTGGCGGCAGTCTTGCCCGCGACATCGACCCGGCCCTCGTCGATCAACCCCTGCACCCGCGCGCGGCTGAGCCCGGTGGCCTCGGCCAGCGCCTTGTCGAGCCGGGCGGGGCTTTCAATGGTGCCGGTGATGATTTCGCTTGCAGACATGATATGGCCATGCGCGATGAGGCATGAAGTGACAAGCCAAGCCCTCGGCCAGATACGCGCCGCCGCCGCCGCTGCGCATCCGCGTGAGGCTTGCGGAATCCTGCTGGGCACCGGCACCCGCATCACTGCGGCACGCGAGGCTGCCAATGTCCATGCCTCGCCGCAGACCCATTTCGAGATCGACCCGCAGGCGCTGATCGACGCGCACCGGCAGGCGCGGGGCGGGGGGGCGCAGGTGCTGGGCTATTTCCACTCGCATCCCTCCGGCCCGCCGGAACCTTCCGCCACCGACCGCGCCTGTGCGGCAGGCGATGGCAAGGTCTGGGCGATCGTCGCGGGCACCGAGGTGCGTCTGTGGCGGGACGACCCCGAGGGCTTTGTCCCGCTTTCGTACAGCGCCTGCGATCCGTAAGAATGCGCAGGTGATGACCGGTTTTGCCGCCTTTTTGCATCCATTTGCCCGGACAGGGGCCGGCACCGGTTGGCAAGGCGGGATTTTTACTCTTAGACAGTGTCTCATGTGTCTCCAACACGGCGGAACCTTAACCACGTCATGATCTCGCAAACCGACCTTGCCGCAATGCTGTGTTCGCGCCTGTGCCACGACATGCTCTCGCCGGTCGGCGCGCTCGCCAACGGGCTGGAGCTGCTCGCCGACGAGCAGGACCCGCAGATGCGCGCGCGCTGCATGGAGTTGCTCGAGCAATCGGCCAAGATCAGCACAGACAAGCTCAAGTTCTTCCGCCTCGCCTTTGGTGCCGCCGGGGGCTTCGGCGAGGCGATCCCGATCGAGGAAGCCAAGAGCGTGATCGACGCGCTCGCCTCCGATGCCAAGCGGGTCGAGGTCAACTGGGCGATCGTAGAACCCAGTCTGCCCAAGCCCGCGGTCAAGGTGCTGCTCAACCTTGCGCAGATCGCGCTGGATGCGCTGGTGCGGGGCGGCACGCTCGACATCGGGGCAGAGCGGCGCGACGGGGCAGTCGAGATCGTCGCCCGCGCGCGGGGCGACCGGATCGCCTTCGACGAGACCATCGGGCGGGCGTTGCAAGGCGACCTCGCCGAAGCCGAGATAACCAGCCGCACCGCCGCCGCGCATATGATCAGCGTGCTGGCCGAAGAGATGGACGGCGGCTTGCAGTACAAGCTCGGCGATGGCGCGCTGGTGCTGGGCGCGGTGCTGCCCGAGCCTGAAGGTATGATCGGCTGAGGACGCGGTGATGGAGGGGGAGGACGAACTGGTTCACGAGGAGCGCCTCTCACCCAATTTCGACGACCGCAGCCTGCCCGTCACCATGGCGGTGCTGCACTATACCGAGATGCAGCCGGTCGGCAGCGCGCTGGACCGGCTGACCGATCCGGAAGCCAAGGTCAGCGCGCATTACCTCATCACCGAGGAAGGCGGCGTGATCCGGCTGGTGCCCGAGGATCGCCGCGCCTGGCACGCGGGGACGAGCTACTGGCGCGGGGTGCGCGATGTGAACTCGGCGAGCATCGGGATCGAGCTCGACCACCCCGGCCACGGGCTCGGCTATCGCGGCTTTGCCGAGGCGCAGATCGAAGCGCTGATTCCGCTGCTCGCGCGGATCGTGAAGCAGTATGATATCCCGCGCGCCAATGTGGTGGGCCATTCCGACGTCGCGCCGTTGCGCAAGCTTGATCCGGGCGAGCTGTTTCCGTGGGATCGCCTCGCCGAATACAAGCTGTGCCTGCCGCGCCCGGCCTGCCTTGCAGCGGGCAATCCGTTCCACAACGACGGCTCGTTCTTCCTCGCGCTGGAACGCTTCGGCTACGACATCACCGATCAGGCCAAGGCGGTCGAGGCCTTCGAGCGCCGCTGGCGGCCCGAGCGCATCACCGGCGTGCCCGATGGCGAAATCGCCGCGATATTGTGGCAATTGCTGCTCGACCGCGATCAGGGGCGGACGCGCTAGCGGGAAAGGCTTTCCTAGCAACCCCCTCGCGCCTATAGCCGCCCGCGTCAGGGGGCCTGAGGCAGCCGCGCCGTGTGCGAGGAAAGTCCGGGCTCCACGAAACGAGGGTGGCGGGTAACGCCCGCCGGCGTCCCTTCGGGGGCGCAAGGGAAAGTGCCACAGAGAGCAAACCGCCGATGGCTGCCCGAAAGGGCGCACAGGCAAGGGTGAAAGGGTGCGGTAAGAGCGCACCGGGGGGCCGGCAACGGCAACCGCATGGCAAACCCCACCCGGAGCAAGGCCGAATAGGGGTCTCGCGCCTCTCGCAAGAGAGGCAGGCGTGTTTCGCGCCGAGAGACCCGGGTTGGCTGCTAGAGCGCCGGAGCAATCCGGCGAGCAGATGAATGGCTGCCACCGCAGGCACGTCCGCAAGGATACAGCCTGAGGAGACAGAACCCGGCTTATGATGGCCCCCTGATATGTGATACCCGATGGCAGGAGGCTGCCGATGCTTGTGTCACTTGCCGAACTTGTTGCCCTCACCCTCGGCCTCGCCGCGCGCCAGCCGGTCGAGCCGCCGCCTGCACCGACAATGGGCGATGAGGAGATCGAGGTTCTCGTCGATTGTGCCGCGACCCGCAATAGCTTCCTCACCGAGCGCGCCGGATGGGCGATCATCGATGCGCGCGGGATGACCCGGCCAGAGGCCTTGGCCGCGCAACTGCGTGGCATCCCGGCAAGCCAGCGCACGGTCATCTATCGCGGCGAATTCCGCGGGGGCGACATGCGTGCGCTGGCCCCGCAACTGGCGGGGGCCTGCCTGGTCGACACCATTCTCGACGGCAGCAATTGGGAAGACACCGCGATCCCGCAACTCCGGCTTGTGCGCGTGTCACTGCGCGAGGCAAAGGCGGCGCGGGTGGTGTGGCCGGGGCTGTCGACCTACGGGACCAACTTCGAAGGCACCGATTTCAGCGGTGCAAGCCTCACCGACATGCGCTTCGTCTCGGCCTATCAAGGCGCGAGCTTTGGCGACGTCAGCTTTCGCGGGGCCAAGCTGAGCGGTGCCAGCTTTGCCTGCGGGATCACGGTCAATGAATGGTGCATCAACGCTGGCCCCGATCTCACCGGAGCCGATCTGACCGGGGCGGATGTCAGCGGGCTCGGGCTATGGGACGAGAGCATGAACACGGGTGCGGTGCTGGGCAACACCACCGTCTCGCCGCGCTCGCTCGTGAACCTCGGCGCGGCGCGCATCACTGGCCCGTTGCGGCTGGCGACCTACTTCACGCCGACCTATCCGGATCCGGAAACGGCACCGGTCAGCGTCATGGTCAGCGCTGAGGCAGCGCGCGCTCTGATCGATGGCACGCTGGCTGCCAGCGCTAAGGACGACCGCGCGTCCTTCGATTGCGCCAAGGCCGCAAGCCCGGTCGAAACCATAATCTGCGGCGAATACGCCTCCGGTCTGCGCCGCCTCGACCGCGAGCTTGCCGAGGTGTGGGGCAGGCTGCGCGCGGCGGGGAAGGGCGATCTGGCCGATCAGCGCCGCTGGCTGCGCGCGCGCAGCGAATGCGGCGAGGATCAGACCTGCCTCGGAGACCGCTACGAAGCGCGCATCGCGTTCCTTTACGGGAAGCTCGGCCCCGGGATCACGCTCGCGCCGGGCGAGAGCGTGACCTACCACAGCGACCTGATGCCGCTGCCCGAGGCGATGCGCAGCGGGGCGCTGTATAAGCGCATCCTCCCGGTGCTGATCGACATGAGCTACCAGCGCGTTACGCTGACCGGCAATGCCGACGGCAGCATCGCGGCCGAAGGCGATGCGGTGGGTGGCAATGCGCATTTGTGCAATCTGAATGCGGCGGCGGCGAAGTTCGATCCGAAGACCGGCTGGTGGACCGCGGTCAGCGAGATTGATGGGGCCGTGATTCCGCTGTTCCGGGTCGACGGGCGGCGTATTCACTTCCGCTACAGCGGCAACCTCGGCGACACGCCCGTGGAGGCCAGCGATGTCATAAGTTGCGGCGCGCGAGCAGGGTTTGACAGCGGCATTGACCTGACGCCGCGCTGACCGGATCTGGCGTCGGAGTGCTGGCTCGGCCCGCCAACGGACGGGCCGCGAGCGCACGCGCGCGAGCCGCAGGTGCCCGTAGCGAAGCGAAGGAGCAGCACCGAGGACGAACGCGCGGAGGCGCGTTCGCAAACCAAGACAGCGGGGCCCCGGATCAAGTCCGGGGCGGGGAAGGGTTCACGCCCGCCCCACGCTCACATATTCGAAGCCCGCCGCGCGCATATCCTCAGGGTTGTAGATGTTCCTGAGGTCGACCATCACCGGCGCGTTCGCCAGTTCCTTGACCCGCTTCAGGTCGAGGGCGCGGAACGCGTCCCATTCGGTCACGATCACCACCACGTCGGCGCCCTCGATCGCCTCGTAGGCGTTGTCGCACATGGTGACTTGCGGAAGCAGCGGCCTTGCCTGCTCCATGCCTTCAGGGTCGTAGGCGGCCACGGCCACGCCCGCATCCATCAGCGTCTGCGCCACGGCGATCGCCGGGCTGTCGCGCATGTCGTCGGTATTGGGCTTGAAGGTGAGGCCGAGCAGCGCCGCCTTCTTGCCGCGTGCGGCTTCCGGTCCGCCGAGCGCATCGACCACCTTGCGGCCCATCGCGCGCTTGCGGCTGTCGTTGGTCTTGACCACCGCTTCGACGATCCGGGTCGGGCTGTCGTAATCCTCTGCGGTCTTGAGCAGCGCCAGCGTGTCCTTGGGGAAGCAGCTCCCGCCATAGCCGGGGCCCGCGTGCAGGAACTTCGACCCGATCCGGTTGTCCATCCCGATCCCGCGGCTCACGTCCTGCACATTCGCGCCGACCTTTTCGCACAGGTCCGCCATCTCGTTGATGAAGGTGATCTTGGTCGCGAGGAAGGCGTTCGCCGCATACTTGATCAGCTCGCTGGTGCGGCGGCTGGTGAACAGGATTGGCGATTCATTGAGGAACAGCGGGCGGTAGACCTCGCGCATCACCTCGCGCCCGAATTCGTCCTCGGCGCCGATGACGATACGGTCGGGGCGCTTGAAATCGCCGATCGCCGCGCCTTCGCGCAGGAATTCGGGGTTGGAGACGACCGCGAACTGGTGTGTCGTGCCGGTCTCGCGGATGATGCGCTCGACCTCGTCGCCGGTGCCGACGGGGACGGTCGACTTGGTGACCACCACCGCCGCGCCGCTCAGCTTTTCGCCGACTTCGCGTGCGACTTCGTAGACGAAGGTGAGATCCGCATGGCCATCCCCGCGCCGCGAAGGGGTGCCGACCGCGATGAAGATCGCCGCCGCACCCGCGATGCCTTCGCCCAGATCAGTGGTGAAGCTGAGGCGGCCGGCCTTCACATTGGTTTCGACCAGCGCATCGAGCCCCGGCTCGTAGATCGGCATCACCCCGGCATGGAGCCGGTCGATCTTGCCCTGATCCTTGTCGATGCAGACCACGTCATGCCCGAAATCGGCAAAGCACGCCCCCGACACGAGCCCGACATAGCCCGAACCCACCATCGCAATCTTCATGCAAGACCTGCCTTTACGCGAAAACCCGGCGCCTGCCCGGCGCGGCGCAAACCTATCGCGCCCGGTCGCCCTGGAACACCTCGACATGGCCAGCATCGCTGACGCGGGCCTGGAGGATGCGCCGCTGGTCGCCCTCGAGCACGAGCGCTGTAAGCACACCCGAACGGAAAGCGCCAGTGTCAATGCCGATGCGGTTGCCGCAATCCATCACGTGTTCGAAGATGGTATGCCCGTGCACCACCACCTTTTCGAGCGGGCCTTCGTGGCTCAAAAACCGGTCGCGGATCCACAGCAGGTCGCTGCGCCTCTGTTCGCCCAGCGGGCGGGAGGGATCGACCCCGGCATGAACGAAGACATAGTCGCCCGCGCGGATCATGGTATCGAACCCGGCGATATAGTCGCGGGTGTCCTGCGATACGATCTGCGGGAGGATTGCGAAGATTTCCTCCAGGCTCATCTCGCTCAGCTGGCGGGAGGACAGGCCATAGCTCATCACGGTCTCGCGCCCGCCGTGCTTGAGGAAGTGGCGCAGCGCATCGGGCTTTTCGAAGGCGGCTAGGAACATCTCCTCGTGATTGCCCGCCAGCACTCGCACATTGCGGGTCTGCTGCCATGCCCGCGTGCGCTCGACCACGCCGGCGCTGTCGGGCCCCCGATCGACCAGATCGCCGAGCACGATGATGCGGTGATCCAGTGTCGGGGCCGCCGCGATTTCGCCTTCGATCGCGTCGATCAGCGCCTTGTAGAGATCGAGCCTGCCGTGGATGTCGCCGATCGCGTAATAGCGCGTGCCATCCGGAACCGCCGCGAGTTTGGGCGGCGGCGGGGGGCGGAAAAAGTCGCGCAATTGCTGAAGCATAGGTGAACAACGATCCGGTTGGGCGACCCGTTGAAGGGCTGCGTGGCAGGGGCTTGTGGCCTTGTCTTTTGCCAGCAGGGACGGGCGCATACGCCCCTCAACGCCTGCCTGCAACACACCCTTCGCCGCTAGCGACCAGTGGTGCGAAAATGTCGCCCGGCGGCCACGTAAAAATCCTTGGCCGTTCGCGATTAATCGAGCGTGAAGCTGACCGTGGTCACCACCCGCACTTTCTTGAACGGGCTGTCCGCCGATCCCCAGCCGCCTGCGTGGCCATCGCGCGCCTCGATTTCGAAATAGCCCTGTGTCGCGTCCCTGATCTTGCCGACGCCGGAATTGGAATCCTCGGCGAATTGCTGGGCCGCGGCGCGTGCGTCCTTGGTGGCCTCGGCGACCATTTCGGGCTTGATATCGTTCAGCTTGGTGAAGGTGTAGGCCATGCCCGAGCCTTCCTCGAGAAACACCCCGCGCCCGACCAGATCGAACTGCCGCGCCACCGCCTTCTGCGCGCGGGCGATGTCGGTGGTGCGCAGCGCGAGGCGCTGGCGCACGGTGTAGGTGGTGACGCGGTTGTAATCGGTGTTGCTCGACACGTTGGCGCCGGTCGGCTGGAGCGCATCGGCGGGAAAGCCGAGCTCCTTGAAGAAGCTCTCGATGCTGGCCGTGTCGCGCCGCACCTTGTCCTGCGCCTCGGCGAGGCTGCCGGAGGTCGCCGAATAGGAGATCGTCCATGTCGCGAGATCGGCCATCACCTCGCGTTCGGCCAGCCCGCGCACGGTGACCGATCGTTCGGCATCCTTGGCGCGCAGCAGACCGTCGCCGAGCAGGTATCCGCCCGCAACCATCCCGACCGCGAGGATCGCCGCCGTGCCGAACCAACGCAGGCTCGCAGGCTCACTCAGGCCACCCTTCGTCGCATTCGCCGGTTGCACATCATCGCCGCTCATACCATGTTCCTCCTGAAAGAGTTGATGCGACGAGTTGTGCATCAGCGTCGATGAACCGTTTTTGAATGGAATTGCGCCATGGTGAAATATCTCCACTCGATGATCCGCGTCACCGACCCCGATGCGACGGTCGCCTTCTTCGAACTGATCGGCCTGAAGGAAGTGCGCCGGTTCGACAGCGAGGCCGGGCGCTTCACATTGATCTTCCTCGCCGCGCCGGGGCAGGAGGGGCTGGCCGAGGTCGAACTGACCTATAACTGGCCTCCCGAAGACGGCAGCCCCGCAGAGGACTATAGTGGCGGACGCAATTTCGGGCACCTCGCCTACCGGGTGGAGGATGTCTACGAGACGTGTCAGCGCCTTGCCGATGCAGGCCACATCATCCACCGCCCCCCGCGCGACGGGCACATGGCCTTCGTCAAATCCCCCGATGGGATCTCGGTCGAGTTGTTGCAGGAAGGCCATCTCGAACCGGCCGAACCGTGGGTCAGCATGCCCAATACTGGCAGCTGGTAATCCGCTTGTTCTGCGTGCTCGGGGCAATATACCCGGTGTAAACCATTAAAAAATCAGGGATGGTTGCGCGGCCCCCGCAAGTCATGTAATTTGACGACTTGCTTGGGGAGGGGGGTCGCCTTGTCCATTACGGAGCCCGACCTGTGGCAGTGGCTTGCCCTGCTACAGCGTGAATTGCTGCTGTTTGCCGGTGTGTTCTTCCTGATTGGCGCGCTCGACGATCTTGCGGTCGATGCGCTGTGGCTGTGGCTCAAGGCCACGGGGCGCGCGGTGACGCAGCGGCGCAGCCGGCTGGCGCTGCGCGGGCGGAAGCTGTCCGGGCCGGTCGCGGTGCTGATCCCGGCCTGGCAGGAAGCCGCGGTGATCGGCCAGACCATCCGCCACCTGCTCGCCAGCTGGCCGCAGGCCGAGCTCCGGCTCTATGTCGGCTGCTATCGCAACGATCCGGCGACGCTCGGCGCGGGGATAGCCGCGGCGGCGGGTGATACGCGGCTGCGGCTGGTGATCCACGACCGCGAGGGGCCGACCACCAAGGCCGATTGCCTCAACCGCCTATTCGCCGCGCTGCTGCTCGACGAGGAACGCGCCGGGCGGCGCTTTACCGCGATCCTCTTCCACGATGCCGAGGACATGGTCGATCCCGCCGCGCTTGGCCTGCTGGACGAAGCCATCGCGCAAGGGGCGGATTTCGTGCAGCTTCCGGTTGAGCCGCTGGTGGTGCGCCATCGCGGCTGGCTCGCGCGGCAGATCGGCAGCCATTATTGCGAGGAATTTGCCGAGGCACATGGCAAGGCGATGGTGGTGCGCGATGCGCTTGGGGCGGGCCTGCCGGGGGCGGGCGTGGGCTGTGCCGCCTCGCGCCGGGCGATCGACCGGCTGATCGCGCGGCATCAGGCACAGGGCGGCGGCGGCCTGCCCTTCGCCAGCGATTCGCTGACCGAGGATTACGAGCTCGGCCTCGCCATCGCCGCGGCGGGCGGGCGCTGCCGCTTTGTCCGGGCGCGCGGCGGGGACGGGCGGCTGATCGCCACCCGCGCCTTCTTTCCGCACCGCTTCGACACGGTGATCCGCCAGAAGAGCCGCTGGGTGCTGGGCATCGCCTTGCAGGGCTGGGACCGGGTCGGCTGGGCCGGGGGCGCATCGGAGTTCTGGATGCGTGCGCGCGACCGGCGCGGGCCGCTCACCGCGCTGGTGCTGCTGGCAGGCTATGCGCTGGTGCTGCTGACCGGGCTGCTGGGCGCGGCGGTGGTGGCGGGCGTGGCCGAGCCTGCGCCGCTCACCCCGCTGCTGGCGGCGGTGCTGATCGCCAACGCGCTCGCCTTTGCCTGGCGGATCGTCATGCGCTTTGCCTTCACCGCCCGCGAATATGGCCTGCGCGAAGGCCTGTGGGCGGTGCTGCGCCTGCCGCTCGCCAATGTCGTCGCGATCATTGCGGGGCGGCGTGCGGTGTTCGCCTATGCCCGCAATCTCGGCGGGCGGGCGGTGGTGTGGGACAAGACCGAGCATGACACGCACCCGGCGTCCGGCGACGCGATCAAGGCCGGGCCCGCGTGACAGGCGGGTCAGCCCATGCGGCTGCGGGCGCGAGGCTGCGGGGAGGTCCGCTGGTGATGCTGGCGCTGGTGCTGGCAGGCTGGGCGACGGCGCGCACGGTGTGGTGGGACGATCCTTTCGCGTCCGCCGTTGCAGAGGCTGACGCGGGGCCGTTTGCCACGGCTGGCGTTCCGACAAAGCCCTCGCCGCCTGCCGCTTTCGCGGCGACGGAACGCGCGACCGACGCACTACTGCTCGCCGCGCCGGGGTGGCTGCCCAAGCGACGCCGCCCCGTTCTCCCCGCTATGCGCCTAGCCGCGGGTGCGAGCCCGGTGGCCCGTCCACCCGGCGGGAGCGATCCGCGCACCATTATCAGTCCCGCGCCGCGCGCTGCTCCTTCCGCCGCGCCTGTTGAGCCGCAAGCGCCGCCCTTCGCCCCGTTCCTGCCTGCGCCCGCATTTGCCCCCGACCGCGCGCAGCCGAAGCGCTGGTCTCTCGATGGCTGGGCCTTCTGGCGGCAGGGGTCGAGCGCCGCGCCGGTCAGCCAGGGGCGGGTGCCGGTCTATGGCGCGAGTCAGGCGGGCGCGGTGCTGCAATATCGCCTCGCCCCGTCCTCGCCGCATGACCCGCGGCTCTATGCCCGCGCCTACCGCGCGCTGGTGCGGCGGGGGGAGAGCGAGCTGGCGCTGGGCGCTTCGGCCCGCCCGCTCCCCCGTGTGCCGCTGCGCGTGGCGGGCGAGGTGCGCTACACCGATGCCGCCTTCAGCAACAGCTGGCGCCCGGCGGCCTATGCCGTCACCGAGATTCCGCCGCTGCACCTGCCGCTCGGGACCCGGCTGGAAGCCTATGGACAGGCTGGCTGGGTCGGCGGGCCGCAGCCGACCCCCTTTGCCGACGGGCAGGCGAGCCTCACGCGCGAGCTGCCCGCGCTTGCACGCCTTTCGGGCGATCGCCTGCGTCTCAGCCTCGGTGCGGCGGCGTGGGGCGGGGCGCAGGAGGATGCGCAGCGCCTCGATATCGGCCCGACGCTGCGGTTCGACCTGCGGATCGGTGAGGTGCCCGCGCGCATTTCGGTCGACTGGCGCGAGCAGGTTGCGGGCGACGCCGCGCCGCGATCGGGCATGGCGGTGACGCTGGCGACGGGGTTTTGACGGTTTTTGGCTTTTGGGCCACCTTTCGGTGGCGCAGACGCTCTCGTTCTTTGGCCGCCCCGCCGCCCCACCCGGCCACCGTGACCTGGTGGTACTATCGGCGGCCGGGTTGGGCCAAAGAACAAGAACGCGGGGCGGGAGGTCTGCATCGCGCGTCAGCGCGATCGTAGAACAAGTGCGCGCCACGCCTTCCAACCCCCCGCCGCCTCGGCTAGCGTCAGCGGCATGGACGTTTACCTGCCCATCGCGAATCTCTCGGTCAACGGGCTCTATATCGTCCTGCTGGGCGGGCTGACGGGCATCCTGTCGGGCCTGTTCGGCGTGGGCGGCGGGTTTCTGACGACCCCGCTGCTGATCTTCTACGGCATCCCCCCCACGGTCGCGGCGGCGTCGGCAGCGACGCAGGTGACCGGCGCGAGCGTCTCGGGCGTGCTCGCCCATTCGCGCCGCAAGGGGGTGGATTACCGGATGGGCGGGGTGATGGTCGGCGGGGGGATCATCGGCGCGCTGATCGGGGCGGTGCTGTTCAGCGCGCTGCAATCGCTCGGCCAGATCGACGTTGTGATCAGCATTCTCTACGTGCTGATGCTCGGTTCGATCGGGACGCTGATGCTGCGCGAGGCGGTGAGCGCGATCCGCCCCGGGATGCTCGGCAAGGGCGGGGCGCAGGTGAAGAAACGCCGCCACCACCCGCTGGTCGCCAGTCTGCCCTATCGCTGGCGGTTCTATGCCTCGGGCCTGTATATCTCGCCGCTGGCTCCGGCGATCCTCGGGATGCTGGTCGGGATCCTGACCATGCTGATGGGCGTGGGCGGCGGGTTCCTGCTGGTGCCGGCAATGCTCTACATCCTCGGCATGAGCGGCAATGTCGTGGTCGGCACCTCGCTGTTCCAGATCCTGTTCGTGACGATGGTCACCACCATGACCCATGCGCTGACGACCAAGGCGGTCGATCTGGTGCTGGCCGCGCTGCTGCTGCTGGGATCGGTGCTGGGCGCGCAGTTCGGCACGCAGATCGCGCTGAAGGCCAAGCCCGAATATCTGCGCCTCGCGCTCGCGGCGCTGGTGCTGCTGATCGCCCTGCGGATGCTCTACGGCCTCGGCGTGCAGCCTGACGAGATCTACACCGTGGTGCCGCTTTGAGGGGGTGGCCGTGAGGTGGCCGGCGCGCCTGATCCTCGCCGTGCTTGTCTGGGAAGGCCTGACCGCAACCCCCGCGCTCGCCCAGCGCGAGCCGGTGCTGGTGCCCGCCGTCAGCCAGTCGCGGATCGAGGTGCGTCAGGGCTTCACTGGCGCGCGGCTGCTGCTCTATGGCGCGGTGATCGATCCGGCGGGCGCAGGCAGCCGGGGCGAGGATTACGACATCGTCGTCGTGCTCAAGGGCCCGTCCGAAGCAGTGCGCATCCGCGAGAAGGAACGTATCGCCGGGATCTGGGCCAATGCCGAATCGAGCGATTTCCGCTCGGCCCCGGCGTTCTTCGCAGTCGCATCCTCGCGGCCCGTCAGCGAGATCGTCGATGAACGCACCGCCGCGATCTACGAACTCGGCACCGAGTTCATCCAGCTCAGCCCGAGCGGCGAGATCGACCCCGAGGAACAGGCCCGCTTTGCCAAGGGCCTGGTCGAGCTGCGCCAACGCCAGGGGCTGTATCAGGAAGACCCCGGCGGGGTGCGCATCGCCGAAAAGGTGCTCTATCAGGCGCGCATCAACCTGCCCTCCAACGTGACCACCGGACGCTACACCGCCGAAACCTTCGCCATCGCGCGCGGCCGCGTGCTGGCGAGCGCGACCGCGCGGATCGAGGTGGTCAAGGCGGGACTGGAAGGGCAGGTCGTCACCGCCGCGCAGCGCTGGTCGTTCCTCTACGGGCTGGGCGCGATCGGGCTGTCGCTGATGATGGGCTGGATCGCCGGGCGCCTGTTCGCGCGCGGCTAAGCGTCCGTCGCCCCCGCTTGGCGCCGCGCGCTGCCAAGGCGCTTTGTTGACGCGATTTTAACCCTGCCCACCCTATTCCTCGCTCGCGGATGGCAACACCGCGCAGGGAAAAGGCGCCAATGACCGATCACGGCAGGCAGGATTTTGAACGCTTCACCGGCCCCAATCCGGCGGGCGAGGAAGAGCGGGCCGCCGCCCATGCCGCCGCGCCGGCGCAGGGGCCCGACAACGCGCGCCTGCCGATCGGAGTGGTGCTGGAGATTTCGGGCTCGGGCTCGCAGATCGCGCTTGATCTGCAGCGCATCAACGAATGCATGGGCGATGCCGATGCCTCGATCGCGATGGCCGGGCAGGTCGGCAGCCAGATCAAGATCCGCGTCGGCGACAGCTGGCTGCTCGCCAACGTGCGCGACCAGCGCAAGGACCGCCGCACCGATGGCGGGATCATCGCCAATATCGACTTCCTCGGCGAAGGCGGCGAGGAAAAGCTGACCGGGCGCATCCACGGTTTCCGGCGCGGGGTCACCCGCTATCCGATTCCCGGTGCGATGATCTATCCCTGCACCACCAAGGATCTCGAACAGATTTACGCCAGCGATGGCCGCGCCAGCATCACCATCGGCAAGGTCTTCCCCACAAAGGATATCCGCGCCGGGCTCTATGTCGATGCGATGCTGGGCAAGCACTTCGCGCTGCTCGGCTCGACCGGCACCGGCAAGTCGACCAGCGCTGCGCTGATCCTGCACCGCATCTGCGAAGCCGCGCCCAAGGGTCACATCGTCATGATCGACCCGCATGGCGAATATTCAGCCGCGTTCCGCCAGATCGGCCAGATCCTCGACGTGTCGAACCTGCAGATGCCCTACTGGCTGATGAATTTCGAAGAGCACGCCGAAGTTCTGCTCTCCAGCAGCGGCAACGAAAGGCAGATGGACGCCGACATTCTCGGCAAGGTGCTGCTCGCCGCGCGGTCGAAGAACCGGCTGGCGCAGACCATGGGCAAGATCACGGTGGATTCGCCGATCCCCTATCTGCTGTCCGATTTCGGCAACATCCTGCAGGACGAGATGGGCCGCCTCGACAAGGCGACCTCGACCGCGCCCTACATGCGGATCAAGACCAAGCTGGACGAGCTCAAGGCCGATCCGCGCTACCAGTTCATGTTCTCCGGCATGCTGGTGGGCGACACGATGGTCGAGTTCATCGGCAAGATTTTCCGCATGCCCGGCGGCGGCAAGCCGATCTCGATCATCGACGTGTCGGGCGTGCCGTCCGACATCACCTCGACCGTGGTCGCGGTGCTCAGCCGCCTTGTCTTCGATTTCGCGATCTGGGGCCGCGAGGAAAAGACCCGGCCCGTGCTGCTGGTGTGCGAGGAAGCGCACCGTTACGTCCCCAACGAGAAGAACGCCGATGGCTCGTCGGTCGGCAAGATCCTCAGCCGGATCGCCAAGGAAGGGCGCAAATACGGGATTTCGCTGGGTCTCATCACCCAGCGCCCCTCCGACCTTGCCGAAGGCGTGCTGTCGCAGTGCGGCACGATCATCTCGATGCGCCTCAACAACGACCGCGACCAGGCCTTCGTGCGCGCGGCGATGCCCGAAGGTGCGCGCGGGTTCCTCGATTCGATCCCCGCCCTGCGCAACCGCGAATGCATCATCTGCGGCGAGGGTGTCGCAATCCCGATCCGCGTTGCCTTCGACAACCTCGAGGAACACAAGCGCCCGGCCTCCGAAGACCCGAGCTTCGTCGACCTGTGGAGCCAGGACGGCGGCGAGGAAGAGCTGGTCGAACGCGTGGTGATGCGCTGGAGATCGCAGGGTTAAGGTTGAAGCGCCGCCAGATCGGCCATCACGCTGCTGCGGAACGTCCCGTCGATATCGAACACGCGCCATCCCTGCGGCGTCATGACCAGATCGACGCGGCGCGTGTCGACTGCGCCGAAGTTCGAGAAGGACACCCTCGCCGTTGCCCGCTCGCCCATCAGGCCGACGTAATCGATCCGGAAGCTGACATCGCCATAATCTTGGCAATTGCACACCGGATCGGCCCCGAAGCTTGCGGGCATGTCACCGCCCTGTTCCATCCGCTTTGCCAGAGTGGTGATCGCCGCGGCGAGATCGGGGTCGAAGGTCTGATCGGGCTTGCCGAACAGATCGGGCACGTCGTCGGTGGCATAGACCGCGTAGAGCCGCTCGACGAAGAGCCGTGCGTCGACCACCACGTCCGTAGCGTCGCTGGGCGGGAGCGGCGGGGGCGATTGGGCGGCGGCGGGCGCGATTGGGCGGCGGCGGGCGCGCCGGTCAGCAGCGTGACGACTGCGCCGAGGATCACGAATGGCCGCATTTCGATGTCTCCTTCCAACTCTGGTTCCGGACCCGCAGGGTTCGGAAGGCCGACCGGCCGCCCGCAGGTGCTCAAGCCTGCAAGGCTTGAAACGCACCGAGGATGACCCCGCGGAGGCGGGGTCGCAACCAAGCTACGTCCCGCGCGTATCCCCATAGAGGTGAATATGCATCCGGTCGCTCATTCGGAAGCCGTGTTGAAGGCAGAGATCGCTCAGCCACGCCTGCCGCGCGCGCAGGGTCGCGCTGTCGGTGCCCTCGGCCATCAGGAACACGCGCTCGGGGCGGAAGCGGTAGCGCTCTTGCAGCGCGAGCACCTCGTCGACATCCGCGGGTGAAGCGACCACGAACTTGAGGAAGGCGCGCGGCTCGCTCGCCCAGGCGTCGAGGCGTTCGGGGAGCAGCGCCAGCTCCGCCGGATTGCCGCTGTGAGACAGCTTGGGGCTGACATTGTATTGATCGACCCGAACATCGAGCCTTGCGGGCGGGGCGACGGTGCCGTTGGTCTCGATCTCCACCGTGATGTCCGGCAGGTGCGCGAGCATCTCCGCCAGCGCGGAGGCTTGCAACAGTGGTTCGCCCCCGGTGATGACGAGGCGTTTCTGGCCCAGCGCCGCGATCCGCTCAGCCGTTTCGGCAGGCGAGAGCGTCACCTGATTGGCCTTGCGGTCATAGGCCACGCCGTCGCGGTGCGGGCGGTTGTCGCCCTCGAAGTGCCACGTATAGGCCGTGTCGCACCACGTGCAGGCAAGGTTGCAGCGGCTGAGCCGCACGAAGGCGACCGGCACGCCCATGCTCGGCCCTTCGCCCTGCAACGAGGCGAAAATCTCCGGCCCGCCGGTGTCGTCGGTGGCGAGAGTGAGGTTCATTGGCCAGCCTGTTGGGAAGGTGACAAAGGTGACACCGTGTCACTTTCCCAACATTTCAAAAAACCTCTCATAATCAATGGCTTGATGGCAAACACATCACGCGGACGGACAGGGGTTTCGCGCGCGAAATCGAGGGCGGGGCGACAGGACATGTCTGGCCTATGCCACGATTTGCAGGAGTAGGAAATTTCCCTTGCGCCTCGCCCGGCAATGGCAGCTTTCGTGGGTCTGGCGGAAAAAGCTGCCGTTCGGCTATCGACCCCTTTGCGGACGTTCCCAAGTTCGTCGCCCCGTGCTTGACACGGGGCTTGGCTACTTCTGTCCAGCCTCGGGTGCGAACCATTGCTCCCACAGATCGTCCCAATCGGGATTGCTTGCCTCGATCAGCGCGAACTTCCATTCGCGCAGCCATTTCTTGACGAGCTTTTCGCGGGCGATAGCGCCTTCGATGGTGTCGTGGCGTTCAACATAAACAAGCCGCGTCTTTGCGAAATCAGCGACATGACGCGAACCCGTGCCCTCGCGGTGCCGATAAACGCGAGCGAGCGCATCCGCGGTCACGCCGACATACATCCCGCCGCGATAGCGGTTCGCCATTATGTAGACCCAGCCACCCTTCTCCATGCGTCAGGTATCGCGCCAAGGCAGAAGAAAGAAAAGCCAAGCCCCGTGTCAGGCACGGGGCGACGAGTCTTGGTTTGGCAGCTCCCCACCCACAAGCAGTCATCGCGCAGTCGCCCGGCGTGGCCCGAAAGCGGACATTGCGCAAGGCGAGTTAGCGGAGCGGTGTAAACCTAACCCAGCCGCGCCAGCGCCGCCGTCAGCCGTTCCACCTCGCCTGTGTGGTGGGCAAGATCGGCGCGGGCCTTTTCGACGGCTTCGGGCTTGGCTTTCTCGGCGAAAGCGGGGTTCGAGAGGCGGCCGCCGAGCGACTTTGCTTCCTTCTCCGAAGCCGCCAGCGCCTTTTCGAGCCGCGCCTTTTCCGCCGCGATGTCGACGATGCCTTCGAGCGGGATGACGAACACGTCCTCGCCCGCAGTCACCTGCATCGCGGGGCCTGCGGGGGGCTCGCCGATGGTCACAGGGGTAAGGCGCGCAAGGCGTTCGATCGCGGCAGAGGAACGCTCGATGGTGCGCGCCGCCACGTCCGAGGGCGCCGCCAGCCACGCCGCCAGCTTGGCGCCGGGGGCGATGCCGAGCTCGTTCTTGGCGGAGCGGGTGCTGGTGGTGAGGTCGATCACCCAGTCGATCGCGTCGGTCGCTTCCTTGCTCACCTCGGCTTCCGGCTTGGGCCACTGCGCAACGATCAGCTCGTAAGGCCGCTCGCCCAGCTTGTGCCACAGCTCTTCGGTGATGAAGGGCATGAAGGGGTGCAGCATGACGAGGATCTGGTCGAGCGCCCACCCGGCGACCGCGCGGGTTTCGACCGCGGGCGGGCTGTCGGCATCGCCGGCGAAGACCGGCTTGATCAGCTCGAGATACCAGTCGCAGAACTTGCTCCACGTGAACTGGTAGATCGCATTAGCCGCCGCGTCGAAGCGCAGGTCGGCCATCGCGCGCTCGATTTCGCCGACGCAGGCCTGCACCTCGCCGATGATCCATTGGTTGGCGGCGAGGCGCGCGGGCGGGGCCTTGATCGTGTCCGAGGCGCCGATGCCATTGGACTGGCAGAAGCGCGCCGCGTTCCACAGCT
Source organism: Erythrobacter donghaensis (assembly GCF_002155425.1). Classification (GTDB taxonomy): domain Bacteria; phylum Pseudomonadota; class Alphaproteobacteria; order Sphingomonadales; family Sphingomonadaceae; genus Erythrobacter; species Erythrobacter donghaensis. The sequence goes on from NZ_MUYG01000011.1 coordinate 336,761, forward strand.
TGGTGGCGAAGTTGCGATACCCCTCGACCCGCTTTTCATCCATCTTGATGTCGCGGCCCTGGCTTTCCATCGCCGCCATGAAGAAGCGCAGCGCGTCCGCGCCATACTGGTCGATAAGGCCGAGCGGATCGACGACATTGCCCTTGGACTTCGACATCTTCGCGCCGTCCGCCGCGCGCACGAGGCCGTGGAGGTAAAGCGTGTCCCAGGGCTTCTGCCGCATGTTGTAAAAGCCCATCATCATCATCCGCGCATCCCAGAAGAACAGGATGTCGAAGCCCGAGATGAGGAGGCTGTTGGGGAAGTGCTTCTGGACGAGCGGGCTGTCACTCTCGGGCCAGCCGAGCGTGGCGAAGGGCCACAGCGCCGAGGAGAACCACGTGTCGAGCACGTCCTCATCCTGCGTCAGCGCCACGCCATCACCCGCGAGCGCCTGCGCGGCGGCCTCGTCTTCGGCGACGAAGCAGCGGCCATCATCGGCGAACCACGCCGGGATCCGGTGCCCCCACCACAGCTGGCGCGAGACGCACCACGGCTGGATGTTCTCCATCCAGTTGAAGAAGGTCTTCTCCCACGTCTTGGGCACGATCTGGATCTCGCCGGACTTCACCGCCGCGATCGGCTTCCTGGCGAGTTCCGCCGCGTTCACATACCATTGGTCGGTCAGCCACGGCTCGATCACCACGCCGCCGCGGTCGCCGAAGGGCGTCGCGATCTGGCGCGGTTCGGCGTCGTGCGCCACGTCCTCGCCGTCCTTGTTCCTGGTGATGTGCGGGATGAGGTAGCCCTGCTCCTTCATGCGCGCGACGACCAGCTCGCGCGCGCCATCGACACCGTCGCGCTTGAAGCGGTGGAGGCCGAGGAATTCCTCCGGCACCAGCCCGTCGGCGGTCTGGCAGACGTTGGCCTCGGCATCGAGCATGTTGAGCATCTCGGACGCCGCGAACCCGGCGCGCTTGCCGACCTCGAAGTCGTTGAAATCGTGGCCGGGCGTGATCTTCACGCAGCCGCTCCCCAGCTCGGGGTCGGCGTGTTCGTCCGCGATCACCGGGATGCGGCGACCGGTCAGCGGCAGGATCACGTGTTTGCCGACGACACTGGCATAGCGTTCGTCCGCTGGGTTCACCGCCACCGCCATGTCGGCGAGCATCGTCTCGGGACGGGTGGTGGCGACTTCGAGATAGTCGCGGCCATCGGGCAGGGTCGCGCCGTCGGCGAGCGGATATTTGAAGTGCCAGAAACTGCCCGCGATGGTCTGGGTCTCCACCTCAAGATCGCTGATCGCGGTCTTGAGCTTCGGGTCCCAGTTCACCAGCCGCTTGTCGCGGTAGATCAGCCCGTCGTTGTAGAGGTCTACGAAGGTCTTGATCACCGCGCGGGTGAAGTGCGGGTCCATCGTGAACTGCTCGCGGCTCCAGTCCATCGAGCAGCCGAGACGGCGCAGCTGGCCGACAATGCTGCCGCCGCTTTCCGCCTTCCACTCCCACACCTTCTCGACGAAGGCCTCGCGCGAGTAGTTGGTGCGCTTGTCCTGCCGCGCCTCCATCTGGCGCTCGACCACCATCTGCGTGGCGATCCCGGCGTGATCCATGCCGACCACCCACAAGGCGTCCTTGCCGCGCAGCCGCTCATAGCGCGTCACCACGTCCTGCAAGGTGTTGTCGAGCGCGTGGCCGATGTGGAGGCTCCCCGTCACATTCGGCGGCGGATTGACGATGGTGAAGGCCTCCGCATCGGGCCGTTCCGGGCGGAACAACCCGTTCGCTTCCCAGTGGGAATACCAGCGCGCCTCGATATCGGCGGGGTCGAAAGTGGTGGGCAAGGTGGTGTCGGTCGGGTTTGGCATGATGCCCCGCGCCATGCCAGCAGCGATGCTGCGATGCAATGCACCAGACGCCTGCGACCTGCCGCGAGAGCCTTGCCCGTGGCGGAAAATCTCCCCATAGCCTCATCCCGATGCAGCAGGGCGCGGAATATTCGCTGGACGATCACGGCGCGGACGGCACCCGGCTGGTGCTGTCGGGGCACCTGACGCTGGCCAGCATCGGCCCCTTCGACCGCGCGGTGAAGGCCATCGACGGCCCGATCCACGCCATCGATCTGGCCGGGGTCGAGGAAATCGACACCGTCGGCGCATGGGTGGTGTGCCGCGCCGCGCACCGGCTTTCGAGCGAGATCACCGGCGCCAGTCCCGAAGCCTTGCGCCTTCTCGCCTCAGTGCAGGACATTGATGTCGATGGCCCGATGCGCCCGCCGCGCCCGCCGGTGTGGGAGCGTGTGCCGCTGGCGGTGGGCGACAAGGTCTTCGGCGCCCGCTCGGGCATTTATGGGGTGGTCGCCTTCTTCGGGCAGATCCTGATTGGCGCAGGCAGCCTGATCCGGCACCCGCGACGCTTCCCGATCAAGGCGCTGGTGCACCAGATGGAGCTGGTCGGCGTCACCGCGCTGCCGATCATCGGGCTGATGAGCTTCCTGATCGGGATCGTCATCGCCCAGCAGGGCTCGGTGCAGCTGGAGCAATTCGGGGCGGAATCGCTCACCGTTAACCTCGTCGGGCGCATCACTCTGCGCGAGTTGGGCGTGCTGATGACCGCGATCATGGTCGCGGGCCGATCAGGCAGCGCCTTTGCCGCGCAGCTGGGCACGATGCGGCTGACCGAGGAGATCGACGCGATGCGCACCATCGGCATTTCGCCGGTCGAAGTGCTGGTGATCCCGCGCATTGTCGCGGCGACCTTCATGATGGTGCTGCTGGGCTTTTACGCATCGCTGATGGCGATCATCGGCGGGGCTGTGGTGGGCGACCTCACGCTGGGCATCCCGTTCTGGACCTTCCTTGCGCGCATTCAGGAAGTCGTGCCCGAACATGACCTGTGGGTCGGCCTGATCAAGGCTCCGGTGTTCGGGCTGATCGTGGCGCTGGCGGGTTGCTATCACGGGCTGCAAGTGCGCGGCAATTCGGAAGAGGTCGGGCGGCGCACCACCATGGCCGTGGTCTCGGCGATCTTTGCGGTGATCGTGCTCGACGCCTTCTTCGCGGTGTTCTTTACCGAGATCGGGTGGGGCTGAGCGATGCGGATCAACCGGCATGAAGGCGACGACGCGCCCCCGATCGTGATCGAGGGGCTGGTCAACCGCTTCGGCGATGTCGCGGTCCACGACGGGCTCGACCTCACGGTGCGGCGCGGCGAGATCCTCGGCGTGGTCGGCGGATCGGGCACCGGTAAATCGGTGCTGATGCGCTCGATCATCGGCCTCCAGCGGCCCGACGCGGGGCGGATCGACGTGCTGGGGCGCTGCATCACCGAAGCCGATCTCGATCAGGGCATCGGCGTGCGTCGCCGCTGGGGGGTGCTGTTTCAGGGCGGGGCGCTGTTTTCGACCCTGACGGTGGGCGAGAATGTCGAGGTGCCGCTGCGCAAGTATTACCCCGACCTGCGTCCCGAACTGCGCGCCGAGATTGCTCGCTACAAGGTGATCCTGACCGGCCTGCCGGAAGACGCTGTGGCGAAATTCCCCTCCGAACTCTCGGGCGGGATGAAGAAGCGCGCCGGGCTAGCGCGCGCGCTGGCGCTTGATCCCGAACTGCTGTTTCTCGATGAACCCACCGCCGGGCTCGACCCGATCGGCGCGGCCAATTTCGACCGGCTGACCCGCGAGCTGAAGGAAACGCTGGGGCTGACCGTGTTCCTGATCACCCACGATCTCGATACGCTTTACGAGATTTGCGACCGCGTGGCCGTGCTGGCCGACCAGAAGGTCATCGCGGTCGGCACGATCCCTGAACTGATCGCCACCGGCCACCCGTGGATCGAGGAATATTTCAACGGCCCCCGCGGGCGCGCGGCCGAGGCTTCGCACCTCAGGGGCAAGGAATGAGCGGGATTATGTTGGACACACCCGCCCGGCTGGCTTCATAGGGACAGGCATATGGAAACCAGAGCCAATCATCTGTGGGTCGGCGCGGTCACGCTGGTGCTACTGGCGGCGCTCGCGGCCTTCATCGTCTGGATCGCCCGGCTGGGCGAAGGCGCGCAAGACGAGTATGACATCTTCTACGGCCAGTCCGTCTCGGGCCTTGCCAATGGCAGTCAGGTGAGTTTCGCCGGGGTGCCGGTGGGGCAGGTGACCGAGATCGACCTCGCCGATGGCAACCCGGAATTCGTCCGCGTGCGGATCAAGGTGAAGAGCGACGTGCCGATCCTCGTCGGCACCCAGGCGACCATTCAGGCGAGCTTTACGGGGGTTTCGACCATCCTGCTCGACGGCGCGCGCAAGGATGCGCCGCCGATCACCTGCGAGACCACCGCCTGCCCCGAAGGGCGCCCGGTGATCCCTCCGGGGCGCGGCGGCTTTGGCGAGATCGTCGCCAACGCGCCGCTGCTGCTGGAACGGCTTGCGACCCTGACCGAACAGCTGAACATCATCCTCGGCCCGGACAATCAGGAAGAGCTGGCAGGGATCCTGCGCAACTCCAACCGCCTGACCGACGGGCTGGCGGATGCAACGCCCGAACTGACCGCCAATCTCAAGGAATTCCGCACCACGATGCAGGAATTCAACAAGGCGCTCAATGCCTATGAAAAGCTCGCCGCTACCACCGAAGGCCTGCTGAACAAGGAAGGCGAGCCGCTGGCGAAGGAGCTGCGCGGGACGCTCGAAAGCGCCAATGCCGCGCTCGCCTCGCTTTCGGCGACGCTCGAGGACACGCGGCCCGCCGCGCGCCAGCTGCGCACCACCACGCTGCCCGCCGCCGAGGCGACGCTCGAAGACCTGCGCGCCACCAGCCGCGCGCTGCGTGCGGTCACCGAAAAGCTCGAAAGCGAAGGCGCGGGCGCGCTCGTTGGCGGCAAGTCGCTGCCCGATTACAAGCCTGAATAGGGGACGGATCGCATGACACTGAAATACCGGCCGATCCTCGTCGCCCCGCTGCTGCTCGCGCTGGCGGGCTGCATCAGCCTCGGCGGCGAACCGCCTGAAAGCCTGCTCACCCTGAGCCCCGAAACGCGCGCCCCTGCAGGGCCGGGCGTGAGCGGGGCCGACCGCCCGGTGATCGCGGTGCTGGGGATCGACACCCCGGCCAAGCTCGATGTGCTGCGCGTGCCGGTGGCGGTGAGCGACACGGAACTCGCCTATCTGCAAGAGGCCTTCTGGGTCGAAAAGCCCGCGCGCCTGTTCCGTCGTCTGGTGGGCGAGACGATCCGCGCGCGCGGGGCCGCGATGGTGGTCGACGGCGATGATGCCGCGACGCTCGCCACGGTCAGCCTGCGCGGCACGCTGATCGACCTGGGCTATGACGCGCAGGCCTCGGCGGCGGTGGTGCGGTTCGATGCAGTGCGGATCGACCGCGAGGGCGCAGTCACCACCCGCCGCTTCGAAGCGCGCGAAACCGGCGTCCCGGCCGAAGCGCGCGCGGTGGGCGCGGCGCTGAATGCGGCGTCGAACCAGGTCGCGGCCGAAGTCGCCGACTGGGTCGCGGGGGGTTAGGCTAACCCCTGGCCAGCCGGGCGAAAGCACAGGCGCGCAGGAAATCGGCTTCGCGCCGTTGACGGCGTTCCTCGGCCTCTGCGTCGCGGCCCCATAGCTCGGCCTGCCACTCCTCTTCCAGACACACCGCCTGCCACAGCGCGCGCGGCTCGTCCTCGTGCGCGGCATCCAGAGCGGCGAGCGCGGTGACGAGCGAGGCGGCGAGCTTTGTCATGGCCTCGACCCCGGTCAGCACGAAGGGCGGCAGCACGGCGAGGCGCGCCCGCATCACGGCGAGGCTCTCGGGCGGCTGGGGGCGGTGGAGCACGCCGCTGACCCGCGTCAGGGTGATGCCCTGTGCGGCTTCGAAGGCGTTGAGAAGCGGCTCCCATTCGGCCAGCTGGCGCGCGTGGAGCGGCTCGTCGGGGTCGGCGCGGTAACACAGCGTATCAGTCTCGGCATAGGACACCAGCCCCTCGGCGACGCCCGCCGGTTCGGGTGCGACGATGTCGATCGCGTAGTCAGACATGTCGCGCAACGGGAGGCTGGCGGGGTCGATCTTCTCGCCCTGCCGCGCCCACTCCGCCGCCAGCGCCTCGCCCAGCGCACGGGTCGGCGCGATTTGCGGCGCTCCGCCCACGGTCTTCACCCCGCGCGCATCGAGCATGACCTGCCAGCCGCCGCCGGTCTCGGCGAGCGTCACGTCCTTGTAAAAGCGGCGGATCATCGGCGGCCTCGCTCCCGCGCGGCATCGGCCGCCTTCCAACGCCTTGCGAGAAACACGGGCATGGCGAAGACATCGAAGAAGCCCATCACGGCGAGGACCACGCCCACCCAGTAGGGCAGGTCGATCACGCCCTTCACGATCGCAAAGCCCAGCATCACCAGCCCGACCCCGGTAAAGCGCATTGCGGTGATGACGATGAAGCGTTGCTTGGCCTGCGCCTCGGCGACATCGCGCGGGGAACGGCTCATGGCAGGGTCTCCTCGAGCGCGGCGGCGAGGTCTGCGGCGGTGGCGACCACGCGGGCCGCACCGCTGGCGATCAGTTCGGCAGGCTGGTGATAGCCCCATTCGACCCCGATCGCGGCAACGCCGATGCTGCGCGCCATCGCCATGTCGAAGCCGGTGTCGCCGATCATCACCGCCTGCTTTGCGCTCGCCCCGGCCTCGAACAGCGCGGCTTCGAGCATGGCGGGGTGTGGCTTGGAAGGGTGGCGGTCGGCGGTTTGGAGCGAGACGAACAGGTCGGCGATGCCGTGGCTGGCGAGGCAGGCGGCAAGGCCCCGGTCGGACTTGCCGGTGGCGACTGCGAGCTGCCAGCCGCCTGCGTGCAGGGCGCGCAGCAGCTCGGCGATGCCCTCGTATAGCGGCTCGTCGAGCAGCCCCTCCTCGCGCCGCGCGCGGAAGCTGGAGCGGTAGAACTCGGTGACGGCGTGGTTCTGTTCGTCCGAGAGCGAAGGGGCGAGCGCGCGCACCGCGGCAGGCAGGCTGAGGCCGACGATCCGGCGCACGGCGTGATCCGTGGGGGCGGGCAGCCCTGCGCGGGTGAAGGCGCGCGCCATCGCCCAGCAGACATCGGCCTGCCCGTCGACCAGCGTGCCGTCACAATCGAACACGGCCAGCTTCATGCCGCAGCCTCGCGGATCATCCGGGCGAGCGCGGTGTTACCGGCGGCATCGAGTCCCTCGGCGATGCGGGCACGCTCGGGCGGGGACTTCTTCTGCGAGAGCTTGAAGGTCGGGCGCCGCGCCAGCACTTCGAGCTCGAAGCCGACGATGCCGCGAAACAGCCCGCTCCACGTGCCTTCGGAGGATTCCTCCGCCCGCCAAGGCTCGCCGCCCAGCTTGCCTTCGTGCTTGGCAATGGCCGTATGCAGGAATTCCTCAAGCGCATCGTTGGACAGCCGCCGCACCCGGCCTTCCAGCTCGAGCGAAACGTAATCCCAGGTCGGCACCGCATCGCGCTGGTCGTACCAGCGGGGCGAGACGTAGCCCTCGGGCCCGTTCACCACCACCAGCGCGGTTGTGCCGTCGAGGTGGCGGGTGAGGGCATTGCCGCGCGACAGGTGGAACCGCACCGCACCGGCACCGGTGGAGAGCAGCGGGGTGTGCGCCACCCGCGGGCCATCAGGTGTTTGCGCGAAGATGGTGCCGAAGCCGACCCGGTCAATCAGCGATTCCATCAGCGCATCGTCGTCGGTGCGGAAGAGCGGGTTGGGGTGCATCAGCGCGTCGGCTTCCCGGGCTTGCGACCCGCTCCCTTGGCGGGCGGTTTGACCTTGGGCTTGCCCTTTGCCTTGGGTTTGGCCGCAGCCGCTCCCCGCGCGCGCCGGGGGCTGCGTTCTTCCTTGCGCGCCTGCTTGAAGTGGCGGCGGGCGGCCTGCTTCTTTTCTTCCGCGCTCTTCTCGGGCGTTTCCTCGCGCAAGGGGGAGGCATCGGAGAGCGCCGGGTCGAAGCCCAGTACCTCCATGCTCGCGGCGAAGTGCGGGGGGAGTTCGGCGGTGACGTCGAGCTTGCCGCCGGAGCCTTCTCCGGCCTTGGGCTCGGTGATGATCAAGCGGCGGGCGTGCAGGTGCATCTTGCGGCTGACCGCGCCCGTCAGGAAAGCGTCCGGCCCGCCATACTTGCCGTCGCCCACGATCGGGTGGCCGATCGCCGCCATGTGGACGCGCAGCTGGTGCGTGCGGCCGGTGAGCGGCTCCAGTTCGACCCACGCGGCGCGCTGGCCTGCGCTGTCGACCACGCGGTAACGGGTCTTGGCCGCGGCGCCGTTTTCCTCGTCGATATGCATCTTCTCGCCGCCGGTGCCCGGCTGCTTGGCGAGGGGCGCGTCGATCACGCCTTCGGACAGGGCGGGCTTGCCGACCACCAGCGCCCAATAGACCTTGCGCGCCGAGCGGCTGGCGAAGCGTTTGGAGAAGCTCGCGGCGCTCCCCGGCGTGCGGGCGATCAGCAGCACGCCCGAAGTGTCCTTGTCGAGCCGGTGGACGAGCCGCGGGCGCGGCGTGCGCTCGTTCTCGACAAACGCATCGAGCAGGCCATCGACGTGCTTGGTGGTCTTGCTCCCCCCTTGGGTGGCGAGGCCGGGGGGCTTGTTGAGCACGATTGCGCTCGGCGTCTCGCGGATCACCATCTCCTTCGCCTCGGCGATCTGTTCGGGGCTGAGCGCACGCGCCTTGGGCTTGGCGGGTTCGCGCGCTGGCTCGTCACCGCCCGGCGGCACGCGCAGCACTTGCCCGGCGGCGAGGCGATCCTCGGGCTTGGCGCGCTTGCCGTCCACGCGGATCTGCCCGGTGCGCGCCCAGCGCGACACGGTGGCAAAGCCGACCTGCGGCAGGTTGCGCTTGAACCAGCGGTCGAGCCGGATGCTGTCGTCATCCTCGGCCACGGTGAACTGGCGGACGCTATCGGAAGGGCTCTCGGTCATGACAGGCTCTGCGCGGCGACAAGGCCGAAATAAAGCGCCGCCACACCCGCCACCAGCGAGGCCGCGACATAGGCCCCCGCCAGCCCCAGCTGGCCGCGGTGCATCATCGTCACCAGCTCCGCGCTGAAGGCGCTGAAGGTGGTGAAGCCGCCGAGCAGCCCAACACCCACCAGCAGCCGCAGCGATTCGCCCGAGCTTTCCCCCATGGTGCCGCGCGCCAGCCAGCCGAGCAGCACGCCCATCAGCGCGCTGCCGATGACATTGACCGCGAGCGTTCCCCACGGAAAGGCGCCGCCCGATCCCATCAGACGATGGGCCAGGGGGCCGACATGATAGCGCAGCACCGCGCCCACACCGCCGCCGACGGCGACGTTGAGGCTTGCTACAAGAGGGGAGATTTCACCGGCCATCGCCCGCCCATAGCGAGGCGCGGGCCGCAAGGCTAGCGGTGCTGGGCGCGCGGCGCGATGCGGCGAATACGCTGCGATGGCTTGCCTTTCGGGCGCTGTTGGACTATCGGCCACGGCTTGGAGGGCGGCTCCCCTTGGGAATCGCCCGCTTTTCATTGAAATTCACCGCGTATCCTTGCGCAGAATCATGCAAGGCTCTGGCGTTTCGAGAATGAGGTAGTCGTCGTTTATGCAAATCATGGTTCGCGATAACAATGTCGATCAGGCCCTGCGCGCGCTCAAGAAGAAGCTGCAGCGCGAAGGCGTTTATCGCGAGATGAAGCTGCGTCGCCACTACGAAAAGCCCTCGGAAAAGCGTGCCCGCGAAAAGGCCGCTGCCGTGCGCCGCGCCCGCAAGATGGAGCGCAAGCGGATGGAGCGCGACGGGAGCAAATAATCCCGTCGTCAGGCGCGCCTCCGGCGACGGAACCGCTTGAAACACCTTTTGCGATCAGCCATCAGGGCGCGGCTTATTCCCGCGCCCTTTTGTCGTCATCCGGCGGCGTGAAGGTGCCGCTCAACAGGACCGTACCAATGACCGAGATTACCCGCGTTCCGATCAAGCCTGTGGCCAAGGGCTCGCTCACCAAGCTGTGGATCGGGGTTGTCCTCGCCGTGCTGGTTGGCGCTGGCCTCGCCTGGGCCGCCGTGCCGCGCGGGCTGAGCATTGATGTGCTCCAGGCCGGCACCGGCCCGACCGCCCAGCCGGGCGAGGTCGTTTTCGTCAAATACCGGGGCACGCTCGCCGCCGACGGCACCGAGTTCGAAAACGCGCAGGACAGCCCCTTCCCGATCAAGGGCCTGTTCCCCGATGGCACCCCCTTCCTGCTTGAGGAAGGCGCGACCATTCCGGGCTTCTATCAGGCGCTCCAGCAGGCGCAGAAGGGCGGCAAGTACAAGGTCTTCATCCCCGCCGATCTGGCCTATGGCGCGAACCCGCAGCCGGGCTCGGCGATCCCGCCCAATGCCGATCTCGAATTCGAGATCGAGGTGGTCGGCATCATGAGCCGTGCGGCGGTGGAGCGGAACATCCAGATCATGCAGCAGACCATGCAGCAGCAGATGGGCGAGATGGGCGCTGGCGGCCCCGGTGGCCCTGGTGGGCCGGGTGGCCAGCCGCAGATGGTTCCGGGCCAGTAAGGGGCGCGCGCTATGTCGGTCGACAAGGCAACCGTCGCCAAGATCGCCAGCCTCGCGCGCATCCGCATGGATGACGCCGCGCTCGAACGGATGGTGCCGGAATTGAACGGCATCCTCCAATGGGTCGAGCAGTTGGGCGAGGTCGATGTCACGGGGATCGAGCCGATGGCGGCGGTGATCCCCAATACGCTGCGCCTGCGCGACGACGTGATCGACGCCGATCCGCTGACCGGCGGCGGGCGGCAGGGCGATGTCCTCGCCAATGCGCCTGCGGCCGAGCATGGGTTCTTCGGCGTGCCGAAGGTGATCGAATAGGGGGAGGGGTTCCCCTCTCCCGTTCGGGCTGAGCTTGTCGAAGCCCCGTATTTTCTTTTCTGATCCTGTACCTCAAGAAGGACGGCCCTTCGACAGGCTCAGGGCGAACGGTTGGAAACAATGACTGACCTGACTCAACTCGGCGTAAAGGACATCCGCGACGGCGTGGCGAAGGGCGACTTCACCGCGCGCGAAGTGGCGGAGAGCTTCAACGCCGCCGTGGCTCAGGCTGCGGCGCTGAACGCCTTCATCGTCACCACCCCCGATCACGCGCTCGCCGCCGCCGACAAGGTCGATGCCGCGCGCGCTTCCGGCGAGCCGCTGGGCAAGATGGCGGGCGTGCCGATCGGGATGAAGGACCTGTTCGCCACCCACGGCGTCCAGACGACTGCCGCTTCGCATATTCTGGAAGGCTTCACGCCGCGCTACGAAAGCACCGTCAGCCAGAAGCTGTGGGATGCAGGCGCGGGGATGCTGGGGAAGCTCAATCTCGACCAGTTCGCGATGGGCTCGTCGAACGAGACGTCCTATTTCGGCAACGTGTCCTCGCCGTGGCGCAAGGCCGGGTCGAACCAGCCGATGAGCCCCGGCGGCTCCTCGGGCGGTTCCTCGTCTGCCGTCGCCGCGCGCATTGCGCCTGCCGCGACCGGCACCGACACCGGCGGCTCGATCCGCCAGCCTGCCGCCTTCACCGGCATCTGCGGGATCAAGCCGACCTATGGCCGCTGCTCGCGCTGGGGCATCGTCGCTTTCGCCTCGAGCCTCGATCAGGCCGGGCCGATGGCGCGTTCTGTCGAGGATTGCGCGATCATGCTCGGCGCGATGGCGGGGTTCGACCCGAAGGATTCGACCTCGCTCCAGATGGACGTGCCCGACTGGGAAGCGGCATTGAACTCCGACCTGCGCGGCAAGAAGGTCGGCATCCCGCGCGAATACCGGATGGAGGGCACCGATCAGGCGATCCTCGATTCGTGGGAGCAGGGCAAGGCATGGCTGAAGGACGCGGGCGCCGAGATCGTCGACGTCTCGCTGCCGCACACCAAATACGCGCTGCCGGCCTACTACATCGTCGCGCCCGCCGAAGCCTCGTCGAACCTCGCGCGCTATGACGGCGTACGCTACGGCCTGCGCGATCTGCCCGACGGTGTCGGCCTGCAAGACATGTACGCCGCCACCCGCGCCGCCGGGTTCGGTGACGAGGTCAAGCGCCGCATCCTGATCGGCACCTATGTGCTCTCGGCCGGCTTCTACGACGCATACTACACGCAGGCCCAGAAGGTCCGCGCACTGGTCGCTCGCGATTTCGAGCGTGCTTTCGCCGAGTGCGACGTGATCCTCGCGCCGACCACGCCGACGGCGAGCTTCCCGCTGGGTTCGATGAACGAAGACCCGCTGACGATGTATCTCAACGACGTCTTCGCGGTCCCCGCCAGCCTCGCAGGCCTCCCCGCGATGAGCGTCCCCGCTACGATCAACGCGGATGGCCTGCCGCTCGGCCTCCAGCTGGTCGGACGGCCCTTCGACGAGCAGGGCGTGCTCAACGCCGGTCTCGCCATCCAGCAGCGCGCGGGCTTCACCGCCAAGCCGGAGAAGTGGTGGTGAAATTGGGCCGCGCGATCCTTAAAGGGTTTTGGTGGCTTGGGTCGCTGCTTGAACTGATCGGCATTTTGGGCGGCGCGGTGACGCCCCCCTCCACGGGAACGTTCGATAAGGACGCGGAGCGGAAGCGGCGGCGGACTTACGAGGAGTGGCACAAGAAGCACGGCTCCAAGTGGGACAAGAAACCATGATCGCCGATACGCCGCTGTGGATCGCCGGTATCGGCATCATGCTGGCGGTGCCGCTGACCTTCATGGTCGCCAACTGGGTTAGAAAGAACGTCGATCACGGCGAAATGCGCTTCGGGCCGGATGGCAAGGTGATCGAGGACGAGGAAGTGAAATGAGCAACTACCGCATCCAGGGTGCCACGGGCGAATGGGAGGTCGTGATCGGCCTTGAAGTCCACGCGCAGGTCACCTCGAACTCCAAGCTGTTCTCGGGCGCGGCGACCGCGTTTGGCGCTGAGCCGAACTCGCAGGTCAGTCTCGTCGATGCCGCGATGCCGGGGATGCTGCCCGTGCCCAACCGCGAGTGCATCCGTCAGGCGGTGCGCACCGGCATGGCGATCGAGGCGCAGATCAACGCGTGGTCGCGGTTCGACCGCAAGAACTATTTCTACGCCGATCTGCCGCAGGGCTACCAGATCAGCCAGCTCTACCACCCGATCGTGGGCGAAGGCTCGCTGCTGATCGAGGCGGACGAGAAGGCCGGCATTCCCGAAGACAAGGTCATCGGGATCGAGCGCATCCATGTCGAACAGGACGCGGGCAAGCTGATGCACGATCAGCACCCGACCATGTCCTATGTCGACCTTAACCGCAGCGGCGTGGCGCTGATGGAGATCGTCTCCAAGCCCGATATGCGCTCGCCTGCCGAGGCGGGGGCTTACTTGCGCAAGCTGCGCGCGATCCTGCGCTATGTCGGTTCGTGCGATGGCAACATGGAAGAAGGCTCGATGCGCGCCGACGTCAACGTCAGCGTGCGCAAGGCGGGCGAGCCCTTCGGCACCCGGACCGAGACCAAGAACGTGAACTCCGTACGCTTCGTCATGCAGGCCATCGAGCATGAGGCGATGCGGCAGGTCGATGTGCTGGAAGCAGGCGGGAGCATCGTGCAGGAAACGCGCCTGTTCGACCCCGGCACCGGCACCACGCGCACCATGCGCAGCAAGGAAGACGCGCACGATTATCGCTACTTCCCCGATCCCGATCTGCTGCCGCTGGTGCTGGAAGAGGATTTCCTCGCCGAATGCCGCGCCTCGCTACCCGAACTGCCCGATGCCAAGCGCAAGCGTTACGTCGAGGCGCTCGGCCTCACCCCCTACAACGCGCGCGAGTTGACCGCCGAGGTCGAGACCTTCGCCCGGTTCGAAACACTGCTGGCCGAGACCGCCAAGGCCACCGGCAAGGAAGAGGCCAAGGTCGCGACGCAGGTCGCCAACTGGTCGCTCTCGGTCGCGCCGGGGGTCTTGAAGGCCTTGGGAGATGAAGCCGACCCCGCCAACGCCACTGCCTCCGCGCAGGCGAGCATTCTCGCGATGGCCGACAAGGGCGAGATCAGCGGCGGTCAGGCCAAGGAGATCTTCGAGATCGTCCTCAAGACCGGCCGCGAGCCCGAGGAAATCGCCGAGGCCGAGGGGCTGAAGCAGGTCAGCGACACCGGCGCCATCGAAGCCGCAGTCGACGCGATCATTGCCGCCAATGCCGACAAGGTCGAACAATACCGCGCCGGCAAGGAAGCGCTATTCGGCTTCTTCGTCGGCCAGGCGATGAAGGCGATGCAGGGCAAGGCCAACCCGCAGCTTGTGAACCAGTTGCTCAAGGGCAAGCTGGGGTAGGCCTGCGGCGGGTCGTAGCGCTAGGTTGCGACCCGGCGATGCGCTTGCTACGCCTCGCCTCGTCGAAGGCTGGTGGGACGCACAATGACCAGAATTCTTGGGGTTTTTCTTGTGGGCGCAGCGGCGCTGAACCTAGCTGCATGCGATGACGTCGGGCGCAGATATCCGCCTGGATACACCGATGATGGCATCAAGTTCGACGAGGATGGCTGGTTCTTTTCGACTGGCGAAGAACTGTTTTCCATCACCTACACTGGTGGGACAGGGCCTGCGCAGATTACCATAAAGTGCGACCGTCGCGAGGTCGGAAATAGCGATGTTCAGGCCGTGCGAATGCTTGATCTTGTGAAGTTAGAAGTTGCGACAGTGCAGTTTACGCCGCGCCAGCAATGGCCGCAGCCGGACGTCGCGTTGACTATCGACGAAACCAGCGGGTCGGGAGCTGCGACGCTTGAGCCATTGAAAGATGGTGCGACGCTGATGACCTTTACCATCAAGGGGCGAGCGCGCGATCGTTTGCTGCGAGGTATTCGGCAGGGGCAGCCCATCACCCTGAGTTTTGCCGACCAGACACGCGACATCCCCGGTCCGCCGCAATCCATGCGTGAGGCATTTGCTGACAAGTGCCGGGGCCGCCGTTAACGGACTAACGTGTCCCTCGCCATCGTCCTCATCCAGCCCGAAATCCCCGGCAACACCGGCGCAGTGGGGCGCACCTGTGTGGCGCTGGATATGGAGTTGATCCTGATCCACCCATTGGGCTTCGAGATTACCGACAAGCGGGTCAAGCGCTCGGGCCTCGATTACTGGCCGCATGTCAGGCTCACCGAATATGCCAGCTGGGACGCCTTCCTGGAAGCCCGCACGCCGCGCGCCGACCAGCTGTTCCTGTTCGAGGAATTCGGCAGCCGCAGCTTCTACGAGCCCGCCTATCCGGACGACGCCTTCCTCGTGTTCGGGCAGGAGACCAAGGGCATCCCGAAGCCGATCATCGACCGCCACCCGGATCGCCTGTTCCACCTTCCGATGCGCTCGGACGTGATCCGCTCGCTCAACCTTGCCAACACCGTGTCGGCGGCGGCGTATCAGGCGCTGCGGGGGAAGCTTTGAACCGGGCTGCGCGGGCCTATCGGGCCGGTTGATCCTCGGTGCGGTTGACCGGAGCCGCTTTGCCCCACGCCGCCACCAGCGCATCGGCTTCCCGCAGCGTGCCGAGAAGGGCGAGATAGTCCTTGTCCTGGCAGCCCGCGTTCCAGGCGATCTCGGTGGTGGTCGCGCCGCGGGTCATGCGGATCGTGCCATAGGGCTGATCGGTCATCATGTTTTTGCAGGTCGCCGGATCCGGTGCGGGCACGGGCACCTGGCTGACCAGTTGCGCCAGCGCTGCATAGCGCTTGTTATCGGGCTCGAGCGTGTGGAAGCTCAGTGTCTGCGTCGGCTGCGGCGCATCGGGCTTGGCGGCAAAGGCGATCCACACCCTGCCATATTCGCGGGAATATTGCCAGCGCGATTGCGTGATCCCCCAGCTCTTCATCTCGAAAGCGATCATGTCCCAGTCGGACTGGGGAGGAGGCGCTTCCTTCCGGGCTGACGCTGTCCCGCTGGAAAGCGCCAGTGCGCAGGCCAAAGCCAATGCGCGGACGGCGCTCCGCGATCCAGGAGAAGCGGAGCGTCCGTCTGTCTTGAGCAATGCCATCAAACCCTTCCCCTTCCGGAATGATCATCCGGCATGTTCGTTGTCCGATCCGGTGGAGGCCTCACCCACCCGTGATCAGCGCATCGGCAATCACGTAGGTCTCCGGGCCGAAGGTGACCGTGACCATGTCGCCATCGCGCGAGGTCTTGAAATCCCACCCCGCCGACCCGTCGGCCTCGGCACTGTCTGCGCCGAAGGGCTCGGTCCCGTTGAAAAAGATCGCGCGGGTGAACCCGTCGGGTGATTTGACCTCGACGAGGTGCGAGCCCTTTTCGCCCCAGTCGCGCACCACGCCTGCATCGCAGGTCTGCGTCGGCGCGGCGTTGTCAAAGCCGCAGGGCAGCATGGTGGTGGCGTTGTATTTGGTCCCGGCGACCTTGGCGTCCCCGGTGTCAGCCGGGGTGGCATCGGCAGCGACGGCCGCTTCAGTGGCGGCGGGCTCGGGCGCAGCGGCTTCCTTGCCGCCGCACGCCGTCAGGGCGAGACAGGCCATGCCCGTCCAGAGTGCTTTCGTCATCATCTCGGCTCCTTGCGCAATCAGCGGGCGGCCCGTCACAGGCTGCCCTCGCTTCCGGTAAAGGAAACTTCGCTGATCGAACCGTCGCGGTTGGCGAGGCACTTCCAGGGCGCCGCCGCACCGTCGACATTGAGGTAGATTTCCACCGCAGCCTCGGATTCCTCGATCCGGTTGGTGCCGATCACTGCCGCGCCGGTTTCCCGCGCCACGCGGGATGCGCAGCGGGTTTCGAGGCTGTTCGCACCGCGGATCGCGATCGTCCCTGTGGCAGGTTTCGCCTTGGCGGTTTCGGCCGGAGCCGGGCCGTTCTCGCCCATTCCGGCGTTGGCATCGCCGGTCGACACCGATACCAGCCGCACGCCCTCGACATTGTCGACGATATCGCCGCCGAGGGCCTCGGCCGCAGCCTCGCTGGGGCAGCCGACGAGGATCGCGCTGTCATCGAGGTAATTCGCGGTGGCCGCGCTCTCCCCCAGACGTCGGCACGGGTCGCCCGGATTGGGGTAACCGTCACCAAACGGGGCAAGGCTTTCAGGGATGACGGCAACGTCCGCTGCATCGGATGGCGCCGTTGCCTCGCTTGTGCCCGAGGTCTCGCCGCCACAGGCAGCGAGCGCCAGGGCCAAAGCCCCGGCGATCATGTGCTGTCGATTCATCTTGGTCCCCCGATCAGCGGCACTTGGGATGATGGCCGATGTCCTTGATGTCGTAGAATCTTCCGTCGGAAATCAGCACCTGCACGCACTGGTTGGAGGACGAGCGCCACTGGATCGAATAGCGATCATTGCCGCTGGTGAAGTTGTCGACCTGCGTGAATCCGCGCCGGTCGAATTCTTCCATGCCGCCCGCTGCCCGTGCGCCCTTGAGGTCGGAGACGTTGACCACCGGCGTATAGCCGCCGCGGCGCTGGTGATAGGCAAGGTTGCCTTCGCGCTCGCTCACCCCGGCAGAGTAGCCGCGCGAATAATCGTCCGAGCGATCGTAGTTGTGATAGGCCGCGTTGTGCAACCCGTCGGTGTAGCCGCGGTCGAATTGCGCCTCTGCGGCAGCGTCTTCGCTGTGGCCGTCATCACCATGGTGATGCTTCTTGTGGGTCAGCAAAGCGCCGAGCAGCGCCGCGCCGCCGACGGCAAGCGCGACCTTGCCGCCTTCGCCCTTGTGATGGCCGCAATCCTGATCGGTCGCATCCTGGATCGTTTCGACACGGCCGTTGAACACTTCAACCTGCACGCAATCGTCATCGGCCTCGTCCCACCAGTAACTATAGACATAGCCCTGATCGTTCTTGTGGGTGGAGACGTGAGCAAAACCGCGGGCTTCCAGAGCGGGTTCGGCATCGCGTCCCAGTGACCCGTTGATATCGATGAGTTGGCTCGCCTTTTCGGCCAGAACGGGCGTTGCAACGAAGGCAGCTAACGCAACTGACGCAATCATTCTATTTTGCGTGTTCGCCATGATTTCCTCCCCCAAGGAATTCTTGTTTATCTGATCTTCGATTCAATTGCTCGTCGATGATGCAGGAAAACATGGAATTGACCCTTCGGCAAGTCGAATGTCTCTTCCCGTATGGACAGCAGGCGAGCGTCTCGACCTATTCCAGCCCGAGCGCATCCAGGTTCATCGTCGCCGCGTTGTAGCTCGCCTCGGCGAGCCGCCCGGCGAGCTCGGCGCGGATCGCGCTGATCTGGGCGTTGGCGGCGGTCTCC
This sequence comes from Erythrobacter donghaensis, assembly GCF_002155425.1. GTDB lineage: Bacteria > Pseudomonadota > Alphaproteobacteria > Sphingomonadales > Sphingomonadaceae > Erythrobacter > Erythrobacter donghaensis. The sequence continues at coordinate 354,917 of NZ_MUYG01000011.1, forward strand.
TCGCGCGCGTTGACGAGGAAGAATTCGCCCGCGCCGAGCCGGAACCGGGTGCGTTCGGCCTGCACCATGGCGTTGGCCTGCTTGACCTCGGCATCGGCAAGGTCGGACAGGCGGAGCGCGGCGCTGAGGTTGGCGAGGATGTTGCCGACTTCGGTGGTGATCTGGTCGGCGATGCGGCGCTGGCGCAGCTCGGTCTCGCGCAGCTCGGCCTCGGCCCGTTGCAGCGCGCCGCGCGCGGTGCGCCGCTGGAGCGGGACGCTGAAGGTCAGGCCCACAACCGTGTCAGTAGAATCGAAGCCCGGCCCGCCGGGGCCGATCTGGCCGAAATCGCGCGACAATTCGACCGAGGCATTGAGCGAGGGTTGCAGGTCGTTCTGCCGCAGCGCGACCTTGTTGGTGGCGCGTTCGAGCGCGAGCCTGAACGTCTGGAGCTCGGGCCGCGACTGGATCACTTCGCCCAGCGGCAGCGCGGCCAGTTTCTCAGCCGGGGAAATTTCCCGCATCCGCGACAGATCGGGCAGCATCTCGCGCGTCGGGACGATCATCTGCCTGTCCGACCCGCGGATATAGAAGCCGAGCGAGTTGGACGCGGTGATGAAGTTGCGCTTGGCCTCTTCCAGCAGCGAGCGGCGGCGCAGCAGGTTCTGTTCGTTTTCGGTCAGCGCGATGCGCGCGCGGGCGCCTTCGTTGACCTCGCGGGTGAGGCCGATCTGGCGCGCCTCGGCGATTTCGAGCAGTTCCTCGAACACCCGGATTTCCTCGCCCGCAGCAACCCAGCGCCAATAGGCACGCAGTGCCTCGTGCTGGACGTTCAATTGCACCAGCAGCACATCCAGCTGCGCCTGACTGGCGGCGAGACGGGTGTCCTCGATTGCGAAGCGGCGGCTGTCGATGTCGCGGTTGCGCAGCAGCGAGAACAGCGCGCCGACCTTCACCTCGCCCAGCGCGTTGGTGTAGTTGTAATTCTCGTAGGTCGGAAAATCGCCGCTGGAGACGCGGTAGGAGCCGAACACCTCCGCGCCATAGGGCCGCAGGGGCTGGCGGGCCTCGGCCTTGCCGAAGCCGCCGGAGTAGAAGCCCGTCAGGCGGTCGTAATATTCGCCCTTGAGCATCAGATCGAAAGCCCCGTCGGCCCCCAGCTGGTCGGCGCGGGCGGCGGCTTCGCGTTCGAAAGCTTCGAGGATCGAAGGGAAAGTCAGCGCCGAGGAGCGCAGCACTTCCTCGGGCAGCAGCGGGCCGGTTTTGAGCGCGGCATCAAGCGGCTCGCCAACCGGCGCGATGTCCTGCGCCGCCGCCGGAAGCGGGGCGAGCGCCAGCGCAGCTCCGCTCGCCAGGAGCGCGCCCAGCTTCAGCAAGGCAAGACTTCGCGGCATGATCAGTTCGCCGATCCCGTGCCCGAACCGCTGCTGGTGGCAGCGGGAAGTTCAGGCGGGAAATTGTTGAGCTGACGCCAGATTTCGTAGCCGACCGGCACGGTCTCCAGCAGCACCCAGGCCTGCACCGCCGCGCCGAAGCGGACATAGCGTTCTTCGGGCCAGCTGTAGCCGTCCATCTTTTCCTCGGCGATCAGCACCCGGAACCGGCCATTGACCTGCGCCGACTGGTCGACCGAGATCACGCGGCCCCCGAAGGTGCCGACCGCGACCGAGGGCCAGCCCGAAAACTGCACCGCGGGCCAGCCTTCGAACTGGATACGCGCCGGATCGCCCGGCCGCACCAGCGCGACATCGCGCCCGTCGATGAAGATCTCGATCACCCGCTCGGCCCCTTCGGGCACGAAGGTCGCGAGCACGTCGCCCGCGTTGATATAGGTCGCCGCATCGCCGGCATTGAGGCTCTGGATGAAGCCATCGCGCGGGGCGCGCACGATCTGTTCGGACTGGCGCGCGATGTTCACATCGGCGCGGTTGAGGTCGGCCTGGGCCGCGGCAACCTGCCCCTCCATTTCGGCGACCTTGATCTGCGCCAGCTCATAATCGCGCCGCGCGGCGAGCCCCGCCTCGAACAATTCGCGGCTGCGGCGCTCGTCGATGCGAGCGGTGGCGAGCGCCGATTGCGCGGCCTGCAATTGCAGCTCCATCTGGCCGCGTTCGGCCTGCAAACGCTGGAGCAGGTTGGGATCGATGTCGGCGATGCGGACGATCGGATCGCCCTTTTTCACCGTGCTGCCATCGCGCACGAACCATTCCTCGATCCGGCCCGGCACCAGCGCGTTGATGTCCTGCTTGCGCTCATTCGGGCTGAGCGTCGTCACCACCCCGCGGCCCGAGGTCGTCTGCACCCAGGGCACGTAGATGAGGAAAGCGATCGTGATGATGATCGCCGCCAGCAAGATGAAAAACACCGCCCGCATCACCCGCGGCGTCTTGATCGACGCGAGGGTGGTGAAGTGGGCCATATCCTCCTTGATGGTCGCCATGATCAGGCCTCCCCGTCAGCGATGGGCGCGCCGATATAGGCGGCGGGCGTGCGGTTCATGGCGGCGCAGAATTCCTCGAAGCTGCCGAAGAAGCGCTGCTGGTGCGCTTCAAGGTAGAGAAAGCGGTCGAAGCCGAGATCGATGCGGCGGTTGGAGAAGTAGATCACCGTCGTATAGGCCTGCGCGCGCAGTTCGTTGACGGCGCGGGCGATGGGTTCGGGATCGATCAGGTCGAACAACCGGCTGAGCACCAGAATGCGCGGGCGTTCCAGCAGCGCGTTGGCGAGCTTCAATTGCTGCAACTCGACCGCCGAAAGCGGATAGCCGGTCGCCGCGAGCGGGGTGTCGAGACCCTTTTCGAGCGTGGAAATGGTCCGCGCCAGCCCCACCGTTTCCAGCGCACCGATCATCCGCTGCTGCGCGGTGTCGGGGCAGGACAGGGCGAGATATTCGCGGATCGTCATTTCCACCGTGCTCGGCCGGTCGAGCACGTGGACGTTCTTGCGCAGGTGATGCGCCTCGATCGCCTTCATGTCGACACCGCCCAGCGTCGCGAACCCGCCTTCGGGCAGGACGTGGAGCTTGAGCAGGTTGGTGAACAGCCGCTGCACCCCGTGGTGGCTGGCTGCCGCCATGATGATCGACCCGCTCGGGATGGTGAGATCGAACTGCGCCTGTTCGTGCCGCGCCGTGCCACGCACGCCCTGCATCGCGATGGTGTGATCGGGCCCGTCGAAGGGATCGGCGCCCTTGGGCTGCTCCTGCTCGACATCGTAGAACTGCGAGATTTCCTCGACCGCGGCGAAGAGGTCGTAGAAATAGCCCAGATAGCTGCCAAGTTGCGCCACGCCCACAAACGCCGCCGACAGCACCAGCTCGGCCGCGACCAGCTGGCCGAGGGTCAGCTCGTTCTGGATCACCAGCCAGCCACCCAGCCCCAGCAGCGCCGCACTCGCGGCGGCATACATCAGCAGGAAGGCGATGGTCTGTGAGAACAGATGGCGGAAGTGGGTCTTGCGGTCGTTGATGTAGACGCGGGTGTAATCGTCGGTCTTGTCGAGCGCGTAGTCGATCCGGCGCTGCGATTTGAAGAACCCGTTCGATCCGCCCAGCGTGTCGAGCCAGCTGGCGGTGGCGTGTTTGGCGTGGCTGACATCGATCCCGGTGCGCAGCGCGCGCGCCCCCCAGGTCAGCCACACCACCCAGATGAGCGCGATCGTCACCAGCGTAAAGGCGAGGAAATAGGGGTGATAGAGGCTGACCAGCACAAACCCGACCGCGATCTGCAACAGCGTGGTGAAGCCGCCGATGAACAGGATCGGGATCGCGGTCTGGACATAGACCACGTCGAAATAGCGGTTGAAGAGCGAGCCCTTCTTGGCATCGTTGAAGAAGGGGTTCTGGGCATAGACCGCGATCAGTGAAATCTCCGCCACCATGCGCGCGTAAAACCGCCGCGCGAACAGCTCCATCAGGTGCACGCGCAGGGCATAAAGCAGGCTGGAGATGGTCAGCAGGCCGAACAGCGCCAGCGACAGCATCACCAGCGGCGCGGTGAGCGCGGTGTTGGCGATGGTGTTGATCAGCATCTGCACCGAGATCGGGGTCGCCAGCGACAGCAGGCTGATGCCCACGCCATAGACGGCCGCAAGCCAGTAGAAATTCGACTCCGGCCTCAGGATGTCGAAAAATATCCTGAAGAACTTCGACAGCGAAATCTGTTTGCCGATACTTTGGCCTTCACCTGCCATGGCAGCCTTTCCGTTGCGCAACCCGAGTAGCGATGCACCCAGTCCCCACGCGATACGGGGGTTGGAGCCTGTGTGCATCTATTGCAACATTGCTGCGCTGCAAGCGATCAATCATTCAGCGCGCTTGCGGTTCCGGCGCGGTGATTTTCCTGCAACTTCCTGTAGATATGAAGCTTCAAGAAGCTATTGCGAAGCATTGTCGTGTTGCCGCCCCGTTACTGCCCAAAGCTTGCGGTTAGCTGAACCACGCGCGATGAAGCGACGATGGCACAGGGCAGCGCGAGCGAGAGAAGAGAGGCGAAGACGCTGCTGCTGGTCGGCGGCGGTCATGCCCATGTCGCGGTGCTGGCCGACTGGGCTCGGCGCGGCGCTCCGCCTGCCACGCGCATGCTGCTGCTCACCCCGCATCGGCATCTGCGCTATTCGGGCATGGTGCCGGGCTGGCTGGCTGGGCAGCATGACAGGGATGAGGGGCGCGTGGACCTCGCCGCCCTCGCGGCGCGCGCCGGGGTGGAGTGGGTGCAGGGACGCTGCGTGGCGCTCGATCCTGAGGCGCGCACCGTCACCACCGAGAGCGGCGCGGGAATCGCCTTCGATCTCGCCTCGCTCGATACCGGCGGGGTGGGACGGGCAGCGGCGATGCTGGGGGACGACCCGCGCATCCTCGACATCCGCCCGATCGAGGGCTTCGTCGAACGGATCGCGCGCTGGCGCCATCCGCGCCGCTTGGTGGTGGCAGGCGGCGGGGCAGGCGGCGTGGAGCTGGCCTTTGCCCTGCGCAACCTCGCCGTTGCCGAGACCCGGCCCGAGGTCGCACTGGTGACAGGCGGCGGGGGATTGCTCCCCGGATTTTCCGAAGGCGTGCGAAACCGCGCCGCCACCGCGCTGATGCGGCAGGGGATTACGCTCCACCTTGACGACGCACAGATCGCGCGCGGAGCGATCCGGGCGGGCGAGACCTCGCTCGAACCGGCCGAACTGATCGTCGCAGCACTCGGCAGCGCCGCGCCCGACTGGGTGCGCGCCAGCGGGCTGGCGGTGAACGATGCGGGCTTTGCGCTGGTCGATGCCCACCAGCGTTCGCTCTCGCACCCCCACATCTTCGCCGCCGGAGACGTCGCCGCGCGCGCCGACCGGGCGCTGGCGCATTCGGGCGTGCATGCCGTATTCGCCGGGCCGGTGCTGGCGGCCAATCTGCGCGAGGGCCTCGCGGGAAAGCCGCCGCGCCGAACCTATCATCCGCGCTGGAATAACCTCTACCTGATGAACACCGGCGACGGACGCGCGATTGCCAGCTACGGACGGCTCAGCGCCGAGGGCCGCTGGGTGCTCGCGCTCAAACACCGCATCGACAAGCGCTGGATTGCGCAATACGCCCGCCTTACGGATCAGGCGTAACCCCCGCAGGCCCCAAGGCGAAAGCGGGGGGCAGGAGAAAACGTGAAGAAACTCGCCATTCTGGCCGCGCTCGCCGCCGTCATCGCCGCCTATTTCGTCTTCGACCTCGGGCAATATCTCACGCTCGCCGGGATCAAGGCGGGCGTGGCGCAGTGGGAGGCGTTCTATGCCGAAAACCCCGTCGCTGTGCTGGCCGGGTTCTTCGCGATCTATGTCGCAGTGACGGCAGCCTCGCTCCCCGGCGCGGCGATCATGACGCTGGCGGCGGGCGCATTGTTCGGGGTGGTGACGGGCACGATCCTCGTCTCCTTTGCCTCGACGCTGGGGGCGACGCTCGCCTTCCTCTCCTCACGCTACGTGCTGCGCGACACGATCGAGGCACGCTTCGGCGAGCGGCTGAAGGCGATCAACGCCGGGGTCGAGCGGGACGGGGCGTTTTACCTGTTCTCCTTGCGGATGATCCCGGCCTTCCCCTTCTTCGTGGTCAATCTGGTGATGGGCCTCACCCGCATCCGCATCTGGACCTATGTCTGGGTGAGCCAGCTGGGGATGCTGCTGGGCACGGCGGTCTATGTGAACGCCGGCACGCAGCTGGCGCGGATCGAGAGCCTGTCGGGCATCGCCTCACCCGGGGTGCTGGGGAGCTTCGTGCTGCTGGGCATCGCGCCGTGGCTCGCCAAGCTGGTGATTGGTTTCGTGAAGCGCCGCCGGGTCTATGCCGGGTTCACCAAGCCCAAGGCCTTCGACCGCAATCTGGTGGTGATCGGGGCCGGTTCGGCGGGGCTGGTTTCGGCGCTGATCGGGGCGACGGTGAAAGCCAAGGTGACGCTGGTCGAGGCGAAGGACATGGGCGGCGACTGCCTCAACACTGGCTGTGTGCCGAGCAAGGCGCTGATCAAGAGCGCCAAGGTCGCGGCGATGATGCGCGGGGCGGACAAGTATGGGCTGACCCCCGCCGATCCGCAGGTGCCCTTCAAGGCGGTGATCGCCCGCGTGATGGACGCGATCAAGACCATCGAGCCGCACGATAGCGTGGAGCGCTACGAGGGCCTCGGCGTCGATGTGGTGAAGGGTTTCGCCAAGATCATCGACCCCTGGACGGTCGAAATCGCGATGAATGACGGCGGCACCAAGCGGCTCACTACCCGCAGCATAGTGATCGCCAGCGGGGCCGAGCCAGTGGTGCCGCCGATCCCGGGGATCGAGGCCAGCGGCTATCTCACCAGCGAGACCATGTGGGATGCCTTCGCCCAGATGGACGCAAGCCCTGCGCGCGTGGCGGTGCTGGGCGGCGGGCCGATCGGCTGCGAGCTGTCGCAGGCGCTGGCGCGGCTTGGCTCGCAGGTGACGCAGATCGAGATGGGCGATCAAGTGCTCGGGCGCGAGGATGGCGATGTCGCCGCTCTGGCGCAGGCGGTGCTGGAGGCGGACGGGGTGCGGGTTCTCACCGGCCACAAGGCTGTCCGCATCGAGGGCCGCACGCTAATCGCGGAAAGCGGCGGAGCGGAGGTGCCGGTGCCTTTCGACACGCTGCTGGTCGCGGTGGGCCGCAAGGCGCGGCTCAAAGGCTTCGGGCTGGAGGATATCGGCGTCGACACCGACAAGACCGTGGTGACCGACGAATACCTCGCAACCAAATTCCCGAACATCTTTGCCGCGGGTGATGTGGCCGGGCCGTTCCAGTTCACCCACACCGCCAGCCATCAGGCGTGGTACGCCAGCGTCAACGCGCTGTTCGGGATGTTCCGCAAGTTCAAGGCGGATTACCGCGTGATCCCCGCCGTCACCTTCCTCGACCCCGAGGTTGCGCGTGTCGGGATCAATGAGCGCGAGGCGGCGGAGCAGGGCATCGATGTCGAAGTCACCCGCTACGAACTCGACGATCTCGACCGCGCGATTGCCGAGAGCGAGACCAAGGGTTTTGTGAAAATCCTCACCCCGGCAGGTGGCAAGGACAAGGTTTTGGGCGTCACCATCGTCGGTGCCCACGCGGGCGAACTCATCGCCGAATATGTGCTGGCGATGAAGCACGGCCTCGGCCTCAACAAGATCCTCGGCACGATCCACGCCTACCCGACGATGGTCGAGGCCAACAAGTTTGCCGCAGGCAACTGGAAGAAGGCGCACAAGCCCGAGGGCCTGCTGCGCTGGGTCGAGCGCTATCACGACTGGATGCGCGGCTGATGGAGCTGTTCGATCAGCTGCGCGGCATCCTCGGCATCGCGGTGCTGGTGGGCATCGCATGGGCGATCAGCGAGAACCGCTGCGCCCACCCCGGCTGGCGCTGGATATTGGGCGCATTGGCGGTGCAGGGGCTGCTGGCGGTGGTGATCCTGCGGGTGCCGGCGGTGTGGGCCGCGGTCGGCCTCGTCAACAACGCGGTGAGCGCGATCGAGGCGGCGACGCTCAAGGGATCGGCCTATATGTTCGGCTATCTCGGCGGGGCGGAGCTGCCCTTTGCGCTTAAGGAGGGCGCACAGCCGCCGCTCGTCATCGCCTTCCAGATCCTGCCGCTGGTGATCGTCTTTTCGGCGCTGTCGGCGCTGCTGTGGCATTGGGGCGTGCTGCGCTGGGCGGTCAACGGGCTCGGCTTCCTGCTGCGCCGCAGCCTCGGCGTTTCGGGCGTGGTGGGGCTGTCCGGCGGGGCGAGCGTGTTCCTCGGCGTGGTCGAGGCGCCGCTGGTCACCCGCGCGTGGTTCGCCCGCGTCTCTCGCAGCGAGCTGTTCCAGATCATGGCGTTGACCATGGCGACGATCTCGGGGGCGATCCTCGTGCTCTATGCCACCACCCTCAAGGCGACCGTGCCCGATGCGGTCGGCCACATGATCGCCGCCTCGCTGATCTCGCTCCCCGCCGCGCTGCTGATCGCGCGGCTGATGGTGCCCGCCGGGGCCGATGACACCGCGACTGAAGTCGATAAGGAGGATCCGGGCCTGCGCTACGAAGGCAGCATCGATGCCATCGTCAAGGGCACGATGGACGGGATGCAGCTGTTCCTCGCGGTGATCGCGGTGATTATCGTGGTTTTCGCGCTGGTCGCGCTGGTCGACGGGATGCTGGCCGCGTTGCCGCTGATCGACGGCTCGCCGCTGACGCTGAAGCGGATGCTGGGCTGGGGCCTTGCGCCCTTCATGTGGCTGCTCGGCGTGCCCTGGGGGGAGGCGCAGGCCGCGGGCGGATTGATGGGCACCAAGGCGGTGCTGAACGAATATGTCGCCTATCTCGAGCTCGCCGCATTGCCCGCAGGCACCTTCGGTCCGCGGAGCCTGCTGATCGTCACCTATGCGCTTTGCGGCGTGGCGAACCTCGCCAGCGTGGGCCTGCTGGTGTCGACCATCGGCACGCTCTGCCCCGAACGCCGCGCCGAGGCGGCGGGGCTGGGGATGAAGAGCTGGGTCGCGGGCAATCTCGCCAGCGCGATGACGGCTGCGTGGATCGGGCTGGTGACGTGGTGAAGGTGACCCATCCCGTCACCCCCACCCCGGTCTTGACCCGGGGTCCCGCTGTTCTTCCGCCCCAAGCTTGTCGCAAAAGGAAGCTGGGTCCCGGGTCAAGCCCGGGACGGGGAGAGCTATAGTGTTCGACGCCAAACTGCGCCCAATGATCGACCCGCCGCTTAACCGTGCGGGCGCTTGGCTCGCGCGGGTCGGTGTCACCGCCAACGCGCTGACTTTCACCGGCCTCGCGCTGGGCCTTGCCGGAGCCGCTGCGATCGCCTTCGGCCACATCGGCTGGGGGCTCGCGCTGATCGTCGCCAACCGGCTGCTCGACGGGCTCGATGGCGCGGTCGCACGAGCGCGGGGGCCGAGCGATCTGGGCGGCTATTTCGATATTGTCGCCGATTTCGCCTTCTATGTCAGCGTGCCGGTGGGCTTCGGCATCCTCGCCCCGGCCAACCAGCTGCCCGCACTGGTGCTGGTGGCGAGCTTCGTGCTGACGGGTGTCAGCTTCCTCGCCTTTGCAGTGATCGCCGCCAAGCGCGGGGCCGAAACCACCGCACACGGGCGCAAAAGCTTCTTCTATTCCACCGGCCTCGCCGAAGGGGCCGAGACCATCGCGGTGTTTATCGCGATGTGCCTTGCTCCGGCGTGGTTCCCGGTCATCGCCTATGCCTATGCGGCTCTGTGCGTGCTGACCGTGTTCCAGCGCAGCGCGATGGCAGCGGCAGCGTTCCGCGACTGACGTATTAACGCTGCCCGATCTGGCGGGCAACCCGATCGCGCAATTCGGCGATCCGCGCGGCATTGGCGCCGAGATCGCTTACCCCGACCCGGCTGACCGAGCGGAAGTTGATCTCGTTCTCGTCGATCCGGGCGACGACATCGTCCTTGAAGCCGAACCAGAAGCTTTCCGCCACGCCTTCCACGGTGCCCGTGGCCGGATCGGGGCGAATGTCCTTGAAGCCCATGTTGCCCATCGCCGCGGCGACCGCGGCAATCGCATCGGTTTGGCTCGCCCCGGCGAGCGGCAACGGGGCCAGCGTCGCATAGCGATCGGTGATGATCTGCGCGTGCGACTTGATCGCCAGTTCGGGCGGCTTGTTCTTGTAGAGATCAAGCTCACGCAGCGGCACCTGATAATCGCTCAGCGGGTTGGCTCCGGCCTCGTCACGTGCGGCCATCGTCGCCGCCGAGAAGGCGGGCGGATTGGCGGTGTCGGTCGCGACATCATGGATCGGATTGGCCTCGGCCTTGCTCCCGGCGTTGAGGAACATCACCAGCGCCGCGCCGGGCACAAGCAGGCCAAGGATCGCCACCGAGATCAGCCCGTTGTGGCGCGGGGTCATCCGCGCGGCCAGCACCAGCGAGACCAGCGCAACAAGCGCAGTCACCCCCAGCACGATCATTCCGCCGAAAAAGGTCAGCGTCATCAGGCCGAACTGCCACCCCCAGACGCCCAGCTTGGTGCCGAGCGCGGAGACCGCGAAATAGACCGGCAGGAAGGCCAGCAGGCCGAGGACGAGTTTGGTATGCTTGGGAAGGTTTTTCATCATGGCGCAAAGCATAGCGCCGCCCGCCTGCATGGCAATCTTTACGGCAATCGGCAGGAAACCCTTTTCCACCTCGCGCGTTAGGCTCATACGGTATCTGGGGAGAGGGTCTTGCCGCAGCGTGAAGTCCCGCTTTCCATGCCCGATAATCTGGGTTATGGCCCGCTGGGATGCGGGAGGAACAAGTTGTTCAGAGGACAAACGACTATGAAGCGTAATTTCCTGATGGGCGCGGCCGCGCTGGCGGCGCTCGCTACTCTTTCGGCTTGCGGCGGCAAGCAGGCTGACGATACGGCGGCTCCGGCTGCCACCGATACGGCGGCTGCTACGCCGGCGATGACCGAGACCCCGGCTGCTGCGGCTGCCGATGGTGCCAAGCTTGAATATGCCAGCTTCACCACCGATGTCGCTGCGGGCGAAAAGACCTTCGCGCTGTGCCGTTCGTGCCACGTGCTCGACGAAGGCGTGAACCGCGTCGGCCCGTCGCTCTACAACGTGGTCGGCCGTCCGGCCGGTTCGGTTGCCGGCTATTCCTACTCGGATGCCAACAAGGGCAGCGGCGTGACCTGGACCGAGGAAGTCCTGTTCGAATACCTCGAAGATCCCAAGGCGTTCATGCCGGGCACCAAGATGGCCTTCCCGGGCATCAAGGATGCGCAGGATCGTGCGAATCTGGTGGCCTATCTCGCCAGCACCAAGAAGTAATTCGTCGCCCTTTCGGGCATGAAAATCGGGCGGCGCAGGTTTTGGCCTGCGCCGCCCTTTTCCATGCGGTCGATGAGGTGAGCCTCAGGCCGCCAACAGCGCCGCGTCGACCGGGCAGTGGCGGGCGAGATATTGCTCGTGGCTCGGCAGGCCCGCTACCGCGCGGCTCATCAGCGTGCGCAGGTTGGCGAGGAATTCGGCCAGCTGGTCCTCGCTCATCCGGTCGGCCATCGGGTCGTAATCGGCGGGCATGATCCCCTGACCCAGCATCACCTGCACCCAGCTCGCCTCGCGGAACAGGTCGTCGACGTCGCGGCCCACGCGGCCCGAAGCGCCGAACAGCGCAAGCTTGTGGGTGAGGCTGTCGGGCACCGCCATGTGCTTGCAATAGCGCCAGAACTCGGTGTCCTCGCGGGTCGTCTGGTGATAGTGCAGGATCAGGAAATCGCGTATCTGCGCGAACTCGGCAGCGCAGCGGCGGTTGTATTCCTCGCGCATCGCCGAAGGGTCTCCGGCGCGCGGGAAGAGCTGGATCAGACGGCTGACATGTGACTGGATCAGGTGGATCGAGGTCGATTCGAGCGGCTCGAGAAACCCGCTCGACAGCCCGATCGCCGCGCAATTGTGCGCCCAGAAGGCCTCGCGCCGCCCGGTGGTGAAGCGGATCGGGCGCGGATCGCCCAGCGCGCGGGTATCGAGGCCCGCCAGCAGGGTGTCAGCGGCGGCATCGTCACTGGTGAATCCGCTTGAATAGACGTGGCCGTTGCCGGTGCGGTGCTGCAAGGGGATGCGCCATTGCCAGCCCGCATCCTTGGCGGTGGCGCGGGTATAGGGCACCAGCACCGGCAGGCGTTCGGAGGGCACCGCCAGCGCGCGGTCGCAGGGAAGCCACCGCGACCAGTCCTGATAGCCCACGCCCAACTCCTCGCCGAGGAGCAGCGAGCGGAAGCCGGTGCAGTCGATGAAGAAATCGCCCGCAACCGTGGTGCCGTTCTGGAGGGTGATTGCGCGGATATCGCCGCTCTCGCCGTCGCGCTGAACGCTCTGGACGATACCTTCGGTGCGCGTCACACCGCGCGCTTCGGAATAGGCGCGCAGGAACAGGGCATAGCGGCTGGCGTCGAAGTGATAGGCATAGGCAAGCCCCGCCATCGCGGTGTTGCCGACCCGGTCGAGCTTGCCGAAGCGCGCCTGATCGGCCGCCATCTGGTGCAGCGACCAGTTCCACAATCCCTTGGGATCGCCCGCCGCCCCGGCGCTGCGGCGCCAGTGGTGGTGGAAGGCGACATTGCCGACCGTCATCCCGGTCTCGCCGAAGGTGTGGAGATAGCGGCTGCCCTTGCTCCCCCAGTCGACGAATTCGATCCCGAGCTTGAAGGTGCCCGATGTGGCGCGCAGGAATTCGTGCTCGTCGATGCCGAGGATCGTGTTGAGGCGGATGATCTGCGGAATCGTCGCCTCGCCCACGCCAACCGTGCCGATCGCCTCGCTTTCGACCAGCTCGATCGTCAGCCGCTCGCCCAGCAGCCGGGCGAAGGCCGCAGCGGTGATCCACCCCGCGGTCCCGCCGCCCACAATCACCAATCGTGTCACCTCAGGCCTGTCCATTTTCCGTTCCCCTGACGCCTCACCCCGCCGCCGGGCGGAAGAAGGCGTTGATCGTCAGCCGCCCCGCGCGCGGATCGGCGCTGAGGGGGGCTGCGTTGTCGATGACCCCGCTGTGGAGGATATTGCCGCGGTAGAACACCGCGCTGTTGAAGGTGCCGGGCACCACATGGGTGCGCTCGAAATGCGGAGTACCGTCGGTGGTGTAGGCGGCCGGCGGCAGGCCGGTGCGCGCGACATCGGCCTGCAAGGCGGCGGCGTAGCGCGGGAAATCTGTCTGGGTCAGCGCCTCCAGCCCGGTCGAGCGGTGGCGGAAGAAGGCCGTCCCACCCGCTTGTCTGGCATCGGGCCCGCCGGGGTGGAGGTAGAGCATCATCGCGACCTGGGTGGGATCGGTGCCATCGACATGCGGCAGGCGCTGGATCGGGGCGAGTTCTGCGGGCGGGGTGGTGACGAGCGAATACCACGCCTGCATCTCCCACGCCCGGCCATAGGGGCCGAACCATTGATCGAGCAGCGGCGCAAGCTTGGTCAGCCACGCCGCACAGACCGCCGGATCGAGCGCGGCGCGCACCCCCGGATATTGCGGCGTGATTTTTGCAAAATTTTGCAAACAGGCCTGCGAAATCACCGCTTCGGGAGATTCGAGCATCCCGTCGATGGTCACAAGCCTATGATTGGCTGATGAAAAATGATCGACCCGCGGATTTGCGAGCGCAATGCCCCAGTCCTGCGCGGGCGCGACGGGGCGCGAGATGGGGCTGATCGTCATGCGCCGGAGCCTATCAAATCCCGGTGAACACTCCAAGGCAGATGGATAAAATACTGGAATATCTGGAGAATTGACCAAGTCTGAGGCTGCGGAAGATGTCCCGTGATCCGCAATGCCGCTCGCGCCTCGATGTTGCAGTGCGGCATGAGGCAGCGGCGCGGAAAACTGTGTCAATCGGGCAACAATTGCGCTGGAAGATCGGTCTGGCGGCCCCGATTGCCTCACGAGGTATCAATCTAACCAATTGAAAGAGAATGCGTAGATGCTCTGCAAACGATGACATGGCAGTTCTGTGAATTGGCGATTTACGCGCCGCTCGCAATCCGCTATGAAAAAAACTGCAAAAGCGCATGGTCAACAGCGCTTGCGGGAGGGGACTTCTGATGAAAAAGAACGGGATCAATGTGAGCGCGCGCCTGCTGTGCGGGGCCGCAACCTTTATGGCGCTGGCGGTGACGGGCGCGCCGGTCATGGCGCAGGACGCCGAAGAGCCGGATACGGTCGCCGAAGAAGAGACCGAAAACGCCATCATCGTCACCGGCATCCGCCAGTCGATCCAGTCCTCGCTCGATGCCAAGCGCAACGCGACCTCGATCGTCGAAGTGATCACCGCTGAAGACCTCGGCCTGCTGCCCGACCTCTCGATCGCCGATACGCTCGCGCGTCTGCCCGGCGTCACCGCCCAGCGCGTGCGCGGTCGTTCGCAGCAGGTCTCGATCCGCGGCCTCGGCCCGGACTTCAGCCTCGCGCTGCTCAATGGCCGCGAAGTGGTCTCGGCGGGTAACAACCGCGGGATCGAATTCGACCAGTTCCCGTCCGAACTCATCGGCACCGGCATTGTCTACAAGACCGGCGACGCCCAGCTTGCCGCCATCGGCATCGCCGGCGCGGTCGACCTTCGCACCGTCAAGCCGCTCGATTCGAACAAGCGCCAGATCACCGTGTCGGGCACCTACACGATCAACGATCAGGGCTCGCTCAACCCCGATTTCGGCGCGGACGGCTATCGCTTCTTTGCCAGCTACATCGATCAGAACGCCGATGGCACCATCGGCTGGTCGCTGGGTGCGACCACGCAGTCGATCCCGACCCAGATCATCCAGCGCGAGCTGAAGACCAACAACGGCCAGGTTGCCCGCACCGCTGGCGGCGTGATCTTCCCGCGCGACAATCCGCGTCAGGGCTCGCAAAGCCGCGAGTTCAAGCGCACCTCGGTCGCCGGCAGCCTGCAGTTCGAGCCGAGCGACAGCTTCTCGCTGACTCTCGACACGTTCTATACCAAGACCGACGACAGCGGCATCTTCCGCGGCACCGAAACCCCGATTGCATCGTGGAGCTTCGACGGCGGCGCGCAGGTCGACAACGTCACCGGATCGGGCCCCTTCGCGGAAAGTGCGACCTATTCGAACGTCTATCCGATCCTGCGCACCGACACCGAAGGCGCCGAATCGGAGATCTTCGCGATCGGCGGCAACATGGAGTGGAAGGCGACCGACAACCTCGGCTTCGTGGTGGATTATGGCTATTCGACGCTGAACCGCGACGATGTGGATTACGAATCCTACGCTGGAACGGGGCCCAACGGCACCGGCCCTGCCGACCGCCTGACCTTCAATTTCGCGCCTGACGGCCAGTACACCATCGACAGCCAGCTCGATTACACCGATCCGGGCAACCTGCTGCTGATCGATCCGGGCGGCTGGGGCCAGGTCGGCTTCCTGCGCGTGCCGGAAACCAATGACGAGCTGCATCAGCTGCGCGCCGAAACCTATTGGGAGTTCGACGGCGGCTTCATCGACCGGATCGTCGCCGGCTGGCTCTACACCGATCGCTCGAAGGATTTCGACAACAACGGCATCTTCCTGCGCGCGGGCCGCGGCTTCACCAACGGCCCGGGCGGAAACAGAGCCCCGATCCCCGGCGACACCATCATCGGCCAGAGCAATTCCAAGGGCATCGGGCTCGATATCCTCGCCTATGATCCGTCCTCGCTGCTGACCGACGGCACCTATGTGCAGCAGGCCGCGACCGACGACACCGAATGGCTGGTCGAGGAGAAGATCCACAACTTCTACATCCAGGCCAATATCGATGGCGACATCGGCTCGGTGCCGGTGCGCGGCAACATCGGCCTGCGCTATGTCGACACCAAGCAGTCCTCGACCGGTACGCTGACCGGCGGCGCGATCAACGACGTCAGCTTCAGCTACGACAACTGGCTGCCGAGCATGAACCTCAGCTTCGAGATGATGCCGGATACCTTCATCCGCGTCGCCTTCGCGCAGACGATCACCCGCGCGCGGCTCGATCAGCTGGCGGCGAACCAGAACCTGACGGTCAACAACAATGTCTGTCAGGACACCAACGGCGACCAGTTGGTTGACAGGGTGCTGCCCGGTACCTTCGATCCGCCGTCGAACGTCTGCTTCAATCTCGGCGGGGGCAATCCGTTCCTGCAGCCTTACCGGTCGACGTCTTACGACATCTCCTTCGAGAAGTATTTCTCGCCCGGCACAGCGATCATCGTTGCCGCGTTCCACAAGGATCTGTCTGACTGGGTGGTCAATCTCAACGAGACCTTCGATCTCAGCCAGCAGATCGTCAATTCAGGTGCGGGTGGGATTCTGCAGACCAACCCCGAAGTGGCGCTCGGCAACTTCAACGGCCCGGTCAACTTCTCGGACGGCAAGATCACCGGGATCGAAGGCACGGTGCGTCTGAACTTCGGCGACTTCAGCAATGCGCTGGATGGCTTCGGCGGGTTCTACTCGATCACCTATTCGGATGCCGAGATCACCCCTCCGGGCACTCAGCCGATCGCGATCCCGGGCTATTCGGATCTCACCTGGTCGGGCGACATCTTCTACGAAAAGAGCGGTTTCCGCGCCAAGCTCGCCGCACGTCACCGCGGTGCCTTCCTCTCGGAAGTGCCGAACTTCTCGGGCGGGCTCGAAGGGGCGCAGGCGCAGAGCGAAACCATCCTCGACGCGCAGATCGGCTACACTTTCGAAAAGGAAGGCAGCTTCCTCAACGGGGTGCAGATCCTCGCCGAAGTGTTCAACCTTACCGACGAGCCCTTCGTGACCGAGAATGCGCTGCGCAACGCTGCGAACACGGAAACCATCGGGTTCTTCCCGAGCCGTCACGAACTTTACGGGCGCACCTTCCAGTTCACGCTGCGCAAGGCATTCTGACGGATAGAGCCCTTGGGTCGCATTGAGGGTTGCAGGAAGGGCTCGCCGGGAACGGCGGGCCCTTTCGGTTTTCGGTGCAGGCCGGGCAAGAGCATCGCGCGGGCCGGGCAAGAGCGTTGTCAGATCATTGTGCACCCGTTGCCGGTGCGTGGTGCGCAGATGTTCACGAAATGTTTCACGTGAAACATTGCGCCTGTCTTAGCAGGCGATAATCAGCCCGCGAGCGGCGGGGCGGCGCAGTGGCGGGCGATGAAATCGCCGTGGCTCGGCATGGCGGCGACCGCCTCGCCCATCGCTTCGCGGATTTGCGCCATGCGCTCGGCCACAGGAACGCCCTCGCGCATATGGGCGAGCGCGGGCGCGCGCTCCGGCACAATACCCTGACCGAGATAGACCGCGATCCAGCTGGGGTTGGCGAACAGCTCCTGCGGCTCGGCCACCAGCGTTCCGTGGGCGCGGAAATGGTCGATCTTGTATTGCAGGCTGTCCGGGATCGGCATGGCGGCGGTGTAGCGCCACAGCTCGGAATCGTCCCGCTCGCTCGCCTTGTAGTGCAGGATCAGGAAGTCGCGGATCAGCTCGTATTCGCGCGCGGTCTGGGCGTTGTATTCTCGCACCAGCAGCGGCGACATGGTGCTGTCCGGCAGCAGCGCGATGAGCCTGAGGATCGCATATTGGATGAGGTGGAGGCTGGTCGATTCCAGCGGCTCCATGAACCCGGCGGAAAGCCCGATGGCGACGCAATTGCGCTTCCAGAACTCGCGCCGTTTGCCGGTGACGAAACGCAGCGGGCGCGGGTCGGCGAGGGCCTTGCCGTCCAGATTGGAAAGGAGGGTCGCGGCGGCCTCGTCCTCGGAGATGAACTCGCTGCAATGGACATAGCCGTTGCCGGTGCGGTGCTGGAGCGGGATGCGCCACTGCCACCCGGCTTCGCGCGCGGTGGAGCGGGTGTATGGGGTGAAGTCGCCCTTCTCGCAAGGCACGGCCACGGCCCGGTCGCAGGGGAGCCAATGCTGCCAGTTGTCGTATCCTGCTTGGAGCGCTTCCTCGATCAAGAGGCCGCGGAAGCCCGAGCAGTCGATGAAGAGCTCGCCCTCGATCCGCGTCCCGCTGTCGAGCGTCACGGCTTCGATGAACCCGTCCTCACCGCGCAGGGCAACATCGACGACCTTGCCCTCGATCCGCGTCACGCCTCGCGCCTCGGCGAAGCGCCTGAGGTAGGCGGCGTAGAGCCCCGCGTCGAAGTGGTAGGCATAGTCGAAGGTCGACTGGATCATCCGCCGGTCGGGCGAAGGGTGGGCGAACTTGCCCGCCTTCGCCATCGCCCAGCACATCGCGAAGTCGTCGATCGGGCCCTCGACGCGCCCCGCCAGATGCTCGCGCATCCAGTGGTGGTAGAAGGGCACTTGGTCGAACTCGGCGCCATGCTGGCCGAAGGGGTGGAAGTAGCTGTGGCCGAGCCTACCCCAGTCGACGAATTCGATCCCGAGCTTGTAGCTCCCTTGAGTCTCGCGCACAAAGGTCGCCTCGTCGATGCCGAGCCGCTGGTTGAAATTGCGGATGGGCGGGATGGTCGCTTCTCCCACCCCGACCGTGCCGATCGCCTCGCTCTCGATCAGCGTGATCGCGCAGGCCCCGCCCACCGCGTGCGAGAGCGCCGCCGCCGTCATCCACCCGGCCGAGCCGCCACCGACGATGACGATGGACTTCAGCGGGGCAGGCGCGCTGGTCATCCGCCGCAGCTTTCGCGGATCAGCAGGCTGGTCTCGAGCCGCTGGGAGATCGCCGGGCCATCGCCCTTGTCGATCAGCTTGGACACCAACATCCGGCCCGCCAGATTGGCGTCCTGATCGATCGTGGTGAGCTGCGGCGTGACGAGCCGCGCGGCGGGGATGTTGTCGTATCCGACCACCGAGACATCCTCCGGCACCTGCATCCCCGAACGGGTCAGCGCCCGGATCGCGCCGATCGCGATAAGGTCGCTGGCGGCGAACACCGCGTCAAAGCGCAAGCCCCGCGCAATCGCGCTGCGCACGGCGGCCTCGCCCGAATGGACCTCGAAATGGGCGGGCACGATCAGCTCGTCATCGAAGGCGATCCCGGCCTGATCGAGCGCCTGCCGGTAGCCGCGAAAGCGCTGTTCGGCCTCGGGCGCTTCGGTGTCGCCAAGGAACAGGATGCGCCGCCGCCCGAGCCGCGCGAGGTGGGCCGTGGCCCGGCGGCCGCCTGCGAGGTTGTCCGATCCGATCACGCAATATTGCGCATCCGGAAACTCCGCCCCCCACACCACGAAGCGGTTGTCGCGTGCGGCGAGCGCGTTGAACTCGTGGTGGAGTGAGGACTGGCCGATGAAGATCACCCCCGTCGCGCGGCTGGTGCTCATCGCGTAGTCGAGATCGCCCCCGGCGCGCGGGCTAAGGTGGCTGATGATAAGGTCGGCGTTCCGCTCGCGCGCGGCTTCGGCGATCCCGGCCAGCAGCTCGAGGAAGAAGGGGTCGGAAACCCGGCTGTCGCGCGCCTGCGGGGCGGGGACGACCACCGCGAGCGTGGCGTCCGCACCGATCGGGCCGCTCGGCATCGAGGCGCGGAACTCGTAATCATGCGCGCGGGCGATCTGCCAGATCTGCTGCTTGGTGCGCCGCTTGACCGAGGGGCTATCGTTCAGTGCGCGGCTGACGGTCGAGATCGACACCCCCGCCTCGCGCGCGATATCCTCGAGCGTGGCGCTGCGCCGGGCGGCAAGGGTAGGGTTGTCGGCCATTCGTCCTCAGCTGGATGCGATCTTTGCCCAATAGCCGCTGCCGGGCCTGAGGTCTTCGGGAATCGCGCCGCTGCCCACATGGTTTTCGGTCGCGATCAGCTGCGCGACCCCGCCGCCTGCGGGCGGGCTCCAGCGCAGTGGGGTCTCACCCAGGTTGAAGACGCACAGCACGCTGCCGCCTTCCGTGTGGCGGCGGAAGGCGAGAATGTCCTCGGGGCTGTCGAGCAATTCGATATCGCCATGCACCAGCGCCGGGTGCGTCCGCCGCGCGCTCAGCAGCGCGCGCGCATAGCCGAGGGTCGAGGCCGGGTCGGCGGCCTGCGCATCGACCGCAAAGCCGCTATGCGCCGGATCGAGCTTCAGCCAGGTGCGGTTGGCGGTCGAGAAGCCCGCCTGCGGAGCGTTCGCCGCCCAGGGCATCGGGGTGCGCGCGCCATCGCGGCCCAGCGTGTGCGGCCAGTTGGCGATGGCTTCGGGGTCTTGCAGATCCTCGAAGGCGACATGGCCTTGCGGCAGGCCCAGCTCCTCGCCCTGATAGATGATCGGATTGCCGCGCAAGGCCAGCAGCAGCAGCAGATTGAGGCGCGCCATGCGGCCCATGTCGCCATCCAGCGTCCAGCGGGTGATCGCGCGCGGGGCATCGTGGTTCGAGAATGCCCAGCTCGGCCAGCCTTCGCCGGGTTCACCGCTCCACTGCGACAGGCTCGCGCGCACCAGCGGCGCGGTGAGGCGCGGGGCGTAGAGGAAATCGAAGTTGTAGGCGCTGTCGAGCCGCTTGCCGCCCTCGGTAAAGGCCTTCATCTCGGCCAGCGGCTCAGGCCCGCCGACTTCGGCGACAGTGAAGCGGCCCGGAAACTCGTCGATCGTGGCACGGATGCGCTCGAGAAAGCCGGTGATGTCGGGGTGCGACTGGTTGTACTGCTTCACCTGCATGTCGAACGGGCGCGTCACCAGCGCCATCGGCGTGCCCGACGGCGGATTGTCGCGCAGTTCGGGATCATGCATCGAGAAGTTCAGTGCATCGAGCCGGAAGCCGTCCACACCGCGCCCCAGCCAGAACCGCGCGACATTGAGCAGCGCATCCTGCACCTCGATATTGTGGACGTTGAGGTCGGGCTGCGAGGTCAGGAAGTTGTGCAGGTAATACTGCTTCCTCGGCCCGTCCCACTGCCACGCCGAGCCGCCGAAGACCGACTGCCAGTTCGATGGCGGCGAGCCATCGGGCTTGGGATCGGCCCAGACATACCAGTCGGCCTTGGGGTTGGTCCGATCCGCGCGGCTTTCGCGGAACCACGCGTGCTCGTCAGACGTGTGCGAATAGACCTGATCGATGATGACCTTGAGGCCGAGCGTGTGGGCCCGCTGAATGATCCGGTCGAAGTCGGCGAAACTGCCGAAGCTGGGGTCGATCCCGCAATAATCGGCCACATCATAGCCGAAATCCTTCATCGGCGAGGTGAAGAAGGGGCTGATCCAGATGCCGTCCACGCCGAGGTCGGCGATGTAGTCGAGCCTCTCGGCAATGCCCGCAAGGTCGCCTATCCCGTCGCCATTGGTGTCGCGGAAAGAACGCGGATAGATCTGGTAGATGACCGCGCCGCGCCACCACGCCAGCGGGGCGTCGGTGGCAACGGCCGTGTCGGCAAGAGCGGTTGCCATTAGTCGTCGGTCTCCAGAAGGCAGGCGGCAAAGCCGAAGGCGGGCAGAGTGATCGTGATCGCGCCCGGCGCGGCAAGGCTGGCGGGGCAGGGGCCGGTGAGCGGGGCGATGCCCCGCGCCCGGTAACTGACCTCGACGGCCTGCGTAAGGGGCTTTTCGCCGGTGTTGAACACCGCCAGCACGCGTTGTCCGGTTTCGGGATCGTGGCGCTCGACCGCGAGCAGGCCGGGGGCGGCTTCCTCGAAGGCGCGCACGGTGCTGAGGCCCCGGCGCAGCGCCGGGCTGGCGGTGCGCGCGGCGGCAAGCTCGCCGATCAGCCGGTAGAGCGGGTGGGCGGTGTCGAAATTGCTCTGCGCGGTCGTGGCGGTGGTGCCGACAAGGCGATTGTCGTTGTAGACCGCCACCTTGCTTGCGAACATATCCTCGCGCGCCAGCTGGTCGTTGCCGTCGGAAATGAAGCCCTGCTCGTCCCCGTAATAGACCGTCGGCACACCGCGCAGCAGGAACATCATCGCGTGCCCCAGCCTGACGCGGGCGAGCAGCGTGGCGGGGTCGTCCGATCCGCTCATTTCGCGCACGAACATCGAAAAGCGGCCGAAGTCGTGGTTGCCGAGGAAGGTCGGCAGGCCCAGCGCGGTGCTCGCGCCGCCGGGATAGATCGCGTCCTGCTGAAGGAATTCCGCCATCAGCCGCGGCGGCGACTTGCCGCTCGCGACCATCTGCGCCGCCTTGGCGAAGCCCATGTCGAGCGCATAGGGCAGCTTGCTCTCGGCCATCACCTGCGCGGCGAGCGTCGCGGTGGGTTCCTCAAAGGCGATCTCGCCAAAGATGTGGAAGTGGTCGATCCCCTTGGCCTCGGCGCGGGTCAGCATGGCGGGGACGAAGGCCTGCCAGAACTCGGGGTTCACGTGCTTGGCGGTGTCGATGCGAAAGCCGTCGATGCCGTAATCGTCGATCCACTGGCCGAAGATGTCGATCATCCCGGCAACGACGCGCGGGTTTTCGGTCGCGAGATCGTCGAGCCCCGAGAAATCGCCATAGACCGAGCTTTCGCCGATCCAGTGCGAATTGCCGCGGTTGTGATAGAGCGCGGTGTCATTGAGCCACGCGGGCACCTTCACGTTCTTCTCGGCCTCGGAGACCGTCGGGGTATAGGCGAAGGTCGGGTCGGTCAGCCTAGCCCAGTTGGCGGGATCGGGGTTGTCGTCGCCTGCGAACCCTTCGTTGATCCGCGCGCCGTCGACACCGCCGCGCGTCGAGAAGGGGTATTCGCCCTTGCTGCGATAGCGGTAGCCGTTTGCCAGCCCTTCGGCATAGTCGATCACGTCGGCGGTGTGGTTGGTGATGATGTCCATATAGACCTTCATCCCGCGCGCATGAGCGGCATCGACGAAGGCCTTGAATTCGGCATTGGTGCCGAAATGCGGGTCGACCTGCGTGAAATCGGTCACCCAATAGCCGTGATAGCCCGCGCTTTCCTCGCCCGGACGGCCCTGCACCGGCTTGTTCTTGAAGATCGGCGCGAACCAGATCGCGGTGACGCCCATGCCCTGAATGTAGTCGAGCTTCGCCGTCAGCCCCTTTAGGTCGCCGCCGTGATAGAAGCCCTTGTGGGTGGGATCGAAGCCGTGCTGGAACGGCCCGCCCTTCAGTCCGCCGCGATCATTGGCGGTGTCGCCATTGGCGAATCGGTCGGGCAGAACGAAATAGATGATCTCGTCCTCGAGCTGGCGCTCTGCAATCGGTGCGGCTGACGGCGCGGGCGCTGCCCCTGCCTCGGCGGCCACCGGCCCCCCTGCCAATGCGGTGCCGGCGCATAGCGCAGCCGCAAGGCTCACGAAGATTCGCGTCATGACCCTACTCCCTCCGGCTATGTTTGTGACACCTTGGAAGGGATTTTGCAAATCTTTGTGAAACGCCGGTGCGAGGCTAAAATGCAAGAGCAATAGACGCAAAACATTAGAGAAACGGCAGATCAATCACGCTGTCATACAATTTTTCCGGCGATTTTCGGAAAGTTTCTTGCAAAATTTTGCAAGCCGTCCAGACTGTGCGGTGGCAGCGCGCAATCTAGCTTCGGACGGTCGATCCGGGATATTGTGCCGGGCCGGGAGAGGGATGATAGCGACAATGAGCCACAGCGGCCACAAGCCAGCGTTGAGCGCCGGCCAGATCTGGAACATGAGCTTCGGGTTCCTCGGAATCCAGATCGGATTCGAGCTGCAGAACGGCAATGTCAGCCGCATTTTCCAGACATTGGGCGCCGATGTCGGCAGCCTCGCGATCCTGTGGATCGCCGCGCCGATGACGGGGCTGATCGTCCAGCCGATCATCGGCCACCTCTCGGACAAGACCTGGAGCCCGCGGCTCGGCCGCCGCCGCCCCTATTTCCTAGTCGGCGCGCTACTGGCAAGCCTTGCGCTGTTCGTGATGCCCAATGCCCCCGCGTTGTGGGTCGCGGCGGGGATGCTGTGGATCATGGACGCCTCGCTCAACATCACCATGGAGCCGTTCCGCGCCTTCGTCGGCGACAATCTGCCCGATTCCCAGCGGACGAAGGGCTATGCGATGCAGAGCTTCTTCATCGGGACCGGCGCGGTGGTGGCGGGCGCGCTGCCGTGGGTGATGACCAACTGGCTGGGCCTCAGCAATGTCGCGCCCGAGGGGCAGATCCCCGAAACCGTGCGCTGGGCCTTCTATATCGGCGGGGCGGCGCTGCTGGCGGCGGTATGCTGGACGGTGTTCAGCACCAAGGAATACTCGCCCGAGGATCTCGCTCGGTTCGAAGCGGCGAGCGGGCGCGCGGTGGGCGCGGGCCATGTGCCGGTGCTCCGCTCCGCCGCGCAGTTCGCCAGTGGCGGCGTGATATGGATCATCGCCGGAGCCATCGTCGCCGCGCTGGTCGCGCTGGCGCGGGGAGAGGGGCGTCCGGCCTTCCTCGGAGAAATCGAGGTCGCGCAGGAGCTTTACGTGCTCGCCGCGCTGATCGCCGGGTTCGGCGTGATCCAGCTGGTCGCGGCGTCATTTCGCCAGCAAGGTCGGAACGGGAGCGGCTTCATGGAGGTCGTCAGCGATCTCTTCGCCATGCCCAAGACCATGCGCCAGCTGGCGGTCGTTCAGTTCTTCAGCTGGTTCGCGATGTTCGCGCTGTGGATTTACGGCACACCGGGGGTGACCGCGTTCCACTTCGGCGCGAGCGATGCGGCCAGCGCCGCCTATCAGGACGGGGCGGACTGGTGGAGCCTGATGGGATCGGTGCGCAACGGCCTTGCCGCCGCCGCCGCGCTGGGCTTCGTCATGATCGCCGCCAAGATCGACCGCTGCCGCCTGCACGCGATCAACCTGATGCTGGGCGCGGCGGGCTTTGCCGCGATGCTGCTGGTGCGCGATCCGGCGCTCTTGTGGATTCCGCAGATCGGCATGGGCATCGCTTGGGCCTCGATCGTGGCGCTGCCCTATGCGATCCTCGCTGGCTGCGTCCCTGCGGAAAAGATGGGCATTTACATGGGGGTGTTCAACATCTTCATCGTCGTGCCGCAATTGCTGGCGGCGACGCTGCTGGGGTTCTTCGTCACCAACCTGTTCGGCGGCGCGGCGATCTATGCCTTCGTGATCGGCGCGGTCAGCATGGTGCTGGCGGCGGCGGCGACTCTGCTGGTGAAGGATGGCGAGGCGAAGGGCGCCCCGGTGCTGCGGGCGGGAGAGGCGTGATGCGGCTGGCGATTGCTCTTCTGGCGGGCGCGCTTGCGGCCACACCGGCGTTCGCTCAACCGGATTACACCCCGCGCGACATGGTCGAGGTTGCCAATGCGCCGTGGACGGCGGATGCGGTGATCTACCAGCTCAATACCCGGCAGTTCACCGCCGAGGGCACCTTCGCTGCCGCGCAGTCACAGCTGCCGCGCCTTGCCACGATGGGTGTCGACATCATCTGGCTGATGCCGATCCACCCGATCGGCGAGGCGAACCGCAAGGGCACGCTCGGCAGCCCCTACGCCGTGCGCGATTACCGCGCGGTCAATCCCGAATTTGGCACCGAAGCCGACTTCCGCGCCTTCGTCGATGAAGCGCACCGGTTGGGGCTGAAGGTGATCCTCGACTGGGTCGCCAACCATTCGGCCTACGACAACCCGCTGACCGTGAGCCATCCCGAGTGGTACACCCGCACACCCGAAGGCGCGCTGATGAGCCCAGCGGGGACCGACTGGTCCGACGTTGCCGATTTCGACTATTCGCAACCCGGCCTCAGGCTCTACATGACCGAGAGCCTCGTCTACTGGGTGCGCGAATTCGGCATCGACGGGTTCCGCTGCGATGTCGCGGGCTATGTCCCGACCGATTTCTGGGAGACCGCCCGCGGGCAGCTCGATGCGGTGAAGCCTGTCTTCCTGCTCGCCGAATGGGAGCAGCGCGATCTCCACCACCGCGCCTTCGATGCGACCTATGGCTGGGGCTGGAAGGAGGCGATGCAGCGCCTCGTCAAGGACGGCAGTGGTGCAGGAGCGATGCGCGGCTACTATGCCGGGCAGTCCGAAACCTGGCCGCATGCCGCGATGCGGATGGTCTATACCGAGAACCACGACCAGAACTCGTGGGACGGGGTGGCGAGCGAGATCTACGGCGATGCTTACGAGGCGGCGATCGCGCTCAGCTTCGTTGGCAGCGGCCTGCCGCTGATCTACAACGGGCAGGAAGCCGACAACGACCGCCAGCTTGAGTTCTTCGAGCGTGATCCGATCGTCTGGCGGCAGGGCCGGCACGCGGCCCTGTTCGAAAAGCTGATCGCTCTCAAGACCGAGGCGCGCGCGCTCCACAATGGCCGCTTCGGCGCAGCCATGGTGGAAGTGCCCACCAGCGCCACCGCCGATGTCTTCGCCTTCACCCGCGGCGATGCGGGCGAGCGGGTCTTCGCGGTCTTCAACCTCAGCCCGCGCGCGCAGAGCATCAGTTTCGAACACGCCCGCCACAGCGGCACCTATGCCGACGCGCTGAGCGGCGAGAGCGCGGCCTTCACCGGAGGCGAGACGCTTGACCTCGCGCCGTGGGGCTTCCGGATTTTCAAACAGACCAAGTGAGGCGTCCGAACGGGCGCAGGAGAGGACGCATGACGACACACTGGAAACCGCTGATCGCGCTGGCCGCCATCGCCTGGGCCGCCGCTCCGGCCCATGCCGAAAGCCTGACGCTGGCCTCGCCCGACGGGAAGATAACCGTCACCGTCAGCGACGATGGCGGGCAGGCGACCTACGCTGTCAGCTACGAGGGCAAGCAGGTCATCGCCCTCTCGAAACTCGGGATGCTGTTCGCAGAGCACCACGGCTTCGAGCGCGGTCTCGCCATCGCCGGATCGGCAACCGCCTCGCAGGACACCAACTGGGAGCAGCCCTGGGGCGAGCGCCGCGTGGTGCGCGACCAGCACAACGAACTCGCGGTCACTTTCAAGCCCGCCGATGGCCCCGACCGGCAGATGACCGTCCGCTTCCGCGCCTTCGACACCGGCGTCAGCTTCCGCTACGAGGTGCCCGAACAGGCCGCCTTGCAGGGCGACCTCAACCTCACCGAGGAGCTCACCCAGTTCGGCGTCGGCGAGCAGACCACCATGTGGTACACCCCCTCCGACGAGTTCAACCGCTACGAATACCTCACCCGCACCGCGCCCGCTGGCAAGGTTGACGATGCGCACACGCCCGCAACCTTCAAGAATGCCGACGGCATCTATTTCAGCATCCACGAAGCCGCGCTCGTCGATTACGCCGCCATGTCGCTCGACCAGCTGCGCCCGGGCAATTTCGAATCCAAGTTGCGCGGCTGGAGCGGCGGGCCCAAGGTCAAGACCAGGGCAGGCTTCACCTCCCCCTGGCGCACCATTCAGGTCGCGCCCGATGCCGTGGGCCTGATCAATTCCGACATCATCCTCAACCTCAACGAACCCAACAAGCTGGGCGATGTCTCCTGGGTGGAGCCGGGCAAATATGTCGGCATCTGGTGGGCGATGCATATCCGCGACCGCAGCTGGGGCCGTGACCAGATCCACGGCGCGACCACCGAAGAGACCAAGCGCTACATCGACTTCGCCGCCAAGCACGGCTTTGCGGGCGTGCTGGTGGAAGGCTGGAACATCGGCTGGGACGGCGACTGGTACAACAACGGCGACCTGTTCGACTTCACAAAAGCCATGCCCGATTACGATATCGAGGAACTGGGCCGTTATGCCCTGTCCAAGGGCGTTCGGATCATCGGCCACCACGAAACCTCGGCCAATATCACCAACTATGAAAACCAGCTCGGCGCGGCGATGGACCTGATGCAGAAGGTCGGCGTGCGGCAGGTCAAGACCGGCTATGTCGCCGACGCGGGCGACGCGGTGCGTATCGACGAGAACGGTGTCCGCCATTACGAATGGCACGACAGCCAGTTCATGGTGCGCCACCATCTCAAGGTCGTGCAGGAGGCCGCCAAGCGGCAGATTTCGATCAATGCGCATGAGCCGGTCAAGGACACGGGCCTCCGCCGCACCTACCCCAACTGGATCGCCCGTGAAGGCGCGCGGGGGATGGAATACAACGCCTGGGGCACGCCCCCCAACCCGCCCGAGCACGAGGCGATGCTGGCCTTCACCCGGATGCTCTCCGGCCCGATGGACTTCACCCCCGGCATCTTCGACCTCAAACCCAACGAGCGCCCGCCCTTGCGTGAAAACATGCAGCGCGGCGACCCGTCGAACCGGCCGGAGACGACGCTGGCCAAGCAGCTGGCGCTCTACGTGGTGCTCTATTCGCCGATCCAGATGGCCGCCGACCTGCCCGAGAATTACGAAGCGCGCCCCGATGCCTTTCAGTTCATCAAGGATGTCGAGACCGACTGGGAGGAGTCGATCGCGCTCGCCGGAGAGATCGGCGATTATGTCGCGATCGCGCGGCAGGGGCGCAAGTCGAAGGAATGGTTCCTCGGCGCGGTGAGCGACGAGGAGGCGCGCGACCTGTCGCTGCCGCTGAGCTTCCTTGAAAAGGGCAAGAAATACCGCGCCCAGATCTACCGCGACGGGCCGGATGCTGACTGGAAGACCAACCCCTATGCGATGGTGATCGAGGAGAAGGTCGTGACCGGCGGCGATTTGTTCGCCGTGCGGATGGCGCCCGGCGGCGGATTTGCGGTGCGGTTCATCCCGGTGGGGTGACGCACGCCGCGCCCTTAAGCGTTACAAAGCGGACACCGTGTCCGCTTTGTGTGTTCGCGAATTTCTGCATTGTTTCAAATACCTGTATCCAATTCCGATAAGCGGACGGACACGGGAGCGGGGGCTTGTCTGGCCGGTGGCGGTCGTGTGACCACCCTGATAGCGATGGGAAAGAGCGGGGGTGATGGTAGCCGCTGACAGGTGTGTAGGAAATGTCAGCAATCGCTGGCTGCGGGCCAAAACCTGCCGTTCGGCTATCGACCCCGCCCTGGTCGTTCTGTCGCTTGCATTTCGTCGTCACAAGCGGCCGTCTGTCAATCCGCCCGATGCGATGTGAGCAAGAAAGTTCGCGTCGATGGCAACCGTCCGCCGGAACGATCCGTAACTGTTCCGTCGGCAACAATCCGATCCCGCTACCGATAGAGGGTGCTGGACCATGAAAACTCCCTTCGCCGCTGTGATCACAATCGCTATCCTTGCCGCCAGCGGCACCGCCAGTGCGCAGGACCCGTTGCCGTTCTCGCCGCTTGATCCTGACGCGAAGGAAACATCGGTTTCGTTTGGCATTCTCTCACCGCTTTTGAAAAAGGGCCTGTCATGTTCAGATCCGCAATCCTGTTTGCGCTCCTGGTCGGCGCCCCATCCTCTGCCTGCGCGGCAGAAGACGAGCCGCAGCGGTTTGCCCCTGAACAACTGGAGCAGGACGGCAAGGTAACGCTGAGCCCCGGATTTTCTCCTGACGGGCAGACGATTTACTTTGCACAATCGGACTGCACGCCGATCTGGGAATGCCCGCAGCGTCTGAAACGCGCGCGGCGCACCGTCACTGGCTGGACCACGCCGGAAGATGTGCCTTTGCCGCGTGAGGGACGGGTCGATTGGCCCACAGTTTCTCCCGATGGCAAAACACTGCTGTTTTCGTGGTCGGCCAAGCGGGATGAATTTGCCGATCTGGATATATATGAGAACTTCGATCTCTATGCGCTCGATCTGACCGATCCTGATGCCGTTCCCGTTCCGCTGGCAAGCGGCGATATCAATCGCCCGCGGGCAGGATCGCTCAAAAAGCTGCGCTTCATGCACAACGAAACGCTGCCATCGCTGACACGCGCGGGAACATTATATTTCATGACGGAGCGGCCCGACGGGATTGGTGAGCGCGATAACTACGTGGCCCGTCCCGGTCAGGACGGCCGGTTCGAAACCGCCGTGCCCCTGCCTGCGCCAATCAATACCAGCGACCGGGATGATGGCGTGTGGGTCGATGCAGAAGAACGCGTCATGCTGCTGAGCTACCCCAATCGCGGCGGCGAAGGTGGAGCCGACATCTTCATTTCTTTCATGACGGCAGACGGCTGGAGCGAACCACAAAATGCAGGCGCACGGATCAATTCGCCCTATGCCGAATTCGGCGCGCGGCTGACGCCTGACAAGACCCAAATCGTCTTTACCTCGGATCGCCCATATGCAGGGCGAGAGGCAGGTGTTCTCCAAGTGTGGAGCGCGTCTTTCGATCTGTCAGATTACCAACGATAAGCACCGGATTCCCGTTCGGCGCGGCATTCCAATGGCGGATTAGGTCTGGTATTCTTGAGGCCCGCGACGTGTCGCGGTAACCTTTGCGATCTGGATCCCGCTCTCCCGGCAAATTTGCACTTTTCGCCGGTGAACGCCGTAACTTGTCATTCATTGCCCCACCCAGTTGCGATCATGTGCGCGGTTGAGGAAACTGCGAAAGCGGGACGGCGGCTTGGGGCGGAATCGGACGTTCAATTTGGCCGCCGCCCACGACTGGATCTGGGTCGAGAGGCGGCGCATTACTCGGCTGTGATCAACGGCAGCTAACGCGTTCAGTCACCCGGAAGCGGTCAGACAGCTACCTATCCAGTTCTCGTCATTCCGACGCACCTCTCCCAATCCCGAAAGCTGCCGCTCTCTTTACCCAACACGCAAAGAGAGCGAACGCCTCCCCCAAGGCGCTCGCCCTCACTCCCGTCCAAGGGAGAAGCGTCAATTCTGTGAAAGCAAATGCGCTCTTACGCGGCCTGTTCCATCCGGGCGAGTTCGCAGTGCGACCAGATCTCGCTCAATGCCTTGATCAGCCGGTCGATGTCGCCATCGGTGTGCACCGGCGAGGGCGTGACGCGCAGCCGCTCGGTGCCCACGGGCACGGTCGGGTAATTGATCGGCTGCACATAGATGCCGTGGTTGTCCATCAGCCAGTCGCTGATCATCTTGCACTTCTTGGCATCCCCAACCATCACCGGGATGATGTGGCTCGGGTTGTCGAGGTGCGGGATGCCCATGATGTCGAGCGCGCGGCGCACCTGCGCGACGCGCTTCTGCTGCAGCTCGCGCTCGGCGCTGCTGTTCTTGAGGTGGCGGATGCTCGCCGCTGCGCCCGCCGCGATGGCGGGGGGCAGGGCGGTCGAGAAGATGAAGCCGCTGGCAAAGCTGCGCACGAAATCGACGAGGTTGGCGGACGCGGCGATATAGCCGCCCATCACGCCGTAAGCCTTGC
The DNA here is from genome assembly GCF_002155425.1 of Erythrobacter donghaensis. Taxonomy (GTDB): domain Bacteria; phylum Pseudomonadota; class Alphaproteobacteria; order Sphingomonadales; family Sphingomonadaceae; genus Erythrobacter; species Erythrobacter donghaensis. The sequence continues at coordinate 385,869 of NZ_MUYG01000011.1, forward strand.
CCAGCGTGCCTTCGATCACGGTGATGCGGTCCATCAGTCCTTCGCGTTCGGCAATCCCTCCGCCGCGCGGGCCGTAGAGGCCGACCGCGTGGACTTCATCGATATAGCTCATCGCGCCGTGCTTTTCGCAGACGTCGAGGATTGCAGCGATGGGGGCAATGTCGCCGTCCATCGAATAGACGCTTTCGAAGGCGACCAGCTTGGGCACTTCGGGGCCATACATGCCGAGCAGCTCGTCGAGATGCTCCGCATCATTGTGGTGCCAGATCTTGTAGGGCGCGCGGCTGTGGCGGATGCCTTCGATCATCGAGGCGTGGTTGAGCGCGTCGGAGAACACGACGCAGCCCGGGATTTTCGACGCAAGTGTGCCGAGCCCCGCCCAGTTCGAAACATACCCGGAGGTGAACAGCAGCGCGGCTTCCTTGCCGTGCAGATCGGCCAGTTCGGCTTCAAGCTCGACATGGTAGTGGTTGGTGCCCGAGATATTGCGCGTGCCGCCCGCGCCCGCGCCGCATTCGTCGAGGCATTCGTGCATCGCTTCGAGCACCGCCGGGTGCTGACCCATGCCGAGATAGTCGTTCGAGCACCACACCGTCACCGCCTGCGTTTCGTCAGCGACGAAGCGGGTGGCGTGGGGGAAGCGGCCGCGGTGGCGCTTGATGTCGGTGAACACGCGGTAACGGCCATCGGCGCGCACAACATCCAGTTCGCCGGCGAAAAAGGCTTCGAAGTCCATGCGCATTCCCTCTGTCGTCATCGTCATGTCAGTCTCGTTCGATTGTCATCGCAGCCTTGCGCTGCGGATAGGCCCAGCCCCACAGCATCCCGTCACGGAAGGGGAGGGCAAGAAACAGGTGTTCGAGCACGCCCAGCAGGGCGAGCGTGGTCAGGAGGCTCGCGCCCACCATTTCGGCGCTGCCCACCGGCGCGGCGAGTGCCAGCGCGGCGAACCAGATGGTGACCCCGGTCAGCACCGCGATCGACATGATCAGCAGCCGGGTCACGCGGCTGGGGCCGAAATAGGACTTCAGATAGGCCAACTGCTCCGGGAGCATTTCCGAGGAGGAATTGGGCACGCCCACGAAGAGGTTGATCTTGGAGATCAGCCGCATCGCAAACATCAGCACGAACACCGTCGCCCCGATCTGGTTGGGCACGTCCCACGACAGCGAGATCAGCAGCAGCGCTGTTACCGCCAGCGCCACTTCGTGATGCATCACGGTCGCCGCCGCCTGGCGGAAGCGCGCGACCCCGGTCAGCCCCGGATCGGCCAGCCCGCGGCGCGGGCCTGCCGAAGCGCCGGTGAGGAAGCTCAGCTCGTGCCAGCCCCACACCATCAGCGCGCCGACAAAGCCGAGGTAAACCGCCCAGACTTCGGTCGAAAGCGAAGCGGCGAGGATCACGATCAGCCCGGCGATCCCGGCTACGCTGCCGACGATCAGGCTGCGCGAAAAGGTGGTGCGCTCACGGTTGTCGGCCCAGGCAATCAGCCCGGTCGCGACAAACCAGATCGCCACCGTCACGATGAACGGCACAATATGGCCGCTCCAGCTTACCATGCGGGCTGCAGCCGGATCGATTGCGGCAGAGCGTTGGGCTTGGGCCGCTGGAAATACATCCGCGCGAAAGCGAGGCCTGCGCCAGCCATGCCCGAGGCGCGGCTCAGAAGCCCGCCGATCCCGCCGCGCGCCTTGCCATCCTCAATGCGTTCCGCAGCGAGGCGCAGCTTTTCCATCTGGCGGCGGAAGGCGGGGCTGTCGATGTCGAGCTCGACCGGGAAGACCTGCCGGGCGATCTGGTTGGTGATCTCGAAGACCTTGTAGTCATACTCGGTCGGATCGACGCCGAGCGCGGCGTGGAACACCGGGCGGTTGTGATCGCGCACATACATCGTGGCGTAGACCGACAGCAGGAAGAACCGCACCCACAGCTTGTTGGCGCCTTGCAGCAGCTTGGGGTCGGCGCGCAGCAACATGGCAAAGGCCTCGCCGTGGCGGAACTCGTCATTGCACCACTCCTCGAACCAGTCGAAGATCGGGTGGAACTTGTATTGCGGGTTCCTCGCCAGATGGCGGAAGATCGTGATGTAGCGCGCGTAGCCGATCTTCTCGCTCAGATAGACCGCGTAGAAGATGAACTTCGGCTTGAAATAGGTGTATTTCTTGGTCTTCGTCAGATAGCCCAAGTCGACGCCGATCCCGGCATCCTTCAGGCTTTCGTTGATGAAGCCGGCGTGGCGGCTTTCGTCGCGGGCGAGCAGGCGGAAGAGCTGCTTCACGTCCGGGTTCTTGGTGCGCCGGGCGATTTCGGCATAGAGCACGCAGCCCGAGAATTCGCTCGTCATCGAGCTCACAAGGAAATCGGTGAATTCCTTGCGCAGGCTCGGTTCCAGCCCCTCGATCACGCCCTTGAAGCGGTCCGAATGCTTGAAATGCAGCTTGTTGGGATCGCCTACCATGTCGGCGATCAGCTGGTCCCATTCGGCGCGCACCAGGCTGACGTCGATCGCGTCCAGCGCGTCGTAATCGGTGGTGTAGAAACGCGGGGTCAGCATCGTGTCCTGCGTCGCGATTGCCATCGCTTCTTCGCTGGTCATCGGCTTGTAGGCGTTCATTTGATCCTCCCGGCGTTGAAGCTGACTTCGTAGAGTTCGCTGAGGTCGAAATAGGCAGCGATGCGGGTCAGCGAGCGGGCCAGCGGGCTGGCACGGGTGACAGTGGCGCGGCGTTCGAACACCTCGCGGGTGCCGAAGGGGATCGAGATCGGCGCACCATGCACGCGCACCTTGTCGCCCGGCTCGATCGCGACCTCATCGGTCAGTTCGACATGGGCGTGGAAATGTTCCGAGCTCTGCTCGACCGTGATCGTGCAGGGGGTCTCGAAGGACTCGGTCGAGAAGAATGCCAGTGCCATCAGCGGGCGGCCTCCGCTTCGGGCAGCAGCGTGGCATAGATCGCGCGGTTTTCCGGCCCGAAGCCGCTGATTTCGATGTTCACCCCAGTGGCCGGGTCGGCCAGCGTGAGCGCGCCGGTGTCCCAGCGGGTGAGGGTAAAGGGCACTTCGGCCCCGATGTCGCGGATGCGGCGCTGGTGGACGAGGCTGCGCACGCTGGCGCGCACGAAGCCGCCTTCGCCCTGACCATAGCGGGCGAGCACCTCGGCGGTGGCGCCGTCCTCGACCCGGACGGTGCCGTCCGGTTCGTCGAAGAAGCGGAGCGTGCGCTGCTGCGCCGGGGCCACTCCGGCAGCGGCGCGCGCTTCGGTGGGCACGGCCTGCTTGGGCAGGAAGCCGAGCGTGACCGAGGCTGTCAGCGCGACCGAGATCGCGATGACCCCGCCCATCAGCGCGAGCGGCACCTTGTGGACGGTGATTTCGTCCTTCTCATATTCGCGAACGATCATGCCGGTGCTCCCTCAAATCCGTTGTCGCTGCGGCGCAGGGCCGGGGCGAGGCGGCCGGTCGGGGCCGCGGGCTGGGTTCCGATATGGCCGGTGGCGGCGGCGGCTTCCTTGATCTCGGTCAAATTCCGCGCGATTGCACCGTGCTGCGCGCGGGTGGCGGCGATCAGATGGGCAAGGGCGGCGGCATCGGGCAGGGCGCGCAGCATCGGCTGGGGCCGCGCATACCGCCAGGGGCGCACATGCGGCCACAGCAGGGCGACGCCCAGCAACCGGTCGCCGGCGAGGTCGAAGGCGATGTCGCCATATCCGGTCTTGCCATGGAGGCGCAGATCGGCCGAGGTCACCTGCTTCAGCGGAATGTTGATCCGCGTTTCGATCGCCATGCCGATGCGCATGATCAGGCGCGTGTCGGTGAGAATGTAGAGCGTGCTGCGGGCGCTCGCCCAGGCCAGCACATAAAGCAGCGCAATCAGCGCGGTGCCCAGCACGGCGGCCACGATCGCAGCATTGGTGTTGCCGCTCATCAGCGCGATCAGCGCGAGCGCAGCCATGTAGAAACCGAGCGTGCGGGTGTGGAACGCCGTGCGCGCCAGCAGGCCGAGCGCCGGGCGGCCCTTCCACAGCACCTTTTCGTCAGGTGCGGGTGTGCCCATGCGATCGCCGAAGGCCTTGGGGCCATCTTCCTCGAGCGCGGCGTGATCGAGCCCTTCATGACCGGGCCCTGCCGGCAGCGGCGTTGCCGCCGCTGCCATGGGCTCTGTCACGCTGCCGGCCTGTTCCTTCAGATCCATGCTTCCGACCTTTCAGGTGTCGCATACATGTAGCCGCCGCCGAAATAGGCCTGGATGCGGTCTTCTTCGTAGCGGGTGATGATGCCTGCGGTTTCCAGCGCGGGGACATCCTCGAACTGGGCGGCGGTGATCGCGTCGATCTCGACGAACTTGGGCTCGTCGTGATTGGTGGTCGGCAGCACCTTGCCCAGCAGGCTGTTGCCGTGGACCACGGCCACTGCCATCGGGGCGAGCACCTTCTTGCCCGAGTTGGTCTCGACTTCCAGATAGCGGATCAGGTGTTCGGCCTGATCGACCCAGATGTCGGTGACCTTGCCCGCATTGGCGCCGTCGGCACCAACCACCGGCCAGCCGATCAGCTGCGGATCCTGCGGGGAGACGATCAGCTCGTGGCTGTCGGCGATCGGCACGATGCGCGGGCGGCCATCGAAGGTGACATCGGGATACTTGGCGCGGTTGGCGAAAGCGGCCGGGCCCATCCCGTCCTTCATCGCATCGCCGGTCGGCACCCAGGGGGCACCGGCAGCCTTGAAGGCCTGCACGCCGGGGACGTTGATGTCGTCGCGCTCGACGTCTTCGGGGACATAGGTGCCGCGGCCATTGGGCAGCTGGAAGCTCTTCTTGTCGCCATCGAACAGGCTGCCGGGGAGGACCTTGCCGGTTTCCTCTTCCTCAAGCGGATAGCCTTCACGCCGGCTTTCCCGGTTGAGGTAGAAGACCAGCGCGACGAAGAAGCCGAAAAACAACAGGAAAGCGAGTTCGGCAGCATCAAAGGAGCCGACGATATAGGCAGCGTTCATTTCACATTCCTCTCATGGAACAGGCCGGCAGAGGCGAAAGCCGGAAGACAGTGACGGGACAGGCGGGCACAGGTAATCATGTCGGAAACTCCATCAGGCCGAAGGGCTTGGCGGGAGCTTCGTCGGCGTCGCTGGCCATCCGGCGCTGGTAGCCAACCAGCGGACCGATGGCGGCAAGGCCAATCAGCAAGAGCGCGATTTCGAGAATGTAGACAGTGCCATAGCCGGTCGCGCGCATGGCAATGCTGGTGGTGGGCGCATCGCTTTGCAGCAGCAGCGCCACCCCGTCGCGCAGCAGGCCGCCGACCGCGATGCCGAGCCCGGCACAGGTCGCCTGCACCGCACCCCACGCGCCCAGCGCCAGCCCTGCGCTTTCGTTCTTGGCGAGGCTCATCGCCTCCATCAGCGTGCCGACCGAAAACAGCCCGAGGCCGATCCCGATGCCGAGGCTGCCGATGTAAAGCATCACCGGCGAGGCAAATGGCCCGGCAAACAGCACGATCAGGAAAGCGTTGATCCCGATCACCAGCCCCGCGCCTGCCAGCCGCAGCGGATCCCAGCCCCGTGCGAGCGCCCGGCCCGAGAGCATGAAGCCCAGCAGCGATCCCAGCGCCCATGCCCCGGTGAGCCCGGTGGTCGCGCCGACCGACAGGCCAAGGATCTCGCCGCCATAGGGTTCGAGCAGCGCATCCTGCATCGCAAAACCCGCCGCGCCGATCCCGATAGCGGTCAGCAGCCGGGCGTTGCGGCCGCTCTTGATGAAGGCCTGCCACAACTGCCTGAAATCGGGCGTCTCGCGATCCGGCGCGGTGACGGCGGGGTTGCGCGCTTCCTGCTTCCACAGCGCGGCGACGTTGAGAATCACGGTCAGCACCGCGCAGCCCTGGATCACCTGCACCAGCTTGGTGGCGGTGTAATCGGCAAGGAACCCTCCGATCACGAAAGCGGCGAACATCATGCCGACCAGCAGCATGACATACAGCAGCGCGACGGCGCGCGGGCGCTTGTCTTCGGGCGCAAGATCGGTCGCCAGTGCAAGGCCGGCGGTCTGGGTCACGTGAAAGCCGGTGCCGGTCAGCAGGAAGGCGGCGGTCGCTGCGAAGAGGCCCAGCGTGAAGCGGTCGGGCACGTCCAGCAGCAGCAGCGCGAAGGGCATGATCGCGAGGCCACCGAACTGCATCATCGTGCCGAACCAGATATAGGGCACGCGCCGCCAGCCCAGCACTGAACGGTGGGTGTCCGACTTGTGGCCGATCAGCGCGCGGAACGGGGCGGCCAGCAGCGGCACCGCGATCAGCAGCGCGACCAGCCAGGTCGGCGTGCCGAGCTCGACCACCATTACGCGGTTCAAGGTGCCGTTGAGCAGCACCATCGCCATGCCCACGCTCACCTGAAACAGCGCGAGGCGCAGCAGGCGGGGGAGTGGCAGGTCCGCGCTCGCGGCATCCGCAAAGGGCAGCAGCCGGAACACCAGCTCTGCCAGACGCGGTTGCGCGGGAGGGCGGACGGGCGCGTTCATCCGTGCCGCACCAGTTCGAGCGCCTGCGAGGTGTAGAACCCGCTGCTGACGCGCTGGGTGCGCCCGATGCTCCAGCCGCCGAGGCGGGCAAGGCGTTCGCGCAGCTCGCCTTCGCCGACGGGGACGATGGCGGGGCTGCGGTCGGACTTGGGGAAGAACTTGCCGACTTCGTGCATCGCGCTCAGCAACTTCGTGCGCGGGGCGAAGGTGAACAGGATGCTGCCCGTGGTGCGCTGCGCCAGCTGGCCGAGCGCGTCGACGAGGTCTTCGGGCTGGTAATGGATCAGCGAATCCATCGCCACCACATGGGCAAAGGTGCCCAGTTCAGGGTCGAGCATGTCGCCCGAACGCCAGTGGATCCGCCCGTGGCCGATGAAAGACGGCGTGCGTTCGCGCGCCACTTCGACAAGGCCCGCCGCCACGTCGATCCCGGTTACTTCCGCGCCCCGGCAGGCGGCCGCAACCGCCAGCGATCCGGTACCGCAGCCCGCATCCAGCACCTGCGTGCGCCTGAGGTCGGTCGGCAGCCAGCCCAGCAACGTGGCGCGCATCGCATCGCGCCCGGCGCGCACCGTGGCGCGAATGCCGCTGACTTTCGCATCCGAGGTGAGATCGATCCACGCCTGACGCGCGGTGCTGTCGAAATAGGTCGCCAGCGCCTCGCGGCGAGTGTCGTAATCGTTGGGGAGCCGTGTCGCCATTATTCGAACCCCAGAAAGTCGAAGATATCGCGATCCTTCATCGGCTGCGCGGTCGATGGGTCGACCCCGGCCCACAGCATCGCGGCGAGGCGCAGATATTCGTCCTGCGCTGCGATCACTTCGGGATCGTCGCCCATTTCGAACAGCGTGCACTTCTTGAGGCGCGACCGGCGGATCGCGTCGACATCGCGGAAGTGCGCGAGGCGGGGCATCCCGACCTTGTCGCAGAAGCGGTCGATCTCGTCGGTGTCCTTGCTGCGGTTGGCGACCACCCCGGCAAGGCGCACGTCGTAGTTCTTGGACTTGGCTGCGATCGCCGCGACGATCCGGTTCATCGCGAAGATGGAGTCGAAATCATTGGCCGCGACCACCAGCGCGCGTTCGGCATGCTGCAGCGGCGCGGCAAAGCCGCCGCACACCACATCGCCCAGCACGTCGAAGATCACGACGTCGGTTTCTTCGAGCAGGTGGTGCTGCTTCAGCAGCTTGACCGTCTGCCCGACGACGTAGCCGCCGCAGCCGGTGCCCGCCGGGGGTCCGCCCGCTTCGACGCACATCACGCCGTTATAGCCTTCGAACATGTAGTCTTCGGGCCGCAGTTCCTCGGCATGGAATTCGACCGTTTCGAGCACGTCGATCACCGTCGGCATCAGCTTCTTAGTGAGGGTGAAGGTGCTGTCATGCTTGGGATCGCAGCCGATCTGCAGCACGCGGTGGCCGAGTTTGGAGAAGGCAGCCGAAAGGTTCGACGAGGTGGTCGACTTGCCGATCCCGCCTTTGCCATAGACCGCGAAGACCTTGGCGCCCTTGATCTTGTCGGCCGGGTCGAGCGCGACCTGCACCGAGCCATCGCCATCGGGCGGCGAGAAGGTGGAGCGGGGGTTGTGCAGGTTCATAGTTCAGATCCCTCTGGTCATTCTGCCGGGAACACGCCTTCGAGGCGGTCCTCCAGCTCGTCATTGGCTTCGCGCAGGGCGGCTAGGGTCGCCTCGTCGGGCGTCCACAGGTTGCGGTCGCAGGCTTCGAGCAGGCGGCCCGCGACCCGCGCGGAGCTTTTGGGGTTGAGCGCCGACAGCCGCCGCCGCATGTCGGCGTCGAGCACGAAGGTCTCGGAAATCTTCTGATAGACCCAGGGGGCGACCTGGCCGGTGGTGGCCGACCAGCCCAGCGTGCTGGTCACGTGCCCCTCGATCTGGCGCACGCCTTCGTAGCCATGCTCCAGCAGCCCTTCGAACCACTTGGGGTTCAAGGTGCGGGTGCGCGCTTCCAGATCGATCTGCTCGGCCAGCGTGCGCACCTTGGTGTTCCCGCGGGTGGCATCAAGGATATAGACCGGCGTTTCGGTCCCCTTGGCGCGGCTGACCGAGCGGGTCACGCCGCCCAGCCCATCGACATACTGGTCGACATCATTGATGCCGAGTTCGATGCTCTCAAGGTTCTGATAGGTGAAATCGACCGTGCCCAGCGCGCTCTGGAGCAATTCGCGCTGCTGCACTGGCTTGCCCGAGACACCGTAGGCAAAGCCCTTGTTGATCTCGAAGGCGTTGGCGAGTTCATCCGGATCGGCCCAGACGCCGCCTTCGATCATCTGGTTGACGTTGGCACCATAGGCGCCCTCGGCATTGGAGAAGACGCGCAGAGCGGCGGTTTCGAGATCGCAGCCGTGCTTTTCCATCTGCGCTAGCGTGTGCTTGCGGATGAAGTTGGCCTCGCCCGTTTCGTCGGCACCGCTGGCGAGCAATGCGGCTTCGGCCAGCATCCGGGTCTGCATCGGCAGCAGGTCGCGGAAGATGCCGGAAAGCGTCATCACCACGTCGATGCGCGGGCGACCCAGCTCTTCCAGCGGGATCAGTTCGGCTCCCGCGAGGCGGCCATAGCTATCGCGGCGCGGGCGGGCGCCCATCAGCGTCATCGCCTGCGCGATCTGGACGCCTTCGGACTTCATGTTGTCGGTGCCCCACAGCACCATCGCGATGCTTTCGGGGAAGGGCTCTCCGCTGTTCACATGGCGCGCGATCAGCTGCTCGGCCTGTTCGCTGCCCATCCGGCAGGCGAAGGACGAGGGGATGAGGAAGGGGTCGAAGCCGTGGATGTTGCGCCCGGTCGGGAGCACATCGGGGTTGACCACCACATCGCCGCCCGGTGCCGGTGCGACATAGCCGCCATCAAGCGCGTGGATCAGCGAACCCATTTCATCGGAAGAATCGAGCAGCGCGGCAAGACGCGCACGGTCCGGGGTCGGGCCGTCATGGCTGCCCGCTTCCATCATCGCATCGAGCATGTCCTCGGCTTCCGCGCCCGAAGGGTTGCGGCCGAAGATGTGCAGCCCGTGCGGGATCAGCGATTGCTCCATCTCGTAGAGCCGCGCCGGAAGTTCGCCGATCTCGGCATAGGTGATGTCGAGCGCTTCGCACTGGTCGGCGATGAGTTGCGCCAGATCGGCGCGTTCTTCCGCATGGTCGGCATCGTCGATGGTGGTGCGCCAGCGTTCGACACTTGCCTTCAGCTCGGCGAGACCCTTGTAGAGCCCCGCCTGCGCCAGCGGCGGGGTGAGATAGCTGATCAGCGTCGCGCCCGAGCGGCGCTTGGCCAGCATCCCTTCCGACGGGTTGTTGGCGGCGTAGAGGTAAAAATTGGGCGTGTGGCCGATCAGCCGATCGGGCCAGCACTTGCCCGACATGCCTGCCTGCTTGCCCGGCATGAATTCGAGCGCGCCGTGCGTGCCGAAATGCAGGATCGCGTGCGCGCCAAAGTCTTCGCGAAGGTAGCGGTAAAAGGCGCTGAAGGCGTGGGTCGGGGCGAAGGTGCCTTCGAACAGCAGCCGCATCGGATCGCCTTCATAGCCGAAGCCCGGCTGCACGCCGACGAAGACATTGCCGAAATGCGCACCCTGAATGAGGATATGCCCGCCATCGGCCAGTTGCTTGCCCGGCGCCGGGCCCCATGCGGCTTCGATCTCGGCCAGATGCGGCTCGCGCGCGACGTGATCGTCGGCCGGGATGCGGTGGGCGACATTGGCATCGGTGCCGAAGCGTTCGGCATTGCCCTTGAGCAGCGCGTCACGCATCGCATCGAGGCTTTCGGGCACATCGACATCGTAGCCATCCGCGTTGAGGCGCTGGAGCGTAGCGTAGAGCGATTCGTGCACCGCCATGAAGGCCGCGGTGCCGGTCGCCCCGGCATTGGGCGGGAAGTTGAACACCACGATGGCGAGTTTGCGCGCGGCGCGCTCGCTCTTGCGCAGCTGGATCAGTTTGACGGTGCGCGCGGCCAGCGCCTCGGCGCGTTCCGGGCAGGCCTGCATCGGGCGCGCCTTGTGCGAAGTGGGGCGGGCGCAGTTGCGATCGCAACCGGTGCATCCCTTGCCCGACTGTCCGGCACGCCCGCCGAACACGCTCGGCACGGTCGACCCGTCAAGCTCGGGCAGGGCGACCATCATGGTGGATTCGAGCGGCAGCAGCCCCTGCGGGCGGTGGGCCCAGTCCTCGATGGTCTGGAATTCGATCGCGTGGGCGGCGAGGTAGGGCAGATCGAGCTTGCCCAGCACCTCGCGCGCGGCCTGCGCGTCGGAATAGGCAGGGCCGCCGACAAGGCTGAAGCCGGTGAGGTTGACGACCGCATCGACCGTCGGCTTGCCGTCGGGGCCGATAAAGAAGGCCTCGATCGCAGGGCGCGCATCGAGCCCGCTGGCGAAGACCGGCACGACCTTGAGGCCAGCGGCTTCGAAAGCGGCAATCGCACCGTCATAATGCGCGCAGTCGCGGCCCAGCAGGTAGGAGCGCAGCAGGATCAGCCCGACCGTGCCCTCGCGCCCTTCGGCTTTGGGCAGCAGACGCAGGCTTTCGGAGATGCGCTGCTGCGTGGCGGGGTGATAGACCCCGGTTTCGGGATATTCGAGCGGGGCTTCGGCGCGGGTGATGCCGCGGCGGTAGATCCGCTCGCCCGCCGCATAGCGATCGATCAGCGCGCGCACCATCGCGACCACGTTCTCATCCGAGCCTGCGAGCCAATATTGCAGCGTCAGGAAATAGGCGCGCACATCCTGCGCGGTGCCGGGGATGAACTTCAGCAGCTTGGGCAGGCGGCGCAGCATCTTCATCTGCCCCGCGCCTGAATTGCCGCCCGGTTTGCCCGGCTTGCCGCGCAGCTTCTTGAGCAGCGCGAGAGGCCCCTTGGCCGGCGCATCCATCCTGTAGCCGCCCATCTTGGTCAGCTTGACCACCTCGCCTGCGCTCATCAGGCAGACCATCGCGTCGCATTCCTCGCGCCGCGCTTCGAGGCTGGGGAGGATGGCGCGGATGTGATCGTCGAGGAACAGCATCGTCGCGATGACGATGTCGGCTTCGGCGATCGCGGCCTTTACCGTTTCCAGCTCGCCATTCTCGCTGCCCCATTCGCTCGCGGCGTGGAGCGAGAGATCGATGCCTTCCTTCGCCAGCGCTTCCTCGGCCCGATCGACCGCGCCCTTCAGGTGATTGTCGAGCGTGACGATCACCACCCTCACGGGCGCGCGCGGGTCAACCGAGGAGGACGAGGCGACATTACCGTGCATAATGCGCCTTCGCGTCATAGAGCGTTTCGAGATCGATCTGGCGGCGGCCTTCGGCGGCGGCGAAATTCTCGGTGTTGCGACGGGCCTTGCCGCGCACGAAGAAGGGGATTTTCTTCAATTCGCGCTCGGCCTCGGCGGTCCAGAGATTGCCGGGCTCGTCGGTCAGCACGGGTGCGGGGATGTCCGCGACGGGGGCTTCCGAGACGCTATCGACCTGCGCCTTGCGCGGGGAATGCGCCGCGTGGTGCGATGCGCCTGCCTCGTCGGAGAATTCGAAATCCTCGCGGAACATGGTGAGGAGGTGTTCCTCCAGCCCCATCACCAGCGGGTGAACCCAGGTGTCGAAGATCACGTTGGCACCCTCGAACCCCATCTGGGGCGAGTGGCGCGCGGGGAAATCCTGCACGTGCACCGGCGCAGAAATGACCGCGCAGGGAATGCCCAAGCGCTTGGCGATGTGGCGTTCCATCTGCGTGCCCAGCACCAGTTCGGGCGCGGCGGCAGTGATGGCATCTTCGACCGCGAGGTGATCATCGGTGATCAGCGCCTCGATCCCGCAGCGGGCGGCTTCGGCGCGGACATCGCGGGCGAATTCGCGGGCGTAGCAGCCGAGGCCGCAGACCTCGAAGCCGAGTTCCTCGCGCGCAATCCGGGCGGCGGCGACGGCGTGGGTGGCGTCACCGAAGATGAAGACGCGCTTGGAGGTCAGGTAGGTCGAATCGACCGACCGTGACCACCAGGGCATCCGGGAAGAGGTGTCGCCGAGGGCAGGCGTGGGATCTGCACCTGCCAGCTCGGCGACGTCGGCAATGAAAGAGCGTGTAGCTCCCACGCCGATAGGGATGGTCCGCACAGCGGGCTGATCGAAAGTCTTTTCGAGCCAGCGGGCGGCCTCATCTGCGATTTCGGGATAGAGGACGATGTTGAAATCGGCTTGGCCGATCTGCGTGATGTCCTGCGGGGTGGCACCCAGTGGGGCGACGAGATTGACCTCGACGCCGAGCAGGGCAAGGATCTTGCGGATCTCGACCAGATCGTCGCGGTGGCGGAAGCCAAGCGCGGTGGGGCCGAGGATATTGGCGCGGGCTGCGCGGCCTTCACGGGGTGCGCGCACCACCGACTTGTCGGCCAGCTGGCGCACGATCTGGTAGAACGTCTCCGACGCGCCCCAGTTTTCCTTGCGCTGGTAGCTCGGCAGTTCGAGCGGTATGACCGGGCAGGGCAGCCCCATCGCCTCGGACAGCCCTGCCGGATCATCTTGAATAAGCTCTGCGGTGCAGGACGCGCCGACGATGATCGCCTGCGGGTTGAAGCGGGTCACCGCCTCGCGCGCCGCATCCTGAAAGATCTGCGCGGTGTCCTTGCCCAGATCGCGGGCTTCAAAGGTGGTGTAGGTGACCGGCGGGCGCTTGCCGCGCCGCTCGATCATCGTGAACAGCAAGTCCGCATAGGTATCGCCCTGCGGCGCGTGGAGCACGTAGTGGAGCTTCTCCATCGCGGTCGCCACGCGCATCGCGCCGACGTGCGGGGGGCCTTCATATGTCCAGACTGCCAGTTGCATCGCCTAGATCTCCAGCATGTCGCGGCGCCGCAGCGGCCGGGCAAAGAGTTCAGCGAGATCGGCGGCCTGGTCGAAGCCGTGGATCGGCGAGAAGACGAGCTCGATCGCCCACTTGGTGGTGAGCCCCTCGCCTTCGAGCGGATTGGCAAGGCCAAGCCCGCAAACGGTGATGTCGGGCCTGTCAGCGCGCACGCGGTCAAGCTGGCGCTCAACATGCTGGCCCTCGGACAGGCGCACGTTGGGGCCGAAGCTTTCCAGCTCGCGCGCCAGATGCGCGCGGTGGAGATAGGGCGTGCCGACTTCGACCAGCTCCATGCCCAGCTCGTCCTGCAGATAGCGGGCGAGCGGCACTTCCAGCTGCGAATCCGGCAGGAAGGTGATGCGCTTGCCTTTCAGCTGCGGTCGCAGCTTGGAGAGCGCGATGCGAGCACGCTCGCGGCCCGGGGCGATGACCTGTTCGGTCAGGGCCTTGTCGACCCCAAAGGCATTGGCAGCGGCGCGCAGCCAGTCCGAGGTGCCCTCGACCCCGAAGGGGAACAGCGCTTCGATCCGCTTCGCCCCGCGGCCTTCCAGCGCCATCGCAGTCTCGCCGAGGAAGGGCTGGGCCAGCAGGTAACGCGTGTTCGGGCCGACGCTCGGCAGATCGCGGGCGTTGCGGGCCGGCAGGCAGCCGACCTTGGCGATGCCCATGTCGGCGAACAGCCGCAGGAACTGGTCTTCGACGATGTCGGGCAGGCTGCCGACGATCAGCAGCTCCTGCGCGCTATCGGCGGGAAGGGCGGGCATCACCGGCACCAGCGCGGCGAGACAGGCGTCTTCGCCCTGCGTAAAGGTCGTCTCGATCCCGCTGCCCGAATAGTTGAGGATGCGCACCCGCGGCATATGCACCGCGCCGAGGCGCTGTGCGGCCTTGGCGAGATCGAGCTTGATCACTTCCGAGGGGCATGACCCGACAAGGAACAGCGTGCGGATGTCCGGGCGGCGTTCGAGCAGGCGGGTGACCACGCGGTCAAGCTCGTCCTGCGCATCGACCATGCCGGCAAGGTCACGCTCTTCCATGATCGCCGTGGCAAAGCGCGGCTCGGCGAAGATCATCACGCCCGCTGCCGATTGCAGCAGGTGGGCGCAGGTGCGCGAGCCGACCACGAGGAAGAAGGCGTCCTGCATCTTGCGGTGCAGCCAGATGATCCCGGTGAGCCCGCAGAATACTTCGCGCTGGCCGCGTTCACGTAGGACCGGGCGCTGCGCTTCGGCCTCGGGGCGGGCGAGCTCGGCAGCGCAGCCATCGAGGGTGGCGAGGGGGCTCATGCCGCCACCGCCTTGCCTGTGGCCGCGCCTTGAAGCCGCGCCATGCGCAGCTTCCACAGGAACTGTCCGGCGTTGATGATGTAGGCGGCATAACCCGCCAGAGCGACCAGCATCCGTTCTTCAAGCGTGCCGTATCCGCCCAGCAGCATCACCAGATAGAGGGTGTGCAGCGCCAGCACGAGCATCGAGAACACGTCTTCCCAGAAGAACGCCGGCGCGAACAACCATTTGCCGAACACCACCTTCTCCCAGATCGAGCCGGTGATCATGATGGTGTAGAGCACCAGCGTCTTGATCACGACCGAGACATCGGCGGCAAAAGCGCCTTCTCCGGTGGTGAGGGTGCGGATCACAAGTCCAAGGCTGACAATGAATACGCAAAACTGCAGCGGTGCGAGCACACCCTGAACCAGCGTCCAGACGGATTGGTCACGCCGCTCCCGCTCCTGGGGGGTGTAGAGCGCGCGATTCTGGCCTCTCTCATGGCCCGCCCCCTTCACCGTGGTTCCAGGTTCGACCGGGGATGCGTGATCCGTCCGTGTCATATGTTGCGTTAGCCTTTTCTCTCAGATTCGGAGATTACGCCCGTTCCAACATGAGTGTCAACTGAATTGGACGTTTAGTTTGCTTGACGATTGTTCGTTCCCGGGTAAGGTCATTTGCGCCCGCCCTCAAAAGAGCGTATGCAAATGATGCTGACCTCTCGGGATCGAGGTCGGGGCCGTTCTTGGAGGACGGTGACTACCTCCTGCGGAGGGTTCGTCCGCAAGACCTGGGAGGGTTCGACGAATGGCAGATTCCAAGGCTTCCGGGATGTTTGGTGCAGGTTCGGCCGTGCTGCGCGGCGTAATCACCGCCCCGCTCGAACGCGTGCGCCGCCTCAACGTCGCTGCCGATTGCGACCAGAACGACTCGGTCAACAGCGTCATCGAAAACGAGATCATCCCGCGCCTGCTTATGGCCCACTCCGGGACCGAACAGCGGACCAAGTCGCGCCTGCTGCGCTCCATCACCCCCGAAGATGCCTCGCGCTTCGCCATGCTGCCCTTGCAGCTGGAAGCGGCCAATCTGCTCGAAGAGGTTGACGGTTTCATCGCCAAGGGCGCCTCGGTCGAATCCATCTGCCTCGATCTGCTCGCCCCGGCGGCGCGCAAGCTGGGCGAGATGTGGGAAAGCGACGAGTGCGATTTTCTCGATGTTACAATGGGTTTGTGGCGCCTTCAGGAAGTGATGCGCGAAGTTGCCGCACGCTCCCCGGTCGAACATGGTGGCCTTGCCACCCCGCGCAGCGCGTTGTTCTCACCCATGCCGGGCGATCACCACAATTTCGGCACGCTGATGATTGAGGAAGTGTTCGCGCGCGGCGGCTGGCGGAGCGAGGCGCTGGTCAAGCCTGAACGCCGCGAACTGCTCGATCGGCTGGCGCGCCAGCCCTTCGATCTGCTCGGATTGACGCTCGCACGCGATTGTCCTAGCTCGGCCCTCGCTAACCTTATCAAGGCGGTGCGCAACGTATCGGCCAACCCTCATATCACCGTACTTGTCGGCGGACGAATGATCAACGAAAACCCGGGGATTGCGGTGGAAGTGGGGGCGGATGGAACGGGCGCTGATGCGCTGGCCGCGCTCGAACTGGCCAACTCACTCGTGAAGGCTGTCGCACCCAGCGATCTGAACCTCGGGTAGGTTCGGCCAGCTCATGCTCACCCGAAAGCACAGCATCGAAGGCAAGCACCCGTTTGGACGGGCAGCAGAGCTGTTCGACACGCTCGATGCCGACGCGGCGATGAAGCTGGCGATGGTCGCGGGCGATATCACGCTGGTGCTCGACGACACCGGAACGATCCTCGACGCGGCCTTCGATCCGCGCGATTTCCCCAGCTTTTCCAATTTGGTGGGCACCAACTGGATCGAGACCGTCACTGACGAATCCCGCCCCAAGATCATGGAAATGCTCGCCGCCGCCCGCAAGGGCGAGGTGCAGCACTGGCGGCAGGTCAACCACCCCTCGCGCGATGGCGACGTGCCGATCCGCTATGCCGTGCTCAGCGTCAACGGGGGTGAGCACCGCATCGCCTTTGGCCGCGATCTGCGCGAAGCGGGCAAGCTTCAGCAGCGTTTGCTGCAAGTCCAGCAGTCGCTGGAGCGCGATTATCTCAGGATGCGCCAGCTCGAAGCGCGCTACCGGATGCTGTTCGAACGGTCGACCGAGCCGGTCATGATCGTCGAGGCCGGGACGCTGCGCATTCGCGAGGCGAACCCCGCCGCGCATGTGCTGGTGGGCGCGAGGCCGGGCGGGTTGCCGGGCAAGAAGCTGCTGACATTCATCGACAAAAACTCGCACGACGCCGTGCAGTCGCTGGTCGGCGCGGCGCTGGTGTCCGACACCGTCAGCCCGGGCCGCATTCGCATCGCCCGCGGTTCGCGCGAGGTCATGGCCTCGATCAGCGGCTTTACCCAGGACCGCGGCCAGTTCCTGCTGGCGCGCCTTGTGCCGGCGAGCGATCGTCCGGGCGCGGACTTTTCCCCCGTTCTCGCGCTGGTCGACCAGATGCCCGATGCCTTCGTGGTGGCCGACAGCAACCTCGAAATCGTCACCGCCAACGCCGCCTTCGTCGAGATGTTGCAGGCCGCCAGCGTCGATCAGTTGCGCGGGCGCCACCTGTCGGAATCGATCGGGCGGCCGGGGATCGATCTCGATTTGATCGAAGGCCAGATCGACCAGCATGGCGCGGCCCGCAATGTTGCGACAGTGCTGCGCGTGGGCCATGACATTGAAGGCGAACCGGTTGAATTATCAGCGGTTCGTACCTCGGGCGAGGATGGCTACTATGCCTTCGTGATCCGCCCCATCGGCCGCCGCCTGCGCGATCTGCCGCCGGGTCAGCAGGATCTGCCACGCTCGGTCGAGCAGCTCACCGAACTGGTCGGACGGATGAGCCTGAAGGACATCGTGCGCGAGAGCACCGACCTGATCGAGCGGTTGTGCATCGAGGCGGCGCTCAGCTACACCTCCGACAACCGCGCCTCTGCGGCGGAAATCCTTGGCCTGTCGCGGCAGAGCCTCTATTCCAAGCTGCACCGCTACGGCCTCGGCAACCTGGCTGGCGGGGACGAGTGATCGGCGGCCGATAGCCCGAAGGCCGGCCACAGCGGCGCTGTCGCTCATGTCCCAAGTGACGCAACGACCCTCCGATGAATCGACAATGACCGGGGCACGCCCCCGACCCGACATCAGCCTGACAGCGACCTGACCTGTTGCCGCGCGCAGTCCGCCGAAAGCCCAACTGTCCAATCCCCGAATATGTCCCAAATGGACATGGCTTGGTCACAAAGCCGATTCTGAACGACAAAATCGTGGTCTACCGGAATTAAAGTGTCAAAACAATTTGACGCTTATGCCTGTCAGGCATAGCCTCAATATATGGAGCACTCGGTTTCTTCGACTCGCGTCGTGCCTCCTCCGGCACCGCCCACTGGATCGCATCGCCGACCGGCTCCTCGCGATGTGCTCGAGCTGCTCAAGCCGATCACCTGGTTCCCGCCGATGTGGGCCTTCATGTGCGGCGCCGTGTCTTCGGGCGCGGGGCTGGAGGGCCGCTGGTGGTTTGTGGCCGGGGGCGTGCTGCTGGCCGGACCGCTGGTGTGCGGCACCAGCCAAGCGGTCAACGACTGGTTCGACCGCCATGTCGACGCGATCAACGAGCCGGATCGCCCGATCCCCTCGGGCCGGATTCCGGGACGCTGGGGGCTCTATATCGCGATTATCGCCACGCTGATCTCGGCCGGCATCGGTTGGCTGCTCGGCCCGCTGGTGTTCATCGCCGGGCTGGTCGGCCTTGCTTTTGCCTGGGCCTATTCGGCCCCGCCGCTGCGGTTCAAGGCCCATGGTTGGCTTGGCCCGCTGGTGTGCGGGCTGACCTATGAAGGGCTGAGCTGGTTCACCGGCGCGGCGGTGATGCTGGGCGCGATGCCCTCGGGTGAGGTGATGGCGGTGCTGGTGCTCTATTCGCTCGGCGCGCACGGGATCATGGTGCTCAACGATTTCAAGGCGGTGGAGGGCGACCGGCAGACCGGGATGACCTCGCTGCCAGTGGTGCTCGGGGTGAGCGCGGCAGCGCGGCTCGCCTGCCTCACGATGGCCGCCGCGCAGGTGGTGGTGATCGGCCTGCTGGCGTTCTGGGGCTATGCAATTTCCGCCATGGTCGTCACCGGCGTTCTCGCCGCGCAGATTGCGGCCATGCCGCGGCTGCTGCGCGATCCGGCGAAATATGCGCCATGGTACAATGGCGTCGGCGTAACGCTCTATGTGCTCGGGATGCTGGCGGCGGCACTGGGCCTTGGGGGCTATATCTGATGCACGCGCCGCTCGCCTCGCCGGTCACGGTCAGCCCGGAAGGCTTCGGCTGGCTGGCGATCATCCGCATCGGACTGGTGCAGGCGGCGATCGGCGCATTGGTGATGCTCGCTTCGACCGTGCTCAACCGGGTGATGGTGGTGGAGCTGGGGCTGCTGGCGGCGATCCCCGCAGGGCTGGTGGCGTGGCATTACGGCGTGCAGCTCGCGCGCCCGCTGTGGGGCCATGCCTCCGACAAGGGACGCAGCCGGACGATGTGGATCGTCGGCGGACTTGTGGTGCTGGCGGCGGGCGGATTGCTGGCGACGCAGGCGACGCTGATGATGGAAGCCAGCCTCGGCCCGGCGCTTGCGCTGGCCATATTCGCCTATGCGCTGATCGGCGCGGGCGTGGGTGCGGGCGGAACCTCGGCGCTGGCCCTGCTCGCCAGCGGAGTCGCGCCCGAACGGCGTGCGGCCGCCGCGGCGGTGACATGGACGATGATGGTCGCCGGGATCGTGGTCTCGGCAATCACGGTCGGCCAGCTGCTGAAACCCTTTTCGCCCGAGCGGCTGATGACAGTCGCATCCGGGCTTGCGCTGGTGACGGTGACGCTGACCGTGCTCGCCACTTGGCGGCTGGAGCGGCAGGCGGGGCGCTTTGGCCACGCCGCCGAGGGTGAGGCCGCCCCCGATTTGCGCGCCGCGCTGGCCGAGATCTGGCACGAGACGGCGGCCCGGCGGTTCACGATATTCATCTTCGTTTCGATGATCGCCTTTTCGATGCAGGACCTGATCCTCGAGCCCTTTGCCGGGCTGATCTTCGGACTGACGCCGGGCGAATCGACTCAGATGGGCGGGCAGCATCAGGGCGGCATTCTGATTGGCATGATCCTGACCGGGGTGGGCGGCAGCGCCTTCACTGGCAAGCGCCCCGATGGCCTGCGCGTCTGGGTAATCGGCGGGTGCCTGCTCTCGGCGGTGGGCCTCGCAGCGTTGGGGCTGGCGGCGGTCACTGGACCGCCTTGGCCGCTGGGGCTCAATGTTTTCGTGCTCGGTTTTGGCAACGGGATTTTCGCGGTCGCCGCGATCGGTGCGATGATGGGGCTGGCGGGCGCGGGCAAGACCACGCGCGAAGGTGTGCGCATGGGCGTGTGGGGCGCCTCGCAGGCGATCGCCTTCGGATTGGGCGGATTGCTCGGCGCAGTCGGCGTCGATTTTGCGCGCCATGCACTCGGCGCGGATGGACCGGCGTTCCAGCTGGTCTTCGCCATTGAAGCAATCGCCTTCGTGATCGCCGCCATTCTGGCGGTCAAGGCAACCGGCGGCGCGGCGATGCGCGCCGGCATGATCCAGCAGGACAGGGAGGTGTTCGCATGAACCAGACAATCTACGACGCGGTCGTGATCGGGGGCGGACCTTCGGGCGCGACGGCCGCGACTGACCTTGCGCTGGCCGGCCATTCCGTGCTGCTGATCGAGCGCGGCGGGCGGATCAAGCCCTGCGGCGGCGCGATTCCGCCGCGGCTGCTCGCGGATTTCGACATTCCGCAAAGCTTGCTGGTCGCCAAGGCGCGCTCGGCCCGGATGATCGCGCCGTCTGGCCGGGCGGTCGACATGCCGGTGGGCGAAATCGGCTATGTCGGCATGGTCGACCGCGAGGACTTCGACGAAGCTCTGCGCGAACGCGCCCGCCATTCCGGTGCCGAACGCCTCACCGCGACCTTCGAGAAGATCGAGCGGGACGACAAGCAGCACCCCATTGTTACCTTCCGCCGCTCACGCGGGGGGCCGATCGAAAGCGTGCGCGCCCGCGTGGTGATCGGCGCGGACGGGGCGCGCTCGGCGGTTGCCAAGCAGTGCCTGCCCGGCGCGGAACGCATCCCTTGCGTCTTCGCCTATCACGAGATCATCAAGTCGCCGCCGCGCAACTCCGACCAGTTCGATGCCTCGCGCTGCGACGTCTATTATCAGGGCCGCCTGTCGCCCGATTTCTACGCCTGGGTCTTTCCGCATGGCGAGACCGCGAGCATCGGGGTCGGCAGCGCCAACAAGGGCTTCAGCCTGCGGGGCGCGATCGCCACCATCCGCGACGACTTGGGGCTGGAACGTTGCGAGACGCTGCGGCGCGAAGGTGCGCCGATCCCCTTGAAGCCGCTGAAGCGCTGGGACAACGGCGCGGACGTGATCGTCGCGGGCGATGCCGCGGGCGTCGTCGCGCCGGCTTCGGGCGAAGGGATCTATTATGCCATGGTCGGCGGCCGACTGGTGGGAGAGGCCGCTGCGGCCTTCCTCAAGACCGGCGAGGCCAAGCAGCTTCGCACCGCGCGCAAACGCTTCATGAAGGAGCACGGCAAGGTGTTCTGGGTGCTCGGGATGATGCAGTATTTCTGGTATTCGTCCGACAAGCGCCGCGAACGCTTTGTCACCATGTGCGACGACAAGGACGTGCAGGAGCTGACCTGGCAGGCCTATATGCACAAGAAGCTGGTGCGCGCCAAACCCTTGGCGCACATCAAGATCTTCCTCAAGGACACGGCTCACCTGCTGGGATTGCGCCCCGCGACCTGACGCGGGGATGCAGGGCCATTGCAGGTTGGCGGGCGCGCACCTAAGCTTGCCGTCATGAAGCCGACAATCATCATTCCGGTAGCGGTCGCGACCGTGGCGGCGCTGTGCGTGGCAGCGCTGGGCGCGACGGTGACCGACCTTGGCCCGTGGTATCAGGGTCTTGCCAAGCCTGCGTGGAATCCGCCCGATGTCGTCTTCCCGATGGGATGGACGCTGATCTATGCGCTGATCACCGTGGCCGGGATCACCGCCTGGCGGGCGGCGCGCACCGCGGCGCAGGCGGAATGGGTGATCGCCCTGTTCGCGCTCAACGGCTTTCTCAACATCAGCTGGTCGATCCTGTTCTTCCGTTTCCAGCGCCCCGACTGGGCCTTTTACGAAGTGATCGCGCTGTGGCTGTCGATCCTCGCGATGATCGTGTTTTGCGGACGCTTCTCGAAGAGCGCTGCGGCGCTGCTGGTGCCCTATCTCGTGTGGGTGGGTTTTGCCGCGGCGCTCAACTGGTCGGTGGTCCAGCTCAACGCGCCGTTCGGCTGAGGCCGGGGCGGGGAGGCGGCAGTGGCAATCGAGGGCGTCATCGCATTCCTGTTCGAGCGTGGTCATGCCGCTGACCTCATCCTTGCCGTGCTCGCGGCCGAGGCGCTGTGGCTGGGCGGGCGGCAGAGCTGGAGCGCGCGGGCGATTGCCGGGTTGCTCGGCCCCGCCGCGCTGATCGTGCTGGGCCTGCGCGCAGCGATGGTGGGGGCGGACTGGTGGTGGATCGCGCTGCCACTGGCCGCGTCTTTCCCGCTCCATCTGATGGACCTGCGCACCCGCCTCACCCCCGAACGCCCCGACCGCGCCGATCCCTGATCCTTGAGGGCATAAGAAAACCCGGCCGGGCCTGCGTGGCCCGACCGGGTTTTCTTGTGTCTTCGAAGAGGAAGCCGGGCCGTGGCGGGCCCGGCTGCGCTCTTACTGGCCCGAGGCCGCGCCGATCGCGCCGCTCGGATCGTAGTTCTCGGTCGTCGGAGCGTAGTGGTGCTCCTGCGCCCAGAGGTACCAGTTGTCGACCACGGTGCCGGTCAGCAGGATGCCGATGCCGCCCGTGAGGGTGGTCAGCACTGCGAACCACCAGGCCCAGCGGTGGATCGATTCGAAGGTGGCATTGAAGCCCATCACCCAGCGCCAGAAGATCGCGCCGCGTTCTGCCGCCGTGCCACGGTCGGTGATCTGTTCGATCTCGCGCTCGCCGCCGTAACGGCCGAGTGCCAGGATCGTCGCCCCGTGCATCGCGAACAGCACCGCCGACCCGTAAAGGAAGACGATCGAGAGCGCGTGGAACGGATTGTAGAACAGGTTCCCGTAGACCAGCGAGAAGTTGTTGGTCCAGTCAAGGTGCGGGAAGACGCCGTAGGGCACCGCCTGCGACCAGTCGCCCAGCAGCATCGGACGGATGAAGCCCAGCACCAGGAACAGCCAGATCGCCGAGGCGAAGGCCCAGGGAATGTGCATCCCCATGCCCAGCGCCTTGGCCCGCCGGTAGGTGCGCGCCCACCAGCACAGCACCGAGATCGTCAGGAACGCGCCGGTCATGATGAACCAGCCGCCTTCCCTCAGCGGAACGAAGGGGCTGAACCCGTATTCCGGCCCCGGAGGGGCAAGCGAAAGCCAGAAGAATTCCCGCATGAAAGCCTGCGGGCTCCAGTTGACGTCGGCCGCCATGTTGAGGCCGATGATCATGATCGCGATCCCGCCGAAGCAGATCGAGAGCGTGCCGAGTATGCCCAGATAGACAGGCCCGAACTGCGCCTGACCGATCTTGCCGAGCCAGTAGGTGTGGCCCAGGAACGGGATGCGGATATCTTCCGCTGGCGGGAGGGGGATGCCCATTTCGGGCGGCCCCTGCACCTGCACCTGCGTAAAGATGTTCTGATAAGTCGCCATGATTCAGGTGCTCCTTACGACCAGATCGGGATCTTCTTCCAGAAATCCCAGAATTCGATCCAGCTGCCGACATACAGAGTGCCGGAGATGACGATGCAGATGGCGCTCCAGAACGCTGCGTTCAGCGCAAGGAACAGACCCACCCGGTGAATGCCGAGCGTGCCGACCGAATAGCCGATGAAGTCACGGAAGTAGGTGTCTTCGTATTCGGGCGACTTGACGTCGGTGCCCCCGGTCGGATTGACCGCCGACAACACCAGGCCGCCGTGCAGCGCGAGCGCGAGACAGTTCGTAAAGAAGAACGTGATCGCGAGCATGTGCACAGGGTTGTAGTGGAAGTTGCCGAAGGCGTAGCCGACGCCCGAGACCCACTCGAGGTGCGTCCAGATGCCATAGGGGAAGCCATTGCCCCACGCGCCCATCCACAAGGGACGGATGACGTTGAGCGTGACATAGGCGAACACCGCCACCGCAAAGGCGATCGGCACGTGGTAACTCATGCCGAGCTTGCGGGAGATTTCCGCCTGCCGCAGCACCCACGATGTGAAGGCGATGACGGCGCAGCCGGTGATGATCTGCCAGTAGCCGCCCTCAGCGAGCGGAGCCAGCGACAGGCCGTATTCGACCGGTGGTGGGTTGATCGAGATCAGCCACGGGTTGAGGGTCGGGCCCTGTGTAGCGGCGGCGAAGATCAGCATGGTGCCCAGAAGGGCGCTGATGGCCGTCGTCACTCCAAAGAATCCGACATAAAACGGCCCGACCCAGAAGTCGAAAAGGTCGCCGCCGATTAATGTGCCACCGCGGACGCGGTATTTCCGCTCGAAACTAAGGAGCGCCATAGGTCCATCCTCCCCGCCACAAGGGCGGGTGCTATGAGTTGTTCGACGAGTGTTAGGAGGCAGGCAGGCGAACCTGCCCCCTCACATTTCGTTGCTTCTATCCCTGCGCCGGAGCTTCCGGCGAAGTGACAGCTGCAGCAGCCGGCGCAGCGCCATCTTCCAACCAGTTATAGTTGGTGGTGCTCAGCAGGATGAAGTGGATGGTGAACGCCAGAACGGCGAGACCAACATGCAGCGCCACGAGGGTGCGGCGAATGTCAAAGTAGAACCAAAGTCTCCACATGGTGAATTCCTTTGAAAGTTTGCTTGAATGACACAGGTTCCAGCCAGCGGCCGCGGGGTTAGCCGCGCCGTTTGCCTGGGATCATGTCTTCGATTAGCTCAGCGGCAGCCAGGGCTTGTTGGCCCAGATCAGCGCGTGGGCGACGAGCGCGATCACCACATAGATGGTGAAGGTGCCCATGAAGCCCTTGTGGATTTCCTGAGCCTCTTCAGGGGTCAGGTGAGTTCCGATACGTTCGTTCATCGGGTTTTCTCCGTTCAGTTGGGTGTGAATGAGAGCCCGAAAGCCCCCGTCGGCATCCCCGCGTGATCCCCCACGTGGATTGGAGAGCCCCCTTTTGGATGGGGGCATGGGATGGCGCCGATGCAGGGGTTACCCGCAGCAGCGACAAACTGGTGTGAAGGGCGGTGCGCATCATCATGCTCCCGTTCCTTCGAGCAGTGCCTCGGCGAGGCAATCTGCTGTAACTGTGGTCTCGCCGCGCTGGCGCGCGGTCCGCTCGGCCGCGTCGCGCAAGCGCTTGGCGGCGGAAATGCGGATGAGCACCGGCTGGGCTTCGACAAGCTGGTCGAGCTTGGCCTTGGCGTCATTGTCCCAGGTCAATTGCGCTTCGTTCCGGGCCGGAGTCGCTTCGACCTTGTCCATCTCGGTCCCGAGCGGGAGGATGTGGAACAGCGCATCGAACAGCGCATTGCACACTTCCTGCACCAGATAGGTCGCGCCCGAATAGCCCATGAAGGGCGTGCCCGTGTGGCGACGGATCGCCGCGCCGGGGAAGCTTGCGGGGATGTACATCCCGCGCGCGCCGCACTCGGCCATGTACATGCGCTCGTTATAGCTGCCGAACATCACCAGCGGCGGATTGGCGCGGATCGCGGCGCGAACCTCTTCGTTGACCGGCTTGACGCCTGCGCAGCGCGAGAAGGCGAAGGCGCAGGGCAGGCCCATGTCGTCCTCGAGGAAGTGGCGGATGCCGCGCGCGTAGGTTTCATTGGCGACGATGCCGAAGCTCGCCGTGCCGAAGAAATCCTGCGTGACCGAGCGCCACAGATCCCACAAGGGCTTGATCGTGGTGTGCTTCTCACGCTCGATGAAGGGCTCAGGGTCAAGCCCGAGCTCGGCGGCCAGCGCGCGCAGGAACTTGGTGGTCTGGGTGAGGCCGACGGGCGCCTGAAAATAGGGCCGCTCGAGCGTTTCGCACAGGTTGCGGCCAAACTCGCGATAGAGGCAGACATTGGCGTCCGCCGCGCCCAGCTTGGAAATGTCGGCAAGGTGCGTGCCGAGCGGGAAAACCACGCCGACCTCCGCGCCGATGCCTTCGACCAGACGGCGAATCTCGGCCAGATCGGATGGCATGTTGAACATGCCGTAGCTGGGCCCGATGATGTTCACGACCGGCTTTTCGCCTTCGCGACGCTCGCGTCGCTGCGGCATCTTCTTGGGGCCGAATTCGGTCCACAGCCAGGTCAGCGCGCGGTCGGCGCTCTGCCACTGGTCTTCGTCGATGGTGCGCGGCAGGAACCGCTTGATATTGGTGCCTTCGGGCGTGACGCCGCCGCCGATCATCTCGGCGATCGAGCCGGTGACCACCACGGCGGGCAGCTCGGGATCGAGGGTCTTCCACGCGCGCTTCATCGCGCCTTCGGTGCCGGTCTTGCCGAGCTCTTCCTCGCCCAGGCCGGTGACGACGATGGGGAGTTCATGCGGGGGCAGGGCGTCGGTGTAATGCAGCACCGAGGTGACGGGCAGGTTCTCGCAGCCGACCGGGCCGTCGATGATCACCTGCAGGCCCTTCACCGCGGTGAAGACGTAAGTGGCGCCCCAGTAGCCGCCTGCCCGATCATGGTCGAGGACGAGCGTCATGATCCGATCGCCTCCGATGCCTTGCGCGCGGCCTCGTTGAGGGCGGCGTATTTCTTGCGGAACTTGGGCCGGTCGACGGGAAGCTCTTCCCACACGCCCGCAGCGTGTTCGGTGCCGACGCCCTCGAAGAAATCGCGCATCGCATCGAAGCGCGCCTTGTTGCCCATCGCCGCGTTGATCACGGTCGCGAGGCTGCCTGCGCCCGCAGGGCCCATCAGCGGCCGGGCCGAGATGAGATTGGTGAAGTAGAGCGAGGGGATCGCCTTCGCCTTGGCGTGCTGCACCACCGGCGTCGTGCCGATGGCGAGATCGGGGCGATATTCCTCGACCGCAGCGATGTCCTGTTCAAGGCTGGCGCGGAACTGCACCTGCACGCCGCGCGCTTCGAGCCATTCGCGGTCAGCATCCGACCACTTGGTGCGCGGGCAGGCCGAGCCGACATAGCGCACATCGGCGCCGCTTTCGACCAGCAGGCGGGCGACCAAAAGCTCGGAGCCTTCATAGCCCGAGACGGTAATGCGCCCCTTGATCGGCATGTTGGCAAGCGCGCCCTTGCAGGCGGCGATCATTGCGTCCTTGACGCCATCGACCTTGGCCTGCGGCAAGCCCATCACATCGCCGAGCGATTGCAGCCAGGCGGCGGTGCCGTCCGCGCCCACGGGGGCCGAGCCGATCACCGGGCGGCCCGCGGCTTCGAATTCGCGGATCGAGGCGGTGTAGAAGGGGTGGATCGCGGCGACCACCGCGCAATCGAGCGCAGCATAAAGCTCGCGCCATTCGCGGGTCGGGACGACCGGGCCTGCGGCAAGCCCGAGGGGGGCGAGCATTTGCCCGATCACCACGGGGTCAGCCGGGAACATCTCGCCAAGTAGAGCGACGCTCGGCAGGTCGGTGCGTTCGCGTGGCGCGGCCACGGGGCCAGCCATCACTTCTTCGCGGGCATAGGCGAGCATCGCGCCGGCGAGCACGTCCTTGGCTTCCGCGTGAGTCGGGATGCCGAAGCCCGGTACGTCGATCCCGATGATCCGCACCCCGTTGATCGCCTTGCCCAGCAGCCGCAGCGGCACGCCGCTGGCGGTGGGGACGCACAGGTTGGTGACCACGATCGCGTCGTAATTTTCGGGATCGGCGAGGCCTTCGACCGCTTCCTTGATGTCCTCGAACAACTTGCCGGTGACCAGCGTTTCTGAAGAGAAAGGCACATAGCCCACCGTCCGCCGCGCGCCGTAGAAGTGCGAGGTGAAGGTCAGGCCATAGACGCAGCAGGCCGAACCTGAGAGCACGGTCGCAGTGCGCCGCATTCTCAGGCCCACCCGGAGTGACCCGAACGCGGGGCACATGGATTGGGGCTGATCGTGAGGGCCGACCGGATAGTCGGCTGCATACTGATCGAGGATCTCGCTCTTGCCCGCGGCGCGGGCGGCCTCGTTCATCGTGTCCTTCGACGCGCAGGCGCCCCCTTCGCTCACGGGAGCGGCCGGAGAATCGAGGTCGATCCGGTCAGCAGCGCGCGGGACGGCGTCAAAGGCGTTATGGTCGCTCATGCCTCGTCGTAAATCACTTCGAGCGTGGGCTTCGTCTCGTAGACACCGCC
This sequence comes from Erythrobacter donghaensis, assembly GCF_002155425.1. Lineage (GTDB taxonomy): Bacteria > Pseudomonadota > Alphaproteobacteria > Sphingomonadales > Sphingomonadaceae > Erythrobacter > Erythrobacter donghaensis. The sequence goes on from NZ_MUYG01000011.1 coordinate 413,912, forward strand.
GCGCATGTCGGCCTGAGTCGCGGGAACGAGTTCGACATTGCCGCCGGTCTGGTCGGCGCTGAACAGGCCGAGCAATCCGTCCTGCGTGAGCGGGGTGGGGCGCAGCGGCGGGGCTTCGGCGACGTTGATCGCCAGTTCCTCGAACAGGCTCGCCCATTCGGTGCCGGGGATGCCGATGATCTGGTAATTGGCGCTCTTGCGGCGGATGTCCTCGTTGGCCGGGATTGCGGTGAGTACCGGGATGCCGACCGCTTCGGCAAAGGCCTTGGCCTCGCCGGTGCCGTCATCCTTGTTGACGATCATGCCCGCGACGCCGACATTGCCGCCCATCTTGCGGAAATATTCGACCGCCTGGCAGACGTTGTTGGCGACATAGAGCGATTGCAGGTCGTTCGATCCGACCACGATGACCTTCTGGCACATGTCACGGGCGATCGGCAGGCCGAAGCCGCCGCACACCACGTCGCCGAGGAAATCGAGCAGGACGTAATCGAAGCCCCAGTCATGGAAACCGAGCTTTTCGAGCAGTTCGAAGCCGTGGATGATCCCGCGACCACCGCAGCCGCGCCCGACTTCGGGGCCGCCCAATTCCATCGCGAAGACACCGTCGCGCTGGAAGCACACGTCCTCGATCTTGACCTCTTCTCCGGCCAGTTTCTTGCGGCTGGAGGTTTCGATGATGGTCGGGCAGGACTTGCCGCCGAACAGCAGGCTGGTGGTGTCGCTCTTGGGATCGCAGCCGATCAGCAGCACGCGCTTGCCCTGCTGGGCCATCATGTAGCTGAGGTTGGAAAGCGCGAAGCTCTTGCCGCTGCCGCCCTTGCCGTAGATCGCGATGACCTGCGTTTCGCTCTTCACCTCGCCGGTGTGGACCGGATCGGGCTCGTGGTTCGCTTCCTCGCGAAGGTCGGCGGCCTGGGTATCAAGCACGGACATCAGCATTCGCTCCAATCGAGAACCATCTTCAGGCAATCGGGATCGCTGAAGGCTTGGGGGTAGGCGTCGAGCGCCTCTCCGGCAGGACGCCGGTTGGTGACGAGACCCTTGAGGTCCAGTCGCCCGCATTCGATCAGCGCCCGCGTTTCGGCGAGATCGCCGGGCTGCCATTCGGCGGCGACGCGGAAATGCGCCTCGCGCATGAAGGCAGCGGGGAAGGCGAAGCTGACACGTTCGGAATAGAAGCCTGCCAGCACGATCTCGCCGCCCTTGGCGAGGCGCATGATCAGATCGTCGATCAGGCCCGCATCGCCGCTGGCGTCATAGATGGCGTGATAATCGCGGCGTTCGTCAGCCGCGGGGTCGATCACGTTGTAACCGGCAGCGCCAACGCGGCGGGCGGGGTTGGTTTCCCACACGGTGGGAGCCGCGCCGCCCAGCGCCAGCGTCAGCCGGGCGAGCAGGCGGCCGAGCACGCCGTGGCCGATGATGAGGTCGGGCAGCGATTCGCGGCGGGCGAAGCCGCCCTTGATCGCATGGAGTGCCGTCGCCGCGAGCGCGCACAGCACCCCGGCATCGCCGAGGTGCTCAGGGATCGGCAACGCTCGCGCCGACGGAACGATGACCCGCTGCGCCGTGCCGCCAAACAGGCCGCGCGCATCGGTGTAGCAATTGGCACCGGGGACAAACACCCAGTCGCCGATTCGCCCGCGGGCTTCGGGCCCTGCGTCGACGATCCGGCCAACCGATTCATATCCCGGCACCAGCGGATAGCCGAGGCCCGGGAAGGGCGGCATGCGCCCGGTGAAGAGAAGCTTTTCGGTGCCGGTGCTGATTCCGCTCCAGGCGATCTCCACGAGAACATCCGCCGCTTCGACCGGCTTCATCTCAAGCGCCCGCAGAGCGAGACGCTCCGGTGCTTCGAGGATGACGGCCAGTGTAAGCATTATCTCGGTTCTCCCCCGGGTGGTTTCGAGGCGCGAACGCCGAGTCGAAACACCGCAGCTACGTTCTCCCGACTGTGTGCTACGCCTTACGCATCCAACTGTCAAACAACTTGGACAAGTTGTGCTCAGGCGGTGGCCATGACCACGCTTGCGTTGACCGGTTGCGCGGTTGCGACGAAGCGAGCGCTGGCAAAGCCGGCGGCGCGGCACATGGCCGCAATCTCGGCCGGGCTGCGCGGGCGGCCCGATCCCATCGCCCACAGATAGAGGCCAAAGAAGGCTTCCCCCATCGCCTCGGCCCCCGGGATGCGGGCCATCGGCTCGGCGATCAGCAGCCGCGCGCCGGGGGCGAGGCTGCGACGGATATTGGCGAGCAGGGCAGCGGCGGGCGCATCGTCGTGATCGTGCAGGATCCGGATCAGCGACACCATGTCATAGCCTTGCGGTATGGAATCGCTGAAGAAATCGCCCGGATGCGCGGTCACGCGGGATGCCCCGAGCGCCTCGCCCAGCACCCGGGCCCCGGTTTCGGCGACCTCGGGCAGATCGAATAGGCCAAGCGCCAGATGCGGGTGCGCGGTGCCGATCGCGCGCAGGAAAGCGCCATGCCCGCCGCCGACATCGAGCAGGCGCTGCACATCGCCCAAGCCGACACTCGCCAGCACCTCGTCGGCGACGAAATGCTGGGATGCGGCCATCAGCTCGGAATATTCGGCGGTGTCGGCCCCGCGCTCGGTCGCCCCCTGCAAGGCGCCCGCATAGGTCCAGAAGCGCGACAGCGTGGTCGGATCGGCCCGGTCAGCGCGCAGCAGCGCGATCGGGTCGGCGAGATCGGTGTAGAGCAGGCGGTGATGGCGCACCATCGCCTGGACACCGGGATTGGACGCGAAAACAGCGCCTTGTTCGCCCAGCATCCAGTGATCGGGGGCGGGTTCCTCCGACAGCATCAGTGGGCGGCCGGCGCGCAGCAGGGTTAGTGCGGCGCTTTCGGACAGGCCCATGCGGCTGGCGATATCGGCGGCGGCGAGGGGGCCGTCCTTCAGAATATCGAACAATCCGCCTTCGACATAGGCGCGCAGCACCTGCGAATAGGCAAAGCCTGCCAAGAGGTCGAAGGCCCCCGCCGCGCGGCTTGTCGCAATCCAGCGGATAACCGGCAGGCGCGCGGCCCAGTGCTGGAACCTCGGCGAGGCAAAAACCCGGTTGCGGCGCGCCACATAACCCAGCTTGAAAGCGGCCCACTTGCTCATGAACGGGATGATTGACAGGCCATATGTCTAAATAATTGGACAGATCGCCGCGTAAGGTCAATGATAATCGCGTTGGATCGCAGTCGGGAGGGCGGGTCATGGCGCGAGTCGCCGTCATCGGAGCAGGCATAGGCGGGCTCACCAGCGCCGCGCTGCTGGCGGCTGCAGGGCATGATGTCACCGTGCTCGAGAAAGAGCGCTGGGTCGGCGGCAAGGCGCGGCGCGTGAGCGTGGACGGGGCCGAGATCGATGGCGGGCCCACGGTCTTCACCTACCGCGCGGTCTTCGACGAGGTCTTCGCCGTCTGCGGGGCGCAGATGGAGGATCACGTCACCATCGCCCGTGCCGATGTGATCGCCCGCCACGCCTGGGACGACACCGGCACGCTCGACCTCTATGCTGATCGCGAACGCAGCGTCGCCGCCGTCGGGGAGTTCGCTGGAGCCGAGGCGGGGCGCGGCTATCGCGCCTTTGCCGAGGAGGCGCAGCGCATCTTCGAGGTGCTGGAACAGCCCTTCCTGCGCGGCGGCAAGGCCAGCACGCCGCTGCCGATGATGTGGCGGATCGGCCCCGCGCGGATCGGCGACATGCTGGCGATGCGCCCGTTCGACGGGATGTGGAAGGCGCTGGGCCAGCATTTCCGCGACCCCCGCCTCCAGCAATTGTTCGGGCGTTATGCCACCTATTGCGGCTCCTCCCCCTTCAGCGCGCCCGCCACGCTGATGCTGATCGCCCATGTCGAGGCGCGCGGAGTGTGGCTGATCGAGGGCGGAATCCATGCGCTGGCCAAGGCGCTCGCAACCCTCGCCGAACGGCAGGGCGCGCGGGTGCGCACCACAGCTCCGGTGGCCGAGGTGCTGACCGCAGCCGGAAAGGCCAGCGGCGTCAGGCTGGCAAGCGGCGAGATGATCCCCGCCGATATCGTGATCTGCAACGGTGACCCCGGCGCGCTGGCGACCGGGCGCTTCGGCGAGAGCGCGGCGGGTGCCGTGCCCGCGATCCCGCGCGCCAAGCGCTCGCTCTCGGCGTTGGTCTGGTATGCCCATGCCGACACCGGCGGCGCCTTCAACCTCACCCACCACAACGTCTTCTTCTCGCGCGATTATCCCAAAGAATTCCGCGAGATCGCCGCGGGCCGGACCCCTTCCGAGCCCACCGTCTATGTCTGCGCCATCGACCGCGGCGCCGGCGAGCACGCCGCCCCGCCAACCGGGCGCGAGCGCCTTCAGATCATCGTCAACGCCCCCGCCAATGGAGACGTTCACCACTACACACCCGAGGAGAGAGAGCGATGCACACAGGCCATGATGGCAACGCTGAGTCGTTGCGGACTGAGGCTGGAAGATCCGATGCCGCATCAGCTCATGACGCCCGAGGATTGGGACGGCCTCTTCCCGGCCACGGGCGGCGCCCTTTATGGCAGAGCGTCGCACGGCTGGGCGGCCTCCTTCCAGCGGCAGGGGCCGAAGACCCGGCTCGCCGGTCTCTATTGCACGGGCGGGGCGACCCATCCGGCGGCTGGGGTGCCCATGGCAGCCTTGTCCGGGCAGCTGGCCGCGCGGGTGATCGCGAAGGACCTCGCTTCGATGAGGACATCCCGCCCGGCGGCTATTCCTGGTGGTATGTCGACGCGATCAGCGACGACGGGCAGCACGGGCTGACGATCATCGCGTTCCTCGGGAGCGTGTTCTCACCTTATTACAAGAAGAGCGGGCGGGGCGATCCGCTTGATCATTGCTCGCTCAACGTTGCGCTTTACGGACCCAATGCGCGCTGGGCGATGACCGAGCGCGGCCGCCCGGCCGTTTCGCGCGATGCGAGCAATCTGGTGATCGGGCCGAGTTCCGTGCGCTGGGAGGACGGGGCGCTCACCATCGACATCCATGAAGGCGACACGCGCCTGTTCGTGCCGTGGCAGCGCCCGGTGATTGGCCGGGTGCGGGTCTTCCCCGAGGCGCTCAACCGCGTCGCCTTCGCGCTCGATGCGAGCGAGAATCATATCTGGCACTGCCTCGCCCCGCGTGCGCGGATCGAGGTCGAGATGACCTCGCCCGGCATCCATTGGGGCGGCAAGGCCTATCTCGATCACAACCGCGGTGCCGAGCCGCTGGAGACCGGCTTCAACACCTGGCACTGGTCGCGCGCGCATCTGAAATCCGGCGCGCTGGTCTGTTACGAGGGCGAGCGCGGTGACGGCTCCCTGTTCGCAAGTGCGCTGAGGTTTGACCGTTCGGGCGTGCCCGAGCCGGTCGATCTGCCGCCGATCGCGGGCCTGCCGGACAGCAAGTGGGGCATCGGCCGCCGCACCCGCTCGGACATTGGTGTCGCGGAGGTGCGCCGCACGTGGGAGGACACGCCCTTCTACGCCCGCTCCGAGCTTGCCTCACGCTTTCTGGGCGAGGACGTGGTGGCGGTGCAGGAAAGCCTCGACATGCGGCGCTTCTCCTCCCAGCTGGTGCAGTTCATGCTCCCCTACCGCATGCCGCGCCGCAAGCGCTGAGCGGGCGGGCGGGGCAGGGGTGCCCCGAGGGGCTTGTGCTGATCGCGGGAAGGGCCGGTGGCGGAGACGGAGGGATTCGAACCCTCGGTACCCTGATAGAGTACGGTTCCTTAGCAGGGAACTGGTTTCAGCCACTCACCCACGTCTCCGGGCAACAGCGTTGGCTGCGAGGGCGCGGCTATAGTCGGCACTTGGGCGAGCGGCAAGGTGGCTTGAACAAAAATCGCTCGGCCTGCGGGAGGTCTCTGGCTGCCCCGTATTGAGCGCGCGGTTCGGCGGGGGTTCAGGCGCGCGGGACTAGCGCCGGGAACGGCTCGTCGCGAATCCGATTCGCTCCGGCGACGAGTGGTTGCAGCGCCTTGGCAAAGCGATTCTGGTACGATGCGCAACAATCCGGGGCTGACACGTCGCTGCGAAAGGCCGCAAGATGAGTTTTATGACCGCCCGCTTCTCCCATATGGGTCGCCGCCTCGCCGCGCTCGCGCTGCCGGTGCTGGCCGCGCTGGCGCTGACGGCGCCTGCCGCCGCGCAGGATCTTCAGACCTTCGATCCCGATGCGGCGTATGACCAGCAGAGCGGGGCCGCGCCGAGCGGCGAGATCGATGCCGATCTGGCCGGTCCGCAGACCGCCCCGCCGGTGGCTCCCCAGCCGGCCGAGCCGACTTTCGACAGCACCTTTGATGATTATGATGTTGCCCCCGCAGATGCCACCGCACCGCTGCCAGCCGACACCGCGCCGGTGACCCCTGCCGCCACCACGCAGGGCGCGACCTATGCCGAGGATGACCTGATCGGTGCGGCCGAGGGCGTGTTCGGCAAGGGCGCGGAAGGCCTCGCCAAGCTGATCCAGGACCTGCTCAAGGATCAGGGCGAGCCTAATGGATATATCGTAGGGCGCGAGGCAGGCGGGGCCTTCATCTTCGGCGCACGCTATGGCTCGGGCACGCTGCATCACAAGATCGAGGGGCAGCAGCAGGTCTACTGGACCGGGCCTTCGGTCGGCTTTGATGCCGGGGCCAACGCCGCCAACACCTTTGTGCTGGTCTACAATCTCCACGACACCGAAGAGCTGTTCAAGCGCTTCCCGGCGGGCGAGGGGCAGGCCTATTTCGTCGGCGGGCTCAATGCCAGCTACATGCGCCGGGGCGATGTGGTGCTGATCCCGATCCGGGTCGGCGCGGGGCTGCGGCTCGGGGTCAATGCCGGCTACATGAAGTTCTCCAAGCAGCAGCGCTGGCTGCCTTTCTGAGGCCACCACGCGAAAACCCGGTTGCGGCGGCGCGGCTGGCAGGCCATGTCGCGCGGCATGATGCTTGACCGACTCAGTCCCCAGGCGCCCGATGCGCTGCTCGCCCTGATCCGCCTCCACGCCGCCGATGCGCGCGAGGACAAGATCGACCTCGGCGTCGGCGTTTATCGCACAGAGGATGGCGCGACCCCCGTGTTCGCCGCGATCAAGGCGGCCGAGCAGGCGCTGCTCGATAGCCAGACGTCGAAGTCCTATCTCGGCCCGGAAGGCGACATGGGCTTCGTCAATGCGCTGATGCCCTATATCTTTGGCGCGGGCGATCCGACCATGGGCGGGCGGATTTCGGGGATGCAGACCCCGGGCGGCACCGGCGCGGTGCGCCTCGCGCTGGCGCTGGCGCAGAAGGCGGGCGCGAAGCGCATCCACATGGGCGTGCCGAGCTGGCCCAACCACGCGCAGATCCTCGCCGATCTCGGCATGGAGCTGGTGCCCTTCGACCACGCCAACCACGATGGCACCGCCAACCTCGATGCGGTGCTCGCCGCGATCAACGGCGCCGCCGATGACGAGGCCGTGCTGCTCCACGCTTGCTGCCACAACCCCACGGGCATCGATTACACCGCCGACCAATGGGCCGCGATTGCCGAGGCCTTTGCCGCGTCCGGCACCTTCCCGATCATCGATTCGGCCTATCAGGGCCTCGGCCACGGGATGGAGGAAGACGCCGCCGGGATGCGCAGCGTTCTCGCCGCTGTGCCCGAGGCCTTCGTCGCCTATTCCTGCGACAAGAATTTCGGCCAGTATCGCGACCGCGTCGGCGCGTTCTACGTGATGGCGCGCGAGAGCAGTGCGCTCGACACCGCCTTTTCCAACGCCAATGCGCTGGCCCGCGCGGCATGGTCGATGCCGCCCGATCACGGCGGCGCGGCGGTGCGGATCATCCTGCGCGACCCCGACATGACCGCGCAGTGGCAGGACGAGCTCGACACGATGCGCGCGCGGATGCGCGAGGTGCGCGATGCGCTGGCTGCGGCGGGCACGGCAGGCCGGGTCGATCTGACCCCGCTCGGCACGCAGAACGGCCTGTTCTCGATGCTCCCCATCACCAAGGACGAGGTTGCGACCCTGCGCGAAGAGCACGGGATTTACATGGCCGCTTCCGGCCGGATCAACATCGCCGGGCTGACGCAGGCCAACCTGCCCAAGTTCATCGCCGCGCTGGGCGCGGTCGCAGTCTGAGGAAGGGGCGAGGGTGCTCGATCGCCAACCGGAGCTGGAGGACGAGCATATCCGCCTGCGACCGCTGCGCGAGAGCGACTGGGACGCGCTGTTCGCGGTCGCATCCGACCCGCTGATCTGGGAACAGCATCCGGCGCATGATCGCTGGCAGGAGCCGGTGTTCCGCGCCTTTTTCGACGATGCGCTGGAAGGTGGCGGCGCGCTGGTCGCCATCGACCGCGCGAGCGATGCGGTGATCGGCTCATCCCGCTTTCAGGGGCTGGAGGAAGCAGGCGGCGGATCGATCGAGATCGGCTGGACCTTCCTTGCGCGCTCGCACTGGGGCGGCACCTACAATCACGCGATGAAGCGCCTGATGCTCGCCCATGCGCTCGCCAGCGTGGCCGAGGTGCGGTTTCTGGTGGGGGAGAGCAACCTGCGCTCGCGCCGCGCGCTGGAGCAGATCGGCGCGCAGCTGACCGACCGGCGCGAGGAGCGGATCATGGCGGGCGGCGCGATTATCCCGCATCTCACCTATGTCATCACCCGTGACAGCTTTGCCGCCGGGCCGCTGGCCTAGCCTTCGGGTGGCACAGCTTCGCGCTCGGCGGCTTCCTTGGCGGCCTTTTCGGCGCGGGTCTGCTTGAGTTTGCGGTCCATCGACCAGAACTGCCACGCGCCAAAGCCGATCGCGATGCCGTAGAACAGCGCGATCTCGATCCAGCCGTAATTGCCGCCGTCCATGGCGCGCTCCCTATCCAGTCTCGGCGAGGAAGGCCGCAATCCGCGCGGCGGCTTCGCCGGGCGCTTCCTCATGGGCCAAATGGCCGAGGCCGGGAAGCGGTTCCAGCCGCGCATCGGGAAGCCAACTGGCGGCATCCTTCGCCCAGTCGAGCGGGATCGCGGGATCGTTCATGCCGTGGACCAGCAGCACGGGATTGGCGACCGCGTCCATCCGCGCACGCAGGCCCGGAAGATCCCAGTTCGCCATCATCGCCAGCGCGCCGCCGGCATGGGCGGGGTGCTTGAGCAGCTTGGCGTAACAGGCGAGCCCCTGCCGATCGATCCGCGAATGGGTCGAGCGCCACAGGAAGCGCTCCGCCCCGCCGACGAGATCGATGCTGCGGGTGAAGATGCGCGGCACCAGCGGGTTGACGAACAGCGTTTTGGCGATCGCCGGGAAGATCTGCGCCATCGCGCCGGGGAAGGGGCGCAGCGCCGCGCTGAGGCCGATGATCGGGCCAGTGAATTGGTGGTCGAGCGCCAGTTGCAGCGCGATGGCCGCTCCCGCCGAGTGGCCGATGATCGCGGCGGGCTGAACGTCCAGTTCCCGCAGCAGCGCGGCGATCTCGCGCGCCATCGCGGGCAGGCTCATGGCATAGGCATCGTGCCCGGTGGTGAAGGCGTGGCGCGGCAGATCGGGGGCGATCACGCTGTGGCTCTCGGCCAGCAACGGCATCAGCCCGCGCCAGGAATGGACCGAGGCCCCGGTGCCGTGGAGCAGTAGCAGCGGAGGGCCTTCTCCCATGCGTTGTACGTGCCAACGCTTGCCACCCACGGTGATGAAGTCGCTCGCCTCGCGGTGCGGCCAGATCAGGCCTTCGCGGTGCCAGTCGAGCGCGCTCATGCCGCCCGGGCCGCCCGTGATGGTGGAGCCTGCACGGCGTTGATCGCCGCTTGCAGGATCCGCGCATTGGCGCGGGGCAGGGCGAGGAAACGGCCGCCCAGCGCCTGCGCGAGGCTCGCACCCTCCGGGCCGGGGCGGGCGGAGATATCGATCACCAGACTGTCGATCCCGCGCGCCGCGATGGCCTTGGCGGCGGTCTCGGCGTCCTTGGCAGCCTGCGGGCGACCGGGGGAGCCGTCGACGGCGATATTGGCGCGCCCGTCGGTGAGGATCACCAGCGCGGCGCTGCGCCCCTTGGCGATGACGGCCTCTGCCACCTCGCGCGCGGCATTGAGGCCCAGCGCAAGCGGGGTGCCGCCGCCACCGGGCAGTTCCGCCAGCGTGCGGCGTGCGCGGGTGAGGCTGCGGGTGGCGGGCAGGATCAGCTCGGCGGTGGTGCCGCGAAAGGCGACCAGCGCGACCTCGGAGCGGGTGACGTAGGCTTGGCCCAGCATCAGCTCGACCGCGCCCTTGGCCTCGGCCAGCCGCGCCGCCGCCGCCGAGCCGCTGGCGTCGACTGCGAAGATCGTGACCCGCGCGGCGCGCTCTTCGAAGCGGCGGATGCGCAGGTCTTCCTTGCGCATGATGATTGGCGCGTCGGGGTCTGCGCCCTTCTCTCTGCGGCGCACCGCCTGCCACGGCACCGCGGCGCGCAGGGAATCGATCAGCGCCAGCTTGTGGCCCCCACGCGGCATTCCGGGGCGCGCGCCCAGCGGTTTGCCGCGCGTCACCGCCTTGCGTTTCTGCCCGGTGCCGCTCGAGGATGAACGGCGCGGGGCCTTGCCTTGGGCAAGCTGCTCCAGCAGCCCCGCCGGGATCGCGGCCCGCGCGGCTTCGACCAGGATGTCGGAGAGGTCGGGTTCCTGCTGCTGCCGGTCGCTGTCGGACGGGTCGTCGCGCTCGCCATCGGGGGGCGGGGGCGGTTCTTCGGGCGGCGGGGCATCCTGTTCCTGCGGCGGCAGGCGGGTGGCGCGGGGCGCGAGGACGAGGCGCACGGCGCCAGACAGGTCCGCCTTCTCTGCCGCATCCCGCCCCGCCAGCGCCGCCAGCCCGCGCGCGGCCTCTCCGGCGAAGATCAGCGCGCGCAAGCTTTCCACCCCCAGCGCCTCGGCTGTGGCGGCCAGTGCGCGCAGGTCAGCGTCAGCGAGGGGTGCGACATCGGCGAGGGAGCCTGCCGCTGGGGCAAGCTCCACGCCCTGCCAGCGGCGCGAGGCGCAAAGGTCGCAGGCAAAGGCGAGGCGCTCGGTCAGGCTCGCAGGCGGAGCATCGTCGGATTCGACCGCGTCGTCGAGCAGCACCAGCGCGGTCTGTCCCTCGTCGAGCGGGTCGTCGAGCGCTTGTGCCAGCCGCCCCGCGACACCCGCCTCCATCCGCTCGGCCATGCCGGCGATCAGGGCCCCGCCGCGCGCCTCCTCGATCAACCCGGTCTGGCGGATTGGTTTGCCTGCCGAAAGGCTCGCGGCAAGGTCGATCCCGCCCAGCAGCCGCTCGTCATCAACATGGCCGGGCAGGCGGCGCAGCGGAATCGCCTCGGCCAGAGCCGCCCCCAGCGCCTCGCGCGCCGGGCTGCTCCCGCGCAGGGTCAGGCCCTTGAAGACGCTCGGTGCAAGGACAAACAGCCGCGCCGCCAGCACCGCATCGTCGAGCGGGTCGGCGGCGGCGGCGGGCGGCGTCGTCATCCGAACAGCTCGGCCATCGCCCGGTTGATGCGCGTGGTGGAGCCGGTCTCGTCGAGCACGTCGCGCCGCAGCCGGTGGCGCAGCGCGGAGGGGGCGATGGCGATCAGATGCTTGCGGGTGACGGCTCGGGCCCCCTCCAGCGCCGCCAGCGCGCGAGCGGCGCGCATCAGGGTCAGCTCGCCGCGCAGACCATCCGCGCCCACCGCAAGGCACAGGTTGGCGGCATCGCGCAGCACGTCATCGCCGGGGGTCAGCTTGGGCAACTTCGCCTTGCCCTTGGCCACGCGCTTGAGGATCGCCTCGTCCTCGCCCGCCCAGCGCGCGGCGAAGCCTTCGGGGTCAGCCTCGTTCTCGGCGACCAGCTTCATGATCGCAATGCGGGTCTCAATGTCCTTGGGCGTGCGCACCTCGACCGAAAGCCCGAAGCGGTCGAGCAGCTGCGGGCGCAACTCGCCCTCTTCGGGGTTGCCGCTGCCGATCAGTACGAACTTGGCCGGGTGGCGCACCGAAAGCCCTTCACGCTCGACCACGTTCTCGCCCGAGGCGGCGACATCGAGCAGCAGGTCGACCAGATGGTCTTCGAGCAGATTGATCTCGTCGATATAGAGGAACCCGCGATGGGCCTTGGCGAGCAGGCCGGGCTCGAACGCCTTCTCGCCCGACCGCAGCGCGCGCTCCAGATCAAGGCTGCCGATCACCCGGTCCTCGGTCGCGCCCAGCGGCATGTCGACGAAGGGGACGGCGCGCTTCACCAGCTTGCCCTGTCCGCAGACCTCGGGATAGCGCGCCTGATCTTCTTTCGAGGCGCCATAGGGGCAGCCGTCTGCCGCCATGATCGGCGGCAGCAGCCCGGCGAGCGCGCGCGCGGCGGTGCTCTTGCCCGTGCCGCGGTCGCCGAACACCATCACGCCGCCGATCGAAGGGTCCACTGCCGCGATCAGCAGCGCCTGTTTCATCTCGTCCTGACCGACGATTGCGGAGAAGGGGAAGCGTGCCATGTCGAGCGTCTTGTGAACGGTTCAATCGCTTCGGACAAGCCGTGTGACAGGCTGACTGGACAGTTTCTTTCAGCGCTTCCCAATCCGGTTCAGCACCAGCACCGGGAGCAGGCCCGCCGCGAGCAGGATCAGCGCCGGGATCGCCGCTTCGACCAGCCGTTCGTCGCTGGCGAGGCGGTAGGTGCGGGTTGCCAGCGTTTCGAGGTTGAAGGGGCGTAGGATCAGCGTCGCGGGAAGCTCGCGCAGGGTATCGATGAAGACCAGCGCGGCGGCGCCCGCCAGACTGGGTGCGAGCAACGGAGCATAGATCCGCGCCAGCACCCGCGAGGGCCCCGCGCCGAGACTGCGCGCTGCGGCATCGAGGCCGGGGGGAATCCGCGCAAGGCCACCGCTGACCGCATTGTAGGCGACCGTCAGGAACCGCACCGACAGCGCATAGACCAGCACCGCGCTCGTCCCCGTCAGCAGCAGCCCGCCGCTCCATCCCAGGCTATCACGCGCAAAGCGGGTCATGGTCACGTCGAAGGCGCCGAGCGGCGCCAGCAGGCCTGCCGCCAGCAGTGCGCCGGGCAGGGCATAGCCGAGCGTCGCCAGCCGGATCGCGCTGGCCGTGACGCGCGAGGCCGAGCGCGCGCGGGCGAAGGCGAGCAGCAGCGCGGCGGCAAGGCACAGGCTCGCCGTCGCCACGCCCAGCCACAGGCTCCCGCGCAGATAGGTCCCCAGCTCGCCCGCAGCGGCCTGCGCCGTCGGGGTCAGGGCAAGGCTGACGAGGTAGCCTGCCGGGAGCACAAAGCCGAGCAGCACCGGCACGCCGCATGCGAGACACGCCAGCGCCTTGCCCGTCGGCGAAAGCTGCACCAGCGGCTCTTCGTAGGCGCGGCCCGCCAGCCCATCGCGGCTGTCGCTGCGCCCGCGCCGGGATTGCGCCTCCCACGCCACCAGCGCGATCACGAAGATCAGCATTACCGCCGAAAGCTTGAGCGCCGCCGGTTTGTCGCCCATCGCCAGCCAGCTGCGGAAGATGCCGGTGGAGAAGGTGGGAATAGCGAAATATTCGGCCACGCCAAAGTCGGCCAGCACCTCCATCAGCACCAGCGCGAGGCCCCCGGCGATGGCCGGGCGTGCGGCGGGCAGGGCGACCTGCCAGAAGGCGCGGGAGGGCGCTGCGCCAAGGCTGCGCGCGGCGCGAAACTGGGTCAGGCTCTGGGTCGCAAAGGCCGTCCGCGCGAGCAGATAGACATAGGGAAACAGCACCAGCCCCAGCACCATCGCGCCCCCGCCAAGCGAGCGGATGTCGGGGAACCAGTAATCGTCCACCCCCCATCCGGTCGCGCTGCGCAAGCCGCTCTGCACCGGGCCGGCAAAATCGAGTATGTCGGCATAGATATAGGCCGAGAGATAGGCGGGCAGCGCCAGCGGCAGCACCAGCGCCCAGCTGAGGATGCGCCGTCCGGGGAAGCGGGTCGCGGCGATCAGCCAGGCGCAGCCGGTGCCCGTCACCGCCGCGATTGCGCCGGTCAGCAGCATCAGCAGCATGGTGTTGGCGATGTAGGTCGGCAGCACCGTCGCCGCGAGCGCGCCGATCGTCTCGCCCCCGCCTGCCAGCGCGGCCCAGCCGATGGCGACAAGCGGCAGGCCCGCCAGCGCCGCGAGCGCCAGCGCGGCAAGCGTCCAGCCCGCGCCCTCGCGGCCCGCGCGCGATGCCGTCCGCGCGGCTTCGCTTGCAGGAGCGCCCGCAAATTGCCTAAGGCGGCTCACCTTCAACCCTTCGGACAGCGCCATTGAGCCTCGAATTTCGTCATATTGCCCACGCTTACGGTGCGGTGCGGGCGCTCGAGGATATCAGCCTCACCGCGCCCGCGGGAGAGATCACCTGTCTGCTTGGCGCGTCGGGTTGCGGGAAGTCAACACTGCTCGGCCTCGCGGCGGGGCTGCTGAGGGTGCAGCAGGGCAGCATCGCGCTGGGCGATGAGCTGCTGGCGGAGCCCGGTTACAACCCCCCGCCCGAGGCGCGGCCGGTGGGGCTGGTGTTCCAGGACGGCGCGCTGTTTCCGCACATGACGCTGGCCGCCAATGTCGCCTTCGGCCTACCGCGCGCGCGGCGCGGCGAGGCCGAGGCATGGCTCGCCAAGGTCGGGCTGGCGGGGATGGGCGCGCGCTATCCGCACGAGCTTTCCGGCGGGCAGCAACAGCGCGCCGCGCTTGCCCGGGCAATGGCGCCCGAGCCGCGCGTGCTGTTGATGGACGAACCCTTCGCCAGCGTCGATATCGTGCTGCGCCGGAGCTTGCGCCGCGATTGCCGCATCCTGCTGCGCGAGGCCGGATCGACCGTCATCCTCGTCACGCACGACCCGGCCGAGGCGCTCGACATTGCCGACCGGATTGCGGTGATGGAGGCAGGGCGCATCGTCCAGTTCGGCACACCGCCCGAACTCCACGGCTCGCCCGCTACCGCAGCGGTGGGCGCGATCTTCTCGGGCGCGCAGGTCATTGCGGGCACCCGCGCCGAGGAGGGGCTGGATACGCCCTTCGGCCTGTGGCCGCTCGCCAGCCTCGCAGGCGACTTGCCCGATACCCCCGCGCTCGATCTGCTGGTGCAGGCCGACCGGCTGGTGCCCGTCGCCGATGTGCGCGGCGGCCGGGTGCGCGATGTGCACCCGCTGGGCGCGCGGGCGCGGGTGCTGATCGACGGAGCCGATGGCGCGACGATCACGGTCGAAACCGCTCTCGCCGTCGATCCGGCACGCACCTACAGCGTCATGCCAGACCCCGAGAGCGTGCGGGCTTTCCTGCGCGTTTAGCGCTTGCGCAGACGACAATAATATTGCAAGTCATTCGCAAGAAACCTTGCGAAAGCCTCCCTCCTGTCATGAAACATCTCGTGTTTGCCGCCGTCGCCGTCGCGTCCCTTGCCATGCTCTCCGCCTGTGCGGACCAGAGCGCGGATGCGCCCCGCCGCGATTGCGCGGCGCCTGCGGGCGACGTCAACATCTACTCCTCGCGCCACTATGACACCGATCTGGCGCTCTACGAGGATTTCACCTGCGACACCGGGATCAAGGTCAACCGGATCGAGGCCGATGCCGACGCACTGCTCGAACGGATCGAGGCCGAGGGCGAGTTCAGCCCGGCCGACCTCTTCATCACCGTCGATGCCGGTCGCCTTTGGCGCGCCGAGGAGGCGGGAATCCTCGCCCCGGTCGAATCGCAGGTGCTGGCGGCGCGAATCCCGCCAGAGCTGCGCGATCCGCGCAGCCGCTGGTTCGCGCTGACCACGCGGGCGCGGATCATCATCTACAACAAGGCCAAGGGCAAGCCTGCGGGGCTGGCGACCTATGCCGATCTCGCCAAGCCCGAATTCCGGGGGCGCATCTGCATGAGGTCGTCTTCCAGCGTCTACAACATCGCGCTGCTCGCCAGCATCATCGCGCATGATGGCGAGGCGGCGGCGAACGCCTGGGCGAAGGGCGTCGTCGCCAATTTCGCGCGCCCGCCGCAGGGCAACGACATGTCGAACATCGAGGCCGTGGCCGCGGGCGAGTGCGACATCTCGCTGGTCAACACCTATTACCTCGCCCGCTTCGACACGCCCGAAAAGCGCAAGGTGCTGGATGCGGTGGGGATCATCTTCCCCAATCAGGCGACCACTGGCACCCACGTCAACATGAGCGGCGCGGGCGTGGTCAAGACCGCGCCCAATCGCGCCAATGCGGTGAAGTTCCTCGAATACCTCACCTCCGAAAGCGCGCAGCAATATCTCGCCAACGGCAACAACGAATATCCGGCGGTGAAAGGCATCGCGCCCACTTCGGCGGTGCAGGCGCTCGGCACCTTCAAGGCCGATCCGCTCCCTGCCGCCAAGATCGGCGAGAACGAGGCGAAGGCGAGCCAGATCTACAACGCCGCCGGCTGGAACTGATGGCGCGCCGGATCGGGCGCCGATCAAGGCCCGCTTTCACGTCCTATCGCTAATCTGTCTTGAAGGGCGCGCAGGACTCGTCCATTTGCGCCCCCGTTCCTGCCGCCCGTCCCGGGCAGCGCACACCTGTATCCGAGGCCCGCTTTGAACCAGCCCATCATCGACCGCGACGAGTTCACCGAAAGCGCGGCGCTCTCTGTCGAGACCATCACCGATGTGCACCACTGGTGCGAGGGGCTATTCAGCCTCAAGATGACGCGCCCCGCGAGCTTCCGCTTCCGCTCGGGAGAGTTTGTGATGATCGGTCTGCCGGGCGACAACGGCAAGCCGCTGCTGCGCGCCTATTCGGTCGCTTCGCCCTCCTATGCCGAGGAGCTGGAGTTCCTGTCGATCAAGGTGCAGGACGGCCCGCTGACCTCGCGGCTTCAGCACATCCTGCCGGGCGATCCGATCTATCTCGGCAAGAAGCCTACCGGCACGCTGGTGACCGACGCGCTGCTGCCGGGCAAGCGGCTGTTCATGCTCTCGACCGGCACCGGCCTTGCGCCCTTCATGAGCCTCGTGCGCGATCCCGAGGTCTACCAGATGTTCGAGGAAGTGATCGTCGTCCACTCGGTGCGCAACGTGAACGAGCTGGCCTATCGCGAGCTGCTCGAATCTAAGCTCGAAGGCGACCCGCTGCTCGAGGACGAAGACCGCGCCAAGATGATCTACGTCCCCACCGTCACCCGCGAACCCTTCCGCACGCAGGGCCGCATTCAGGCACTGATCGACGATGGCCGGTTGTTCGAACAGTCCAAGGGCCCGCAGCGCTTCGTGCCCGAGGAAGATCGCGTGATGCTGTGCGGCTCGATGGCGATGATCAAGGACCACGCGGCTGACCTCGAAAAGCGCGGCTTCGAGGAAGGCGCGAACAACAAGCCTGGCCAGTTCGTGATAGAGCGCGCCTTCGTGGGGTAAGCGCCGCAGCGGAGCATTCCGCAGCGTTCACAGGCAGTTCAGCAACGGATTGGCAGCCTCTCCGAAACAGGGAGACTGCCATGCTTTACCGTCTTGCCGCCGCCGCCGCCATGCTCGCCGCCGCGCTCGCGCCAACTGCCGCGACCGCTCAGGCCGAGCAAACCTCGACGCTGCCCAATTACAACCTCGTCCAGCTGTCGGTTGCTGCCAACGCGGTTTCGGCGGACGAATTCCAGGCGCGGACGATGGCGATCAGCTCGTGCGGCGAAGCGGTGAAGCTCGGCAAGGCGATGGACGCCAAGGTGGAGCGCAAGCGCTTCGTGCACGACACAGAACTACCCCCGCAGCTTCGCCCGGTGCTCAAGAGCCTGCCGAACGGCATGGCCACTCCGGTGCTGAGCGAGGATGGCGAGACGCTGCACGTGCTGGTGGTTTGCAGTCGGGCCTGATGTGACGCCCTGCAGCCCGTTTGTGATCGAACGCGCGTTTGTGGGGTAAGGCTCTAGCCCACTCGTCTCCGCGGACTTGATCCGGGGCCCCGCTGCCTTTTGCGCTCTTGATCGAAGAAGAAGCGGGATCCCGGGTCAAGCCCGGGAAGACGGAGGTGGCAATCGACCGCCCCCCTCAACTCCCCCGTCACCCAGCGAAAGCTGGGGCCTAGTGCCTCACGGGGCAGCGCTTGCCGCCCTAGGTCCCAGCTTCCGCTGGAATGAGGATTAGCGCGAGTTGATTGGCGTATCGTAGGTAGCGGGTGCTGGCGGCGGTTCTTCGAGCCAATCATAAGCGCGTTCGGATACGACGAGCCTTGCGCTTTCGTAACTGGCGACCTCGAATATGAAGTCACTGCCATGAAGTTGGTCGGGGTTTCCCGGTCTGAACACACCCTCGACGTTCATTCTCACTGCATATGGCTTCTCGGATGTGCTCATATCCCGCGATCTCAAAAATATCGGGGCGCTGTAAATCTGCTGAATGTCGGCCCGAACGCCGAGACCCTTGGTGCCGCAGTCAGTTGCCGGAGAGATGAATGCGCCGTCCCGATAGACAACGAGGGCCTCGAACTTCATAGGTTCGCCAAGATGCTTCCCGGGGCTTTCGAACGCATCGCATACTGGCGAGCGTACGGGGCCATCTGTGCAGCCGAGCAAGCTAAGCCCGAGCGCGAAGATCAGGAGATGCTCGATTTGCATGGAACTGCAGTCCTAATCGCCGGTCACGTTCAGCGCAAGCTAGCGACAGGACGGCGGGTCGTGTGTTCGACACCCCCACTTTCGCGCTTGACCGACGCCCGCCTGCACTGTTCACTCATGGCAAATCAAAACCCATTTGCCGGAGAGAACCCTCATGCTCGCGACCTCCTATCGCACCGCCTATAACGAAGACCACGAGGCCTTCCGCGACACGGTCCGCAAGGTCTTCGCCGAAGCGCTGACGCCGCATATGGACGAGCATGAGGCCAAAGGCATCGTGCCGCGCGACGTGTGGAAAAAGATGGGCGATGCGGGCATGCTGTGCATGACGGTGAAGGAGGAAAACGGCGGCCTCGGGCTCGATTTCGGCTTCAACTGCGTGCTCACCGAGGAGCTGTCCTACCTCGGCTCGTCCGCCGGCTTCACGCTGCAGAACGACATCACCGCCAACTACTTCGAACGCCTCGGCACCCCCGAACAGCGCGCCAAGTATCTCCCGGGCATGGTCAGCGGCGACGTCATCACCGCGATCGCCATGACCGAACCGGGCGCGGGGAGCGACCTTCAGGGCATCCGCACCACGGCGAAGAAGGACGGCAACCACCTCGTCATCAACGGGTCGAAGACCTACATCACCAACGGCCAGAACGCCGATTGCGTGATCGTGGTCGCCAAGACCGATCCCGAGAAGGGCGCGAAGGGCATTTCGCTGGTGCTGGTCGACGCCGAGACCCCCGGCTTCGAGCGTGGACGCAATCTCGACAAGATCGGCCAGCACGCCGCCGATACCTCGGAACTGTTCTTCAACGATTGCCGCGTGCCGATGACCAATATCCTCGGCGGCGAGGGCATGGGCTTCGTGCATCTGATGGAAGAGCTGCCGCAGGAACGCCTCGGCATCGCGGTCGGCGCGCAGGCGGCGGCGCAGCGAGCGTTTGACGAAGCGGTCAAGTTCACCAAGGACCGCAAGGCGTTTGGCAAGACCGTGTTCGAATTCCAGAACACCAAGTTCACGCTCGCCGACCTCAAGGCCAAGTTGCAAGTGGGCTGGGCGCACCTCGATTGGGCGATCCGCAAGCACTTGGCAGGCGAACTCACCACCGACGAGGCGAGCGCCGCCAAGCTGTGGCACACCGACCTGCAATGGGAATGCTGCGACACCGCGCTGCAACTCCACGGCGGAGCGGGCTATATGAACGAATACGCCATCGCCCGCCTGTGGCGCGATGCGCGCGTGACCCGCATTTTCGGGGGCACCAACGAGATCATGAAGGAAGTGATCTCGCGGTCGATCTGAGCCATAAGGTCGCTCATCTGCCGACCAATCGCCAGCCATGAAACAGGGGTCGCAGCTATGTTTCGAAAATGCATTTTGATCTTCATTCCCGCAGCCTTGGGATCTGCTGTGGCGGGCGCCGTTGCACAGGACAATATCGAAGGCAGCGCAAGCCTCACCGAGCCAAAAGCATGGGAGCGCCCAGTCACCATCGCATTCGAGCGTTCTGAAGGTGCAATAAACTTCCACCCGCTTTTCAATGCCAGCCTGCCGCTGTTTCGCGCGAACGTTGGCGGAGAAGAGGTGTGCGCGACGGTCGATACGGGTGCTTCACACACCGTGATCAGTATCGAATTGGCGGCGCGCTTGCGGCTCGACAAGCTCCTTTTCTTGAACGGGGTGGAGACACCGTCTGTCGACATTTCAGGCTATCTCACATCGCCGGTTGAAGTCGAAGTTCCCTCGCAATTTCGTTATACAGGATCATTGATAGCAACGCCTTGGCCTGAATTGATCTGTGAACCGGGGCTAAAGCTTGAGCTGATTCTCGGCATGACGGCATTCAAGTCGATGACGGTTTTCGTAGACCATCCCAAGAAGCGCATCGCGTTTCTGCCGAGCGGACGCCTCAAGCCTATTGAAAAACCGCATATTAAGATTCCTTGGATCGACAACAGGATCGCCGGAATGCTGGAAGGGCAGACCGTCAGCATGATGCTGGACACGGGCGTGAACGAGCCGATGTTGGTGAAGGATGGTGCTTGGGACACTTATTTTGCCGGCAAGGCCGTTGTGGCAGCCGAACCGATCCGCACTGCTGGCGGGGTCATTACCGAAACGGTCAAGATCGAAGATGCCAACCTTGCCATCGAGCGTGCAACGATCACGGCGCGCGCTCTGCGGTATCCCGACACGGATTGGGCGACGCCGGTAGTTCTGGGCTACGCGTTCTTTACGCAGTACCCGTTCATCTTCGACGCCACAGGACAAGCGATTTATATGCTCCCCAATGATACCGACAAATGACCGACCCCCTCGACTTCACCGGCCGCCGCGTTCTCGTCATCGGAGGATCGTCGGGGATCGGGAATGGCATTGCCCACGGCTTCCGCCAGCGCGGCGCGGATGTGACCGTCACGGGCACGCGGCCCGATGCGGGGGACTATCTCGAGGCCGAGGACTCTGATTTCACAGGGCTCGACTACCGCCAGCTCGACCTGACCGACAGGCTCGCGGCCGACCGGCTGGCGGGGTTGGTCGCGCCCTTCGATGTCATTGTCCAGTCGCAGGGCGCGGTGCGGTACAAGCGGGCCGAATTCACTCGCGAGGGGTGGGATTCGGTGGTCGACGTCAACCTCAATTCGGTGATGGACGTCGCCCGCGCCTTCCACGCCGGGTTGGCCGAGACGCGAGGGGTGATGATCATCGTCTCCAGCGTCGCCGCGTTCAAATCGACCATCGGCACGCCCGCCTATGCTGCCTCCAAGGCGGGCGCGGCGAGCCTTACCAAGACGCTGGGCGAGGCCTGGGCGCGCGACGGTATCCGCGTCAACGGCATCGCGCCGGGGCTGGTGCCGACCAAGCTTACCAGCGTCACCACCGACCATCCCGAACGCCTGGAAGCCAGCCTCAGGGCGATCCCCCTGCGCCGCATGGGCACGCCCGAGGACATGGCGGGCGCGGCGCTGTTCCTCGCCTCGCCGCTCGCCGCGTACATCATCGGACAGACGCTGGTGGTGGATGGCGGACTGACGCTGTCCTGAGGCCCTCGCAAGGATTGCGACTCCCGCCTGTAATCCCGTCATAAACGCGTCACACACCTGCGCCACTCCCCCTTGGCAATCGGGGCAAGCAGCGCATGGATGTCGTCAATATCTTCCTGACCGGCGAACTGGGCGAGAGCCTTGATGATTTCGTGCACGATCAGCGCCGCTTCACCTTTGACAGGCTGGGCGCGGAAGGCCCGCGGCGGCTGGTCGAGGGGCCGATGTGGGCCTTTGTCGACTGGGTGATGCCCGACCTCGCAGGCCTCGAAATGTGCCGCCGCTTGCGCGCCGATCCGCGCACCGCTGACGCTCATGTTACCATGGTGCTGGAAGAGGACGACGCTGAGGATCGCCGCCGGGCGCTGAGGGCCGGGGCCGACGATTACGTGATCGGGCCGCTCACCCGCACCGCCGTGCTCGACCGCGTGCTGGCGCTGCAATCGCGCGGGCTGGAGCGTCACGCGACCCAGCGGTTTGAAATGGGCGCGCTCACCATCGACATGGCAGCGTTGCAGGCGCGCTGGGCGGGCGAGCCGATCACTTTGCGCCCCAACGAATTCCGGCTGCTGCGTTTCCTCGCCGAAAACCCCAACCGCGTGCTGACCCGCGAGGACCTGATCAACGGCCTCGGCAAGCGCGAACCGCCGATCGACGAGCGCACGGTGGACGTGTGGATCGGCCGGTTGCGCCGCGCGATCAAGGCCGCAGGCGGCGGCAACCCGCTGCGCACCGTCCGCTCGCTGGGCTATGTCTTCGATCTGGGGTGAGGGGGCGGCCTGAAGGCGCCCTTAAGCGTTACAAAGCGGACACCGTGTCCGCTTATGTGCCTGCCGAGTTTCCCTGATTTTTCAGACAGCAAGACTGGCATTCATCAAGCGGACGGACAGGGGGGGAGGGGGCTTGTTCGACCCCGGCGGTCCCGCGACCACCCTGACAGCGATGGGAAAGAGCAAGCCCTGACGATAGCGGCGGGAAGACGCGTAGGAAATGTCGGCAAGGGCCTAGTGAGGGCTCACCCCCAGCTCGAACCCGGTCTTGTCGTGCAGCGCGAACTTGTCGACGATGTCGGCGCTGGCGCGGTTGTAGCCCACCACCTCCACATTGCGCCCGTCGCGCCGCAATCTGGCGACGATCTTGTCGAGCGCCGCAACGCCCGAGATGTCCCAGAAATGCGCCCCCGTCATGTCGATGGCGACATTGGGCGCGGTTTCCGGCACGTCCATCGCGGCCACGAACCGCTCGACCGAAGCGAAGAAGATCTGGCCTCTGACCCGGTAATGCGCGGTCTGCCCGTCCTCCGACAGCGTCCGCTCCACCCCGAACATCCGCTGCACCTTGCCGGCAAAGAAGATGCCCGACAACAGCACGCCCGCCAGCACGCCCAGCGAAAGGTCATGCGTGCCCACCACCACCGCGACCGTGGTCAGCATGACGACCGACGAAGGCCACGGATGGCGCCGCAGGTTGGGGATCGAATTCCAGCTGAAGGTGCTGATCGACACCATGATCATGATCGCCACCAACGCGGGCATCGGCACCTGTCCCACGTAGGGGCCAAGCACGGCGAGCAGAAACATCAGGAACGCGCCTGCGGTGAAGGTCGAAAGTCGCCCGCGCCCGCCCGAGGTGACGTTGATCACCGATTGCCCGATCATCGCGCAGCCGCCCATGCCGCCGACCAGCGCAGCGGCGATATTGGCGGTGCCTTGCCCGGCGCATTCGCGGCGCTTGTCGCTGCCCGTTTCGGTCATGTCGTCGACGATCTGTGCGGTCAGCAGCGATTCGAGCAGGCCGACCGCGGCCATCGCCGCCGAGTAGGGCGCGATGATCCGCAGCGTTTCCCAGGTCAGCGGCACATCGGGCCAGACCAGACTGGGCAGACCTTCGGGCAGATTGCCCATGTCGGCGACGGTGTTGACCGGCGCACCTGTTCCAACCGCAAGGATGGTCAGCACGATGATCGCCACCAGCGGCGGTGGGACCGCCGTGGTCAGACGCGGCAGCAGGTAGATGATCGCCAGCCCGCCTGCGACCATCGCATAGGCCTGCCACGTCACGCCTGTCAGCTGCGGCAGCTGCGCCATGAAGATCAGGATGGCGAGCGCATTGACGAAGCCGGTGATGACCGAGCGTGATACGAACTGCATCACCAGATTGAGCCGCAGCAAGCCCGCTGCGATCTGCATGATCCCCATCAGGATCGTCGCGGCAAACAGGTATCCGACGCCATGATCGCGCACCAGCGGCACCACCAGCACCGCCACCGCGGCGGTCGCGGCCGAGATCATGCCGGGACGACCGCCCGTGAAGGAAATCACGATCGCGATGGCGACCGAGGCATAAAGCCCGACGCGCGGATCGACTCCGGCGATGATCGAAAAGCCGATCGCCTCGGGGATCAGCGCAAGGGCAACAACGATCCCCGCGAGAATGTCAGCCCGAGGGTTCGAGAGCCAATCGCGGCGAAGCGTGGCGGCAAATGTCATGATGAAGTCCAGATCGGTCATCGGCAGGATGCTGCCGGATTGTCCCGGGGATAGGCGCCGGGCCGAGCCACCCGCGAATGCGCGGGTCCGTCGATGCGGGCGCTATGGGCACAGGCGCGCAGAAACACAAGCCTCAGGCGCGGTGGCAGAAACCCGCCTGTCTGCCGGTTTTTGCTCCGTAAGGGTCAAAGCCGCGTGTCGGCCTCGGATTATCGCCCGGCGGCTTCCCGGAAGGTGACCAGCCTGCGCGCGTCCTCGTCCCACAGGGCAAGCATCAGGGGGCGCAAGGTCTGGGGCACGGTGAAACGGTTGATCTGTCGCAGCTCGGGAAAGGCGCGCAGCACCTCCGGCAGGCGGTAGAAGGGGATCCGGCTCATCAGATGGTGAACGTGGTGGATGCCGATATTGCCGGTGAACCAGCGCAGCGGCTGCGCGAGGTCGAGATGGGAGCTTCCGCGAAACGCCGCTTCGTGAAACGACCAGTCCGGGCGCTTGTCCCAATGGGCATTTTCGAACTGGTGCTGGATGTAGAACAGCCACACCCCCGTCGAGGCGGCGATCAGCAAGGTCGGGATCACGACCAGCGTCGTCGTGACGAGGCCGAACAGGTAAATCAGGCCGCCCAGCACGACAGCCGTTGCGACATTGGTGGCAAGCGCGCTGACCCAGTATTTCGATCCGGCCCGCATCAGGCCGATTGGCAGCCGGTGGCGGAGGAGAAACAGGTAGGCAGGGCCGATGCCGAGCAGCACGATCGGATGGCGATAGGCGCGGTAGAACAGCCGCTTCATCGGGCTGAGTTCGCGGAACTCCTTGACGGTCAAGGTATCGACATCGCCAAATCCGCGCGCGTCCAGATTGCCGGTATTGGCATGATGCAGGGTGTGCGAGCGGCTCCAGCAATCATAGGGCGTGAAGGTCAGCACCCCGAGCACGCGACCGGTCCAGTCATTGCCCGTCCGCTTGCGGAAAAAGGCACCGTGCCCGCAATCATGCTGGATGATGAAGGTCCGCAGCAAGAGCAGGCCCGCCACAGGGGTGAGGATGAGCGCCGCAGCATAGCCCCGGTCGACCGCGACAAGCATCACCACGATAACGGCGACGAAGGGAACCAGCGTCGTCGCCAGCTCCCAGATGCTTCTTCCTGCGTGCGGCATGGAGAATTGTTTCAGCGCTGCGATCAGCTTGCGCGGCTCCAGCTCGGTTGAAGCTGGCGTAATATTTTGATGTAGCAATGATTTTCTTTTCGGAACGATAGATTGGCAAACAGAGTGGCAGCATAAGCGGCCATGCGCAACTCGATAAGGCACGCTCAGGGCGGACAACCCCCCGCCAGACAAAAAAGGCCGCCCCCGTGAAGGAGCGGCCCTTTTGCGTGTATGGCGCTGTGTCTTAAAATTCCGCCTTCACCCCGATCGAGAAGCTGGTGCCGACGTCGAAGGTGTTGATCTCCGCGCGGTTGGCGCCGAGCTGCTGGAACTCGAAATTGTCGCGGCCGAAGATGTTGCGCACCTCGAAGCTCAGCTCCAGCGGCAGGCCGCCCAGCTTCACTTCCGAGCGCCCGACCAGATCGACCGTCAGGCCCGGGTCTTCCACCACGTCCGGCAGCGCCCCGCCGCGCAGGGTCACGCGCTCGCTGGCGTAGTTGAACAGCACGGTGAGCTGCTGCACCTTGTCGAGATCCTCGATTCCCAGCGACAGGTTGGCGACGTGATCCGACTGGCCCACCAGCGGCGCGCCATCGTCGAACAGCTGGCTCGCCAGCTGGCCGGTCGCGCCCGGGATGGGGGCGAGGTCCGCCGCGCCGACCGAAATCGACGACTGGGTGTAGGTGTAGTTGGCGATCACCAGGAACTGCTTGGTCTCGAAGAACCCACCCCAATTGGCGAGGTCGATCCCGTAAGCGAGATCGAGCTCGGCCCCGTAAAGCTCGGCTGAGGGTGCGTTGGCGTAGCTCGTTTCGATGATGCCCGGCGCGGTGATCAGGAAGTTTTCGATCGGGTTGTCGATCTTCTTGTAGAAGCCCGCGAGGCTGACCTTGCTCGGCCCGCCAAGGTAATATTCGGCGCGCGCTTCGACGTTGATCAGCTCGCTGTCCTGCAGGAAGGGGTTGCCGCGGAAACGGCGGTTCGATTCCGGATCGAAATAGGTCTGCTCCACCAGCTCGCGGAACTGCGGGCGGGCGATGGTCTGCGATGCGGCGAGGCGCAGTTGCAGATCGTCGATCACCTCCCAGGTGATGGTCGCCGAGGGCAGGAAGTAGTCGTTGGCGATCCGGGTCGGGTTGGCAAGGTTGGTGCCGCCGAAGGTCGGATCGGGCGCGGCCAGCTGCAGCGCGTCCTCGTAGCGCACGCCCGCTTCGAGGCTGAGCCGGTCGGTCGGGCGATAGCGCGCAAGGCCATAGCCCGCGTGGATCGTCAGCGCTGCGTCGAACACCGGGAAGGGCGTCGGGTCGGAGACGGTCACGTTGAACAGCCCGTTGCCCTGCGCATCGGTTGCCAGCACCGCGCCGTTGATGATGTCGCCCGGACGCCGCAGGCCCAGCGCACGCAGCGCGGTGGTGAGCTCGGCGGAAGAGCCGACGAGCGGGCGGATGATGAAGCTGATCGAGCGGCGGGTGGTGTCCGAATAGGCATAGCCCGCGGTCAGCGAGAGATTGTCGGTGACATCGAAGCTGACGTCCGCCCCGCCATACCACAGCTCTTCGCGAAGGTCTTCGAAGCCGACCTGAATCCGCTCGGTCCCGCCCACCAGCGCGCCGACATCGACCACGAACTTGTCGCCGAACGGGTCGCCGGGGATGTTGGTGCGGATATAGGGGACGATCGCGTTGTAGGGCGCCTCGCGATCGGTGCGGGCATAGCCGCCGCGCAGGTCGATATCGAACCTGTCGAAATCGAATTCGGCGACGATCTGCGAATCCATCAGCTGGCGTTCGAACCAGCCGGTCTGCTGGGTCTGGAAATCGAAGGGCCGCGCGACATCGGTGAAGCTGTCGGTGCCCTGCGCCAGCCGCGCGGTCTTGAGGGTGTCGCGGATGTAGAGGTTGGTCCAGCGGATCGTGTGTTCGCCGATGTCGAGCCCGAAGGCCAGCATCCCGTTCACCAGCACCTTGTTGTCGGTGATGAAGTTCTGCGAATCGAACAGGATCTGCCCGGCTTCCGCGTCGCCGAACTGCTGGCTGGTGACATTGCGGTTGCGCCAGGTGTTGGTGATCCCGGCGGTGGCGATGATGCCGAGGTAATTGCCGTCACCCACCTCGAACGAGGCCCCGCCGGTGAGGTTGGCGGAGAAGTTCATCGGCAGAACGTCGTTCTTCTGCAAGGTCACGAGGTTCAGCGGCATGATCTGCCCGGCCAGCTGGCGCTGCACATCGGCTGGCGCATCGTTGATGCGGGTGCCGCTGCCGATCAGGCCTTGCAGCGCGCTGGGGAAGTCGCGGTTGCCATTGTCGAAGCCGAAGGTGTCATAGCGGCTGCCGAAATAGGTCAGGCCGTTCTGGAAGGTCGTTTCGGTATCGCCGCTGCCGCCGACGCTGAGCGTGAGGAAATCCTCCGACGGGATCGCCTTGGTGGTGAGGTTGATCACCCCGCCGCCGAATTCGCCCGGGAAGTTGGCCGAATAGGTCTTCTGCACCAGCGACGAGGCAATCACGCTGGTGGGGAAGATGTCGAGCGGGACGACGCGGCTGAGCGGTTCGGGGCTGGGCAGCGGCAGGCCGTTGAGCAGCGCGAGCGAATAGCGATCGCCCAGACCACGCACGAAGACGCGGCCATTGCCGACCAGCGACAGGCCCGACACGCGCGACAATGCGCCCGCGATGTCGCCTTCGCCGGTGCGGGCGATGTCGGCTTCCGACAAGACGCTCAGCACCTGGCCCGAAGACCGCGCCGGATCGCGGCTGCGACGGCCGGTTACGATGATCCCGCCGCCGGGGACGGAGATGTCGGTCTCCTGCAAGTCTTCCGCCGGGAGTTCGTCCTCCGCCGTCTCGCTGATGGCCTCATCCTCCTGCGGCGCCTCTTGCGCGTTGAGGACAGACGGCAAGGTCAGCGACGTGGTGAGAAGCAGCAGGCCTGCCAGGCGCGTGCCGGTCGACATAGTGAGGACCCCCTCGGGAATAAATCAGTCTGGATGCGAAAATGGGGGAGGCGCTGCAATGAAGCGGCGTCTCCCCCGTTGGTCGAAAAGATCGCCGCTTAGACCGGGTAGACCGGCAGCGAGATGCAGGCCCCGGTGCTGCTGCCGAAGTTCTGGATCGACGAATTGCAGGTCCAGTTGCCGAACGTGGTGGTCAGCGCCGCCGCGTTCTGGACCGCGCCGATATAGGTGCGGGTCGGGAAGAACATTGAGCGGCCATTGGCGTTGAAGGCGGTGCGCCCGGTCTCGCCCGTGCCGTTGACCACATTATTGGTCAGCGTGATGGCGAAGGCGAAGTTGTTGTTGGTGCCTGCGTTGATCGCCGCCGCCACATCGGCGTTGGAGTTGCCGCCGCCGCCGCGGATCGGATCGACCGCCGGGCAATCGCCGACCACCGAGTCCACCCCGATCAGCGCCGCCAGCGTGGTGGGCTCGTCGATCTGGAAGCAATGGCTGTTGCCGGAATTGATCACGCCGTTGGTGAGGCCAAGCGCCGCGCCGCCGCGGGCCTGAATCACCTGCGGCGAACCATCGCGCTGCACGAAGGTGAAGTTGTTCACCTGCAGGCGGGTCTGGGGGATCGCATTCGAAGGCGTGCGGTCGGCGACGTTGGGCGAATCGAGTTCGATCAGACGGTCGCCGGTGGTCGAACGCTGCACCGCGATCATGGTGTCGACATTGACGATCGCGCCGGTGTCGACATCGAGCGAATCGTCCGATGCGCCGATGATCGCCATGTTGCGGACGTTGAACCCGCCGCCGAAGAATTCGACGCCGTCATCCGAGCTGTTGAACGAGACGAGGTTTTCGATCGTGGTGCCCGAACCCGCGCCGCCGGTGGTCAGCGACTGGAGTTCGTTGTTGGGCGCCAGTTCGAAGCCCGAGAAGCGGATCTGGTTGAAGCGGAACGAGCCCGAGCTGTCGGCGGCATTAGCACCGCCGAACGGGGTGGCGATCGCCGCGCCTTCGAGGCGGCCTTCGCAGGTCGGGTTGGCGTTCGGCGCGGCGGAGGTGTTAAACACCCCGCTCGAGCAATCCGACACCGGCGCGCGGCCGAGCAGCACGACGCCGCCCCACTGCTGCTGGCTGTTGTCGTTGGCCACGCCGACGATGTTGTCGCGGCTGGTCCAGATGATCGGGCGATCGGCGGTGCCGTTCGACTGGATCGCGTTGCCGCGGTTGACGACCAGGTAGGAGTCCTGCTGCGCGAAGAAGATCACGCCCGGCTCGACCGTCAGCGTGACAGTGGTGCCGGTGCTGGAAAAGCCGCGATCCGCGCCGACTTCGACGCGGCCGTTGATCTGGTAAACGAGGCCGCGGACATAGGGCAGGGTGTCGCTGGCGGTGAAGCGCGCCGGCAGTTCGCACACACGGTAGGTGCCGGTCGGGCCGGACAGCGTCTGGCGATCAATCAACCCGCCCGCGGTGGCGATGGTGGGGCAGCCGCCTGCCGGGGTCACGAGCGCCTGCGTGGGCGTCGGGGTCGGGGTCGGGGTCGGCGAGGGCGGCGGGTTGTTGATGATGATGTCGCCGCCGGTGCCCGGCGAAACGATTTCATCCGCGCCGCAGCCCGCGAGGGCAACCAGGCTGCATCCCATGATCAAGGTGCGTTGAAGATTTTTCACGAGCGATGGTCCCCTATTGGTCCGAGAATCGATTGAGGCGCGAAAGCGTTGCGCTGAAGGGTCGCTAGGGGGGCGTCGTGTCAGAATTCTTGCATCATGACAGTGATGTTGCAGTTCGGTCATTATGACCGAAGAAAGACAAATATGACAAAATCGAACGGCACCGGATTGGACGTTCCGCGTCGCAGTGTAACAAAAGAATGCCTATGAAACAGCGATCTAGCGTTCTAGATTGCAGATAAATGACAATGTTACGGTTTTGTTGCATCGTCCTTCGAGGTGAGTCATCATGCTCCACGAACTTGGAGGAGAGTTACCGATGTCCTTTGCCGCTCTCGCACTTGCGCTTGTCGCTGCGACCCCCCTGCCGGGCGCGCCCGCTGTCGTGCCGCCTGCCATGCTTGCCGAAGCGAGCGAGCTTGCAGTGCAGCCGCTGGTGGCCGGTCGTTCCCATCAGGCGCTGACCATGCTCGAACGTGCCAGCGCTGCCGATCCGCAGGACCCGGCGCTGCTGATCAATCTCGGCATTGCCTATGCTCAGGCCGGTGAAGACGCCAAGGCGCGCGCCGCCTTCGAAACCGCGGCAGCTTGCGACGAGGTGGTCGAGCTCGACACCGCCGATGGCCAGACCACCGATTCGCGGCGGCTGGCGCGCAAGGCGCTCAAGATGCTGGCGCGCGGCGAGTTTCGCCCTGCTCCGGCCCGCGCCGGGCAGCTGACGCTGCGCGATTGACGCAAGCCGGGGCGATCGCCCCCATTCGATAACCGCGGCCCGCGGGTCGCACCCGAGCCTCGCGAACGGGCGGGCGGCACCAGGCGGTGCTCCCGCCCGTTCTGCCGAATCCCGCAGGCGCGGCGGCTGCGCGAGAGGGCACTTTCGCAAGGCTGTCACCCGCTTGTCATTTAGGATAGACAAAGGGGGACATTCTGGAGGGCCGAGACATGATTCTCGCCGCGGGTTGCCGCGTCATGATTGTTGCTGCTGCATTCTCGCTGGCGGTCGAGGCGCATGCCGATGTGCTCGAGCTGGGGGCCGATGGCGCGCGCTGGGTGACTGGGCCGCTGGCCGGGCAATCGCCCGTCGTCGATCCCGCCGCCGCAGCAACCGCGCCCGCACCGCTCGCCGACATCGACAGCGGCGGGGTGCTGCCTGAAGATGCGGTCGCCTATCCGGCCCGTGCCGCCGCCGCTGTGCCGGTGCGCTATCAGGCCAAGATTGCCGAACTGTCGGCGCGCTACGATCTTTCGCCCAGCCTGCTGGAAGCGCTGGTGTGGCAGGAGAGTCGCTGGCGCGAGAGCGCGGTGTCGCCGGTCGGCGCGCAGGGGCTGGCACAGTTGATGCCCGGCACGGCGCGCTATCTCGGGGTCGATTCGCGCGATCCCTTCCAGAACCTCGAGGGCGGGGCGCGTTACCTGCGCGAACAGCTCGACCGTTTCGGCGGCGATCTGGAAAAGGCGCTCGCGGCCTATAACGCCGGCCCCGGACGGGTCGAGCGGGCGGGGGGTATCCCCAGAATCCGCGAGACTCAGCAATATGTTGCCGCCATCATGGAGCGGCTCGCCAACCATTCGCGCGTGGCCGGACAATGATCCGCCGCGCGCTGCACAAGAAAGTCTGATCGAAGCAATGATGTCGCAGTTCCGCCTTCCCGCCCGCATCGCCGCCGCGCTTGCGCTGGTCTCCGCCCACTCCGCTGCCTTTGCGCAAAGCGCCGATCCGGCGGGCTCGGGCCCGATCAACAATGCGCTTTTGTGGCTGCAGGGCACCTTGCTGGGCACCGTGGCGACCACGATCGCCGTCATGGCGGTCGCCGCGATCGGCTTCATGATGCTGACCGGCCGGATGAACTGGCGCTTCGGGGCGACCGTGATCGTCGGCGTGTTCATCCTGTTCGGTGCGACCACCATCGTCGCCGGCATCCAGTCGGCAGCGGGCTAAGCGCGTGAGCGATCTCGTCCGCCACCCTGTCCACCGTGCGCTCACGAGGCCGCAGATGTTCGCGGGCGTGACGATGAATTTCTTCATCATCAACCTGATGGTGACGACGATCGCCTTCCTGATCCTCAAGAGCTGGTGGATCCTGCCGGTGCCGGTGGTGATGCACGTGATCGGCTACTTCGCGTCGCTGCGCGAGCCGCGCATTTTCGACCTGTGGATCACCAAGGTCTCCAAATGCCCGCGGGTGCCCAATTTCAAGCGCTGGGGGTGCAATTCCTATGCCCCGTAAATGGATCGGCGCCGCCGCGTGGAGCGCAAAGGAAGCCAAGGTCGGCGACCGGCTGCCCTATGCCCGGCTGATCGACGAGAACACCGTGCTGCTGCGCGACGGCAGCGTGATGAGCGCGATCCAGGTGCCCGGCCTGCTGTTCGAGACCGAGGACAGCGACGCCCTCAACGCCCACGCCGCCACGCGCGAGGTGATGCTGCGCTCGACGCTCGATGCGCGCTTCGTGATGTATCACCACGTCATCCGCCGCCGGGTGGAGGTGGAGCTCGACGCCGAATTCCCCGATGCCCTGTCGCGCCATATCGATGCGCGCTGGAAGCAGCGGCTGGCGGGCGGATCGCTGTTCATCAACGATCAGTTCGTGACCCTGATCCGCCGCCCCGCGCGCGGCAAGACCGGGCTGCCCGAGCGGATGAGCAAGCGGTTCAGCCGCGCCGGGGCCGACGAGCTCGAGGCCGATCCGCGCGATCTGCGCAGCCTCAAGGCAGCGATCACCGGGCTGGTCGCCAGCTTGCAGAATTACGGCGCGGCGGTGCTGGGCGATTATCAGGTGCCCGGCAGCAGCGGCACCAATTCGGAAATGCTCGAGCTGCTCTCGGCGCTCTACAACGGCGAGATGCGCCCGGTGCGTCGCCCGTCTGACGATACCGACATCGGCCATATGCTCCCCTATCGCCGCGCCAGCTTCGGGCTCGATGCGATGGAGCTGCGGGGCAGCGCCGCGCCGGACTTTGCGGCGATCCTTGGCCTCAAGGATTACCCCGAGGCGACCTCGCCCGGCCTGCTCGATAACCTCCTGCGCCTGCCGTTCGAGATGGTCGTGAGCGAAAGCTACGCCCCCAACGAGCGCACCACGGCCAAGGAGCGGATCGATCTTGCGCTGCGCCGCTCGCGCTCGGTGGACGAGGAAGCCGCCGCCGAACGCGCCGAGATGCTGTCGGCCCGCGATGCGCTGGGCAACGGCGCAGTGGGCTTCGGCGACCATCACCTCACCGTGCTGGTGCGCGAAACCACGCTCCCCCGGCTCGACGACGCGATGGCCGCCTGCGCCGCCGCGCTCGCCGACACCGGCGCGATCGCGGTGCGCGAGGACACCAATCTCGAACCCGCTTTCTGGGCGCAGTTCCCCGGCAACGAGGAATATATCGTCCGCCGTGCGCTGATCTCCTCGGCCAATATGGCGGGCTTCGGCAGCTTCCACGGCTTTGCGCTGGGGCAGGCGAGCGGCAATCACTGGGGCGATGCGGTGACGCTGCTGGAAACCACCAGCGCCACGCCGTTCTTCTTCAACTTCCACCACGGCGACCTCGGCAACTTCTCGGTCATCGGGCCGTCGGGTTCGGGCAAGACCGTGGTGATGAACTTCCTCGCCGCGCAGGCCCAGAAATTCAAACCGCGCACCATCCTGTTCGACAAGGATCGCGGGGCGGAGCTGTTCATTCGCGGCATCGGCGGGCGTTACAGCCGCATCGCACCGGGCGATCCGACCGGGTTCAACCCGCTCAGCCTGCCCGACAGCCCCGCCAATCGCGCCTTCCTGCGCGACTGGCTCAGTGTGCTGCTGAAGGCCGAGGGGCCCGAGGAGCTTGCGACGATCAGTGCGGCGGTCGATGCGACCTATGCCAACGATCCCTCGCTGCGGCGGCTGCGCCATTTCAAGGAGCTGCTCTCGGGCACCCGCCGCCCGCAGCCGGGTGATCTGGCGGACCGGCTGGCGGCGTGGATCGGCGCGCCCGGCGGGGACGGCGGCGAACACGCCTGGCTGTTCGACAATGAGCGTGACCGGCTCGACCTGTCGGAGCGCGTGCTCGGCTTCGACATGACCGCGCTGCTCGAAAACCCGCGCCTGCGCACGCCGACGATGATGTATCTCTTCCACCGCATCGATGAGCGGCTGGACGGGCAGCCGACCATGATCCTGATCGACGAGGGCTGGAAGGCGCTGGACGACGAGGTCTTCGCCGCGCGCATCCGCGACTGGCTCAAGACGTTGCGCAAAAGGAACGCGCTGGTCGGCTTCGCGACGCAATCCGCGCGCGATGCGCTCGACAGCCGCATCTCCACCGCGCTGGTCGAACAGACCGCGACGATGGTGTTCATGCCCAACTCGCGCGCTCGCCCCGAGGATTATTGCGACGGCTTCGGCCTGACGCCACATGAATTCGCGCTGATCCGCTCGCTGCCCGCGCACTCGCGCTGCTTCCTCGTGCGTCAGCCCGATGCAAGCGTGGTGGTGCGGCTCGACCTTTCGGGCGCGCCCGAGGTGCTGACGATCCTCTCGGGCCGCGAGAGCGTGGTTCGCAGGCTCGACCTGCTGCGCGAAGCGGTGGGCGATGAGCCTTCGGCCTGGTTCCCCTCGCTCACCGGTCGGGTGTGGCCCGATGGTTCGGCGAGCGAGGTCGACCCCATCTGGCAGGCCGCCGAATGACCGCCGCTTGCGATACCGCCGCCCAGTCGATGGGCACCGGCGTCGCCGCCGCGCTGTCGGCGGTCGACTGCATCGCCAGCGGTGTCAGTGAGCAGGCCTTCAACCGCCTGTTCGGCACCGAGGGGCAACTCGCTCTCGCGCTGACGGTTTTGCTGGGGCTTTATGTCGCGGGCTTCGGCATTTCGCTGATGCTGGGCCGCTCGAACTTGGGCGTGCGCGCATTGCTGCCCAAGATGATGACGCTGGGGCTGATCCTGACCTTCGCGACCAGTTTCGTCGCCTTCTCGACGATCTTCTACAACATCTTCATCGGCGGGCCCGACCAGATTGCGGGTATCCTCACCGGCACGCAGGGCGAAAGCGCCACGCGGGTCTTCGCGCAGAAGCTCGACGTGGTGTTCCTCGCGATCCAGCAGGCGAGTGGGGACACCAAGGATATCAGCGCTTTCTCGCCGCCCGGTATGATGTGGATCGGCGCGATGCTGCTGTTGCTGGGCACGGTCGGGCTGCTGGTCACCGCGCGGATCGCGCTGGCGCTGCTGCTGGCGCTGGGGCCGATCTTCGTGGTGCTGGCGCTGTTCGAGGGCACGCGCGGGCTGTTCACCGGTTGGCTCAAGGGGCTGACCATGATGGCGCTGGCGCCGCTCTTCGCGGTGCTCGGCGGCACGATCATGCTCGAGATGGCAGTGCCTGTGCTCGCCGCGCTGGTGGCGGTGCCGGGACAGATCGATCAGCAGGCGGCGATGGCGTTTTTCCTGATCGGCGCGGTGCACATGGCGCTGATGCTGCTTTCGCTCAAGGTCGCGGCGACGATGGTGTCGGGCTGGCAGGTGTTCGGTCTGGTGCCCTCCAAGGAGCGCAGCCGCAGCGACGATGGCCCGCGCCCCGTGCCCGTGCCGCAGCCGGGCGCTGCCACCATGCCGCGCAGCACTGCGGTGCTCACCCCCGGTGCCGCCGCCGCGCCGCGCCGGGCCGAGATCGCCGCGCTCCAGCCCGTGGTGGTCGCCAACGACACCGGGCCGGGCGGTTCCACTGCACGCGAGACGCGGGTGCTCGCGACCAGCGGCGGCGGCGGACCGGTCGAAGCGCCGGGTGCCGGGGCGTCGCGTACCCGAGGGATTGGCAACCGCTTCCGCACCGCATCTTCCGCCAAGCCTGTTCCTGTCCCCAAATCCCCCCCTCCGGAGACCTACCAATGACCCGCGCCGTGCTGCTCGCCGCGCTCGCTCTCGGCCTTGCCGCGCCTCTCGCGGCGCAGGACAGCCGGTTGCAAACGCTTGTCTTTGACGAGAACGCCGTGGTGCGGATCGAGGGCAAGGTGAAGGTGCAGACCACCATCAAGTTCGCCCCCGACGAGGTGATCGAGAATGTCGCGATCGGCGATTCCGCCGCGTGGCAGGTGCAGCCCAACAAGGCGCAGTCGATCCTGTTCGTGAAGCCGCTCGACCCGGTAGCGCGCACCAACATGACCGTGGTGACCGACAAGCGCACCTACCTGTTCGATCTGGTCGCCAGTCCGAAGAACTCCGCCGTCTACGTGATGCAGTTTCGCTATCCCGAACTGGAACGGGCGGCTGAGGAAGCGCGCCTTGCCGCCATCATCGAAGCCGAGGCCGAAGCTGCCCGCGCCGCCGCCGCGCCCGCAGAGCAGCGGCTCGCCGATGCCGATCCCTATGCCACCAGCGACCCCGCGCAGCTCAATTTCGAATGGGCCAGCGCCGGACGCTCCGCCCTGCTGCCCAAACGCGTGTTCGACAATGGCGAGGGCGTGTTCCTGACCTGGGCCGAAGGCGCGGAGATCCCCGCGATCCTGATCACCAACGAGAAGGGTGACGAGGGCCCGGTCAACTTCACCGTGCGCGGCGATACCGTGGTGGTGGACGGCGTTCCGGCGCAGCTGATCCTGCGCAACGGACGCGACACCGCCACCCTCACCAACATCGGCCCCGCGCGCGTGTCATCGCGGCAGGCGGGCCTCGATCGAACCAAGCCTGCAAGGGAGAGCAACTGATGCGCACCGCGATGCGTCTGCCGCCGAAGAAGGGCGAAGCCGCCGAGAGCGGCGATCCGCGTGAGCGCGAGAGCGCCGAGATCATCGATCTCGCCAGCCGCGCGGCCTTTCCCGCCGTCACCGACCGCAAGGCGAAGGGTGACGGGCTGGGCCTTGCCGCCGGCGTAGCGGTCGTCGGCCTGCTAGGCGCGGTGACCTTCTGGGCGATGAATTCCGCGCGCACGCCTGAACCGCAGGGGATCGGCAATCCCGCGGTGGCCCCGCCTTCTGCCGCAGCGCCCGCGCCTGTGACGGTGCAGCCGGTCGCCGATCCCGCCGCGCAGCCCGGCGTGGTGCCCGCCAATCCCGCGCCCTCGCCGGTCTATGCCGCCAACCCTGCCGGGATGCCGGCGCAGATGATGAACCCCTACGCCACCCCGCAGTTGGTGTTCGATGCCAGTCAGGGGCGGAGCCTACGCGTGGCCGAGGGTGCCGCTCCGGTGCCTGTGCCCGGTGCGCCCGGTGAAGTGGCAGGCACGGGCAGCGCGGCGGCTTTTGCCAGCCGTGTCGGAGGCGTGGGCGGCGCGCCTGCACAGGCGCGGCCGATGACCAGCCCCTCGACCACGGTGACGCAGGGGACGCTGATCCCTGCCGTGCTCGAAACCGCAATCAACACCGATGTGCCCGGCTTCGTGCGTGCGGTGGTGAGCCAAGACGTGAAAAGCTTCGATGGCAAGCGCGTGCTGATCCCGCGCTCCTCGCGTCTGATCGGTCAGTATCAGGCCGGGGTCGAGCAGGGCCAGCGCCGCGCCTATGTGATCTGGACGCGGCTGATCCGGCCCGATGGCGTGTCGGTCGACTTGGCCTCGCCTGCTGTGGGCTTCGACGGCACAACGGGGCTTGCGGGTGACGTGAATACCCACTTCCTCCAGCGCTTCGGCTCGGGCCTGCTGCTTTCGGTCGTCGGCGGCCTCGGCGCGATTGCGACCGGCGGTGTGGGCGGCGTGATCGTGGCGGGCGGCGCGCAGGGTGCGGCCAATTCGGCGGTGCAGTCGCAGGGCCAGATCCCGCCGACGATCCGCGTGCCGATGGGCGAGCCGATCAAGATCTTCGTGGCCCGCGATCTCGATTTCAGCAAGGCCGGCGGCTGATCCGATGAGCGCGGATATCCACCGGCTGGGGGGCGACGAGGGCGCGGCGTTGCCGCTGACGGCGGAGCGCAGTGTCTATCTCGACGCCTATCTCGCGCCCTTCCGCCGCTGGCTGGAGCGCGACACGGTGACCGAGATCATGGTCAACCGCCCGGGCGAGGTCTGGATCGAGGATGCCGCCAGCCCCGGCATGCAGCGGATCGACACGCCCGAGATCGACGACCGCTTGGTGCAGCGTCTGGCCGAACAGGTGGCGCGCGTCTCGCACCAAGGGATCAACCGCGAGCATCCCCTGCTCGGCGCGACCCTGCCCGATGGCGCGCGGGTGCAGTTCTGCGGGCCGCCCGCCGCGCGCAAGCACTGGGTGATGGCGATCCGCCGCCACCGCCGCTTGGACCTGCCGCTCGACGCCTATGACACCGGCCCGCTGGCGGGCGAGGCCGTGCCCGACCTGCCCGATCCCAAGGCCTCGCCCATCACCTTCTTGCGCGCCGCGATCCGCGCGCGGCGCACGATCCTGATCTCGGGCGGGACGAGCACCGGCAAGACCACCTTCCTCAACGCCATGCTCGGCGAAATTCCGCCGCAGGAGCGCGTGGTGCTGGTCGAGGATACGCCGGAACTGAAGTTCCCCGGCGCCAATGCCGTGGGGCTGGTCGCGGTGAAGGGCGAGCTGGGGGAGGCGAAGGTCACCGCCAACGAATTGCTGCAAGCCGCGCTGCGCCTGCGCCCCGACCGCATCGTGCTGGGCGAATTGCGCGGCGCGGAGAGCGTCAGCTTCCTGCGCGCGATCAACACCGGCCACCCCGGCAGCTTCTCGACGATCCACGCCAATTCGCTGCGCGGCGCGCTCGAGCAGCTCTCGCTGATGGTGATGCAGACCGGGATCGGGCTGACCCGGCAGGACACCATCGCCTATGCCGCAGGCGTGATCGACGTGATCGTGCAGCTGGGCCGCGATGCCAATGGCAAGCGCGGGATCACCGCAATCGCGGACAGCAAGACGCTTTTCTGATTTGGTGTCGTGCTGGTGTGCGACGCAGACCGCCCGCCCCGCCGCTTGACATTGGTGTGACAAGCACCGCTTGGTGATTTACACCTTCGCGCCAAGCGAACACAGGCGGGACCACGCGCGCCCGCTTGGCGGGCATGGCAGAACAGGAAAGCGATGAGCACGTCACCCAAGGGCAGCATGGACGCATCAGCCATTGCAGGGCCGGTGCCGATGGCCGAACTCGGGCCTGACGAATCCCCCTATTTCAACCGCGAATTGAGCTGGTTGCAATTCAACCAGCGCGTGCTGGCCGAGGCGGACAATCCCGCCTATCCGCTGCTTGAACGGCTGCGGTTCCTGTCGATTTCGGGCAGCAATCTCGACGAATTCATGATGATCCGCGTCGCCGGGCTGGTCGGGCAGGTGCAGCGGCGGCTGGCGACGCCCTCGATCGACGGGCGCAGCCCCACGCAGCAGCTTGCCGCGATCCGCGAAAAGCTGACCGAACTCAGCGGCATCCAGCAGACAATCTGGCGCAAGGTGCGTGACGGGCTGGCGGGCGCGGACATCCACATCGCCGATGAACAGCGCGTCAGCGCGGCGGCGCACAAGTGGCTGAAGGGCTATTTCCTCAACGAGATTCTGCCGATCATCACGCCCCAGGCGCTCGATCCGGCGCACCCCTTTCCCTTCGTCCAGAACCGCGGGCTGGGGTTGCTTTTCACCCTGACCCGCGATGCCACGCGCGAACAGTTGATCGAGATGGTGCTGATCCCCAGCGCCCTGCCGCGCTTCGTGCGCGTGCCTGACGAGGTGACGGGCGGCAGCGGGGCGCTCTACATTTCGATCGCCAGCCTGATCCAGCGCTATGCCGCCGCGCTGTTTCCCGGCTTCGCGATCGAGGGCGACGGCTTGTTCCGGGTGCTGCGCGACAGCGATATCGAGATCGAGGAAGAGGCTGAAGACCTCGTCCGCACCTTCCGCAGCGCGATTCAGCGCCGTCGCCGGGGTCAGGTGATCCAGCTCGAGCTGGAGGAGGATTTCGATCCCGCCGCCGAGGCGCTGCTTCTGGAACAGCTCGGCATCAACGAGGCCGCCGTCATCAAGACCGATGGCATGATCGGGATCGACGGCCTCGCAGAAATCGTCGGCGAGGATCGCCCCGATCTCAAGTTCGATGCCTATTCCCCGCGCTTTCCCGAACGTATCCGCGAGCATGACGGCGATGCCTTCTCGGCGATCCGCGAGAAGGACATCATCATTCACCACCCCTATGAAAGTTTCGAGGTGGTGGTCGACTTCATCCGGCAAGCCGCGCTCGACCCGGACGTGGTCGCGATCAAGCAGACGCTCTACCGCGCGGGCTCGCAGTCGGCGGTGGTGGGCGCGCTGATCGAGGCGGCCGAGGCGGGCAAATCGGTGACCGCCGTCGTCGAGCTCAAGGCTCGCTTCGATGAGGAACAGAACCTCAAATGGGCGAGCAAGCTCGAACGTGCCGGGGTGCAGGTGATCTACGGCTTCACCGACTGGAAGACCCACGCCAAGGTGGCGATGGTGGTGCGGCGCGAGGGCGATGGCTTTCGTAGCTACTGCCACTTCGGCACCGGAAATTATCACCCCGTCACCGCGCGGGTGTACACCGATCTCAGCTTCTTCACCGCCGATCCCAAGCTGGCGCGCGATGCGGCCAAGATGTTCAACTTCATCACCGGCTATGTCGAACCGCACGAGCTGGAGCGCATCCACATCGCGCCGATCGACCTGCGGCAGGAAATCTACAACCGCGTCGACGCCGAGATCGCCCATGCCCGCAAGGGCAAGCCGGCGGCGATCTGGATGAAGTGCAACCAGCTGACCGACGAAGGCGTGATTGACCGCCTCTATGCCGCGAGCAATGCCGGGGTGCGGGTGGAACTGGTGGTGCGGGGCATCTGCTGCCTGCGTCCGGGCATGGCGGGGATGAGCGAAAACATCCGCGTCAAATCCATCATCGGGCGCTTTCTCGAACACAGCCGCATCTACGCCTTCGGTAACGGCCACGGCTTGCCGAGCGCGCAGGCGGCGGTGTTCATCGCCTCTGCCGACATGATGAGCCGCAACCTCGACCGCCGGATCGAGACGCTGATCCCCATCCTCAACCGCACGGTGCACGATCAGGTGTTGCAGCAGGTGCTGCTCGCCAACATGCTCGACACCGAACAGAGCTGGTGGCTGCATTCCGACGGCAGCTATTCGCGGGTCGAGACCGAGGAGGGCGCGCGGCCTTTCAACTGTCACCGCTATTTCATGACCAACCCCTCGCTCTCCGGGCGCGGCGGGGCGCTGGAGGCAGGCGCCGTGCCCAAGCTCAGCTTGCGCCGGGGAGCGTCGGCATGATCTGGCGCAGGCGGCGCGAAGGGCGCGATGGCGGGCTGGGCGGCGCTGCGGGCGAACGCGCGATTATCGACATCGGGTCGAACACGGTGCGGCTCGTCATCTATGGCGGCACGATGCGCGCGCCCACGGTGCTGCTCAACGAGAAGGTGACCGCCCGGCTCGGGCGCGAGATTGCCGCCACCGGCAGGCTCGCGGATGAGGCGATGGCGCTCGCATTGCGGGGGCTGAAGCGGTTTGCACTGCTGCTCGCCGACCTTGGCGTGACCGATATCGACACCGTGGCGACAGCGGCGGTGCGCGATGCCGCCAATGGCGGCGAATTCGTCGACCAGCTGCGCGCGCTGGGATTGAAGCCGCGCGTGATATCGGGCGAGGAGGAAGCGCTGCTCAGCGCGCATGGCGTGATCGGTGCCTTCCCCGACGCGCGCGGGATCGTGGCCGATCTGGGCGGCGGCAGTCTCGAACTCGTCAAGGTGGCCGCGGGTGTCACCGAAAGCGCCACCAGCCTGCCGCTCGGCACGCTGCGGCTGCCCGACTATCGCCCCGCGGGTCGCAAGGGCGACGCCGCGCGGGCGGACATGATGAAATCGCTCGACAAGGCGATCCGCAAGGGCGGGTGGGACCTGTCCGGCAATCCGCCTGAGGCCAACGGCACGCTCTATCTGGTGGGCGGCACCTGGCGCGCGATGGCGGTCTTCGCGATGGCCGTTCAGCGCTATCCGCTGAGCGATCCGCACGGTTTCGAAGTCGACGCGGCGACCGCCCGCCAGCTGGTCGCGGCGTTGGCGGCGACCGATGCG
The DNA here is from genome assembly GCF_002155425.1 of Erythrobacter donghaensis. Lineage (GTDB taxonomy): Bacteria > Pseudomonadota > Alphaproteobacteria > Sphingomonadales > Sphingomonadaceae > Erythrobacter > Erythrobacter donghaensis. Next base: position 455,684 of record NZ_MUYG01000011.1, read on the forward strand.
GACACGATCAAGTCGCGCGACCGCATCTCCTCAATGCGCGCCGAAAAGCTCCCCGATGCGGCGGTGCTGCTTCAGGCGCTGCTGGTGCGGCTTGCGCCCGAAAAGGTGGTGTTCTCGTCATGGGGCCTGCGCGAAGGGCTGCTCTATGATCGCCTGCCCGGGCACACCCGGACGCAGGATCCGCTGCTCGCCGGGGTGGCGGTGTTCGCCACGCATCGCGGGTCGGAAGCGACGCTGGCGACCCGGATGGCGGCCTGGACGCTCGATGCGGCGCCAGCGCGCGAACATGGCAGCGAGCGGCTGCGGCTGGCCGCGACCATGCTGGCGCTCGCGGCGATGCAGATCGAGCCCAACATCCGCCTGCCGCAGGCGATCAACTGGGCGCTGCACAAGCGCTGGGTGGGGATCGACGGCAAGGGCCGCGCGATGCTCGCTGCGGCGATCGCGGCCAATGGCAACCAGCTGGGCCTGCCCGCCGAAGTGCGCGCGCTCACCAGTGCCGAGGCGCTGGAGGAAGCCGTGCGCTGGGGCCTCGCCCTGCGGCTGGCGCGCAGGTTGGGTGCGCAATCGCCCCGCTCGCTGGAGGTTAGCCGGCTGATGGTGGAGGATGACACGCTGGTGCTGCGCCTTGCCGAAAGCCACGCTGCGCTGTTCGGCCAGCCGACCGAAAAGGACATGAAGCTGCTCAGCCAGCGGCTGGGGCTGGGCTGGCGGTTGGACGTGGTGCCGGAAAGCGCGCTCTAGGCGGCTTTCGGGTCGCCTTTCGCAAAGGGCGAGAAATCGGTGTCGAGATCGAACAGGTCGACGCCTTCTGCCGCCTTCAGTTTGTTCACCACCGCATAGGTGACAGGGGTCAGCACCGCTTCCCACACCACCTTCAGCGCCCAGTTGGTGACCATCACGGTCAGCACCGCCTCGGTCGTCCAGATGCCGTAGAAGGCGACGGGGTAGAAGATCAGGCTGTCGACACCCTGCCCGACGAAGGTCGATCCGATGGTGCGCGTCCACAGGGCGCGGCCCTTGGTCCAGACCTTCATTTTGGCCATGACGAAGGAATTGACGAACTCGCCCGCCCAGAAGGCGGTGATCGATGCGACGACGATGCGCCAGGTGCTGCCGAACACGCTCTCGTAAGTCATCTGGCAGATCGCGCCGCCGGGGATCGTGGGATCGCCGGTCGAGGTGAGCGGACGCTCTCCGCCAAAGCCGCTCGCGGCACATTCCCACCCGCCAAACGGGGGCAGGGCGGTGACGATATAGGACATGAAGGCGAGGAAGATCATCGCTCCCGTCCCCACCCAGATCACCCGGCGCGCCTTGGCAAAGCCGTAGATTTCGGTGAGCACGTCGCCGATCACATAGCCAAGCGGGAAGAACAGGATCCCCGCGCCATAGATGAACACGCCGTCGGGCGCGGGCCACCAGCCCTGCGGCCAGAAGGGCACGTCGACAAAGGTCAGCTTGGCCGCACCGATGATGTTCGACAGCAGCAGGATCGCGACGAAGGCCGCCATCACCAGATCATAGTAGCGGAACGTCACCGGCGCGTGGCTGGTGGCGACGATCCCGTCGGTCGGATCGCGATCGAAAGCGGCGGCGGGATCGGTGTTTTCCATCGCCGGGACGGTTAGCGCGATTTGCGTGGCCCGCAAAGCGCGCTAATGACGCACCCGGCGCGCGCCCGTAGCTCATCTGGATAGAGCGCGAGACTTCTAATCTTGAGGCAGCAGGTTCGAGTCCTGCCGGGCGCGCCAAGCCACTCCATCCCCGCAGGGGTGGGGTGGATTGGCGGGCGCGCCGGTTCATCCCCGCATCGTCCCGTCCGGCTTCAGCACCACGCTGCGCCCGCTCGCGGCTGAGGCATAGATCGCTTCCATCAGGCGCACGTCGCGCAGGCCCATTTCGCCGGGGGTGAGGATCGGCGTGCCCTCGCGGATCGCGGCGGCGAGGTGATCGAGCATCGCGGCAAACTGCACCTCGGGATCGCCCGGCTCCATCGCGCGGCGCTCGCGCCCGGTCTCCAGCACCAGCGTGTTGCCGCCATAGCCGGTCGCCGGATGCATCCTGAGCGCGCCCGTGGTCCCGCGTGCCTCGACCATGTTGATCCCGGCCGAATCGTAGGAGGTGACAATCTGCGCTACCGTGCCGGAGGGGAAGTGCATCTGCACCGCCACATGGGCGAACACTTCGGCAAAGCGCGGGTCGCCTTCGGGCCGGAAGGCCGAAGCGCTCAGCTGTTCGGGCATTTCGCCCGACAGGTAGAGCGCGGCCTGAAGCCCATAAATGCCGTAATCCTCAAGCGGGCCGCCGCCGGTCTGGGCTCGGGCGATACGCCAATTGGTCGCAGGCGTCGCCGGGCCGAGGCGATAGGAATGCTCGGTGCGGATCAGCCGCAAATCGCCCAGCGCCTTGGTCGCCGTCAGCTCCATCGCGGCGCGATTGTAGGGCTCGAAATGGCAGCGATAGCCGATCATCAGCTTGCGATCCGCACGCTCGCTGGCGGCGATCATCCGTTCGCATTCGGATGCCGAGAGCGCCATCGGCTTTTCGCACATCACGTGCTTGCCGGCGGCAAAGGCGCGTTCGGCCCAATCGGCATGGAGCCCGGTGGGAAGGATGATGTAGACCGCCTCGACCGCAGAATTGGCGGCAATGGCGGCGAAATTGTCGTAGGAATAGCGCGCTTCGGGGGGCACGCCGTAGGCATCTCCCACACGCGCCAGTTTCTCGGGATTGCCCGAGACCAGCGCGGCGATGTGGCAGCGCCCCGACTGGACGAAGCGCGGCATGATCTGCTTCAAGGCATAATCGCCGAGGCCGATGATCGCGAAGCCCACGCTGCCGGGGTGCGGCGCGGGGGGAGGGGAGGCGGGGAGCGTAACGCCATCGGGCATCGGCTGACCTTCCGCGATGGGCCGCGCGCCCTGCGCCAGCGCGCCGCTTGCCGCCACGGCTGCTGCGGTCGCCGCGCCCGCTTCGATCGCCTGTCGGCGCGTCATGCCTTTCCTTCCCATCCGGCCCTCACCCCTGTGTCTCGAAGCGCCCATCCACCCGCCGCAGTACCGTGCTCGGCCCGTCGAGCAAGGCCTTGGGGAGCAGGGCGGCTGGCAAGTCCTGATAGCTGACCGGGCGCAGGAAGCGATCGATCGCGAGCGTGCCGACCGAGGTGCTGCGACCGTCCGAAGTCGCGGGGAAGGGGCCGCCGTGAACCATCGCGTGAGTCACTTCCACGCCCGTCGGCCAGGCATTGGCGATGATCCGTCCGGCGAGCCCTTCGAGGATCGGCATCAGATCGCGCGCGGCGGGGTAATCGCCGGGGGCCATGTGAAGGGTGGTGGTCAGCTGACCCTCCATCCCGGCGAGGATCGCGGCGACTTCATCCATGTCGGCGCAGGTGACGATGATTGAGGAGGGCCCGAACACTTCGTGCCCCAAGGCCGGATTAGCGCGGAAATCGGTGCCGCTGACGGTGAAGACCTGCGCGCGCCCGCAGGTGCCCGATCCTTCCGCGCCGGTGCCGACCAGTGTCGCACCATGCCCGGCGATGGCGGCGATGCCCTTGGCATAGGCGCTCTGGATGCCGGGCGTCAGCATGGTCTGCGCGGGGATGGCGGCCAGCGCCTCGGCGACGGTGGCGATGAAGCGGGTGGTCGCCGCGCTCTCGATCGCCAGCACGATCCCCGGATTGGTGCAGAACTGCCCCGCACCCAGCGAGAGGGACCCGACATAGGCGTTGCCGAGCGCCTCGGCGGCTTCTTCCATCCGGGCGGGCATCAGCACCACCGGGTTGACGCTGCTCATCTCGGCATAGACCGGGATCGGCACGGGCCGTGCGGCGGCGTGGCCCATCAGCGCGAGGCCCCCGGCGCGCGATCCGGTGAAGCCGACCGCAGCGATGCGCGGGTCTTTCACCAGCGCTTCGCCCAGCGCATTTTCGGTGCCGTTCACGAGGCTGAAAACGCCCTCGGGCAGCCCGGCCTCGTGTATCGCCGCAAGGATCGCGCCTGCCACCAGCTCCGACGTGCCGGGGTGCGCCGGGTGGCCCTTCACCACCACGCAGCACCCCGCGGCGAGCGCGGACGCGGTGTCTCCGCCCGCGACCGAGAAGGCGAGCGGAAAGTTCGACGCGCCGAACACCGCGACCGGGCCGACGGGAATTTTGCGCATCCTCAGGTCAGGCTTGGGCAGCGGCGCGCGATCCGGTTGCGCGTGGTCAATGCGCAGGCCCTGCCAGCCGCCGTTCTCGACCTCCTCGGCAAACAGACGAAGCTGTCCCACGGTACGCCCGCGCTCGCCATTGAGGCGCGCTTCGGGAAGGCCGCTTTCCAGCATGGCGCGCTGCGTGAGGGTATCGCCCAGCGCGTCGATCTTCGCCGCCATGGACCGCAGGAAGGCCGCGCGCTGTGACAGGGGGAGGGCAGCGTAGAGCGGTTGCGCCGCCGCCGCCGCAGCGCAGGCGTCGGCCACGTCTTGCGCCGAGCCTTGCGCAAAGGCAGGCTCCAGCGCCGCACCGCTCGCCGCTTCCACTGCCGTGAACTGCGCCGCGCCATTGCGCCATTCGCCTGCAATCAGGTTCTTGCCCGTCAACATCGTCACTCTCCTGAACTTTCGAATCTCGTCTGTGAAAACGCGGCTTGCCATGGCGCGATTTTCAGTCAAAGGTAGCGCTACCATAAATGGCGAGGGTTGCAACAACGCAACCGGGAGAGGGATCTTGGAAACAACGCGTGGCGGCACCAACATGGTGCTGATTTCGGCGATCGTGGCTGTGGCAACGATCGGGGGGCTGCTGTTCGGTTATGACAGCGGGGCGGTCAACGGGACGCAGGCGGGCCTCAAGGAGGCTTTCGCGCTCGACGACAAGGGGCTGGGCTTCACCGTCGGTTCGCTGCTGATCGGCTGCGCGGCGGGCGCGTTTCTGGCCGGGCGACTGGCCGACGCGCTGGGCCGCAAGCGGGTGATGGTTGTCGCCGCGCTGCTGTTCCTGATCGGCGCGATCGTGCAGGGCGAGACTGACAGCCACACGCTGTTCGTGATCGCGCGCTTCGCGGGCGGCATGGCGGTGGGGGCGGCCTCGGTCCTTTCGCCGCTCTATATCTCCGAAGTGGCGCCGGCCAAGATCCGCGGGCGGCTGACGACGGTGCAGCAGGTGATGATCATCACCGGGCTGACCGCGGCGTTCCTCGTCAACTATTTCCTCGCGCAGGCGGCGGGCGATTCGCTGGGTGAGGTGGGCGGCATGCCCGCCTGGCGGTGGATGTATCTCGCCCAGGCCGTGCCTGCGGCGGTCTTCCTCGTCGCGCTGCTCTTCATCCCGGAAAGCCCGCGCTACCTCATCAACCGTGGCCGGGAGGAAGAAGCGCGCACCGTGCTGACCCGCCTGTTCGGTACCGACGAGGCAGAGCGCAAGGTGGTCGAAATCCGCGACTCCTTCGCCGACGACCACCGCCCGCGCCTGTCCGATGTCCTCGCGCCGGGCACGATCTTCCGCCCGATCGTGTGGGCCGGCATCCTGCTTGCGACCTTCCAGCAGTTCGTCGGCATCAACGTGATCTTCTACTACGGCGAGACGCTGTGGCGGCTCGCGGGCGTGTCCGAGGAAGTCGCGCTGGAGCGCAACATCATCTCCGGCCTCGCCTCGATTGCCGCGGTGTTCGCGGCGCTGCTGCTGATCGACAAGATCGGACGCAAGCCGTTGCTGCTGATCGGTTCGGCGGGAATGGCGGCGACGCTGGGGGCGATGACCTGGGCCTTCTCGGGCGCGGGCACCGATGCAGCGGGCAACCTGATGCTGAGCGAGAGTGCCGGCTGGGTCGCGCTGGTCGCAGCCAATCTCTACGTGATCTTCTTCAACTTCAGCTGGGGCCCGGTGATGTGGGTGATGCTGGGCGAGATGTTCCCCAACCAGATGCGCGGGTCCGCCCTCGCGGTCGCGGGGCTGGCGCAGTGGGGCGCAAACTATGCCGTGGTGCAAAGCTTCCCCAGCATGGCAAGCGGGCTGGGCCTTGCGCCGACCTACCTGTTCTACACGGTCAGTGCCGCGATCAGCTTCTTCCTCGTCCAGCGCTTCATCGTCGAAACCAAGGGCAAGGAGCTGGAGGAGATGGTCGGCTGAGGCGAGCGGTGATAGCGTGGGCGGCATGACTGCACCCGAATCCTCCCCCGTCCGTGTCGTCGTGCTTGGCGGCGGCACGGCGGGGTGGATGACCGCCGCGGGGATCGCCCGGCTGCTCCCCGGTCTCGCCAGTGTCCAGCTGGTCGAGAGCGAGGAGATCGGCATCGTCGGGGTGGGCGAGGCGACGCTGCCGCACATCCGCGGCTTTGTCGAACGGCTCGGAATCGACGAGGCAGCCTTCATGAAGGCGACCCACGCGACCTACAAGCTGGGGATCGACTTCCGCGACTTCGGGCGGATCGGGGAAAGCTACATTCACCCCTTCGGCTCCTTCGGCGAGGAAGTGCAGGGGGTGGGCTTCCACCACTGGTGGCTGGAGCTTGCCCGGCACGGCAAGGCGCGCGAGATCGGCGACTATTCGCTGGCGGTGGCGGCCGCCAAGGCCAACCGCTTCCGCCCGCCCTCGCAGGATGACAGCCTCGGTTCGACCTATGGCTATGCCTACCAGTTCGACGCCACCTTGTTCGGCCCCTTCATGCGCGAGTTCGCACGCGGGATCGGGGTGGAGCGGCACGAGGGCCGCGTCGTCACGGTCGAGCGTGACGGAGCCAGCGGCGATGTCACCGCGCTGATCCTCGCCGACGGGCGGCGGATCGAAGGCGATCTATTCGTCGATTGCTCGGGCTTCCGCTCGATCCTGCTTGGGCAGGAATTGGGCGTGGCGTGGGAGGACTGGACCCACTGGCTCCCGTGCGACCGTGCGGCGGCCATGCCCTGCACCCATGCGACCGAAGACCTGCGCCCCTACACCACCGCCACCGCCATGCCCGCCGGGTGGCGCTGGCAGATCCCGCTCCAGCACCGGATGGGTAACGGCTACGTCTTCTCCAGCGCGCATATCTCCGAGGAGCAGGCCTGCGAGGCGATCATCGCTGCCGCCGAGGGCACGCCGTTGGCCGATCCTCGCATCCTCAAGTTCCGCCCCGGCCGCCGCGCGCAATCGTGGAGCCACAATGTCATCGGCGTCGGGCTGGCGAGCGGCTTCCTCGAACCGCTGGAATCCACCTCGATCTATCTCGCGCAGATGGCGATCACCTATCTGATCGAGCTGTTCCCCACCACCGGCGCGGTCGACCCGCGCGACCGCGACGAGTTCAACCGGCTGGTCGACATGGAATATGACCGCGTGCGTGATTTCCTGATCCTGCACTATCACGCCACCACCCGCGACGATTCCGAGTTCTGGAACCATGTGCGCACGATGCAGGTGCCCGATAGCCTTGCCGGCAAGCTCGAACTGTGGCGGCGCGCGGGCCGAGTCGAGAAATATTCCGACGGGCTGTTCTACGATGCCAGCTGGATCGCGGTCTATGTCGGACAGGGGATGCTGCCCGAAGCCCACGATCCGCGCGCAGCGATGATTGCGCCCGATGCGCTCGCCCGCGCCACCGAACGGCTGCGGATGGCGGTGACCGGCGAGGTTGCGGCCATGCCCGGCCACCGCGACTATCTGATGCGCGAGGCCGCCCGGCTCGCCGAGGCGGCGTGAGTAACCCGCGCGAGCCGCTGCGCCGCGTCGTCGTGGTCGGCGGCGGCCAGCTTGGCGTGCTCGCCGCCATCGCGCTGCGCCGCGCGCTTCCGGGTTGCGAGGTGCTGGTGATCGGCACGCCGCCGAGCCCGGCTGCCTTCGCCGATACCGCCGCCACCGCGATGCCCTTCACCAACAAGCTGCACGATCGGCTGGGGCTGGCCGAGGCCGATATCGTCACCCGCGCCGGGGGCTCCTATCGACTGATCACGCGGTTTTCCGGATGGGGCGGGCAGGGGCAGGCGGGTGCGGTGGCCTATGGCGAGACGCTCGACCCCGCGCTCAAGACCGCCTTCGCGCGCGATTGGGGCGCGGTGCGCCTGCCGGGTGCGGGGGCGCCGCCAGTGGGCAGTCTTGCGCAGGTGCTTGCCGAGGCCGGCCGCTTCGCGCCCCCGCCACCGGGCGAGCCAACGCCGCTGTCGGCTGTCGACTATGCCCTGCGCTGGAATCCGGCAGCCTATCGCGGGCTGCTGATCGACAGTGCCGAGGCGCTCGGGGTCGGCTATGTCGAAGGCATGATCGACCGGATCGAGCCGGGCGAGGGCGAGGACATTGCCGCGGTCGGGCTGGCGGGCGGAGGGATGATCCCCGCCGATCTGTTTCTCGACTGCTCCGGCCCCGAGGCCAGTCTGATCGCCGCGCACCCGGCCTTTGCCTTTACCGACTGGTCGGCGAGCCTGCCCACCCGCCGCATCTATTGCAGCCAGCCCGGCGCGCCGATGGCGGCGCTGGAGGACCGGATCACGCTGACCGGCCTCGGCTGGGTCAGCGAGATCGCGGGGCGGGACGGGTTGCAGATCATGCTCGGCACCCCGGCCCATGTCCCGCGCGAGGATGCGCTGGCGCTGCTGCGTCTCCCTGCGCGCACGGTGATCGCGCTGACGCCGGGGCGCGCCGAGCGCCCGTGGATCGGCAATATCATCGCTCTGGGCGATGCCGCTGCGCGGTTCGAGCCGCTGGGGCCGCTGCACCTCGACCTCGCCCACCGCCAGCTCGCGCTGCTGCTCGAGATGCTGCCGGGCCGCGACATTTCGCCGCTCGAGCGGAAGGAATATAACCGCCGCTCGGGACTGATGATGGAAGGGGTGCGCGAGGTGCTGGCGCTGCACTTTGCCGGAATCGAAGCCCAGCGCGTGTTCGGCGCGCCGCCTCTGCCGGGCCGGGTGGCGGCAGTGATCGACCAGTTCCTGCGGCGCGGCCGCATCCCCTTTCGCGAGGAATTGCCCTTGCTGGGGCAGGAGCAGTTCGCGCTGCTGGTGGCGCTCGGCTGGACACCTGGAATGCCGCCCGCCGCGCAGGCCGCCGATGCTGCGGGCGAAGGCGCGGCGCGCGCCGCGTTCGAGGCCGAAGCCCGCGCCGCACTCGCCTTCGCGCCGCCCTACGATCAATGGTTGTCGCGCGTCGCTAGCCGAGCACCTTCCGGATAAAATCGCGCATCGCCGCGAGGTTCTCGCGCGAAGGCGGGCCGAGGACGCCCTTTGCCTGCGCCGGCAGATGCGCGCCCGGATCGCCTTCGGCGCCGAAGACATAGTAATCGAGCAGCCCCCGCCACACGGCGCGCTGATCGTCGGGCATATGGCGGAAGGCGAACATCGCGTGCATCAGCGCATCATAGGGGCTGCCGATCCCCTCGGGGCAGTCGGGTGTCCACCAGTAATTGACGAGGATACTGACGGACTCGAGCGATTCCACCCCGTGCCACCAGCCATAGGGAATGTAGATCGCATCGCCCGGCTCCAGCGTCCCGGTGCTGGCATGCTGCGCTGCCTCGGCAAAGCGCGGATATTTTTCCAGATCGGGCGCGTGCGGATCGACCATGCTGACCGGCACGCCCGCCGGGGTCACTTCGAAAGGGCCGGGATAGAGCGCGGCGATCTGGTCGGGCGGATAGAGCGTGAAGCGCCGCCGGCCGGCGACGCAGCAGGCCACATTGGCCTTGGCGTCCCAATGTGTGCCGACGCGGATGCGGTTGCCGATCCAGATGCGCGCTCGAACATCGGGCAGTGCCGCCAGCCGGTTCTCGCGCGCGAAGGCGGGGAGCAGGTCGTCGATCATTTCCGACTGCACCGCCATCGCGGGGGGATCGGGCATGGCCGCCGCACGCAGCAGATCGGCAAGGAAGGTCTCCAGCCGCCCGTTCCCCCGCACGAAATTCAGCTTCGTGGCGTCGGGCGTATAGAAGAACCGCCCCTGCTCGGATGGCGCAGCGGCGATCGCTCCGACGGGGCGCGTGGTCGGCTCGCGGCCGAGATAGGCGATTATCGTTTCATCGCCTTGCCGCGCCGCCGCAACCGCGGGCCAATCGGCGACAAGGCCGCGTAGCACAACCGGTTGCCCTTCCGCCCGAAGCGATGCGAGCCCCGCCTCCGTGAGCGGGCCTGCGATCTCCTTCATCGGAGCGGGCGGTGGGAGCGCGGCGGCGGTCACGCGGTCAGGTGCTCGGCCGCGGCAATTGCTCCGCCGTTCTGGCGCAGGAACTCCGCCTGCGTCGGCAATTGTTGGGCCGTCTGGGCGATCACCCCGCGGATATGCGCCAGCCGCTGGCGGGTTTCAGCCTCGTCGAGCATCCACGCCGCCGGGTGATACCCTTGAGGCGTCACGCCTTGCGACAGCATCACCGACAGCCAGCTGTCTTCGGTGAACAGCTCGTTGTTCTCGCGGATGATCCGGCCCGAGGAGCGGAACATGTCCAGCTTTTCGGCAAGCCCCTCGGGCGCTTCAAGATGGCGGCAATAGCGCCAGAATTCCGAATCGTCGCGCTCGCTCGCGCGGTAGTGGAGCACCAGAAAATCGCGGATGTTGATATATTCGCGCTCCGTTTCGGCGTTGAAGCGGTCGCGTTCCACCGCGCCAAAGCCCGTGTCGGGGAACAGCGCGAGCAGCCGCGCGATGCCGGATTGCACGAGGTGGATCGAGGTCGATTCGAGCGGTTCGAGAAAGCCCGCCGCCAGCCCCAGCGCCACCACGTTCTTGTCCCACGCCCGCGCCCGGTGCCCGGCCTTGAACGCCAGATGATTGGGATCGGCCAGCGGCGCGCCGTCGAGATTGGCGAGCAGCAGATCGGTCGCCGCCTGCCGGTCGATATGGGCGGAGGAAAAGACGTGGCCATTGCCGATCCGGTGCTGGAGCGGGATGCGCCATTGCCAGCCTGCGGTTCGCGCGGTCGAGCGGGTGAGCGGCTCGTTCGCCCCGCCCAGCGTGCAGGGGATGGCGACCGCGCTGTCGCAGGGCAGCCACTTGCTCCAGTCGGTGAAAGGCACGCCCAAGGTCTGCCCGAGCAGCAGCGAGCGGAAGCCCGAACAGTCGATGAACAATTCGCCCGCCACTTCGCGTCCGTCTTCCAGCGTTACGCCGGTGACAAAGCCGCTTTCACCGTCCTGCGCGACAGAGACGACCCGCCCCTCGACCCGCACCGCGCCCGCGCTTTCCGCATAACCGCGCAGGAAGCGGGCATAGCGGCCCGCATCGAACTGGAAGGCGTAGCTGAGCTTCGACAGCGGCGATTTGGGCTGGTCGGGCCGCGGCCAGGCGAAACGCCCCGCCTTGCCCGCGACCGCCGCGATCGAATAATCGTCGATCCGCGAGCTATCGCCCACCTCTTGCCCGCGCAGCCAGAAATGCTGGAATTCGATCCCCAGCATGTCGATCCCGAAGCTGCCGAAAGGGTGGACATAAGAGTGCCCGGGCCGCAGCCAGTCGACGAATTCGATGCCGAGTTTGTAGGTCGCGCGGGTCTCGCGCATGAAGGTCATCTCGTCGAGGCCGAGCAGGCGGTTGAAGCCGATGATCTGCGGGATGGTCGCCTCGCCCACGCCGACCGTGCCGATCGCCTCGCTCTCGATCAGGGTCACAGAAAGGCCGGGCATCTGGCCGAGCACGCGCACCATCGCGGCCGCCGTCATCCACCCGGCGGTGCCGCCGCCGACGATGACGATCTTGGTGACGGGCGGAGCTGCGCTCATGCGACCGCCGCCTCAGCGGCCAAATGCCAGCTGCCCGACTGGCGCAGGAAATCGCCATGCCCGGGCAGGCGCGCGGCAACATCGGCATAGGCCGCGCGCATCTGGGCCATCGCGGCGGCGACCTTGTCGGGATCGAGCGTGTCGGCGATGGGATCATGCGCCTCGGGCCAGATGTTCTGCCCCAGCATCACCGCGACCCAGCTCGGCAGGCTGAACAGCTCGGCATTCTCGCGGAACACGCGGCCGCGGTGCTGCCACAGCGCGATCTTGCGTGCGAGACTGTCGGGCACCTCCATGTGCTTGACGTAACGCCAGAACTCGGAGTCCTCGCGCTGCGTCGCCTTGTAGTGGAGGATCACGAAATCGCGCACGTCCTGATACAGCTCGTGCATCCCGCGATTATACTCGTCGCGCTCCAGCGGGCTGATCGGCAGGTCGGGGAACAGCGCGAACAGGCGCTGGATGCCGTTCTGGATGAGGTGGATCGAGGTCGATTCGAGCGGCTCGATAAAGCCTGAGGACAGGCCGAGCGCGACGACATTGTGGTTCCACGCCTTGCGCCGCATGCCGGTGAGGAATTTCAGCCCGCGCGGTTCGGCCAGCGGCTCGGTTTCGAGGTTCGCGAGCAGGATACGCCGCGCCTCGTCCTCGTCCATGAAAGCGCTCGAATAGACGTGCCCGTTGCCGGTGCGGTGCTGCAACGGGATGCGCCATTGCCACCCGGCGCTGTGCGCGGTGGCGCGGGTGAAGGGATCGGGCGGGCCGGGCGAGCGCGAGGGGACGGCGAGCGCGCGATCCATTGGCAGCCATCGGCTCCAGTCCTCGTATCCGGTTTCCAGCGCTTCCTCGATCAGCAACCCGCGAAAGCCCGAACAGTCGATGAAGAGATCGCCCGCAACGGTCGCGCCGCTTGCCAGCGTGACGCTGGCGACATCGCCCGTCTCGCCGTCGCGGGTGACGTTGGTGATCGTGCCTTCGATCCGCACCGCGCCCTGCCGTTCGGCGAGGCGGCGCAGATAGGCGGCATAGAGCCCCGCGTCGAAATGATAGGCATAGGCGATCTCGCGCACCACCGACTGCGCGCCTGCTGCGGGGCGGGCGAAGCGGCCCGCGGCGGCGGCTGCGGTGCTCATCGAATAGGCGCCGATCGGGCCTGCCCCCGCAGTGCCCGAGCGCGCCTGTTCGCGCAGCCACAGCTGGTGGAAGGCGATGCCGTGCAGGTCCTGGCCATAGGTGCCGAAGGGGTGGAAATAGCGGTCGCCCTGCTGGCCCCAGTTGACGAATTCGATCCCCAGCTTGCAGGTGCCGCGGGTTTCGCGCAGGAATTCGGCCTCGGGAATGTCGAGCATGGCGTTGAAGCTGCGGATCGGCGGAATGGTCGCCTCGCCCACGCCGACCGTGCCGATCGCGTCGGATTCGATCAGCGTGACCGTCCGGCGGCCATCGTCGAAGAACCGCGACAAAGCGGCCGCCGCCATCCATCCGGCGGTGCCACCGCCGACGATCACGACCCGCGCAAGGCGGCTTACGTTACCGATACCATGGCCCCTCATCATCCTCTCCCGATCCTACCGCGTTCGGCCATTGTTGGCAAATTGCCACACTGTCCCTGCAAAAATGCGAAGGCCTATTGTCAAGCGGCTCAGCCACCGATAATCCATACCCCCACAACAGGGCAAGCTATCTGACTATAAATGATAGCGCTAACATGGGGAGGGATCTTATGCGCATCGCGATGCAGCACCGTGTCGTTCAGGCTGGGGGCCAGAGCGGCTGGTTGAAGGGGGCCTTGCGCGCCGGGGCTTCGGTGCTGGTGGTCAGCAGTGCGCTGAGTGGTCAGCTGGCCGCCGCGCAGGATGCCGAGCAGCCGGACCCTGATGTCGAGGATGCGGCTCCCGCCGAAGACGCCAACGTCAACGAGATCCTCGTCACCGGCCTGCGTGCTTCGCTCGCCAACGCCCAGAACCTCAAGAAGAACTCCGACACCGTGGTTGACGCGATCACCGCGCAGGATATCGGCGCGCTGCCCGACCGTTCGGTGACCGAAGCGCTCCAGCGCGTGCCCGGCATCGCCATCAACCGCTTCGCCGGTTCGAACGATCCCGACCACTTCTCGGTCGAAGGTTCGGGCGTCGTGATTCGCGGTCTCAACTTCGTGCGTTCGGAATTCAACGGTCGCACCGCCTTTTCCTCGGGCGTGGGCGGGCAGGCGCTGAACTTTGCCGACGTGCCCGCCGAACTGCTCGGCTCGGTGGTGATCAGCAAGAACTCCACGGCAGAGATGATTGAAGGGGGCCTTGCGGGCACGGTCAATCTCAACACCCGCAAGCCGTTCGACAATAACGGCCTCAAGATCGCGTTCAGCGCCGAGGCGAACTATGGCGATTTCCGCAAGGAATGGACGCCGACGCTTTCAGGCCTGATCAGCAACACCTGGGACACCGACAAGGGGCGCTTCGGCCTGCTGGCGAGTGCTTCCTACTCGCGCATCAAGAGCCGTGCTGACGGTCTTCAGGTCGCCAACTATCAGACGCGCGACGGTCAGCTGGTGAACGCTGCCAACACCGATGGTGTGCTGGTGTGCCGCAATCCCTTGCCGAGCAGTGTGGACAACTTCACCTTGCCGCCGGGCGGATCGCTTTGCGGCAATTTCGGCGCGGCGGGCGCCGATGGCTTCGCCGATTACGCCGCCTCGCGCGTGGCACCGGTCGGCGGGCAGTTCCGCACGCAGGAATTCGACCGTGAACGCAACGGCCTCGCGGTCTCGGCCCAGTTCGAATCGATCGACGAGAAGACCGTGATCACCGCGGAATTCATCCGCTCGGCCTCGACCAACAAGTGGGGCGAATACACCTACGAAACCGCCCCCGATCAGGCGGAATACAACACCTATCCGATTGGCTGCCAGCAGAACGGCAATGGCCCCAACGTGATCAACCCCGGCGGTGCGCTGGGCGATCCCACCGCGCGCGCGCAGTGCCCGGTCGGCGGATTCACCGATTACATCTACAACGACACCGGGCTGTTCCAGTCGGGCTATATCGTCAACGCCAACAATGGCTGGCGCGGGCCGGTCAACAATTTCGATCCCCGCCCGGCGGGTATCGATGGCGATGGCAACGCGTTCGGCGGCGGGTCGCCCTTCGTGCCGATCGGCGGCTTGCAGCAGTCGCTCGCGCGGCGACAGGTCGATGACCGGATCACCAACGAGGATTACTCGCTCAACCTCAAGACCGAGCTGACCGATCGCCTCTCGCTGCGGCTCGACGCGCAATATGCCACATCGCGCAAGCAGAACCTCGATTTCAGCGTGTTCGGTTCGATCTTCGCCGATCAGGAGCTCGACATTTCCGGCGATCTGCCGGTCATCGTGCCGCGCAAGCCGCAGTTCCTGGGCTACAACTGGTCGACCCCGAGCGATGCGCTGGGCAGCGCGACCGAAGAGCAGTATTTCAGCGATCCGCGCTTCCAGTTCTGGCGCGCGGCGATGGACCACATCGAGGATTCGACCGGCAAGCAATATGCCTTCCAGGCCGACATGGCCTACGAGTTCGACGACGATTCCTTCATTCGCCGGGCAAAGTGGGGCGCGCGCTATCAGGACCGTGACCAGACGGTGCGCTACACCACCTATAACTGGGGGATGCTGAGCGAGGTGTGGTCCGGCTCGCGCCCGACCAACTTCGCCGATACGCCCGCAGAGCTTTCGGAACGCTACGAATTCCCCAACTTCTTCCGCGGTCAGGTCGCCGGGCCTCCGGGCGGGTTCTACTACAGCGGCGATCTGATCGGTGACTATGAGGGCGCGATTGCCGACTTCCAGTCGGTGCAGGATGTCTCGCGCACTTTCGGCAGCTCGCCGAACTGGGTGCCGCTGTCAGGGCGGCAAGGTGCCATCGCGGGGACGCCCTATCTGCGCGAGGATATCCAGCCGCTGACGCAGCAGGACGCCGCGGCCTATCTCCAGCTCGATTTCGGCGCGGATGATATTTTCGGCTCGTCGATGCGCATTTCGGGCAATATCGGCGTGCGCTATGTCGACACCCGGGTGCGGTCCGAAGGCTTCCTCGGCGTGCCGAGCCAGCAGGCGCTGGGGATTAACCAGCCGTTCTTCAACGTGGTCAATCCGAACACGGGCGAAATCATCACGCCCGGCCGCTGCGAGGCGGGCGTGCCCGACGGTGCGCCTCCCGGAACGCCGCCGACCACGCCGGGCGGGGTCTGCAACCTCGGGCCGCAGGGCTATGCCGATCTCCAGCAGTTCGCCGGGACCGGGACAGCCGATGGCGGTCAGCGCAGCGTGGCGGACACGAATTACGACTTCTGGCTGCCCAGCTTCAACCTCAAGCTTGGCGTGACCGAGGACGTGATCTTCCGGTTCGCAGCATCGAAGGTGCTGACGCGGCCGGACAATGCCAATATCCGCAACTTCCTGAACATCGGCCTTGAGGGCAGCGAGCTGACCGCGACCGCGGGCAACCCGTTCCTCAGGCCGGCCACCGCCTGGCAGTTTGACCTCACCGCCGAATGGTACTTCGACACGGTCGGATCGCTGACCTTCAACGCCTTCTACAAGGATGTGAAGGACTTCTTCTTCCAGGACATCTTCTCGCGGCAGATCACCAGCAACGGGATCACCAAGGAAGTGCTGGTCCGCGGTCCGGCCAACTTCGAGGACAACGGCAAGATCAAGGGCTTCGAGCTGGCCTACCAGCAGACCTACGACTTCCTGCCCAAGCCGCTCGATGGCCTGGGGATCGCGGCCAACTACACCTATATCGAGAGCAAGGGGCTGCCGAACACCTTCCTCAACACCGGAGAGCCGGTCGACCAGTCCACCGTGCCGCCGGGCAACCTCCCGCTCGAGCAGCTGTCGAAGCACAACGTCAATGCGACGGTGTTCTACGAAAAGGGGCCGATCAGCATGCGTGCCGCCTACAACTGGCGCTCGCGCTTCCTGCTGACCCCGGCGGACGTGATCTTCCCGTACTATTCGATCTTCAACGAATCGACCGGGCAGCTCGATGCGTCGATCTTCTTCAACGTCACCGACCAGATCCGTGTCGGGGTGCAGGGGGTGAACCTGCTCAACGAGGTGACCCGCACCACGCAGGCCTATACCGGCGATCCGGACGTGCTGGCTCCACGCTCGTTCTTCATGAACGACCGGCGCTTCTCTTTCATCGTCAGAGGCAACTTCTAACCTGCGAGCCGACCTCTCCCGGCGCATGGGCTCCCCAGGGAAAGGGCTCTCCTGCTTCGGTCGGAGGGCCCTTTTCCGTTGCGGGGCGGGCAGGGAGTGAGGCACAAAAAAGGGCCCGGGCATCGCTGCCCGGGCCACAAGAGGCGCTAGCCGGCGCGAGGATCAGCCGGCAGCAGCCATGACATTGGCCAGCGCCGTGCGAAGCGGCTTGGCGCGGTATTGGGAATCATAGGGTGTGCCGCGCACTTCCTGCCCGTCGGCGCGCTTCGCGGGATCGAAGCCCTGCAACCAGTTGAACCGGTCAACCATGCCCCAGGCGAGCACATCGCCCAGATGCGCGTTGTATTCGAGCATCAGTTCGAAATAGCGCCGCGCGAAGTCCGCCACCTTCTCGTCGCGCTGGGCGATGTTGGCGGGGAGCGCCTTGTCCTTCACGTCGAATTCGGTGATCAGCAGGCGGTAGCCCATGCCGGTCACTTCATCGAGGAAGGCGCGCCATTCGCGCTCCGCATAGGGCCCGACGCCATTGGCGGGATCGATCGCGAAGATCTCGATATGCGACTGGATCCCCAGCGCATCGACCGGGGTGCCGCGCTTCCTGAGGCCTTCCAGCAGGCGCAGCACGTCCGCGCAGTGGCGCTGATGCTGCGGCTCCCAGCTCATGTAGTCGTTGTAGACCAGCTGCGCGTCCGGCAGTTCGGCGCGCGCGGTGTGGAAGGCGAGGTCGAGCACGGCTTCGGGGCTGCCCATCGCGCGGCTCATGCTGGTCTCGATCGGGGCGTTGCGATCATGGTCGATCGCCTCATTGACCACGTCGTAAGAGGTTATCACGCCCTTGTAGCGGCGGGTGACGGTCTGGATATGCTCGGTCAGCAGGCGCTCGGCCTCCTGCACCGGATTGGCGCCATAGTCATAGGTGTTGAGCCAGTTGGGGAACCACTGCGGGCGGTGCCACAGCAGGGTGTGGCCGCGCACCGCCACCCCTTCGCGCTGCGCCCAGCCGACGATCTCGTCCATCCGGTCGAAATTGTAGGCGGTGGGCGAGGGGCGGACGGCCTGCCACTTCATCTCGTTCTCGGGCACGACGATGCCGCACTCGCCCTTGACGATGGCGGTGTAGGCCGGGTTCTGGACCGACCCGGCATTGGTGTTGCCCGGGGTCGAAGCAATGGCGCTGCCGAACTTGCGCCCACCGCGCGCGGCGATGGTGTTGAGGCCGGGCTGCGGCACGCCTGTGGGGCCGGCGCTGGGCGGGGGCGGGGGAGGGCTGGCGACGGGTGCGGGCGTCGTCCCCGACGATCCGCCGCCGCAGCCGACCAGCGGCAATGCGGCGATCCCGGCGAGCGCGGCGCGGCGCGAGAGGGTGAAGGTCTTGGGGTCCATGTCAGATGATCTCCACGTCGAGCGGGGCAAGGCTGGCCGAGCTGCTCCCCGCCCACAGCCGCAATGGGCCGGGCGGATTGGTCTCGGTGAGGGTGTCGTCCCACACCGCCAGATGGCGTGCGGGGATGGTGAAGGTGAGGGTGCGGCTCTCGCCCGGCTGGAGCGTGACGCGCTGGAAGCCCTTCAGCTCCAGCACCGGGCGCGTGACCGACAGGCCGGTGCGGGTGATGTAGAGCTGCACCACCTCGTCGCCGCTGCGCGCGCCGGTGTTGGTGACCGTGACTTCGGCGCGGACATCCTCCTCACGGCCAAAGCGCGGCTTGGCGGTGCGCGGGGCGGAGATGGCGAAGCTAGTGTAGCTGAGCCCATGGCCGAAGGGGAACAGCGGGGCCGCGTCGTCGAACAGATAGCCGCGCCGCGCGGAGGGCTTGTGGTTGTAGAACAGCGGGATCTGGCCGGTATTGCGCACCACGCTGACGGGCAGCTTCGCGCCGGGGTTGATGTCCCCCAGCAGCGCCTCGGCGACGGCCTGTCCGCCTTCCTGCCCCGGATACCAGCATTCCAGCACGGCATCGGCCTTGGCGACCACGTTGGGCCAGCTGGGCGGGCGGCCATTGTAGGCGGCGACAATCAGCGGCTTGCCCAGCGCCGCCAGCGCATCGACCAGTTCGTTTTGTTCGCCGATGATGTCGATCCCGGTGCGGTCACCGAGGTGGTTCTTGGCAAAGCCCTCGCGGCTGGTCTGCTCGGTGTCGCCGATTGCGAGGATGATCGTGTCGGCACCGCGTGCGACCTCCACCGCCTGCGCGATCAGCCGCAGGTTCTCGGCACGGTCGGCGAGCGTGATCTCGTCGGCCGAACGGTCTTCGCTGGTGGTGATGAACACGCCTTGCGCGGTGATGAAGTCGGCCTCCGGTGCGACCATGCGCAGCCCTTCGATCAGGCTGACGGTCTGGTTGGGCACGCTCGAATAGCCGCCAAGGCGGGCGATGGCATGGTTGGGGCCGATCACCGCGACGCGGCCCATCGTGGCCCGGTTCAGCGGCAGCGCACCGTTATTGGTAAGCAAGCACACGCCCTTGCGCGCCGCCTCTAGCGCCAGCGCGCGGGCCTCGTTGTTGCCGGTGATGCGTTCCGCCAACGCGGCATCGCCATAGGGGTTCTCAAACAGCCCGCAGCGGAACTTGAGGGCGAGCATTTGCGCGCAGGCGGTGTCGACAAGGCTC
Source organism: Erythrobacter donghaensis (assembly GCF_002155425.1). Lineage (GTDB taxonomy): Bacteria > Pseudomonadota > Alphaproteobacteria > Sphingomonadales > Sphingomonadaceae > Erythrobacter > Erythrobacter donghaensis. The sequence goes on from NZ_MUYG01000011.1 coordinate 475,161, forward strand.
TGCGGGATGCGGCCCGCGCGCACGGCATCAGGCAGGGTGGCGAAGGCCAGCCCCTCGGGCAGTTCGCTGTCCACACCCGCCAGCAGCGCCTGATGCGCCGCATCCTCCAGATCGCGCGCGACATGGTGCAGCGTCGCCAACTCGTGCACGCCGCCGTAATCGCTGGCGATGATCCCGTCGAAGCCCCATTCTCCGCGCAGCACCTCGCCCAGCAGCCAGACATTGGCGTGGGAGGGCACCCCATCGATCTCGTTGTAGCTCGGCATCACCGCGCCGACAGAACAGCGCTGCACGACCTCGCGGAACGGGGGGAAGAAATTCTCGCGCAGCTCGCGCTCGGAAATCTGCGCGGGCGCAACATTGTTGCCGCTTTCCGGCTGACCGTGACCGGTCATGTGCTTGAGCGTTGCGAAGACCTTGCCATCGCCAAGGCGTTCGAACTTGCCCGGCCCTTGCAGACCCTCGACTGCCGCGACCGCCATTTCGGCGGCAAGGTAGGGGTCTTCGCCCCAGGTCTCCTCGATCCGCCCCCAGCGCGGATCGCGCACGATATCGACCACGGGCGAAAGCACCAGCGGCACGCCGCGCGCGCGCACCTCGCGGGCGATCTGGCCTTGCACCCGGCGCATCAGATCGGTGTCGAAACTGCCCGCGAGCGCTATCGCCTGCGGGAACATAGTGGCCTCGGTCGCCATGTAGCCGTGGAGCGATTCCTCGTGCAGCAGCACGGGGATGCCGAGGCGGGTGTCCTCCAGCGCCCAGCGTTGCAGCGCGTTGATAAACGCCACGGTTTCGGCAGGGGTGCGCCAGCGCGCCGCCGTGCCGCCCGCCGCGCCGGTGATGCCGGGCACGCCGCGCTTGTCGCTGGGGCGGGTGACGTGGCCGATCCCGTCGGGGAAGGCGGCGCTGGCCTTTTTCGGATTGAAGGCCAGATCGTCGATCATGTCACCCTTCGCCGCCCATGCGGTGCGGATCTGCGCGACCTTCTCCTCCAGCGTCATGCGCGCCATCAGGTCGGCGACCCGCAGCGGGATGGGGGCGGCGGCGTCCTTGTAGATCAGGCGATCCTGTGCCGCCCATGCCGCCGGGCCCGATCCCAGCGCCAGCGCAGCGAGGCTGCCACCCGCCATCAGGCGCAGCGCATGACGGCGGGAGAGGTTCACTCCGCCACCGTCAGCGTTACGCTCTGCACCTCCGCCGAGTTCGCGCCGCTCATGATCGTGAAGGTGCCGGGCTCGGTGACCTGCTTCATGTCGGTGTTCCACAGCATGAAGGCATCGGGGCGCAGGGTGACGGCGACATTGCGCGTCTCGCCGGGGGCGAGGGTGACGCGGCTAAAGCCCGCCAGCTCCTTCACCGGGCGCGTAACCGAGCTGATGTCGTCGCGCAGGTAAACCTGCACCACCTCATCGCCCGCGCGCTTTCCGGTGTTGGTCACGGGCACCGTTACGGTCACGCCTTCGCCGGGCCGGATCGTCGCCTTCGACAGCTGCGGCGCGCCGAGCTGGAAGGTTGTGTAGCTGAGCCCGTATCCGAAGGGGAACAGCGGCGCGGTCGTGTCGAACAGATACCCGCGCCGCGCGCTCGGCTTGTGGTTGTAGAACATCGGCAGCTGCCCGACATTGCGCGCCACCGTCACCGGCAGCTTGCCGCCGGGGTTGACTGTGCCGAGCAGCGCATCGGCAATCGCGGTGCCCTGCTGTTCGCCCGCATACCACGTCTCAAGGATCGCATCGGCCTCGGCGGCAATGGTCGGATAGCTCGGCGGGCGGCCATTGACGAGCACCACCACCACGGGCTTGCCCAAGGCCTTCATCGCAGCGAACAGCTCGTTCTGCTCGCCGACGAGATCGAGGCTGGTGCGGTCGCCGAGGTGCCCGGTGGCCCAGCCTTCGCGGCTGGTCTTCTCGGTGTCGCCAATGAAGAGCACGATGGTGTCGGCACCCTTCGCCACCTCGACGGCCTGAGCGATGCGTCGGCGGTTTTCTTCCGGGTCGGCGAGTTCGACCGGATCGTCCCACCAGTCGCTGTCGCCCTTGACGATGTCGACGCCCATCGCGTGGACGATGTTCGCCCGGTTGCCGACTGCGGCGCGAAGGCCCGCGAGCGGGGTGACGCTGGTGCGCGGTTCGCCGTAATAGCCGCCCAGCCGCGCCACATCGGCATTGGGGCCGATCACCGCGATGGTGGGCGTCTTGCCGCCAGCCTTCTCAGGCACCGCCAGCGGCAGCGCGCCGTTGTTCTTGAGCAGCACCAGCGACTTTTCCGCCGCCTTCCGCGCCAGCGCCACGCCCTCGGCTCCATTGGAGGTCTTGGCCTTGGCGAGATCGGGCCAGGGATTGTCGAACAGCCCGGCGTTGAACTTGCTGGTCAGCATCCGGCGCACCGCCGTGTCGATCGCCGCCTGCGATACGCGGCCTTCGCGCACGCTTGTGGCGAGATCCTTGAAGCCTGCGCCTTCCGGCAGGTCGACATCGACCCCGGCCAGCAGCGCGATCTCGCCCGCGCGGGCATTGTCGGGCGCGATGTTGTGGAGGCGCGCCATGTCTTCGATCGCATAGTAATCGGACACAACCGCGCCGCGGTAGCCCCACTCCCCGCGCAGCACGTCTTCCAGCAGCCAGCGGTTGGCGTGGGAGGGCACGCCGTCGATCTCGTTATAGCTCGCCATCACCGCGTCGATCTTGGTGCGCTTCACCACCTGTTCGAAGGGCGGGAAGAAGGCTTCGCGCAGCGTGCGCTCGCTGATCTGGGCGGGGCCCACGTTGGTGCCGCTTTCGGGCTGGCCGTGGCCGGTCATGTGCTTCAGCGTCGCCAGCACCTTGCCCGGCGCAAGCTTGCGCGCGGTGCCCGTGCCCATCAGCCCTTCGACCGAGGCGACTCCCATCTCGCCGACGAGGAAGGGGTCTTCGCCGAAGGTTTCCTCGATCCGCCCCCAGCGCGGATCGCGCGCGACATCCACAACGGGAGAGAGCACCGAATGCACGCCGCGCGCACTGGTCTCGTCAGCGATCAGGGCGTTGATTTCGCGCACCAGCGCCGGGTCCCATGTGCTGGCGAGGCCGATCGCCTGCGGAAAGGCGGTTGCATCCTTGGCGGCGAGGCCGTGGAGCGATTCCTCGTGGAACAGGATCGGGATGCCCAGCCGGGTGTTTTCCATCGCCCAGCGCTGCGCGTCGATCACATACTGGATCGAATCCTCGATCGAGCGGCGCTGCACGACCCGCGGGGACGAGGGCCCCAAGCGGTCGGATGGCCGCGCGATCTGGCCGATCCCGTCGGGGAACATGGCCGAAGCCTTGGCGGGATCGAAGACATCGCCTTCGCTCTGGATCTTGGGCTTGGAGTCCCAGATGGTGATGATCTGCGCGACCTTTTCTTCCAGCGTCATGCGCGCCAGCAGGTCTTCGACGCGCTGTTCGACCGGCAGGTTGGCGTTCCAGTAGGGCGCGTCTTTCATCGCGCGCTCGACCGCGACGGTTTGCGCATGGCCCGATTCGGCAGCCACCATCCCGAATGCCGCCAGACACACGCCAGCCGCCAGCGCGGCCCGCTTGATCCCTCTCATGCTATGTCCCTCTCCCTGCACGGCCGCTTGACTGTCGCCATGTTTGTGGTAGCGCTACCATGATGAGAGGGAGAGGGCTTGTCAACCGGCTTGCGATCATGGCCGCTGGGTCACAGGGGGCGATGGTAGCGGGTCTCACCGCGGCTACGAACGCGCTTGCTGACACTCGGCTCGTCGCAGTATGGCGGGTGGCATGAGCACCAAGGCCGAAACCCTCGCCCCGCCCGCCACCTCCGGCCGCAAGCGCGCCGCCCGGCGCAGCAACGCCGCGCCCACCATCACCGATGTCGCCAAGGAGGCGCAATGTTCGCCGATGACGGTGAGCCGCGTGATCAACGGCGAGGAGAACGTGCGCGAGGACACCAAGCAGAAGGTCCTGGGCGCGATCGCCAAGCTCAATTACGTCCCCAACCGCGCGGCACGCTCGCTCGCGGCGGGATCGCAGCTGCGTATCGCGCTATTGTTCGACAACCCCTCGGCCTCCTACCTCAGCGAATTCCTGATGGGCGCGCTGGAAGAAGCCAGCCGTCGCGACATCTATCTGGTGGTGCAGGCCTGCGAGAACGTGGCCGACGCGCAGAAGGTGATCAAGAAACTGCTCGATGGCGGGATCGAAGGCTTCATCCTCCCCCCGCCGCTGTGCGACGACCAGAGCGTGCTCGATCTGATCCGCTCATCCGGCGGGATCGCGGTTGCGGTCGGGCCGGGTCGCGCGACGGGCAGCCACGGCGCGGTGCTGATCGACGAGTTTCAGGCCGCCTACGACATGACCCGGCACATCATCGGGCTGGGTCATGAACGCATCGGCTTCATCATCGGCAACCCCGATCAGGTCGCCTCGGGCCGCCGCCTGCTGGGCTATCGCTCGGCGATGAAGGATGCCGGGCTGACCATCGACGAAGGCCTGATCGCGCAGGGCCAGTTCACTTACCGTTCGGGCATGGTCGCGGCAGAGAAGCTGCTGGGCGCTGCCAAGCCGCCGACCGCGATCTTCGCCTCGAACGACGACATGGCCGCCGCCACTGTCGCCATGGCGCACCGTCGCCATCTCGACGTGCCCAACGATATCACCGTCTGCGGCTTCGACGATACCGAGCTTGCCAGTTCGATCTGGCCCGAGCTCACCACCATCCGCCAGCCGATCCGCGAGATGACCGCCGAGGCTGTCGCCATGATCGCGCGCGTCCACAAGCAGAAGGGCCGCACCGCGCGCGCCAAGCCCGAACAGCTGACGCTCGCCTACCAGCTGATCCGCCGCAATTCCGACGCGGGGCCCAGCCTCGCCTCCTCTTTCAGCAAACCACCCGGGAATACATGACCGACCAAGCCTCTCCCCGCCGCCTGCGTTCGCGCGACTGGTTCGACAACCGCGAACGCATGGACATGACGGCGCTCTATCTCGAACGCTTCATGAATTACGGGGTGACGCCCGAGGAACTGCAAAGCGGCAAGCCGATCATCGGTATCGCGCAGTCGGGCAGCGACCTTTCCCCCTGCAACCGCATCCATGTCGATCTGGCCCAGCGCACCCGTGACGGGATCCGCGATGCGGGCGGGATTCCGATCGAGTTTCCGGTCCACCCGATCTTCGAGAACTGCCGCCGGCCGACCGCCGCGCTCGATCGCAACCTGCTTTATCTGGGGCTGGTGGAGCTGCTCAACGGCTATCCGCTCGATGGCGTGGTGCTGACGACGGGGTGCGACAAGACCACGCCCTCGCAGATCATGGCGGCATCGACGGTCGATATTCCCGCCATCGTCCTCAGTGGCGGACCGATGCTCGACGGCTGGCATGAAGGCGAGCTGGTCGGCTCCGGCACGGTGATCTGGCGCAGCCGCCGCAAGCTGGCGGCAGGCGAGATCGACGAGGAGGAATTCCTCCAGCGCGCCACCGGCAGCGCGCCCTCTGCGGGCCATTGCAATTCGATGGGCACGGCGAGCACGATGAACGCGGTCGCCGAGGCGCTGGGCCTGTCGCTCACCGGCTGCGCCGCGATCCCCGCGCCCTATCGCGAGCGCGGGCAGATGGCCTATCGCACGGGACGCCGCATCGTCGAGATGGTGCTCGAAGACCTCAAGCCCTCCGACATTCTCACCCGCGAAGCCTTTGAAAACGCAATTGCTTGCGTGAGCGTCATCGGCGGCTCGTCCAACGCTCAGCCGCACATCATGGCGATGGCCGCCCACGCGGGCGTGCCGCTGGAAACGGATGTGTGGCAGACCCACGGCTACGATCTGCCGCTGCTGGTCAACATGCAACCCGCGGGCGAATATCTCGGTGAGCGCTTTCACCGCGCGGGCGGCGTGCCTGCGGCCTTGTGGGAACTGCTCAACGCCGGACGGCTCCACGGCGATGTGGTCACCTGCACCGGCAAGACAATGGCCGAAAACCTCGCACACGCTGAAAGCCCCGACCGCGAGATGATCCGCCCCTTCGCCGATCCGCTGATCGACAAGGCGGGCTTCATGGTGCTGTCGGGCAACCTGTTCGACTTCGCGATCCTCAAGACCAGCGTGATCGGCCCCGCCTTCCGCGCGCGCTACCTCTCGCGCCCCGGCATGGAAGGCGTGTTCGAAGCCCGTGCGATCGTGTTCGACGGGTCGGACGATTACCACCACCGCATCAACGACCCCGCGCTCGCCATCGACGAGGACTGCATTCTCGTGATCCGCGGCTCGGGCGTGATCGGCTGGCCGGGGAGCGCCGAGGTCGTCAACATGCAGCCGCCCGATGCGATGATCCGCGCCGGCAAGCCGTGGCTGCCGACGCTGGGCGACGGGCGGCAATCGGGGACGAGCGACAGCCCCTCGATCCTCAACGTCAGCCCCGAAAGCGCGGTCGGCGGAGGCCTCTCGTGGCTGCGCACCGGGGATGTGATCCGCGTCGATCTCAATGCGCGCACCTGCAACGCGCTGGTGGACGAAGCGGAAATCGCCCGCCGCCGCGCCGAGGAAACCTGCCCGCCGGTGCCCGAAAGCCAGACCCCGTGGGAGGAACTCTACCGCGAGAAGACCGGGCAACTGGCCGAAGGCGGCGTAATGGACTTCGCGCTCAAATATCGCGGAACCGCAAGGAAGCTGCCGCGGCATAATCATTGACGCAGGCCGAGGTCACGGCACCCGCGCCCTGAGATGGCTCTCCTGCTGCGCTGCGACCTGACAGGATCGCCGCCATGCCTGCGTCTTTCGCCATCCGCTCCGTACTATTCCGCCCGTTGCGGGGGGCTTTTGCGCGGGCCGGAGTTTTGCTTTTGGACAGTGTCTCATGTGTCTCCAACACGGAGGCGCGGGCGGATCTGGCAGGGGGTGTCAGGTGGCGGTGATTCGCAGGGTGAGGCTGATCGATTCGCCCGGCGCGCATAGCGGCATGGCGCCGGTATTGGCCGCGTCGGGCGCATGGTTGACCGGCTCCAGACACAGGATGTCGGGCGCTTCGGGGGCGTAGAGGTGGAGATGCTCCGCTCCCTCGGCGGCCAGCGTGATGGTGCCGAGGTCGTCGCGCACCTCGGCCCGCCCGGCCCAGCCGGTGAAGCAGTGGTCGATCGTCGCCTCGGGCAGCGGCGCGCCGCGGGCGAAGTCGGCGAAGTGGTCGGCAGCGCGCATCGCGCCGGTCGGCAACATGTCCGCGCCCACATCGACCACGCGCTCGGCGCTGAAGGTCACGCGGCTTTCGGGGCGGCGGCGCAGATAGGGGTGGAGGCCGATCCCCCCCGGCATAAACCGCTCGGAACGGTTGGTGAGCGACAGCGTGATCCGGCAGCCGGCGTCGGTGAGAGCGACCGCCTGCCGCGCCTCGTAGGCCCAGGGCCAGCCGGGTGCGGCACCGTCGTGGCGGTGGAGCAGCACGCAAGCCTCGGGCGTCTGGCTCTCGACCTGCCACGGCGATTGCCAGCCGTGGCCGTGGATGGCGTGGCGCTCGGGCGGGAAGTTGGGGGCGAGCGCGACGACGCGGCCCTCCCAGCCGAAGCGGCCCGCGCCGATGCGGTTGCACCACGGCACCATCGGGAAGCAGGCCGCCGCCAGCGGGTCGGTCGCGCCCGGCGGCATCGTGCGCAGGATCGGCAGGCCGCCGCAGGTCAGCGCGGCGATCAACCCGCCCGCCTCGGGAAGCAGCCGCGCCTGCCACGCGCCGGATTGGAGGAGGATGTCGGTCATGAACTTCGGAGCCTCACCGCGGTCAGGCTGCCGCCGCCAGCGCATCGCGGCGCGGGATCGTCATGGCGCGATGTCGAGCCCGAAGCCCGGAACCGGCATCCCTTCGCCGTCGACCAGATTGACCACCGGCGCATCGGCCCAGGCATATCGCACCCGGGTCGGGGCCATGCCCTCGGGCACAGGGAGGATCAGGCGGTCGCCCTCGGCGCGGGCGAGTAGGAAGCGGCAGGTGCCAAGCCCCGCCGCGCACAGCTCGACACCGAGAGGGTAGGGTCCGCCTTGCACCTGAAGCGCGCCCGCGATCCCGGTGAAGCTGATCGTCACCGCCGCGCCATCACGCTCTGCCCGCTCGGGCATGGGCATGGCGCGGCCATCGAAGGCTTGGGCGAGGCGCTTGCCGAGGTCGTTCTTGTTGGCGGGGTGGATGTCGGTGGGCTCGCCAATGTCGATCGCGGTGACGAGCGCGGCGTTGGCATCGGCCACGACGGCGCGGCGCTGCTCGTCACGCAGCTGCGCCCAGCCGGATTCGCCGGGTTCGGAGCGGCGCTCGCCCCAGTCGGCGAGCTGCACCACCAGCATCCGCGCCTGCGGGCCGAACTGCCGCCGCCACCCGGCGAACAGCGCGGCGAGCTTGGGATGGTAGGGGCCTTGCCCCGCATCGGCCTCGCCCTGATACCAGGCCACGCCGGCGAGCCGCATCCGGCCGAGCGGGGCGATCATCGCATTGTGCATCACGCCGATCCCGGCATTGGCATCCCACGGCGCGCGCGGAGGAATGTCGGTGACGGTGGTGGTGGCATATTGCCAGTTCGCGCCCAGCGGCACCATCTCGCCATTGGCGGCGGTGAAAGCGAGGCGCTCCGGCCCGGCAAAAAAGCCGCCCGTGTCCCACATGTTGTTGGCGGCGATCAGGATGACGTTCTCGCCCGCCTTCAGGTGCTTGGCCGGCACGCGGTAGGTGCGCTCCACCCCCCAGCCGAAGGTGTAGCCGACGGGATGCCCGTTGACGAAGGTCAGGTCCATGTCGTCGATCGCACCGATCGCGAGGCTGCCGTCGCCGCGCGCCTGCTCGGCGGTGAGCGTGATGGTCTGCTTCAGCCACACATTGGCGCGCGGATTGGTGTCGAGCCCGGTGCCTTCCCACTCGTTCCACATCGTGAACTTGGGGATCGGCTTCCAGTCGAGCAGCGCCGGGTTTTTCCAAGGCTCGCGGCCCCCGTCGCGCGCGCGCCAGAAATCGAACCAGCCCGGCACGAAGGCCTGCGTGGCGGCATAGGGATCGCGGTTGTAGAGCGCGAGCAGTTCCAGCGCTTCGGCGCCTTCGATCGTCTTGCCACCTGCGGGATCGTACCACGCCCGCGCAGCGCTGCCGCCCCAGTTGGCGTGGATCAGCCCAACTGGCGTTGCGGGATCCTTGCGGCGCAGCGCCTTGGCCATGTAGAAGCAGGCTGCGGAGAAGGGCGCGACCGTCTCGGCGGTGGCGGCCTTCCACCCGGTCGGCGCAGCGAAGCGCGCCTGCGGCACCGGCGCGGTCGATTTCGGCACCATCAGCAGGCGGATGCCGTCATCCGCCGCCTGCCGGAGCTGGTTGTCGATATCGAGCGCGCGCGTCACCGGCAGTTCCATGTTGGACTGCCCGCCGCAGAGGAAGACATTGCCGATCAGGATGTTGGCATAGGTCGTCGTGCCGGTCGCGTCGCTGACCGTCAGCGCGCTCGGGGCGGCGGCGGTGTTCTGCGCGGGGAGGGTGATGACGAAGTCGCCCGCCGGGTCGCTGACCGCACGCGCCTCGCTCGCGCCCAGTCGTGCGGTGACCGTCACCCCCGCCTGCGTTTGCCCGGAGAGCACCAGCGGGTGGCCGGCCTGAAGCACCATGTTGTCGCCGAAACCGGGATCGAGCACCGGATGCGCCGCAGCCGGCACCGCCATCACCGCGGCGAGCGGCACGGCCATGATCGGCCAGCGCGTCATCCCAGTTTCGCGAGGGTCTGGGCGACTCCTGCCACCGGAGCGGGGAAGGCGAACAGACTGCCCGACAGGGGCATCTGCGCCATGTCAGCGTCGGTCATATTCTTGATCGCGGTGGTGACGAAGGCGGTGCCGAGGTCAGGCCCGCCGAAAGCGAGCTTGGTCACGTCGCGCGCCGGGATCGGCACCGTGGCGACCAGCGCGCCTTCGGGCGAGAACCGCGCGACGCAGGAGCCGAGATAGAGCCCGGTCCACAGATAATCCTCGGCATCGACCACCGGACCATCGGGATAGGCATGGGGGAACAGCGCCCCCGTATCGGCAAACAGCCGCGCCTCGCCCACGCTGTCTTCCGACAGGTCGGCGACGAAGATCTTCTGCGCGCCGGTGTCGGTGAAATAGATGCGGGTGCCCGCAGCGTTGACGGCAGGGCCGTTGGTGATCGTGATCCCGCTCGGCCCGGCGGGGCGGATCGAGCCCCGGTCGAAGACGTAGAACCGGCCCGAGCCCTCGCGCTCGCCATCGTCCATCGATCCGAACCACACCCGGCCCCACGGATCGGTGCAGACATCGTTGAGCCTATTGGTCGCCGGTTCCCCCGGTATGCCGGTAAGCTTGGTGAAGGTGTCGGTCTCGGGCGCGAAGGTGTAGAGCCCGTCCTTCAAGCCGCACAGCAGCAGCCCGCCCTCGGCAGGCACGGCCCAGCCGATCTGGTCGGGCGCTTCGGCAAAGCCGTTGCTGCCGTTGGTCGGATCGAAATGCCACAAGCGGTGGCGCTTGATGTCGACGAACCACAGGATGCGGCGACCCGCATCCCATACCGCGCCTTCGCCCAGCAGGCTGTCGGCGGCGAGCACCGCCTTGACCGGAAGTGTCATCTCCATCCGGCATCCACCCAGTAATTATGCGCGGTGCAGAAGCGCGCATCGTCGGACGCAAGGAACAGCGCCATCGCGGCGATATCGGCAGGCTGGATGCGCCCGTCGAGGCATTGCGAGGCGACGATCTCGGCCTCGCCTTCGGGCGTGTACCAGCGCATCTGGCGCGGGGTCTGGACGTTGCCGGGCACGATGGTGTTGACGCGGATGTTATCGCGACCCAGCTCACGCGCCAGACTGCGGGTCAGCCCCTCGATCGCGGCCTTGGCGGTCTGGTAGATCACCAGATCCTTCAGCCCCAGATGCCAGCTGATCGAGCCCATGTTGACGATCGACCCGCCGCCCGCCGCGCGCATCGCGGGAACCACCGCCTGTGCGGCGAAGAACTGGTGCTTGAGGTTCACCGCCATCCGCTCGTCCCAATAGGCAGGGGTGACGTCATCGAGGCTGTGCCGGTCATCGCTGGCGGCGTTGTTGATGAGCACATCGCACCCACCGATCTGATCCATCAGCGCGCCGATCTTGGCGGTGTAGTCCTCGCAATCGGTGATGTCGCAGGGGAGGAAGTGCGGCGGATGATCCGCGCCCGCCAGCCGCCCGATCAGCGCTTCGCTGGGGTGCTCTTGAATGTCGACAAAGCCCACCATCGCGCCCTGACGCGCAAAGGCCTCGACCATTCCTTCGCCGATGCCGGAGCCGCCACCGCTGACGATCACCCGCTTGCCCGTCAAGCTCGGGTAGAGCGCGCTGTGCACCCCGGCGCTGCTGGTTTGCGCGTCCAAGTCCATTCCCCATCCCTGTGGCGGCCGGGATGATCCCCCTCCGGCGGCCTGTGTCAATTCTTATAAGCCGGTCACATCGCCGCGATCAGGCCCCGTTCGGCCAGATTGCGAGCGAAAGCGGTGAATCCCATCGTCCAGGCCGGCGCATCGCGCGACGTGGTGACGGTGTTGGTAAGTGTGCCCAGCCGGGCCGAGCGGATCGTCACGACATCGCCCACCTTGTGGGTGAAACCGGCGCCGGGCGTGTCGCGGTCCTGCGTCGGCGCGAACAGCGTGCCGCAGAACAGCACGAAGCCATCGGGGTAGTGATGTTCCGAGAGGCACTGCGCGACCAGATCGAGCGGATCGCGGCTGATCTGGCTCATGTCGTTGCGCCCTTCGAGGCGGTAGCCTTCGGGCCCTTCGATGACGAGCTCCACTTCGGCGCGACGCACGTCGTCGATGGTGAAGGTGTCGTCGAACAGGCGGATGAAGGGGCCGATGGCGCAGCTGGCGTTATTGTCCTTGGCCTTGGACAGCAGCAGCGCCGAGCGGCCTTCGAAATCGCGCAGGTTCACATCATTGCCGAGCGTCGCTCCGACCACTGCGCCATGTGCATCGCATACCAGCACGACTTCGGGTTCGGGGTTGTTCCAGTCCGAATCCGAGCGCACGCCGACCTGCGCGCCCGTGCCGACCGCCGAAAGCGTGGGCGCCTTGGAGAAAATCTCCGCATCCGGGCCGATCGCGACTTCGAGATATTGCGACCACATCCCTTCCTCGATCAGCGCCGCCTTCAACTGCGCGGCGGCCGCGCTGCCGGGGACGACCGAGCGGATGCCGCTGCCGACCTTGTCTTCGAGCTGCGCACGGATGCTGGCGGCGGCGGAGGCGTCACCCCGCGCACGCTCCTCGATCACGCGCTCGATCGCGGAGAGCGCGAAGGTGACGCCGCTGGCCTTAATTGCCTGCAAATCGATCGGGGCGAGCAGCGACCAGCCTGCAGGCAGGCCGTCCTCCACCGAGCCGATCACGCGGCCACCCGCAAAGGCGCGCCGGGCGACCGCGCCCGCCACCGTGCTGGCGACGCCGGTGAGATCGTGGATCTGACCTTCGGCAATGGTGATGACGCACGGCCCCTCGGGCGACAACGCCCGGCCGATGAAGTGCCCCTCGCGGTAATCCGCCGGCAGACTTTCCAGTATCCTCTCGGCCATTTCTGGCTCTTGCCCTCCGCTCTGATAGCGCTACCATAAGAGCACAATGGCGGGCCGACAAGCCCCCAAAAACACGGGAGGAGAGGCGATGACGAGGCATCTAACGGCGCTGGCGGGCGCGTGTGTGCTGGCAGCGACGGGCACGGCGGCGGCGGCGCGCGATGTGGTCGCGCGGTTCGATTATCTCGCCTACGAGGCCCCTGCCGAGGCGCCGGTGGCCAAGGGGCAATATCGCAATCCGGTCATTCCCGGCTTCCACCCCGATCCCTCGATCGTGCGGGTGGGCGATGATTTCTACGCCGTCACCTCGACCTTCAGCTGGTTTCCGGGCCTGCCGATCCTGCATTCGACCGATCTGGTTAATTGGCGGCTGATCGGCAACGCGATCGACCGCCCGACGCAGCTCGATTTCAGCGGGCTGGGGACAAATCGCGGGCTGTTTGCGCCTGCGATCACACATCACGATGGCAAGTTCTGGATCGTCAACACCTGCATCGAATGCGGCGGCAATTTCGTCATCACCGCCGAGGATCCGGCGCGGCCGTGGAGCGATCCAGTGTGGCTCGATTTCGGCGGGATCGATCCTTCGCTGTTCTTCGACGCCGATGGCAAGGCGTGGATCGTCTACAATGATGCGCCCCCGGGTGAGCCGGAATACGAGGGCCACCGCGCACTATGGCTTCAGGCTTTCGACCCGGTGGCGATGACGGTTCTGCCGCAGCGCACGCTGCTGGTCGACAAGGGCGTCGACCCTTCGACCAAGCCGATCTGGGCCGAGGGGCCGCATATCTACAAGGTGGGGGACTGGTATTACCTCCTGACCGCCGAGGGCGGCACAGCGGACCAGCACTCGCAGACGATCTACCGCGCGCCCGCGGTGACCGGGCCCTATGCGCCGGGGCCGTTCAATCCGATCCTCACCCAGCGCGATCTGCCGGCGGAGCGCGCCGACCGGGTCGAGGCGACCGGCCATGCCGATATCCTGCAGCTTGACGATGGTAGCTGGTGGGGCGTCTTCCTCGCCACGCGGCCCTTTGCCGGGCAATCGACGCTGCTGGGGCGCGAGACCTTTCTGCTGCCCTTGCGCTGGGTCGATGGCTGGCCGCGTTTTCTGGGTCGGCAGGAGGCGGTGCCGATGGTGACCACGGCGCCCAAGCTTCCCGCCTCGCCCGCCTCTGCCTGGCAGAGCTGGCGCGAGGAGTTCGACGGTGCCTTGTCCGATGAATGGATCGGCTTGCGCACGCCGGGGCAGGGGGCGCTGTGGCAGGTCGCAGATGGTGCGCTGCACGTCACGGCAGGCCCGGCAGCGGCGGGGAGCCTCGGCCGCCCCGCCTTTACCGGGCGACGGCTGCGGCACCATACCGCCGACATCACCACCCGGCTCGCCTTCACGCCTGAGCGGCGCGGAGACTTTGCCGGGCTGCTAGCCTTCATGGACGAAAGCCACTTCCTCGCCGCAGGCAAGGAGCAGGGGCGGATCGTGGTGCGGCTGCGCGACAGCGCGGAGCAAGGGGCTTCCGGCCGGGAGGTCGCCTCGGCCCCACTGCCCACCGACGGCCCGATCGAGCTGCGCCTCGCGCTTGATGGCGGGAGCGCGGCGGTGTTCTGGCGCGCCGAGGGGGCCGAGGCATGGCAACCGGTCGGCGGCCCGATCAATGTCGAGCCGCTCGCGTCGGTCCATGCCGGGCTGTTCACCGGGCTGGTGGTCGGCCCCTATGCCTTTTCGCCGGGATAGGGGCCGCGCCGGGGGCGGGGCCTCAATTGGTCTTGAAGATGTAGACCGGCCCCACCTCGACGTTCTGCGCTGCGCCGGCAAAATGCAGCGTGACGGTCGCATCGCCCGCGCCGAAACCGCGCGTGGCGGTGAAGGGCAGGTTCACCATCTGCCACTTGTCGCCGATCTTGAAGACCTTGTCGCCGAAGCCCTCGTAAGGCGGGGTCGCGCTCTGCATCCGCGCGTAGATCAGGCCCTTGCCGTCGTCGGTCTGGGCGCTGATCGTGCGCGCAACCACCGCGACCATGAACTGCTCGCCTTCCTTCACTTCGGGCAGGATCGGGATCGCGGTGGTCAGATCCCAGCGGTTTTCGCCGACCGCCGTGGTGGTGAAGCGGGTCGCTTTCTGAAGCCAGATTTCGGGGATATCGAGCCCCTCCCAGCGCCCGGCGGTCCCGCCATGCGCCCAGGCGCGATTGGTGGGATCATTGACCAGCTGGCCGACACTGCGCAGCGCATCGGGCATTTCGATGCTGGCCGGATCCTTGAGGCTCGGCGCAGGCTTGGCGGCAGCGGTGGTCGTGGTGGACTGGATGCTCGATGCGCCCTTGACCACGATGGTCTGGCCGATCTCCAGCACCTGCTTCGCGCCTGCCAGTTGCAGCGTCACGATCGCATCGGCCTTGCGGATGCGCTTGTCGGCGCGGGCGGTGACTTCGTACCACTCCCAATCGGTGCCGACGAGGACATTGGTGTCGCCGAACCCGCCATAGGGCGCAGCGTTTTCCTGAAAGCGCACGCCGATCACGCCCTTGCCGTCCGACCGCTCGGTGCTGACCGCGCGGGCATAGAAGCCGACCGTCACCTGATCGCCGGACTTGATCTCGTCGAGCAGCGGAATGTTGGTGGCGACGGTGTAAGGGAACGCGCCCTTTGCCTTCACATCGAACACCCGCGCCGCGCCGCCGCCGGGAATATCCGCCGATTGCCGCGTCCCTCCTTCAAGTTCGGGGCCGTAGCTGGCCCAGTCGATGCGGGTGGGATCGTTGATGAGATCGCCCGGGATTTGCGCATCCAGCGCGGCGAGTTCGGGCGGCAGCTTGGCCTTGCTGCCTGACGATGCAGCGGGCGCGGGTGCCTGCGCGGCAACAGGAGCAGGGGCAGGCGCTGCCGATCCGCCCGCCGGTTCTGCTAACCCGACTGCGCCGAGCAGCCCCGGCAGCCAGCGGTTCTTGTTGGAATCATAGAAGGGGAAGGTGTTGCTATAGGCCCACATGCAGATGCCAATGCCGGTAGGGGCAAAGGCTTCGGTGATCATGCGATGATAGGTCACCCGGTCGGCGAGCGGGATGTGCTTATCATAGGCCCCCACTTCACCCATGAATGGGGTTTTGCCGGTGCGGGCGATATAGGCCTCGATACTGGCAACGTCCCGCTCCAGCTGCGCGCGGTCTTCGGCGGTGGGGAAGCTGCGGCCGACCGGCGGAATGTCGGGCGCGGTCCATTCCGCACCCTGATGGGTGTAGGCGAAGGGGTCATAGTAGTGGAAGGTCGGGTGGATGTTGCGATCATCCGGCAGCGGCAGGGTTTCCAGTGACTTGATCCCGCTCCAGTTCTCGCCCCCGATGATCACCGCGCGGGTGGGGTGGAGCTTCCTTACCTCGGCCAGCGACGGAGCGAGGGTCTGCAAGAGATTGGCGTGTGTGAAGTTCTTGTGCGGCTCGTTCTCGAGCTCGAACCAGAGCGTGTCCTCGGGATAGCCCTTGAAGCGTTCGGAGATCTGCTTCCACACGCCCCCATGCCACGCGGCCACGGCCAGCGGATCATCGTGGATCGGGTCGAAGTGGTGGCTGTTGAGGATGACGTTGAGATCCTCGGCCAGCGCCCAGTCGACGATCTGCTGCACCCGCTTCATCCAGTCGGGATCGACCGTGTAGGGCGGTTTGTCGGAGGATTTGTTGTGCCAACGCACGGGGATGCGCACGGTGTCGAACCCCGCCGCCTTGATCCGCGCGAAATCGGCCTTGCTGGCGCGCTTGCCGCCCCACGCGCCCTCGGTCGGCGGTTCGAGCGTGTTGCCCATGTTGATGCAGGTGCCCACCGGCAGGGGCTTTGCGGCAGGCACGGCCTGTGCCACGGCGGCGGACGAGGCCAGCGGCGCCAGCGTGATCGCGGCCACCGGCAGCAAAGCGGTGAGCAGTTTGCGTTTCATCTCTCTCTCCCTCTTGGCAGCCGCTTGTCCAGCCTGCCTGTCGATCCTCGTCTAAGCGGTCAGCGGCACGGCAAGACCTGCTCGGCATCGCTGCCGAGCCGCACTTCGGCGATGGCGTAATCGGCCCGGCCCTCGGTTTCGAGCACGAAGGGCCGATCGAGCCCGGTCACGTCCGCGCCCTTGTCCCTCAGGCACTTGAGCGGCAGGCCGTAGCGCACATAGCTTTCGGTCGCGGGCAGGGTGACGGCCGCGTAGCCATTCCCCTTCGGCCCGCGTGCGCCGATCCGGGCGGTGGCGGGGGCATCCCACACCCGCATCGTCACCAGCACCATGACATCGGCATTGGTCTCGCGCGCTACGTCGACGGGATCGAGATTGCCAAGCTGCACGCTCGCCGTGCCGCCCGCGATGGTAAAGCGGCGTGCGCCTTCCTGAACCTTGAAGTTTTCCGCAGTGACCCGCGCCCGCCCGCCGAGTGCATCGGCGGGGAGGGTGGTGACGCGGGTCTCGACCTCCTGCGCGGAACCCGCGACCCACAGCGACCAGCGCGCCGCCGGGTTTCCGGCGTTGAACCACAGGCGGCTGTCACCGCCAACGGCGCTGGCATCGAGTTCGGGCAGCGGCGTCCATCTGCCTGATGGCACCGCGTAATCGAGGCCGTAGCCGAAGGGATAGAGCGTCCCTTCCGCAATCTGCGTGGTGCGCGGCCATGCAGCGGGGAGCTTTCCGGTGAAGTCGAAACGCGGCTTGCCGCTGGCATCGCCCACCAGCACATCGGCGACCCCGCCGCCCTCGCTGCCGGGCAGCCAAGCGACCACGAAGGCATCGGCGGCGTTCAACGCGGGGTTCACATAAAGCGGCCGGCCGGTGATCATCACCGCGACCACCGGAATGCCCTCGGCCTGAAGCTTCTTCATGGTGTCGTAGGGCTTGGTCAGTTCGGGATCGAGCACCAGCGCGGCCCGGTCACCCTGAAATTCGGCATAGGGGGTCTCGCCGAACACCACCACGGCGGCATCGGGCTTCTCGGCGTAGCTGCCATCGGGGGAGAGCACCGCGCTGCCGCCGCCCGCCTCAACCGTCTGCTTCAGCCCGCTCCAGATCGAGGTCGCGCCGGGGAAGTGGCTGTTGTCCACCCCGGTGCCCTGCCAGCTCAGCGTCCATCCGCCCGATTGGCGCGCGATGTCGTCCGCCCCGTCGCCCGCGACCAGCAGCCGTTTGCCCGGCGCGAGCGGAAGAATGCCCTCGTTCTTGAGCAACACCAGCGACTTCCTCACCGCCTCGCGCGCCACGGCGCGATGTTCGGGCGCGCCGAGCAACTCGTATTGGCCAGAGAAAGCCCGATCAGACGGCTTGCCCGCCTCGAACAGTCCGAGCCGTTCCTTCACCCGCAGGATCCGCGCCACCGCCTCGTCGATCCGGGCCATGGGGATCGCGCCCGCCTTGGCGCGTGCCAGCAGATCCTCGTAGATCGGCTTCCACGTATCGGGCGCCATATACATGTCGACCCCCGCCATCAGCGCCTGCGGGCAGGATTCGTTGGTGCAGCCTGCGACCTGTCCGTGGGCGTTCCAGTCCGACACCACAAAGCCGCCGAAATCCATCCGCTCCTTGAGCACGCCGGTGACGAGCGAGTGGTTGCCGGTCATCTTGACCCCTTGCCAGCTCGAAAAGCTGACCATCACGGTCGAGACGCCCTCGGCGATCGCGGGGCCATAGGGACGCCCATGAATGTCGCGCAGAGCCTCTTCGCTGATCGAGCTGTCGCCCTGATCCACGCCCCGGTCGGTGCCGCCATCGGCGAGGAAATGCTTGGTCGAGGCGATCACATAAGGCCCGGCGAGCAGGTTGTCGCCCGTCGGCGGCCCCTGAAGCCCGCGCACCATCGCCCCGACATAGGAGGCGACGAGATCGGGGTCCGAAGAATAGCCCTCATAAGCGCGGCCCCATCGGAAGTCCTGCGGCACCGCGACGGTCGGCGCGAAGGTCCATTCCTGCCCGGTGACGCGGATTTCCTTGGCGGTGACCGCGCCGATCCGCTCGATCAGCGCCGGATCACGCATCGCGCCAAGGCCAATATTGTGCGGGAAGATCGTCGCCCCGATGATGTTCGAATGGCCGTGCACCGCATCGGTGCCCCAGATCATCGGTATGCCGACCCCGCCGTCCGAGCGGTCGACCGACGCGAGGTAGAATTCGTCCGCCGCCTTCAGCCAGTCGGGCGCGGGCGACAGGTCATTGCCGTTGGGCCCGGAATTGCCGCCCACCAGCAGCGAGCCGAGCTTGTACTTGCGGAAATCCTCCGGCGTGACGCAGCACAGATCGGCCTGCACCAACTGGCCGACCTTCTCCTCGATCGTCATGCGCGCGATCAGATCGGCGATGCGCGCCTCGGCAGCGGGGCGGGTGGGGACGGGGTAGGTGTAGGCTGGCCATAGTTCGGGATGGGCCGTGCCCGGCGCTTCAGGCGTGGCTGGCTCCGAGGCGTGCGGATGCGCCGTTTCGGCCAGCGCGGCCGGAGCGATGCTCGCCGCAGCGAGCAATCCCGCAACAAGGCGCAGCTGTGTGCGACCCGAATGGCCCGTCATATCCCTCTCCCGTGGCGGCGATGCCCGCCATGCCCGCGCTGTTTGCTAACGCTAACATCAATGTTGGAAAATCTCGCCCGCGAAGTCAATGCGGCTGCGCGAGAGCATCTTACGTTACGCGCAGCGCATTCCACAAAAGGTTCGTGTAAACAGAGGAATGCGCGCGAGAGAAATACGAATGCAGCGTGTTGGATGATAAAATGATAGCGATACCATATGCTGCCGCGCGCCTCCCGCGATTCGCCCGTTTCAACCCCGCGCGACGTTCTCCAGCAGTTCGGCGGTGACCGGATAGCCAGCATCGCCGAGGATCGTCAGCCAGGATTGCCCGCCTTCTTCGACCACTTGCGGCATGATCGTGCGAACGGGGATCGCCTCGGCCTGCGCGCGCGCTTCTTCGTAGCTGGCGAAAAGCGCAAGCCGTTCGAGATTGCGGCGGGTGGGGAAGATCAGCTTGATCTCGCCGCGCGCCGCCGCATCGAGCGCGCCCTGCGCGGTCGTCCAGAACAAGTGGGTGTTCTCGGCATGGTCGATCGACACGTCCACGTCGCCGGTGCCGAGATTGGCGAGGTAGAAGCGGGTGTCATAGACGCGCCCGATGTTCTCATTCTTGGGAAACCAGCGCGCGAAGGGCGTGATCTGCGCCAGATCGAGTTGCCAGCCGAACGCCGCGAGCACCGGGGCCAGCGCGCCGGTCTCGGCCAGCATCGCCCGCGCGGCGGCGGCGCTGGCAGCGGTGATGTCGCCCGCGAGGCCGAGCGCGAGGCCGGTCTCCTCCAGCGTCTCGCGCACCGCGGCGATCTGGTGCGCGGCTTCATCCGGCGAGAGGCCTGCGACTGTCGCAACCGTCTCACCCAGCGCATAATCCGCTGGATCGACGCGCCCGCCGGGAAACACTGCCATGCCGCCCGCAAAGGTCATGTTGCGAGAGCGCACGGTCATCAGCACTTCCGGCGCGGCCCCGTCGGGCGCGTTGCGGAAGATGATGATGGTGGCGGCGGGAATGCCCTCTCGGCCGGAATCGCTGGTCATTGCGGCAAAGAATGGCCCTGCGGCACGCCCTTGCCAAGAGCCAAGGCGCGTTCCTGCCGCTTCATCGTCCCGGAAGTGCGAAGATGTGTCGGGCTGCTTTACACATGCCTCCTCGTTCACCTCAGGCTGAAGTCGAAAAATGGCGGATTTCCGTGGTTTCTCGCGTTTGGCACGCGCTGTGCATTGGATGGAGCGGTCCCAAATGGTCTTCGACGCGAGGCGCGACCCTTCCTGGTCTCCGGGTTGCGCCAACCGCGAAAAACAAAAAACGCTCCGCACTGGTCCTGCGGAGCGTTTTTTTTGTTTGTGGGGTGTTTTTGTTAGAGCCTCAGGCGCCGGCGCGGGCCATCCGGCCCGCTTGGCCTTCCTACGGGGGCCCGGCCCTTTCAGGGCCACCCCTCCGGGCGCGCGGTCGCGCTTGCGGCCCTGCGGGCCGAAAAAGCGCCCCAATCGAAGGATGTGCTGATTCCGGTCGCGAAGCGACCGCAAGGCCGACCGGCCGTCGCGCCTTATGGCGCGGAAGCCAAGGCGGACGGATGTCCGCCGCCCGGCGTCTGAGGGCTCAAACAAAAAACGAGGACGCACCCCCGGATGGGGGTGCGAAAACTCAGGCAGTCTTCACGCCGCTCTGATCGAGCAGCTGCTGCAATTCGCCCGCCTCAAACATCTCCATCATGATGTCGCTGCCGCCGACGAATTCGCCCTTTACATAAAGCTGCGGGATCGTCGGCCAGTCGGAGAAGGCCTTGATCCCCTGGCGCACTTCCATGTCCTGCAACACGTCCACGCTTTCATAGGCGACGCCGCAATGATCGAGGATCGCAACCGCGCGGCTGGAAAAGCCGCATTGCGGGAACAGCGGGGTGCCCTTCATGAACAGCACCACGTCATTGCTGGTGACGAGATCGGAAATGCGGGAATTGGCGTCGGACATGGCGGCTTGAGCCCCTGATGCGTGTGGGTGACTATGCAAGGTTACTTGGGGACCACGGTGGTGACTTGCAAGGCGTGCAGCACCCCGCCCATCCGCCCGCCGAGCGCGTTGTAGACCAGCTTGTGCTGAGCAACCCGGCTCAGACCGGCGAATTGCGGGGCGGTGACGGTGGCGGCCCAGTGATCGTCATCGCCTGCCAGATCGCGCAGTTCCACGGTCGCGCCGGGCAGGGCAGCGAGGATCGCCTCTTCGATCTGGGTCGCCGTCATCGGCATGGCTCAGACCTCGCCGAACAGCTGGCGGCGCGCCTCGACCGTCATGTCTTCCAGCTTGGCGCGGATATCGGCCTCGGTGATGTCGGTCTGCGCGGCGGTGAGATCGCCCAGCAGCTTGCGCACGACGTCCTCGTCACCCGATTCCTCGAAATCGGCCTGCACCACCGCCTTGCGATAGGCGTCGGTTTCTTCCGGCGTGAGGTTCATCAGGCCCGCCGCCCATTCGCCGAGCAGCTTGTTGCGGCGTGCGGCGATGCGGAAGGCGGTTTCACCCTCGAGCGCGAAATGGGCCTCCTCGGCGCGTTCGCGGTCCTTGAAATCGGTCATGTGCTGTGTGTCCCTTCGGATACGATCCTTGGGGCAGCGATAGAGGGGTGGGCGCGCGGCTTCAAGCGGGAAGCCGCGCACACAAGTTCTTAATCCATCGTCACCACGAGCTTGCCCACCGCCTCGCGCGCTTCAAGCTTGGCGATGGCATCGCCCGCGCGGGCGAGGGGGAAGGTTTTGGACACCAACGGGTCGATCTTGCCTTCGCGCATCAGGTCGAACAGCTCGTTCACCTGTGCATGGAAGCCTTTCGGGTCGCGCGCGGTGAAGGCGCCCCAGAACACGCCGCAGATGTCGCAGGACTTCAGCAGGGTGAGATTGAGCGGCATCTTGGCGATTCCCGCCGGGAAGCCGACCACGAGGAAGCGGCCCTCCCACGCGATCGAGCGCAATGCAGGCTCGGAATATTGGCCGCCGACGATGTCGTAGACGATGTTCGCGCCCTCGGGCCCGCAGGCTTTCTTGAAAGCCTCGGCGAGCGCCTTGGAGGCATCCTTGTCCATTGCCTCGCGCGGGTAGATCACCACCTCGTCGGCTCCGGCCTTGCGGGCGACTTCACCCTTGGCCTCGGACGAGACGGCGGCAACCACGCGCGCACCGAAGGCCTTGGCGAGCTCGACGGCCGAGAGGCCCACGCCGCCCGCCGCGCCGAGGATCAGCACGGTGTCGCCCGGCTTGATATGGCCGCGATCCTTGAGGCCGTGGATGGTGGTGCCGTAGGTCATCAGCAGGCTGGCAGCCTTCTCGAAGGGCACGCCATCGGGCACCTTGAACATG
This sequence comes from Erythrobacter donghaensis, assembly GCF_002155425.1. GTDB lineage: Bacteria > Pseudomonadota > Alphaproteobacteria > Sphingomonadales > Sphingomonadaceae > Erythrobacter > Erythrobacter donghaensis. The sequence goes on from NZ_MUYG01000011.1 coordinate 497,567, forward strand.
CGTCCGGCAGGCACGACGACCTTCTCGGCCAGCCCGCCATTGCCGATCCCGGCGAGCACGCGATCACCCACGGCAAAGCCTTCGACACCTTCACCAAGCGCCTCGACCACGCCGCTGATCTCGCCGCCGGGCGAGAAGGGGCGGGCGGGCTTGAACTGGTACATGTCGCGGATGATCAGGCCATCGGGATAGTTGATCGCGCAGGCCTTGACCGCGACGAGCACCTCGCCCTTGCCGGGGGTGGGCGCGTCGATCTCGTCGAGCGTCAGGGTTTCGGGCCCGCCGGTCTGGTGGGTGCGAATGGCTTTCATGGTGTCTCTCCCGGTATGGTCGTTTTATGCGGCTTCGGTGCCGCGCATCAGCCACGGCTGGGCAGCGGTGCGCTGCGCCTCGAACCCGCCGATCGCCTCCCCGCGCGCCATGGTCAGCCCGACCTCGTCGAGCCCGTTCAGCAGGCAGTGCTTGCGGAACGGGTCGATCTCGAAAGTGAAGCGGTCCTGATAGGGGGTGGTGACGGTCTGCGCTTCGAGATCGACGGTGATTGCCAGCCCTTCGCGCGCCACTTCCAGCAGCCGGTCGACCGCGTCCTGCGGCAGCACGACCGGCAAGATGCCGTTCTTGACCGCATTGCCCGAATGAATGTCGGAAAAGCTCGGCGCGATCACCACGCGAATGCCGAGATCGAGCATCGCCCAGGCGGCGTGTTCGCGGCTCGATCCGCAGCCGTAATTGTCGCCCGCGATCAGGATCGGCGCGCCCTTGTAGGCGGGATCGTCGAAGACATTGCCGGGTTCCGCGCGCAGCGTCTCGAACGCCCCCGCACCCAGACCTTCGCGGCTGATGGTCTTGAGCCATTTGGCCGGGATGATGATGTCGGTATCGACATTCTTGAGGCCAAGCGGAATGGCGCGGCCTTCGACGCGGGTGAGGGGCTGCATGGGGTTCCTCAGTCGGTTTCGGGCGGCTCGCCCGAGGGGATCGGGCCGGGCTGGGTCGGCTCGTTCGGCTTCTTCTTGCGCTTGCCCGCATAGAGCAGCGCTGCGGCCACGGCGGCCGATCCGATGGCACCCGCCGCAGCGAGCGCGGCGTTGCGGGCGGTGTTGTTCTTGGGCTTGTCGGTCATGATTTCCAGATGGTCCCAACTGCCGCGTTACGCAAGCATCGAGCGGCGATTTGCAGGCGATGCCAGACCGGTTCCCGATGAAACGAGCCTTTGCGCGATGTCAGCCCGCCGCTCAGCCCCGCCCGCCACCACATATTCGGTTTCGTCGGGCAGCAGAATGGTGAGCGCGACGAGGCGAATTTCCACGTCTTGATCGATCTCGATGTATGATGGCCGGCCCGGCACCGTGACGTTGATCAGCGCGCCGACAGTGCCGCGCTGTGTCAGCCAATGTGCAGGCATGGTGGCGGGAGCGGGCAACTCCATCGAGAATATCCCGTGCTGCCTGATCGGCGCCTGTATCCCGCCGAGATGGGCGACGTTTCGGGCAAGGGTTTCGATCAGGTCGAATTGCCAACTACTGCGGATATCCGCGAACTGCGCGCCTGCCAGATCGGGGCACTCGATGAAGACCTCGCAGCCGAAGCCCGGTTCCTGGCTGTCGGTGTCGACAAACAGGTCGCTCAGGCCGTCCGAGACGATGATCAGGCTTCCTGCCGGGCGAACCGTGCGGAACGCTTGGCGGTTGGTAGGCCATGCAGGCGCGCCCTGGAATTCCGGGCTGATGAGATAGGCTATGACATCGTCATCGACCGTCCCGATGGTGGACCACACCTGCGCTCTGGCCGCGAAAAAGCGTTCGTAGCGGGGGTCGTCGAGGGTGATGATGCCGGGCTGGGCCTGTTCGCTCGCCTGTGCCTTGCCGGGGCGAAACAGCCCGCCCAGCAGCGCGCCGAGACCGCCACTCAAGAGCCCTCTGCGTCCCATCCTCACACCAGCTCGCGCACGTCGGCGAGGCGCCCGGCCACCGCCGCCGCCGCCGCCATCGCGGGCGAGACGAGGTGGGTGCGCGCGCCCGGCCCCTGCCGACCGACGAAATTGCGGTTCGATGTGGAGGCGCAGCGTTCGCCCGGCGGGACCTTGTCGGGGTTCATGCCGAGGCACGCCGAACAGCCCGGCTCGCGCCATTCGAAGCCCGCTTCGGTGAAGATGCGGTCGAGGCCCTCTTCCTCGGCCTGTGCTTTGACCAAACCCGATCCGGGGACGACAATCGCCCATCGCACATTGTCTGCCTTGTGGCGGCCTTTCAACACGGCCGCGGCAGCGCGCAGGTCTTCGATGCGGCTGTTGGTGCAGCTGCCGATGAAGACGTTCTCGATCGGCACCTCGGTCATCGGCGTGCCGGGGGTGAGGCCCATGTAATCAAGGCTCTTCTGCGCAGCTACGCGCTTGCTCTCGTCGGCGAAGTCTTCGGGGTGCGGCACGCGCCCGCCGATGGGCACCACGTCCTCAGGGGAAGTGCCCCAGGTGACGCTGGGTTCGACATCGGCGGCGTTGATGGTCACGCTCTTGGCAAACACCGCGCCCTCGTCCGAATGGAGCGTGCGCCAATAGGCAACCGCTGCGTCCCATTCGGCGCCCTTGGGGGCCATGGGGCGGCCCTTGAGATAGGCGAAGGTGACATCGTCGGGCGCGATCAGCCCGGCACGCGCGCCGGCCTCGATGCTCATGTTGCAGACGGTGAGGCGTTCCTCGACCGTCATCGCCTCGAACACCTTGCCGCGATATTCGATCACATAACCAGAACCGCCCGCCGCACCGATGGTGCCGATAATGTGGAGGATCAGATCCTTGGCGCTGATGCCGGGGCCGAGATCGCCCTCGACCCGCACTTCCATCGGGCGTGACTGCTGAAGCAGCAGCGTCTGCGTCGCCAATACGTGTTCCACCTCGCTCGTCCCGATCCCGAAGGCAAGCGCGCCGAGCCCGCCGTGGCAGGCGGTGTGCGAATCGCCGCAGACGATCGTGGTGCCGGGGAGCGAGAAGCCCTGTTCCGGCCCCACCACATGGACGATCCCCTGCTCCTTGGCGGTCGCGGGGATGTAGCGGATGCCGAAAGCGGGCGCGTTGGCCTCGAGCGCGGCAAGCTGCGCGGCGCTTTCGGGATCGGCGATGGGTATCGGCAGGCCGTTGGCATCGCGCCGCGCGGTGGTCGGCAGGTTGTGGTCAGGTACGGCGAGGGTCAATTCGGGCCGCCGCACCGGGCGACCCGCCACCTTCAGCGCCTCGAACGCCTGCGGACTGGTCACTTCATGCACCAGATGGCGGTCGATATAGATCAGCGCCGTGCCGTCATCGCGCATTTCGACGACATGCGCGTCCCAGATCTTTTCGTAGAGCGTGCGGGGGCGGCTGGCCATGGCGGAATCCATTATTGGGGGGGAGGGGTGATGCCCCTTTGTCACGTTCCCTAATCATCTTTGCCGAGCCGTTGCAAGATTGCGGCGATTTATGGGCAGGCCGTAGTGGAATTTGTCATAATCTTGCGCTAGCTTAAAGGCATGTCAGCAAACGAATCCTCTTCGCCTGCCTTTCTGCACCCAATTACGGTCGAACCGGCTGACATCGATTTCATGGGCCACGTCAACAATGCGCGCTATCTGAACTGGGTTCAGGACGCGGTGCTGGCGCACTGGAACAACCTCGCCCCGGCAGAGGATATCGCCACGAAGGCGTGGGTCGCGCTCAAGCACGAGATCACCTATCGCAAGCCCGCTTTCCTCGATGACGACGTGATCGCATCGACCGTGCTCGAACGCTTCAACGGCGCGCGGGCATTCTACTCGACGCTGATCAAGCGCGGCGAGGAAGTGCTGGCCGAGGTGCAATCATCCTGGTGCTGCATCGACGCAAAAACCCTGCGCCCCGCGCGGATCGGCGAGCACCTGCGGGAATTCTTCTTCCCCAAGGGCGAGTGAGCCGATAGTCTCTTTCGCGTCCCGATGACGGGGACGGGAGGGACGCAATCGTGAACAGGTTCAAGGGCTTTGCCATTCTCGCCGGCAGCTATGCGCTCGCCGCAACGCCGCTGGCTGCGCAGGACGCGGCCCCGCCCAAACCGGAGATGACCGAGGCCGAGCAGGCCGGGGTGCAGCAGGCCGTCGATCTGGGGTGGCGCGTCTATTCCTACGATCAGGCCGCCTGGCACGGCACCGACGCGATGCTCGAAGACCTTCCCGACGCGAGCGAGCGGGGGATCGCCGGGTGGATCGTCAACGACATCGCGGACGGCTGGGAGACGGTGTTCTTCCGCCCCACCGATGCCGGTTTCGAGGCGGCATGGGCGGGGGTCTATAATGGCCGAAAGGTCATCCGTCGTACCACCTACGCGCCGGGAGAGCGGGCGCTGGTGCCGGACGAGGTGGCGCTGGTCGAGGCCAATCTGCTGCTGCGCCGCCAGCGGCCCGAGCGTTGCTCCGCCAGTCCGTTCAACAGCGTGATCTTTCCCACCGGCAAGCCCGATGGCGGGCTTTATGCCTATCTGCTCACCCCGCAGGAAAAGGTTGGCGAGATTCCGTTTGGCGGGCACCACCGCTTCGAGATCGTTGACGGCAAGATCACGGACAGCCGCCAGTTCACGAAATCCCGTATCACTTTGCCCGCCAGTACCGGGAAAAAGGGCGAACGGCCCGTCGGGCTCACGGTGTCGCACATTCTTGATGCTACTCCGACCGAACTGCACGTCTTTTCGGCCTATGCCGCCAACATGTCCGTTTATGTCATCACGCCGGACAACGACCGGGTCTGGGCGGTCGAGGTGTCCGGCGGCCGCCCGCGCATCCGCATCGTCCGGTAAGCGCGGCCCGCGATGCGCGATCCCGCCGCGATCATCTTCGATTTCGACGGCGTGATCGCGGACAGCGAGATGCTCGCCAACCGGGTGCTGGCCGAGGAGCTGACCCGGCTGGGCCTGCCGACCACGCTCGAGCAAAGCTATGCCCGCTATGTCGGCACCCGCTGGGGCGAGATGATCGCGCTGATCGAGGGGCAGCTGGGTCGCCCGGTGCCCGCCGGGTGGGGCGACCATCTCTCCGACACCATGATGGCGCGCTTCCAACGGGATTTGACCGAGGTGCCGGGGGCGGGGGCTTTCATCGCCGGGCTGGGCACGCGCCCGCGCGCCATCGCCTCGTCCAGTTCGCCCGCCCGGCTAGCGCTATGTCTGGAAGTGCTAGGACTGGGCGAGGCCTTCGGCGTGCACGTCTTCAGCGCCGAGATGGTCGAGCGCGGCAAACCGCACCCCGATATCTTCCTGCTCGCCGCGCGCGGCATCGGCGTCAGCCCGGAAACCTGTCTGGTGATCGAGGACAGCCCCTCGGGCGTGACGGCGGCCAAGTCGGCGGGGATGCAGGTGATCGGGCTTCTCGCGGGCAGTCACATCAAATCCGGCCATTCCGAGCGGCTGCGCGCCGCCGGGGCCGATCATCTCGTGCCTTCATGGGAGGAAGCGGTCCAACTGGTGCACGGGGGCTGATCGGCACAGCGCAAAGCCGATTGCCGTTTTCCGCCGCAAGCCTATACGCATCCCCATGCCCGCAGCGCGCGTAACCCTTTCGGCATGAACCCGCATTTCGCCCTTCCCGAGCGTGGCTTCCAGCGCGCTGCCGGCCTTGCGCTGGCGCTGGCTATTGCCGGAAGCTGGCTGACAATCCACGCCTGGGGGATGTTCGTCTTCGAGATCAGCTGGAGCAACTGGCCGCTCGCGCTGGGTGTGGCGGTGGTGCAGTGCTGGCTCAGCGTCGGCGTGTTCATCGTCTGCCACGATGCGATGCACGGCAGTCTGGTGCCCGGCCATCCGCGTGTGAACGGCGCGATCGGCGCGGTGCTGCTGGCGCTTTATGCGGGCTTTGCGTGGAAGCAGCTGCGGGACGCGCATTTCGCGCATCACAAGCTCGCGGGCCGCGCGGGCGATCCCGATTTCGACGAGCATCACCCGGACAATTTCTGGCGCTGGTACGGCACCTTCTTCCGACGCTATTTCGGCTGGCGTTCGCTGCTCTTCGTGCACACCGTGGTCGGCATCTACTGGCTGGTGCTGGACATTCCGATGGTGCAGATCGTGCTGCTCTATGGCCTTCCGGCGCTGGGATCGTCGCTTCAGCTGTTCTACTTCGGTACCTTCCGCCCGCACCGGCACATGCCGGGCGAAGACGCGAGCGCCTTTGCGGACCGTCACAACACGCGCTCGGAGGATTTCGGCACGCTGGCGAGCCTCGCTTCGTGCTTCCATTTCGGCTATCATCTCGAACATCACCGCCGCCCTGACGTGCCATGGTGGGCGCTCCCGGCCGCGCGCCGGGCCGGGGTGGGCCGTGTTGAATTGACCAAGAAGGTGCCCGCATGAGCTGGCTCGAAATATTCCTGACCGTCATGTCCTCGCTGATCGGGATGGAGCTGTTCGCCTGGTACGCGCACAAATACATCATGCACGGCTGGGGCTGGGCGTGGCACCGCGACCATCACGAACCGCACAATAACGTGCTGGAGAAGAACGATCTCTTCGCGGTCGTCTTCGGCACGATCAACGCCGCGATGTATATCTACGGCTCGCTCTACTGGGACTGGCTGTGGTGGTTCGCGGTCGGGATAACCCTATACGGGGTGATCTACACACTGGTGCATGATGGCCTCGTCCATCAGCGCTACTGGAAGTGGGTGCCGCGCAAGGGCTACGCCAAGCGGCTGGTGCAGGCGCACAAGCTCCACCATGCGACCATCGGCAAGGAAGGCGGGGTCAGCTTCGGCTTCGTCTTCGCGCGCGATCCGGCCAAGCTCAAGGCCGAGCTGAAGGCGCAGAAGGAAGCGGGGGTCGCGGTGGTGCGCGACAGTGTCGGCGCTGCGAGCGAAGACAGCTTCGAGGTCGTGGGCCGCAACCTGTAAAGGGACGGGAGCACCGGGTTGGACCTTTCGGGCAAATGGGACGGCACTTACGCCTATCCGCCCATTCCCGGTGCTGGGCCGGTGACGCCCTTCCTCGCCGAGATTGCCGACGTCGCCGGGCGCCTCAGCGGGACCATCATCGAGCCGAACGAATTCCGCCCGGAGACCGCCCGGGCGACGCTGGAAGGGATGCGCTCCGACAGCAAGGTCGATTTCCTCAAGATCTACCACGGGGCTGGCGAGGAATATGACGAACCGGTCGTCTATTCCGGCAGCCTCAGCGATGACGGCAATGTCATTACCGGACGCTGGATCATGGCGGAATGGAGCGGCACCTTCGAGATGGTACGCCATATCGAGGTCACAACCGCGAGTGAGGCGCTGGCGGAAGTCGAAGTCGATCCGTGAGGCAATCCCTGCGGCGGGGCCGGCGCGCCGCTCAGCCTGCGGCCAGCCGTGCCGCGTGTTCCTTCACCAGTGCGATCATGTTCGGCACGCCTTGGGTGCGGTTGCTAGACAGCTGATTCTTGAGATCGAAGGGTGCGAGCGCGCCCATCACGTCCATCTGCGCGACCTCGGCGGCGGGCCGGTCCTGCACCGCGGCGATGACGAGGGCGACGATGCCCTTGGTGATCGCGGCGTTGCTGTCGGCGAGGAAATGCAGCCGGTCCTCCTCCTGCGCGGCGGGATAGACCCATACCGCCGCCGAGCAGCCGCGCACCAGCGTCGCATCGGTCTTGAGCGCATCGGGCATCGGCTCCAGCGCGCGGCCGAGTTCGATCAGCAAGCCGTAACGGTCATCGCCATCGAGAAATTCATATTCTTCGAGAATGTCGGAAAGTGTGCGCATGGCGGCGCAGTTACGCAGGCGCGGCGCGAAACGGAAGGGGGCAATTACCCGCCGAGACCGCCGGGCCGGGTGAAGGCGTGCCAGATCACGTAGAGCCAGCCCAGAAAACCGTGGACGATCGCCCAGATGATCGACTGGTGCAGGCTCCAGCTGATTGCCACCGCGATCGCGCTGCCGAGGCCGATCCCGGCCTGCGTGGCGGTGCCCTTGGCGCTGCTCACAGCTCCACCCCGCTGGCGATGGCTTCAAGCTTGCGGATGCGTTCCTTGAGGTCGGCCAGCTCGATGCGCGCGGTGCCGAGCCCCGAGCCTTCCTCCGCATGGGCCCGTCCGCCCGAACGGTCGAGCTCCTGCCGCTTGAGTTCGAGCCATCCCTGCCAGGCGCGCAAGGTGGCTCCCGCGATCACGATCACCGCAACCAAGAGGCCGAAGGTCAGGACGATGGTGGGATCGAGAAAGACAGTCGTCATTGGGCCTGCTCCTCCTTGATGGCTGCGGGCACGGCGCGCAGCGCTTCGATTTCGGCGGCGATCCGCGCTCTTTCGCGCGCATCGCCGGTGTTGGCGTCGGTGGCGATGCGTTCGAGCACCTCAACCCGTTCCCTGAGATTGGCGATCTCGGCGGTGGCCGCTTCCAGCGCGTCAATAGTGCGGCTATCGTCGCGCGGGGCGAGTTTTTCGTTGCCGTATTCGTCGGTGACGATCCCGGCGCGGGCCTTGGCATATTCCACCACGCCCCACACGATCACCGCCACCAGCGCGACTATGGCCCAGCCGCTCATTACGCTTCTCCCTTGTCCTTGAGACTGGTCAGCGCGCGGTCGCGCAGGGCATCGATTTCCGCGCCGAGGTGGTAGCCCCCGTCGGTGACGATGCGTTCGACATTGGCCAGCCGATCCTTGATCGCCCCCAGCTCGGCGCGCAGCTGCGCGTTTTCCTGGGTCAGCAGCACCACGCGTTCGGCGGTCTGCTTGTCGGAGCCCGGCTTCAATGACTGGCCCCACATCCCTTCGAGCGGATAGCCGTTCTTGATCTTCATCCGCGTCGTCTGGAACGAGACGGCGATCCCGGCCGCGCCGAGGGTGAAGGCCCCGGCGATGATCCACCCGACATAGGGCAAAATGGCGTTGAACTCTCCCATCACACGCGCTCCTTGCCCAGGGCCGGCGTATCGCGCAGGGCCTCGATCTCGGCGGAGAGCGAATAGCCGCGGTCGGTGACGATCTTCTCGAGCACGATCATGCGGTCCTGCATGGCGTCGAGCTTGTCGTGCAGCGCCTTGTTCTCGGCCTTGAGACGCTGGGTCTCTGCGGTGTCCGAACGGTCGGTCTTGCCGCCCCATTCGTCTTCGAGCGAATAGCCGTGCTTGGCGCGGATCCAGTTGTTGATCAGCCAGCCGCCAGTGCTCAGCGCAATGATGGCGATTACGAAAGCGGGTCCACCGAAATCCATCACACGCGCTCCTTCTTCTCGATGCCGAGCGGCACGCCGGCGGCATCCTCATCGACCCGGCGCTGGTCACGCAGCGCTTCGATCTGGGTGGCAATGTCGTAACCGCGGTCGGTGACGATCCGTTCGAGCACCTGCACCCGGGCTTCGAGCCGCTGGATGTGGCCGACATATTGTGCGGCCTTTTCGGCGGTCTGCTCGGCGGCGGCGCCGACCTGCATTTCGGCCATCTTCTGCTGGTGCTTGGTCCACAGCGCGATCACCGGGATCATCAGCGCGATGATCGGGATCATGAGAGCCAGGTAGCCTTCCATGACGGTATTCCCCCTTCAAACAAATTCGGGTTGGTTCAGCGCAGCCGCTCGATCTCGGCGGTCAAGCGCGGGTTGCTGCTGACATAGTGGGCTTCGACTGCGGCGAGGCGGCGGTCGATATCGCGGAAGCTGGAGCGGATTTCGCGGGCGGTGCGCTTCGGGCTCTGCCGCACGGATTGCCAGTACTTCTGCTCGCTTGCGTCGCGGTAGAGGTAGGGCGGCTTCTTGTTGAGCAGGAACCCGGCGACGAAGTAGGCGAGGATCGGCCAGCCCATGGTGATGGCAAGGATCACCATGCCGATCCGGAACCAGAAGACATTGATCCCGGTGTAATCGGCGATCCCCGCGCAAACACCCATCAGCTTGGCGTTGTGCTTGTCACGGTAAAGCGTGGTGCGGGGGCTGTTCATGCGCGGGTTCCCTTCTTCTCGGCGAGCAGCGCTTCGAGTTCGCGTAGCTGCTGGTTGTCTTTCTCCTGATCGGCCATCAGGCGGCGGGCCGGGGTGAAGGCCGGATCGTCGCTGGCGACCAGCCGTTCAACCGTGTCCATGCGTTCATCGAGGCGCTTGGCGAGGTTGTAGAGCTCTTCCAGCAGCACTTCGTCGTCGGAGGTGATGGTGGCGGCGGTCTTCCACTTGGTCATGTAGTGGAGGATCACCCAGGGCAGGCCGATGAACAGCATGCCGACGACCATGATGACTTCCAAATCCATGGCTTATTCCCCTCCCTTGGCATTGGCGTTGTCGTCGGCCTTGCCGAGCGCCTTCTTCATGGCGGCAAGTTCGTCGTCGATCGCGTCCGAACCGGCGAGCGCGGCAATTTCATCGGCGAGCGACGGTGCCTTGTTCTCGGCGATCTGCAGCGCATCGGCGCGGCCTTCGGCATAGTCGACGCGGCGTTCGAGCTGGTCAAAGCGGGCCAGCGCCTCGTCGGTGCGCTCGGTGCTCATCAGGGTGCGCAGCTTGACGCGGTTCTCGGCGCTTTCGAGGCGCGCGGCGATCGCGGTCTGGCGGCTGCGGGCCTCGCGCAGGCGGTGCTGCAGCTTGGCGATGTCTTCCTCGTAGGCGCGCAGGGCATCGTCGAGCACGGCGATCTCGCCCTTGAGCTGATCGGCCATGTCGCCTGCCTTCTTCTTCTCGACGAGGGCAGCGCGGGCGAGATCCTCACGGTCCTTGCTGAGCGCAAGCTGCGCCTTTTCGCCCCAGTCGGCCTGGAGCCGGTCGAGCTTTACGCAATGGCGGTGCATTTCCTTCTGGTCGGCGATGGTGCGCGCCGCGCTGGCGCGGACTTCGACCAGGGTTTCCTCCATTTCGAGGATGATCATGCGGATCATCTTCGACGGATCATCCGCCTTGTCGAGCATGTCGTTGAAATTGGCAGCGATGATATCGCGGGTGCGGCTGAAAATGCCCATGAAGGCTACTCCATCGAGAAACGAATTGACCCGGTCGAGCGGAGCGACTCGCTCCTCGCGGGTGGGGGTGGTGTAAGGCCGAGACTGCGCTTTGCCGGGGCTCTGCCGCAAGGCCTCGATTTCGGCATCGAGCCGCGACAGGCCGGTCGGCGACAGCAGCGGCGAAAGGTGGGCCGGAGCTTCGCTGTCGAACGCAGCGCGCGTGGGTGTCGCGATGCGGTCAGCGGCAGCGGGGGGGGCATCCCGCAGAGAGCGCTCCGGCCCGAGGGGGTTGGTGTGGCGGTCGGCCACTTCAGGCGATCTCGATCATCGCGCCGGCTGCGCCAGCGGGATGGGCGACGGGAGCGGCGTAGGCCGCGCCCGGCTGAAGCTGCGAGGACATCGCGATCATCATCACCATCGCGGCGATGCTGGCCATGGCGGCGTGGCCGAGCTTGCTGTTCCAGAAGCTGGCATTTGCGACGGTGCGGTTGATCATAGTGGGCCTCCCAAAAGGTGTCCGTGGTGTTGCCAATGATTTTGCACGGGCCGTGCCAAACTGCGGAAATGGCGGAAATCGGCCATTCTTGCGGTGTGGTGAGGTGAGGGCGTTGGTCTCTATTGCCAAGCATTGGGGATTTTCACTATAAGTTCGGACATGAAGTTCGAGAGCCAGTTTATCGGCCAATCCGGGGCCTTCCTCGACGCGGTCGAACGGGCCTCGCGTGCCGCTGCGATGAACCGCCCGGTGCTGGTGATCGGCGAGCGCGGGACGGGCAAGGAACTGATCGCCGAACGCCTTCATCGCCTGTCGACCCGGTGGGACGAGCCGCTTGTCACCATGAATTGCGCCGCGCTTCCCGAAACCCTGATCGAGGCCGAGCTGTTCGGGCACGAGGCGGGGGCCTTTACCGGCGCCACCAAGGCCCGCGCGGGGCGCTTTGAAGAGGCCGACCGGGGCACGCTGTTTCTCGACGAGCTGGGCACGCTCAGCATGGGCGCGCAGGAGCGGCTGCTGCGCGCGGTCGAATATGGCGAGATCACCCGCATCGGCGCCTCGCGTCCGATCCGGGTCGATGTGCGGATCGTGGCGGCGACCAACGACGATCTGCCCGCGCTCGCCGCGAGCGGAGAGTTCCGTGCCGACTTGCTCGACCGGCTGAGTTTCGAGGTCATCACGCTCCCCCCGTTGCGCGTGCGCGAGGGCGATATCGGTGTGCTGGCCGAATATTTCGGGCGGCGCATGGCGGCCGAGCTCGATTGGGAACGCTGGCCGGGTTTCGCGCCGCATGTGATGGACGCGCTGGAGGATCACCTCTGGCCCGGCAATGTGCGTGAGCTTCGCAATGTGGTGGAGCGCGCGGTCTATCGCTGGGACGTGCCGGACATGCCGATTGCGCATGTCCAGTTCGATCCTTTCGACAGCCCCTGGCGCCCGCGTCCGCCCGAACATCGCCGCAACAGCGCGCCCGCTGCCCATGCCGCTCCCGCACCCGGCGGCCCGGCGGCGACGGGGCCCGCCAGCGTCAATTTCGACACCATCGAAGACCTGCGCGCCGCGGTCGACGCGCACGAACGCGCGATCCTTGCCCATGCGCTGGGCAAGCACCGCTGGAACCAGCGCCAGACCGCGAAGGCGCTGGGCCTCACCTATGATCAGCTGCGCCACTGCATTCGCAAGCACGGGCTGATGGAGGGCGAGGAAGAAAGCGCCTGAACACCGGACCATGGCTCCGGAAACGATGCAGCATTGGTTGCCGGAGAAAAGTGGCCTTGCCGTCAGCCTGCCCCGCTTCGCTCTTGCCAAATCCGGCCCGAGCGACTAACTGACCCGCCAATCCCGACATTGTCGCGACAAGGTTAGGGTGCTGGCGCCTGCGGGGGCCGGCCCGAAACCGCGTTTCCGCAATGCCGATTCGCTACGGAGCATGAATGGCCGATATTGCGCGTCTGACCCAGTTGATCGAACCCGAGGCTGCTGCCTTGGGCTTTGAACTGGTGCGCGTGGCGATGCTTCCGTCCGAAGCGGGCGATGGCGGCATGGCCTTGCAGATCATGGCCGAAGACCCCGCCACCGGTCAGCTGGTGATCGACCAGTGCGCCGCGCTCTCGCGCCGCGTGTCGGACGTGATCGACGCCGCCGAAGAAGCGGGCGACGTGCTGATCGAAGGGGCCTACCACCTCGAAGTCAGCTCGCCCGGCATCGACCGACCGCTGACCCGCGAAACGGACTTTACCAACTGGGCCGGCCACGAAGTCCGCATCGTCATGGACAAGTCCTATGATGGCCAGCGCGTCAACAAGGGCGTGCTCGGCGGGCTTGAGGATGGTATGGTCCTCGTCAAGGAAGTGAAGGCGGGCGATGTCCGCCTGCCGCTTGCAGATATTCATTCCGCGAAGCTCGTCCTTACCGACGCGCTCATCGCCGCCACCCGCCCGCTGGATACCAGTGGGGCTGACGAACTCATCGAAGAAGATACAGAGAAGGCAGACGACTGATGAGTGCCATTTCCGCCAACAAGGCCGAACTGCTTGCGATCGCCAACGCGGTCGCCTCGGAAAAGATGATCGACAAGTCGATCGTCATCGAGGCGATGGAAGAAGCGATCCAGAAATCCGCGCGCAACCGCTACGGCGCTGAAAACGACATCCGCGCCAAGCTCGATCCGCTGACCGGCGATCTGACGCTGTGGCGCGTGGTCGAGGTGGTTGAAGAGGTCGAGGACTACTTCAAGCAGGTCGATCTGAAGCAGGCCGAAAAGCTGCAGCCGGGTGCCAAGGTCGGTGACTTCATCGTCGACCCGCTGCCCCCGGTCGATCTCGGCCGCATCGATGCGCAGTCGGCCAAGCAGGTGATCTTCCAGAAGGTCCGCGATGCCGAGCGTGAGCGCCAGTTCGAGGAATTCAAGGATCGTCAGGGTGAAGTCATCACCGGCGTGATCAAGTCGGTCGAATTCGGCCACGTGATCGTCAACCTCGGCCGTGCCGAAGGCGTGATCCGCCGCGACCAGCAGATCCCGCGCGAAGCCGCCCGCACCGGTGAGCGTGTCCGCGCGCTCATCACCAAGGTGGAACGCAACAACCGCGGCCCGCAGATCTTCCTCAGCCGCGCGCACCCCGACTTCATGAAGAAGCTGTTCGCGCAGGAAGTGCCCGAAATCTACGACAACATCATCGAGATCAAGGCCGCCGCCCGCGACCCGGGCAGCCGCGCCAAGATCGGCGTGATCAGCCGCGACAGCTCGATCGACCCGGTAGGCGCCTGCGTCGGCATGAAGGGCAGCCGCGTGCAGGCCGTCGTGCAGGAATTGCAGGGCGAGAAGATCGACATCATCCCCTGGAGCGAGGACACCGCGACCTTCGTCGTCAACGCGCTCCAGCCCGCCACGGTCAGCCGCGTCGTGCTCGACGAGGATGATGGCCGCATCGAAGTGGTGGTGCCCGACGATCAGCTGAGCCTCGCGATCGGCCGCCGCGGCCAGAACGTCCGGTTGGCGAGCCAGCTTACCGGCCACCAGATCGACATCATGACCGAGGAAGAGGCTTCCGAGAAGCGCTCCAAGGAATTCGCCGAGCGTTCGAAGATGTTCGAGGAAGAGCTCGACGTCGATGAAACCCTCTCGCAGTTGCTGGTCGCCGAAGGCTTTGCCGAGCTGGTCGAAGTGGCTTACGTCGACCTCGCCGAACTCGCCACGATCGAAGGCTTTGACGAGGAACTCGCCGAGGAACTCCAGAGCCGTGCGCTCGAAGCGCTCGAGCGTCAGGAAGCCGCGCACCGCGAAGTGCGCCGTGGTCTGGGCGTCGAGGACGCGCTCGCCGAGATCCCGCATCTGACCGAAGCGATGCTGGTCACGCTCGGGAAGGCGGGGATCAAGACGCTCGACGATCTGGCGGACCTCGCCACCGACGAGCTGATCGCCAAGAAGCGCGAAGCGCCGCGCCGCCGGAACAATGCCGACGGCCCGCCGCAGCGTCGCCCGCAGCGTGAAACCGACAAGGGCGGCGTGCTGGGTGAATACGGCCTCTCGGAAGAGCAGGGCAACGAGATCATCATGGCCGCGCGCGCGCACTGGTTCGAAGACGAGCCGACCGAGGAGGCCGCCCATGCGGACTCCACCCAATGAGCGCCTGACGTCCGACATCGCTGAGCCGTCGCTTTCCGCTGCTGCGGGGAGCGAGCGGCGCTGCATCCTCTCCGGGGACACCTCGGCGCGGGATACGCTGGTGCGTCTGGCGATTTCGCCCGACGGGCTGGTGCTGCCCGATGCCGGGGCCAAGGCACCGGGACGGGGCGCGTGGATCGGGGCGACCCGCTGCGCGCTTGAAGAAGCGCTCGCCGATGGCCATCTGAAGAAAGCCCTGATGCGCGCCTTCAAGGGTGCGCCTCTCACCATTCCCGAAGACCTGCCCGAGCGGGTCGAGGCCGCGCTGGCGCGCCATCTGGGCGACCGGCTGGGTCTGGAACTGCGCAGCGGCAACATCGTGCTGGGTTCGGCCCGGATCGAGGAACAGGCCCGCTCCGGACGGATCGCGGTGCTGCTCCACGCCGCCGACAGCAGCGCCGATGGGCGGCGCAAGCTCGATCAGGCGTGGCGCGTGGGCACCGATGCCGAAGGCTCGGGCCTTACCGGTCAGGTCTTGCCCCTAGACCGCACCGCGCTGTCTGTGGCATTGGGCCGCGACAACGTGGTCCATCTGGGCGTCGCCGGCCATCCCGGCGACATGCGCGCCGCAGAGCGCGTGCTCCAGGCGGTGTCCCGGCTGGTGCATTATGCCGGGACGGATCGGGCGAACGCGACGCAAGAGACAGGCCGGGGCGCACCCGGCAACGCAGACCTGCCGGACGGCGGGGCAGCGGTTATTGATGAATACGTGAAGGACTGACGAGCGATAATGAGCGACGAAAACGACAACCAGCGCACTCGCAAACCCCTCGGCCTCAAGCGGTCGGTGGATGCGGGCGAGGTCAAGCAGACCTTCAGCCACGGCCGCACCAACAAGGTGGTGGTCGAGGTCAAGCGTCGCCGTGTGCTCGGCAAGCCCGGTGAGGCCGCCGCGCCGCCGCCGCCTCCCCCGCCGCCCCCGCCCGTCGCCGAGGCTCCGCGCCCGGCTACTCCGCCGCCGCGCCCCGCGCGTCCGGCGCCTGCGGGCGAGACCCCGCAGGAGCGCGTGAAGCGCCTCCAGCTCGAAGCCGAGGAAGAGCGGCTGCGTATGGCTGAGGAAGCGCGCAAGCGCGAGGATGAAGAGCGTCAGCGCGCCGAAGAGGACGAACGCCGCCGCGCCGAGGAAAATCGCAAGGCCGAGGAAGCGGCCGAGAAGCAGCGCACTGAAGAAGTCAGCGCACCCGAAGCCGATGCCGATGCTGCGCCTGCACCTGCCGCCGATGAAGCGCCCGCGTCTGCCGAGCCGGCTGCCAAGGCCGACACCGCCGTGCCTGCCGCGCGCCGCTTCACGCCCGTTGAACGCCCCGAACCCAAGCGCCCCGCGCCCGAGGTCAAGGGCAAGAAGAAGGACGACAAGCGCGCCGCCCCGATCGATGCGGGCAAGGACAACCGTCGTTCGGGTAAGCTCACCGTCACCCGTGCCCTGAACGAGGACGAAGGCCGCCGTGCGCGCAGCCTCGCCGCGCTCAAGCGTGCGCGCGAGAAGGAACGCCGCGGTCAGGGCGGCCCATCGAAGCCGCGTGAAAAGCAGGTGCGCGACGTGGTCGTGCCCGAGGCGATCACCGTCGGCGAACTCGCCAACCGCATGGCCGAGAAGGGCGCCGACCTCGTGAAGGCGCTGTTCAACATGGGCATGATGGTCACGGTCAACCAGACCATCGATCAGGACACTGCCGAGCTGCTGGTCGAGGAATTCGGCCACAACATCACCCGCGTCTCGGCCAGCGATGTCGATATCGACACCAGCGCCGACGCCGATCCGATCGAGACGCAGAAGCCGCGTCCGCCGGTGGTCACGATCATGGGCCACGTCGATCACGGCAAGACCAGCCTGTTGGATGCCTTGCGCGGCACCGACGTGGTGAAGGGCGAGGCCGGGGGCATCACCCAGCACATCGGCGCCTATCAGATCACCACCAAGGACAAGTCGAAGATCACCTTCCTCGACACGCCGGGCCACGCGGCCTTCACCGAAATGCGGATGCGCGGGGCGAATGTCACCGACATCGTCATTCTGGTGGTCGCGGGCGACGATGGACTGATGCCGCAGACCATCGAGGCTATCAATCACACCAAGGCGGCGGGCGTCCCGATGATCGTGGCGATCACCAAATCGGACAAGCCCGAGTTCAACCCGCAGAAGATCCGCGAACGTCTGCTCGAACACGAAATCGTGGTCGAGGCGATGAGCGGCGACGTGCAGGATGTGGAAGTCTCGGCCAAGACCGGCGCGGGGCTCGATAAGCTGATCGAGGCGATCGGGCTTCAGGCCGAACTGCTCGAACTGAAAGCCCGCCCCGACCGCGATGCCGAGGCGACCGTGATCGAAGCCCAGCTCGACAAGGGCCGCGGGCCGGTTGCGACCGTGCTCGTCACCCGCGGGACGCTGAAGCGCGGCGACACCTTCGTGGTCGGCACGCAGAGCGGCAAGGTTCGCGCGATTGTCGACGACAAGGGCCAGCAGCTCAAGGAAGCCGGCCCCTCGATGCCGGTCGAGGTGCTTGGCCTTGGCGGAGTGCCGTCTGCGGGCGACAATCTCACCGTGGTCGAGAACGAGCAGCGTGCGCGCGAAGTGGCCAAGTATCGTCAGGAACTCGCCACCGAAAAGCGCACCGCGCTGGCCCCGACCAATTTCGATACGATGTTCAACAACCTCGCCTCCGACGTCATCGAATTCCCGGTGGTGGTGAAGGCGGACGTGCAGGGCTCGGTCGAAGCGATCGTAAACGCGCTCCACAATCTCTCTAACGACGACATCAAGGTGCGCGTGCTCAATGCAGGCGTGGGCGCGATCACGGAAAGCGACGTAGTGCTGGCAGGCGGCTCGAAGGCGCCGATCATTGGCTTCAACGTCCGTCCGAACGCCAAGGCGCGCGAACTGCTCAAGCGCGATAACGTGCGGATGATGTATTACGACGTCATCTATCACCTCACCGATGCCATCGCGAAGGAGATGATCGGCGAGCTTGGCCCAGAGCGGATCGAGCACGTGGTTGGCCGGGCGCTGGTCAAAGAGGTGTTCAAGTCGGGCAAGCGCGACAAGGCTGCCGGTCTGCTGGTGGAAGAAGGGGTTATCCGCAAGGGTCTCTTCGCCCGCCTCACCCGCGCCGACGTTATCGTTTCTGCCACCAAGATCGCCTCGCTGCGGCGCTTCAAGGACGATGTTGACGAAGTCCGCACCGGCCTCGAATGCGGTGTGGTGCTGGAAGACACGAACGACATCAAGCCGGGCGACCAGCTTGAAGTCTTCTCGGTCGAGGAGCGTGAGCGGACCCTGTGAGCCTGAACGACTCTCACTACCCTAACGATGCCGGGCAGTCGCCGCACACGGCGCTGCTCGGCTCCGAGTTCGTCAGCTTTGACGAAGCGACCCAGACCGCAAGCATGCGCTTCACCGTCAAGCGCGAGATGTGCACCTGGCGCGGCGGCGTGCAGGGCGGTCTGGTTGCGGGCTATCTCGATGACGTGATGGGCTATGCCTATGTGGCGGCCACGGGGGGCGAGATGGCGCCGCTCAATCTCGACATTTCGATGAGCCTCATCCGCCTGATACCCGAGGGCGCGACCATCATCGGCAAGGGCCGGGTGGTGAAAGGCGGGCGGCGCGTGATCTTCCTCGAAGGCGAATTGCTGGGAGAGGACGGGACGCTCTATGCGCGTTCCACCTCCACCGCTCTGCCGACCCCGCGCCCGACGCCGACAGAAACGGGGATGGTGTGATGGCAAAGGCTCCTTTCACCGCCGAACAGCAATCGGTCCGCGTGCTCAAGGTGGGCGAGCGGGTGCGGCACATCCTGTCGGAACTGCTCGCGCGCGGCGAGGTGCATGACGATGTGGTGAGCGCGGCGCATATCTCGGTCACCGAGGTGCGCATGACCCCCGATCTGCGCCACGCCACCGCCTATATCAAGCCGCTGATGGGGGCGGGCGAGGATGACGTGGTGACCGCGCTGCGCCAGAACACCGCCTTCCTCCAGCGCGAGGTCGCGCAGCGGCTGGGCCTGAAGTTTGCGCCCAAGCTGAAGTTCCGCAAGGACGAGAGCTTCGCCGAGGCCGACCGGATCGAGGCGCTGCTGCGCGATCCCAAGGTGGTAAGGGATCTTGAAGAGGAATGATTCTCCGCGAAGGCGGGGAACTCGGGCGACTTTGCTCGACGCCGACCGAGGCCCCCGCCCGCGCGGGGGCGCACTGCTCCGTTAGCGCGGCACCATCCGCGCCTTCAGCGTGATGTCGACCTTGTTGCCGACGATGAGCTGATAGGACTTCATCCCGAAATCGCGCCGGTCGATGGTGGTGGTGCCGGTGAAGCTGACCGGCTTGCCGGCCTGCGCGATGGGATCGGCGTCGAAAGTCACGCTGAGCGTTGCCGGGCGAGTCACCCCGCGCGCGGTCAGCTCGCCCGTCACCGTGCCGCGGGTGGGGCTGGCGAGTTTCAGCGAGCGGCCGACGAAACGGATCGTCGGATATTTCTCGACCCAGAAGAACTTCTCGCCCCGCAGCCGTTCGAGAGTGACCGAATCCGGTGCCTCGATCGCGGTGGCATCGAAGGTCACGTCGATCATCGCCTGTTCGGGCGCGCCGGGGACGATGGTGACCGCGCCATGCATCCGCGGGAAGCGTGCGGTCTTGCTGGCCAGCCCGAAGAACGGCACCCTGGCCGAGACATTGCTGGCCGAGGCATCCAGCGCATAGCGCTGCGGCACGCCCGCCGCCGCATTGGCAAGCGCGAACAGCGCCAGCAGCGGTAGCAGGATCAGGCCTATGGCTGCAATCTGTCGGGTCATGATGTCTCGCCAACGTTGCAATCGGGCAAAAGGTTCAAATCCGCGCTCGCTCGCCGCGCTGTCAGCGGTTACGCAAACGCCATGGCCAAGCTCTACTTCTACTACGCCAGCATGAATGCAGGCAAATCCTCGCATCTGCTTCAGGCGGACTTCAACTACCGCGAGCGCGGGATGCGCACGATGCTGTGGACCGCCGCGCTCGACAGCCGCTCGGAAGGAATGGTGAAGAGCCGCATCGGGCTCGAGAGCGACGCACACCGCTTTCATACCGACACCGATCTGTGGGCCGTTGTCAGCGCCGCGCACAAGGTCGAGCCGCTGGACTGCGTGATGGTCGACGAAGCCCAGTTCCTGACGCCCGATCAGGTGTGGCAATTGGCGCGGCTGGCGGACGAGGGCGGCATTCCAGTGCTGTGCTACGGTCTCAGGACCGATTTTCAGGGCGAACTGTTTCCCGGTTCCGCCGTGCTGCTGGGGATCGCCGATGCCCTGGTGGAATTGAAGGCCGTCTGCCACTGCGGGCGCAAGGCAACGATGAACCTGCGCGTCGATGAAAGCGGCGCAGCGGTGCGGCAGGGCCAGCAGACCGAGATCGGCGGGAACGACCGCTATGTCGCGCTGTGCCGCAAGCATTTCTCCGAGGCGCTGAACGGATGAGTGCGCCCCTCTCAGGCTGGCTGATCCTCGACAAGCCGCGCGGGATGGGCTCGACGCAGGGCGTCAGCGCGGTCAAGCGCGTGCTGCGCCAGAACGGCTATGCCAAGACCAAGGTCGGCCACGGCGGGACGCTCGATCCGCTGGCCGAAGGCGTGCTGCCGATCGCGCTGGGCGAGGCGACGAAGCTTGCCGGACGGATGCTCGATAGCGACAAGATCTATGCCTTCACGGTCAGGTTCGGGGAGGAAACCGACACGCTGGACACCGAGGGGCCTGTGATCGCGACCAGCGATGTGCGTCCGTCGCTGGCTCAAGTCGCGGCGGTGCTGCCCCGCTTCACCGGGCCGATCGAACAGGTGCCCCCGGCCTATTCCGCGCTCAAGGTCGACGGTCAGCGCGCCTATGATCTGGCGCGGGCGGGGGAGACGGTGGCGTTGAAGGCGAGGGCGGTGACGATACATACCCTCGCCGTTCGCCCTGAGCCTGTCGAAGGGTTGCACTTTTCTTCCGAAGCAAAAGACGGGGCTTCGACAAGCTCAGCCCGAACGGAGATTGGGAAGGTCACCCTCGTCGCCCACGTCTCCAAGGGCACCTATATCCGCTCGCTCGCTCGGGACATCGCGCACGCCCTTGGCACCTGCGGGCACGTCACCTATCTCAGGCGCATCAAGGCTGGGCCGTTCCGCGAGGAACAGGCGATTTCGCTGGACAATCTGGAGCAAGCCGCTAAGGGCGCAGGCCTTGAACACCTTCTCCTGCCGCTGGAGGCAGGGCTGGACGACATCCCGGCCCTTCACCTCGATCAGACAAGCGCGCAGGCGGTCCGACAGGGCCGGGTGCTGTCTGACATGCCCCAATCATCCGGGCTCTATCTGGCGAAGCTGGGCACTGTTCCCGTCGCGCTGATGGAAATCACGGAGGGGACGGCCAAGGTCGTCCGGGGGTTCAACTTTCCCGATGTCGCTGAGTAAGAAAGAGACGTACTATGTCGGTGACCGCCGAAGTTAAGCAGACCATCATTGCTGACAATGCCCGTGATCCCAAGGACACCGGCAGCCCCGAAGTGCAGGTTGCGATCCTCACGCAGCGCATCCGCAACCTGACCGAGCACTTCAAGGATCACCACAAGGACAATCACTCGCGTCGTGGCCTTCTGATGATGGTCAACAAGCGTCGCACGCTGCTCGCCTATCTGAAGAAGAAGGACGTCGAGCGCTACAACGCCCTGATCCAGAAGCTGGGTCTGCGTAAGTAAGAGTTTAGCGGGAAGGGCGGCTCAAGGGGCCGCCCTTCTTGCATATTGGGCATGCAGACATCCGGTCTGCCGTGCCTTGGGGCCGAAGCGCTCCGCACCGGACCGGGACGGTTGTTTCCCCGGCACTAGAGGCCCCGCCCGGCAATGCGGCCGTGCGGGTTCAGAAGGAAAACCAATGTTCGAGACGAAAACCGTATCGCTGGAGTGGGGCGGCAAGACCCTCACTCTGGAAACCGGGCGTATTGCCCGTCAGGCCGATGGCGCCGTTCTGGCCACCTATGGCGAAACCGTGGTGCTGTGCGCCGTGACCGCCGCCAAGTCGGTCAAGGAAGGGCAGGACTTCTTCCCGCTCACCGTCCATTATCAGGAAAAGTTCTCGGCTGCCGGGCGCATCCCGGGCGGCTTCTTCAAGCGTGAACGCGGCGCGACCGAAAAGGAAACGCTGACCAGCCGCCTGATCGACCGTCCGATCCGCCCGCTGTTCCCCGAAGGTTTCTACAACGAAATCAACGTTATCTGTCAGGTCCTGTCGTTCGACGGTGAGACCGAAGCCGATATCGTTGCGATGATCGCGGCCTCGGCTGCGCTCACCATCTCGGGCGTGCCCTTCATGGGCCCGATCGGCGCCGCGCGCGTCGGCTATGTCGATGGCGAATACACGCTCAACCCGAAGCAGGACAAGGCGCTCGCCGAAGGCCGCCTCGACCTCGTGGTTGCCGCGACCCAGAACGCGGTGATGATGGTCGAATCCGAAGCCAAGGAACTGACCGAGGACGAAATGCTCGGCGCCGTCATGTTCGCGCATGACGAAATCCGCAAGGTCATCGGCGCGATCGTCGAACTGGCCGAGCAGGCCGCCAAGGATCCGTGGGACGTCGACACCAGCGACAACACCGCCGACATGAAGGCCAAGCTCAAGGACCTCATCGGTGCCGACATCGCGGCGGCTTACAAGCTGACCGACAAGTCGGCGCGTTCGAATTCATTGAACGAAGCCCGGGCCAAGGCCAAGGCGGCGTTCGCGGACGAAGGCGGCCAGACCCAGATGGTCGCTGGCAAGCTGATGAAGAAGCTCGAAGCCGAAATCGTGCGCACTGCGATCCTCAAGGATGGCCAGCGGATCGACGGCCGCAAACTCGATCAGGTGCGCCCGATCGAAGCAATCGTCGGTTTCCTCCCGCGCACCCACGGCTCGTCGCTGTTCACCCGCGGCGAAACGCAGGCGATCTGCACCACCACGCTCGGCACCAAGGATTCCGAGCAGATGATCGACGGTCTGGAAGGCCTCAGCTATTCCAGCTTCATGCTGCACTACAACTTCCCGCCCTATTCGGTCGGTGAAGTGGGCCGCTTCGGCGCGCCGGGTCGCCGCGAAGTCGGTCACGGCAAGCTCGCCTGGCGCGCGCTGAATCCCGTGCTGCCGAGCAAGGAAGACTTCCCCTACACCATCCGTGTTCTGTCCGACATCACCGAGTCCAACGGCTCGTCCTCGATGGCGACGGTGTGCGGCGGCTGTCTGTCGATGATGGACGCTGGTGTGCCGGTGAAGGCTCCCGTCAGCGGCATCGCGATGGGCCTGATCCTCGAAGGTGACGAATTCGCCGTCCTCTCGGACATTCTGGGCGATGAAGACCACCTCGGCGACATGGACTTCAAGGTGGCCGGGACTGCCGAAGGCATCACCACCATGCAGATGGACATCAAGGTTGCCGGCATCACGCAGGAAATCATGGCCAAGGCGCTGGAGCAGGCCAAGGCCGGCCGTCAGCACATCCTGGGCGAGATGGCCAAGGCGCTGACCGGTGCCCGCACCGAAGTGTCGAAGCACGCCCCGCGCATCGAGACGATCCAGATCGACAAGTCGAAGATCCGTGACGTCATCGGCACCGGCGGCAAGGTGATCCGCGAGATCGTCGCCGAAACCGGCGCCAAGGTCGACATCGACGATGAAGGCGTGATCAAGATCTCGTCCAGCAACGTCGACGAGATCGAAGCGGCGAAGAAGTGGATCCTCGGCATTGTCGAGGAAGCCGAAGTCGGCAAGATCTACAACGGCAAGGTCGTGAACATCGTCGATTTCGGCGCGTTCGTGAACTTCATGGGCGGCAAGGACGGTCTCGTCCACGTCTCGGAAATGCGCAACGAGCGGGTCGAAAAGCCCACCGATGTCGTCTCCGAAGGCATGGAAGTGAAGGTCAAGGTGCTTGAGATCGACCAGCGCGGCAAGGTCCGCCTGTCGATGCGCGTTGTCGATCAGGAAACCGGTGAAGAGCTGGAAGACACCCGTCCGGCGCGCGAACCGCGTGAACCGCGCGGTGATCGCGGCGATCGCGGCGATCGGCGTGGCCCGCGTGGCGGCGGCGACCGTGGCCGTGGCGGCGATCGCGGCGGACGTGGCGGCGGTGACCGCGGCGGGCGTGAGCGCGATAGCGGCCCGGCGGGCCTGCCCGACTTCCTGAAGGACTAAGGCAAGGCGTGAGTCCCCGCGTAGGCGAGGATCTCATTCGGCTTCGTCCGAAATCGCATGAGACACCCGCCTGCGCGGGTGCTCACAATGAATGCAAAGGCCGCCCGGTTCATTCCGGGCGGCCTTTCGATTAAAGGCATAATCCATGCTCCAGCGCGAACTTCTAGACACCGCCCAGATCGAGGATGGCGTTCTCCTCGAACTCTACACCCATGCCGGTCACTTCATGATCGTGATGGGCCGCAACGAGCTGATGAGCACGCGGATGCGCTTTTCCGAGGAGCAGCTCGCCGATCTCACCATCGATCGGCTGGGCAAGGCCGATGCGCGCATCCTGATCGGCGGCTACGGCATGGGCTTCACCTACCGCGCTGCCGCTGCCAAGCTGGCGGCCAAGGCGCAGATCGTGGTCGCCGAGATATCCGAAGCGATCATCGAATGGGCGAAAGGCCCGATGGCGGCGCTGACCGGCGAGGGCCTCTCGGACCCCCGCCTCGATCTCAGGATCTGCGATGTCGCCGCGCTGATCGACGACGCAAATGACGGCACCAGCGACAAGTTCGATGCAATCCTGCTTGATGTCGACAACGGCCCCGACGGGATCGTACGCGATGCCAACAACCGCATCTATTCGCGCACCGGGCTTGCTAAGGCGCGCGATGCGCTGAAGCCGGGCGGCATTCTGGCGGTGTGGTCAGCCGGGCCTGATCCTGCCTTTCGCAAGCGGCTGTACGATACCGGGCTTGACGTGGTCGAATGGAACGTCCGCTCGCGCCCGAACAACAAGGGCGCACATCACATCATCTGGTTTGCAAGCAAATGATCACCGGGTAAAAAAGCCGCCGCGGTCCAGCCCGCAGCGGGCCGCATCGGGAGAGCTTGGATGGCCGGACCTTATGCGGATGGCGATCGACGACTGATCCGGCTCTCAGGCCTTGCCGTGATCGGGCTGCATTTTGCCTATGCCGCAGTCACCGCCTGCGGGTTCGTCGCGCTTGAGCTTCATGACGCGCCGATTGCCGATCCGTGGTTCGCAGCGATGGAGTGGCTCATCATCCTGATCGGGCCGGCTGTGCTTCTGTTTCTCGCAGCGCTGGGACGTATCGAGGGCGCTAGGCAGGTCTGGATCCACGTGGCGCTGGCGCTGGCCGTGGTCACCTTTGCGCTGTCCGCCTCGCTACACACGATGATCCTCGCCCTTGGCCGCGAAAGTCCGCTGGTCGCCCCGGCTGGGCCGCTCGGCTTCACATGGCCATCTGTGGCCTATGCCATCGACATTCTGGCGTGGGACTGGTTCTTCGCGCTCGGCCTGCTGTGCTGCGCGATGGCTCTGCGCGAGGTGCCGCATATGCTCGCTGCGCGCCGGACGTTCCTCGCTGCCGGGCTGCTGGCCTTGACCGGCCTGGCCGGGCCGCTCACCGGCGCGATGATGCTGCGCAACCTTGGCATCATCGGTTATGCGGTGGTGTTCCCGCTTGCGGTCGTTCTGGTGCTGCGCACGCCCGCTGGAGGGCGCTCCGCCTAGAAATCGTAGATCAGCGTTATCCGGCTCAGCGTGTCGGTCTGTACCGCACCCGGCGGCGGGTTGCTGTCATATTCGATCGCGTAGGAAATCCGCGCCTTCAGCTTTTTGGCGATCGCCGCATCGAGCCCGGTGACGAAGTCGATCGAGGTGTTGCGCGAATCGATGATCGCCACTGCCGATCCGCCGGTTTCAGCGACCGCGTTAGTATCCTGCGTCAGCTTGAGCCGATCGGTGATGTTCCAGTCGAAATCGAGCGCGACCAGCCCTGCGATCCGGCTTTCGCTGCGCCCGTCGACGAATTCGGTGACGCGGTAGGCCGGGCCTGCCTTAACCGACAGCTGCACATCATCTTTCTTGAGCGCCTGATACCCCATCCCGCCCGAGATCGCATAGCGCCCCTCGAAGCCCTGAAAGCGGTCGCGCTCGTACTGCGCCAAGGCATAGACATAGAACCGGTCCGACACGTTCACATTGGGCTCGTAACGCGCCAGAAACTGCTCGCGCGTGGTCACGCCTCCTGTGCGCTGGTAATCGACCCGCGCGGTGAAGCGATGGCGCCAGTCGATCCCCTCGCGGTTGAGCGAGAGGCTGGCAGTGACGCCCGTGTTGTTGGTGTTGCCGGTCGCCCGGAATCCGCCGAGCTCGCCCTTGCCGTTCCAGTTGTCGAACAGGTCGGCCTTGCGCAGCGCGGCCCGCTGGGCCTCGGCCTCGGCAGCCTTGCGCGCGGCGAGATCGGTTTCGAAGGCGGCGACGAGCGCGTCGATTTCGGCAGTTTCGGTAGGGTTGGTCTGGCGGGCGAGATCTGCGACGGTGCGCACCTTGGCGGGATCGCCAGTGGCGACCGCAGCGTCGATCATCGCGCGCACGGGCTCGGGCAGTTCGGCCAGTGCGGGCTGGCCTGCGCACAGCAGGGCGATGATGACGGCATGCCGCGTCTTGCCAAGCCGGGCCTTGTTCCCAATGGCCATGTTAGCGCTCCCTCTGCCTGCGCCCTGCATAGAAGCGCTTCACATCGCAGGGCAAGTCTTCAGCTTACGCCTTTAGTCAACGCAATTAGCGCACACGGGGGCCACCGAACGGCAGCGGCGGGGGCGGGCGGCGCACGCCGCGTGGGAGCTGGGCCTGATAGGCACGGCCGCAATGGTCGACGCAATAGGGGAAGCCGGGGTTCACCTGTTCGCCGCAGAAATGGAAATCGGGCTCGCCCGGGTGGCCCATCGGCCAGCGGCAGACCTTGTCCGACAGATCGAGCAGGGTGGTCTTACCCGCGATCTCGGGGCTCGGCTTGGCGGGCACCAGACGGCGCGGCGGGGCGGGCGGGATCGGCGCTTGCTGATCGCCGGGACCCTGGCGCAGGAAGCCGCCCGGGCCGACCGAGACGATCTTGGGCAGATCAGCCTGCGGGTTGGGGATCGCCTGCGAGGGAGTGCTGTTGTCGCTCGCGGGCTCGGCACGGGGCGCGGGATCGGCGGCACGCGGCGCGGCCCGCTCGGGCGCAGCAGCGCGCGCAGCCGGTTCGGCGCGCGGTTCCGCTGGCGCGCGCTCGGGCGGCGGAGCGGTCTTCTTCACCGGAGCGGCGGTCTTCTTCTTGTCGTTGGCCTTGACCGGGGAGGGGCGCGCCTTGAGCCCCAGGCGGTGCGCCTTGCCGATCACCGCATTGCGGCTGACGCCGCCGAGTTCGGTCGCGATCTCGCTGGCGGTGGCGCCGCCTTCCCACATCTTCCTGAGCGTTGCGATGCGCTCGTCCGTCCAGCTCATATGTTCTACCTGTTCCTGTGGTCTGGCCCCCGGATGCGGGGGCGGGATGCTTGTCAGAAACGCCCCTGCGGCCTAGGCACCTCAGCCATGGCCGATAACGTTCCTGCACATCCCCTCGATAACACTGCTCCCGTGCCGGAAATGACGGCGCAAGACAAGACCGGCGGGGGCATCCGGTTTGCTCCGCGCGGGCGTCCGGTGATTACCGGGATCAACCGCGTGGGCCTGTTCGCTCTCTATATGAAGGAGGTGCGGCGGTTTCTCAAGGTGCAGACGCAGACGATCTGGGCTCCGGCCTTCACGACGCTGCTGTTTCTGGTGATTTTCAGCGTCGCTTTGGGCCGCTCCGGGCGCGAGGTACTGGGTGTACCGTTCGCCACCTTCGTTGCGCCGGGGCTCATCGTGATGGCGATGATGCAGAATGCCTTTGCCAATTCGTCCTTCTCGCTGCTGTCGGGCAAGATGCAGGGGACGATCATCGACCTGCTGATGCCGCCGCTGTCCTCGGGCGAGCTGATGGCGGGCATTCTGGCGGCGGCAGTGACGCGGGCGATCGCGGTGGGCTTCACCGTGGCGCTGGCAATGGCGCTGTGGCCGGGGGTGTCGCTCGGGATCGCGCATCTGTGGGCGGTGGTGTGGTTCGGGTTGATGGGCGCGCTGCTGCTGGCGACCCTGGGCTTGGCGACCTCGATCTGGGCCGAGAAGTTCGATCACAACGCCGCGATCACCAACTTCATCATCGCGCCGCTGTCGCTGCTGTCAGGGACGTTCTACGTGATCGAGAACCTCGATCCGGCGTTCCAGTGGGTCAGCCGCGCCAACCCGTTCTTCTACGTGATCTCGGGCTTCCGCTATGGGTTCCTTGGAGAAAGCGACATCGGCAGCGCGGGCGCGGTGGCGCTGGCGGCGGGCGGCCTGCTCGCGCTCAATCTGGCGCTCGCGGCGGCGGTCTACGCCGTGCTGCGGAGCGGCTGGAAGCTGAAGAGCTGACGAGGCGCACGGGCCAAGAGCCCGGCCCGCAGGGCCGCAAGGGCGACCGCCCGCCCGAGCCTTTGCGAGGACCGGCAAGCCGGACGGCTTGCCACTCAAATACGCCCGCAGGGCCGCAAGCGCGACCGCCCGCCCGCAGCTGGCGCAGCTTGCTGCGCGTCTAGCGAGGACGTTGGCCCGGATGGGTCAACGCAAAACAATCAATGCGTCAGCGACGCTCGCATCCGGTAGCGGCCGTCCTTGAAGCTGTCGAACAGCTGACGCACCGTCGGGTGATCGACCGGACCGCCTTCGGGATCGGCGATCAGGTTGCCCTGGCTGACATAGGCGACGTAGGACGAATCCTCGTTTTCTGCGAGCAGGTGGTAGAACGGCTGATCGCGGCACGGGCGGATGTCCTCGGGGATCGACTGGTACCATTCTTCCGAATTGGCAAAAACCGGATCGATATCGAACACCACGCCGCGGAAGGCGAACAGGCGGTGGCGCACCACGTCACCAATGCCGAAGCGGGCACGGGTCTGGCGCGGGGCGATGATCGTGCGTCCGGCCTGGCTCGAGAAGAACTCTGCGCGTTCCATATCCGGCAATATGGACCTTTGACGGCGCAAAACAAGCAGCACCTTTTTGCAGGTGCGAAATATGCCCGCATTTTGTGGTGCGGCAGGTCTTGGCAAGGCCTTCGCCTTGGGCTAACGGGCGCGCTTCCTGTTGCCCGCCGCTTGCGACCAAGCGGCCTCCAGAACCGCAACAGGCCTCGCGGAGAGGTGGCAGAGTGGTCGAATGCGCCGCACTCGAAATGCGGTTTACCGGCAACGGTAACGTGGGTTCGAATCCCACCCTCTCCGCCAGTCACCCTTCCGCAAGCGTCCAAAAAACCGCTGCTTTCCTTGATTTTTAGCCATTTCGTGCTAGAGATCGTTCTGCATTTGTTTCGATATTTCCGCATGCATCCGCAACGATTGGGGGCATTTCTGGGGGCATCGAAACGCAGTTTTGGGGGCACAGATGCTCAGCGAAATGGCAGTCCGGCAAGCGAAGGCGAAGGACAAGGATTACAAGCTCTCCGATTCCGAAGGGCTCTATCTGTTCGTGGCCAAATCAGGCCGTCGAAGCTGGCGTCTCAAATATCGTTTTGCCGGGAAAGAGCGACGGCTGATCCTGGGTGCCTATCCCGAGTTGTCGCTGAAGGAAGCGCGTGAGAGGAAGTGTGATGCTCGCAAGCTGCTTGCTGAAGGCAGGGACCCCGGTCTCGAAGCCAAGAAGGCAGCCATTGCCCGAGCCATGTCAGCCTCGAACACCTTCGAGGTTGTGGCGCGCAACTGGTTTTCACTTCAGGAAGACCGGTGGACGCCTGTCCATGCAAGGGACGTAGTCTCCAGCTTGGAAAAAGAGGTGTTTCCGTGGATCGGCGCCTTGCCGATCGCCGAGCTTGATGAGCCGATCGTGCTTTCCGTACTCAGGAAGATTGCAAAGCGAGGGGCCATCGAGACGGCTCATCGCGTACGCCAACGCACGTCAGCCGTTTTCGTGCAGGCGATTGCTGAAGGGCTTGCGGCGAGGGATCCGGCCGCTGTGGTGGGCAAAGCCCTCAAGCCAGTACCACGCGCACGCAAGCGGCCTGCACTTGTGAACATCGAAGCGCTTCACGATATGATCCGCAAAACCGAAGCGCAACTGGCTTCGCCGCTCACTAAGCTCGCATCGCGTTTCGCGGCACTGACGGCTCAGAGGCTTGGGGCCATCAGAAGCATGGCATGGGGCGAGTTCGAAAACATCGACTGGGATGGAGACGGGCTGTGCCCCGAGGCTCTTTGGCGTGTTCCTGCAGGTCACATGAAGTTGGCAAATGACTTGAAGCAGGACGAGAGGTTCGATCACCTGGTGCCACTGGCGCCTGAGACCGTTGCTGTCTTGCGGACGGCCAAGCAGCTCACCGGGCGGGGACCCATTGTATTCCCGAGCAACCGGAGCGCCCGAGTTCCGATAAGCGAAAATACGCTGAGCTACTTCTACAACCGCTGCGGATATCAGGGCAGGCATGTGCCGCATGGCTGGCGGGCATCATTCTCCACGATCATGAATGAATGGGCCGAGAGGAACGGAACGGCGAGCGACAGGCTCGTTATAGATCTGATGCTTGCCCACATTCCGGAGGGAGTGTCAGGCTCTGAAGGCGCGTACAATCGAGCGGCATTCCTTGAGCGTCGCCGCGAAATCGCCGAGGTGTGGGCGAAGATGTTGTTCGAAGGCTTTCCAGAGCCGTCGAAGCTATTGGGGCTTCCCGCTCGCTAGGCGCACCCGATCCAGTCCGCCTTGATGCGGTCGGCCGCTATTGAAATGCCGTCGACGATGACGTTTTTGCCAACGAGGGTCTGGTCGACGTCCAGCGCGTCGACGATCCAGGTCTGCGCATTGGAAGTCGTGAGAAGGAGGCTTCGCGCGCCCTTCGTCAACCGACCTGAAATGCGTTTCCGCTGGGTGCTCACCGTAAATCGTCCCTCTGTCGCGCTCGCCAAGGTTCGCGACCGTGTTCCCGACATGGTGCTTATTGGCTAAGGCCTTCATGACTGATCTCCCTCCCATGGTGACATTTTGCCACTCTCAAGGCAGCGCACCATGCCGCGTCGGCATGGATGATAGCGCTACCATATGTTGCGTTATATTCAGCTATTTGCAGGAGTCAATGTGCTTCGACCTGCACTTTGATCGCGCAGAAATCGGTCATATTGCATTGAGTTAGGTGGCGTAATCGTGCGGAGCTAACCGTCAGACAAGGAAATTCCCGACTGATTTCGACTCAAGGTAGCGCAATCATCAGTGCGCTCAGCGCAAGGATGCTGTGCGCGACAGCAACGCGAGTTCATTCGGCGGGCTGAAGCTTAATGTCGTGGAGCGCGAGCGCGATCAGGTGCCGCATCGCCACGCTCGATTTGCACCGGCAAGAATACAGAATTGTCCGTTACAGCCGCAGGCTGCTCTAGTGATTGTCGCGCGGCAGACCGCGGGTCTGGGCGATGCGCTGGAACTGTTCGCTCCCTTCGATGATCGCGCCGCTCTCCATCTGGCCGACATAAGCGCGGTGGATCATCTGCCACGGGGTCTGCGAGGCAGGGTAGGCATAGCCCCCCGCTGCCTCCAGCGCGGCGCGGCGCTCGGCCAGCTCGCCCTCGGGAATCAGCACGTCGACCGTCCCGCGCTTCAGGTCGATCCGCACCCGGTCGCCCGACTTGAGCAGCGCGAGGCCGCCGCCCACCGCCGCCTCGGGCGAGGCGTTGAGGATCGAGGGGCTGCCCGAGGTGCCCGATTGTCGCCCGTCACCGATGCACGGCAGATTGGCGACGCCTTCGCGCAGCAGATAGGCGGGCGCGCGCATGTTCACGACCTCGGCCGAGCCGGGATAGCCGACCGGCCCGACACCGCGCATCACCAGCAGCGTGCGCGCATCGATCGCGAGCGCGGGATCGTCGATCCGGGCGTGGTAATCCTCCGGCCCGTCGAACACGATCACCGGGCCTTCGAAAGCGTCGGGATCGTCGGGATCGGAGAGGTAGCGCGCGCGGAAATCCTCGCTGATGACGCTGGTCTTCATGATCGCGCTGTCGAACAGATTGCCGGAGAGCACGACGAACCCGGCATCGGGTTTGAGCGGCCGGGCGAAGGGGCGGATGACGTCCTCGTCTTCGATCACGGCATCGCGGCAATTTGCGCCGAGGGTCTTGCCGTTGGCGGTCAGCGCCTCTTCGCGGATCAGCCCCTGCTCGATCAACTGCGCGACCACCGCCGGAACCCCGCCCGCCCGGTAGAAATCCTCGCCGAGATATTGCCCCGCCGGTTGCAGGTTTACCAGCAAGGGCACGCGGTGGCCGTATTCCTGCCAGTCGCGGATCGACAGTTCGACGCCGAGGTGGCGGGCGATGGCAGCGAGGTGGATCGGCGCGTTGGTCGACCCGCCGATCGCGGAGTTGACGACAATCGCGTTGAGGAACGCCTTGCGCGTCATGAGGTCGGAGGGTTTCAGATCCTCATGCACCATCTCCACGATGCGCTTGCCGGTGTGATAGGCATTCTCCTGCCGGTCGCGATAGGGCGCGGGGATTGCGGCGGAGCCGGGCAGGCTCATGCCCAGCGCCTCGGTCAGCGAGTTCATCGTCGTCGCCGTGCCCATGGTGTTGCAGTAACCCGTTGAGGGGGCGGAGCTGGCGACCAGCTTGATGAAGCCCGCATCGTCGATTTCGCCCCGGCTCAGCATCTCGCGCGCTTTCCACACGATCGTGCCCGATCCCGTGCGCTCGCCCTTGTGCCAGCCGTTGAGCATCGGGCCGACCGACAGCGCGATGGCGGGGATGTTGACCGTGGCGGCGGCCATCAGCGCGGCGGGCGTGGTCTTGTCGCAGCCGACCGTCAGCACCACCCCGTCGAGCGGATAGCCGTAGAGCAACTCGACCAGCCCGAGATAGGCAAGATTGCGGTCGAGTGCGGCGGTGGGCCGCTTGCCGGTTTCCTGGATCGGATGCACCGGAAACTCGATCACAACGCCGCCCGCCTCGCGAATGCCTTCGCGCACCCGCTCGGCCAGCACCAGATGATGGCGGTTGCAGGGCGACAGGTCGCTCCCGGTCTGGGCGATGCCGATGATCGGCTTGCCCGAACGCAGCTCCTCGAGGCTGAGGCCGAAGTTGAGATAGCGCTCGAGATAGAGCGCGGTCATGTCGATATTGTCCGGGTTGTCGAACCATGCGCGCGAACGCAGCTTGCGGGTCATCGCATGCCTGCCATCAGCCCCGATGCCAGCGCGGCAACGCGGCGCCATCCCGTTCTCAACATAGACCCTCCAGCCAGTGTGCTGATCGACCTGCTGTCCCTATGCGCATACAATTGGGCAAGACAAGGCGGAAAGCTCCCTGCCGCCCCCGAGCGAGTGGGACTGAGCCGCCGACAGACTGAACGCTTCTGCAATCTCGGGGAATTGTCCTTGTATTGCAGGGCGCGCGGCTTTATCCTGCGGGCCTATCCGAAAAAAGAATGGGTCTGCTGCTCTGTATCGCCGGGTTCGGTGGTCAGAGCTGACATGCACGTGTGCGGTATCGGCTGCACGCGCGGGAACCGGCAAAGGGGAACGGGTCATGGAAGGCACGCAAGTGGCACCTGACAGCGCGTTCGAACAGCGCGCGCTCGTCACAGCTTTGCTGCGCGCGGCGCAGATCTATCGCATTGCTGCGGAACATGTCGGTCCGGTCGATCTCGCGGCGCTGCTTGGCGAGGCGGCGCAGGCGCGCGAACAGTTGGCCACAGCCATCATCGCACGCACCGGGATCGAGGTCGAGGACCCCGCCGCGCTCGCAATCGGGCTCGAGGATCCCGCGCGGGCGGCGCAGACCGGGCTCGGTCCGCTGCGCGAAATCATCGCCCGCGCCGAGGCGCAGATCACCGAGGTGCTGGAGGATGTCTCCCCCGGCAGCCTTAGCGCGAACGAGACCGAAACGGCGCGCGCGATGGTGGCTGAATTTCAGGCAGCCCTGACCGCGCTGGTGCGGGCCGCAGCGGTTGCCGGCGTCGATCCGGTCAGGCCTTCGCCCAAGGCGCAGGAAGAAAAGAACGTCTACCGCGTCGGCTTTGCCACCACCCGCGTGCCCGCGATGAAGGGGGACAAGGTCACCGACTTCACCGGCCAGCGCGGCGAGACGGTGCATTATGGCTTCTGCGACGTGGTGATCCCCGAAAACCGCCGCATCGGCACCACCGGTTCGCCCTGGTGGCGGCGCATCTTCACGGGTGACGACCGGCTGCATTACGATCGTCCTGAGGTCGCCGGGGCCGATGATCTGTGGGCATGGATGCGCGAGCGGATCGGCGGCGACGGCGCGGACGACGCTCTGGTGTTCATCCACGGCTACAACGTCTCGTTCCGCGCCGCCGCGCTCCAGACCGCGCAGATCGGCGCCGACCTCGGCTTCACCGGCGCGATGAGCTTTTTCAGCTGGCCCTCGCGCGGGCGGCTGCTGGGCTATCTGATGGACGGCACGACGATCGAGGCGAGCGAGGGTGCGATCGCGCAATATCTGGTGGATGTCGCGGAAAAATCGGGCGCGCGGCGGGTGCATGTCATCGCCCATTCGATGGGCAACAGGGGGCTGCTCGGGGCGATGAGCAGGATCGTCGGCCACGCCGCCGCGCTGACGCACAAGCGCTTCGGTCAGATCATCCTCGCCGCGCCCGATGTTGATGCGCAGACCTTCCGCCAGCTCGCTTCGGCTTACAATGCGCTGGCCGAGCGCACGACGCTCTATGTCTCGCCCGCCGATCTCGCGGTGCGGGCCTCGCGGCTGGTCAATGGTGCCGCCCGGATCGGGTTCACCCCGCCGGTTCCGGTGATCGCGGATATCGACACGATCAGCGTCGAGAAGGTCGATCTGACGCTGCTCGGCCACGGCTATGTCGGCAGCAGTGACGAGGTGCTGGTCGACATGCACGAATTGCTGAAGGATGGGTCGCCGCCCGACCAGCGGTTCCGGCTGATGCCGGCGATGACGCCCGATCAGGCGCGCTACTGGCGTTTCAGGGCGTGATTTAGACGACGTGTGGCGCGGGGCCGCAGCGGCGACCTTGCCCACGAGCAGAGGAGCGGGGACGCATGGCCAAGCACGATCGGCGCTACATTATCATCGAGGCGATGGGCGACATGCCCGAAAGCGCCGGATCAGACTGGGCCGAAGCCGCTCCGCCCCCGCCACCCCCGCGCACTGCGCGCAGCATGCCGCCTCCGCCGGCCTTCAAGCGGTTCGGCGTGGAGGCAGCGGCAGTCCCCACGGCCCGGGCGCAGCCGGTCAAGCTCGACATTCAGGAACATTCCCTGAGCGAGGCGCAGGCCGCCGAAGCGCGCCAGTCGGCCGCGCCCGACCGGCCGCGTCTGGTGCTCGAAAGCATGCCGATGCGGCTGATCCGCCCGGCCAGCGAGGGAGACTCCGCCAGCGCCGCGCCTCTAGCGGGCGATAGCTGGGGAATTGTGGCGACCGGGGCGGATGTCTCGACGCTGACCGGAGCGGGGGTGAGGGTGGCGGTGCTCGATACCGGGATCGATCTCGCGCATCCCGCCTTCGCCGCGATCACGAGCCGGATCGAAGTCCGCGACTTCACCAGTGCGACCGGCTCCGGCCACGATATCGACGGTCACGGCACACACTGTGCAGGCACGATCTTCGGGCAGGATGTCGGCGGGCGCCGTATCGGCCTTGCCCGGGGGATCGAAAAGGCATTGATCGCAAAGGTGCTCGCCGACAGCGGCCAGAGCGACACCAAATGGCTGTTCGATGCGATCAACTGGGCGGCGCAGGAACAGGCGCAGGTGATCTCCATGTCGCTGGGCTTCGACTATCCCGGCATGGTCAGGCGGCTGATCGAGGATTACGACTTCGCGCCCGACGCCGCCGCCTCCGAGGCGCTGGTCGCCTTCGCCCAGAACCTGCGCGCCTTCGATGCGCTGATCGACTTTCTCGAGGCGCAGGCCCCGTTCGGGCGCGATGCGCTGGTGGTGGCGGCATCAGGCAACGAATCCCGCCACACGGGCAGCCAGCCCGCCGCGATCTCGGCCGGGCTGCCGAGTTCGGCCGAAGGGGTGGAGGCGATCGGCGCGCTGGCGCAGGGCGGGGCGGGCTTCACCCTCGCGCCCTTTTCCAACATCAATGTCGATCTGTGCGCGCCGGGGGTGGGGATCCTCTCCGCCAAGGCGGGCACGACCGGTCTCACCACCATGAGCGGCACCAGCATGGCCTGCCCCCATGTCGCGGGCATCGCGGCGCTGTGGTGGGAACAGATGCGCAGCATCAATCCGCGGGTCAGCGCCCGCGAAGTGCGCGAGCGGCTCTATGCCGCCGCGGTCGCGGATGGCCTGCCCCAGCCGTACAATCAGACCGAGTTCGGCCGCGGGCGGGTGATGGCACCATGAGCATTCTGCGGCTCACCATGCTCCCCGCCAACGAGGGTGACTGCCTGCTGCTCGATTATGGCGAGGACGAGGACCATCTGCGCCACGTGCTGATCGACGGCGGGCGCAAGGCCACCTGGCGGCATCTCGAAGCCGCGCTCAGCGCCGTCGCCGCGCGCGGCGAGACGATCGACCTGATGGTGCTCAGCCATATCGATGCCGATCATCTCGACGGGCTGATCGCGATGGCCGAAAAGGGTTCGCCGCTGGTGCCCAAAGCCGTGTGGTACAACGGGTTCGATCAGCTCAAACGGCTTACCCCGCTGGGCGGTGTCGCCCCGCTCGGCTTCAAGGGCGCGGACCAGTACAGCCTGCTGCTCGAAGAACTGGGCTGGCCGGTCAACGCCGATTTCAACCGCGGCCCGGTGATGATCGAGGCGCGGCCCGAACCCTTCACCTTCGCCGGGCTGACCCTCACGTTGATCTCGCCCGATCGCGGCAAGCTGGAGGATCTGCGCCGCGAATGGGAGAAATGGCGCGAGGGGCAGGACGACGGCGGCACCGGCCTGTCGCCATCCCCCGCCGAGGCAGCGCTTGCGCCGCTGGGCAAGCGCGAGATGCCCGACGTGCTCGATGTCGAGGCGCTCAGCGCTCCGGGCGGCGACGACAACAGCGAGGCCAATGGTTCCTCGATCGCGATGATCGCCGAATATGCGGGCAAGCGCGTGCTGCTCGCCGCC
Organism: Erythrobacter donghaensis; assembly: GCF_002155425.1. GTDB lineage: Bacteria > Pseudomonadota > Alphaproteobacteria > Sphingomonadales > Sphingomonadaceae > Erythrobacter > Erythrobacter donghaensis. Next base: position 534,717 of record NZ_MUYG01000011.1, read on the forward strand.
GATGCCCATGCCGATCTGATCGAGGCAGGGCTGGCGAAGGCGGCGGGCGATGAGGCGCGCGTGACGATCGACCTGTTCAAGCTGTCGCATCACGGCAGCCGCGGCAATCTGACCGAGGCGCTGCTCGCCCGGATCGATTGCCGCCGCTTCGCGATCTCCACCAATGGCTCGCGCTTCGGCCATCCCGATCCCGAATGCATCGCCCGGCTGCTGCGCTTCGGGACGCCCGGCCCGAAGACGCTCTACTTCAACTATGCCACCGATCGCACCACCCCGTTGGACGATGCGGCGCTCAAGGCGCAGTGGGACTATGCCTGCGTCTTCCCCGACGCCGCGCCGGGAGGGCTGGTGATCGATGTCTGATCCGCGAGTAGATCGAGACCTTGGGGAGGCTATCCGACGATGAGCGACGCGGTGCCCGGCGGCAGGGGCTATTCCCTGCACATCGGCGTCAACCACGTCGATCCGGCGCATTACAGCGGCTGGGACGGGCAGCTCGTCGCCTGCGAGGCCGATGCCCAGGTGATGGCCGCCATTGCCGAGGCAAACGGCTTTGCCCCCGAACTTCTGCTGACGGCTGCAGCCACCCGCGAGGCGGTGCTGGACCGACTGGCCCGCGTTGCCACCGATGCCCGGCCTGGCGACATCGTGATGCTGACCTACGCGGGGCACGGCGGGCAGATCCAGGACTGGAGCGGCGATGAGGCCGACCGGATGGACGAGACCTGGTGCCTGTTCGATAGCCAGCTGATCGACGACGAGATCTTCACCTGCCTTGGCCGGTTCGCCGCCGGGGTGCGGATCGTGATGATCTCGGATTCCTGCCACAGCGGCACGGTGTTCCGCGGCGAACGGGCCGCCGCGCGGAACGTGGATGCGTCGGTGCCGCGCATCCGGGCCATGCCCTCGAGCATCGCCCGGCGCACCTACCAACGCAACGAGGATCACTACCGCACCACCGAACATGGCCTGTTCGCGCGCGAGTGGAAGGGGGTGCGTCAGGAGCTCGCCTTTCCGGTGGCGGCAGCGGCGGTCCATTTCAGCGGCTGCATGGACCACCAGTTCAGCCATGACGGGGATACCAACGGCCACTTCACCGAAAAACTGCTGGAGGTGTGGGCTGGGGGCGCCTTCAGGGGCACGCATTCGGCGCTGCACCGCGAAGTGCTGAAACGCGTCCGGTCCGACCAGACCCCGCAACTGGCCCGCTTCGGCGGGGGCGATGCGGCCTTCGACACCCAGCGCGCCTTCGCGATCTGACCGGGGGCAGGGCGGTGGCGAAAACAATCTTCGAGATCAGGTTCGGCACCGGGGACGGCCCGGGTCGCTTCAGGCAGCTCGTCCGCGAGAATGGCGAGGAAAATGATTTCCTCAAGGGCGAGTGTGAAATCCCCCATCTCGTCAGCGACCTGAGCCTGGACGCGGCGACGGGTGCGGGCGAGCCGGGGATCGTCTATCGCCGTTCGGGCGAAGAGACCGCACCGCCCGCGGAAATCTCGATCAACACGGTTGCCCAGATGCAGGCGATCGGGGCTAGACTGTTCGAAAACTGGTTGTCCAGTCGCCTTCAGGTCCTGATCGGCAACCGCAAGAGCGGGGAGCGGGTCGAACTCCGCTTCGATCTCACTGAATGTCCCGATCTGGCAGATGCGCCGTTCGAACTGCTCGGCCTGCCCGAGGAAGACACGGTCCACTTCCTCGCCACCAGCGCGGGCACACCGGTGTCGCGATACTTTGCCAAGGGCCAGAGCAGCGGCTCGCCGCCCAAGCCGCAGATTGAAGGCGTCGCGAGGGCACTGTTTCTGGCGGCCAACCCGGCGTCAGGGCCGGAGCTAGATATCCTCGCCGAGATCGAGGCTGTCACCCAGCTCAAGCTGGAGCAGATGCCCACGGCGCCTGACACGAAGATCGACGTTCCGCTTGCCGCAGACGGTCTGATCCAGTGGACGGTCATGGCCAATGTGTCGAAGCCCGGCCTGATCACGCAGCTTGGCGAACATTGGGACATCATCCATTTCGTTGGCCACGGCGGCTTCGACGAGGCCGAGGGGCGGCACTTCATCGAAGTGCATCACTACAACCCCGAGCTGCCCGAACCAGTCTTCGATGAGGAACTACGCGAAGCGCTCAAGAATTCGCTGCCCTCGCTGGTGGTGCTGAACGCCTGCGGCACCGGGAAGACGACGCTGGTCCAATATTTCACCGGCCTCGCGCGGACGCTGGTCCGCGCGCAAGTGCCCTATGTCGTCGCGATGCGGACCGACGTGCCCGATGAGGTCGCCCGGCGCTTTGCGGCGCGCTTCTATCGGGAGCTGGTGCAGACCGACGCACTGACCAAGGATTTGAACAGCCCGACCGTCGCCGCTGCGCTGGGCCGCCATGCGATCCTGACCGCCTCCGGGAACGACGCTTGGATGAAGGTCAGCTTCTCAATCCCGGTGATCTATTCGAGCCTGCCGAACGACCAGCTTGGCCCGCTGCTCAGCCTGCCCGCGCCGCCGGTGCCGTTGCCGCCGCCTGTCCTGCCGGACGAACCGGGTGGCCCCTTTGCGCGGGCATGGAAGTGGATCGGCGAGAACGACAAGCAGGTCATGGTGCTGATGGGCATCGCTTCGCTGGTGGTCGGAGCGGTCGGCGTCATGCTCGCGCTCGGCGATGGGTCTTCGGAGCAGTCGGGCTCAAGCGGCGATCCGCCGCCTGAGGTGGAGCAGCCGGTCGGTTCCGCGCCCGACGACGCGCAAGCGGGGCCGGACGGCGAGGAAGCCATGGTTGAATCGGCGGGGGACGAATTTCCCGACAGCGGCGGCTCACCGGGCTACGGCGGCGGCTACGGAAGTGGCTACGGTTCGGGCGGGCGCAATCCGGCGGGCGGGTATGAGGAACCCATCGAATATGGCTATTCGATCGGGGCCTATCCATCTGACGGGGCTGGCCGCCTCGAAAGCCGCGCACGCGATTATCGCGAGATCGACTTGGGATCGCCAGTTCCGCCACCACCACCGCCGCCGCCACCGATGACGGTGCCTCCGCCACCCAGTGCGGGGTCCTGCTTTCCCCAAGTGGTCTATTTTGCGGGGTCGAGCGAAATCCCGCTCACCGACTGGTCGCGCGGGCTGAATCCGGGCGTCTGTTATTCCCAGCGGGTGCTGGTCGTCGGCCACACCGACCGTGTGCCGAGCGCTGCGGAGAGCCTCGCGCTCTCGCTGCGCCGCGCCGAACGGATCAAGGCCGAACTGCGCGCCATTCTGCCCGACGCGGAAATCTACGTTCTCGGTGCCGGGGAAAGCCAGCCGCGCATTGCGACCATCGACGGCGAGGCAGCCTCCGAAAACAACCGGGTTGAGATCACCGAGCTGGGCTGGGACAGCGCCCTTCCCGGTCAGGTCGATGCTGCGCAGATCGCCTATGAAACCGCGCGCAGCGCCTATCGCAGGCAGCTTAGAGTGCTGGATAGCGAGATTTGGGCAAGCGCTGCGATCCCGCCTGCTGATGCGCTTCCCGCGTCGCTGCGCCCGGTCTTTGACAGGCTGGAGATCGAACGCCTTGCCAGCGAAGCCCTGCTGCGTGCCGAACGCGCCGCGACCCGCGAGACCGTCGCCGATTTCGCCAACGGGCAGGCGGCGCTCGACCGCCAGATCGCCGCACTCCGCGCCGCACGGGACGAGGCCCGCATGGTGACCATCGCGTTGAGCGATCACACGGAGGCGATCGCGGCGGCTGAGAAGGCGATTGCCGAGGGCCAGTCCAGCCTCGCGATCCCGACAATCACCGCCCGGCAGCGCAGCGCCTTGCGGCGGGCCGTGGAGGCTGCGCGGACGGCCCGCGCCGAGACCTATGTGGGCAACGACTGGGCCCTTGCCGATTATCGCGACGACACGGCGCGGCTGGACGACGCTTTGGCCGCGCTGACCAACGCGCTGGAGGACGTGGCAGACCAGCGCGACGCCTACCGCGAAAAGCTGTGGGCCGAGCAGCGGGCGCTGTCCGGGGCGCTGGAGGATCATTCCGATCTGCGGGTCGAAATCGCCTCGCCCTACATGCACCCCGACGATCGTCGGCTGGCATTGTGCGACGGATATCTGCTGCGCGACGCGCTCTACACCGCGCTCGATATGGCCGATTTCGGGTGGGATGAAGGCGAGATGCGTCAGGCGCGTGATAGCCTTGCCGTGTGTGCGCGGCGGCGCGACCGGCAGGTGGCGGAGATCTTTCTGCCCGCGCCATCCGGACGGACTGCTGCCGAGGCCGCGAACCCGCTCGACCGCTTCACCGTCACCACCCCGCGCCGCATCTTCGCAGTGAACGACGGGCCACCACCGGGCGAAGGATCCCGGCTTGAGGTGCGGCTGCGCATCGGGGGCCTGCCGCAGCTCGATTACGAGGAGCGCGGCGATGCGCTGGTGGTGCCGACGCGCCAGATCGATGCGCTCGCCGGGTGGCTGGAAGCGGCCGACCGGCGCGCTGCGGACATCGACGATTGCGACGGTCCGGATTGCCCCGCACGAGTTCCCGCTTTTGCCGCGATCCATCTCGAAATGCCGCTGGGCGAGGGCGAGAATTTTCTCGCCGTGGCAGAGCGCAACGCCGAATGGCTCGCGATCGTCGCCGATCGGGTGCGCCGCGCCTATGGCGGACGGGTCGAGATCGTGGCGCGGCAATGCGCCTGGCCCTGGACCAAACGCGCCGAGGATGGCGTTACCTCGGCACCGAACCTGAGCGGGGCGGCGATCTCGGTGGTGCCGCAAGATGTCGAACTGATGCTCGACCAGTGCCGGGCCGAAACGGTGCCCCCCGGCGAGTGACGGTCGTTCTTCCCTGCCGGTGCCGAAACGCCGGCTAGCGTTTTGAGGCGCGGTCTCAGCCGAATTCCTCATAGCCCTTGCGGGTCTTTTCGAGCGTCAGCTTGGTCGCCTCGCGCCGAGCCCTTTCGGGGTCGTCGTAGCTTTTGACCACGCGCTGACCCTTGGTGCCGACGCGGCCGTATTCGACGATCAGATCGGTGCCGAACACACCCACGCGCCAGAACTTGTTCGATGTGCCCGCGACGAGGCGGAATTCTGTCATCCCGGCCGGGGTTGCGGCGGGGGGCTCGGCCACGTCGAAAACCGGCGCTTCATCGGCCAGCGGCTGATCGGCGAAAGGCTGCACCACGCCGGGCGCAGGGGCAGTCGCGGTGATGCCGGTGCCCGCCAGCGGATCGGGATCGGCGAGATCCCAGCTCGAGCGGGACAGCTCCTGCTCGATCCGCTCGACCACCCCGGCGCGGTTGCGTAGCCAGCTGCTGACCGGCACATCGAGCACCCGCCAGCCAAAGGCGCGCAGGATCACCGGGCGGAAGACGAAGCGCTCCTCGATCGCCGCATCGGGCGTGCCCGCGCGGTCGAGCAACACCGCCAGCCGGTAGCCGCCGCCTTCGGGATCGACCACCGCCAGATCGCAGCGGAAGCTCGCGCCGCCGACGTGTTCATGCACCTCGTGCCCGCGCGCGCGCAGGGCAGCGGCGAGACTACTTCGCACCGGATCGGGCGGAAGCTGACCGTCGAAGGTGCGCGCCGCATCGGGGTTGAGCGTGGCGAGGACGGCCTGCGCCTTGTCCTGCGCGCCCGACGATTGCGCCTCGGCATAGGCAAGGAAGCTGCGCAGCGCGCGGGCGCCATCGTTGTGGACATTGGTGATCGCCTCGGGCGCGATGGTGCTGACGATGGCCATGTGCCGCTTGGCGCGGCTGAAGATGACGTTGAGCCGCTTTTCGCCCCCGCGCTGGTTGATCGGGCCGAAATTCATCGCCATTCGCCCGTCCGGGCCGGGGGCGTAGCACACGCTCATCAGGATGATGTCGCGCTCGTCGCCCTGCACATTCTCAAGGTTCTTGACGAACAGCCCGGTGAACTGCCCGTCCTCCTCGCGCTCGACCTCGCGGGTGAGCAGGGTGGAGAACGCCTCGTCCTCCGCCGCCAGCCGTTCGAGCGCGTCCTCGATTTCCGATTGCTGGGCTTCGGAGAAAGCGACGATGCCGATGCTGAGGCCGGTGTCGCGGCGCAGCAGCTCGCGCACAATGCCCGCGATATAGCGCGCTTCGGGCAGGTTGGCGCGGCGGTCGTAGACTCCGTCGGCCATGCGGTGGGTGGTGATCGGGGCGGCGAGCAGACGGTCTGCCCCCGCTGCCCAAGCGGCATCGTCGCCCGATTCCACCGCACCGCCCGTCGCCGATTGCAGGCGCAGCGAACGGTCGGGGATGGTCACCAGCTCCCCGGCATAGAAAGCCGCGTTGGAGAAGCTGATCAGCGCCTCGAACCGGCTGCGATAATGCCAGGCGAGCAAGGTGGCGGGCAGGTTGCGCGCGGCCTGTGCCAGCAGGCTGTCGGCATCGAGCACGATGGCGATCCGCTCGCCGTCTTCCTCGGCCAGCACTTCCATCTCGTCGTCTGACTGCGCGGCGCTGAAGAAGCTGGTGGGCGGCAGCTGCATCTCGTCGCCCACGATCACCACCTGCCGCGCGCGGCAGAGCGCGGGGACGGCGTCTTCGGTGGGCACCTGGCTCGCCTCGTCGAAGATCACCACGTCAAACAGGTCGGGTTGGAGGGGCAGCGTGTCGGAGACCGAAAGCGGGCTCATCAGCCACACCGGCTTCAGATCGGCCACCACCCGCCCGCTATCGGCGCTGGCGATCTCGCGGATTGACTTGTAGCGCATGGTCTTGCCGAATTCGTGCTCCAGCTCGCGCCGGCCATTGGCATAGACGCGCTTGAGCTCGCGCCCGGCGGAGTCGAGCTGGGTGACCGAGGTTTCGGACAGGCGGACGTTGTCGCGGAACTGGCGGTGGAGCGTCGCGCGGATTGCGGCGGCATTCTGATCGCGCAGCATTGCGCGCGCGGCGGCGGCGCGGCGGGAGAGCGCAATCATCCGCTCGATATCGAAGCGGCGAATGTCGGGATGGGCACGCTCACGCTGTGCGATGGCCTCGTCGACGACCAGCGCCTCGATCCCCGCCAGCGGCAGCGGCAGGCGGGTGAGCGCCGCCGCGACCGCGGGCGGGGCGGCGAGCACCGGGGCGAGGTGCGGCAGCAAATCGGGCAGGTCGTCGAGGCTCTCCTGCAAGTCGCGCAGCACTTCGCCGAGCCCGTCGAGGGTAAGGGTCTCTGGCTGGTCGAACAGGTCGGCGCTGGTCTGGGCGAGGGCCGCCATCACCGGGGCGAGGTGGGCAAGGCGCGCCAATGCGGCCTGACCGTCGCCCGTGCGCGCCAGATCGAGCATCCGGGCGCTGGGCGGCGTGGCGGCGTGGTCCGCGAGGCGCGCATGGAGCGCGAGCAGTGCGGGCAGAGCGGGCGTGCCGAGCCGCTGGGCCAGCGCCGTACGCGCGCTGTCGAGATCGCTGCGCGCCTGATGCAGCGCGGCGAGTTGCTCCAGCACCGCGGTCACCTTGGGCGCGACGGCATGGGCGGCAAAGTCGTACCGGGCGCGCACCGTGGCCTTGAGCGTGCGCCAGGCCCCGCTGAACACCGCGAAGAGCGAGCCTTCCTTTGCGCGCGCCAGTTCCAGCGCGGCGGCGGTATCGGCAGGCCCGAGCGGATCACGCCATCCGGCGGCTGCCTGCGCGGCGGCTGCCTCGGCAGTCTCAAGCGCGCTGATCGCCGCCATGTCGCTGCGCAGGGTCTGGCTCTCGGGCGAGGCCGGATCGAACAGCCCCGGCCAGCGCACCAGCCCGGTGTCCACCAATGGGCGCGCGAGCATCACCGCATCATGCGCTGCGGCCAGCGGGGTGTCGCCGGAGAGCGGCGCGCCTTCGTCGGAAAACAGCGGGTCGAGCCGTTCGAGGTGCCCCGCCATATCGGTCAGCGCGGCTTCGATCCGGGCATAGGGCCGCTCGCCCAGCAACAGCTCCGCCTTGAGCCGTGCGAAAGGATGCGCGGCGAGGTTGGGCGCGCCCGCGAGTTCGCCAAAGGCCCGGAAAGCGCGCGCGGCGGTGTCACGGTGCGCGTCCCACTGCGCCAGCGGCGGCAGGCTCTCGCGGATCGCGGTGCCGATCCCCGATGGCGGTGCGGGCAGGGCAGCGGCGCGGCGCACCAGATCGCGCAAGGGCGCCGCGCCGCTGGCGGCATCGGAGCTACCCACGGCAGTTTCGAACGCGGCGATCTGGCGCAGATGCTCGCTCAGCGCGGCAACGGTCTGGGCGCGTGCGGCGCGGGCATCCTCCAGCCCGTCGGGCGTGCGGCCCCAGCGCTCGTAATGCTCGCCAAGGTCGGCGATGAAGCCTTTCTTGTCGTCCTGCGCATCATGAATGATGGTCGCCAGCCCATCGAGCCCGGCCTGCCCGAGCCGGTGATAGACCACATCGAGCGCCGCGCGCTTCTCGCACACGAACAGCACCCGTTTGCCCTGTCCGGCATAGTCGGCGATCAGATTGGTGATCGTCTGCGACTTGCCCGTGCCCGGCGGGCCCTGGATGATGTAGCTGCGGCCCGTGCGCGCGAAGGCGACCGCCTGATCCTGCGTCGCATCGCTCGCCACCACGCCCCATTGCTCGGCAGGCGGGATCGGCGGCGGGGCGTCCTCGACAAAGGGGCGCGGTTCGATCGAGAAGACCTGATCGAAGGCGGGCTGCGCTTCGGGCGTGTCGATCAGCGCGTTGTAATCGCGCACCAGCGACATTTTCTTGTAGTTGAAATTGGCGAGCGTGACGCAGGTGCAGTCGAGCTCCCAGCTGTACTTGTGCCCTTCGCCCCCGACCTTGCCGTAGGCGAGGCTCTCGGTCTCGGCGACCATCAGCTCGCGCTTGGGGGTGTAGCCGCCGCCGGTGGCGATGCGCTGCGGCAGGGGATCGGGCTTCACGAATTTCTCGAACAGCGCGAGGCCGAGCGGGCGATAATCCTCGCGCGAATAGCTGAAATCGGCCTTGGCGCTGATCGTCTGGCGGCTGCCGGAGCGGCGGGTAAACTTGTTTACGCGCGCCACCGCGCGCTGGAGGATCAGGCGGATCGCCGGGCGTTCCTGCAGCTCCAGCCGGACGCCGGGCTCGCTCTCGTGGATCTGGCGGCGGATGAGCTCGTGGACCGTCTCGATCGACGTCTGCGCCAGATCGACCGTTTCGGGCAGCTCGATGGCATAAAGCTGGCGCAGCATATGCCGCAGCGCCGGGTTGAATTCGGCGACGCTGTCGGGGCAGGTCAGCACATACTGATCGCGCACGCCCTTGCGCTTGGCGACCTCGACCGGCAGCCACAGCAGCGGCGAGCTGATGCGCTCCTCGGGCGCTTCCTTGAGGTTGTGCCAGTGCAGGAAGGCGACCGTCAGGCGCAGGCTGGAAAAGCCGTATTCGTTGCGATTGCGCCGGTTTTCCTGAATGATCCGGTCGAGCTGCGAGGGGATCTGCGGCTGGTCTTCGAAGCGCAGCCAGCGATTGAGCGGCACCGCCTTGCCGCCCAGCACGTCCTTCGCAAAAGCGCCCTTCCACGTGCACAGCGCATCGGCGCGCACGCTTTCGATCCGCATCACGATCGGGATGCTGGCATCGGTGAAGTTGATCGAGCTCTGGGTCGGGCGGAAGTGGATCAGGCGGTTGCGGCGCGACAGGTCGAACAGGCGGTCGCGCAGGTGGCTGAGGACTGCGGTGCGCCGTCCGGGCACGCCCTGCGCTTCGGCCAGCACACGCTCGACATCGATCCCGGCGGGTTGATCGCGCCAGGTATCGAGCCGCTGGGCGAGTTCGGCGACATCCTTGGCGCGTTCGTGGCGGTTCAGCTCGGTCGCTTCGAGGATCAGCGAGGCGATCACCGGATTGAGCCGCGGCGCGATGGCGAACAGGTTGTCGCGGTTCATCGAGAAGCGCTTGAGATCTTCGTGATCCTCAAGGTCGATCCCGCAGGCGAGCGCGGCCATGATCATGCCGAGCTGGAAGATGTCGGTGATCTCGTCGTGGTGGCCGAGCGCGCTTTCCCAGTTTCTGAGACCGGTGATGAAGGCCGGGTGCGTGGGTTCTGCCTCGTCGCCATCGAGCACGGTGAGATCGTCGACCTTGGTGCCCAGCGCCTCGTCCTGCGTGACGCGGTAGTTGACGACCAGCTTGAGCGCGCTTGCGGCCTGCGGCTGCACGGCGTGGATCGCGGCAAGGTTGCTGCGCGGGGCCAGCCCGGCGGGATCGGCGAGGGCGAGCTGGCCGTCCTCGCGCTCGATCACCGTGTCGAGCGCGATCCGCGCCACGCGGCCTGCAGCATGAAGCGCGGCAACCTCGCGCATCAGGCCGAGCATTGCGTGGACAAGATCGTCGGGCGGCAGGCGGTTGCCTTGCTTCAGCACCGCGCGCAGCGGACGGGTGGAAGCGGCGGCGGGTGCGGCGGGATCGTGCATCATGTCGGTCATGCTGCCTTGCCCGCCTGGGCGACGAGCTTGTCGGCGCGCGCCTTGGTCCATTTGAGATCGCGCCGCAGCGCCGCGGTCAGCTGCGCGCTCGCGCCGATTTCAGCGGCGATCTTGGCCGCCGCCAACATGCTGGCATCGACCGCATCGGGATCGGCCATCGCCAGATCGAACATCAGCGCGATGAAATAGTCGCGCGTGGCATCGTCGATCCGCTCGGGCGCGATCTGGGCGAGGTCGAGCGGCACTTCCTCCGAGCGGCCATAACCGGGAAACATCGCGCGCAGCTGGGTCTCGATCTCGTCGCTGCCATGCGCCGCTTCGGCCATGAACCGTGCAAGGAAGCCGCGTGTCATCGCGGTCAGCCGGCTTTGGCCCATCAGATCGAGCGCCTCGATCGACAGCGGGCCTTGCAGCTGCTTTTCGAGCCATTGGGCGAGCTCAGGATCATCCGCCCACCACAGCTGCAGCGCACGCGCGCGCAGATAGGCTTCGGGGTGAGACACCCCGCGCGACTTGCCGCTTGCCGCCTCGACCTCCTGCGCCTGCCGCAGATAGGCCTCGGGATCGACATTGGTGAGGCCGGTCATCACCTTGACCAGCACCGCCACCGCCGGGCCCGGCGCGCCTGCCGCAATCGCCGCGCCGCGATCGGCGAAGAGCTCGGTGTTGAGGCTCAGCAGCCGCGCGGTCTCGCGGTGCGATGGGCGCGCATCGGGATAGGACAGCGCGTGATCGAACACCCGGCTGGCGCGGTAATGCTCACGCTCGCCCAGCGACCACAGCAGGTAGTGCGATAGTTCGTGGCCCATCAGCGCCAGCAGTTCAGCCGCATCGAGCTTTTCAAGGATCGGGCCGAAGAACACCAGGTGGATCTCGCCCGGAACATAGACCAGCGAGGCGTTCATGGAGCCGTCATTGGCCTGATACAGCGTCACCGGCGCGGTTATGCCGAGCCGCTCCATTGCCGTGTGGCAGGCCTCGAACACCGCCGGGTGGCCCTGCGGTTCGAGCCGGTAGGTGTCGCGCAACATCGCATCGCGCACGCCTTCGGTCTGGTCAGTCATGAGGCCCGAGCCCGACCATTCCCACGCGTGCCGCTCCTCGCGCCGGAGGTAGTCGACGACATCGAGATGATAGGCGAGGGGGAGCAACATCCGCCGGTTGTGGATGTCGAGCTCCGGAAGGCCCTGCCCCTGATTATCCTGCATCATCAAAGCACTCGAACGCTTGCGCCGTGCGGTGGTCCTAGCGCGCAACTCTTAAGCGCGCGTGACTCGGGGCTGGCAAATTCAGGGGCTTGTATGACAGGTCTGGCCCGGCGCTCAAGCCGCAGCGCGCGCCGTGTTCAGGGTCGGGCGACGGCGGCGATCACCGCCAGTGCCTCGGCCTCGGAGATGACTTCGGCATATTTGGCCTGAAGGTCGAACAGATTGGCCTCGTGCGGGGCGGGGTGGCGATCGGCGCAGGCCTCGCGCACCACCAGCGGGATAAAGCCGTGCTGCATCGCATCGAGCGCCGAGGCGCGCACGCAGCCGCTCGTGGAGTAGCCGGTGATCAGCAGCGTATCGATGCCCTCGGCGTGGAGCGCTTCGGCCAGCCCGGTGCCGAAGAAGGCGCTGGGATATTGCTTGGTGAACACGCGTTCGGAGGGCTGCGGGGTCAATTCGGGCGGGAAGGCGCCCAGCGGCGTTCCCTCGACGAAAGCCTTCAGCACCGGAGCCTTGCGGTAGAACACGCCGCCGTCGGAGCCATCCGCCTTGTAGCTGACATTGGTGAAGACCACCGGCACGCCCCCGGCGCGCGCCGCTGCTGCCAGCCGCGCGTTGCTGTCGCGTGCGGCGGCGGCGGTTTCCATGAACAGCGCCGAGCCTTTGGTGAGATAGGCCGCGACCACATCGACAATCAGCAGGGCCGGGCGCGTTCCGGGCTGGAGCCGCCCTTCATAGACGCCCGCGTAATTGTCGGATGCGGAAGGGCCGTTCATCAGATGATCCCGGCTTCGGCCAGCCGCGCGAGTTCGTCCGCTCCCATGCCCAGCCGTTCGGCAAAGACCTCGGCATTGTCCTGTCCGGGCGCGGCAGGCGCAGGGCGGCTGATGGTGCTGGGGGTCTTGGAGAGCTTGGGAAAGGCGTTCTGCATCTTGATCTTGCCCCGGTTCTGGGTCTCGACCTCGATGATCGCCTCGCGCGCGGCAAAGTGCGGGTCGGCGAGCATTTCGGGGGCGCGGTAGACCCGGCCTGCGGGGATCGAATATTCGGTCATCAGCGCGTCCACCTCGTCCACGGTGAGCGTGCCCGTCCATGCGTTCACCAGCGCGTCCAACTCGTCCTGATGTCGCCCACGCGCGATATGGGTCGAATAGCGCTCGTCCTGCGCCAGTTCAGGGCGGCCCATCGCCTGGCACAGGCGGGTGAAGATCGCATCGCCGTTGGCGCCGATCATGTAGCTGCCGTCCTTGCAGGAATAGACGTTCGACGGCGCGATGCCCTTGAGCACCGAGCCGGAGCGTTCGCGGATCACGCCGTTGCGGTCATATTCGGGGACGAGGCCCTCCATCACCTGCAACACCGCTTCATAGAGGGCGGAATCGACGACCTGACCCTCGCCGGTCTTCTCGCGGTGGTGGAGCGCGGCGAGCACGCCCATGCAGCCGTAGGTCGCGCACAGGGTGTCGCCAATTGAAATGCCCATGCGGGAAGGCGGACGGTCGGGCTCGCCGACGATGTAGCGCCAGCCGCCCATCGCCTCGCCGATCCCGCCGAAGCCTGCGCGGTCGGAGTAAGGCCCGTCCTGCCCGTAGCCCGACATGCGCGCGATAATCAGGCCGGGGTTGATGGCGTGAAGCTCGGCGGGGGAGAGGCCCCAGCGTTCGAGCGTGCCGGGCTTGAAGTTCTCAATCAGCACATCGGCCTCGGCAATCAGCCGCTTCGCCAGCGCCTGACCTTCGGGCACACGCAGGTTGCAGGTGACCGAGCGCTTGTTGCGCGCGATCACTTCCCACTGCACCTTCTCGTCGCCCTGGCCCCAGTTGCGCATCGGATCGCCCGCGCCCGGCGGCTCGATCTTGACCACATCGGCGCCCATGTCGCCGAGCAACTGGCCGCAGAACGGGCCGGCGAGGAGCTGGCCCATTTCGACAACCTTGATCCCTTGGAGAGCGCCGCTCATTCCGCCGCCTCCCGTAAGGCCGTCCAGACCGGCTGGACGGGAGCAGGAAGGCCGGTTTCGGCCTCGCAATTGGCGCGCAGCGCGTCGATGCCCGGGCCGTAGTCGAACAGCGGGAGTTCGCCCCGGCTCGCGGACATTTCGGCGCGCAGTGCCTCGGTCGCGGCAGTATCCACGACGCCCGCGCCATCCGCAACCACGCCATAGGCCCGCGCGCCATCGGGGGTGACGAGACCCTGCCGGATTTCGAGGCCCACCAGTTCCGGATCGCGCGCCAGCGGGTCGCCCCAGCCGCCGCCGCCCCAGGTGATGAAGTGGAGGAGGTCGCCCGCCTTCACCGCGACGCTCTCGACCTTGTTGCCGACGATCTCCTGCGTCCCGTCGGCCCGCTCAAGCACCTTTTTCGCCCGCGCGCCCGGATGCCCGCCATTGACGCCCCACGGGGGCACGAACCAGCGGTCGTCATGGATCGCGATCTCGCCATCAGCGAGGAAGCGGTAGGTCATGTGGATGCCATTGCCCCCGCGGTGCAGGCCCGCCCCGCCGCTGTCGGGCGCGGTGGAATAGCGCTCGATCCGCAAGGGGAAGTAGCGCTCGAGGAATTCATTGGGGACATTGGTGAAGCCCGGCCACAGCGAATGCCCGTCCGGCCCATCACCCAGCGGACGCCCGGGGATGCCGCCGAAGCCGATCTGGAACAGCTGGAACCAGTCGCGTGTCCCGTCCTCGCGGCTGTCCCATCCGGAATAGAACAGGTGCGGCGAGGATGAGAACCCGGCGGCGTTGAGGAACTCCGGTGTCTTCTGCCCGAGCAGCCCGCCGAGGATGTCGAAGATCCGCCCCAGCGCGTGCGTGCGGCCCGAGAGCGCGGCGGGGAAGTGCGGCTTCAGCAGCGAGCCTTCGGGGATGCGCACCTCGATCAGATCGTAGAACCCGTCATTGAACAGGATCTGGGGATCGAAGACCATGATCATGTAGATGCCGAAGAACATCTTGAACATGTTTTCATTGAGGAAGAAGTTGATCGAGGCGGCCGATTGCGGGTCGGTGCCTTCGAAATCGAGGATCACCTTGTCCCCATCGCGCCACATGGTGCAGCGGATCTTGTAGGGGCCGTAGCCCTTGCCGTCGTCGCAGATGTAATCCTCGAAGCTGACCGGCTCCTCGGCCACGGCCATCGCCAGCAGCGATTTCATCGCGCGGTGGTTGCGCGCCAGAAGCTCCTGTGTGGCGGACACGTAAACGTCATCGCCGAAGCGGTCGGCCATTTCGACCACTCGGCGCGCGGCGACGCGGCAGCTGGCGATCAGCGCGTTCAGGTCCGCCTGGCACCAGTCGGGCTTGCGGGTCTGGTGCATCACCAGCTTCATCAGGTCTTCGTTGTATTCGCCCTTCTTCCAGATCTTCACAGGCGGGATGCGCACGCCTTCCTCAAAGATTGAGGACGCGCCGATCGGCATCGAGCCGGGGACCGAACCGCCGATGTCGCTCTGGTGGCCGAACATCGCGGTGAAGGCGATCAGGCGACCGTCCTTGAACACGGGGAGCAGCACCAGCCAGTCGTTCGAGTGGCTGATTGCGCCCGCGCAGGAATAGGGATCGGAGAGGAAGATCATGTCCCCATCCTCGATCGTGCCGTCATAGCTGATCAGGAAGCCGTCGATGAAGCTGCCGAACTGGCCGACGATCATCTTGCCGGAAGGATCGGCGATCAGCGGGAAGGCGTCGCCCTGCTCGCGGATGCCGGGGGACATGGCGGTGCGCACGAGCGTCGCGTCCATCTCGATACGGGCGTTCCGCAGCGCGTTCTCGATAATGTCGAGCGTGACCGGGTCGATTGCGACCTTCTGGAAGGGGGCGGGGTTGGTTTCGATGATGCGAGCCGGCATGGTCTTAGCCCTCCGCCTTGAGAGTGATGAGGATGTTGCCGACCGCGTCCACGGCCGCGCGGCAATCGTGTTCGACCAGCGTGGTCGAATCCATCTCGGTGATGATCGCGGGGCCTTCGATGACGTCGCCCTGACGCAACCTGGCGCGGTCGTAGATGACAGCCGCGCGCTCCTCGCCGCCGATCCACATCATGTGGTCGCGGATTTTGGCAGCGGCGGGATTGCCGTCGCCCTTGGGCAGTTCGGCGGCGGGAAGCGCAGGGGCCTGCCCCTGCGCCACGGCGCGCAGGTTCACGATCTCGTGCGGGGTGTCCATGTTGAAGGTGAACAGGCGCAGGTGCTCTTCGTCGAAGCGGGCCAGGATGCCTTCGATCCCGTCCTTTTCGAGAATGTCCTGCGTGATGGTGAGCGGTACTTCGAAGGCCTGCCCCGCGTAGCGCACGTCTATTTCGAACAGCGAGGTGATCTGATCCTCGGGAATGCCGTCGGCGACCAGCTCGCCGCGGGTCTGCTCGGCCATGTCGTCGAGCACCTGCACGAGATCAGCGATGCTGGTGTCGCGGGCGAGGCGCGAGAAGCTGCGCGCGGTTTCGGTGCGCATCCGCGTGGTGGCATCGCCGAGCGCGCAGAGCACGCCGGGGGAGACGGGGGAGATCGCGGGCCAGCTGCCCATCAGCCGAGCGACCGCATTCACATGCAGCGGGCCAGCCCCGCCAAAGCCCATCAGCGCAAATTCGCGCGGGTCGTAGCCCTGCTGGACCGAGATCATCCGCAGCGCGCCGAACATGTTCTCGTTGACGATGTCGATGATCCCGCGCGCGGCCTCCATCAGCGTCACGCCCAGCGCATCGGCGATGGTCTGCACCGCCGCCTTGGCGCCCTCGCGGTCGAGCTTGAAGCTGCCGCCGAGCAGGTCTTCGGGCAGGTAGCCGAGCACCACATTGGCGTCGGTCACCGTCGGGAGCGTGCCGCCCTTGTTGTAGGCGACCGGCCCCGGCACCGCGCCCGCGCTCTCCGGCCCGACACGCAGCGCGCCGGTCAATTGCGGGACGTGGGCGATCGAGCCGCCGCCCGCGCCCACGGTTTTCACGTCCAATGCCGAAGCGCGCACCGAGAGGTGGCCGACTTCGGTGGTGCGCTGACGGCGCGGCTCGAGGCCCTGTATCAGCGCGACGTCGGTCGAGGTGCCGCCCACGTCGAGCGTCAGGATATTCTCGAAGCCCGCATTCTTGGCGACCCACAGCGCGCCCGTCACACCGCCCGCGGGGCCGGACATGAGGATGTTGACCGGGTGCTCCTCGGCCTTCTGGCTCGACATGAGCCCGCCATCGGAACGCAGCAGCGAGAGGCGGCCCTTGAGGCCTTCCGCCTCCAGCTTGGTGCGCAGGTTCGAGACGTATTTCGACACCACCGGGCGCACCGCTGCATTGGCGACGGTCGAAAGCGTGCGCTCGTATTCCTGCATTTCGGGCAGGACTTCGTGGCTCAGCGAGACGGGGATGCCCGGCAGTTCCTCGGCGGCGATTTCCCCGATGCGGGCTTCGTGCGCGCCGTTGAGATAGGCGTTCATCAGGGAGACGGTGAGCGCTTCGATCCCGTCACCCTTGAGCTTGCGCAGCGCAGCGCGGACCGCATCCTCGTCAAGCGGGGCGACCTCGCGGCCTTGCGCATCCATCCGTCCCGGCACCTCGACCGTGTGTTCAAGTCGCGCCAAAGGCTGAGGCTTGGGCCACACGATCCAAGCCGCAAGCCCACCGGGCACGAAGCTGCGCGCGATCTGCATGATGTCGCGGTAGCCCTGTGTCGTGACCAAGCCCACGCGCGCACCCTTGCCCTCTAGCACGGCATTGGTGGCGACCGTGGTGCCGTGGAGGAAATAGACGATATCGGCGGCGGTGATCCCCGCCTTCTCGGTGATCGCCTTCACCCCCGTCAGGATGCCTTCCGAGGAATCATGCGGGGTCGAGGGGGTCTTGTGCCGCCAGAAGGCACCGCTTGCCTCGTCGAACAGCAAGAGGTCGGTGAAAGTCCCGCCCACGTCCACACCCAACCTGTATGTCATGCCGTTTCCTCTTGATTATGCTGCGCGGGCAACCGCTGAGGGCAATTCGCGCCCCAGCAGCTGCGCAAACCACTTGTTGGCGGCGATCGCCGCGTCGAGATCGATACCTGTCGCCACTCCCGAACGCGCCATCATGTAGATGAGGTCCTCGGTGGCGATGTTGCCGGTGGCGCGCGGCGCGAAGGGGCAGCCGCCGAGGCCGCCCAATGAGGCGTCGAAAATGCCCACCCCCGCCTTGTAGGCCTCCCACGCATTGGCGATGCCGGTGCCGCGGGTGTTGTGAAAATGCGCGCGCATCGGGATTTTGCCGATGAGCAATTCGCCGAGCTTGCCGAACAATTCGCCCGCCTCGAAGGGCGTGCCGACGCCGATGGTGTCGGCGAGCGCGATTTCTTCGGGGTTTTCGATCGCCAGTTCCTCGGCGATGGCGAGGACGGTGGAATGCTTGACCTCGCCCTCGAACGGGCAGCCGAAGGCGGCGCTGATCGTGACCTGTGCGCGCATCCCTTCGGCACGGGCGAAGCGCAGCATGTCGCGGGTTTCGGTAATGCCTTCCGCGATGGTCTGGCCCTGGTTCTTCTGGCCGAAGGTGTCGCTGGCGACCACCACGCAGCCGACCTGATCGACGCCCCGCTTGCCGCCCTCTCGGGTCGCCAGCGCCCGCATCACGCCGCGTTTGTTGAGGACGAGGCCGACATAGGTGCAGTCCTTCCGGTCCGGCAGGCCCGCGATCACGTTTTCTGCATCCGCCATCTGCGGCACACGCTGCGGGTGGACGAAGCTCGCCACCTCCAGCCGCCGCGCGCCATAGCCGATCATGCGGTCGATCAGCGCCAGCTTGGTTGCGGTGCCGATGATGTCGGGCTCGTTCTGCAAGCCGTCGCGCGGGCCGACCTCGACCAGTTCGATGTTCTCGAAGCTCATGGTGAATCGCCTGACATTGGGGGATCGTCATCGCAAGGTTTAGCCAAATTGTATACAATTGCAATGACGCTGGTGTCGCTTTTGGCCGGGAACCTGTCGTCGTCCGTTGCGTTTCTGCGGGCTTCGACGGGCGAGCGCGTCGCGTGGCCGTTGCATGGTCGTCACGGGGTGGTTGCAGGGTCGTTACGCTGCTGCGTCGCGCTCCTTCGTCGGCCCCACGGCCCTTGCAAAGGTGTGGAAGGCGCGGCGCAGGTGGCTGCCCATTACTGCGCGCGCCCAGTCCGGATCGCGGGCGGTGAAGGCGGCGATCAGTTCATCGTGATCGCGCGCCGATTGCAGCAGGTCCTCGCGGGTATAGGTACGCGCGGTGCGCAGCACCACCGGCGCCTCGACCAGCCGCGCCAGCAGCTGTGCGAGGCGCGGCGATTGGGCGGCGTCGATGATCACGTCATGGAATGCGCGGTTGGCCTCGAGAAACCGCGCGACATCGGGGCTGGCCTGTTCGACCGCCGCCGTGAGATCGCGATTGACGGCCTCCAGCGCGGCGATCTGCTCTCGGGAAAGGCGGCTTGCGGCGCGTTCGGCGGCATGGCCTTCAAGCATCTGGCGAAGCACGAACATCTCCTCGATATCGTCGCGGCTCCAGTCGGCCACGAACAGCCGCTTGGTGTCGGAGCGCACCAGCAGTAGCTCGTCCTCCAGCCGCCGCACCGCCTCGCGCACTGGTGTGCGGCTGACCCCGCTGATCTGCGCCAGCTGGTCTTCAGTGATCTGCTCGCCCGCCGCCATCGCGCCGCTCAAGAGATGGGCACGAATCCTCGCATAGGCCTGGTCCGAGGCGCGACTCATGCCGGGCCGGAAGGGGTGCGAGCGAGGAGAGGGGAGGGGGTCATGCCGTTCCTTGTGCGGTCATCGGCTGTCTCCGGCAAGCCTGTGCGGCGGCAAAAACACACTTGTGGGGCCGATATGCGCCATTTGGGGGAAAGCACTTGACGGGAGCAATTTGTATACAATAACCCGTGCCGCCATGGCAACAAGCCATATGGCGACAGGGGTGTATGCCGTGCAGTTCACTTCGCAGTGCAAGCCGATTGCGATCCAGCCTGCCCAGGCAGCGCGTGCCTGCGCCGCTACCCTGCGTCTTGCCCATTATCGCGCCAGCCTTAGCGAGGCCCGCGCCTGACCATCACTTTGCCACGCCTTCCTCTCGATCCCTTTCAGGAGAGCCGCCTTATGAATATCCGTCTGGTTCTTGCCTCTGGCGCGGCTCTCGGCGCGCTTGCTCTTGCCATGCCGGCCGCCGCGCAGCAGACCACGGCTGACGATCTGGCAGCCGAGGACGAGGGGCAGGGCATCATCGTCACCGCCCGCCGCCAGTCGGAAAGCCTCGCCGATGTGCCCGCGGCGGTCACCGTGTTCGGGGCCGAGACCCTCGCCAAGACCGGCGTGCAGCGCGCCGACGATTTCATCCAGCTGACCCCGGGCGTCACCATCGTCACCGGCACGGCGGAAGCGGGCGACACCCAGATCAATATCCGCGGGATCAACGGCGCGCGCGATGCGGAAAGCTCGGTCGCGCTGGTGGTCGACGGCATTCTCAAGACCAACACCGCGCAGTTGAACCAGAACCAGGGCACGCTGCGGCAGGTCGAAATCCTCAAAGGCCCGCAAGGCGCGCTCTATGGCCGCAACGCGGCGGCAGGCGCTATCGTGCTGCAGACGCTGAAGCCGGGCGATACGCTCGAGGGCGGGGTGCTGGTGCGCGCCGCGCAGGACAACACCTATCTCGCCAATGCCTATATCGCGACCCCGATCGGCGAGACCGCGGGGTTGGTGGTGTCGGCCAATTACTCGACCACCGACGGTTTCTTCCGCAACCGCTTCCTCGACAATTCCGAGACCATCGACGATCAGGAGGTGTTCGGCCTCGACGCGCGGCTGGTGATGGAACTGGGCCCGCGCACCGAGCTCGACGTGAAGGCGCGCTATGCCGACCTCAACGGTGCTTCGATCAACTTCAATGCCAGCTTCCACCTGCCCAACTTCGCGGGCGTGGACCCGGCCTTCTTCGAGGATGTGAACCAGCATCCCTTCGATTTCTATTCGAACATCCGCCCGACCAACGATCAGACCACCTTTGAGACCTCGGCCAAGCTCGAGCACGAGTTCGATGCGGTGACGCTGACCGCATGGGTGCTCTACAGCGATGTCGACCAGTCGCTGACTGCGGATGGCACTTCGGCAGACTTTGCACGCTTCACCTTCGCCGGTGCGACTCCGGCCTCGGTTGCGGCGGCCAATTCCTGCGCGGCGACCACGGCGGCGCTGACCGGCTACCCCCTCAATCCGCCGACCTTCATCGGGGCGAGCCCGATCCCCTTCATCTTCAACCCCGCGACCGGATCGACCTTTGGCGCCTACAGCCCCACCACCTGCGACGGCACCCAGCTGCAGGTGCGCAATCAGGAAGACATCAGCGGCGAAATCCGCCTCGCTTCCAGCGGTGACGGGCCGGTGAAATGGCAGGTCGGAGCCTATTACCTGCACATCGACCGCGAAGTGGGCGTTAGCCTCGGCGCGGATTTGGGGCGCGGGGTGAGCCGCGAGCTATACAATGCGCCGGGCAGCGACAACCCCACGACGCAGCTCTACAATGATGCCTTCACCACCGATGTCTACGCGGTCTTCGCTGCGGTCGATGCCGATCTGGACGACCGCTTCAATCTCAGCCTTGCAGGCCGTTACGACATCGAGGATCGCCGGGTCGAAAGCCTCGTGCCGACGGTGTTCGATCCCTTCACCGGCGGCCCGATCAATCCCGGCCAGACGGTCAGCGGCGGGGTGGTGCAGCCGATCGCGCCGCAATCGGAGACCTTCAAGCAATTCCAGCCCAAGATCTCGCTCCGTTACGAGCTGACCCCGGACGTGAATCTCTATGGCAACTGGGGGATCGGCTTCAAATCGGGCGGGTTCAACAACCAGGGCTCGGCCGCGATCGTCGATTCCGCCTTCAACCAGTTCATCGGCACCGATGTCGATATCGACGACCAGTATCGCAAGGAAGTCTCCAGCGCCTTCGAAGGCGGGGTGAAGGGCAGCCTGCTGAATGGCGCGGTGACCTTCGATCTGGCGGGCTATTACACCAATGTCGAGGACATGCAGTTCTTCGAATTCTTCGTCGGCGGCTTCGGCCTGCTGCGCGTCGTGTCTAACATCGACGAGGTCGAGCTTTACGGCGCGGAAGCGAACCTAGCCGCCGAGATTCTCGATGGCTGGACGGTGTTCGGATCGGCCAACGTGACCGAAAGCGAGATCAAGGAAAACGCCTCGCGCCCCGGCACGGTCGGCAACAAGTCGCCCTATACCGCTGATTACACCATCAACATTGGCACCCAGCTGGATCTGCCAGTGTCCAGCAGCGTCAACTTCGTCACCCGCGCCGATTATCGCATCACCGGGCCGACGTGGTTCCACACGCTGCAGGACGATACCAACCCGACGCTGTTCAGCGGGCTGCTGCCGGGATCGGCGCTGGCACTGCCGGCCTTCGTGGGCGATGCCGATTATTCGGTGGCACAGCGTGACAGCTTCGCCGTGATGGACCTGCGCGTCGGGTTTGAGGGCGATCAGTGGTCGATCACCGCCTATGCCGAGAATCTGTTCAACGAGAAGTACCTGAACGAGGTGATCACCGCGGTCGAGTTCGGCGGTTCGTTCATCTCGCCCGGCGGACGCCAGCGGTTCGGGGTGGAGCTGGGTTACAAGTTCTAGAACATAAGAGCGCTTCGGGCGTCGCATAAAACAAGTTGAAGCGCGCGGGGTTTTGCGACCCACCCCGCGCGCTTCTTTTTGCCTATTTTCCGGCAGGCGCGCTCCACCATGACAGCGTTTCGTTGTCGTGGGCCGAGGTCCACACGCCCTTCGGTGTCCAGCGCAGCGCGCCGCTGCCCACCGCCGGGCCCATGCGCGCGCGCAGTGTCATGCTGGCCGGGTCAATCACCACCATCGTCTGATCGTCGGTGGTGCGCAGCCACACCGCGCCGCCTGCCGCGTCGATATCGCCCCATTTGAGATTGTCGCCGACCTTGGTGCGCCCGCTGACGGTGAGCGCGGCCGGATCGACCTTGGCCACGGTGCCGTCGCCCTGTTCCTGCACCCACACCGCGCCCTCGCCTGCTGCGAGGAAGCCCGGCGTGTCGCCGAGCGCCGCCGTGCCGGTGACAGCATTGGTGGCCGGGTCGATCTTCTGGAGCAGCTTGCCTTCGCTCGACACCGCCCACAGCGCGTCGAAGCCATAGGCGAGATACCAGGTCTCGGGCGCGACGCTCACGGTGGCGGTGACGGTGTTGGTGGCAGGGTCGATCCGCGCGACCTTGCCCGCCGCGTCGGACGGCACCCACACCGCGCCTGCGCCTGCGACCACGTTGGTCTCCCCCTTGGGATTGGCAAGGCCGGTCGCAATCTTGGCTTCGACCGCCGCGGTCTTCAGGTTGATGCGCCACACCTCCCCGCCCTTGCAATTGGCGACCCACAGCGCGCCTTCCGCAATCGCCATCGTGCCGCAGGGGCGCGGGACAGGCGTCGCGGCGATCTTTCCGCTGGGCGACCACTGTTCGACCCGCCCGTCATTGGTGACCCACACGGTATCGCCATCGACCGCGAGAAAGTCGGCAAAACCGGGCACCTTCATCGCGTTCTCGGTTAGGTCGGGCGCGGAGCCGGTGGTGTCCTGCGGAGGCTCGCTAGCCTCGGGCGCACAGGCGCTAAGGGCCAGAGACGCAGCGATAACGGTGACGATCGGGCGCGGAACGGGTGTGCGGATCATGGGTCGTGCCTCCATCCGGGGCAGGGAGAGATCGGTGCACCCGGCGGGCGCATTTCCTGCCATCGTGGGGCCCATCATCACCATATTACGTTTGCAATCAATCGTAATAATTCCCCATGGACAAACGCCAGGTTTGCGGGGATGCTGCGCTTGCGAAAGGACCCCCGAATCATGCTCGATCAGCTTCGCCGTGCGGCTCGTTTCCTGCTTCTTGCCTGCGCGCTGGCGGTGGCCGCCTGTTCGGGGGGCGAGGAAGAACCCGCCGCACCCAAGACCGAATTCGCGATCGGCTGGTCGATCTATGCCGGTTGGATGCCCTGGCCCTATGCCCAGCAAGCCGGGATCGTGAAGAAGTGGAGCGACAAATACGGCATCGATATCAAGTTCGTGCAGGTCAACGACTACATCGAGAGCGTGAACCAGTACACCGCCGGCAAGCTGGACGGGGTGACGGTCGCCAACATGGATGCGCTCACCATTCCCGCAGCGGGCGGCAAGGACACCTCGGCGATCATCCTCGGCGACTATTCCAACGGCAATGACGCGGTGCTGCTGAAGGGCGCGGACGGGGTAGCCGGGATCAAGGGCCGGCAGGTCTATCTCGCAGAGCTGTCGGTCTCGCACTACCTGCTCGCCCGCGCGCTCGAAACCAGCGGAATGAAGCTGACTGACGTGAAGACGGTCAACACCTCGGATGCCGATATTGCCGCCGCCTTCTCGTCGCCCGATGTCACCGCGGCGGTGGCTTGGAACCCGCAGGTCACCACCATGAAGGGGATTGCGGGGACGAAGGTGGTGTTCACCTCGGCCGATATTCCGGGCGAGATCCTCGACCTGCTGGTGGTCGATACCGCGACGCTCAAGGCCAATCCCGACTTGGGCAAGGCGCTTGCCGGGATCTGGTACGAGACCATGACGCTGATGGCGCGGCAGGATGCCGAAGGCGCAGCCGCGCGCGCCGCGATGGCGAAGCTGGCGGGCACGACCCCGGAGGCCTTCGAAGGCCAGCTCGCCACCACCTTCCTCTACACCGATCCCAAGGCGGCGGTCGCGGCGATGCAATCGGGCGACCTGCTGACCACCATGACCCGCGTGCGCGATTTCTCCTTCGCGCAGGGCCTGTTCGGACAGGGCGCGCGCTCGGCCGATGCGGTGGGGATGGAGTTTCCGGGTGGCAAGACGCTCGGCGACAAGGCCGCGATCACGCTGCGCTTCGATCCGACCTATATGCAGATGGCCGCGGACGGGAAGCTTTAAGCCGATGCGCTGGGTGACAGCCCAGCCGCAGCGCAGCCGCGGGCTCATGCTCGGCGTGCTGCCGCTGCTGGTGCTGGCGCTGGCCTACATCATCGCCGCCGCCGCACGCCATGCGGAGAACCCTGCCGACAAGATCCTGCCGCTCCCCGGCGCGATGGCGGCGGCGATGGCGGGTCTGGTGTTCGAGCCCGATCCGCTCTCGGGCCAGTATCTGTTCTGGGCCGATACGCTCGCCAGCCTGTGGCGGTTGGGGGCGGGACTGGGGATCGCGACGCTCTCGGCCCTCGTGGTCGGACTGGTGCTGGGCACGCTGCCGCCGGTCAGAAGCACGCTCGGCCCGCTGGTGACGGCGATCGCGGTGGTCCCGCCGATCGCGCTGCTGCCGATTTTGTTCATCGTTTTCGGCTTGGGCGAGACCGCCAAGGTGGCGCTGATCGTGGTCGGGGTCGCGCCGTTCATGATCCGTGACGTCGCCGGCCACATCGGCGCTTTGCCCCGTGAGCAGGTGATCAAGGCGCTGACGCTCGGCGCGAATTCGTGGGGCGTGATGCTGCGCGTTGCGCTGCCCCAGGCAATGCCGCGCCTGATCGAGGCCCTGCGCCTCTCGCTCGGCCCTGCATGGGTATTCCTGATCTCGGCCGAGGCGATCGCTGCCGATGTCGGCCTCGGCTACCGCATCTTCCTCGTGCGGCGCTACCTCGCGATGGACGTGATCCTGCCCTACGTGGTGTGGATCGCGCTGTTGGCGGTGGTGATGGACTTCGCGCTCACGCAGGCCAGCCGCCGGTTGTTCGGCTGGGCCCATGCAGGGGCGCACTGAGCCATGCTGACCTTGCGCAACGTCTGGGTCGAATATGGCGATAAGGTCGTGCTCGAGCGGATTTCGCTCGATATCGCCAAGGGGTCCTTCGTCTCGATCATCGGGCCATCGGGGGCGGGCAAGAGCAGCCTCTTGCGCCTGATCCTCGGGCAGGAGCAGCCGACGCGCGGGCGTATCAGCCTTGACGGGGCGCTGCTGCCGGAGGAATGCGGGCCCGACCGCGGCGTGGTGTTCCAGCGCTATTCGGTCTTCCCGCATCTTACCGTGCTGGGCAATGTGCTGCTCGGGCTGGAATTCGGCGCATCGCCCTTCACGGCGCGCCTGTTCGGCAGCGCCCGCCGCGCCGCGCGGGCCGAGGCGGAGGCGATGCTGGAACAGGTGGGGCTGGCCGATAGCGCGCAGCTTTATCCGGCGCAGATGTCGGGCGGGATGCAGCAGCGCCTCGCCATCGCGCAAGCGCTGATCAAGCGGCCCCGCATCCTGCTGCTCGATGAGCCCTTCGGCGCGCTCGACCCCGGTATCCGCGCCGATATGCACACGCTCATCACCCGGTTGTGGCGCGAGCATGGGCTGACCATCATCATGGTGACGCACGACATCAAGGAGGCTTTCAGCCTCGGCACCCGCGTGCTCACGCTCGACAAGCGCCGCCACGATCCGCACGCGCCGCACCGCTACGGGGCAGGTGTGGTCTATGACCTCGAACTGACCCGCAAGCAGGCGGTGAGTGACGAGACCGAAGCGGCGGAGATGGCTGCCGGTATCGCGGCCGCTGGTATTACGATTGACACAGTTGGTAATAATTGAAATGGTCTGCGCATGAGCACTTCCGAGCCTTCCCGCCTTGCTCGCCTTTCGATGAGCCTGCCGGCCGAGCTGTTCCGCCAGCTCGACATGATGGTGGAGGAACGCGGGCTGCCCTCGCGCTCGCAGCTGATCGCCGAACTGATCCGCCATGCGCTTGCCGAGCATGAAGCGCTGACCCGCCCGGACGAGACGCTCGCGGGCACGATCACCATCGTCTATGCTGGAGGCGGTGGCAGGGTGCGCCAGCAACTCGCTGAAACGCAGGTGGATTATCTGAAGGAGGTGATCTCCTCGCAGCACGTTTTCCTCGAGGAAGACCAGTCGCTCGAGGTGTTGCTGGTGCAGGGCCCGGCGGTGCGGCTGAAGCAGCTCTGCGATGCGCTGCGCAAGATCCGGGGCGTGCAGCAATTGCAGCTCGTCACCACCACCGCGCTGCTCCCGCCGCTGCACGAGCAGGATGCAAGCCCTGCGCAGGAGGCCGCCGAATGAGCGGCACCGCTGATCCCAAGTCGGCGCGTGAACACGCCCGCGCGCAAGGCGGGACGCGGGTCGAGACCATGCCGGTGCTGCCTCCGGTCGCCGACGACTTGCCTAACGGTGTCGCGCCGGAAGACCTCGTCTGGGAGGAGACCGTCGCCCCCGGCGGCTACACCTCGCGCCGGATCGCGCGCGGCACGCGGCTGCGGCTGATCGACAAAGCAGGGGATGCCTGCGCGAGCCTCAATATCTTCAACGCCGAAATGCCGACCGAGCGGCTGAATGTCGCCGATACGGTGAAGGTGCAGTGGAACGCCTATCTGGGCGAAGGCAAGCTGTTGCTGAGCGACATGGGCCGGGTGCTGGCGAGCATTCTGGAAGACGGCTCGGGGACGCATGACACCTTCTGCGGTGTCTCAAATGCCGCCAGCAACCTGCGGAAATATGGCGAGGGTCGCAATTCGGGTGCTTACCCCAACGGGCGCGACCGGCTGATCCTCGGCGCGGCCAAGCATGGGCTGACGCGCCGCGATGTCCATCCGGCGATAAACCTGTTCAAGGGCACTAAGATCGAGGCCGATGGCGGCATCACCCCCCTTATCGGCCCATTCGACGCAGGCCGCGCCGTGCTGCTGCGCGCCGAGATGGAGGTGATCCTCGTGATCGCAAACTGCCCCCACGTGCTCGACCCGCGCCCCGGATACCATTCGACCCCGCTGCGAGTCACCGCGTGGCGTGGCCCGATCACTCCACACGAAGACCCCGTGCGCAATGCCACGCCAGAAGGGCAGCGCGCCTTCCTCAACACCGAGGATTACTACCGCCGCTAACCCCTTCGTCCAAAGGCAAAACATGACCGACGATCCGGCCCTCTCCGGCCTTTCCGGCTCCATCGTCCACGACGAAATCGTGCCCGCCCGCGCGCCGTGGCTGCACCATGTCCGCAAGGGCGAGGTGCTGCGAATCGTCGATGTCGAGGGCAATCAGGCGGTCGATTTCCTGATCTACGCCGCAGCCGACGATGCCGAGCGTTACTCCGCACAGGACACGGTGGCGGCGCAGGGCAACCTGTTCCTGCGCACGGGCACCGTGCTGCTCTCGAACGAGGGCAACCCGCTGATGACCATCGTCGACAGCGCGGTCGAATATCACGATACCATCGGCGGCGCCTGTTCTTGCGAATCCAACACCTTGCGCTATGGACATCATACCAGGCATCAACACGCCTGCGTCGACAATTTCCTTGAAGCGAACCTCACCCAAGGGCGCGGCAAGCGCGATATCGTCTCGAACATCAACTTCTTCATGAACGTGCCGGTCGAGGATGACGGGACGCTCGGCATCGTCGACGGCATCTCGGCGCCGGGCCTGACGGTGGACCTGCGCGCGGAGATGGACGTGATCGTCGTCGTCTCCAACTGTCCGCAGATCAACAATCCCTGCAACGGATTCAACCCCACGCCGGTGCGGATGATCGTTGCGGCATGAGTTTCGATACCGTCCTCATCGCGAACCGGGGCGCGATTGCGGCGCGGATCATCCGCACCGCGCGCGGGATGGGGCTCAGGACGGTGGCGGTCTATTCCGAGGCCGACGCGGGCTCGCTCCATGTCAGCGCGGCGGACGAAGCAGTGTGCATCGGGCCGGGGCCGGCGGCGCAGAGCTATCTGAATGTCGAGGCGATCCTCGCAGCGGCCAAGGCGACGGGGGCAGGGGCGATCCATCCGGGCTACGGCTTCCTCGCCGAGAATGCCGACTTTGCGGAAGCCTGCGCGGCGGCGGGGATCGCATTCATCGGACCGACGCCGGAGAATATCCGCACTTTCGGCCTCAAGCACTCTGCCCGCGCGCTGGCGAAGGCGCACGGCCTGCCACTCGCGCCCGGCACCGATCTGCTGACCGGCGAGGACGCGGCGGCGGAGGCAGCGGCGCGGATCGGCTATCCGGTGATGCTCAAGGCCACCGCTGGGGGCGGCGGCATCGGGATGCGGGTGTGCGAGACCGAGGCGCAAGTGCGCGAGGGGTTCGCCGCCGTGGTGCGTCAGGGCGAGGCGAGCTTCGGCGATGCGGGCGTGTTCCTCGAACGCTACATCCTCCGCGCGCGCCATATCGAAGTGCAGATCTTCGGCGATGGCAAGGGCCGCGTCATGGCGCTGGGAGAGCGCGACTGCTCGCTCCAGCGGCGCAACCAGAAGGTCGTTGAGGAGGCCCCCGCGCCCTGCCTCTCCGACACCAAGCGCGCCGAGCTGATTGCCGCCGCCGTCCGGCTCGGCGAGGCGGCGGGATACCTGTCAGCAGGCACCGTGGAATTCCTCTACGATGCGCAGCGCGAGGACTTCTTCTTCCTCGAGATGAACACCCGCCTTCAGGTCGAACACGGTGTCACCGAGGAAGTGTTGGGGATCGATCTGGTCGCATGGATGATCCGCGGCGCGGCGGGCGATTTCACGATGCTCGATGCCCCCGCGCCGAGGCCGCACGGCCATTCCGTGCAGGTGCGGCTCTACGCCGAGGATCCGGGACAGGACTATCGCCCCACCACCGGCACGCTCACCAATGTCGCCTTTCCCGAAGGCATTCGCGCCGAGACCTGGGTGATGGCGGGCAGCGAGGTCAGCGCCTTTTACGACCCGATGCTGGCGAAGCTGATCACCCACGCCGATACCCGCGAGGATGCGATTGCGGCGATGCAGGCGGCGCTCGACCATTCCCGAATCGACGGGATCGAGACCAACCTGCGCTGGCTGCGGGAGGTTGTCCGGCAAGAGGGCTTCACCAGCGGCAATGTCTCCACCAGACTGCTCGAAGGCGTGAACTACCGGCGCCACGCGATCCGCGTGATCGCCGGCGGCACCGCCACGTCGGTACAGGACTGGCCGGGGCGGCTCGGGCTCTGGAACGTGGGCGTGCCGCCTAGCGGCCCGATGGATGACCTGAGCTTCCGCACCGGCAACCGCATCCTCGGCAACCCCGAGGGCACGGCCGGGCTGGAGGTCACCGCCAGCGGCCCGACTCTGCTGTTCGAGAGCGATGCGACCATCTACCTTGCCGGTGCGGATTTCGGGGCGACGCTCGATGGCGTGGCGGTGCCGCGCGGTGAAGCGCTCCGCATCCACGCCGGGCAGACCCTCGCCATGGGGCGGGCCAGCGGCGGGGGGATGCGCGGCTATATCCTGATCGCGGGCGGGCTGGATGTGGTGCCCTATCTCGGCTCGGCGGCAACCTTCACCCTCGGCCAGTTCGGCGGCCATGCGGCGCGCGGGTTGGTGGCGGGCGATGTGCTGCATCTGGGCGACGGCCCGACCAGCGCGCCCGAACCCGCAGCGCTCCCCGCGCTCACCCGAACATGGGAGCTGCGCGTCCTCTACGGCCCCCACGGCGCGCCCGATTTCTTCACCGAGGGCGACATCGCCCGCTTTCTCGAAGCCGAGTGGCAGGTGCACTACAACTCCAATCGCACCGGGGTGCGCCTCGTCGGCCCCAAGCCCGAATGGGCGCGGCGTGACGGGGGGGAGGCGGGGCTGCACCCCTCGAACATCCACGACAACGCCTACGCCATCGGCGCAGTCGATTTCACCGGGGACATGCCGATCATCCTCGGGCCGGACGGGCCGTCGCTGGGCGGCTTCGTCTGCCCCTTCACTGTGATCGCCGACGACCGGTGGAAGATCGGCCAGCTGAGCCCCGATGACCGGGTGCGCTTCGTGCCCGTAAGCATTGCCGACACCGCCGTGCCGCGCCCCATCGCCGACCTTTCGCCGATCCTCGCCGAATTCCCCGCGACAAGCTGCCGCCCGCGCACCACATATCGCCAGCAGGGCGACCGCAACATCCTTGTCGAATATGGCGAGATCGTGCTCGACATCGAGCTGCGCATCCGCATCCATGCGCTGATGCAGGCGCTGGAGGCAATGGCACTCCCCGGCGTGATCGACATCACCCCGGGCATCCGCTCGCTGCAATTGCATTTCGACGGCGAGCGGCTCGATCAGGCCCGCGCGCTTGCCGCCTTGCAGCAGGCCGAGGCGGCGATGGGCGACCTTGCCGACTTCGAGGCGCCCTCGCGGATCGTCCATCTGCCGCTGAGCTGGCGCGACCCGGCAATCGCGGAGACCATCGCCAAATATGTCGGCACCGTGCGCGACGATGCGCCGTGGTGCCCCGACAATATCGAGTTCATTCGCCGCATCAACGGCCTGCCCGACACGCAGGCGGTGGAAGACCTGATCTTCGATGCGAGCTACCTCGTGCTCGGGCTGGGAGACGTCTATCTCGGCGCGCCGGTCGCGACCCCGGTCGATCCGCGACACCGGCTTGTCACCACCAAATACAACCCCGCGCGCACTTGGACGCCGCCTAATGTGGTGGGGATCGGCGGGGCCTATATGTGCATCTACGGCATGGAAGGCCCGGGCGGCTACCAGCTGTTCGGGCGCACCATTCAGGTCTGGAACACGCACCGTCAGACACAGGACTTTACCGAGGGCAAGCCGTGGCTGCTGCGGTTCTTCGACCAGATCCGTTTCTTCCCTGTCAGCGCCGAGGAGCTTGTCGAATGGCGGCGCGACTTCCCGCATGGGCGGCGCGCGATCCGGGTCGAGGAGACCACCTTCCGCCTCGCCCATTACCGCGCCTTCCTCGCCGACAACGCCGCCAGCATCGCCGAATTCGAGAGCACCCGTCAGGCTGCCTTCGATGCCGAGCGCGCCGCGTGGGAGGCGAGCGGCGAGTTCGACCGGGTGAGCGAACTGCTCGGGGCGGAGGACGGGACAGGCGATGCCGCCGCCATCGACGTTCCCGAAGGCGCGGACCTGATCGAGGCGCCCTTTGGCGGAAGCGTGTGGAAGATGCTGGTCAGCCCCGGCGATGCGGTGGTGGAGGGCGATGTGATCGCGGTGATTGAGGCGATGAAGATGGAATGTCCGTTCGAGGCCCCTGCCAGCGGCACAGTGGAGGCCGTCTATATCGGCGAGGGCCAGTCGCTCGCCCCCGGCGCGCCGATGCTGGCGCTGAGGAGGGCCTCGTGACCGACTTCGCCCGCCTTTCCGCTGGCGAGATCGCCGGGGCCGTCGGCAGCGGGGCGACCACCGCGCTGGCCGTGATGGAAGAGACCCTCGTGCGTCTCGCCGCCTACGACGCGCATCAGCCGCAGGTGTGGATCTCCCGCGCCGACCCCGAAGCCCTGCGCGCCGCCGCCCGCGCCATCGATGCGCGCGTCGCAGCGGGCGAGCACCTGCCGCTCGCCGGGGTGCCCTATGCGGCCAAGGACAATATCGACGTGGCGGGGTTCGAGACCACCGCCGCCTGCCCGGCCTTCGCCTATCGGCCCGAACGCTCGGCCACGGTGATCGAACGGCTCGAAGCGGCGGGTGCGATTTGTGTGGGCAAGACCAATCTCGACCAGTTCGCCACGGGCCTTGTGGGCACGCGCAGCCCCTATGGCATCCCGCGCAATGCCTACAACCGCGACTATGTCAGCGGCGGGTCGTCGTCGGGGAGTGCCGTAGCGACTGCGGCGGGGCTGGTAGCCTTTGCGCTCGGCACCGACACAGCCGGGTCGGGGCGCGTGCCGGCGGCGTTCAATCATCTTGTCGGCCTGAAGCCCTCCAAGGGCCGCTGGAGCACGCGCGGGCTGGTGCCGGCCTGCCGCACGCTCGATTGCATCACGGTGTTTGCCGACCGCCTTGAGGATGCGGCGCTGGTCGATGGCGTGTTGGCGGGTTTCGATGCCGAGGATGCCTTCTCCCGCGCGCCGCAGGATGTCGCGCTGGGGGGCAGACGGATCGGGGTGCCGCGCGTGGATCAGCGGCAGTTCTTCGGCGATACTGAGGCAGAGTATCTCTACACCCGCGCGCTGGAGGCGCTGGCCCGCGATCATGTGCTGGTGGAGATCGACATCGACCCGCTGCTCGAGGCCACGCAGCTGCTCTATGGCGGGCCCTGGGTGGCCGAGCGCACCGCCGCGATCGCGCCGCTGCTCGAAAGCAACCCGCTCGCGATCGACCCCGTGGTGCGCGAGGTGATCGCGCCGGGCGCCGCGATGCTGGCTACCGAGTTGTGGAACGGCATCTACCGCCTCGCCGAACTCCAGCGCCATGCCGAGGCGATGTGGGGCGAGGTCGATGCGCTCGCCTTTCCGACCACCGGCACGACCTACCGCGTGGCCGAATTGCTCGAAGCGCCGGTGGCGCTCAACAGCAATCTCGGGCGCTACACCAATTTCGTGAACCTGCTCGATATGGCTGCGATTGCCGTCCCGGCGGGGGCGAAGTCCAACGGCACGGGCTTCGGTATCACCCTGATCGGCCCGGCCCATAGCGACAAGGCACTGATCGCCCTCGCGGGTGCCTATCTGTCCGTAGCCGCCCTGAAGCCCCCACCACCGCTCGATCTTGGAGACCGTATGGAGACCGTCAAACTCGCCGTCGTGGGCGCCCACCTCGAAGGCATGCCGCTGCACTGGCAGCTGACCAGCCGGGGGGCGACCTTCGTCGGAGCCTTCACCACCGCGCCCAACTACCGGCTCTACGCCATGGCCGATTCCGTGCCCCCCAAGCCTGCTTTGGTGCATGCCGAGGACGGCGCCGCCATCGCGCTGGAGGTCTACGAGCTCGACATGGCAAGCTTTGGCAGCTTCGTCGCCGAGGTGCCCCCGCCGCTTGCGATCGGCACGGTCACGCTCGCCGATGGCAGCAGCGTCAAGGGCTTCGTCGCCGAGCCGCGCGCGCTGACCGGGGCGCAGGACATCACCCATCTGGGCGGCTGGCGCGCCTTCATCGCGTCACGGTGAGATGATGGCGGGGCAGCGGCATGACGGGCTGACGGCGGAAGGCGCATCCGCGCCCGACGCGCTCGCCCGCCTTGCCGCCGCGAAGGACGCGGCTGAGGCCGCCAACGAGGCCAAGACCCGCTTCCTCGCCAGTCTGGCGCACGAAATCCGCTCGCCGCTCAATGCGATCTACGGCTATGCCCAGCTGCTTGAACGCAGCGAGGGCACCGACCCGCTCGCCGCCGCGCGGGTGATCCGCCGCAGCGCCGAGCATCTCTCCAGCCTCGTCGAGGGCCTGCTCGACATCGCCCAGATCGAAGGCGGCGCGCTGACGCTGGCGCGCGAGCCGATCCGCTTTCCCGAGTTCCTCGATCAGCTGATCGACATGCTGCAATTGCAGGCGCGGGCCAAGGGGCTGGCGCTGGTGCTCGATCGCCCGCCGGGGCTGCCCGAGTTCGTGAACACCGATCCCAAGCGCTTGCGGCAGGTGTTGATCAACCTCGTCACCAACGCGATCAAGTTCACCGATCAGGGCACGGTCACGCTCAGGGTGGAATACCGCAATCAGCTGGCAACCTTCAGCGTGATCGACACCGGGATCGGCATCGCGCCTGCCGATGCGGAGCGCATTTTTGCGCCGTTCGAGCGGGTCGGCGGCGAGCGGCCCGGCGTGGGGCTCGGCCTCGCGATCACGCAGGCGCTGGTGCACATCATGGGCGGCGAGATCACGGTGGAGAGCATGCCGGGCGAGGGATCGTGCTTCCGCGTGCGGCTGATGCTGTCGCAGCCGCTCAGCCCGCCGACCGATCCGGCCCCGGCGGCGGGTGCAGTGACCGGCTATCTCGGGCGCGAGCGCCGGGTGCTGCTGATCGACGACGATCCGGCGCACTTGACGATGCTGCGCGGCTTGCTCGAACCGCTCGGCTTTCAGGTGCACGATGCCAGCACGGGAGCGCGCGCGCTGGCACTTGCCGCCGAGGTCCAGCCCGATCTGGTGCTGTGCGACGTGATGCTGGCGGGCGAGAACGGGTGGGACATCGCCGCGCAGTTGCGTCGTCGCCACGGCGAAGCGCTCAGGATCGTGATGGTGTCGGGGGAAGGGCCGCTCTCGGCTCTTGCCCCGGCTGCCCTCCCGGCCAATGATGCTTTCGTGATGAAGCCTTTCGACTTTGCCGTGCTGCTCGATGTGATCGCCGCGCAATTGGAGCTCGTGTGGCTGCGCGTGGCCGGGGCGGCTCCGGCGGCCGCGGGCGCTGCGCCTTCGCCGCGCCTGCCGGCAGCGCTCGGCCCGCAGTTGGTCGCGCATGGGGCAGAGATCGCGCGGCTGGTGCGGATCGGTCATGTGCGCGGGCTGGAGGGCGCAATCGATGCGCTTGCCGCGCTTACGCCGGAAGCCGCGCCGCTCGCCGACCGGATGCGCGCCGCGCTCGACCGGTTCGATCTTGCCGCGCTGGCGGCGCTCGCACAGACGGTGGCGGCTGATGCAGAATAGGGACTGCATCCTCGTCGTCGACGACAGCCCGGAATCGCTTCGCTTTCTCGTCGACACCCTCGAGGCCGAGGGCATGACCGTGCTCATCGCGCGCAGCGGCGAAGCGACGCTGGAGCTGCTCGGCGAGGTGCAGCCCGATCTTATCCTGATGGACGCGGTGATGCCCGGCATCAGCGGGATCGAGACGACCCAGGCGATCAAAAGCGATCCGGCCGCCGCGCATATTCCGGTCATCTTCATCACCGGCCTCGGCGATCCCGATCATGTCGTGGCGGCGCTCGGCACCGGGGGCGTCGACTATGTGCGCAAGCCCGTGGTGATCGAGGAGCTGCTGGCGCGCATCCGGGTGCATCTCGCCAATGCCCGCACCACCTACCGCTCGCGCCTCGCGCTGGGGCTGGCGGGGCGCAGTCTGGTGGCGATCGATCCGGATGGCGCGCCGGTGTGGTGCACGCCGCAGGCCGAGACGCTGCTGATGCAGATCGACCCGGACTGGACCCCCGAGCGCGCCGCCCTGCCGGACGCGCTGGCCACCGCCGTGCGCCAGCTGATCGCCGATCCGACCCAACCATCGGCCGCATCGCGCGTCACCGCACGCGGGATCGAGATCGAGCTGGCGCTGGTGGAAGGCGACCGCCCGGGCGAAGTGCTGGTGCGCGTCACCGAACTCAGCGAGGACGGCAAGATCGAGACGCTGCAAAAGCAGGGCGGCCTCACCCGGCGCGAAGCAGAAGTGCTGCTGTGGGTCAGCTACGGCAAGACCAACAAGACAATCAGCGAAATTCTTGGTATAAGCCCGCGCACAGTCAACAAGCACCTCGAACAGGTGTTTCGCAAACTCGGGGTGGAAACCCGCGCAGCCGCTACGGCAATTGCTGTAAGGCACATGACCGACTGAGCCGGTCTGCATTCGAATAACAGGCACTTACTCCCGGGTCGCGCAAACCTACGTCATTTACCCACTTCCTCGCACGCGCGAGGGCGGCATGGCTCTTTATGACGCAGAGAACCCATCAACGCGCGACTGGAGCAAACCATGACCGGAACACAGGCAGGGGCCGGAACTCAGGTAGGCAAGCGGATCATCGGAGCCGACGCACCCGTGATCGTGGGCTGGGAGAATATCGGCAAGGTCGAAGGCGGGCCGATCAAGCAATTCGTGTTCACCTGGTTCCAGCCGGTAATGCTGATCGCGGCGATCCTGTTCTGGTATTATGCCCCCAACTGGCTGGCGGTCGCCTCCACCGCGATTGCGATCCGGCTCGGGTGGATGGTGCTGCTGCTGGGGCTCGAATGGGTCAACCCGCGTTACGAAAGCTGGCAGCTGACCTGGAAGGAATTCGCCACCGATGCCTTCTACGTCGCGCTCGGGATGACCTTCCTGCGCATGGTCGATGCCTATATCGGCGACGGGGCGATCATCGCCGCCGTGCAGGGCGCGTTCGACTGGAGCAAGTTCAGCTGGTTCACCGGGCTGCCGCTGCTGTTGCAGGCGATCCTCATTTCGATGATCTTCGACTTTGGTCAGTACTGGATGCACAGGGGCATGCACAACTGGCACCCCCTGTGGCTGGTCCACGCGCCGCACCACTACATCACCCAATTGAACATCAACAAGGGCGCGGTCGGCAATCCGATCGAGCTGTTCCTGATCGGGCTGGGGATCGGCGGGCTGTTCGATTTCCTCCCGCGCGCCTTCCTGCTGGCGGGAGCAATCGGGATGACGGTGGCGGTCTATCAGCACATCAACGTGCGCTTCAACACGCCGCGCTGGTGGCGCTATGTCTTCAACACCGTGGAGCATCACTCGGTCCACCACTCGCAGGATTACGAGGCGACCCGCAGCAACTATTCGGGCACCTGGATCATCTGGGACCGGATCTTCGGCACCTGCGTCGATGGTGAGGCCGAACTGCTGGGCATGGAGGGCGGTCGCCGGATGCACATCGGCGAGACGATGGTGTTCCCGTTCCGCGAAGGCTGGCGTGATGCCAAGGCCGCGTGGGCGCGGCGCTTCGGCAGCGACCGGGCCAAGGGCGCAGCGGTTGCGACGCCGCAGCTGGAACCGGCCGAGTGAGCGAACCTTCCGCCGGCCTTGCCAGTGACAAGCCGGAGCCATGGGGGAGCGGGGGTGGTGCGAAGGCTCCCACCGGGTTTCCGGCCATCAGGCTGCCCCTGATCGAAGCTATCTGGCGGGCCCGGGGCGATGTCCCGCTCGATCCCTCGCTGACCAACGAAGAGGTCTTCGCCCGGCTCGATCCGCTGCTGCGCACCCCCGGCACCACCATCGTGACCGAGGGCGAGGCGCTGATCTACGCCAAGGACAACCCGGCCGCGCAGGACAAGCTCGCCACCTTCACGCGCGGGCGGATGTGGATCGAGCGGGCGGGTCAGGGCGCGGTGCTGCGCTTCGATCTGTTCAGTCACGCACTGCTGCTGTGCTTCCTTGCGCCGCTGCTGTTCCTCGGCTTCGCCCAGATGGCGGTCGCGATCAACGACTGGGAAGCGGCAAGCGGCGCGGCGACGGAGGAAAAGAAAGAGGACGACAAGCCCAAGCCGGTCAAAAAACTCAACCCGGTTGACGAATTCCTCGGCGCGCCTGCACCCGAGGATCCGAACAAGAAGAAGGACGAAAAGAAGGACGAAGGCCGCCATTCCCCCATTGAGGGTTACGTGCTGGCCGGTATCTTCTTCGTGATCTATCTCGTCGGCCGCTGGCTGGAGCCGTGGCTGGCGCGGCGGCGGCTGCGCGCCGCGTTGGCAGCGCCGCCGCCCGCCTAGGACAGCCGCGCGAAGTTCGCGACCCCGGGGGCCGAGGGGCGGGCGGCTGAAGTCCCGCGCGGTGTTATCGCATCGGTGGGAGCGAGCAGCGCCGTGGCGGCGTGGACCTTGCCCAGCACCCCGCGATCAAGCGAATAGAACACCAGCTTGGCTTCCTTGCGCGTGGTCACGAGATCGGCCTTGCGCAGCACGCCGAGCTGCTGCGACAGGCCCGGTTGGGCGATCCCCGTCACCTGCTCGATCTCGCCGACATTGCTCTCGCCTTGCGCCAAGGCAGTGAGGATGCGCCATCGCAGCGGGTGGGCGAGCGCCTTGAGCGCCTCGATCAGATCGTCATCGCCCATCAGCCGCGCGCTCCGGTGTTGCGCAGGAACCAGCTGGTGACGTCTTCGGCATCGAACACCGCGTCCAGATCATGCGCGGGCGGTTGCAGCAGCGCCTCGCCCGGCTGCCAGTTGGCCGGAGCCAGTGCGTCCTGCGCGTCGATCGCCTGAAGCCCGTCGAGAATGCGCAGCATTTCCGGGATCGAACGGCCGAGATTGGCCGGATAGCAGGTCATCGCCCGGATCACGCCCTTGGGGTCGATGAAAAAGGTGGTGCGCACCGCCGCGCTGTCGTTGTCCTGCGCCGAAACCATGCCGAAGCCGCGGGCGATCACCAGCGTCGGGTCTTCGAGGATCGGGAAGCGCACCTCTACGCCAAAGCGGTCGCGGATCATGCGCAGCCAGGCGAAGTGCGAGAACAGGCTGTCGACCGACAGCGCCATCAGCGCGCAATCGCGGCTTGCGAAGGCGGCGGCTTCGCGGGCGAGGGCGACGAACTCGGTTGTGCACACCGGGGTGAAGTCGGCCGGGTGCGAAAACAGCACCAGCCAGCGCCCGCGATTAGACGAAAGCCGCACCGGCCCGATGGTGCTGCGCGCCTCGAAATCGGGTGCCATATCTCCGATGCGGAGGCCGGAGGAGGGCAGCTGGGCGGCGGCGTGATGGTCCATGAAAGGCCTCATAGCACTTGACAGATGGATTGCAATACATATACACGATTTATGTAAATAAATGGAGAAGTGCCATGTCGCAAGCCGACTCCCAAGCTGATCTGGTTCTGCTGGAAGCCACCCAGCAAGTGCAGCACGCCGTTGGCGACGCTGCGCTGCGTCCCGAAATCGCGAGCTTTTTCGACCCCGCGACCTTTACAGTCACCTACGTCGTTCACGATCCGGCGACTCGCGAGGCGGCGATTGTCGACTCGGTGCTGGATTTTGATCCCAATTCGGGCCGCACGGCGACGCTCTCCGCCGACAAGGTGATCGAGCATGTCACTTCGCATAATCTGAAAGTGAAGTGGTTGCTGGAGACTCACGCTCACGCCGATCACTTCTCGGCTGCGCCCTACCTGCAGGAAAAGCTCGGCGGGAAGATCGCCATCGGGGCCGAGATCACGACGGTGCAGAACGTCTTCGGCAAATTGTTCAACGCGGGCACCGAGTTCGAGCGTGACGGATCGCAGTTCGATCACCTGTTCAAGGACGGCGACACCTTCGCCATCGGCAATGTGCCGGTGACGGTGATGCACGTCCCCGGCCACACCCCGGCCGACATCGCCTATGTCGTGGGAGACGCCGTGTTCACTGGCGACACCATGTTCATGCCCGATTACGGCACAGCCCGCGCCGATTTTCCCGGCGGTGACGCGCGCACGCTATTCCGCTCGCTGCGGCGAATCCTGTCGCTGCCGCCCGAGACGCGCCTGTTCATGTGCCACGACTATCTGCCCAAGGGCCGCACGGCCTATGTGTGGGAGACCACCGTCGCGGCCGAACGTGAGGGCAATATCCACGCCCATGACGGCATCACCGAGGACGAGTTTGTCGCGATGCGCGAGGCGCGCGATGCGACGCTCGACATGCCGCGCCTGATCCTGCCCGCGGTGCAGGTCAACATGCGCGCAGGCCACCTGCCGCCGCCGGACGAAAACGGGATCACTTACCTCAAGCTCCCGGTCAACGCCGTATGACGAGCTTTGAATTGGGATTGGCGGGATTTCCTGACGCGGCCCCGCTGCCGGGGCTGATCGGCGGGCTGCTGATCGGTCTGGCGGCGGCGCTGATGCTGCTGGGGGCGGGGCGGATCGCCGGGGTCTCGGGCATAGCGGCGCGCGCCTTTGGCCTTGCCGACTCTTCGCTGCCGCGTCTTGGTGCATGGGCTTTCGTGATCGGTCTGCCACTCGGCGCGTTTCTGGTGATGAGCCAGACCGATGCGCCGACGCCCGGCTTTGCGAGCCCGGTGGTGCTGGTGATCGCAGGGCTGATCGTCGGCATCGGTACCCGGATCGGGAGCGGCTGCACCAGCGGGCACGGGGTGTGCGGCATGAGCCGCCTGTCCCAGCGCTCGCTGGTGGCGGTGGCGACCTTCATGATCACTGGCTTTGCCACGGTCGCAGTGATGAACGCGCTCAGCATCACGGTGCTGCCATGATGCGCGCCACTCTCGTTCCGCTCGCCTCGGGCACGATCTTCGGTGCGGGCCTGACCATCGGCGGCATGACCGACCCGGCGCGGGTGCGCGGGTTCCTCGACCTGTTCGGGGCGTGGGATCCGACGCTCGCCTTCGTGATGGGCGGGGCTGTGCTGGTGATGGCGCTGGCCTGGGCGGTGCAGCGAAGGATGCAGCGCCCGGCCTTTGCCGAAGGCTTCTCGCTGCCCGACCGCAACGACCTGACCCCGCGCCTTGTCGGAGGATCGGCGCTGTTCGGGGTGGGCTGGGGGATCGCCGGGCTGTGCCCCGGCCCCGGCTTTGCCGCGCTGGCGATTGCGCCTGTCTCGGCGGCGATTTTCGTGGCGGCAATGCTCGCCGGAATGCTGCTGGTGCGGCTGATGGAAGGACGAGGATGATGGAACCCAAAGTGATCGACGAAACCCTCGCGGTCGCGGCGCAGATGCAGCCCGAAGAGCTTGCGGGCCTTGCCGAGCAGGGCTTTGCCGCCGTGATCTGCAACCGCCCCGACGGCGAAGAGCCCGGCCAGCCCCCGATCGAAGCGATGCGCGCAGCGGCGCAAGGGGCTGGCCTCGCCTTCCACCATATCCCGGTGTCGGGCGGTGTCTTTCCGCATGCTGCGGTCGCTGCCTTTGGCGCAATCCGGCGCGGCACGCCGGGCAAGGTGCTGGCCTATTGCCGCACCGGAACCCGTGCAGCGACGCTCGACGCGCTCGCCAATGTGCACGGCTTCAGCGTTGCGGAGCGGCTCGGGCACGCAGCCGCCGCCGGATACGACCTTTCAGGCCTCGCCGAGCGCATGGAAGCGGGCGGCTAAGGGCCGCGCGCAAAGGAGGGATCGGACATGGGTAGCAGCAGCAAGCACAGCGTCGTCATCATCGGCGGCGGCGCGGCGGGGATCGCCACGGCAGCCTCGATGCTCAAGCGCCGCCCGGGGCTTGATATCGCCATTGTCGAACCCTCCGACACCCACGCCTATCAGCCCGGCTGGACGATGGTTGGCGGCGGGGTGTTCGATGTCGCCACCACCATCCGTCCGATGGCGAGCGTCATGCCGAAGGGCGTCACCTGGGTGAAGCAGGCCTGCACCGGCTTCCGGCCCGAGGACAAGGCGGTCACGCTCGCTGACGGCGGCACGCTGGCCTATGACGTGCTGATCGTCGCTCCCGGAATTCGCCTCGCGTGGGAGAAAATCGCCGGGCTTGAGGTGACGCTCGGCCAGAACGGCGTCACTTCGAACTACCGCGCAGACCTTGCGCCCTATACATGGGAGCTGGTGCAGACCACGCGCGGCGGGCGGGCAATCTTCTCGCAGCCGCCCATGCCGATCAAATGCGCCGGCGCGCCGCAGAAATCGATGTATCTCGCCTGCGATCACTGGCGGCGCGCGGGCGTGCTCGGCGATATCGAGGTCGAGTTCCGCAATGCGGGCGCGGTGCTGTTCGGCGTGGCGGACTATGTCCCGGCGCTGATGGAGTATGTCGAGAAATACGGCATCCACCTTCATCTTGGCAGCAGTCTCGTCGCGGTCGATGGCCCGGCGCGGCTGGCGACGTTCAAGACGGGTGAGGGCGAGGAGACGGTCAGCTTCGACATGCTCCACGTCGTCCCCCCGCAGGTCGCGCCGCAGTTCCTCGCGGACAGCCCGCTGGCGGCGCCGAGCGGCTTTACCGATGTCGATCAGCACACGCTCCAGCATGTGCGCTATCCCTATGTGTTCGGTCTTGGCGATGCCGGGTCGATGCCCAATGCCAAGACCGCCGCAGCCGTGCGCAAGCAGGCGCCGGTGGTGGCGGTCAATGCGCTGCGCCAGCTCGATGGCAAGGGGCCGACGGCGGGCTATGACGGCTATGGATCGTGCCCGCTGACGGTCGAGCGCGGCAAGATCGTGCTCGCCGAGTTTGCCTATGGCGGCAAGCTTGCACCCAGCTTCCCGACGTGGCTGATCGATGGCACCAAGCCCGCGCGCCTGTCGTGGATGCTCAAGGCCGATCTGCTGCCGTGGATTTACTGGAACGGGATGCTCAAGGGTCGCGAATGGCTCGCCGGGCCCGGCGGGCTGATCGCGCAGTAGACCATGCTGGAGCGCTATTTCCCGATACTCGCGTGGGGACGCACCTATGATCGCCCCGCGCTGACCAGCGATCTGATGGCGGCGCTGATCGTCACCATCATGCTGATCCCGCAGAGCCTTGCCTATGCGATGCTGGCGGGACTGCCGCCGGTGGTCGGCCTTTATGCCTCGATCCTGCCGCTCTTCGCCTATGCCCTGTTCGGGACGAGCCGGACGCTTGCGGTCGGGCCGGTGGCGGTGGTTTCGTTGATGACGGCAAGCGCGGCAGGCGCGGTGGCGGCACCCGGGACGGCGGAATATTGGCAGGCCGCGATCACGCTCGCCGCGCTGTCGGGGGTGATGCTGGTGGTGCTGGGACTGCTGCGGCTGGGGTTCCTCGCGAACCTGCTGTCCCACCCCGTCATCAGCGGGTTCATCTCAGCGAGCGGCGTGCTGATCGCGACCAGCCAGCTGAAGCACATTCTGGGCGTGAAGGTGGGGGGCGAGACCTGGCCGGAGATGCTGGCAGGGCTGGCGCGCGCAGTCGGGGACATCAATCCGGCGACGCTTGCGATTGGTATTCCTGCGACCGCCTTCCTGTTCTGGGTAAGGAAGGGCCTGAAGCCCGCCCTGCAACGTTTCGGCCTGTCGCCGCGCGCCGCCGACATGAGCGCCAAGGCCGGGCCGGTGGTGGCGGTGGCGCTGTCGATCCTCGCGGTGATAGGCTTCGGGCTGGAGGCGCGGGGCGTTTCGATCGTCGGCGCGATCCCGCAAGGCCTGCCGCCCTTCATGCTCCCTTCCGCCGACCTTGCGCTGATCGAGGCGCTGTGGGTGCCTGCGCTGCTGATCTCGGTGATCGGCTTCGTCGAGAGCGTTTCGGTGGCGCAGACCCTCGCCGCCAAGCGCCGCCAGCGGATCGCCCCGGATCAGGAGCTGATCGGGCTGGGGGCAAGCAACATCGCCTCTGCGCTGTCGGGCGGCTATCCAGTGACGGGCGGTTTCGCGCGCTCGGTGGTGAACTTCGATGCGGGCGCGCAGACGCCTGCCGCAGGGGCCTTCACGGCGTTGGGGATCGCGCTCGCCAGCCTGTTCCTCACCCCGCTGCTCTACAATCTGCCCAATGCGACGCTGGCGGCGACGATCATCGTTGCGGTGCTAAGCTTGGTCGACCTCAAGACCCCGCGCCGCCTCTGGGCCTATTCCAAGGCCGATTTCGCCGCCCACGCCGCAACCATCGCCGTCACTCTGCTCGCCGGGGTGGAACTGGGCGTGATCGCGGGCGTAGGCGTCGGCCTGCTGCTCTATCTGTGGCGCGCAAGCCGGCCCCATGCCGCAATTGTCGGACGGGTGCCGGGCACCGAGCATTTCCGTAATGTCGAGCGCCACAAGGTGCTCACACTCCCGCACCTGCTCACCATCCGGGTCGACGAGAGCCTCACCTATCTCAACGCCCGCTGGCTGGAGGAATATGTGCTCGAACAGGTCGCCGAGCGCCCGGCCTTGCGCCACGTGGTGCTGATGGCGAGCGCGGTCAATGCGATCGATGCATCGGGGCTGGAGAGCCTCGAGGCGATCAATCACCGGCTGGCCGATGGCGGTATCCGGATGCACCTTTCGGAAGTGAAGGGGCCGGTGATGGACGCCCTGAAGCGCAGCCACTTCCTCGATGATCTGTCGGGCCAGGTGTTCCTGTCGCAGGACAGCGCCTTTGCCGCACTCGCCAACGACACCGGCGCGGATGCCCCGCTACCCATGGCCGACGAGGCGCGGGGACTGATCTGAGCGCCGATGTTTTGCTGCACTGCAACCCTTTCGGCTGCAAACCGTATATCCGGTGCAGCCATTGCAATTGAACGCCGTAGCCAAGGGACTAGCTGCTGATCATGTTTGACAACCTCGACGCCCTGCTGCTCGCGCGGATCCAGTTTGCCTTTACGGTGAGCTTCCATTTCTTCTTCCCGGCGTTCTCGATCGGGCTGGCCAGCTATCTCGCGGTGCTGGAGGGGCTGTGGCTCAAGACCGGCAAGTCGGTCTATCTCGACCTGTTCAAGTACTGGCTGAAGATCTTCGCGATCGCCTTCGCGATGGGCGTCGTCTCGGGCATCGTCATGTCCTACCAGTTCGGCACCAACTGGTCGGTGTTTTCGGAC
The DNA here is from genome assembly GCF_002155425.1 of Erythrobacter donghaensis. GTDB lineage: Bacteria > Pseudomonadota > Alphaproteobacteria > Sphingomonadales > Sphingomonadaceae > Erythrobacter > Erythrobacter donghaensis. Next base: position 579,036 of record NZ_MUYG01000011.1, read on the forward strand.
AAGGCGGGGCCGGTGATCGGGCCATTGATGGCCTATGAGGTGCTGACCGCGTTCTTCCTCGAAGCGGGCTTCCTCGGCGTGATGCTGTTCGGGATGAACAAGGTCGGCAAGAAGCTGCACTTTGCCGCCACGCTGATGGTGGCGCTGGGCACCTTCGTTTCGGCCTTCTGGATCCTCAGCGTCAATAGCTGGATGCAAACGCCGACGGGGTACGAGATCGGCGCCAACGGACAGTTCCTGCCGGGACCGAGTTGGTGGGACATCGTCTTCAACCCGAGCTTCCCCTATCGGCTCGTCCACACGGTGATGGCGGCCTACCTCACCACCGCCTTCGTGGTCGGTGCGGTGGGCGCGTGGCACCTGCTGAAAGACCGCGCCAATCCCCACGCTCGCAAGATGTTCTCGATGGCGATGTGGATGGCCGCGATTGTCACGCCCTTGCAGATTTTCGCGGGCGACATGCACGGGCTCAATACGCTCGAACACCAGCCCGCCAAGGTGATGGCGATGGAGGGGCATTATCAGTCTCACCCCGAAGGCGCGCCGCTGATCCTGTTCGGCATCCCCGACAGCGAAGCGAAGACGGTGCGCTATGCGATCGAAATTCCCAAGGCTTCCTCGCTGATCCTCAAGCATGATCTCAACGCCCCGATGGCGGGGCTCGACACGATTCCCGATGATGAAGAGCCGCCGGTGGGCGTGGTGTTCTGGAGCTTCCGCGTGATGGTCGGCATCGGCTTTGCGATGCTCGGTATCGGACTGTGGAGCTTGTGGGGGCGCTTCCGCAAGCGGCTCTACGACATGCCCTGGCTCCACCGCGCGGCGGTGCTGATGGGGCCATCGGGCTTTGCGGCGGTGCTTGCGGGGTGGATCACCACCGAAGTCGGCCGCCAGCCTTTCGTGATTTACGGCGTGCTGCGGACGGCCGACGCGGCGAGCCCGCTCGATGCGCCTGCGGTGGCGGCCTCGCTGCTGGCCTTCATCCTCGTCTATTTCACCGTCTTCGGCATCGGCGTGTGGTATGTCCTCAAGCTGATGAGCAAGCCGCCGCACGCGGGCGAATATGGCGTCAAGCGTGGCGATGTCGGTCCGATCCGCACCGCCGGGATCACGCCGGGGCCGACGCAGAACCCCGGCGGGGCCGAGACGCTGCCGACCGAAGCCCCGCCCGAGAAGGAACTGGTGTGATGGACCTGACCGTCATCTGGGCCTTCATCATCGCCTTTGCGGTCTTCGCCTATGTGGTGATGGACGGCTTCGATCTCGGGATCGGCATCCTGTTCCCGACCTTCCAGCCGGGGCGCGAGCGCGACCGGGCGATGAACTCGATCGCGCCGGTTTGGGACGGAAACGAGACCTGGCTGGTGCTGGGGGGAGGGGGGCTCTTCGCCGCCTTCCCGCTAGCCTATGCGGTGATCCTGCCGGCGACCTACCCGCTGATCATCGCCATGCTGCTGGGGCTGGTGTTCCGAGGGGTCGCCTTCGAATACCGCTGGCGCGATCCGGGGCACCAGAAGTTCTGGGACATGGCCTTTACCGGCGGCAGCTTTGTCGCGGCTCTGGCGCAGGGGATGACGCTTGGGGCGTTGCTACAGGGTATCGAGGTGGTTGACCGGGCGTATGCGGGTAGTTGGTTCGACTGGTTCACGCCGTACACCCTGCTGACCGGCCTCGGCACGGTCGCAGGCTATGCGCTGCTGGGGAGCACCTGGCTGATCTGGAAGCTCGACGGCGACGAGCAGGCCCATGCGAGGAAGCTCGCGGTGCGCGCCGCGATCGCCACGATCGTCTTGATGGGGGCAGTGAGCCTCTACAACGTCACGCTTAACGCCGAATATGCCGCGCACTGGCTGAGCGCGCCGGAAGTCTACTACGTCGCCCCGGTGCCGATCATCACCGGGATCATCGCGCTGTCGATGCTGCGGGCGATCACGCGTGAGCGCAATTCCAAGCCCTTCTGGCTGGCGCTGGCGCTGTTCTTCCTTGGCATGGCGGGGCTGGGGGTGACGATCTGGCCCTATGTCGTGCCGCCGGGCCTCACCATCTGGGACGCCGCCGCGCCCGAACGCAGCCAGATCTTCATGCTGGTGGGCGTGGCGATCACCATGCCGCTGATCATCGGCTACACGGCCTGGGCCTATTGGGTGTTCCGCGGCAAGGTGGCGGATGAGGGGTATCACTGATGCTTGCCCCGCCTGAGAAACCGCCAGAAGGCCCCTTGTGGCAGCGCCTGCTCTGGATGGTCGGCATCTGGGCAGCGAGCGTCTCGGTGCTCGGCGCGGTCGCCTATGTCATCCGCTTGTGGATCGCCCCGTGAGCGTCAAGGTCTGGTACGACGGCGCCTGTCCGCTGTGCCTGCGCGAGATCGCGGTGATGCGGTGGCTCGACCGGCGCGGGCGGATCACCTTTGTCGATGTCGCGGCAGGAAGCGACCCCTCCTGCCCGATCGACCGTGCGCAGTTGCTCGCCCGCTTCCATGCCGAGGAGGATGGCGTGGTCTATTCCGGCGCGGCGGCCTTCGCGGCGATGTGGCGCGCAATCCCCCTGCTGCGCCCGCTCGGACTGGCGGCGCGCTGGTTGCCGGTGCTGCGGGTGCTGGAAGCGGCCTATGTCCGCTTCCTCAAGGTGCGGCCCCGCCTGCAACGCTTCTTCGCCTAGAAAGCGCTTGCCCTGACGGCCTGCATCGTCTGAATTCCCGTCAAACAGAAACGGGAGAGACGGCCGCCATGAGCAATTTCGGCGCGATGCAGAACGAGATCTACAACGCCGGTCTAAGCGGCATTCTGCCCACCTTCCCGGTCGATTTCGCCACGCTCGAAAAGCGCGCGCATCAGGCACTGGGGCCGAGTCTCACCAACTACGTCGCGGGCGGCTGCGGGGACGAGCACACGCAGGATCAGAACGCTGCGGCCTTCCACCACTGGGGCATGGTGCCGCGCATGATGGTCGATTGCGCCACGCGCGATCTGTCGATCGAGCTGTTCGGCCACACGTATCCCACCCCGCTGTTCATGGCCCCCATCGGCCTCAATGGCGAAGCCTCGCAGGACCGCCACGGCGACATGGCCGCCGCACGCGCATCGGCGATGACGGGGGTGCCGTTCTGCGCCTCGACCCTCGCCAACGATCCGCTGGAGGATGTGAAGGCGGCCTGCGGGGATACGCCCGCGTGGTTCCAGCTTTACACGCCGAAGAACCGGGAGCTTGCGACCAGTCTGATCCGCCGTGCCGAGGAGGCCGGCTACACAGCGCTGGTGGTGACGCTCGATACCTGGGTTACCGGCTGGCGGCCGCGCGATCTCAACGCGTCGAACTTCCCGCAGCTGCGCGGCAAGGTCTTGCAGAACTACTTCACCGACCCTGTCTTCCGCTCGCTGCTGGCAAAGCCACCCGAAGAGGATCCGGCAGCGGCGATCTTCACCTGGGCGGCGACCTTCGGGCAGGTGCTGACGTGGGACGACATGGCGTGGTTCAAGTCGGTGACGAAGCTGCCGATCGTGCTGAAGGGCATCTGCCACCCCGACGACGCGCGCCGCGCGGTCGATACCGGGGCGGATGCGATCTATTGCTCCAACCACGGCGGGCGGCAGGCCAATGGCGGGATCGCGACCATCGACCTGCTCGCGGATGTGGTCGCGGCGGGCGGCGATGTGCCGGTTCTGTTTGACAGCGGAATCCGCTCCGGCACCGATGCGGTCAAGGCGCTGGCGATGGGCGCGCGCGCAGTCGGCGTGGGGCGGCCCTATACCTATGGCCTCGCGCTGGGCGGGGCGGAGGGTGCGGCGTGGGTGCTGCGGTCGATCCTCGCCGAGGCCGACCTGCTGATGGCGGTCAACGGCTACCCGACCCTCGCCGAAGTCCGCGCCGCCGGGGTGCGCCGCACCGACCGTTAGGTGCACTCACACCCCGCGTGAGCAGTCATTGCACATCGCGCGCTCGGCCGTTGACCGCATTTTAAGGAATTCTGCCCAGAAAGGCTTTAGGACTCGTTTTATCCACAGGTTTGGTGTTAGCTGAAGCTACATAAAAAGCCGCCGATTCGGGGACGCAACGATGGAAAAGCCGACTATCTGGTCCAGCGGACCGGATCCCATGCGCCGCACTGTTTGCCTTTCGAACGAACACTCGCGCCGCGCGCGATATGGTCGCATTCAGCCAATGCAATCGCGCCAGTCCTTCATCGAACGCCTCGCCAGCCTGATCGCCTGAGCGACCGCGTGGTGGCCTAGCCGCCAGCTTTCGCCAGCATCACCAGCTTGGTGTCGGTGAAGGCGAGGTAGCCTTCCTCGCCCCCTTCCGATCCGAACCCGCTGTCGCCGACCCCGCCGAAGGGCGTTTCAGGCGAGGACACGATCAGCTGGTTGATCCCCACCATCCCTGCGCGAAGGCTCCGCCCGAGGTAATGCGCCTCGTCGAGATCGGCGGAAAAGGCATAGGCCGCAAGGCCATAGCGCAGTGAATTGGCGATGCTCACCGCATCTTCGATGGTCTCGAAAGGCACGATCCCGGCAATCGGGCCAAAAGGCTCCTCGGTCATGAAGCGGCTGTCGGGTGCGGGGTTGGCGATCACGGTCGGCTGGAAGAAGAATCCCTTGCCCGCAATCGCCGCGCCGCCGGTGACGACTTCGCCGCGATTGCCTCCGGTATCAGCCACCACCGCCTCCATCGCCGTCACCCGGCGCGCGTGGGCGAGCGGGCCCATGTCGACGCTGTCGTCCACCCCCGCATCGCCCACCTTGAGCTTCGCGGTGCGTTCAGCAAACTCAGCGACAAAGCGATCATAGACTTCGCGCGCGACCAGAAAGCGCGTGGGCGAGACGCAGACCTGCCCGGCATTGCGGAACTTGGTGCCCGCGCACATCGCCACCGCGCGATCGAGATCGGCGTGCTTGCTGACGATCACCGGGGCATGGCCGCCCAGCTCCGGGGTGAAGCGCTTCATGTGCGAGGCCGCCAGCGCGCCCAGCTGCTTGCCGATCGCGGTCGAACCGGTGAAGCTGACCTTGCGCGTTATCGGCGACACGATCAGGTGCTCCGACACCGGTCCGGGGTCACCATAGACGAGGTTGAGCACGCCCGGAGGCAGGCCGGCATCGACGAAGCATTCCACCAGCAGCTGCGCCGAGGCCGGGGTGTTCTCCGCCGGCTTGAAGATCGCGGTGCAGCCCGCCGCCAGCGCGCCGCCGATCTTCTTGGCGGGCAGGTTGACCGGGAAGTTCCAGGGGGTGAGCAGCACCGCCGGGCCGATCGGCTCATGCGTCACCATCTGCGCGATCAGCTGGTTGCCGCGCGTCGGGATCAGCCGCCCGCCGCGCCGCTTGGCTTCCTCGCCGAGGAAATCGAGCGTGTCGGCCGCCGAGGTGATCTCGCCCACGGCCTGCGCGCGCGGCTTGCCCATTTCGGCGGTGACCACCCGCGCGATTGCGTCGGCCCGCTCGCGCATCAGATCGGCGGCGCGGCGCAGGATCTTGTGACGCTCGGCGCCCGAGGTCTGGCCCCATTGGCCGAAGGCATCGCCCGCCGCCTTGAGCGCCGCGTCGAGCTGCGCGGGCGAGGCCTTCGGGCATTGGCCAAGCTCCGCCTCGGTCGCCGGGTTCACCACCGCCATCGTCCCGGCCTCGCCTGCGGCGATCCATTCGCCGTTGATGAGCATCTTGAGGGTCGGATAGGCGGTCATGACAGAGTCCACTTCTGGAGGTTGCGGCACGCACTAGCGGCTATTTCACCGGTTCGCCAATGTTTCACGTGAAACATTTAAAGAACATCGGGCGCGTGCAACGCCATTGCAACGACCCGGCAACGACTGCGCAACGGGTTCGGCACAGGTCGGCTTTCAGACCGCAACCACATGCTGTTCGATCGCGCCGAAGATCGAGTGGTTGTGATCGTCGCGCATTTCGATCCGCACCGTGTCTCCGGCCTGCATGAACGGCGTTTTCGGAGCACCATCGCGGATGGTTTCGATCATCCGGATTTCGGCGATGCAGGAATAGCCCGCGCCGCCTTCGGCCACGGGCTTGCCTGCTCCGCCATCGGCACCCTTGTTCGATACCGTGCCGGTGCCGATCACCGTGCCCGCGCCCAGGTTGCGGGTCTTGGCCGCGTGGGCGACCAGCTGCGCGAGGTTGAAGGTCGCGTCCACCCCGGCATTGGCCCGCCCGAACGGCTTACCGTTGAGGTCGACCATCAGCGGCAGGTGGATCAGCGCGTCGGCCCAGGCCTCGCCGAGTTCGTCGGGTGTGACGGCGACGGGCGAGAAGGCGCTGGCAGGCTTTGACTGGAAGAAGCCGAAGCCCTTTTCCAGCTCCGCCGGGATCAGCCCGCGCAGGGAGACATCGTTGACCAGCATCAGCAGCTTGATGTGCTTTGCGGCGCCTTCAGCCGACACGCCCATCGGCACGTCATCGGTGATGCAGGCGATCTCGCCCTCCATGTCGCAGCCCCACGCGGGGTCGCCCAAGGGGATATCCTGCCGCGGCCGCAGGAAGCCGTCGCTGCCGCCCTGATACATCAGCGGATCGTGGTAGAAGCTCTCGGGCACCTTGGCCCCGCGTGCCTGCCGCACCAGCTCGACGTGGTTGATATAGGCGCTGCCATCGGCCCACTGATAGGCGCGCGGCAGGGGGGAGTGCGCCTGCCGCTCGTGAAAGCGTTCGCACGGCACAGTCTCGTGCTCGACATCGCGGGCGAGCACTTCGAGCTCGGGCGCAATCCGCTCCCAATTGTCGAGCGCGGCCTGCATCGTCGGCGCAATATATCCGGCAGCGCAGCAGCGGGTCAGGTCCTTGCTGACTACGACCAGCATTCCATCACGCGTGCCGTTGTCGAGGGTTGCGAGTTTCATTGAGGTGTCCTCCCGAGACGTGTTCTTATGATTGAGGTGCGTCGATCTGTTTGTCGGGGTGCGCCGCGATGAAGGCGGGATGCGCGCAGCACGCCGCTTCAATGCGGGTCAGGTGCGGGCTCGCCGACAGATCGTAGGCAAAGCGGCGTGCATTGGCGAGCTGCGGGATCAACACGATCTCGAACAGCCCCGGCGCATCGCCATGGAGGAAATCGCCTGTGCCGAGCTGAGCCAGCCGCGCCTCGACCGGATCGAGCGTGCGCTTCAGCCAGGTGCGATACCAGACGTCGATCTCAGCCTGTGTGTGGCCGAGCGGGTCCTTGAGATATTTCAGCACCGGCAGGTTGTTGACCGCGTGAATCTCGGTGGCGATCGCATAGGCGAGTTCGCGCACCGTATAGCGCGCTTCGATATCGGCGGGCAGGAAGGCGGGGGTCGGATAGGCCTCGTCCAGCCATTCGAGCAGCGCCATCGACTGCGCCCGGTCGCGCCCGTCGGCTTCGAGCATGGGCAGCGAGCCGAAGGGATTGCGCGCGGTGAACCCTGCGTCCTTGTTCTCGGCGGTGACGAGATTGACGGGGATGTTCTCGAAGGCGAGGCCCTTGAGGTTGAGGGCGATGCGCAGGCGGTAGGATGTCGAGGAGCGGAAGTAGCCGTAGAGTTTCATCGTGCTCATGGCCCTGCCATCGCAGGTGTGCGGCGGCGGGGCAAGAGGATGGGACGCTTGTTTGCTGCACGTCATCCGGCGTGCCGTCCTCGGCGCGGTTTCAAGCTCTGCGGGCTTGAGCGCCGGCGGCTCGCACGCGTGCGCTCGCAGCCCGTCCGTGGGCGGGCCGATGTCGTTCCTGCAGTCAGGAAAGTGCCCTAGGCCGGAGCGAGCATCCGGTTTACCGCATTGAGCAGATCGGCCGGCGGGCAGGGCTTCGCCAGCGTGGTCGCGCGCGGGAAGCGGGCGGCCAGTGCGCTCATTTCGCCCCGTTCGGAATGGAGGATCACCGGCACGTTATCGTCGATCAGCTTCTGCGCGAGATCATAGGTCAGCCCATCGGCCAACTCGACATCGAGCAGCACACAGTCGGGCCGCCCTTTCTGACAGGCGAGCATGGTGGAAGAAATGCCGGCATGGGGCCCTTCGACCTCATAGCCCGCTTCTTCGAAGGTGTCGCACAGATCGAAGGCGGTAATGAACTCGTCTTCGGCAACCAGGATTCGCAAACTCATCGGCCCACTCCCGCATCAACGAATCCCATTGCGGAAAAGTGTATCACGGTTTGGACGTCAGGCTAACGCGAATCTCATCCATTATTGCCGAATTTCGCGGTGAAGCCCGTTTCGTCGCCCGCAGCGAGCAGCTTGGCCTGCTCAACCCATTGATCGCGGGTGATGCGCCCCGAAAACCGGCCGAGCTGCGCGTCGATCCGGGCGACGGCGGCATCGTCCCACGCGGCGATCTGGGCGAAGGTGGTGACGCCCAATTCCCCCAGCAGGCCTGAGAGCTTGGGGCCGAGGCCCTTGATGCGGGTGAGATCGTCGGGGGTGTCGGCGGCGGGCGTGGCGATGGTCGGGGTGATGACGGGCCCGGCTTCGGCATCGGCCACCGCCGGTGCGGCGGCCAGCGCATCGCTGTTGGCCGCTGCCGAGACCGCGCCCTGATTGATCGCGACCGAGCGCGGGGCATCAATCAGGGACTGATTGCGCGGGGCGGGGGACGCGCCTTCTTCCAGCACATCGCGCGCCAGCGGGTCGGCGCCGTCATCGCGCAGCACCTTCGCCTTGCGGTTCATCCGCGACAGCGCCCAGACGATCACCACCAGGGCGACAAGGCCAAGCAGGATCAGCGGCAGATAGGTCATCAGATCAGGCGACATGGGGCAGGGGCTCCGCTGCGAATCGGAAGGGTGGGGAAGGGGCGCTCTAGCAGCCCCGCCCCCACTCTCCCAAGCCCCCGCGAGTGCATGATACTAGGTCGCGCTGGCGCGCGACGCAGACCTCCCGCCCCGCCTCCCCACCCGGCCACCATATCATGATGGTATCATTGGTGGCCGGGTGGGGAGGCGGGGCGGGAGGTCTGCAGGTTCGCGTCAGCGAACCTTGGTATTAGGGTGAACCGATCAGCCGCCCTTCATGCTGGCCGCCAGCGCGTTCAACCGCAGGAATTCCTGCCGCCAGAAATTGTCCTGCTTGGATGCGAGCGCGGCGACATCGCCGAAGTCGAAGCCCATCATCAGCTCGTCCCCGCGCAGCACCTGCCCAAAGGCGGCGACCGCAGCGGCGAAGGCGAAATCGCCGGTCGGCGCGCGGGCTTCGGCGATCGCGGACGAGGGGACGATCCGCTCGATCAGCTTCGAGGTGTCGCCATCGGGCAGCTTGTAGCGCAGCTTGACCGTGGCGGCCTCCGCCATCCGGGCGGCTGCGGCGGCATCGGGCTTGTCCTCGTATTTGCGCGGGGCGATCCAGCCCTTGCCGCCGACCGGCACGATTTCGTAGATCGCGGTCACCTGATGCCCGGCGCCGATATCGCCCGCATCGACGCGGTCATTGTCGAAATCCTCCTCGCGCAGCGCCCGGTTCTCGTAGCCGACAAGGCGGTATTGCGCGACCACTGCGGGGTTGAATTCGACCTGGATCTTCACATCCTTGGCGATGGTGAACAGGGTCGATTGCATCTCCTCGCCCAGCACCTTCTTCGCTTCCAGTGCGCTATCGATATAGGCGTAGTTGCCGTTCCCCTTGTTGGCGACCTGCTCCATCATCGCTTCGTTGTAGTTGCCCTGACCAAAGCCGAGCGTGGTCAGCGTGATGCCGGTGTCGCGCTTTTTCTCGATCACTTCGATCAGCGCCTTGGTGTCCGACACGCCGACATTGAAATCGCCGTCTGTGGCAAGGATCACGCGGTTGACGCCGCCCTTGATGAAATTGTCCTCGGCAATGCGGTAGGCCAACTCGATGCCCGCGCCGCCCGCGGTCGATCCGCCAGCGGAGAGGCTGTCGAGCGCACGGCGGATCTTGGCGGTGTCATTGGTCGGTTCGAGCACCAGCCCGGCCGCGCCAGCATAGACCACGATCGCGACCGTGTCCTGCGGTCCGAGCTCGCCCGCCAGCCCCGCCAGCGCGGTCTTGACCAGCGGCAGCTTGTCGGGGTCGCTCATCGAGCCCGAGACATCCATCAGGAACACGAGATTGGAAGCCGGGCGCTCGCCCGTGTCGATATCATAGCCGCGCAGGCCGATCCGCATCAGGTAGGAGCCCGGATTCCACGGGCTCTTCGCCACATCGGTGGTCACCGTGAAAGGCTGGCTGCGATCCTTGGGCCGCGCATAATCGTAGCGGAAGTAGTTGATCATCTCCTCGGTGCGCACCGCGTCCTGCGGGGGGAGCATCCCTTGCGTGAGGAACCGCCGGGTGTTGGCATAGGCCCCGGTGTCGACATCGACCGAGAAGGTGGAGACCGGTTCGGCCTGCGTCAGCTTGACGGGGGAGACCTCCTTGCCGTCGTAGCGCTCGGTGCCCGGATCGGTCGCAACCTGAACTGGGGGTACGAAGGTGGCGGAAGGGGCTTTCGTGCGGCTCAAAGTCTCGGTGCTGACCGCCGTGACAGCCATGGCCACTTCGCGCGTTTCCTGCGGCCTGACACGCTGGCCGGTGACGACGATGGGTGCATTTGCCACCGATCCCGGCGGAGGAGGCGGGGGCGGCGGAGGTGGCGGGGGCGCAATCACGCTGGGTGGGGGCGAGACCTTGGCCAGTTGCTCGGGCGCATCCTTCGCACAGCCCGCCAGAATCGCACACAGAGCCGCTGCTGCGGCCAGTTTCTTCCCACGCATCACCAAATCTCCCCGCTCATTACAGCGCGCACGAAAATCCGGGGCGGGGCGTGAATAGCGACTGAACGCCCCTGGCTTACGACAGTTCGGGATCTGCTTCGGGCACGACCTGCTTGCGGAACAGCACCTTGTCCGCCTCGTCAAAACCGCGCCGCCAGATCACCAGCGCATAGGTGCCGAGCACTGCGGGCACGCCGATCAGGAGCTCGATCCATTCGGGCAGCCAGGTGAAGGCATAGCCCACCACCACCGCCGCAGCGGCCGCGTGGGCGAGCGGCCAGCGCCAGTTCGATACCGGCGCGCCGAGCAGATGCTTGAGCAGCAGCGCCTTCACCAGCGAGGACACCGCCAGCGCGATCATCAGCGCGCCGGCTGCGCCTGCCGCCTCGTAGCCCTTGCCTAGGCCAAAGCGCTCCGCTGCCTCGATCAGCGCGATTGTCAGCCCCGCCTGCAAGGCGATGATCCCGACCGAGATTGCCAGATTGCGCTTGCGGGCGATGTAGACCAGCACGCTTTCCGACACGACCGCCATCGAGGCGACCACCTCGGCGGCGAGCAGGAATGCGAGCGCGGCGGTGCCCGCGACGTAATCCGGCCCCCACAGGCCCATCACCGCCTCACCCGGCACGCCCAGCACCAGCGCGATGCCCAATTGCACGGCGATGATCCAGAACCCCACCTGCCGCACCTGCGCGGCGATCGCGTCCATGTTGCCGATCCGCAGGTTCTTGGTGATGACCGGCGAGAGGATCGGCTCGAACGAGGTCTTGAGCTTCTGCGGCAGCGAAGCGATCTGCTGCGCGGCGTAGTAAATGCCGACCGCCGAGGGCGGCGCGAACAGGCCGAGGATGAAGATGTCGAGCAGCCGCGTGCCGCGCTCGATCGCGTCGGCCCCCACCAGCGGGAAGGCGCGGGCCGAGACCGCCAGCAGCGCGCGCGGTGCCGGACGCCAGCCGCGTGGCAGGCCGTAGGTTCTCAGGAACGGCCACAGCGCGGTCAGCAGCCCGGCATAGATCGAGGCGATGAAGGCCAGCGCCAGTCCGCTCTCGCGCGTCGCCGGGATGGTGAAGAACACGCCCGCAGCGATCGAGATTGTCCACGGCTCGATGATCGCCCGCGCGCGCACCGTGGTGGCGATGTCGAAGCGATAGGCTTGCGCTGCGAGCAGGATCTCGGTGACGGCGAAGGCCGGGATGGTGGCGACCAGCCAGATATCCCACACGCCATTCGTACCGTTGGGGAACATCGGTTCGGGGAAGACCAGCAGCACTCCGGCAGCGACGGCGGAATAGGCCAGCGCCAGCAGGATGCCGTCATAGACGAGGTTCGTCTCCGCCGCCCTGTTCTCGCCCGCGCCTTCGGACAGGCGCTGCGCGAGGCCGCGCTTTTCGCCGAGCGAGCAGATCAGCGCGACGATCTCGATCAGTACCAGCGCCGAGGCAAAGCGCCCCAGCGCTTCCGCACCGTAAAGACGGGTGGCGATGACGAGGAAGGGGATGCGCGCCACCAGCCGGATGACGAAGCCGAGCGTGTTCGCTCGCCCGCCCTTGGCGATGGCGGCGAGATCGTCGGTATCCTGGCTGGCAGCGGCGGGGGTGGTCACGCCTCGATATCTCCCGCGTCGCTTTCAAGCTCGGCACGCAGCGGGCGGGCGAGCAGTTCGGCAACCACGTTGCGCGCGTCCTCGCCCTTCAGGATCGCGTCGACCGCCGCGACGATCGGCATGGGGATACCGCGCGCATGGGCCAGATCGGCCAGCACCGGCGCGGTATGCGCGCCTTCGGCCACGGTGCGGCGGTCGGCCATCAGCGCGGCGGCCGAGGCGCCTTCGCCGAGCGCCTTGCCCAAGCTGAAGTTGCGGCTTGAGGTGGAGGAGCAGGTCAGCACCAGATCGCCGAGGCCGCACAGGCCCGCCAGCGTTTCGCCTTGCGCGCCAAGCGTCTCGCCGAAGCGCAGCATCTCGGCATAACCCCGCGCAATCAACGCGGCACGCGCATTCTGGCCGAGCGCGAGTCCCTCCACGACCCCGCAGGCGATAGCGAGCACGTTCTTCACCGCGCCGCCGATCTCCGCGCCGGTGACGTCGTCGGAGTAATAGGGCCGAAAAGTGGGGCGGGCGATGGCAGGGGAGAGCCGCTCCCACTGCTCCCCGCCGCCGCTGCACGCCAGCGTCACGGCGGTCGGCAATCCGGCGGCGACTTCATGCGCGAAGGTTGGCCCCGACAGCACGGCGATGGCGCTGCCGGGGGAGGCATCGCGCGCGACGTGGTTCATCAGCCGCCCGGTGCCCGCCTCGATCCCCTTGGAGCACAGCACCAGATCGCGCGGTGGGCGGGCGAGGCCCGCGAGCACCCGGCCCAGCGCCTGCGCCGGGGTGACGACCAGCATGGTCTCGAGTGCGGCAAGGTCTGCTAGGTCCCCGGTCGCCCGGATGGTTGGGGCCAGCTGCGCCGAGGGGAGGTAGAGCGGGTTGCGGTGTTCGGCATTGATCGTGGTGACGACCTCGGGCTCGTAGGCCCACAGGATTACCTCGCGCCCGTCGGAGGCGAGCATCTGCGCCAGCGCCGTGCCCCATGCGCCCGCGCCGATAACGCCGATGGTTTCGCGATCGCTCATAACCCCTCCATCACGCCTTGTACCCCGCGCCGCGCACGGCTTCCGCCGCCGGGTCGAGCGGCCAGCGCGGACGGGCGACGAAATCGAGCGGATCGCCCGCCGCGTGTTCGCCGCCGAGTGCCAGCCGCTCGCAGCCCGCCCAGGCGATCATCGCGGCATTATCGGTGCACAGCGCCAGCGGCGGGGCGGTGAAACGCATCGCGTGTTTGGCGGCAAGCGTCTCGAGCGCGGCGCGCACGGTCTTGTTGGCCGCCACGCCGCCTGCGACGACCAGCGCTGGGAAGGGGCCCGCGGTATCCAGCGCGCGTTCCAGCCGGTCGATCAGACAATCGACCGCGGCTTGCTGGAAGCTCGCGGCGATGTCGGCGTCAGAATAATTCTCCGTTCGCCCTGAGCTTGTCGAAGGGCCGTCCTTCTCTTCGATCCCCACACTTGTCTCAAGAAAGGACGGTGGTTGACGCTGCGCGTCAGCTTCGCTTCCGACAGGCTCAGCACGAACGGATTTCTGCTGATTTTCCTTGGCCCGCAGCACCGCGCTCTTGAGCCCGGCGAAGGAGAAGTGCGGTTCGGCCGAGCCCTTGAGCGGGCGGGGGAGCGGCACGGCGTGGGGTTTCCCCTCCAGCGCCAGCCGCTCGACCGCAGGCCCGCCGGGATAGCCGAGGCCAAGAATCTTGGCGGTCTTGTCGAAGGCCTCGCCCAGCGCATCGTCGATGGTGGTGGCAAGGCGGCGGTATTGCCCCACGCCCTCGACGGCGAGGATCTGGCAATGCCCGCCCGAAACCAGCAGCAGCAAATAGGGGAACGCGAGCGATTGGTCGGCCAGCCGGGGGGAAAGCGCGTGGCCTTCGAGATGATTGATCGCCAGCAGGGGCTTGTCCGCCGCCATCGCCAGCGCCTTGCCGCTGACGAGGCCGACCATCACCCCGCCGATCAGCCCCGGCCCGGCGGTGGCGGCGATGGCGTCCACGTCGTCGAGGCTCATGCCCGCATCGCCCATCACCTTCGCCAGCATCGGGGCTAGGCGCTCGGCATGGGCGCGGGCGGCGATTTCGGGGACGACGCCGCCGTAGGGGGCGTGTTCGGCCTCCTGACTGGCGATCGCTTGCGCGACGATGGTGCCGTCGCCGCGCACCAGCGCGACCGCGGTTTCATCGCAGCTCGATTCGATGCCCAGCACGAGCGGGGGCACCAATCGCGTGTCCAAGGTGTGCGTGACCGATCCCATCCGGCTTCCATCTAGTCCTTGTGCGGGCTAGAGCAAGCGCGGCCATGACTGAACCTGAACGATCTGCCCCCCGCCTGCGGCTGGGCACCCGCAATTCCCCCCTCGCGATGGCGCAGGCCGTGGAGACCCGCGCCCGCCTGTGCGCCGCCCACGGCTGGGCCGAGGAGGAGGTTGAACTCGTCCCCGTGCTGGCGAGCGGCGACAAGGTGCTCGACCGTCCGTTGGCCGAAATCGGCGGCAAGGCGCTGTGGACCAAGGAGCTCGACCAGTGGCTGGGCGAGGGGCGGATCGACCTCTCGGTGCATTCGGCGAAGGACGTCGAGACGATCCGGCCGGATGCATTCCACTTCCCCGCCTTCCTGCCACGCGCCGACCGGCGCGACTGCCTGGTCGGCGCGGCGAGCATCGCGGCGATTCCCGAAGGTGCGGTCGTCGGCACCAGCGCCCCGCGGCGGGCTGCGCAGCTGCTCAACCTGCGCCCCGACTGCAAGGTCGTGATGTTCCGCGGCAATGTCGCCACCCGGCTCAAGAAGCTGGCCGAGGGGGAGGCCGACGTGACCTTCCTTGCCGCAGCGGGCCTCGAACGGCTCGGGCAGTCCGACGTCGGCGCGCCGCTTGAGAGCGCCGACTGGATCCCCGCCGCAGCGCAAGGGGTAATCGCGATCGAGTGCCGCGCGGACGACGCCGCCACGACCGCGCTGCTCGCCGCGATCGACCACGCGCCCACCCGCGCCGAGCTGGAGGCCGAACGCGCGCTGCTCGCGGCGTTGGGCGGCACCTGCCACTCGCCCGTCGCGGTGCTGTGCGAAGGCGGGGGCGACAGCCTGACGATGCGCGCCGCGCTGTTCAGCCCCGACGGTGCCGAGCGGGTCGAAGGCAGCGCCACCTTCGCCGGCGGCGACCACGCGGCGGTGCGTGCGCTCGCCGCCGATCTGCTGGCGCGCGCCACCCCGGCGATCACCGACCACTTCCGCGCGGGTTGATGGCCTTCCATTTGCTCGCATTGCGCCCCGAGCCGGGTCTTTCCGCCACCCTCGGCAAGGCCCGCGCGCTGGGCCTGCCGATCACCGGCCATGCGCTGTCGGCGATCCGCCCGGTCGGCTGGCAGTGCCCTGAGCCTGCCACCATCGACGCGCTGCTGATCGGCAGCGCCAACGCCATTCTCCACGCAGGGCCTGATCTCGCCCGCCTTGTCGCCAAGCCGGTCTATGCCGTCGGCGAGGCCACCGCCGATGCGGCGCGCGCGGCGGGGTTGACTGTTGCCATGACCGGGAGTGGCGGCTTGCAGGGCGTGCTTGATGAGATTCCTGCGCCTCGCCACCTGCTACGCATCGCGGGCGAGGAGCATGTGCCGCTGACCCCGCCGCCCGGCGTGACCTTCGACACGGTGATCGCCTACCGCAGCGAGCCTCAGCCGCTCGACGCGGTCGTAAATCTGCTCGCCACGCGAAAAACGCTGGTGCTGCTCCATTCGGCCGCCACCGCGCGGCACTTTGCTGCGGAGTGCGACCGGCTGGGCCTTGAACGCCAAGGCATCGCGCTCGCCGCGCTCGGTCCGCGCATCGCGGCGGCGGCGGGGGAGGGCTGGGCCGCCATCCATACCGCCCCGCACCCTGACGAGGGTGCGCTGCTGCAATTGGCATTTGACTTGTGCGCCAAGCCGCGCTCCATTCCCGCCACGCCGACCGGACAGCCGTAACAGCGGACACCGGCAGGCGCGAAGACCAAGGTCGCAAAGAACGGATCACGATGGCAACACCGCCCGGATCATCGCCAATCGCCTCGCAGCGCGGGCCCCTGTCGGGGCGGGCGCCGCTGCTGGCCGCGCTGATCGCCTTCATCGCCGGGGGCGCGCTTGTGGGCTGGGTGATGTGGTACAACCTCGCCGGAGACCGCGCCGCACCCGCTCCCGAGGCACAGATCGCCGAAGCGGGCACCAAGGTCGGCGCCGGGGTGGCCGCCGCTTCGCAGCTGCCGGTCACCGCCAAACCGACCCCGCTCGCCGCGACCGAACAGGCGGTGGAGCGCGTGGCCGAACAGCAGGGCGGGCTCGACCAGCGCCTGGCCGCCGCCGAACAGCGTCTCACCCAGCTCGACCTTCAGGCCCAGGCCGCCGCCGGCAATGCCGCGCGCGCCGAAAGCCTACTGATCGCCTTTGCCACCCGCCGCGCGGTCGAACGCGGGGCCGAGCTCGGCTACCTCTCCGATCAGCTGCGCCTGCGCTTTGGCGATCAGTGGCCCAATGCGGTCGGCACGATCATCGAATTTTCGCGCAACCCCATCCGGCTCGACGGTCTCGTGGCGCGGCTTGACGGGCTGGCGCCAAGCTTGCGCGAAAGCAGCGAGGGCCCCTCGTGGGCCGCCTTCCGCCGCGAGCTGGGCCAGCTGTTCGTGGTCCGGCGCGAAAGCACGCCCTCGCCGCAACCACAACGTCGGCTGGAGCGCGCGCGCTTCGCGCTGGAACAGGGGCGCTATCAGGCGGCGATTGACGAGGTGAAGGGCATGCCCGGCGCGGCCAAGGCCGAAACGTGGATCAAGGACGCGGAACGCTTCAAGAAGGCGATGGACGCGCTGGAAGTGATCGAGACTGCCGCGGTGCTGGATCAGCGCGGCTTGCGCGACGGGGCAGGCAATCCAGTGCGCCAATCGAGCCCGCTGGTGCGGCCCTAGTTTCGCAAACCAGACCCGTCGCCCCAGCTTTTGCTGGGGTGACGGGAAGAAGCGGCAATTACCCCCGCAGCAGCTCCGGCAGGTCGCCCGAAACGCCGCGCGCTTCATCCATGAAGAACTGCTTGAGCATCGGCGTGCGCTGCACCGCCGCCATGCCCAGCCGCCGCACCGCGCTCGCGGCCTTGCCCGGCACGCCGAACAGCCGCGTCAGGCCGTCGGTCGCCAGCGCGACCATGAAGCTGTCGAGCCCGCGCCAGTTCTCGTAGCGCTTGAGCAGCTCGGGATCGCCCGGATCGAGGCCGAGCCGCGCGCCCTCGGCCAGCACTTCAACCAGCGCGCCGACATCGCGCAGGCCAAGGTTGAGCCCTTGGCCTGCGATCGGGTGAATGCCATGCCCCGCGTCGCCGATCAGCGCGAGGCGCTCGGCGGTGATCTTGGCGGTGTGGTGAAAGCCCAGCGGCCACGACGAGCGGTGGCCGACGCTGAGCACCTTGCCCAGCACCCCGCCCATGCGCTTCTCGACCTCGGCGAGGAAAGCGCGGTCGCCCAGCTTGGTGACGCCCGCCGCATCGGTCTCCGACACGGTCCACACCAGCGAAGATCGGTGCGTGCCGTCCGCATCGTCGTTGAGCGGCAGCAGCGCGAACGGCCCGGAGGGGTAGAAGATTTCCCACGCCACATTGCCATGCGGCTTTTCGTGGGTCAGCCCCGCAATGATCGCACGGTGCTTGTAATCCCACTTGGCGAGCGTGATCCCGGCGGAATCGCGAGTCGGCGACTGGCGGCCCTCGGCGGCGATCATCAACCGGCCCTTGAGTTTCTGCCCGTCGGCCAGCACCGCGGCGACGCCGAACTGGCTGCGCTGGCGCTCGGTCACATGGGCCTTGGCGACCCAGTTGATCAGCGGCTCCTTCGCCGCCGCTTCGAACAGCGCGAGGCGCAGGCGGCGATTGGGGAACATCCGACCCAGCGTGCCGTCGCCCTCACCGGGGACGAAATCGAGCCGGCCGGGCTTGTTCTGGTCGGTGACGGCAATCGCAGCGATGTCGCAGGCGAATTGCTCCAGCCCTGCGGCGATGCCGATATTCTCGAACAGGTGCCAGCTCGCGGTCGAGATCGCGGTGGCGCGGTCGTCGAAACCTTCGGCGGTGAGCTCCGCCGGGTCGGCGCGGTCGATCACGTGGCTCGACAGGCCCTTCTTCGCCGCCGCGAGCGCCAGCGTCATGCCGACGAGGCCGCCGCCGAGGATCACCAGATCGCGGGTCCCCCCGACTTCTTCACGAGTATCTGAAGTTGCTGTCACCTTGCGCGCTCCGATTGCGAACCCATCTTGCCACGCCTAGAGGGTTGCCGGTGCCGCACGCAAGAATCTTCCCGTCGATTGGTCGACAATTCGCTGCATGGGTGCTTGCGCTGCTCGCAAGTGTGCTGCTGGCTGTGCCCGCGATTGCGCAGGACAGCACACCCGCACCGCGCGCGCCGCTGTTCGGGTCTGACCGGATCGCGGTGGCGCTTTATGCGGAAGGCCAGCCGGTCGCGGGCGAGGAATGGCTGCTGGCGCTGCACTTCATCCCCAGCGCGCCCGAATGGCACGGCTATTGGTCGAACCCCGGCGATGCGGGTGAGGGGATGCGCCTGTCGCTCGACCTGCCGCCCGACTGGCAGGTGGGCGAGGCGCGCTATCCGGTGCCCAAGCGGCTGGTGCTCTCGGGGTTGATGAACCACATTTACGAAGGGCCCTACACGATCCTCGTGCCGGTGGTGCCGGGGCCTTCTGCGGCGGGTTTTGCCGGGCCGGTCACGGGGACGGTCGATTACCTCGCCTGCTCGGACATCTGCGTGCCGCAGCATGCCGATCTGACCGCGCGCACGGGGGGCGATTTCGCGCGCTGGCGCGCCGCCATCGCCCCGCCGCTCGATGCGAAGGCGCGGTTTGCGATTAAGGGCGAGACCCTGCGCATCGCCATCCCGCTGCCTGCGAGCATGGCGCTTTCCGATCCGCATGTCTTTGTCGCCAATCAGCGGCTGGTGGCCCACGCCGCGCCGCAGACCTTCCGCCGGGTGGGTGATGTGCTGGTGGCCGCAATCCCGCTCGATGACTTCGGCACCGGCAAGGCCGATGCGCTGGAAGGCATCCTCGCCTTCGGGGACGGGATCGGCGTGCGCTTTGCCGCTGATCTCGGCGCGGTGCCTAGTGGGGGCGAGCCGCTTGCCGGGCCGCAGGATGCGCCTTCGCCGGCGCTTTGGACGCTGATCCTCGGCGCGCTGGCAGGTGGCTTGCTGCTCAACATCATGCCCTGCGTTTTCCCGATCCTGAGCCTCAAGGCGATTGCGCTCGCCCGTGCGGGCGAGAGCGAGGCCAAGGCCCGGGCCGAGGGGCTGGCCTATACCGCAGGCGTGGTGCTGGCCTGCCTCGGCCTCGGCGCACTGCTGCTGGCGCTGCGCGCGGGCGGAGAGCAGATCGGCTGGGCGTTCCAGCTGCAGGAGCCGGGCGTGGTCGTCGCCCTGCTGGTGCTCGCTGCCGCGATCACCGCGAATTTCGCCGGCCTGTTCGAACTGCCCGCGATCTCGGTGCGGGTGGGAGGCGAGCGGATGGGGGCCTTCGCCACCGGGCTGCTGGCGGCCTTTGTGGCAACGCCGTGCACCGGGCCCTTCATGGCGGCGGCGCTGGGTGCGGCGCTGCTGCTGCCGGTGCCACAGGCGCTGCTGCTGTTCGCTTGCCTCGGGTTCGGGCTGGCGTTGCCGTTCCTGTTGCTCGGTTTCGTGCCGCCGCTGCGCCGGATGCTCCCCAAGCCCGGCGCTTGGATGGAGCGGTTCCGGCGGATCATGGCGATCCCGATGGCGCTGACCGCGCTGGCGCTGCTGTGGCTGACGGTTCAGCTGGGCGGACGGCCCTTCGGCCTGATCGCCCTGGTGCTGGTGATCGGCGTGGTGATGGGCCTGTTCGTCACCGGCAGGCTGCAACGCGCGGGCAAGCTGGCCTGGCCCGCCTTCGGGCTGGTGGCCGCGCCCTTCCTCGCCTTTGCGCTGATCGGCCTGCCCTCGGTGTTCGAGGCGCCCTCGGCCCGCGCGCGGGAGAGCATCCTTGCCGCACAGCCCTTCAGCCGCGAGGCCTTGGCCGAGGCGCGCGCTTCGGGCCAGCCGGTGTTCCTCTACTTCACCGCCGACTGGTGCGTGACCTGCAAGGTCAACGAAGCCGCAGCGATCGAGCGCGAGACAACGCGCGCGGCGTTCGATCAGGCGGGTGTGACGGTGCTGGTGGGCGATTGGACCGCGCGGGACGAAGCGATCACCGCCTTCCTCACCGAGCAGGGCGCCGCGGGCGTGCCGCTCTACCTGTGGTATGCGCCGAACGCGGCCGCACCGGAGCAATTGCCGCAGGTGCTCACGCCCGATCTGCTGGCAGAAAAGGCCTCAGGGAATCGCTGACAGAACCGGCGGCGGGGCTTCGGCCACGACCACCGGCGGCGGAATTTCCGGCGGCGCACCGCGGCACGTGCTCACCAGTTCCATCGGCAGCGGGCTGGGGTTGAGCTTCACCAGCCCCGCGCCGGGCACGGTCACGGTCGCCTCGCGTTCGGGCTTCAGGGCATCCCATTCGGCCCGCGCGGCGGACACGGCGCCCTGCCAGAGCATCCTTCCGCCGACCTCGGTCGCATCGACCGGGAAACGCCCGATCCGGCCATTGCCGATCAGCGCCAGCAGCGCCGCCGCACCGCTGTCGGCGGGCGCATGGCGAGTGATGGTGAGCATCGCATCCGGGCTGGAGGGCGCGCTGCATTCGAGCGCCAGCATCACCGGCTGCCCCGGCACGCCGTAGACGAGCCGCAGGGCCTTGTCGGTCGTCGCCCACACTGCGCCGGTCACATCGGGCGAGGCCAGCGGGGCAGACGGCCCGCTCGCGGACGTCACCAACGACACGCGCGCCATCGCGGCATCGGTCGGCGGCGGCTTGCAGCCAGCCACCAGCCCGGCGCACAGTGCGGCGATCAGCAATCCCTTGTGCATCAGCGGGCGCGAATGAAGGCGCGAATATCGGCGCTGAGCTTCGCGCGGTCCTCGTCGCGAATATACATCATGTGGCCTGCGTCGTAATATTTCCACGTGATCCGGTCCTGCGGGATGCCGTGCCGCTTCAGCGAATATTCCGCGCCGAAGAAGGGCGTGGCGAAATCGTACCACCCTTGCGCGTTGAACAGCCTCAGGCCGGAATTCTGCCGCAAGGCCTGCCCGATCAGCGGCGCGACATTGAGATAGGCCCCGCGGCCCGATCCGTCGAGGCTCCAGTCCCAGTTGCGCCCCGGTTCTCGCCCGATCGACTGATATTCGCGGTCGGTGCGATAGCCCAGCGTCTCGCGCGCCCAGCTGTTGATCGCGGCGGTATAGCCCGCATCGATGCCGTAGAAGCTCGGATCATTGTCCGGCGTCTCCCCGGCATTGTCGTAATCCGTGCCGGTGTAGCGCGAGTCCAGCCGCCCCACGGTCTGCCCGCGGTCGCGCAGCAGCTCCTTGTAAAAGCGCTGGTCGGTGACGCGCAGGTTGGCCTGATCGAGATAGGTCTCGCTCAGACCGGTGAGGCGCGAGAGTTCCTTGCGCACCGCAGCGCGCTCGGCCTCGGGCAGGTCCTGCCCTTTCAGGAGCGCAGTGGCAAACGGCCCGATCGCAAAGCGCCGCGCTTCCTCGGCGACAGCCTCGGCCGACGCGCCTTGCACCTTGCCGTGATACCACGCCGCGGTCGCCATGTTGGGGAGCATCACGACATAGGCCAGCTCGTTGCCTGGCGTCGTATCCTCGATCCCGAAATCGAGGATCGTCGAGATCAGGATCAGCCCGTTGAGGCCGACGTCGTTGTAGGTGCTGCCCTCCAGCTCGTCGACCAGCATCGCGGTGCGGGTGGTGCCGTAGCTTTCCCCGCCGATGAACTTGGGGCTGTTCCAGCGGCCATTGTCGTTGATCCAGCGGCGGATCACCTTGGAGACGGCGCGCGCATCCTGCCTCAGGCCATAATATTTCTTGGGATCGGTGCCCTGCGTCAGGTGGCTGAAGCCGGTGCCGGGCGGGTCGATGAAGACGAGGTCGGCGACATCGAGCAGGCTGTCGGGGTTGTCGAGCAGCGGATAAGGCGGCGCGCCATCGTCGCGCGCGTCCGAGGGGATCGCCACACGCTTGGGCCCGAAGGCACCCATCTGGAGCCACACCGAGCCCGAACCGGGGCCGCCATTGTAGATGAAGAACACCGGGCGCGAGGGATCGGCGGGGGTCTTCACGTAAGACGTGGTGACAATCACCGCCTCGGGCTTGCCCCCCGTTTCATTATTGGCGTCATTGCTGAGCACTGTGTCGGCGATTGTCGCTTTGTAGGCGATACGCTGCCCGCCGAAGATGCCGGTGAGGTCGCGCGTGCGGGTCTGGGCTTCGGCGGCGGAGGGCTTGGAGGCCTCGTCCTTGGCCGAGTCCTGCGCGGCGATGGGGGCGGAAAGGGCGAGAGCGCTGACAGCGGCCAGCGCGATGAGGAATCGGGGGGTCATGGGGGTAGGGGAGTGGCAGGGATGAGCGCCGCGTTCAAGGGGCGCAGGCCGGGCTTCCCACCCATTGTCTCGCGGTGCGGTCAGGCAGCGCGGGGCTGGATCCGGTCAAGCTCGCCATTGAGTGCGCGCTTGGCGGTGCGGAGTTCGCAATCGATCTGCAATCCCATGAAGAACCCTTCCGACATGCGGAAGTAGCGGGCGAGACGTAGGTCCAATTCGCCATCCATGCGTTTTGTGCCGTCGATCACGGCTTGCAGGCGCGACGCATCGACCGAGATGGCTTGAGCCAAAGCGGCGGCGTCCATCCCGTAAGGCTCCATGAATTCCGACCAAAGCAATTCGCCCGCGTGCGGAATGTGGAGCCAGTCCGAGGTATCAATGGTAGTCGACGATTTCGACACCGTGTGCGTCTCCGTTTTCGAACACGAAGCATATACGCCATTGCATGTTTATGGAAACAGAATGCTGCCCTTCGCGGTCGCCGGTGAGCGCGTGGAGGCGGTTGGACGGGGGATTGCGCAGGTCATCGATTGTCTTGACGCGGTTGAGCAGCGCCAGTTTGGCGAGCGCACGTTGCTGGATGTCCGCAGGCAGCTTGCGGCTGGCGCGACCGATCCAGATGCGTTCGGTTTCTTTGCACGCGAAAGAGCGGATCATAAGCTGCCTCGTTGGATATTCAGCGAATCGCTAGCAGAACTAATGCTGCATCATCCAAAGCTCGGCTACGGACGTCGTCCAGTTCGTGGGCTTACGGCTTCCCACCCATCTTCTTGTACCGCGTCTTGCCATAACGCGTCTTGCGCGTCCCCGGCTTGCCCTCGTTGCTCCGCCCGACAATCGGCGCGCGTTTCTCGCTGTCCGGCAGCCCGAGTTCGTCCGCCTCCAGACGCCGGATCTCGTCGCGAAGCCTTCCGGCTTCCTCGAACTCCAGATTGGCCGCCGCGTTGCGCATCCGCTTTTCGAGGTCCTCGATGTAGCTTCTGAGATTGTGCCCGACGAGGTTGTTGCGCTCCTCATCGCCGGTGTCGACCAGCACTGAATCCTGTGCCGCGGAATGGGCGACGATGTCGTGGATGTTGCGCTTAATCGTCTGGGGCGTGATCCCGTGCTCTTCGTTATAGGCCTCCTGCTTGGAACGGCGGCGGTCGGTTTCGGCGAGCGCGCGCTCCATGCTGCCGGTGATGCGGTCGGCGTAGAGGATCACGCGCCCGTCGACATTGCGCGCGGCGCGGCCGATGGTCTGGATCAGCGAAGTCTCGGAGCGCAGGAAGCCTTCCTTATCGGCGTCGAGGATCGCCACCAGCCCGCATTCGGGAATGTCGAGGCCCTCGCGCAGCAGGTTGATGCCGACCAGCACGTCATAGACCCCGAGCCGCAGGTCGCGGATCAGCTCGATGCGCTCCAGCGTCTCGACGTCCGAGTGCATGTAGCGAACCCGCACCCCGGCCTCGTGCATGAACTCGGTGAGGTCTTCGGCCATCCGCTTGGTCAGCGTGGTCACCAGCGTGCGGTAGCCTTTGGCCGCGGTTGCCTTGCACTCGGTGATGCAGTCCTGCACCTGATCCTCGACCGGGCGGATTTCGACCGGGGGGTCGATCAGGCCGGTGGGGCGGATCACCTGTTCGGCAAACACGCCGCCGGTCTGCTCCATCTCCCAGCTTCCCGGCGTGGCGCTGACCGCGAAAGTCTGCGGGCGCATCGCGTCCCATTCGTTGAAGCGTAAAGGCCGGTTGTCGATGCAGGACGGCAGGCGGAAGCCGTATTCGGCCAGCGTCAGCTTGCGGCGGTGGTCGCCCTTGGCCATCGCGCCGATCTGCGGCACGGTCTGGTGGCTTTCATCGACGAACAGCAGCGCGTTTTCGGGCAGGTACTCGAACAGCGTCGGCGGGGGCTCGCCCGGCAGGCGCCCAGTGAGGAAGCGCGAGTAGTTCTCGATCCCCGCACAGCTTCCGGTCGCCGCGATCATTTCGAGGTCGAAATGGGTGCGCTGTTCCAGCCGCTGGCGTTCGAGCAGCTTGCCCTCCGCCTCCAGTTCCTTGAGCCGTTCTTCCAGCTCAAACTTGATGGCGGCTGCCGCCTGCTTCATCGTCGGGCCGGGCGTCACATAGTGCGAATTGGCGTAGACCCGCACCTTTTCCAGCTTCGCGCCCTTGGTGCCGGTGAGCGGATCGAACTCCGCGATTTCCTCGATCTCGTCGCCGAAGAAACTGATCCGCCAGGCCATGTCCTCGTAGTGCGAGGGGAAGATCTCGAGGCTGTCTCCGCGCACCCGAAAATTGCCGCGGGTGAAAGCGGCATCGTTGCGCTTGTATTGCAGCGCGACGAGCTTGCGGATCAGTTCGCGCTGGTCGACTGTCTCGCCCAGCTTGATGTCGAAGATCATCGCCGAATAGGTCTCGACCGAGCCGATCCCGTAGAGGCACGACACCGAGGCCACGATGATCACGTCGTCGCGTTCGAGCAAGGCTCGGGTGGCCGAGTGGCGCATCCGGTCGATCGCCTCGTTCACGCTCGACTCTTTCTCGATGTAGGTGTCGGAGCGCGGGACGTAGGCTTCGGGCTGGTAGTAGTCGTAATAGCTGACGAAATATTCGACCGCGTTTTCGGGGAAGAAGCTCTTGAATTCCCCATAGAGCTGCGCGGCGAGGATCTTGTTGGGGGCTAGGATCAGCGCCGGGCGTTGCAGCGTCTCGATCACCTTGGCCATGGTGAAGGTCTTGCCGCTCCCGGTGACGCCGAGCAGCACCTGGGTTTTCTCGCCCGCCAGCGCGCTTTCGGTCAGTTCCTTGATCGCGGTCGGCTGGTCGCCTGCCGGCTCGTACTCCGAGACCAGCTTGAACGGGATTCCTCCCATCGACTTGTCGGGGCGGGCGGGGCGGTGCGGGGTGAAGTCCGCGCCCGTTTCGGGCTCGTCCAACCCCCTGCGGATCACGAGTTCAGCCATGCTCCCTGTATGGGGAACAAAGCGGGGACGTGCAAGGCGCGCGCGCGATTTTGGTTGGCACCTGCGGCGCTGCATGGTCATATCCTCGCAACCATGGAGCAGGAGAGACCTATGACACGCATCACCCTTTTCGTCGCCGCCGCCGGGGCCGCTTTGATGGCTGGCTGTTCGGGCGGAGCGACCGACGCCGACGGCGATGGCGAGATCACCGCCAAGGAAGTCGCCGCCAAGGCCGACGCCGAAATGGTCAGGCCGCAGCCGGGCCTCTACAAGGCGACCATCACCATGACCGGGGTCGATATCCCCGGGATGCCGCCCGAAATGAAGAACCACGGCGCGGGCATGACCACCACGGTCGAGGAATGCCTGACCGAGAAAGACGTCGAAAAGGGCTTCGAGGAAATGGTCAAGCAGGGCCAGCAGGGCGAATGCAGCTTCGAGGAATTCGACCTCAACGGCGGCAAGATGGACGGGGTGCTGGTGTGCAAGACCCCGCAGGGCGAATCGCGCATGACCATGTCGGGCACGACCACCCCGACTTCGTCCGAATTCACCGCGAGCACCAAGATCAAGTTCGAAGGCATGGGCGAAGGCACCATGAACTTTACCGCCAAGAACGAACGGATCGGCGACTGTCCCGCCAAATGACCGCGCAATGACCGGGACGTGACAGCCAGTTGATTTGTGTCGGAAATGTTACGCGTGTTACATTTCATGGAACATTCATGCAGAATGTGGCTTGGAGCGGAGTATGGCCACTCCGCGCTTCGTTCCTGAACTGTCCCGTCTGCCCGCGCCGCTGATTGCGGCGGCGAGTGCGGCTGGTGCACAGGCGCAGCAGGCCTATGCCGCCACCGCTCTCGCGCGCCGCGTGGCGCTGGCGCGCGAAGTAATCCCGGTCGAGCACGAGCGTGGCAAGCCCCGGCTTCTGCGCCTACTGGGCGAGACGCAGGTGCTGCTCGAACCTGTGCGCCGTCCCCGCCGCAAGCTCGCCATTCCGGCCTCGGACAATCCGCAGGTGGTGATGATGCTCCCCGGCTTTGCCACGCATCCGGTGCGGATGCGCTATCTCGCGCGCCAGCTCGAGGCGGCGGGTCACTGCGTCAAGCGCTGGGGGCTGGGCTTCAACTGGGGCCCGAACGAGGAAAGTTTCGCCGCGATGGAAGCGCGGCTGCTCGATCTCAACGCCCGCTACGGTCGCAAGGTCGTGCTGGTCGGCTGGAGCCTCGGCGGGCTCTATGGGCGCGAGCTGGCCAAGCGCCAGCCGCAGGCGGTGGCCAAGGTCGTCACCATGGGATCGCCCTTCAGCGGTAGCCCGCGCGCCAACAATGTCTGGCGCGCTTACCAGTTCATCACCGGCCATTCGGTCGACGCTCCGCCGATCGAGGCGCAGCTGTCGGCCAAGCCGCCGGTCGAGACGGTCGCTTTCTGGAGTGCCAACGATGGCGCGATCGCGCCGCGCTGCGCCGCCGGTCGCCCCGGCGAGCGTGACCGCGCGGTGGCGCTGCGCTGCACCCACATGGGCTTCACCTATGATCCGCAGGTCATCATGAGCCTGCTGCGCGAGCTTGAAATCACGCGCGTTTGAAACCCCCGGGGCCCGTCTCCATCGTCGCAATCCGATCTCACCGCTTCCCTTTTCCAAAAGCGCGGTTAGATTGCTGCATTGCACCTAACAAACCAAGCGGGGGGTAATGCAGGCGCGCGGCGGCACTTTTGATGAAATGTTCGATGAAGCGGGCAACACGCGGCCGGCCTATGCCGAATATTGCCGCTGGTTTGGTGAACAGCCGCCCGAACTGATGCGCCGCAAGAACCGCGAGGCGGATGATACCTTCCGCCGCACCGGGATCACCTTCAACGTCTATGGCGAGGATGCCGCCGAAGAGCGGCTGATCCCGTTCGACATGGTGCCGCGCATCATCACCGCCGCCGAATGGCGCCGCTTGTCGCGCGGGATCGAGCAGCGGGTGCGCGCGCTCAATTCCTTCCTCTACGATCTCTATCACCGGCAGGAAATCGTGCGCGCCGGCCGCCTGCCCGCGCGGCTGCTGCAAAGCAATGATGCCTGGCTCGCCAACATGGTCGGCTTCACCCCGCCGGGCGGGATCTACACGCATATTGTCGGGATCGATCTGGTGCGCACCGGGCCGGACGAATTCTTCGTGCTGGAAGACAATGCGCGAACGCCCTCGGGCGTCTCCTACATGCTGGAGAACCGCGAGACGATGATGGGGATGTTCCCCGATCTGTTCAGCCGGGTGGCGGTGGAGAGCGTGTCGAATTACCCGCGCCGCCTCGCCCGCAGCCTTGCCGCCTGCGTCCCGCCCGCCTTCACCGGGGGCAAGCCGGTGGTCGCGGTGCTGACGCCGGGGATTTACAACTCGGCCTATTTCGAGCACGCCTTCCTCGCCGACCAGATGGGGGCCGAGCTGGTCGAGGGGAGCGATCTACGCGTTACCGAGGGCCGGGTGCAGATGCGCACCACGCGCGGTTACAAGCCGATCGACGTGCTCTATCGCCGGGTCGACGACGAGTTCCTCGACCCGCTCACCTTCAACCCCGACAGCATGCTGGGCGTGCCGGGGATCATGGATGTCTACCGCGCGGGCGGGATCACCATCGCCAACGCGCCGGGCACCGGGGTGGCGGACGACAAGGCGATCTATAGCTTCATGCCCGAGATCGTCGAATTCTACACCGGCGAAAAGCCGTTGCTGCCCAACGTCCAGACCTGGCGCTGCGCGGACAAGGACAGTCTGGCCTATGTGCTCGACAACCTTGCCGAGCTGGTGGTCAAGGAAGTGCACGGATCGGGCGGTTACGGGATGCTGATCGGGCCGACGTCATCGAAGCGCGAGATCGCGGCCTTCCGCGAAAAGCTGGTCGCCAAGCCCGACAATTACATCGCCCAGCCCACTCTCGCGCTGTCGACCTGCCCGATCTACACCGCCAAGGGCCTTGCGCCCCGGCATCTGGATCTGCGGCCCTTCGTGCTGGTCAGCCCCGAAGGGATCGACATCACGCCGGGCGGGCTGACGCGGGTGGCGCTCAAGAAGGGATCGCTAGTGGTCAATTCCTCGCAAGGGGGCGGCACCAAGGATACGTGGGTGTTGAAAGACTGATGCTGGGCAGAACCGCCAACAGCCTGTTCTGGATGTTTCGCTATCTCGAGCGGGCGGAGAACACCGCGCGTCTGCTCGAAGCGGCGCTGCGGATGGCGCTGACCCGCGATCTGGCAACCGCCGAGGCCGAGTGGCGCTCGGTGATCGCAACGCTGGGGCTGCAGGCCGCCTTCGAGGCGAACCACGATTCCTATGACGGACTGACCGTCTGGAACTTCGTGCTGCGCGCGCCCGGCAACCCGGCCAATGTCCGCGAAATGCTGGGCGCCGTGCGCTTCAACGCGCGGATGGCGCGCACCAATATCTCGTCCGACGTGTGGGAAGCGGTCAACGACAACTGGATGAAGCTCGACAAGCTGCTCGCCCGGCCCGTCGGTCAGACCGCGGTGGGCGAGCTGCTGGCATCGATCCGGCGCACCGGCACGCAGGTCCACGGCGCTTTCGACGGGTCGATGCTGCGCGACGAGGGCTATCACTTCGCCCGCGCGGGCACCTTCATCGAGCGGGCCGACAGCACCGCGCGCATTCTCGACATGAAGTATTTCCTGCTGCTGCCGTCGCTCTCCTATGTCGGATCGAGCCTCGATACGGGGCAGTGGGAACAGGTGCTGCGCTCGGTCGCGGGGGCGCGGGTCTATTCGTGGCTCAATGCCGGGCAGATCGAAGCGCGCGGGATCGTCGAATTCCTGGTGCTCGACGACCGCTTCCCGCGCAGCCTCGCCTTCTGCCGCAACGCCCTGCGCGATTGTCTCGGCGCGCTCGCCCGAACGCATGGTGTCGAGGGCGGCGCGGTCGCGCTGATGCGCGATTCCGATACCCGCATCAGCCACCTTTGCGTCGACCAGATCTTCGAGGCGGGGCTGCACGAATTCCTGATCGATTTCCTCGCCCGCAACGCCGCCATCGGCCGGGCGATTGCCGAGGATTACCGGTTCCACGCATGAGCAAACTGCGCCTCTCGATCCGCCACACCACTCACTATGCCTTCGCGCAGCCGGTGGTCCACGCGCTCCAGCGGCTGCGGCTGACCCCCAAGGAGACGCAAGGTCAGCGCATCGTCCAATGGTCGATGCAGTTCGACAACGCCCATGCCGAGCTCGAATATGACGATCAGCATTTCAACCACGTCACGCTGATCGGTCTTGCGCCGGGTGCGCGCGAGGTGACCGTAAGCTGCGAAGGCGTAGTCGAGACCGAGGACAATGCCGGGGTGATCGGTCGCCATTCGGGGCACCTGCCCCTGTGGAGCTTCCTGCGCCAGACCCCGCTGACCCGCCCCGGCGTCAAGTTGCGCAGCCTGCTGCGCGAGGCGGCGGGCGCGGCTGACGATGCGCCGCTCGATTTCCTCCACGCGCTCTCGGCGCTGATCCGCGAGCGGGTGGCCTATGAAACCGGCCGCACCCACTCCGCCACCACCGCCGAGGAAGCGACCCTTCAGGGCGCAGGCGTGTGTCAGGATCACGCCCACATCTTCATCGGCGCCGCGCGCGCGCACGGCATTCCGGCGCGCTATGTCAGCGGCTATCTGATGATGGACGACCGGATCGAGCAGGAGGCCACCCACGCCTGGGCCGAAGCCCATGTCGAAGGGCTGGGCTGGGTCGGTTTCGACGTGTCGAACGGCATCAGCCCCGATCCGCGCTATGTCCGCGTGGCGACGGGCAGCGACTACCGCGATGCGGCGCCGATCACCGGGATCAGCTTCGGCAGTGCGGCCGACGAGGTGCTGACCGTGGGCCTGATGGTCGAAGGGCAGCCGTCTGCGGGCGGCCAGAGCCAGCAGCAGGGCGAACAATCACAATAATCGCAAAGCAGGGCGGCGGTGTTTGCGCTGCGGCGCGCTTCGCGTAAGTGTGCGCCTCGGCCCGCGGGCGACAGGAGAGAATGACGGCATGACCTATTGCGTTGGCATGGTGCTCGACAAGGGCCTCGTGCTCATGAGCGACACCCGCACCAATTCGGGGGTCGACAACATCTCCACCTTCCGCAAGCTGTTCCACTGGACCGTGCCGGGCGAGCGCATGATCGCGGTGATGACCGCAGGCAATCTGGCGACCACGCAGGCGGTGATCAGCCAGCTGGAAGAACGCACCAAGGCCCCGGGCGAACGCGACAACACCCTGCTCAAGGGCGCGACGATGTTTCAGGTCGCCACGGAGATCGGCCGCCTGCTGCGCACGACGATTGAAACCGCACAGAACGTCAATGGCGATGGGGGGAAGGGGCGCTTTACCGCCACCATGATCGTGGCCGGGCAGATCGCCGGGATGCAGCCGCGGCTGTTCATGATCTATCCCGAAGGCAATTTCATCGAAGCCAGCTGGGACACGCCCTTCTTCCAGATCGGCGAGACCAAGTATGGCCGCCCGATCCTGATCCGCGGATATGATCGGGACATGAGTTTCGAGGATGCGATCAAGCTGCTGATGGTCAGTTTCGATTCGACTCTCAAGGCTAACCTGTCGGTCGGTCTGCCGCTGGATCTTTTGGTTATCGGCAAGGATACGTTTGCCGCCACCCACGAACACCGCGTGGCTGCCGACGATTCCTATTTCGACACCATTTCATCGGGTTGGGGCGATGCGCTGCGATCGGCGTTTCACTCGCTTCCGTCCTATCGCTTCGGTGACGACACCTAGCAATTTACCGCAATCTGGCTCCGCTTTGGAGCATTTTTATAGCTTATTATCAGATGTTTGCGCCTTTCCGGGTATGGTAAATCCTCCGGATCGGCGGCGCTCTTGCGTGAAACCCGCAAGGGGTTGGCGCAGACAGACTGACATGACACGCAAAGCCACCCTCCACTTCATCGATTCGTGCAGCCGCCAACGGGCCGAACTGGCTCGGGTAGGCTTCACGCTGGGCCACCACTGCGAGGTCTACGGCGACCTGTCCGAACTCGCGGTCCACCCGCCGCGCGAAGGGATCCTGATCGCCCGCGACACCGCCGAAGAAGGCGGGGTCGGCATGATCCTCGACCGGCTGGGGCGGCTGGGCATCTGGCTCCCGCTGATTGCGGTCGACGTGCAGCCGCGTCCGGGCCGGATTGTCGAGGCGATCAAGGCCGGGGCGCTCGATTATCTCGCCCTGCCGCTCGATCCTGAGCGTTTCACCCGCTGCCTGCTGCGGATCGAGAAGGAGGCCGAACAGTTCGGCGTCGCCCGCCGCCGCATGATCGAAGCGCGCGATCGCATCTCGACCCTCTCGGCGCGAGAACGCGAAGTGCTCGACTGGCTGGCGGAAGGCAGCAGCAACAAGGCGATCGCGCGGGAACTCGACATCAGCCCGCGCACGGTGGAAATCCACCGCGCCAACATGATGACCAAGCTCGGCGCGCGCCATGCGGCGGAAGCCGTGCGCCTGAAACTCGAGGCGAAGCTGGAACCCAGGCTGCGGGCGTAGCGCCCTACCTTTCGGCCCGGCTCGTCCTGTCCCCTTGCAGGAGCCGACGCCGACAGCAGACGGGACCGATCAGGCTTGTCTTACGGGCGGCCCCGGCGCTGGTGGTTCAGCGGGCCGGGGCCGCTTTCGTTTGCGCGTGTGGAAAGGGGTCGCCGATGGCGTGAGCGGTCACGCCCTCCGCTCAGCGGCAGAACTTCGCGCCCGTGCCTTCCAGATGGAAATGATCCGCGTGCGCGGCATTATATTGTGGGCCGAGCACCGTGCCGAACCGCTTGCAGGCGCTGCGATGCACCACCCGCAGGAACTCGCGCGTCGACGCATCGCCGCCATCCCAGTCGCGCTTGAGCACGATCCGGCGCCCATCGGCCAGCACGAAGCCCGCGACATCGATCGCCTCGGCGCGGGCATGGCCCGATCGCACTTCGGTGCCCGCGACATTGCGGCAGGCATAGGAACCCATCGTCTCGATCCGCGCCACCGGGCTGCCGAGGATCTCGCGCGCGGCGCGGTCGACGCCGAAGCGCGCCCAGTCGCCGAAGGCCTTGGCCACGCCGCAGCGCACCGGGCCGAGATTGCTGACGCTCATCGGCGCGCGGTCGCCCGCCAGCGCCATCAGCTGCACCGTGCCAAGCTTGTTGCACCCCGGGGCGGCATAGGTATCGGGCAGCGGATCGAACCGCGCGCCGCTTGCGCCCAGATCGGCAAGGCATCCGTCTTCGCTGGGGCGCGGCACATAAGATCGCGGGGCCGAGGCGACCGGCACCGCCGGGCGGGCCGGGGCGCGCGCGCTTTGGCTGGCGTTGCCCGGCGCGGCGCTGCTGCCCGGGATCAGCGATCCGCAACCGGCCAGCGCCAGAGCGGCCGTGGCCAGCGTGATCGCGCGAAGGGTGCCCTTGGCTTTCATGCCAAGGGTTATTGCGCAGGAATGGTTAACAGGGCGGAAACGCCTTCGGAAAAGCGTTCCTTTGTTGCCGCTTAGGGGTTGGCGCGCAGACGGCGGCTCAGGGCAGGGCATCCTCGACCTGTTCCCACAACTCGATCTTGACCCCGTCCGGGTCGAGCAGCCAGGCGAACTTGCCATAGCCCTCGTCGGCCTCGCCGAAGATTTCGACACCCTTGGCCTTCAGACCCGCGACCATGCCGTCGCAATCATTGACCCTGAGGTTGATCATGAAGCCGCCGGCGCCGGGCTTGATATAGGTGTCGTCGCCAAAGTGGCTGATCAGCGAATAGGGATGCGCCATCGGCTCGTCCGCCCAGGCGAGTTGCGGGCCATAGGGCCCGTCGATCCCGAGCGTGTCGCGATACCACGCTCGCGTCGCCGCCGGGTCTTTCACGACATAGAACACCCCGCCGAGCCCGGTGACGCGCGGTGCGCCTGAATTTGTGTCTGCCATCGCCAAGTCCTCCCCACGGCGATCATGCGCCATGCTGCGACCGGAGAAAAGAGCGATCGCTTAGAACTTCGTCGTGAAGGCCACCAGCGAGGCAGGCAGCACGTCGAGCAGCGCGGCCTCGATCACCTTGTCGAAGCCGGTCAGCACCAGCGTGCCCACCACCACCAAGGCCGCCCCGAACAGCGGCTTGCCGTAGCGGGCGAGGGCGGCAAGGGTCTTGCGCCGCTCACCCAGCGCCCGGCGCGAGCCATAGGCGAAGGCAAGGATCGAACTCGCCACGCCCAGCCCGAAGGCGAGGAAGATCGTGAAGCTGGCGATCAAATCCTCGCCGCCGCTGGCAGCCGCAATCGCCACGCCCAGCGTCGGGCCCACGCAGGGCGCCCAGACCAGCCCGAGCAGCAGGCCGATCGCTGCCTGCCCGTGCCAGCCATCGCCCTTGACTGTCGCCAGCCTGCGGTTGCCAGCGGCGGCGAGCGGGGCTGCGGCGGCGCTCAGCGCGGCCTGCGCGCGCGGCACCAGCAGCACCAGACCAGCCACCAGCAGCAGCGCACCGGCCAGCCAGCGCACCGCGCCCTCGTCGATCCCCAGCGTGTGCCCGAAAGCGATCACGCCGAAGCCGAAGATGGTGAAGCTCGTGACCAGACCGGCGGCCAGCGCCAGCGGCCCGGCCCGGCTCTTGCCCAGTGCCGACCCGACAAGGATCGGCACCAGCGGCAAGACGCAGGGGTTGAGGGTCGTCACCAGCCCCGCAAAAAAGGCGAGCAGCAGGCTGCCGGTCATGTTTTGCAGCCCTTACAGCGCGCCCAGCACCATCTGCCGCAAGCGGCCGCGGTCGGTTTCGGCGATCGAGCGGGCGACTTCCTTGCCGCCCTTGAACACCAGCACGGTCGACTGGCGCGGGATGCGGTGGGTGCGCAGGAAGGCCTTGTCCTTGTCGAAATCGACCTTCACGAAGGCAACGGTGTCGCTGGCGCGTTCCTTGCGCAGCTCGTCGAGGATGGGGGCCTGCGCGCGGCAGGTCGGGCACCAGTCGGCGTGAACATCGACCACGATGGTCTTGCCCGCACCTTGCGCGGCGGCGAAGCTCTTGGCGTCATAGGCCTGCCATCCGCCACCGGTTTCGGCGCGGGCGGTGACAGAGAGGGCAGCGGCAAGCAGCACGCCGATCGCGGCGAGCAGAGGGACGAAACGCAGCATGGGGAAACCTCCGATGAACCGGGAAAAGGGCGCAGGAGCGCACCGCCCGCCAGGGGTCACGCCGGGGGAGTGGCGGGGAAACGGGACAGTGCGGTCCTGACGCTGGAGGTTTCGTCCGCTCTGGCGGAAGGGTTACACGGTGGCGGTTTTTTTGCCGGTGGCGAGGCTGACCACCACAATCGCCAGCATCGCAGCGGCAAAGCCCGGCACGATCTCATAGAGACCCGGGCCGCCCAGAAAGGCCTTGTTCCAGCTCAGCGCAATCCATGCCGCGACGACCGCCGCGCCGGTCACAAGCCCGGCAACCGCGCCCGCGCCGGTCATCTTGTCCCACGTCAGTGCCAGCAGGATCAGCGGGCCGAAGGCCGCGCCGAAGCCCGCCCAGGCGTTGGAGACCAGCCCCAGCACCTCGCTGTTGGGATCGCTCGCCAGCAGGCAGGCGGCAATCGCCACCAGCGCCACCGCGACGCGGCTGACATTCACCGCCTCACGCTCCGAGGCGTTGCGGCGCAGGAACAGGCGGTAGAAATCCTCCGTCAGCGACGAGGACGAAACCAGCAGCTGCGAGGAGATCGTGCTCATGATCGCGGCGAGGAGCGCGGCATAGAGGAAGCCCGTCACCGCCGGGTGGAACAACAATTGGGCGAGCACGATGAAGATCGTTTCGGGATCCTCGACGACCAGCCCGTTGCGCTCCACGTAAGCACGACCCGCCAGCCCGAGGCCGAGCGCGCCGACCAGCGCGATGCCCATCCAGCCCATGCCATAGGCGGCGGCGCGCGGCACGTTCTTCACCTTGTCGATCGCCATGAAGCGCACGATGATGTGCGGCTGGCCGAAATAGCCGAGCCCCCATGTCACCGCGCTGATGAAGCCGATAGCGGTGAGGCCTTGCGTGATGTCGAGAAAGCCTTCGACCGGCACCTCCTTGAGGCTCCCGCCCGCAGAGCCGCCGGGGCCGAACATCACCACCAGCGGCATCACGATCAGCGCGACCATCATGATCAGGCCCTGCACGAAATCGGTGAGGCTGACGGCGAGGAACCCGCCGACCATGGTGTAGGCGAGCACGATCCCCGCAGTGATCAGAATGCCCAGCATGTAGTCGCTGAACATGGTGTTGGGCAGGATCCCGGCAAAGGCGGTCTCGAACAACTTGCCGCCGCCCACCAGCCCGGCGGCGGTGTAGACCGTGAAGAAGGCGACGATGATCACCGCCGAGGTGACGCGCAGCATGATCCCGCGTTCGGGGAAGCGGTTGGCGAGAAATTGCGGGATCGTCAGCGCGTTGCCGATCCGCTCGGTCTGTTCGCGCAGGCGCGGGGCGACGATGATCCAGTTGGCGAGCGCGCCGACGAACAGCCCGATCCCGATCCATGCCTCGACTAGCCCCGCGGCATAGAGCGCGCCCGGCAGGCCCAGCAGCAGCCAGCCCGACATGTCGCTCGCCCCGGCGCTGAGCGCCGCGACGGCAGGCGGCAGATTGCGGCCCGCGAGCAGATAGCCTTCCGAACTGTCGGTCGACTTGCGCCAGGCATAGAGCCCAATGGCGATCATGAGGACGAAATAGGCGGCGAGCGAGGCAAGAGTATAGGGGTTCATGGCGCGCAGGGGTAACAAGCGTCTGGCGCCATGACCACCCGTTGCGGCGAATTTCCCCACCCGAGGCATGCCGAGGGGCGGTCCGATCGGCGCAGCACATTGCGCGCTCAACTCGCCGCATGGTCCCGCGCCATCGTGGAACAAAGCCTGTTTCGAGCGCCTTACCTCGCGACGACCCGCAAAGGATGCGGGCGATTGAGAAACTCGGAGTTCAAGTAATGACATTCATCACAAAGGTCGCGCCGGTCATCGGTGTCGCGGCGCTGGCGATTTCGTCGGCAGCCTATGCGCAGGACGGCGAACCCTATTTCGACGGGCCCTATATCTCGGGCACGATCGGCCTCGAAACTGCGGACGACGGCGCTGGCGACCGGATCGTCTTCGACACCGATGGGGACGGCGCGTTCAACGACGACGTCATCACCGCTGCGGGCGCCGATGCGTTCTCGCCGGGCTTCTGTGCCGGATCGGCGACCGCCGCGACCCCCGGTTGCCGCGGCAACCGTCAGAACGAAGGCTATGCCCTGCGCGTCGGCTACGACAAGCAGATGGGTGACGGCCCGTTCGTCGCCGGTGTTTTGATCGAGGGCGCGAAGCCGGGTGTGGAGGAGTTTACCACCGCGTTCAGCACCACGCCCGCCTCCTACACCTTCCAGCGCGAGATCGACTGGGCGGTCAACGCCCGCGCGCGTCTCGGCATTTCGCCGGGTGCCGGCCGCACGCTGTTCTACGCCACCGGCGGCGTGGGCTATGCACGGATCGAGCGCGCCTTCACCACCAGCAACGGCGTGAATTCCTTCACGCCCAGCGACAACAATGATTGGCAGTTCGGCTGGCAGGCCGGCGGCGGTGCGGAAATCATGCTGACCCGCAATCTCGGCTTGGGTCTCGAATACCTTTATTCGAGCTACAACGACGACGAATACACCGTTGCTGTCGGCCCGGGCACCGCGCCTGCGACCAACCCGTTCCTGCTGGAATCGGGCGGCACGGACATGCGGCTCTCGAATGATCGCTTCGATTACCACGCGCTGCGCGCGACTGTGAACCTGCGGTTCTAATCGTTGAAAAAGCGGGCGGGCCGCGTGTCCGTCCGCTCATGAAAAGCCCCGCGCAGCTCAGGCCGCGCGGGGCTTTTTGCGTCCGGTCGCCGTCGTGGGGCGTCAGAGACACAGGCAGGGGCGGACCAAAATGCGGTTTTGCCGGTTGGTAGCCTGAAGACACACAAGAAAGGCGCGATTGCATGAACCGATTCCCAGACAAGACCGTCATCATCACCGGCTCCTCGTCGGGTATCGGGGCTGCGACTGCGCGTCGCTTTGCCGCCGAAGGCGCCAACGTGGTGCTGAATTCGCGCAACGCGAAGGACTGCGAAAGCGTCGCCGCCGATCTCGATCCGGCGCGCACGCTGATCGTGGCGGGCGACGTGTCGAAGCCGGAATTCGCCCGGGAGATCGTTAACAAGACGGTGGAGCGGTTCGGCGCGCTCGACGTGCTGGTCAACAATGCCGGGGTCGCCGCGGGGGGCATGCTCGCCAAGGCTTCGGATGACGACATCGACCGGGTGATCGACATCAACGTGAAGGGCGTCCTTTACATGTGCCGCGCAGCGATCCCGGAGCTCGCCAAGACCGAAGGCTGCATCGTCAACACCTCGAGCGTATCGGGGCTGGGCGGCGACTGGAGCCTGCCGATTTACAACGCCTCGAAGGGCGCGGTCACCAATCTGACCCGCGCGCTTGCGCTCCAGCTGGGACGCAAGAAAATCCGGGTCAACGCCGTCAATCCCTCGCTCACGCGCACCGACATGACCGACGGGATCGCCGACAACGCGGCGCTGTTCGAGGCCTTCAAGATCCGCATGCCGCTGCCGCCTCCGGCCGAGCCCGACGATATCGCGGGGCCAATCCTGTTCCTCGCCAGCGATGATGCGCGGATGGTCAACGGCGTGAACCTGCCGGTCGACGGCGGGATCGGAGCCAGCAACGGCCAGCCCAACTTCCTCGCCTATAGCTAGGTGACGCGATGACCCGGATGCTTACAGCCGCCCTCGCCACGCTGGCTCTGGGAGCCTGCAACGCAGACCGTGACACCAGAGAGACCGTGCCGACTGAAACCCCGCGCGCCGGGGTGGAGACACCGACCCCAACGCCGGTGCCGACCGCGGCGGACGCGCCGGTGGGGCCGGAAGAAGAGGCCGCCGCCTCGGGCGCCTTGCAGAGCGCCATCCCCGCGCGGTTCCACGGCACCTATGGCGCATCGCTGGAGGACTGCGCGATGAAATCGCACAGCCGCTTCACCGTCTCGGCCCAGAAAATCCAGTTCATCGAAAGCTCGGCCGAAGTGCTGAATGTCCGTGCCGAGAGCGACTACGCCGCCGTCACCGCCGACGAAACCTATGCCGACACCACGACCCGCTACGTCTTCTACATGGCGCTCGAAGGCGGCGACCGACTGCGCTACCGCTATGACAAGAACGAAAGAATGACCTGGGTGCGCTGTCCCTGATGATCAATCGCCCTTCTTGCGGCGCAGCTTCTTGCGCTCGTTGGGGTCGAGCTCGGCCTTGCGCAGGCGGATCGACAGCGGAGTCACTTCGACCATTTCATCGTCATCGATATAGGCAATCGACTGCTCCAGCGTCATGCGGCGCGGCGGGGTGAGGCGGATCGCGTCATCCTTGCCGCTCGAACGGACGTTCGAAAGCTGCTTGGCCTTCATCGGGTTCACTTCGAGATCGTCGGGCTTGGCATTCTCGCCGATGATCATGCCCTGATAGACCTTCATCTGCGGTGCCACGAACAGCTCGCCGCGTTCTTCCAGCATGTTGAGCGCGTAGGCATTCGCCTCGCCATCGCCGTTGGAGATCAGCACACCGTTGATGCGGCCCTCGATCGGGCCCTTGTAGGGGCCGTACTTCTCGAACAGCCGGTTCATGATCCCGGTGCCGCGCGTGTCGGACAGGAATTCGCCGTGGTAGCCGATGAGCCCGCGCGATGGGGCGGAGAAGGTGATGCGGGTCTTGCCGAGGCCCGAGGGGCGCATTTCGACGAGGTCGGCCTTGCGGCGCTGCATCTTCTCGACAACCGTGCCCGAGTGTTCGTCATCGACGTCGATCACGACCGTTTCATAAGGCTCGGTGCGCTTGCCGTCTTCCTCGCGGAACAGCACGCGCGGGCGGCTGATACCGAGCTCGAAGCCTTCGCGTCGCATCGTCTCGATCAGCACGCCGAGCTGCAATTCGCCGCGCCCGGCGACTTCGTAGGCGTCCTTGTCCTCGCTCTCGGTGACGCGGATCGCGACGTTGGTTTCGGCTTCGCGCAGCAGGCGATCGCGGATGATGCGCGTCGTGACCTTGCTGCCCTCACGCCCGGCGAGCGGGCTGTCGTTGACCGAAAAACGCATCGCCAGCGTCGGCGGGTCGATCGGCTGGGCGGCGATCGGTTCGCTGACCGAGGGATCGCAGATGGTGTTGGCGACGGTCGCCTTTTCCAGACCCGCCAGCGCAATGATGTCGCCCGCGCGCGCGATTTCGACCGGCACGCGCTCCAGACCATCGAAGCTCATCAGCTTGGTTGCGCGGCCGGTTTCGATGACCTTGCCGTCCATGTCGATCGCGTGGATCGGATCATTGACGCGGATCGTGCCCGACTGGACACGGCCGGTGATGACGCGGCCCATGAAGTTGTCGCGATCAAGCAACGTCGCAAGGAAGCTGAACTTGGCATCCGGATCGAGGCCGGGCGAGGGCACGTGCTCGATCACCTTGTTGAACAGCGGGGCAAGGGTGCCTGAGCGCGCTTCGGCGTCCTCGCTGGCATAGCCTTCGCGGCCCGAAGCGTAGAGCACGGGGAAATCGAGCTGCTCGTCATCGGCATCGAGGCTGACGAACAGGTCGAACACCTCGTCGAGCACTTCCTGCGCGCGGCCATCGGGACGGTCGATCTTGTTGACGACGACGATCGGCTTGAGGCCCAGCGCCAGCGCCTTGCCGGTGACGAACTTGGTCTGCGGCATCGCGCCCTCGGCACTGTCGACCAGCAGGATCACGCCATCGACCATCGAGAGGATACGCTCCACCTCGGCGCCGAAGTCGGCGTGGCCGGGGGTGTCGACGATGTTGATGCGGGTGGTGTCGCCATTGTCCGAGTGCCATTCGACACTGGTGCACTTGGCGAGAATGGTGATCCCGCGTTCCTTTTCGAGATCGCCCGAATCCATCGCGCGTTCCTCGACCCGCTGATTCTCGCGGAAGGTGCCCGATTGGCGGAACAACTGGTCGACCAGCGTGGTCTTGCCGTGGTCGACGTGGGCGATGATCGCGATATTTCTGAGGGCGGACGACATTTGCGGCAAAACTTCCAGTGAAAAGCCGGACACCAGGTGCATCCGGATGAAGAACAGGGGCAACGCGGGTGGGCGCGGTGCGTTAGGCAATGTTTGTGGCGGGTTGGCGACAGCGCCGGACGCTACGGCAATCGCCGCGCAAGGCTCCGTGTGCTGCGATGCAACATCGCCGGCGCGCCTAGCAGGGGTGGGCGCGGGGGGCAAGCGCCGGGGTGGCCGAAGCCTTTGGGCGCGGCCATGACACTGTGACTCTTGCGCAACATTATCGCGATTGCCCCCTCAAAAGCGCTAGCGGAGCGCTTGTCGCCCGCGCGCGGCTGGCTTATCAGGGCGCCCACACGATCACGGGAGAGAGCGCACTGGGACGGTGCGTGCCCGCCAAAGGGCGCCGGGGTCGCGGGATTTTTGGAGAGGAGCTTCCATGCGTTCGACCTTCACCGGCATTGCCGGCGCATATCGATTCACCCTGCTTGCAGGCGCGGCCACGGCCCTTGCCCTGCCGAGCGTCGCTTTCGCTCAGGACGAGGGTGACGAGCCCGAAGTGCCCGAGGCCGATAACGTCATCATCGTTACCGCTTCCAAGCGCGAACAGACCTTGCAGGAAACCCCGATCGCGGTCTCGGTGACCAGCGGCGAGACTATCGAGCGCGCCCAGATCCGCGACGTGATCGACCTGCAGACCGTGGTGCCGTCGCTGCGTGTCAGCCAGCTTCAGACCTCGTCCGCGACGACCTTCATCATCCGCGGCTTCGGCAACGGCGACAACAACTTCGGGATCGAGCCTTCGGTCGGCGTCTTCATTGACGGCGTGTTCCGCTCGCGCTCGGCCGCGGCGCTGTCCGACCTCAACATGATCCAGCGCATCGAAGTGCTGAACGGGCCGCAATCGACCCTGTTCGGCAAGAACGCGAGCGCCGGTGTGATTTCGGTCGTCACCAAGGAGCCGCAATACGAATTCGGCGGCCAGATCGAAGCGTCCTACGGCAACTTCAACGCCATCAACCTGCGCGGCGAAGTGACCGGGCCGATCAGCGACAACATCGCCTGGTCGCTTGACGGCACCTATCAGCGGCGCGACGGCTTTGGCCGGATCGTCAACCTCGACAATGCCGAGATCAACGACCGCAACCGCTGGTCGGTGCGCGGCAACCTGCTGATCGAGCCGACCGCCGACATCAAGATCCGCCTGATCGCGGACTACACCAATATCGACGAAGTCTGCTGCCAGACCAGCAACCTTGTCGTCGGCCCGATCACCCAGCTCGCCATCGGCGGCGTGGGCGGCCAGTTCCCGACCGACTTCTTCAGCTTCGACAACTTCCTCAACGCCGTGCCGTTCAACAGGAACGAGAACTACGGCTTCTCGGGGCAGCTCGACTGGGCCTTCGGCAACGTCAACCTGACCTCGATCACCGCCTATCGTGAACTCACCAACGCCTTCACGCAGGACGTTGACTTCACCTCGGCCGACATCACCGCCGAAACCCGCGATCAGGCGGTCAATACCTTCACCCAGGAAGTGCGCCTGACCTCGGACTTCGACGGGCCGATCAACTTCCTGCTCGGCGGTTACTACTTCGACGAAAGCATCAGCCAGGACAGCAGCCTGTCGATCGGCAGCGATTTCCGCAACTTTGCCGCGATTCAGGTCGCCGCTGCCTCTGCCCCTCCGGGCACGCCCCCGGCCGCGCTGATCGCCGCTGGCAATAACGTGCTGCGGAGCGTTGAGACTAGCTTCGGCCTGCCGCTGGGCTCGATCCTCGGCGGCACCGCGCTGACCAACGAACGGTTCGCGATGGACAACACCTCGTGGTCGATTTTCGGCACGGTGGATTTCGAACCGGCTGACGGCCTCGTCTTCACCGCCGGGTTCAACTACACCGATGACCGCAAGGACTTCGTCATCAATTTCGATGCGCTCGATCCGCTGGCGAACATCAATCTGGTCGATGCCTTCATCACTCAGGCGACTGCCGGCACGGTGCGCACCCGCGCGCAGTTCCAGGCGCTTCCGGCGGCCAACCAGCAGGCGCTGCTGGCGGCGGCTACCAACCCGGGGGTCAACCCGCTGCTGGGCCTTGCCGCGCTGCAGTTCCAGACCCCGTCGCCCGACGTGCCCAACACGGTCGAGGATGGCCGCACGCGGGACGATCAGCTGACCTACCTGTTGCGCGTCGCCTATCAGGCATCGAACGAGCTCAACGTCTATGCGAGCTATTCGACCGGCTTCAAGGCGAGCTCGGTCAACCTGTCGCGTGACAGCCGTCCGCTCTCAAGCGACTACATCCCGGGCCCCGGTCCGCGCGGTTCGACCTTCGGTGCCCCGGCATCGCCGATCATCAACGCCGGGCTGGCCACGCCCAACCTTTCGACCGGCACCCGCTTTGCCGGCCCGGAAGAAGCCCGCGTGATCGAACTCGGCATGAAGGGCCAGTGGGATGGTTGGGGCTTCAACCTCGCGGTCTTCGATCAGGAGATCGAAGGCTTCCAGAGCTTCCTGTTCACCGGGCTTGGCTTCGGCCTTGCCAATGCGGGCAAGCAGTCGGTGCGCGGGTTCGAGCTCGATACCACCATCCAGCCGTTCGATCCGCTGGTGCTGACCTTCGCCGTCACCCACCTCGACCCGCTGTATGACGACTTCACCGGCGGCCCGCTGGGCGATCTGTCGGGACGGCGTCCGGCCGGTATCCCGGCTTGGAGCCTGCGGACTTCGGCGACCTACAGCCACGAATTCGGCGGCAGCGGCAACTTCCTGATCACCCGCGTCGACTATGCGCATGACAGCCAGGTCAACATCCTTGACGGGATCGCGGGCTTCAACGCCAACCAGTTCCGGCGTGAAGTCAACCTGGTCAACGCTTCGACCACGCTGGCGCTCGACAACGGGCTGGAAGTCGGTCTGTTTGCGCGCAACCTGCTCGACGAACAGTTCGCGCTGACGATCTTCCCGGGCGTTGCGCAGGCCGGCACGGTGTCGGGATATCCCAACCCGCCGCGCACCTGGGGTGGTCTGGTGCGCTTCAAGTTCTGATCGCACCGGGCTTCGGCCACACGAGATCAAGGCCTCGCACCTTCGCGGTGCGGGGCCTTTTTCGTGGGGGAGGCTTCGGGCCTCTTGCAAGGTGCGCGATGGCGGGGAATGAAGCGGGATGCTCGACAGCCTGATCGATCCCTTCC
Organism: Erythrobacter donghaensis; assembly: GCF_002155425.1. Taxonomy (GTDB): domain Bacteria; phylum Pseudomonadota; class Alphaproteobacteria; order Sphingomonadales; family Sphingomonadaceae; genus Erythrobacter; species Erythrobacter donghaensis. The sequence goes on from NZ_MUYG01000011.1 coordinate 622,934, forward strand.
GCCGCATCCTTGATTTCCGCACCCGCTCGCGGCGGCGCGAATACTGGCTGTTCATCGCCTGGCAGGTGCCGATCGTGCTCGGCGCGCTGCTGCTGGGGATCAACCTCATGCCCCGCGAGGACAGTCCCGCGGCGCTGCTGGGCGCGCCGCTGGTCTATGTAGCGATCTTCGGCCTGCCGACGCTGGCGCTTCAGGTGCGCCGCCTGCACGATGCGGACAAGTCTGGCTGGTGGTGGCTCGTCAGCCTGATCCCCTATCTCGGCCTCGGCTGGCTGATCTATCTGATGTGCCTTCCCGGCACATGGGGGGACAACCGCTACGGTCCCGATCCGCGCCAGACCTGGCAGGGCGACCTGTTCGAGTAGTTTTCTGTTTGCCTCAAGCGCTTGGCCTGTGCAATCTCAGGCGACGCGGCGAACAGGGGTGGCCGCGCAAGGGGACTTCGATGATCGATATCGGGCGCGTGTTTTCGACCAGCTTTGCCATGCTGCGCCAACGGTTCTGGCCGCTGGTGGGGATGTGGGCGGTGTTTCTGGCGATCCAGATGGCCGCCTCCACCGTGCTGGGCGTGGTGATGGTGGTGGTCGGCATGGCCGGCGTGGCGGGCCTCGGCACGGGGTTCGACGATCCGACTGCGCTCGGCGGGCTCGGGATCGTGATGATCGTCTTCATGGTGCTGTTCTACGGCGCTTACATCGTGCTGTTGCTGGCGCAGCAGGCGGCGATGGTGACGCTTGGATCGCCGATGGAAGACCCTGTGTTCGGCACGGCGATGAACCGCGGCTTCCGCAGCGCGCTGCCCTTCTTCGGGCTGTCGGTGCTGCTGGTGCTGGGCTATTTCGCGCTGACCGCAGCGGTGCTGGCGGTGGTGAGCCTTGCGACGGTCGGCGGAGGTGCAGTCGGAGGCCTATTGGGCGGTCTGCTGGGCTTGCTGATGCTGCCGCTTGTGATCTGGCTCGCCTGCCGCCTGTCGGTGCTGGTGGCGGTGGTCGCAGTGGATCAGGTGTTCAACCCGATCGCGGCCCTGCGCCGCAGCTGGGCCGTGACGCAGGGCAAGGGCCTGCGCATCCTGCTCGCGCTGATCGGCTTCATCGGGATTTCGCTGGCAGCGCTGGCGGTGCCCTTCATGCTGATCTTCTTTGCCGCAGACATGACCGAAACCAGCCCGGGCACCGGGATCGTGCTGGGGATCGTCGGCCTGCTGATCTTCCTGCCGCTGTTCGTGGTCTATTCGATCTATACCGCCACCTTCACCGCAGCGCTGCACTGCGAAGTCACCGGCGGCGGGGCAGAGCGGCTGGAAGAGGTCTTCGCCTAGCCTGCACCCGGCATTCAGCGCTGACGGCCTGCAAACGGCCCGTTCTCAGGCTTCTGGTGCTCACGGCCCTAAAGGCCGCTGCGCTCCGGCTGCTGACAATGCACCATTTTCGGCTGCGTCATCATCTGAATGTCGGGCGCAGGCTAAAGCTCTCGCAAAGCGCGCGCCGGTTTCGCCCGCAGCAGCGGCAGCGATCCGGCGAGTGCGAAGGCCAGCACCAGCGCGACGCCGAGGCCGAGCACGCCGAGCACCTCGCCCCAGTCGGGCAGCCAGTCGAATTCGAACAGCTGGGTGATCACAACCCACGCCAGCCCTCCGCCGAGCGCCAGCGCGACCAGCGCAAGAACCCCGGCGAGCAGGCCATATTCGGCTAGTTGCAGCAGCAGGATCTGCCGCCGGCTTGCGCCCAGCACGCGCAGCATCACCGTATCATAGGTGCGCGCCGCCCGCGCCGCGGCGATCGCGCCCATCAGCACCGCCAGCCCCGCCAGCACCGTCACCGCCGCCGCGGCGAGCGTCGCAAGGCTCACCTGTTCGAGCAGCTTCCGCGCCTCGACCAGGATCCCGCCGACCTCGATCACCGATGATGAGGGCATCTCCTTCACCAGCGCCCGCAGCAGCGCGCCGCGCGCGGCGGTGTCCGCCCCGTCGGGCAGGTCGATCGTGGCCGAGAGGTTGTGCGGCGCGTCACTGATGGCGTTGCGGCTGAACACCAGCGCGAAGTTGAAGCCCATGCTCTCCCAGTCGATCTCCCGCAGGTTGGCGACCCGCGCAGTGCGCTCGACCCCGAGGATACCGATGGTGAGGTAGTCGCCCACCTCCAGCCCCACGGCGCGGGCGAAGTCGGCGTCGACCGAGACCAGCGGCTCGCCATCGTGGAACGGGCTCCACCACTGGCCCTCGACCACGCGGTTGCCTTCGGGCAGGGTGTCGGCATAGGTCAGCCCGCGCTCGCCCCGCAGCGCCCAGGCGCCCTCGGGGATCTCCGCGAGATCGGCGACGCGGGTCATCTTGTCCTTGGGCCCATAGGCGATCACCGCGCCGCGCATCGTGGGCACGGTGCGGATGCCGGCCTTGGGAAAATCCTGCTGGATCAGTTGGAAGAAGCGCGGCTCCTTGTCACGCGGCACGTCGAGCACGAAGTAATCGGGCGCCTCGCGGGGCACGCGCTGGGCGATGTTGCCGTCGATCGCGCTCTGCACCGCGGCGAGCAGCACGAAGGCTGCCAGGCCGAAGCCGAGCGCGGTCACCAGCGCGCCGGTCGGCGCACCGGGGCGGTGGATGTTGGCGAGCGCGCTCCGCAGCAGCGGATTGCGCGGGCGCGGCAGGCGGCGCGCGAGACGCTGGATCGCCCAGCCGAGGCCCGCCAGCACCGCCAGCGCGGCCCCTGCGCCGATCAGAAACCCGCCAGACAGCATCGGCTGCGCGGTGGTCAACAGCGCCAGCGCACAGATCGCCGCCAGCCCCAGCGCAGTCGCCAGCAACGCGCGCCGGTCACGCGCCAGCGGCACGATCCCCGAGCGCATCAGCGCCATCGCCGGGAACGTCCGCGCGCGCAGCAGCGGCGCGGCGGCAAAGGCGAACGCGACCAGCAGGCCATAGCCCGCCGCCAGCGCCAGCGCACCCGGCGCGATGATGAAGCCGCTCTCGACCGGCAGCAGCCCTTGCAGCGCGCTCGCCAGCAGCGGGGTCACCAGCACGCCCGCCGCTAAGCCCAGCGCGCTGCCCACCAGCGCTGCTACGCCGATTTGCAGTGCATAGATGCGCACGATGTCGGAGGAGGTCGCGCCCAGCACCTTGAGCGTCGCAATGCTCGCACGGCGCTGATCGAGATAGGACGACACCCCGCCCGCAATCCCGATCCCGGCGATCACCAGCGCGGCGAGGCCCACCAGTGTCAGGAAGTCGCTCATCTGTCGCACGAAGCGGTCCGCACCGGGCGAGGCGCGGTCGCGGGTGCGGATGTCGAATCCGGCGGTGGGATAGGCCTCGGTCAGCGCCTCCTCCACGCTCTCCGGGTCGCGCGCCGGATTGCTGAAGGCGACGCGGTGCTTGCTCTGGTAAAGCGCGCCCGGTTGCAGCAGCCCGGCCTCGGCGGGCACATCCTGCGCGACGATGATCGTCGGGCCGAGCTGGAAGCCTTCGGACAGGCGATCGGGTTCATCCTCGATGATCCCCGCCACGCGCAAGGTGGCGGTGCCGACCTTGAAGTTGTCGCCGACCTTGATCCCGAGCCGCTCAAGCGCGGTCTGCGCGATCCATGCGTCATTGCCGCTCGGCGCGCCGACCTTGCGGCCATCGGTCAGCGTCAGCGTGCCGAACATCGGCCACTTCGCGTCTACCGCCTTCAATTCGATCGGCGCGGCGGCATCGGGGGTGCTCGCCATCGCCTGCATCCGGTAGCCGCTCGACACCTCGCCATATTCGGCGAGCGCCGCGCGTTCCTCGGGGGTGAGGTCGCGCTGCCACACTTCGACTTCCAGATCCCCGCCAAGCAGTTCCTGCCCGCTCGATTCCAGCTCACGCTTGATCGCGCTGGTCAGGGTGCCGATCGCGGCGAGCGCCGCGGTGCCGAGGAAGATGCACACCAGCAGCAGCCGCAGCCCCTTGAAACGGGCGTTGAGATCGCGGCGGGCGATGCGCCACGCCGTGCCGAGCGGAAGACTCATGCGGCCACGCCCGCCGTGTCGGAGACGATCACCCCGTCCGCCATCGTCAGCACCCGCTCGCAGCGCGCGGCGAGGCTGGCGTCATGGGTGATGATCAGCAGCGTCGCCCCGGTCTCGGCCCGGCGGGCGAGCAGCAGCTTGATGATCTCCTCACCGGTTGCCGCATCGAGATTGCCGGTCGGCTCGTCGGCGAAGATCAGGCCGGGGCGCGGGGCGGTGGCGCGGGCGATGGCGACGCGCTGCTGCTCGCCTCCGGAAAGCTGGGTGGGGTAGTGCCCGGTGCGGTGGCCGAGGCCGACCGCTTCAAGCTCCGCCAGCGCGCGGGGGGCCGCATCGGGCATGGCGGCGAGTTCCATGGGGGTCGCGACATTCTCGGCAGCGGTCATGGTGGGGAGCAGGTGGAAGGCCTGCAACACGATCCCGATCCGCCCGCGGCGTGCTTCGGCGAGGCCATCCTCGGTCAGGCTCCCGAAATCCGCGCCCGCCACGCTCAGGCTCCCGCCGCTGGCGCGTTCGAGGCCCGAGAGCACCGCCATCAGCGAGCTCTTGCCCGAACCCGAAGGGCCGAGCAGCGCCACCACCTGCCCTTGCGGCACGTCGAGATCGATACCCCGCAGGATCGTCACCGGTGCATCGCTGCTGCCGAGGGTGAGAGTGAGATTGCGGGCGCTGATAGCGAGAGAGGGGCTTGTCACGGGGTTCCGATGGCATAGGTGGGAGAGGTCAACAAGCTACAGCTAAGGATGGTGTGCGGATGCACAAGCGCGGTTGGTCGATTTATGGCGTCGTTGGTGCTCTGGCTCTGGCCGTGGCGGGCTGCGGGGATTCGGCAGACGAGGCACCCCCGCCGCCGGGCGGTGTGGCGAAAGATGGCGCGCCCGCGCTTCCGGCAGTGCCGGTGATGGGGCCGGAGCGCAAGATCATCGCGTTCGGTGACAGCCTGTTTGCCGGATACGGCCTCGACCCGCGCGATTCCTACCCTGAGAAGCTGGAGAATGCTTTGAGGGCCAAGGGGGTCAACGCGGATGTCATCAATGCAGGGGTTTCGGGCGACACCACCGCGGCGGGGCTGAACCGGCTGGAATTCACGCTCGAAGCACAGGACACGCCGCCCGCGCTGTTCATCCTCGAACTCGGCGGTAATGATCTGCTGCGCGGTGTTTCGCCCGAGGAAACGCGGAGCAATCTGGAAAAGATGCTCACCATCCTCAAGGCGCGGGATGTGCCGGTGCTGCTGATGGGGATGCGCAGCCCGCCCAATGTCGGGCCGGAATATCAGGCGCGCTTCGATGCGATGTATCGCGAACTCGCCAAGGAATATGGCGCGGCACTGATCCCGTTCTGGCTCGAAGACATCTACCGCGATCCGTCGCTGTTCCAGTCCGACCGCATCCACCCCACCGCCGAGGGGATCGAGCGGCTGGTGGCTTCGACACTGGGCGATGTCGAGGGCGCGCTGCCGCCGCCCGCGTCCTAGAGCCGCTCCACGCCCCCGCTCGCGACGCGCCAGATCGCCGCTTCGTCGCGGATCGCATCGAAGGGGGCGAGTTCGGTGCCGGTCATCCACACCTGCGCGCGGCCTTCGCGCAAGCGGCGGAACAGTTCGGTGCGGCGGACGGGATCGAGATGCGCGGCGACCTCGTCCAGCAGCAGCACGCTGGGACGGCCCGCAGCGGCGAGGATGCCGTGGGCGAGTGTGATCGCGATCAGCATCGCCTTCTGCTCGCCGGTCGAACAGGCGGCGGCGGGCTGGCCGGTGGAGGCCATCCTGACCTCAAGTTCGTCCCGCTGCGGCCCGGTGAGCGCGCGGCCCGCCCCCCGGTCGCGCGGGCGGCCTCGGGCGAGCTCGGCACGTAAGGCGGTCTCGTCGAGCGGCCCGCCGGGTCGGTAGGCCAGCGCCGGGCGGGCGAAAGGTTCAGGTGGGAGCGCGGAAAGCTCGTCCGCCAGCCGCAGCACCAGCTCGCTCCGCGTCCGCGCCACCGCCGCGCCGTGATCGGCGGCCTGAGCTTCCACCGCATCGAGCCAGCGCGGGTCGCCCCCCGTTTCAAGCAGCTTGCCGCGTTCGCGCAGCGCCGTCTCCAGGGCGTTGACCCGTCGCGCATGATCGGGTGCGATAGCGAGCGCCATGCGGTCCATGAACCGCCGCCTTGCGCCCGCGCTGTCGGTGAAGAGACCGTCCATCGCCGGGGTCAGCCATGACAGTGCCATCCATTCCGCGAGGCTCGCTGCGCTGGCGGGTGCGCCGTTGACGCGCACCAGCCGCCGGGCGGGGTTGCCAGCCTCGGTGTAAGTGCCCAGCCGCGCCGAGACCGTGCCCGCTTCGGTCAGGCTCGCGCCGATGGCGAAGGGCAGGGGCGCATCGCCCGGCGAGGCCCGCCGTGCCAGATCGCCGAGGTTGGCGCGGCGCAATCCGCGTCCCGGTCCGAGCAGCGAAAGCGCCTCAAGCAGGTTGGTCTTCCCCGCGCCGTTCTCCCCCACCAGCAGGTTGAAGTGCGCCGTGTCGACCAACTGGGTCGCGGCGTGATTGCGGAAATTCTCGAGGGTGATCCGGCTGAGGCCCATGGCCTCTCGCGGGTAGCGGGGCCCCTGCGATTTGGCCAGTGCGGGCCGGCTGGAATCGGCTGATCCCAACCCTTGGTGAATTTTCCCAATCTTTCGTTTGCATGAACGGATCGTTTGCGCGGCGAAAGCATCGAAACCCCAGAATTCCGCCATTTTTCGAGTTTGGCACGGCCCATGCAGAGTATCCGGCATCCCCGGGATGGTCCCGGAAACAACGCAAGACAGACCAAGGAGACCTATCATGTTCGCCATCGAAACCAGCAACCGCCTCTTCGCCGCCGCTTTCTCGGTCGTGCTTTCCGCCGCCGTGTTTGCCTACGCTATCATCCCCGCCAGCCCGAACCTCGTCGCCTGATCTTCATTCGACACGCAATCAAAGGAACCCATACCATGTTTGGATCTGACAACGCCGCCCGCTTCGCCTCTGCCGCTTTTGCCGTCGTGCTGACGGTCGCCAGCTTTGCTTATGCTATCGTGCCCGCGAGCCCCGGCCTGATGGCCTGAGCCCTTCCACAAGCAACAGGAGACCCATAGACATGAACAACCTCGACGGCCATTCGAACGGCGCCCCGCCGAGCCGCAGCTTCCGCCTCGACAAGGCCAACGGCAAGGTTTTCGGCGTGTGCGCCGGGATCGGCAACTACTTCGACATCGACACCATGCTGGTGCGCATCGGCTTCGTCGCCGCAACGCTGCTCGGCTTCGGCAGCCCGGTGCTGATCTACCTCGCAGTCGCGCTGATTGCTGATTAAGTGCAGCGACCACACAAAGCGGTTCCCGGTTTATCGGGCCGCTGCACCTGATGGAAAGAAACCGGGAGGGGCCTTTGCGGGCCCCTCTTTCTTTTACATCGCGCTGATGCCGCCATCCAGCTTGAGCTCGGCGCCGGTCATGAAGCGGCTTTCGTCACTCGCGAGATAGAGCACCGCATTGGCGATGTCGTTGGGCTCGCCGACGAACTTCAGCGGAATCTGCCGCGCCAGCTTTTCCAGCAGCACCGCCTTGTCGAGCGCATGCGCCTTCGCAGTCCCGTCGAGGATCGGGGTGTCGACGAAGGTCGGGTGGACCGAGTTGCAGCGGATCTGCATCCCCTTCTTGGCGCAGTGGAGCGCGATCGACTTCGACAGCATCCACACCGCCGCCTTGCTGGCGTTGTAGGCAGGCATGGTATCGCTCGCGATCAGTCCGGCGATGCTCGAGATATTGATGATCGATCCCGGCGCGTGTTCGCGCATCAGCGGCAGCGCCTTCTGGCAGCCGTGGAAGATCGAATTGACGTTGATGTCAAAGCAGCGCTGCCAGTCCGCGAAATCGCAGGCCTCGATATTGCCCGGAACGCCGATCCCGGCATTGTTGACCAGCACATTGAGCCCGCCGAGCTTTTCCCTTGCGGTATCCACGGCGACTTCCCACTGGTCGGGCTTGGTCACGTCATGGGCGATGCCGAAAGCGGTGCCATCGCCCAGTTCGGCATTGATGATCGCGGCCGTTTCCTCTGCGCCCGCACCGTTGATGTCGGTCGCCAGCACCCGCGCGCCTTCCTGCGCGAGACGGATGCAATGCGCGCGGCCCAGACCCTGCGCGCCGCCCGTCACAAGGGCCATTTTGCCCGCTACACGTCCTGCCATAATTCAATCCTCTCCCAAGTATCCCGGTGTCAGTAGCATCGCGATCCGCACGTCGACCGCATGCCCTGCGCGCCGCCATTCAGCGACGAAGCGCGAAAGATCGCGCAGCGCGACGCGGTGGACGGTGATGTTCTCGCCCTCGGTTCCCCCGCCTTCGCCAACCCGCTCGAGGCCGGTCGCTTTCAGCAGCGTGAAACATTCGGAGACCATGCCGGGCGAGGAATAGAATTCCCCCAGCACCTCCATGTGTGCGGCCCGATAGCCAGTTTCCTCCTCCAGCTCGCGCGCGGCGGCGGCGGCCGCGTTTTCACCCTCGGCCCCGGCATCGTCACCGACGAGCCCGGCGGGGATTTCGAGGCTGAAGCGGCCCAGCGGCACGCGATACTGGCTGACGAGGATGACATGGCGCGTGCCGTCCGCGTCTGTATCCAGCGCGATGATCGCCGCGGCGCGAATGCCGCGCGCGCGCCCGACATATTCCCAGCGCCCGCGCTTTTTCGTCGTGATGAAGCGGCCTTCCCACATCACCTCTTCGGGCAGATCGGCGTCGCGGTCTTTGATCAAGGCACTCTCTCCGTTCGTCCTGAGCCTGTCGAAGGACCGCACTTCAATTCTGACGCGGTGCAAAAGAAGGACGGCCCTTCGACAGGCTCAGGGCGAACGGGTCAAGTGCTGAGTTGCCCCAAGGCGATCACACCTCGATCAGCCGGTCGGGAAGCTCGTTGTCGTCCTCGCTTCCGCGCGGGAAATGTTCGGCGAGGACATGGCCGACATCGCGGACGCCGACGGCAAGGCCCTCGGCGATGCGGCCTTGGCGGATTTCGGCGAGCATGTCGCCCATCGCCTCGCCCCAGACTTCGGCGGAGACCTTGGCGGCGATGCTCTCGTCGGCGACAATTTCGGCGCGGCGTTCGCGCATCGAGAGGTAGATCAGCACGCCGGTATGCGCCGCGGTGCGGCCCTGCGCGCCGACCTTGAACTGCCGCACCGCCTGGTCGCGCACTCTGAACGCCTTCACCGGGCCGGGGATCAGCGCGAACTTCAGCGGCTGCCATTGCTGCACCAGCAGAATGCCAAGGAACTTCACCAGCCCCAGCGCGATCACCATGCTGGCAAGCTCCCCGGCGGTCCATTCGTGGCCCCACCCGGTGAAGGCGGAGTCCCAAAGGTCGAGGAACGGCTCGGGAAAAACGGCAAACACGCTCATCGCGGTGAAGGCCGCCGCGATCGCCCAGAGCAGCGCGACGTCGGTGTAGCCGTCCGACTGTTCAGCGAGCACGGTCACGATCTCGCCTGAGGTCGCGCTTTCCGCTTCGGTCACGGCGGCACTCACTGCCGCGTGCCCGGCATCGTCAAGCCATGCCATGATCTACCATCCCCCCGAAGCGCCGCCGCCGCCCGACGATCCGCCGCCGAAGCCGCCAAATCCCCCGCCACCGCCGCCGAAGCCGCCGCCACCGCCGAAGCCTCCGCCACCACCGCCGCGGCCACTATTGTTGATGATCCCGCGCGCTATCGCACTGCCCACTTCCCACAGGATCACGTCGCGCGCCGTGTCGCCAAGACCGCGGCTGCCCCAGGGGCCATCACCGCGCGCGCGATACTTGCGCCGCCGCCCACGCCCAGCGAGCAGCGGGAGGACGAAGAAAAGGAACAGAAACGCCACCCAGATCAGCGCGCCGAAGGGAAAGCCCCCGTCGCTGCGGCTCTCCTGGGCCTGCGCGGCCTGCGCGGCTTCCTCGATGGCGATGGCATCTTCGGGCGCCTTGGCAAGGTGGGCAAGAATTGCCGCGACCCCGTCGGTGACGCCGGCATCGAAATTGCCTTCCTTGAAGCGCGGCGCGATCACGTCGTTGATAACGCGCCCGGCCATGATCCCGCCGAAATAGCCGTGGAGGCCGTAGCCGACCTCGATCCGCATCTTGCGTTCCGACGGCGCGATCAGCAGCAGCAGTCCGGTGTCGCGCTTTTCCCCGCCGATCCCCCACTTGTCGGTGAACAGCGTGGTCGCATAGCTCTCGATGCTCGCGCCTCCGAGGCTCGGCACGGTGGCAACGACAATCGCACGGCCGGTCTGGGCGTTATAGGCGCGCAGTTCACTGTCGAGCTGCGCCTCGGTCGCGGGCGAGAGGATGTTCGCCCCGTCATAGACCGGACCTTCCGGGCGCGGAGGATAATCCTGCGCATGGGCTGCCGCGGCAAGCAGCATCGCCGCGAGCCAGAGGGGGAGCAGGGCAAGCAGCCGGTTCATGCGGCGATCTTCATGATCTGCTTGCAGCGGCGGCTGACTGGCCCGGCGGGGACATTGGCGGTGTCGATCCGCCTGATCAGCGCATCGACCCCGGCGCTGGTCCCGGCATCGAAATCACCGGCGCTGAAGCGCGGCTTGATCGCCTCGCGAATGATCCCCGCGGCCACCTCGGACGGCAGGACCGTTTCAAGGCCGCAGCCGACCTCGATCCGCAATTTCCTCTCCTCGGGCGCGATCAGCAGCAGCACGCCGCGGTTGGTGCCCACCGCGCCGATACCACGATCGTTGAACATCCGGTTGGCGGCCGCCTCGATCGACTCGCCCTTCAGGCTTGGCACGGTTGCGACCACGATCGCGGTCTCCTTCTGGTTCCAGTAGCGACGCAACGTTTCGTCCAGCGCTTCCTCTGCCGCAGGCGAGAGGATGTCCGCCTGATCGGTCACCGGCTCGGCGGGCCTGGCCGGTTCTGCCTCCCGGCCGCAGGCGACCGTCAGCAGCGCAAGGCCGGCGAGCGCGGCGCGCGGCGTCACCTCAGTTCGTGGCCGCCGGGGTCGCGCCGCCGGTGATCGCGCTCATGTCGACCTTGGGATTGGCCTTCGCGCCTTCATCCGCCTCGAAATACTGGAGTGCCTCGGCCCCGTGGACGATGTTCGCGCCGATGCTGGACGGGAAGGTGCGGATCTCGGTGTTGTAGTCGCGCGCGAGGTCATTGTAGCGCACCCGCTCGGTGTTGATCTGGTTGTTCGCCTCGTCGATTGCCACCATCAGATCGGCAAAGCGCGGCTGGCTGGCGAGCTGGGGGTAGTTTTCGACCACGGTGCGCAGCTGCCCGAGCGCCTGCGTCAGTTGGTTCTGCGCATCGCTGAATTTTTTGAACTCTTCCGGGTTCGACAGGTCATCGGTGGTGATGTTGATCGAGGTCGCCCGCGCACGCGCGTCGATCACGCCTTGCAGGATGTCCTTTTCCGAGATCGCAGCGGCCTGCACCACGGCGACGAGATTGGGGATCTTGTCCGACCGGTTCTGCAGCGCGCTTTCGACATTGCCCCACTGCGCCTTGGCGGCTTCTTCCTTGGTCGGGACCGAGTTGATCCCGCAGGCCGCAAGGCTGAGCGCGGCGACGGCGGCAAAGGCACCGCGCAGCATGGTGGTCAAATTCATCGGATGATCCCTCCTTGTCGCGCGCGGTGCCGCATTGCGGCCCGTGGCGGCGTGTTCCTGTATTGCGGATATAGCACACCGTCCTCCCCGTTCAAGCGGTGGACGGCGTTCGTATCCCGCTTGGCAGACGCCTGTGCGAGTGCCAGAACATGGTAAACAGCTACAGTCGAGGGGATTATCATGCTTTCGGATTTCAAGGCTTTCATCGCCAAGGGCAATGTCATGGATCTTGCCGTCGGGGTCATCATCGGCGCCGCCTTCGGGGCGATCGTCAAATCGCTGACGGATGAGATCATCATGCCGATCGTTGGGGCGATCTTCGGAAATATCGACTTTTCCGACCGTTACTGGGTGCTTTCGGGTGAGGTGGAGCCCGGCACGCCGCTCGCCGCCGCGCGCGAGGCGGGGGCCAACGTGCTGGGGCTGGGCGCTTTCGTGTCGACCATCATCAACTTCGTGATCCTCGCCTTCATCATCTTCCTGATGGTGCGTTACGTGACCAAGATCAGCGCGCAGTTCTCCAAGCCCGAGGAAGCCGCTCCTGCCGGGCCGACCGAGGTCGAACTGCTGGTCGAGATCCGGGACGCGCTGAAGAAGTAAGTAGGGGAGGGCGGTTCAGCTCCAACGGCCCGCAGGGCCGCAAGGGCGACCGCCCGCCCGCAGCGACGCTGGCGCAGCCAGCATGAGCGAGGATACGCGCGCCCGGATGGGTGCGCACAAACAAAGCTCATCCACTTCACATTCAGGATTGCGGCGCTATATCCAATCCTGCCGGTTTCGACCGGCTATGACGATAAATGGCTGCGTATAATAGATGCAACGGACCCGGGGGCAGTACCCGGCGGCTCCACCAGTAGCGGCGGCCCCTCAACAGGGCGCCGCAACTCCTGACGGGGCCGAACCAGGATCGACGTGTGTTGAAAAGCGTAGTTTTCGTCCGGGCTGAGTAACCCGCATAAGGCTCAAAACCCATAAGTGCCAACGACAACGAAGCACTCGCAATCGCTGCGTAATTGATGGGCTAACGCCCTTCTTTTATTAGGCCAAAAAGCGCGGTTGGACCGAACCGGGCAACAGAATCGGAAACCGGGCGTCCGGGGGTACGTAGCAACAGAAACCCCCACCTTTCTCCCTTCGGAATGACGGCCTATCGTGCGAACGCGTTGACTAGCATCACGCCCACCGCAGCTAGCGGCCCCGCGAAAATCGCCAGCCCCGCCGCGCCTTCCTTGCCCCGCCGATAGCGCTGCACCGCAAGCCCGGTCACTGCGATATAGAGCAGCGGATAGAAGAGTCCGATCCGCCTGTGGGCGGCCTTACAGGCCAGCGCCTCGGGCGTGCCATCATGCGAGCATTCGCCCAAGCCTACGACTCCCATAGTGAAGATCGCAAGGAAGAAACCGCCAATCACTGCGTAGAAAAAGGCAGATCCGAAGACGGGTTGCGGGTCGCGCATTCGGCGTCCGGCTGGCCTAGTCCTGCGCCAGGCTCTGCGCCTCGCGCAATTCCGCCACTTCCTTCTCCAGCCGCAGGCAATCGAGGATCTTCGCCCCGCCGAGGAACACCGCGCCGGTGGTCGCCAGAAACAGCAGCTTGCCGCCAAAGCCAGGATATTCGTGGAGATAGACCATCCCCCGCGCGCTCGATCCGAGCGCAAGCGCGTAGATGATCAGGAACGCCTCGAACCGCGTCTTGATCACGAACAGCCTTGCGATTTTGCGCAGCATGGCGACTCCCGGTTTGTGGTGCGACACGGCTGCGGCTGAGTCGCGTCAATATTTGCCTAACCTTACCCGCGATGCGGGCTTCGCGCCAAATGCGTTAACCAAGCTGTGCCAGATCGAGCGCCTTCAGCAGGGCGAGGCGTGCCGCAATTACGCTCGCCGCAAGTGTGGCTGTTCCAAGATCGGACGGGTCGATTTGTTCCGGCCAGTGCGCGGCGATGGTGCGCTCGATCAGGTCGGCCTTTGCCTCGTCTAGCAGGAAGCGCGGATCGACGGTCGCGGGGTCGCATACCACGCGCAGGCGCAGACAGGCGGGGCCGCCGCCATTGGCCATCGACTGGCGCACATCGACCGGGATCACCTGCCGGATCGGGCCGTTGCCGGCGAGCATTCCTTCGACCCAGCCCCACACGGCGGCGCTTTCGCGGCATTCCTCAGGCACGATCAGCGCCATCTCGCCGGAGGGCAACGTCAAGAGCTGAGCGTTGAACAGATAGGTGCGGATTGCCTCCGCGAGACTGACGGCTGAGGAGGGCACCTCGACCACTTCCAGCGCGGGGAAGGCGGCGCGGATCGCGTCATAGGCGCCGTGCTGGTTGGCAAAGGCCTCGGCATGGGTGAAGAGCACGCGCCCGTTCGCCACCGCGACCACATCATTGTGGAACGCACCCGCCTCGATCGCGGCGGAGTTCTGTTCGATGAACACGGTGCGCGCCGGATCGAGGCCATGCGCGCGCGCGACGAGGCGGCTGGCCTGTTCGTGCTGGCGCGCTGGGAAGCGGCCGCCGGTCTTGCCGTAGACGAACACTTCGACGCCCGGCGCATCATGGCTCTCGCACAGCCGCATGTGATTGGCCGCGCCCTCGTCGCCGAAGCTCGGCGGCACCGCGTCATGGATGGCGAAGTGGCGTGCGTCGCCGAACGCGATTGCCAGCTGCGCCTGCGTATCCGGCCATTCCTGCGCGCGGTGCAGCATGGTGACGAGGTTGGCGGGCGTCAGGTGGCAGCGCCCGTCGGCGGTGTCGGGGGCAGGGGAGACGGTCGCCGCATTGGCGGTCCACATCGACGAGGCCGACCACGGCGCGGCGCGCAGCTGCGGCGGCTCGGTGCCATCCAGCGCCAGCGCCTGCTGCAAGGCTGTGTTCGGGCGGGGGAGCGGCAGCAGGAAACCCTGCACGCCCAGCCGCGCGAGATTGCCGCGCATCTTGGTTACCCCCTGCAAGGCCGCCGCGCGCGGGTATGAGGGATCGCCCCCATGCGTCGCGCTGGCGATATTGCCGAGGCTGAGACCCGCGTAATTGTGCGAGGGGCCGACGATCCCGTCGAAATTGATCTCAGTCAGGCTCATCGCCCCACGCTCCACACTTCGTCGCCCTCGGACACGTCGAGCACGTCGGCGCTGACCGAATCGATCGCGATCGTCCCGTCCTCGCCCAGTACCCGCGCGCCGAAGCAGGCGCGGAAAGTGCCGAGCCGCCCGGTGGCGAGGATCGCCTTCTCGCCCTCGGCCACCGACAGCGCCGTGACCCGCGCCGACACGGAGTTCTTCACGCTGGTGACCATGTCGGTGTGCGCCGTCATCGTCGGCCCGCCGTCGAAGATGTCGACATAGCCATCGTGGCGGAAGCCCTCGTGCTCCAGCATCCGCATCGCCGCGCGCCCGGTGGGATGGGGCACGCCGATCACGCTGCGCGCGTCGTCATCGAGCATCGCGATATAGACCGGGTGCTTGGGCATCAGATCGGCGATGAACTGGTTGCCGTTGATCGCGTTGAAATAGTCCGCGTCCTGAAAGCTCATCCCGAAGAAGCGGCCTGCCACTCCGTCCCAGAAGGGCGATCCGCCGCGCTCGTCGATAATGCCCCGCAGCTCTGCCAGGATGCGCTCGGCAAAGCGTTTGCGGTGCATCGCCACGAACAGGTAGCGCGAGCGGGCGAGCAGCAGGCCGAGGCCCCCGGCGCGCTCGTTGGGGTGGAGGAACAGCCCGCCCACCTCGCTCGACCCTTCGAGATCGGTCACGAGGCTGAGCAGCTCGGCGCGCACCGTGCGGTCCAGCTCCTGCGAATACTGGGTCAGCGTGTTGAGGCGGTAGGAATAGAACGGCCAGCGCTGGCCCACCTGGCTCATCAGCTGGCAGGTGCCGCGCACCGCCCCGGTGCGGGCGTTTTCGAGCACCAGCACGAACAGCTCGTCGGCCAATGCCTCGCTGTCCTGCGCGAAGGCACCCTCGGCACGTTCGAGCTTGGCTTTGAGCGCGGCGCGATCGGGCGGCAGGTTGGTGAATCCCCCGCCGGTCAGCTTGGCCATCTCGTAAAGCGCCTCGAGATCGGAGGCGCGCGCGGCGCGCAGGCGGAAGGTCACTGGAGGGCTCCTGAAGCAAGACGCTCGATCACGCGGGCCGAGAGGCGGGCGCGTTCGGCAAGGCTGGGGACGATCAGATATTCGTCCGGGGAATGGATCGCGCCGCCGCGCACGCCCATGGTGTCGACCACGGGGACGCCGCAGGCGGCGATGTTGTTGCCGTCGCACACCCCGCCGGTCGATTGCCAGCGAATGTCCTGCCCCAGCTCCGCGCCGCACTCGCGCACGAGGTCGAACAGGCGCTGCGCTGCGGCATCGACCTTCTTGGGCGGGCGGGTGACGCCGCCGTGGCGATGGGTGGCGATGTCATGCGTCGTCTCAATGCTGCACAGCAAATCGTTGAGGACGCTATCGAATGCTGCACCCGCCTCGACCGTCTTGGGCCGCACGTTGAAACGTAGCACCGCGTGATCGGGCACGACGTTGTTGGCCGCCCCGCCTTCGAGCTTGGCGGGGTTGATGGTAATCTCGGCGCTCTCGAGCGCCTTCAGCCGCAGGATCAGATCGGCCGCTGCGACCACCGCGTTGCGCCCCTCGTGCGGATTGCGCCCGGCATGGGCGCTCTTGCCGGCGAAGGTGATCGAATAGTTGCCGGTGCCGCCGCGCTCATGCGCCAGCGTGCCATCGGGGAGCGCGGCAGGCTCGTAGGTGAGCGCCGCGAGCTTGCCCGCCGCGAGCTGCGCGATCAGGTCCGCGCTGGCGAGCGAGCCGGTTTCCTCGTCCGAATTGATCAGGATATCATAGCCCAGCGCGCCCGCGCCGGGGGTCTGCTCGAAGGCCAGCAGCGCGTGGAGCATCACCGCGATCCCGCCCTTCATGTCGGCGACGCCCGGGCCGTTGAGCGTCTCTTCATCCAGCCAGCGCTGGTGCTGGAAGGTGTGATCGGCGGGGAACACCGTGTCCATATGCCCCGTCAGCAGGATGCGGCGATTGGCCTGCGGGCGCACGCGCACCACCAGATGTTGGCCGTGGGGCTTGTCGAAGGCGCTGCCATCGGCGGCGATTGCGGTGACGGGGGCAGGGTCGACCAGTTCCACCGTGGCCGGCAGCGCGCCGAAGGCTTCCGCCAGTGCCGCGGCCTGCTCGGCCAGACCGGCCAGATTGCCGGTGCCCGTGTTGATCGCGCTCCACGCCTGCACCTGCGCGAGCATGGCTGCGCTGTCGATTGTGCCCAGGTTCCCGTCCATCCCCTCCCTCTAGCCGTCTGCGCGCCGGTGTCCAACCCGTTGCAATCATGTCGGGGCTGCGCCATAGGGCCATCCGTCCTCTCCTCCCCGGGTTCGGCTTTCCACGCTTACCACACGAGGACTACCATGACTGACATGACCACCCGCGCCGGCGTGAGCATCGACTCCCGGCTGGCGACCTTTGTCGAGCGCGAGGTGCTGACGCCGCTGGGCCGCGATGTGGAGGCGTTCTGGCAGGGTTTTGCCGCGCTGCTGGCCGAGTTCGCCCCGCGCAACCGCGCGCTGCTCGAAAAGCGCGAGAGCCTTCAAGCGCAGATCGACGCGTGGCATATGGAGCGCGCAGGCAAGCCTCATGATGCCGCCGCCTACAAGGCCTTCCTGACCGAAATCGGCTACCTCGTGCCCGAGCCCGGCGACTTCCAGATCGGCACGCAGAATGTCGATCCCGAGATCGCCACGATGGCTGGCCCGCAGCTGGTGGTGCCGATCCTCAACGCGCGCTTCCTGCTGAATGCGGCGAATGCGCGCTGGGGGAGCCTTTATGATGCCTTCTACGGTACCGATGCATTGGATGCTCCCCCGGCAAAGCCCGGCGGCTATGACGAAGCGCGCGGCGCGGCGGTGATCGCACGCGGGCGGCAGTTTCTAGACGAGGCGCTGCCGCTGGTGGACCAGAGCTGGGCGGACATTGCCGACGAGCACGACGGCAAATTGCAGGACGAAAGCCAGTATGTCGGCAAGACCGACAAGGGCCTGCTGTTCCGCAACAACGGCCTGCATATCGAAGTGGTGTTCGACCGCGACACCCCCGTCGGCGCGACCGACACAGCCGGGATCGCCGACATTGTGGTCGAATCCGCGCTCACCACCATCGCCGATTGCGAGGATTCGGTCGCGGCGGTGGATGCCGAGGACAAGCTGCTCGCCTACACCAACTGGCTCGGCATCATCCGGGGCGATCTGTCGGAGAGCTTCGAAAAGGGTGGCAAGACGCTCACCCGCACGCTGGCGGGCGACAAAACCTACACCGCTCCTGATGGCACCACGCACACCCTGCCGGGGCGCAGCCTGATGTTCGTGCGCAATGTCGGCCACCTGATGACCAACCCGGCAATCCGCCTGCCCGACGGCAGCGAGATCCCCGAGGGCATCATGGACGCGGTCTTCACCAGCGCGATCAGCACGCTCGATGTCGAAGGCAAGGGCCGCTTCGGAAACTCGCGCTGCGGTTCTATCTACATCGTGAAGCCCAAGATGCACGGGCCGGAAGAATGCACCTATACCAATGACCTGTTCGACGCGGTTGAGGATATGCTTCAGCTCCCGCGCCACACGATCAAGGTCGGCGTGATGGACGAAGAACGCCGCACGTCGGCCAATCTCGCCGCCTGCATCCATGCAGTGAAGGACCGGATCGTGTTCATCAACACCGGCTTCCTCGATCGCACCGGCGACGAAATCCACACCTCCATGCGCGCCGGACCGATGCTGCGTAAGGGCGCGATGAAGGGGGCGGATTGGCTCAAGGCCTATGAGGCGCGCAACGTCGCCATTGGCCTTCGCCACGGCCTTTCGGGCAAGGCGCAGATCGGCAAGGGCATGTGGGCCGCGCCTGACCTGATGGGGCAGATGATGGTCGAGAAGGTGGGGCACCTGAAGGCCGGCGCGAACACCGCGTGGGTGCCGTCCCCCACCGCCGCGACGCTCCATGCGCTTCATTATCACCAGATCAATGTGTTCGACGTGCAGAAGCACCTTCCCGAACCCGCTGGGCTCGACGCGCTGCTGGCAATCCCGCTCGCCGAGGGCGCGAACTGGTCCGATGCCGAGGTGCGCGAGGAGCTCGACAATAATTGTCAGGGCCTTCTCGGCTACGTCGTGCGCTGGGTGGATCAGGGCGTGGGCTGTTCGAAGGTGCCCGACATCAACGATGTCGGACTGATGGAAGACCGCGCGACGCTGCGCATCTCCTCGCAGCATATCGCCAACTGGCTGCTGCACGGGGTGGTGAGCGAGGCGCAGGTGATGGACAGCCTCACCCGCATGGCCGCCAAGGTCGACGCGCAGAACGCGGGCGACCCGCTCTACGAACCGCTGACAGGCAACGAGAACGGCGCGGCCTTCAGCGCGGCCAAGGACCTGATCTTCAAGGGCGTGGAGCAGCCGAGCGGCTACACCGAACCGCTGCTGCATGCCTGGCGCTTGCGGAAGAAGGCAGGGTAAACCTTTTATCTACCGGATTCGGTTAGGGTAATCGCGATTGCAAATCCCGGGACCCAGGACGAATCCACATGGGAGACATCATCGAACAGCTCTATCTGGCGGTGGTCAGCATGGTCAGCCTTGGTGTGTTCGGGGGGCTCGCGTTCTATATCATGCATGCCAGCCACTCGCGCTGGCGCGAGTTTGAACTGTTCTATGCCGCGATTTCTCCGCGTGAGCCGATCGCAAAGAAGCTGGCGGGGATGCTGCGCATTGCGCCGCCCGGCTTCCGCTGGGGGCACCTGTCAGGCGAGTTGAAGTCGGAGCGTTACCCGCCGGTTGTGCTCGGCGTTCACCCTGACGGGCTGAGCCTGACGATCGTGCCGCCGTTCCGACATGGCTGTCGCGATCTGTTCCTGCCGTTCGACCAGATTACAATCGAGCCTGCCGCGTGGGATCTGGTCGGCAGAGCCTATGGCATCCGGATGGAAGGCGTTGGCGGCTTGGAAATCACCATGTTTTCCAATGTCATGGAATGGGCTGCCGAGAAGTCGGAGATCCTCGGCCTGATGCTCCAACGCGCCGAATTGGTGCGCAGGATGTCTAGCCCGGCCGGTGGGTAAGCGCCCGCGCCACGCTGACGAACTCCGCGACGCTGACCGTCTCGGCGCGCCGCGTTTCGTCGATCCCCAGCATCGCTAGCGCCTCCAAGGCCCCCGGCACGCCTTTGAGGCTCTGGCGCAGCATCTTGCGGCGCTGGCCGAAGGCGGCTTCGGTGAGGCGTTCGAGCATCCGGGCGGAGACGCCTTTCGGCATTTCGGCGGGGGTCACGTGGACGATGGCGCTCATCACCTTGGGGGGCGGGGTGAAGGCGCTGCGGTGGACCTTCATCGCCAATCGCGCCTCGGCCCGCCATTGAGCGAGGACGGCGAGGCGGCCATAGGCGTCGTCGCCTGCCGCCGCGACGATCCGGTCGGCGACCTCGCGCTGGAACATCAGGGTGAGCGACTGCCACAGCGGCGGCCATGCCTCACCGCCGAGCCAGCGCACGAACAGCGCGGTGCCGACATTATAGGGGAGGTTGGAGAGGACATGGAACGGCTCCCCGCCCATCAGCGCCGCGTGATC
This sequence comes from Erythrobacter donghaensis, assembly GCF_002155425.1. GTDB lineage: Bacteria > Pseudomonadota > Alphaproteobacteria > Sphingomonadales > Sphingomonadaceae > Erythrobacter > Erythrobacter donghaensis. The sequence continues at coordinate 643,125 of NZ_MUYG01000011.1, forward strand.
AAGCTTCAGCGCGTCGCCCTCGATCACGGTCAGCTGGCCGGGGAAAGCTTCGCCCAGTTCGGCCAGCGCGGGGAGGCAGCGGCGGTCCATCTCGATCGCGATGACCTTCGCCCCAGCGCGCAGCAGCGCCCGCGTCAGCCCGCCGGGGCCGGGGCCGACTTCGAGCACCCGCTTGCCTTCGAGGCTCCCCGGCAGCGCGGCGATGCGGGCGAGGAGCTGCTCGTCGAGCAGGAAGTTCTGCCCCAGCGCCTTGGACGCGGCGAGGTTGTGGCGGGCGATGACCTCGCGGATGGGGGGAAGATCAGGCACCGGCACGCTCGCGGGCCGCGGCCATCTCGGCCGCCATCACGATTGCCGCCGCCATCGCGCCCGCGTCGGCCACGCCTTGCCCGGCGATGTCGAAGGCGGTGCCGTGATCGGGTGAGGTGCGGATGATCGGCAGGCCGAGCGTGACATTTACGCCCTCGTCAAACTCCAGCGCTTTCAGCGGGATGAGCGCCTGATCGTGATACATGCACAGCGCCGCGTCATAGCCGCTGCGGGCGCGCGGGGTGAACAGCGCGTCGCCGGGGACGGGGCCGAAAGCGGCGATCCCCTCGGCCTGCAGGGCGGCGATGGCCGGGGCGATGATCGCCGCGTCCTCGTCGCCGAACTGGCCGCCTTCGCCGGCATGGGGGTTGAGCGCGGCCACGGCGAGGCGCGGGCTCGCAATGCCGAAGTCGCGGGCCAGCCCCGCCGCCACGATCCGCGCCTTGTGGATGATGAGCTCGGCCGACAGCAGCCCCGGCACCTCGGCCAGCGCGACGTGGACAGTGATCGGCACGGTGCGCAAGCTGGGCCCGGCGAGCATCATCACCGCATCGCGATAGGGCCTGCCGCAGGTGTCGGCGAGGAATTCGGTCTGGCCGGGGTAATCCCACCCGATCTCCGCCAGCGCGCCCTTGGCGACCGGCGCGGTCACAAGCCCGGACGCGACCCCGGAGAGCGCGAACTTCGCGCCCCATTGCAGCGAGGCCAGTGCCAGCCGCGCGCCATCGGGCGACGGGCGGGCGGGGTGCCAGGGCCCGTCGAGCCCCGCCATCACCGGAAGGCCCGCAGCGTAGGCAAACATCGCCTCGGCGGGCTCGGCAATCGGCACGATCGGGCAGTCGATCCCGCAGCGCTCGGCGGCCTGCCGCAGCAGCTCCGGCCCGCCGACGACGAAGGCGGGCGGCGCGCGGCCTTCGCGCCGCAGACGCAGCCACGCGCCGAGGATCACCTCCGGCCCGATCCCCGCCGGATCGCCAAGCGTGATCGCGAGCGGCCCCGTCAACGCCCGCGCGCCGTCAGTTGTATTCGATGTAGGCGTCGTTGCGCAGATCGCGCAGGAACCTCTGGGCGCGCTTGCCGACGCGCTCTTCTTCCATCTGGTCCATGACCGCGGCAAAGGACGGCGCGCCGGCATCGACCGGATCGTCGCGCCCGCACACCATCAGCACGCGCACGCCTTCCTGCAGACCCCCGAAGGGCGGCGTCGCCTGCCCGATCTGAAGGCCGAGGATGATCGCGCGCAGCTGTTCGGGCAGGTTGGCGGCCTTGATCTGATCGTTGGTCACCACTTCGGCCCCGATGGCCTTGGCGCCCGCATCGGCATCGGCGCAGCCGCGCAGGCCTTCAAGGAAGGTGCCGAACTCCTCGACCCGCGCCTCGGCCTGTTCCTGCGTGGTGCCGGGGGCAAAGTTGATGGAGATCTGCTTGAGGTTCAGGATCGCCTCGTTGGGATCGGCCATCAGCACCTGACGCTTGTTGATCAGGTAGACGATCGAGAAACCGCCGGGAATTTCGATCGGGCCCTGAAGCTGGCCGGGCTGCATCGTGCGCACTGCGGCGGCGAGCTGCGGGGGCAGCTGGCCGATCCGCAGCCAGCCGAGATCGCCGCCCACCACCGAGTGCGAGGCTTCGGAGAACTGCCGCGCGTAAGCGACGAAGCTGCCGCCCTGCTGCAATTGCTGCATGATCTGCTGCGCGTTCGCCAGCTTCTGCGCGCGGTTTTCGGTGGTCGCCGAAAGGTAAATCTCGCCCACCCGGTATTCGTCGGTGCCCTTCGCCTCATTCATACGCTTGAGAGCTTCGTTAACCTCTTCGGCCGAGATGTTGACGAAGGGGATGACGTTGCGGCGCAGGAGGTTTTCCCACGCCACTTCTCCTTCGATCTGGCGCTTGAGCGATGCCGCCGAAGAGCCGATCGAGGCGAGGTATTCGTCCATCTTCTTGGTATCGCCGCCGAAGTTCTGCCCGGCGAGCTGCGAATAGGTCTGTTCGACTTCTTCGCGCTTCACCGCCATTTCGGACGCGGCGGCGGCCTGGATCTTGAGCGTCTCGTCGATCAGGTTCCGCAGCACCTGCACGCGCAGGCGCAGCATTTCCTCGTCCGAGATCGGCGCGTCCGAGGCCGAGGTCACCAGCGCCACGCGCTGGTCGATGTCGGTGCCGGTGATGACGAAGCCGTTGACGATCGCGGTCGCGGTGCGGCGATCGGGATCGGACTTGCCGAACAGGGTGATGTCCTCGGGCAGGCCGAAGGGGTTGTCCGCCGTCGGCACAGCAACGGTCTGTGCCGGTGCCGCAATCGGGGTCAGGGCAAGACCGAGCACCCCGGCAGCGGCCAGCGCCGTCCCGGTCTTTGCCAACAGGGCCTTGGAAAACAGCTTCACTCTCACTCGATAAATCCCGTCTTCATGCCAAAATGTCCGCGCTCAAGGGGCGCGTGGTGCTGTGCCAGTGCCCTCCACCGGCTGAATGGAAGCTGAGTCGCCGACCCCCGTCAGGCCGCCCAGCTTGCGCTCGGCGCTTCCTTAACGCCATTTGCCGTGCCTGCCAATTCGTGCAGATGGGCAGCCCACCGATTGTCTGGCTATGGTCAGCGGAAGCCCAGATTGCGAAGGGCGAAGAACAGCTGGAAGGCATTCCCGCGCCGCGCGTCGCCCGCGTCGATGAAGTCGCGCCGCCAGGTCGCGCCGAATTCGATGCAGTCATCGGCATAGGCCACCCCCAGCCGGGTGCGGATCGGCTGGAACCCATCGGGCTGGAACACCGGATCTTCCTCAGGATCGGTGAGGTTGAACACGCCCGAGCCGAACACCGACCACTTGCGCCCGATCGCCACCCGCGCGGCGGCGCGCAGTTCCTCGCGGTCGCGCAGATCCTCGACCGTCTGGATATTGCGGTCGAGCCGCAGATAGCCGACTTCGAGATAGGTGCGGCGCGAGCCGATGGTAGCGTCGATCTCGTTGCGGCGCACCGCGAAATTGTCCTTGTCGAGCCGGAAGCGGTGGGTGAAGCTGACAAGGTTGCGGAAGCGCACTTCGGTGCGACCGACAAAATCGGTGACGCTTTCGGACAGGCCCGTGCCTTGGGGGAACAGCGCCGGATCGGGCGCGCTGAGCCGGAAGGATTGCCCGATGGTCGAGCGCACGCGCCAGCCGGGGCGCTGCAATTCCCAGTCCACCCCCCAGGTCACCCGGCTGCCGTCTTCGACCCGGTCATAGCCGGGGAAGCGGTTGAGGGCGAAGAGGTTGGAATCCTCCAGATCGATCGCGCGCGCATCCTCGTTGGGGACGGCGAGGTTCTTGATGTCGGGGCTGGCAACGATCTGCAGGCGCGGCTTGAACACTTGCGTGCCGCCGAAGGCTTCGCCCACGAAAGGCCATTCGATATCCAGCGCCGCGGTGGCGATGCCGCGCGTGGTCCAGCCTTCGGTGCCGCGATAGGCCGGGGTGGTGGTGGAGAGCACATCGTTTGTGTTGTAGACATCGCCGCGCACCAGCGCGGTCAGGGTGACGACCTGCCCCATGCCGGTCAGCCGCTTCAGGTCCCACTGCGCCCCGGCAAAGGCACGCTGGGTGTCCTGCCCGTCGCGCCGCAGCAGCGCGAGGCTGTTGGCCTGCACCATCAGATTGCCGCCCAGCACCGTGTCGCCGACCTGCTGGCGATAGTCGATCGCGGGCAGGGCGAGCGGCACCTGCCCCTGATCGGCGTTGAGCCGCAGCGTCTGCGTCGCCCATCCTGCCACCGAGAAATAGGAGCGGTCGGTGATGCGTTCGAGATTGATGGTCGAGCGCAGCCGGTCATCGCGGCTGAGATCGTAGCGACGCAGGAAGGTGCGGTCCGAAGCGAGGCGGATCGATCCCGACAGGCTCCAGTCGGGGGAGAACTGGAAGGTGCCATTGGCATCCAGATAACCGCGCGGGTCGGTTTGCAGGCCCTGCGCTCCGGTAAAGTCGGTCGCGCGGTCGGAAAAGGTGCCGTAGCCGGTGATCTGATAGGCGCCTTTTTCGGTGAGGTGCCGCCACTTGGCGCTCGCCATCGGGGCGACGTTGGAGAAGACATAGGCCCCAAGCGTCAGGTCGTAATTGTCGGCCATGCGCCAATAATATTCGCCCGACAGCTCCAGCCCGTTGACCTGCGTGACGCGGACGTCGGGCACAAGAAACCCGCTTTCGGCCTTGCCATCGGTGCGGATCGCGAGGCCCGGCAGCGGTAGGATGCGCGCGCCGAACAGCTCCAGCATCGCGCCTTCAAAGCGCACCCGCGCCGCGCTCTGATCGTAGATCACGCGCCGCGCAGTGACGCGCCAGGTCGGATCCTTGGTGCAGCCCTCGGCATCGACCACGGGGCAGGCGGAATAGGCCGCGTCGATCAGGATCGCATCGCCGTTCTCCCCGCGCTCCGCCGAGCGGGCGGCGAGGCGGCCCCCGGCGCGCAGGGCGATCAGCAGCTCGCTCATCGCGCCGGTATCGAATTCCTCCGTAAGTTCGACCTGATCGGTGAACAGCTGGTTGCCCGCCTCATCCACGAGCCGGATATTGCCGCTGGCGATGATCCGGCCGGTCTCGCGGAACCACACGACCTCATCGGCGCGCACCGAGCGGTCTTCGGAGCGCAGGATGACATTGCCGCGCGCGGTAACGGTGTCGGTTTCACTGTTGTAGCCAAGCTCGCTCGCCTCGAAATCGATCTGACGCGGGGCGGTTGTGGTCGCTTCGGATGCGGCGGGGGCCGGGGCGTGCTGCTCGTCCTGCGCGGCAAGGGCAGCGGGGCTTGCCGTCAGCGCCAGCACAAGCACCAGACGCGTAGCGGCACCCCGCGTCGACACGCGCAGGGCATGGCACGCGCCCTTGCGCGATCGGTCCAGGGAGCCTCCCGACATGGCCTTGCCTATTGCACCGCTCGGGCCTAATCGCAATCGGCATTGCGCCTCTCGCGCGCTCAGTATTGCACGGTCTGTCGCAGGTGGACGGCGCCTTGTCCGCTCCGTCGCAGCAGCCCCGGCTTCCAGCTTCTTCGGAGTATTCATGCAGATTCACTTCACCGCCGCCGCCCCTGCCGACATTCGCCTGCACGCGCGGGTCGTCAATCAGGGGGCTGCGCTTGCCGGGCTCGATACGGCGCTGGTCGAAGGTGCGGCCGCATCGGCCTTTACCGGGCGCGCGGGGCAGCTGTTCGAAGGCTTTGCCAGCATCGGCGGCGCGGTGAAGCGGATTGCGCTGGCGGGCGCGGGTGAGGCCGATGCCGCCGACCGCCGCGCCAATTGCGAGCGTGCGGGCGCTGCGCTGACGGCGAAATATCTGGTCTCGGGCGAGAAGGCGATGGTGCTCGATCTGTCGCACGCCGGGCTCAGCGCCGACGATGCCGCCGCGGTGCTGCTGGCGCTGCGCCTGCGCGGCTGGCGGCACGACAAGTATCGCACGCGGCTGGCCTCCGACAAGAAGCCGAGCCTTGCCACGGTCCACGTCATCGGCGCACCCGAGGGCACCGAGGCGGCGTGGCAGCGCGAGGCGGCGCTCGCCAGGGGGGTCGAATTCACCCGCACGCTGGTGACCGAGCCTGCCAACATCATCTACCCCGCCAGCTTCGTCGCCACCTGCGAGGAAGCCTTCGCGGGCACCGGGGTGGAAATCACCGTGCTGGGCGAGGCCGAGATGGACAAGCTCGGCATGGGCGCGCTGGTGGGCGTCGGCCTCGGCTCGGAGCGCGAATCGAAGCTGCTCGCGATCCGCTGGAATGGCGGGGCGGCGGGTGACAAGCCGACCGTGTTCGTCGGCAAGGGCGTGACCTTCGACACCGGCGGGATCTCGCTCAAGCCCGGGCCGGGCATGGAAGACATGAAGTGGGACATGGGCGGCGCAGGCGCGGTCGCGGGCGCGATGCTGGCGCTGGCCGGGCGCAAGGCCAAGGCCAACGTGATCGGCGTGATGGGCCTGGTCGAGAACATGCCCGACGGCAAGGCACAGCGCCCCGGCGATGTCGTCACCACCATGAGCGGGCAGACGGTCGAAGTGCTCAACACTGATGCCGAAGGGCGTCTGGTGCTGTGCGATGCGCTGCACTGGGTGCAGCAGCAATATGATGCCGCGCGGATCGTCGACCTCGCCACGCTGACCGGCGCGATGATCATCAGCCTCGGCAACGAATATGGCGGGATGTTCGCGAACGACGATACGCTTGCAGAGCAGCTTGCCGCGGCGGGCAAGGCGAGCGGCGACAAGCTGTGGCGGATGCCGCTGGGCGCGAATTACGACAAGCTGATCGACTCCCCCATCGCCGACATGAAGAACATCGGCCCGCGCGAGGGTGGTTCGATCACGGCGGCGCAGTTCCTCCAGCGCTTCGTCAAGGATGGCACCCCCTGGGCGCACCTCGACATCGCGGGCATGGTCTGGTCGAACAAGCCCGGCCACACCTGGGACAAGGGCGCGACCGGCTATGGCGTGCGCCTGATCGACCAGTTCGTGCGGGATGTGGTGGAAGCCTAAAGGGGGAGTTTCTGCCATCCCCAAGATGCGGAAAAAGAGCGATCTGCCCACCAAAACCTGCCTCGCCTGCGGGCTGCCTTTCACATGGCGCAAGAAGTGGGAGCGGGATTGGGACAATGTGAAATATTGTTCGGACCGCTGCCGCAGCGGGAAGGGGACCAAGAATGTCCTCAAGTAGCGAAGCGGTAGGACAACCAGAACTCATGAAGCTCGATTTCTGGCAGGTCACCGACGATCCAGTCGAGAAAGTCGTCGCCTTGATCGCCAAGCGCGCGCTGGGGCAGGGCGAGCGCGTGCTGGTGGTCGCTGGAGACGCCGAACAGCGCGCCGCGATCTCGCGCGCACTGTGGGAAGGCGGCTCCGAAAGCTTTCTTGCCAATGGCGAGGCCGATGCGCCGGGAGCCGATCGCCAGCCGGTGCTGCTCGCCGCCGAGCCGGTCGCCGTCAACGGCGCGAGCCATGTGATCCTCGCCGACGGGACCTTCCGCGATTGCCCCGGCTTTTCCCGCGTCTTCCTACTCTTCCCGCCCGACCTCGCCCCCGCAGCGCGGCAGGCATGGCGCGCGCAGGACGGACGCGAAGGTGTGGAGCGGAGCTATTTCGCGCAGGCAGACGGGCGTTGGGTCAAGAAGGGCTAAGCCCCTTGCGCTGAGCGGCGCGATGGGGAATCTTTCGCGCAAGGCTATCGGGGGGACAAGACCATGCGCATGACGGCAATGATTCTGGCCAGCGGCGGCGCGCTGCTGCTGACGGCCTGCGGATCGGAAACTTCGGGGGAATTCACCACCGAGGACGGCAAGAACGCCGAATATACCATCGACAAGGACAGCGGCGAAACCAGCATGACCATCAAGGGCGAGGATGGCGAGGCCACCTTACGCTCGGGCGCGGATGTGCCGGTGACCCTGCCTGATGGCTTCAGCCTCTATCCGGGCTCGAAGGTTGTCACCAACACCGTGGTCAATCAGCCCGATGGGCAGGGCACGATGATCACCTTCGAAGCCGATGCCTCAGCCGAAGATGTGGTCAAGCACTACCGCGATCAGGCCAAGGCCGCCGGGTTCGACATCCAGCTCGAAATGAACACCAACGGCACGCGGATGATCGGGGGCGAGATCAAGGACAAGGGATCGAGCCTGTCGGTCACGGCCACCGACAATGATGGCGACAAGACCACCGGCCAGATCATCATCGGCACCAAGGCAGGCTGAAATCGATCTGCATTGCTGCGGCAAAGACGAGGATACAATTCCAATGCGCAAAACGGCCATCATCCTGGCGGGCGGAGCGGTGTTGGCGATTTTGGCGCAGGTCGCCGGACCGGCGCTGGCGAGCGCGATGCAAGCGCCGGGCGAGGCCACAGCCGCGCCGTCGCAGGGCGATTTGCCGGGGGGCTTCACGCTTTATCCCGGCGCGACGATTTTCGGTAACACCACCTACAGGACCGATAGCGCCTTCAACACGATCGTGAATTTCGAAAGCGCCGATGCGCCCACGACGATCACCGCCTTCTACCGGCGGCAGGCCGAGGCGGCAGGCTTCGAGATCCAGCTCGATTCATATGATGACGGGATCGCCATTCTGGTCGCCGAAAAATCCGATCGTATGATTATTGGGCTTTCTGCTTCGCCCAGCCCCGACAGCCCCGGCATGAGCGAAGCGCAACTCACCATCGGGCAGGACGGGCTCTAGCGCACGTTCCGACCAACCTGACCGTGGGAGCCGCTGCGCGTAGCGGCCCGCATTTGCCGCCCCGTGCGCTGATGCTTGCCATTTTGCATCGCACCATCTACGGGCCGCGGCCAATATCCCCCTCCCATAAAAAGACGTTCACAGGAGCATACTCATGGCGGTCACCCGCACCTTTTCGATCATCAAGCCCGATGCCACCCGCCGCAACCTGACCGGGGCGGTCACCAAGATGCTGGAAGACGCCGGCCTGCGCGTCGTCGCTTCCAAGCGCATCCACATGACCCGCGAACAGGCCGAAGGCTTCTACGCGGTGCACAAGGAGCGCCCCTTTTTCGGTGAACTCGTCGACTTCATGATGAGCGAGCCGGTGGTCGTGCAGGTGCTCGAAGGCGAAGACGCCGTGACCCGCAACCGCGACATCATGGGCGCGACCAACCCCGAGAACGCCGAGCCCGGCACGATCCGCAAGGAACTGGCGCTCTCGATCGGCGAGAACACCGTCCACGGTTCGGATTCGGAAGAAAACGCCGCGATCGAAATCGCGTATTTCTTCAAGGACGAAGAGATCGTCGGCTGATCCGTTTCGCCGGATGAAGTGCAAAGGGCCGTCTCCGCAAGGGGGGCGGCCCTTTTGCTATTTGGCTTCAGCAAAGCGTGCGAGCTGTTCGCGGTGGGCGTGGTGGTGCCCGGCCTCGCTCGCCGCCATCACCCGGCGCATCGCCAGCAGCGCCTCGCCGGTGAGGTCGAGGTCCAGCGCGGCATAGCAGCGCGCGATCGCGCCCTCCCAGTCGGCATTGATCTCGTCGAAATCGAGCCGCGCCACCGGCCCCTGCCAGCCATCCAGCGCCATCGCCATGCGCGCCTCGCGCAGCGCGATCTTATGCTCCCAGCGCGCTTCGATCCGGGCCAGATCGCAGGCATCGGACTGCATTGCCATCTGGTTCGCCGCGAGGCTGACCGCGCTCTTGAGCACTTCTGCGTGCGCACGCTTGGCGATCACCAGCCGGGCATCGGGGAACAGCGCGAGCAGCGTGGGCAAGTCCTCGGCAAAGGCAGGGACTTTCATCACGCGCGGGCGATCGGCAATGCCGCGGTGGGCGGCGTCGGTGCGCAGGATACGCGCCATTTCGCGGTAGATCGGCAGCGACCCGCGCGCCTCGCTCCAGGCCGAATAGCTCGGGATGTGCCACTGCGATTCGTAGATCGAATGGTGGAGCGCGGCGCTGATCCACGCCAGCTCCTCTTCCACCGCGCCCGCCGCCATCGGGTGGATCGATTGCAGCCACGGGTTGAGCCGCCCCAGCATCGCCAGCTCCATCGCCGCCTTGACCCGGTTCATGCCCAGCTTCGCCGGCACGGGGTGATAGGCATCGCAATAGCGCGTGTGCGAATGCGCCGGGTCTGCGGCAAGCAGCGTGTGGATTCGGGTGGTGCCGCTGCGCATATGGCCGATGACGATGATCGGCGGGGCGAGCGGCGTCTCGGCCAGCCCGGGCCGCTCCAGCCACAGCGCGCCGAAGGCCAGCCGGTTCTTGACCACGCGCGAGAGCTGCCCCCAGGCCATCGCCCGGCCCAGCGGGTTGAGGTCGGCCTCGGCCAGCGCGGCGGTGATCAGCCGCTTCAGCCGCTCGCGGAAATCGGCGACATCCTCTTCGCTGCGCCCGCCATGCTCCACTGCCTCGGCCCGCGCGCCATAGGGCTTGGCTGCAAGCGCCCACAGCGCCTCGGGATCGAGCGCGGGCGGCGGCAGCCAGCCGCGCTCCCACGCCTGCCCGAGAAAGGCATTGGCGCGGTTCGCCAAGGGGCCACGGGCGAGCAGATGGGGGCGGGGCGGGGGTGAGCGGGTCGCCATGGTCAAAACTCGTCCGCCACGTCCAGTAGCCGGGTCAGCCGCTTGGGCGCGGCGCCGCGCCAGCTGCGGGTCAGCCATTCGGCGACCGCGTCCCAGTCCACGCCCGGGCGGTTGAGGATGATCCCGATCCACCCGCTCGCCCCGTAATAGGCGGGTTTGAAATAGACCTCGGGCTGCGCTTCCACGAGGTTGAGCAATTCGTCCATCCCGCCGGTGCGCACGAGGCAAGCGATGTGCGGCGTGCCGTGGTGCTGATCGGCGAAATAGGCGAAGTATTTGCCACTCTTTTCGCCGCCGACGCGAAAGCCGGGGCTGCCGTGGCTCTCGCGTTCGTCGGTTTCGGGGAAGGCCAAAGCGAGGTTGCGCACCCGTTCGAGCAGCGCGACCGGATCGCGCCAGCGGCTGACGTAATCGGCCACGGCGCGCGGGTAGAGCTGGTGTTCGGCGAGTTTCACCCGCTCGGCGAGGGTATCCGGCGTGTCACCGGCAACAATCGGCACCGCGATCTGCGCCAGCACCTCGCCCGCATCGAGCTCGGGCGTCACCACATGGACGCTGGTACCGCCGTGGCTGTCCCCTGCCGCGATGGCGCGGGCGTGGGTGTCGAGGCCTTTGTATTTGGGCAGCAGCGAGGGATGGATATTGAGCATCCGCCCGGCCCAGCGCACGACGAACCCGTCCGAAAGGATGCGCATGTAGCCTGCCAGCACGATATATTCCGCGCCCGCTTCCAGCACGGCGGCCTCCATCGCAGCATCGTGCGCCTCGCGGGTGAGCCCCTTGTGCGGCAGGGCGAAGGTGGCGATCCCCTCGGCCTGCGCGAGCGCAAGGCCTTCGGCTTGCGGGTCATTGCTGGCGACTAGCACGACCTCATAGGGGCAATCCGCGATCCGGCTGGCATAGACCAGCGCGGCCATATTGGTCCCCGCGCCGGAGATGAGGACGGCGATTTTGGCCTTAATCGTCATGCTGAACTCGTTTCAGCATCCATTCCTCCCCGAAGCGCTGCCGGTTCTTTGTGGCACGATGGACCCTGAAACAAGTTCAGGGTGACGAATTATGCGAGGTGGGTAGCTGTCCAGTCGCCCTTCGCCGACCAAGTTTCAACCGAGCCGCGGACGGTGCAGCCCTTGTCGCCCGCTTCGATCCGGCCGACCGGGACAACGGTCTCGCCCGCCGCTTCGAGCCGCGCGGTGACTTCGGCGACGTTCGTCTCGCTGACGGCGAGCACCATGCCGACCCCGCAGTTGAAGGTGCGCGCCATTTCCTCGGGCTCGATCTGGCCCTGCGCTTGCAGGAAGGCCATCAGGCGCGGCTGGGGCCACAGGTCGGCATCGACGTGCGCGTGCGCGCCATCGGGCAGGATGCGCGGGATGTTTTCGAGCAAGCCCCCGCCAGTGATGTGGGCGAGGGCGTTGATCAGCCCGGCCCGGATCAGTGGCAGCAGGCTGGCGACATAGATGCGGGTGGGCGCAATCAGCGCGTCGATCAGCAATTGCTCCTGATCGAACAGGGCGGGGCGGTTCAGCTTCCAGCCCTTGTCCGCCGCGAGCCTGCGCACCAGCGAATAGCCGTTGGAGTGCACCCCGCTTGATGCGAGGCCCAGCAGCACGTCGCCCGGCGCAACCTTGTCGCCCGTCAGCTGCTCGCCGCGCTCGACCGCGCCGACGCAGAAGCCTGCAAGGTCGTAGTCGCCCGGCGCATACATCCCCGGCATTTCCGCCGTCTCGCCGCCGATCAGTGCGCAGCCCGCGAGCTTGCAGCCATCCGCGATCCCCGCGATTACCCGCTCCGCGACGCCGTTCTCCAGCTTGCCGGTGGCGAAATAGTCGAGGAAGAACAGCGGCTCGGCACCCTGCACGATCAGATCGTTGACGCACATGGCGACGAGGTCGATCCCGACCGTGTCATGCCGGTCATGCTCGATCGCCAGCTTCAGTTTGGTGCCGACGCCATCATTGGCGGCGACCAGAAGGGGGTCGGTGTAACCGGCCGCCTTGGGGTCGAAAAAGCCGCCGAAGCCGCCCAGCTCGCTCGTCGCACCCGGGCGCGCGGTGGCTTTCGCCAGCGGGGCGATGGCCTTGACCAGCGCATTGCCCGCAGCAATCGAGACGCCGGCATCGGCGTAAGTATAGGGCGAGTTCTTGATCGTCATGCACGCCGCTTTAGCCTTTCGCGCTTGGAATTCCACTCGCCATTGGGCAAAGGGGGTGCGATTTTCCCCATGCGTGCGACGCTTTCCCTTCCCGGCCCGGCTGCCGCCCCTTCGCAAGCGCCGCGGCGCTGGCTTGGCGGCACCGCGATTGCCCTTGCGCTGCTGGGCGGCGGCTATGCCCTGATGGCGCAGGTCGCGGGCGACCGCGGGATCGCCGCCACCGCCGCCAGCGCCGATATCGAGGTCAAGGGCATCAGTGTCGACGTTCAGGGCAAGAGCGCCGAGGACGCGCGGGCCAAGGGCTGGCGCGAGGCGCAGCGCAAGGCGTGGGAAAAGCTCAAGGGCCCCAAGATTTCCGACAGCCAGCTCGAAGGGCTGGTCTCGGCCGTGGTGATCGAGCGCGAGCAGCTTGGCCCCCGGCGCTATATCGCGCAGCTCGGCGTGGTGTTCGACCGCCAGCGCGCGGGCGCCTATCTCGGCGGAGCAGCGCAGCAGACCCGCTCGGCCCCGCTGCTGGTGATCCCGGTGGTGGAGAGCGGCGGCGCCTATATCACCTTCGAACAGCGCAACCCCTGGCAACGCGCCTGGGCCGAGTTCAATCCGGGGCAGAGCCGCATCGACTATGTCCGCCTCTCGGGCGCGGGGGGCGATTCGCTGCTGGTGAATTTCGGGCAGGCGAACCGCCGCAGCCGGGCATGGTGGCGCTCGACGCTCGATCAATATGGCGCGACCGATGTGGTGATGGCCTTTGCACGGCTCGATCACCAGTTTCCCGGCGGTCCGGTGAGCGGCACCTTCACCGCACGCTACGGCCCCGACAATCGCCCGCTGGGCAGTTTTACGCTCAAGGCCGACACGGCCGAGGGCCTGCCCGCGATGCTGGCGCAGGCGGTGGAGCGGATGGACGGAATCTATGCGAGCGCGCTCGCGGAGGGCAAGCTGCGCCCCGATCCGAGCCTGAGGCTGGGGGCGGGCGGCGCGATCGACCCGGCGATCCAGCGCCTGCTCGACATCGGCCGCGCGGCCAAGGCGCGGCAGGCGGCTGAGGCAGCGGCGGCCGCAGGGCTGGTGCCGCGGATCGATGCCCAGCCCGTCACCGGCGCCGAGACCGAGGCGGCGGTGCGCAGTTTCACCGTTCAGTTCGCCACCCCGGACGGCGCGGCTTTCGACAGCGCGATCACCGCCGTGCGCGGCACGTCTGGCGTGCGCGGCCTGCTGCTCAGCAGCACCGCCATCGGCGGCACCTCGGTGATGAGCGTGAGCTATGCCGGCTCGCTCGAAGATCTCGCCGCGGCGCTCGAAGCGCGCGGGTTTGCGGTGCGGCGCGGGGCGAACGCGCTCGCCATCAGCCGCTAGGCGCCGGCCATGGCCGAGCCGTCGCAAATCGCCCTGCCGCTGGCGGTGCATGCCCGTGGCGGCGCGCAGCGGATCGTGGTGGGCGATGCCAATGCGGCCGTGGTCGAGGCCTTGCAGTCGCCCGAGCGCTGGCCGTTCCACGTCGCCATCCTCACCGGCCCGCCGCAATCGGGCAAGAGCCTGCTCGCGCGCTGGGCGCAGGGGCTGCACGGCGCGGATCGGCTCGCGGTGATCGACGATGCCGAAAGGATGGACGAGACCGCGCTGTTCCACCGCTGGAACGCGGTGCAGCAGGGCGGCAGCGAGGAAGGCAAGGCGCTGCTGATCGTCGCCAATGCCGATGCGGCAGAGGGCAAGGGCTGGCGTATCGCGCTGCCCGATCTCGCCTCTCGCATCGGCGGATCGCTGCAACTGGAGATCGGCCCGCCCGACGATGCGATGGCCGCCGACCTGATCCTCGCTCATGCCGAGGCGCGCGGGCTGAGCCTGCCTGACGGGGCGGCCGACTACCTCGTGCCCCGCACGGAGCGCAGCTTTGCCGCGATTGCCGCACTGGTGGCGGCAATTGACCGCATCTCTCTTGAACGCCAGACGCCCGCCACCATGTCTGTCTGGCGCGCCGCGCTCGAGGCCCTGCACGGGCCCGAACAGCAGCGCTTGTTCTAGAGCACTTCCCGACCCATCCGGGTCACCCTGACGGAGCCGATTTGGGCCCAGAGCAAGGAACGACGAGCGAGCCATGCCAAAGCATAGTGAGCGAGGAGAGACGCCGCGCTGGGCCCAAATCGGCCCGCCCCTTCGGGGTCGCGTCAGGACATCCGCTGGCTTCGTCGCGGTGCTTGCAGGGGCAACCAGCCCCTGCTGCGCACCACTTCTGTCCAGCGGATGTCCTGACGCGATCAGCGTGGCCCGGATGGGTCGGGAAGTGCTCTCATCGGCCGATTGCATCGGCTGTGCTTTGGTGGGATGATGGAGCGCCATGTTTGACCGGCTGATCAGCTATCTGGACTCGGTGCGCGCGCGCGATCCCGCGCCGCGTTCGCGCTGGGAGATCCTGCTTTACCCCGGTGTCTGGGCGCTCGGTTTCCACCGCGTCGCGCACTGGCTGTTCGAGGCGAAGATGTATTTCCTCGCGCGGGTGGTGAACCACATTGCGCGCCTGCTGACCGCGATCGACATCCATCCGGGCGCGACGATCGGCAAGAATTTCTTCATCGACCACGGCTTCACCGTAATCGGGGAGACCGCGGAGATCGGCGACAATGTCACGATCTACCAATGCGTAACGCTGGGCGGCACCAACCCCACCAACGGCAAGGGCGGCAAGCGCCACCCGACGCTGCGCGACAATGTCATCATCGGTTCGGGCGCGCAGATCATCGGGCCGATCGAGGTGGGGGAGCGCGCGCGCGTCGGCGCCAATGCGGTCGTCACCGATGATGTGCCTGCGGGCGCGACGATGGTCGGCCTCAAGGCGCGCTCCACGCTGGTTCCGGCGGAGGAGTGGATCAAGGAGTTCATCCCCTACGGCACGCCCTGCGACGATCCGCCCTGCGACGACAAGGGCCGCCCGCGCGGGGATTGCGTCGAAAAGCTCGAGGCCGAGGTGGCGATGATGCGTGAGGAACTGGCGCTGATGAAGGCCATGCTGGCCGAGCGCGCGGCCCCGGTGGCCGATCCGACGCCGCCTGCCGCGCCGGTGCGCATCCGCAAGCGTGCGGCCGAGGATTGACCGCTTGAAGCCTCCCGCAATGGCGCCCCACGGCGGGGCCGGACAGGTGGTTCCCTTTCCCGGACGCGGCGCGGATCAGGTCGGGTTCGAACGGGCCGAGTTGATGCGCATCCTCGATCTTTATGGCCGGATGGTCGCCGCCGGGGAATGGCGCGACTATGCGATGGACTTCACCCGCCACGCCGCCACTTTCGCCGCCTTCCGCCGCGCTGCCGAACGCCCGCAGGCGCGGGTGGAAAAGCGCCCGGCGCTGCGCGCCAAGCAGGGGATGTGGACGCTGTTCGGCGAACACGGGCAGATCCTGAAGCGCGGCCACGACCTCGCCGGCGTGCTCGCCCCGATGGAGCGGCGGCTGCTGAAGGCGGTGGACGACTAGGCAGAACGAAACGGCCCCGCCAGACCGAAGCCTGACGGGGCCGTCACTGTCTCTCCGAAACGACGCTTACGCCGGGCTGGCCCCTGCGGGCGGGGCGTAGGCGGGCTCCTCGGTGGCGGGGAGCAGCGCCTGCACATTCGCGGGCAGCAGCGTCACCACCCCGCGCCGGATCGGCTGCCAGAAGGCCGAGAGGCTGAGCAGCGCCGAGCCGATCACCAGCGCGGTCAGCGCGAAGTTGAGCTCGACCGCGCCGAATTCGCGGAACAGGAAGGTCAGCGCAAACAGCACATAGGCCAGCGCCGAGACCAGCAGCGCGCGCCGGTCGGTCGCCAGTGCGACGAGACCGAAGGCGACATAGGCCCCGAGCACCGCGACGGCGGCGCCGACGCCGGGATTGTCGCCGTCGGTCACTCCCAGCAGCGCGAAGATCGGATGCGCGATCATCGGCGCGGCGGTGAGGTGGAGCCAGAAGGCGACGTCAGAGCGGCGGGTGGTGCGCGCGCGGTCGGAAATGTCCCAGCGCATCGCGAAGGCGAACACGGCGAGCCCCGCGACCAGCACCAGCGAGAGCATCACCTTCTCGCCCAGATTGTCGGGGCCGATCGCGGCGGCGGTCAGCGCCAGAACCGTTCCCGCGACCGCGGCAGAGCCCGCCGCAACCGTAATCGGCACCATGAACCGCCGCCAGTGCAGCCAGGCCGCGCCCGCCGCCAGCAGGGCAGCGAGGGCGACTAGCACCGCCACCAGCGAATTGTTGTCGTTGGTGGCCGCACCCGTCAGAAACACGCCGCCGATACCGGTCGCAAACACGCCGCCGACAAAGGCGAGCAGCAGCAGGATTGAGGGCAGGGCCATGCGTCGCCGCGCGGTGAAGAACAGCGCCAGTGGCCATGCGGCAGCAGCCACGAACATCCCTGCCAGCATCGCCGTGACAGCATTGTTGCGATCCGATGCGGCATCATAGGCCGCCCATGCCTCTGCGCCCGCCTTGCCATACTCGGTGACAGGCCACGCAGGCTCCGGCGCGATCAACCCCGCCAGCGCCTGACCGATCGCGCCCAGCGCCACCAGCAGGATCACGATCCCGATGCTGACGAAGATGTCGTTGAAGGAGTTGAGCAGCCGGAAATCCTCTTCCGAGGCATGCGGCAGCGCGCGCATCCGGCTCATATGGCTGCGGAAATTCGCCGCCGCCTCGGCGCTCAGCGCGCCTGCGGCGACGGCGGAATTGAGGTCTTCGTCACTATACACCGGGCAATCTCCCCCTGATTTGCGGGAAGAATGCGCCGGGTGTGTTGGTTTGTCAATACAGTAAGGCGGTTGGCTTTGCGCGGACGTTATTCGAAGATCGCGCTTGCCTCCAGCGTATCGAGCTGTGCCGCTGTGATCGCCGTAATGATCTGGATCAGCTGCCATGCTGCGCCGATGGTGCAGATGCTCGATCCGATGCCGAGTATGGTGGCCACCTGCAGGTTGCCGGCATCCGCCGCCATGCCGAGCCGCATGCTGATATTGCCGAGGATGTTGCCGACGATCCACAGCCCCCACCACAAGGTCAGCGTTCCGGGTGCGTCCGAACTGAAGCTGTCAGCGCTCTGGTGGCTTTCGTGCCACAATTCGCGCATCGCCTGGAACGGCTTGAACAGGTTGGCGATCGGGACAAAAAACCAGCCGACCGCCCAGCCGGGAGACGTCTCAAGCCCCGGCAGGCCCGCTTCATGAAGATTCGCATGGGCCCGGTGAATCCACATGGCGACCACGATCACCGACACCACGAAGACGAGCGTCGTCGAAATCATGATGACCATATAGACCATCGTCACCAACGAGTCCGGGTCGCCAAAGGGGTCGATCACCCCGGCCAGCTCCAGCACCTCGCACAACAGCGCCAGCACGAAGATCCCGATAACCGCGTATGATGCGTAGATCGCGATGCTCGCGCGCTGCTGCAATGTCCCGATGCCGGGAACGACCCCTTCTGCCTGCATGCCTTGCTCCCCTGAGGGGCCATGCACCAATGCAAAACGCCCCCGCGCATTTCTGCACGGGGGCGCCGCAAATTCAAGGGCTTCTCGCCGAGAAGCGCGCACTTACCCGCGCGCGCTGGCAGGCCCGGTGCCGGTGACCTTCTGCATCGCCTTGAGGATATTGCCCGACTGCTCGGAGCCCGACTGCGGGGCGATGAGGTTGGTGAAGGAATTGATCTCCTCCCACCGTGCGGCGAAGCCTTCGAGCGTGCGCTCGCCTTCGGGCAGCCACACGGCGTCGTTCATCACGGTCCACGAGGAGTGATAGCCGCCCGCACCCGCGCCGACGATGGCGTTGGTCGGCGCGTCTTCGGAGACGAGGAACAGCGCGGCAGGCACGACGTTCTCGGGTGCGAAGAGCTTGAAGGCTTCCTCGGGGAAGAGGTCTTCGGTCATGCGGGTGCCCGCGACCGGCGAGAGCGTGTTGCAGCGTACGTTGTACTTCGCGCCTTCAAGTGCCAGCGTCTTGGTCAGGCCAGCGAGACCCAGCTTCGCCGCGCCGTAATTCGCCTGACCGAAATTGCCGAACAGGCCGGTCGAGGAGGCGGTCATCAGGATGCGGCCATAGCCCTGCTCGCGCATCGTTTCCCACGCGGCCTTGGTGGCGAAGGCGCTGCCGGTGAGGTGCACCTTGACCACGAATTCGAAGTCGGCGGGCTCCATCTTGGCGAAGGTCTTGTCGCGCAGCACGCCCGCGTTGTTGATCAGCACATGGACGCCGCCCCACTTCTGCTTGGCGTCGGCGACCATCTTTTCCATCTGCTCGTATTCGATGACGCTGGCGCCGTTGGCGATCGCTTCACCGCCCATCGCCTCGATCTCGGCGACGACCTGCGCCGCGGCGTCCGAGGTGCCGGTGCCATCGCGCGAACCGCCGAGGTCGTTCACAACAACCTTCGCGCCGCGCCGGGCGAGTTCGAGCGCATAGGCCTTGCCGAGCCCGCCGCCGGCACCGGTGACGATGGCGACCTTGTCCTTGAAGCTGATGGTCATGTGATCTCTCTCCTGTGATGTGAGAGGGCGTGCTTTACGCCCGCGTAAACCGAGTTGCGGCGCGCTGCGTGGCACTTTCGCGCGCCCCATGCAACAGCGGAAAAGGCAGAGGGCGATGCCGTAGGGTCAGGCCGAGGGTTGTAGCGCCCGCAGCCTGGGAATCAGGCCCTCAAACGAATCGATCACCCCATCCGCGCCAAGATCATGCGGGGGCCTGTCGCAATAGCCGTAAGCCGCCGCGATCACCGGAACGCCCGCGGCCTTGGCGGCGCGCACGTCGTAGGTGGAGTCACCGATGAACACGAAACGTCCGCCGCCGGTCGCCTCGCGCGCGGCGAGGACAGGGGCGGGGTGGGGCTTGGCGAGGAACTGGCCGTCTTCGCCCTTGCCCATCGAATCCCCTCCGATCACGGTGTCGAAGCGGTCGATCAGATCGAGCTGGGTCAGGACCGAGCGGGCGAAGGCTTCGAACTTGTTGGTCACCACCGCCATCCGCACGCCCTGCGCGGCGAGTGCGTCCAGCACCTCGCGCACTTGCGGATAGGGCACGGTGTGGACCGCGTTGTTCTGCTCGTAAAACCCGAGCATCGCCTTGTAGAGCCGCCGGAACTCGTCCTCGGCCACGCCGCCCTGCGCCTCGATCGCACGGGCCAGCATGATCTTGGCCCCGCCGCCGATCAGGTCCTTGCTGGTCTCCACCGACACCGCCGCGAACCCGCCCAGCGCCAGCGCATGGTTCACCGCCGCGCCCAGATCGCGGAAGGTATCGAGCAGCGTGCCGTCGAGGTCGAAACCGATGGCGTCGAAGGGGATGGTGGTCATGGGCGGCCGCGTGGCGGATGCTTCTTCAAATCGCAAGCATTTGCTGGCAGGCGCGGGTTTGCTTACAGGGGCTTTCATGACCGACATCACTTCTCCCTTTGCCGCCATCATCCTTGCTGCGGGCAAGGGCACCCGGATGAAGAGCGATCTGCACAAGGTGCTCCACCCGATTGCCGGGCGGGCGATGCTCGATCACCTGATGGCGAGCGTTGCAGAGCTCGGGCCGGAGCGCACCGCCGTGGTCGTCGGCGCGGGGCGCGAGCAGATCGAGAAGGCGGTGGGGACGCGCGCGGTGACCTGCCTTCAGGAGCCGCAGCTCGGCACAGGGCACGCGGTGCAGCAGGCGGAGAGCGCGCTGGCGGGCTTCAGCGGCGATGTGCTGGTGCTCTATGGCGATGTGCCCTTCGTCAAGGCAGGCACGATGCGCGCCATGCTTGAGCGGCTGCACGGCCCGGACGCGCCTGCCGTGGTGGTGCTCGGCTTCGAGCCGGATGATCCGCTCGCCTATGGCCGGGTGATCGCGGATGATGCAGGCGCGATCCTCAAGATGGTCGAATACAAGGACGCGGACGAGGGCGAGCGCGCCTGCCACCTGTGCAATTCGGGCCTGCTCGCGGCGCGTGCCGAAGACCTGTTCGCGCTGCTCGCCCGCATCGGCAACGACAACGCACAGGGCGAATATTACCTCCCCGATATCGTCAATATCGCAATTGCCGGAGGACGCAGCTGCGCGGTGATCGTGGCCGAGAGCGCCGACGAGGTCGCCGGGATCAACTCCCGCGCCGAACTCGCAGGGGCCGAGGCGCGCTGGCAGGCCGCCCGCCGCCTTCGCGCGATGGAGGAAGGCGCGACCCTGATCGCCCCCGACACCGTCTTCTTCGCTCATGACACGGTGCTGGGCCGCGATGTCACGATCGAGCCCAATGTCTTCTTCGGCCCCGGCGTGCAGGTGGCCGACAAGGTGCTGATCCGCGCCAACAGCCATATCGAAGGCGCTTCGCTCGCCAGCGGGGTCAAGGTCGGCCCCTTCGCGCGGCTGCGCCCCGGCACGGTGCTGGAGGAGGGCAGCTTCATCGGCAATTTCGTCGAAGTGAAGAACGCCACGCTCCACGCCGGGGCCAAGGCCAGCCACCTCACCTATCTGGGCGATGCCTCGGTGGGCGCGGGCGCGAATATCGGCGCGGGCACCATCACCTGCAATTACGACGGCTATTTCAAATATCGCACCACCATCGGCGAGCGCGCCTTTATCGGCTCGAATTCCTCGCTGATTGCGCCCGTCACCATCGGCGCGGATGCGATTGTCGCAGCCGGATCGGCCGTCACCCGCGATGTCGCGCCGGGCGAACTGCGCATGGTGCGCGCCGAGCAGCTGGTGAAGGACGGCTGGGCCGACCGCTTCCACGATGCGATGAAGAAGAAGAAAGCGGCGGAGAAGAAGGGGTGAGGGCGGCGCTCGGCCTCGCGGCGCTCGCGTTGCTGGCGGGATGCCAGGGGCAACCGGCTCATGAGGCTGGCGCAAACGAAGCGAAGATCGCTCCGGTCTCGTCTGCCCCAGCAGCCGAGCCCACAGCAGCGCCTGCAAAGAGCAGCGCCAAACTTGACTGCGCCGCCGACGAGACGCCGATCTTTGCCTGCCAATTCAAGGACGGCAAGCGCGTTGCCGTGTGCGGCGTGAGCGAGTGGTATGGACGATACCGCTTTGGCCGCGACACGGCAGAACTTGAACTGGACGGCGGCAACTACGCCTACACCATGTATTCCGGCGGCGGCGAGGGCCAGATCGCTTTCGACAATGGTGACACGCGCTACATCGTTTTCAGCCGCATGGTCCGCACGGGTTTCGACGAGAATGGCAACCGCCCCGCGATCAGCGACGGGATCGTGATCGAGCGTGGAGGCAGGTTTGTCGACATCAAGCTGTGCGAAGATCCTGATATGATCCCCCTCCGGAACGAGGCAGCCAACGCGATATGGGAAGACGAGGGCAAGTTGTTCACCGACGAAACCATTAGAGCGGACCCTCCCGGCAATGAGTGACCACGACGACCTCACCTGCTGGCTGTGCGAGCGCCCCTTGGGCGACATCGTCCAGTGGCATCACTCGATCCCGAAGGCGAAAAAGGGCAAGGTGAAGGTGCCGGTGCACCCGATCTGTCACAAGACGGTCCACGCCAACTTCACCAACAACGAACTTGCCCGCATCGGCGAGGACGCGGAGTCGATCCGCGACAATCCCGCCATCGCCAAATTCGTCGCCTGGATCGCGAACAAGCCCGCCGATTTCGACGCGCCGACGCGCTAGGCACGGAACTTATCGCAGGCTTGCCCGGTTTATCCTGCATCATCAGGAGAACCGCCATGAAAGCCGCTCGCTGGATCGCTGCCGGGGTCGCCCTCGCCTCTGTGGGAGCCGCCGCCGTGTATGCCCAGTATCGCCAGACCGAACAGCCCGATTTCGCCGTGGTGCGCGCGGACGAGGATTTCGAACTGCGCGACTACCCGTCGCTGGTCGTGGCCGAGGTCAGTCATTCAGGCTCGCGCGAGCGGGCGAGCGGGGCGAGCTTCCGGCGGCTTGCAGCCTATATCTTCGCGCAGGACCGCCCTGAAGGCGGCGAGGCCATCGCCATGACGTCGCCCGTGCTTCAGGACGAAACCCAGCCCGGCGAATGGCGGATGCGCTTCGTGATGCCGTCGAAATACACGCTCGCCACGCTGCCGCCCGCACCTGCCGACATTACGCTGACCGAAGTTCCCGCGCGGCGCATGGCGGCAGTGCGGTTTGCAGGCTACGGCGGGGCCCGTGATCTCGCACTGATGGAAGCGCGGCTGCGCGACTGGCTCGCCACGCAGGGCCTGATGCCCGCAGGCGAGGCCGAATATGCCTTTTACGATGCCCCGATGGTGCCCGGCCCCCTGCGCCGCAACGAGGTGCTGATCCCCGTCGCGGCGCAGTAGAGAGCCGGACTAGCCATCAGGCGTCCTGCATCGGCGCGGTTTCGCCGCCGGTGGCGATGTAATCCGCTTCCCACTGCGCGAACTCGCTGCGGCTCAGCAGGTAGCGTTCGCGCGCTTCATGGAAGCTGATCGCCTTTTCGTGCACCGCCCGCACCACCTCGTCCTTGCGCGCCTTGGACCAGTGCACGCGGTGATTGCGCGGCAGCGAATTGTAGCTCTTGATCGCATCGGCGATCGAGACATTTCTGGGATAGGCCATTGCTCATACTCCTCGTCGCTTGTCGTCATCGCCCCCGATTGAGACGAGTGTTGACGGGGAGGCCTAACGAGATGCTGCCGGATATGGTTAACAAGGGCTTGATGAAACGCGCCGTGCTTTTCGCGCGGCGAGTTGAGGGCAAAGTGTCGGCTTGTTTTACAGGCAGTTGCGTTGCCTCTCGAAACTAACGCAAAGCGGGGGCGGTGCCGCCCTGGCACCGCCCCCGCCGCAAGACTCCGGATGGGCGCGTTTACTCGCCTGCCGCCGGCCCCATCAGGCGCTGCATCAGGTAGACGAATTGGAGCGCCTGCAGCTTGGCGCGCTGATCATTGTCCACCCCGCCGGAGTGGCCCCCGGTGGTGTCCTCGAAGTAGTAATAGGGCTGGCCGAGCGCCTTCAGCTTGGCCGCACCCTTGCGCGCGTGGGCGGGGTGGGTGCGATCATCAGCGGTAGAGGCCCAGAGGAAGGGGGCGGGGTAGTCCACGCCCTCCACGATCTTCTGATAGGGCGAATAGCCCTCGATCCAGGCGCGCTGTTCGGGGATGCGCGGATCGCCATATTCGCCGATCCACGAGGCCCCGCGCCCGATCAGGTGATAGCGCAGCATGTCGAACAGCGGGATCTGGACGATCGCCGCATTCAAGAGGTCGGGCCGCTGGGTGAAGAAGGTGCCCACCAGTAGGCCGCCTTGCGAGCCACCCTGAATGCCGAGATGCTCCGGCGACGTGAAGCCGCGCTTCACCAGATCCTCGCCCACCGCGATGAAATCGTCCCAGGTGCGCTGCTTGTTCTCGCGGATCGCGGTCTGGTGCCACATCGGCCCGAACTCGCCCCCGCCGCGCAGGTTGGCGAGCACATAGGCGCCGCCCTTCTCGACCCACAGCTTGCCCGTGGAGCCGAGGTAGCCCGGCAGACGCGGCACCTGAAACCCGCCATAGCCGGTCAGCAGTGTCGCTGTGGAGCCGTCGAGGGTCATCCCCTTGGGCTTGACGACGAAGTAGGGGATCTTCGTCCCGTCCTTGCTGGTCGCCTCGTGCTGTTCGACATCCATGCCTGCGGGATCGAAGTAGGAGGGCGATTGCTTGACCTGCTCCAGCGTCACTCCGTCCTTGGCGTAATACCAGGTGCCAGGGCTGAGGAAGTCGGTCGAGGTGAACATGATCTCGTCGGTCTCGTCGGACGACGCGACGACGCCAACCGTGGCATTGTCCGGCAGGGCGACCTGCGTGCTGGTCCACTTGCCATCGGCGTAGTCGAACTTCAGCACCCGGCCCCGGACATTGTCGAGCAGGTTGACGAACAGGCTGCTCTTGGTGGTGGCCGCGCCGAGCTTGGTCTGGCGCTCTCCCGGAGCCCAGACCAGCGTCATTGCGGCGCCGTTGGGGTCGGCCTTCCACGCCTCGAGATCGGCTGAGACCAGCGAATCCGCCGGGAAGGTCTGGTCGCCGCGGGTCCAGTCCTCGTCGGTCGAAAACAGGATCTGGCCGTCGATAATGCCATAGGGCCCGGCCTTCTTGGGCAGGTCGAGCTTCAGCCACGCGCCGTCCTTCTCGAAGAAGTACTCGCGCTCGTGGAACGACACGCCGCGATAGGCGAGACGGCCGTGGATCACCGCATTGCCATCGCGCAGCAGCGAGGCGCCCGAGGACACATCGGTCTTCTCGCCACGGAAGATCTCCGGCGCGTCCTCCAGCGCGGTGCCGCGCTTCCACAGGCGGGTGGTGAAGGGGTAGAAGCTTTCGGTGGTGGTCTCGGGCGTGAAGTTGCGGCTCACCAGCATGGTGTCTTCATCGAGCCACTGCGCGCTGCCCTGACTTTCGGGCAGAGCAAAGCCGCCTTCGACGAAGCTCTTGGTGGTGATGTCGAATTCGCGGCCAAGGCTCGCGTCCTTGCCGCCGTCCGACAGGTAGACCATGCAGCGTGTGCCTTCGGGCGGCAGGCAGGACATGCCGCCATAGACCCATTCCTTGCCCTCAGCCGCGGCGAGCGCGTCGACATCGAGAATGGTTTCCCATTCGGGCTTGTCGGTCCGCCAGCTTTCCAGCGTGGTGCGGCGCAGGATGCCCTTGGGGTTCTTCGCGTCCTGCCAGAAATTGACCATGCCGTAGGGGGCAAAGCCGACGCCCGGCACCCGCTCGTCCGAATTGAAGATCGCCAGCGCCTCGGCCTTCAGCTGCGCGTAGCGCGGGTCGGATTCGAAGGCCGCCAGGGTGCGTTCGTTCTCCTTGGCGACCCAGTCGAGCGCTTCGGGGCTCCGGGCTTCTTCGAGGAAGATGAAGGGATCCTGCTCGGGGCCGGGGATGCCCGCGACGGCGGTTTCTTCGGCGGCGGCAGCGGCAGTGCCGGTGGCGGATGCGACGGTCATTGCGAGAGCCAGTGCGAAAGTGGAGACAAGTTTCAAGCGTCCTCTCCTCTGGGGAATGCGAACCGATGTTGTGCCGAGTGCGCGCGGTGATGTGAAGGGGATAGAATCAAAAAGGGCGAGCCATTGGCCCGCCCTTGTCTCAATCCAGCGAGTCCCCGCGCAGGCGGGGATCTCGTGCAACATCGCTCTTTGCCTAATGAGATCCCCGCCTGCGCGGGGACTCACATCTTCGTTTCAGCCCTCGACGTGCTCGGCGAGAACCGTGAGGCCCTTTTCATTCACCTCGGCAAAGCCGCCGCGCACCTGAATGATCTCGGGCGCAGCGCCCTCCTTGGCGAAGACCTGCACCGCGCCGTCGCGGATGGTGCTCATGAAGGGCGCGTGGCCTTCGAGCACGCCGAATTCGCCCTCGGTGCCGGGGACGACCACCATGTGGACGTCTTCCGAACGGACGAGCTTGGCCGGGGTGACGAGTTCGAAGTGGAGGGGCATGCTGCCTTACGCCTCTTCGGCCATCTTCTTGGCCTTCTCGACCACCTGATCGATCCCGCCGACCATGTAGAAGGCCTGCTCGGGCAGGTGGTCGTATTCGCCGTCGACCACCGCCTTGAAGCTCTTCACGGTGTCTTCGAGCTGCACGAACACGCCCGAGATGCCGGTGAAGACTTCGGCGACGTGGAACGGCTGCGAAAGGAACTTCTGCAGCTTGCGCGCGCGAGCGACGATCAGCTTGTCCTCTTCCGACAGCTCGTCCATCCCGAGAATGGCGATGATGTCCTGCAAGCTCTTGTACTTCTGCAGCGTTTCCTGAACGCGGCGGGCGGTCTCGTAGTGCTCCGCACCCACGACGCGCGGTTCGAGCACGCGGCTGGTCGAGTCCAGCGGGTCCACTGCGGGGTAGATGCCGAGCTCCGAGATCGCGCGGCTGAGCGTGGTGGTCGCATCAAGGTGAGCGAACGACGCAGCAGGCGCAGGGTCGGTCAAATCGTCCGCAGGAACGTAGATCGCCTGCACCGAGGTGATCGAACCCTTGGTGGTCGAAGTGATGCGTTCCTGCAGCTTGCCCATATCGGTCGCCAGCGTCGGCTGATAACCCACCGCCGAAGGAATACGGCCGAGCAGCGCCGACACTTCCGAACCCGCCTGCGTGAAGCGGAAGATGTTGTCGACGAAGAACAATACGTCCTGGCCTTCGACGTCGCGGAAATATTCCGCCATGGTCAGGCCCGACAGGGCGACGCGGGCACGTGCACCCGGGGGCTCGTTCATCTGGCCGAACACGAGCGCCACCTTGGAGCCTTCTGAAATCGCCTCGCCCGCTTCGTTCTTGGCGATTACGCCCGCGTCGAGGAATTCGTGATAGAGATCGTTGCCCTCGCGGGTGCGTTCACCCACGCCGGCGAACACCGACACACCGCCGTGGCCCTTGGCGATGTTGTTGATCAGTTCCTGGATCAGCACGGTCTTGCCGACGCCCGCGCCGCCGAACAGGCCGATCTTGCCGCCCTTGGCGTAGGGGGCGAGGAGATCGATCACCTTGATGCCGGTGACGAGGATCGCCGCTTCGGTCGACTGGTCGACGAACAGCGGAGCCTCGGCGTGGATCGGCGAGGTCATTTCCGCACCGATGGGCCCACGCTCGTCGATCGCTTCGCCGACGACGTTCATGATGCGGCCCAGAACCTTGGGGCCGACCGGCACCGAGATCTGCGCGCCGGTGTTGATCACTTCGCTGCCGCGCACGAGGCCTTCGGTCGCGTCCATCGCGATGGTGCGCACGGTGTTCTCGCCGAGGTGCTGGGCGACTTCGAGCACCAGCGTCTTGTCGCCGTTGCGGGTTTCGAGCGCGGTGAGGATCGCGGGCAGTTCACCGGGGAACTGCACGTCGACGACAGCGCCGATGACTTGGCTGATCGTGCCGTTGGTGGTCTGGTTGAGAGCGGCGGTGGCCATGATTGTTTCCTTGGCTTTCGATTAGAGCGCTTCGGCGCCAGCAATGATTTCAATGAGTTCGGTGGTGATCGCGGCCTGGCGGCTGCGATTGTACTGGATGGTGAGCTTCTGGATCAGCTCGCCCGCGTTGCGCGTGGCGTTGTCCATCGCGGTCATCGAGGCACCCTGTTCGGAGGCCTCACGCTCGAGCAGCGCGCCGAACAGCTGGGTGCGCACGTAGCGCGGCAGCAGTTCTTCGAGGATTTCCTCTTCGCCGGGCTCGTATTCGACCACCGCGTCGGCCGCGACCGCATCGGTCGGGGCGGGGACGGGGATGAGCTGGTTGACGGTCGGGTCCTGCGCCAGCGCCGACTTGAACGTCGGGTAGATCAGGTGTGCGACATCAAACTGGCCTGCGTCGAACATTGCGATCAGCTCGTCGGCGATGGCCTCGGCCTCGTTGAAGCCGGGAGTCTTGACCGTGCTGGTGTCGAAGCCCGCGCCGATCAGGTTCGGGAACTCGCGCTTCAGCGGCGCGCGGCCCTTCTTGCCGACGAGGTAGAATTCGACCGTCTTGCCCGCGGCCTGCAGCTCGCGCGCCTTGGCCTTGGCGGCCTTGACGATGTTCGAGTTGAGACCGCCGCACAGGCCCTTGTCGGTGTTGACGACGACCAGAAGGTGCTTCTGATCGGCGCCCGTGCCCGCCAGCAGCTTGGGCGCGGCGGAGCCGGACACCTTGCTCGCCAGCGACGCCATCACCGCAGACAGGCGCAGGGCATAGGGCCGCCCGGCCTCGGCCGCAGCCTGAGCACGGCGCAGCTTGGCCGCCGCGACCATCTGCTTGGCCTTGGTGATCTTCTGGGTCGATTTGACCGAGTTGATCCGGCCCTTGAGTTCCTTGAGCGATGGCACTGCCGGGTGTCCTTACGCGAACTGCTTGCCGAAAGCTTCGAGCGCGGCCTTGGTCTTGTCCGCGACGTCGCCTTCGAACTTCTTCGAAGTGCGGATTTCGGTCAGCACGTCGCCGTGTTCGCGGCGCATGAAGTCGAGCATCTGCGCTTCGTATTCGTTGACGCGGTTCACCGGGATCGAATCGAGGAAGCCGTTGGTGCCGGCGTAGATCGACACGGTCTGCTCTTCGAACGGCATCGGCGAGAACTGCTTCTGCTTGAGCAGCTCGGTCAGGCGCGCGCCGCGGTTCAGCAGCTTCTGCGTCGCCGCATCGAGGTCCGATCCGA
This sequence comes from Erythrobacter donghaensis, assembly GCF_002155425.1. Taxonomy (GTDB): domain Bacteria; phylum Pseudomonadota; class Alphaproteobacteria; order Sphingomonadales; family Sphingomonadaceae; genus Erythrobacter; species Erythrobacter donghaensis. The sequence continues at coordinate 671,676 of NZ_MUYG01000011.1, forward strand.
ACTGCGCGAAGGCCGCCATTTCGCGGTACTGCGCGAGGTCGAGCTTCATCGAGCCCGAGACCTTTTTCATCGCCTTGGTCTGCGCGGCACCGCCGACGCGGCTCACCGAAAGACCGACGTTAATCGCGGGGCGGATGCCCTGATAGAACAGGCCGGTTTCGAGGAAGATCTGGCCGTCGGTGATCGAGATCACGTTGGTCGGAATGTAGGCCGACACGTCGCCCGCCTGGGTTTCGATGATCGGCAGAGCGGTCAGCGAGCCGTGGCCGTTGTCCGCGTTCATCTTCGCCGCGCGCTCGAGCAGACGGCTGTGCAGATAGAACACGTCGCCCGGATAGGCTTCGCGGCCGGGAGGACGACGCAGCAGCAGCGACATCTGGCGGTAGGCGACGGCCTGCTTGGAAAGGTCGTCATAGACGATCACGGCGTGCATGCCGTTGTCGCGGAAGAACTCGCCCATCGCGCAGCCGGTGTAGGGCGCGAGGTACTGGAGCGGGGCGGGCTCGGAAGCGGTCGCGGCGACGACGATCGAATATTCCATCGCGCCGTTTTCTTCGAGCTGCTTGACGATCTGCGCGACGGTCGAGCGCTTCTGGCCGACCGCGACATAGACGCAGTAAAGCTTCTTGCCTTCATCGTCGCCCTGATTGGCTTCCTTCTGGTTGATGAAGGTGTCGATCGCGACGGCGGTCTTGCCGGTCTGGCGGTCACCGATGATCAGTTCGCGCTGGCCGCGGCCCACGGGCACCAGCGCGTCGATCGCCTTGAGGCCGGTCTGCACGGGTTCGGAAACGGATTCGCGCGGGATGATGCCCGGCGCCTTCACTTCGACGCGCATGCGCTTGTCGGCGACGATCGGGCCCTTGCCGTCGATCGGGTTGCCGAGCGCATCGACCACGCGGCCGAGCAGGCCCTTGCCGACCGGCACGTCGACGATGGTGCCGGTGCGCTTGACGACGTCGCCTTCCTTGATCTCGCTGTCCGAGCCGAAGATCACGACGCCGACATTATCGGCTTCGAGGTTGAGCGCCATGCCCTGCACCCCGTTGGCGAATTCCACCATCTCGCCGGCCTGCACCTGATCGAGGCCGTGGATGCGGGCGATCCCGTCACCCACCGACAGCACGGTGCCGGTTTCGCTGACTTCGGCCTCGGTGCCGAAATTGGCGATCTGGTCCTTGATGACCTTCGAGATTTCTGCGGCGCGGATTTCCATTTTTCGTGTCCTTTAAGCCTGCATGGCTTTGGCGAGCGAGTTGAGACGGGTGCGGATCGAGGCATCAATGCGCTGCGAACCGATGGTGACGACGAGGCCGCCGAGAAGGTCGGGATCGACCGAGGCGGTGAGCATGACAGTGCGACCTTCGCGCTGCGTGAGCTTGGTCTTGAGGCTGGCGAGCTGATCGGCGCTCAGCGGGTGGGCGCTGGTGACGGTGGCGGTCACTTCGCCGCGCTGGGCAGCGGCAATCGCCTTGAACGCGCTGATGATCGCGGGCAGCTTGCCCAGACGGCGGTTGGCGGCGAGCACGCCGAGGAAATTGGTGGTCAGCGGGCTGAGCTTCAGCTTCTTGGCCACCGCTGCCATCGTCTTGCCCTGCACGTCGCGGGCAAGCTCGGGATTGGTAGTGAGCGCCGTGAGATCGGCCGAATCGGTCAGGGCAGCGCCCAGCGTTTCGAGATCCTTCTCGACCGCAGTCACCTTGCCATTCTCGGCAGCCAGATCGAACAGGGCCGAGGCATAGCGTCCAGCCAGGCTAGCCTTGATACCGGCGGAAATATCCACGCGCGTCTCGTCCTCTCGGAAAACTCGTAAAGGGGTCTTGCTTGAACCTTGGCGTAAGGGCGAGCGCACAGGCTGCCCGCAAGGTTGGCGCGCGCCTAGCAATTGATTCCCGATCCTGCAAGCCGCGAGCGGCGGGAATTGTGCAAGTGCGAAGAATGCGCCGGTCACGCGCGGGGCGGGCTAATCCTCGGCATAGGCCGGAGCGAGGCGGATACGCGCTTCGTCCATGGCGCGCATGACGGCAGGCTGGTGGAGCAGGTCGTCGCAATAGAACACCGGCGCCGTGGCCGAGCCGCCGGTCTCCTCGAGTTTGACGAGCGCGATCGGCATCTCTGCCAGCGCGGCATCGATTGCGGGCAGCAAGACATTGAAGGCGGCGAAGATGTCGCCGCGCGAGTGCTCGACCAGCACCTGACCCCAACGGTCGCCCTGTTCGCGCAGAACGCGAGCATCGGTCTCGGGCACGCCCTTGCCCTCAAGCGAGCGGAGGCAATGGGCCATGGCAAAACCATGCACATGGCGATCGAGCAGCGTGTCCCCGGCTGCGATCCCGCCATTCTGCGAGGTGACGCAGGCTGTCGCCATAAGCAGCGGTGCCAGCCCCGCAATCACCTTGGGCCAGCGCGATTGCGTCACCGCGCCGCTGCCTTTGCGGTGCAGGAATAGACCAGTCGTTCGTTGGGCCGATCGGGCAGCTTGGCGATCAGTGCCGACTGCTGCTCGCCCAGCGTACGCGCAGCATCGCTGACCCCGCAGGAGGGCGGGGTATAGGCGGCGCGGGCCTCGCGCGCTTCGGCCAGCGCTTCTGCACCTAGAAGATAGCGGTCGGTGCGCAGGGTTCGGGTGGCCGGGTCATAGGTGTTGACCGCCACGGCCGAATCCTCCTGCGCGGCGAACACGCGGATCCATTCGCCGCCCTTGCCGAGCCCGTATTGCGTGCGGCCGTTGACGCAGCCATCCGCCGACCATTCCAGCGCAACATCATCGGTGCGCGCGGCGGTGACGCGGCTGCGGTCGGGCACGAGCGTGCAGATCAGGTCGCCTTCGGCTGCGGTGGAGGGGGAGGTCGGTTCGGGCGCGGGGCCGCCTTCGGCTTCGGCGAGGGCGGCGGCGACCCGGTCCTCGATCTCGGCAAGGCCGGGGCGGGTGATCCACAGCAGCCCGGCGATGACCAGCGCGGCGGCGGAGGCAGCGGCGGCGAGGCGGGCCTGAGTGGTGCGCGCCGCGTCACCGCGCCACACGCTTGCGGCATAGCCTGCACCGATCGCCGCGATCAGCGCGATCAGCGCCAGCGCCATGCGGTTCTCGCGCGCCGCCAACACCTGCATCTGCGCCGTCAGCCGGGCCTTGTCGCGCACCTCGCGCATTTCCTCGGACCGCTGCGCCATCCGCTCGCGCGCCTGCGACTGCTCGGCTTCGAGCCGCTGGCGTTCTTCGGCGTTGAGCTCGTCGATCGAGCGGCAGGGGAGGGTGTTGGTGGTCGGTTCCACCCCGTTGCTGCGCAGGAATGGGAGCAGTTCGCGCAGGGACACCGCGAAGTAGAACTCGCCGTCCCCGCCCGAGGAATCCGCGCTGAAGGAATTGACCCCGATCACCCGTCCGCACGGGTCGAGCAGCGGCCCGCCCGAATTGCCGCGCGCGATGGGGGCGGTGTGAAGGATGGTGTCGAACTGGCGGCTGGGCCGTTCGCCCGAAAGGAAGCCGCGTGATTTCACCGGCGGCTGCGCGCTGAAAATGTCGGCCATGTCGAGCCCCTGCGCCAGATCGACATTCATCGGATAGCCCACTGCCGCCACCTCGCCGAGGTTCGCGCCGTTGCCGCCCGCCAGCGCCAGCGGCGGCAGGCGCAGCGCGCCCTTGGCGATTTCGAGCAGGGCGAGGTCGTTGCGCGGGCTGATCGCGATCACCCGGGCAAAGGCGCCGCCCTTGCCTTCGGGCGGGACGATGCCGATGCGCAGCGTATCGTCCTGCGTCGCCTCGCTCACCACATGGGCGTTGGTGACGATCCGGGTGGGGCTGACGGCAAAGCCGGTGCCGTGGCTGATGGGAACGGGCTGATCGCCCTCTTCGCCGATGATCACCACCCGCACCACCCCGCGTGAAGCCGCTTCGACATCGCCCGGATCGGCGGCGGCGGGGCCAGCGGGCAGGGCGAGGGTGATTGCCAGCACCAGCAGGGCCGCAAGCCCAAGGGTCAGATGGCGCAGCGAAGCGGCTTTGATGATGCGGGGGACGTCTTGCATAGATTGACGCTTATAAGCGCGTTTGCGAAGCATGGGCTAGTTCGCGTTGCGTCGGAACGGAATGCAGCGCTCTGCCGAGGAGAATCACCCGATGTCACGCCGCTTTCCGCTCGTGCTTGCGATGCTGGCTGCCATGATCGCTGCTCCGGCCATCGCGCAGCCAAGCCCTCCGGTGGCCGAGGCTCCTTCCGGAACAATCGCCTTCACGGTGCATGGCGATGCCTTTGCGGTGGCGACGCCCAAAGGCTACTGCGCCCCCACCGGAGCGCGGGCGGCGCAGATGGATACGGCGAATGCGTGGGATTCGCAGAACTTTACGCCGGTCAGTCTGATCAAGTGCGGCACTGACAGCGGGGACTACATCCTGGTGAAGACACCGCGCCTTGCCGAGCCGATCGCGCTGTCCCGCGCGGAATTCCTCGGCGTGATGAAGCAGCAATTCACCCCCGATGTCATCGAGCAGGGCCTTGCCATCGGGAGCCGCGATCTCAGCAACGGGTCGGGCAAAGCGGTCAAGGTCGGCGGAGACACATTCGGCTATCGCGATGCGGATGAGACGTGCGTCTATCTCGGTGGCTCGCTGGAGGCGGCCGGCGCGGATGGGCGCAAGGTCGCCGGTCAGGTGGGTGTCTGTGTCACGCTGATTCGGGGACGGCTGATAACGGTCAACGCCTATGATTTCACCCCCGGCGCTGACGCCGCAGCGCTGATGGCCCGCGCCCGCGAGATCGCGCTCACGATCACCTGATCACGCCGCCTGCGACATTGAGCGCAAGACGCGGGGGTGTGCGCGGGCGCAGAATCGGGCAGAATGTTTCACGTGGAACATTTTGAGAACATATCCGATGCGGCGCGTTGGCAGGCCGTGCTGGACAAGGATCGCCGGTTCGACGGGGCCTTCGTCACCGGAGTTCACTCGACCGGGATCTATTGCCGCCCTTCCTGCCCGGCACGTGCGCCCTTGCGCCGCAATGTGCGGTTTTACCCCGGCTCTGCCGAGGCCGAGGCGGCGGGGCTGCGCGCGTGCAAGCGCTGCTCCCCGAACAGCCGCAGCGCCGAGGAAGCCTGCGTGCTCGCCGCGATTGCCGCGATCCGCGAGAACGGCGCGATGACGCTTGATCAGCTCGCCGATCTGACCGGCTATGCCCCCACGCACTTCCAGCGGCTGTTCAAGCGGACGGTCGGCCTGTCGCCCGCCGCCTATGCCCGCAGCCTGCGAGAACAACGTGTGCACGAGGCGCTGACGAGTGGGCAACAGGTGGGCGACGCGTTGGCGCGCGCGGGCTATGCCGGACCCAAGCAGTTCTACGCAGAAACGAAAGGCAGGCTGGGCATGAATGCCAGCGACTGGAGCAGGGGCGGCGCGGGCCGCGTGATCAATTGGGCGGTGCTGGAGACCTCGCTCGGGGACATGCTGGTGGCCGCGACTGACAAGGGCGTGTGCTGTCTCGCCTTTGGAGAGGGCGAGGCGGAACTGCGCGCCCGCTTCCCCCGCGCTCAACTGGTCAGGGCGGGCGAGGCTTTCCGCGATCTTTTCGCGCAGGTCGTCGCGGCGGTCGAACAGCCGGGGCCGGGCTCGGCCGCGATCCCGCTCGACGTGAAGGGCACCGCGTTCCAGCAGCGCGTGTGGGACGAATTGCGCCGCATTCCGCACGGCGAGACGCGGAGCTATGGCGAGTTGGCGGCGGCGCTGGGCAATCCCAATGCGAGCCGCGCGGTGGGCGGGGCCAACGGCGCGAACAATGTCGCGGTGCTAATTCCCTGCCACCGCGTGATCGCCGCCGACGGCTCGCTGGGAGGCTATGCCTACGGATTGGCGATCAAGGCGGAGTTGCTCCGGCGCGAGGGCGCGGGCTGATTACTGATCGTCCGGCTCGCCGCCCGGCGCGAAGGGTTCGGGCGCGGGGCCGGTATCGACATTCTCTGCCGGCGGGTCGCCCACGACATTGCCCACGCCGGTATCCTCGATCACGATCGGATCTTCGACCGTGCCGTCGCCATCGCCCGAGGGATCGATCATCACCACAATGGCAAGCACGCCCATCAGCGCGATCACGGCAGGCCAGAGCCACTTGTTGCGAGGGGGTTGCGGGTTGAGGGGATCGGCCATGGGGCGCTCCTGTTGCATGTGTCTCGCGCCGCAGACGGGCCTGCGCGCTTCTTGCCAACCCAAGGGATTTGCGCGTGGCGCTGTTCCGTTTTGTCAGCCGAACCGACGCCTGCGCGCGATAACCCGCGCCCGGTGCCGCGATCTTTCTGCTGCCCGGCGGGGGTTGTCCGCCATCGCGGCGGCGCTATAACGCGTTGAATGATCGACACTCCGCCCGAACCGCCCGCCGCGCAGGAACAGCTCATCGAGAGCAAGCTGATCGGCTGCGGGCTGAAGGCCGAGGGCTTCTCCGTCCGCTACGAGGATTATCTCCAGAGCATCGAAGTGAGGATCACACCGGCGGCAGGCGCGACGCCGGAGCATTTCGGCTGCATCAAGGAGGCCGCCTTCCCCGAAATCGTCACCTTCGAAGACGGCCCGATGTTCGCGCAATACAATGAATACATTGGGGAACTTTATCGACCACAAATTCTCGCCGGAGCGCAGACCGCGCTGGCGGAGCAGGGGTTGCTGGAGAATTTCCCCGCGCGCGAGGATTACAGCACACCTGCCGACTACGCCCGCGCGCTTGAGGCCCATGCGGGTTTTGCACCGGGCACCATGCTGCGGTTCGAGGGCGACAAGACCTTGGTCTTCAGCCCGGCGAACAACGACATGCTCGCCGAGGCAGACTACGAGCGGTTTGCGGTGCTGCTGAACGTGATAATATTCGCCTCGGCGCGGGACGGGTTCACGTTCGGGTTCACCGGCAACGACAAATATCGCGAGTAGCGCGCGCCCCGCCCCGCCGCCGCCTACTGCCCGTAGCGATCCAGCACCCGGCACGAGGTGTAGCTTTTGCCTTCCAGCCCCTGCGGCGCGACATTGGTGCACTTCACACCAGTGCCCCAGCGTTCCGCCGACCGCACGGCGGTGCTTTCCATCTCGCGCCGCCTCTCGGCCTGCACCCGCCCGGCCCAGGCCTGCGCGTCACGCTCGTTGAACCGCATCACCCGCAAGCGCCGTTGGTATTCCTCGGTCACCAACCGGGTGGCGGGCGGATTATATTGCCAGAAGGGATCGGTGATCATCGCCACGATGGCCGGATCGCTCAGCGCCTGCACACCGGATTTGCCCAGTTCGACCACCAGCTCGCCGAGGTATTCGCCTTCGGGAATCGGCGGCCCCATCCTGCCCTTGCCGCCCGGATAGCGATCGACGATGTAATCGGCGATCAGGCGCGGGTTGCGGTTGGTGGCGAAATGCTGCCGCAGGAAGGCGACGTCGATCTCGGCCCCCGGCGCTCCCGACTGGCCGCCCTGCGCTGCAAGGCGCTGCTCTTCACGTTCGATCGCCCGGAATTCGCATTGCATCGCCGTATCGAAGATCAATTGTTCCGCATCGAACTCGGACAACCCGGCGGTGACATTGTCGAACTCTGCCGTGGCCCATTTGCGCGCCACTTCGCGCGAAATCCCCTCTTCGCGCTCCATCGTCAGGAATTCCTCGAACAGCACATCGCTGCTGAACCGCAGAGGTTCTCCGTTATCCTCTGAGAATTGCATCGCAGAGGCGCACAGCAGGATGTTGTTGGCGCGATCCTGCGGCGATCCGCCGCCGTCATTGGCCGATACGGCTGCGAAGGGCGCAGCCAGTATCAGGGCCACGCCGAAAGGTCGGATGCCGCGCATCGACTTACAGCTGCGCATCGCAATCGCGGGCGCGCTGGATCAGGCCGCGCAGGGCCTGTTCCGATCCCAGCTTGCGTTCACGCACCTTGTATTTGGCGCGGGCCTCGGCATCATAGCGCGCCGGGTCGATCTGAAGCTTGACGCCCATGCCCGCCTTGGCCTGATCCCAGGTCGCTGCGGAGTTGTTGAGCCTTACGCCGTTCCCTTCGGCGACCCTGACAACGTAAGCACATTCGGCAACCAGCCGCATCATCTTCTCGTCATCCTTGCTGGCGGCCGCGCCCGCAGAAGGCACAGACATGCAAAGGCTGAAAGAGACGACAGTGAACAGAGCGGAACGGATCATGGCTTTACCCCCGGAGTGAGACATCAACTCCCGGACCAATAGGGCATTTCCTGCCGCCTGTGCGTGACAAGTCCTGTTAGGTTTGCGCCCGAAGCTGCGCGCCCTCAATCCAGCTTGGGCGGCATCCCCGGTTCGCACTTGGCCATCGCGCGTTGGTAAGCGGGACGCTCGCCGATGCGCTTCAGATAGGCCTGCAGATTGGGCAGGTGGTCGATGGCCATCCCGCTCATCGCGCGGCTGGTGGTGAGCTGGAAGCCCATCATGATGTCGGCGGTGGTCAGCTGCTTGCCCCCGAAATAGTCCGCCTCGCCCAGCCGCTTTTCGACGATCGCCCAGCCTTTCTGCACCCGGTCGGCGACGAAGGGCGGGAGCTCCTTTGCCCCCATGAACTGCGCCACCAGCGCCATCATGCCGTTGGTCATGAAGGTCGCATTGGCCCAGTGGAGGTAGAACAGGTGGTCGGCATAATCGGGGTGATCGGGGCCGGGCACCAGAGGCGTATCGGGCGCATATTTCGCCACGATGTAATCGATGATCGCCCCGCTTTCGCCCAGTACCATGTCGCCGTCGGTGATGACCGGGGCAATGCCCATCGGGTGCAGCGCCTTGTATTCGTCAGGCGCCAAGCGGTTGTCGGTGCGGCGGGTGTAGAGCTTGCACTCGTAATCGAGCCCCAGCTCCTCGGCCAGCCAGACGATGCGTTCGGATTGCGACAGGCGCAGGTGGTGGATGGTTAGCATGGCTCTTCTCCCGATCAGTTTCTGGCCCAGCCTTCGCGCGCAGGCTCAAGGCTGTCGAGGAATTTTTCCGCGCTCTCCAGATATTCGCCCTGCTTCGCCTCGCCCATGCGATCCCATGTCGCATAGATGCGCCCGATGCGGTGGTTGCTTTCCAGCCGGTTGCGATTCCGGTCCATGAAGTGCCAGTAGAGCGGGTTGAAGGGGCAGGCGCCGTCGCCGGTTTTCTTCGAGACCTTGTAACGGCACTTGCCGCAGTAATCGGACATCTTGTTGATGTAATTGCCGCTTGCCGCATAGGGCTTGGTCGCGAGCCTGCCGTCGTCGGCATAGAGGATCATGCCGGCGACATTCGGCAGCTCCACCCACTCAAAGGCATCGGCATAGACCGCGAGATACCAGTCGGCGACCTGCTTGGGGTCGACGCCCGCGATCAGGCAGAAATTGCCCAGCACCATCAGCCGCTGGATGTGGTGCGCATGGGCATCCTCGCACGTGGTGCGGATGCAATCGGCGAGGCAGCGCATGTCTGTCTCGCCCGTCCAGAAGAATTCCGGGAGCGGCCGGGTCGCGCCCAATTCATTGGCTTCGGCCAGCCCCGGCATCTGGTGCCAGTAGAACCCGCGCACATATTCGCGCCACCCGATGATCTGGCGGATGAAGCCCTCTACGGAATTGAGCGGAGCCGTGCCCTTTTTGTAGGCAGCCTCGGCGCGCTCGCACAGTTCGAGCGGGAGCAGCAGGCCGATATTGATGCTGGTAGAGAGCATCGAATGATAGAGATCGTCCTCCCCATGCACCATCGCGTCCTGATAGGGCCCGAATTTCTCGATCCGCTTGGCGAAGAAGGCGTCGGCGGCCTCAAGCGCCTGTTCGCGCGTCACGGGCCAGCCGAAGGGCTCGAGGTCGCCAAAGTGGTCGGCGAAGCGCTTGCCGACAAGGTCGATGACCTCTTGCGTGATGGCGTCGGGTTCGAACTTGGGCGCAGGCGGCGGGTTCATCCCCTCCTTGGGCGGTTCGCGGTTTTCGGCGTCGTAATTCCAGTCGCCGCCGACGGGCTTGTCGCCTTCCATCAGCAGCCCGGTCTTGCGGCGCATTGCGCGGTAGAAATACTCCATCGTCAGGTGCTTGCGCCCCTCGGCGAAGTCGCGGAACTCGGCATGGGTGGCGATGAAGCGGGTGTCGGGGCAGATCGTGACCGGGCAGGGCAAGCGGTCTGCCCATTCCTCCATCGCCTGCTGCACCCGCCATTCGCCACTTTCGGTGACTCGGATCTCGCACGGATCACGGCGTTCGGCGGCGCGGGCAACTTCGCCGGTGAAGCTGCCTGTGTTGTCGGGGTCGCCAAGCTTCACGTAATCGACCGTGAACCCCTCGGCGCGCAATTCATCCGCGAAGTGGCGCATTGCCGAAAAAATGAGCACGATCTTCTGCTTGTGGTGCTTCACGTAGGTCGCCTCGTCCCACACCTCCATCATCAGGACAACGGTGTTGCCGGGGTCGCGGCCTTCGAGGCTGGAGAGCGAACGCGACAGCTGGTCGCCGAGGATCGGCACGAGAACGGGAGAGGTCATAGGCAGGGTTACGCGCGAGCGCCCGGTTGGTTTCTAGAGCACTTACCGACCAATCCGGGTCACCCTGACGGAGCCGATTTGGGCCCAGAGCAAGGAACGACGAGCGAGCCATGCCGAAGCATAGTGAGCGAGGAGAGACGCCGCGCTGGGCCCAAATCGGCCCGCCCCATGGGAGGTCGCGTCAGGAAGTCCGCTGGCTTCGTCGCGGCCCTTGCAGGGGCAACCAGCCCCTGCTGCGCGCCACTCCTGTCCAGCGGACTTCCTGACGCGATCAGGGCGATCCGGATTGGTCGGAAAGTGCTCTAGCGCGCTTCCTCCAGCGCGCGCGTGGCGGCTTCGGCGAATTCGGGGTGGTTGAGCATCGAGGTCAGCAGCATCCGCGCCACATCGCCCTTGCCCGCGCGGGCTAGCGCGACCGCATAGGCATAGCGGAAATCGGCCACCCCCGCATTGGCGACAAAGGCGCGGCCCAGCCGATCCAGCGCGGTATCGGGCGGGGTGAGACCCTGCTCGATCCACGACTGGTAGGACAGCGCGGCAGCGAGCGGGTGCGCCTGCGGATCGGCGGCGAGCGGTTCGAGCAGCGCGCGCACCGCGTCCCACTCGTCCGGCGCAGGCTCTTCGCCTGCGCGCACCAGCCGCCCGAGCATGATCTCCGCCTTCAATCGCCGCGCCTGCGCGTGATCGGCATCGAGCGCCAGCGCCTGGTTGACCGCGCGCCACGCCTCGGCATCGGAATAGCGATTGGCGGTCACGATCAGCTCGCCATTGGCGAAGCCGAACCCGCGCATCAGCGGTAGCCCGCCAAAATCGGCGGCCTGCACGCGGGCGAATTCGGCGGCGGCATATTCGTACCAGACGGGCGCGCTGTCGGGGAATTGGCCGGTGAGCGTGGCGAGCTTGCCCGACACCGCCTCGCGCCGCTCATCGAGCAGGCGTTCGATCCGCACCTCGACCAGCGCGGCCGCATCTGCCGACATCGGCGTGATGCTGACCGCGGCGGGCGCGCGGGCGGGGAGCGTCACGCGGCGCATCGGTACGGTGCGCGCACTTTTGCGGCGAGAAATCACCTTGGCGAGAGCCTCGGGATCGCCCAGCGTCTCGCCCGCCACCTCCATCGGCGCGCCCGAGACATAGGCGTCGAGGTAGCGCGCCAGCACCCCGCGCTGTTCGGGCTCGATCAGCAGCGGCGCGACCATCGCGGCGCTGGTCTGGTAGAAGCGGTCGAAGGCGGCCTGATCGTCCGGGCTCGTCCGGGCGGCGAGCGCCATGCGCAGGTCGGGGACCGCGATATTCCGGCGCCGCTCGATCGCAGGCGGAGGTTCGCCGAGGATGAAATCGCCGTTTTCGTCGCGCCAGGTGGTGCGGAAGAAATCGCTGAAGCCGAAACGCACCCACACAGGGTGGGGGCGGAAAAACTTGTGGCTGAGGTGGTAGCCGCCGAGGTAGAACAGCAGGTCGCCGGCGCGGCGCTTTGGCTCCCGCCCGTAATCATAGGCGACATAGGCCACCGGAACCTCGGCGCCGCCCGCACCCACGCCGCTCAGCTTGAGGTTGGTCACCCGGCTCACTTCGCTGGCGTTGGCGGCGAGATAGAGCTCCAGCTTGCGGCCCGGCGTGGTTTCGCCCGGAAGGACGATATCGAGCACTTCGCCGAAATCCTCGAGATATTGCACCAGCGCGCCGAGATCTGCCTCGTTCATTTGGGCGTGGACCACATAATGCTCGCTTTCTGCGCGCAGCCATTCGGCGGCGCTGGCGGGCAGGGCGAGGCAGAGGGCGATCAGCAGAACGGTGAGGCGATGGATCATCACGCCCACGATAGCGGCGGCCAAGCCTCTGTAAAGCCGCCGGTCAGACGAAGGAGTAGGGGTCGATATCCACCCCCACGCGCACGCCGGGGGCGAAGTTCATCGCCCCGATCCAGTCGCGCAAGGCGGCCTGAAGATTGGCGCTGCGCTTGGCATTCACCAGAAAGCGGTAACGATAGCGCCCGCGCAGCAGCGCCAGCGGGGCCGGGGCAGGGCCGAGGATCTGCACGTCGTCGAGCCGCGGACGGACATCGCCAAGCCGCTGTGCAGCCTCGCGCGCTTCCTTTTCGTCCTCGCTCGACAGGATGATCGCAGCCCAGCGCCCAAACGGGGGTGCGCCCGCATCGCGGCGGCCTTGCGTTTCGGCGGCGTAGAAGCCGTCGCGGTCGCCGCTCGCGAGTGCGGCGATCACGGGGGCATCGGGGTGGCGGGTCTGGATCAGCACCTCGCCCGGCTTGGCCCCGCGCCCGGCGCGCCCCGCGACCTGTGCGATCTGCGAGAAGGTGCGTTCGCCCGCGCGCAGGTCTCCGCCCTCAAGGCCCAAGTCAGCGTCGACCACCCCCACCAGCGTCAGCTCGGGGAAGTGAAAGCCCTTGGTGACCAGCTGCGTGCCGATGATGATGTCGATCGCCTTGCCCTCGGCCTTGGCGATGAACTCCGCCGCACGGTCGGGGGTGTTGAGCGTATCCGAGGTGGCGACCGCGACCCGCGCTTCGGGGAAGAGGTCGGCAACTTCCGCCGCGATTCGCTCCACGCCGGGGCCGCAGGCGACCAGGCAGTCGCTCTCGCCGCATTCGGGGCAGGCATCGGGCACCCGCGTCTCGAAGCCGCAATGGTGGCAGGCGAGGCGGGCGGACAGGCGGTGCTCGACCAGCCACGCGCTGCACGAGGGGCATTTGAAGCGGTGCCCGCAATTGCGGCACAAAGTAAGCGGCGCATAGCCGCGGCGGTTGAGAAACAGCAGCGACTGCTCCCCCTTGTCCAGCCGGTCGCGCAAGGCATCGATCAGCGGCCCGGCAAGCCAGCGCTGGCTGCCCGGCTTTTCTTCGGTGAGATTGACCAGCCGCACGTCAGGCAGGCTCGCCCCGCCGAAACGGGCGGGTAGGTCGAGCTTCTGATAGACCCCGATTTCCGCCATGTGCAGGCTTTCCAGCGCGGGCGTGGCGCTGGCCAGCACCACCGGCACGCCCTCGAACCGCGCACGCATCACCGCCACGTCGCGGGCATTGTAGCGCACGCCGTCATCCTGCTTGAAGCTGATCTCGTGCGCCTCGTCGACGACGATCAGGCCGAGATTGGCATAGGGCAGGAACAGCGCCGAACGCGCGCCGACCACGACCTGCGCCTCTCCCTGTGCGATCGCCCGCCAAGCCCGCCGCCGCTCGGTCGATTTCAGCGAGGAGTGCCACAGCACCGGCTTGGCCCCGAACCGCGCCGCGAACCGCGCGAGGAAATTTTCGGTGAGCGCGATTTCGGGGAGCAGCACCAGCACCTGCTTGCCCGAACGGATCGCCTCGGCGACGGGTTCAAAATAGGTCTCGGTCTTGCCCGATCCGGTCACCCCGTCGATGAGGAACGGCGCAAACGCCCGCGCGCGCACCGCCTCAACCAATGTCCCTGCCACCGCCGCTTGCGCTTCGGAGAGGTCGGGCTGGTGAAAATCGGGATCGGCAGGTGGGTAGGGGCGGTCGATGTTCACCGTGACCGGCTCGATCACCCCTTGGTTGGCAAGGCCGCGCAGCACGCCTTCCGAGACCCCGGCAATCCCCGCCAACTCGCGCATCGTCCCCTGTTCGCCCGCCAGCGCCTCGATCGCGGCGAGGCGCTGTGCGGTCATGCGTTCGGGGACGCCGCCGGTGAGGCGGTATTCAGTCATCGTTGCCGGCCCGCCCAAGGCCCCGCCGCTCGAGAGCGCCATGCGCGCGACCGCGGCCAGCGGCGCGCAATAATAGTCCGCCGTCCACTCGATCAGCCGCCGCAGCGGCGCGGGCAGGGGCGGCACGGGCAGCACCTCGAGAATCGGGCGCAGGCGCTCGAAAGCGATCTCGTCACCCGGCAGACGGCCTTCGTCCCACACGATTCCCGTCACCTTGCGTGGGCCCAGCGGTGCGATCACCACGCTTCCCGCAGGCGCGCGGGCGCCCTCGGGCAGGCGGTAATCCAGCGGGCCGAGCGCAGCGTTCAGGACAAGGAGGCGAACGCGGTTCATCTTGGGGTTATATGGGGAGAGGCATAGGACAAGGGCAAGCTTGGAGACCCGATCAATGACCGCAATTGTCACCGCCCGCCCCACCCGCCGCGCGCTGCTCTCCGGAGCGGCGGGCCTTGGCGCGATAGCCCTCTTGCCGGGCTGCGCCACCACCGGCGGGTTCAGCATGGTCGAAGCGGTGCGCCGCCTGCTGCTGCTGGCCAGCGAGAATGCTTTTGCGCGTCTGACCTCGCCTGGCGGGTTCTGGGATCAGCAAGTGGCAAAGCTAGGCCTCGCCAATCTGCTCGGAACGCGCGGCGATGTGCTCTCGCGCATCCTGACCTCGGGGCTGGTCAAGGATCAGCTGGAGGAACGCTTCGCCGAATATGCGATCGACGCCAGCTTCCGCGCCGCGCCGGTGGTGACCGATGCGATCCAACTGATCGGCTTCGAGAACGCGATCGATCTGGTGCGCGGCGGCCCGACCGCGGCGAGCAGCTATCTGCGCGGCGAAGTCGGCCCGGCGCTGGTCGATGCGATGGTGCCCGAACTCGGCCAGGCGATCCGGGTGAGCCGCGATCCGGTGATCGGCCAGTTGCTCGGCGCGCTCACCGGAGTCGATACGGCGGGCGTGGCGGACCGCTTCGGGCGCGCGGTCGACGATGCGATATGGGGCGAAATCGCGCGCGAGGAAGGTGCGATCCGAGCCAATCCCGAAAGCACCCGCGATCCGCTGCTGATCGGCGTATTCGGGCTCGGTCGCCAGATTTAGAACCGATAGGTCACCACTGTCTGGAACACGTGGCTGGTGCGGTTCGGCCGCTCGCCGCGTGGGAATTCCAGCAGCCAGTAGTTCCCGCCGATCTCAGCCTTGTCGCTCACCTTGTAGGCGACACCGGTAAGCGCGCGCCATTGCTCGGTCGATGTGCCTTGCCCGCGCTGGCGGCCCTGCAGCAGCCCGAGCCACTCGCCGCCCACCTGCGCGCGCCAGCCCTTGCCGAGCGGCTGGGTATATTGCACGCGTTGGCGCAGCCGCAGCTCGACCCGGTCGGCCCCGTCGACAAACCGTTCTTCCAGCCGGGTGCGGAATTCGAATCGGCCTTGCGTGAGCGTCACCTGCTGGTGCGGGCGAATCTCGGTCAGGCCGCCCGCTTCGAACACCGCTCCGCCGCCGCCGATCCGCACGCCCTCGGCCACGGTCTGCTCGATGGTGAAGCGCAGAGTCTGCTGCTCATCGCCGCGCGCTTCCTCGCGCCAGCGTTGGCTCGCATCGATGGTCAGGCGCGTGCCCTCGGCGATGTCACCGGTCAGGTTGAAGACATGCCACAATTGCACATCTTGATCCTGCGCCTGCGCTTTCGACGGTTGCCAAGCCGCCAGTGTGGCGGCAAGCAGCATCGCGAAACGCATGGGCATCCGTGTCATGCCCGTCCCCTAAGCCCAGCCATGCCCGCCGGCCATCGCAAAAATACTGGAGTGACCTGATGAAATTCTTCGTCGACACCGCCGAGATCGAACCGATCAAGGAACTCGCCGCCACCGGCCTGCTCGACGGGGTGACCACCAATCCCTCGCTGATCGCCAAGTCGGGCCGCGACTTCATGGAGGTGACCAAGGAAATCTGCGGGATCGTCGACGGTCCGGTCAGCGCCGAAGTGGTCGCGCTCGATCACGCGACGATGATGAAAGAGGCCGAAGTCCTCCGCAAGATCGCGGACAATGTCTGCATCAAGGTGCCGCTGACGGTCGATGGCCTCAAGACCTGCAAGGCGCTGACGGGTGAGGGCACAATGGTCAATGTCACGCTGTGCTTTTCGGCCAATCAGGCGCTGCTCGCGGCCAAGGCGGGGGCGAGTTTCATCTCGCCCTTTGTGGGCCGGCATGACGACAACGGCTTCGACGGGATGGACCTGATCGAGGATATCCGCCTGATTTACGACAACTACAACTTCGCCACCGAAATCCTCGTCGCCTCCGTGCGCCACACCACCCACGTGTTGCAGGCCGCCAAGATCGGCGCCGACGTGATGACCGCGCCGCCCAAGGTGATCCACGACCTGTTCAAGCACGTGCTGACCGACAAGGGGATCGAAGGCTTCATGGCCGACTGGGCCAAGACGGGGCAGAGCATCCTCTAAGCCATGGCCGACCAGTCCCCGCTCGATCTGTTCAAACAGGCGCTCACCGGCGCGAGCCGGGCGATTGCGCGCGATCCCGAGGTAGAGGTCGCGTGGAGCGCCGATGTGCCCGGCAGCGCGGGCAACCGCTTCCGCGTGCCGCTGCCGGGGCGCGATTTGCCGCAAGATCAGGTGACCGAGGCGCGCGGGTTTGCCGACTCGTTTGCCTTGAAACTGCGTCACCATGACGCGGCGCTCCACGCCAAGGCCGCGCCGCCGGAACCCATCGCGCGCGCCTGCTATGATGCGATCGAGCAGGTACGTTACGAGGCACTGGGCGCCAACCGCTTCGGCGGGATGAAGGCCAATCTCGACGCCGCGACCGAGTTGCGCACCGCGAGCGACAAGATCGTGCGCGCGCAGAATTCCTCCGAAGTCCCCTTGCAGACCGCGCTTGCCTTGCTGGTGCGTGAGGCGCTGACCGGCGAAGCGGTGCCGCAGAAGGCGCAGGGCGGCATTGAACTGGTACGCGACTTTCTCGAGGAGAAAGTCGGCGGCGACTTCACCGCTCTGGCCGAGACGGTTGGCGATCAGGAGGCTTTCCAGAAGCTCGCGCTCGACATGCTGCGCGAACTTGATCTCACCCGGCCGACCGAAGCCCCCGACGAAAGCGACTCCGACGAGGCCGACGACGAGGACGGCCCGGACGACAGCGAGGGCGAGGACGAGAATCAGGGCGAGGGCGACCCGCAGGCCGCCGAAATGGCCGGCGAAATGGCCGAGGGCGAAGGCGAGGGCGAGCAATCCTCCGACACCCAGGCCGACAGCGACATGGCCGAAGGCGAGCCCGGCGACGACAGCGACGCCGCCAATGCTCCCGTGCGCCCCAACCGCCCGCAAGCCGAAATCCCCGCGAGCGTCGACTACAAGGCCTTCACCACCCGCTTCGACGAGGAAGTCGCCGCGCCCGACCTGTGCGATTCCGAGGAACTGGATCGCCTGCGCGCCTATCTCGACAGCCAGCTGACCGGATTGCAGGGCGTGGTGACGCGCCTCGCCAACCGTTTGCAGCGCCGCTTGATGGCGCAGCAGAACCGCAGCTGGGACTTCGATCAGGAAGAGGGCGTGCTCGATGCCGCGCGCCTTGCCCGCGTGATCATCTCGCCCGGCACGGCGCTGTCCTACAAGGTCGAGCGCGATGTCGAGTTCAAGGACACGATTGTCACGCTGCTGATCGACAATTCCGGCTCGATGCGCGGGCGGCCGATCTCGATTGCCGCGATCAGCGCCGACATTCTGGCGCGCACGCTGGAGCGCTGCGGCGTGAAGACCGAAATCCTCGGCTTCACCACCCGCGCATGGAAGGGCGGGCAGTCCAGAGAGGCCTGGCTCGCCGATGGCAAGCCGCAAAACCCCGGCCGCCTCAACGATCTTCGCCACATCATTTACAAGCAGGCCGACGAGCCCTGGCGCCGCGCGCGCCGCAATCTCGGGCTGATGATGCGCGAGGGGTTGCTGAAGGAAAACATCGACGGCGAGGCGCTGATCTGGGCGCACAGCCGCCTGCTCTACCGCCCCGAAGAACGCCGCATCCTGATGGTGATCTCCGACGGCGCGCCGGTGGACGATTCGACGCTAAGCGTGAACTCGGCGGGCTATCTCGAAGCGCACCTGCGCAGCGTGATCGAGTGGATCGAGAAGGTCTCGCCGGTACAACTGGTCGCCATCGGTATCGGCCACGATGTCACGCGGTATTATCGCCGCGCGGTGACGATCATGGATGTCGAGCAACTGGGCGGGACGATCATGGAGCAACTTGCCGAGCTGTTCGAGGATGAGAAGGGCGTGAAGGGCCGGGGCGTTAGCCGCAGGGGATAGCCTTCAGAATCCCGATTGACCTCTTCGCAGACTTGCAGGATGTGTGCGCCTCTACCGGGGGTCGCAAACCATGTTGTCCGTTGCTCTTGCACTGCTTGCTCAGGCGGTTCCCGCCGATGCGCCTGAGGTGATCGCCGACGAGGCTCTCGCTGCCGAAGCATTGTCCGAGGCGGTCTCGGTTGAAGCCGCACCGGAACCCGCGCCTGCGCTTCTGCTTCCCAAGACCACGCCGCTCACCATCGTGATCGATGCCGAACTTGGCTCCAAGATCAGCGCCGCCGGGCAGAAATTCCCGATCCGCCTTGCCAGGCCCGTTGAGGTCGACGGGGTCGAGGCGCTTCCCGCCGGGATCAGCGGGGAGGGCGAGGTCGTCCACGCCAAGAAGGCGGGCCTTGCCGGGGCGGCGGGCGAGCTGGTGCTGGCGGCGCGCTATCTCGAGCATGACGGGCGCCGCATCGAGCTGCGCAGCTTCCGCTTTTTCGACGCGGGTGACGAGACGCTGTCCAAGGGGCAGGACAACACCGGCGTGTCCAACGTCACCACCGCGCTCGCCGGGCCGATCGGCTTTCTGATCGGCGGCGGCAACACCAATGTCCTGCCGGGCACGCTCGCCAGCGCCAAGACCCGCAACGACGAGACTTTCGAGCGTCCCGCGCAGGGCATTCCTGCCGGACAACCGCTCTCTAACGGGGAGGAAATGCCATGAAGAAATTGCTGACCGCTGCGGTGCTTGCCGCAGCATCGCCGCTCGTGCTGAGCGTCGCCGCACCGGCCGCGATGGCCGAGGACAAGGCCGACGCCCAGCTCGAAATTCCCGCGCCGCCGCCGGGCAAGGGGCAGGTGCTGTTCTACCGCACCGGCGGCCTCAGCGGCGCGGCGCTCGGCTGTGCGGTGTTCGATGTGGGGGCCGAGGACAAGCTCTCCTCGCTCGGCGCGGGCAAGTATTTCGTGCTCGTCTCCGATCCCGGCCCGCGCAGCTTCACCGTCAAGTCGCTCGAGACCAAGGACGCGCTGACGCTCGAGATCGAAGAGGGCGAGACCCAGTTCGTGCGCTGCAAGATCAAGACCGGCTTCATGTCGGGCCGCGCCGATATCGCGCCGAGCACCGAGAAGGAATTCCGCGAAAAGCACAAGAACCCCAAGATGGTCGATGCCGAGGACATGTCGGAAGCCGTGCGCCAGACCAACTATCCGGGCTGATCCTTTCTGAGCCTTGCGTGCGGGCCGCTAGCGATTATGTCGCTTGCGGCCCGTTTGCTTGTGCCTGAAGGCGCGCAGGGCATGACCCATTGCCAGCGAAAGACCTGTCCATGAACGTCACCGAAGCCGTCACCACCCGCCGCTCGATCCGCGCCTTTCTCGACAAGCCGGTCGATCTGGCGACGCTGACCCGGGTGATGGACACCGCGCGCTGGGCGGCTTCGGGGTGCAATTACCAGCCGTGGGAAGCGAGCATCGTGACCGGTCAGCCCTTGAAGGACTTGCAGGCGAAGATGATCGCGGAAGGGCCGAAAGCTGCCGAATATGACTGGGCGGCTCCGGGGCAGGAGGAGGCCTACAAGAAGCGGCTTGATGCGGTCTCGGCAGGGATGTTCGGGGCGATGGGGATCGCGCGCGATGATGGCGCGGGGCGCATGGCGGCGATGGCGCGCAACACCACCAGCTTCGATGCGCCTGCGGTGATGTTCGTCTACTTCCCGCGGCTGATGAAGGAGCCGCAGTGGTCGGATGTCGGCATGTGGCTGCAAACGGTGGCGCTGCTGCTGCGCGAGGAGGGGCTCGATTCCTGCTGGCAGGAATACATGGCGATCTTCGCGACGACGATCCGCGACTTCCTCGGCCTCGATCACGAGCGCTACATGCTCTTCTGCGGCATGGCGATCGGCTATCGTGACCCGGAGGCGCCAGTGAACAATTTCGAACGCCAGCGCGTGCCGCTGGAAGAGCACGTCAAGTTCATCGGGTTCTGATGCTTCCTGTCACCCCAGCGGAAGCTGGGGCCTAGGGCGGCGGCCTCGGCGCTTGCGGCTCTAGATCCCAGCTTGCGCTGGGAGGACGGAATAGGGCAAAGGCCGCCGCCATGACCGATACGCCGCTCAAGCTGTTCAACTCGCTCACCCGCTCGCTCGAGGTGTTCGAGCCCGTCCACCCGGGTGAGGCGCGCGTCTATTCCTGCGGGCCGACGGTCTACAACTACCAGCACATCGGCAACATGCGCGCCTATGTCTTTGCGGACACGCTGGGGCGCACGCTCCAGTGGAAGGGTTACAAGCTCACCCATGTGGTCAACATCACCGATGTCGGCCACCTCACCTCCGACGCGGACGAGGGCGAGGACAAGATGGAGCGCATGGCCGCGCGCGAGGGAAAGAGCGCGTGGGATATCGCGAAGTTCTATCAGGCTGATTTCGAACAGGATCTGGCGCGGCTCAACGTCCAGCCCAAGCAGCACCCCCGCGCGACCGAATATGTCGAAGCGATGATCGCATGGGGCAAGTCGATCGCCGACAAGCACTGCTACGAGCTGGAGAGCGGGCTCTATTTCGACGTCTCGACCGTCGCCGACTATGGCCGGCTGGCCCGCGCGGTGACCGAGGACGGGGAGGGCCGGATCGAGAGCGTCGAGGGCAAGCGCAATGCCGCCGACTTCGCGATCTGGCGCAAGACGCCCGCTGGCGAGACGCGGCAGATGGAATGGGATTCGCCGTGGGGCCGGGGCGCGCCGGGGTGGCACCTCGAATGCTCGGTGATGGGCGAGGCGCTGCTCGGCTTCCCCTTCGACATCCACACCGGCGGGATCGACCACCGCGAGATCCACCACCCCAACGAAATCGCGCAGAACCAGGCCTATTGCTGCACGAATGGGTTGGACGACCCGAAGAATTCGGGTGCGAAGATCTGGATGCACAACAACTTCCTCGTCGAGCGCTCGGGGAAGATGAGCAAGTCCTCTGGCGAGTTCCTGCGGCTGCAATTGCTGATCGACAAGGGCTACCACCCGCTCGCCTACCGGCTGATGTGCCTGCAGGCGCATTATCGCTCCGAGCTGGAGTTCAGCTGGGAAGGGTTGGGCGCGGCGCTTACGCGGTTGAAGCGGATGGTGAGGGCAATAGATAAGCTTCGTGGTGTCGACGCTAAAGACGCTACTAAAGAAGCCCTAGCAATCGTCGGTTACGACATGAAATTCAAATTCCATCTCGCTTTAAGCGATGACCTTAACACGCCGGTTGCACTTACGCAGCTTGAACGAGCATTAGCACTGAAAAAAGTGAGTCTACCGGCTCAGCGCGCTCTGATCGAAGAGATGGATAGTGTGCTAGGTCTCAAATTGTTCGATCTCCGTATAGAAGACTTCAGAATTCGACCTGCTGATGCTCTTATCGAAGAGCGGGAAGTATTGGCAGCGCTCGCCCGCCGCAAGGAGGCCCGCGCGGCCAAGGACTTCGCCGCCTCCGACGCAATCCGCGACGAACTCACAGCCCAAGGCGTCGAGGTGATGGATGGCGACCCGCTCGGCTGGGAGTGGAAGCTCGGTTAGGCCGCGGCCGGATTGTCGGCACGCGGGCGGCACAGCCAGCACACCAGCGAAAATCGTGCGGTGGCGAAATCGTCGCCCGGCAGGTGGATTGTCTCGACCTCGTGCGGCGCGAGCGACGGGAAGGCGACCAGCCGATCGTGCTGTGGCGTGATGGTCTGGCGTTCATCGCCGACCAGCCCGTGCATCACCAGATCGCCGCCCGAAAAGCGTCGCGGCTCGGCCATGAGGTAATAGACCAGGCTCAGCACCCGGTCCGATGCCGAGAGCGCGCGCTTCGGCCCGGTATGCGTGTCGATATGGCGCTTCAGCCGGTGCCCGTCGCGATAGGCAGTCAGATCGAAGTCGGACAGTTCGAGGCCGAAACTCTCGCAACCCGTCTCGGCCCGCAACCGGCCAGCGACCTCTTTCAACCCGGCCGCGAAGGGTTCGAGCACGGGCTCGGGATCACCCCTGAACGACAGCGACTTGCGGAACCCTTCAAGGGACCGGGAGCCGCCATAGTGATACTGCGCCGAAGGCTCGAATTCGGCCTCATGCCCGATCACGAATTCGCGCATCCGGGCCGACACCTCCGGCCCGAGAAAGTCGTCGATGATACAGACCGGCAGCAGCATGGCGCGGGCTGTCACAAGCCGGGTTGCGCCTGTCAAGCCGCTTGCGCCCTCTGGCCGCGCGCCCGCAAAGGCACTAGGAACGCCGCATGACCACGCTCGCCCTGTCCGGACTGATCCGCCCGATGCTCGAACCGCGCCTGCCTGAAGGCCTCGATGTGCGCTGGTTCATGACCCACGAGGAATCGCTGGAGGCGGTTAAGGGCGCGGAGATCGGCTGGTTCGATTCCAACAGCAAGGAAGCCATGGCCGAAACGCTGCGCGCGGCGACCGATATGAAGTGGCTCAATTCGATCTATGCGGGCCTCGATTTCCTGCCGATGGACGTGCTGATCGAGCGCGGGATCACCGTAACCAACGGGGCCGGGATCAACGCCATCACCATCGCCGAATATGTGGTGATGGGGATGCTCAACATCGCCAAGGGCTACCGCGAGGTTGTGCGCGCGCAAGGTAGGCACGAATGGCTGCTCGACAGCCCCGGCAAGCGCGAACTGGCGGGGTCGAAGGCGCTGCTGCTGGGTTACGGCGCGATCGGGAAACTGATCCAGCCGCGGCTCGAAGCTTTTGATGTCGCGGTGAGCGTGGTGCGGCGCTCGCCCGGCGCGAATACGCTCGGCCCCGATGAATGGCGCGCGCGGCTTGGGGAGTTCGACTGGGTGATCCTCGCCGTGCCTGCTACGCCCGAGACCGACGGAATGATCGGCGCGGCAGAGCTGGCGGCGATGAAAAGCGACGCCGTGATCGTCAACATCGCGCGCGGTTCGGTGATCGACCAGCCCGCGCTGATCGAGGCGCTGCAAGCCCGCGCGATTGGCGGCGCCTTCCTCGATGTGACCACGCCTGAGCCGCTGCCCGCCGATCATCCGCTATGGTCGCTCGACAATGCGCATATCTCGATGCACCTGTCGGGCCGGGCGCAGGACAAGATGTTTGTCCGCTCGGGCGACCGCTTCCTCGCAAACCTCGACAAATATCTGCGCGGCGAGCCCGTCGCCCCGGTGTTCGACCCCCGGCTTGGCTACTGAAGCCGCCCGCCGTTTGGCGGCTTGGCGCTTTTCTGCAATACTTCGCGCAGGCGAGCGCCCATCACGCGGCGGTCACACGCGCGCGCTAACCCGTGCGCAATGAGCCAGCGGGGGGCTGGACGCGGCAAGGGGGGACAAGCAGACATGAGCGACACCAAAAAGGCATCGGACCTGTTCATCGAATGCCTCGAAGCCGAGGGCGTCGAGTATATTTTCGGCGTACCGGGGGAAGAGAACCTCGATTTCCTCGAGAGCCTGTCGAAGTCGGACAAGATCAGGCTGATCCTCACCCGCCACGAACAGGGCGCGGGGTTCATGGCGGCGACCTATGGCCGGCACACCGGCAAGACCGGGGTGTTTCTCGCCACGCTCGGCCCCGGCGCGACCAACATGGTCACCGCGGTCGCCTATTCGCAGCTGGGCGGGATGCCGACGCTGGCGATCACCGGGCAGAAGCCGATCAAGAAATCGAAGCAGGGCCGCTTCCAGATCCTCGATGTCGTGGCGATGATGAGCCCGATCACCAAATATGCCCACCAGCTTGCGAGCGCCGATAACATCCCCAGCCGCGTGCGCGAGGCGATCCGGCTCGCCGAAGAGGAAAAGCCCGGCGCGGTGCATCTCGAATTCCCCGAGGATATCGCCGAGGAACACACCACCAGCCGGCCCCTTGCCCCCTCGATCGCGCGGCGGCCGTCTGCCGAACAGAAGGCCGTGCGGCAGGCCGTGCTGGCGCTGGAGCAGGCCAAGGCTCCAATTCTGGTGATTGGCGCGGGCGCGAACCGCAAGATGACCGGGCGGATGCTGCGCCAGTTCATCGACAAGACCGGCATCCCCTTCGTCACCACCCAGATGGGCAAGGGCGTGGTCGATGAACGGCATCCGCTGTTCCTCGGCTGCGCGGCGCTCTCGGCCGGGGACTTCGTCCACCGCGCGATTCAGGACGCGGATTGCATCGTCAATATCGGCCACGACGTGATCGAGAAGCCGCCGTTCTTCATGCGGAACGATTGCGAAGGCCCGGTCGGATCCGACAGCCCGCCCAAGGTCATCCACGTCTCGACCAAGACCGCCGAGGTCGATCCGGTCTACTTCCCCCACATCGAAGTGATCGGCGACATCGCCAACGCGATCTACCAGATCAAGGAAGACATCGTCCCGCAAGGCCGCTGGGATTTCCGCCGGATGCTCGAATACCGCGCCGCCGAGGTCGCGCACACCGCGCCGCTCGCCGCCGACGCGCGCTTCCCGATCTTCCCGCCGCATCTGGTAGCGCAGGTGAGGGGCGCCATGCCCGAGGACGGGATCATCTGCCTCGACAACGGCGTCTACAAGATCTGGTTCGCGCGCGGCTACACCGCCTACCTCCCCAACACCGTGCTGCTCGATAATGCGCTGGCAACGATGGGCGCGGGCCTGCCAAGCGCGATGATGAGCGCGATGCTCTATCCCGACCGCAAGGTGATGGCGATCTGCGGTGATGGCGGGTTCATGATGAACTCGCAGGAGATGGAGACCGCCGTCCGGCTTGGGCTGAACCTGACCGTGTTGATCCTGCGCGACGATGCCTACGGGATGATCCGCTGGAAGCAGGCCAACATGGGCTTTGCCGATTTCGGCCTTACCTATGGCAATCCCGATTTCGTCAAATATGCCGAAAGCTATGGCGCGACCGGGCACCGGGTGACGTCAGCTGAGCACCTGACCGACCTGCTGCAACATTGCCGCGATACGCCCGGGGTGCATCTGATCGATTGCCCAGTCGATTACAGCGAGAACGACCAGATCCTGAACCACGACATCAAGCGGCTTTCGAAGGAGCTTTGAACCTTTTCGTCTCCCCGGGCTTGACCCGGGGCCCCGCTTATTTCCCGCAGCGGCGCAAGAAGTAGCGGGATCCCGGATCAAGTCCGGGAAGACGAGGAAGACGCAAAAACCATGCCCCAACTCAAATCGACCTACCCACTCTACCTCAACAACAAGCCGGTGCAGCCCAACACCGATCTCGAGGTGACGGACAAATACACCGGCGAGGTCGCCTTCCGCACCGCGCTGGCGACGCCCGATGTGATCGAGGAGGGGATCGCAGGCGCGGTGCGCGCGGCGGAGCCGATGGCGAAGCTTGCCTCCTACGAGAAGCAGGATGTGCTGATGCACTGCGTAAAGCGCTTCAAGGAACGGTTTGACGAGCTCGCCTATGCGCTGTGTATCGAGGCGGGCAAGCCGATCAAGGATAGCGAAGGCGAGGTCACCCGCCTGATCGACACCTTCCGCATCGCCGCCGAAGAAGCGGTGCGCAATTACGGCGAGGTCCAGCCGCTCGACATTTCGGCGCGGGCCAAGGGTTATATGGGGATGTGGAAGCGCGTGCCGATCGGGCCGTGCAGCTTCATCTCGCCGTTCAACTTCCCATTGAACCTTGCCGCCCACAAGATCGCGCCCGCCATCGCGGTCGGTTGCCCCTTCGTGATGAAGCCCGCCTCCAAAACCCCGCTTGGCGCGCTCATCATGGGCGAGGTGCTGGCCGAGTGCGATGTGCTGCCGGAAGGCGCGTTCTCAATCCTCCCCGCCAGCCGCGACGGGGCTGACCTGTTCACCGAGGACGAGCGGCTGAAGCTGCTCTCCTTCACCGGCTCGCCAGGGGTGGGCTGGGCTCTCAAGGCCAAGGCGGGCAAGAAGAAGGTGATCCTCGAACTTGGCGGCAACGCGGCGGTCGTGATCGACAAGGACGCCGATCTCGAGGACGCGCTGGCGCGGGTGATCTTCGGGGCTTTCTACCAGTCGGGCCAGTCCTGCATCGGGGTGCAACGCATCCTGATCCACGCCGAGGTCTATGACCGCTTCAAGGACATGCTGGTCGCCAAGACCAAGACGCTGGTCGCGGGCGATCCCAAGGACCGTGACACCTTCATCGGCCCGATGATCTCCAAGGGCGAGGCCGAGCGGCTGAAGGGCTGGATCGACGAAGCGGTCGAGGACGGGGCAACCTTGCTGTGCGGCGGCGGGCTGTCGCGCGGCAACATGCTCGAAGCAACGCTGCTCGAAGGCGTGCCCGAGGGTGCCAAGGCGCGCGACGAGGAAGCCTTCGGGCCGCTCGCCATTCTCCAGAAATTCGACGACTTCGACGCCGCGCTTGGCGAGGTCAACAAATCGCGCTTCGGTCTTCAGGCGGGGATCTTCACCCGCGACCTGTTCAAGATGTTCGATAGCTGGGACCGGCTCGACGTGGGCGGCGTGGTGATCAACGACGTGCCCAGCTACCGGGTCGACAACATGCCCTATGGCGGGGTGAAGGATTCAGGCCTCGGCCGCGAGGGTATCCGCTTCGCGATGGAAGACATGAGCGAGATCCGTAATTTGATCGTGCGGCGGGCTTAGGCACATCGTCTCCCCGGCCTCCGAGCCGGGGCCCCGCTTTTCTTCCCGGCAGGAAGGCAGCGGGGGCCCGGGTCAAGCCCGGGAAGGCGCGACGGTCTTCACCCCTCCTCAAGCAGCAGCAGCACCGCGGTCACCTCCAGCCGCTCCATCGCGCCGAAGCGGTGGTCGACCTTGGTGACGGTGGCATCGGCGACCAGCTGGCCGGGGAGGGTGAATTCGTGATCGGGCAGGCGCTCGATCAGCTCCTCACCGCCGACCACCGCTTCTGCGCCGCAGAACTCCAGCACCACTTCGTGCCGCGTGCCGGCGAAGGTGATCGAGGCCCAGGCCTTCTCCTCGTGCCCCAGCACCGTGCCGTGCCCGTTCGTGAGCGTCATCAGCGCGGTGTGCACCCGGTCGGCGAGCGTGCGGCGCGCGCGCAGGGCGGCGGGTGGCGCTGCGGGGAGGGGGGCGGACTTGACCTCGATCTGGTCGAAATCGGCGAAGATATGCGCGAAGGGATCGCGCAGGCTTTCGGTCAGCAGCATCAGGCCATCCCCCCCTTGGCCACGCCGGGCGCTTCGGCGGCGGCGCGGTCGGCATAGCCTTTCATCCACGCGCGGGTGCGCAATTCGGTTTCGCGGCGCGGGCTGCGGCCCATGCGCAGGTCGAGAACGAAGCGCGGATCATGGGCGGCGAGTCGCCCGAATCGCGTCGCGGGCAACTGGTGCTCGCTGAGGAAGGTTTCGATGGTCCGAAGCAGCATGGTTTTGCGTCCCTGTTGATGCTGAGCCGATGGGTGAGCATCGGGTGATTCGCCCGATGTTCCTGAAATGTTCCATGTTTTTTGGTGCTTGTCTAGGAAATTTCTTTCGTGTAGGAAGTGTCCATGAAGGAAACCCAACACAGCGACGCTGAATTACTCTCCGGGCCGCGTGCCCGGCTGCTGGAATTGTCGCAGGAACGTGGGGTAAGTCTGGCGGCCCTGTCCGATCTGCTGGGGCGCAACCCTTCCTATCTTCAGCAATTCATTCGCAAAGGCAGCCCGCGAAAGCTGGAGGAACAGGATCGCGCGACGCTCGCGCGTTTTCTCGGCGTGGCCGAGGAGGAATTGCGGGAGGTGCAGGAAAATTCCTACGTAAAGCCCCCGAGGCGTCGCGAGGAGGGCGAGTGGGTGGAGGTGCCCCGGCTCGATCTCGGCGCATCCGCCGGGGCAGGGCGGGTGCCCGGAAGCGAGGCCGCCTTCGACACTTTCCGCTTCTCGCGCCGCTGGCTGGAAGAACAGGGTCTCGCCCGCGCCGAGCTTTCCGCGATCCGCGTGGAGGGAGACTCGATGGAGCCGCTGCTCAATGACGGCGACGAAATCCTCGTCGATTGCTGCCCGCGCCCGTTCCGCGACGGTATCCACGTGGTGCGCCTCGGCGACACGCTGATGGTGAAGCGCGTCGCCAGCGCCGGGCCGGGGCGGGTGGCGCTGCTCTCGCAGAACCTCGCCTATCCCCCGGTCGAGGTGGCGGCGGAGGAGGTGGAAATTATCGGGCGGGTTGTTTGGAAGGGGGGACGGGTGTGAGCGACACGATGCGGCAATTTCCTATGGCAGTCGATGCAAGCAAGGTTGGGCATTACCCTGCTCTGACCAAGGCAGGCGGCGGCCTCGTGTGGGACGAGGTGCTGGAATATCGTGTATGGTGCCATCCGCCTGAGGGTGGCGACGATTACTACTATGCATTCGCCACTTATGAAGAGGCGCTCGAATGCTCGGCCCATGAGGCTGGGGCGGAGGAGCCTTTGGCATTGGTGCTCCAACGGGAGTGGCTCGATGAACCCGAAGCCGGTCGATACGAGCACATGAAAGGAGAAAGGATCGCCGAGTGGCAGGTCGCTTGGCTCAGTCGGCCACGCCGGACCGATCAGACCATTCCCGACTTCCTGAGTCCCGACGCCCCGGCGAACAGGTTGGCGATCCTGCGGGGTCAGGCAGGTTGACCGGGTTGCAATCGGATCGCGTTCTGTCCAACTACGGCCCATGACCGACACCCCCAAGCCCACGCCCCCCATGCGCGCCGCGATCATTCCGGTGACGCCGCTGCAGCAGAACTGCTCGCTGATCTGGTGCACCAAGACCATGAAAGGCGCGCTGGTCGATCCCGGCGGGGATCTGGACAAGCTCAAGGAAGGCGTCGCCAAAGCCGGTGTTACGCTGGAGAAAATCCTCGTCACCCATGGGCACTTGGACCATTGCGGGCAGGCGGGGATGCTGGCGGACGAGCTGGGCCTCGACATCGAAGGCCCGCACGAGGATGACCGCTTCTGGATCGACCAACTCGACGATGACGGCCCGCGCTGGGGAATGGTGGCGAAGAGCTTCACCCCGACCCGCTGGCTCAAGCATGGCGACAGGGTGACGGTGGGCGAGCTGACGCTCGATGTGATCCATTGCCCCGGCCACACGCCCGGACACGTGGTGTTCTTTCACGAACCAAGCCGCTTTGCCATCGTGGGCGATGTGCTGTTTCAGGGCTCGATCGGTCGCACCGACTTCCCGCGCGGCAATCATCAGGATCTGATCGACAGCATTACCCAGCGCCTCTGGCCGCTCGGCGAGGACGTGATGTTCATCCCCGGCCACGGCCCGACCAGCACCTTCGGGCGCGAGCGCAAGACGAACGCGTTCGTCTCGGATTACGCGCTTTCTTGATTGCGACCCCGCCTCCGCGGGGTCGTCCTCGGTGCTGTTCCTTCGCTTCGCTACGGGCACCTGCGGGCGGCCGGTCGGCCTTGCGGCCCGTCCTGCGGCGGGCCGATGGGCGCCACCCGTTGGAGTAGCCTACATCACCCCCATTGCCACCAGCGCCGCGACCACCGCCAGCCCGAGCAGCACCAGCATTGTCACCAGCGTGCCCACCATGCGGCCCCAGCCCCAATTGCCGCCGTCCATGCCGAAGCCGTGCAGCACCCGGCCGATCATGTAGGCCGCCGCCACGAGGCTGAGCCACCAGCTGCCCCGGCCCGCCAGCTCGATTCCCGCGATCAGCGCCAGCACGAAGGGCGTGTTCTCGACGAAATTCGCCTGCGCCCGCATCCGGCGTTGCAGGCTCTCGCTGCCGCCGTCGCCGACGTTGATCGAGAGTGCGCGGCGCACGGCGCCGATGCGGATCGACAGCCAGAGATTGAGCACGGCAGCCGCCGCCGCCGCGGCCAGCGTGACAGGAAGCACGATCATGATAGAAACCCCTCGATATTGCGGCGCCCTTGCTAGGCGGGCCGCGAGCGGGTTGCAACGCGCGAAATTTTCGCTATAGCGCGCGCCTTCCCGCCGCTGCTGGCCAAGGAATGCACGCACCTGCTTGTTGCTTGTGCGCGCGCACTCCTTGCCGTAAGGGCGGCCTTCGAGAATCGCAGGTGCCACTCGGTGCCCCACAGAGTTATTTGAGGAATTGGTGCCGCCATGGCTGTCCCCAAGAGAAAAGTATCGCCTTCCCGTCGCGGCATGCGTCGTTCGCACGATGCGCTGAAGGTCGAAGCCTTCGGTGAATGCTCGAACTGCGGTGAGCTGAAGCGCCCGCACAACATCTGCGGCCACTGTGGCCACTACAACGGGCGTCAGGTCGTCGCCGTCGGCTGAGCCGATGGCCTTCACCCTGAACCGGAGTAACGCATCATGAGCCTGCCCCGTATCGCTGTCGATGCGATGGGCGGCGATGAAGGCGTGCGCGTGATGGTCGAGGGCGCGGCGCTGGCGCGGCGCGACCACGACAAGTTCAACTTCCTGTTGGTGGGCGATGGCGCGCGGATCGAAGCTGCGCTCGAAAACCACCCCAACCTCAGGGCGGCCTCCGAAATCCTGCATTGCGACGACGTGGTGGGTGGCGACGAGCTGCCCAGCCGCGCGATCCGCCGTGCCAAGACCACCTCGATGGGCCTCGCCGTCAATGCGGTAAAGTCAGGCGCGGCAGGCGCCGCCGTCAGCGCCGGCAACACTGGCGCGCTGATGGCGATGAGCAAGCTGGCCCTGCGCACCATGCCCGGGATTGACCGCCCGGCGCTCGCGGCGATCATGCCGACCTTGCAGGCGCATGACGTGGTGATGCTCGACCTCGGCGCCAACACCGAGGCGGACGCGCGCAACCTGGTGCAATATGCAGTGATGGGCGCGGCCTATTCGCGGATCGTCAACGGCTTCGACAAGCCGGTCGTCCGCCTGCTCAACATCGGCACCGAAGAGATCAAGGGCACTGAAGAGCTGCGCGATGCCGCCGCGATGCTGACCGCCGCCTCGTCCGAAGGCGGGCTGGCGCTGCAATTCGACGGTTTCGTCGAAAGCGACAAGATCAACCGCGGCGAGACCCATGTGGTCGTCACCGACGGTTTCTCCGGCAATATCGCGCTGAAGGCGATCGAGGGTTCGGCGCGCTTCGTCACCGATCTGCTGCGCCAGGCCTTCACCTCCTCGCTGCGGTCGAAGATCGGCTTTCTGGTCTCGCGCCCGGCGACCGAGCTTTTGAAGCACCATCTCGACCCGAACAATCACAACGGCGCGGTGTTCCTCGGCCTGAATGGCGTGGTGGTGAAGAGCCACGGCAGCGCGACCGCCAAGGGTGTCGCTCACGCGGTGGCGGTGACCGCGCGGCTGCTCGAAAACAAGCTGACCGAGCGGATCGCGCATGACCTCTCCCAGCTGGGCGAAGGCGCGCTGAGCCGCAAGGGCCGCAGCAAACCCGCGCCGAGCGACGAGACAGCCGCGTGACCGGTTCGCGCTTGCTCGGCACCGGATCGGCCCTGCCGCGCCGAGTGGTGACCAATGCCGAGCTGGCGGAGCGCGTCGATACCTCCGACGAATGGATCGTCGCGCGCACCGGCATCCGCCAGCGCTATATCGCCGAGGATGACGAGACCACCTCGACCCTCGCCATTGCCGCCGCGCGCGCCGCGCTGGCCGATGCGGGGGTTGATGCGGCCAGCATCGGGCTGATCGTGCTCGCCACCGCCACGCCCGACAACACCTTCCCAGCGACCGCCACCAAGGTGCAGCAGGCGCTGGGCTGCAATGGTGGGATCGCCTTCGATGTCGCGGCGGTGTGCTCGGGCTTTCTCTACGCGATGAGCGTCGCCGATTCGCTGCTGACCACCGGCATGGCCAAGCGCGCGCTGGTGATCGGGGCGGAGACTTTCAGCCGCATCCTCGATTGGGAAGACCGCACCACCTGCGTGTTGTTCGGCGACGGGGCCGGGGCCGTGGTGCTCGAAGCGCCCTTGGGCGAAGCGCAGGGCCCCGACGCACCCGGCATCCTCGCCGCGCGGCTGCACGCCGACGGGGCGCATCACGATCTGCTCTATGTCGATGGCGGCCCCTCGACCACGCAGACCACCGGCCACGTCCGCATGAAGGGCCCCGAAGTGTTCCGCCACGCGGTCGTCAACCTCTCGGCTGTTCTCAAGGAAGTGCTTGAGGATGCAGGGGTTTCCGCCGATGCACTCGACTGGGTCGTGCCGCACCAGGCCAATGCCCGGATCCTCGATGCGACCGCAAAGAAGCTCGGCATTTCGCCCGACAAGGTGATCGTGACCGTGCAGGATCACGCCAACACCTCGGCCGCCTCGGTGCCGCTGGCGCTGGATGTGGCGCGCAAGGACGGGCGGATCAAGGCGGGCGATCTGGTGATGCTGGAGGCGATGGGCGGGGGCTTTACCTGGGGGGCGAGCCTCATTCGGTTGTGACCGCAACAGGGCGGCGGCAGACCCGCACCTAGCACAATTGCGGAAAATTCATCACAACGCCCGGCATCGCATTGCAAAACCGCATAAAATTCGTAAAGCTTTGCACCTTCCTTCGGGTCGCGCCGCAAAGGAGAATACGCATGATGCGTTCGGTTGGCACTCTTACTCGCGCCGATCTGGCGGAAACAATCAACCGCAAGATGGGTTTCAGCCGCGCGGAGTCGCTCGACATGGTCGAAGCGATCCTCGCCAAGATGAGCGACGCACTCGCCAAGGGCGAGAACGTCAAGATCTCGGGCTTCGGCAGTTTCGTGCTGCGCGACAAGAACGAGCGGATCGGCCGCAACCCCAAGACCGGGGTCGAAGTGCCGATCACCCCGCGCCGGGTGATGACCTTCCGCGCGAGCCAGCTGCTCAAGGAACGTATTGCCAAGGGATGACCCTTTGGCCAGCAAGGTGAGGTTTGATGACCGGGTTCGATGACGGCAAGGACGAGGGCGCGCTGCGCACCATCGGCGAAGTCAGCGAGGCGCTGGGCATCAAACCGCACGTGCTGCGCTATTGGGAAGCGCAGTTCCCGTTGCTCAAACCGCTGAAGCGCAGCGGCGGGCGACGCTATTACCGTCCTGATGACGTCGCGCTGGTCGAAACGATCGACCGGCTGATCAACCGCGAAGGCTACACCCTGAAGGGCGCCGAAGCGGTGCTGCGCGCCTCGGCCAAGTCCGGACTCGACCGCCGCTCGGCCGACCGCCGCGCAGGAGATCGCCGCGCCGATGCCGACAGCGGCGATACCCCCGGCGTGCGGGTGGTCGTCGCCGAAGCGCCTGAATTGGCCGAGGTGATCGCAGGGCTCAAGGCCGTGCGCGCCAAGCTGGCGGCGGCGCTGGAGGGTTAGACCTTCTCAGACCGGCAGGTTCATCTTCTGCACGGCATCAAGCAAGTGAGTGTTGGGCGGCTCAGCGAGCAGAAATTCGTAAGGCAGATCGGCCTTTCCGGTCGCGGTGATCGAGCAATTGTCTTGCTCCAGCGTATCCGCCATCCAACTGAGAAATGATGCAAGACTGCCCGCGATAACGCGCTTGCGCTCCTCATCCCGTCCGGAATTGATGATCTGTCCCGCAGTGCCTGCCGGACCGGGCGCTGTATCCACCGAGAGGTGATTGCCGCCATAATCGTGGGCGAAAGCGATCCAGCCCGAGTTGATGTATTTGGCGGTGATGGCCGCTTCGGGGTCGGAACTATGGAATTCGCCGTCGTCAGCGAGCTCCGGATCGGATTGGGCGATGTCGCGCCACAGCTGCGCGGTTCGAGACAGTTCGTCGATCGGCATGAAGCGCAGTCCGAAGAAAAACCCGATGCCGTTTCTCCTTTCGCCATTCGCAAGGCGATAGAGTTGCTTGAGCTGTTCGGACCCTGCGATGTCTGTCGCGTTCGCAATCTCCGCTTCGGTGAGCCCGGGATTGAGCCCTTCAATCAAGGCGGGGAAATTGGCCTCTGACCAGCTGCGGATGCGCGCGAATGCTTCGTCGACCTCGTTTGCCATCATACCTACTCCGCCGCCAGCAGCGCGGCCTCGCCCAGATCGACGCTCACCAGCCGCGAGATGCCTTTTTCCGCCATCGTCACGCCAAACAAGCGGTGCATCCGGCTCATCGTCACCGCGTTGTGGGTGACGATCAGGTAGCGGGTGGTGGTGCTGGCGACCATCGATTCGAGCAGGTCGCAGAAGCGTTCGACGTTCGCATCGTCCAAGGGCGCGTCGACTTCGTCGAGCACGCAGATCGGGGCGGGGTTGGTGAGGAACAGGGCGAAGATCAACGCGGTCGCTGTCAGGGCCTGCTCGCCGCCAGACAAGAGCGAGAGCGATTGCAGCCGCTTGCCCGGCGGTTGGGCGTAGATCTCCAGCCCTGCTTCCAGCGGATCGTCGGAGTCGATCAGCGCCAGATGCGCCTGCCCGCCTTCGAACAGCCGGGTGAAGAGCACGCGGAAATGCCCGTCCACCGCCTCGAAGGCCGCGCGCAGCCGCTCGCGCCCCTCGCGGTTGAGGCTGCCGATCGAGCCGCGCAGCCGGGCGATGGCCTCGACCAGTTCGGCCTGTTCCTCGGCTGACGAGCCGTGCTCGGCTTCGATCCGGGCGAGTTCGTCGGCTGCGACGAGGTTGACCGGGCCGATCCGTTCGCGCGCGGCGGTGAGCTTTTCGAGCTCGGTGGATTCGTCGGCGGCGGGGGCCAGATCGTTCTCGTCGAAGCCGAAGCGTTCGCCCAGCAGCGGCGGGGGGCACTGGAAGCGCTCGCCCGAGATGCGGGCCATTTCGGCGCGGCGCAGTTCCTCGTTCTCGGCGCGGGCGGTGAGGCTGGCGCGGCTCTCGCGGGCTTGGGCGAGCACTTCGGTCGCCTGCGCGAGCGCGGCGTCGGCGGCGCGCTGGCGGGTGTCGGCCTCGCGCATCACGGCATCGGCGGCGGCGAGTTCTTGCGTGAGCCGGTTGCGGGTCGCTTCGCCCGCTTCGATTTCGGCGGTGAGCGCGGCGGGCTTCGCGGCGTGGATCGCGACATCCTCGGCGATTTCTGCAAGCCGCCGGGTGGTCTCAGCCATGCGCCGCTCGGCATCGGAGGAGCGCGCCTGCCAGCCGGCGTGGTCCGCGGTCTGCGCCGCCAGCCGCTCACGCGCCACGGCCAGCGCCTGATCCTGCGCGGCGAGTTCGGCGAGCGCCGTCTGCACTGCGGCGCGGGCAGCGGCGTTGCGGGCCTGCGCGGCTTCCAGCGCAGCGCGTCCAGCGTCCTTCTCGGGCAGGCGCGCGCAGGCCTCCCGCGCCGTTCCAACCTCGGCGCGCCCGGCGGCGATCTGGCTGTCGATGTCGGAAGCGCTGGCGGCGAGTTCGGCAAGGCGCGCGGCGAGGCGTTCCTTGGCGGCCTCGGCCTGATCGAGCTTGCGCAGGGCCTGCCGCTCGGCCTCGATCGCTCCGGCGAGACTGCGTTCCTGCGCGACGAGCGCGGTCTGAAGCCCGGACAGTTCTTCACGCACGGCCTTGTCCTCGGCCTCGGCAGCGGCGGCGGCGGCGCGCAAGGGCGGGAGGGCGGTGTCCAGTTCGGCAAAGCGATTGGCCGCTTCAAGCTGCGCTGCTTCGGCAGCGCCTTCGCCGCGCGCGACGAAGCCATCCCAGCGGCGTAGGTGCCCGGCGCGGGTCACCAGCCATTCGCCGGGGGCGAGTGCGCGGCCATCGTCTTCGTCCACACAATGTACCAGTGCGAGGCGCGCGGCGAGTTCGTCGGGGCATTGCGTGAGGCGCTTGGCGAGGCTGTCGGCAACCGGCTGTGGCGCAGCGGCCCCCGTCCAGAACCGCCCATCCGCCGAGCCCGCACGCGCACCCAACGGCGATTTCCCGTCGCGCCCCAGCACCGCGGCGAGCGCGCGTTCGTATCCCGAAGCCACGCTGACCCGGTCGAGCGGGGTGGTCATGCCCTGCCGTCCGGCCTCGCGCTTGGCGCGCGCGTCGCGGTCGCGGGCGAGGGCCGTGTGCTCGCGCTCGACCCCGGCCAGTTCGGCGCGCGCTCCGGCAAGCTGGCTTGCGACCTCGTCGCGCCGCGATTGCAGTTCCGCCTTGCGCGACTGGTCTTCGGCGAGCTTCGCACGGAGCCGCGCCACCTCCGCGGCAGCGTCCTCGACAGCGGCGCGGGCCGCGATGACATCGGCCTCCGGATCGCCCGCGTTTTCGTGCTCGGCGCGGGTGCGCGCGATGCGGGCGGCTTCGGCCTCGATCCGGGCGAGGCGCGCCTCGGCCTGATCGACCGCTGCTTCGGCCACGCGCCATTCGGCCTCGACCCCGGCCTGATCGGCGGTCGCCTTGGCCAGAGCAAGTTCGGCGGCGCGGTGGGCGCGTTCCTTGTCCTCGGCCTTTTCGGCGAGCACCGGGCGTGCGGCTTCCGCAGCGGCGGCGGCTTCGCGGCTGGCGGCGAGTTCATCGGTCAGCCGGGCGAGCGCGGCGACCGCGGCATTGGTGAGCCGGTCGGCATCCGTGCGGTCTTCCTCCAGCCGGCGTTGCTGGCGGGCGAGATCGGCGAGACGGGTTTCGGCGGCTTCGAGCTTTTCGGCAAGCGCGGCCATGCGGTGCCCGTGGGCGCTGGCATCGTCGCGCCGGTCGGCGAGTTCGTCGCGCGCATCGGCGAGCGCCTGCGCCGCCTCGGCCTGCTGCTTTTGCGCGATTTCGACCAGCTTCTGCGCCTGCGCGACCTTGGTCTCGGCGTCCTGCGCTGCGGCGCGCGCGGCCTTGGCGGCGGCGGCGGCTTCGCGCCAGCGGGCGAACAGCAGACGCGCCTCAGCCGCCTGAATCTTCGTCGTGAGCTCGGTGTAGCGCTCCGCCTGCCGCGCCTGACGCTTCAGCGAAGCGATCTGCGCGTCGAGGCCCGCCATCAGGTCTTCGAGCCGCGCGAGGTTCGCTTCTGCGCCGCGCAGCTTGCTCTCGGCATCCTTGCGGCGGACGTGGAGCCCGGCGATCCCGGCGGCCTCTTCGAGCATCGCGCGGCGCTCTGCGGGGCGGGCGGCGATCACCTGCGCGATCTTGCCCTGGCTGACCAGCGCGGGCGAATGCGCGCCGGTGGCGGCATCGGCGAAGGTCAGCGCCACATCCTTGGCGCGCACGTCGCGGCCATTCACCCGGTAGGCAGAACCTGCGCCGCGCTCGATCCGGCGGGTGACGACCAGTTCCTCGCCGCCGTCATCCTCGGCGTGGAGCACCACTTCGGCAAAGTCGCGCGGGGGCCTTGTGGAGGTGCCCGCGAAGATCACGTCCTCCATCCCGCCCGACCGCATCGACTTGGCCGAGGTTTCCCCCATGACCCAACGGATCGCTTCGAGCAGGTTGGACTTGCCGCAGCCATTGGGGCCGACCACGCCGGTCAGCCCGGGCTCGATACGCAAGTCCGCCGGCTCGACGAAGCTCTTGAAACCGCTGAGCTTGAGCCGGTGGATCTGCATCGGGCTGGGTCTGCGCCCCCGCTGGCCTCAGCGCGCGCCGGCGCGCTGGAGCAGCGGTTCGACCTGCGACCAGGCGCCGCCATCGAGCTTGCGCCCGTTGAGAAGGAAAGTCGGCGTCTGGTTGATGCCGTCGCCGGCATAGCCTTCGGACAGTTTGGCGAGGCGTTCGAGCGAGGCGAAGTCGGCAAGGCAGGTGCGCGCCTGATCTTCGCTGATCCCGCGCGCGGCAAAGAATTCATACAGGCCGGCCACTTCGGCAAACCGCACGAACCGTTGATTTTCCGGCAGATCGTTGGCGGCGCTGAGCGCTGCCTGATTGGCATAGGCGCGGTCCTGAAGCGGGCCGAGGTTGGCCCAGATCTGATCTGCCAGCGGCAGTGCTGCTTCGGGCGAGGAACAGCCAATGAATCGCGTCAACACCAGATCAAGCGGTCCGTGGATCAGAAAGCTGCGAAACTCGAAGCTGACCCGCCCCGTTGCCACATATTTTTCCATCAGAGGGTCAACGCCCTCTTCCGCGAAGCGCGCGCAGGCCGGGCAGGTCAGTGAGCCGTATTCGACCAGCTTCAGCGGCGCATCCGGGTTGCCGACCAGATAGCCGCCTTCGGGCGTGGCGGCGACCTTGTCGGTCCAGCTGGTGCCTTCCGGCGCGGCAACCATCGGCAGCGGTTCGCTGCGCGCGGTGCCATCGGTGGCGGCATCGTCGCCGCAAGCAACCAGCATGAGCGGCGCGAGCGCGAGCAGGGGGAGCGAGAGCAGGCGGGAGACAGTCATCGGTCGGAAATCCTCAGGCAGTGAAGGGGCAGGATAGCGTTTCGCCCACCCGTCCAGCAAGCGGGCCGGGCGGCGGGGTGTGAACAAGTCGGCTCAGCTGTCCGGCCGGGCGGAAAAGCGGGCCGAAAGCGCGGGGTAGAGTGCCTCCCAGCTATGCACATCCGCCATCAGTTTGCCATCGAGCGCGAAGCTCGGCGTGCTGTTGACGCCGATCTCGGCAAAGTCGGCCTTGCTGTTGTCGCGCAGGCGCTGAGCGGCGGCATCGTCGGAGACGCAGGCGTCGAGTTCCGATTGCGACTGGCCGCGCGCGACCAGCATTTGGGTCAGCCCCAGCGCGCTGGCGGCGTTCATCCGTCCTGCCCGGTCGCCGCGCATCCACAGCGCCTGCTGGCTCTGCGGTGCGGCGCGCGCCTTGCCGAGCCAATCGGCCTGAGACAGCATCAGCGCCTGATGGCGCGCCTTGAACCCGGCGGGATCGCCGCACTGGGCGAGCAGGGTGACGGTGGTGTCGATCTCGTTGCGGATGACGGGGCGCACCTCGACGGTGAGCTTGCCCGGCTTCAGCAGCACGATCTCGATCGCCGGTTCGCCGCGCGCGGTGAAATCGGCACAGTGCGGGCAGGTGTAGCTGATGAATTCGATCATCTGCGCATCGGCCTTCGGATTGCCGATCACATGGCCGCGTTCGGTGCGCGTGATGATCGCCTGCCAGTTTCCGGGGTTGTCCTGCGGCACGAAGGCGCTGTCGGGGCGCTCCAGACCCTGCTGCTGCTTCTGCGCGGTGACCGGGACGCTCGCCACGGCCAGAGCGGCCGCGCCAGCGGCAGCGGAAAGGATGAGAGGCTTGATCATGACGTAGGGTTGTCCTCAGCGGGGTCTTGCGTGTTCGTAAGGCTGCGGGCGAGCGATTCCAGCACGGTGCGCAGCTCCAGATCGCCGATATCGCGCAAGCTGTCGCCCAATTCCAGTGGGATCGGCTTCAGCGACGGCGGCGGCTTGGCGGGGGCGGCGTCGGAGGGTGGGGTGACGGCGCCATGCCGCAGCTTAACGCGGGCGACTGCGCGGTAACCGAAGAAGCGATTCACCCGCTCGATGATCTCAGGCACGACCTGCTGGATCAGCGGGGCGTGGGCCGGGATCACCACCAGTTCAAGGATCCCTTCTGCCTTCTCGCCCGGGGGGAAGCGGATCGCTTCGGGGCTGCACACGCGGGCGTGGCGCTGGCCGACGATCTCGGGCCAGCGGGTGACGACCGAGGATTGCACAAAGCCGAAGCGGCGGAAGGCGGTGCGGCCGATCTCGGGCGTCAGATCGCCGATCGCGCGCACACCCCTGCCGCGCGGGCGGGTGTATGGCTTGATCTGGCCCTTCTTGCCGGAGGATGTCTTGTCGCTTCCCATGATTGCGCCCGCCATGCCATAGGCGGCGCGTGACTGCCAGTATCTCCGATCAATTGCTTGCCTGGTACGACCGCAACGCCCGCGACCTGCCGTGGCGCGCGCCGCCGGGGAGCCCGGTGCCGAGCGACGCGGCATGGCCCTACCGGGTGTGGCTGTCGGAAGTGATGCTCCAGCAGACGACGGTTGCGGCGGTGAAGCCCTATTTCGCGAAGTTCACCGAGACCTGGCCCACGGTCGAGGCGCTTGCCGCGGCACGCGAGGATGACGTCATGGCGGCATGGGCCGGGCTGGGGTACTACTCGCGTGCGCGCAATTTGGTGAAATGCGCGCGGGCCGTCGCGGAGCGGGGCGGCTTTCCCGCGACCGAGGCGGAGCTGCGAGCGCTCCCCGGCCTTGGCGATTACACCGCGGCAGCCGTCGCCGCGATCGCCTTCGGTGCGCGCGCGGTGGTGGTCGATGCCAATGTCGAGCGGGTGGTGGCGCGGCTTTTCGCCATCGACGCACCGCTGCCGGGTGCGCGCAAGGCGATCCGCGCGGCGGCGGACACGATCACGCCCGATGCCCGCGCGGGGGACTTTGCGCAGGCGATGATGGATCTCGGCAGCCACGTCTGCACCAGCCGCGCGCCGCGCTGTCTGCTGTGTCCGCTGGCCGAGGCCTGCGCGGGCCGCAAGCAGGGCGAGCCCGAGCGCCTGCCGGTCAAGCCGGTCAAGAAGCCCGTCCCCGAACGGCGCGGCACCGCCTTCTGGATCACGCGCCTTGCGGGCACCGAGGTGTGGCTTGTCACCCGCCCGGCGCAAGGGATGCTCGGGGGGATGCGCGCGCTACCCGACGATGGCTGGAGCGCGCAGGCCGATGGCTCGGGTAAGGCTCCCGTTGCGGGCGAGGCGCGCCGTCTGGGCGCGATAAGGCACGGCTTCACCCATGCCAGCCTGACGCTTGAGGTGGTGGCCATCGCAGTCGCTGCCGATCCGCCGGGGGAGGGGCAGTGGTGGCCGACGGGCCGGCTCGGCGAGGCGGGGCTGGCGACGCTGTTCGCCAAGGCAGCGCAGCTGGCGCAGGCGGACGGTTAGATCAGCCCGCCGCCCAGTGTCAGCCGCACGCCCGCGATCAACAGCGCGACGAGGCAGAAATTGCGCCCGCCGTCCTTCGACGACAGGGCGCCAAGGATGATCCCCGTCACGATCACCGGCAGGGCGAGCCAGTTGGCCCAGCCGAGCAGCGGGATTTGCGCGGGGATGACGATGATCAGGCTGATGAGGCCGATGATATAGGCAAGTGCGTTGAGCATGTGTCTTATATGGGCAAGACACCCCGCGATTGCAAGCATCGCGATTGACCCTTGCGGCGGCCTGCCGCACACAGGCCCCGCATTGCATCAGCCGGAGATTCTGCCCCCATGTCGGTTCACACCCTTGCCTCGCCCGCTCTTTCGCGCCGGTCGCTGCTGCGCGGTTCCGCGCTGTTTGCCGGGGGCGCGGCGCTCTCCGGCCTGCCGTTCGGGCGCATGGCCTTTGCGCATGATGTCGCCGAAAGCTGGCCTGCGCTCGCGGCGCTGGCGGACAAGTATGTTGCCAGCCGCAAGCTCGCCAACCTGTTCCTGACCTTCGGCTGGGGCGCTTCTGAGGATCACCCGCACACCGTGGGCGGCGGCACGCTCGCACTTGGCAAGCCGACGACTGTGGACGTGGATTCGCTCTATCGCATCTATTCGATGTCGAAGCCGATCACCGGCATGGCGACGATGATCCTGATCGACGAGGGCAAGCTCGGGCTCGACCAGCCGGTGCACGAAATCCTCCCTGCCTTCCGCGACATGCAGGTGCTGATCGACCCGGAAGGCCCGCTGGAGGATGTGGTGCCCGCCACCCAGCCGATCACCATCCGCATGCTGCTGACCCACACCTCGGGCCTTGGCTACCAGATCATCAGCAAGGGGCCGCTGCAAAAGGCCTATAACGAACTCGGCCTTGTCGGAGGGCGGGTGAGCCGGCTGCCGATCCCGGGGATCGAGCCGGTCACGCCCGCGCCGGGTCTCGCTGAATGGGCCGACCGGCTGGCGACGCTGCCGCTGATGTATCAGCCGGCGACCAAGTGGAGCTATTCCTGCTCGATCGACCTGCTCGGCCGGGTGATCGAGGTGGCGAGCGGCATGCCGTTCGAGACCTTCTTGAAGCAGCGCATCTTCGACCCCTGCGGCATGACCAGCACTTGGATGCAGGTGCCCGCGAGCGAGGCGCACCGGCTGACCGACAATTACGGCATCGTCGGCGGGACCCCGTTCCCGATCGACCCGGCGGCCAATTCGGTTTTCCTCGACCCGCCCGAAGTTCCGGCAGGCGGCGGCGGCCTCGTGTCGAGCCCCAAGG
The DNA here is from genome assembly GCF_002155425.1 of Erythrobacter donghaensis. Classification (GTDB taxonomy): domain Bacteria; phylum Pseudomonadota; class Alphaproteobacteria; order Sphingomonadales; family Sphingomonadaceae; genus Erythrobacter; species Erythrobacter donghaensis. The sequence goes on from NZ_MUYG01000011.1 coordinate 713,902, forward strand.
ATTACGACCGCTTCCTGCGGATGCTACTGGGCTATGGCCGCCTCGACGGGCGCTTCATCATGAGCGAGGAGGCGGTGCGGGTCGGCACGTCGAACCTGCTGCCCGCCAGCGTCGATACCTCGGGCAGCTGGGTTGCGGGCGAGGGCCACGGCGCGGGCGGCCGTGTTTCGGGCAGCAGCTTTGGCTGGGGCGGGGCTGCGGGCACGCTGGGAGCGGTCGATTTCGGCCTCGGCCTGCGCTCCTGCCTGTGGACGCAATATATGCCGTCGGAAGCCTATCCGATCCGCGACGAATTCCTCGCCGCGATGCAATCCGATCTGGAGGCCATGCGCGCGAAGAAGATGGCTGCCTGATGCACGGCGCCGAGCTGCCCCCGCTGCCAATGGCCTTTTCCGGGTCGCCGATCGACCGGGCGGACAACATCCGGGTCGATGATGCGGCGCTCGGCGGGCTGATGAACTGGCGCGCGCGGGTTCTGCTGATGGACGGCTTGCTGCCGGGGGTGGACGATGCGGGCGGCCTCGTTTGGGGCAGCCTCGCCGATGTCGCCGAGGATGCCGAGCTGGTGCTTTTGGGGATGCTCGACGGCAAGGCCCATTTCGCCCCCGTGCCGACCGGCGGCGCGGAAGGCCCGGCCTACGCCCAGCCCGCCGCATGGCAGCTGATGCAATTGCTGAGCCCGCCCGATCTGGCGATCTATGGCGGGGCGCGCAGCCTTGTCGACTGGCACGCGCGGCACCGCTTCTGCGCGCGCTGCGGTTCTCCGACGAAGCTGGTCAAGGGCGGCTGGCAGCGGCATTGCGATGGCTGCGGCGCGGACCACTTCCCGCGCACCGACCCGGTGACGATCATGCTGGTCGAGCACGAAGACCGCCTGCTGCTCGGCCGCCAGCCGCGCTTCCCGCCGCGGATGTATTCGGCGCTCGCCGGCTTTGTCGAGCCGGGAGAAACCATCGAGGAGGCGGTCGCGCGGGAAATCCACGAGGAGGCGGGCGTGCGCGTGCGCGATGTGCGCTACATCGCCAGCCAGCCCTGGCCTTTCCCCAGCCAGCTGATGATCGGCTGCACCTCGATCGCGGATGATCCCGAGATTACCATCGACCGCACCGAGCTCGAAGACGCGCGCTGGTTCACCCGCGCCGAGCTCGAGGAAGCGCGCGCGGCGGGCGAGCACGGCACCGATCTGCTCTATTTCCCGCGCCCCTTCGCGATTGCGCATCACCTTGTGGCATGGTGGCTCGACAAATGACCGAGCAACTGACCATCGACATCTATTCCGACGTCATGTGCCCGTGGTGCCTGATCGGCTACGGCCAGCTGACCAAGGCGCTGGGCGAGCTAGAGGGCGAGATTGACGCGCAGATCCGCTGGCGGCCCTTCGAACTGAACCCGCAGATGCCCCCCGAAGGCGAGGAGCAGGAGGCGCACCTACAACGGAAATATGGCCGTCCCGCCGAAGAAGGCGCGCGGATTCGCGGGCAGATGAAGGCGATTGCGGAAAGCGCGGGCGTCTCGCTCAACTACGAAGGGGAGGGCGAGGCGCCCCCGGCGATGATGTGGAACACCCGCGATTGCCACAAGCTGCTGACCTTCGCACTGGAGCAGGCCGGGCCCGAGGTGCAGACCGCGCTGAAACTCGCGCTGTTCCGCGCGCATTTCAACCAGCGCCGCAACCTCGGTGACCGCGACGTGCTGCTCGACATCGCCGCCGGTGTCGGCCTTCACCGCGTCGCGGCCAAGGCGGCGCTCGACGATCCCGAGCTCGAAGCCCGCGTCCTCGCCGAAGAGGCGCAGGCGTGGGACATGAACATCTCGGGCGTTCCGGCGATGATCGTGGAGGGCAAGTTCCTGATCCCCGGTGCCCAATCGCCCGAGGTCTATGTCAACGCATTGCGGCGCGTCGCGGAAAAGAGTCAGGCGGCGGGCTAGACCAGCCCCAGCCGCTCCAGCTTCATCGCCAGCTTGCCGGGCAGCGCATCGCCGATGTCCTCGCCCTCGGCCACGTCCTGCGGGGCCTTGTCCTCGGTGAGGTAACGCCAGCCCTGATGCGCGCGCTTCGCCTGCTGGTGGACGCGGATCAGGCGGGGCTCCAGCACGATATCCCAGCGCCCGTCCTCGGTCTTTTCGAACCCGATGATCGGCGAGCGCGCCACGATCGCATGGTTGATGATCCAGTAGAGCGAGCCGCCGATGCACTCCTCGTGCCGGGTCGGGCGGTTGCGGGTGGTGAGCGCGATGGCGCCGCGCCCGCGATACCAGCCTTCAAGGTGCTCATAGCTCTTCGCCCCGAAGGCGATCTTGGTCAGATTGAGAGGCATGGGCTCAATGTGGGGTAAAGCAGCGCATGATCAAGCCATGGCGCGCGCACCGTCCACAAGCAGGCGCGCGTCAGAACGTCGCCAGCCCCATCGCGACGGCCAAACCCAGGAAGGCAAAGAAGCCCATCGAATCGGTGATCATCGTCACGAACACGCTGCTCGCCACCGCCGGATCCTGATCCAGCCGCTCGAAGATCACCGGCACCAGCACGCCCGCAAGGCCCGCAATCGCGATATTGATGATCATCGCCAGCGCAATCACCACGCCCATCATTGGCGAGAACAGCGCCGCCGCTGCCAGCCCGATCAGCACGGCGATGGTGCCGCCATTTAGCAGCGCCACGCGAAACTCGCGCCACAGGATGCGCTTGGTGTTCGACCGGGTCAGCTGGTTGGTCGCAATCGCGCGCACCGCCACGGCCATGGTCTGCGTGCCCGCATTGCCGCCGATGCTGGCGACGATCGGCATGAGGATCGCGAGCGCTACCAGTTGCTCGATCGCGGCGCCGAAAAAGGCGATGATCGAGGAGGCGACCACCGCCGTCCCCAGATTGGCGATCAGCCAGCGCACGCGGGCGGAATAGGCCTCGCGCAGCGGCTCGTTGATGTCGCCGTCACCCGCGCCCGACATCAGCAGCGCGTCCTCGCCCGCCTCTTCGGAGATAATGTGGACGATATCGTCGACCGTCAGCTGCCCGACCAGCCGCCCGCTTTCGTCCACCACCGCGGCCGAAATCAGCGCGTATTTCTGGAACATCAGCGCGGCTTCTTCCTGATCCATCGTCACCGGGATCAGGGTCTGGTCGCGCTTCATCACGTCGGTGAGACGGACAGAGCGCGGCGTGGTGAGAATCCAGTTGAGGGCGCAGGTGCCGACCGGGTGGTGCCGCTCGTCGATCACGAAAACTTCGAAGAAATCGTGCTCGAGATCGCCATCCTCGCGCAGGTAATCGATGAGGTCGCCGACCGTGAGATGTTCCGGCACTGCCACGAAGTGCCGGCTCATCAAACGCCCGGCGGTCTCTTCGGGATAGGCGAGCGCGCTGGAGACCGCCGCGCGGGTCTCCGGCTCCAGCTCGGCCATGACGGCACGCTGATCGGCCTCGTCGAGATCCTCGATCAGCTGCACCGCGTCGTCGGTGTCGAGCTGCTCGGCGATGGTGGCGACGGCCTGCGCGGACAAAGTGTCCATCAGGTCTTCGCGCACGTAATCGTTAAGTTCGGCGATCACGTCGCCGGTCATCAGGTCGCTGATCGCCGAGGCCATCTGCGCGCGCTCGCGCGGTTCGAGCAGTTCGATCAGGTCGGCGATGTCGGCGGCGTGGAGCGGCTCGACCAGATCATAGACCGCGCCCTTGTCGCCCGCCTCCAGCGCATCGTGGACGGCGCTGACGAAGCTGGGCTTCAGGCGGTTTTCTTCGTCATGGCGTTCATCGTCGACCCGGTCATCCGGGCGCACCTCGACCTCTGCCGGATCGGCAGTCAACAGATCGTCGTCGGGGAAGCGCTCGTCGGCCATGAGGGCGGTTTAGGCGGGGAGGGATGAAAAGCAAGCCGGGAGGGTGACAGGCGGCAATTGGGTGCTAAAAGCGCGGGCAAATTCCCTCAGGAGACACGAACATGGCCGAAACACTCACCTTCACGCTCGACAATGGCGATGGCGCGCAGAACGACGTCGTCATCAAGCTGCGTCCCGACCTCGCCCCCGGCCACGTCGCGCGCATCGCCGAGCTGGCGAGCGAAGGCTTCTACGACGGCGTGATCTTCCACCGCGTGATTTCGGGCTTCATGGCTCAGGGCGGTGATCCGACCGGCACCGGCATGGGCGGCAGCGACAAGCCCGACCTCGCCGCCGAATTCAACGCCGAACCGCACGTCGAAGGCACCTGCTCGATGGCCCGCGCGCAGAACCCCAACAGCGCCAATTCGCAGTTCTTCATCTGCCTTGACGACGCGCGCTTCCTCGACAAGCAGTACACCGTGTGGGGCCAGGTCACGAGCGGCATGGAACACGTCCACGCCATCCCCAAGGGCGAACCGCCGCGCAGCCCCGGCAAGATCGTCAAGGCGACGGTGGCCTGAGGCACAACAGCGAAAGATCGGGGGTGATGATGAAGTCTTGGCTGGCTGCATTGGCCGCGCTGCTGCTTTCCGGCTGCGCCACTTTCCCCGACATTTCGCAAGCGCGCTCCCCCTGCCAGCTCGAGCCGGGGGGGTGGTGCGGTTTCCTGCGCGAGGCGGCGGTCGATGCCTATCCCTACGCGCTGGCGGCGACCAATGCCTATACCGGCGACGACGACCTGTTCGAACGGCCGGGTCGGGTGATCCAGCGCATTCCTCGCATCCCGATCGCTCCGGGCGACGAGGAAAAGGGCTTCAGCTACGAGGTCTTCAACCAGTTCGACTCCGGCACCGTGGGCGATCCCGATCGCAAGCCGATCGCGCGGATCCTGTCGTTCCGCGGTACTGACATGAAGAGCCTCAGCGACATTTTCTATGGCACGCTCCGCAACGACCAGATCGAACTGGCGCTGCGCTATTTCGAGGCCGAGAAATCGCGCCTTGGCTCGGACGTGCCGTGGATCGTCACCGGCCACTCGCTCGGCGGGGCGCTGGCGACCGAGGTGTCGATCGCCCAACCCGACGTGCGCGCCTATATGTTCAACACCTCGCCCTTCTACCGCAGCGAAGCGAAGGACAATGCGCTGCAGCGTATCGTGTTCAATGAGCGCGGCGAGTTTCTGCGCCGCTTCGCCAAATATGGCGAACCGCCCGCGGCCAATGTCTTCACCATCAATTGCGAGCCGCGCAAGAATTCCATCGCCAAGCATTCGGTGCGCTCGCTTGCCGACTGCCTCACATGGATTGCCGCCTATGATAGCGCCGATGCCCTTGCCGTGGTGAAGGCCAACGGCATCGCCAAGCCCTGGGTCGAGTGCCGCCCGGAAGACACCACGCACCCCGGCCCCGGCGCGCGCAAGGGCGAACCTTGCGTCCATCGCGGGCGCGAGGACAAGAAGAAGAGCAAACGCGGCGGCGATTGAACCGGGGCGGCAAGAGCGCTAAGGGCGCGAGCCTCATGAAACCGACCACTGCCCCTCCCCAGACCTACCGGGTCAAGAGCTTCGGCTGCCAGATGAACGTCTATGACGGCGAGCGCATGGGCGAGCTGCTCGCCGAACGCGGCATCACGCCTGCGCCCGAGGGGGAGGAGGCCGATCTGGTCATCCTCAACACCTGCCACATCCGCGAAAAGGCCGCCGAGAAGGTCTATTCGGACATCGGCCGGCTGGTGAAGGCGGGCGCGGAGGCGGGCAAGCAGCCGCTGATCGCGGTCGCGGGCTGCGTTGCGCAGGCCGAGGGCGAAGAGATCATGGCCCGCGCGCCTGCGGTCAGCATCGTGGTCGGCCCGCAGGCCTATCACCGCCTGCCTGAGATGCTCGACAAGGCCGCGCTGGGCGAGCGTGCGACCGATACCGACATGCCCGCCATCGCCAAGTTCGACGCGCTGCCTGCGCGCCGCAAGCGTGGGCCGAGCGCGTTCCTTACCGTGCAGGAGGGCTGCGACAAGTTCTGCACCTATTGTGTGGTGCCCTATACCCGCGGCGCGGAAATCTCGCGGCCGTTCAGCCATCTGGTCGCCGAAGCGCGGAAATTGGTCGAGGCGGGGGCGAAGGAGATCACGCTGCTCGGCCAGAACGTCAATGCCTGGGCGGGTGAGGACGACAACGGCCGCCGCGTCGGGCTGGGCGGGTTGATCCGCACGCTGGCGGGGATCGATGGCCTCGCGCGCATCCGCTACACCACCAGCCACCCCAACGACATGGACGACGACCTGATCGCTGCGCATGGCGAGGTCGCCAAGCTGATGCCCTATCTGCATTTGCCGGTGCAGGCGGGCAATGACCGCATCCTGAAGGCGATGAACCGCCAGCACACCGCGGAAAGCTACCTCAGGCTGATCGAACGCTTCCGCGCCATGCGCCCCGACATCGCGCTGTCGGGCGATTTCATCGTCGGCTTTCCGGGCGAGACCGAGGCCGAGTTCGCCGACACGCTGAGCATTGTCGACGAAGTGCGCTACGCCGCGTGCTTCAGCTTCAAGTATTCCCCGCGCCCCGGCACACCGGCCGCGACGATGGATGGCCAGATCGCGCCCGAGGTGATGGACGAGCGCCTCCAGCGCTTGCAGCAGCGCATCGGCCACCACCAATATGCCTTCAATCAGGCAAGCGTGGGCAAGCGCTGCGACGTGCTAGTCGAACGCACCGGACGACATCCCGGCCAATGGCTCGGCAAGTCGCCATGGCTCCAGAGTGTGTGGTTCGAGGGTGATTACGCCGTCGGCGACCTCGTCGAGGTGAAGCTCGCCGAGGCGGGGCCGAATTCGCTACGGGGCCTCGTCACGCACGTCTGAGCGCTCCGCCGCCACCGCCGCGCGGGCGATGTCGGTGAACACCCGGCGCGGCTTGGCATTGCGTGAGGCGTCGTAAAGCTCGCGCACCAGCGCGCGGTCGAAATCGGTCAAGCCTTCCGGCGGTCTGGGGTCTGAAAACAGGGTGAGGATCGTCAGGGCAGGCGCAGCGCCTTCGGGCGCGCCGGTGCCGAGCAGCGCGCGCATCGTCGCATAGTCGGCGAGTTGCCCGAGCGTCAGGCCCTCCGCCGCCTCGCGCCCGATCAGCACGGCAGCGCCGGTGATCTCGGTGGTGGCGATGGGGTCGCTGGCGCTCAGCGGCTCGATCTCCGTGAAGGTCGGAAACCGGAACTGATCGCCAAGCTGCGGGCGGAAGGCTTTGCCGGTCGCGTCTCGCACAGCGACCTTGTTCCACGCCCTGACCGGCCCCGGCTCGCCCAGCACCCGTTCGCGCTGATAGCCAGCGAGATGGGCGAGCTGCGGCGAATCCTGCGTCAGCCATTGCGCGGCCGGGCCTGCGGCAGGTGCCATGAAGGCGACCCGCACCGTGGGCACGCAGTCCGGCGCATCATCGGCTCCCACACCCAACGCGCGGGCATTGTCGCGGATGCGCTCGGCGATGACGGCGGCATCATCGGGTGCAAGGCCCCGAACTTCGACGCAGACGGGGAAAGCAAACTTGGCGATCGGCTCGCGCAGCTTCGCGGGTCGGATCACCGCGCGGGCAAAGTCACGCAATTCCCTCTCGCGCTCGGCCTCGGTCGGGGGCGGGCGCACGATGATCGGATCGGCCCGCGTTGCCTCAGGCGGTTCGGCATGGGCTGGCACCGATGCAGCGGCGAAGGCGCCGAGCAGCGTCAGACCTGCCGTGAGCCTACGCCGCCTCATTCCTGATCTTCTGCCCCCTTCGCGGTCTCCTTCACGGCGGCGCGCAGGACCTCGAAGGCATAGGAGCCCGCGGGCAGCCGGTAGAGCGACCTGAGATAGGCCCGGTCGAAGCGTGTCATCGCCGTCGGCGCGCGATCAGGAGCGACGAACAGGGTCATGATCGTGCGCGGCGCTCCCGCCTCGGCGACATCCACTTCGCCGGTCGGGGCGAGCAGGCGCAGGCTGGCGTAGTCGGCGATCTGCACGGCGGTGAGCCCGGCGATCGCGGCGTTGTCGACCACCACCAGCACAGCGAGCAGATCTTCGCGGGTCAGGCGCTTGAGCCGCCCGGCGCTCCAGATCACGTTTTGCGGGCCCGCTATGCCGTTCGTTCCGCCGGCTTCGGGACTGGAGACAATCGGCTCGCCGCTGGCGGAGGTCTGCTTGCTCGCCTGAAACACATAGACCGGATCGCGCGCGCCCATCGCCGCGTCGATATCCCGCGCGCTGATACCCGCGAACAGGCGCCGCCCGCTCTGGCGGATCGCCCGCAGCTGGGCCTGAGCATCGTCCGAGAAAGCGAGCAGCGCATTGGGCTTGCAGCCGCTGCCGCGCACATTGACCTTGGCTGCCTTGGCATTGTCGATAATGCGTTCCGCGACCTCTTGCGCCATCCCCGTGTCTCCGGCCGCGACCATCAGGCACAGCGGCTGTTCGAAGCGTGCCAGCGGGCGGCGGGGGCGGGGGTTGCCGGCGATGTCGCGGGCGAGTTCGTCGAGCGCCTTTTCAGTCTGCGGCTTCTCGCCCTCGACCACGATGGGCGGCGGCTCGGCCTCCTGCGCGGCGGCAGGCGCTGTCGCCGTTCCCGGCACGGCAAGCGCAGCGAGGGCGGTCAGGGCCTGCTTCATCCGGGAGCCTCCTTCAATCGCAAGATCAACACTTTAGCCATGAATGTCTGATGAACGCAAAGGCTCCATCCCGCGCCCCGGCGGCATGGCAATTCGATGACTATCCACGATCATCTCGCCGCTGCGCGCTTGCTTTGCGCGTCCTCCCGCTTACCTTCCCGACTCTAGGGCAAGGGATCGTCCCTTGCCGCAACCAAAGGAACCTATGGGCCGACGACCCTCCCGTGCCGGACACCCGGCGCTCTCGCCCGATCCGCGCGGCATCCCTGAACAGCGGCGCGCGCGTGTCGATCTGACCTTCGAGAATCAGGCCCTGCTGGGGCCCCTGTTCGGGCAGTTCGACGCCAATCTGGTGCAGGTCGAAAACCGGCTCGGGGTCTATATCCACGCGCGCGGCCATCAGGTGGTGATCGAAGGGCCGGAGGACGATGTCGCCCGCGCCCGCGAAACCTTGAAGACCATGTATGACCGGTTGGCGCGCGGCGAGGCGCTCGACAGCGGGGCGATCGAATCGATGATCGCCATGTCGGCCGAACCGACGCTGGAAGGGATCATCGCGGGCGATCAGGGCGCGCCGCCGATCATGATCCGCACGCGCAAGAAAACCATCGTGCCGCGCTCGGCGACGCAGATCGAGTACATGCGCAGCCTTGCCAAGGACGACATCATCTTCGCATTGGGCCCGGCAGGCACCGGCAAGACCTATATCGCGGTGGCGCAGGCGGTCAGCCAGCTGATCACCGGAAGCGTGCAGCGCCTGATCCTCTCGCGCCCGGCGGTCGAAGCGGGGGAGAAGCTCGGCTTCCTCCCCGGCGACATGAAGGAGAAGGTCGATCCCTATCTGCGCCCGCTCTACGATGCGCTGAACGACTGCATGCCGCCCGAACAGGTCGAGCGGCGGCTGGCCAATGGCGAGATCGAGATCGCGCCCATCGCCTTCATGCGCGGGCGCACGCTGGCCGACAGCTTCATCATCCTAGACGAGGCGCAGAACACCACGCGCGAGCAGATGAAGATGTTCCTCACCCGCTTCGGCCAGAACAGCCGGATGGTGATCTGCGGCGACCCGCGGCAGGTCGACATTCCGGGCGGCCCGAACATGAGCGGCCTCAACGATGCGGTCTCGCGGCTGGAGGGGGTGGAGGGCTTCGGCACGATCCGCTTCACCGCCGCAGACGTGGTGCGCCACCCGATCGTGGGGCGGATCGTCGAGGCCTATGAGGGCAACGGCGAGGGGGAGGGGGGATAACACCTCTTCCCAGTTTTTAGTCACCCCGTGTCAAGCACGGGGCGACGGGCTGGGTTGATGCGTTCAGGCCGGTTCCTTGGATGAAGGAACCGCGCTAAGGGCGCGACCCATGCAGCTTGACATCGACATCGAAGACTGGCCCGCAGGCAACTGGGAAGCACTCGCCACGCGCGCCGCTGCGGTGGCTGACGAGGGTGAGCCGCTGCTCGCCAATCCGCGCCTTGTGGCGAGTGTGCTGTTCACCTCGGATGCCGAAGTCCACACCCTTAACCGCGAATGGCGCGAGCGGGACAAGCCGACCAATGTGCTGAGCTTCCCGATGCTCGAACGCGAGGAACTGAAGGTCCTCGCCCCGGAAGGCCCGCCCGAAATGCTCGGCGACATCGCGCTGGCTTATGAAACCTGCGCCCGCGAAGCTTCGGAAAAGGGCATCACCCTCGAAGCCCATGCGACCCACCTCATCGTCCACGGCCTGCTCCACCTCGCCGGCCACGACCATGTCGATTCCGACGAACAGGCCGAGGCCATGGAGGCGCTGGAAACCGCCATACTTGCCAAACTGGGCATCGCTGACCCATATGGCGACAGGTAGCAACAGGAGCCACTCACAAGGCCATGGCCGATTCCCATTCGCCCGCCTCCCCGTCGGGAGAGGCGGACAGTAGCAGCGGGCTTTGGCCTGCGCTTCGCAAGATCCTCGGGTTCGAGGCCGCGCGGTCCCTGCGCGAACAGCTCGAAGAGGCGATCGACGAGCACGAGGACGGCAGCGGCCCCGAGGGCGGTGACGAGCGCGCCAGCCCCGGCGGCGATCTGTCGCGGGTGGAGCGGCAGATGCTGCGCAACCTGCTCCATTTCTCCGAACACGATGCCGATGACGTTGCCGTGCCGCGCGGCGAGATCATCGCGGTCGATGCCGCGATCAGCTGGGAAGAGATGGTCGCCGCCTTCTCCGAACACGGCCATTCGCGCATGCCGGTCTATCGCGAGACGCTCGATAGCGTGATCGGGATGATCCACATCAAGGACATCTTCCCATATCTCGCCAACGGCACGCCGCCGCCCGCCGACTGGACGACATTGATGCGCCAACCGCTCTATGTGCCGCAGGCGCGTGGGGCGCTCGATGTGCTCGCCGACATGCGCACGCAGCGCGTGCATCTTGCCATCGTGCTCGACGAGTTCTCGGGCACGGATGGCCTCATCACGATCGAGGATCTGGTCGAGGAAATCGTCGGCGATATCGAGGACGAGCATGACGATGCCCCGCCCGAGCTGATCACCCCGATCGGCGAAGGCATGTGGGATTGCGACGCGCGCGCCGAGCTCGACGACATCGCCGAGAAAATCGACCCGCGCCTCGCCGAAGTTGCCGAGAGCGTCGATACCTTGGGCGGTCTCGCCTTCGTGCTGGCCGAGGCGGTGCCGCCGGTCGGCACGGTGCTGGAACATCCGAGCGGCTGGCGAATTGAAGTCACAGCGGGCGATGAAACCCATGTCACGCGCCTGCGTCTGCACCCCCCACCGACCGAGGACGACGTGCAATAGGCGCAACTTTTTTGCCCCATACGTATTTTTTCTTCGATTTTTTGCATCCATTCGGCTTGTCAGGCGTATCTGCTCTCACCAAGGAGAGAGACCATGCCTGCACGTCGCCTGCCCCCTCTGCGCGCTCTGGAAGCCTTCATGCGCACTGTGCGTCTGGGTTCGGCACGCGCGGCGGCGGAGGAGATCGGCCTCAGCCCTTCGGCCCTGTCGCGGCGGATCAGCAATCTTGAGGAATTCGTCGGCAAGAAGCTGTTCACCCGCGCGCGCCAATCGATGCAGCTGACCGATGAAGGGCAGGCCTTCTACGAGGCGGTCAATCCGCACATGGAAGCGCTCGCCCGCGCGGTGGAGAGCCAGTCGGACAATATCGCGCTGCTGCGGCTGCGGCTGGGCGTGCTGCCGATGTTCGGCAGCCAGCGCCTGTTCCCGCGGCTGGGCGAGCTGCGCAAGCGCCACCCGCTGCTCCACATCGACATCGACACCGCCCCGCATCTGGAAGACCGGGTAGGCGATACGCTCGATGCGGCGATCATCCTTTCACGCGGACCTGCGAGCGGGCTGCACGCGGTGCGGCTCGACCACAATCTGGTTCACGCGATCTGCTCCAAGGACACCGCCCGCAATATCGGCCCGGACATCACGCCCGAGGCGATGGCCAAGCAGACTTTCCTGATCCACAACGAACTGCCGGAAAGCTTCGTCGCGTGGAAGAAGGCCAACGGGCTCGAACAGATGGACCCGGCGGCGATCGACCATTACGATTCGGGCGCGCTGATGCTGGAGGCCGCCGCGCAGGGCCTCGGCGTTGCGATCATGCACGACGATCACCTGCGCCGCGCCAACGACAACCGCCTCACCAACCTGCCAGGCAAGCCGGTGGAGAGCCCCTATAGCTACTGGTTCGTGTGCAAGCCGGTGGCGCTGGAAAGCCGCCCGGTGCGCATCTTCCACGACTGGCTGGTGCGCGCGGGGCTCTAACCCCCCGCCTGATCTTCGTTCTTGGGCTCGTAGCGCACCGGGGCGACCGCATATTCGAACGGGCGCAGCGGCTTGCCGAGGATTGCGATCAGCGCCTCCTCGATCCGGCGGCGCGATTCCTGGCCGATCGCCTTGCGCCCGCGGAAGTCCTCTGGCGAAAAGGGCTCGAGATAGTGCAGCCGCACCTTGAACGTCCCCTTGCGCGCCAGCACGCGCTTGGCGTTGTTGAGGCCGCTTTCGTTGCCGACCCAGCCGATCCATTCGGCAACCGGGCCATAATCGAGGATCACCGGCTGGACGAGTACGCCGGGCGGCGGGGGCTCGAGCACCGAGAGCATCGAGGTCTTGAACGGCAGCAGCGATTGCCCGTCGGTGGTGGTGCCTTCGGGGAAAACCGTGACCGACCAGTTGTCGGCCAGCGCGTCCTTCAGGGCGTTGATCTGCTCGGCCACGCCCATGCGGTGCTCGCGCTTGACGAAGACCGTGCGGTTGAGGCTGGCGAGCCAGCCGACCACCGGCGCCTGCGCCAGTTCGGCCTTGGCGACGAAGGCCGTGCCGCTCGCCCCGGCGAGCGCGAGAATGTCGATCCACGACAGGTGGTTGGCGACGAAGAATACGTCGCGCCTCAGGTGCGTGCCGATCACCTCTACCTTCGCCCCGCACACCCGCGCGGCATAGCGCAGGAACAGCATCGGGAAGGGCGAGCCGTAAGACAGCGCGCGGTAGAGGTAGTGGAGCGGCACGAAGACGATGATCAGCGCGATCAGGGTCAGCGCCCGCAGCCCCAGCCGCACCCAGCCCATGGCCGAGACCGGCGTGTCCTCCCCCCGCGCGGCAGCCGCGCGCAGTTCTGCATCCTTCATCGGGCGGCGTCAGTCATTGCGCGACAAGCGGACGCCGTAGAGCTCCATGCGGTGATCGACCAGGCGGTAGCCCAGCCGCTCGGCGATCTGGCGTTGCAGCGCTTCGACTTCCGGATCGACGAATTCGACCACCTTGCCGGTCTCGACATCGATCAGGTGATCGTGGTGCGCCTCGGGCACGGGTTCATAGCGCGAGCGCCCGTCGCCGAAATCGTGGCGGTCGAGGATGCCTGCTTCCTCGAAGAGGCGCACGGTGCGGTAGACCGTGGCAATCGAGATGCGCGGATCGACCGCGACCGCGCGGCTGTGGAGCAGTTCGACATCGGGGTGGTCGTCGCTTTCCGACAGCACCTTGGCGATGACGCGGCGCTGTTCGGTGATGCGCAGGCCTTTTTCCGCGCACAGCTGTTCGAGATCGATCTTCTGGGTCAAGGAACACTCCATCGCCAAGCGCGTCGCCCGGTGTCGGTGCGATCGCCCAAAAGCAAAGCCGCCTCATCCCTACAGGGACGAGGCGGCTTGCTCAAGGCGGCTTGCCACCCTCTCAACAGGGGCGGCGTTTGCGACCCGCCGGGCTAAAATCAGGCGGTCTTCTTGGCGCGGCGGGCCTTGGGCGCCACCGTGGTGCCGGGCTTGCGGCCCAGACCGATCTTCTTCGCCAGATCGCGGCGCTTTTCGGCATAGTTGGGCGCGACCATCGGATAATCGGTCGGCAAGCCCCACCGCGCGCGGTATTCTTCGGGGGTCATGTCGTAATTGGTGCGAAGATAGCGCTTGAGCATCTTCAGCTTCTTGCCGTCTTCAAGACAGACGATGTAATCGGGCTTGACCGAATTGCGGATCGCCACGGCCGGTTGCGGCTTGGCTTCTTCGACCACCGGGGTTTCACCAAGATTGGCGAGCGCCGTATAGACGTTGGTGATCAGGCTGGGCAGATCACCCACAGCCACATCATTGTTGCTGACATGCGCTGCGACAATGTCGCTGGTCAGCGTGATAAGCGTTTCTTTCATGTCGATTTCCAGATCCTGCATGCGTTCCTCACTGGCGGCGTTCAACTTGCGCCGGTTACTGCGCCATGGGCCAGAGAACCAATTTTGGCAACCATGTTGCTTTGCGTAATGCACCACTTTGCGACAAATCGCGCGAGGTTAGATTGTGCGAGCGAAAGTAATCGCGTCGATCCGCTCGCCATTGGCCATGCGGTAATAGTTGCGCCGCTCGCCAATCGGTTCGAAACCGAACTTGCGATACAATTGGATAGCTGGATTGCCGCGCCGCATTTCGAGAAAAATCCGTGTGATACCGCGGGTTCGGGCGGCATCGAACAGATGCGCGATCAGCGCCGTGCCGACCCCGCGCAGCCGCGCGCCGGGGGTGACGGCGATGAGCAGCAGCTCTTCCTCGTCGAGAACATGGCGGGTGAGCACGAAACCGGCCGGCGCGGCGCGTGCGGGGCCATCGGGGATCACCAACCCTTCCGCATCGACCACCAGCGCATGGGTGCTCGGCATGGCGAGCGCATCGGCCACCTGCCGCCGGTTCCAGGCCTCGCCAAAGGCCGGGTCGAAGGCCGCTTCCATCACCGCCATGATCCGGTCGATGGTGGCAGCCGAAACGCTCACGCGCGCGCCCGCTCGGCCATCGGGGTGGCGTCGGCGCCGCGGCCATAGATCGGGGTGAGCGCGGGGGTGAAGAGCGCAGGATCGCCGAGCGGCACGGCAGCGGCTTCGGGCAGCAGCGGCAGGACAGTGCGCCCTTGTTCACCGACCAGCGCGGCCAGCTCTGCGGCGCGGCTGCCGGCAATCACCGCCGCGAGCGGGCGCGCCGCAGCCGCAGCGGGCGCGAGCGAGGCGACCGCGCCTTGCGCCTGGCCATCGGCGCCGAAATCCTGCACGAACCACTCGCCATGACCGCCGTTGACGCACACCGTCACCTCCGATCCCGGATGCACAGCGCGCGCCTGCGCGGCGATCAGGGCGAGGGTGGGGTAGCCCAGCACTTCGGCTCCCCACGCAAAGCCCAGCGCCCGCGCGGTCGCAAGGCCGATCCGGACGCCGGTAAAGCTGCCGGGGCCGAGGCTGACGAGGATGCGCTCGCTCCGGCCCTTGTCGGGCAGGGCTGCGATCATCGGCACCAGCGCCTCGGCATGGCCGCGCCCCAGCACGCGGTGGTCGCGCGCGATCAGCGTATCGCCCTCGAACAGGGCGATGCTGCACGCCTCGGAAGCGGTTTCGATCGCCAGTGTCCGCATGCCCGCGCCCTGCCTCAGCGCGCGGCCGGGTGCAAGCGGTCTGTGGCGGGCTCAGGCGATGCGGTTGAAGCGGTCGAAGTCTGGGCGCGGGCTGCGATCGAAAATGCTCTCGGGGTCGCCATAGCCGACTGAGCAGATGAAGTTGACCCGGTGGCGCGGCGCATCGGCGAAGAAGGCTTCGTTGACCGCATCCTTGTCGAACCCCGACATCGGCCCGCAATCGAGCCCCACCGCGCGTGCGGCCAGCATCAGGTAGGCGCCTTGCAAGGAAGAGTTGCGGAACGCGCCTTCCTTGCGGCCTTCCTCGTCACCCTCGAACCAGCTCTTGGCGTCGGTGTGCGGGAACAGCCAGGGCAGTTCCTCATGGAAATCGATGTCGTAGCCGATCACTGCGGTCACCGGCGCGGCGGCGACCTTGTCTTTGTTGCCGTCGGACACACACTCGACCAGCTTGGCCCTGGCTTCGTCGGACTTGACCCACACGATCCGCACCGGCTGCATATTGGCCGAGGTCGGCGCCATCTTCATCAGATCCCAGATCGCGTGAAGCTGTTCGTCGCTGACCGGCTTGTCGAGCCAGCCGTTGTAGCTGCGCGCGTCGTTGAACAGCTGAGCGAGCGCCGCGTCCGACAGGACGTGGTCGTGGAACTGGGTGGTCATGGTAATCCTCGTGGTTGCTTTGAAGAGAGGTCAGGCGGCTCTGACTTCAACCACTTCGGGCACATAATGTTTCAACAGGCCCTCGATCCCGTGCTTCAAGGTCGCGGTGCTCGACGGGCAGCCCGAGCATGAGCCTTGCAGCGTGAGATAGACCACCCCGTCGCGAAAGCCGCGGTAGGCGATGTCGCCGCCGTCGCCGGCCACCGCCGGGCGCACGCGGGTTTCGAGCAACTCGTTGATCGCGGCGATGATCTCGGCGTCTTCGGGACGCTCTTCCACCACGGCTTCGTCTTCGGGGGGGACGGCGATGCCGTTGCCACTCGGCGCGGTAAACAAGGGCGCTTCCGAGACGAAATGATCGAGCAGGATCGCAATCACCTGCGGCCTCAGCGCGCTCCAGTCCGCGCCGGGCGCTGCGGTGACGCTGACGAAATCGGCGCCGAAGAACACGTTCACCACCTCGCCCGTATCGAAGATCGCCTGCGCCAGCGGGCTTGCCTCGGCAGCCTCGGGCGACGCGAATTCGCGGCTGCCTGCGGCCATGACGGTCTGCCCCGGCAGGAATTTGAGCGCGGCGGGGTTGGGGGTGGTTTCGGTTTCGATGAACATGGGGCTGCATTTAAGACCGATTTTGTCGGATTTCAAGCGCGCAAAGTCGATGGGAAGGGCGCAGAACAGGGCCGATGGCTGCGGCGGGGATACATTCACTATCGCTTCACGTTTCCCCGCCCTATAAGCAGCCCATGACGTCGATTTCCCGCGCGGCCCGCGCTTTCGCCTTCCTGCTCGCTCCGCTTGCGCTGGTGCAGCCGCTGGTCGCCCAGCAGAACGCCGCCCCGCAACCGGCCCCGGCGGAAACGCCTGCGCCCGCCCCGGTGCCTGCGCCGAAGTTTGTGCAAACCAATGGCGAAGTGCCGTGGCTCTATCGCGGCTCGGATGTGCCGGTCGATGCGAAGTGGGTCTTCGGCGAAATGCCCAATGGGCTGCGCTATGCCGTGCGCCGCAACGGCGTTCCGCCGCGTCAGGTCTCGATCAGAGTGCGGATCGACGCCGGTTCGCTGCACGAGACCGACGCCGAACAGGGCTATGCCCACCTGCTCGAACACCTGCTGTTCCGCGAGAGCAAGTACCTGGGGCAAGCCGAGGCGATCAGCGCCTGGCAACGGCTGGGCGCGACCTTCGGCAGCGATGCCAATGCCGAGACCACGCCGACCCACACTGCCTACAAGCTCGACATCCCGAACATCGATCAGGCCAAGCTCTCCGAAAGCTTCAAGCTCCTGTCGGGCATGATCCGCGAGCCGGTGCTGAACGATGCCAATGTCGCCGCCGAACGCCCGATCGTGCTCGCCGAGAAGCGCGAGCGTGGCGGGGCGGGCCAGCGCATGGCGGAGCTGACCCGGCAGACCTTCTTTGCCGGACAGCGGCTTGCGACGCGCAGCCCGATCGGCACCGACGAAACGCTCCGGGCCGCCGACGGCAAGGGCGTGAAGGCCTTCTACGAGCGCTGGTATCGCCCCGAGAATACCGTCATCATCGTCGCGGGTGATGCCGATCCGATGGTGCTGGCTGGGCTGGTCGAACAGTGGTTCGGCGATTGGAAGGGCACCGGCACGCCGGGTGTTGCACCCGATTTCGGCGATCCGTTGCCGCCCGCCGATGCCGTGACTCCGGAGGGTGCGACCGCGCCGATCGGGCAGCTGGCGGTGGGCGTCGAACCCGATCTGCCGCGCAGCCTCACCTACGGCGTGCTGCGCCCGTGGCGTCCGGTCGAGGATACCATCGTCTATAATGAAGGCCTGCTGCTCGATGCGGTGGCGCAGGCGATCATCAACCGCCGGCTCGAATCGCGCGCACGCGGTGGCGGCAGTTTCCTCTATGCGCAGGTGCAGCAGGAAGACGTCTCGCGTTCGGCTGATGCGACTTTCGTGACCTTCGCCCCGCTGACCGGCGACTGGCAGGCCGCGCTCGCCGATGTGCGCAGCGTCATCGCCGATGCTCTCGTCAACCCGCCGACGCAGGAAGAGATCGACCGCGAGGTGGCCGAGTTCGACGTGGTCTTCGCCAACGGCGTCGAGCAGGAAACCGTCGAGGCCGGATCGCGGTTGGCGGACAATCTCGTCAACGCGGTCGATATCCGCGAAACCGTCGCCGCGCCGCAAGTGGTGCTCGACGTGTTCCGCGGCATGAAACCGCGCCTGACGCCCGAAGAGGTGCTGGCGCGCACGCAGGGCCTGTTCGAAGGCACCGTCACCCGTTCAGTCTATGTCACGCCTGAGTCTGGCGAGGCCGATGTCGCCGCGCTCCGTCTGGCGCTGGCGAGCGAAGCGCAGATCGACGGCAGCGCGCGCCTCGCCGCGCAGACGATCTCTTTCGACGAATTGCCCGCCGTGGGCGAGCCGGGCACCATCGTCCAGCAAAGGCCGCTTGGCGTGCTCGAGATCGAGCAGGTCGATTTCGCTAATGGCGTCAAGGCGCTGGTCTGGGCCAATGATGCCGAGCCGGGCCGCGTCACCGTGCGCGTCCGCTTCGGCGCGGGCTGGCGCGCCTTTGACAAGGACAGCGCGGTCTATGCCTCGCTGGGGCAGGGCGCGCTGGTCGGATCGGGGCTGGGCGAGCTGGGCCAGAACGAGATCGACCGGCTGGCGACGGGCCGCAAGCTGGGCTTCGATTTCGCCATCGATGAAGCCGTGTTCACCTTCACCGCGCAGACCCGGTCGGAAGATGTCAACGACCAGCTCTATCTCTTCGCCGCCAAGCTCGGGATGCCGCGCTGGGACAAGGACCCCGTGATCCGCGCCAAGGCGGCGGCGGAGCTGGCCTACAACACCTATGCCACCTCGCCCGGCGGCATTCTCAATCGCGATCTCGAATATCTCGTCACCGGCGGCGACCAACGCTTTGCCACGCCCGATCCGGCCGCGCTCAAGGCGGCGACGCCTGAAGGCTTCCGCCAAGTATGGGAGCCGCTGCTGAAGCAGGGTCCGATCGAGGTGCTGGTGTTCGGCGAGTTCGATTCGCCCAAGGTGATCGAGCAGCTGCGCCTGACCTTCGGCGCGCTCGCCCCGCGCGAGCCGATCCCCGCCGATGTCGCCGCCCGCGTGCCGCCCTTCGCGCCCCCTGCCGCAGCGCCGCAGGTGGTCGCGCATCGCGGCGATGCCAACCAGGCAGCCGCCGTGGTCGCCTGGCCAAGCGGGGGCGGGGTTGCGAGCTTGCGCGAAAGCCGTCAGCTCGAAATTCTCACCCAGCTGTTCAACAACCGCCTGCTTGATGCCCTGCGCGAACGCGCCGGGGCGAGCTATTCGCCGCAGGTGTTCTCGAACTGGCCGTCCGATCTCGCCAGCGGCGGGCGGATCACCGCGCTGGCCCAGCTGGAGCCCGAATTCGTGCCGGTGTTCTTCGCCGAGGCGGACCGCATCGCCAAGGATCTCGCTGCCAACCCGCCCACCGCGGACGAGCTGGCGCGGGTGACCGAGCCGCTTGGCCAGATGATCCGCCGCGCTTCGACCGGGAACCAGTTCTGGCTCTACAACCTCGAAGGCGCGACCACCGATCCGCAGCGCGTGGTGCTGCTGCGCACCTTGCTGTCCGACTATTCGCAGACCAGCCCGCAGATCATGCAGTTCCTCGCCGATCGCTATTTCGCCAAGACATCGCCGTTCCGACTGGCGATCATCCCCGAAGGCCAGACCCTTGCCCAGGGACCGGCGCCATCGCCGGCGACTGGCGGGGCGAGTGCGAATGCTGCGCAACCCGTGCCGGCGGGGCGCTGATCGATCCGGCGGCTTGCTGTGATCGGGAAATAATATTGTCCAAAGCGGCATTGCCGCTTTACAATTCGTGCCCCCATCCTGTAGCGGGCGCCCCCGCGCGGGGGTTGCCGCGCCGAAGCGATTGAAAGAGTTATGACCGTGCCCGAGACCTGGACCCCGGAAAGCTGGAAGGCTTACGAAGCGCGCCACCTGCCGCATTACGAAGATGCGGCCGAGCTGGCCGAGGCGGAGCGCACGCTGTCATCCTATCCCCCGCTGGTCTTCGCGGGAGAGGCGCGCGCGCTCAAGGCCGATCTTGCCGATGTGGCCAATGGTCACGGCTTCCTGCTGCAAGGCGGGGACTGCGCGGAAAGCTTTGCCGAGTTCCACCCCAACAACATCCGCGACACCTTCCGCGTGCTGCTGCAGATGGCGGTCGTCATGACCTTCGCCAGCAAGCGCCCGGTGGTGAAAGTGGGGCGCATGGCCGGCCAGTTCGCCAAGCCGCGTTCGGCCCCGACCGAGACGATCGACGGTGTCACTCTGCCGAGCTATCTCGGCGACAATATCAACGGGATCGAGTTCGACCCCGTCAGCCGCCGCAATGATCCGGCCCGCATGGTGCGTGCCTATTCGCAGGCCGCTGCAACGCTCAACCTGCTGCGCGCCTTTGCGGGTGGGGGCTATGCGAACCTGCGGCAAGTCCACCAGTGGACGCTCGACTTTATGGGCCGGACCCCGTGGACCGAAAAGTTCAGCGAGATGGCCGACCGCATCGGCGAAGCGCTCGACTTCATGGAGGCCTGCGGGATCGACCCCGGCACCGTGCCGCAATTGAAGGGCACCAGCTTCTACACCAGTCACGAAAGCCTGCTGCTGCCTTACGAACAGGCGATGACCCGGCAGGATTCGCTGACCGGGGACTGGTATGCGACCTCTGCGCACATGCTCTGGATCGGCGACCGCACGCGCTTCCCCGGCTCGGCGCATATCGAATATGCGCGCGGGATCGGCAATCCGCTGGGCATGAAGTGCGGGCCGAGCCTCGAGCCCGACGCGCTGCTCAAGCTGCTCGATGATCTCAACCCCAAGCGCGAAGCGGGGCGCATCACGCTCATCAGCCGCTTCGGCCACGACAAGGTCGAGGATGGCTTGCCCAAGCTGGTGCGCGCCGTGCAGCGCGAAGGGCACCCGGTGGTGTGGAGCTGCGATCCGATGCACGGCAATGTCGTGAAGTCCGACACCGGCTTCAAGACGCGCCCCTTTGACCGCATTACCCGCGAGGTGAAGGGCTTCTTCGCCGTCCACCGCGCCGAAGGCTCACACCCCGGCGGCATCCATATCGAGATGACCGGGCAGGACGTGACCGAATGCGTCGGCGGCGCGGTGGCAATTACCGAGGAACGTCTGGGCGATCGCTACCACACCCATTGCGATCCGCGCCTCAACGCCGAACAGTCGCTGGAGCTGGCCTTCCTCGTGGCGGAAATGCTCAACGAGGCGGCAGGCGGGCGCGAGGCCGAGGTCAGCCACGCGGCCTGACGGCGGACTGAAGGCGCGGACGCCGCCTGCTTGTTCGTCGCACCTGCGGAACATCGCGGGCGCTTTCGACTTGTCGCTGTAACCGGAGAGAGGCACTGTCCGAAACTGGGCAGGGCGACGACGGGAGAGCACGTGCAGCGCAGCGAACATCAACGGGCCGAACCTGCGGCAGCTCCACTGGCTGACGCCTTCCGCGCCACCCGCGCCCTGACCGAGGCGCTGGTCGCACCGCTCAGCGATGCCGACGCGACCATCCAGTCGATGCCCGATGCGAGCCCCGCCAAGTGGCACCTCTCTCACACGACGTGGTTCTGGGAAACCTTCGTGCTGCGCGAGCACGTGCCGGATTACCGGCTGTGGCGCGAGGACTGGCCGTTCCTGTTCAATTCTTATTACGAAGCCCATGGCGACCGCATTGCCCGCGACGCGCGCGGAATGCTCTCGCGTCCGACCCTCGCCGAGGTGCTCGAATGGCGCGCGGCGGTGACCGATGCCATGGCGCCCTTGCTGGATGATCCGGCGCTGGCCGATCTGATCGCGCTGGGCGTGGCGCATGAACAGCAGCACATCGAATTGCTGCTGACCGACATCAAGCACGCCCTGTTCCAGAACCCGCTGGGGCCGGCGATGTGGGAGGGCCGCACTGCCGCTGCCGCGACCGCCGCACCTCTGGGATGGCACAGGCACCCCGGCGGGATCGCGCGCGTCGGCCATGATGGGCAGGGCTTCGCCTTCGACAACGAAGGCCCCCGCCACCGCGTTCTGCTCGAACCCTTCGCGCTCGCCGATCGGCTGGTTACCAATGGCGAGTGGGACGCATTCATCGCCGATGGCGGCTACACCACGGCGCGCCTGTGGCTCGCCGATGGCTGGGCATGGGTGCAGCAGCACGGCATCGACGCGCCGCTCTACTGGCGGGAGGACGAGCATTTCACCCATCAGGGCTGGCAGAAGCGCGACGCCGACGCGCCCGTCACCCACATCTCCTATTTCGAGGCCGACGCCTTTGCTACCTGGGCAGGCGCGCGGCTGCCGACCGAGTTCGAGTGGGAGACCATCGCAGCCAGCCACGATCCCGCAGCGGGCAACCAGCTCGATGCCGCAGCCCCGCCGCTCCCCGCAGGCTCGCCCGGCCTGTTCGGTGATAGCTGGCAATTCACCCGCTCGGCCTATTTGCCTTACCCCGGCTTCCGCGTGCCGGAGGGTGCGGTGGGCGAATATAACGGCAAGTTCATGAGCGGGCAGGTGGTGCTGCGCGGGGCGAGCTGCGCCACGGTGCGCGGCCATTCGCGCGCGTCCTACCGCAATTTCTTCTACCCCCACCAGCGCTGGCAATTCACCGGGCTGCGCCTTGCCAAGGATATCTGAGATGACGACCGCCCCGGGATTGCAACTGGTCAACCGTGACGCCGACGGTGTCGATCTGGCCTTCCGGGCCGACGTGCTCGCCGGCCTTGCCGAGCCGCAGAAGGCGATCCCCGCGCGCTGGTTCTACGACGACGAAGGCTCGCAGCTGTTCGAGGATATCACGCAGCAGCCCGAATATTACCCGACCCGCGCCGAAACCGAGATCCTGACACAGCATTCGGCCGCAATCGCCGATCTGATTGGGCCGGGCCGGGCAGTAGTGGAGTTCGGCTCGGGCTCCTCGGTCAAGACGCCGCTGCTGCTCTCGGCGATTGCGCCCTCGGCCTATGTGCCGCTCGATATTGCCGGAGACTTCCTGCGCGCATCTTCGGCGGCGTTGGCGGAGAAGTTTCCGGGCCTGCCGGTCCTGCCGGTCGAGGCTGATTTCATGCGCCGGGTCGAATTGCCCGCCGAGGTCGCCGACCTGCCCAAGCTCGGGTTCTTCCCCGGCTCCACTATCGGCAACATGATCGCCCGCACCGCGACCGATCTGCTGCGCTCGATGCGCGAGACATTGGGCGAGAGCGCCTTGCTGCTGATCGGCATGGATCTGGTGAAGGACGAGGACGTGCTGCTCGCCGCCTATGATGATGCCGCGGGCGTGACCGCGCGCTTCAACCTCAATCTGCTGGAGCGGATCAACCGCGAACTTGATGCGGACATCCCGGTCGCCAGCTTCGCACATGAGGCGCGCTGGAACGATCCCTTCGCCCGGATCGAGATGCATCTGGTGGCGCGTGAGGATGTGAGCTTCACCGTCAGCGGCCAACGCTTTGCGATGCGCGCGGGCGAAAGCATTCATACCGAGAACAGCCACAAGTTCACCAAGCGCTCCTCGCAGCAGCTGCTTGCGGCGGGCGGATGGGAACCGCGCGCGCGCTGGACCGACGAAGCGAAGCGGTTTTCGCTGGTGCTCGCCGAATCCCGTCCGCCGCGTTCGGCGCCCTGAGGCGATTTGGCCCGAAACCTCCGGCGCTCCCGTGCGTTGGCGCGGGATGGATGGACATTCGGATATTTTGGCTGACATTCTCATCATCGGCGGCGGCATGGCGGGGCTTTCCGCCGGGACTGCGCTTGCCGCAACCGGCGCGCGGATCATCGTGCTCGACAAGGGCCGCGGCCCCGGCGGGCGGATGGCGGCGCGGCGGGTGGAGATCGCGGGCCAGCCAGTAAGCTTTGACCACGGCGCGCAATATTTCACCGCGCGCGATCCCGCTTTTCAGACGGCGGTCGCGGCATGGGAAGAGGCGGGCGTCGCCGCGCGCTGGCCTGCTGCGGGTGAGGATGCGTGGGTGGGCACGCCGGGGATGAACGCCTGCGTCAAGGCGATGGCGGGCGCGCTCGACGTGCGCTGGAGTCTGCGGGCCGAACGGTTGCAGCGTGACGGCGCGGGCTGGCGGGTCACGGCGGGCGAGCAGGTTTTTACCGCCGCCACCGTGCTGGTCGCCGTCCCTGCCGAGCAGGCCGCCGTGCTGCTGGCCGAAGTTGCCCCTGATCTCGCCGCGCTGCCGGCGGGTGTGACCTCCGCGCCGTGCTGGGCGGCGATGGCGGCGTTCGACGCGCCGCTGACCTATAAGCCCGACACCTTCCGCTCCGACAGCGCAGCCGTCAGCTGGGCGGCGCGCAATTCGGCCAAGCCGGGGCGCAGCGGCGCGGAGACCTGGGTGATCCACGCTAGTCCCGCGCGCAGCGGCGAACTGATCGACTTGCCCAAGGATGAAGCCGCCAAGGCCCTGCTCGCCGATTTCTTCGCCGCCACCGGCATCGCGCCCGCCATTCCGCAGCATTGCGACGCGCACCGCTGGCTCTACGCCCTGCCCGAAGCCCTCCGGGGTGAGGGCGCGCGGTTCGATCCGGTGTTGGGGATCGGGATCGCCGGGGACTACCTGCATTCCCCGCGGGTCGAGGGTGCGTGGCTGTCAGGTCGGACGCTCGCCGAGGCGGTGTGTCAGGCGCGAGTCGCCAGCACGTCGTAGTGGTGCCCGCGCCCATATTTGGCGAAACGGGTGAAGCCTGAGGCCCGCAGCAAGGCCTCGATTTCGCCCGCGCTCGCCCAGCGGTCGTCGACCTCGTAGAAGATTGCCGCGACGCGGGCGAAGCTGGCTGTCTTGGCGAGCTCGGCGATCACCACCGCTTCCAGCCCCTCGACGTCGATCTTGACGAACATCGGGAGTTCGCCTGCCAGTAGCGGATCGAGCATGGGTGCATCGATGGTCTGGATGGTCACGCCGCCTCCCGAAGGTGTGCCCTCCTCGCGCCCGGCCAGCGTGGCCGTCCCGGTGTGCCCCTCGGCAACGCTGATGGTCACTTCGCCAACAGAGTCCGCGATGGCGAGCGGGTGCAACACCGTCCGCTCCGCCCCGCCATTCAGCGCAACGTTGGCGGCGAGGCGCGCGTGGGTGGCGGGCACCGGCTCGAAGGCGATGATCTTGCGGCACCGGGGGTTCTGCGCGGCGATCAGCGAATAGAGCCCCTGATTGGCGCCGATATCGACGAAGACGAAGTCCTCGCTTTGGCCCAGCAGCAGATCGGCCAGATCGCGCCCATAGGTGCCGAAGATGCAATAGCGGAAGGTCGTGTCCTGCCAGTTGGGCACCATCAGCACGCCGTAGCTTGAGCGCACCGCCGCCTCCCCGCGCGCGGCCAGCACGGGCGAGAGCGCGGCGGCCTTCCACTTGCGCAGGGTCTTGACCACGCCGTAGCGCCAGAAAGCTGCGAGACTAGCCACGGGTGCCTGTTCCTTCGAGAAATGCGCCGATCGCATCCGCCGCCCGCTCGGCCGAGGGGCGGCCGGAGAGCGAGAAGGTCGCATCGATCAGCGCCTGCTGCACCGGCGCATAGCGCGGTTGCTCCGCGATGGCAGCATCTATCGCATCGAGCAGCCCGGCGGCGCTCTCCAGTATCGGGCCGGCCTGCCAGTGCAGGTAGTTGGGATCGCCCTGCCAGTCCACGCCATGGCTGTTGAGGAACAGGCAGGGCCGGGGCACGCGCAGGAATTCGTAGACCTGGCTGCTGACATCGCCGAGGTAGATGTCGGCGCGGTTGGTGTAGCTCATGTCGCTGCTGGCCGCGCTGCCGGTGTCGATATGGATGCGCGGCTCGCAAGCGTATTCCGGGCCGGGGGGCTCGACCCGGGCAAGGCTGGGCGGGTCGAGCGTCACCACCCATTTGCGCTCGAACAGCATCACATGGGGCGCGAAGATCAGGTTGTAGCGATCCTGCCCGCGAAAGGCCTCAAGCACCGCCGCGCCGTGCTTGAACCAGCTCGACAGCTTGGGCGAGGGGTGGGGGTTGTAGATCACCGTGGGCCGCTCGGGCGCAGGGAAGCTGTCTTGGAAGCGGTTGTTGGCGCAAAGATCGAACTTGGGATAGCCCACCAGCGCGATCTGTTCCGGCGTCAATCCCGCATCCGCGATCAGCCGGTCGCGAATCTTGGGGCCGGAGACCAGCACCAGATCGAACTGCGCGCTTTCGGGGTTGAACCCGATCGCCCGATCGCCCGCGCCGTGGCGGGTGTGGATGAGCTTCACGTTGTCCAGCCCGTAGCGGGTCTTGAGCAGCAGCGTGGTCTTCTCCGACACCACCACCGCATCGAAGCTTCGGAAGAAATCGAGGTTGTCGCGGTAGATCAGCAGTTTGGTGGCGGGCACCAGCCGTTCGAGCACCCCCGCCAGCGCCTGCGATGCGCCGCGTTTGAGGTCAAGCTGCACAAGCTCCACCCGCGCCAGCAGCGCCGGATCGGCCTGCCGTTCGATCTCCCGGCGGATGGCGTCGCGCGCATAGGCGAGCATGATGCGGTGCTCCCCCCGCGCCGCCAGCGCCAGCGCGATGGGGAGGGCGTGGGCGACCTGATGGGTCTGATCGTGGTTGAACAGGAAGCAGATGCGCTTCATGCCGTGCTCCAGTCGGCGCTGGCCCAGCCTGTCCGGGGCTTGGCATAGCGGCCGACCAGCACGGCCTCGTCCGCGAAATCGAGGATCGGCGCGTCGCTGGCGTGGTCGGTATAGGCGGTGAGGTGGACATCGCCTCTGGTCAGCCCCTCGGCGGCGAGCCACTCCTCCACCCGCGCGACCTTGCGTGCGCCATAATTGTTCGCGCCGTCGATCGCGGCGAGCAGGTGCCCGCGCGCATCGCGCCGGTGGCGGGTGGCGATGCAGGCGTCGAAGCCGAGACCTGCGGCCATAGCCTCGGCATAGATTTCCGGCGCGGCGGTGACGAGGACGAGCCGCACGCCCGCCGCCCGGTCGGCGGCGATCTGCGCGCGCGCGCCGGGCTGGATATTGTGCGCCAGCTGCCGCGCGACAAAAGCGTCGATGCGCGGCTGGAGCGCGGGGTCCGTCACCACGCGCCCTACCAGCAGGGCGAGGCCGAACCGTTTCAGCGCCTCGCGCCCATAGAGCTTCGCCTTGTAGCCCAGCATCGCCAGCATCCACAGCGGCAGGGCCAGTAGCCGCAGACCCGTGCCGCGCGCCGCCATGTGCACCAGAAACGGCGTGAAGGTCGGCGCGCGCGTCACCGTGCGGTCGAGATCGTAGAGAGCGATGCGCTGCATCCTCAGCGCGGGCCCTTGAGCAGTCGTTCGGCGAGGACGTGATCCTCGACCTTGTCGACATCGACCCCCATGCGCCCGTCGCTGAGCAGCACCGGCGCGGCGGTGGCACCCAGCTTGCGGCCCGCCGCGGCCAGCGCCTCTTGCACCGTCATACGCCGCAGCAGCAGCTTCATCATCAGCGCCGGGCCGAAATGCGCGGCGAGGCGCAGCACCGACTTGCGGTCCTGTTCGACCCGCTCCCAGAAAGTGAGCGCATTCCTCGCGCCGGGGCCGGTCAGCGCGAACAGGTTGGCGCCGGTATAGGCCCCGCCCCGAAAGGTCAGCCAGGTGCGCCGGTTGGGCCCAACCGCCGCTTCGAGCCGCTTGCGCTCGACCATGCCGACCGACACGTCGCTCGCGCCTGCCCCAGCCACGAATTCGGCGATGGTGGCAGGGGTGAGCATCACATTGTCGGCAGTCGTCACCAGCACCGGCAGGCCGATCGCGGGATCGTCGATCGCCGCCAGCACCGATCCGCTGATCGTCGGGCCCGACACGCGGAAGCTGATGCGCTTCTCTTCCACGGCCCAGCCCAGATCGCGGTGGCCCGCCAGCATGAGCGTGTTCTGCGCTAGCACTACGATCCGCGCGACCTCGGGCGCATCGGCGAGTGCCATCAGCACCCGGTTCAGCATCAGCTCGCCCGCGACCGGCACCAGCGCCTTGGCTTCGATGCCGAATTGCGCCGCCACCGGATCGACCCCCGGGCGCTGGCCCGCCAGCACCAGCGCGGTCCAGCCGTGGGAAGCGTCAGTCATGGGCGGGCAAACCTCGGGGGTCGTGGGGTCGGGGCAAGGGTGGAAGCGACGCGCCCCCTTCCAAGCGCCGCGCGCCTTTGTCAAGAAAGCCCGGCCCGGCTCAGGCTGCCATCGGCGCGGGGCAATAGCGGGCGAGGTAATCGCCGTGCCCGGGCATGTGCTGCACCAGATAGCGGATCGACTGCTCAATCTCGGTAATCTCGCGGGCGGTCTGCTCGGCATCGAGTGCATCGGCCATCGCGTTGTGGCCGCCCATCCGGATGCCCTGACCCATCATCACCGCCGCCCAGCTGGTCTCGGTGAACAGCTCGTCCTCCTCGCGGAAGATCTGGCCGTTGGCGCGGAACAGCTCGACCTTCTCGGTCAGACTGTCGGGCACGGGCATGGTGCGGACATAGTTCCAGAAGTCGGAATCGTCGCGGCTGGTGGCATTGTAGTGGAGGATCAGGAAGTCGCGGATGCGGGCATATTCGCGGCCCGTCAGGCGATTGAAGGTATCCTCCTGCACCTGCGTGATCCCGTCCAGCGACAGCAGCGAGATCAGCTTGTCGATCCCGGTGTTGATGAGATGGATCGAGGTGGATTCGAGCGGCTCCATGAAGCCCGCCGCCAGCCCCAGCGCGACGACGTTCTTGTTCCAGAACTTCTTGCGCCGTCCGGTGACGAAGCGCAGCCAGTTGGGCTCGGCCTGGGGCTTGCCCGCGATATTGCCGAGCAGGATGTCGAGCGCCTGTTGGTCCTCCATATAGGCGCTGCAATAGACATGGCCGTTGCCGTTGCGGTGCTGCAGCGGCACCTGCCATTGCCAGCCCGCGCTGTGCGCGGTGGCGCGGGTGAAGGGCGGGGGCGGGCCGCCGTCGTCGCGCTTGCAGGGCAGGGCGACCGCGCGGTTGCAGGGCAGGTAGTGGCTCCAATCGTCATAGCCGGTCTTGAGCGCCTGCTCGATCAGCAGCCCCCGGAAGCCCGAGCAATCGATGAACAGATCGCCCCGGAAGGCGCGTCCATCGTCCAGCGTGACGCCGGTGACGAAGCCACTTTCCCCATCGAGCTGCACATCGGCGATCTTGCCCTCATGCCGCACCACGCCGCGGCTTTCGGCCAGCTGGCGCAGGAATGCGGCATACCGGCCCGCATCGAGGTGATAGGCGTAATTCACCGGCGGCAGATCATCGCGCTTGAAATCCTGGCTCCGCGCGAACTTGCCGAAATAGGCGGCCATGGTCTCGAGGTTGAAGACCTGGATCGGGCGCTTGTCGCCCGCGCCCTGCATCCGATGCCAGACATGATGGAAGCTGATGCCCCCCATGGTGTAGCCATAGGCGCCGAAGGGGTGGATGTAGCTTTCGCCCAGCTTGCCCCAGTTTTCGAACTGGATGCCCAGCTTGAAGGTGCCGCCGACTGCCGCCAGCATTTCGGCTTCGTTGATGCCGATCAGCTCGTTGAAGCCGACGAAGGGCGGAATCGTCGCCTCGCCGACGCCGACCGTGCCGATGCTTTCGGATTCGATCAGTGCGATTTCCACAGGCCGACCGCGCTTGATACGCGACAGGGCAGCGGCTGCCATCCATCCCGCCGTTCCCCCGCCGACGATAATAATACGTTCAATTGTCACGTTTTCCTCGATCCCAATCGGGCCTCTGCGGGCCATGTCGGCGCGGGCGTTGTTGCCTCGCCATGTGTTGCCAGAATGCAATATGAACGCAAGATTACAAGTCTTGAGAACGCTCTCAACATACGCTAGAAGATGCGTGCAGTCCGCAGTGTCAGGCATGAATCTGTCGCGCGGCGTGGGGAGAGACGAAACATCATGAACATCGCATCGCGTGCGCCGACCCGGCGCCTGTTCGCACTTGGCACGGCTTCGGCGCTTGCCATCGCTGCCGCCAGCCCGGCCATGGCGCAGGACGCCGATCAGGCCGATCAGGACACCGCTGACACGGCAGTCGAGGGGGAAGCGACCGACATCGTCGTCACCGGCTTCCGCGCTTCGCTCCAGAACGCGCAGAATATCAAGCGCAATGCCGACACCGTGGTCGACGTGATCACCGCTGAAGACATCGGCGCGCTGCCCGACCGTTCCGTCGCCGAGGCGCTTCAGCGCGTGCCGGGTGTCAACATCGGCCGCTTCGAGAAGCAGTCCG
Organism: Erythrobacter donghaensis; assembly: GCF_002155425.1. Lineage (GTDB taxonomy): Bacteria > Pseudomonadota > Alphaproteobacteria > Sphingomonadales > Sphingomonadaceae > Erythrobacter > Erythrobacter donghaensis. The sequence goes on from NZ_MUYG01000011.1 coordinate 744,149, forward strand.
ACCCGACCCGTTTCTCGGTCGAGGGCACAGGCCTCATCATCCGCGGCCTTCCCTATGTCAGTTCGCAGCTCAACGGCCGCGACATCTTCTCGGCCAATGGCGGCCGCTCGCTGAGCTTTGAGGATGTTTCGCCCGAGCTCGTCGGCCGCGTGGAAGTGTTTAAAAACATCACCGCCGACCAGATCGAAGGCCACATCGCGGGCCTCGTCAACCTCGTCACCCGCAAGCCGCTCGACAATCCCGGCTTCCACGTGGCGGGCTCGGTCGAAGGCAATTACGGCGATCTGCGGCAGGAATGGTCGCCGACCTTCAACATCCTCGCCTCGAACACCTTCGAGACGGGGCAGGGCACCTTCGGCCTGCAGTTCAGCTATTCCAATTCCAAGCTCAAGAGCCGCACCGACGCCTCGCAGCTCGTCGACTACTGCTATCGCCCGGCCGACTTGAGCGGCGGCTGCGCGCGGATTTTCGATCTCAATTCGGGCGGCTTCGGGGATGAACCCAACTTCACCCCCGACAATTTCCCGCCGCCCAATTCGGTGCTTGTCCCGCAGTTCGCCAACGTCCGCACGACGACGCTGGATCGCGATCGTGAGGCCTTCTCGGCGATCGGCCAGTTCGAAACACTCGACGGCGACCTGCTGCTGACGCTCGAATACCTGCGTTCGGAGACCAGCTTCGCGACCGAGGAATTCGCGCTGCTGGGCCGCATCGATGATGGCGTGTCGACCAACCAGCCGCGCGCGGGCACGAATTACGAGTTCGACGCGAACGGCAATTTCGTCAGCGGCATTCTCACGCAGAACGTCGGCAATGCCTACGCCACGCCCTTCGGCCTCGGCGGCATTCCGATGGATGCGCTGCGCTTCGTGCGCGACACCCAGTCGACCACGCAGGACCTCTCGCTCGACGCGCAGATGGAATTCACCGACCGGTTCCGCGGCAAGGTCGAGATGCAATATGTTCAATCGGATCTGACGCGCGATTCGGTGTTCGGTGCGACCAGTACCTGGGCCGATATCGGGATCGACCTGTCGGGCGGCACGCCGGACATCGAGTTCCTCGCACCCGTCGGCGCGCCGTCGGATTACTTCACCAGCGGGTTCTACACCTATTACTGGTTCGGTCTCGACAGCCGCGAGCGGAATGACGGCGAGCTCTTCAGCCTCGCGGGCGATTTCGAATATGATGTGAGCGACGAAGGCTTCATCCGCAAGGCGGCCTTCGGCGGACGCTGGGCGGCGCGCGACCGCGCCAACCGCAACACCAACTTCAGCACCTGGGGCAACCTCTCGGCGCCTTGGGCGGGCCGCGCGGGCTGCGCCCCGTGGAACGCCGGACCGGGCTGTGCGGCGACCGGCGGCTTTCAGCCGGGCCGGTTCTTCACCGGTCTGCCGGGTCAGGAGTTTGCGATCGGCGGCGGCGCCTATGTCGATGAATTCCCCGATGCCTCGGCCTATCGCAACCCCTTTGCGGACAACTTCCAGCGTGGCGAGTCCGGCACGCCGATCCAGAACGGCGGCGCGTACTTCTACGGCGGCGACGACTTCCTGCGGGAATATCTCGACGGCGTGACCGATCAGCAATGGGATGAGATCACCACCTTCAGCCAGTCGCCGGAAAGCTTTAACCTCGGTGTCAACGGTCGCAGCCGGACGCTGCCGGATGGTACGACGGTCCAGTGCGATCCCTATTGTCCGTCGGAGGTTTCGGATGTCACCGAAATCACCTCGGCTGCCTATGTGCGCGTCGATTTCGGCACCGATTTCGCCGGCGGATCGTCGCTCGCGGGGAATATCGGCCTGCGTTACGTCCGCACCAATGTCAGCAATAACGCGCTGATCGCCTTCCCGGACCCGGCGCAGTTCGATGCCGATCCGAACTTCGGCAACAACGACGGTGTCGTGCAGGTAGCCGAGATCCTTGCCAGCTGCCCGCCGGTCGATCCGAGCATTCCCGACAACGGCGGTTTCATCCCGCAGCGGGCCTATTGCCAGCTGACCGGACAGCGCCTCGCCGATTATGCCGCGCTGTTCACGGGTGAAGTGATCCGCGACACGCGCGACATCAGTTTCGATCACTTCCTGCCGTCCTTCAACGTGCGCTGGGATTCGGGCACCGGTGTCGTCATCCGCGGTGCAGTGTCGAAGGGCATCAGCCGCCCCGATCTCAACCTGTTCAACGCAGGCGGGGTGCTTGGCTTCAGCGGCCGGGTGAACGATGGCCCGCTGCTGGCGGTCTCGACCGGCAACCGCAACCTGCGGCCGACCGAATCCTGGAACTACGACATCAGCGCCGAATGGTATTTCAGCGCCGTCGGCTCGCTGACCGCTGCCTTCTTCGTGAAGGATATTCAGGGGATCGTGACATCCGGTACGGGCACCGTGATCTATCCGAGCTCGATCGGCAACGATCAGGAAGAGGTGATCATCAACGGCCCGGCCAACGACATTTCGGGCACGCTCAAGGGTGTCGAGCTTGCCTATCAGCAGACCTACGACTTCCTGCCGGGGCTGCTCAGCGGGCTGGGTTCGCAGTTCACCTATACCTATGTCGACGGCAGCGATTTCCCGAACCCCAATATCTCGGGCATCGGTTCGCCGTCGGTCAATTCGAGCGGCCAGCCGCTCAACAACGGACCCTTCGCCGGTCAGCTGCCGCTTGCCGGGATTTCGAAGCACACCGTCAACGCGACGCTGTTCTACGAAAAGGGCCCGCTTTCGATGCGCGCCGCCTACAACTGGCGCAGCGACTTCCTGGTGACGCAGCGGGATGACCTCTTCCCGTTCTCGCCGATCTTCCAGGAAGCCGGCGGCCAGCTGGACGGGTCGATCTTCTACAGCGTCACTCCGCAGATCAAGTTGGGCGTGCAGGGCGTGAACCTGCTCGACGAGACCACCGAGCTTTCGACGCTGGTCGATTTCGACGGGACGCGCCCGATCAGCGCGGTGTTCCGCAACGACCGGCGCTTTACCTTCATCGCCCGCTTCAACTTCTGAGCGGGGGCAAGCCGATGACACGCACAGGGCTGCCGAAAGCGGGAACGCTGACGGCGGCCCTGCTGCTTTTGGGGGCGACGCCCCCGTCTGAAGAACAGCCGCTCGCCCCGCTGGATGGGCGCGGCTGGCAACTGGTCTGGGCCGACGAGTTCGAGGGCGAGGCGCTCGACCGGACCAAATGGACCCCCGAGGAATCCTGCTGGGGCGGGGGCAGCAACGAGTGGCAATGCTATACCGACCGTCCCGATAACATCGCGGTCGAGGGCGGGCTCTTGCTGCTCAAGGCGCGCAAGGAACGCTTCACCGGCCCGGCGCGTCCGCCTGAGACGGCCGACGATCCCAACCCGGTGCTCACGCAACCATACACCTCGGGCAAGGTTCGCACGCGCGGGCTTCACGCCTGGCGATATGCGCGGATCGAAGTACGCGCCAAGGTGCCGGCCGGGCAGGGCACGTGGCCCGCAGTGTGGATGATGCAGAACAACGACACCTACGGCCCTTGGCCGCTATCGGGCGAGATCGACATTCTCGAGGCGATCAATATCGGCGCGACTTGCCCTGAATGCGAGGGCGGTCGCGGGGAGAACCGCACCATCAGCGCGGTGCATTTCGGCGATCTGTGGCCGAATAATCGCTTCGTGGCCAACAAGACGGCGCTTGAAAGTGGTGCGCTGCCATCGGACGACTTCCACGTCTATGCGGTCGAATGGGGCGAGGGGCTGATCCGCTTTCTGGTCGATGACCGGGTGCACTTCACTGTCACGCAAGATCAGTGGGACACGGCATCGCCAATTGCCAAGGGTAATCCCGCGGCGCCCTTCGACCAGCCCTTCTATGTCATGGCTAATCTTGCCGTCGGCGGCAGATTGCCGGAAGAAAACAACGCCAAGGGGGTTGCCGCGAGCAGTTTTCCCGCGCAATTCGCGATTGACTGGATCAGGGTCTATCAATGCGCGAGCGATCCGGAGACGGGCCGCGCCTGCATGCGCTAGGCCCAGAGCAAGCGGAACGGGAAGCGGTTTTTCATGGCGCGGGTGCGCAAGACAGTCACGATCAGGGACGTGGCCGAGGATGCGGGGGTCTCGCTCCAGACGGTGAGCCGGGTGGTCAACGGCGGCCCCAACGTGCGCCCGCAACTGCGCGAGCGGGTGCAGGCCGCGATCGACAAGCTCGGCTATGTCCCGAGCCTTGCGGCCCAGCGGATGAGCGGGTCGCGCTCCTACATCATCCTTGCGATCAACGACCGTGAACGCACGCTCGCCGACTGGCGCGAGCGGATCGGCACCGACTGGGTCGACCAGATGCTGCTGGGCGGGATCCTGACCTGTAACCCGCACGGCTACCGGATGATGGTTGAGCTGGTCGACACCCATTCCGACCATGTCGAGCGCGAGCTCGGCGCGGCGCTTTCGGCGCTGCAGCCCGACGGCGTGATTCTTACCCCGCCGCACTCCGAAAACTGCCTGATCACGCAGCTGCTGGCTGAACGGCGCATTCCTTTCGCGCGGATCGGATCGGATGCGCCGGGCCCGGGCATCGCGCTGACGATGGGCGATCACGGGGCGGCGCATCTCGCCACCACGCACCTCGCGCAGCTGGGCCACCGCCGCATCGCGATGATCGCGGGGCCGGATCAATACAGCCTCAGCGGCTGGCGTATCGACGGCTGGCGGCGCGCGCTGGCCGAGCTGGATTTGCCGGACGAGGGGCTGCTGGAAGTCGGCGATTTCGGTTATGACAGCGGTATCCGCGCCGCGCGCGTGCTGCTTGATCGCCACCCCGATCTGACCGCGATCATCGCCTCGTCCGACCAGATGGCGCTCGCCGCGCTCGAAGTCGCGCGCGAGCGCGGGCTTACAGTGCCCGATGACCTGTCGCTGGTCTCCTTCGACAACACTCCGATCGTGCGCTTCACGCAGCCGCCGTTGACCGCGATCGACCAGCCCATCGCCGCGACGGTCAGCCGCGCGGTTGAGCACCTGATCGCCCGCACGCCCAATGGGGATGACGATGCTGTGATCGAGGTGGCCGCTGGCCTCGTCGAACGCGCCTCGACCGCGCCGCCGCCGGTCCGGGCTTGAATATCCCCCCGCCGCAGCGCCAGCCCGGCTGGTTTCTGGCGCTGTTCGCCCTCGCCGCCGCCGGGGGCGCGGTGGCCTATGTCCCGCTGCTGACGGTGCTGTTGCCGCAGGCGATTGCCGACATTCAGGGCAGCGAGGATGTCGCGGCGCTGGCGCGGGTGACCTTCCTTGGCGCGGCGATGGCGAGCCTCGCCAATTTCGCGGTCGGCATCCTCAGCGATTCCACCCGCACACGCCGTCCGTGGATTATTGCCGGGCTGCTGCTGTCCAACGCGCTGCTGCTGGCGATCGGAGAGGCCCGGAGCGTGGGGACGATCGTGCTGCTGGTGATGGTGTGGCAGGTGGCGCTCAATATGATGCTTGCGCCGCTGATGGCCTGGGCGGGCGACTGTTTCCCGGATGAGCAGAAGGGCGTGCTTGGCGGGGCGCTGTCGCTTTCGCCCGCCTTGGGCGCGCTGGCGGGGTCGCTGGTGACCTGGGCCGGACTGGTCGCGCCCGAGGCGCGGCTGGGGCTGGTGGCGGTGCTGGTGAGCGTGCTGGTGCTGCCGGCGGTCCTGCTCGGGAAAGGGCGGGTGCAGCCTGCGCTGATGATCCCCGCCGAGCCTCTCCCCGCTGCCGACCCGGAGCGCCCGCGCGAGCGCGTTGTGCTGCGGATGTGGGCCGCGCGCCTGCTGGTGCAGGTGGCGGAGGGCGGCATGTTCGCCTTCCTGCTGTATTGGCTGCGCTCGCTCGCGCCCGGCTATCCTGAGAACGGCGCGGCCAATATCTTCAGCGCGGTGCTGGTTTGTGCGGTGCCGGTCTCGCTGCTGGCGGGGCGCTGGTCGGACCGCCACGGACGGCCGATCCTGCCGCTGGTGGCGGCCGCGGTGCTGTGCGCCTGCGGGATGCTGGTGATGGCCGCCGCGCCGAGCCTTCCCTGGGCGATCGCTGGCTATGTTATGTTCGGCCTTGCCGCCGCAGTGTTCCTTGCGCTCCATGCCAGCCAGACGCTGCGGGTGCTGCCCCAGCCGCAGCATCGCGGGCGCGATCTCGGGGTGTTCAACCTCACCAACACCGTGCCCGGCATGGTGATGCCCTGGCTGACTGTGCTGCTGGTACCGCAGTTCGGCTACAACGCGCTGTTCGTGCTGTTCGCGGGCCTCTCGCTGGCGAGCGCGGTGCTGCTCGCGGGCTTCCTGCGCCGCTGATCGGAGCGCGCAGCGGGCTTGCCAAAGGCGGCGCGCGGCGGCATAGTTTGATAACGTTCACAAAGAAAATCACAGGTCTTGGGAGGGACTGACGCGATGCACCACACACGGATCGGCCGGCTGGTATGCGGGGCGGCGCTGGCAGCGCTGGTGGCCGGATGCAGCACCGCGCCCGAGGTGCAATCGGCGAGCGCCGTCGCCCCGGCCAATGCAAACACCCCCGAGGCGCTGCTCGCCCGCATGAGCATCGAGCGCAAGGTCGCGCAGATCATCCAGCCCGATATCGGATCGATCACGCCCGCCGACATGCGCGAATATCGCTTCGGCACGATCCTCAACGGCGGCAATTCCGGGCCCTATGGCGATGACAAGGCCCCGGCGGCAGACTGGCTGAAACTGGCGGACGAATATTGGGCCGCCTCGACCGCGCCGCTCCCCAATGGCGAACCCGCGATCCCCGCGCTGTGGGCGACCGACGCGGTGCACGGCCACGCCAATGTGATCGGCGCGACGGTCTTCCCCCATAATATCGCGCTGGGCGCGACGGGTGATGAAGACCTCATCCGCCGCATCGGCGCAGCGACTGCGGTCGAAATTGAGGTCACCGGCATCGACTGGACCTTCGCGCCCACCATCGCGGTGGCGCGCGACGATCGCTGGGGGCGCACCTATGAAAGCTATTCGGAAAGCCCCGCGCTGGTCAGCCGCCTTGGTGCGGCGATGGTCGAGGGGCTCCAGGGCCGCCCCGGCGAGCCGGGTTTCCTCGGCGAAGGCAAGGTCGCCGCTACCGCCAAGCACTTCTTCGGCGACGGCGGCACCGCGCAAGGGGTCGATCAGGGCGATGTCAACGGCGATCTGGCCGAGCTCATGGCGATCCACGCCGCGCCTTACCCCGCCGCGATCGACCGCGGCGTCGCCAGCGTGATGGCGAGCTTCAATTCGATCAACGGCACCAAGATGCACGGCAATCAGGCGCTGCTGACGGGCGAGCTGCGCGGCAAGCTGGGGTTTGAGGGCGTGGTCGTCGGCGACTGGAACGGCCACGGCCAGATCAAGGGTTGCACCAATTCCGATTGCCCGCAGGCGCTGATGGCGGGGCTCGACGTCTATATGGTTCCCGAGGACTGGAAGGCGCTCCACGCCAGCCTCGTCAAGCAGGTCAAGGACGGCACGATCCCGATGGCCCGGCTCGATGAGGCGGTGCTGCGGGTGCTGCGGATGAAGCAGCGGCTGGGCGTGCTCGATGGCGAGGTCACGCCCTCGGCGCGGATGCTTGGGGGCAAGTGGGACAGGCTCGGCGCGCCCGAACACCGCGCGATTGCGCGCGAGGCGGTGGCAAAGTCGATGGTGCTGCTCAAGAACCAAGGCCTGCTGCCCTTGCGGCCCGGCGCGCGGATCGAAGTGGCGGGCGCGGCGGCGGACAATATCCCCCAGCAGGCGGGCGGCTGGTCGGTCACATGGCAGGGCGGGGGCGAACTCACCGCCGCCGACTTCCCCGGCGCGACCTCGATCTGGCAGGGCATCGCCGAGGCTGCCAAGGCCGCAGGCGGCGAGGCCGTGCTTGCGCCTGAAGGCAATGGCGCGGGCACGCCCGATATCGCCATCGTCGTCTTCGGCGAGGAGCCTTATGCCGAATTCGTCGGCGACCGGAAGGATCTCGCCTTCCGCGACGAGGAGGGGCTGAGCCTGCTCAAAGCCTACAAGGCGCGCGGCATCCCGACGGTGGCGGTTTTCCTTTCAGGCCGCCCCTTGTGGGTCAACCGCGAGCTGAATGCCGCCGACGCCTTCGTCGCCGCGTGGCTGCCGGGTAGCGAAGGCGCCGGAGTGGCCGATGTGCTGTTTGGCAAGATGCAGCCCACCGGCAAGCTGTCCTTCAGCTGGCCCAAGACCTGCGAAGGCACGCCGCTCAACAGGCCCGAAGGCGCGCTGTTTCCGCTCGGCTACGGGCTCGGTTTCAAGGCCCCGCGGATGGCCTATGTGCCGCTCGACGAGAGCTGTGTGGCGCTGACGCAGGATAATGGCGCGGTGTGGTTCGCCAGCGGCAAGCTCGGCGCGCAGGTGCAGGCCGTGGCCGACAACGCTCTGCTCCCCGATCTGCGCGGCACCGGCAGCGGGATCACCGCCACCGGCCTCGATCGCCGCGCGCAGGAAGACGCGCGCCGCATCGCCTTTGCCCCCGGTGCGAAGCTGACCCTGACCGGGCCGGAGAGCGGCGCGGCATGGCGCATCACCTATCAGGTCGCCGCCCGCCCCGGCGCGGCGGTGACAGTGACGGCGGGCGGCAAGCCGCTCGACATCACGCAGGGGCTCTCGGTAGCCGAGGGCAAGGGCTGGCGCGAGATGGTGCTGACCCCGGCCTGCCTCGGCACCACCGGCGGCACGCTGAGCTTTGCCTCGAAGGGGGACTTTACGCTCCAGATCAGCGAGATCGCCCGCGACGAGGCGGCTGCGAGCGCGGAGTGTTCGTTCTAGCTGCGGATCAGACCGGATAACGGCGCGCCGCTGCGTCCCGGGAACAGCCGCGCCATCGCCAGCTTGGGATCGAGCCGCAGATGCTCGGCCACCGCGCCCGCCAGCACGCTTTCGAGCGCGATGGTGGGGGCGAGGTCGCGGCCCTCGTAAAGCTGGCTGGTCGCAAGGCCCGGCCAGTCGGCGATCACCCGTCCGCCCTTGACGCTGCCGCCCATCACCAGCGCCGCTCCGGCGGTGCCGTGGTCGGTGCCGCCGGTGCCGTTGAGACGCGCGGTGCGGCCGAATTCGGTCGCCACAACCACCATCGTATCGGCCCAGCCTGCGCCCATGCCCGCCTTGTAGGCGGCGAGCAGCGCATCAAGCTGGCGGGCCGAGCGGGCGAAGGCCCCGCGCTGGTTGGCGTGGGTGTCCCATCCGCCCAGCTCGATCATCCCGATCCGCGCGCCGCCCTCGCCGCGCATCAGCGAGGCGGTGAGTTCACCCGCCGCGCGCGCATCGTTGAGGTTGCGCAGGCCATCATCGGCGGCCATCGTCTGCGTCTCCAGCGCCCGCGACCACAGCGCGCCAAGCTCCCTGTCACCGGCATAGAGCTGGCTGACGCGGGCTATCAGATCCTCGCTGGCATTGGGGAGGGCGGAGGGCGCGTAGTTCGAAACCGGCGCGGCGCCCTGCAAGGCCAGCGGGACGGCCTGCGCAATCGCCAGCGCGCGCAAGGGCGCAGGGGCGCCTGCGCTCACCAGCGCGGCGAGGCGGTTGAGCCAGCCGTCCTTGGTCGCATAAGGCGCGGTGCCGCCGGTCTCGATCAGGTTCTGTCCGTCGAAATGCGAGCGCTCGCGATAGGCGGTTGCCGCCGCGTGGACGAACAGCGCCTCGCCCGCTGCAGCCGCCTTGCCGATCTCGGCCAGCGCCGGATGGACGGCAAAGAAGCTGCCGAGCCGGGGCGCATTGTCGTAATCGGCTAGTGCGGCCCCACGCAGCGCCTCAAGGCCGGGGTCGCCCACGGGGGCAAGCATCGCCATCCCGTCCGCCGCGCCGCGCAGCAGCACGAACAGCAGGTTGCGGCTTCCTGCCCCTTGCGCAAAGGCGATGCGGGGGAGGGCGAGGCCGCCTGCGCCCAGCACCAGCGATCCGGCAAGCAGCGAGCGGCGATCGAGAGCGGTGGTCATGGATCTATCTCCGCATCATTTCAGGCGAGACCAGCAGCAGCGCGAGCGCCTGGCTGCCGCTTTCGGCGCGCTTCAGCTGGGTCAGGGTCGGCTCGGTCAATGCGCCGGGGAAGGCGGCTTCTGCCAGCGCGACGACATTGTCTGCCGGAACCGCACGGGACACGCGCTCGGCGAATTCGACGCGGCGGATCAGCGCATCGGGCCCGGCCCAGCTGGCAGCGAGATCGTCATACCCGGCAGGCGAAGGCGCGCGCCACGGGGCCTGCCCCAGCTGCGCCAGCGCGCCGACGATACGCTGTGTCGGCAACTCCTTCACACCGGTGAGGCGCAGGGTCGCGACCAGCCATTCGAACGGCGTGCGGAACTTGACCGGCTGCGCGGTCCACGCTTCGGGCGCGTCGATCAGCGTCGCCGTGAGGCTCGCCAGATCGCCGCCGGTCTTGAGGAAATCGGCCTCCAGCCGCGCGACCAGCGCAGGCGGCGGGGTGTCGCCCGCAAAATGACGTGCGAATTTGGTGGCGACATGGCGCGCAGTGGCAGGATGGGCGGCGAGATCGTCAAGGATCGCCAGCGCCTGCCGCGCCTCGCCCGCGGAATAGCTGCGCCCCAGCACTTGCCGCGCGCCGGGCTCGTGCACCAGCGCAACGAAGGCCGCGCCGCTGTCCTGCGTCTCGGCGAAGCGTCCGGCGCGGCCGATCCCGGGCACCGTCCAGCCGGTCAGCGCGCGGGCGAGCTCGGTCACGTCGGTCTGGCTGTAGCCGCCATCGACGCCGAGCGTGTGCAGCTCGAGCACCTCGCGCGCGAGATTCTCGTTAAGCCCGCGGGGCCGCTGAGGCGCATCGCCGCCCCGCCGCGCGCGCCGCTGGGTGAAGGGCGCATTGGGGCCGATCGACTGGAACTGATCGAGATAGATCAGCATCGCCGGGTGCAGCACCGCGGCCTTGAGCATATCGCCAAAGCGTCCGAACACATGCGGGCGGATCGCAGTGAATTCGTGCGGGCCGACTTCGAACTGGGTGCCGAGCTTGCCGACCGAGACGCTGAAGTGGTTCGCCCAGAAGTGCACCAGCCGCTCGGCCAGCGGGGTTTTGCTGGTCACCGCAAGATTGACGCGCGCGGCGATGTCGTCGACCAGCACCCGGCGCGCGTCGATCAGCTTTTCGCGATATTCGGGCGGCAATCCGGCGAGCGCCGCAGCGCGGGGATTGTCGGCGGTCATGGCATCGCCCATCGGCCCGGCCATGGCGGGAGCCTCGGCACCCTCCATCGCCGCCAGCGCGCGGGTGTCCTGCCGCAGGTTGCGCACCAGTTCGATCATTTCGCCCGTCTTCGCGCGGGTATCCATCCGCCCGGCGATGACGGGCGGTGCGGGGTCGAAGGCATCGCGCTGGCGCAGCAGCCAGCGCTTCGGGTCGTTCGGCACCGGGCCGGAGGCAGAATGGCCGTAGCCGAAGCGGTTGATCGCGATGCTGGCCGGGGTCATGGCAGCTCCTTGCGGGCGAAGGTCACGGGCATGGCGGTGCATTCCTGAATATGGCAACCGACGGCAAGAAAACCGCACGGCGCCTGATCAACGGCTGAACGCGCATCACCCTTCGCGCCCCGGTGCAATTTTTCTAGGGCAGCACGATGTCGAACCCGTGCGGGAGCGGGTCGAGCGTGTCGACCAACTCCTGCAAGCGCGCCCGATCGCCCTCGATCGTCACCCCCTCCATCGCGGCCACGGTGCTGACCGGCAGCTTGACAAAGAGCAGCGCCAGCAGCGCCCGGCGCGGCCCGCGGATGGTGACATCGGCCTTTTCGGGCTGCGCGCCAACGCGCCCGATCAGCGCCTGTCGGCCTACCTCCAGCACTGCCTGTTCCCCGCGGTCGGGAATGTCGATCGCGATGGTCAGACCCACCGGCGTTCGGCCTTCGGGCGCGAAGCGGGTCGCGGCGGAATCGAGCAATTCCTGCGTCGAGATCGCGGCGATCAGATCATTGCTCTGCACCGCGCTGCGATCGCTGCGCCCGTTCCGCAATTCATTTGCGGCGGCGAGGAACTGGTTGCGCCAGATCGCGCTTTCCGCGCGGTAGCCCTGCTGTTCGTAGCTTGCCGCGAGCATCGCCCTGGCTGCGGCATTGTCGGGCGCGGCGAAGACGAGGCTTTGGAGCAGGTCGCTGGCCCAGCGATAATCGCCTGCTGCCATCGCATTCTCGGCCAGCGCCAGCGTGCGCTCGGCCCCGCCCAGCGCGCTCACCAGCCGCTTCGCCCGCTCGACCGGGGGGTGGGGGTGGAGATTGGCGGGGACGGCGTCATACCAGCCGAGATAGAACTGGTAGATCGCCTTGGCGTTGTGGCTGACCGTGCCGTAATAGCCGCGCGTCGCCCATTCCGCGGACTGGCCGGGCGGGGGCGATTGTTCGAGCGCTTCGGCGATTTCGTCCATCGTCTCGCCGCGGTTCATGCGGCGCAGAGTCTGATCGTGGAGCCAGCGGTAATTGTCGCGCTGGGCGGTCAGCCAGGCGGTGCCTGCGGTGCGCCCGAAGATCGGCCAGCAATGGCTCGAAATCACCACGTCGGATTGCGGGCCGTAGCGGGTCGCCGCTTCATCGAGGTAATGCGCCCAGGCCCGTGCATCGCGCACCTTCGCGCCGCGCGGGGTGAGGATGTTGTGCATCGTGCAGGTGGCGATCTCGGCGGCGAGGAAGGTCTTGGCCGGGGTGATGAAGATGTTGAACTCCGCCGGAGCCTCGCTGCCCGAGACGATCTGAAATTCCAGCGGCACGCCGTCCACCACGCGGGTCTCCCCTGTGGCGGCGACGGTGTCGGTGGGCGCGATCAGCGAAAGCGTGCCCGCCGAAAGGCCCATGCCGATGCCGCTGCCCATCTGCCCGGTTGCCCCCGGCGCAAGACCGGTGCCGAACTGATAGGCCGCGCGCCGGGTCATCGCGCCCCCGGCGATGACGTTCTCCGAGGTCGCTTCCTCCATGAAGCCTTCGGGCGCGATCACGGGCACGCGCCCGGCATCGGCAGGGTCGAGCACCCCGCGCGCGCCGCCGAAGTGGTCGCCGTGGCTGTGCGAATAAATAAGCGCGCTGACGGGGCGCTCACCCAGCGTCTGGTTGACCAGTTCGAGCGCCGCGCGCGCCGCCTCGACGCTGGTGAGCGGGTCGATCACGATCCAGCCCGTTTGCCCGCGAATGATGGTCATGTTCGACAGGTCGAACCCGCGCACCTGCCAGACATCCTCGGTCACGGCGAAAAGGCCGTGGTTCTTCAGATGCGTCATGTGCCGCCACAGGCTGGGGTTGACCGTGTCCGGAGCAGGCCCTTCGACAAAGGCATAGGTGTCGAGATTCCAGACGGGCTTGCCTTCGGGACTCAGGATCACCGAATCGGCGCGGGTGGCGAGGAAGCCGCGGCGGACATTGTCGGCATCGCGGGTGCCTTCCGGCGGAAGCCGGGTCGCCGCCTCGGCCTGCGCGGCGCGGGTGGTGGGGCTGGCGGGCGCCGCGCTGTCCTGCGCCGCAGCGCTTCCGGCCACCCCTGCGATAAGAGCCAGCGCGGCGCGCGCGCGCCATCGGGCGATTGTCATGATTGTCTCCCCTCTTCTCCCGCGCCTGTGATGCCTTTGCTGCGCGGTGCTGGCAAGTGGGTGGGCGGAAGGGGAATGGGCCCTATCTGCAACTATTCAAATAACAGAACGTTTGCGAAGAAAGATTGAATTTTTCCGATTTGGCATCGGCCGCTAACAACCGGTCCCACGCTTCCGCCTCCAGCTGAGGGACCCCGCATCATGGATCATCGCACGCTGATTTCCGAGCGCCCTGTCTCTGCCCTGCGGCCGGTGCCGCCGCGCCCGACGCTGGCGCTGGTGGCCTCGCGCTTTGCGCTTGCCCTGCCGCCAGAACCCGCGCCGCAGGGCTGGGCCGAAGGGCTGGAGCGGCTGCTCGGCTGGCTCGGGATCGATGCCGAACTCACAACGCCCGCACACCATGCGCGCCGCCTCCCGCGCATGGCCGGCTGGGCGCTGCCCGCCGGAGCCTCCGCCCCACTGTTCGCCCCGTGGACCGGGTGGAGCCCCGTCGCCTTCCAGCACGGCGGCCTCGCCGGTCTGCCCAAGGCGCTGTTTGCCGCGAGCTATCTGATCGACCACCCGCGCGGACAGGCGGGCGGGCGCGGGGGGATCGATTGTGTGCTGATGAGCCCGCATCCCGCGCATTGCCCGCCCGAGGACGCCGGCGGCCCGCCACTGCCTTCGCCGCGCGCGCTGACCGCGATGATCCGCGCCGCGCAGCGCGAAGGGCGCCAGCGGCTCGCGATCATCCTCACCGCCCGCCAGCGCAACGCCGTCGCCAAGAGCTTGCTGGCGGCGGGCAAGGGCCTGAACCGCGAAGGGATGACGCTCGATATCCTCACGCTCGAAGATGCGCTCGGCACGCTGACGGCAGGCCCGCCCGTGTGGGATGCGATCATCGCCATGCCCGATCTGCGCGGGACGGTGTTCACCCTGCTGGCAGCCACCAGCGGCATGCGCGGGGCCTGGCCGATGCTGTGGCTTGACGGGACAGGCGAGCGCGCCTTGGTCGCGGTCACCAGCGAAGCGCCGGGCGAGGGGGTGAGCCGCCTGCCGCTCGATGCGGCGGCGTTGATCCACGCACTTGCCCTGACGCTCCACCACGGCGGCGCGGCGCGTGCAGCGTCGCGGCTGCACGAGGCCTGGGCGCGGCTGCGGGACAGCGGCGTGACCACCACCCGCTGCGGGGACGCTGCGCCCTACGTCAAGGCGGTCGACGATGCGGCTTTCCTTGATCTGCTGTGCAGCGATGCCGCGGTCAGCAAACGGGCGCAGCAACCGTGGCGCGCGCTCGAAAATGAAAAAATTGCAAAAGACGGGAGCCAAATGCCGCATTTGCGTGTTGTGACAACATATCCTGCACTCCCCTCCAACACGAAAGGTCGTTGATATGCCGAGCCGCAAGATTGTCGCGAACGAATTGGCGCATGTGCTCCGGCAGATTTCGCATCCCGACCGCATCCGGCTCTTGCTGAAGCTGCAATCGGGCGACCAGACCGTCAACGAGCTGGGCGAACTCCTCGAAATCTCGCCCACCCGCGTCTCGCAGCACCTTGGCGTGCTGCGCGCGATTGCGTTGGTGGAGACCGAGACGCGCGGCCAGCAGCGGGTTTATCGGCTCGCGCAGCCCGATCTGGCGCTGTGGCTGATCGAAGGCATCGACTTCGTCGCCCACCGCTTCAGCCGCGCCAGCAGCAGCGATATCGAGCAGGCCAAGCGCTTGTGGCACGCCGAGGCGGCCGAAACCGTGATGTAACGGGCGCGCCCGCTCCGGCGCGTCAGGCGGCGGAGCGGGTCATCAGGCCGGGGATCGCGGTCTTGCTCGGATCTTCCGACCGGCGGCCATAACGCTCCACCAGCTCGCTCCACTCGACGATCAGCGAACCGCCAGTCGATTGGTGCTGCTTCTCCCACGAAGACAGCATCTCGAGGCAGGCGTGGTCGATATAGTCGAGCTTCTCGACATGGATGTGCACCTCCGACCCGAAGGGCGAGGACTCCAGCGCCTTGCCCAGCTGCGGGATCGAGAAGAAGGTCGCCGATCCCGTCATCCACAGGTCGATGCGGCCCGTTTCCGGGTCATGCTCGCGGCGGATGTCGAGGTGCGAGAAGGTATAGACCAGCTTCAGCGTCGCCAGCACGAAGCCGAGGATCACGCCGGTGAGCAGGTCGATCGCCACCACCCCGATCAGGGTCGCGAAGTAGATCACCAGCTCCTGCTTGCCGAATTCGGCGATTTTGCGGATCTGCGCGACGTTGACCAGCTTGTAGCCGGTATAGACAAGGATCGCGGCCAGCACCGAGGTCGGGATGGCGTTGAGCACGAAGGGGAAGGCGGCGACCGCCAGCAGCAGCCAGACGCCGTGCATGATCGCCGAAAAACGCGTGGTCGCCCCGGCATCGACGTTCGCCGAGGAGCGCACAATCACCCCCGTCATCGGCAGCGCGCCGAACCCGCCGCAGATCATGTTGCCGATCCCCTGCGCGCGCAGCTCCTTGTCGTAATCGGTGCGCGCGCCGGTGTGCATCTTGTCGACCGCGGTCGCGCACAGCAAAGTCTCGGCACTGGCGACGAAGGCGAAGACCAGGCCCAGCGTCAGGATGTCGGGATCGACGAAGCCGCCCAGCGCCTCGCGGGTCGGGATGTTGAGGCCGCTCACCAGCGTTTCGGGCAGGTTGACCAGATTGATCGGCAGGCCAAAGATCATGGCGAACACCGCGCCGACGATCACGCCAAGCAGCGGGCCGGGGATCAGCGACAACGACTTGGGCTTGAACTGGTTCCACAGCACGATGGTGGCGATGGTCACGATCCCCGCCATCGCGGCGAGGTGGTGGACCGAACCATCGACCGGGAAGACCTTGACGATCGCTTCGGGGATCGCGGCGAGGTTCAGCAGCCCGTTGGCGCGCGGCGCATCGTCGAGCATGACGTGCAGCTGCGAGGCGAAGATCAGCACCCCGATCCCGGCCAGCATCCCGTGGATCACCGAGGGCGAGATCGCCCGGAACCACTGGCCGAGCTTGAACACGCCCGCGAGCAGTTGCAGCCCGCCAGCGATCAGTCCGACCACGCCGAGCATGATCAGGCCATGTTCCTGCACCAGCTGATAGACCAGCACCGCCATCCCCGCCGCAGGCCCGCTCACCTGCAAGGGCGACCCGGCGATCGTGCCGACCACCAGCCCGCCGACAATCCCGGTGATCAAGCCGAGCGCGGGCGGCGCGCCCGAAGCGATCGCGATCCCCATGCACAGCGGCAGGGCGACGAGGAAGACCACGATCGAGGCGAGAAAATCGCGCCCGAGCACCGCGGATGTCACGCGGGTTGCAGTGGCAGAGGACATAGGGGAAGGCTCCGGGGAGAGAGAGTGGGGGAAGGCGGTTGCTGCGTCAGCAGGCGTGGCTGTGCACCATCTGCGCGGCGAGATCGCCGGCGTAGCGTTCCTCGACCGAGATCCAGCTGCCGGTCGCCTCGTCGAAGGCGGAGACTTCGCCGGTCTTGATGTCATAGACCCAGCCGTGCAGCTGTACGGTCTTCTGCGCCAGCGCGACCGCCACCGTGGGGTGGGTCTTTAGGTGCTGCAATTGCAGGATGACGTTCTGTTCGAGCAGCATGCGCATCTTGGCATCGGGATCGAGCCCGGCACCCATCGCCTCGGTGATGTCGACCGCGCCCTGCGCATAGCCCAGCCATTCGCGCACGTGCGGCAGGCTGGTGAGGCCGGCACGGTTCATCGCGCCCTTCATCGCCCCGCATTCGGTGTGCCCGCAGATCACGATATGCGGGATCTGCAGCGCGCCGATGGCGAATTCGATCGAGGCGGTCATCCCGCCGGTCTGGTTGGTGTGCGGCGGCACGATATTGCCCGCGTTGCGGCAGATGAACAGCTCGCCCGGATCGGTCTGGGTGAGCATCGCGGTCTCGATCCGGCTGTCCGAGCAGGTGATGAACAGCGCCTCGGGGCTCTGGCCGGTGGCGAGCTTTTCGAACAGTTCGGCCTTCTCGGGGAAGACCTCGCGCTGGAACTTGACCACGCCTTGGGCAAAATGGGGCATTGCGATTATCCTTTTACTTTGAAGACGATGACTGGGGTTCGCGGGCCGACCACAGGGCGCGCGCGCTGTCGAAATGTTCGGCATCCTCCAGCCGCTGGCGGATGTCGATGAAGGGCAGGGCATCCAGCACCCAGGCGGCCAGATGCGGATTGGATAGGCGGTAGAAGTGGTTGCGCCCGTCGCGGCGTTCCTCGACCAGCCGCTGGGCGCGCAGCAATGCGAGATGCTGGGAGATGCGGGTGGCAGGCAGATCGAGCGCGTCGGCAAGGCCGGTCACATCCATCTCGCCCGCGCCCAGCTCCTCGACCAGCCGCAGCCGGTCGGGATGGGCGAGCAGCTTGAACAGATCTGCAAGCTCGCGCGAAACGATGAGCCGACTCGGCATGTCCCTCTCCCAAGCCTGCAAGAGTTTGCAGGTTTGCAACTATGAAGGTATGTAATCTTGTATCAGGCGTCAAGCGGCTTTGCGCATCGATCTGTCCAACCGGCCTGACGCGCCGGAAAATCCGCCGCTCCTCTCAATCTCGGCGGATGACAGCCCGCGCAATGTGTGGTCTCAGGGGCGCCATCAGACAGGAACACGACCCATGAATTTCGAACTCCCCCACGAACACGCAATGCTCAAGGATCTGGTCGGCAAGTTCGTGCGCGACCAGCTGATGCCTTACGAGGCGACGGTGATCGCACGCGAGAATGTCGGGCAGGGCACCTATCTCACCCCCGAGGAGACCGCGAAGGTCGACGCGGTCAGCCGCGAGCTGGGCCTGTGGGGTCTCGACGCGCCCGAGGAAGTGGGCGGTATGAACCTGCCGATGGTGGCGATGGTCGGCGTCTCGGAAGAGCTCGGCAAGACCGTGGTGCCCTATTACCTGCCGCCCGATTCGCCCAACCTCAGGATGCTGATGGTCGCTGCCGACGAACGCCAGCGCGAGGCTTACCTTGCGCCTTACGTGCGCGGCGAGACGATCAGCGCGATCGGCATTTCCGAGCCCGGCGCAGGCGCGGACCCGGCGGGGATGAAGACCACCGCCGTTCAGGACGGCGACGACTGGATCATCAACGGCCGCAAGATCTGGATCACCAAGGGGGCCGAGGCCGACTTCACCATCCTGATGGCGGTCACCGACAAGAACCCCGACGGGCGCAACGGCATGTCGGCCTTCCTCGTCGACCGCGACACCCCCGGCTTCAACGTCACCCGCAAGATCCCGATGATCGACGGGACCGCGACCTACGAAATCGCGCTCGACGATTGCCGGGTGCCGGGCTGGAAACTGCTCGGCAAGCGCGGGCAGGGCTTTGCGCCGATGCAGGTGCGCCTTGGCACGCGGCGGATCGAGATGGCTTCATGGTCGATCGGCATGGCGCAGCGCGCGATGGAGATGATGATCGACTACGCCCCCCAGCGTGTCACCTTCGGCAAGCCGCTCTCGGCGCGCCAGACGGTGCAGAACTGGATCGCCGACGCCGCGACCAAGATCCACGCGATGCGGCTGATGACTTATGATTGCGCCTGGAAGATCGACGAGGGCCGCGACACCCGCAGCGAAATCTCGATGATCAAGAGCTTCTGCATCGAGGAAGCCTACACCATCGTCGATCACGCCATGCAGCTGTTCGGCGGCATGGGCATGACCCGCGAATTGCCGCTCTACCTGATGAGCAACAAGCTGCGCACCATGCGCATCTACGACGGGCCGAGCGAGATCCACAACTGGGTGGTGGCGCGCGCGCTGCTGGGCACGCGGGAGTAGGCGTCAGAAACAAGAAGGGACGCGAAGGCATTGGCCCTCGCGTCCCCCGTTGTTCGCGCCGGTCAGCCCGGATCAGAACGATCCGGACACCCCGACGAAGAAGAACCGCCCACGCGGCCCCACCGGGCGCGCGAAGCTGCCGAGGAACGGCTCGCGATCGGTGACATTGTTCACGCCGCCAAAGATTTCGATGTTGTCGGTCGCTTCGTAGCTGACGCTGAAATCATGCTCGAAACCGTCGCCGGTGTAGAGCTGCGAGGGATCGGCCACGCCTTCATTGGGTGACAGGACGACCTGATCGCCGACGATTTCCGCGGTGAAGGCCGCTCCGTTGTCGAGGCGCAGGGTGGAATCCTCCCACCGCGTTCTCCAGCCGAGGTTCCAGCGGTTCACTTCCCAGTTGAGACCGAAATTGACGACCCATTCCGGCACCCCGATCACGCCCAGCAGGTTGCTGTTGTTCGCCTGGTCGACGATCAACAGCTGCTTTTCGAGCGGGTCGGTCGTGTCGGCGATGGTCTGCTGGATGACCGGATCGCCTTCAGTGAAGCGTTCGAGGAAGTGCGTGCCCACCGCCGAGAGGGTGAACTTGCCCCAATCCTCGCCGAACGGCGCATCGAAGGTGTAGCGGGTTTCGAAGTCGATACCGCGCGCGCGCAGGACCGAGAGGTTGATGTTGCCCGAACGGAAACCGACAATCGCCCCGCCGCGCGTCGGATCACGGTCGATCGCGTCGCAGAACTGGTTGTTGATATCGGGCAGATCGACGCAGGCCGCGGCGATTTCTGCGCCAGTGAGGCTGCCGACTGCATCGACGATCTCGATATCGTAATAGTCGACGATCGCGACGAAGTTATCCAGCGCGCCGCCCAGAATGCCGCGCGGCTGGAAGATCGCGCCGAGGGTGAAGCTGTCCGACGTCTCCTCGGTCAGGAACGGGTTGCCCCCGCTGGTGCCGGTCGAGAAGGCGGTGAGGAAGTCGTCCGAGCTGAAGCCCGGCACCACGAACTGGGCGCAGTTGGCGGCGCGGTTCGAGCTGCCGTCATTGATGTTGCCATCGTCGCAGGGATCTTCGTTCACGCCGATCGTGGCGATGCCCTGCGGCGCGAAGAGCTCGCCGATGTTGGGCGCCCGGATCGCACGGGAGAGGGTGCCGCGGAAGCTCAGCCAGTCGACCGGGCTGTAGACGGCGCCGAAGGAGTAGGTCTCGGTCGAACCGATGGTGTTGTAATCGGAGTAACGGCCCGCAGCGGTGACTTCGAGCTTGTCGACGAAGGGCATGTCGCTGAGGATCGGCACGCGCAATTCACCGAACACTTCCCACACCCGGATCCCCTCGCCATTGGCCGGCGAGTTGAACAGCGGGGCATTGACGTTCTCGATGACCCGCGGCTCGATCGTCTCGAAGCTGTCGCGGACGAACTGCGACTCGTCACGGCGCCATTCGAAGCCGACGGCAAAGCCGAGTGGGCCGCCCGGCAATTCGAACAGGTGCTCGGTATCGCCGGCCAGAACAGCGAGGAACTGCTGCTGTTCGATCGTGGTGTCCTGCTTGAGATCGAGGAAGGCGAAGTCGAGTCCGGCCTGACCGAAATTGCGCGGGTCGAGCAGGTTCAGCGGGGCGCAGGTGCCGTCGCCGATCTGGAAGGTCACCGGGCGGGTGAGCCCGCTGACATCGACGCCGTTGATCACCGTGCCATCGGCATAGACCGGCGGACCGCCGACGAGGAAGGGCGCATTGGACTGGGCCGGCAGGCCGGTCACTTCCGCGCGGCAGACGATATCGCCCACCTGTGCGCTGCCCGGGGTGATCTGGATCTCCTGCCCGTTCCGCACGGCATTGAGCGTGCCCGAACCGCTGGTGAAGTTGAACACCGGGTCAGCGCCGCTGATATTGTCCGCCGTCAGCGCAACAGCGTCGAAGGCGGTGAAATAGCGATCATTGATGCGGCGGTTGCGCAAGGTCGCATCGACCTGGGTGCGACCCCACGTGTAGCTCGCCTCAAAATTGACATTGCTGTTCGGCGCATCCCAGCGCAGCCCGGCCGATGCGCGGATGGTGGAGCGTTCGATATCGTCTCCGCGCCCGATGTCGGAGCCGAGGTTGTCGAGCGCGACACCTGCGAAGGTGGCCCCCGTCGCGGCAAACTGCGCCTGCAATTCCGGCGGCGCGAAGGGGTTGTCGGCCGCGAAGATCAGGTCGTCGGTGAAGGGAATGCCCACCGTGTTCGAAGTCTCGGTATAGGCGAACTTGGCATCGGCGAAGAGCGTGATGGTGTCGGTCACCTCGTAATCGACGCCGGCTGCGGCGACGACGCGCGTGGTTTCGGGAATCAGCGTGAGGGTCGCCGGGTTGCTCGGAATCCCGTCCCCGCCGATTGCATTGAAGGCGCTTGCCGAAATGCCCGGATTATAGGCGCGCAGCTGGCCCGTCACCGGGTCGATGATCTGCAGGATCGGGATATTGGTCCCCGGCAGGTTGGGAACCGTGCTGGTTCCCGGCGTGAAGTTCACCGCAACCCGCGGACCGAAGGCCAGCCGGTCGAAAGGGAAGCCGCCGACAGCGATGATCGCGTTGGTGCTGGAGACGGGAAGCGTGGGGTTGCGGATCAGCGCGTTGCGCGCATCGGGATCGAGCCCCAGCGCCTCGTTGAGGATCGGTGAGCTCTGGCGGAACTCGAAATTGCCTTCGCCAAAGGCAAAATCGCGGTCGCCGTTGGTGATGCTGGTGTTGTGCGAATATTCGATCGCGAACAGGGCGCTGCCCCGGCCATCCTGAAATGTGCCGCCGCCGGCCACCGATCCGAAGACTTCCTCGGAATCGCCCTTGTCGCTGATGCCGGTCTGCAGCCGGTATTCAAGCCCGTCGAAGTCGCGTCCGGTGCGGGTGATGAAGTTGACCACGCCCGAGACCGCGTCGGCCCCGTACACGCCCGAAGCGCCGCCGGTCAGCACCTGGACTTCCTTGACCAGCGCTGCCGGTATCGAGTTGATATCCACGTTTGCGGTTCCGGCGATGCCGGGCACGTGGCGCTTGCCGTCCTGCAGCACCAGCGTGCGGTTCGCGCCAAGACTGCGCAGATCCAGCGTGCTCGCACCGGTCAGGGCAAAGCCCTGCGCGCTGTCGAGGTTGGCGGGGTCAGAACCCTGCAAGGCCGGCAGTTCGCGCAGCGTCTGGGTGATGTCGATTTCACCGGCGTTCCTGAACTGCTCTGCGGTGATGACCTGCACCGGGCTGGGAGAGGCGGTGGTCGGATCGCTCGCAATGCGCGAGCCGGTGACCACGATCGCCCTTTCGGGTTCTGCGGCGGGATCGTCTTCGGCCACGCTGTCCTGCGCATGGGCGGCGGCGGGAACAAGCCCGGCGACCAGCAGCGCGGCGGCAAGGGCAGGGAGCGATGGCGACTGAAGGGAGAGCTTCGAAATACGCATGATGGGTCCTCGCGTAAGTGTGACCGGGGCATGACCAGCGCTGCTGCGTGGCAGCGCCATTCCGTGCCGTCGTCGTCAGGATCGCAGCCCGCGCGGCCGGTATTGGCCTTGCGTTGCGGGACGTCCTGTCCGGTCCTTCCTGCGCGAGGAGGTGGCCGGGTCGTGTCGCCCGGCGCCTGTCCGCCCCCGATTGTCGTTGCGCCGCGCGCAGAAGCGCTGCGGCACACGCCCGGTATTACGGCTCGCCGAAATCGTGGTAGTGGTCATTCTGCGTATATGCCCGGGGGCTGACGGCACTTCGCCGGGCCATTGTGACACCCGGGCCACACCTGCGAATTTGCGGGTTCGCGCGTGGCGGGGGGCTCTGCTAGCACCGCGCGCATGACGGAATGGATCACAGCAGCGCGCGCGAGCCTGGGGGCGGCGCGCGACTATGCGCAGAGCGTTCAGGAGCGTGTGCGGCAGGCGCTCGCCCCCGCCGGGCAGGTGGACACCGAGCGGCTCGCGCGGGAGCAGCACCGCGTTCACGGCCTCGCCTGGATCGCCGCCAGCCTCGCCGCGCTCGAAGCGACGCTCGACTGGGCGGTGCGCGCCGAAAAGGCGGGGCGTTTCGGCGAGGTCGAGGCGCTGACCTTGCGGATCGGCTTTGGCGAATACCTCGCCCAGATCGCCAGCGGCCTTCCGATGAGCGCGCATGAAGTGGTTCGCCCCGCGGCTTTCGGGCTCGGCGCCGAGGCGCAGGCAATGGCCGCACACTCCGCCGTCGCCCGCCTGCTGACCGAGGGCAACACGCCCGAAACCCGCGCGCGCCTCGCCGCCCTGCTTGCCGATGGCGCGCGGCCCGACGAGGCGCTGGGCGACGAAACGCTCGATCAGGTGCGCGAGACGATGCGCGCCTTCACCGCCGAGGCGATCACGCCGCACGCGCATCGCTGGCATCTGGAGGACGCGCTGATCCCCGATGATGTCATCACCGCGATGGCGGGGCTGGGCGTGTTCGGCATCTGCATTCCGCCAGCCCACAGCGGGCTCGGCCTCGGAAAACTGGCGATGGCGGTGGTGTCGGAGGAATTGTCGCGCGGGTGGATCTGTGCCGGCAGCCTCGGCACCCGCTCGGAGATCGCGGGCGAGCTGATTGCCGAGAACGGCACGCCCGAACAGCAGGCGCGCTGGCTCCCCCGCATCGCCGATGGCTCCTGCCTGCCGACCGCGGTTTTCACCGAGCCCGACACCGGATCGGACCTCGCCGCGGTGCGCACCCGCGCGCTGCGCCAGAGCGACGGCAGCTGGCGGGTGACGGGCGCCAAGACCTGGATCACCCACGCCGCGCGCGCCGATCTGATGACGATGCTGGTCCGCACCGACCCGGCGCAGCCCGGCTATGGCGGCCTGTCGATGTTGATCGCGGAGAAGACCCGCGGCACCGAGACCGTGCCGTTCCCCGATGCGGGGATCGACGGGAGCGAGATTCCGGTGCTCGGCTACCGGGGCATGAAGGAATATGCGCTGGGGCTCGATGGCTTTGCGGTCGCCGCCGAGGGCCTGCTGGGCGGGCGCGAGGGGCAGGGCTTCAAGCAGTTGATGCGCACCTTCGAAGGCGCACGCATCCAGACCGCCGCACGCGCGGTGGGGGTGGCGTGGAACGCCTTCGACCTCGCGATGGCTTACGCGCTGGAGCGCAGGCAATTCGGCGAGGCGCTGGTCGGCTTCCCGCGCGTGGCGGACAAACTCGCACTGATGGCGGTCGAAACCGTGATGGCGCGCGAGCTGACCTATGCCGCTGCGCGCGCCAAGGATTCGGGCGCGCGCTGCGATATCGAGGCGGGGATGGCCAAGCTGCTCGCTGCCCGCGCGGCCTGGAGCGCGGCGGACAATGCGGTGCAGATCCACGGCGGCAATGGCTATGCGCTCGAATATCCGATCAGCCGGGTGCTATGCGATGCGCGGATTCTCAACATCTTCGAAGGCGCAGCTGAGATTCAGGCGCAAGTAATCGGGCGCGGGCTGCTGGCCGGGCCGGCGCGCGCGGCAGCGGCCTGATTACAGCACCCGCCGCGCGGGCATCGCCGGCATGACCCGCAGACTGTCGCCCACCACCGCCGTTCGCAGATCGACATGGCGCGGCCGCATCCCGCGCTGCTTGAGAAGGCGGTTCACGCGCGAAATCAGAAACAGCGGATCGAAGGGCTTGGAGAGGAAATCCTGCGCCCCGGCATAGATCGCCTGCACATGGTCCTGCTCGCCGTTCATGGCGGTGAACATGATCACCGGCAGATCGTAGAACGCGGGCGAGAGGCGCAGGCGGCGCAGCAGGGTGAGGCCGCTCTCGCCCGGCATCGACTGGTCGAGCAGCAGGATATCGGGCCGCTTGCGCTGGACGCAGGCCCAGGCCTCGGCGGCGCTGGTGACCCAGCCGCAGGCGTGCCCGGCATCGATCAGCACTTCGCTCGCCAGCTCGGCGATCAGCTCATCATCATCGGCAATCAGGATCCGGGCCATGGGGGTGGGGCCTTGAACAGCAATTGTTGGGAAATGCGGCATTAACCACACAGCTCTTCCGAGGGCCCTGTCCTGTCCCCTCGCAACATCACCTAGGGCGGGGATTGTCCCTGTCTTGCGCTGGTCTTGTCGGGGTCTTGGAGGGGTGTAAGGGTCTCGCGCGATGACAAACGATTCTATCGATACCGCCCGCATCGGCCCGTTCTTCGTGACGCAAGGCATTCACAATCTGCGCGATTATGGCGGCTATGCGGTGCCGGGAGAGGGGCGGGTGCGCAGCGGCGTGCTGTTCCGCTCGGGCCAGCACATGGAAGCCTCGGACGAGGATCTGGCGCTGATCGACGCACTCGACATCCGCACCGTGATCGACCTGCGCGGCACGAGCGAGCGGGAGGGATTTCCATGCCGACGCCATCCGAAGTTCGTCGCGCAAGTGATTGCCTATGAAGGTGAAACATCCAACTCCCCGCCGCATGAAGGCGGGGGCGGTAAGGTGGTGATGACCCCGGAGAAGGCGCGCGAGCGGATGCTGGCGGTCTATCGCCGGATGCCGGTGAACCCCGCGATGATCTGGATTTTCCGCGAATATTTCCGGGCGCTTGACGAAAGCGAGGGCGGCTCTCTGGTGCATTGCTTTGCCGGCAAGGACCGCACCGGGGTCGCCGCCAGCCTGCTGCTCCATGCGCTGGGCGTGCATCACGATGATATCGTTGCCGAATTCCTGCTGACCAATGATGCGCCCACCCGCGACATCCTCGAACGCCAGTCGCTGCCCCGAATGGAAGCCCACTACGGCACGATCGATGCGCAAGCGCTGCACAATCTGATGGGTGTTCTGCCTGAATATATCGATACTTACATCGCAGAGGTGACACGCGATCACGGCTCGCTCGATGCCTATCTGGCGACAATCTTAGGTGTGGACGAGGATAGAAAACAGCGCCTCCGCGCCAAGCTGGTGGCGTGACAATCGCCGCCGAAATCCCCATATCGCTCACCTGAAATTCACGCGAGGCACTCCCCATGGCGACCCACACCACCAAGATGCTGATCATCGGCTCCGGCCCGGCAGGCTATTCCGCCGCGATCTACGCCGCGCGCGCGATGCTTGAGCCGATCGTCGTGCAGGGCCTCCAGCCCGGCGGGCAGCTTACCATCACCACCGATGTCGAGAACTACCCCGGCTTTCGCGACGTGGTGCAGGGCCCCTGGCTGATGGAGGAAATGCGCGCGCAGGCCGAACATGTCGGCACGCGGATGATCTGGGACACGATCGTCACGGTCGATCTCGAGAACGGCTCGCCCTTCCGCGCGATCGGTGACAGCGGGGACGAATATATCGCCGATTGCCTCGTCATCTGCACCGGTGCGCAGGCCAAGTGGCTTGGCGTTCCGGGCGAGATGGCGCTGGGCGGCAAGGGTGTCAGCGCCTGCGCGACCTGTGACGGGTTCTTCTACCGCGGCAAGAAGGTCGCGGTGATTGGCGGCGGCAACACCGCGGTCGAGGAGGCGCTCTACCTCACCAACCACTCCGACAACGTGACCCTGATCCACCGCCGCGATTCCCTACGCGCGGAGAAGATCCTGCAGGAACGGCTCTTCGCCAATCCCAAAATCACCGTGCTGTGGAACAAAGCGGTCGACAGCTTCGAGGCGGGGGAGAATGGTATGCTCCACCACCTCGCGCTGACCGACACCGTAACAGGCGAGGCGAGCACGCTGGAAACCGACGGGGCCTTCGTCGCGATCGGCCACGCGCCCGCGACCGAACTGTTCAAGGGCAAGCTGCCGATGGACGAGAGCGGCTATCTGTTGAACGAACCCGGCACCCCCAAGACCGCGATCCCCGGTGTCTTCGCCGCGGGCGATGTGACCGATCACGTCTACCGTCAGGCGGTGACCGCGGCAGGCATGGGCTGCATGGCCGCGCTCGATGCCGAGCGTTACCTCGCTGCGCGCCAGCACGCCGTGCAGGAGGCCGAAGCGGCGGAGTAAGTAACTCCGCCGGCGCCCGGCTTAGTGGAACACCGCTATCCCGGCGTGCAGGATCAGCGCCATGAGCGCGAGGCTTGACAGCGCGTAGAGCGCAAAGCGGATCGCGACCTTGTTGATGGTCGCCTGCACGATGCTGTGCGCGATCCGCAGGGCGACATAGGCCCAGGCGATGTTGGTGTTCATCCCGTCACCCTGACCGATGATCGCCAGCACCAACGCCACCGCATAGAACAGCGTAGGGGATTCGTGCAGGTGGTTGAAGTTGTTCGCCTTCCACTGCACCTGGTCGGGCAGCAGCGAGCCCAGCGCGCCGGTGTTGCGGGCATCGTCGGGCTTGATCCCGGCCTTGGTCATCGCCGGGATGCGGGTGGCATACATCCACACCCACATCACCATGGTCCACGCCAGCAGCACCACGACGGGTTTCAGAATATCCATACCGATCATGACGGGTTCCTTATGCGGGCAGGGCCGAGGGATCGGCCAGCAGGGTTGCGATCGCGGCGCGGACGGCGAGGAACAGCAGCGCAAAGGTGCTGAGGATGAACAGGGCGAAGCGCACCGGCACCTTGTTGACGCTCGCCTGCCAGACCGAATGGACAATCCGCAAGCCGACATAGATCCACGCCGCCAGCGCGTCGGCCGCGCCCGGGCCCATGATCGCAAGGATCGTCACCACCGCATAGAACAGCGTCGGCTGCTCCATCAGGTGCGCGTAATTGTGCGCGGGCCAGTTGGCCTTCGGGTCGAGCTGGCCTTCCAGATCCTGCCCCCGCCCGCCGGGCCGCGCGCCGAGATCGATCCCGGCCTTCTTCAACGCGGGCAGGCGCACGCCCGCCATCCAGAACAGCATGATCAGCGACCACACCACCAACACGGCGGCGGGCGCGAGTATTTGCGCTTGCATGCAATGATCCCCTTCGAGAGCCTCTCTCGCGCGGCAGACTGCGGGCCCGCGAATGGATTGTCAAATGCAACCCAATGCCGGGGGGACGCCTGACTAGTTGGCGCGCTCGCCGCCCGCCTTACGGGGCGCGAGCGGGGCGCCGAGATAGCCGAGCTGTGCGGCGCGGAACACGCTCTGCGCGCGGTTGACCGCCCCCAGCTTCGCGCAGGCGCGTGTCACGTGATAGCGCACCCCGGCATGGCTGCAGCCGAGGATGATGCTGATTTCGTAATCGGTCTTGCCGTGCGCGACCCAGCTCAGGCACTCGATCTCGCGGGTGGTGAGCAGGCCTTCTGTGGGAAGATAGCGCTCGTCGCGGCTGACGCTGACGTAGCCGGTGATGAAGCGCCACACCGCAGCCGTCAGCGGTGCGGCGCAGACGTCAAACAGGGCGGTGAGGTCTCCCGTGTCAGCATCGCGCGGGGTCAGGATCGCCGCGCCGATCTGACCGAGCGGCATGTGGATAGGGATGACGATGGCGCTGGCCGCCGGGGCCGGGCAGGTGTCGAGTTCGGTGAGGTCGATATGGTCGAGCAGGCGGTTGGCGCTGCGGCTGCGGCTGCGGATGCCGTCGCGGCTGATCAGCAGCGGCTCACTCGCCACGCGGGCGGCGCGCAGGTACGGCGAGCGCATCGCCCGGTCGACCACCTGCCACGGGGCCAGCGCCTCGGCCGACCAGCCGAACACGGAACCATGCAGCGGGGCGCCCGCGCCATCGACCGGCGCGTCAAGCGTCGCGAGGTCAGGCCATACCATCGCCTTGAGCCCGAATTCGGCGACTTTGCTGGCGAGATATTCGGCAGCGGAACGGATGTCGTCGAGCGTGGTGATCGCCGCGCCGCGCATGGTCTTGGCGGTGACGCGTTCATGGGGGCGAAGTTCGAGCACGTTGGTGGCCACAAGCAGTCTCCCTGTGCGGTGAAGCGACAGGGCGGAGACTGCGCAAGCGACCGGCACGAGTCCAATGTTAATTTGCAAAGTTGCAAAGTGCCGATTTGCAAACTAGCCCTGATCTCCATGACCACGCCCACCATCACCAAACCGCGCATCTTCGCCGGAGCCCAGCTGCGCGCCCTGCGCGAGAGGCGCGGGCTGATGCAGGCCGAGCTGGCGCAGCAGCTCGCGATCAGCCCGTCCTATCTCAGCCAGCTCGAGCATGACGACCGCCCGCTGACCCCGCGCCTGATCGAGCAGGTGGCGCGCCTGTTTCCGCTCGAATGGCAGGATTTCCCGGGTGAGGATGCCGAACAGCTATCGCTCGCGCTGCGTGAGGCGGTGTCCGATCCGATCTTCGATGCCCCGCTGCCCCCCGATGCCGTCGCCCGGCTTGCGCAGCAGCAGCCCGCATTCGCGCGGCGCTTCGTCGATCTTTACGGAGCGCTCCGCCGCGCCAACCAGCGGCTCGAGATGGTCGACGAGGCGATCTCGGTCGAAACCGACGAGGGCGCGCGCCTGCCGTGGGAGGAGGTGCGCGACTGGTTTCACCTTTCGAACAACTATGTCGATCCGATCGACCGCGCGGCGGAGCGGCTGGCCGATGCCATGGCGGGGCCCGACGGCGTGCCGACCACCGAGGCGCTGCACCGCCACCTTACCGTCGTCCACGGCATCGCGGTCGAACTGCGCCCGGCGGCCTCTCTGCGCAGCTTCGATGTGAGCGAGCAGGTGCTGCGGATCGATTCGAGCCAGCCCGCGCCCAGCGTGCGGTTCCAGCTGGCCTATCACGTCGCCGCCACCGCGCTCGGCGCCGTGATCCGCGAGATTGTGCAAGGCGCGGGCCTGCGCAGCGATGTCGCGCGCGAGTTGCTGACAGTGGGCCTCGGCAACTACGCCGCTGGCGCCGTGCTGATGCCCTATGGCCACTTCCGACGTGCTGCGCGCGAGTTTCGCCACGATGTCGACCGGCTGGCGCTGACCTTCCAGACCAGTTTCGAGCAGACCTGCCACCGCCTCTCGACGATGCAGCGTGAGGGCGAGCGGGGCCTGCCGATCTTCTTCTGCCGGGTCGACATGGCGGGCAACATCACCAAGCGCCACAGCGCCACGCGCTTCCAGTTCGCGCGCTTCGGCGGGGCCTGCCCCTTGTGGATCGTGCACGAGGCCGCCGCGATCCCCGATCGCATTCAGGTGCAGCTGGCGGAGACACCCGACGGATCGCGCTATGTCTCGATCGCCAAGGGGTTGGTGAAGGCCTCGGGCCGGTTCGACCGCACCCCGCGCCGCTATGCGGTGGCGCTGGGATGCGAGGTGCGGCACGCGGGCGATTTTGTCTATGCCGACGGGCTTGATCTTACTGCCGGGCGGGCGGTGACGCCAATCGGGGTGTCGTGCCGCATCTGCCCGCGCTCGGACTGCGAACAGCGCGCCTATCCGCCCAACGACCAGCAGATCGCCGTGCACCATTGGCGCCGCGGGGTGGTGCCCTATGAACTGGCGGAGAAGCCGACGCGCTGAGGCAGGCGAGGATGTCCCCGCCCGCCCCAATTCCGTCTCAGTGCCGGATCAGGCAGCCAGCTTTTCGGCAGCGTCCTGTGCAGCGGCGATCTTGGCTTCGCCATCGATGCCCATGATCCCGTCGGCGGCGACGGTCTCGACATCGGTGATGCCGAGGAAGCCGAGGAAGAAGGTCAGCCAGCGGCTCATGAAGTCAGCATCGCTGCCCACCGGCGTGCCGCCGCTGGCGATGGCGAGATAGGCCTTCTTGCCGGTCAGCAGACCTTCGGGGCCGGTCGCGGTGTAGCGGAAGGTGGTGCCTGCGCGGGCGACCAGATCGGCCCAGGCCTTGAGCGTCGAGGGCGGACCGAAATTGTAGATCGGCGTCGCGATCACGATGGTATCGGCGGCCTGCAGCTCGGCGATCAGCGTATCGGCGATGGCCGCGAGCTCTGCCTGCTCGGGCGAGCGCTCGGCGGCAGGGGTGAGGTTCGCGCCGAAGCGTTCGGCGGTCATGTAGGGAAGGTCGTTCTCCGCCAGATCGCGGGTGGTGACGCTGGCACCGCTCTTGGCGGCCAGCCCGTCGACCAGGCGCTGGCCGAGCCCGCGCGAGACGCTTTCAGTCTCGGAGCGGATGCTGGCGGTGAGATAGAGAATATTGCTCATGGTAAGATGTCCTTCGATTGTGGGAGGGGGGTGGAGCCGGCCGGCGGGAGAGGGGATCGGGGAATCGGCCGGCTCCGGAGGGAAGGCTTACGCCGCGTCGACCAGCACCACTTCGCTGTCTTCGAGCGCGGTGATGGTCACTTCGGCAAGCTGCGTGATCGCGACACCGTCGCGGGCGCCCGCTTCTACACTTTCCACGCCTTCGACATTGTCGATCCGGATCTTGCCCGTGGCGGGCACCAGATAGAGGTGGCGGTCGGCGCTGCGGGGCGTGTAGGTCACGCTTTCGCCCGCCCGGATAGTTGCACCCAGCACCCGCGCATCGGCACGGATCTTGAGGGCGTCGTTGTCGTTCGCCACGCCGCTCGCCAACGGCACGAAGGCGCCGTTGCGGTCGTCCTTGGGGAACTGGCGTGCGCCCCAGCTCGGCTCGCCGCCGCGCTGATCGGGGATGATCCAGATCTGGAACAGCGTCGTATCGGTGCCTTCGAGGTTGTATTCCGAATGGCGCACACCCGTCCCGGCGCTCATCACCTGCACGTCGCCCGCTTCGGTGCGGCCTTCGTTGCCCATGGAGTCGCGGTGCGTGATCGCGCCGCTGCGGACGTAGGTGATGATTTCCATGTCGCTGTGCGGATGGGCGGGGAAGCCCGTTCCGGCAGCGATCTTGTCGTCGTTCCAGACCCGCAGCGCGCCCCAGTGGACGCGGGCGGGATCGTGGTAATTGGCGAAGGAAAAGTGATGGCGCGCATCGAGCCAGCCGTGGTTCGCGGCACCGAGGGTGTTGAAGGGGCGAAGTTCGATCATGGCGTGTCTCCTGTTGGATGAACGTCAGATAGGCCGCAGGGTTCATCCGGATAAGTGCGATAAAACTTGCCAAGATGTTCGGATTATCTGAACAAGAGCGGCATGAAGCTCGGCGAACCCAGTCTCGATCAACTCCGCCTGTTCATTGCAGTGGCCGAACACGGCAGTTTCGGTGGCGCAGCGCGGGCGATGGGGCGGGCGGTCTCGGCCGTGTCCTACGGCATAGCGCAGCTTGAGGCGCAACTGGCGCTGACCCTGTTCGAGCGCGAAGGCTCGCGCCGCCCGGTGCTCACGGTGGCAGGCGCGGGCCTGCTGGCCGAGGCGCGCAGCATTGCCGACGCGGCCGACGCGCTGCTCGCCAAGGCGCGCTCGCTCCACGCCGGGCAGGAGCCGTCGCTGACGCTGGTGGTCGACGTTATGGTGCCGGGCGATGTCACCGCCCATGTGCTGGGCGAATTCCGGCGAATGTTCCCGAGTTGCGCGCTCACTTTGCGGATCGAGGGGCTGGGCGCGGTCGCCGCCTGCGTGATCGAGGGCGGCGCCGACCTCGCCATTGGCGGCCCGGTGATCGGCGACAACCCCGCGCTCGAACGGCAGGCGGTGGGCGAGATCGACCTTATCCCGGTCGCCGCGCCGTCACATCCGCTGGCGCGTCCCGGTATCGCGCCGGGCGAAAGCCGCCGCCACCTGCAATTGGTGCTGACCGACCGCTCCCCGCTGACCGAGGGGCGCGAGTTTTCGGTGCTTTCCCCGTTGACCTGGCGGCTGGGTGACTTGGGTGCGAAGCATTCTCTGCTGAAGGAAGGGCTGGGCTGGGGCAACATGCCGCGCGCAATGGTCTCAGGCGATCTGGCGAGCGGCGCGCTGGTCGAACTCGATCTGCCCGAAAAGCCCGGTGCGCATTACCGCCTTTCAGCCCTGTGGCGCCGCGACACGCGGCTCGGCCCCGCAGCCAGCTGGCTGGTCGATGCCTTTCGGGAGGGGTTGGGGGATCAGGTCTGAGGGCCAAACAGCACCGGCGCGTCGCCCTCCCGCCACGGCGCGAATTTGGGCATGATGGCTGCGAACAGGTCGGAGGCGAGCAGGTCCGCCAGCCATGCCTGCAATCCGGGCAAGGGCTGGGCGGCGAACCATTCCGGGTCGATCGCTGCGAATTGGCGGATGAAGGGCAGCAGCGCGATGTCGGTCAGGCTGCGGGTCTCGCCGCACAGGTAGGGCGCCTGCGCCAGCCGAGTCTCGAGCGGTTCGAGCAGCGCGAGGGCGGCGGCGCGGTGGTCGGTCTCGCCGTTCTCCTCATAGCGGCCCGGATATTTCGCACGGTCGAGATGGTGCTTGAACGGCCCGTCATTGGCCGCGATCAGCGCCGGATCATCGCCCGCCAGCCAATTCTCCGGGTCATGCTGCGCGAGCGCCCAGCGCATGATGTCGAGGCTTTCGTCGATCACGCGTCCCTCCGCTAGCACCAGCACCGGCACCGTGCCCTTGGCGCTGGCAGCAAGCAGCGCGGGCGGCTTGGCGGCCAGCTTCACCTCGCGCAGCTCTACCGTCACCCCCGCCACCCACAGCGCCATGCGCGCGCGCATCGCATAGGGACAGCGGCGGAAGGAATAGAGGACGGGCAGCGTCATTCTTTCGGCACGCGCACCGCGCCGACGTGCAATTCGCCGCGCGCCTTGGCCAGCGCCTCCTGCCGCTGGCGTTCGGCGTAGCCCGCACGCTGCTCGGGCGTGCGCTCGGAAATGCAGGCGGGGCAGCTGACCCCGTCCGCGTAGTCAGCGTGGGCAAGCGCGGCCGCATCCAGCGGGCGGCGGCAGGCGCGGCACAGCTGGAAGGTGCCCTGTTCGAGGCCGTGGCGCACCGTCACCCGTTCATCGAACACGAAGCATTCGCCGTGCCAGAGGCTTTCCTTTTCAGGCACCTGTTCGAGATACCTCAGAATCCCGCCCTTGAGGTGATAGACCTCCTCGATCCCCTCGGCGCGCAGGAAGCTGGTCGATTTCTCGCAGCGGATGCCTCCGGTGCAGAACATCGCGACCTTCTTTTTGCCCGCGAGCAATGCGTCGCGATGGGCGCGGAACCAAGCCGGAAAATCGCGGAAGGATGGCGTCGCCGGATCGACCGCACCGGCAAAAGTGCCCACCGCGACCTCGTAATCATTGCGTGTGTCGATCACCAGCGTGTCCGGGTCTGTGATCAGCGCGTTCCAGTCTTGCGGATCGACATAGTGGCCGACGGCGAGCGTCGGATCGATCTCGGGCTCGCCCATGGAGACGATTTCGCGCTTCACCCGCACCTTCATCCGATGGAACGGCATCGCGGGCGCGGAGGAGAACTTCACATCGCAGTCCGCGCACCCCGGCAGCGCGCGGATGTGGGCGAGTACTGCGTCGAGGTTCTCCGGCGCACCCGCGATCGTCCCGTTGATCCCTTCGCGGGCGAGCAGCAACGTGCCCTTGATCCCATGCGCCTCGCAGGCCGCGAGCAGCGGCGCGCGCAGGGCTTCGGGGTCGGGGAAAGGCGTGAACTGGTAGAGCGCGGCGACAGTGATGCCGGACGCGGCATGAAGGTTGGCGGTCACCGATCACCCTCCCGCCCATCCGGGCACACGATCGGGGCCAGCATAAAGCTGGTCCCACGTTGTTCCAACGTGACGCGGCTTCCGACCTCGCAACCTCTATCGTCCCTGTCGCGAACCGGAAGATACCGCATCGAACCGTCCGGGAGCCTGACCAGAAACGAGCGCCCTTCAGCGAGGTGGCGACCCGAGCCGATTGCGGTCTTTAAGAGTCTGCCGTGCACGATTTCGGGCGTCTCCTTGCGCACTTCCGCAGCGCGGTAATCGGACAGCAGCCTTAGCCCCGCCATTCCCACAGCGAGAACAGCGGCCACCGCTATGGCCTCGCCCCACCACGGTGTGGTCTTGCGCAACACGGGGATTAAACGCGCATCACCCAGCCATGCGTGTCGGCCACCCGGCCGGTCTGGATGCCGACGAGCTGCTCGCGCAGGCGCGCGGTGGTCTGGCCGATCCCGCCTGCGCCGATGGTGAATTCGCCGTCCGGCCCGGCGACCTTGCCGACTGCTGTGACGACCGCCGCCGTGCCGCAGGCCATGACCTCGACGAGGTGTCCGCTCGCCGCATCGGCGCGCCACTGGTCGATCGAATAGGGCGCTTCGGAGACGGTCAGGCTCTGTTCGGCCAGCAGCATCATCAGACTGTCGCGGGTGATGCCGGGCAGGATCGTGCCGGTCAGCGGCGGGGTGATGACGGTACCGTCGGCAAAGACGAAGAACAGGTTCATGCCCCCCAGCTCCTCGACCCATTTGCGCTCCACCGCATCGAGGAACAGCACCTGGTCGTGGCCCTTGGCAAAGGCCTGTCCGGTGGGGACGAGGCTGGCGGCGTAATTGCCGCCGCACTTGGCCGCCCCGGTGCCGCCGGGCGCGGCGCGGGTGTAGTCGGAGATCCATATGCTCACCGCCTTGGCACCTGACTTGAAGTAGTTGCCGGCAGGCGAGGCGATGACGATGAACTTGTACTTCTTCGCCGGACGCACCCCGAGGAAGGCCTCGGTCGCGATCATGAAGGGGCGCAGGTAGAGCGAGCCGCCCTCGACCGCCGGATACCAGTTGCCGTCGGCATCAAGCAGCGCGCGGATTGCACCGATGAACAGCTCGGGCGGCAGGTGCGGCATGGCAAGCCGGTCCGCCGAGGCGTTGAAGCGCGCGGCGTTTGCCTCGGGCCGGAACAGGCCGAGGCTGCCGTCCGGATGGCGGTAAGCCTTCAGCCCTTCGAAGATCTCCTGCGCATAGTGCAGCACGCTCGCCGCCGGATCGAGCGGGATCGCCTCGCGCGGGCCGATGGTGGGGGTCTGCCAGCCGCCGAGCGCCTCGTCGTAGTCGATCGTCACCATGTGATCGGTGAACACCGTGCCGAAGCCCGGATCGGCGATCAGCGCATCGCGGGTATCGTCAGGCGTGGGCGAGGGGTGCGGGAGGCGGTTGAGTTGCATGGAATGCGCCTAATCCTGCGCGCGGGCGAGGGCAAGATGCGTGTTGGAGCGACCCTTGAAAGGTCGAAGTGGCGCGATAGCTCGGGCCGCAGGCCCGCAAGGGCGACCGCCCGCCCGCAGGCGATCAGGCCCGCAGGGCCTGAAGCTCGCCGAGGACGAAGGCGCGGATGCGCCTTCGCAAACCAAAAAATGAAAAGGGCGTTTCCTGCCCGTCGGAGGAAACGCCCTTGACATGGTCAGCGGCCGGAAGTGCCGCTCACGTAGCCTTACTCAGGCGGATAATTACCGAGTATGCTCCGTAGGGATCTTCACCGACCTCGCTACTGAACCATGAGACATCGGATCACCTCCTTTCGCGCTTGTGAGCCAGACCCGCCGCATCACCGAGGGCCGAGAGCCGCGTTCGCCGCTGGCCTCGGGATACAATGTGATTCATCGCGAGCGCTTCCACAAGACTTGTATAAATCTTTTCCCGCGTCATACTCGTTTGTCGCCGCGTAACACTGCAGGCAGCCGCGCCCGGGGGAGACCTCGGGCGTTTCGCGTTTCACAGGCGGCTTGTGGACAGGCTGGGGGCAAGCCTGTGGATATTAATGTATGGAATCGGTGGTCACTTCGTCATTGCGAGGAGCCTCGAAGAGGCGAGGCGGCAATCCATGAACTGCCGGTGTGCATGAATGCTAACGCCGGCCATGGATTGCTTCGTCGCCCTTGGCTCCTCGCAATGAGGAGGACTAACCCCTGCAATCCTCTATCACCCGGCTGACCTCGGCATAGCTGGGGAGGTAGAGCGTCGGCTGACCATCGACCTCCACCGCAAATCGCCCTTTCGACAGCGCCATTGCATCGAGCAGCGGGTCATTGGGGGCGAGCCGCAGGACGACGCCGGAAAACTGCTCGCCCGCCGGTTCGGCAAGACCTGCGCGGCTGGCGGTCTCGGTCAGGATTCGTATCGGCGACGGACGGTCGCCTGCGCCAAGGCGTAGCAGAGTGACTTGGCGGGCCTGTGCATTGCACGAGACAGAGAAGCCGCTGGCCGGCCCCGAAGGGCCGCGGAAAATCGCCTGCGAGCCGAACGGAAAGGCGGCGAACTCCCAGTTGCCGGCCGTGGCAGGCACGTCCATCCAGTTGGTCGTTACGGGCGGCTGCACCACCGTCGGCGGCGCGGGGGCGGGCCTTGGTGCTGGGCGGCTCGCGACAGGCTGGGTGGGCGCGGGCGGCGGGGCGCTCGCGGGGACACAGGCGACAAGGCCAAGGGTCAGGGCAAGGATGGCGGCGGCAGTTTGGGTGATCGCTTTCATCCTGTCACTCTGCGCGCTAGAGGCGGCAATTGTCCATGCCTGACCATCCGCCTCCCACACCCAAGCCGCAAAAGCGCCGCGTCGATCAATTGCTGGTCGAGCGCGGGCTCGCCGAAAGCCGGGCGCGGGCACAGGCGCTGGTGATGGCGGGGCTGGTGTTTATCGGTGACAACAAGGTCGACAAGCCCGGTCAACAAGTGGCCGATGACACGGCATTGACCGTGCGCGGGCGCGATCATCCCTGGGTGAGCCGGGGCGGGATCAAGCTGGCGCATGCCCTGACACATTTCGGGCTCGATCCGGGGGGGGCGGTGGCGATGGATATCGGCTCCTCGACCGGCGGCTTCACCGATGTGCTGCTGACGCACGGCGCGGAACACGTCTTCTGCGTCGACAGCGGCACCAATCAGCTGGCGTGGAAACTCCGCGAAGACCCGCGTGTGACCGTGCTCGAACAGCTCTCCGCCCGGCTGCTCAAACCCGAGCACATCGACCGCCCGTGCAACTGGGTGGTGTGCGACGCCAGCTTCATCAGCCTGTCGAAAGTGCTTGAGGTCCCGCTGCAACTCGCTGCGCCGGAATGCCGCCTCGTCGCGCTCATCAAGCCGCAGTTCGAAGTGGGGCGCGAGGAAGTGGGCAAGGGCGGGGTGGTGCGCGATTCCACGCTGCACGCGCGGGTCTGCGACGAAGTGCGCGGCTGGATCGAGGGGCTGGGCTGGCAGGTCGACGGGATCGTCGAAAGCCCGATCACCGGACCGCAGGGCAATGTCGAATTCCTGATCGCCGCCCGGCGCGGCTGAGCACGCCTCGCGCGCCCGGAACGACCCCAAAAAGAAAAACCGGCGGCAACCCGAAGGTCGCCACCGGCTCTTCAAATCCGTGCTTCCGGCGCAAGGCCGGAACCGGCAATCCGCGAAGGATTATTCGGCAGCCGGGGTTTCGGCAGCCATGGCGTCTTCAGCGGCCGGGGTTTCGGCAGCCATCGGGGTTTCGCCAGCCATCGGGGTTTCTTCAACCATCGGGGTTTCGGCGGTCATGGCGTCGGCTTCGGTGTTGGCTTCTTCAGCCGGCTTCGAGCAAGCGGCGGCGGTCAGGGCGAGGCCGGCGACGGCGACGAGAGCGATCTTCTTCATAATCAATTCCCCTATGAGCCCGAGAGGGCCGATAATGAGCAAAAGCGCGTTATTTTGAGCTCCCACCGCCAACGCGCTTTCGAATCACGGCAGGAATGTGGCAGCCTCTAGCAGAGGTTTTTGCCAACCCCAAAGCGTTTCGTGACTGTCTGCCCCATTTTTACCACATTTTTGTCCGCGCCCCCGGGGAGCGACCTTTGACGTGCCTCAATTCGGGGCAGGCCCTGAGCCATTTCTCACCAGCCGGACGGCGCGCACTGGCCTCAGGTTGCCATCCGCCGCACGGCTCTGGTAACCCCGGATTTCGCGCAAAGCAGCGTCGGAGTCGCACAATGAACGTCCTTGCCTCGCCTGCCCAACTGCGTGCGAGCTTTATTCGCTGGGCCCTGTTCATGGTGCCGCTGGTGCTGCTGATCGGCTTTTCCGCCGGGCAGTTGGGCGGGCCGAACACGCCGTGGTTCGCCGGACTGGTGAAGCCCGCAATCTACCCGCCCGCCATCGCCTTTCCGATTGTCTGGACGACTCTGTTCATCCTGATCGGGCTCGCGCTCGCGCTGGTCGCCAGTGCCTGGGGCGCGCAGGGGCGCATCGTGGCGCTGGTGGCGTTCGCGATCCATTTCATCGTCACGCAGGGCTGGACGCTGGTGTTCTTCGGCTTGCAGGACATGACCGGCGGGCTGATGGTGCTGGGCTTCGGCGTCGCCAGCCTGCTGGTCGCGCTGGCGCTGATCTGGCGGGTGCGGCGCGCGGCGGTGTGGCTGTTGCTGCCATATCTGGCGTGGCTGTGCTTTGCGAGCGCGCTCAACTACGCGTTTATCGTGGCCAACCCCGACGGCGGCGCGCGCGGCAGCGACGGGGCGGAAATCTCGGTGCCCTTGTAAGCCGGTTGCAGTCGCCAGTGAAACGGGCGTCGCCAGACGCCCGCAAGGCCGACGGGCCGCCCGCAGCGACGCGGCCTTTAGGCCGTATGAGCGAGGAGGATGCTTGCACTTCAGGGCAAGCATCCCCAAAAAGAAAATATGCAGAGCCAGAACCCGATCATCGCCGACCTTGTCAAACT
Organism: Erythrobacter donghaensis; assembly: GCF_002155425.1. GTDB lineage: Bacteria > Pseudomonadota > Alphaproteobacteria > Sphingomonadales > Sphingomonadaceae > Erythrobacter > Erythrobacter donghaensis. The sequence continues at coordinate 783,712 of NZ_MUYG01000011.1, forward strand.
CGCCAACAGCGCTGCCGGCACTATGGCCGGCATGAGCCGCGAAGCCCGCGACAGCGCGCGCGAACGGCTGCGCGAGGCCTTTGGCGGGATCGACTTCGTCTCCCGTGAGGAGTTCGAAACGGTCAAGGCCATGGCCCAGAAGGCCCGCGAACAGGCCGACGCGCTCGAAGCGCGGCTGGCGGCGCTGGAAGCCAAGTCGAAGAAATAGGCGGTCCCGTCACCCCTGCGCAGGCAGGGGCCTATCCAAGCTGGCTCGCAAGCGCAAATGCCTCTAATGCGCGGCAATGGGTGCGTGGGTCTACATCATGTCGAACGGTGCGCACGGCACGCTATACATCGGCGTTACGTCAGACCTTGCCGCGCGGGTCTGTGCTCATCGCGAGGGTCGCGGGTCAGCCTTTTGCCGCAAATATGATCTGGTCAGGCTCGTCTATGCCGAGCATCATGACACGATCATTGATGCCATCGCCCGCGAAAAGGCGATGAAGAAATGGAAGCGCCAGTGGAAGCTGCGGCTGATCCGGCAGCAGAACCCCGACTGGCTCGATCTGTTCGAGACAATCAATGCCTGACAAGCAGATGCACGGTCGTATGGGCCCCTGCCTGCGCAGGGGTGACGAAGCAGGATCATGACCGCGCGTGCCTCCGCCATTCTGCTCGGCTCGCGGCCTCAGGGCGAGACCGGGGCGATGGCGCGCTTGCTGACGACCGAGAACGGGCTGGTCGCGGCCTATGTCGCGGGCGGGCGCGGGCGGCAGATGCGCGCGGTGATGGTGCCCGGCAACCGCGTCGCCGCCGAGTTTACCACGCGTCCCGGAACGCAGCTGCCCTTCGCCCGGCTGGAGCTGGAACAATCGCGCGCCGCCTTGATGACCGAGCCGCTGCCTGCCGCAGCGATCCAGTGGGCCTGCGCGCTCACCGCCGCCGTCCTCCCCGAACGACAGGCCTATCCGGCCCTGCCCGAAGCGCTCGACGCGCTGCTTGAGGCGATTGCCATCGCCCCCTCCGCGCGCGGCTGGGTGAGTGGGCTGGCGGCCTATGAGGCACTGCTGCTGTCCGAACTCGGCTATGGCGGGCAGGCCCCGCCACCGGCCGCCGATTGGGCCGCGCAGCTGGCGATGCTGGGGATACTCGAAGGCCAGTTGGCGACCTACTTGCTTGCAGGCGACCGCCGCGATGTTATGGGCGCACGCAAGCTGCTGACTGAGCGGCTCGCGCGCATAGGCTGAAAGAGCACCCGAGATGAAGATTGCAGTCCTGCCCGGCGACGGGATCGGTCCCGAGGTCACTGCCGAGGCGGTCGCCGTGCTCGAAAGCCTCGCCCTGCCGGGGCTGGTGCTGTTCAGCGGTGATGTCGGCGGGGCGGCCTATCATCGCCACGGGCATCCGCTGCCGGAAGAAACGCTGGCGATGGCGCGCGAGGCCGATGCTGTGCTGTTCGGCGCGGTGGGCGATCCTTCTTGCGACACGCTGGAGCGGCACCTGCGCCCAGAACAGGCGATCCTTGGCCTGCGCAAGCATCTCGGCCTGTTCGCCAATCTGCGCCCGGCGCGGGTGTTCGCGGGGCTGGAGCATCTCTCGCCGCTTCGCGCCGGTATTGCGGGCGGGCTCGACATGCTGATCGTGCGCGAGCTTACGGGCGATGTCTATTTCGGCGCGAAGGGCCAGCGCACCACCGACAGCGGCGAGCGCGAAGGGTGGGACGCCATGTCCTACGCCGAGAGCGAAGTGCGCCGCATCGCCCATGTCGCCTTCCGCGCGGCGCAGTCGGCGGGCCTGCCGCTCACCAGCGTCGACAAGGCCAATGTGCTCGAAACCAGCCAGCTGTGGCGCGACGTGGTGGTGGAGGTATCCGCCGAATACCCCGAGGTCGCGCTCGATCACATGTATGTCGACAACGCCGCGATGCAGGTGGTGAGCCATCCCGACCGCTTCGGCGTGGTGCTGACGGGCAACCTGTTCGGTGACATTCTGAGCGATCTGGCGAGCGCCGCCGTGGGTTCGATCGGCCTGCTGCCTTCTTCCTCGCTGGGCGAGCGGCAGACCGCATACGGCACCTTCGGCCTTTACGAGCCGATCCACGGCTCTGCGCCCGACATCGCCGGGCAGGGCAAGGCCAACCCGATGGCGACGATCCTGTCGGCGGCGATGATGCTGCGCCATTCCTTCGGGATGGAGGCCGAGGCCGCGCGCGTCGAGGCGGCGGTGGCGCGCGCGCTGGCTGACGGCATCCTCGGCGGCGATCTGGGCGGCGCGCATGGCACGGCGGCGATCGGCGCAGCGGTGCGGGAGCGGCTGTGACACTGCAACTCGCCATCATTCTCCCCACGCTCAACGAGCGCGGCAATCTCGCCCCGCTGGTGGAGCGAATCGACCGCGCGATCCGTGATGCGGCGGCGTGGGAGGTCATCATCGTCGACGACGACAGCCGCGACGGCACGGCGGACGAAGCCCGCGCGCTGGCGCTCACCGACCCGCGCGTGCGGGTGATCCAGCGGATCGGGCGGCGGGGCCTCGCGAGCGCCGCAATCGAGGGCTTCTGCGCCACCGCTGCGCCCTTCGTCGCGGTGATGGACGCCGACCACCAGCACGACCCGGCGCTGCTCCCCGGCATGCTCGCCGCGCTCACTTCGGGCGAGGCCGAGATCTGCGTCGCCAGCCGCTTTGCCGAGGGCGCCAGCACCGCCGAATGGGCCATGCCCGAGCGCGAGAAGCTATCCACCTACGCCAACGCCATCGCCCGCAAGATCACTGGGGTGGAGCTGTCCGATCCGATGAGCGGCTATTTCATGCTTCCTGCCGCCACCGCCCGCACGCTGGTTCCGCGCCTGTCGGGGATCGGGTTCAAGATTCTGCTCGACCTGCTCGCCACCGCTGACGCGCCGATGAAGGTCAAGGAATTCCCCCTCAATTTCGCCGCCCGCCGCGAAGGAGAAAGCAAGCTGGACCGCGCCATTCTGTTCGATTTCCTCGCCGGGCTCTACGACAAGACGCTGGGCAAGGTGATCCCGACCCGTTTCGCCCTGTTCGGCACCGTCGGCGCGCTGGGCGTGGTGGTGCACTTCGCCGTGCTGACCGCGCTGCTGTTCGCCTTCGGGGAGCGCTTCACCATCGCCCAGACCGCTGCGGTGCTGGTGGCGATGAGCTTCAACTTCTGGCTTAACAACTGGCTGACCTATCGTGACAAGCGGCTGGTGGGCGCGCTCGCGCTGCTGCGCGGCTGGCTGGGCTTCATCGCCACCTGCGCGATCGGCGCCTTCGCCAACGTCGCGATCGCCACCTTTATGGAAGGCCGCGGCATCCACTGGGCCATCGCCGCGCTGGCGGGGATCGTGGTGGGGTCAGTCTGGAACTACGCCCTCTCCAGCCGCTTTGTGTGGGGAAGGTTCTAGAGCCTCACCGCCATCCGCGCACCCAGGCCCAGATCTTGTAGCTGTCGCCATCCGCCAAGGGCAGGGCGGCGATGATCGGGAAGAACCCGGCGAAGACCAGCACCGAGGCCGCCGGAATGCCCCACGCGAGCCACTTGCCCCGCGGCCAATGGCGCAGGTCGCTGCATGTCAGCGCCAGCGCGGCGAGCAGGAAGAAGCTCGGCACGAAATAGTGGTAATAGAACTGCACCGGCTTGGGCGCGACGATCCAGAAGCCGAGGCTGACTGCATAGCCGATCACCGCCGCCAGCCGCGCGCGATCACGCTGCCAAACGCCCCGCACGAGACACCACATCAGCGCGGGCAGGCCCAGCCACATCGTCAGCGGATTGCCGATCAGCAGCACCCCGCGCTGCGCCCCGTCGATCGGCTCGAACAGATACCACACCCCGCGCGCGTTCAGCACCCATTGCGGCCAGGTGCTCATGTAGCGGTGCGGGGTCATCAGCTGGCTTTGCAGCTGGAAGATGTAGTGGTGGAACCCGATCAGCCCCTTCTCGGCCAGCGGGGAGGGGTGGAGATAGTCGGCCAGCCAGTAGCCCGGCAGAAAGGTCAGCGCATAGATCGCGAGCGGCAGAATGCCGAGCCATAGGAACGCCTCGACCAGCGTGATCCCCGGCACCGGCGCGCCGCGGCGGCTCATAAGCAGGCGGCGACGCCCGGCCAGCGCGCGGGCGATGAAGAAGGTGATCCCCGGCACCACCGCGAGGGGAATCGCGTTCCACTTGGCCCCGAGCGCGCAGCCGATGGCGATACCGGTCAGCGCCAGCCGCCAGCGGCCCTGTTCGGGCTGGGCGCAGGCGGCGGCGAACTGCCATGCCGCCACGGTGAGCGCTGCCACCATGACGATGTCGAGCATCGCGATACGGGTGTGGATGAAGAGGTGAAACCCGGTTCCCAAGAGGACGGCAAAGGCGAGGGTGGCGAAGCGGTCATGGCTCGCATGCCACAAGGCGCGGGTCGCAGCGAGGAAGGCCAGCACACCGCACAGCCACGGCATGATCCGCCAGCCCAGCGGCGTGTCGCCGAACAGGCCCATGCCCACCGCGATCAGCAGCTTGGCGAGCAGCGGGTGCTCGCGGTTGAGATAGGCGCCTTGCCCGGTCTGCCACCACGACAGGATTTCGCGCGCGGCCGGGATGTAGTGGACCTCGTCGAAATAGGGGATCGAGGGGATCGCCAGCCGCCATCCGGTGATGAGGGCGAACACCCCCGTCAGCACCAGACACCACCCCAGCGGATCGCTCGGACGGAGGGGCGGGGCAGCGGCGGGAGAGGTGGGCGCTTGCGCTTGGGCCATGTTGCCGCGCGCTTAGGCAGCGGCGCGGGGGAGAGCAAGGTGGATTATGCAGCGGCGCTCGCGGCGCGATTCTCCAGCCAGAACAGCCGCGCGCACATCGCGAGCAAGCCGATGCTGGCGGTGCCGGCGACGAGGAGGCTCCACGGCACCACATTCATGCCCACCTTGCGGGCGCGCGGTGCGATGAAGAACAGCGCGATCATCGCGCACATCACCAGATCCCACCACACCTGCAGCCCGGTGAGGTTCTGGGTGTGGTTGGTGAAAAAGCCGATCACGCCCTCCTGCGCGATCTGGATCGCCGTGTAGGTCGCAAACCCGCCCGACAGGATCGCGGCCAGCAGTGCGCTGCCGCTCTCGCGCTTTGCCATCAGGATGCTAAGAAGGGCGATGAAGCCACCTGTGGTCGCGGCCAGCCAAGCGATTTGCAGCGTGCTCATGTCGAAAACTCCATGTTATGTAGCGAGTGCTACAAACGCCTGTTAGTGAAATGTAGCACCCGCTACAAGAGGAAAATGCAGACCGCCCGATTGTCCCGCGAAACGCTGCTCCCGCTGCTGGCCGCCCATGTGCTCGAACACGGGATGGGCGGGGCGAGCCTGCGCCCGCTGGCAAAGGCCGCCGGGACCAGCGACCGGATGCTGATCTATCATTTCGGCAACAAGGAGACGCTGATCACCGAGCTGCTAGACTACATCGCCGGGGTCTATTCCACCGCGCTCGACATGGCGCTGGGCAATGCTCGCGGCGCGACCCGCAGGGAATGCTTTGCGCTGCTGCTGGAACAGGGGCGGCAACCGGGGATGCAGGCTTTCATGGTGCTGTGGTGGGAAATTGTCGCCGGGGCCGCGCGCGGCCTGCCGGGTTATCGCGCCGCAGCCGATCGGATGATCACGCGCCAATTGGAATGGCTCGAGCGGCAGATGCCCGAAGACGATCCCGATCCCGCCGGGGGCGCGCGCTATCTCATGACCCTGCTCGAAGGTTCGCTGATGCTGGCGACCGTCGGCCACGAGCGCACCGCAAGCGAAGGACTGCTTGCGAGCGACCTCGGCGCGCACTAAGCCACGCCGCCATGAAGAAGACCACCGGCATGGACCGCGCCGCCACGAGCGGCTGGCGCCCCGCAACCCGCGCGCTGCGCGGCGGCACCTGGCGCAGCGAACACGGGGAAACCAGCGAGGCGCTGTTCCTCACCTCGGGCTACACCTACGACGACGCGCAGACCGTCGCCGACCGCTTCGCGGGCGAGGCGGTGGGGATGACCTATTCGCGCCTTCAGAACCCGACCGTCGCGATGCTCGAAGAACGCATTGCGCTGATCGAAGGGGCCGAGGCTTGCCGCGCGCAGGCGAGCGGAATGGCGGCGATGACCGCGGCGCTGCTGTGCCAGCTTTCGGTGGGCGATCACGTCGTCGCCGCGCGCGCCGCCTTCGGGAGCTGCCGCTGGCTTGTCGACAATCTGCTGCCCAAGTTCGGGATCGAAACCACCGTCATCGACAGTGCTGACAACGCCGCGTGGGAGGCTGCGATCCGGCCCAACACCAAGGTGTTTTTCTTTGAGACCCCGGCCAACCCGACGCTCGACGTGGTCGATCTCAGGCATGTCTGCGGGCTCGCGCGTGCGCACGGGATAACCACGGTAGTGGACAACGCCTTCGCCTCGCCGGTGCTGCAACGCCCGATGGAATTCGGCGCGGATGTGGTGGCTTACTCTGCCACCAAGCTGATGGACGGGCAGGGCCGCGTGCTGGCGGGCGCGATCTGCGCCAGCAAGCAGTGGATCGACGAAGTGCTGATGCCCTTCCAGCGCAACACCGGGCCGACGCTCAGCGCCTTCAACGCCTGGGTGGTGCTGAAGGGGCTCGAAACGCTCCCCTTGCGCGCCTTCAAGCAGTCCGAACAGGCTGTCGCCTTGGGCCAATTCCTCGAACCGCGCGTGCAGGCGGCGGGCGGCCACCTGCTCCACCCCGGCCTGCCGAGCCACCCGCAGCACAATCTCGCGATGTCACAGATGGGCGCGACCGGCCCGATCTTCGCGCTCGATGTCGGCACGCGGGCGCGCGCCTTTGCGCTGCTCGATGCGCTGAATCTGGTCGATATCTCGAACAATATCGGCGACGCCCGCAGCCTGATGTGCCACCCCGCCTCCACCACCCACGCCGGGCTGACCGACGAGGCGCGCGCGGCGATGGGCGTCACCGAGGGCCTGCTGCGCATCAACGTGGGGCTCGAGGACATCGACGACCTCACCGAAGACATGGACCAGGCGCTCGCCGCGGCGGGGATCTAGGGAGCTGCTTCTATGGCAAACCGCGTTGAACTCGTCTTCGATTTCGTCAGCCCCAACGCCTACCTCGTCTGGTGGCCGTTGCGCGAGTTGGTGAACCGCCACGAGGCCGAGCTCGACGTGATCCCCGCGTTCCTCGCCGGGATGCACAAGCTGACCGGCAATGCTCCGCCGATGCACCGCGATGCCGAGGTGAAGGGCAAGAACGACTATGCGATGCTCGAAATGCAGCGCTTCATCGCGAAGCACGGGCTGACCAAGTACCGCCTTCACCCGCAATTCCCGTTCAATTCGATCCTGCTCCAGCGAATGCTCACCGCCGCCGATCAGGATGGGCGGGGGGTGCAGTTCGTCGAGGCGCTGCTGCGCCCGATCTGGGAGGAGGGGCTCGACATTGCCTCGCCCGAAGCGATCGGCGCGGTGCTGACCGGGGCCGGGTTCGACGCCGCCGATCTCTTCGCCCGCGCGCAGAGCGACGAGGTGAAGCAAGCACTTGCCGCCAACACCGATGCGGTGGTCGCGCGCGGGGCCTTCGGCATCCCGACGATGTTCGTCGGCACGACCGGCGCACCGGCAGACAGCTACGAAATGTTCTTCGGCAAGGAACGCCTCGGCCAGATTGAGGATCTGCTTGCCGGGCGCTGAGGCCGCGCCTGACAATCCATCGCATTCCTCTTGCCATTGGCGCGCCAAAACATAGGCTTGGCGAATCAGGGACGCACGAGGGGGTTTGCATGAGCGCGATTGTCCGGACCATCGCCGGTCTGGGATGGGGCATGGGCCTTGCGCTCGCGGCCCTGCCAGCGGCTGCGCAGGACGCGCCCGCGCCCCAACTCCCGTCCGCGCCCGCCGCCGCTTCGGAAACCCCGCCTCCGCCGATTCCCACAGAGCAGTTCGCCGGGCGCTCGGCCTTTTGGGATGCGCAGCTTTCGCCAAACGGGACGATGATGTCCTTCATGCGCCGCAAGGACGGGCTGGCGCAGTTCCTCGTCACCGGCGTCGACAGCAAGCAGGTCATTCGCGCCTTCGGCACCGATCCCGACGACCAGTTCGAATGGTATCGCTGGGTCACCGACGACAAGATCCTGCTCTCGCTGTCGCGCGCGGGCACCTTCTTCGGGGGGGACGTGCGCTACACCCGGCTGATCCTGATCGAGGTCGCCAGCGGCACCATGACCCCGATGTTCAGCCGTTCGGACGTGGTGCAGGGCGACAACGTCATCCACGTCGCCGAGGATGGCTCCTACATGCTCGTCGCGATCCAGAAGACGATCTACGACTACCCCTCGGTGATGCGGCATGAATTGAGCGCCGATGGCAGGGCGATCACCGTGGAACCCCCGCGCGACGGGGTCTGGAACTGGGTCGCCGACGATCAGGGCAATGTCCGCATGGGCTCGGGCTGGAAGGACGGGCGGCTCAAGATCTTCTACCGCTCGCAGGTCGGCGGAAAGCTGGAGCTGATCGCGAGGCTCAAGGAGGGCGAGCGCGCCGATGGGTATTGGGACGCGCTCCAGATCCTCAACGGCTCGGACGAAGGCTATGTCCTGTCCGAGGGCGAGACCGGGCGGGTCGGCCTCAGGCGCTTCAACTTCGCCACGCGCGAGACGGTGGAGACCGTCTACGAACACCCCGAATGGGATATCGACCGGGTGACGCTGAAGGACGGCAAGCCCTTCGCCGCCTATTACACCGCCGACCGTGACGAGGTGCATTACTTCGACGAGGAAACGCGCAAGCAATACACCCGGATGAAAAAGGCCCTCGGCGATGTCGAGGTGTGGGTGCCCAGCCGCGCCAAGGACGGATCGCGGATGCTGGTCTATGCCGGGAACGAGGCCGATCCGGGCGTGCTCTACATGTACGAGCCCGGCGCCAAGCGCATGGACGAAGTCTCGCAGCTGCGCCCGGCGCTCGATTTCCGGCTGCTCGCGCAGCCCCGGCCGATGCAATATACCGCGCGCGACGGCACGGTGATCCGCGGCTATCTCACCCTCCCGCGCGGGCGCGAAGCGAAGGGGCTGCCGCTGATCATCATGCCCCACGGCGGGCCTTACGGCGTGCGCGACAAGCTCGAATATAACGACGAGGTGCAGCTCCTCGCCAATCGCGGCTATGCCGTGCTGCAACCCAATTTCCGCGGCTCGGGCGGCTATGGCGATGCCTTTTTCGAGCTCGGCACCGGGCAGATCGGCCGCAAGATGCAGGACGATCTCGACGATGCGATGGACTGGGCGGTGAAGGAGGGGCTGGCCGATCCCGCGCGGGTCTGCGTCGTCGGCGGCTCCTACGGCGGCTATGCGGCGATGTGGGCGGTGATCCGCAATCCCGAACGCTACCGCTGCGCGGCCAGCTGGGCAGGAGTCACCGATCTCGAAAAGCAGCTGCGCTACGACGGCCAGTCGTTCAGCCGCGGCGGGTTCAAGCGCTGGAAAGACCGGGTGCGGGGGTCCGGGGTGTCCGAGGTCAAGTCGGTCTCCCCCGTCTCACGCGCCGACAGCCTTTCGCGCCCGCTGCTACTGGCCCACGGCACCAAGGACGTGGTGGTGCCCTTCAGCCAGTACAACCTGTTCGAAAAGGCCACCCGCACCGCGCCGATGAAGCCAGAAACACTGGTGATCAAGGGCGAGGGCCACGGCTTCTCCAGCCCCGAGAACGAGCAGCAATGGTACGATGCGCTCGAACGCTTTCTGGCCAAGCACAACCCGCCCGATCCCGCGCCGGTCGCGGTCGCGGCGGCGGGGGAGTGAGGGGGCGGCCCAGCCCGGCATAACCCGAGCCGTCGTCCCGTGTTTGATGCGGGGTTTGGCGATTTCATCGCGCGTCGAAGATGCCCGGAGTGCTGCCGGGGCAAAAAGAGAAGGACGGCTTCCGGCGCGTGACCGACTGATGCTGCGCGGCAGGTTTCAGGTTGGCGCACCGGCCTCGCTTGTGGCCGCTTGTGGGTGGATTCCCGCCTCTCATCATTCTGAAACGAATGGCTCTATTGACACCGATATCTCGTCAGCAGCGATTGAACCGTCTACGCCATATATCTCCGGCAGGTGCAGGACGAAACCTTTCTCGGTCTGATCGACCCAAAGCTCCGAAAGCACATTCTGGTGATTCCAACCGATTAGGTTCACGGATCGGATGCCTTTGATCGTGAAGGTGATTAATGCATCTCGGTCTATTCTGAAGTGCCCGCTGTCGGTTAGGTCTTCATTGACCCTCCATCCATGAACGCGAACGACTGATGGTTCAGGATCGCGTCTCAGATCAATACTGACGACTTCGGCATCATGAAAGTTTGGTGAGTAGCCGAACCAATTGACTACGCTTGCCCAACCCGGAATGGCTTTCGCATCACTCATTCCCCGCTACTATCTAAGCACAAGTTCTTCAGCAAGGAATGTCCACACAGGGGTCGATCCCTGACTGTCAGCTTTTGACCTGCGAGCAGAGCAAGCAGACTTTCATGCACCCGGCGCCAGCCCGCAGCCCCTCACCCCGCCGTCACATCCTCCAGCGGCACATCCATCAAAGGATAGCGCCGCCATTCGGCCCAGTCGTAGCGCCACCATGCTGTGGGCAAGCCCTCAGCCGTCTGATAGGTTGGGGCATGGGTCTCATCGACTGGTTTCGCGCGCTGCGCCCGTTTCCGACAAAGCCGCATCGCGGCGGCCCCGATGACGTGCCGACAGACACTTTTGTGCTCGGGATTCCCCTGGCGCAGGCAATAGAGGCCCAGCGGCAGCACGATCGTCAGCGGGCCAGCAGCCGCTCGCCGCTGGCTGGCCTGCGTTACACCGATGCGGAATGCCGCCTGTGGCGCTGGACCGACTCTGCTCTCGACAGCGCGATTGCAAAGGTCGTGGCGGAGTTTGCCCGGCTTGCCCCGTCGGAACACGAGGCCATGCGCGACAGCCTGACGCTCGAGGATTTCTACACGCTCTTCACCTTCGTGCAGCGCTGCGTGCTGGTGGCGCTGAGGAACGGCGAGGCCGACCGGATCCCTTTGGCATTCACCGCGATCGCCATGGTCGCGCAAGCCCGCGTCGATTGGCGCGACCTGGTGGTTGCGATCTGGCTGGCGCGCTATGCCGGCCAGCGGCTGAGCGCGCCGGTCGCCGGCATTGCTGCCCGCGCGGCCAAGCTGGCTGAACCCGAGACGGCCAAGGCCTTGCTGCCGGACCGGAACAAGCCGGTAAACCTCGCCGAAGCCTGCGGTTACCGCGAAGTCGTCACCTCTGAGGGTGTGGCGCTCTTCAGGACCGGCTACCAGCGCTTTTCGCCGAGCGCCGATATCCCCGCGATGGCCTTTGCAGCGGCGCTTGCGCTGGAAGCGGAGGGCTACGCGATCAGCGACATCGAACTCGCCACCGACCTTCCTCTGGTCTGGCTGAACGCCGACGAGGGATCGCGCCTCGCGCAAATGGTCAGCGGATTTTCGGGGTGCGCCAGCATCCATGGCGTGCCGGCCGCCGATCCGCAGCCCGAAAGCTCGGGCCAGTCGCTGCTCGTCTTCATTGCGGAGGCCGCGAGCGAGAGCGATGCGCGGGATGTGGCGTTCGCCGCACAGGGGGCAAGCGATGCAAAGCGCACTGTGCTCGGATTGGCCTCGGGCCGGATGTGTGCTGTGATCATCCAGCGATCCTTCATGGCTGGCACCCCGCCGCTTGAAGATATGGCTTCGCTGGAACGCCTGCGGCCGGTGATCGAGCCTGTGCTGGGATGAGAAGCAGAGCCAAGCTCCGTTCTTCCCCATCTCACCCCGCCGTCACATCCTCCAGCGGCACATCCATCAAAGGATAGCGCCGCCATTCGGCCCAGTCGTAGTGCCACCATTCATTGGCGAGGGGGACGAAGCCTTCGGCCACCATCCAGCTTTCCAGCAGCCGGCTGAGGCGCAGGGCCTCTGCGGGCGCGGCCACGTTGCTGCGATAGGCGGCGGGGGTGAAATCGTCGTAGGGGCTGGGCATGGTCGCCTCCACGCCATCGCGGTGCAGTGACAGGTCGATCGAGCAGCCGCGATTGTGGCGCGATCCGGTGGCGGGGTCGGCGACGAACTCGCGCTTGTCGGGCGCGGTTGCCTCCCACATCTCCCGCGTGATGCGCCAGGGGCGATAGGCGTCGAAGATCAGCAGGCCATAGCCCGCCGCCTCGGCGCGGGTCTGCACTTTCGCAAGCGCCTCGGCCACGGGACGCTGCGCCACGGCGCGCGCAACCGGATAGAGCACCCGGCCCATGAAATTGGCAGGCGTGGCATAGCGGATATCGAACCTCAGGCGCGGATCCAGCCGTGCGAGGTCGACGAGGTCGGGCGCGAGGTCGGCGGCGGGATCGATCGGTAGAGTGACAGCCGGCTGCACCCCGCCGCGCGCGCCGCAGCCCGCCAGCGCCCCTGCCGCCAGCGCCGTCGCCGCCGTGTGCAGGGCGGCGCGGCGTGTGATCAGCGGCGGACGGGGCGGGGCGGGCATGGCATGACGCTATCCCCACAGTGGCCCGCTCGCAACGGGCGGCTTGGGAAAAACCCTCGGCCACCGGGATACACCCGTGGTTAAGCGCGTTGAGCCTCTTGTGACCCGGCGAAGAATCGCTAACTTGCGGGGCGACATGAAAGAGTTTTTCCAGCACGCCGCCACCACCGACGGGGTCACCGTGAGGGTCGCCGTCAATTACCTGCCGGAGCAATCGCATCCGGAGGCGGGCAAGTGGTTCTGGGTCTATCACATCCGCATCGAGAACGCCTCGCACGAAGCCTTGCGCCTGCGCACCCGGCACTGGCGCATCACCGACGGGCGCGGGATGGTGAACCATGTCGATGGTGAAGGCGTGGTTGGCGAACAGCCGTTGCTCGGCCCCGGGCAGAGCCACGACTATGTCTCGGGCTGCCCGCTGACGACGCCGTTCGGCTCGATGGAAGGCTTCTACACCTTCGAGCGTGCCGATGGTTCGCCCGCCGAAGTGCGCATCCCCTTCTTCCCGCTCGCCGCGCCCGAAACGGCCGAGGGGCGTTCCCCCCGGTAGACGGGCTTGCGCCCTGAGGGCCTGCGTTGATACTTGCGACGCGGCGCGGGCGGGCCTAATCCCGCGGCGTGAAGCGCACCCATCTGCCCCTTAACGCCCTGCGCGTGTTCGATGCCGCCGCGCGGCACCTCTCCTTCACCCGCGCTGCGGACGAGCTGGCGGTGACGCCCGCCGCTGTCGGCCAGCAGATCCGTGCGCTCGAGGACGTGCTCGGCATCGTGCTGTTCCGCCGCACGCCCAAGGGGCTGGAGCTGACGCCCGAGGGCGAGGCCGGGCTCGATCCCTTGCGCGAAGGGTTCCTGCGTTTCGAGGAAAGCGTCGCCGCGATGCAGGCGGGGCAGTCCTCCGACCGCTATACCATTGCTGTCCCGCGCGAATTCTACGCCGAGTGGCTCGCCCCGCGCCTTGCCGTGTTTCAGGCGGGCACACCGGGGGTGCAATACATCCTAGCGCCCGACGAGAATGCCGATTTCACCGAGGCCAATCTCGATCTCGCGATCCGGCTGGTCGACGGGCCGGGCGATCTGCAAGGGGTGCAGCTTGCCCCCGCGATGCGCGTCACCGTCGCCGCGCCCGAGTATCGGGATGCGTGGATCGACTGGCCGGGGATGCCGCTGCCCGAGGGCGTGAACCCCTGCATCCGCGCCGGATCGCCGGGGCAGGCGCTGGCCTCGGCGCTGGCCGGGATGGGGCGCACCGTGCTCCCCCTCGCACTGGCCGAGGCCGCGATCGCGCGCGGCAGCCTCACCGCGCTCGACCAGCCCGAACCGGCAACGCGCGCCTATTGGCTGCTCGCCCCGCCGCCGCAATGGCGCAGCAAGAAGGTGAGGGCTCTGGTCGCCTTCCTTGGCGCCGGTCGCTGACATCGTAGTGCAAGGCACCGGCACTGGGCCGCCAGCGCATAAGCCTTGCGTCTCACGGGGCTTCAACTACCTTCCGGCGCGGTGTGGGGCCGATTGGTCGGGGAGGGGAGAGAATGCTCAAGGTCTCGGAGGATCTCTACACCTCCTTCGACGTGGCGGACTTCTATGCCTTCGTGTTCCGCCTGCTCGAGGAAAAGGCACGCCATCCCGATTACCGTGCCGCGCTCGATGATCGCGCGCGATGCCGGCGATTGTGGGAGGGCATGTACGATCCCCAAGCCGATCAGATGGAACTGGCGTTGCGCCACGCCCACGCGCTTGGCGCCGCCCTCCGGGGCGAGACCGGGCCGCCGCCGGGCGAGGACACCTCTCGCATGAAGACCGATCTCGACAATTGGGGCTTTTTCGCCTTTTCCGCCTTCGATGAGGACGAGTTGTGAGCGGGCAGGGCGGCAGGGGGCGGCGGCGGGCCGGGCCGGTGCAATGCTGCCCGGACCCTTGCGCCGATGCACGGGCCGACGATCAGACCCTGACCCGCGGCGCGCGGGATCTGGCGAGCGCCTATCAGAACGGATCGCTTGCCAACCAGCGCCCAGGGCGCCGGGCGCGCGGCGGGATGAACTGCGCCGCCGCCGCGCCGGAGATGCAGCAGGTCGCCAACCGGTTCGAACGCTATGGCAATGCGATCCCCAGCGCGCGCGCGGCCAATGATCTCAACCAGCTGGGCGACAGGGCCAATGCGCCGGTTACCGGCCCATGTCTTGAGCGTCTGCCGCTCGATGCAGATGCGCTTAACCGCGAGCTCGGCATTCCGCCCGGCAGCCCCAACGCGATCACCCCTAATGATCTGCGCAACGACCAGACCGGCTATCGCGCGGCGATCTACCGCTCGCGCACCGACGGGCGGTTGATCATGGTCTCGCGCGATACGCAGCCGAAATCGCTGGTCGACTGGAAGACCAATATTTTCAACGGTCAGGGGCAGGACACCGATCAGTATGCCGCTGCGCGGCGCCTGTCGACCAAGCTCAATGCCTCGGGCCAGCGGTTCGATATCGGCGGCTATTCCAAAGGGGGCGGGCTGGCGCAGGAGGCCGGGCTGCTCTCGCCCAATTCGCGGGTCTATGTGTTCAACAGTTCGGGCCTGCACGACGCCTCGCTGCGCCGCACCGGGCAGGCGAACTTCGCCTCCTTGCAGAGCCGCACCTCCTCGTTCAGCGCCGAGGGCGATTTCCTGACCTTCATGAACAACACGACGGATCCCGCGCGCGAGGTGCGCAATGCGCAATTCCTGCGCAATCACCTCGCCGGGGAAGCACCCGGATCGCTCAATCCGATGACGATCGAGTATCAGAACCCCGCCCATGCCGCGCTGCGCGCGATCGGCGGGCGCGGCAATGCCGATCTCGCCGCGCGCAAGGCCGCCGCTGACCGCGCCTTTCAGGCCGACCGGGGGCGGTTCCTCGAATCGGTCGATCAGATGATCGCAGGGGCCGCCGAAACGCCCGGTTTCGACCGGCTGTTTCCCCCGGTGAGGTCGTCCCGTCACGAGACCGTACCCAACTCGATGTCCTTCCTCGGCCGCACCACGGGGGCGAGGGAGGATGAGGCGCGGTTCGGCAAGCTGGTGCAGCACCAGATGTCGAACGTGCTGGGGCCGATGGAGAACCAGCTGGAGGCCGACCGGGCAGCCTTGCAGCAGTTTGTCAGAACGTGCGGATCATGAAGCTGGCATTGATCGCTGCCGGGCTGGCCCTCATCGGCGGCGCGGCGTGGTTTGCACAATATCGGGACGAGGAAGTGACAATG
The DNA here is from genome assembly GCF_002155425.1 of Erythrobacter donghaensis. Classification (GTDB taxonomy): domain Bacteria; phylum Pseudomonadota; class Alphaproteobacteria; order Sphingomonadales; family Sphingomonadaceae; genus Erythrobacter; species Erythrobacter donghaensis. The sequence continues at coordinate 799,414 of NZ_MUYG01000011.1, forward strand.
CAGTTCGAAGGCCAGAATGCCGTGCTTGAGCAGGCGATCATCGCGGATGATCCGCAGGCGGTCGCCGCCGCGCTTGCCGCCGGGGCCGATGTCAACGCGCAAGGCACGCTCGGCGTCACCCCGCTCGCTTTCGCGGTCGGCACTGGCAAGGGCCAAGCGGCGGCGGCGCTGGTCGCGGCGCGGGCCGATCCCAATATCCCGGACACGGACGGCGACACGGCGATGACGCTGGCGGTGAACCGCTATGCGACCGATCCCGCGCTGCTCGAACTGGTGCTCGATGCGGGCGGCAATCCCAACGCCATGCGGCCTGACGGCGATCCGGTGATCGTGCGGTTCCTCAACGGCGCCAATCTCGAGGCGATCACGCTGATGCACGCGCGCGGGGCCAATCTCGATGCGATCGCCAACAACCAGCCGCTGGTGGTGTTCGCGGCCTATGGCGCGGACTGGGACGTGGTGTGGTACCTGATCACGCTGGGCGCCGACCTCTCCGGCCAGCAGGCGCGCGACGGGCTGGTCGAGGCGTTCAAGGTCCCCGGCGCGACCCTGCCCGACAGCCCGCTGTGGGAGGACAAGGTGCGCGTCTACGAGCATCTGCGCGGGCTCGGGCTCGATCCGGTCCCGCCCGCGGGCTACGGCGAGCCGCGCGGCGAGACCTCGCCCTAAACGTCCTCCGCCCCGTCCTCATCCTCGTCGGGCCAGCGCCCGGTGATCTCGTGGTGGATGCGGTCCCACAGCCAGTGCCCCCGGCGCACCATCCGCGAATCGACCATGTGCGCGTTCCTGTGCTGGAGCACCCAGCACAGCATCGCATTGGCCTGCGGATCATGCGCGCCCTGATGCAGCGCCCGCTCCAGCGCGCAATCCTCGAGCCTCAATCGCCCCCACTCGAGCGCCTCGTCCCACGCCCGCGCAAAGTCCTCCGCGCCGGGCCGCTCGCGCAGCTTGTAGAGCGCCTCGATACTCTTGCCGACCTTGGTCGCCGCCTGCTTGACGATCCCGGTCATCGCCAGCTGGTAGATGAAGGCGCGCTGCACATCGGGCAGAATCGAGTTCCCGCGCGGGTGCGGGTGGCAAAAGGGGAGGAAGTCGAGCACCGGATCGTCATCGGGAATGAGCATCTCGGTAAAGGCAACGCGCGAAGTCGCCTGCCGCGGATGCTTGCGTGTGTTGACGAGCAGCGGCCTGGCCGGCTCGGGCCGCGGATTGGCCGAGCGCTCGAAGGAAGGGGAGGGCTTGCGCGGCATGGGGCGAGGGGTGGCAGGTTTCGGCGGAGTAGGAAAATTCGAAAGCCCCCAACGCTGCGTGTGGCGATGAACCGGCGCGTAGCGCCGCAAGCGCGACCGCGCGCCGCGCCTTATGGCGCGAAAGCCGAAGCGAAGCTGAACGAGCGAAGCGAGGACAACCAGCGCGGATGCGCTGCGCCCGGCGCCTGGATTCGTAGCCGAAGGCGGAGAAGGCGCGAAGCGTCAGCGCGCCAACAAAAAACTCCCGGAGCCACAACCCCTGCGTCCATCCCCCTGTCCGCCTCCCCGGGCTAGTCCCGGGCCCCCACTGTCTTCAGGTTCACACGAAGACACGAAGAGGGCGGCGCGCGGCACAAGAAGGGGGTTCACGCAGAGACCGCAGAGGAAAGGAGAGGCGCAGAGGGCGCGGTGCCCGCCGCCACCTCCACCGCGTCATGGTGAGGGGCCTCAACCCCCGCGTCCAACCCCGCCCTGCCGGTGGCACCCCCGCCGCCCCGCAGAGCGACCTTGATCGCGTGGAAGAGAGTGCCGAGCAGGTCGGGTTAGTCCTCGGCAGGCTCTCAAATTCTGATCAAGCCCAGTCGCAGGGCCTTTATCACGGCGCCAATCCGGTCGTGGCAGCTCAGCTTTGTATAGATGCGGCGCATATAGGTGGCGACGGTGTCGGTGGATATGGCAAGGATCGTGGCGACATCGGTGTTGCTCTTGCCGCGTCCAACCCACGTCAACACTTCGCGTTCTCGATCAGACAGCGTGAGGATTTCGGCAGGGGCTTTGGTCAGTTCACATATTCGCTGATGGCCTGTCATCAACATGATGTGTAGCGCAAGAACGGTCGCGGAATCGGGCAGCGGCTGATTTAACGGAAAGCCGACTGCGACGAAGGCATTGTTGCCGTTCGGTCCCCATAGCGGAAAGCCATATCCTGAAGTCAGACCGAAATCTCGCGTTTCTTTAACATATTCGATTTCGGCTTTGGTCAGTTTGCGGCTGCTGAGCGCGTCGTGCCATGTCATCGGCTTGCCTGTGCGCATGATGATGTCGGGGCCGGGGTCGACCTGCATACGGCCGTTCTTCAGATACAGCTTTACCCATTCCTCCGGATAGCCGACGGAATAGACATCGGCTCCGGCGGTCGAGACTCCGCGAAACATGATTTCGGGATGATAGCTGAACTTGTCGCCGCCCTTTGCGAAGCAGCAGTGGCACATGGCATCAAGCACGCTCGCGACGCTTTCGGCGTCGAACAACCGGTTGAGAGTGTCGACATCAAAGCTGGCACCGCTATTCATTCTCAGTCTCCCGCTGCGATCGGGGGCTTATGAGAGCTCTTCAGTTTCCTCCGCTGCTCAAACTCTCGGACGAACAAGCCGTTGGAAATACCTTAACAGAAGTTTGTCATTCATCTAGGGGACAGGCTAAATTTCGGTTAACGCGGTAGCGCCGTGATCATGGCAACCGACATCACATCTCTTTGCGACCGACTTCAAATGATCGCAACCTCGCTCCAGTCCGCTGGGACAGCCCGGTTATGCGGGTGCACGCCTGCGTTCACTTTGCCGCCGGCGAATGATGAAAGTCGGACCATCGATGAGACACCGCAGCGAATCTCATGTGTCGCCGCGGTGCACGAGCCTGCGGATCGCACAGCCGGGTCATCTGGCGTGGCGTTCGTCGAGGCGATTTTGGTGGCGAGGGCGCGCCGCCGCACGCTGCTTGACCAAGATCTTCTGTTCGATCCGGCTTGGTCGATGCTGATTGATCTCTACCGCGCAGCATTGCTTGGTAAATCGCTATCGGTGACGGCAGTCATGATTGGCAGCGGAGTGCCTGACACCACAGCTCTGCGGTATCTGCGTATCCTCGAGGAGCGTGGTTATGTCGAGCGTTTCCCCGACAAGAACGACCGGCGTCGCATTCATGTGAGGCTCAGCCCGCAAAAGTTTATGGAGATGGCGGACTATTTCAGATCGACTCATGCTGCGCTGTCGGCTCAAACATTCTGACCCCGGATCGGATTGCGGTGCCTTGTGCCCGCTCGAGATCTTGCTGCCCCTGACGTGTCACCCTTGACCCCCAACCCAAACCCGCCTAAGGGCGCGCATCCTTCGTAGGCAACCCCTGCGAAAGCGAGCTGAACATTGGCGGCCCCGTCTCTCTCCAGCAGAGGGGCAGCCGTCAAAGTAACCCGGTGGCCGAAGGGCCTGACCATGTGGGTGGAGCGTTTCGGCTTGTCGACTTTGCGAATCCCCGCGCAGGCGGGGATCTCGTGCCGAAAGCGGTATCGCCTGAGGCTTGAGGCCCCCGCCTGCGCGGGGGATCACAAAGGTTTCGGCGAGGCAACTCTCTCTCCCCCCATCGTCCGGCACCCGTGTCACCCCTCATACGGTGAAGAGAGAAAGTCTTACATGCCGACGATCAACCAGCTGGTCCGCAAGGGCCGCGTTCCGCAGAAGGCCAAGTCTAAGGTCCCTGCGATGGAACAGAACCCGCAGAAGCGCGGTGTCTGCACCCGCGTTTACACGACGACCCCGAAGAAGCCGAACTCGGCGCTGCGCAAGGTGGCCAAGGTTCGCCTGACCAACCAGCGCGAGGTCATCTCCTACATCCCCGGCGAAGGCCACAACCTGCAGGAGCACTCGGTTGTCCTGATCCGCGGCGGGCGTGTGCGCGACCTTCCCGGCGTGCGCTACCACGTCCTTCGCGGCGTGCTCGACACGCAGGGCGTGAAGGATCGCAAGCAGTCGCGCTCGAAGTACGGCGCCAAGCGGCCCAAATAATCGGTTTTTGTGCGCTCCCGCGAAGGCGGGAGCCTCCCGCCGCAGGCGACACGCCAGCGGCCCGAGGTCCCCGCCTTCGCGGGGACGCGCTTCAGAGAAGGAAGAAGTGCAATGTCACGTCGTCGTCGTCCCGAAAAGCGGGTCATCCTGCCCGATCCCCAGTACGGGGATCAGATCCTGTCGAAGTTCATGAACAACCTCATGCTCGACGGTAAGAAGGCTGTTGCCGAGAAGATCGTCTATGGCGCGCTCGAAACGGTGGAAGCGAAGGCCAAGGCCGATCCGATCCAGCTGTTCCATGATGCGCTCAACAATGTGAAGCCGCAGGTCGAAGTGCGCAGCCGCCGTGTCGGTGGTGCGACCTATCAGGTGCCGGTCGAGGTTCGCCCCGAGCGTGCCCAGGCGCTCGCGATCCGCTGGCTGATCACCGCCGCGCGCGGTCGTCCCGAAACCACGATGGCCGCGCGGCTGTCGGGTGAGCTGCTCGATGCGGCCAACAACCGCGGCAATGCGGTGAAGAAGCGCGAAGACACGCACCGCATGGCGGATGCGAACCGCGCCTTCTCGCACTACCGCTGGTAAAACGCTCGGATTGTGGGCAGCCGGGGGGCAGGGTCTTCCGGCTGTCACAATCTTCCCTATATGGGGCCTAGTCCGCGACCCGGCGGCCCCCCTCACGATCAAGGAACCTGATATGGCCCGCGAGTATCCGCTGGAGCGCTATCGCAATATCGGCATCATGGCGCACATCGATGCCGGCAAGACCACCACGACCGAGCGTATCCTCTACTACACCGGCAAGTCCTACAAGATCGGCGAAGTGCACGATGGTGCCGCGACGATGGACTGGATGGAGCAGGAGCAGGAGCGCGGGATCACGATCACCTCGGCCGCGACCACGACCTTCTGGACCGCCGAAGATCCGACCATGGATCCGATGAGCGACCCCGACGCGCTGCGCGAAAACATGCCGAAGCACCGCATCAACATCATCGACACCCCCGGCCACGTCGACTTCACCATCGAAGTCGAACGCAGCTTGCGCGTGTTGGATGGCGCCGTGGCGGTGTTCGACGGCGTGGCCGGCGTGGAGCCGCAGTCGGAAACTGTGTGGCGCCAGGCTGACAAATACGGCGTCCCCCGGATGTGCTTCATCAACAAGCTCGACCGCACCGGCGCTGACTTCTATTACTGCGTGCAGTCGATCATCGACCGCCTCGGCGCCAAGCCACTTGTCCTCTATCTCCCGATCGGGGCCGAGAGCCAGCTTGAGGGCGTGGTCGACCTCGTCAACAACCGCGGCATCGTGTGGCGGGACGACAGCCTCGGCGCGAAGTACGAGTTCATCCCCGTTCCGGAAGATCTCGCCGACAAGGCTGCCGAATATCGCGAGCGCCTGATCGAGCTCGTCGTCGAACAGGACGACGAGATCATGGAAGCCTATCTCGAAGGCAACGAGCCTGACGTCCCGACGATCAAGAAGTTGATCCGTCAGGGCACCATGGCGCGCGCCTTCGTGCCGGTGACCTGTGGCTCCGCGTTCAAGAACAAGGGCGTCCAGCCCCTGCTCGATGCGGTGGTGGATTACATGCCTTCGCCGCTCGACGTTCCGGCGATCAAGGGCGTGCTGCCCGACAGCGAGGAGGAGGCCGAGCGCCCCTCGAGCGACGATGCCCCGTTCTCGGCGCTGGCGTTCAAGATCATGAACGACCCCTTCGTCGGCTCGCTGACCTTCACCCGCATCTATTCGGGCAAGCTCACCAAGGGCCAGGTCCTGAACTCGGTGAAGGACAAGAAGGAAAAGATCGGCCGCATGCTGCTGATGCACTCGAACAACCGCGAGGACATCGATGAGGCATTTGCGGGCGACATCGTCGCGCTGGCCGGCATGAAGGACACCACCACCGGGGATACCCTGTGTGATGCCGCCAAGCCGATCATTCTCGAGCGCATGGAATTCCCCGAGCCCGTGATCGAGCTTTCGGTGGAACCCAAGACCAAGGCCGACCAGGAAAAGATGGGCATTGCGCTCAATCGCCTGGCGCAGGAAGACCCCTCGTTCCGCGTGTCGACCGACCACGAAAGCGGTCAGACGATCATCAAGGGCATGGGCGAACTGCACCTCGACATCATCGTCGATCGCATGCGTCGCGAGTTCAAGGTCGAGGCCAATGTCGGCGCGCCGCAGGTGGCTTACCGCGAATATCTCGGCCGCGAAGTCGAAGTCGATTACACCCACAAGAAGCAGTCGGGTGGCTCGGGCCAGTTCGGCCGCGTGAAGGTTACGGTCACCCCGGGTGAGCGCGGCCAGGGCGTGACCTTCGAGGACGCGATCAAGGGCGGGAACATTCCGCGCGAATACATCCCGGCGATCGAAAAGGGCTTCCGCGAGCAGGCCGAAAGCGGCCATCTCGTGGGCTTCCCGATCATCGACTTCTCGATCAAGCTGACCGATGGTGCCTACCACGACGTCGACTCGAGCGCGATCGCGTTCGAAATCGCCGCCCGCGGTGCCATGCGCGAAGTGGCGCAGAAGGCCGGTATCAAGCTGCTCGAGCCGATCATGAAGGTTGAAGTCGTGACTCCCGATGATTACCTCGGCGACGTCATTGGCGACCTCAACTCGCGGCGCGGTCAGATCCAGGGCACCGACACGCGCGGCAATGCCCAGGCGGTCGAGGCCTTCGTGCCGCTCGCCAACATGTTCGGCTACGTCAATGAACTGCGCTCGTTCACGCAAGGGCGCGCGAACTACTCCATGCAGTTCTCGCACTATGACGAGGTTCCGGCCAACGTCGCAGCCGAGGTCAAGGAGAAACTTGCCTAAGCCGATTGATCGGTCTAGGGGCGGCGCCTGATTCAGCGGGCGCTGCCGTTCTCCCGCGAACACATCAATTCATCCAAGAAGGTACACCAGAGAAATGGCTAAGGAAAAGTTCCAGCGGAATAAGCCGCACTGCAACATCGGCACCATCGGTCACGTTGACCATGGCAAGACCACGCTGACCGCGGCGATCACCAAGGTGATGGCTGAAACCTACGGCGGCGCCGCCGTGGACTTCGCCAACATCGACAAGGCTCCGGAAGAGCGTGAGCGCGGCATCACCATCTCGACCGCGCACGTCGAGTACGAATCGGCTGCCCGTCACTACGCGCACGTCGATTGCCCGGGTCACGCCGACTACGTGAAGAACATGATCACCGGTGCCGCCCAGATGGACGGCGCGATCCTGGTCGTGAACGCTGCTGACGGCCCGATGCCCCAGACCCGTGAGCACATCCTGCTCGCCCGTCAGGTCGGCGTGCCGGCTCTGGTCGTGTACATGAACAAGGTCGACCAGGTTGACGACGAGGAAATCCTCGAGCTCGTCGAACTGGAAGTGCGCGAGCTGCTCAGCTCGTACGACTTCGACGGTGACAACATTCCGATCATCAAGGGTTCGGCTCTGGCCGCTCTCGAAGGCCGCGATGACGCCATCGGCAAGGAATCGGTGATTGCCCTGATCGAAGCCGTCGACAGCTTCATCCCGCAGCCCGACCGTCCGGTCGACAAGCCGTTCCTGATGCCGATCGAAGACGTGTTCTCGATCTCGGGTCGCGGCACCGTGGTGACCGGCCGTATCGAAACCGGCATCGTCAACGTTGGTGACGAAGTCGAAATCGTCGGCATCAAGGACACCCGCAAGACCACCGTCACCGGCGTGGAAATGTTCCGCAAGCTGCTCGATCGCGGTGAAGCTGGCGACAACGTCGGCGCCCTGATCCGCGGCGTCGCCCGTGAAGAGGTCGAGCGTGGCCAGGTTCTCTGCAAGCCCGGTTCGGTCAGCCCGCACACCGAGTTCAGCGCCGAAGTCTACGTGCTGTCGAAGGACGAAGGTGGCCGTCACACGCCGTTCTTCGCCAACTACCGCCCGCAGTTCTACTTCCGCACCACCGACGTGACCGGCGAAGTGATCCTTCCCGAAGGCACCGAAATGGTGATGCCGGGCGACAACGTGACCATCGGCGTCAAGCTGATCGCACCGATCGCCATGGACGAAGGTCTGCGCTTCGCGATCCGCGAAGGCGGACGCACCGTGGGTTCGGGCGTCGTTGCCAAGATCACCAAGTAAGGTTCTGCTCCCTTTCGGAGCGTAACTGAACGCTTTGAGGCCCGGCGCTCCTACGAGCCGCCGGGCCTTTTTGCGTTAGGGTAGGGGGCTCCGGCCCGGGATCGGCGCGGTCGTTTCACGGTCACGCAATTTCCTTAAGCTTGCCCCTTGCCAGAATCCAACACGCCCCGTATAGGCGCGCATCCCCGGACGAGATTCGTCTCCAAGGGCACGAGTTTTGAGGAAGGCCGCCCGCTCTCGGGAAACCGGAAGGACGCGGGGCGGTCTTTGTTTTTGGGAAATGCCGGGCAACCGGCTGCTCCTTGGCTCTTTCGCATCGGTAGTAGGACATGGAAGCTCAGAATATCCGTATTCGCCTCAAGGCGTTTGACCACCGCGTTCTCGACCAGGCCACTGGTGAGATCGCTGATACGGCCCGCCGCACCGGCGCGCTTATTCGCGGCCCCATTCCCCTGCCGACGCGTATCGAGAAGTTCACCGTGAACCGCGGTCCGCACGTCGACAAGAAGTCGCGCGAGCAGTTCGAGGTCCGTACCTACAAGCGGCTGCTCGATATCGTGCAGCCCAACGCCCAGACCGTGGACGCGCTGATGAAGCTCGATCTGGCTGCCGGCGTGAACGTCGAAATCAAGCTGGCCTAAAAGGCTAGCCGAAATGCCCCTCGCTTCGGCAAGGGGCCTCTATCGTAGGGGCTGATACGCCCCGCCTGACGATAGGGTGGATACCGCCGGAACCATTCCGGGCTGCGTCCCCCGTCTCGCCTCCAGCGGCCAACCGGCCAGCGGAGGCACTCAGCCCGGACGGGGCGATGCATGAAAATTCGGGCTGAACTGGGGCTGTGTTGCTTGCAACGCGGCCTCGCCATGCACCTTGCGGATGGTCTGCAGGGTGCCTCTGTTGAGGAGTAACTGACGATGCGCACCGGCGTTATCGCAAAGAAAGTCGGGATGACCCGCCTCTTCCAGGAGGACGGACGGCACGTGCCTGTGACCGTTCTCGCGCTGGAAGATTGCCAGGTGGTTTCGCACCGCACTGCTGACCGTGATGGCTACTTCGCCGTCCAGCTCGGCGCGGGCGAAGCCAAGCAGAAGAACGTTGCCAAGCCGCAGCGTGAACATTTCGCCAAGGCCGATGTCGGCCTGAAGAAGCGCGTCGCAGAATTCCGCGTTGAGAGCGAAGACGGCCTCGTGCCGGTCGGCGCCACGATCAGCGCAGAACATTTTATCGCCGGTCAGATGGTCGACATCACCGGCCACACGCAGGGCAAGGGCTTTGCCGGCGCCATGAAGCGCTGGGGCTTCGGCGGCATGCGCGCCACCCACGGTGTTTCGATCTCGCACCGTGCCCACGGTTCGACGGGTAACCGTCAGGATCCGGGCCGCGTGTTCAAGGGCAAGAAGATGGCCGGCCACATGGGCGACCGTCAGCGCACCCAGCAGAACCTCGAAATCGTCCGCACCGACGCCGAGCGCGGTCTTCTCTTCGTCAAGGGCTCGGTCCCGGGCGCGAAGAATGGCTGGCTGCTTGTGCGCGACGCGGTGAAGCTGCCGCTTCCCGAAGGCGTGCCGTTCCCCGGCGCGGTGCTCGAGAAGAAGGCCCCGCAGGCTGACGAGACCCCCTCGGTGGTCGACGCCGCGGCCGAAGAAGCTACTGTGACCGAAGCTGTCGAAATCGACGCTGCGGCCACCGAAGAAAACAAGGAAGGCTGAGCCATGAAGATCAAGGTTCAGAAAATCGACGGCGGCAAGGCCTCGGGCGATATCGAGCTGTCGGACGACGTGTTCGGCATCGAGCCGCGCGCCGACATCCTCCACCGCGTGGTGACCTGGCAGCTTGAAAACCGCCGCGGCACCGCCCGCCCGACGCGTGAGCGTTCGGACGTGGCCCGCACCGGCAAGAAGTTCGGCAAGCAGAAGGGCGGCGGTACCGCCCGTCACGGCGACCGTGCGGCTCCGATCTTCATTGGCGGCGGCAAGGCCCACGGCGCGCGCAAGCGTGACTTCGAGCAGTCGCTCAACAAGAAGATCCGTGCGCTGGGCCTCAAGATGGCGCTTTCGAGCAAGGCCAAGGACGGTCTGGTCGTGGTCGACAGCCTCGAACTCGCCGAAGCCAAGACCAAGGCTCTGAAGGGCCACCTCGCCAAGGCTGGTTTTGCCGGCAAGATCCTGGTGATCGACGGCGAGCAGGTCGATGCGGGCTTCAAGAAGGCCGCCGGCAACCTGCCGGGCATCAACGTGCTCCCCGCAATCGGTGCCAATGTCTACGACATCCTCAACCACGACACGCTGGTGCTGACCAAGGCCGCTGTCGAAAAGCTGGAGGCGCGCTTCAATGGCTAAGAAGCAGACTGTCGATGCGCGTCACTACGACGTGATCATCGCGCCGCACATCACGGAAAAGTCGACCCTCGCGTCGGAACACAACGCCGTGGTCTTCAAGGTTGCGGGTTCCGCGACCAAGCCGCAGATCAAGGAAGCGATCGAGGCGATCTACGACAAGAAGGTCGTCGCCGTGAACACCTTGGTCCAGAAGGGCAAGACCAAGCGCTGGAAGGGCAAGGCCTATCAGCGCTCCGACGTGAAGAAGGCCATCGTCACCCTCGCTGAGGGTGAGATGATCGATATCACCAGCGGTATCTGAGGCCAAGGGACAGGAAACGAACAATGGCACTCAAGAACTATAAGCCGACCAGTCCCGCACGCCGCGGTCTGATCCTGGTCGACAAGTCGGCGCTCTACAAGGGCAAGCCGGTGAAGGCGCTGACCGAAGGCAAGCGTAAGACCGGTGGCCGTAACAACAAGGGCCATGTCACCTCGCGTGGCATCGCCGGTGGTCACAAGCAGAAGTACCGCTACATCGACTTTAAGCGTCGCAAGTGGGACATGCCGGCTACCGTCGAGCGTCTGGAATATGACCCCAACCGCACCGCCTTCATCGCTCTCGTCAAGTACGAGGACGGTGAGCAGGCCTACATCATTGCTCCGCAGCGTCTCGCTGTCGGCGACACGGTGGTGGCGGGTGAGAAGACCGACACCAAGCCGGGCAACGCGATGCTGCTCGGTCAGATGCCGGTCGGCACGATCTGCCACAATGTCGAGATGAAGCCGGGCAAGGGCGGCCAGATCGCCCGTTCGGCCGGCACCTATGTGCAGGTCGTCGGTCGTGACCGCGCGATGGTCATCGTTCGCCTCAATTCGGGCGAGCAGCGTTACCTGCGCGGCGATTGCATGGGCACGGTGGGTGCGGTGTCGAACCCCGACAACGCCAACCAGAATTTCGCCAAGGCTGGCCGCAAGCGTTGGATGGGTGTCCGCCCGCTGACCCGCGGCGTTGCGAAGAACCCGGTCGACCACCCGCACGGTGGTGGTGAAGGCCGGACCTCCGGTGGTCGCCATCCGGTGACCCCGTGGGGCAAGCCGACCAAGGGTGCCCGTACGCGCCACAACAAGCAGACGGACAAGATGATCATCCGTTCGCGTCACGCGAAGAAGAAGAGGTAAGAGACGATGGCACGTTCCGTCTGGAAAGGTCCGTTTGTCGAGCTGAGCCTTCTGAAGAAGGCTGAAAGCGCGCAGGAAGCGAGCAACACCAAGCCGATCAAGACCTGGTCGCGGCGTTCGACGATTCTGCCGCAGTTCGTCGGGCTCACCTTCAATGTCTATAACGGGCACAAGTTCATTCCCGTTTCGGTTTCGGAAGAAATGGTCGGCCACAAGCTCGGTGAATTTGCGCCCACGCGCACCTTCCCCGGTCACGCTGCCGACAAGAAGGGCAAGCGCTAATGGGCAAGGCAAAAGCACCCCGCCGCGTGGGCGACAACGAGGCGCTGGCCGTCGGCACCACGATCCGTGGTTCGGCGCAGAAGCTGAACCTCGTTGCCGCCCTGATCCGCGGCAAGAAGGCCGAGGAAGCTCTGAACATCCTCGCCTTCTCGAAGCGGGCGATGGCGCGCGATGCGAGCAAGGTGCTCGCCTCGGCGATCGCCAACGCTGAGAACAACCACAATCTCGACGTCGATGCGCTCGTCGTGGCGGAAGCCTCGGTCGGCAAGTCGGTGACGATGAAGCGGTTCCACACTCGCGGTCGCGGCAAGTCGACCCGGATCCTGAAGCCGTTCTCGCGTCTGCGGATCGTCGTTCGCGAAGCAGAGGAGGCGTAAGATGGGCCAGAAGAGCAATCCGATCGGTCTGCGCCTGCAGATCAACCGTACCTGGGACAGCCGCTGGTACGCCGAAGGGCGTGACTATGCGCAGCTTCTCAAAGAAGACGTGATGATCCGCAAGTACATCATGAAGAACCTGCCCCAGGCGGCGGTTTCGAAGGTGGTGATCGAGCGTCCGGCCAAGCTGTGCCGCGTGTCGATCTATGCGGCGCGTCCCGGTGTCATCATCGGCAAGAAGGGCGCGGACATCGAAAAGCTGCGCTCGAAGCTGGCGACCATGACCGCGAGCGACGTGAAGCTGAACATCGTCGAGATCCGCAAGCCGGAAATCGACGCCAAGCTCGTCGCGCAGGGCATTGCCGATCAGCTGGTGCGCCGCGTGGCGTTCCGCCGGGCGATGAAGCGTGCGGTGCAGTCGGCGCTGCGTCTGGGTGCCGAAGGCATCAAGATCGTGTGCGGTGGCCGTCTCGGCGGGGCTGAAATCGCCCGCGTCGAATGGTACCGCGAAGGCCGCGTGCCGCTTCACACCCTGCGTGCGAACATCGATTACGCCGAGACCGAGGCGCTCACCGCCTACGGGATCATCGGGATCAAGGTGTGGATATTCAAGGGCGAGATCCTCGCTCACGATCCGACCGCGCAGGACCGCCTGATGATGGAAGCCCAGACTTCCGGCGTCCGTCCGGCTCGTTGAGGTAACAGACCATGTTGCAACCGAAAAAAACCAAGTTCCGCAAGCAGTTCAAGGGCCGGATCAAGGGCGAAGCCAAGGGTGGCACCACCCTCAACTTCGGCTCCTACGGCCTGAAGGCTCTGGAACCCGAGCGCGTTACCGCCCGCCAGATCGAAGCGGCGCGTCGTGCGATCACCCGTCACATCAAGCGTCAGGGTCGTCTCTGGATCCGCGTGTTCCCCGATGTGCCCGTGTCGAAGAAGCCTGCCGAAGTCCGTCAGGGTAAGGGCAAGGGTTCGGTCGAATACTGGGCAGCCAAGGTGAAGCCGGGCCGCATCCTGTTCGAGCTCGACGGCGTGGCCGGCCCGCTGGCTGCCGAAGCGTTCGAGCGTGCAGCGATGAAGCTGCCGATCAAGACCAAGGTTGTCGCCCGCCTGGGTGACACCAGCCACCTGGGAGGCGAATAATGGCCGATATCGCGGACCTTCGCACCAAGACCGATGATCAGCTGACCGCCGAGCTTACCGAGCTCAAGCGCGAGCAGTACAATCTGCGGTTCCAGGCTGCGACCAACCAGCTCGAAGCCCCTTCGCGCATCCGTCAGGTGCGCCGGGCCATCGCGCAGATCAAGACGCTGCAAACCGAGCGCGCGGCGAAAGCCGCCGCCGCCAAGGCGTAAGGAGTAACACAATGCCCAAGCGTATCCTCGTCGGGACTGTGACCTCCGACAAGACCGACAAGACCGTGACCGTGCTGGTCGAACGCAAGGTGAAGCACCCGCTTTACGGGAAGATCATCCGTCGTTCGAAGAAGTATCACGCGCACGACGAGACGAACGAATACACCGTGGGTGACGTGGTGCGGATCGAAGAGACCCGCCCGATGTCCAAGACCAAGACCTGGATCGTCAAGGACCGGGTCGTGGCAGGCGGCGTGCAGGCGGTGGAAGCCGACCTCGACGTGGCCGAAGCGGGTAACTGAGCAACAGACGTAAACGGAACTGCCGGGCCCCAGTCGGATTGGGCGTCCCGGTAAGCCAGTGAGAAGGAAGACGGATCAATGATCCAGATGCAATCCAATCTCGACGTCGCGGACAACAGCGGCGCTAAGCGCGTCCAGTGCATCAAGGTGCTGGGCGGGTCGAAGCGTCGTACCGCGGGCGTCGGTGACGTGATCGTCGTCTCCATCAAGGAGGCGCAGCCGCGCACCAAGGTCAAAAAGGGCGACGTTCACCGCGCGGTGATCGTGCGCACCCGCAAGGACGTGCGTCGTCCGGATGGCACTGTCATCCGCTTCGACAGCAATGCAGCGGTGCTCGTGAACAAGAACGAGGAGCCGATCGGCACCCGTATCTTTGGCCCCGTGGTGCGCGAACTGCGCGGCAAGGGCTTCATGAAGATCATCTCGCTCGCGCCGGAGGTACTGTGATGGCTGCCGCCAAGATCAAGAAGGGTGACAGCGTCGTCGTGCTGTCGGGCAAGGACAAGGGCCGCACCGGTACGGTCGCTCAGGTCATGCCCAAGGACGGCAAAGTCGTCGTCGAGGGCGTCAATGTCGTCGCCCGTCACCGCAAGCCCAGCCAGACCAACCCCCAGGGTGGCATCGATCGCGTCGCCGCGCCGATGCACATCTCCAAGGTTGCGCTCGCTGATCCCAAGACCGGCAAGGCCACCCGCGTCCGCTTCGAAGTGAAGGACGGCAAGAAGGTGCGCGTCGCTGTCAAGAGTGGGGAGACCATCGATGGCTGATTATACCGCCCGTATGAAGGCCAAGTACGATGCAGAAATCGTCAAGGCCATGACCGAAAAGTTCGGTTACAAGAACCGGATGGAAGTCCCCAAGCTCGAAAAGATCACGCTCAACATGGGCGTGGGCGAGGCGAGCCAGGACAAGAAGAAGGTCCAGACCGCCGCCGAGGAAATGGCGCTGATCGCTGGCCAGAAGCCGGTCATCACCATCGCCAAGAAGTCGATCGCGCAGTTCAAGCTGCGTGAAGGCATGCCGATCGGTTGCAAGGTGACCCTGCGCCGCGAGCGCATGTACGAATTTCTCGACCGTCTCGTGACCGTGGCCATGCCGCGCATCCGTGACTTTCGCGGGCTGAACCCCAAGTCGTTCGACGGCCGCGGCAACTACGCGATGGGGCTGAAGGAACAGATCGTGTTCCCCGAAATCAGCTACGACCGGATCGAGAAGGTGCGTGGGATGGACATCATCGTCACCACCACCGCCAAGACCGACGAAGAGGCGCGCGAGCTGCTGCGCCTGTTCGGCTTCCCCTTCGCGGGCGAAGCCAAGACCGAACAGAAGGAGGCGGCGTGAGCCGCTTCCCCCAAAAGACACTAGGCAAGAGAGCTTAAGTCCATGGCGAAACTGAGTTCCATCAACAAGAATGAGCGTCGCAAGAAGCTCGTCAAGCAGTACGCTGCGAAGTACGAGAAGCTGAAGGCGATCGCTAACGACGAATCCCTCGACGAAACGGAGCGCCTGGTCGCCCGTCTCAAGATGGCGGAGCTTCCGCGCAACGCGAACCCGACCCGGGTGCGCAACCGTTGCGCCACCACCGGCCGCCCGCGCGGCTATTACCGCAAGTTCGGCATCAACCGTATCGAACTGCGTCAACTCGGCAACAGCGGGATGATTCCCGGTCTGACCAAGTCGAGCTGGTGAGGACTGACAGATGGCTATGACCGATCCTCTGGGTGACATGCTCACCCGCATCCGCAACGGCCAGCGCGCCAAGAAGGACTCCGTCCTGACCCCGGCGAGCAACCTGCGTGCAAGCGTGCTCGAAGTGCTTCAGCGTGAAGGCTACATCCGTGGCTTCAGCGAAGACAATTCGGGCAAGCACAAGGCGCTGCGGATCGAATTGAAGTATTTCGAAGGCGAGCCCGCGATCAAGCACGTGGCTCGCGTCTCCAAGCCGGGTCGCCGGATCTACTCGGGTTCCAAGGAACTTCCGACGGTCCGCAATGGTCTCGGCATCACCATCGTCTCGACGCCGCGTGGCGTGCTCTCGGATGCCGAAGCACGCACGCATAACGTCGGTGGCGAAGTGCTGGCGGAGGTGTTCTGATGAGCCGCATCGGTAAAAAGCCGGTTGCGATCCCGGGCGGTGTGACCGCCTCGATCGACAACGGCACCCTCACGGTGAAGGGCCCCAAGGGCACCCTGACCCTCGGCCTGTCCGACCTCATCGACTACAAGGTCGAAGAGGGCGAGATCGTGGTCAAGCCGGCCAATGACAGCAAGCAGGCGCGTGCCTTCTGGGGCATGCAGCGCACCCTCGTGTCGAACCTGGTGGAAGGCGTCAGCGCCGGCTTCACCAAGATCCTCGACATCAAGGGCGTCGGCTACCGTGCCAACGCGCAGGGCCGCAATCTGAAGCTGCAGCTGGGCTACAGCCACGATGTCGACCTGCCGGTTCCCGAAGGGCTTGAAGTCAAGACCCCGGACCAGACCACGATCGAGATCTCGGGCTCCGACAAGCAGGCCGTGGGCCAGTTTGCCGCCGAAATCCGCCGCTGGCGCAAGCCCGAGCCCTACAAGGGCAAGGGCATTGCCTATCGCGGCGAGTATATCTTCCGCAAGGAAGGGAAGAAGAGGTAACATGGCAAAGCTATCCCTGTTCGAACGGCGCCGTCGCCGCGTTCGCACCGCGCTGCGCGCGCGTGCCGGTGGCAAGCCCCGTCTGTCGGTGCACCGCACCGGTCGCCACATCTACGCCCAGATCATTGATGACACCGCCGGCAAGACCGTCGCAGCGGCCTCGACCCTGGGTGCCAAGGCGAGCGGCGCGAATGTCGATGCCGCTGCCGAGGTCGGCAAGCAGATCGCCGAAGCCGCGAAGAAGGCGGGCGTGACGACTGTCGTGTTCGACCGCGGCGGGTTCCTGTTCCATGGCCGCGTCAAGGCGCTGGCCGATGCCGCCCGCGAAGGCGGGCTGGAGTTCTGATTATGGCTGACGAGAACACCAACGAAGTGCCGGCAGTGGCACAGACCCCGTCGGAAGCGGCAGAAAACCAGTCGCCGGCGCAGGCCGATGACGGCAATGCCCGTCGTGGCCGTGGCCGTGGCGGCAACCGCGAAGGCGGCGATCGCGGTCGTGGTCGCGGCGGTCGTGACGATCGTCGCGGCGGCAAGCAGGAAGAAGATGACGGCATCATCGAAAAGCTGGTGCACATCAACCGCGTCTCCAAGACCGTGAAGGGCGGCAAGCGCTTCGGCTTTGCCGCGCTCGTGGTTGTCGGTGACGGCCAGGGCCGCGTTGGCTTTGGCCACGGCAAGGCTCGCGAAGTGCCCGAAGCGATCACCAAGGCGACCGCTGCGGCGCGCAAGAAGATGATCCGCGTTCCGCTCAAGGAAGGCCGCACCCTGCACCACGACGGCAACGGCCGTTTCGGCGCGGGCAAGGTGACCCTGCGCACCGCGCCTCCGGGGACCGGCATCATCGCCGGTGGTCCGATGCGCGCCGTGTTCGAGAGCCTCGGCGTTGCCGACGTGGTGACCAAGTCGGTCGGCACCTCGAACCCCTACAACATGATCCGCGCCACCTTCGACGCGCTGACTGAGCAGACTTCGCCGAAGTCGGTGGCTCAGCGTCGCGGCAAGAAGGTTGCCGACCTGCTCGGTCGGGGCGGAGCCAGTGCAGCCGAGGCGGAAGCCGATGCTGCCGCGATCGCGGAGTAACCGATAATGGCTACCATCAAGATCAAGCAGATCGGCTCGCCGATCCGTCGCCCCGCCAGCCAGCGCCAGATCCTCATCGGTCTGGGGCTGAACAAGATGCACAAGATCGTCGAGCGTCAGGACACCCCTGAGGTGCGCGGCGCGATCGCCAAGGTCCCGCATCTGGTGCAGGTGATCGACTAAACATCAGGTGAGGCCCCGCTAAGTCGGGGCCTTCCTTTCTATCAGCGCGACAAAAGCGAAAGCGAGTGCACGACTATGAAACTGAATGACATCCGCGACAATGCCGGTGCCCGCAAGGGCCGCGTCCGCGTGGGCCGTGGTATCGGCTCGGGCAAGGGCAAGACCTCGGCACGCGGCCAGAAGGGCCAGAAGGCCCGTTCGGGTGTGGCCATCAAGGGCTTCGAAGGCGGCCAGATGCCGCTGCACATGCGTCTCCCGAAGCGCGGCTTCAACAACCCGTTCGGCAAGGACTATGCCGAGGTGAACGTGGGCATGATCCAGAAGTTCATCGACGCGGGCAAGCTCGACGCCAAGGCCACCATCACCGAGGAAGCCCTGCGTGAAGCGGGTCTGGTGCGCGGCGGCAAGGACGGCGTGCGTCTGCTCGGCAAGGGTGAGATCACCGCCAAGGCGACCTTCGCCGTAACCGGCGCCACCAAGGGTGCGATCGCCGCGGTCGAAAAGGCCGGCGGCAAGGTGGACGTGGCCCCGGCTCCGACCCCCGAACATGAAAAGAAGCTCGCCCGCCGCGACGCCAACAAGGCCGCAAAGGCGAAGTAATCGACAAAAGGTGATGCGCGGGGGTTCGACAAGAGCCCCCGCGCTCCCTATTTACGCTCTCGCGCGCCGCATGGCCCTTTGGCGTCAGGCCGGGGCAGGGCGGTCCCTCCGAGGGACAAGCGCGCAAAGGTTGGTTTGCCGGGCAGCCGATAGGCAGCCATTATGGGCAGGCCAGGAGCTAGGATCGACAGAACGACATGGCATCACGCGCCGACAATATCGCGAGCAACCTCAGCTTTGGCAATTTTGCCAAGGCGACCGAGCTCAAGCAGCGTATCTGGTTCACCATCGGTGCGCTGATCGTGTTCCGCTTCCTCAGCTTCGTGCCGCTGCCCGGGGTCAACCCGCAGGTGCTGGCCGAGCTGTATGATCGCACCGCAAGCGGCGGCGTGCTCGACATGTTCAACGCCTTCTCGGGCGGCAGTCTTGAGCGCATGAGCCTGATCGCGCTCGGCGTGATGCCCTATATCACCGCTTCGATCGTGGTGCAGATGGCCTCGGCGCTGCACCCCGCGCTGGCCGCACTGAAGAAGGAAGGCGCCAGCGGGCGCCAGAAGCTCAACCAGTACACCCGCTACGGCACGGTACTGCTGTGCATCATTCAGGGCTACGCGATTGCGGTCGGCCTTGAGGCGCTATCGGGCCAGAGCGGTCTGCAGGCCGTGGTCAATCCGGGCTACATGTTCCGGGTCGTCGCGGTCATCAACCTTGTCGGCGGCACCATGTTCCTGCTGTGGCTGGGCGAACAGATCACCAGTCGCGGGATCGGCAACGGCGTGTCGCTGATCATCATGGCGGGCATCGTTGCGGCCTTCCCCGGCTTCTTCACCAACCTGTTCGAGGGTGGCCGCACGGGCGACATCTCCAGCTTCATCATCATCGGCTTCCTGGTGATGATGGTCGCGCTGATCCTGCTGATCTCCTTCATGGAGCGTGCCCAGCGCCGCCTGACGATCCAGTATCCCAAGCGCGCGACGCAGCGCGGGATGATGCAGGCGGAACGTTCCTACCTGCCGCTCAAGATCAACACCGCGGGCGTTATCCCCCCGATCTTCGCCAGCTCGCTGCTGCTGCTGCCGCTAACGATCACCCAGTTCGCCGGGTCTTCGATCGACACGGATAGCAGTGCCTTCACCGTGCTCCAGACGCTCAACCAGTATCTTGCGCATGGTCAGCCGATCTACATGGCGCTCTATGCGATCGGGATCATCTTCTTCTGCTTCTTCTACACCGCGGTTGTCTTCAACCCGGAAGAGACGGCGGACAATCTGAAGAAGAACGGCGGATCGATCCCCGGCATCCGTCCGGGCAAGCGCACTGCGGATTATCTCGAATATGTCCTCACCCGCATCACCGTGGTCGGCGCGCTTTACCTTACGCTGGTCTGCGTGCTGCCCGAATACATGATCGCGCAGACGGGGCTTCCGCTGGTGCTCGGCGGCACGAGCCTGCTGATCGTGGTGAACGTCACGGTCGACACGATCAGCCAGATCCAGTCGCACCTGCTGGCGCTGCAGTATGGCGATCTCATCAAGAAGGCCAAGCTCAAGGGGCGGATGCGCTGATATTCGACGATAGTCGGCTTGACGCGTCAGCCCGCTTGGTTGAACCCGTAAGTCTGTAAGAACACGCGCGGCGCTGACCGGCGGCGATATTGGGGGACGGTTCGTGAACATCATTCTTCTTGGCCCTCCCGGTGCCGGCAAAGGCACGCAGAGTGCGGGGCTGGTGGAGCGGCACGGGATGCGACAGCTCTCCACCGGCGACATGCTGCGCGCCGCCGTCAAGGCGGGGACCCCGGTGGGGCTCAAGGCCAAGGCGGTGATGGAGCGCGGCGAGCTGGTCTCGGATGACATCGTGTCCGACCTGATCGATGCCGAACTCGCGGCGATGGGACCCGAGACCGGCGCGATCTTCGATGGCTATCCGCGCACCGCAGCGCAGGCGGAATCGCTCGACGCGATCCTCGCCAAGAACGGCCGCGTGCTCGACCATGTGATCGAGCTCGAAGTCAACGAGGACGCGCTGGTCGAGCGGATCACCGGGCGCTTTTCCTGCGGCAATTGCGGCGCGCTCTACCACGACACCGCCAATCCGCCCGCCACGCCCGGCGTGTGCGACGTGTGCGGCAGCACCGAATTCAAGCGCCGCCCGGACGATAACGAGGAAACCGTGCGGATGCGGATGCAGGAATACCGCGCCAAGACCGCTCCGATCCTGCCGGGCTACGAAGCGCGCGGGATCGTGACCCGCGTCGATGGCATGGCGCCGATCGATACGGTCGCGGGCCAGATCGACGCCATTCTCGCCAGCTGATCGCGCACGAGGGCAGGGCGCGGCCTTGTGCGCGTCGTGCTTTTATCGCAGCGTGGCGCGTGCCGACCCGCAGGAGAGACCGTGTCATGAAGCCCGCCATCCCCGCCGCCGCGCTCGCCGCGCTGCTTGCTGCCGCGCCTGCGCCTGCCGAGATCACCCGCACCACCGATGACAGCTTCGTCTCGCGCCATGAAGTCGTGGTCGAGGCCACCCCCAAGGAGGTGTGGCTGGCGCTGATCTCTCCGGCGGCGTGGTGGCGTTCGGAGCACACCTGGTCGGGGGATTCGAAGAACCTCAGCCTGATGCCCTCAGCGGGCGGGTGTTTCTGCGAGACCATCCCCGAGGTCGATGAGCCGGGGCGCTTCACGCTCGAAGGCAGCGTCGAGCATATGCGGGTGGTGCAGGCCTATCCCGAAAGCGCGCTACGGATGGTCGGCGCGCTCGGTCCGCTCCAAAGTGAGCCGGTGACCGGGGTGCTGACCATCGCGATCAGCAAGACGCCCAAGGGCACAAAGATCGTGTGGGAGTACAATGTCGGCGGGCCGATGCGCTATGAGATCCCTGTGATCTCCAAGGCAGTGGACGGCGTGATGGGGGCGCAGCTTGAGGCGCTGGCCAAGCCGCTCAAGGTCGTGCCGATGCCGAAGCCGCCCGCAGCGCCTGCTCCTGCGCCAGCGCCTGCCGCTGCGACGCCTGCGCCTGTAACCAGCGCGCCGGGAGCGGCTGCGACGAAGCCCCCTGCTGCTCCGGCTCCCGCAGTGGGTAGGGCACCGCTGCCGACACCTGCCGCCAAACCCGCGCCCAAGATCGAGATCAAGCCGGACGCCAAGCCCGCACGCAACATCCCCTCGGTCGCCGAAACTTTCGGCGATGTGGCTGAACCGCCCAAGCGCTGATGCGGCGGCCAGCGCCAAGTGGGCAGAAGGCCGGGACGAGGGTGCGACGTCAGGGTGGGCCTGATCAGGAAGGCCGCGCCACAGGCGGTTGACGGCCCGACCGAATCAGCCTATGCGCGCGGCTCATTCGACATGTTCGAACAGAGTTCGGCAGGCATCGCCTAGCGCGTGCCGACCGGACTTTTTGCCGTTTATGCGCCTGCCAAGGCAGGGCAACAGCGGCAAACGGGCATGGGATGGAATGAAGCGTTGAGATAGGGGCGGCCCCTCACAAGGCCTCAAGTCCCTGTGGAGCATGGAGAAATAAGTGGCTCGTATTGCCGGGGTCAATATCCCCACCAACAAGCGCGTGATCATCGCGCTGACCTATATTCACGGTATTGGTCGTACCACCGCCGTCCAGATCGCTGACAAGCTTGGCATTGCGCACAGCGCCCGCGTCCAGGATCTTTCCGACGAGGAAATCCTGCGCGTCCGTGAAGCCATCGACGCCGAATTCACCGTGGAAGGCGACCTGCGTCGTCAGACCGCGATGAACATCAAGCGTTTGATGGACCTGCGCGCCTATCGCGGCCTGCGTCACCGTAGCGGCCTGCCCGTTCGCGGCCAGCGTACCCACACCAACGCCCGCACCCGCAAGGGCAAGGCCAAGCCCATCGCGGGCAAGAAGAAGTAAGCGGGCGGGGCAACCCCCTTTGCACGCTTTTTCCTTCTGACGAGCTAGAGGAATTCACACAATGGCACGCGAACCAGGCCGTATTCGGCGCCGTGACAAGAAGAACATCACCAGCGGCGTTGCGCACATCAACGCCAGCTTCAACAACACCATGATCACCATCACCGACGCGCAGGGCAACGCCATTTCGTGGTCGTCCGCGGGGATGATGGGCTTCAAGGGCAGCCGCAAGTCGACGCCGTATGCCGCGCAGGTCGCAGCCGACGATGCCGGCAAGAAGGCTGCCGAACACGGCGTGCGCACGCTGGAAGTCGAAGTGAAGGGCCCGGGTTCGGGCCGTGAAAGCGCGCTGCGGGGTCTTGCAGCTGTCGGTTTCAACATTACCTCGATCCGCGACGTTACGCCGATCCCGCACAACGGCGTCCGTCCCTCCAAGCGTCGCCGCGTCTGATCCGCCGGGAAGGCGGAGGTGCGTGTCGCCTCCGCCACCCGATCGGGTCTGATGCCGCGTCGCTCATGCGCATCCGGCCCGCCCAAATTTGAACCGCCCACAAGGCGAATTAGGGGAAATCCATGTCCGTCAACACCAAGAACTGGCAGGAACTCAAGAAACCCAACTCCCTCGAAATCAAGGATGGCGGCGATCGTCAGCGCAAGGCGACCTTCGTGGCCGAACCGCTCGAGCGGGGCTTCGGCCTGACGCTCGGCAACGCGCTGCGCCGGGTGCTGCTGTCGAGCCTTCAGGGCGCGGCCATCACCTCGATCAAGATCGAGAACGTGCTGCACGAATTCTCGTCGCTTGCCGGCGTGCGTGAAGATGTCACCGACATCGTTCTGAACGTCAAGCAGATCGCGCTCAAGATGGAAGGCGAAGGCCCCAAGCGGCTCCAGCTTTCGGCCACCGGCCCCGGCGCGGTCAAGGCGGGCGACATTGCCGTCACCGGCGACATCGAAGTGATGAACAAGGATCTGGTGATCTGCCAGCTCGATGAAGGCGCGACGCTCAACATGGAGCTGACCGCCGACACGGGCAAGGGCTACTCGCCTGCCGTCCAGAACCGGCCGGCCGATGCGCCGATCGGTCTGATCCCGGTCGACTCGCTCTATTCGCCTGTCCGTCAGGTGAGCTACAAGGTCGAGAACGCCCGCGTCGGGCAGGAGCTCGATTACGACAAGCTCTCGCTGACCGTCGAGACCGATGGCACTGTCACCCCGGAAGACGCCGTGGCCTATGCAGCGCGCATCCTTCAGGACCAGCTGACGCTGTTCGTCCACTTCGAAGACGGCATCCCGCAGCCGGTGGGCCAGATGATCGGCCACGCCGTGCAGCCGGAAGAAAGCGACGCCAACCAGCTCAACCGCTACCTCCTCAAGAAGGTGGACGAGCTGGAGCTGTCGGTGCGTTCGGCCAACTGCCTCAAGAACGACAACATCATCTACATCGGCGATCTGGTCCAGAAGACCGAAGCCGAGATGCTGCGCACGCCGAACTTCGGCCGCAAGTCGCTCAACGAGATCAAGGAAGTGCTCTCGAGCATGGGCCTGCGTCTGGGCATGGACATCCCGGGCTGGCCGCCCGAGAACATCGAAGAGATGGCCAAGAAGTTGGAACAAGAACTTCTCGGGTAATCAGGGTCATGGCGGCGCACCCGTAAGCGCCGCCAGCACTGGGCTACCTGACACGGGCCCTTTTCGAACGGAGTAAAGAATATGCGTCATGGTATTTCGGGCCGCAAGCTGGGCCGCAAGACGGGGCACCGCAACGCCCTGTTCCGCAATATGGCCGCCGCGCTGATCAAGCACGAGCAGATCACCACCACGCTGCCCAAGGCCAAGGAACTGCGCCCCTATGTCGAGAAGCTGATCACGCTGGCCAAGCGTGGCGGCTTGTCGAACCGTCGTCTCGCCATGAGCCGTCTGGGTGACGAAGCGCAGCTCAAGAAGCTCTTCGAAGTCCTTGCCGAGCGCTATGCCGATCGTGACGGCGGCTACACCCGCGTGCTGCGCGCCGGTGTGCGCGCGGGGGACGCGGTGCAGATGGCGATCATCGAATTCGTCGACCGCGACGAAGATGCCAAGGGCCAGGATTCGGGCCCGGTGCAGTCGGAAGAAGATTACGAAGACGCGTAAAGCGATTCATGTCGCGAGACACGAAAGGGCCGGGGGCAGCGATGCCTTTCCGGCCCTTTTCTTTTGCCTCGCGCGGCCTAGAGTTGCGCGCATGATCCGCACCACGCTCGCAGCGACCGCGCTGCTTCTCGCCGCCTCGCCCGCCTTCGCTCAGAGCCAGCAGGAGGCGCTCGACGCCCGCTACTACCGCGCGCTGGCGGCGGGTTACAAGGCGCTGATGCTGTGCAGCGCCATCGCCCATGCCGAGGCGAACGGCACCACCCGTACGCCCGAGAGCGTAGAAGCCTGGGAGCTCACCGGCATTCAGGCACCGCAGGCAGCAGTCATCGCCGATCTGCCGTATACCATCGTCCGCCGTCCGACCGGCCAGATCGCCCATGTCGCCGTGGATTGGGCTGAGGACATGCCAGCACGCCTTGCCGCTTATTATGGTGCGGACACCGGCTGTTCCGTGCTTCCGATCGGCGCGCCGGAGGATGCCAGCAACCCCGATCAGCCGGTGCCGCTCGCCGCGCAGCCTCCGGCACCGGTGCGCGGCAAAGTGATCGTGGAGGCGGGCGAGGGGCGCTCGACCCGAAAGCGAAGCGCGCCGCAAATCCCGGCGGTCGAACGGGTGCAGAAGGCCGCCCTGGCGGGAAGTTACGGGGAGGGCAGCCGCACCACCGCGGTGCTGGTCAGTCGTCCGTCACCTTCAGGCGGGCGGCGCAGTTCAGCCTTCTATGCGCCCGGCTTTGATGACAAGACCCCGCAGCGGACCTGGTCGGTCGCCAAGAGCCTTGCCGCAACGCTTGTCGGCGCGGCGGTGCAGGCGGGCGAGGCGAATGTCGCGGACCCCATCGGCCTCAATTACTGGCGCGCCGGCGGGGCAAGCGATCCGCGCGGTGCCATCACGCTCGATCATGCGCTGCGGATGGCGACGGGGCGCTTTTCCGACACGCCGGGCAACCGCACCGATGCGCTCTATTTCGGCGGATCGACCGTGGACGAAACCGCAGTGAACTGGCCGGTGCTGCACCCGCCGGGCACGGTGTTCCGCTATGCCAACAATGATACGCTGCTGGCGATCAAGGCGATCGGCCAGTGGTTGACGTTCTACCCGCCGCAGGAATTTTTCGCGAAGCTCGGGATGAAGCACACCGTCGCCGAGACCGACATTCGCGGCGAATATGTGCTGTCGTCGCAGGTCTGGAGCACGGCGCAGGATCTGGCGCGTTTCGGCGAGCTTTACTTGAACGACGGCAAGCTCCCCTCGGGCGAGCGCGTGCTGCCCGAGGGCTGGGTGCAATATGTCTCCACCCCCAGCGGCCCGCAGCCCGATGGCCCCTTCGACTACGGCGCGGGGTTCTGGTTGATGAACCGCTCCGAAGGCGTGCCCTCCGATACCTTCGCCGCTTTCGGCAATCGCGGGCAATATGTCGTGATCGTCCCGAGCCGTCAGGTGGTGATCGTGCGGCGGGGCGAGGATCCGGTGGGCGCGCGGTTCGATATTGCCGCCTTCACCCGCGATGTGCTGGCGGCGCTTCCACCGGAGTGAGATGAGGCGATCTGTTCATCCAGAGGGGTTAAAAGCTGAACGCTTCCTGTCATCCCGATTCAGGCAAGCCTCACCCCGAATCGCGCAAAACGTCCTCGACACCCCGGCAATCCCGCCAGCGGTGCCAAGCGAGGAATGTTTCGATGACCACCATGACCAACCGGCTGGCCTCCGGCAAATCGGCCCGGCTTGTCCTCGGCGCGGTCGCTGCCACTGCGCTGACTGCCGCCTCTGTCACTCCGGCGATGGCGCGCGATCGCGACCGCGACGGAATCAGCGCGGGCGAGATCATTGCGGGCGCTGTGGTAATCGGTGGGATTGCCGCGCTCGCCGGAGCCTTTGATGGCGACCGCGGCCGCGACCGTTGGGATGACCGCGATTATCGGGGTGATCGCTGGGATCGCGGCGGCCGCTGGGATCGCGGTGGGCGCTATGGCTATGGCATCAACCCCCGCGCGGCGGTGGATCGCTGCGTGCGCGCCGCCGAAAATCAGGCCCGGCGCTTCGGCGGCTATCGCTATGCCGACGTGATCGACGTCCGCGATATCGACCGCACCCGCAATGGCTATCGTGTCCGCGGCCGGATCGATGTTGGCGGGGGTTGGAACCGCAGTGATCGCGGTCGCTTCACCTGCCGTCTCGACGGACGCGGCGCACCGCTGATCGACTTCGACGGCATCCGCGGCCTGCGTTGAGCCGCGCCACTTCTGCCGCGCGCCGGCTCTCCCGCTCTACCCTCTGGCGCGCGCATTCCTGTCGCCCCGCTGGCCCTTATCGGGCTCGCGGGGCGGCTTCGTTGCGGCGTTCAGCCCAGCGCAAGCCTTGCACGGTTAAGCCCTGCCCACCGTTGAGCGTGTGGTGGGCGCTCGTGACACGCAACAGGAGAGACCATCCATGGCTCTGACAATTCGTGCGGCCGCGATGGCGGGCGCATTCGGCCTCACCACCGCGCTGGCTGCCCCAGCGGCGGCTGCCACCCCGACCACCGCCACCACCATCGCCCCTGTGCAGGGGGCCTCGAGCTTCGATTTCAGCCGCTACGACGCTGCTGGCGAGATCGCCGATTGGCGCCGCTGCCGCTGGGGTTGCGGCTGGGGCGGGCGGCGCGGCTGGCGACGCAACCGCGTCGATGCGGGCGACGTGCTGATCGGCGCGGCGATCATTGGCGGTGTGGCTGCGATCCTCAGCTCCGACAACCGCCGTCGCCGTGACCGCGACGTGGTCATCGTCGAGCGTGACCGCGACATCCGCGACCGTGACTGGCAGCGCGATGATGCCCCGCGCTATCGCGACGACCGCCGCGCCGCTCCGCGCGGCACGGGGGCCTCGGGCCTCGATAATGCGGTCAATATCTGCCTCGACCGGATCGAGCGCGATGTGCGCGTCGACACCGTCGAGAACGTCACCCGCGCCGGCACGGGCTGGCAGGTGAGCGGGGTGCTGTTCAACGGCGCGCCGTTCCAATGCCGGATCGGCAATGGCGGGCAGATCGATGCGATCGATTATGGCGAGGGCTTCCGCGACATCGGCTTCTCGGATGCACCTGCCTATGGCGCAACGGCGCCGGCCGCGGGCCAGTGGGACGATAGCCGCTATGCCTCTGCCCGTGCGGCGGTGGGCGGCTCGGTGCGGCCCGATATTGCAGTCAGCGAGGCTGACATGAATGCTCCTGTCGACATTCCGCGAACGGCGGCAAGCACCGCCCCGACCACCGCTCTGCCCGCCTATCCCGGCGGCCCGATCCCGGGCGAGACCATTCCCGAGACCGACGACAGCAACCTTTGAGGCAATGGCCGGGAGGGGGCGTCAGGCCTCCTCCCGGCCCTCGCCATAGCTCGGCAAGCCCCATTCCCAGCGGATCGCGGCGCTGCGCAGCGCGAAGCCGCAGGCGAAGGCGATGCTCCAGGCGAGGCCATCGGGCAGCCCCGCCATGCGCGCCGCCAGAACTCCGCCGACCGTCAGGGACGAAGCCAGCGCCGCGGGGGTGACGTAGAGTTCGGGGCTCATGATGATCGAGGGGCGGCCCGCCACGACGTCGCGGATGATCCCGCCCACGCAGCCGGTGATTACACCCATCAGCGCAGCGGGCATCGGGGGAATGCCATAGGCGACCGCCTTGGCGCTCCCCAGCACGGCATAGGCCGCCAGCCCCGCGCCATCGGCATAGGCAAAGCCCTTGCCTTCCCACCACTGCACCGGGGTAAACCACGCGATCAGCGCGGTGCCGAGGCACACGGCGGCCACCCACGCATCGGTGATCCAGAACACCGGCGCGCCGATCAGCAGGTCGCGCACCGTGCCGCCGCCGACGCCCGTCACCAGCGCGAAGAAACCCATCGTCACGAAGGTCTGCCTGAGCCGCGCCGCCAGCACCGCACCCGACAGCGCGAACAGCGCGATGCCGGCGATATCGAGCCAGTCGAGGATCGGGGTGAGAACGGTCGGGGTCATGAGGCAGGCCCCGCCACCCGCGCCCTGCGGCGGCGGAACATCAGAACGCAGCCGATCAGCGCGCCCGTCAGCGACAGCGCCGCGAACAGGATCAGGATCGGGTGGCTGGTATCCTCGCGCTCGGAGAGGTCCATGATGTGCAGGCCCCAGGCAAGGTCGAAGGCGCGCCACCAGCGGGTGCGCACCGCCTCGATATTGCCGGTGTCGCGGCCGACATAGACATTGGTGCCGTCCGCCAGCGCCACCTGCCACACGGCGAGCGGGCGGCGGAAATCGAAGGGAGTCCGGTCGGCGGGGAAGAACGTCACGCGCTCCGCCATGTCGCCTCCGACGATGCGTGCGGCGACCAGTGCGCGCGCGGCAGCGGCGTCGAGTGCGGGCAGCGGCGCGCCGGTCGCGAAGTCCACCCGCCGCACCGCGCCGTCCAGCGTCGTCAGCACTGCAACCGCGCGGCCATCCTGCATCGTGACGTGCATCTCGGCCAGATCGGCCTCGGGCCCCGCGAGCGCGCTGCCGGGAATGGCGAGTGCCTGCGGCGGAACCTTGCGGCGCAGGTGATCGCCGCGCACTTCCTCGATCGGGCGCGAGACCATCAGCAGCCCGGTCGCGAGCCACATGGCAATCGGCACCCCGACCAGCCAGCCGAGCCAGATGTGCCATTTGGCGAGCCTGTGCATCAGGGGAGTGCGCGTGTTTCGTCGAGCCATGCCCGCGGCCATGACGAAGCGGGCTCAGCCGTGCAAGAGCTTCCCGATCGCTTCGGCCGCGGCGATGCAATCGAGATCGCGCAAGCGCGGCCCGATCACCTGCATCCCGCAGGGCAGCTCCGCGCCCAGATAGGTGCCCGAGCCGATTGGCAGCACCGTCGAGGGCAGGCCCGGGAAGGTCGCCATGCCCGACCATACCAGCCCGCTGCCGCCCGGCGCGTCCGCGCCGTTGATTGACAGCGTCCCGCGGAAGACCGCGGCATCGCTGTGCGGCACGGCGAGCACCGGCGCAGGCGGGGCGAGCACGAAGTCATATTCGGCAAACAGCGCCTCCCACTCGGCCATGCAGGCGGCCTGCGCGTCCATCAGATCGAACCAGTCGGTCGCCGAGGCGCGCTTGCCGTCGGGCGCGGGGGCGCCGCGCGCCATGGTGATGTTCATCATCCTGACATAGCTGCGATAATGCCGCGCCTGATCGGGCAGCAGCGGGCTCGTGCGGTCGATCCGGACGCCTGCGCGGGCGAGGGTTTCCAGCGCGGCCTCAGTGGGCTCGAGCACGCTCGCATCGACCGGCGCGCCCGGCAGATCGGTGATCGCCAGCAGACGACATTCCGCGAGCGGCTTGGGGCGGCGGCGCAGCGGCACTTCGGCCCCGACCTCTACGAGCACTGCAAGATCGGGGGCATTGCGCGCCAGCGGCCCGGCGATGCTGAGCGGGCTGTCGGCTGCGGCGACGAAGCCCTCCTGCCGCGACATGCCGGGATAATCATGGCCGTGCTTCGGGACGAGGCCCCAAGTGGTCTTGTGCCCCCACACGCCGCAGAAATGCGCGGGCACCCGCACCGATCCGCCGATATCGGTGCCGTAGTCGCAGGACACGATCCCAGCCGCCACTGCCGCCGCGCTGCCGCCCGAGGAGCCGCCGGGCGAGCGTTCGGGATCGTGGGGATTGCGGGTGCGGCCATAGACCGGGTTGAAGCTCTGCCAATCGGTGAGGTCGACGGGCACATTGGTCTTGCCGATGATGATGGCACCCGCCGCCTTCAGCCGCCGCACCAGCGCGGCATCTTTGGGGGCGGTCTGGTCCTTGAACTGCGGGTGGCCGAAGGTGGTGGGCAGGCCTGCCACGTCGAAGCTTTCCTTGATCGTCATCGGCACGCCGAACAGCGGCTGATCGAGCCGCCGGGGGGCCGCATCCATCGCCTTCGCGGTCTGGCACGCGCGCTCGAAATCGGTGACCGCCAGCGCATCGATCTCGCCATCGAGCCGCCCGGCGCGGGTGATCGCCGCATCGACCGCTTCGGCCACGCTGATCTTGCGCGTGCGGACCGCCAGCGCGGTTGCCAGTGCCCCGGCTTTGTCGGTCAACTGCGGATAGGCCACGCGAACTCCCCCCAAGGTCTGCCCCCTAGGGTCTAGAGGCCTGCGCGGCGCAGCGAAAGCCTGCGACCGCAGTTACCTGTTCAATTCAGCCGCCGCAGCCGCGCCTTGATCCGCGCGGTCATGTCGACCGGCATGGTGAGCCCCCCACCATGGGCCGCGATCGTGCCGGTCTCGACCGCGTCGATGGTGATCGAATACTGGGTGTGCCGGCTCTCACGCGCCGCCAGCGCCCGGTCGATTTTTTCGCGCAATTCGCGGAAATCCTTTTCGAAACTCTGCGCCAGCGCATCGGTGATGGTGCTCTGAAATTCGGGTGAGTTGGCGAGCGCGAAGAGAAAGCTCTCGCCCACCAGATCTGTCGATCCACTGACGCGCACATCGGCAAAGCGCACCATGCGCGAATTGGGCTCGGTGACTGGCAGGGCGGTGAGCCAGATCCTGCCCTTGGCCTTGTCGATCACCGGCAGGTCGGAAGCGGCGCTGAAGTCTGCGCCGACCGCGATCCGCCCGTCGCCGGTGCCGTAGACAGTGATGGCGGAAAAGCCCGCCGTGACCGATCCATATTCGTTGATCGCAAAGGGCCGCCGCGACCGCTTGGCCAGCGCCTGCGCGATTTCGGGCTCGAGCACGGCGTAATCGGCGATCACCGGCACGTGGAACCGCGACACCTTCGCCGCCTTGTCGCGCGCGGCGAGCGGGGGGAGGGGCGTCGGCTCTGCGGGCTCAGGCTTCATGCCGACGAAGCTTTCCATCAGCGCATCGAGCCCGAGGCTCAGCACCAGCTCGCGCCCGGCCACCTGGTAGCCGCCGTAGCGGAATTGTTGCGGGGTGATCCGGCCCCAGACCTCTGGATTGCGTTCGTTGAGAATGAAGACCCTGTGCCCGCGCTCCCAGCCTTCCGCGACGGTCTGGCGCACAGGCAGCTTCGCCAGCTCGCGCGCGACGATCCGCTCAACATCGCGCTTGACCGGCCGCAGTTCGCGATCGGCTTCGGAGGTGAAGGTGATGCGCTGGCCGAGGAAGTCGACCCCCGGCTCGCGCGTCCAGCGGTAATCGAGGCGGGTGCTGCTGGCGAGCCGCCAGTCGCGGTTGAGATCGAGCCGCAGCGACAGCGTGACATCGGCGGTGCCGGTCGCGGTCTCGCCCTTGAAAATCCCCGCGACATCGCGCGCCGCGATGGTGCCGGTGACGGGCAGCGTGACCCGCAGCACCTCGCCCGATCCGCTCAGTCGCAGGCGGCCGCGGGTGGCCTTGCCGGTGATGTCGCACTTGATCTTGGGCGACTTGACCTTGATCAGTTCGAGATCGATTTCCTTGGGTGCGACGCACTCGGTGCCCGGCCGGTTGATCGTCCACAGCTGGCGCGGCACCTCGCGTTCGAGCGCGCGTTCGAGATCGGCGAGATCGACCCTGAGATCAACCGCGACCTGCGAGGGCTCCTTCGGGAAGACGATCGGGTCGGTTGCGCGCGGCGGGGCGTTGGCGAGCGGTTCTGCGGAATCCTCGCAACCGGCCAGCAGCAATGCGGCGGCTATGGCCGCCCAAGGAACGAGGATTTGCCTCAGCCCTCGCATGAAATCCTCCCCCTGTCTGCGCCGCAACAGCGTGCGCCAGCCGATCAGGCTTGCGGAGAGGAATAGCGCAGATTGCGCAATGTTCCGAGCGCGAAGCCGAAGCCGAGGATCGGCGCCGCGCCATAGCCGATCAGAGGGAAGGGGAAGGGCGCGATCACCGCCATCCCGCCGAATGCGACGAGCAGGGCGGCAAGCGCACGAGTCTCGGTGCGCGTCGGCAGGATGGCAATCGGGACAAGAAACAGCGCAGCAATCAGCATCGCGGCGGCGATCCCCGAGTGCGCTGCGGCGTGGGTCAGCACGCCCTCGGTGAAGACTTGCCGTTCGAGCGTTCCGGTGTCGAAGGTGACCAGCGCCAGCACCGCGCCCGCTGCTGCAATTCCCGCGAAGGCCAAGCTGCGTTGGATCGCCGCGAGAACAGCTCCAGTGGCAGCGAGCCCCGCGAGCGCGGCGGCATCGGGCTGGAGTGCCAGCGCCGCTCCGGCCAGAGCCATCGGAACCGGGCCATAGCGCGGCGCGCTCGCGGCGATCACGACGATCAGCGGCAGCAGCAATGCCCCCGAATGGAGCAGCACCGGCCCCGCCGCGATCCAGCGCCGCACGCCGCCTGCCTCCGGCCCGAGCAGCAGTGGCAGGAACAGCATCAGCGCAGCGGCTCCGGCGATGGCCAGCCTCGCCCGCTCCGAAGCCGGGAGCCGCCCGAACATAATCCACGCCAGCGCAGCGGCGAGAGCGCCGGTATTGACCGCGATAAGCTGCGCGGGGGCACCGAATGTGTAGAGGTAAGCCAGCCCGCTCAGCGACGGCAGGGCTAGCGCGAGGGTGAGCCGCCAGCGATCGATGGCCTGCGCGCTCACCCCCGGCAGCTTACATGTGGATAGGCTTGCCCGTTACCGCCATCGCCGCTTCCTTGAAGGCCTCGGCATGGGTCGGGTGCGCGTGGCAGGTGTAGGCGATGTCTTCGGACGTTGCGCCGAATTCCATCGCTTGCGCGGCCTGCGCGATCATCGTGCCCGCGAGGGAGTTGATCATCCACACGCCGACTACGCGGTCGGTTTGCGCGTCCGCGATCACCTTGACGAAGCCGTCGGTGTCGCGGTTGGCCTTGGCGCGGCTGTTGGCCATCATCGGGAACTTGCCGATCTTGACCGCAAGGCCCTGTTCCTTGGCCTGTTCCTCGGTGATGCCGACGCCCGCGATTTCGGGCGCGGTGTAAACCACGTTGGGGATCACATCGTGGTTCACGATGCCGGTAAGGCCCGCGATGTTCTCGGCGACCGCAATGCCTTCATCCTCGGCCTTGTGGGCCAGCATCGGGCCGGGGACGACATCGCCAATGCCCCAGATGTTGGGGACGGCGGTGCGGAATTCGTGGTCGATCTCGATCTGGCCGCGGTTGTTGACGCTCAGACCCGCCTTGTCGAGCGCGAGGCCTTCGGTGTTCGGCCGCCGCCCGATCGACACGAGCACATGGCTGGCCTCGATGGTCTTGGCTTCGCCGCCTGCGGCCGGTTCGATGGTCAAGGTCACGCTCTTGCCCTTGGCGGTGGCACCGGTGACCTTGTGGCCGAGCATCATTTCCATGCCCTGCTTCTTGAAGATCTTCTGCGCTTCCTTGCGCACTTCGCCGTCCATGCCGGGGAGCAGCTGGTCGAGGAATTCGACCACGGTGACCTTCGCGCCCAGACGCCGCCACACCGAGCCGAGTTCGAGGCCAATCACGCCGCCGCCGATCACCACGAGATGTTCGGGCACTTCTTCCAGATCGAGCGCACCGGTGCTGTCGACGATGCGCTTGCCCGCATTGTCGACCGTCACGCCGGGGAGCGGGGTGACCGAAGAGCCGGTGGCGATGACGATGTCCTTGGCGGTGACGGTGTCGTTGCCGACCTTGACGGTGTGCGCGTCCTCGAAGGCGGCATGGCCCTTGAGCCAGGTGACCTTGTTCTTCTTGAACAGAAACTCGATCCCGCCGGTCAACTCGCCTACGGCTTTGGTCTTTTCGGCCATCATCTTGCCCAGATCGAGCGTCGGCTTGGCGGTTATGCCCCAAGTGGCGAAGTGGCCGTTCTTCGCCTCGTCGAACAGCTCCGAGCCGTGCAGCAGCGCCTTGGAGGGAATGCACCCGACATTGAGGCAGGTGCCGCCGAGCGTTTCGCGCGATTCCACACAGGCGGTCTTCAGCCCCAGCTGCGCCGCGCGGATCGCCGCGACATAGCCGCCGGGGCCGGCACCGATGATGAGGACGTCGTAATCGTATTCAGCCATTTCCAACTCCGTTCGCCCTGAGCTTGTCGAAGGGCTGCACTTCACTTGGGGACCGTCGCTCCAAAAGTAAGAGCAGGGCTTCGGAAGCGTAGCTGTTGCGCAGCAACACCGGCGAAGCCCAGACGGCTATTGGATCACAAATCAATCAGCATCCGGGTCGGATCCTCGATCGCTTCCTTGATGATCTTGAGCGCGGTCACCGCCTCGCGCCCGTCGATCAGGCGGTGGTCATACGACAGCGCCAGATACATCATCGGGCGGATCACGATCTCGCCGTTGCGGACAACCGGGCGGTCTTCGATGCGGTGGAGGCCCAGCACTGCACTCTGCGGCGGGTTGATGATCGGGGTCGACATCAGCGAGCCGAACACGCCGCCGTTGGAGATGGTGAAGGTGCCGCCGGTCATGTCTTCCATCTTCAGCGTGCCTTCCTTGGCGCGCTTGCCGAAATCGGCGATGTCCTGCTCGATACGGGCAAAGCCCTTCTTGTCGGCATCGCGGATCACGGGGACGACGAGGCCGTTCGGCGCCGACACGGCCACCGAGATATCGACATAGTCGTGATAGATGATCTCGTCACCGTCGATATAGGCGTTGACGCTCGGCACGTCCTTCAGCGCAAGGCAGGCGGCCTTGGCGAAGAAGCCCATGAAGCCGAGGCGAATGTCATGCTTCTTGGCGAAGAGGTCCTTGTACTTGTCGCGCGCTTCCATGACCGCGCTCATGTCGCAATCGTTGAAGGTGGTGAGCAGCGCGGCATTGTCCTGCGCGCTCTTCAACCGCTTGGCGATGGTCTGGCGCATCCGGGTCATCTTGACCCGCTCTTCACCGCGCGCGCCGGAGCTGGTCGTGGCCGGGGCAGCGGAGGCGGGAGCCGGAGCCGGAGCGGGGGCAGGCGCGGGGCCCTTGGCCTTGGCCTCGGCGGCGGCGAGGACGTCTTCCTTGGTCAGACGGCCATCCTTGCCGGTGCCCTTGATGGTCGAGGGGTCAACCCCGTGTTCCAGCACCGCGCGGCGCACGGCGGGCGACATGGTCTGGGCGGGAGTGAGCAGCTCTTCCGAAGCGGCAGGCGCGGGAGTGTCGGCCTTGGCTGCGGCGGGGGCCGGAGCGGGGGCCGCCGCACCGGCAGTCGCGCCTTCCTCGATGATCGCGATCACCGCGCCGACCTCGACCGTGTCGCCGACCGCGACGACGTGCTGGCTCATCACGCCCGCGACCGGCGAGGGCACGTCGACCGCGACCTTGTCGGTCTCGAGGCTGGCGATCGGTTCGTCAGCCGCAACCGCTTCGCCCGGCTGCTTCAGCCATTCGGCGATGGTGCCTTCGGTAACGGATTCGCCAAGGACGGGGACTTTGATTTCGGTGGCCATTGCAATGGGTTCCTGAAACTTGCTTTAATCTCGTGTGAAGAAGATGGCGGCGCTCACAGCCCCAGCGCGGCGGCGACGAGCGCCTCCTGCTGGGCCTTGTGGCGGCTGGCGAGACCGGTCGCAGGCGAGGCGGCAGCATCGCGGCCGGCATAGGTCGGACGCATGCCCGTGTGCCCGGCCGCGGTCAGCGCATCCTCGATCCGCTCGTTGACGAAGAACCATGCGCCGTTGTTGCGTGGCTCTTCCTGGCACCAGACCACCTCTTTGAGGTTGGTCATGCGCTTCAGACGAACGCTGAGCGGGTCGCCGGGGAAGGGGAAGAGCTGCTCGATCCGCACGATCGAAACGTCCTCGATACCCGCCGCATCGCGCGCTTCGATCAGGTCATATGCGACCTTGCCCGAGCACAGCACCAGACGCTTCACCTTGTCGTCGGCAATGGTCTTGGTGTCCGACTGGATGCGCCGGAACTGGCGATCGCCGAGGAACTCCTCGCGGCTGGACTTCGCCATGGGGTGGCGCAGCAGCGACTTGGGGCTCATGATGATCAGCGGCTTGCGGAAGCTCCGCAGCATCTGGCGGCGCAGCACGTGGAAGTAGTTGGCCGGGCTGGTGATGTTGCAGACGCACATGTTGTCGTCGGCGCACAGCTGAAGGAAGCGCTCCAGACGGGCCGAAGAGTGCTCCGGCCCCTGACCTTCATAGCCGTGCGGCAGCAGCATCACGAGGCCGTTGGCGCGCAGCCACTTGCTCTCGCCGCTGGCGACGAACTGGTCGATCATGATCTGCGCGCCATTGGCAAAGTCGCCGAACTGGCCTTCCCACAGCACCAGGCACTTGGGATCGGCCATCGCGAAGCCATACTCGAAGCCGAGCACGCCATATTCCGACAGCGTGGAGTCGTGCACTTCGAACTTGCCGTGGGGCAGGGTGTTGAGCGGCACGTATTTGCGTTCCGACTTCTGGTCGACCCAAACGGCATGGCGCTGCGAGAAGGTGCCGCGCCCGGAG
This sequence comes from Erythrobacter donghaensis, assembly GCF_002155425.1. Lineage (GTDB taxonomy): Bacteria > Pseudomonadota > Alphaproteobacteria > Sphingomonadales > Sphingomonadaceae > Erythrobacter > Erythrobacter donghaensis. Next base: position 836,179 of record NZ_MUYG01000011.1, read on the forward strand.
TCCTGCCCCGACAGGCGCACGCCGTAGCCTTCCATCACGAGGCTGCCGAAAGCGAGCGCCTCGGCCGTCGCCCAGTCGAAGCCTTCGCCCGAGCTGAACATCTCGCGCTTGGCGGCGAGCACGCGGTCCAATGTCTTGTGAACGTCGAGATCGGCAGGGACTTCGGTCAGCACGCGGCCCAGCGCATCGAAGGTCTTGGGCTCGATCGCGGTTTCGACCGATCGGCGCGCGGTTTCCGGGTCGGCGGGCTTGTTGAGTCCGGCCCAGCGTCCGCCGAACCAGTCGGCCTCATTGGCCTTGTAGCTCTTGCCCGCTTCGAATTCCTCTTCGAGCAGCGCGGTGAATTCGCCAGCCATCCGCTCGCGGGTGCCCGGTTCCACCACGCCCTCGCGCACCAGCCGCGTTTCATAGGCAACGCTGACCTTGGGGTGAGCGCGGATCTTGTCATACATCAGCGGCTGAGTGAACTTGGGCTCGTCCCCTTCGTTGTGGCCGAAGCGGCGATAGCACCACATGTCGATCACAACGTCGCGGTGGAAGGTCTGACGATATTCGACCGCGAGCTTGCAGGCGAAGGTCACGGCTTCGGGATCGTCACCGTTGACGTGGAGGATCGGCGCCATCACGCCCTTGGCCACATCGCTGGGGTAGGGCGAGGAACGCGCAAACTTGGGGCTGGTGGTGAAGCCGATCTGGTTGTTGATGATGAAGTGGATGCACCCACCGGTGTCGTAGCCCGGCACGCCCGAGAGCGAGAGGCTTTCCCACACCACGCCCTGACCCGCAAAGGCAGCATCGCCGTGGATCAGCACGGGGAGCACCTGATCCTTCTTCTTCAGATCGTCGCGGATCGCCTGCTGCGCGCGCGCCTTGCCCAGCACCACCGGGTTCACCGCCTCAAGGTGCGAGGGGTTGGGCACAAGGCTCATGTGCACCGAAATCCCGTCGAACTCGCGGTCGGTGGAGGTGCCGAGGTGATACTTCACATCGCCCGAACCGCCGACATCGTCGGGATTGGCCGAGCCGCCCGAGAATTCGTGGAAGATCACGCGATACGGCTTGGCCATCACGTTGGCGAGGACGTTCAGGCGGCCGCGGTGGGCCATGCCGTAGATGATCTCGCGCACGCCCGCGCTGCCGCCGTGCTTGATCACGGCTTCCAGCGCCGGGATCATCGCTTCACCACCATCGAGGCCGAAACGCTTCGTGCCGACATATTTCTTGGCGAGGAATTCCTCGTAGCCTTCGCCGCGCAGCACGGCGGCGAGGATCGCCTTCTTGCCTTCGGGGGTGAATTGGATCGTCTCGCCGGGGCTTTCGAACTTGTCCTGCAGGAAGCGGCGTTCCTCGGTGTCGGCGATGTGCATGTATTCGAGGCCGACCTTGCCGCAATAGACTTCGCGCAACCGCTGGTGGAGCTTGCCCACCGTGGTCCACTCCATGCCCAGCACGCCGCCGACATAGACCTCTTCGTTCTCCTTGCCCGCAAGGCCGTGCCATTCGAGCGTGAGATCAGCCGGTCCCTCGCGGTTGCTGAGGCCGAGCGGGTCGAGATCGGCCGCCATGTGCCCGCGCACACGGTAGAGCCGCACGAGCGTCATAGCCGCGATCGAGAGCGCCGCGGCCTTTTCAATCGCTTTGGGGTCGGACGGCTTGCCCGCATCCTTCGCCGCCTGCTTGACCGCGAGCTTCATCTCGGTCGGGTCCATCGCAGCGACGAGATCGGAGGCGCTGTCGGCCAGCGTGTCGAGCCAGCCGCGCTTTGCCCACGAAGGGCCGGGCTGCGGGCCTTCCTGATCGGTGAAGGCGGGGATGAAGTTCTGCGGTTCGTTGCCCATGATGGGACTCCCGGGGAGGAGGAAGGATGGCCCCCCGTGTCAATCACGAGGGGCCGGTATTCTAAACGGCGGTTACGCCATTTCTTTGAGCATCGCGGCGAGGGTTTCCCCCAGCAGCGAGGGCGAGGGCGAGACGCGGATGCCCGCATCTTCCATCGCCGCGATCTTGTCTTCCGCGCCGCCCTGGCCGCCGCTGACGATGGCGCCCGCGTGGCCCATGCGGCGGCCCGGAGGGGCGGTGCGCCCGGCGATGAAGCCGACCATCGGCTTGCTCCGGCCCTTGGCGCGCTCGGCCTTGATGAAGGCGGCAGCCTCTTCTTCGGCCGAACCGCCGATTTCGCCGATCATGATGATGCTCTCGGTCTCGGGATCGTCGAGGAACAGGTCGAGCACGTCGATGAAGTTGGTGCCGTTGACCGGGTCGCCGCCGATGCCGACCGCGGTGGTCTGGCCGAGGCCCGCCATGGTGGTCTGATGCACGGCTTCATAGGTGAGCGTGCCCGAGCGCGAGACGATGCCGACCGAGCCCTTCTTGAAGATATTGGCCGGCATGATGCCGATCTTGCACTCGTTCGGGGTCAGCACGCCGGGGCAGTTGGGGCCGATGAGGCGCGACTTGGAGCCCGCGAGCGCGCGCTTGGCGCGGACCATGTCGAGCACCGGAATGCCTTCGGTGATGCAGATGATCAGCTCGATCTCGGCATCAATCGCCTCGCAGATCGCGTCGGCAGCGAACGGCGGCGGGACGTAGATGCACGAGGCAGTCGCACCGGTCGCGGCCTTGGCTTCGCGCACGGTATCGAACTGCGGCAGGCCGATATGCGTGGTGCCGCCCTTGCCCGGCGTCACGCCCGCGACCATCTGCGTCCCGTAATCGAGCGCGGCTTGGGTGTGGAAGGTGCCGGTGTTGCCGGTCATCCCCTGGGTGATGACCTTGGTGTCTTTGTTTACGAGGATGGACACTATTTTTCTCCAGAATCAATTATGACTACGGCGAACAGGCCATTGCCCTTTCGCCCAAATGCGATTGCGTGCGAGCCATAGCGATACGCGGTGGCTTCCTCGTCTGCGCTGACAGGAGCGAAAGCGAGTTCCAGCACGGTGGAAACTGTCGCCTCGTCTTCCGGCGCGAGTTTGCCCATTAGCTGGCATTGATTGGCCTTCTCGGGCTCAGTGAGGAAATAAAGAAACGGAAAACCTCCGGTCTTTCCGAAAGCCCTCAAGGGCAAATCTTTATAGGCTTCTGAGTCGTCCGGCGCGTCGAGGTTTTTCGCTCGTTCCCAGCCACGCGATAAGAGCACTTCTTCGCTAACGGCTGTCGGCGAAGTTGCTGCGGTGCAATCCTTGATAGCCTCGATCAGCAGTTCCGGGTTCACAGGGGGTGGTCCAGCGGGCTGCTCCTGCGCGGCGACTGGCGAGGCGACGAGAAGGCCAACGGCGATGGCTGCGAGTAGCCGCATTACGCGAGGCTCGGATCCAGCGCCTTGCAGGCCTCGAGCAGTTCCTTGACCGCATCGACGCTGACGCCGAGGTTGGCCTTTTCCTCGTCGGTGAGGTTGATCTCGATCACTTCCTCCGCGCCGCCCGCGCCGATCACCACCGGCACGCCGACATACAGCCCGTCGACGCCATACTTGCCGTCAACGTGCACCGCGCAGGGCAGGATGCGCTTCTGGTCGTAGAGATAGGCTTCAGCCATCGAAATGGCGCTGGTGGCGGGGGCGTAGAAGGCCGAGCCGGTCTTGAGCAGGCCGACGATCTCGCCGCCGCCCGAGCGGGTGCGCTGGACGATTTCGCCGAGGCGGTCTTCGGAAATGCCCTTGATCTTGGCCATGTCCGCGACCGGAATGCCGTTGATCGTCGAGTAGCTCAGCACCGGCACCATCGTGTCGCCGTGGCCGCCGAGCACAAAGGCGTTCACGTCCTTGACGCTGACGCCGAATTCCCATGCGAGGAAGGTGGCGAAGCGCGCCGAGTCCAGCACGCCGGCCATGCCGACGACCTTGTTGGCGGGAAGGCCCGAAAACTCGCGCAGCGCCCACACCATCGCGTCGAGCGGGTTGGTGATGCAGATCACGAAGGCATCGGGGCAGTTGGCGGCAATGCCTTCGCCGACCGCCTTCATCACCTTCAGGTTGATGCCGAGCAGGTCGTCGCGGCTCATGCCGGGCTTGCGCGCCACGCCCGCGGTGACGATCACCACGTCAGCGCCCGCGATGTCGGCATAGTCGTTCGAGCCGGTGATCGAAGCGTCGAAGCCTTCGACCGGGCCACACTGGCTGAGATCGAGCGCCTTGCCCTGCGGAATGCCCTCGGCCACGTCGAACAACACGATGTCGCCAAGGCCCTTCAGCGCGGCGAGGTGAGCGAGCGTGCCGCCGATATTGCCTGCGCCGACGAGGGCGATCTTCTTGCGGGCCATGTTTCGGACTTCCTTCCCTGATCCATCGGGACGGAGTTGATGGTCGCGCGCCTGGCGGCAAAGCCCGCAGACAAGCCCGGCGCTGGTGCCAGCCTCCCGTCCCAAGCGGCAAGGCACCCGTTACGAAACGGGCGGTAGGCCGCTCAAAAGTGGATTGCAACCGTCAAAAGGTCGGATTTGGCAACTATCTTTGCAAACAGTTCGCAGTTGCATTAATGCGCCTGTCCATCGCGTCCCCGCCACGACACGCCGCAGCTGCCGTAGCGGAACGGGGGCGTTCAGGAAGGGGCAAGATCGGACGGCGCGCGCGGGGCGAGGCGGCGGTCGAACATTCGGGTGACCGCCAGCCAGTGATCGCGCGCGTCGGCATCGCCATGCGCGGCGGCATCGCCTGCTTGCTCCAGCGCCGCCGAGGCCGCGGCGAGGCCGTGGACGGCAAAATGGTGCAGCGCGTCGATCAGCAGGGGTTCGAAGGGGCCGGGTACTTCGCTGCCGTCGGCCCGCGGCGTGCCATTGTCGTTCGCCGCCCGCGCCAGCGCCGGGGCGATCAGCCCGCGTCCCGCGGCCCGCCAGCCGAGACGACGGCCGGGGTGGTTGGTCGAGGCAAAGCGGACAGACATTGGTGGAGCATTCCCGTTCAACGCGCCGTGCCGGGGACGGGTCGGGGCGCGGCCACACCTCTAGCGGGGCGCCGCTAAGGCTTGGTGTGGCATTAGGGTTTCGCGGGTCTTAACCCTGTCCGCCGCGACCGGTTTATTGCTCGGGAGCGGGGATGGGGACTGCGTCCGGCCGGGCTTTCCATTGGCCGGCGCGGGCATATTCCGATTTGACCGAACCGGTGCCAGCATAGGCCTCGGTCGGAGCGGAAGGCGCGATCACGGGGGCCTTGCCCTGCGTGACCGCCGCGCCCTGCTTGCCGACCGGGACGGGGGCAAGATCATAAGCGATCACTGGGCGATCTGCGGCGGCGCTGGCGCTGGGCGCTGCGGCTGCGGCGGCGGCCTCAAGCGGTGTGGGCGCGCTGGTGCGCCCGCTCACCGTCGGCTCGACCCCGGCATAGCCGCCGTTGAAGGCCGCCGCCAATCCGCCCGCGCCGCGATTGCGGTAAAAGCGGTGCGCGCCGATCGTGCCGATATGGTCGAGTGTGCTCGCCCAATAGGGGTTGACCCAGAGCGTGTGGTAATGTGTCGCGAGGCCCACGGGCGCATAGACGCTGCCGTTAAGCGCCTCGGCGGCGATCTGCTGCGCGCGGGCCCAGCTCGCCCCGCCCGGACGCCGCGCAAGGCTGCCGTCGCAGGTGAAGGTGAACTGGCACCCGGTCGAGCGTTCCGACCCCTGATAGACGACGCCGCACACGCTCGAGGGCCACGCCGGGTGCGCCACGCGGTTGAGCACCACCTGCGCGACCGCGCGCTGTCCGGCCTCGCTCTCGCTCGCGGCTTCGTACCACACGGCCTGCGCGAGGCACTCGGCGGCGCGCAGCTGGGTGATGCCGGTGCCCGCGCCGTAGAAGGGCCTGGCCGCCGCGCCGACATCGATCAGCGCGCCGAGCTCGCGCCCGCTTTCCGCGCCCAGCGCCAACGGATCATCGGTGGGCAGGGCGACCAGCGCCGAGCCGGCGGGATCGGCCATGTAGAAATAGGCCGAGCCGGGGAAGCTCATCCCCGGTCGCTCGAACGGCAGCGCCGCTGCAGCCGCCTGCCGGGTGGCGAGTGCAGCGGTGCTCTCGACTGCGTCGCCGGGGAGCGTGGTAAGGCCGCCATTGGTAAGCCCCGGCGCCGCCATCGCGGGCACTGCAATCGCGGCGGCGAGCACGGCGAGGCGCTTGCGCCCCGTGCTGGCGAACGTCTTTGCGAAAGTCCTGGTGAGCCATGGGCCGAGCGGCAGCGTCCAGCCCCGCCGTGCGCGCGGGGCGGCAGTGCCCGAGGTGTCGACAAAGAAAGTACGCTGGCGGGCCATGATCGAACCTCGCTTACGCGCGTGCGGTTGGCGCGGCGAGGGCGGCACCGGGCAGCGTCCCTTTTCGGGACGGCGCGCACGGCAAGCGTAACCCGTTGCGCGCAGGCTCTCTGCCCCCTATCGCCGGGGCCGAACATGGCGCGGGATCGCATCACAACGGGGACGAAGGCGGCGCGCAGGCTGACGCTGCTGGTGGGCGCGGTGCTGCTCGCCGCCTGTGCGCCTGCCGCCCCGGGTGCGCACAGCGATCCGGCGAACCCCACCATCGTCAGCCTCAACCCGTGCCTCGACGCGATCTTGGTGGAGGTTGCCCCGCCCGCGCAGGTGCTGGCGCTGTCGCATTACAGCCGCGATGCCGGGGCAAGCTCGATCCCGGCGCCGGTCGCCGCGCGCTACGGCGTCACCGGCGGGACAGCGGAGGAGGTGATTGCGCTTCGGCCCGACATTGTGCTGGCCTCGACTTTCCTGCCTCAGCCGACCCGCACCGCGCTCGAACGGGCAGGGCTTCGGGTGGCGACCTTCGGCAGCCCCGCCACCATCGCCGAAAGCGCCGCGCAGGTGCGCGAGGTCGCCGCGCTGGCGGGGCGGGCAGGGGAGGGCGAGGCGCTGGCCCAGGATATCTCCGCCATTCCGGGCGCGCCGGGGCCGGCAATCGATGCCTTGCTGTGGCAGGAGGGCGAAATCGTCGCAGGCGAGCAGACCCTGATCGCAGAATTGCTCCGGCAGGAGGGCTTCGCCAGCAACGCCGCCGCGCGCGGATTGCGGCAGGCCGACCGGGTGAGCCTCGAGGTCGTGCTCGCCGATCCGCCGCAGGTGCTGCTGGTCGCAGGCGGGGCGGCGGGGCAGCGCCATCCAGTGCTGGAGGGCCAGCTCAAGGCGACCCACATCGCACCCTTCGATCCTGCGCTGATCTATTGCGGCGGGCCGACCATCCCCAAGGCCCGCGCCCGCCTGCGCGCGATCCGGGCCGAGGTGGAGCGGCGACCATGACCCGCGCCAACCTCGTCTTCGCAGCTCTGCTGGCGGTGCTGGTGCCGCTGTCGCTGCTCGCCGGACGGGTGTGGATCGCACCGGGCGATTTCGGCCCCGGCAACACTTGGTTGATCCTCGCCGAGCTGCGCGCCCCGCGGGCGGTGCTGGCGGTGACCATCGGCGCGGGGCTGGGTGCGGCGGGGGCGGCGATGCAGGGCTACCTGCGCAATCCGCTCGCCGATCCCGGCCTGTTCGGCATCGCGCCGATGGCCGCGCTGGGCGCGGTGGCGAGCTTCTGGTTGGGGAGCGCGATCCCGCCCGCATGGGCCGCCTGGAGCCTGCCGCTGATGGCACTGATCGGAGCGGGGCTCGGCATGGCGGCCCTCGCGCTGATCGCCGGGCGCACGACGAGCGATGCTACGGGCGGCGCGGGCGGCGGAATCGCGCTGTTCACGCTGGCAGGCCTGATGTTGGCGAGCCTTGCGGGCGCACTCACCGCACTCGCCATCACGCTCGCGCCCAATCCCTTTGCGCTCTCTGAAATCGTCATGTGGCTCAACGGCGCGCTCACCGACCGGTCGTGGCGCGAGGTGGCGATTGCCGCGCCGCTGACGCTTGCGGGGATCGGCGTGCTGGCGCTGGCGGCGCGCAGCCTCGATGCGCTGACGCTGGGAGAGGAGGCGGCGCGCTCGCTCGGGGTCGAGCCCGGACGGCTGCTGGCGCTGCTGGTGGTGGGGATCGGCCTGACGGTAGGTGCCGGGGTGGCGGTGGCGGGGATCATCGGCTTCGTCGGACTGATCGTGCCCCATCTGGTGCGCCCGCTGACCGACCGCCTGCCCTCCAGCCTGATCGTGCCGAGTGCGCTGGCGGGGGCCTGTCTCGTGCTGTTCGCCGACAGCGTGGTGCGGGTGCTGCCGCTGGTGACCGAGCTGCGGCTGGGCATTGCGCTCTCGCTGATCGGTGCGCCGTTCTTCGGCTGGCTGCTGCTGCGGATGCGACGGGGGCGCCTGTGACGGCTGACGCGGGCCTTGTGGCGGAAAACCTCACCCTGACCCGCGGTGGGCGTGAGGTGGTGCGCGCGGTCTCGGCGGAGCTGGTGCCGGGGCAGATCACCGCGATCACCGGGCCCAATGGTGCGGGCAAATCCTCGCTGCTGCTTGGCCTTGCGGGGCTGCTGTCGCCAGCGGACGGGCAGGTCACGCTTGAGGGCCGGGCGCTCGCCGCACTGGCCCCGGCCGATCGCGCGCGCGCCCTCGGTTATCTGCCGCAGAGCCCCGACATCGCCTGGGATGTGGCGGTGGAAAATCTCGTCGCGCTCGGCCGCCTGCCGTGGCGCGACCGGGGCACGGCGGAGGTTGCCGCGGCGCTGGCCGCGCTCGACCTCGAAGCGCTGCGCAAGCGCCCCGTCAGCCGGCTTTCGGGCGGCGAGCGCGCGCGGGTGCTGCTGGCAAGGGTGCTGGCCGGAACCCCGCACTGGATCCTCGCCGACGAGCCGCTCGCCGCGATCGATCTGGCGCATCAGTTCCGGCTGATCGCTCATCTCAAGGCCTGTGCAGCCGCCGGGCAGGGGGTGGTGATCGTGCTCCACGATCTGGCTTTGGCCATGAACCACGCCGACCGCGTGCTGGTGCTGAAGGACGGCGCGCTACTGGCAGACGGCCCGCCCGAAATCGCGCTCGCTCCCGCAGTGATTGCGCAAGGATGGGACACCGACGTCACCTGGATCGGCGAGCCCGGCGCGCAGGCTCTCACCTTCCCGGCTGGCGGACACTGAGACACCGGTCGGTCAGACGCTCAACCATCAGCGGCAAAAAACAGGGGCCGGAAACTGCATGAACAAGGCGTTTGGGTGCCCTTGTCACGCTCTTCCGGCCCCGAGCCGGCCTTTGGCAGGCACGCCAGGTTGCGACCCTGAAGGCCCCGGGTGGAGACCGGCAGTGATGGGATGGTGATGCGCGGCCCCGCCATTTTTGGCGACTTCAGATTTTCTGTAGGGTGGATCACTTAGCTGAAAATAAATGAAAATTATCGGAGTTGTCTGGTGATCGCGCCCGATTGCCTGCCTTTCCCGGTGCCATTCGGGCCTTGATCCGGGCATCCCGACACCCACTTCTGGAGCGATCCTGCACCTGATGCGTTATGGCGAGTGCGCGCGGTGGCCTCAGTCCTGTGGCCATTCCCGCACGCCGCCCCTGACGCCCCTCTCTTGACCAACGCGAACATTTCCGGAACACACCCGCCCCATGAGTCTCACCACCATTTCCGTGCGCGGTGCGCGCGAACACAACCTCAAGGGCATCGACATCGATCTGCCGCGCGATGCGCTGATCGTGGTCACCGGCCTCAGCGGCAGCGGCAAGTCGAGCCTAGCGTTCGACACGATCTATGCCGAGGGGCAGCGCCGCTATGTCGAGAGCCTCTCGGCCTATGCGCGCCAGTTCCTGGAGATGATGCAGAAGCCCGATGTCGAGCATATCGACGGGCTCTCTCCGGCGATCTCGATCGAGCAGAAAACCACGAGCCGCAACCCGCGCTCGACCGTGGCGACGGTGACCGAGATCTACGACTACATGCGCCTGCTGTGGGCGCGGGTGGGCGTGCCCTATTCGCCCGCCACTGGAGAGCCGATCTCTGCACAGACCGTCAGCCAGATGGTCGACCGGGTGATGGCCTTGCCCGAAGGCACGCGGCTCTATCTGCTCGCCCCCGTGGTGCGCGGGCGCAAGGGCGAATACCGCAAGGAGCTGGCCGAATGGCAGCGGCAGGGCTTCACCCGTGTGCGGATCGACGGGGAGATCTACCCGATCGAGGAAGCCCCCGCGCTCGACAAGAAGTTCAAGCATGACATCGAGGTTGTGGTCGATCGCATCGCGGTGAAGGAGGGCATCGAGACCCGCCTCGCCGAAAGCTTCGAACAGGCGCTGAAGCTGGCCGAGGGGCTGACCTATGTCGATCTGGCGGACGGCGTGGTGCCGGGGCGCGAAGGCGAGGCGCAAGGAGCGGGCGCGATGAAGGGGGCAGGGCTGCCCGCCAACCGCATCGTCTTCTCCGAGAAATTCGCCTGCCCGGTCAGCGGCTTCACCATCGAGGAGATCGAGCCGCGGCTGTTCTCCTTCAACGCCCCGCAAGGCGCGTGTCCGGCCTGTGACGGGATCGGCGAGAAGATGCTGTTCGATCCGCAGTTGGTCGTCCCCAACGAGGCGCTGACGCTGAAGCAGGGCGCGGTCGTGCCCTGGGCCAAGTCCAACCCGCCGTCACCCTATTACATGCAGGTGCTCGCAAGCCTCGCCAAGGCCTACGGCTTCGACCTCACGACCCCGTGGAAAGACCTCGCGCCCGAACAGAAGCTCATCATCCTCCACGGCACGGGCGGGATGCCGGTGCCGCTGACCTTCAAGGACGGCCGCCGCGAATACACCGTCAACAAGGCGTTCGAAGGCGTGATCGGCAACCTCAACCGCCGCATGATGCAGACCGAAAGCGCGTGGATGCAGGAGGAGCTCTCCAAGTACCAGACTGCGCAGGCTTGCGAGACCTGCGGCGGCAAGCGGCTGAACGAGAAGGCGCTGAGCGTGAAGGTGCCGAGCGCCGCCGGGCCGACCGACATCGCCACCCCGGTGCAGATGAGCGTCGCCGATGCCAAGGCGTGGTTCCTCGGCCTCGACGAACACCTCAGCCCGCAGCAAAGCCAGATTGCCAAGGCGATCCTGAAGGAGATCAACGAGCGGCTGGGCTTCCTCGACAATGTCGGGCTCGACTACCTCAACCTCGACCGCACCTCCGGCACCCTGTCGGGGGGCGAGAGCCAGCGTATCCGGCTGGCCTCGCAGATCGGCAGCGGGCTTTCGGGCGTGCTCTACGTGCTCGACGAGCCCTCCATCGGCCTCCACCAACGCGACAACGACCGGCTGCTCGAAACCTTGAAGCGCCTGCGCGATCTCGGCAACACCGTGATCGTCGTCGAGCACGATGAGGACGCGATCCGCACCGCCGACCATATCGTCGACCTCGGCCCCGGCGCCGGGGTGCATGGCGGCGAGGTGGTGGCGCAGGGGACGCTGAAGCAGATCCTCAAGGCCAAGGGCTCGCTCACCGCGGACTACCTCACCGGCAAGCGCAAGATCGAGGTGCCCGCCAAGCGCCGCAAGGGCAACGGCAAGCACATCACGGTCAAGAACGCGCGCGCCAACAACTTGAAGGGCGTGACCGCCAAGATCCCGCTCGGCACCTTCTGCTGCATCACCGGCGTCAGCGGGAGCGGCAAGTCCTCGCTCACCATCGACACCCTGCAGGCGGGTGCCGCGCGGGTGCTCAACGGCGCGCGGGTGATCGCCGGGGCGCATGACGAGATCACCGGGCTGCAGCACTGCGACAAGGTGATCGAGATCGACCAGTCGCCCATCGGCCGCACCCCGCGCTCCAACCCCGCCACCTACACCGGCGCCTTCACCCAGATCCGCGACTGGTTCGCGGGCCTCCCGGAGAGCCTCGCGCGCGGTTACAAGCCCGGGCGCTTCTCCTTTAACGTCAAGGGCGGCCGCTGCGAGAAGTGCCAGGGCGACGGCCTGATCAAGATCGAGATGCACTTCCTCCCCGACGTCTACGTCACCTGCGAGGAATGCCACGGCAAGCGCTACAACCGCGAAACGCTCGAGGTGAAGTTCAAGGGCCACTCGATCGCCGACGTGCTCGACATGACGATCGAGGATGCCGAGGAATTCTTCAAGGCCGTCCCCCCGATCCGCGAGAAGATGCGGATGCTGAACGAGGTCGGCCTCGGCTACGTCAAGGTCGGCCAGCAGGCGACGACCCTGTCGGGCGGCGAGGCCCAGCGGGTGAAGCTGGCGAAGGAACTCGCCCGCCGCTCGACCGGGCAGACGCTCTACATCCTCGACGAGCCGACCACCGGCCTGCATTTCGAGGACGTCCGCAAGCTCCTCGAAGTGCTGCACCGGCTGGTGGAGCAGGGCAACTCGGTGGTGGTGATCGAACACAACCTCGACGTGATCAAGACCGCCGACTGGATCATCGATCTGGGGCCGGAGGGCGGTGTGCGCGGCGGGGAGATTGTGGCGGAGGGCACGCCGGAGAAGGTAGTGAAGGAGCTGCGGAGCTTTACGGGGCGGTATTTGGCGCCGTTGTTGGCGAAGTGATCCACCCCTGTCCCGCTTGCGTGAGGGCGGTTGGAGATGCTGCAGTAACTGATTTGCCCGATCTTGATACTCTGGTCTTTACTTTCTCGAAAATCTTTGCATCCACTGCATCATGCAGTCGCCAAAATTCTCTCAAAAATCTAGCCAGTTGCGACGATTGGTGGCACCCAAACGGCTTTCCGATTTGTGGAAGTCTCAAATTCGTGACAAAATGCGAAAACAGATCGTGCCGGATGCAGTCGAATTCCTCGACTTCCATTTTGATATTAAGAAACGAACTGCACAAATCGAGGCGCTAGTATGCGGAGGGAACTACCTTCCGAGCCCCATTTTAAGACTCACGATGGAAAAATCTAAGGGGCTGTGTCGGCAAATTTCTTTGCCCGACCCTTCTGATGCGCTCATTTTGCAAATTTTATCTAACCGGCTTTGGGCGGCCATCTCACCACAAGCGCCCACGGACACTGCCTTCTTTGCTCCGCAGGATCAGCCGTTTGCTAAGAAGAACATTGTAGATCAGGAAGATGAGTGGGGTTACGGGCCAATTGAATCTTGGCTCGATTTCCAAAAAGAAATACTTAAATTCTCAAAGAACCGCAAATATATCGTAGTAACTGATATTGCAAATTATTATGATTTTATCATCCATCAATATTTAAGGTCAATAATTAGTGAATATACAACTGAAAAAGAGCATTCTTTAGATTTATTGTTGTTTATTTTGGATGCGATGCTGTGGCGACCTGATTACATGCCTAATTTTGGCATTGGTCTGCCTCAAATGGATCTAGATGCGCCGCGGTTGTTGGCGCACACTCATTTGTTTGAGATCGATGCTCTCTTCGCAAATGACCCAGACGCTGATTACGCGCGCTACATGGATGATATCGATTTTGGCGTCGATACGCTGGCCAAAGCCAAAAGCGTATTGCGAGACCTAGACCTTGCGCTACAAACGCGAAATCTCCGGGTAAATTCCGGTAAGACGCAAATATTGACCGCCCAGCAAGCCGTTAGTCACTTCAAAGTTGAAGAAAATTTGTTTCTTGATCGTTTGATCGGAAGGCTCGAGCTTCACAAGACGAATCCCATAAGAGTAGGCTTCTATGGTCGGCTAGCTGTAAAATTGCTACGTTCGAGCAGGGCTCGCGCGCGATTTTCGACCGGTAACGGCTCCAAAATCATTAAGCGTCTTCTCTCAATAATCAAGGGAACAAGGACGCCGATACCTGATGATATCTTCCGATGGTTGTTGGTAGAGCACCCGGGTTTGCGCAAGGAGCTTTTCTCTGCGTGGTCGAAATCAGGGATCACGAAGAATCAAATTGATAGATTGATTGAATTTCTCCGAAGCGGTGAGGCAATTGATGATATGGTTTTCATTTTGTCAATAAACTCCATGACTCATGCGCGTTTTGGAAGACGATTCAATAATTCACTTTTCTCAAATCTTCGTCTCTCTTTGAAGGGCGGTGAAGCATCAATGTTATACAGCCGATTACTGCTTGTATCGAGGTTTGATAGTTTTTCGCTATTGTGGAGCGAAATCTCTAACACTCATACGATTTGGTCTCGCCACAAGTTTTTGTCGCGTCAGGTCGCCGGCTTCGCACCACTATTTTTCAATACATCTCTCTGGGATAAATATGCCGCATTGGTTCGTAGGTGGTCAGGCGACGAAGGAATGTCTGTCTTTGAGTTTCACGAGGGTCTTCGTAGCGATCCTACCACAGTAAAGGCAGTTCGAGCATTTCTTAAAGCGAGTAACCCATCTTCCGGAACCGAGATTTCGCATGCCAAAGCTCTTATGGTTCTGTCCGTTGTCCAGAATGACAAGCTTGATAAGCTGCAAAGGGCGCAGCTTGTTGGGTCGCATGCAGTTATGATGTCGGACTCCTACTATCAGCCAATTTTTTCTGCTGCCCTTAGCTCAATGAAGTGAATCCGTCCTTTCCTACACCCCCACCCCCAGCATACCCTCCCGCGCAGGCGTCGGCCCTGCGCACAGCCCCCACCGTATCCCGACCCCGCCGCCCCCTTGCCCACAGCGCGCGAGGGGCAGGGCAGGGGCCTCGGGCCTTCGGTGAGGGGCACGCGCGCACTCCCTCGGCGCTCTCACGTGCTCACGCACCCGCCAAGGAGCCTTGTGCCATGATCACCACCTATGAAGTCGGATACACCGTCCCCGAAGCCCCCGGCCCGAATGAGCGGCCGCTGGCCGGGCCGACCGATCTGCGCGATCCGGGCGGGCGCGCGTTCGTCGGGGCGTGGCTTGCGCGTTTTGTGTTGGCCTGCCGCTGCGCTGCTTGAGGCCATGTTGCGGCGGGGCGGATTGGCAATCCGCAGCCGGTCAACGCGGAGGCGCGGGGGCGGGTTTTCTGCTCTAGGACACTGTCTCATGTGTCTCCAACACGGCGCGGCGTGACAGCATCGCGAGAGCGGCGAAAGTCGCGGTGCCGCTCGCTATCATCCACAGGAAGGCGCCGGGCTGGCCGAGGCCCCAGTCGAGCACGCCGAGCACCGCGACCTGCACCACGATGGCGCCGAGCGCGGCGGGGGCTGAGCGCGATCCGGCGAGCCCGGCGATGATCGGCACCGCCAGCACCGCCGCGATGGCTCCGGCGTCGAGCACGAGGTTGCGCAAGCTCTCCCCCTGCAACGCCAGCCACGCCGCGAGGGCCGCCGCGCCGACGGTCGCGCTGCGGGCGGCGCGCAGCATGGTGCGGGGTGAGGCTTCGGGGTTGAAGCGGCGATACCCGCTCTCGGTCACCACCGCCGAGACCGCGAGCAGCGCGGAGTCCACCGACGACAGGATCGCCGAAACCAGCGCTCCGGTGAAGATGATCAGCAGCCACTCGGGGAACAGCGCGGCGGCGAGGCTCGGCAGATAGGTCTCGTCCGCGCCGAGCGTGATGCCGAGCAGCGGGGCGAGGGCAGGGCCGAACAGGCCGAAGCTCACCGGGATGAGGCCGACCGTGAGGTAGATCCCCGCACCCCACAGCGCGCCCGTGCGGGCGACCTCGGGCGAGCGCGCGGCGAGGGTGCGGGACAATGCCTCCTGGCTGACCATGGTGCCCGCGATGGGGATCAGCCAGAGCTCGGCGCGGTCCACCCAGCTCTCGCCCGGGGCGGTGATGCTGAAGGTGGCGGGCGGGGCGGCGGCCCACATGGCGGCGGGGCCTCCGAAGGCGCTGGTCATGAGGGCGAAGAGGATCAGGATCGCGACGACGATGATGATGCCCTGCACGATGTCGGTGACGACGTCCCCGGCAAGGCCGCCAAACAGGGTGTAGGTCATCACCAGCAGCGTCGCGCCGATTAGGGCGGGGGTGAAGTCGAGCCCCGATGCGCTGGCGATGATGGTGGCGAAGGCGAAGAGCTGGGCGGCGGACCAGGTGGTGGCGGAAAGCGCGATGACGCAAGCGGCAAGGCTCTCGGTGCCCGGCCCGAAGCGGCTGCGCAGGAAGTCGGCAAGGGTGATGAACCCGCCGCTCCTGAGCCGGTGCGCGAAGAACAGCGCAATGGCGAGGATACCGATCGCGTAGGCAAAGGGCTCGGCCCGGGCTCCGGCCAGGCCATCGCGCGCGACCTCGCCCGACGTTGCGATCAGGCTTTCGGAGGCGAACCACGTGGCGAAGAGGCTCATGCCCACCGCCAGCGGCCCGAGCGAGCGGCCCGCGACGAGGTAGTCGGCATCGGACTTGGCCCCGCGCCCGGCCCACACCGCCAGCGCGATCTGGGCTGCGACATAGGCGAGGATCAGCATGAGCGTGAGCGTGATGGCGGTGTCCCCCTGTGCTGTGCGGCGCGCTCGGTGGTAACCCGGCAGGCCGCAGGTGCAAGAGGGGCGTTCGCGCTATTCCCGGCGCAATGCATCCCGCTGACTGCGGGCCGCGTTACTGGCAATGGACGGGGTAGACAGGAAGGCGTTCATCATGGTGCGGTTCACATCCCTGACCTTGCTTGCCGCAGCGGCGCTGCTTGCGTCCGTGCCGGGCTTGCAGGCGGGCTCGATCAAGTCCGGCTTGCAGATTGAGCCGGGTCAGACCTTCGAACTGGGCGGCGGGCAGCGGGGCGGCTTTACCGTCACGGGCACGAACACCGGGCCGGTCGCGGTGGAGGTGCTGGGCAAGGCGGGCGAGGCGGCTGCGGCGCCGCGCGCTACGGTTGCGCCGGGCGGCAAGCTCAAGGCGGACTTCGGTCCTGGCGAGATGGCCCTGCTGCGCAACACGTCGGCCGCGCGCACTGCGAAGCTGAAGCTGACGATTACGGGCGATACGGCCGCTCTGGGGATGGGCTACTCCGCCAATCCCTAGAACGCGGCGGTCAGTCCTTGATCACCGCGAGTTCGACCGTGCCGTGGCCGCGCTGGACGAGGCCAAGTTCCTCGGCGGCGGCGCGGCTCACGTCGATCAGGCGGCCGCGAGTGAAGGGGCCGCGATCGGTGATGCGCACCACGACGCTCTGGCCGTTGGCGACATTCGTGACGCGCACCAGCGTGCCGAACGGCAATGTCCGGTGCGCGGCGGTCATGCCCGCGTTGCTGAAGCGTTCGCCGCTGGCGGTGCGGCGGCCATCGAACTTCGCGGCGTAATAGGAGGCGCTGCCGCGGCCGAGCACGGTTTCCTGCGGGGCCGAGGGCGCGGGCTGATCGAGGTTGGCGACAGACACGCTCACGTCTGCGTCGGGCGCGAGCGGCACCAGCTCGATCACGGCGGTGCTGCTGGCGAAGGTGTCGATCGCGGAGGGGCCGGCGTCGGGTGTCGCGGCGGTCGAGGCAGCCAGCGGGGCGAGGCCGAACAGCGCGGCCACCGCCATGGCCTGGACGCTGCGCCGAGCGAGGCTTTGGGCTCCGAGGCCGTGGATGCGATGTTCCCTCCGCATGGGAGGCGCCGATACCGGCCAGAGGTTACCCAAGGCAAACCGGCGGCGGATTTCGTCGTCACCGGCCATCCGGTGGGGAACGAGTCGAAAGAAAAATCCGACGAATCGTGATGGAACAATGCCGGTGCTGTGCTGTTTACGCCCGATCATCCATCCGCGACTCGGATTCGGTGCCGCGATTTCGTGGCTGTGTATGGTGATGTGGGCTCAGGTCGCGGGTGGGCGACAGCTTGACCCGCAATGCAAATGGGGCCGGCATTGCTGCCGACCCCACTCTCACCGGCGTGTGGATGACCCTCGCTCGTGATGCGTCCGGCGAACCTTCCGCTTCATCCGCTCGGAGCCATGCTTGGCGCCCGATGTCTAGCCTCTCGCTGACCTGTCTTGCGACCGTCCTTGCCAGAGATTTGTCACCGGCGCTCGCGCCGGCATCCGGCTTTCGCTCCTGCGCTGACCTGCGTCCACCGAAGCCCGAAGTCTTCGCCTTTCGCTGCCTTGCGCGCTCGCTTGGCCGAGGCTGTCGTCCCTTTACCGTTCAAAAGAACTGCGGCTTGGGGGCTTTCGCCGTTTCCGCTGCGCTTCCGATCGGCCAGGTTCTTGGCCTGTCCGGTGTCACCGCGTCGCTCCGATCCTTGAATTGAGCCGACTTGCCTTTGGCCGAAGCCTCCTGCATGCCGTCTCCAGACCGGCGCGTGGACAGATGCCACCGCCATCCTTGGGATCAAAACCCCGGTAACTTCAAGGCCTTGCGGCTTTCCGTTCCGGTTGCTTCGTGTCCCGAAGACAGGTTCAAAGTGCGCCTGAATCGGCGATCTGACAACATCCGAGCATGCGAGTTTTCCACCAAGGGCCAATTGGCTTGTGGACACGAGTGGATAAGTCAACGCTTCGTCGCAATTGTCGCGATCCGCGCAAGAAGCGGGAACGAAACCGCCTCCGAATTGTCACGTTATAGGCCCCGCGCCGCCGCAGCGAGCGGGGCGACTCGGTTTTCCACCAAGGATGAGCCCGTCAGGCGTCCCGATTGCGGCGCGCCAGCAGCCGCAGGCGCAGGCCATTCAGCTTGATGAAGCCCTCGGCGTCCTTTTGGTCATAGGCCCCGGCGTCATCCT
The DNA here is from genome assembly GCF_002155425.1 of Erythrobacter donghaensis. Taxonomy (GTDB): domain Bacteria; phylum Pseudomonadota; class Alphaproteobacteria; order Sphingomonadales; family Sphingomonadaceae; genus Erythrobacter; species Erythrobacter donghaensis. The sequence goes on from NZ_MUYG01000011.1 coordinate 854,519, forward strand.
CAAAGGTCACGTGGGCCTCGGAATAGAGCGAGAAGGGCGACTTGCGCCCCACCACGCTCGCTAGCCCCTTGTAGAGCTTGAGCCGCACCGTGCCGGTGACCTTGTCCTGGCTGTGGTCGATAGCCGCCTGCAGCATCTCGCGCTCGGGACTGAACCAGAAGCCGTTGTAGATCAGCTCGGCATAGCGCGGCATCAGCTCGTCCTTCAGATGCGCTGCGCCGCGATCCAGCGTGATCTGCTCGATCCCGCGATGCGCGCGGGCGTAGATCTCGCCGCCGGGGGTCTCGTACATCCCGCGGCTCTTCATGCCGACGAAGCGGTTCTCGACCAGATCGAGCCGCCCGATGCCGTGCTTGCGGCCGAGATCGTTGAGCGCGGCGAGCAGCGTAGCGGGGCTCATCGCCTCGCCGTTCAGCGCCACGCCGTCACCCTTCTCGAAATCGACCGTGATATATTCCGGCTGGTCGGGCGCGTCCTCCGGATTGACCGTGCGCGAATAGACGTAGTCGGGGGTCTCCTCCCACGGGTCTTCGAGCACCTTGCCCTCGGACGAGGTGTGCAGCAGGTTCGCGTCGGTCGAGAAGGGGCTGTCGCCGCGCTTGTCGCGTGGCACCTGGATCTGGTGTGCCTCGGCCCATGCGATCAGCGCGGTGCGGGAGGTCAGATCCCATTCGCGCCACGGAGCGATCACCTTGATATCGGGATCGAGCGCATAGGCGCTGAGTTCGAAGCGCACCTGATCATTGCCCTTGCCGGTGGCGCCGTGGGCGATGAAGTCGGCGCCGGTCTGGTGCGCGATCTCGACCAGACGCTTGGAAATCAGCGGCCGCGCGATCGAGGTGCCGAGCAGGTAGTCGCCTTCATAGCGGGCATTCGCGCGCATCATCGGGAAGACGAAATCGCGCACGAATTCCTCGCGCAGGTCCTCGATGAAGATGTGATCCTCGGCGATCCCCATCGCCTTGGCCTTGGCGCGGGCGGGTTCGATTTCCTCGCCTTGCCCAAGGTCGGCGGTGAAGGTCACGACTTCCAGCCCGCGTTCGACGCTCAGCCACTTGGCGATGACGCTGGTATCGAGACCGCCGGAATAGGCGAGGACGACTTTCTGGGGCTGGGCCATGGGCGAGGTTCCTTGGGCAAAAAGAGCGCCGCGCCCCTAACAGTGCGCGCGGGGCGGGGCAATCGCGGTTTCGCTTGTGGAAGGGCCGGAGCCGCATCTTGGCAATCGACCGGCAAGGATTACCTGATAAAGCCTTGCGCGATGGCGCTTTAATGCGCGGTCTATCAGGGGTCTGTATGCTGGCAATGTGGAGCAAGGCGCGCGAGTTGGCGGAGGCGACCCCGCCCGAGCGCAATCGCTGGGTGGATTTTCTGCGCGCGGTTTCGATTCTGGCGGTGGTGTTCGGCCACTGGCTGATGGCCGGGCTCTACGTCAACGAGGCGGGGGAATTGACGCGCGGCGACCTGCTCTCGGTCTCGCAATGGGCGCATTGGCTGACCTGGGGCTTTCAGGTGATGCCGGTGTTCTTCCTCGTCGGCGGCTATTCCAACTCCGTGAGCTGGGGCGCGGTGACGCGCAAGGCGGCGCCGGAGCAGGCGGGCGTCTATCGTGATTGGCTGGCGAGCCGGGTGCAGCGGCTGATCACGCCGACCTTTCCGGTGCTGCTGCTATGGGCCGCGCTGGCGCTGATCCTGACGCAGGTGGGCCTGCCGCGCGAACAGATTCGCATGGCGACCGAGGCGGCGCTGATCCCGGTCTGGTTCCTCGCGGTCTATCTGCTGGTCACCGCCTGCACGCCGGTGATGTTCCGGGCGTGGAATCGCTTCGGCTGGGCGAGCTTTGCGGTGTTCATCCCGCTGGCGGTGCTGACCGACTGGCTGACCTTCACCGCTGGGGTGCCGTGGGTCAACTTCACCAACTTCCTTTGGGTCTTCCTCGCGGTGCACCAGCTGGGCTTCGCATGGCGCGCGGGCAAGTTCGACAATCGCTGGCTCGCATGGGCTTGGTTCGCGGTCGGCCTTGCGGTGCTGGTGCGGATCACGGCTTTCGGCTTCTACCCCGTCTCGATGGTGAGCGCGCCGGGCGGCTTTTCCAACTCGCTCCCGCCGACGGTGGCGCTGCTGGCGCTCGGGATGGTGCAGGTCGGGCTGGTGCTGGCGCTCGAGCCGCTGGGGCGGCGGATGCTCGCCAATGTCCGCCTGTGGACCGCTACGGTGCTGATGAACGGGATGATCATGACGGTCTTCCTGTGGCACCTCACCGCCTTTGTGCTGGTGATGACGGTCGCCTGGCTGGGGCTTGGCGGGGCGGGGCTTGATACGGTGCCGGGGAGCGCGGCGTGGTGGGCCTCGCGCCCGCTGTGGCTGGGGCTCTACATCCTCGCGCTGCTGCCGATGATCGCAATCTTCGCGCGGCATGAGCGCAGCTTCGGCCCGATCCGCGGCGGGCGCACCGTGCCGCGGCTGCGGGCGGTGCTGGGTGTGGTCGCGATCTGCGCAGGCTTGGGGGCGACCGCGGGGCTCACCATCGCCAGCCCCGAGGGCGTTACCGGCGTGCGGCTGTGGGTGATCGCGCTCGTGCTGGTAGGCGCGGCGCTGATGGGCTTCGGCCCGGTCTACCGCCCCCGCAACCGCCCCGGGCTGCCCGAGGCGGGTTAGCTCCCGATCAGATAGTCCCGCGTGATCGGCAGGGCGTTGCGGTTGCGGACATACTGGATCTGGTAATTGCCCATGCCGCCATGCTCGAACACGGTGGCGGCGCCTGCGAGATAGAAGGTCCACATCCGGAAGAACTTCTCGTCATAGAGCGCGACGATCTTTTCGCGGTGCTCCATGCAGTTGGCATACCACTGGCGGATCGTCTTGGCGTAGTGCAGCCGCAGCGTCTCGACATCGGTCGCGATCAGGCGGAATTTCTCCGAGGCGGCGACGGTTTCCGACAGGGCGGGGATGTAGCCGCCGGGGAAGACATATTTGCGGGTGAAGGCGTCGGTCGTCCCCGGCCCGCCGAAGCGCCCAATCGTGTGGAGCAGCATAACCCCGTCATCGGCAAGGATCTGCGCGCAGGCCTGAAAGAAGGTCTCGAACTGCGCGCGCCCGACGTGTTCGAACATCCCGACCGAGACGATCCGGTCGAAGCGGCGACCTGACGCGGCGGTGTCGCGGTAGTCCTCGAGCAGGATCGTCACCTTGTCGGCGACCCCCGCATCGCGCGCCCGCTGGCGGGCGAGCGCGGCCTGTTCTTCGGACAGGGTGATGCCGGTGACATGGACATCGTGATGCTTGGCGAGATGGATTGCCATCCCGCCCCAGCCACAGCCGATGTCGAGCACCTCCTGCCCCGCCGACAGATGCAGCTTGCGCGCGATATGCTTGAGCTTCGCTTCCTGTGCCCCGGCGAGCGTGGTCACGCCCTCGGGCCAATAGGCGCAGGAATATTGCCAATGCTCATTGTCGAGCATCAGCGCGTAGAGATCGTTGCCGATGTCATAGTGATGCGCGACGTTCTTCTTCGAACCCACGTGGTTGTTGATCTGCTCGGCGGCGAAGCTGGCTTTGTTGATCAGCCGCTTGAGCGTGCTCGGCGGGCCGATATCGCCGCCCTTGTCCCACGGGTTGTTCGACCGCAGCAGGCTGACAAGGCCCATCACGTCGCCTTCCTCGATCAGCAGGCGGCCATCGATGAAGGCCTCCGCCGCGCCGAGCCGCGGGTCCATCAGGATGTCGCGCGGCACCTTGGCGTCGGTGAAGCGCAGCACGATTTCCGGGAAGCCCTCCGCAGAAGTGCCATAGGTGCTGACGCTGCCGTCAGAAAAGACGATGCCGAGGCGGCCCTGCTTCACGGCGCGGGAAAGGAAACGGTCGAGGAGAGGCTTGCTCATGGGGCTCCTTTCTAGGATGCTGAAATGCCAGCTAAGGCAAGGCGCGCGGCTTGCGCAAGACGCGGGTCGGCGAGACGAGGGGGGGAGTGGCATGGCAGAGGCAAAAACCACTATTACCGACGTTGCGGTCGAGGATTTTCTCGCCAGCGTCGTGCCGCCGGCCAAGGCGGAAGAGGGCAGGGTGCTCGACGCGCTGTTCCGCAAGGTCACTGGCAAGGTGCCCAGAATGTGGGGCCCCACCATCATCGGCTACGGCGAATACCGCACCACCTATGACAGTGGGCGCGAAGTCCACTGGATGCGCAGTGGCTTTTCCCCGCGCAAGGCCAAGCATTCGCTCTACTTCATGGGCGGTTATTGCGACGCGGACACAGGCACGGCGCGCGAGGCGAAGCTGGCGCGGCTGGGGAAATATTCGCGCGGCGCGAGCTGCCTCTATGTGAACAAGCTCGCCGATATCGACCTCGCCGTGCTCGAGGAGATCATCGCGGAGGACTGGGCGGCGATGCAGAAGATCTACCCCGACAGCTAGATCCCCGCATACCACTGGTATCCGGCGGTATCTTCCCAGAACCCGCCCTTGCCGTCGCCGATATCCGCGAAGCTGGCGACCGCCTCGATCGCCTTGACGTATTTCGCCTGCTTGTAGCCCAGCTGCCGCTCGATCCGCATCCTGAGCGGTGCGCCGTTCTTCTCAGGCAGCGGCTCGCCGTTGAGGCTGTGGGCGATGATCGTTTGCGGGTGATAGGCGTCGACCATGTCGATGCTCTCGTAATAGTCGCGGCCGTAGAGCACGTCGGCGCAGCGGAAGACGATGAACTTCGCGCTCTCCTTCACCTTCGCGGCATCCAGCAGCGCGGCAAGCTGCGGCCCCTGCCATTCGCCGATCGCGCTCCAGCCCTCGACACAGTCGTGGCGGGTGATCTGGGTGCGCTGGGGCAGGGCCTTTACCTCGTCGAGCGTCAGCGCCAGCGGCTTCTCCACCAGCCCGCGCACCTCGAGCCGCCAATCGGGGAAGCCCCCGGCCAGCTGCGCCTTGTAGAACGGATCCTCGACCGTGACCGAGCCATTGCCGCGGAAGGTGGGCGAGCGTTCGGCGCGGGTGTATTCGGGGGCCAGCCCCTGCTTGCCCGCCAGCGCGCGGTGGAGCGTGCGGTGGCCATCCTCCGCCGCGTCGAACAGCGTCTTTGCGCTCTCGCTCTGGTTGATCTTGGCGCAGGCCGAGGCGGACAGGGCCGCCATCCCGGCAAGCAGCGAACGGCGCGGCAGATCAACCATGGCTGGGCTCTCCTTCGAGAACGGGTTCGGTGGCGGGGGCGGGTTGAGGCGCTTCGGTTTCGCTTTCCACGCGCTTGCCGCCGGTGATCATGCCGAGGATCAGCCGCCAGTCGGCCAGCGCGAGCAGGAGATGGATGACGAAGAAGCCGAAGATTGCCCAGGCAGCGATAAAGTGCAGCGAGCGCGCGCTCTGGCGGCCGCCCAGCACCTCAAGCAGCCAGGGCGCCACCGCCTGAAAGCCCGGACTGATCGCAAGGCCGGTGAACAGCATCAGCGGCATCAGCACCCCGAACACCATGCCGTAGAGGATTTTCTGCACCGGGTTATAGCCATGCGCCGCCGCCCCGGGCCCGTGTGCCTTGAGCGAGGCGATCACCGCACTCGGCGTCCAGTCGCGCGGCGTGGTGGTGAGATCGCGGCGGAAGTGCCCGTTCACCAGCATCGCGATCCAGATGAAGGCCAGCCCCAGCCCGAACGGCCAGGCCATGGTGATGTGCCAGTCACGCGCGATCGCGAGGTTGTAATATTGCGGGATCGTCGACCATGCCGGGAACTTGATGACGCTGAGCCACGCATCGCGCGGATCGAAGCCATAATCGCCCCAGTAGAGATAGCGGTGGGCATTGGAAATGTTCAGCCCGGTCATGAACAGCACGATGATCGATACGGCGTTGACCCAGTGCCACAGCCTTGTCGATAGCGCGTGTTGCTTCCTCGTTTTCATGCAATCGCCCCCCTGGCGTCTTCGCGTGCCAGCCAGATCACGTCGCGCGGCTGGTCCATCAGGTGCTGGCCGCTGTCGATGAACAGGCTTTGTCCGGTTTCGAGCGCGCCTCCGGCGAGGAACAGCGCGGCCTCGGCAATTTCGTCGGCCCCGGTCTTGCGGCGCAGCAGATTCAGCCGGTGGGAGATTTCGGTCTCCTCCTCGCGCTGGTCGTGGCTGGCAAGGATCGCGCCGGGCGCAATGCCATAGGCGCGCACTTCGGGATCGGTAACGCCCTTCGCCAGCATCCCGATGGTGGCTGCCAGCGCGTGCTTGGACATGGTGTAGCTGAAGAAATCGGGGTTGGTGTTGGCGATCTTCATGTCGGTGACATTGATCACGCTGCGCACGCCCGCGCCTTTGGTGGTGTGGGCGATGAAGGCCTGAGCGATCCGGGCCGGGGCGAGCGCATTCACTTGCATCGCCGCCCGGTTCGTTGCCGGATCCAATGCGGTTACACCGTCATAATCGAAAACCGAGGCCGAATTGACGAGGCAGCGCCAGCCCGGCAGCCGCGCCGCGAGCGTGGTAACGGCGGCAACGGCGGCGTCATCGTTGGCAAGATCGAAGCCGATGGTCTCGGCAGAAGGCAGGCTAGCGGCGAGCGAATCCGCTTCGTCGGCGCTGGCGCGGTAATGGATCACGCAATGCCATCCGGCGGCAGCGAAGCGCCGGATGATTGCCGCGCCGATACGGGTCGCCCCGCCGGTCACGAGAACGGCGGGGCGGAATTCGGGCGCTGCGGTCATGTCGGGCATGACGCAGCGCTAACAGGGCAGGGGCTGCGCTTCAATCGGGGAGCGCCGCGCGGCCCTCTCCCGATCAGCGGCGCATCAGCGACAACGCAGCTCGCCCCGGTCGATTTCACGGCCAAGCAGGCCGCCACCGATCGCGCCAAGCAGGGTGCCGACGCTGCGATCGCCGCGGGTGTCGATGGTGCGACCCAGCAGCGCTCCGACACCCGCGCCGATCACCAGACCGGTAGTGCCGTTGTCGCGGCGGCAGTAGTAGCGGTCACCATCGCGCCAGATCCGGTCGCCGCGCGAGAGGCGACGCGGTTCGTAGTAGCGGCCACGCGAATCGTAGATGCGGTCCTTGTCCCGCTTGCCCCACGCCTTGGCGTGGCGCGGCGGATCAGCCTGCGCCGGAGCCGCCATCGGCAGGGTCATCGCAGTGGCGGCGAGAATGAGAGCAATCTTCTTCATGACAGGTCCTTTCGGTGTGTCTGCATTGGGAAGGTTAACCGGGCTGACGGCGCGAGGGTTCCATCACAAGGGGAGCCCGTCGCGCCGCCGCCACGGCTCAGCGGCAGCGGGCTTCGCCGCGGTCGATTTCACGGCCGAGGAGGCCGCCGCCGATCGCACCGAGCAGGGTGCCGAGGCTGCGATCGCCGCGGGTGTCGATAGTCCGACCGAGCAGCGCGCCGCCGACCGCACCGACCACTAGGCCAGTGGTGCCATTGTCACGGCGGCAGTAATAGCGCCCGTCATTGCCGCGCCACACGCGGTCACGGCGGCTCAGACGACGCTCGCGCTGCCAGTCGCGGCGGTCGCGGCGGTCTTCGCGCCAGTCGCGACGGTCGCGGCGATCGCGCCAGTCGTCGCGGTCATAGGCGGCGACCTGGTCGAACGACACGGCGCTGTTGTTGAAGCTGGCGAAGATCGGCGCGGGCGCGGCGGGGAGTTCGGCGGCCTGCGCGGGTGCGGTAGCGGCGGCCATCGAACCGGCGGCGGCGGCGATCAGGATGAGGTTCTTCATGGTCGTTTCCTTGTATCGGCGTATTGGCTCCCCGATTGGAGCGACCCCGTTTTCGTTCAGGTTGCGAGAACCCACGATGAACGGCGATGTCAGGAAAACGGCAGAATTGTTCAGAAAGCGGGCTTGCGGGATGAACCGTGGCTCAGCCGCGCCGGGCTGCGGCTTTGGCGCGCAGGCGCGGGGTGAGCGTCTCCAGCGCCGCCAGTTCGGCGAACTCGGCGGGGCTCGCCTTGCCCGCCACCAGCGCCCGGAATGCCCGCGCGACGTTCCATTCGCCTGCTCCGATCGCGACTCGTTCGAGCAGGTCTCCGGCCTGAACCTCGCCGGTCTCAATCACCCGGAGATACCACCCGCAGCGCCCGGTCGCGACGATCTGCGCGACCATGCCCTTGTGGCCAAAGCGGTGCTCGATCTTCCAGCACGGCTGGCGCGGCTGGCTCACCTCGACCAGCGCGGTTCCGAGCCGGAAGCGGTCGCCGATATGCACCATCTCTTCGGTGAGGCCTCGCACCGCGAGGTTCGAGCCGAAGCCGCCGGCCTCGTCCAGCGCGGGGTGATCGCCGATCTGGTCGCGCCACCACGCATGATGGTCGAGCGGGTAGAGATGCAGCGCCATCTCCGGCCCGCCATGCACCGTGCGATCAGCCTGCTCGTCAGGGGCGAGGCCCTCTTCGAGCACCTGCACCACGCCCTCGCGCGGACGCTTGGCAATGGCGCTGGTCTCCGCGCCATGGAAGGGGCGGGCGGTACCGGTGCAGACGGCCTCAATGGTCCAGATGGTCATGGTGTCCTCACCAGAAGATCGATCCAGTCGCGCTGCGTGCCGTCGCTGGCCTTGCCTGCGTAGGTCTCCTGCGACTCGATGATGAACCCGGCCGCTACGTAGGCCGCGATCAACCAATCGGCAGGGGGAAAATTGTGCAACCGGCCCAAGAGGTCGCGGCCTTCACCGTCGCCCAGCTTGTAGCTCGAAAAGAACCATCCGCCGGGCAGCAGCGCGCGGTGGATGCGGGCGAGCACATCGGGAAGCGCCGCGCGCGGGCAGTGCAGCAGGCTCGCATGGGCCCAGACGCCCGCATAGGCGGCCTCCGCTTCGAGTTCGTGGAACGCCATCACCCGTGCGCCGAGATTGAAGGCCTCGTTGGCGCGCTTCACGAGTGCAGGAGTGGCGTCGGTCGCATCGACGGCGAAACCGCGCTCGCGCATATGGGCCGCATCGCGCCCGCCGCCGCAGCCGAGTTCGAGCACCGCCGCGCCTGCCGGGAGCCGGCCAAGAAAGGCGTCGAGCTGGTGGCTATGTGCCTCGCCCGAATGGAACACCCAATGCGGCGCGTGGGCCTGGTAGAAGGCAATGGTCGCCGGGTCGATCATCCTTCCAGATTAGTTCAATCCTTGAGATGCGCAGCAAAAAATTTGAGCGTCTCCGGCCAGATCACGTTCTGGGCGGCGACTTCTGCCGGAGTGGCATATTTGCTGGGGCTGCCGTCGCCTGAGAGGGAATGGCCCGCGTCGGTGAAGACCAGACTGACCGTCGGCAGGCCTGCAGCCGCGCGGCGTTCGGCAATATTCTGGGCCATTTCGCCTGAATTCCAGACGAGGTCGGCATCGCCGCCCGCGACCAACACGGGCTCGTCGATAATCTCGACCGGGATGCGCGCGGCCACCGCGCGTTCGGGATTGGCATTGCGGCCATTGTCATGCGGAAGCCGCAGGCGCGGCCGCCCATCGGGGCCGGTCGGATTGGCGAATTCCTCACCCATTCCTTCATAGGGGACAAAGGGCAGCGGCTTGCCTTGCCAGCTGAAGGAGCTGGGGCGGATGCCGTCACCTACGCCCCAACCTTCCCAAACCACATCGGTAGGAACGATCGCGGCGATGGCGGCAAAACCATCGAGATACGCGCCGGCGAGCAGCGCGTATTCCGCACCCTTGGAGACGCCGTAGATGCCGATGTCGCCTGCGCGGATGTCAGACCTCGCAGCGAGCCATGCGCGTGCGGTTCCGGCGCCTTCCACAGGGATTTCGGCAAAGGCGCGGGGCAAGGCGGGAAATTGCTGTGGCCGGTCCCCCCACGCGGGCGAATAATAGGGCACACCGAGAACGGCATAACCTTCGGCCAGGAAGCGCGGTGCGAGCCCCCGCACGCCGCGATCGCCGCCTTCGCTTCCGCCGAACAGAATGATGGCGGGGAAGGGACCGTCACCTTGCGGGGTCATCAGGAACGCACCGGGCAGCGCGTCTCCAACCAGAATTTCGGACGTTGCTGGCGCCGCCGTCTCTTGCGCGCATACGGCGACCTCAAGAGCTGGAGCGAACGATAGGGCGATGGCTGCCAGAATGGGGCGAAGGCTCATCAGTTCGTCTCCTCTCGTGTCGCTACATGACGAAGCTACGCGCAAGAGCCGCCAGCGGATGCGCCTATTGCAGCGCCGCAGCCTCGCGGTCGCGCTGGGCGCGGGATTTCTTCTCCGCTGCGGTCTTCAGTTGGCCGCAAGCCGCGTCGATATCGCGCCCGCGCGGGGTGCGGACAGGGGCCGAGAAACCGCCTTCGAAGACGATCTCGGAAAAGCGCCGGATGCGTTCGGCCGCCGAGGTTTCGTAGCCTGCACCCGGCCAGGGGTTGAAGGGGATCAGGTTGACCTTCGCGGGCAGGTTGAACTGGTGCAACAGGCGGACAAGCTCGCGCGCATCGTCGTCACTGTCGTTCTTGTCCTTGATCATCACATATTCGAAGGTGATCCGCCGGGCGTTGGAGGCACCGGGATAATCGGCGCAGGCCTGCAACAGCTGCTCGATCCCGTATTTCTTGTTGAGCGGCACCAGCTCGTCGCGAACCTCTTTGCGCACGCCGTGCAGGCTCACCGCGAGGTTCACCCCGATCTCCTCGCCGCAGCGTTCCATCATCGGGATGACGCCGCTGGTGGAGAGCGTGATGCGGCGCTTTGAAAGAGCAAGGCCGTCGCCGTCCATCACCAGCTTCAGCGCATCGCGCACGTGATCGAAATTGTAGAGCGGTTCGCCCATGCCCATCATCACGATGTTGGTGAGCAGGCGGCCATCGGCGGTGTAATGACCCGCCTCGTCATCCTCGTCGATCACGTCGGCGTCGGAGATCATCGTCCCGCGCGGCCATTCGCCCAGCGCATCGCGGGCGAGCATCACCTGGCCGACGATCTCGCCGGGGGTGAGGTTGCGGACGAGCTTCATCGTGCCGGTGTGGCAGAAGGAACAGGTGAGTGTGCAGCCGACTTGGCTGGAAACGCACAAAGTGCCGCGCGTCTCGTCGGGGATGAAGACCATCTCGAAATCGTGCCCGTCGGCGGTGCGCAGCAGCCATTTGCGGGTGCCGTCGACCGAGTGCTGGGCCTCGACCACATCGGGGCGGCCGATCACGAACCGCTCCGCCAGCCACGGGCGCATCGGCTTGGCGATGTCGGTCATCGCCTCGAAATCGGTGACGCCGCGGTGGTAGAGCCAGTGGAACACCTGCTTGGCGCGCAGCTTGGCGGCCTTGGCGTCCAGACCGGCTTCCTCGAACAACTCGCGAATGCGCGGGCGAGGCAGGCCGATCAGGTCAACGCGGCCATCCGCACGCGGCGTGATGTCGCGCGTGGCGGGAACCGGGTCGACGAGGCCCGGAATGGTCATGAGTGCAGTATCGGCCATGGGTGGCGGCCATATAGTGCGACTTGAGAGTTTTGACTATCCCCCGTCCCGAGCTTGACCCGGGACCCCGCATCTTGCCGCAGAGTGAGCTGGGCCTTGGGTCAAGCCCGGGGGGGAAAGCGGAACCTATCGCTTGGCACACCCCACCGTCGCCGCGTCGATGGCGGTGGCGGCACCAGCAAGGCTGTAGCGATCAGTGAACCCCCCGCCCGATACGCTCATCCGGCTTGCCGAGCGCATCGCCGCGACAATCGCCGCGTCCTGCCGCACATCGGCGGCCCACGCATTGCGGCCCTTGGCGACCAGCTCGAACCGCTTGCCGCCCACCACCAGCCGAATCGCGCTCTTGGCCCCGACCTCGCGCGAGAGGACGATATGCACTGCACCGCGCACGCCCTTGTCAGGCCAGTTCGAGACCGTGGCATAGGCTGGCGCAGCGGGCTTTCCCTGCGCCTTTGCGATGGCATAGCAGCGCAGGGGGCTCGGATCCTTGAACGCCGCCCAGCTCTCGTAAACGCCAAGGCTCTCACGCGCGGCCAGCGGCGCGGCGATGGCGATGAGGGTGGCGGCAAGGAATAGCGGTCTGAACAGCATCGCGCCTGCGATTGCCCAGCGGCGGTGAATTTGCAACAGCGTGTCTCCATGTCGAAGGACCATGCCTCCCGCTCGCGCACCCTGTCCTACTGGCTACGGCACGCGCCGGAGGCGGGTGGGATCACGATCGATCCGCAGGGGTGGGCAGAGGCGGGGGCGGTGCTGGCGGCGTTGGCGCGCGAGGGTCTGCCGACCTCGGAAGCGCTTCTGCGTGCCGTCGTCGAGGGAAGCGACAAGCGCCGTTTCGAACTGTCCGGAGATGGTCGACGCATCCGCGCGCGGCAGGGCCATTCGGTCGCGGTCGAGGGAAGTTGGGAACCTGCGACGCCTCCTCCCGTGCTCTATCACGGCACCGTTGCGCGGTTGATGGATGCGATCCTGCGCGAGGGGCTCACAAGACAGCAGCGCCACCACGTCCACCTTTCGCCCGATCTCGCGACCGCCCGGCAGGTCGGCGCACGTCGAGGGGAACCGGTGATCCTCGTTATCGATGCCGCGCGGATGGTGGCGGAGGGCCATGCCTTTGCCGTGTCGAGCAACGGGGTGTGGCTGGTCGAGGCGGTGCCGCCCGGATACCTGAGCCGCGCCGATCAGCCGTAATCGATCGCCAGCACTTCCCACTCGCGGCTGCCCGATGGAAGGCTGACCACGCGCAAATCCCCCACGCTCGCGCCGCGCAGGGCCCGTGCCAGCGGGGAATTCCAGCCGATCTGGCCCGCGCCTGCGTCCTGTTCGTCATCGCCGACTAGCGTGACGGTTTGCTGATTGTCGTCTTCGTCCGCGATTGTCACCGTCGCGCCGAAGAACACGCGGGATCGGTCGATCTGCGCGGCCGGATCGACCACCCGCAGCACCTTCATCCGACGGGCGAGGTGCGCGAGTTCACGGTCGATCTCGCGCATCTTCTTGCGGCCGTAGAGATAGTCGCCGTTCTCCGAGCGGTCGCCATTGCCCGCCGCCCAGCTGACGATCTCGACGATCGCCGGACGCTCGGTGCCGAGCAGGTGGTCGTAACGCGCCTTCAGGGCCGCCATCCCGGCGGGCGTGATCGGTGCCCCCTGCGGTTTCATGCCCGCACGCAGGCTCAGCGCAGGAAGGAGTCGACGGGGCGGGGCAAGCCAGCCTGTTCGGGATACATGTGCGAATAGGTCACCGCATTGCCGATCACGCGCATGATGTAATAGCGCGTCTCGAAATTGGCGGGGATCTTCTCGACCCAGGTCACCCAGTCGATTTCGCCCTTGCGCGGGTCGCCGTTGAGGCGCAGCCACTGGTTCACGCGGCCCGGCCCGGCGTTGTAGGCTCCAACCGCCAGCGGGTAGGCCCCGCCGTAATAGTTCATCATCCGCGCGAAATAGGCATCGCCCAGCTGGATATTGTACTGCGGCGCCTCGGTCAGGTTGCTGGCGAGGTATTGCACCCCCGATTTGCCCGCCTGTTCGCGCGCGGTGCCCGGCATCAGCTGCATCAACCCGATCGCGCCCGCATGGCTGCGCCGGGTGCGGTCGAATTCGCTTTCCTGCCGCGCGATGGCGTGAACCATCGTCCAGTCATTGACGAAGGACGGCGTTGGCACCGTGGGAAAGCCGATGCGCTCGAGACCATTGAGGCCGTTCTCGCCCGCCTTCATGCCCAGCACCACCGCCATTTCGTCGAGCCCGACTTCACGCGCGAGCATCGCCGCCATCAGCATTTCGGTCGGCGAGTCGGCTTCGTCGCCCAGCGCCTCGAAGAAGCGGCGTTCGGTGCGCCAGTCGCGGCGGGTGCGGGCGAGCGCGCGGATCGCCTTGACCACCGGGCGCGCTTCGAACTCGGCGCGCACGCTGGCGTCCATCGCGGGTTGCGGCAGTCCGGCAAAGCCCGGCATCGGACGGCCCAGCGCCGAGAGCGCCAGCTGCGAATAGTAATATTCGGGCCACTGCGCGGCCATTTCGAAATAGCTACGCGCTGCCCCCTCGTTGCCCGCCGTGCGCGCGGCGCGGCCGGCCCAGTAATAGCCCTTGGCCTTGGTCAGCGGGGTCTTGGCGGCATCGCCATAACGCGCGAAGAGCGGCGCGGCGGTGGTGCCGTCGCCCATGCTCCACAGTGCCTTGGTGCCGCCCAGCCACATCAGATCGGTCAGCCGGTCGCGCAAGGTGAAGCTGGTCGCCGAAAGGTCGGTGCCGGGTGCGAACAGATCCTCGCTGCGGGCAGCGATGCGGGCCGCGTCGCTCGGCCCGACATCCTCGGCGAGACCGAGCAGCTGGCCGACGAAAGCCTCGGGATCGAGCGCCGGGCGGGTGAAGGCCGGGCGATTGGTGAAGACCCGCGCGGCCTCGTAATTCTGGCCGCTCGACCGCAGGAACTTGACGAGGTTGAAGACATAGCCGGGATCAGCCTCGGCCCCGGCGGGAACGGCGATCCCCGCAGTTTCGGGGCGGGCACCGCGCAGCAGCGACAGGCGGGCGAGGGCCAGCGGACGGTCGGGCTCGGAAAGGTTGATCACGTGGCGCGAGGCGGCATCGGCCTTGCCCTGCCACAGCAGCGCATCGGCGCGCAGCGCGTGATCTTCCGCAGTGAACTGCGAGCCCCAGATCTGCGCGATATAGAGCTCGACCGCATCGCCCATCTCGCCGCCGCGCCATGCCTTGCGTGCCTCGGCCAGCGCCTCGGGCCGCTGCACGGCGGCGAGCGCCAGCGCATAGCGCGCGCGGGCCGGATTGGTGAGCGGGGGGTTGGCATCGAAGAAGGCGATCACATCGGCCTGCGAGGGTGCTTCGTTCTCCAGCGCAGCCTCGGCTCTGAGACGCAGGATTTCGGCGCGCGGGAAGCCCGGCCACGCCATCACGAAACCGGCATAGTCGGTGAAGCTGTTGGTACGGCTAGCCTGCAGCACTTCCCAGCGGGCAATCGCGGCATCGACGGCGCCGGGCTGGCGTGCGACGAGATCGCTGCCCGATCCCCAATCCTGCGCGGCTGCGGGCATCGCCACCAGCGCGCTCGCGCCGACGCCGAGAATCGCAGCATAAATCCGTGATGAATTCATAAGTTTACGGACCATGCTGGACATAGTGCCAATCGGCTCCTTATCAGGCGCTTAACGGATGAGAGGTGGGGGGAGAGCCCCTTGTGTCTCACTATCTAATGATGAAGGCAGGACAAAGGCAATGTTCAGCGGTTCGATACCCGCTCTGGTGACTCCTTTTCGCGGCGGGACGTTTGACGAAGCGGCCTTCCGGCGGCTGGTCGACTGGCAGATCGACAACGGCAGCGCCGCGCTGGTGCCTTGCGGGACGACGGGGGAGGCCTCGACCCTGTCGAACGCCGAGCATCACCGCGTGATCGAGGTTTGCATCGAGCAGGCGGCGGGCCGCGTGCCGGTGATCGCGGGCTGCGGGTCGAACGATACGCGCAATGCGCTCTTGCACATGAACTTCTCGCGCAAGGCGGGCGCGGCGGCGGGGCTGTGTGTGGCCCCCTATTACAACCGCCCGAGCCAGCGCGGGCTGATCGCCCATTTCAGCTTTCTCGCCGAAAACAGCGACCTGCCGATCGTTCTTTACAACGTTCCGGGCCGCACCGTGACCGATCTGGAAGACGAGACGGTGGTGGCGCTGGTCAACAAATATCCCGACCGGATCATCGCCATCAAGGACGCGAGCGGCGACCTGTCGCGCGTCGCCGATCATCGGATGGGCATCGGGCGCGAGTTCTGCCAGCTTTCGGGCAATGACGAGCTGTGGCTGCCTCACGCGGCGGCGGGCGGGCGCGGGTGCATCTCGGTGACGGCCAACGTCGCGCCCAAGCTGTGCGCCGAATTCCACGCGGCGATCGCGGCCAACGAGCTCAAGAAAGCGCGCGAGCTCAACGACCGCCTGTTCCCGCTGCACTACGCGATGTTCTCCGACGCCTCGCCTGCGCCGGTCAAATATGCCCTGAGCCGCGCCCACGACTGGATTGAGCCCGAAGTGCGCCTGCCGCTGGTGGAGTGCTCGGACGAAGCAAAGCGCGCAGTGGACGAGGCGCTGGTAGTGGCGGGGGTGCTGGAGGCCTAAACCACCTCATCCTCGTCGAGCATCCCCTGTGCGCTGCCTTCGGGCTCGCTGGCGAGGATCGCTTCGGTGATCGAATCGATCCGTGCGCCGACGCGCTCCGGGTGGGCGATGGCGGCGATGTGGAACAACGCGTCGCCCTGATGGACGACCGGCAAGGTCGCATGGCCGATGATGATGCCGTCGATCGGGCTGATCATGTTGTGCGCCTCCTCGTCCATCAGCCCGGTGACGCAGCCGAGCACATCGCCCTCGCGCACCGGATCGCCCGATTGCCGCGCCGGGTGCATCACGCCGCCACGCGGGGCCCTGACCCACATCGTCCGGTTGGCGCGGGCCGGGATGCCGACCGCGCTGAGTCCGTCATCGGCCTCGATCATGCCGAGATGCGCCAGCACCCGCGTCACGCCTGCGACCCCGGTCTCGATCGAGAGGCGGTCGAAGCGCAGCCCCTCGCCGGTTTCCAGCAGCAGCATGTCGACCCCGCTCTTCTGCGCCAGATCGCGCAGGCTCCCGTCGCGCAGCGGGCTTTCGATGATCACCGGCGCGCCGAAGGCCATCGCGAGTTCGACCAGCCGGTTGTTGCCCGCCGCGATCCGGATCTGGGGGAGGTTGTAGCGGTGGACCGCGGCCGAGTGGATATCGATGCCGAGGCTGCACCGTTCCACCACTTCGCGGTAGAAGATATGCGCCACCTGTCCGGCCAGCGAGCCGTTGGCGCTGCCCGGAAAGCTGCGATTGAGGTCGCGCCGGTCGGGCAGATAGCGCGAGCGGTTGAGAAAGCCGAAGATGTTGGCGACCGGCACCAGCAGCACCGTGCCCGCAAGACCCTGCGGATCGATCTCCTGCGCCAGCCGCTGCACCACCGCCGTGCCGACGATCTCGTCGCCGTGGATTGCCGCGCTGACGAACACCGCCGGGCCCGGCTTGGCCCCGTGCAGCACCCGCACCGCGAGCGAGGAAGCGGTGCCCGTCGCCATGGTGGTGATCGGGAAGCCCACGTCGCGCAGCGTGCCGGGTGCCAGCGTCTCGCCCGCGATGATGAACGGTTCGGCCTGATCCATCGCTGTGCTTTCCCTGCTGCCCCGGTGCGACGTTACGCCGCGCAGCTTCAAAGCGCAAAGCGCGCCGCCCGTTTTCCCCCCTCGCTTTTTGCCGCGCCAGTCCCTACATCGCGCCCCCTTATGGTACGCCCGAAACCCGTCACCTTCGACAAGCTCAAGATCGTCGCCGAGAACCGCCGCGCGCGGTTCGACTATTCGATCGAGGATACCTACGAGGCGGGCCTCGCCTTGCAGGGCACCGAGGTGAAGGCGCTGCGCGCGGGCGAGGCGTCAATCGCCGAAAGCTATGCCGAGGTGAAGGACGGGCAAGTGTGGCTGATCAACGCCAACATCCCCGAATACAGCCACGGCAACCGCCTCAACCACGAACCGCGCCGCCCGAGGAAGCTGCTGCTCCATGAACGCGAGATCGAGCGCCTGTTCGGTGCGGTGGAGAGGAAGGGCATGACGCTGGTGCCGCTGTCGGTCTATTTCAATCGCACGGGCCGGGCGAAGGTGGAGCTCGCGCTCGCCAAGGGCAAGCAGACTCACGACAAGCGCGCCAGCATCAAGGAGCGCGACTGGAAGCGCGACAAGGCCCGCCTGATGCGCGACAAGGGCTGAGCGCCGAAATTTCGCACCGAGGCTGCGATTCACCTACTGGTCACCACGGCGATGCTACCCATATGGGAACCACCCATGCTTCCCCGGCCTGCCCCTTACGCGATCATCGCCCCGCAGCACCCGCTCCGCCGCCATACGGGCGCGCGGGCATGAGCATTCCGCCGCCCAGACCCACCGTGACCGCCCGGTCCAAGACCTGGGCGATGGACATGATCCGCAAGCACATGCCGACGCGCGAGCAGATGGCGACGAACAAGTATCTGGCGCCGATCGCGCATCGGTTCCTGTCGCCCGAATTGTGGCGTTTTACCCGCCGCTCGGTGCCGCGCGGGATCGCGCTGGGGCTGTTTTCGGCCTTTATCATTCCGATCGGGCAGATCTTCCTTGCCGCCTTCATGGCGCTGCCCTCGCGCGCCAATGTGCCGCTGGCGGCGCTGGCGACCTTCATCACCAATCCCTTTACGCTGCCGTTCTGGCTGGTGGTGGCGAACAAGGTCGGCAGTTTCACGCTGCGGCTCGATGCGGCCGGCCCCGCGCTGGCGAGCGGCAAGGCGCAATCGAGCGCCTGGGCGATGCTGGTCGATTTCTTCCAGATGGCAGGCACCACAGCGTTCGGCTTCGTGGTGCTGGCTATCGTGACCCCGGCAGTCGGCTATCTGGTATCGGGCTGGGTGTGGCGCGCTGTGGTGTCCCGCAAACGCGCCAAACGGTTGAAGGCGATGGAAGCGCGGCTCGACCGGCGGCTCGGCGCGCGCTAGACAGCCGCGCTTGAGGCGAGCGGGCCTGACCCCGGTTTCGCCTGACCCGATCCGAAGGAGCCTCCCCGCTTGTCCCGCCGTTCCGGCCCCAGTCCCAAGCTGCCTGCCGCCCCGTCCTCCGGTGCCGATGTCGCCGATGGCACTGCTGTGTCCATTCCCCCTGCCACCGTGCTGATGGGGCTGGGCGCTGCCGTGCTGGCGAGTGCCGGGGTGCTCTATGTCGCCACCGGGAGCTGGCTGGTGGCGCTCGCCTTCGTGCTGGCGGCTGGGTTGATGCTTGGCGGGGTGGTGCTGCTTGACCGGGTGCGTGCCGCGCCCGCCGCCGACGCGCCCGCTGCGCCCGACTGGAGCGTGACGGTCGCCGCGATCGAGCGTGCGGGCGAGGCGATCGCCATCACCGACCGCGCCAACCGCATGGTCTGCGCCAACCGCTTCTTCCTCGACACCTTCGGCACCGGCGCCGCGCCGCCCGCTTTGCCGCTCGAACGCGCACAGCTCGAAGCGGTGACGCTGCTGGCGCGCAACGCTTGGCGCGACGGGACGGCGGCGCTCGAGGAGGTCGAAGCGTCGGACGAGACCCGCTGGCAGATCACCGCCACCCGCGCCGGGCGCGGCGAGGATCATCTGATCTGGCGGCTGCGGCCCGTCACCCGGCCGCGCGGGGCCGATCTCGGCGCGCTCGATCTGGCCGGGCCCTTCGGCAAGATGCTGAGCCGCGCGGGGATCGAGACCGCGATCACCACCGCCGACGGCGTGATCCGCATGGTCAGCGCGGGCTTTGCCGAGCGTGCTGCGGGCGACGACACGGCGACGCTGGTGGGGCAGGACTTCGTCAGTTTCCTGCGGTCGGACGAGCGGGATCGCATCTTCTTCGCCCGCGAGGGGCGCAGCGGCACGCCGCAGACGCTGGTCGACATCCCGCTGGTCGATCCCGAGGAGCGCGTCACCGCCGCCCGGCCCGACGAGGCGACCTCGCTGATGCTGCTGATCGATTCGGGCGTGGGCATCGGCAGCGGTTTCGACGGTGCGGCGCAGGCGGGGGTGGCGCAGCTCGACGCCTTGCTCGCGCAGCTCCCGCTCGGCCTCGCCATGACCGACCGCGACGGGCGCTTCCTGTTCGGCAATGAGGCCTTCCTGCGCTCCGTCGGGCGCGAGGGACGCGGGTTGCCGCAGTTTCCGACCGATCTGGTGGTGCGCGAGGACAAGGCCGCGCTGTCCGACGCGGTGCGACGCCACGGGCGCGGGCCTTCGACCAGTGGCGATGTCGCGGTGCGGCTCGTCAACAGCCCTGAAGAGCCGGTCAGCCTCGGCCTTGCGGGCGTGCGCGGGCTGGGCGAGGCGGCGGTGCTGCTCAGCCTTGCCGACACCAGTCAGGAAAACCAGCTGCGCCGTCAGGTCGCGCAGGCGACCAAGATGCAGGCGGTGGGCCAGCTGGCCGGCGGGGTCGCGCATGATTTCAACAACGTGCTGACCGCGATCATCGGCACCTGCGACCTGATGCTGCTGCGCCATATTCCGGGCGACAGCGACTATGACGACATCCAGCAGATCCGCGCCAATTCCAACCGCGCCGCCGCCCTGACGCGCCAGCTGCTCGCCTTCTCGCGCCAGCAGACGCTGCGGCCCGAGATCATCCAGCTGCCCGACGTCGTCAGCGAGGTCAGCCCGCTGATCAAGCGGCTGCTGGGTGAGAAGATCACCTATTACGTCCAGCATGATCGCAACCTCGGCCCGGTGCGCGCCGATCCGCAGCAGTTGGAACAGGTGATCATGAATCTCGCCGTGAATGCCCGCGACGCGATCAATTCGCGCGGGAACGGGCAGGGGCGGATTTCGCTCTACACCCGCACGCTTCAGGCCAAGCAGGTGATCCAGCTCGGCTCGGAAGTGCTTCCGCCAGCGGACTACACCGTGCTGATCGTGCAGGACACCGGCGGCGGTATTCCGCCGCACGTGCTGCCAAAGCTGTTCGAGCCGTTCTTCACCACCAAGGAACAGGGCAAGGGCACCGGCCTCGGCCTGTCGACCGCCTACGGGATCGTCAAGCAATCGGGCGGGTTCATCTTTGCTGACAATATCGCCGACAAGGCCGGGCGGGTCACGGGCGCGCGGTTCACGGTCTATTTCCCGGTCCATCGCGGCGAGATGCCCAGAAAGCGCCCGGTGCAGGAGCTGGTCTCGTCCGACTGGTCGGCGGGGGGCAAGGTGCTGCTGGTGGAGGACGAGGACATGGTCCGCATCGTCGCCGAACGTGCGCTGGCACGGGCAGGCTACACCGTCACCGGCTGCGCCAATGGCGAGGAGGGCCTTGCCGCGATCGTCGAGGGCGGGGAGTTCGACATCGTCGTGTCCGATGTGGTGATGCCGGGGATGGACGGCCCCGCGATGGTGCGCGAAATCCGCAATCGCCTGCCGACCATGCCGGTGCTGTTCATGTCGGGCTATGCCGAGGAACAGCTGCGCCGCGACATCGACATCCCCGACATGCACTTCATCGCCAAGCCCTTCAGCGTCGCTTCGATCGGCGACAAGGTCGGCGCGGTGCTGCGCGAGGCCCGCAGCGAACAGGGGGCCGGGGCGGGCAGCTGATCGCGAGGCGGGAAAACCGCTCCGTTCACCTTGGATAAACGCTGGCTATCGTTCATCTTGCCTCCAACCGGATGGGAGAGGACAGGCATATGGGGCGTCGCGCAATCACCGCCATGGGTGCGGTATCGGGGGCAGCATTGGCGGCGATGGGCCTCGCAGCCGGGGCCTTGGCCCAGAGCGTGCCTGATCCCGACGCTACCGCGCAGGGCGATGTCGCGCTCACCATCTACAACAATAATCTCGCGCTGGTGCAGGACGCGCGCCAGCTGGCGATTGCGCAGGGCAAGAGCCGGGTGGAATTCCCCGATGTCTCGGCCCAGATTCAGGCCGAAACCCTTAGCTTCGCCGCTGCCGACACCACCATCATCGAGCAGAATTTCGACTACGACCTGCTGACCCCCACCAAGCTGATGGAAAAGGCGGTCGGCCAGACCGTCACTCTGCTGCGCACCAACCCCGCCACCGGGATCGAAACGCGCGAGCGGGCCAAGGTGCTTTCGGTGGTGGGTGGCACGGTGCTCCAGATCGGCGACCGGATCGAAGTGCTGCGCGACGATGGCCTGCCGGTGCGGGTGATCTTCGACCGCGTGCCGCCGAATCTGCGCGCGCGCCCGACGCTCTCGGTCAATCTCGACAGCACCCGTGCGGGCACCCGCCCGGTCAACCTGCGCTATCTCACCAATGGCCTCGGCTGGAGCGCGGACTATGTCGCGCTCTACAACGAGGCGGGCGGCACCATCGACATGCAGGGCTGGGTGACGCTCACTAACTCCACCGGCACCACCTTTCACAATGCCGATACGGTGCTGGTCGCGGGCAATCCCAATGCCGGCGGCGGCCCGCGCGGGTTTGGCCAGCGCGGCATGACCCGCGCCGGAACCGAAGCTGCCGCGCGTGAGCGGCTGGGCGATTTCTACCTCTACCCGATCAGCGGCCGCACCACGGTCGCCAACGCTCAGACCAAGCAGGTGAGCTTCCTCGACGTGCAGGCCGTGCCCGCAACCAAGATCTATTCGCGCAGCGTCTACTGGCAGCAGAACGACGAGCAGCCGCAGAATGTGCAGAGCCGCATCGCTTTCTCCTCCTCGAAGAATCAGGGCCTCGGCGATGCGCTCCCGGCGGGCACGGTCCGCTTCTACCAGCGTGACAGCCAGGGCACCCCGCAATTCATCGGCGAAAACCAGATCGGCCACACCCCGATGGGCAGCGAGCTGTCGCTGGTGACGGGCGATGCCTTCGACATCACGGTCAAGGCCGAGGTCGAAAAGCGCGAGACCATCACCTCGGAGGAATGGGAGAAGACCGCGCGCTACCGCGTCACCGATGGCGAACAGTCGCGCACCATCACGATCGAGCGGCCCAAGACCTATTACCGCACCGTGATGCGCTACACCCTCACCAACGCCAAGGCGCAGCCGGTGGAGGTGCAGCTGACCCAGACCGGCCTCAACCGCAGCTGGTGGGCAGACGACTTCCGCATCACCTCGGAAGACATCAAGGGTGAGCAGCTGAACTACGATCAACGCCTCTACAAGGTCGCTATCCCGGCCGAGGGCGAGCGCGTGATCCGCGTCACCTACGAAACCCGCTACTAGGGGCGGCGGCGATGCGGCTGGCCGCAATCTGGCTGACGGGCGCGGCGGTGTTGGCCGCTCCGGCTCTGGCGCGCGAGGTGGTGGACGCTTCGGCACCGACTGACCTCGCCGTCACGATCTATCGCAACCCCGACCGCGACCCGGACGAGGCGCTCGAGCGCGACTATCCGCAAGGACTCGCGATGATCTCCGAGACCCGCCGCGTGACCTTGCCGCCGGGGGAATCGACGATCCGCTTCGAAGGCGTGGCCGAGGGCATGATCGGCATCTCGGCGATCGTCACGGGTCTTCCCGGCGGAACGATCGAGAAGAACCGCAACGCACAATTGCTCTCGCCCGCCGCGCTGGTCGACGGGACGCTCGGCAACCGGGTGACGATCACGCGGATGAACCCCGCGACCGGCGCGCAGGCGAGCGAAAGCGCGGTGGTGCGCACGCGGGCCGATGGGGGTCTGGTGCTCCAGACCGCGCAGGGGTTCGAGGCGGTGCAATGTTCGGGGCTCCCCGAAACGCTCGGCTTCAACCGCGTGCCCACGGGCCTCTCCGCGCAGCCGGTGTTCTCGGTCGACACCCGCTCGGCGCAAGGCGGCACCTACGAGGTGACGCTGACCTATCTTGCCTGGGGCTTCGACTGGCAGGCGAATTACGTCGCCAATCTGACCGAGAAGGGCACGGGCGAGGAATTCGAGCTGGGCCTGCTGAGCTGGCTCACGCTGGTCAACGACAATGGCCAGAGCTTCGATAATGCCCGCCTCCAGATCATCGCCGGGCGGCTGAATGTCGACAGCGATTACGAGAACCTCGCCGATCCGCCGGTGGGTGAGGGGCTCTATCTCACCTGCTACCCGCTGGGCACCACCACGTCTGACCTGCCCGGTCCGCCCCCGCCACCACCACCCCCGCCGATGGCCTATGCGCCCGCCCCGATGATGGAGTCACAGGATCGCTATATTGTCGTCACCGCGTCGCGCGTAGAGCGCTCCTTGCAGGATGCCCCTTCGGCGGTTTCGGTCATCACCGCGGAAGAGGAAGATCTCGGCGATCTCAAGCTATTCCGCGTGCCGGACCGGGTGGACGTTTCGGCGAAGGGGATGAAGCAGGTCGCCTTTCTCAACAAGCAGGCGGTCAAGGCGCGCTATCTCTATCAGGCGCGATGCAATCCTGGAGATCTAATCGAGCCCGATCTCGACGAGCCCGATCCCGCCGGCCTGCTGCTGGTGACGAATAACGACGACAAGAAAGGCCTCGGCATCGCGCTCCCGCAAGGGGCGATGACGGTCTACGAACCGACCCAGCGCGGGCCTCAGGTCGCGGCGCAGACCACCTTGCGCGATTACGCGCGCGGGCAGGATGTCGAACTGACGCTGGGGACAAGCGCGCAGGTCTTCGCGATGTGCGGCAATTACACCCGCGATGGACGCGCCTCGAGCCTCTCCAAATGGGCGCCGATGCGCGCGGTGCTGACCAATGCCAACCCGCACCCGGTGCGCGTGCGCCTGCAACTGGGCTGGGCAGGCGAATACGACATCCGCTTCCCGCGCCAGAAGGTGGACGTGAAGAACGGCTGGCAAACGGTCGAGGTCACGGTTCCGGCCAACACCACCAGCAACTTCGAATGGAAGGCGCGCGACGCGGACAGCGAGTAGGAAGCCGGTCAGGGCCCGCTCGGAAAAAATTTTCGTTCCCTACTTGTTCCATGAGAACAAACGCGATACATGGCTGTCATGGGCGGCGGAAAACTCCGTAATGCCCCTAGGCAATCGAAGGAGCGCGTGCGATGGCTACCCAATTGAAATTGGTGGAAGAGGACAAGAAAGCCGTGGACCGTCAGAAGGCTCTCGAAGCCGCGCTCGCGCAGATTGATCGTGCATTTGGCAAGGGTTCGGCGATGAAGCTGGGCTCGAAGGAAGCGATGCAGGTCGAAGCGATTTCAACCGGGTCGCTGGGGCTCGACATCGCGCTCGGTATCGGCGGCCTGCCGCGTGGCCGGGTGATTGAGGTCTATGGTCCGGAAAGCTCGGGCAAGACCACGCTGGCGCTGCACGTGATTGCCGAAGCGCAGAAGATGGGCGGCACCGCCGCTTTCGTCGACGCGGAGCACGCGCTTGATCCGGTCTATGCCAAGAAGCTGGGCGTGGATATCGACGAGCTGATCGTCTCGCAGCCCGACACCGGGGAGCAGGCGCTGGAAATCGTCGATACGCTGGTGCGCTCCAACGCGATCGATGTGCTGGTGGTCGATTCGGTCGCGGCGCTGGTGCCGCGCGCGGAAATCGAAGGCGAGATGGGCGATTCGCACGTCGGCCTTCAGGCCCGTTTGATGAGCCAATCCTTGCGCAAGCTGACCGGCTCGATCAGCCGTTCGCGCTGCATGGTGATCTTTATCAACCAGCTGCGCATGAAGATCGGCGTGATGTACGGGAACCCGGAAACCACCACCGGCGGCAATGCGCTCAAGTTCTATGCCTCGGTACGTCTCGACATCCGCCGCACCGGCCAGATCAAGGACCGTGACGAGATCACCGGCAACGCGACCCGCGTTAAGGTGGTCAAGAACAAGGTCGCGCCGCCCTTCAAGCAGGTCGAATTCGACATCATGTATGGCGAAGGCATCTCCAAGATCGGCGAGATCATCGATCTCGGGGTCAAGGCCGGGCTGGTGGAAAAGTCGGGGAGCTGGTTCTCCTACGATTCGATCCGCATCGGGCAGGGGCGCGAGAACGCCAAGACCTACCTCAAGGAAAACCCTGAAGTTTGCGACCGGTTGGAGGCTGCGATCCGCAGCCGCACCGACAAGGTCGCCGAGGAGATGATGACCGGGCCGGACGCGGACTCGGAAGACTGATCCTCAAGCGGGCACCAATGTCCCAATGACCACGGCCGGAGTGTCCCGCTCTTGGCCCGGTCCCAACAGTGCCCGGACACCCGGAACGCCGGCTTGCGCTCTTCCCCAAGGCGCAGGCCGGCCTTTCGCGTTTCCGGGCGGGGCGATGATCGCGCCTGCCGTTGGCGTGCCGTTGCCGTGTCGTTGGCAGGTCGTTCGCATGTCGTCGGTCGGTGATTGCGGCCCCGCAGCCACCGAATTCGCACGCTCCATTGCGAAATGCCTACGCTTTGCCTAACTGCACGGCCATGACGTCGACCAACGAAATCCGCCGCTCCTTCCTCGACTATTTCAGCAAGGCCGGCCACGCCGCGACGCCGAGTGCGCCGCTCGTTCCCTACAACGATCCGACGCTGATGTTCGTCAACGCCGGGATGGTCCCGTTCAAGAACGTCTTCACCGGGCTCGAGACCCCGCCGTCTCCGCGCGCCGCATCGTCGCAGAAATGCGTCCGCGCCGGGGGCAAGCACAATGATCTCGACAACGTCGGCTATACCGCGCGGCATCACACCTTCTTTGAAATGCTGGGGAATTTCTCCTTCGGCGACTATTTCAAGGAAGAGGCGATCACCCACGCCTGGACCCTGCTGACCAAGGAGTGGGGCCTGCCGAAGGACAAGCTCACCGTCACCGTCTACCACACCGACGATGAAGCCTTCGACCTCTGGAAGAAGATCGCTGGCCTGCCGGATGAACGCATCATCCGCATCCCCACCAGCGACAACTTCTGGTCGATGGGCGACACCGGCCCATGCGGCCCGTGTTCGGAAATCTTCTACGATCACGGCGACCACATCTTCGGCGGCCCTCCAGGCAGCCCCGACGAGGACGGTGACCGTTTTGTCGAGATCTGGAATCTGGTGTTCATGCAGTATGAACAGCAGGCCGACGGCACCCGCCGCGACTTGCCGAAGCCCTCGATCGACACCGGCATGGGGATCGAGCGCATCGCCGCCGTGTTGCAGGGCGTCCACGACAATTACGACACCGACACCTTCAAGGCGCTGATCGCGGCGAGCGAGAGCCTCACCGGCGTCGCCGCCAAGGGCGAGCACGCCGCCTCGCACCGGGTCATCGCCGATCACCTGCGCTCGACCAGCTTCCTGATGGCGGATGGCGTGCTGCCCTCCAACGAGGGCCGTGGCTACGTGCTGCGCCGGATCATGCGCCGCGCGATG
Source organism: Erythrobacter donghaensis (assembly GCF_002155425.1). Lineage (GTDB taxonomy): Bacteria > Pseudomonadota > Alphaproteobacteria > Sphingomonadales > Sphingomonadaceae > Erythrobacter > Erythrobacter donghaensis. Next base: position 881,161 of record NZ_MUYG01000011.1, read on the forward strand.
CGCCACGCGCACCTGCTGGGCGCAGCCGATCCGCTGATGCACCGGCTCGTCCCCGCGCTCGTCACCGAAATGGGCGCCGCCTATCCCGAGCTCCAGCGCGGTCAGGCGCTGATTGCCGAAGTGCTCGAGCGCGAGGAAACCCAGTTCCGCCGCACGCTCGACAAGGGGTTGAAGCTGCTCGACGAGGCCACCGGCGATCTCGCCGAAGGCAGCGAGCTCGACGGCGAGGTCGCCTTCCGCCTCTACGACACCTACGGCTTTCCCTATGATCTCACCGAAGACGCGCTGCGCGCGCGGGGGATCGGGGTCGACAAGGGCGGCTTCGATGCCGCAATGGCCCGCCAGAAGGCCGCCGCGCGCGCCGCGTGGAAGGGCTCGGGCGAGGCGGCTTCGGGCGAGGTCTGGTTCGACATCGCCGAGCGCGAGGGCGCGACCGAATTCACCGGCTATGCCTCGACCAGTGGTGAGGGCCGGGTGGTCGGAATCGTCAAGGGCGGGGCCGAGGTACAGCGCGCAGCCGCTGGCGAAACAGTGGTGATCCTGACCAACCAGACGCCCTTCTACGGCGAAAGCGGCGGTCAGAGCGGCGATGCCGGGACGATGACGAATGCCGCCGGCTTCAAGGCGAACGTCACCGACACCTCCAAGCCATTGGGCCGCCTTCACGCGCATCAGGTGCAGGTCGAAGCGGGCGAGGTGGCAGTCGGCGACACGGTCGAACTCAAGGTCGATGCCGCGCGCCGCGACGCGATCCGCGCCAATCACTCGGCGACCCACCTTGTCCATGCTGCGCTGCGCAACCGGCTTGGCGGGCACGTGACGCAGAAGGGCTCGCTGGTCGCGGAAGACCGGCTGCGCTTCGATTTCTCGCACCCGGTGGCGCTCACGCCCGAAGACATTGCCGCGATCGAGGCCGAGGTGAACGCCGAAATCCGCGCCAATGAGACCGTCTCGACCCGGCTGATGACCCCCGACGACGCTGTTGCGGCAGGCGCTTTGGCGCTGTTCGGCGAGAAATATGGCGACGAAGTGCGCGTGCTCGCGATGGGCCGCGCTGGGCGGGAAGGGCGCAACTACTCGGTCGAACTGTGCGGCGGCACCCATGTGCGCGCCACGGGCGACATTGGTATCTTCCGCATCGTTTCGGAAAGCGCAGTTTCATCGGGGGTGCGCCGCATCGAGGCGATGACGGGTGAGGGTGCGCGGCAATGGCTGGTCGGGCGCGAGGAAGCATTGAAGTCCGCTGCCATCGTGATCCGCGCGACACCCGAGGAAGTCCCCGCGCGTCTCGCCGCGCTGCTCGACGAGCGCAAGCGGCTCGAGAAGGAACTCGCCGAGGCGAAGAAAGCTCTCGCGCTGGGTGGCGGCGGTTCCGGCGGGGCGGCCACGGCTGACGAGACCATCGGGGGCGTGACCTTCTCCGGTCAGGTGCTCGAAGGGCTCGATCCCAAGGAACTGCGCCCGCTGCTCGACGCGGCCAAGCAGCGCATGGGTTCGGGCGTTGCGACCATCATCGCGGTCAACGACGGCAAGGCGAGCATCGCCGCCGCCGTGACCGATGATCTGACCGCACGCTTCAGCGCGGTCGACCTCGTGCGCGCGGGCGTGGAAGCGCTCGGCGGCAAGGGCGGTGGCGGACGGCCCGATATGGCGCAGGGCGGCGGGCCGGACGGCAGCAAGGCGGCCGAAGCGCTGGCGGCGGCAAAGGCGGTGCTGGGCTGAGGCCTTGCCGAGCCAAGCCTTTGAACTTCAGCGTTTCGTAACGTAGTTGCGCCATTCTGGTCGCAGGAGACAGGCGCTCCTGCCGTCAGGATGGATGTTGATGACAAAGCTCGTGCCGCCGTGGCTGTTTGTGTGCTGCGCCATGCCGTGCGTCGCTCTGGCGAAACCGGGCTGCGCGCAAGACATGCCGCCGGCTCCGGTTCCCGTCATGACCACTTCCCACCGGACAGGTTTGCGAGGTGATGAGGCATTGCCGTCTCCCGCGACGGTGATCGCCACGATTGATGGCGTGGACGCTGCCGAAGACACGCCGAAGCCGGTCGCGCCCTATCGGCTGCGTGCGCGGGTGCTGGCAGGTGAGCGCGAGCTGTGGGCGGGCGATCTTGCGATGACACACTATGGCCGGGCGAACGTGCGCACTTATGTGCAGGATATGGATGCCAATTGCCCGCTGAAGAACGATCGCTTCGCAGTCAGGCGCCACACGATCGACCTGTCGGTTGCTCCGGGCAACCGGGAAGGGCCCTACCGCTATAAAGTCGAGGCCAACTGGACTGCGCCGGCAGAGGCTTGCTCGGACGATGGTATGCGGGGGACCGGGGTGCGGGTCGAAGTCGAGCTGGCCGAGAAGCAGACCTATGTAATCGAGGGCGAAAGGGGGCTTCGTGTCGAACTTGTGCGCCTACCTTGAGCGGTGGCCTGGCATCATCGCCGCAGCCCTGCTGGTGCTCGCACCTGCGGCTGCGCTGGCACAAGGGACACCGCCGCGCGAGCATGACAAGCCGCGCGAGATGGAAAACACCCACTGGTTCACCAAGACACCGCGCCGCGACACGCCGTTGCAGAACTTCCGCTTCGAAGTGAAGGTGACGGGCGGGGATCGGCTGCTGTGGGCGGGCGACCTCTACCTTTCGGAGTATGAGGGCGCCCGCTTCGAGACCGATTTGCAGGACATCAACCCGGCCTGCAGTTACGAGGAACGCCGCAAGGTTTCGCGCAACAGCGCGCTGGTGCTGACGCTGAAGTCCTTCGACACGACCGACAGTTATAGCTTCTGGCTGCGGACCTATTGGGAACATCGCCTGCCGCAGTGCGGCGAAGTGCGCAGCGCGATTGCCTGGCTCAGTGTGCCCGTAGAGATCGCGGAGGGAGAGACCCGGACCCTTGAAGGCGATTCCGGACTGCGCGTGCAATTGACGCGGAGGCCTTGGCCCGAATGATCAGGCCTCGGCCCCGCGTTCCTGCAGACTGGCGGTCTTGAGCTTCGGCTTCTCGCTGAGCCCCCCGTCACGCTCCAGCTGTTCGCGGAATTCGTCGCGTTTGGCATGGATCGAGGCGATCACAGGGCCCATCGCAACGCCGATATCGACCAGCACCGCCTCAGACAGCTGGAGCGAGCTTTCCAGTGTTTCGGGCACCGCATGGCTGGCGCCTGCGCGGTACATCGCGGCGGCGTGATCGGTGTCGCGCGCGCGGGCGACGATCAGCAGATCAGGATAGGTCTGACGCAGCTTGGCAACGAGGCGCTGGGCGAGCACGGGCTCGTCCATCGTCAGCACCACCGCAGGCGCGGTCTCGACCCCCAGCTTGGTCAGCGCATCGCCGCGCGCGGCATCGCCGAAGGTCGCGCGGTAGCCGTGGCGCCGGGCGCTGGCGATCAGATCGGGGTTGGTGTCGATCATGACATAGGGCTTGCCGTGGGCCTGCATCATGTCGGCAATCAGCCGGCCGACGCGGCCGCCGCCGACGATGATGGTGCGCGGTTCGTCGCTGTTGCCGATCACGGTGTTCTCGGCCACGCCATCGACTTGCCGCGCCAGCACCTGGCCGAGCTTGGCCAGCACCGGGGTGACGGTAAGGCCGATGGCCGTGACGGTCTGCCAGAAGCGCGCGGATTCCTGATCAATGACCAGAGCGCTGGTAGCCGCCGCGAGCACGATCAGCGTGGTTTCGGAAGGACTCGCCATCAGCACGCCGGTCTCGGCCGCGGTGCCGCGCCGCGCGCCCATCAGGCGCAGCAGCACGCCGGTGACCAGCGCCTTGAACACCAGCACGCCAACAACCGCCAGTGCGATGGCGCCGATTTCCGCGCCGATCGCCATCAGGTCGATGCTCATGCCCACGGTGATCAGGAACACGCCGAGGGCGAGACCCTTGAACGGCTCCATGATCAGCTCGACCTCGGTGTGATATTCGGTCTCGGCAATCAGGAGCCCGGCGATCAGCGCGCCGACGATGGGTGAGAGGCCGACCAGTGCTGTGGCAAGGCTCGCGCCGATCACCACCAGCAGCGAGGCGGCGAGGAACAGCTCGGGGCTCTTGGTGCGCGCGGCCTGCGCGAAGAGGCGGGGGAGGGCAAGCCGGCCCACCACCAGCAGGATCGCGATCACCAAGCCGCCCTGCCACAGTGTGGTGATGAGCCCCTCCCAGCCTTCGCCCTGCACATTCGGAGCAAGCGCACCGAGGATGAAGATGATCGGGACGATCATGATGTCCTCGAACAACAGCATCGACAGCGCCGCGCGGCCCACCGGCGTGCGGGTGCCGCTGATTGGCAGGACGATGGCAGTCGAGGAGAAGGCGAGCGCGAACCCCAGGGCCAGCGCCGCGGTCCAGCCGAGCATTCCGGTGAGGCCAAACAGCGCGGCCAGCGAGCTGCCGATGATCAGCAGTTCCAGCGCGCCGAGGCCGAACACCAGCTTGCGCATCTGCCACAGGCGGTTGAAGCTCAGCTCCAGTCCGATCGCGAACAGCAGCAGCACGATGCCGAAATCGGCGAAAGGCGTCAGCGATTCCGGCCTGCTGATGGTGACGTAAAAGAGCCAGGGTATTCGTTCGACCAGAGACCCGAGCCCATAGGGGCCGACCAGCACGCCGATCACGATGAAGCCGATGATCGGGGTGATGCGGAAGCGCGCGAAGACCGGAATCACGATCCCCGCCGCGCCGAGGATCACCAGCGCGTCGGACAGGAACGGGGAGAGGGTCAGTTCGCCAGCCACGCCAACCGCCTAGCGCGCGCAGGCTGCGCTGTCATCCGCCGCCTGCGCCGTGTGGGCCGATTGGGCGCTTCTGCCCGGTGACGTGCTGCTCGCCGAGCGGGTCCTTGATGTTGCCGACCCGCTTGTCCCACTCGATCCGGTAAAGATCGAAACGCCGGTCGGCGAGGTTCATCACCGTGCCCTCGGCGCGCGCCCACTGCAGGTCGGCGAGGTTCACGTCGCTGATCGTCAGCGTCTCGACATTCTCCGAAGCCTCGGCCGCGATCCCGTCACGCGCGAAGGGGAAGTCGCAGGGGGTGAGGATGCAGGACTGCGCGTATTGGATGTCCATGTTGGCGACATTGGGCAGGTTGCCGACATTGCCGCTCATCACGACGAAGCACTGGTTCTCGATCGCGCGCGCCTGCGAGCAATAGCGCACCCGCATATAGCCCTGGCGGCTGTCGGTGCAGAACGGCACGAAGATGATCCGCGCGCCTTCGTCCACAAGCCGGCGGGCGAGTTCGGGGAATTCGCTGTCGTAGCAGATCAGCACGCCAATCGGGCCGCAGTCGGTGGGGATCGCGTCGATCGAATCGCCGCCCTTGATGTTCCACCAATAGGCCTCGTTCGGGGTCGGGTGGATTTTCTCCTGCGCGTGGATCGATCCGTCGCGCAGGCAGACATAGGCGACATTGTGGATGTCGCCATCGGGCATCCGGGTCGGGTGCGATCCGCCGATGATGTTGATGTTGTAGGCGAGCGCCATTTCCGAGAGGCGCTGGCGGATGCGCGGGGTGTAGTCGCTCAGTCGCTCGATGGCTTCCAGCGGGGTCAGCTCGCTCGGTTCGGCCGAGAGCAGCATCACCGTGAACATTTCCGGGAAGACGATGAAGTCCGCCTCGTAATCCGAGGCGACGTCGACGAAATATTCGACCTGCTTCATGAACTCGTCGAAGTCCTTCACCGCGCGCGCCTGCAGCTGGCAGGTGGCGATCCGCACGCTTTCGACATCGCGCGGCAGGCGGTGCTTGGGCGGCGCATCGCTGTCGACATAGGGGTTGCGCCAGATCATCCGCACGGCATTGCCGCGGCTGGCCTTGTCCTCGGGCAGGTATTTGGGGAGGATTCCGGCAGGCTCGAAACCATTGGCAAGCTGGAAGCGCAGCACGGGATCGTGGATGCGGTTCTCGCTCACCAGTTCGAGATATTGCTCCGGGGTTTCGGCGCGATTGGACTTGCGGCGCTTGGCGCGGGCGTAGCCGGGCATCCGGCCGCCGAAGACGATCCCAGTGAGATCAAGCCGCTCGGCCAGCGCGCGGCGTTCTTCATAGAGACGGCGGCCCAGCCGGGTGCCGCGCACCGCCGGATCGACGCACAATTCGTAGCCATAGAGCCAGTCCCCGGTCGGATCGTGGCGGCTGCCGAAGCCGTTGCCGGTGACCTCGTCCCAGGTGTGGTCCGACAGCGCGACGCGCTCGTCGAGCCGCATCGAAGCGCAGTAGCCGACCACCTCGCCATCGAAGAGCGCCACGAAGCAGCCTTCGGGGTAGTTGTTGATCTGGCCGCGGATTTCGCCCTGCGTATAGGCGGGCAGATCGTCATAGGCGCGGCGCACCAGATCGCCGATGGCGCGCACGTCCTTGAGCTTCGCCTGACGGATTTCGAGGCGCGCTTTCGGTCTGCTGGCCATGCGGATGTGTCCCTTTGCTGTTCTGGTTGACGAAGCGGATTGGTCTGTCAGTTGTTCCCGCAGCCGTGCCCGAAAGCGAGGAGGGCGGGCTGCCCGAAGACAGCCCGCCCTCCGGTAATGCGTTCAGGCCCGCAGGCGAGGCATCAGGCCCAGCTGGCCATTTCCGTTTCGAGGTTCTGGACGATCGTCTCGAAGAACTGCTCGGTGGTCTGCCATGCCTGACCCGGGCCGATCAGCAGCGCGAGATCCTTGGTCATGTAGCCCTTTTCGACCGTCTGCACGCAGACCCGCTCGAGCGTTTCGGCGAACTTCACCACATCGGGCGTGTTGTCGAACTTGCCGCGATACATCAGGCCGCGGGTCCAGGCGAAGATCGAGGCGATCGGGTTGGTCGAGGTCGCCTTGCCCTGCTGGTGCTGGCGGTAGTGGCGGGTGACGGTGCCGTGCGCGGCCTCGGCCTCGACAGTCTTGCCGTCGGGCGAGAGCAGGACCGAGGTCATCAGGCCGAGCGAGCCGAAGCCCTGCGCCACGGTGTCCGACTGCACGTCGCCATCGTAGTTCTTGCATGCCCATACGAACTTGCCCGACCACTTGAGCGCGGAGGCGACCATGTCGTCGATCAGGCGGTGTTCGTAGACCATGCCCTTTTCCTTGAACTTCTCGGCGAAGCCTTCGGTGTCGAAGACCTCCTGGAACAGATCCTTGAAGCGCCCGTCATAGGCCTTCATGATCGTGTTCTTGGTGGAGAGGTACACCGGCCAGCCGAGGTTCAAACCGTAGTTGAAACTGGCGCGGGCGAAATCGCGGATCGAATCGTCGAGGTTGTACATCGCCATCGCGACGCCGGGGCTGGGGAAGTCGAACACGTCGAGATCGATCTTGGTGCCGTCCTCACCGTCGAACACCAGCCGCAGCTTGCCGGGGCCGGGGATGAGGGTGTCGGTGGCGCGATACTGGTCACCGAAGGCATGGCGGCCGACCACAATGGGGTCGGTCCAGCCCGGCACCAGCCGCGGCACGTTGTCGATCACGATCGGCTCGCGGAACACCACACCGCCAAGGATGTTGCGGATCGTGCCGTTGGGGCTCTTCCACATCTTCTTGAGGCTGAATTCCTCGACGCGCTGTTCGTCGGGGGTGATGGTGGCGCACTTCACGCCCACGCCATACTGCTTGATCGCATTGGCGGAATCGACCGTCACCTGATCGTCGGTCGCATCGCGGTTCTCGATCGAGAGGTCGTAATACTTCAGGTCAATGTCAAGGTAGGGCAGGATCAGCCTTTCGCGGATCCACTGCCAGATGATGCGGGTCATCTCGTCGCCGTCGAGCTCGACGACGGGATTGGTGACTTTGATTTTGTCCATGTGTGTTGCCCTATCCTTCTTGCCCCGTCTGGTGCGGGGCTAGGTGTGATCGACAGGAAGCTGTGTAAGATCCCGCGCGGGCTTTAGCAGAGGAGGGCGGGCTTGCAAGGGCAGGGGGTGCGAATGAAACGCATCAGCCCTTGCATAGGAATGCGCTTGGCCGGAGGCACAAAAAAGCCCGCCGGAAGGGGCGGGCTGTTTCGTTTTTGTCCGGTGGTGGGCGTAGCAAGGATTGAACTTGCGACCCCTACGATGTCAACATAGTGCTCTACCACTGAGCTATACGCCCGCACCATCGGACCGGCCCCATTGCGGGGCGGAGCGGCCCTTTATCGCAGCACCCTGCAAGGTGCAAGCGATTCGGAAAAATCTATCGCCGGACCGCGTCGGCCTCTTCGAATACGCGCTCCACCTCCAGCACCAGATCGCGCAGGTGGAAGGGCTTTGACAGCACCTTGGCGGCCGGCTGTTCACGGCTGGCGCGCAAGGACACGGCGGCAAAGCCGGTGATGAACATCACCTTGGTGCGCGGGGAAATTTCGGCGCAGCGCTGGGCCAGCTCGATCCCGTCCATCTCAGGCATGACGATGTCCGAGAGCAGCAGATCGTAGTCGCCCGTCTCAAGCAACGGCACCGCATCCGTGCCGCGGTCCACCGCGCTGACGAAATAGCCAGCGTTGGTCAGCGCGCGTTCGAGATAGGTGCGCATCGCCTCTTCATCTTCGGCAAGCAGAATGCGGGGGGTACGGGTCACGGTCATCGCGCGGCTGTAGCAGGCGCGGCTTAAGAAATCTTTGTGCTTGCGCCCGAATGCCTCCGGCGTGGTGCGGATTGCGGCTGCGATGAGGCTTTGACTCGCGCGCGCAAAGCCTTCAGCAAGGATGGCAGAATGGCTCCTCTCTCGCGCCCTCCGTCCGACCTTCCGCCGCGCTTGCGCGCTTCGGTGAGCGGCGGGGTGGTGCCGGGGCTGGGTGAGGGGGCGGAAGGTGCGCCGGCCTTCACGCTGACCACTCCGCCGCGGCTCGCGCTACCGGTGCTGATCGCGGTGCCCCATGCAGGCCGCGCTTACCCGCCGCAGGTGACCGCACGGATGCGCGATGCGGCGCTGGCGCAATTGCGGCTGGAGGATCGCCTGGTCGACCGGCTGGGCGTCGCGATCGCGCGCGAGACAGGGGCGGCGCTGCTGGTGGCCCATGCCCCGCGCGCGCTGCTCGACCTCAACCGCGCCGAAGACGATATCGACTGGGACATGATCGAAGGCGGACGGCCAGCCGACATCGAAGCGCCCGCCCCCGGCCAGCGCAGCAATGCGCGCGCGCGCAGCGGGCTGGGGCTGGTGCCGCGCCGCCTGCCGGGATCGGGCGAGATCTGGCGCGGGCGCTTGCCCGCAGACGAACTCGCCGCGCGGATCGAGGGCATTCACCGCGCCTATCACACCGTGCTGGCCGAGGCGCTGGAGCGGATTCGCGCGCAATGGGGCGCAGCGCTGCTGATCGACCTGCATTCCATGCCCCCGCTGCGCGCCGCCGAGGGTGAGGCGCGCGCGCCGGTCTTCGTGCTGGGCGACCGCTTCGGGGCGGCGTGCGACAACCGGCTGATGGGCCGGGCGCTCGCACATCTCGAGGCGCGCGGCGCGGCGGCGGCGCATAACCGGCCCTATTCGGGCGGCTATGTACTCGATCGCCACGGCGCGCCGCAAGCGGGCCGCCATGCGATGCAGATCGAGGTGTGCCGCACGGCCTATCTCGACCGGCAGTTCGCTCAGCCGGGGCCGGGCCTGCCTGCCATCGCCGCTCTGCTGGCGACGCTCGTGCGCGAGCTCGGTGCGGAAACCGCGCTGCTGGGCGGGGCGGAGAGCCAGCGGCAGGCTGCTGAATAGCCCCGACCTTTCGAATCGAAACGGGCAGGCGGCCCTGCGGCCTGCCTGCCCGTCGAATAGACTGCGCCGTAAGAGCCCACAGGCCCTTACTGCCATAGCGATCAGTTCAGCGCCGGAGCGGGCGCGGCCTGACCCGGCGTCGGCACCTTGCCCTGCGCCAGCTGGCGCTCGAACAGGTTGCGCATCATGTTGAGCGAATAGAGGTGCGCATAGATCAGAGCGAGGATCCCGTTCTTCACGAGACCTTCCAGCGTGTCGGCCGGAAGCTCGCGCAGCTTGTTCTCGTCAACCATGCGGAAGCCGCGATAGACGAAGGGCGTGTCGGGCATGTCGTTGCGGGTGATCGCGATCTCGCCGTCGATCAGGATGTCGAGCTTGATCAGCTCGTCCATGAACAGCTTGGTGCGCTGACCGGCTTCCTCGAAGCGGCGGCAGAAATCGAGCACGCCTTGCACATATTCGGTCGGCTGACCGGCATCGTCGAACAGCGCGAGGCCCTCGTCGAAGGCACCCAGCAGGTTCGCGCTCGGATCGAAGCACAGCGACATGTCGTCAACGCCCTGCTGCAGCTTGGCGAGGATGAAGGGATAGCGCCGCGCGTAGGCGGGCAGGTAGATCGCCTCGTTGATCTTCATGTCATCGCCGACATAGGTGTTCACGCCTTCGTTGAGGCCGAACAGCGCGATCGGCAGCGGGCTTTCCCCGGCGGTGAACACGATCGGGAAGTGGCGCTGGGCATCGACGAATTCGTCCGACGTCACCGGGATCGCGTGGGTGGTGGCAAGGTAGGCCGCGCTTTCCAGCGTCGCGGCTTTCCACTTGGCGTGGTCACGGCTGTTGAGCGGCAGAAGGTCCTTGTAGAACAGCGGAAGTTGCGGTTGCGGCGCGCTGGCCATGACATCGGTCTCCGGTAATAAAGCGGTGGTTGATCCCCTCAGCGGATCATCGCCCCGCCGAAAGCGCGCCCCTTAGGCTTTTGCGTCTGCGCGCGCAAGCTGCGAGGGGGCAAGGTGCGACGCGGCGGGCAGGAGTTTCCCCGGATTGAGCAGCCCTGCCGGGTCGAGCGCCTGCTTGACGCTGCGCATCACCGCCAGCGCGACCGGATCGTGCAGCCGAGCGAGCTCATCCACCTTCATCTGGCCGATCCCGTGTTCGGCGCTGATTGATCCGCCCCACTGCGTGACCAGATCATAGACCTCGGCGCTGACCGCCTTGCCCTCAGCCTCTTCCCATACCCCGCGCACCGCACCTTGGGGGGCGAGGACGTGGAAGTGGACGTTGCCGTCGCCGAGATGACCGAAGGCGACGACGCTAGTGCCGGGATGCGCGGTTTCGATCGCCGGGGTGGCGGCGAGGATGAATTCCGGCATGGCCCCCACCGGCACCGAGATATCGTGCTGCATCGCTGGGCCAAGCGCGCGCTCGGCGGCGGAGATCCCGTCGCGCAGCCCCCAGAACGCCTCGGCCTGGGTGTCGTTGGCGGCGATCGCGGCATCGGCGATGAGGCCGTCTTCCAGCGCGGCGGCCAGTGCCGTCTCAAGGCTCTCGCGCAGCGCATGGCTGTCATGTGCGGGCGAGACGCATTCGATCAGCGCGTTCCAGGCATGCGCCTCGGCCAGCGGCGCGCGCGCGGTGGGCTGATGCGCGAGCACCGATTCGAGGCAATGCGCGGGCACCACCTCGAAGCCTTCCAGCGCATCGCCCATCGCGCGTTCCATCTGCCGCAGCAGAGTGCGCGCTTCGATTATCCCTCCCAGTCCGACCCACGCCGTCGCCCGGGCGCGGGTAGCGGGGAGCAGCCGCAGGCAGGCGGCGGTGACGATGCCCAGCGTGCCCTCCGAACCGATCAGCAACTGCTTCAGGTCGAAGCCGCGATTGTCCTTCTTGAGCGGGGTCATCAGATCGAGCACCTCCCCCGAAGCCAGCACCGCCTCCAGCCCCAGCACCTGCGCGCGCATCGTCCCGTGGCGCAGCACCTGCGTGCCGCCGGCATTGGTGGCGATCAGCCCGCCGATGGTCGCCGAGCCCTTGCCGCCCAATGTCAGCGGAAAGCGCATCTGCGCTGCCTCGGCCGCGTCGTGCAGGGTCTGGAGCACCACGCCTGCCTCGCACACCGCTTGCCCGGCGGCGGGATCGACCGCGCGGATCGCATTCATGCGCCTTAGCGACAAGATCATGGCGGTGCCGCTTTCGTCTGGGGTCGCGCCCCCAGCCATGCCGCTGTTGCCGCCCTGCGGCACGATTGGCACGCCATGCGCCGCGCACAGGCGCACCAGCGCGGCGACCTCGGCGGTGGAGGCCGGAGCGGCGAGCGCGAGCGCGCGTCCGGTGTAGCGTCCGCGCCAGTCGGTCAGCCAGGTGTCCATCCGCTCGGGATCGGTCGTCAGCCCGCGCTCACCGAGCAGCGCTGCCGCCGCAGCAAGGAAGGCTTCGGAAGCCTGCGAACCAGACGACGCAGGAAGAGCGGGGGGCGGGGTGGGGCGATTCATTGTGGCCTTCATGCCACAGTCGCCGGGGAATGTGCCAATGCTTTTCTGGTCATGTGACGGAGAATTAAGGCAGGGTTCAAATCGCGGTGCTAATCCGGCAGGGGATGACGCGCTTGCTCGTGCCGTCATGCCCCTTCGCCTTCTTCGCACGCCGCAAGGAGAGACTGATCCCGCGATGAACAGCCTGCTTGCCCTTGCCGCGCCCGTGGCGCTGATGGTGCCATGGATGGCCCAGGGCGTGGACGTGCCGGGAGAAGCAGGCGCGCTGGCCGCTCCTTCGGCCCCGCAATGCGATGCCGCACATGCTGCGGAGGATGACGCCCCGCCGCTGGTGAACCCGCTCTCTGCCATGCATCAGTCGTCCACCGCGCGGCAGGTCCGGATCGAACAGCGCGTGGTGGTGCGCATCACCCCCACCGCGCCGTCCTCGCGCGGCACGCCTCTCGCCAGCCTCCCCCAGCGTGCGGTTTCCCCCCGCTTCGAAGAGCGCGGCAAGGAAAAATGCGTCGCGCTCGACAGTATCGCTGGGGTTCAGACCGGCAGCGGCAATCGCCTCGTGCTGTTCCTGCGCGATCGCCGGATGATCTCGGTCAATCTCGAAAAATCATGCCGCGCCCGCGACTTCTACTCGGGCTTCTATGTCGAGCGGAACAAAGACGGGCGCCTGTGCGTCGATCGTGACAGGCTCCAGTCACGCACCGGTGCGCGCTGCGAGGTCGAGGTGATGCGCCAGCTGGTCGAAGTGACCGACTGACGGGGGCGCGCCGACCCCGCGCGATTCCTTGACTTTTGCGGCCATTTGCGGGAAAGGCGCGCCAGTCTGAACACGTGCCCACCGGGCGCGTCCGCCACCAGCGGTGCAGGCCAGCAATCCCGGCAGCAACCCTGCCCGCAATTCTCGGAAACCACACACCGCATGACTTTCGCCGATCTCGGCCTTTCGCCCGAATTGCTCAAAGCCGTCGAAGACGCGGGCTACACCACGCCGACCGCCATTCAGGCGCAGGCGATCCCGACCGTGCTGATGATGAAGGACCTCATCGGCATTGCGCAGACCGGGACGGGCAAGACCGCGAGCTTCGTGCTCCCGATGATCGACGTGATGGCTGCCGGCCGCCGCCGCGCGCTAATGCCGCGCTCGCTGATCCTTGAGCCGACGCGCGAACTCGCTGCACAGGTCGCCGAAAATTTCGAGAAATACGGCAAGAACCACGATCTCAAGATGGCGCTGCTGATCGGCGGCGTGCAGATGGGCGACCAGTTGAAGGCGCTGTCCGACGGGGTCGACGTGCTGATCGCCACACCGGGCCGCCTCATGGACCTGTTCGAACGCGGCAAGATCATGCTCAACGGCTGCGAATTGCTGGTGATCGACGAGGCTGACCGGATGCTCGACATGGGGTTTATCCCCGATATCGAATTCATCTGCTCCAAGCTCCCCGATACCCGCCAGACCATGCTGTTCTCGGCCACCATGCCCCCGCCGATCGAGAAGCTGGCGAAGAAGTTCCTCAACAATCCCAAGCGGATCGAAGTCAGCCGCGCGGCCTCGACCAATGCCGACATCACCGCCTTCAAGGTGCCGGTGAAGTCGCGTTCGAAGAAGGACACGCTGCGCTGGTTCCTCGAGAACGATCTGGTGGAAACCGCGATCATTTTCGCCAACCGCAAGACGACGGTGCGCGAACTCAATCAGAGCCTGGCGCGCTTCGGCTTCCGCTCAAGCGAGATCCACGGCGACATGGACCAGTCGAGCCGGATCAAGGAGCTCGAACGCTTCAAGGCGGGTGAGGTCAACATCCTCGTCGCTTCGGACGTCGCGGCGCGCGGGCTGGACATCAAGGGCGTCAGCCACGTCTTCAACTACGATACGCCTTGGCACCCGGATGACTACGTCCACCGCATCGGTCGCACCGGCCGCGCAGGGGCCAAGGGCCGGGCCTTCACCTTCGTGTCCGAAGAAGACGCCGAAGCCATCAGCAATGTCGAAAAGCTCACCGGCAGCGCGATCAAGGTGTTCGGCAAGGAAGACGTGCGCGTCGATCTGTCCGAAGTGCTGGCCAAGGCCGAGGCATCCAAGGCCGAAGCCCCGCAAGAGGAAGAGCGTGAAGAGCGCCCCGAGCGCAAGCCCCGCCGCGCCCGCGAAGAGCGTGCGCCGCGTGAAGAACGTGCTCCGCGCGAAGAGCGTGCCTCACGTGAAGAACGCCCCCGCCGCGAAAAGGCCGCCCCGCGCACCGACCGTGTCACCGCCAGCGACGAACGCAATCCGCGCCGCCGCCACAACGAGGACGAAGAACCCGTGCCCGCCGGCGAATGGAATGGCCCGCGCCCGAGCTTTCTGGATGTGGGCTTCGGGTGATCGTCACTCCCCGGATGGAAATGCCGGGGGTGAGGCTGTAATCGGACCGACCCAGAAGATGCCGTCGAAACGGCGTGCCACTTGCGGATCGGACAGGTTGCCGACTGCAATGTGGGGGCCTCTATCGCTTGCCCCTTCTGCGCCTCCCCGGTGGGCCGCACATTCGATCATGTCGTCGGTGACACGCTGGCCAGGAGCGAGCTTCGTCTCCGGCGGAAGCTGACAGGTCCACGATTCGCCCCCGGCATGTCGCATCCCGAGACTGACCACCGAGCCATAACGGCGCAGGCGAACCGCCATGGGTTCGAACTCCGGCCCGCCCATGCTGAGCGGCGCGATCTCGGCGTGAAGGTTGCCGACCAGCACGATCACGCGGTCATAGGGTTTGCGCCCCGCCGCTTCGGCAATGTTCTCGGCTTGCGCCGCCTCGTGCGGACCCTGGCCTGGAAGTTCGCGGAAACGTGTCTGTTGCGCTTCGTCTCTCGCGCCGTTGAATGCGACGATATCAATCTTCGCGCCGGAGTCTTTCAGCGCATGTGCGGCGAGCACCAGCCGCCACATGGCTTCGCTTGCGACTCCGTCCTCGCGGTTGCGCCATCCAAGATCGGGCAGCGCCCGTCGGAACGCGTCATGGGGCAGCGCCCATGCTTCTTGCCAAGCCGCGTTCTGCCATGACGAGTGCTCGACCGCGAGGAGCACACGATGGCCAAGCTCAGCCTCGGCGCAGATCAGGTTTTCGACAAACGCTGGCGCTTCGTTGGTGCCGTGCAGTTCGCCGAAGACGACGTAGTCGGGATCGCGATCTACGACCTCGGCCCAGCCGTCCGGCGCGGTGCAAAAGGCTGGGAGCACTAGCTCATTGGCAGAAAGCGGGGCGGCGAGAAGCGCGGCCGCTGCGGCAATCAGGGTCTTCATCCGATCTGCTCCAACAGTGATGCTCAGCGGTGCGCTATCATAGCTGTTCCGGATGGAAGATGAATGGATTTCAGCGACCTAACCAACCACGGTCACAAAGCTGTCGAGCACCCGCTTCTCGCCTGCGTCCTCGAACATGATGGTGAGCTTGTTGCCCTCCTGATCGATAACGCAGCCCGTGCCGAATTTGGCGTGGGTGACCATTGCGCCGATCGCGATGTCGGAGCGCGCGGGCGCAGCGAAGCTTGCGGCGGAGCGCGTGTTTTCGCGCACGCGGGCGGGCGTGGTGTCGTAGCCGGACGCCAGCGCGCGCTGCCAGCCCGGGCCGCGCGCCTGAGCGCGGTCGGGACGGGCTTGCGCGACATGGGCGAAGGGGTCTTCCTGCTCGCTCCAGTTCGCCCGCCACAGCGAGGCGCCGCCGGTCAGCGTGGTTTCCTGCTCGATATGCTCCTCGGGCAGATCCTCGATGAAGCGTGAGGGGATGCTGCTGACCCACTGGCCATAGATGCGCCGGTTGGCGGCGTGGAGGATGGTGCAGTGCCGCCGCGCGCGGGTGATCGCGACATAGGCGAGGCGGCGTTCTTCCTCGAGGCTGGCGAGCCCGCCCTCGTCGATCGCGCGTTGTGAGGGGAAGACGCCTTCCTCCCAGCCGACGCAGAAGACATTGTCGAATTCCAACCCCTTGGCGGCGTGGATCGTCATGATCGTGACCGTCTCCTCGCTGTCGGACCGGTCGTTGTCCATCACGAGGCTGACGTGTTCGAGGAAATCGCCGAGCGTGGTGTATTCCTCCATCGCGCGGGCGAGTTCGGAGAGGTTCTCCGCGCGGCCTGCGCTTTCGGGCGAGCGGTCGGCAGCGAGCATCGCGTTGTAGCCGCTCTCCTCAAGCACCAGCCGCAGCAGGTCGGAGGGGGTGAGCGTTTCGCTCTGTTCGCGCCAGTGGAGGAACTGTCGCAGCAATCCGCCGATGGTGGTCGCCGCGCGCTTGGGCAATTCGTCGCTGTCGGCAAGCTGCAGCGCGGCCGCCGCCAGCGGCAGGCCGGTACGGCGCGCATGGGAGTGCATCGCCTCCAGCGCCTTGGCACCGAGCCCGCGCTTGGGCTGGTTATGGATGCGCTCGAAGGCGAGATCATCCTGCGGCTGCGCGATCAGGCGCAGATAGGCGAGCGCATCGCGGATCTCCGCACGCTCGTAGAAGCGGAAGCCGCCGATGATGCGGTAATTGATGCCGATCTGGATGAAGCGGTCTTCGAACTCGCGGGTCTGATACTGCGCGCGCACCAGAATCGCGACCTGGCCGAGCGAAGCGCCCTCGCGCTCCAGCCGCTCGATCGCCTCGCCCACGCGGCGCGCTTCCTCCGGCGCGTCCCACACGCCGATCACCTTGACCTTGTCGCCGCCGTTCACCTCGGTCCACAAGGTCTTGTCGTGGCGCTGCGAATTGGCGCGGATCAGGCCCGATGCTGCGCCAAGGATGTGCGGAGTGGAGCGGTAGTTCTGCTCCAGCCGGATCACCTCGGTGCCCGGAAAATCCTTCTCGAACCGCAGGATGTTGGCGACCTCGGCCCCGCGCCAGGAATAAATCGACTGGTCGTCGTCCCCCACCACGCAGATGTTCTTGTGCCCCTGCGCCAGCAGTCGCAGCCACAGGTACTGCACCGCGTTGGTGTCCTGATATTCGTCCACCATGATGTAGCGGAAGCGGCGCTGGTAATCGGCGAGGATATCGGGATGGCCGCGCAGGATGTTCAGCATGTGCAGCATCAGGTCGCCGAAATCGCAGGCGTTCAACTGCTTTAGCCGCTCCTGATAGCGGGCATAGAGCGCGGTGCCCTTGCCGTTGGCATAGGCCTCGTTCTCGGTCGCATCGAGATCGGCGGGGTTGAGGCCGCGGTTCTTCCAGCGGTCGATCAGGCCCGCCAGCTGGCGCGCGGGCCAGCGTTTCTCGTCGAGCTCGGCCTCGGCGATCAGCGCCTTGAGGACACGCAGCTGATCGTCGGTGTCGATGATCGTGAAATTGTGCTGCAGCCCGACCAGCTCGGCATGGCGGCGCAGCATCTTGGCGCAGATCGAGTGGAAGGTGCCGAGCCACGGCAGCCCCTCCGCAGCGGGGCCGAGGTGATGGCCGACCCGCTCGCGCATCTCGCGCGCGGCCTTATTGGTGAAGGTGACGCACAGGATCTGGGAGGGATAGGCGCGGCCGGTGGCGACGAGGTGCGCAAGGCGCGAGGTCAGCGCGGCGGTCTTGCCCGTGCCCGCGCCCGCGAGCATCAGCACCGGGCCTTCCGTGGCCAACACGGCAGCGCGCTGCGGCGGGTTGAGCCGCGCGGCATAGGCGGGAATCGCCGGCGGTGCGGCGGGGGAGGGCAAGTTCTGGCTCATGATCTCATGCGAACAGGTAGGGAACAATGGGCCGCAGGGCAAGCCGTGCGGCGGGCTTGGGCGGGGACGGCAACACTTCGCGCCATCGGTCTGCCGTCTTTCCGCCACATTTGCCGCCCGGTGGAGCCGGTGGCGGGATGTCCGGTCGGGCGCAGGCTTGCCGACGCCGGGCGGCGGGCCATAGTGGGGGCATCCGGTCAGCAGGGGATTGCGCGGCCGGACACTGCGTTGGCGTTCGTCGTGTCTGGTATAGTCACTAACGGAGATACCCATGCACAAGTCCCTGAATACTTTCGCTCTCGCTGGCAGCGCCTTGGCCCTGGCGCTGTCCCCTGCGATGGCCGTTGCGCAAGAGGAGACCGAATCCATGCCCCCGGTCGAGGCCCCCGCGACCGAAATGCCGGCTGACGCTCAGCCCACCGAAACGGCGGATCAGGACCCGCGGCTTGCCAGCCTGCCGGCGGAAAAGCAGGAAGCGGTGAAGGCCTGGCCGCCTGCCACGCAGGACTATTTCTGGTCGCTTTCGGACGAGCGCAAGGAGCTGTTCTGGAGGCTGTCCGATCCGGACAAGGTGCGCCTTAGCGAACTTCCCGAAGAGCAGCAGGCCTCGGCCTGGGCGCAGATCGAATCGATGAAGGCGCCCTCGCAGGTCTAGGCCGCGCTGGTCTCCGGCGCCGGGTCGGCATCGGGCAGCGCCAGCCGCAACAGGCTGAGCTTGCCCTTGCCGACCCGGCGTGTCGCATCGAGCATCAGGCCTTTCACCGCGACATCTTCCCTGAAGCCCGTCTCGAGCGCGATCCAGGTCTCCGGCCCGATCCAGCCGAGCCGCAGCAGCCGGTCGAGCGCCACATCGCCCGCACCCGACTGATAGGGCGGATCGGCAAGGATCAGGTCGAGCGGCTTGGTCGCTGCGCGCAATTGCATCACCGATCCGGCCTCGACCCGAGTGCAGGCCTGCGCGCCGAGCGTGGCGATATTGGCGCGGATCACGTCCACCGCCGCGCGGTCCTGCTCGACGAACAAGCACTGCGCTGCCCCGCGTGACAGTGCCTCGAGCCCGAGCGCGCCCGAGCCCGCAAACAGGTCGGCGACCTGCAATCCCTCGAAATCGCCGAGCCTGCTTGTAAGCATCGCAAACAGCGTCTCGCGCGCACGGTCGGCGGTGGGGCGGGTGCCTTCGCCCTTGGGTGCGGCCAGCTTGCGCCCGCGCCATTCCCCCGCAATGATTCTCACTTTCGCGGCCCGCGCGGCGGCGTGTTGCCGCGGGTGGGTGCCGGTCGCTTGCGTGCACCAGCGCCTGATCGCGGCGCGCCGGGAGCGGCCGGGCCTCGGCGCGGTGCGTTGGTCAGGGTCTCGGCGCCTTTGCGCGGAGCAGACGTAGCGGGCTTGCCCTTGCCGCGAGCACCTCTCGCGCCATCGTCATCCTTGCGCGCGAAGGGGGCGGTGCCTGCGGTCTTGCGCGGGGCCGCACGCGCCGGGGCGTCCTTGCGTTCGGGGTGACGGGCAGGGGGCGGCGTTTTGACCGAGGCGGCAATCGCGATCCTGTCCGCTTTCTTCACACCGCCGCGCGGGATCGGCTGACCCGTCATCTCCGACAGGAAATGCGCGACCGGCTTGCCCGTCAGTTCGACCGCCTGCCCGCGCGGCAGATCGCCGATGTGGAACGGGCCGTAGCCAACCCGGATCAGCCGGTTCACCTGCAATCCCAGATGTTCGAGGACATTGCGCACTTCGCGATTCTTGCCTTCGGTGATGGTCATCTCGATCCACAGGTTGCGGCCCGAGGAGCGTTCGAGGTTTGCGTCGATCGGCCCGTAGCGTATCCCGTCGATCTCGACGCCTTCGATCAGCGCCTCGAGCTGTTCCTGGCTGACCGCGCCGAACGCTCGCGCGCGGTAAGTGCGGGGGATGTTGGTCGCGGGCAGTTCCAGCGTGCGCTTCAACCCGCCATCATTGGTGAGCAGCAGCAGGCCCTCGGTGTTGAGATCGAGCCGCCCGACCGGCATCACCCGGCCCGCATCCTTGGGCAGGGCGTTGCGCAGGGCGGTGTAGATCGTCGGCCGTCCCGCCGGATCCCGCTCGGCGGTGATGAGGCCGCTGGGCTTGTGAAAGGCGAAGAGCCGCGTGGCCTCCGCCGCGCCGACCGGCTTGCCGTCGACCGTCACGCCCTTGAGGCTGGTGAGGATCGTGGCCGGGGTATCGAGCACCTTGCCATCGAGCGCCACGCGCCCTTCGGCGATCATGCGCTCGATCTCGCGGCGGCTGGCGATCCCGGCACGGGCGAGCAATTTGGCGATGCGGTCGCCTTCGGGGCGGTTTTCGGAACGGGGGGGCTGGGTGGGCATGGGCGCGCGCCTAATGCATTTCGCGACCGAATGCGACCTTCAGTTCGCCGCTCGTAATGCGTCGCTCACGATCTGGTCGAAGCGCGCGATCCCGCCTTCAAGCGTGCCGAGCGTGATGTGCTCCACCGCGCCGCTCGAAAGCCCCTGCTGTCCCAGCTCCGCCGCGCGGAAATCCTCGCTGGCGAAGACCCCGCCATCGAGCAGGTTCCAGCTCTTCTCCCAATGCGCCAGCGCCTTTTCGCTAGCCGGCGCCTCGGGAATGAGCATGAAGTCCTCGACCAGCGTCAGGTCGTGGGCCTGCGGCATCAGCACCATCACGTTCACGTAATCGGGGCTGGGGACGATGATCGTTGCGGGGAGCAGCTGGTAGGCGAAGGTCACCACGCGGCGCAGCGCCGCCATGTCGGTGAGGTCGACCCCCTCCATCTCCTCCAGCCGCCCGACGGCGCTGCGCTGGTGCGGGCCGATCGTGTCGCCCGCCGTGATCCCGTCCTTGAAGAACGGGCCAATCGTGGAAGCGTGCAGCCGGGTGACATGGTAGCTTTCGAGGAAGGCATCCATGATCAGCTTCCAGTTGCCCTTCACCGTGTGAAGCCTGCGCCGGAACAGGTGCGCCCCGGCAAGCGCGAAGGCATCGAGATCGCTGCCCAATTTTTCGGCATCGTCGAAATCGGCGCCGTCCTTCGGCGCGAACCAGATCAAACCGCCTGCCTCAAAAGTGGGCAGTTCCACAAGGCCGTAATCCGCCTTGTCGAGGCCGGGGAAGGTCTCGGGCCGGGGCAGGGCGAGCAGGTCTCCGTCCAGCCGGTAGGTCCATGCATGATAGGGGCACACCAGCCGCTTGGCGCATTGCACTTCGCTGCCCTCGACCAGCCGCGTGCCCCGGTGGCGGCAGACGTTGAGGAAGACGTGGGCGCGCCCCTCGTTGTCGCGGGTGATCAGCAACGGCCGGCCGGTGGCATCGTGCGGCACCGCCATGCCGGGATCGGGCACCAGCGCCGAGGGGGAGATGACCTGCGGCAGCCGGTCGAACAGCGCCGCCTTCTCGCGCGCGAAGTGATCAGGGCAAGTGTAGTTGTTGGCCGGCACCGTCTGAATTCCGCCCGCAACCTTGGCGCGGCCCTCGCGGATCGCCTCGGCCAGCGCCAATTGTCCGGGGGTCGGAGACAAACGGGGCATATCTGTTGTGGCAGCGTTCATCGCTCTTTTCTCATCCTCTCCGGGGCGGCTAGTGTCGCACGAAATCGGCGCGGTGCAAACGCCCTCGCGCCTAGCAGGAATGTGGGAGCATCCATGGCCGAAGCGTCTCTCGAACATCGCACGCGCCTGTCGCGCTGGCTGAGCCTGCTGGCGGCTCTGCGGCACCCCAAGACGGGATACGTCCTGCTGTTCGGTTTCGCGAGCGGCCTGCCCTATGCGCTTCTGCTGGGGACCCTCTACGCCTGGCTGACCGATGCCGAGGTCGATGTGGAGACGATGGGCGTCTTTTCGCTGATCGGGCTGGCCTATGCCTTCAAGTTCTTGTGGTCGCCAGCGCTCGACCGGGTCGATCTGCCGGGGCTACGGCGGCTGGGCAAGCGCAAGCAATGGATCGTCACGGCGCAGTTGCTGCTGGGCACCATCTTAGTGACGCTTTCGCTACTCGACCCCCTGTCATCACTCGGAATTTTCTCGCTCCTCGCGGGGATCGGCGCTTTTGCCAGCGCGACGCAGGACGTGGTGATCGACGCCTGGCGCGTCGACGTTGCCGATGAAGTGGCGACGATCGACATCCTCTCGACCGTGTTCCAGATGGGCTACCGCGTAGCCGCGCTGGTCGGCGGTGCGCTGGCACTGTTCATGGCCGAACGGCTCGGCTGGCCGACCGTTTTCGCCAGCATGGGTGGCATTCTGCTGTTCGTCGGCTTCCTCGGGTTGTTCGCGCCCGATGCGGAGCGCAGCACTGCCGCACTCGAGGCCGAGCGCGCCAATCTCGGCACCTTGCGGCAGGCCGGGCAGATCGTGCCGCGGGTGCGTGCCTATGCCTTGGGCGCGGTTGCGTTGCTGTGGGGCTGGGCGCTGTTCATCGTGCTCGATTTCATGATCGCCTCGCTCACCGCCACGCTCGAAACACGCCCCGATTCGACCGAGTTCGTCAGCACGATGGGGCCGCTGATCGTGATCGCGACCGTGGTGATCCCCGGCGCAATCGCGGGGTGGCTGGAAGCGATGCGGAAAAGCGGGCGTCATGTGCTCGCTGCCGATGCGCCTGCGCGCGGCAGTTTCGACACCGCGATCGACCACGGCTACCGCGCCCTGATTCTGCCGCTGGCCGAGATTATCGGGCGCTTGAAATGGGCCGCGGTGCTGGTGATCGCGCTGGTGCTCTCCTACCGCATCACCGACGCGATCTGGGGTAGTTTTGCCTATCCCTTCTATCTGGGCGAGCTGCAATACACCAAGGACGAGGTGGCGATTGCCTCGAAGTTCTTCGGTGTGGGCGCACTGATCCTCGGCCTCGCGCTCGGCGGCACGCTGCTGACCGTGATCGGCCGGATGACCACCCTTACATTGGGCGCGGTGATCGCGGCGCTAACCAATCTGCTCTACGCCGACCTCGCCGTAGGTGGGGCAAGGATGCAGATGGCGAGCGATCTTGTCGGCTTTACCTGGCTCGCAGGGCAGTTTGGCGCGGATGACCGGATGTCGCGGCTGATGCTCACCATCGGCATGGAGAACATCGCGGTCGGCATCGCCGGGGCGGCCTTCGTCGCCTATCTCTCGAGCGTGGTCGCCAAGGGTTATAGCGCGGTGCAATATGCGCTGCTGTCGTCGCTGACGATGCTGGTCGGAACTTTGGGCCGGCCGGCCTTGGGCCAGATGATCGAGGAGCGCGGCTATTACGATGTGTTCCTGCTCACGACGGCCATCGGCGGTTTTGCCGTGCTGCTGTGCGTGATCGAATGGGTGCGACAAGCAAGGTCGGGTCGGGCAGAGAACGCACCGCCTCCCGAGCCCGAGATCTAGTCCGGCAGTTCGTCGTTCAGCCGCAGCGCCTCGCCCGCGAGGTAGAGCGAGCCGGCGATGAGAATGGGGTAGTCGTCGGAGGGGATACCAGGCAGTGCGTCCTCGACATTGGCGGCGGCCCGCGCGTCGGGGCCGAAGGCTTCGACCGGGTGGTGATCGTGCCCCGGCACCGGCACTACGGTCAGCGTGCGGATGCGGTCGCCCAGCGGATCGATGATCGCGCGCGGGTCCTTTCCCTCGATCATGCCGATGACGACGTGCAGCGGACCCACGAAATGCGCTGCGATGGCCGCCCCCGCGCTGGGATTGTGGCCGCCATCGAGCCAGATGGGTTGGTCGACCAGTGCCGTGAGCGGTCCCGCGCCGAGCCGCTGCATCCGGGCAGGCCAGCGCGCAGAACGCAGCCCCTCCTTTATGTTCTGAGTGCTGATCGCGAGACGCGATTGAACCGTCGACATGGTGATGGCCAGAGCAGCATTGGCATATTGATGCTCGCCGCCAAGACCGGGGGAAGGGTAGCGCCGATCCTTCCAGTAAAGGTCGCGGTAGTAAATGTGGCCATGCCCGGCGTAGAATTCGTCAGCGGTGCATTCGGCCATCAGATCAAATTGGACAGCACCCACTCTGGCGGTCACCTCGGCAATCGCCGCCTGAGCCTCGGGTGGATAAAGACCGCCCATCGTCACCAGCGGCACGCCCCGCTTCGCGATCCCCGCCTTTTCGAAGGCGATTCGCGCCATTGGCTCCTTGGGCACGCCCTCCTCGGGCGCGAGCAGGAAGCGTTCGTGATCGAGGCCCAGCGCGGCAATCCCGCAGGCCGCCAGCACCTCTGGCTCCAGCACGTTGGTCGCATCGAAGCGCCCGCCCATGCCGACTTCGACCACGCAGGCATCGGCGGGCGTGCGGGCAAAGGCGAGGAAGGCGGCGGCGATGGTAACTTCGAAAAAGCTGGGGCCGAGGTCTGCGCCTGCATCCAGCACCTCTTTCAGGGTCGCGGCCAACTCGGCATCGGAGATCAGCTCTCCCGCCAGCCGGATCCGCTCGTTGTAGCGCACCAGATGGGGGCTGGTGGTGACGTGAACCCTGTAACCCTCGGCCTCCAGCATCGCGCGCAGGAAGGCGCAGGTCGATCCCTTGCCGTTGGTGCCCGCGACGTGGAACACCGGTGGCAGCTTGCGATGCGGGTTGCCGAGTCGAATCAGCAAGGCGCGGATCGTGTCGAGGCCCAGTCGCCCCTGCGGCACGCTCAGCGTACTCAACCGGTCAAGCTGTGCCTGAACGCGCGGGTCATCCGACCTGCCGAAATCGAGCGGCTTCACGGCAAGGGACGGGTCTTACGCGGCTTTCACCGGTGCGAGGTAATCGAGCACTTGTCCCAGCGTCGCTTTCAGTTCGTGACGCGAAACGACCATGTCGACCATGCCGTGCTTGTGCAGGTATTCGGCGCGCTGGAAGCCCTCCGGCAGCTGCTCGCGGATCGTGTCCTGGATCACGCGCTGGCCCGCAAAGCCGATCAGCGCGCCGGGCTCGGCGATATGGATGTCGCCGAGCATGGCGTAGCTCGCCGTCACCCCGCCAGTGGTAGGGTCGGAGAGCACCACGATATAGGGCAGCCCGGCCTGCTTCAGCCGCCGCGTCATCACGGTCGCGCGGGGCATCTGCATGAGGCTGAGTATCCCCTCCTGCATCCGCGCGCCGCCCGCAGCCGTCACGACGACATAGGCGCAGCCGCGATCCAGCGCTTTCTGCGCGCCCTCGCAGAAGGCCTGCCCCACGGCCATGCCCATCGAGCCGCCCATGAAGCTGAAGTCCTGCACGCCGACCACGGCAGGCCGCGTCTCGATGAAGCCCGAGCCGACCACGAAGGCATCGTCATGCGGGTTCGCGGCGCGCGCGGCCTTGAGGCGGTCGGTGTATTTCTTGGTGTCCTTGAAGCCCAGCGGGTCTTCGGTGACCTTGGGCAGCGGTAGCACCTCGAAGCCCGGATCGAGCAGCAGCGCGAGCCGCGCATCCGCGCCGATGCGGCCATGATGCTCGCATTTCGGGCAGACCGAGAGGTTCGCCTCGTAATCCGCCACGAACAGCATTTCCTGGCAGGACGGGCACTTGATCCACAGATCCTTCTCGGTCGTGGTCTTCTTGTCGGCCGAGAAGCCGAGCGAATTGCGGACGCGGTTGAACCAGTTCATGCGATGTGTTCCTGTCGGGCGGTGTGGACCGCCTCAGCGAGAGCAGACGTCAACTCCCTTAGCTTGGCCGGAGCCTCGGCGCCATACTCGCCGCAGATCTCGACCAGCGCCGAGCCGACCACGACGCCATCTGCCACCTTGGCGATTGCCGAGGCCTGCTCAGGCGTGCGCACGCCGAAGCCGACCGCGACGGGGAGGTCGCTGGACTGCTTGATGCGGGCGACATTGGCCTCGATGCTCTCGATTTGCGCCTGCTGCTTGCCGGTAATCCCTGCGACCGAGACGTAGTAGAGGAAGCCCTCCGATCCTTCGAGCACCTGCGGCAGGCGCGCGGCGTCGGTCGTCGGCGTGGCGAGGCGGATCGGGGCGATGCCCTTGGCACGCAGCGCCGGGCCGAGCGCGTCGTCTTCCTCGGGCGGAATGTCGACGCAGATCACGCCGTCAACGCCCGCAGCGGCGGCAGCCTCGGCGAACCATTCCGGCCCGCGCCGCACCATCGGGTTGGCATAGCCCATCAGCACCAGCGGCACATCGGGGTGCCGGGCGCGGAAATCGGTGGCGTAGCGCAGCACATCGGCGGTGGTCGTGCCCGCGCCGAGCGAGCGCAGATTGGCACTCTGGATCGCGGGGCCATCGGCCATCGGATCGGTGAAGGGCATGCCGAGCTCGATCACATCCGCACCGGCTTCCACCAGCGCATCGAGATTGGCCGCCGTGTCGCCATCGCCTGCGGTGATGAAGCAGACGAGCGCAGGGCGGGGGGCGGCGAAGGTGGTGGTGAGGCGGGTCATTTTCGAAGTGGCCTAAACCAGATGAACAGGAGGATTCCAATTGTCGTGAGGAGAAGTCCCACACCCAGAATTGGGATAGTATCAGGATCTGCGTGGTCGCAGGGTGGGCCGTCTACATATCCTTCGAATGGCTTCTCGTGGCAGATATTCTCGGTCTGATAGCCATACCTTTCATGCAAGGGAAAGGCGCTTCTGAGGTGATCATGCTCAAGGTCGATCCTGATTGCCTCGAAAAAGCAGAACTGGCTCAGCAGTAAAATAAGAGCTGCGATGAGTGCGCGCCAATCGCGCCTCAAAGCTCGACCCCCAGACGCTCCGCCACGGTAAAGATGTCCTTGTCCCCGCGCCCGCACAGGTTGGCGAGGATGATCGCGTCCTTTGGCATCGTCGGCGCGACCTTCTTCACGGCCGCGATGGCGTGCGAGGGCTCCAAGGCCGGAATGATCCCCTCGGTCGCGCAGAGCAGCTGGAAGGCGTCCAGCGCCTCCTCGTCGGTGACGGCGGTGTAATCGACGCGGCCGCTTTCCTTCAGCCACGCGTGCTCCGGCCCGATACCGGGATAGTCGAGCCCCGCGCTGATTGAGTGGCCCTCGGTGATCTGGCCGTCTTCGTCCTGCAACAGATAGGTGCGGTTGCCGTGGAGCACGCCGGGGGTGCCGCCGAGCAGGCTCGCGGCGTGTTCGTCACCGTCGAGACCATGGCCTGCAGCTTCCACGCCGAGCATCTTCACCGAAGGATCATCAAGGAAGGGATGGAACAGCCCCAGCGCGTTCGATCCGCCGCCGATCGCCGCGACCAGCAGGTCGGGCAGGCGGCCCACGCGGCTCAGCATCTGGGCGCGGGCTTCCTTGCCGATCACGCTCTGGAAGTTGCGCACCATCTCGGGATAGGGGTGCGGGCCTGCAGCGGTGCCGATGATGTAGAAGGTGTCGTGGACATTCGCGACCCAGTCGCGCAGACCCTCGTTCATCGCGTCCTTCAAGGTCGCGCCGCCGCTGGTGACGGGGATGACCTCCGCGCCGAGCAGCTTCATCCGGAACACGTTGGGCGATTGGCGCTTCACGTCTTCGGCGCCCATGTAGATCACGCAAGGCAGGCCGAAGCGCGCGCAGACCGTCGCGGTCGCCACGCCATGCTGGCCCGCGCCGGTCTCGGCGATGATGCGGGTCTTGCCCATGCGGATCGCGAGCAGGATCTGGCCGATGCAGTTGTTGATCTTGTGCGCGCCGGTGTGATTGAGCTCATCGCGCTTGAACCACACCTGCGCGCCGCCCAGCTCTTCCGTCAGGCGCGGCGCGAAATAGAGCGGCGAGGGGCGGCCGACGTAGTGCTCGAGCAGATCGTCGAACTCGGCCTGGAACGCCGGGTCCGCCTGCGCCTTGCGGTATTCGCGCTCGAGATCGAGCACCAGCGGCATCAGCGTCTCGGCGACATAGCGCCCGCCGAACTGGCCGAAATGGCCGCGCTCGTCCGGCAGGTTGCGGAAGGAGTTGAGAGGAGTGTTCATAGGGCTGTTCATATCCGGGCCGCTTTGCAGAAGGCCGCGATCTTGTCCACGTCCTTGATACCGGGAGAACGCTCGACCCCCGAAGATGTATCCACCAGCGGTGCGCCGGTCAGGCGGATCGCCTCGGCGACATTGGCCGGGGTGAGGCCGCCGGCCAAGCCCCACGCGAGCGGCGCGTCCCACCCGGCGAGCAGGCTCCAGTCGAAGCGGGTGCCATTGCCGCCGGGGAGCGTCGAGGCGGGCGCATCCAGCAAAACGCGATCGGCCGCGCCCCGGAACGCGGCGACACCGGCAAGGCTTTCGGCATCCTTGACCGCCATGGCGCGCCAAGCCTCGATTCCCGTGTCGGCGCGGAAGCGGGCGAGGGTGTCAGGCGTTTCCTGCCCGTGGAACTGCACGACATCGGGGGCGATGGTGCGGATGGCCTCGGCGAGGCTGTCGGGCGCGGGATTCACCAGCAGCAGCACGGACTTCACATGACCGGGCACCTGCCGCCGCAGTGTCGCCGCATCGGCCAGCGCGAGATGCCGCGGGCTCTTGGCGAAGTGGACGAAGCCGACATGGCTCGCCCCTGCCTGCACCGCCGCAGCGAGCGTCTCGGGAGTCGAAATCCCGCAAATCTTGATCAGCGTTCCGGCCATGCGCTGCGCTCTACCCCTGCCGATGGCTGGCGCAAAGCCGGAAAAGCTTGATCGGCCTTGCGCGCTGCGCAAATGTGCGGGGCGTTTCAAAGGAGTGGTCGCGCATGATTTTCCGCATAGTTCTTGCCCTTGCCGGCGCGCTGGCGCTCGCCGCCTGCAACCCCGCTGCACAGCTTGGGGACGCGCAGGGACGGATCAAGGACTTCCAGAACGATTACAATCGCGGCGACCGGGATGCGATTTTCGCCAATGTCGGCGAGACCTGGCGCAAGGTCTCCCCGCGCGCGCAAATGGATGCGCAGGTCGCGATGATCGAGGCCCGTCTCGGCAAGATCAAGTCGAGTGAGCAGAGCGGGTTCAACACCGGCTTCAACAACGGGGTGACCGCCACGCAGGTGGTGATGCAGACGGTGTTCGAGAAGGGCGAGGCGAACGAGGTGTTCCTGTTCCACGGTTCGGGCGAGGAGATGGAACTGGTCGGCTGGCAGGTGGATTCGCCGCTGCTGGCGCTCAGCCCCGAGGATGTGGCGAAGCTGACCGAAGGCACGGGCGATGCACCGCCCGCGCAGGCGGCACCGGTGCGCTAGAGCGGCTTTTCCAGCACCGCAAAGGTGATCGGCGGATCGCGCAGGACGGGGAAGGGGCGCGTCTCGCCCGTGCGGCGGTAACCCCGCCGTTCGTACCACGCGATGAGGCTTTCGCGGCTGTCGATGACGGTCATCTCCATCGCCGCGATGCCCTGTTCCCGCGCGCAATGTTCCGCCGCATCCAGCAGCAGCCGCCCGAGCCCGCCCGATTGCAGATCGGGGGAAACGCAGAGCATCCCGAGATAGGCCAGCGTGTCGTCCTTGCAGGTGACGGCGACGCAACCGATCAGGCGCTCGCCATCCCGCGCCGTCAGGATCGTGACGGCAGGGTCGGCGAGTAGCGCGTCCAGTTCCTCGCGGCTGGTGCGCTCGTCGTCGAGAATGTCCGCTTCGTGGTTCGATTGTGTTGAAAAACCCGGCGCTGAGATCGGCGCTGGCGCGAGCCTGAGCGGCGCTCTGAGGCTTCGCCCCCGCTTATGCGGGGGCTGTGGTGGCTGGCATGGGGATCAGCTTGGCCATTTTCCGGAGGTTTTGGGCGGTGGCTGCGAGGAGGAACTCGTCTCTTGCGCCGTTTGGACCTCGCAGGCGCAGGCGATCCATCCTGAGGATGCGCTTGAGGTGCGCGAACAGCATCTCGACCTTCTTGCGCTGGCGGCGCGAGACCAGATAGGCGTCGGTCGTGGCGATATCGCGGGCCAGATCACGGGCGCCCTCGTGGACTGAACGCAGGATCTTGCGCGCTGGTTGGGTCGGGCAACAGCGCGGCTTGAGAGCGCAGGCACTGCAGTCGAGCTTGCTGGCGCGGTAACGCAACATGCCGTTCTCATCGACGAACGGACGTTCCTCGCGATAGACCTTCTGCCTCTGGCGCAGCCGCTTGCCAGCAGGGCAGATATAGCTGTCATCCTCATGGTCGAAGGTGAAGGCCGAACGCTCGAAGGTATCATCGCGGCGGGCAGACTTGTCGAACACAGGGATGTGCGGCTCGATGCCGCGCTCCTCGACCAGCCAGGACAGGTTCCTTGCATCGCCATATCCGGTGTCGCCCACGAGCCGCTCGGGCCAGAGGCCGAAGCGCTCCTGCGTCCGGTCGATCATGCGGCGCTGGGCGGTCACCTCGGCCTGACGGATGGCGGTGGTCGCCTCGACATCGACGATCACTGCGTTCTGGAGATCAATGAGGTAGTTGGTGGCATAGGCGAAGAAGGCACGCTCGCGGCTTGCCGCTGTCCAGCGTGCGGCCGGATCGGCCACCGCCAACTGCTTGGGCGGCACCGGGGTTGCGCCCCCGAAGGCCGCATCGTCGAGCACAGCCAGATACTCGCGAACGGCATGGCTGGTGGCCGGGTCCGGCAAGCCATCGGCCTGATCGACGGCATGCTGGCGGTTCACATCGGCGCGCACGAGGCTGCCATCGACCGCGAACCCTTCACCGCCGACCAGTCCTTCGGCGATGCAGCGCGCCACGGTCGTCTCGAACAGCTGGCGCAGCAGATCACTGTCGCGGAAGCGACCGTGACGGTTCTTCGAGAAGGTCGAGTGGTCGGGCACATCGCCTTCCAGCCCCAGGCGGCAGAACCAGCGATAGGCGAGGTTGACATGCACCTCCTCGCACAGCCGCCGCTCGGACCGGATGCCCATGCAGTAGCCGATGATCAGCATCCGGATCATCAACTCGGGATCAACTGACGGTCGTCCGGTCGAGCTGTAGAAGGGACGCAGATGTTCGCGAATGCCCGACAGGTCGACGAACCGATCGATCGAGCGCAGCAAATGATCCTGCGGAACATGCCGCTCCAGGTTGAAGCTGTAGAACAGGGCCTCCTGCGCCACCGTCCGCTCACCCATCATCCGACCGTCTCCGCTTGTCTGCCAAGACATAGAATCAATACTTTAGCCCGATTGCAAGGAGGAGTTTTTCAACACAATC
>NZ_MUYG01000010.1 GCF_002155425.1 Erythrobacter donghaensis
CCCGCTGCTCGACGATCCGGTCACGAGCGGCAGCGATGCGTCGGTGCTGGGCCTGACCACACCGCCGACAGGGGGAGGGAAGTGACATGATGCACCACCGTGCTCTCACTGCCGTCGCCGCGCTGCTTGGCCTCGCCACGCTCGGCCTTGCCGCACCGAGTCTGGCGGGCAGCGCCGAAAGCACCGTCAGCCTCAGCCTCAGGGACTCGTTCCCGATCGGATCCAACGGGTTGTGCGAGGCACAGATCCTCCCGCCCGAACCGGGGGCGGGGCTGTTCGACCGGCGTTATGCGGTGATCTGCCGCGATTCCGCAGCGCCCGTCGGCACGCTGTGGGTGACGAGGGACTCAGGCGGCGAGGCCATGCCCGAACGTTTCGTCGGTGCCGGGGCCGAATGCCGCCAAACCGCTCCGCCGGCATCGCTGCCGGGGCTGACCACCATCGACCGGCGCAATTGCGCCCGCGCAGGGAGCGTGCTGCGCACCGATCTGCTGGTCGCCTCGCGCGGCAACCGCACCTATGCCGCATCGGGCCTCACTGCCTATGCCAAGGCGCTGGAACTGGGGATCGCCTCGCTCGCCAGCGACGAGGTCGTACCCGGCACGGTCGAAATCCCGCTTACCAGCACCACAGATGCGCTCGCCTTTGCGCGCCAGCAGGCCGAGGCGATCGCCGCCGATCAGGCGCTGGCCGAGGCCTATCGCCGCTCGAACGCGGGCAATTTTGCCGAGGCGTCGGAATTCTTCGCCGCCTCCGCCGCCGCGCTCGCCGGGACGGGCGCAGCCGAAGCGCAGCTCAACGAAGCGCTCCAGCAATCCAATCTCGGCAATTTCGCCGAGGCACGGCGGTTGTTTGCGCTGAGCCGCCCGCTGGCCGGATCGAGCCCGCTGCTCGCCCGGCTCCAGCGCAATTACGAAGGCCTCGACGCGCTCAACCAGCGCCAGCCGGGCCGCGCGCTGGCGCTGCTCGACACCCCGCTGGCGAGCGAATTTGCCGATGGCGATGCGCTGCGCAATCTCGCGATCGGCCCCGCGCTGGCCGGACAGCTGGCGAGCGAGAGCGGGCGGATCACCGGCGAATATTCGCTCAGCCTCACCCCGCTCGAACGCGCGCGGCTGCTCGATGGGCAGCACGCCTATGTCAAGGCGACGGCGCTGCGGCAGGCGGGCCGCGCCGCCGAGGCCGAGGGCTTCCTGCGCGCCGCCGAAGCCGCTTTCGGCGAAGTGCGCGGCGGGCGCGTGGTCTCGGTCGCGTGGCTGCGCGCGCAGGTGCTGGGCGAACTCGCCGAGGTGGCCGAGCGCGCCGGCGCTCTCGGCGAGGCCGAGGGGCTGCATCAGTCGGCCATCGCGCTGCTTGCAGCGACCTATCCCGGCACCCCGGCGTTCGGCTCTGCGCAGGCGCAGCTGGCCGGCTTCTACGCCCGCGCCGGACGGCGGGACGAGGCGCTGGCGCTTTATCGCGGCGTGGTGAGCGAGGCCAAGGGCCGGGCGCTTCCCTCGCTACGCGGCGTCATGACGCCCTATTTCGCGCTGCTGACACCGACTGGCACTGGCGATGCCGCTGCCGCCGCCGATGTCTTCGCCGCCAGCCAGCTGCTCCAGCGCCCCGGCCTTGCCCAGACGCAGGCGGCGCTTGCGCGGGAGCTTTCCGAAGGCACCGACGAAGCCGCACAACTGTTCCGCACTGCCACCAATCTCGGGCGCGGGGTCGAACAGTTGCGGCTCTCGCTGCTCGAACTCGAGAGCCTGCCCGAAGCTGACAGCCGTCAGGCCACCCTGATCGCCGAGCGGCGCACCCGGCTGGAGCAATTGCAGCAGCAGCAGGCCGAGGTGTTGACGCGCCTTGCCGCCTATCCCCGCTACCGCGCGGTCAGCGGCGAGGGGATTGCGCTGCCCGAATTGCAGGCGATCCTGATGCCGGGCGAGGCCTATGTGAAGCTGGTGACGCTGGAGCGCGAGGCCTATGTCGTCCACGCCACCCGCGATGCTGCGCAGGTGTGGCGCGCCGATGCGACGCCGCAGCAACTCGATGCGCTGGTCACCCAGATCCGCGACAGCATCGCGGTGGTCGAAGGCGGGCAGGTGCTGACCTATCCCTTCGACATCGCCGCTGCGCGCGAGCTTTATGTCCGCCTGTTCACCCCGGTCGCGGAGACCCTGCCCAAGGCGCGCCATATCGTGTTCGAGCCCGATGGCGCGCTGCTGAAGCTGCCGATCAACCTCTTGGTGACCGACGATGCCAGCGTTGCCGCTTACAACGAACGGATGAAGGCCAAGGGCGCTGACGAATATGATTTCCGCGGCACCCGCTGGCTCGGACGCGAGACCGAGGTCAGCACCGCGGTCGCCGCCGCCGCTTTCCGCGACGTGCGCGCCGCGCGGCCATCTGACGGCAAGCGCGCCTATCTCGGCCTTGGCGAGAACGCCCCGATCGGCACCGCTTCGCCAGGCGCGGCGCGCACCCGTGCGGCGCTTGAGGCGGGCGAGAAATGCGTCTGGTCGCCCAATATCTGGGCCAACCCGGTCAAGGCCGACGAACTGCGCGAAGCCGCCGCGCGCTTCCCAGGCACGGCCCGCGTGCTGACCGGCGCGGATTTCACCGACAGCGCGGTGGAGGCGCTGCCCGACCTCGCCGAATATCGCATCCTGCACTTTGCCACCCATGGTCTGGTGACAGCGCCGCAGCCCGAATGCCCGCCGCGCCCGGCGCTGCTGACCAGCTTCGATGCGAGCGCGGGTTCCGACGGCCTGCTCAGCTTTGCCGAGATCTTCGACCTCAGGATCGATGCCGATCTCGTGATCCTTTCGGCCTGCGATACCGCCGGCACCGCCACCGTGGGGGCGACCCGCGAGGCGGGGGTGACCAGCGGCGGCGAATTCGCGCTCGACGGGCTGGTGCGCGCCTTCGTGGGGGCGGGCGGGCGAACGGTGCTGGCGAGCCACTGGCCGGTGCCCGATGATTTCGACGCGACCGGGCGACTGGTCTCGGGCCTGTTTGCTGCCGACGGGCGCAGCACAGCGGAGGCCCTGCGCGCCTCGCAAACAGCCTTGATGGATGACGCCCAGACCTCGCACCCGTTCTACTGGTCGGCCTTTGCGGTGGTGGGCGACGGTGCGGCCAAGCTGGCGCGCTGAAGCGCTTCCCTGCACAATGACTGATCCCCCTGCCCGCACAAAATCGCGCCTTAGCTGGGCGGCGCGTAGTTGGCGCAACCTGCGCGAGGCAGGCACGGTCCAGCTGGGCCTTACCGTCATGCTCGTTTGCGTGGCGCTGTTCATCGCGCGCTACAGCTGGGTACTGCCCGGCGGAACGGTGGCGACCCCGCTCACCAGCGAGGCCGAGCGCGCCTTCTACGACCTCAGGGCCTATTACGCCGCCGATCTGGTCGAGGAAGATCAGCGGGTGGTGCTGGTGGTCTATACCGACCAGACGCTGATCAAGGCGCGCAAACGCTCGCCGCTCGACCGGGGCTTGCTGGCCGAAGCGCTGCGCACGCTCGACGCGATGGAGCCCAAGGCGATCGGGATCGACATCCTGTTCGATCAGCCGCAGGACGAGGATGACGAACTGATCGCCGCGCTGCGGGGCATGAAAACGCCCGTCGCGGTCGCCTATGCCGCCACCGCGACCAATCCCGACGACATCGAATACGAACAGCAGCAGTATCTCGAACAGTTCCTGGCGCGGCTGGAGGGCAGCAAGGCGCAGCCGGCGAGCATCCGGCTCGACAACACCTTCGGCGCGACCCGGGTGTGGCCCGACATCCGCCCCGGCATCCCGCCGCTCCTCGGCCGGGTGATGCTCGCCGAGGCGGGGGAGCCCGCCACCACCTTTGCCGGCTACGAGGGCGCGATCGACTACCGGCGGCCCAAGTTCCAGGATCAGGTGTTGTTCCCGCCCGCCCAGATCGACCTTTTCGTCGACCCCGATCCGGAAATCCTGCCCTTCCTCACGGAGCAATTTGCGGGCAAATATATCCTGATCGGCGGCGATATCGTCGACTATGACCGGGTCGAGACGACTTTCACCTCGATCAACGGTGAAGTGCCCGCCGGAATCTCGGTCCATGCCGAGATCATCGCTCAGATGCTCGACAACCGCGTGCTCAGGCCGATTCCGGGCTGGGTGCTGTGGGCGATGGCGGTGCTGGCGATCCTCGCCGCGATTCTGACCGCGCTGCTCGAATGGCCCGCGCGGCGGCTGGCGCTGCTGGGCATCGCGCAGCTGGTGATCTTTCAGGGCTTTCCACTGCTGTTGCAGCTTCGCAATGTCGACACCTACGGATTGCCCCCGTTCGGCTGGTTCATCGGGTGGGTGATCGTCTTCGCCGCCGTCACCACCACAGCGCGCGCATCGGGCGCGGTGCAGCGCAATTTCGCCACCGGGGCGCTGGGCAAATACATCCCGCGCGACATCGCCCAGGCGATCATCGACAAGCCCGAGCTGCTGTCGCTGGGCGGGGAAAAGCGCGCGATCTTCGTGCTGTTCAGCGATCTTGAGGGCTTCACCAAGATGAGCCACGCGATCCCGCCGGAGATGGTGGCGAAGATTCTGAACCGCTACCTCGATACGCTCAGTCAGGTGGTGCTCGACCATGGCGGCGTGATCGACAAGTTCGTCGGCGATGCGGTGGTGGCCTTCTGGGGCGCGCCGATCAGCCGGCCCGACGATGGCGCGCGCGCCGCGCGGGCGGGCTATGCGATGTGGCAGGCGGGCGAGGCTTTCCGCCGCGAGGTGGCGGCGATGGACCCGGGCCTCCCGCCGATCGGCAAGACCCGCGTGGGCCTGCATTATGGCGAAGCGGTGATCGGCAATTTCGGCGGGGCGAACCGCATCCAGTACACCGCGCTGGGCGACTCGATGAACACCGCCGCGCGGCTCGAGGCGGCGAACAAGGCTTTGGATTCGAGCGTGATGGCGAGCCGCGAATTCGCCGAGGCTTCGGGGCTGGACTGGTGGCGGGCGATGGGGCGGGTGCGACTGCGCGGGCGGGCGCGGCCGGTCGAGCTGTTCGAGCCTGCGCCCGATTTCCCCGCCGAAGACCGCGCCGCACTGGGCGAGGCGAGTGTGTTGTCCGTCACCGACCGTGCTGCGGCAATGCGGCTAGTGAAAGGCGTGGCCGGGCGCCATCCCGATGATTCGGCGCTCGGCAATCTGGTACAGCGAATGCAGCAATTGGACGACGGAGGAACCTATGTTC
Source organism: Erythrobacter donghaensis (assembly GCF_002155425.1). Lineage (GTDB taxonomy): Bacteria > Pseudomonadota > Alphaproteobacteria > Sphingomonadales > Sphingomonadaceae > Erythrobacter > Erythrobacter donghaensis. The sequence goes on from NZ_MUYG01000010.1 coordinate 5,201, forward strand.
TTGGCTAAGACGACGAAGCGGCTGGCACGGTTTGCGATCACGGCGGCGGCGCTGGCGCTGCCGGTAGCGGCCATGGCGGGGGTGGTGGTGAAGTCCACCGGGCCTTCCTCGAGCAAATTCCCGGTCGGCACCAAGCTTGATGACAATGCCACGATCACGCTCAAGGGCGGGGACGTGGTGACCGTGCTGACGGCAGAGGGCACCCGCGTCATCAAGGGCGCAGGCACCTTCCGCGTGGGCGACCGCCCGCAGGTCGCCGCCGACCGCTTCGCCTCCCTCACCCGCAAGCGCGCCGCCACCCGCGTGCGCACCGGGGCCGTGCGCGGCGAGAACGATGCGACCGTCACTAACCCCAGCCTGTGGTACACCGACGTCACCCGCTCGGGCACGATCTGCCTCTATGACCTCGCCACGGTGCGCCTGTGGCGGCCCGGCACGCTGGGCATCAGCACCTACCGGATCGCCGATCATGAGGGCGCGAGCCAGTCCGAAGTGACCTTCGACGACATCTACAATGTCGCCACCATCGACCCGGCGCGCCTGCCGATCACCGAAGGCGGGCACTACATGATCTCCGCCCCCGATGGCACCGTGACCGCCGAAGTCACCTTCGTATCGCTGGGCGAGGATTACGCCGCGCCCGATGCCCTTGCCGAGGCGCTGATCGCCAAGGGCTGCACCGTCCAGCTCGAAGCGCTCGCCTCCAGCCTCGAAGCCTCGGCCGAGGCGGGCGGCGATTGACGTGATTGGCGGTTGCATCCCGCCGCGACAATTGGGACAAGAGGTGCGGGGCTGGCCAACGGGAGGACTCGGCCCCACGCTGCAGGCAGGCTGACGCAGCGTTACAAGCATCGCGCGGGGGCGCGGTGCTAGCATGGGCTGCCGGTCCGGTATCGGCAGCGCACATCTCGGGGGGGATGGGATGACGGGACATTGGGTGGAGGCCATCGCACAGCGGGCACTGCGACCCGTGGCGCTTCGCGTCGCCGCCGTGCTGGCGCTGGCCGCGCTCTACCCCGTCTCGACCGCGATCGGAAACGGAACCTATGAAGGCGTGGCGAGCTGCGCGGGTTCGACCTGCCATGGCCGGGCTGAGGGCAATGGCGCGGTGGTGCGGCAGGACGAAATCGCCACCTGGCAGGAGCCGTCCTCGCCCTCCGGTGCCCATTCCCGCGCCTATGCCGTGCTCGGCGGGCGGCGCGGCCAGCAGATCGCGGCGAGCCTCGGGCTCGGCAATGCGCAGAGCGCGCCCGCCTGCCTCGGCTGCCATGCGACCAATGCGCCGCAGGGCCAGCGCGGGGCGAAGTTTACGCTGACCGACGGCGTGGGCTGCGAAAGCTGTCACGGAGCGAGCGGCGGCACCTGGCTTGCCGAACATTACGCGCTGCCTGCCACTCACGCCTCCAACGTCGCAGCGGGGCTGACGCCGCTCGACAATCCACGCGCGCGGGCGAATGTGTGCCTGGATTGCCATTACGGATCGAGCAAGCCGGGGCAGTTCGTCACCCATGCAATGATGGCGGCGGGGCATCCGCGCGTGTCTTTCGAGCTCGACCTGTTCAGCGCATTGCAGCAGCACCATCAGATCGATGGCGATTACACCGCGAGGAAAGGCGTGCCCGATGGCGTGCGGCTGTGGGCGGTGGGGCAGGCCGAGGCGGTGCGCCGCTCGACCAGCCTCTTCGCCCAGCCGCGCTTCGCCTATGAGGGCGCGTTTCCGCAGTTCTACTTCCTCGATTGCCATTCGTGCCACCGCACCATCACCGACGGGCCGCAGCGCAAGCTGACTTTCGAGACCAACCCCGGCCGCCCGATCCCCTTCGGCAACCCGCCCTTCAATGATGAGAACATCATCATGCTCTCCGCCGTGGCGGGCGCGCTGGTGCCGGGCGAGGCCGAGGCCTTCCGCACCGCCGCGCGCGATTTCCACAAGGCGATGGGGGCCGGGCCGGAGCAGACGCGCGCCGCCGCGCAGGCGCTTTCGGGCCGCGCGGGCGCGCTGTCGGAAGCGCTTTCGGGCCGGGCCTATGGCAATGCCGACGCCTTCCGTGTCATCGCGATCATCGCGGGCGAGGCGACCGCCCCACGTTTCACCGACTACGCCGGATCGGTGCAGGCGGTGATGGCGATCGACACGCTGCTCAATGCGCTGGTGCGCGAAGGCCGGGTGACGCAGGGCGCCGCCGCCGGGATCAGGGGCGATATCGCCCGCGCCTACAAGGCGGTGGAGGAGCCCAATGCCTACCGCCCTTCCGCTTTTCGCGCCGCGCTGAAATCGGCGGCGGGCGCGATCGGCAGGCTGCAATAGGGATGCGCCGGGGGGGAACATTCTGGATTGCGGCGAGCGCGCTGGTTCTCGCCTCCTGCGGGGGTGGGGGGAGCGGCTCGGGCAGTCCCGGTGGCGGCACCGGAGGCGGTGGGCCAACCCCGACGCCCACACCGCCGCCTGCCGGACAGGTGTTCAGCGTCCCTGCCGCCGAGAGCCTGTCTTCCGCCGAGGTCGGCACAGTCGTCGCGCAGGCTGCTGCCGAGGCGCGGGCGCGCGGGGCGGCGGCGACGATCGCGGTCACTGACCGGGTCGGCAATATCCTCGCCGTCTTCGCCATGCCCGGCGCTGCCCCGCTGGCCCGCATCCCCGCCGCACCCGATGGCACCGCGCGCGATGTGCAGGGGCTCGATGTGCCGAGCGCCGGGGCCGCCATCGCCAAGGCGATCACGGGCGCCTATCTGTCGAGCGGCGGCAATGCCTTCTCCAGCCGCACCGCCAGCATGATCGTACAGGAGCACTTCCCGCCCGCACCGACCACCGCGGGGCTCGAAAGCGGCCCGCTGTTCGGGGTGCAGTTCAGCCAGCTGCCCTGTTCCGATCTCGCCGCCCGCGCGAGCGACGGGCTGATCGGGCCGAAGCGCTCGCCGCTCGGCCTCGCGGCGGACCCGGGGGGTTTCCCGCTCTACAAGAACGGCGTCGTGGTCGGCGGGGTGGGGGTGATCGCCGACGGGGTCTACGGGCTCGACACCAATGTGCTCGATCGCGACAATGACGTGGATGAGGCCATCGCGCTCGCCGGGACGCTGGGGTTCGAAGCGCCGGTCAGCATCCGCGCCAACCGCATCACCGCTGATGGCACGAGCCTGCGCTACACCGACATCGACTATAATCAGCTCACCGCCGCCCCCGGCGCAAGCTTCGCCGCCACCGCAGGCGCGCTGGTGCCGGTGATCGGCTATTACAGCGGCGCGGGGCCGCAGGCGGGGAGCGCCTATGGCACCGAGGCCTCGGGCATCCGCGCCTCGACCGCCGCGGAGTTCGCCAACCGCGACGCCTTCGTGCTGTCGAACGGGGCAGGCGCGAACCGCTTCCCGGTGCGCAGCGGCACCGATGCGGGCGACATCGCCGCCCCGCTGACGGCGGCCGAGGCGCGCGCGATCCTCGAGGAAGCCTTTACCGTGATGAGCCGCGCGCGCGCGCAAATCCGCCAGCCATTGGACAGCCGCGCGCAGGTGACGATCAGCCTCGTCGATACGCGGGGGGCCGTGCTCGGCCTCGTCCGCTCCCCCGATGCTCCGATCTTCGGAATCGACGTGAGCCTGCAGAAGGCGCGCACCGCCAATTTCTTCTCCGCGCCTTTCGCTGCCGCCGAGCTTTCAGCAGCGGGCGGCGAAGTGCCCGAATTCGTCACCCGCGCCCGCGCGTTTCTCGGCGATCCCAATGCGCTGACGGGGGCCTTCGCCTTTTCCGACCGGGCGGGGGGCAACCTGTCGCGGCCCTATTTTCCCGATGGCGAGGTGGGCCGCCCCAATGGCCCGCTGTCGCGCCCGATCGCGCAGTTCAACCCCTTCTCGACCGGGCTGCAATCGGCGCTGGTGCTGGGCAATCTCGGCCAGCATCTCGCCTTCGTCACCGGGCAGAGCGCGGCGGACACCCCGCGCGCCTGCACCAGCCTGCCGGGCGCGGGGGGCGGCAATCCCCGGCTGGCGAACGGCATCCAGATCTTTCCGGGATCGGTCCCGGTCTATCGCGGCGGGCAGCTGGTGGGCGGCATCGGCGTGTCGGGCGACGGGATCGATCAGGACGACATGATCAGCTTCCTCGGCCTCCACAATGCCGGCGTCCGGCTGGGCGGCGGGCTGGGCAATGCGCCCGCAGACCGCCGTGCCGACCGCATCGTGGTCGATGTCGCGGGCCGGCAGGTGCGGCTGCGCTACGTCAATTGCCCCTTCGCGCCGTTCCTCGACACGGCGGCGCAAAACGTGTGCGAGGGGCTGTAGATGGGCCCGCTGCTCCCCGTGCTGCTGCTGCTTCAGGGCGCTCCGCCCGATGAGGTGTCCCCGCCCCCCCCGCCGCCGCCGGGTGAGGAAACGCCGCCCCCCGCACAGGATTGGGAGCAGGACACGCCCCCCGTCGATCCCGCCATCATCGAAGGCCGCCAGCGCCCCGGCTACACCGCGCCGCTGCCCGAGCGGATCGAGCAGCGCAACGAAGGTGCTGTGCGCGCGCCGCCGCCCGAAGCCTTCCCGACCGATCAGCTCCCCATCCCCGACCGCTGGCGGCTGATCGAGAGCCTCGGTCTGGTGAAGGAAAACCTGTTCGATCCCTATAACCAGAACACCTACAAGGGCGACCGCCCGATCAACCGCGCCAAGGTGCCATGGCTGCCGATCACGGGGGACGACTGGTTCTTCGTCGCCAACCTCGTCAGCGACACAGTCTACGAACCGCGCACCTTCCCGATACCTGTCGGCGTGCAGACCACCGAAGATCCCGACCGCAACGACGTGTTCGGGAACGATTTCAGCCAGGTTTTCAGCCAGACCTTCATCGCCGGTTTCGCTCTGCTGAAGGGTTCGACCACCTTCAAGCCGCCCACGATCGAATACCGCGTCACGCTGGCCTACAACGTCAACTATGTCGACGTGCCCGAGCGCCGGGTGCTGTTCGTGGAGCCCTCGCGCGACAGCGAGCGGCTCGACCATTTCCTCGGCGTGCAGGAAGCTTTCGTAGATTACCACTTCAGCCAGTTCGACACAGACCGCTTCGACTTCATCTCGATCCGTGTCGGCATCCAGCCGTTCCAGTCGGACTTCCGCGGCTTCCTGTTCAACGACCAGCAATTGGGCATCCGCCTGTTCGGATCGCGCGACAACAACCGCTTCCAGTTCAACCTCGGCGCCTTCTGGCGGCTGGAGAAGGACACCAATTCGGGCCTCAACTCGGTGGTGAAGAGCCCGCGCGATGACTTTGTTTTTGTTGCCAATGCCTATCGGCAGGACTTCCTGATCCCGGCGCTCACCAGCCAGTTCACCGTGGTCTACAACATGAACCGCGAGGCCGACGATATCGAGATCGACGACAACGGTTTCCCGGTGCGCCCGGCCTTGCTCGGCACGCTGAGGGGCCGCGAATATGACGTGGTCTATCTGGGCTACAACGCCGACGGGCGGGTCGGGCGGGTCAATCTGACAGGTTCGTTCTATTGGGCGCTGGGCGAGGACCGAAACAGCTTCTTCACCGACCGTCCGGCCAACATCAACGCGCAGTTCGCCGCGCTGGAAGCGAGCTACGACCGCGACTGGATGCGCTTCCGCCTTTCCGCCGCCTATGCCAGCGGGGACAGCGACCCCTATGACGACACTGAAGGCGGGTTCGACGCGATCTTCGAAAACCCGGTCTTTGCGGGCGCGGACACCTCCTACTGGATCCGTCAGACCATCCCCTTTGCGGGCGGCGGCCGCGCGGTGGCGGTGAACGGGCGCAACGGCATCCTCAATTCGCTGCGCTCCTCGAAGGAGCAGGGGCAGAGCAATTTCAACAATCCGGGGCTGATGCTGGTGGGGGTGGGCGCGGATTTCGACCTGACGCCGCAGCTGCGCCTGTCGGCCAATGCCAACCACCTTTGGTTCGAGAACACCGCGACGCTTCAGGTGCTGCGCAACGAAGGCTCGATCCCGCGCGAGATCGGCTTCGACCTTTCCGCCGCGGCGATCTGGCGGCCCAAGGCGAACCAGAACCTCGTCTTCCGCCTTTCCGCCGCAGCGCTGGTGGCGGGCGACGGATTTCAGGACCTGTTTGCGACCCGCGGCGGCGGGCAGGAATTCGTCTCGATCCTCGCCAATGTGGTGCTGACCTACTGATGCGCGCGCTGACCCACCCCTTCGCCCGTCACATCGCGCTGCTCGCCGCGGCGTTGGTGCTGGCGATCGGCCTCTTCGCAGGCACGCCGCAGGCGGCTGACAAGGAAAAGCCGGTCAAGCGCGACTACTCCGCGGTCTTCGCCCCGCCCGCGCCGCAGCGGCAGTCTGTGGCGGAGATGGATGCGAAGTCGGAAGGCTGCCTCACCTGCCACACCAAGTCCGACGCGCCGACCATGCACCTGACGCCCGCGGTGCGGCTGGGCTGCACCGATTGCCACGGCGGCAACGCGAAGGTGCGAGGGGATTCCGAGCTGCCGCACGACCACCCCGACTATGTCGCCGCGCGCGATGCGGCGCATGTGCTGCCGAAATATCCGAACAGCTGGCACTTCCCGTCCTCGGCGAACCCCAAGCGGTCCTACGCTCTGCTCAACAAGGAATCGCCGGAGTTCGTGAAGTTCGTGAACCCCAGCGACTACCGCGTCGCGCGCGAGGCCTGCGGGTCGTGCCACATTCAGGCGATCGAGGCGGCGGAACGCTCGATCATGGCGACCGGCGCGATGCTGTGGGGCGGGGCGAGCTACAATAACGGCATCCTGCCCTACAAGAATTACCTCTTGGGCGAGGCCTATACCCGCGAGGGTCTGCCCGCCAAGCTGACCTCGCCGGGTGCGGGGCCGGGCGGAACGCTCTCGCCCCATCAGGTCGCGCGCGGGGTGCTGGCCGAGATGTATCCGCTGCCGACCTGGCACGTGATCCCGCCGGGCGACGTGTTCCGCGTGTTCGAGCGCGGCGGGCGCACGATCAATTCGCAATTCCCCGAGATCGGCCTGCCCAACCCCTCAGGCGCGATCCAGCGGCTGGAGGAGCCGGGGCGGCCCGACCTGAAGCAGTCCAACCGCGGCCCCGGCACAGGCCTGCGCGTGGCGATCCCCGCGCTCAACATCCACAAGACCCGCCTCAACGATCCCTTCACCTGGTTCATGGGGACGAACGATCAGCCGGGCGACTACCGCCATTCGGGCTGCGCGTCGTGCCACGTGGTCTACGCCAATGATCGCGAGCCGCGCCATTCGCTGACCTATGCGCAATTCGGTCGCGACGGGCAGACGATGACGCTCGACCCGACGATTGCGGGCAAGGTCGAGCATGAGGAGAAGGCGCATGGTCACGGCGCGGTCAAGCAGCCGGGTCATGAGGACCATTCCGACGACGGCGCACTGCGCACGGCCTCGGGCGAGGTGAAGGAAAAGGGCCATCCGCTCACCCACGTCTTCACCCGCGCGATCCCTACGGCGCAGTGCATGAACTGCCACATGCACCAGCCCAACATCTTCCTGAACAGCTTCCTCGGCTACACCATGTGGGACTACGAAAGCGACGCGCCCTTCATGTGGCCCGAAAAGCAGAAATACCCCACCGCCGAGGAAGTCCGCGCCGTCACCGACCGCAACCCGGAGGGCGCCGCGCCCAAGGGCAAGTGGGCCGATCTCGATTTCCTGCGCAACGTCTATGACCTCAACCCCAAGCTCAAGGACACGCAGTTCGCCGACTATCACGGCCACGGCTGGAACTTCCGCGCGATCTTCAAGCGCGACCGCGAGGGCAATCTGCTCGATGCCGATGGCAAGGTCGTCGACCCCGACGATCCCGAGAAATGGCGCAAAGAGGGCGAGGGCAAGTTCGTCGAACCCGGCACCAACCCCGGCAAGGCGGTCCACCTGATGGACATCCACGCCGAAAAAGGGATGCAGTGCGCCGATTGCCATTTCGAGCAGGACAGCCACGGCAACGGCCTCATCTATGGCGAGGTCGCCAACGCGATCGAGATCACCTGCAAGGATTGCCACGGCACGCCCGATGCCTATCCCACGCTGCGTACCAGCGGCCCCGCCGCTCCGCCCGAAGGCCATGATCTCGCCCTGCTGCGCAACCCCGATGGCAAGCGCCGCTTCGAATGGCTGGAAGGCGCGGACGGCCGGCGCAGGCTGGTGCAGCGCTCAATCGTCGATCCCAGCCTTGAATGGGAGATGAGCCTCGTCAAGGATTCGGTCGACCCCGCCACGCCCGTCTTCAACGCCAAGGCCGCGCGAGCCAAGCTGATGAGCCGTTATGGCGCGGAAACGGGCAGTTTCGAATTCGGCACCGGCATCGCCGCTGACGATCGCGCGCACCGCGATCCCGAAATGGCATGCCACACCTGCCACCTGTCATGGACGACCTCGTGCGGCGGGTGCCACCTGCCGATCGAGGCCAACTGGAAGACCAAGAGTCACCGCTACGAAGGCGACGAGACGCGCAATTTCGCCACCTACAACCCGCAGGTCGCGCGCGACGAGATGTTCCAGCTGGGCAAGAGCCAGACCACCAAGGGCAACCAGATCGCGCCCGTCAGGTCGTCCTCGGCGCTGGTGCTGTCCTCGACCAACATCAACCGCGAGCGGATCTATGTGCAGCAACCGCCGATCAGCGCGATCGGCTTTTCCTCGCAGGCCTTCGCGCCGCATTTCCCCCATACCGTGCGGCTGACCGAGACCAAGACCTGCACCGATTGCCACCTGTCGGCCAAGGACGACAACAACGCGATCATGGCGCAGCTGCTGCTGCTCGGCACCAATTACGTCAATTTCGTCGGCCTCAACGCATGGACCGGCCTCGAAGGCGGCTTTCAGGCCACTCGCGTGACCGAATATGACGAGCCGCAGGCGGTGATCGGCTCCTACCTCCAGCGCTATGCCTATCCCGACTACTGGAAGCTCCATGTCGAACAGAACGACCGCGAGCTGAAGAACTGGGTGCGCGGCCAGACCTTCGACGAAAACCTCTCGGGCGAGACCAAGGCGTTCGAAGAATTCGCCAACGTCCACGAAGGCACTTCGGATCGCGTCGGCTGCCTGCAACTGCGCGGCGAATATATGTTCGTGGCCGAAGGCAAGGGTGGGTTCACCGCCTATGATGTCGCCAGCATCGCCAACAAGGGCACCTCGGAACGCATCCTCAAGGGCCCGTTCTCCCCGCTGGGGCATGACACCAATGTGAAGACCAGCAACGCGACCTGCATGGCGCTGCCCACCAACCAGCCCATCGCGCCGACCCGCTCGACGCCCGAAATGCGCGAGCTCAATCAGGAGCAGGCCTTTCTGCCGATCTACAACTACGCTGTTGTCACCGACAGCGAGGAGGGGCTGATCCTCGTCAACGTCAACACGCTGGCGGACGGGGAATTCCGCAACAACAAGCTGACCCGCAAGGTCTTCGCCGATGGTTCGACCGCGTGGAACCCGGACGGCGTGCTCACCGGCGCGCGGCATATCGTGCTGGCGGGCGAGGTCGCCTACATCACCGCTGCACGCGGGCTGGTGGTGGTCGATCTCGCCGATCCCGACCGGCCGAGGCTGGCGGCGGTGCGGCCCCTGCGCGATGCGCGGGCGAGCGCGGTGCAGTTCCGCTATCTGTGGGTGACGGATGCGGAAGGGGTGAAGCTGTTCGACGTCACCGCCTTGCGCGATCCGGTCGCATTGCCCGAAGGCACCGTGCCACTCGCGGACGCGCGGCGCATGTATATCGCGCGGACCTATGCCTATGTCGCCGCCAAGGGTGAGGGTCTGGTGATCCTCGACGTGAAGAACCCGCGCAGCCCGCGCGTCTTCCAGAAGGTGACGCTGGACGGGGCGCTGAACGATGCCGAGGACGTCATCGTCGGCACCACCAATGCCTCGCTGTTCGCCTATGTCGCGGACGGACGCAATGGGATGAAGGTGCTGCAACTCACCAGTCCCGACAGCCAGCGCAATTTCTACGGCTTCAGCCCCGCGCCGGTGCCCGAGCTGATCGCTTGGGCGAAGACGCCGTCGCCCGCCATTGCGCTCAGCAAAGGCCTCGACCGCGACCGTGCGGTGGACGAGACCGGGGGGCAGATGGCGGTGTTCGGGCGATTGGGCTCGCGGCCCTTTACGCGGGCGGAGATGGAGCGCCTGTTCATGACCCGCTCGGGCGTGCCGTGGAAGGTGAGCGACGAGATCGACATGCAGCGCTGGGTGGGCCTTCCGCCGGCCCAAAGGCAAAGGGCGGCGCGGAAGTAGAACTCCAATCCGTCATGCTGAACTTGTTTCAGCATCCATCCAGTGGCGGGCTGGGTGCCGTCGGTGGAGGACCGGGGTTGCAGCCTAGGAGGCACCGCCACCCACCGGATCGAACACTGCGCTTTCGGCCCGATGGATGCTGAAACAAGTTCAGCATGACGGGGGCGGGGGGAACCCCTACTCTCTTTCCGCAAACATGCCCTTGATCATCTGTTGCAGCCCGGCGTGGAAGTGCGCCAGCACCTGCCAGTCGCCGACGCGTTCGTAGTGCGAGACCAGCGCCGTCCCATCCCAGCGGTGCAGTGCATAGGTCGGCTGTTCGGTGGTGATGAGCGCGCGATTATCGGGCACGTCCTTGTTGATCGGATTGAGATCCATCGCCACCAGCGGCGCGACCGAGGGGGTGACGCCGAGCGGTATGCCGGCAAAGCGCGTTGTGATCGGACGGTGGAGGTGCCCGCAATGGATCGCCTGAACCTGATGCTGACCCTCCAGCACGTCGCGCAGCCTGACGATCCATGGCTCGTCCGGGGCGGGATCCATCCAGTCGATCCCGGCAACCACCGGGGGGTGATGCATGAAGATCAGCGTCGGCGTGTCCGGCGCCTCGGCCAGTCGGTCGGCCAGCCACGCGGCGCGCGCTGCGCAGAAGGCCCCGCCGTGGCGGCCATCCTCGAGCGTGTCGAGACAGATGATCCTGAGGCCCAGCGGTGCCTCGACCACATAGTGCAGAAAGCCGCCCTCGGCCGGGACGACCTGCGGGAAGGCCCCCAGCAGCCCGGCGCGGCTGTCGTGATTGCCGACCAGCGGCAGGATCGGGCAAGGGCAGTCGGCCAGCAGCGCGGCGGTCTTGGCGAAGCTTTCCGCATCGCCATGATCGGTGATGTCGCCAGAAAGCACCAGCATGTCCGGGCGATTGGGCCCCTCCAGCAGCCGGGCCAGCGTGGCGCGGAAGCGGATGAGGTTCAGCTCCTCGGGCTGCTCGTCAGGGGCAAAGCCCACGTGAATGTCGGTCATCTGCGCGATCAGCACCGCGCCGCCCGAAGACACTGCGTTCATGGTCTGGCCTTTGCGAGCTTGGCCGCGGCTGACTCCGACGTCGGCGGAGGCGGGGGCGGCTTGTAGTGGGGCGGTGCGCCCTTGGCGGACCACTGTCCGGCGGGCAGGTGATAGGCGTGGCACATCGCGCAGTCGCTCGGCACGATCTTCGCGGTCTTCACCGCGCTCGCGCCGAGGTGGCAGGTGCGGCAGGACTTCAGATCGGGCATAAGCAGATCGCTCGCCGCCTTGGAGGTCTCGGCGGCGTGGCAATCGCTGCATTTCTGCTTTGTGTGCGCTTCATGGTTGAAGAAGCTGGAGGTGAGGAAGCGGTCGGGCAGGTTGACGGGGACGAGATCGGCCTGCCCCGTCGGCCCGCGGGTGGGCAGGTGGCATTCGGTGCACACCCCGCCGGGGCCGAGCGCGTTCGACAGCCCGATATAGGCGCGGACCGGACGGCCAAAGTCCGCGCGATAGGGCGAGGCGCTGCCGATCTGGCCGGGCCGCTGGCGCGCAGGGCCGGCCGCCACGCGGGGGCGCGGGCCGCTGCTGATCCGCGCCAGATCCTCGGCCAGATCCTTCACATCGCCGTGGCGCAGCTTGCTGAAGCCGCCCACCGCTGTGCGCCCCGAGACGAGGCTGTGGCACCCCTCGCACGCGTCCTCCATCTTCACCTCCCGGAACGACATGCGGTCCGGGGTGAGGACGTGGCAATCCTTGCAATCGAGGGGCTTGCCATATTGCCCGAGGCTGACCGCCATGCGCGCCGCTCCGCCGGTCCGGCTCATGTGGACATCGTGCGGGAACTTGAGGCCGCTGCGCTCGATCGGGCGGGTACCGGGGGCCGCGCGCACGGGCCCCGCCGCGCCGAAGCTGGCGTAATAGATCGGGCGCAGTTGCGGGTGGGCCTTGCCGAAATCATGCGCATTGGCGAGGTCGGTGTCGGTCAGGCGGGTATCGAGCTTCTCGTGACAATCGCCGCAAAAGGCCTCGCTGCCCGCCTGCGTGCGCACCGGGCCCTCGTGCTCGGAATGGCAGGCGACGCATCCGAGCGGGCCTTCCTTGCCGAGGCTCTCGCCAATCCGCCATTGCAGTGCATCGCCGGGGGAGAGCGGCGGGCTGCCCTTGGCGAGGCGCGGGCGCGCGGCGTGTTCGCCGATGTCCTTGTGGCAACTGACGCAGGTCTCGTCCTGCACGCTTTCGAAGGCGGCGACATGGCAGCTTTCGCAATTGTCGGCGAGGGTGTGGTGCTTCGAAGAAAGCTCCCCGCTCGACCACGCGCTGTCGAGCAGCACGGTGCCGGGGGTCTTGCCGGTGGGGTCAGGCTTGGCCGGGGTGCGCAGCAGGTGGCTCGTCACCGGGATGGCGAGCAGCAGCAGCAGGATCGCGCTGGAGAAGACCCAGCTCATCGCCCGCTTCGACGGCAGCACGCTGGCGAGCGCGAAGCCGCGCAACGCGTCGGTCTTGCCCTCCTCGGCGACGACTTGCCGGATCGTGATGCTGGTGGAGCCGTCACTCTCACGCGCCACCGCCAGACGCGCTGCGCCCAGCGCGATCTCGCCTCCGGTGCGCGGGTCGATGACGCCTTCGGTGACGACCCGCCCGTCGAGCCCGAAGCCGAGCGTGCCGAGCGCCTCTACCGAAAGCGTGCCGTCGGCGCGGGTGTCGATCCGCACATGGCGCTGCTCGACCGCGAGATCGGGCAGGTGAATGTCGTTCTCCGCCGCACGGCCGATGGTGAGGCTGGCCTGCTCCGCCACCCGGTCGCGCACGATCTCGCGCCCGGTGGCGGTGAAATCGATGGTGCGGATCAGGAATGCCATCGCCGCCTACCAGTAGTAGAACACTGAGATGACATGCGCGGTCAGCGCGGCGATCAGGGCGATGGTGAGGGGGATGTGGACGAACAGCCACACCTCCAGCAGCGCGCGGATGCGCAGCTGCCCGCGAATTTGGTCGAGCTGGGCGAGACGCTTCTCCAGAAGAGGATAAACTCGCTCCATGCCCGGTTCATCGTCTTCAAGCTCTGTCAGAGCGTAGTGGGTTCGACAGCTACCGTAAAAGTTGCCTGTGAGCCGACCGATCACGCCTAGCGAAAACGGGTCCTGATTCATTGCCGCAATCACCAAATCCGCATCCTCGCGCCCCAGCGGCTGCGCGGCGCTTTCGAGCTGGCGATCGATCGCAGTCAGCGCGTCCAGCATCTGCGCGCGGGTCATCTCCTTGCGGTTGGCGCTAAGGCTGGCGGGGAGGGTGGCGTAGACCGCCACGCCATAAATCCCCGTCGCGATCACCAGCAGCATCAGCACATAGGCGAGCGTGTGGACGTTCCAGCCGATCTGGAAGCCGGTGTGCAGCGTGCCGATCACGATCAGCGACAGGCCGAGATAGACATGGGCGCTGGTCCACGCCTTGAGGCTCCACGCACCCGGATTGATCCGCCGCTTCCTCACGCCCAGCAAGGACAGCCACAGGATCAGCAGCACACCGATGGTGCCGAGCGTATAGCCATACCACGTCCCGCCATTGGGGCGCGGCTGCTGGTCGATCATCAGATAGCCCGCAATCGCCGCGCCCGAGAGCAGCAGCGCGATCCACAGCCAGCGGAAGCTGCGGTGCTTGAGAAAACTGACATGATCGGAATCGCGCCGCTTCTCGTCCTGCGTGAACCGCCCTGTGCCCCCCGCTTTCGTCGCCATCACTCGACGTCCTCGGTCAGCTTGGTGAAGGTCAGGAACTTGTCGGGGCTGACGCGGATCGCCGCGCCGGTCGGGCAGGCGCGCACGCAGGCCGGGCCGCCGTCGATGCCGGAGCACATGTCGCACTTGATCGCCTGCTTGGCCTTGGCCGCGCCCTCCTTCTCAGCCGCCTTCTTGCGCCACGAGTAGGACGCCTCGCCAGGCCCCGGCCCCTTGCCGAACAGCATCCATTGGAGCAGGCTGGGCTTCTTGGGCGGCTTGGCGTCCATCCGGATCACGCCGTAGGGGCAGTTGCGCTGGCAATTGCCGCAGCCGATGCAGGTCTCGTCGATGAAGACCTCGCCGTCGGGCCCGCGCTTGATTGCATTGGGTGGGCAGTCGGCCATGCAATGCGGGTGCTCGCAGTGGCGGCAGGATGTGGGCACGTGGAGGTGCGCGTAGGTCTTGCCCGCCTCGCGGTCGAGCCGCGAGAGCCCGTCATGGCTGTCCGCGCAAGCCTTTTCGCAATTGTCGCAGCCGATGCACAGCTTCTCGTCGATCAGGAGCACGTCGGTCGCCTCGCCGATGCCGTTGTCGACGAGGAACTGCGCGGTCTGCGAATACATGTCGACGACGCTGGAAAAGCTGTCCTTCTGCCCTTCGATAAAGGCATTGGTGGCGCGGCGCCCGGCCATGTCCTTCATCGCGCGTTCGCGCAGCGCCGGGTTCTTTTCCAGCAGATCGAGGAAGCCTTCGCCCGGCAGGCGGATCACTTCTGCTTTGATCGCAGCCTTGACCGTCGCGGTGCGTGCGCTCCCGTCAATCACCGCCATTTCGCCGAAATAGCTCCCGGCAGGCAGGTAGGAGAGAAACACCGGGCGCTCGCCGATCTGCTTTTCGACGATCATCGACCCGCGCCGGATGATGAACACGTCCTTGTCGTCCGCGCCCTCGGTGACGACCACTTCGCCCGCGCGCTTTTCCTGAACCTGCGCGGCCTCGACCAGCGGAGCGACATCTTCGCGGGTGAGGCCCGATCCGAACATCTGCAGCAATTGCCGCTCGATCGAGATGCGCTGGATCGCCGCCTTGGCGGATGGCACCTGTGATTGCAGCTTCAACGCGGCAAGGCGCGAGATTTCGACCACGATGGTGTCTTCGGCGGCGCGGATCGTCGCGCCGCGGCGGCGGCCCGAGATGAGCCCGACCTCGCCGAAGATCGAGCCGCTTTCGATGGGGATCGTGATCGAGGGATCGGCGGGATTGACCTCCACCGCCACCGATCCGCTGGCAATGCCGAACAGCGAGGAGCCGGGCGCGTTGCGCTCGAAAATCACTTCGCCCGCGCGGAAGAACTTCGCTTCGGAATCGAGCATGAATTCGCGCATCTGCAGCGGGTTCATGCCACCCAGGATCGACACGTTCGACCGCAGGAACTCGAGCCATTCCTCGGTGCTGCGCTGGCCCGGAAGCTCGGCGAACTTCGCCGCGATGATCGGCTCGTCTGCGGGCTTCAGATCGGTGTTGCCGTTGATGAACTCGATGACGTCGTGGCCCTGGTTCATGCAGTGCTTGATCAGCGGATAGCCCGCCAGCGCGCCGATCACGAAGATGCCGGGCGCGGTGCTCTCGAACACCGGGCTGAGGCGGGGGAAGGCGCCGCGATCCTCGCTGGTGAATTCGATCCCGCACTCTTCCACGAAAGCGCGTGGCGGGGCGGAGCCGATGCGGGCGATGATGCGGTCGCAGAGGATGCGGATTTCGCCGTCGCGGGTGGTGAGGGTGATGAAGCCCGGCTCGATCGCCTTGGTCTCGCTTTCGGTGCGGACCATCAGCTTGCCCGCCTCGTGATCGGCCATCAGGGCGCTGACATTCGCCGCTTTGGCGGTCGGGAATTCGGTGCCGCGATTGAGGATCGAGACGGTGTTGCGCTGCGCCGGGTCTTCGGCGAGGCCGCGCGCGTTCTCGATCCCTGCGTCCCCGGTGCCGACGATGACGATATGCTCGTCGACATATTCGGTGGGATCGTCGAGCTGATACTGCACATGCGGCAGGTCGGCGCCGGGGCAGCGCATCCGGTTGGGATTGCCCTGCGTGCCGATGGCGAGGATGACGTTTTCGGCCATCACCACCTCGCCATTGGTCAGCTCGATTGCATAGGGCGGGGCGTGGCGCTGCACTTCCTTGACGCTCTTGGTGCCATCGCGCGCGCGGGTTACGATCTGCTGCATCGAGCCGGGGATCGGATCGCCCGTGCCGCGGATCGCCTTGGCCTCGGCCATGTATTTGACGTTGACCTTGTGGCCCGCGATCTGCTCGTCCCACGTCCCGAGGATCGCCTCGCGCTTGCCCGCGTCGAAGTCGATGTCGCTGCGAAGCACCAGATTGCTGGGCGTCGCCATGACATGCTTGCCCTTCTGGTACTTGTAGATCGTGTCGGAGAGGTGATCGGTCTTTTCGAGCAGCACATGGCTCAGCCCCAGCGCGGCGGCGCGTGCTGCGGCGCTGAGCCCGGCAGGCCCTGATCCGATAATGGCGACCTTGAACGTCTCGCCCACCGATCCTCCCCCCCCTCGGACAGATCGTTTTCCCGGTCTCCACCATACGCAAATCGGGGGCCGATGCCAGAGCGAATTGCCCCCCGCGCGGGGGCCTGCTAGCCCCTCGGCCATGGGACACGGGGAACAGGCGCCTGCGGGCGGAGCATCGAAGGCGGGCTGGGTGCTGCTGGGGGCGGCGCTGCTGCTGGCGGCAGGCTCGATCGGTTACAATGTCTACGAAGGGTCGCGCGGGGCCGCGCCGGCGGCAGAGGCTGCTGGCGGCGCGCCCGATATGGACGCGCTGCGCGCCGCGGCCGAGGCTTCGACGGATGATGCCGGGCCGTGGGCCGATCTCGCCTTTGCCCACTTCAACGCAGGGCAATTCGACGAGGCCGCCGCCGCCTATCGCCGCGCGCTGGCCATCGCGCCCGAGGATGCGGTGCTGTGGTCGGCACTGGGCGAAACGCTGGTGCTGGCGAGCAAACGCGATCCGCTGCCCGCCGATGCGCTTGCCGCTTTCGAAAAAGCCATCGCGCTCGATCCGCAAGATCCGCGCGCGCGCTATTTCCTCGCGGCCAAGAAGGACCTCGACAAGGATCACGAAGGCGCGATTGCCGCATGGCTCGATCTGCTCGCCGACAGCCCGCAAGGCGCGCCGTGGGAGGCCGATCTGGTGCGCACCATCGAGCAGGTCGGGCAGATGAACGACATCGCCGTGACGGAGCGCATCGCCAAGGCACAGGCCAGCCGCAAGCCCGCCCTGCTAGCGCCGGGATCGGGCAGCGTCGCGGGCGAGGCGGCCTCACCCGACGTGCGCGGGCCGAGCGCGGCCGAGGTCGCCGCGGCGGGCAGCATGAAGCCCAGCGAACAGCGCCAGATGGCCGAAGGCATGGTGGCTCAGCTTGAGGCGCGGCTTCAGAAGGAGCCGAAAAACCTCGATGGCTGGGTTATGCTGATGCGCAGCCGCATGACGCTGGGCGAACCGGCCAAGGCCAAGGCCGCGCTGGAAGCGGCGGTCAAGGCCAACCCGGCGGCAGCGGAAGAGCTGCGCGCGCAGGCAAAGGCGCTGGGCATCACCTGACGGCGCGCGTCAGGCAGCGATCACTTGCGGCTTTTGCGCGCGGCGTAGCGCGCATCGCGCGCGGCCTTCTGCTCGGCTTCGGTGCGCTTGGGCTGTTCTGCCTTGAGCTTGTCAGCCTTGGCCTGCGCCCTCTTTTCGTCAGCGAGGCGTTGCTTTTCTTCGCGGGCTTCGCGCGCCTTGGCGGATTTGGCTGCCGCGATGGCGTCGCGCTCCACCTGCCGTGCGGCGCGCTCGGCGAGCTCGGCGGCGTCGGGCTGCGGCTTGGCTTTCAGCTTCGCAAGCGCCTTTTCCTTGGCCTGCATCGCCGATGCGGCCCTGTCCTCGAAGCTGGGTGCCTTGTAACCCTTCATGCGTAACCTTTCATTCAATGCGTGCCCCGCGCTGCTTCGAGGCAGCGCGGGCTTGGTGGTCTGTGAATTTGCGCTCAGCTTTGCCGGGCTGCGGCAAGATGCGCCGCGCTCCATGCGCAGGATGCCGCAGCGCCCAATCCGATCTGGAAAGCGCTGATCCGGCTCGCAATGTCGGATGCCTCGGCAAACTGGCGCTTGCGCTGGCCTGGGCTTTCGGCGCCCGCAGCCCGCATCAACGCCGATTGGTGCGCGGCGTATTCGTGGTTGATATCCATCTGAGGACCTTCTGTTGGGGGCCGATGCCCCGCTGTTTCGTGCTGGTGCCCGATCAATCGACCATCGCCGCCACCATCCCGCGCAGATCGCGGACGGAGAGGAAGGCGTAGGGTTCTTGCGGCAAGGTGTATTGGCGATGCTGCGGCAGTTTTGCGCGGATCGTCTGGGCGCGGTCAAAAATGGCGCCGGTCGTAATGAAGTTCATGTAGTCTCTGCAAATAAGTATAGAACGCAGCGGGACAATCCCGCTGCGGAGCCATGCTGCGTGAAAAGGAAATTGTGGCCGCCAAGGGGCGAATTCATGGCTGCGTGGCGATAACGCCGCGCTCAGGAACGCCGGAGGCGCCGATCAAATTCCGTCGCAAGCGACGTGAAGCAATGTTCAATTAGCGCATTATTCAAAAATTTCAAGTTAATTCGCCCCAGCGCTTCATCCCTTGCGGTTCTGGCGCACCAGTTCGGCAAGGCGGATGCTGGTTCCCGCGAGCCCCTTGCGAGCGTGATCCGCGCCCACTGAAAGCGCAGTCGCGGTCGCTTCGGCGAACAGCCGCCCGCCGACCGAAATGACCGTCGGATGTTCCGAGACCACCATGCGGCTGTGCTCGATGGTGGAGCGCAGCTGGTCGATGGTGTGCTGGCGTGGCATCGCGTCGGACAGGCCGATATCCACCGCATCGGGATGCTGCGCATTCAGCTGGTTGGTCAGCGCCTCCTCGCTTTCGGGGAAGGCCATGTCGACCTGCCAGCCCGCCGCCAGAAACTGGTCGGCCAGCAGCGCAGTGCCCAGCATGTGCTTCTCGCCCGGCGCGGTCGCCAGCAGGATGCGGTAACGGCTGTTGCGGATCGATTGCGAGCAGGGGCTGTAACGCACCGCATGCCCCGCCAGTTGCAGCATGCTGAGGCCGATGGTGAGGTCGAGCTCGCTGCAATCGTCATTGAGCCAGGCATCCCCCAGCGCGCGCGCCGCGGGCTCGATCAGCAGCGACAGGATCGCAGCGCTCGTCCACCCCTGTTCGGCAAAGCCTGCGATCATCGTGTTGATCGCCAGATCATCGGTATTGAGCGCCAGTTCGACGAGGCGCGAGAGATGTTCGGCCACGGCGGGCGGGACAGGTGAGGGCCTGGCGGCCTCGCGCGGCATGTCGCCGCTGCGGCCATCGAGCAGCAAGTCCCAGTCCGAAAACAGCCGGGCGGCGGTCATGTGCTCGCTCAGCACTTCGATATGCTGGTGGCGTCCATCGCGTTCGATCGAGGACCACAGCTGGGCCACGGCCTTGGGCGGGCCTTCGAGAGTCTGGAGGAAGCAGCCGTCTTCGAACAGCAGCATCCCGGTCACATCAAGGCTGCGGTTGCGCGCCCGCGCCTGGCTGGCGAGCACATCGAGATCGCTCGCACGCGGGGCGGCGGTGGCGATGCTCTTGTAGGTAAGGCAGGTGACCCATTCTGCCGAGTCGTGCGACTCCTGCGTGTCCTGCACCAGCATGTCTCTCTCTCCCAAGGGATGAGGACAAGCGGAAATCAAGGCGCAGCGGTGCTATGCCAAGCAGTCCGGCAGACGATCCCCATCCGCCCCAAATCTGTTCGCCCAGCGCTGTCCCCAAAACGGCGACGCCAGCCTGTGCACACAGCTTCTGCCCCTAAGCGGCCAGCGTCAAGCGGGAATCCGTGGACTGGCCGAATCCGGGCCGCTTGATCACACCACGCCGAAGGCCAGCATCGCGTCGGCGACCTTCTTGAAGCCCGCGATATTCGCGCCCTTCACATAGTCGATATAGCCGCCATCCTGCTTGCCATATTCCTCGCAGCGCTTGTGAATGCCGGCCATGATGTCCTTGAGCATCTGCTGCAATTCCTCCTCCTTCCACGAGCGGCGTTCGGAGTTCTGGCTCATCTCGAGGCCCGAGACAGCGACGCCCCCGGCGTTCGAGGCCTTGCCCGGCGCGTAGAGGAGTTTCGCTTCCTTGAAGATATGCACACCTTCAAGGTCGGTCGGCATGTTTGCGCCCTCGCTCACCGCGATGCAGCCATTGTCGACGAGCTTCTTCGCATCATCGCCCAGCAATTCGTTCTGCGTCGCGCAGGGCAGGGCGACATCGCATTCGACGCCCCACGGGGTCTTGCCTTCGTGGAAGGTCGCCTTGGGGAAAGCCTCGACATATTCCTCGATCCGCCCGCGGCGATAGGTCTTGTGCTTCTTGACCCAGTCGATCTTCTCCTGATCGATGCCGTCGGGGTCGTGGATAAAGCCGCCGCTGTCCGACAGGGTCAGCACCTTGCCGCCCATCTGCACGATTTTCTCGGCGGCATGGGTGGCGACATTGCCGCTGCCCGAGATCACCGCGGTCTTGCCTTCGAGGTCCTGATCCCTGGTCGCCAGCATGTTGGCGAGGAAATAGACCGCGCCATAGCCGGTTGCCTCGGTGCGGATCAGGCTGCCGCCCCATTCAAGCCCCTTGCCGGTCAGCACCCCGTTCCAGTGGTTGGTGATGCGCTTGTACTGGCCGAACATGTAGCCGATCTCGCGGCCGCCGACGCCGATGTCGCCTGCGGGCACATCGACATCGGGGCCGATGTGGCGGTACAGCTCGATCATGAAGGACTGGCAGAAGCGCATGATCTCGCGCACGCTCTTGCCCTTGGGGTTGAAGTTCGACCCGCCTTTGCCGCCGCCCATCGGCAGGCCGGTGAGCGCGTTCTTGAAGGTCTGTTCGAACGCGAGGAACTTCAGCACGCTTTCGTTGACCGAGGAATGGAACCGGATGCCGCCCTTGTAGGGGCCGATCGCGTTGTTGTTCTGCACCCGCCAGCCGCGCTGAACGCGGACATTGCCGTTGTCGTCTTCCCAGCAGACGCGGAAAGATACCACCCGGTCAGGCTCTGCGATGCGGCGCAGGATCTGGGCGGAGTGGTATTCCTCCTTGTCCTCGATGAAGTCGAAGATGTCCTCGGCCACTTCCTGCACGGCCTGCACGAATTCGGGCTGATGCGGATTGCGCTTCTTCACGCCCTCCATGAAGCCGTTCAAGTCGACGTGATCGGTCACTGCCATGATTGTTCTCCCCCTCCGCCAGCCTTATCCGCAAGGCTGGCCGGATGCTTGGCGTTTTGCGGCAGACTATCGGGACAAAGCGCAATTCCTGCAAGCAGCGGGTGGGTGGATCAGATTGCCGAGCTGAACTGGCGCGGGGCCGCAGCGCGGTAGGCGTCGAACACCGCAGCGATGCCGCGCGCATAGGGCAATCCGCCGGGCAGGATGGCGAGGCGCTCGCCGCTAAGTCCGGCGAGGCCGGCGGCGATGAAGGGGGCGATCCGATCCTCGGCCTCGGCCAGCAGGTCGGGCGCTAGGCGGGCCTCGCCATGGCACAGCAGCGCCTCGATCACCGCGCCGCGCGCCAGATCATCGGGCGAGCGGGCGATGCCGTGGTTGGCGCTCAGCCGCCCCTCGGCGGAAAGCTGGCGATAGCGGCCGGTGTGCTTCTCGTTTTGCGCGATAAGACCGGGAAAGCCGCTGATCGCGCTTGCGCCCATGCCGATCAGCACTTCGGCGGGATCGTCGGTGAAGCCCTGGAAATTGCGCCGCAACCGCCCTTCGCGGGTGGCGCGCGCCATGGGATCGTGCGGCAAGGCGAAGTGATCGAAGCCGATCGCGTCATAGCCTTTCGCCGTCAGCCGGGCATGGGCCTCCGCCGCCATGGAAAAGCGCGCTTCGGCGCCCGGCAGCGCAGCCTCGGGGATCATCGTCTGGCGCGGCACCAGATGCGGGACATGGGCATAGCCGAACACCGCCACCCGGTCCGCACCGAGCGTCGCGGTCATCTCGAGACTGTCGGCGAGGTCGACCATGGTCTGGTGCGGCAGGCCATACATCAGATCGAAATTGAGCGAGGTCACCCCGGCGCTGCGCAGCCAGTCGACGCTGCGGCAGATCATCGCGGTGGGCTGTTCGCGCCCGATCGCCTTCTGGCAGTGCGGCGCGAAGGTCTGCACCCCCATGCTCGCGCGGGTGACGCCGATGCTGCCGAGCACCCGGCTCCATTCGGCGGTGAGGCTGCGCGGGTCGAGCTCGATCGACCATTCGGGCGCGTGGAGCGGGAAGTGGGCGTGGAGCGCATCGACCAGGGCGAGGAAGTCACCCGTCTCGATGGCATTGGGGCTGCCCCCGCCAAAGGCGATGCGCCGCACAAGGGCACCGGCGGGCAGCAGGCTGGCAACGGTCGCCAGCTCCTGATGCAGCGCGGCGAGATAGCTCTCCACCCGCGCGCGCTTGCCCGATTTGCCGGTGTTGCAGCCGCAATAGAAGCAGATCTGCTCGCAGAAGGGGATGTGGAGATAAAGCGAGATATCGCCCGTCGCCCCGGCGATCGCCTGCTCGATGGTGCCTTCGGCCAGCGGGCCGAAATCGGCGGCGGTGGGGTAGCTGGTGTAACGCGGCACCGGCTTGGCGAGGAGGTTGGGGTGATAGGTCCACATGAGGCGCTTAGAGAGCCTCGGGTGCCGCCCGTCTTTGCGCCAGATCAATTCGTCCGTTTCGGACGCGAAGGATCGGACTTTTCGCGGCAGGTTCCGGCATGGCAGGCCTTGGGATGACAAGGCGCATCCTCGGGCGGGCTGCCGTCGCCGAGCGGAATCGTGATCGTGCCGCCATTGCACAGCCGCGCGGTGATCGTCCGCGCCTCGGCGGGGAGCGGGCCCACCAGCACTGGCACCAGCGCAGCGAGCGCAAGAAGTAGGGCGCGGTTCATGCCTCGTCCTCCTCGTCGATCAGAATGCGGTGCGCTGCGCCGTCCATGTCGTCATACTGGCCGTCCTTCATCGACCAGAAGAACGCCGCCAGCCCGAGCAGGCCCATGCCCAGCGCGATGGGGATGAGGATCGCAAGGCCGGTCATGGGTTCGCACTCCGCGCGAGCCGCAGCGAATTGGCGACCACCACCAGCGAACTCACCGACATGGCGACGGCGGCCACCAGCGGCGTGACGAGCCCTAACAGCGCCAGCGGCACAGCGAGCAGGTTGTAGAGGATCGAAAAGCCGAAATTCTCGCGCACGATCCGCATCGTGCGGCGGGCGACGCGCACTGCGAGCGCGACCGGCATCAACCCCTCGCCGATGAACACCGCGTCGGCGGCCTGCTGGCTGGCGTCGGACGCAGTGCCCGGCGCGATCGAGGCGTGGGCGGCGGCCAGCGCAGGGCCATCGTTCAGGCCATCGCCCACCATCAGCGGGCGGCGACCTTGCGCCTTCAGCGCTTCCAGCATCGCGAGTTTGGCCTGCGGGCTGGCCTCGGCCTGCGCTGTAAGCCCCAGCGCCTGCGCCACTGCCGCGACCGGCGCGGCGCGGTCGCCGGAGAGGATGCTGGCCGCGATCCCCTCCTGTGCGAGCACGGCAAGCGTCGCGGCGGCATCGGCGCGCAGGGGGTCAGCGAAGGTGATGGTCTGGCGGGCGTCCCCGATCCGCAGGGTGGTGGCGAGCGCCGCGCTTGCCTCTGCGGGCCGCTCCAGCGCCACCTCGACCCCCTGCCAGCGCCCGGTCAGCCCCGCGCCGCTCACCTCGCGAAGGTCATCGATGGCGGCCGGCGTCACCCCCCCACGCAGCAGCGCGGCGGCAAGGCCCCGGCTCAGCGGATGGCGGCTGGTCTGGGCGAGGCCGAGCGCGACGGCGCGTGCCTCCGGGTCGAGCCCGCTCACATCGGCGCGCGGTTCGCCGAGGGTCAGTGTGCCCGTCTTGTCGAACAGCGCGACATCGCATTCGGCGAGGCGTTCCAGCGCGCTGCCGTCCTTCACCAGCAGGCCCCGGCGCAGCAGCGCGCCGCTCGCCACCACCTGCGCGGCGGGCACCGCGAGGCCCATCGCGCAGGGGCAGGTGATGATCAGCACGGCAATCGCGATGGTAAGCGAAGTATGCCACCCCGCGCCCGCGATCATCCATCCGGCAAAGGCGATCAGCGCCAGCGTGTGCACCACCGGGGCATAAAGGCGGCTCGCGCGGTCGGCGATGCGGACATAGTGGCTGCGCGATTGCCCCGCCTCGTCCATCAGCCGGGCGATTTCGGCGAGGGCCGTGTCCTCGGCCACACGGGTGAGGCGCACCCGGATCGGGGCCGACAGGTTGATCGCCCCAGCGTGCACGACCGCCCCCGGCCCGACCGGTTCGGGCGCGCTTTCGCCGGTGAGCATGGCATTGTCGAGCGCGCTCGTGCCCTCCACCACCTCGCCATCGGCGGCGAGCGCCTCTCCGGCCGCGACCAGCACCATCATGCCGGGGTCGAGGTCTCTTGCTGCCACCCGGCGCGTGGAGCCATCGGGCGCAATCACGCTGGCGCTCTTGCCCATCCGCCCGAGCAGCGCGCCGATCCCGGCGCGTGTGCGGGTGCGCATCTCGGCATCCAGCGCGCGTCCGGCGAGCAGGAAGAACAGCAGCATCACGGCAGAATCGAAAAAGGCGTGCGCGCCGCCGGTGATGGTCTCGTAGAGGCTGAGGCCCGTCGCCAGCAGCACGCCGATACTGATCGGCACATCCATGTTGGTGCGCCGGTGCTTGAGCGCCATCCATGCACTGGCGAAGAAGGGCCGGCCCGCATAGGCGATCACCGGCAGCGCGATCAGCGCCGACAGCCAGTGGAACAGCTCGCGCGTTGCCCCGTCCGCGCCCGACCAGACGCTGACCGAGAGCAGCATGACATTCATCATGCCGAAGCCCGCCACGCCGAGCGCGCGATTGAGGGTTTTGCGTTCCTTGCTGTCGTCACCCAGCGAATTATCCGCGACCGGCTGCGCCTCGAAGCCGAGGTTCAGCAGCGCGGCGGTCAGCGCGTCCTCGCCCAGCGCGGGATCGTGACGGATCGCGACGCGCTTGGCCGAAAAGTTCGCCCGCGCGGCGGCGATGCCGGGCAGCTTGGGCAATTCACGCTCGATCTTGCCGATGCACCCGGCGCATTTCATGCCGGGCACGGTCAGCCGGGTGGTAGCGAGCGGGCGTTCCGCTTCGACGGCAACAGGGGCGTTCACCGGAGTTCGGCCTCCCCGGCCCATTCCTGCGCGCCTGCGCGGATCGCGATGTGCAGCTGCCAGCGGCCCGGTGCGATCGCTTGGGTCGAGAGCCAACGGCCTTGACCTTCCGGCAGGAAACTGAGCGCAGCGGCCTCGCGCGCGCCGAGCGGGCGCTCGGCTGCGGCGGTGATGGCGGCGGCCTCGGGCACCGCGATGGTCTCGACCACCACGCGCCCATCCGCGCGGCGATGCGGCACGGCCTGCCAGCCCAGCGCCTTCGAGGCCTCGGCCTTGGCGATCCAGCCGTTGTAGCTCTGGCTGGCGACATAGGAATTGTCGACCACCGTGCCGTGAAATCCGCCCACCGCGTTGTAGGCCATGAACAGGTTAACCGCGATCACCACGGCGAACCCGCCGACGAAGATGGCGGCCATGTGCCTGCCGGTGAAGGTGCTGGATTGGCTCGACATCATGGGTTCCCCGGCATGGCGAAGGTGGTTTCGGTGACATCCTGCTCGCGCTGTTCGTCGAGACTGGTGAGGCGGAAGGCGAAGGCGTTGGCGGTGACGCCGTCCGGCAGCAGGACATAGACGCGCAGCACCTCGGTCGCGTTGGCGGGCACGGTAACGACCTGCACGCGCGCGGCGTTTTCCATGCTCACGCTCTCGGTCCACATCACCGCGCCTTGCGGCAACCCTTCGAGCGCGATTTCCATTGCGCGGGGGCGGGCTTCCATGTTGCGCAGGCGCAGCGTGTAGGCGTTCCTGACCGAGCCGTCCTTCAGCAGCATGAAGGGCGGGTTGCGATCGGGTGAGACGGTGAGGTCGGTGTGGGTGCGGGTGCCGAGCGCGAAGAGCAGCCCTGCGCCCAGCCCGGCCCAGACGGTGAAATAGATCAAGGTGCGCGGGCGCAGCAGGGCTTTCCATGCCGGGGTCGGGGGCGCACCTGCAGCCTCGGCCTTGCACTGGTCGAGCGTGGCATAATCGATCAGCCCGCGCGGGCGGCCGACCTCTGCCATGACCTTGTCGCAGGCGTCGATGCACAGGCCGCAGGTGATGCAGCCGATCTGCTGGCCTTCGCGGATGTCGACCCCGGTGGGGCACACCGCGACGCACATGTTGCAGTCGATGCAGTCGCCATAGGCATCTGGGTTCTTCGCCGCCTTCTTGAGGCTGCCGCGCTGTTCGCCGCGCCAGTCCTTGTAGGTGACGATCAGGCTCTTTTCATCGAGCATCGCGGTCTGGATGCGCGGCCAGGGGCACATGTAGATGCACACCTGTTCGCGCATGAACCCGCCGAGCCAGAAGGTGGTGCCGGTGAGGATCGCGACCGTGGCATAGGCGACCGGCGCGGCGTTGCCGGTCCAGAAGTCGCGGGTGAGCGTGGGGGCGTCGGCGAAATACATGATCCACGCGCCGCCGGTCCAGAAGGCGATTGCGAGATAGACCGCCCATTTGGCGCTGCGCCGCGCGATCTTGGACGCAGTCCACGGGGCCTTGTCCAAGCGGATGCGCGCGTTGCGGTCACCGTCGAAGAAGCGGTCGACGTGCTGGAACAGGTCGGTCCACACTGTCTGCGGGCAGGCATAGCCACACCACGCGCGGCCCACGGCTGAGGTGACGAGGAACAACCCGATCCCCGCCATGATCAGCATCCCGGCGACAAAGTAGAACTCGTGCGGCCAGATCTCGATATCGAACATGTAGAAGCGGCGGTTGGCGAGATCGATCAGCACCGCCTGATCGGGCGCATAGGGCCCGCGATCCCAGCGGATCCATGGGGTGACATAGTAGATGCCCAGCGTCACGAGCATCACCAGCCACTTGAAGCGGCGGAAGGGCCCGTCGATCCGCTTGTTGTGGACCGTCTTGCCTTTCTCGTAGAGCGCGCTGCCCATGAAGCCCGCTTCGGGCTCGGGGGCGGGTTCTGGGGCGGCATGCCCGAGCGCCTTGCCCCAGTCGCGCGCGCCGGAATCGGCGGGTGCGACGGGCGGGGCGGGGCGCTCGATCTCGTCCATGTCAGCCACCGGTGTTGGCCTTGGCTGCGGCGGCGACATCGCTCGCCGGATCGGCAGCGGGGGCGGGCGCGGGCTGCTGCCCGCCGCCGCGCGAGTGGACGTAAGCGGCGAGCATCTTGATCGTCACCGGATCAAGCCTGCCCTGCCATGCGGGCATGACCCCGTGGCGGGGCGCAAGGATCTGCGCCTTCACCGCCGCCTCGGTGTCGCCGAACAGCCAGATCGCATCGCCCAGCGCAGGCGCGCCCATCGCCGAGGCACCTTCGCCGCCGGTGCCGTGGCAGGCAGCGCAATTGTCGGCGAAGAGCTGCGCGCCCGCCGCGCTCGAGCGGCCCTTGCCGCTCAGCGACAGGACATGGCCCGCCAGCGCGTCGACCTGCGCAGGCTCGAACATGCCCTGAAACGCCGGCATGTAGTTCGCCCGTGTGGCCTCGGCCCCTTCCCAGCGGATGCCGTGGGTCATGGTGTATTCGATGTCGGTCAGCGTGCCGCCCCAGATCCAGTCGTCGTCGTTGAGATTGGGATATCCGGGCGATCCCGCCGCGCCCGCGCCGTGGCATTGCACGCAGTTGACCTTGAACGCCGCCGCGCCCCCGGCAATCGCAGCCTGCATCAGTTCGGGATCGGCGGGGAGCTTTTCGATATCGGTCGCGGCGATCCGTTCGACAACGCTCTGGCGGGCCATGTCGGCGGCGGTCATCTCATTGGCGAGATCGCCCCGGCTCGACCAGCCGAGCGTGCCCCTTGTGGCGCTCTCAACCATCGGCCAGGCGGGGTAGAGCACCACATAGACCGCTGCGAACAGGATCGTGGCATAGAAGGTGTAGAGCCACCAGCGCGGCAGGGGGGTGTTGAGCTCCTCGATCCCGTCCCATTCATGGCCGACGGTCTCGGTGCCGGTGGGCTCGTCAATTCGCTTATTCGCCATCGGTCTGGTCCTTGAAGATCGAGTGCTTGGCGGCGGCCACATGGGGCTTCGCGCCGGGGCGGAAGTGCCACAGGCACAGGGTCAGATAGAGCGCAGTGATCACCGCCAGCCCGTAGGAGTCGGCGAAGTGGCGCAGGGTTTCGTAAGCGGTCATCGGCCCTCACCCCCCTTGGTGAGCACTTCCTGCGCGGCAGCGCTGTTCACATCGACCAGCGTGCCGAGCATCTGGAGATAGGCGACCAGCGCATCCATCTCGGTCACGCGGGCGGGATCGCCGTCGAAGTCGCGGATCTGCGCCTTGGGATAGCGCTCCGCCAGATCGCCCGCGTCGGCTTCTGGATCGGCCTGCGCCATCAGATCGGCCTCGGCCTGAGTGATGTCAGTGTCGGAATAGGGCACGCCCACGCGGCGCAGCGCGGTCAGGTTCCCGGCCACATCCGCCACCTTCAGCGGCGTTTCGGCCAGAAAGCTGTATTTCGGCATGATGCTTTCAGGCACCACCGAGCGCGGCGACTTCAGGTGCTGTACGTGCCACGCATCCGAATAGCGCCCGCCGACGCGCGCGAGGTCAGGCCCGGTGCGCTTGCTGCCCCATTGGAAGGGGTGATCATACATGCTTTCCGCCGCGAGGCTGTAGTGGCCATAGCGTTCGACTTCGTCCCGGAAGGGCCGGATCATCTGGCTGTGGCAGGTGTAGCAGCCTTCGCGGATGTAGATGTCGCGCCCGGCCTGCTCGAGCGGGGTGTAGGGCCTCATGCCCTCGACCTTCTCGATCGTGTTGTCGATCCAGAACAGCGGCGCGATCTCGACGATCCCGCCCACCGCCACCACCGCAAGGGTGGCGGCAGCCAGCAGGGTGACGTTCTTCTCGAGTTTCTTGTGGCTCTCGAAGACGCCAGAAGGCATGGGGGATTGGGGTGCATTCTTGCTCATGGCTGTGGTTCCCTGATGAGCGCTTATTCGGCGGGTTCGGGGGCGAGCGGACGGGCGAGCGGCCGGTCATTTGCGGCATCGTGCGCGGTGTCGCCCATCGCGGCTTCGGCGCGCTGGTGACCGGCGATGGTCATCCAGATATTGTAGGCCATGATCACCGCCCCGCTGAGATACATCAGCCCGCCGACAGCGCGCAGAATGTACATCGGGTGGAGCGCCGCGACCGTGTCGACGAAGCTGTTCACCAGGTAGCCGTCGGCACCATACTCACGCCACATCAGGCCCTGCGTGATCCCGGCGACCCACATCGAGGAGGCGTAGAAAACGATCCCCAGCGTCGCGAGCCAGAAGTGCCAGTTGATCATCCGCAGGCTGTAGAGCCGCTCCTTCTGCCACAGGCGCGGCACGAGGTAGTAGACACAGGCGAAGGTGATCATCCCGTTCCACCCCAGCGCGCCCGAGTGCACGTGGCCGATCGTCCAGTCGGTGTAGTGCGACAGCGAGTTCACCGCCTTGATGCTCATCAGCGGGCCTTCGAAGGTGCTCATCCCGTAGAAGGCGAGGCTGAGCACCATCATGCGGATGATCGGATCGGTGCGGACCTTGTCCCACGCGCCGTTGAGCGTCATCAGCCCGTTGATCATCCCGCCCCAGCTGGGCATCCACAGCATCACCGAGAAGACCATGCCCAGCGTCTGCGCCCAGTCGGGCAGGGCGGTGTAGTGGAGGTGGTGCGGGCCGGCCCAGATGTAGAGGAAGATCAGCGACCAGAAGTGGATGATCGACAGGCGGTAGGAATAGACCGGCCGCCCGGCCTGCTTGGGCACGAAGTAATACATCATCGCGAGGAAGCCCGCGGTGAGGAAGAAGCCCACGGCGTTGTGGCCATACCACCACTGGGTCAGCGCATCCTGCACGCCTGCGAAGGCGGAATAGCTCTTGGCCCCCAGCAGGCTCACCGGCATGGCGAGATTGTTGACCACGTGCAGCATCGCGATGGTGACGATGAAGGCGAGGTAGAACCAGTTGGCGACATAGATGTGCGGTTCGTGCCGCCGCAGGATCGTGCCGACGAACACGGCGAGATAGGCGAGCCACACCACCGTCAGCCACAGGTCGACATACCATTCGGGCTCGGCATATTCCTTGCCCTGGCTGATGCCGAGCAGGTAGCCGGTCGCGGCGAGCACGATGAACAGCTGGTAGCCCCAGAACACGAAGCGCGCCATGCCGGGAAAGGCCAGCGTGGTGCGGCAGGTGCGCTGGACGACGTAGAAGCTCGTCGCCAGCAGCGCGTTGCCCCCGAAGGCGAAGATCACCGCGCTGGTGTGCAGCGGACGCACCCGGCCGAAGTTCAGATAGGGCTCGAGGTTCAACTCGGGAAAGGCCAGCTGCGCGGCGATGAACACGCCCGCGAGCAGCCCGGCGAGGCCCCAGAACATCGTCGCGATCACGCCCCAGCGGATCACGTCATCGTCATAGCGGCTCGGCCCGGGAGGCATTTTGAAGATGCTTTGGGCCTTCGCCAGCGGATCATAGCTGGTCGCCGTAGCGATGATCAGGATTACCGCGACCAGCGCCACGATCCCCATGTGGATGGCAAATCCGCTGTCCGGCGTCAGCGCGATAGCGGCAATGCTGGCGAGCAGGACAAGCGCCCAGACCCCCAGCCGTCTTACGACTGCTTCCATGTTGAATTATCCCTTCCGTCCACCCGCTCGCTAGCGGGCCTCGGCTTTGCAGTTGTTGATCCAGATCAAATTTGTTCAGTTTTCGGATGGAATGCTGCGCTCCCCGGGCCGTCCGGCGATCCGGGCGAGCGCTGAAACGTCGGACAGGCACACGCGCGAGCGGCCCTCGGTGGCCAGCAGCCCGGCCTCGCGCAGCTCGGTCAGCTGGCGGCTGACGGTCTCGATCGTGAGGCCGAGCGAATCGCCGATGTCGCGGCGGCTCATCGGCAGCGAGAAGGCGCAGGGTCCGGTGGAGCAATCCGCCAGCCGCTCGGCCATCGAGACGAGGAAATCGGCGATCCGCGCGGCGGCGGACTTGTGCCCCATCTGCATCATCCGCGTGCGGCTGCGATGGAGCGCCTGAAGCGAGCGCGTCAGCACAGTTCGCAGCACCGCCGGATCGTTCTGCGCGATGTCGAGAAAGCGGTCCGCCGGGAACACCACCAGATCGCAATCGGTGAGCGCCACCAGCCGGAAATCCCCGTCAGACTGGCGCAGCACCGAAATCACATCGCCGCCGAAATGGAAGGCCAGCACCTGCCGCGGCGGCCCGCCCGCACCCGGCTGGGCAGCAAGCTTGGCCGAGCCCTTCGCGAGGAACACCAGCCGATCCTCGTAAGGATCGGGCGGCAGAGCTTCGCCCTTGGCCAGATGCAGGCAATAGCCGACCTCGCACAGGCGATCGGCGGTCAGCGCCCCGCCCGTTCCCGGCGGCAGCGCTGCGCGGAACGCTTCCATGCATTGCTGTCCGAAAGAGGTGCTGATGCTTGCCATGATGAAAGCGCTTTGGGCGTGGGGAGCGCCAAGGTCTTTGATCCTGATCAATGAGGCAGCCGGAGCCTGCGGGCTATCGGGCGGTCACAGGCAGCAACAACCCTGGGCCGCACGCGGCGGCCACTGCTGCCGATCAAGGACGGGAAAAATGAAGACTCTTGTGATGTTGAGCGGCGCGGCCCTGGCGCTGCTGGCTA
Organism: Erythrobacter donghaensis; assembly: GCF_002155425.1. Classification (GTDB taxonomy): domain Bacteria; phylum Pseudomonadota; class Alphaproteobacteria; order Sphingomonadales; family Sphingomonadaceae; genus Erythrobacter; species Erythrobacter donghaensis. The sequence goes on from NZ_MUYG01000010.1 coordinate 36,944, forward strand.
CGCCTGCGATGGCGCAGGAAGGGACCCGCGCGGGCGATGTTCAGGTGAAGCTGCTCGGCACCTATGTGGCGCCCGATGGCAAGATCACCGACATCAATGTGAACCTGCCGGGCCTGCCCGCGACCACCCAGACCAAGGCCAACGACAATGTCGTGCCGACGCTGGCGGTCGAATATTTCGTCACCAACAATGTCTCGATCGAGACGATTGCCGGGGTTACGCAGCATGATGTCGATGCCACCGCCGGGCTACCCGCTGGGGCCGAGCTGGTGTCCGACGCGCTGCTGCTGCCCGCGACGGTCACGGCGAAGTATCACTTCGACCTCGGCGGCGTGAAGCCCTATGTCGGCGCGGGCGCGGCCTATTTCATCTGGCTCAAGGACGATCCGGGCGCGGCGACCCTGCCGCTGGGGGTGACCGAGACCGACCTCTCGGACGAATTCGGCCTTGCACTGCAAGCCGGGTTCGATGTCCCACTGAACGATAAGGGCTTCGGCCTCAGCGTCGATGTGAAGCGCTATTTCATCGACACCACCGCACGCTGGTTCGTCGGCAACACGCTGGCGATCGAAACCGAGCACAAGCTTGATCCGTGGGTGATCAGCGCCGGGGTCAGCTATCGGTTCTGACCATTTCCTGCTGAAGAATGACAAAATGGCAATGTTTCACGTGAAACATTGCCATTTTGGTTAAATGGGTTCGGGTCAGAAATTGTACTGCGTCGACACCTGCACCCGCTGGAGATTGCCGCTGCGCCCATCTTCCAGCGTCCGCTCCGCATACATCAGCTCCAGCCCGACATTGAGCGGCCCGACCGGAGTCCAGATCAGGTTGACGAAGGCGTTCCAGCTTTCATCGGTGACCTGATTGGTGGTGAGCCGCACGGGGTTGTCGGCCTTGAACCAGGCCCCTGCAAGGTTCGAACGCAGATTCGGCGCCCAGACATGGCGATAGGCGGCGAACCCCGAATAGGTGAAGATCGGATCGAGCGTCCCGTCGGGCCGGATCGCGGCATCGTTGACGATGTTGATCCCGATATAGCGCCCCAGCCCGTCGCCGGCGGTGGCCATGAAGCGCAGATCATCGCGCGGGCCGACCTTGAGCTTGCCCGACAGGCTCATGCCATAGCCCCATGCGGCATCGTCCACGCCCATCAGATCGTCGGTCGAAACGTGCAACTGCCGCACGATCCCCGCCGCCGAAATCTGCCCCCAGTCGCCGCTCCAGTTGTAACGCCCGACGATGTCCGGGATCTGGTCGTCGCCGGGCGTGACCATCCCGCCGCTCGGGGTCGTCACCACGGTCTCGGGCTGCTCGACCGCGATCTGGAGCCCGCCCTTGGTATAACGGATCAGCGGCTGGCGATCGAACACCGTGCCCGGTGTCACTCCGATGAAGTCGAGCGAATCCGGCAGCGCGCCGACATTCTGGAAGGTCGACCAGCCTTGGCCGAAGGTCCAGTTGTCGTAATTGATCAGCGCCTGCCGGATACGTGGCACGAAGCTGTTCGACACTCGCTCGTTGCCGCCCTCGGTGACGTTGAAATCGAGCTCGATCAGCCCGCTCAGCTTGTGATCCGTGCCGACATTGGTTTCGGTCTTGAACAGGAACCGCGTCTGGCGGGCCGAGAAATCGGTGTCGAACCCGCTCGGTGCCCCGCCCACGGGAATGGCGGAGGGGAAGAGGAAATCGCGCAGGATCGAATTGCCCGGCAACTGCCCGCCGCTGGTGCGCTGGCTGGTCGCATCGAGCTTCACATAGCCGCCATAGGTGACGCGGGTTTTGCCCATTCTGAAGCCTTCGCCCGTAGGGATCGCGAAATCGACGAGCTTTTCCGACATCTCGGCCTGCCGGGTCGCGAGGGTGCGGGTGGTTTCCTGCGTGGCGTCAGCCTCGGCGCGCAGGGCCTGCTGCTCGGCGCGGATCGCGGCCAGCGCCTCGGCCTGCTGCTGCGCTTCGCCCTGATCGGCGTCGAGCCGGGCAATCAGCCCTTCTACCAGCCGCTCCAGCCGGTCGAGCCGCGCATCGACGCTCTGTTCCTGCGCCAGCACCGGCGCGGCGGTGAGCATGCTCGCGGCGAGCAGCGCGGTGCGCAGCGCGCGGGCCGTCCCTGTGTGAATCATGTGACCCTCCCATCCTCTCTTATCCCTGCCGAGATTGCGCCTGAGCCTGCCCAAGCGACAGCTAGCGGATGGTCGTAAGACCTTTGTCTGAGGGTGCAGGGCTGGTAGCCTGATGTACAACGGGGTCAGAAAAGGGAGAGTCGAGATGATCCATGCCGTCGAGCGGCCCAAGGCCCACACCCCCACGCATTGCACGCCTGCGCAGTACGACGCGATGTATCGCGCTTCGGTGGAGACGCCCGATGCCTTCTGGCTGGAGCAGGCGCAGCGGCTCGACTGGACCCGCGCGCCCACCATCGGCGGTGACTGGGCCTATGATCCGGTCGCGATCAAGTGGTTCGAGGACGGCCAGCTCAACCTGTGCCACAATGCGGTCGACCGGCATCTGGCGACCCATGCGGACACCACGGCGCTGATCTTCGAGCCCGACGATCCCAGCACCCCCTCGCGCAAGCTCACCTATGGCGAACTCCACAAGGAAGTGGTGCGGATGGCCAATGCGCTGAAGGCGCTGGGCGTGGCGCGGGGCGACCGGGTGACGCTCTATCTGCCGATGATCCTTGAAGGCGTGGTCGCGATGCTCGCCTGCGCAAGGCTGGGCGCGGTGCATTCGGTGGTGTTCGGCGGCTTCTCGCCCGAGGCGCTGGCGGGCCGGATCGAGGACTGCGGCAGCCGCTTCGTCGTCACCGCCGACGAAGGCCTGCGCGGGGGCAAGCGGGTGCCCTTGAAGGCCAATGTCGATGCGGCGCTGAAACTCGCGGCCCACGCGACCGACGTCGCGGGCGTGCTGGTCATCCCCCACACCGGCGGCGACATTACCATGCAGGAGGGCCGCGACCACTGGCTGGCCGACCTCGCCAGCGACGCGGATTGCCCCTGCGCGGTGATGGACGCGGAAGACCCGCTGTTCATCCTCTACACCAGCGGCTCGACCGGAAAGCCCAAGGGCGTGCTCCACACCACCGGCGGGTACGGCGTGTGGACCGCGACGACCTTCCATTACATCTTCGATTACCAGCCGGGCGAGGTGTTCTGGTGCACCGCCGATATCGGCTGGGTGACGGGGCACAGCTATGTCGTCTACGGGCCGTTGTTCAACGCGGCCACCGCCGTGGTGTTCGAAGGCGTGCCCAATTACCCCGATCACGGGCGCTTCTGGGACCTGGTCGACAAGCATCAGGTCAACATCATCTACACCGCCCCCACCGCGATCCGCGCACTGATGCGGGAGGGCGACCATCATGTGACGAGCCGCTCGCGCGCATCCCTGCGCCTGCTGGGAAGCGTCGGCGAGCCGATCAATCCCGAGGCGTGGCGCTGGTATTTCGATGTCGTCGGCGAGGGCCGCTGCCCGATCATCGACACCTGGTGGCAGACCGAAACCGGCGGCTGCATGATCACCACGCTGCCCGGCGCGCACGACATGAAGCCGGGGAGCGCAGGCCTCCCCTTCTTCGGCATCCGCCCGCAGCTGGTCGACAACGAGGGCCAGGTGCTGGAGGGCGCTGCCGAGGGCAACCTTTGCATCACGCACTCCTGGCCCGGGCAGGCGCGCACCGTTTACGGCGATCACGAGCGCTTCGTGCAGACCTATTTCAGCACCTACGCTGGCAAATACTTCACCGGTGACGGCTGCAAGCGCGACGCGGACGGTTACTACTGGATCACGGGCCGGGTGGATGATGTCATCAACGTCTCGGGCCACCGGATGGGCACGGCCGAGGTCGAGAGCGCGCTGGTGCTCCACCCCAAGGTCGCCGAGGCCGCCGTGGTCGGCTATCCGCACGACATCAAGGGGCAGGGTATCTATTGCTACGTTACCCTGAACGCGGGCGAGGAGGGCTCTAACGCGCTGCTCGCCGAATTAAAGGCCCATGTGCGCAAGGAAATCGGCCCCATCGCCACGCCCGATGTGATCCACTTCACCGATGGCCTGCCCAAGACCCGCTCGGGCAAGATCATGCGCCGCATCCTGCGCAAGATCGCCGAGAACGACTTCGGCTCGCTCGGCGACACCTCGACGCTGGCTGACCCCTCGCTGGTCGAGCGGCTGATTGAAGGGCGGCAAAACCGTTAGGGCCATGGCAGGGCGCATTGTCATTGCCGACGACCACCCGCTGTTCCGCAGCGCGCTCGCCCATGCGGTGGGGCGGGTGTGGCCCGAGGCTGCGATTATCGAGGCCAGCTCCGCCGCCGAGGCGCGCGCCGCACTGGCAGAGGGCGAGGCGGAGACGCTGCTGCTCGACCTGCACATGGCGGATTCCTCCGGCCTCCCCGTGCTGATGGACCTGCGGCAGGATTACCCGGCGCTGCCGATCGTGATCGTCTCGGCTTCCGAGGAGCCGCGCGTTGCGGCGGCAGCGGCGCAGCTGGGGGCGGCAGGCTTCATCCCCAAATCGGCGAGCCTCGAGGCGATACGCGAAGGGCTCGCCGCAGTGCGCGATGGCGATGCGTGGTTCCCGGAGAGCGGCGCAGGCGCGGACGACGATCTTGCCCGCATCGCCAGTCTCACCCCGGCCCAGCGGCGCATTCTGGGCGGGATAAGGCAAGGCCTGCTCAACAAGCAGATCGCCTATGAACTGTCGATCAGCGAGGCGACGGTGAAGGCGCATATCACCGCGATCCTGCGCAAGCTCGGGGTGGGCAGCCGGACGCAGGCGGTGCTGGTCGCCGCCAAGCTGGAGGTCGATCAGCCGGTGGCGGATTCTACTAGAGCCTGAGGCCGGGCTGCGCGGCCCTGTGCCAGCGCGGTGGCGATCAGCGCGCGCAGGGCGGCGGGCGGAGCGGGCTTGATCAGCCGATGCGCGCTCATCCGCGCGGCGGCGGCTTCGGTTTCCTCGGAGCTTTCGGCGGTCAGCAGGATCACCGGCGGGCGCGCGCCCCAACCCTCGCACAGCGCCGCAAAAGCCGCGTCGCCGCGCGCGTCTCCGTCGAGGCGGTAGTCCATGATCGCGATGTCGGGCACGTCCGGCATGGCGGCGCGCGCTTCGGCAAGGCTGGCGGCGCAGGTGACCGTGAGGCCCCACTTGCCCAGCAGCGCGGCGGTCGCGGCGAGCACGGCGGGATCGTTGTCGATCACCAGCACGGAAGCTGCGCCCAACCCGCTGGCCGCGCGCGGCGGGACAGGTGCGGCAACAGGAGCCGCGGCGCGGCGCAGCACAGGCAGGGCGAGCGCAAAGCGGCTGCCGCGATCAATCGTCGAGGTGGTCTCAATCTCCACCCCCAGCAGCCGCGCCGCGCGCCGGACGATGGCGAGGCCGAGGCCCAGCCCCTCGCGGTCGGTCGAGGCGCCGCGCTCGAACTCGCCGAAGATGCGCTCGATATCCTCGGGCGCGATCCCGCGTCCGGTATCGTGGATGCAGATTACCGCTGCATCGCCGCGCCGCCGCACCCCGATCAGGATGCCGCCGCGCGCGGTGTAGCGGACCGCGTTGCTCAGGAGGTTGCGCAAGACGGCGGTGAGCAGCGCGCGGTCGGCCATCACCCAGGCATTGGTCCGCGCGCGCCGCAGCCGCAGCCCCTTGGCCTGCGCCTGCAGCACGAATTCGCGCGCCACATCCTCGAACAGCTGATCAAGCGCGATCGGTTCGGGCACGGGCACCACCCCGCCGCTGTCGAGCTTGGAAATCTCCAGCAGCACCCGGATCAGGCGATCCGCCGCGACAATCGAGCCGTCGAGATCGGTCACCAGCCGCTTCAGCGTCGCTTGCCCGCTGACCTCCTCGCCCAGCGCTGAGGCGAACAGGCGCGCGGCGTTCAGGGGCTGGATCAGATCGTGGCTCGCGGCGGCGAGGAAGCGGGTCTTGGAGCGGGTCGCTTCGGCCAGCAAGGCGTTGGCTGCGCTGAGCTGGCGGGTGCGCTCGGCGACCTTCTCTTCCAGCGCCTGTTCGGCCCGGCGATCAGCGGTGATGTCGGTGTAGGAGGTGGTGTAACCACCCCCCGGTGTGGGCGCGCCGACGATCCTGAGCACGCGGCCATCGTGCTGCACCCGCTCGATCCGGTGCTCGGTCCCGGCGCGCATATAGCCGAGGCGGCGCTCGACCTGCTCGGCGATGTCGGTCTCGGGCAGCTGGCTGCGTTCGAGGTTGAAGCGGATCAGATCGGCAATCGGCGTGCCGACCTGCACCAGCCGGTCGGGCAGGTCGAAGATCTGCTGATAGCGGCTGTTCCACGCCACCAGCCGCATCTCGCCATCGACCAGCGCAACGCCCTGATCGATGCTCTCGATCGCGGTCTGGAGCAGGTCGGCGGAGAAGTTGAGGCGGCGCTGCGTCTCGTCGAACATGGCGACGACTTCGGGCAGCGGGATGGGGTCGCCGCCCGCCCATGAGTGCACCAGCATCCGGGCCGACGACGTGCCGATCACGCCCGAGATCATCCGCTCCGCCAGCTCCAGCACCGCCGCGCCGGCGGGATCGCCATTGCGCAGGTGCAGCGGGGCGAGCGCCGCGTCGGCCCGCTCGCGCCCGACGAACTGGCCGAGCAGCGCGCGCACGTCGCCCACGCGCTTGGCGGTGGCGCGGCGGGGCAGCTCGCCGGGCATGGGCGTGCCGACGAAGGCGGCGGCCTGCGCGGCATCGAGCAGCGAGGGTCGAATGATCGCCGAAACAAGCCAGTAGAGCGCAGCGTTGACGCCGAGGCTGAGGATCACGCCCGAAACCAGCGGATCGGGGTGAATGGCAAAGGGCGGGGCGGTGCCGCTGAGGGCAGGCCAGATCAGCAGCGCCAGCCACAGCGCAAAGCCGCTCGCCAGCCCGGCCAGCATGCCTGCGCGGTTGCCGTGCTGGCTCACCATGCCCAGCACCAGCCCCGGAGCGAATTGCGCTGCGGCGGCGAAGGCCAGCGTGCCGAGCCCGGCGAGATCAGTGATCCCGGCGAACCCGCGATAGACCGCATAGGCCGCGGCCAGCAGTGCGGCGATCGTCACCCGGCGGATCAGCAGCAGGCGCTTTGCGATGCGGCTGCGGTCGCCCCGTCCGGCGAGCGCGCGGCGCAGCAGCAGCGGGGTGACGAGGTCATTGGTGATCATGATCGACAGCGCCACGCTCGCCACCACGATCATGCCGGTCGCCGCCGATAAGCCGCCGAGGAACACCAGCACAGCGAGCGCGGTGTTGCCCGTCGCCAGCGGCAGGGCGAGCACGATGGTGTCGGGATCGGTGCCCGCCGGAAGCGCCGTCCGCGCCGCCAGCACCAGCGGCACGATCACCGCGGCCGTGGCTGCGAGATAGGCCGGGAATACCCAGCGCATCGCTCCGTCCGCGCGCTCGCCCGGCGCTTCGATGAAGGTCATGTGGAACTGGCGCGGCAGGCACAGGATCGCGGCGGCCGAGATCGCGGTCAGCACAATGAAGCGCGCGTCGACCGGATCGGGAGCGAACAGCGCAGGCGGGGTGGCGGGGGCCGGGGCTTCGCCCGTCAGCAGCAGCCACACGGCCAGTGCGCCCACTGCCAGCAGCGCGGCGAGCTTGACCAGCGCCTCGGCGGCGATGCTCAGCACAAGGCCCGCGTTCTCGCCCGCCCGGTCGGCGCGGCGCGATCCGAACAGGATGGCGAACAGCCCCATCAAGGCGGCGACGATCAGCACCAGCTCGTCGGTCGCCAGCTGCGCGCGCAGATCGGGCGCCATCAGCAGCAGCGTGGTGCCGACCGCATCGAGCTGCAGCGCCATGTAGGGCAGCGTGCCGAGACTGGCGATCACCGTCACCAGCGCGGCTATGCTCGCGCTCTTGCCGTAGCGGGCAGAGAGAAAGTCCGCGATCGAGGTCGAATGCTGCGCCTTGGCCTGCGCCAGAATCCGCCGCACGAGGCCAAAGCCCAGCGTGAAGACCAGGATCGGCCCGAGATAGATCGGCAGGTAATCCATCCCTGCCGTGACCGCCGTTCCGACTCCGCCGAAGAACGTCCAGCTGGTGCAATAGACCGCTAGGCTGAGGCCGTAGATCGTGCCCGCGTGCCGCCTCAGCCAGCCCGAGCCGCTCTCAGGCCGCGCGTCGCGCCAGGCGGCGAGCCAGAACAATGCACCCAGATAGATCATGGCGGCAATAAGCGCCGCGCCCAGCATCATGGCTCTGATCCCTCTCTCCCGCAGCCCAAGCTACTGCAAGCGGGGCACAAAGCAAAGGGGCGGCCACCTTGCGGACACCGCCCCTCCTGCGACCCGTCAGGCGGGGGTATCAGTCATCGATATTGCGGCGGAAGGTTTCGGGCAGGAACAGCAGCCCGATCACCACGGTGGCCGCGCAGATCGCCACCGGATACCACAACCCGAAGTAGATATTGCCCGTCGCTGCCACCATCGCGAAGGCCGTGGTCGGCAGGAAGCCGCCGAACCAGCCATTGCCGATGTGATAGGGCAGGCTCATCGCGGTGTAGCGGATGCGCGTGGGGAACAACTCCACCAGCAGCGCGGCAATGGGCCCGTAGACCATCGTCACCAGCAGCACCAGGTAGGTGAGAATGGCGATCACCACCGGGGTATTGATCGCATCGGGGTCGGCCTTGGCCGGGTAACCCGCCGCCGCCAGCGCGGCCTTCACCTCGTCCTGATAGCCAGCGATGGCGGCCTTGCGCTCGTCACCCGAAAGCTTGGCCGGGTCAGGAGCGACAAAGGTCTTCGCGCCCACCGTGATCTGCGCGATCGTTCCGGCGTCCGCTTCGACCTTGGCGTAGCTGACACCGCTCTTGGCGAGGAACGATTTGGCAATATCGCAGCTCTTGGCGTCGAACTTGTTCTTGCCGATCGGGTCGAACTGCACCGAGCAATCGGCGTCGTTTACGATGACGGTGACAGGGGCCGTGGCCTGCGCCTGCGCCAGCGCCGGATTGGCCGCTGCGGTCAGAGCATGGAAGGCCGGGAAGAACGTCATCGCCGCCAGCGCGCAGCCCGAAAGGATGATCGGCTTGCGCCCCACCCGGTCGGACAGCCAGCCGAAGAAGATGAAGAACGGCGTGCCGATGGCGAGCGCGACGGCGATCAGGATATTGGTCGTCGCGCCGTCCACCATCAGGACTTTTTCGAGAAAGAACAGCGCATAGAACTGGCCGGTGTACCACACCACCGCCTGCCCCGCGACCGCGCCGAGCAGCGCGATCAGCGCGAACTTGCCGTTCTTCCAGTTGCCGAAAGCTTCCGAGATCGGTGCCTTGGAATTGGTGCCTTCCTCCTTCATCTTCTGGAAGACCGGGCTTTCCTGCAGCTGCATCCGGATCCACAGCGAAACGCCGAGCAGCACTGCCGAGATCAGGAATGGCACGCGCCAGCCCCATTCCTTGAAGGCGTCCTCGCCGATCATGGTGCGCGTCCCGATCACCACCAGCAGCGCGGCGAACAGCCCGAGCGTGGCGGTCGTCTGGATGAAGCTGGTGTAGAGCCCGCGCTTGTTGTTGGGGGCGTGTTCGGCAACATAGGTCGCCGCTCCGCCATATTCGCCGCCGAGCGCAAGGCCCTGAAGCAGCCGCAGCACCACCAGCATGATCGGAGCAGCCACCCCGATGCTGGTGTAATTCGGCAGCAGCCCGACCGTGAAGGTCGCAAAGCCCATCAGGCCCATGGTGACGAGGAAGGTGTATTTGCGCCCCACCAGATCGCCCAGCCGGCCGAACACCAGCGCGCCGAAGGGCCGCACCGCGAAGCCCGCGGCAAAGGCGGCGAGCGCGAAGATGAAGCCGGTGGTCTCGTTCACCCCCGAGAAGAACTGCGCCGAAATGATCGTCGCCAGCAGCCCGTAGAGGTAGAAATCATACCATTCGAACACCGTGCCCAGCGACGAGGCCAGGATGACGCGCTTTTCCGTCCCCGTGACCTTGTGATGCTTGGGCAGGGCGTCATCATATGTCGTCGCCATTGTCCGTCTCCCGCTTGTGCGCCCGATCCCCGGACCGGTCGCATCTGCGCCGATCGTGTCGAGGATGGCAACTTCGCGCGGAAAGGGAAGCGGCGAAAGCTAGACCTTGGTCGCAGACGGTATGGCTATTCCGCAGACGTGAAGGTGTAGCGCAGCGCCCCGGTCTCGATCACCAGCTGACGCCCGTCGAGCGTGGTAGTGTAGCGTTGGGCTTCGGAAAGGCGTGCGAGTTCGTCGCCGAAGCTCGGCTCGGGGCAGAGCATTTTCGTGCCTGCGACGGGGCCAATCGCGATGCTGCCCGCGCCATTGGCGGGCTGGCCTGCAGTCCAGGTCGAGCGGCCGCGGTTGCAATCGAGCTGAAGCTGCATCTCGCCTGCGTCCATGAAGGCGATGGTATGGCGGCTTTGCAGCGCCGGGGTGAGCGTTGTGGTGCTGCCCGAGGTGTCGATCGCGACAAGCTGCCATTCGGTACCGGTCAGCGGGTGGGTGTCGGGCACGGTCACGCAGGCTCCGAGGGCAAGGGTGGCGGCGGTGGCGGCAAACACGGTGAGACGCTTCATCATCATTCCCCAAAAGTCAGCACGGGCCAGAAATAGCCCCTTCAGATGAACAGACGCAATCCGGCCACCAAACCGGGCATGAAAAAAAGCCGCCGGAGCGCGGGGCTCCGGCGGCTTTTTTACAACCTTGCGGTGCCAATCAGGCTTCGCGGGTGCCCGACAGCGGCATCGCGCCGAAGGCCCCGGCATTGACCGAACCGGTCAGCGTGTCGCCATCGATGGTCGCTTCGCAATCGAGCGTCATCGGCATCGGCACGACCATGTTCATCTGCCACTTGATGGTGTTGCCGTCGATAGTGCCATCCTTGATGTCCATCGAACCGAGGCTGCCAACCAGCGAGCCCGAGAAGCTGTCGCCATCGGGCACGACAGTCAGGGTGCCGGTCTGGTCGCCCATCGGGCTCTTGACGGTCGTTTTGTAGGTTCCTGCAACAGACATATTCCACTCCTCCAGAGGGTGCAGGCCTCGGGCGAGGCGGCACTTCAGGTTGCGTTATTTACACCGATGTCAACGCGCTTCAATGGTTTTTGAAGGCGTGCCACCTGTCGGTGGCGCTGACCTCCCGCCCCGCCTCCCCACCCGGCCACCAATGATACCATCATGATATGGTGGCCGGGTGGGGAGGCGGGGCGGGAGGTCAGCAGGTTCGCATCAGCGAACCCGCAAAGGCTCCTTATTCCCCTTCCATCTCGCGCTGCTCGATCGGCAGGCCGAGCGGTTCGAGCTGGCTGCGGACCTTGCTGGCATCGCCGACTACGACCCACACGAACTTGTCGGTGTCGATCGCCGCGCGGGCGACCGCGTCCAGCGCTTCGGCGGTCTGGTCGCGGTAGATGCTGGCGAGGGTTTCCTGATAATTGTCCGGACGTCCGAACAGGGCATTGCCCTGAAGCGCGCCGAGCACCGCGGGCGAGGTTTCGTAGCGGCCCGGCAGCGCGCCGATTTCGCTCGCCTTGTTGCGCTCCAGCTCTTCGGCGGTGACGCCCTTCACGGTGAGGAATTCCTCGGTCTCGCGGATCATTTCCGCGAGCGAATCCCCGGTGCGGTCAGCCTGCACGCCGCCCGAAATGCCGTAGACCACGGCATTCTCGCGCGCCTGTGCACCGCCGCGCACGCCGTAGCTCCAGCCCTTGGTCTCGCGCAGGTTCATGTTGAGCCGCGCGAGGAAGTTGCCGCCCAGCGAGTTGTTGGCGCTGCCGAAGGCGATGAACTCCGGGTCGCCCGCATCGAGCGGGGTGATCTGCGCGCCGAAGATGAAGCTCTGCGGCGAGTTGGGACGGTTGACGAGGATGATCCGGTTGCCCTCGGCCGCCTGACTGGCGGTGACGCTCTTGCTGCCCTTGGGGGTTGCCGGCGCGGTCCAGTTGCCGAAGGCGGTGTCGAGCGCGCTGACGACCTCGGCCAGCGGCTTGTCCGAGATCACGAAGACCTCGCCATTGTCGGGACGGATCCAGCTGTCCTTGAAGGCGATCAGATCGTCGCGGGTGATGCTGCTGACGCTCGCGACCGTGGTGATCGTGCCATAGGGCGTGCCCGCGCCGAAAAGTTCGGGCGTGAGCGTGCGCTGGGCGATGCCCTGCGGCGACTTCATCGCGCGGCGGATGCCGGTGATGGTCTGGCTGCGCACCCGCTCAAGATCGGCCGGGTTGAAGGCCGGCTCGCGCATGATCTGGCGCAGCAGATCGAGGCTGGGCGCGAGGTTGGCCGACAGCGCGGCAAGCGTGAAGGTCGAACGGTCATCGCCGCCCCCGACCGAGACGCTGGCCCCCAGACGCTCGCTGGTTTCGGCGATGGCCTGCGCGCTGAGGTTCTTGGTGCCTTCGTCGAACAGCGCCATGGTCAGGCCTTCGAGGCCCGCCTTGCCCGCCGGATCGGCCGCGCCGCCGGCGTTGAAGCTCATCGCCACCCAGGTCGCGGGGACGGCGGTGCGCTGCACGTAGGTGACCTTCATCCCGTTGGCGAGGGTCGCGCGTTCCACATCGGGGAAGTCCAGCGCCGCGATGGTGTCGATCGGCGGCTTGGGGCGGACTTCGGAGACGGTGATCTCTTCAGCCGCCCGGTCGCGTTCGGAGGCATTGTCGCCCTCGGCCTTGACCGAGGCGGCTTCCTCGTAGGAGGCATCGCGCTCGCCCGGTTCGAGGATCACGGTCATCGCCGGACGGGTCATCCACTTGGCGAGCGCGGCCTGCACCTCGGCAGGGGTAAGCTTGGCGAGGGTTTCGAATTCGCGGGCGTAGAAGGCGGGGTCGCCGGTCAGCACTTCGCCCTCGGCCAGCGTCTGCGCCTTGCCGTTGAAGCCGCCGACCTGCTCCAGCCCGCGGATCGTGCGGGCGAGATTGCTGGTGACGGCGCGGCGCACTTCATCCTCGGTCGGGCCATTGGCGATCAGATCGGCGATCACCTCGTCCATCCGCTTTTCGAGCACGGCGATATCGACACCCGCCTTGGCGGTCGCCTCGACCTCGAGCATCCCGATGCGCTGGTAGGCGGAATTGCCCGCCGACACGCCGACCGCGAGTTGCTCGTCGCGCACCAGCACATTGTCGAGCCGGCTTGAGGCCAGCCCGCCGAGGATCGAGGCTCCGACATCGAGCGCGATGCGATCTTCGCCGGTCAGGCCCTGAACCGGCCAGTAATGCGTGACGCTGGTCGCGGCGACCTGATCCTTGAAGGTCTTGCGCACCGGCTCCTTGAGGGTGGGGACTTCAGCCTGCGCGGGCGTGTTCACGGGGCCGCGCGCGATGGCACCGAAATACTTCTCCACCAGCGGGCGGGCTTCGGCGGCGGAGATGTCGCCGGCCAGAACCAGCGTCGCGTTGTTGGGGCCGTAATTCTCGGTGAACCACGCCTTCACGTCCTCCATCGAGGCGGCGTCGAGATCGGCCATCGAGCCGATCGTCGAGTGGCGATAGGGGTGGCCTTCGGGGAACAGCGTCTTGAGCACTTCGTAATAGACGAGGCCGCCGGGCTGGTTGTCGCCCTGCCGCTTTTCGTTCTGCACCACGCCGCGCTGGTTATCGAGCTTGCCCTGCGTCACCGCGCCGAGCAGGTAGCCCATCCGGTCGCTTTCCAGCCACAGCGCGCGCTCGAGCGCGGGCTTGGGGACGGTCTGGAAGTAGTTGGTGCGGTCGAACCAGGTCGTGCCGTTGTAATCGGTCGCGCCCATTTCAGCGAGATACTGGAAGTAGTCCGCAGGCGCGTTTTCCGATCCGTTGAACATCAGGTGTTCGAACAGGTGGGCAAAGCCGGTCTGGCCCTTGGGCTCGTCCTTCGAGCCGACATTGTACCACACGGTGACATTGACCACCGGGGCCTTGCGATCCTCGTGCACCAGCACGGTGAGGCCATTGGCGAGCTCGAATTCCTCGTAGGGAATCTTCACCTGGCTGACGAGCGCTTCGAGATCGGCGGTTGCTTCCGGGGCGGCGGCGCTGTGTCCGGCATGGTTGTCGGCCAGCGCGGGGCTGAAGGGCACGGCAAGCGCAAGCGCGAGCGCCGAAAGGCTGGCGGCAGCAAAACGATGGGTCATGGACGAAGGCTCCGATGGTCAAAATCTGGCGAAAACGGGCGCGCCGGTCAGCGCGGCCCTGTGGCGGTGGTGGTGGTAACGGTCCGGCGGCTGCTGGCTTTCGCCAGCAGATCATCGCGCCAGAAGTGCACCGGCTTCAGCTTGTGATCGACGAACAGCCGCATCTGGTCGGTGTAATGCGGACTGGCGGGCCGGGTGGTGGCCGCGCCGAAGGGCTGGATCGAGCGCGAGACGACCTTTTGCCCCGGCGACCATTCGATCCACATGATGAAGCTGTCGCCATGCTTGAGGCTGAGCCGCCCGTCCTCGGCCACGTCCCAGGTGGTCGAGGCGCGCAGCGTGTCCGAGCCGCCGTCCAATGGCAGGTCGACGTCGCCCTGCCGCAGCCGCAGCAACTCGCCCATCGGCGGGTCGAGCCGCCCGAAATGGGTCATCAGGTGGTCGGCGGCGGCTTGCAGCTTCTCCGCCACGTCGGGGAAAGGCTTGTTGTTGTAATCGGCGCCCATGAAGGGGAGGATCATCAACAAGGCGATCGAGTCCGCCTTGCCCTTGCCATCGGCGTTGAAATCCCAGCCGATCAGCAAGTCGCGCGCCTCGGCGAGTTCGCCATCGGCTTGCAGCGCTTCCAGCCCGTCGAACAGCCGGTCGACATAGCCCTGCCGCTCGTAGCCGGTGTCATACTTGATCGCCTCAAGCGTCGCCCGGTCGAGCACTCTGGCCTCGCTCAGCAGCTTGTAGGCGCGCCATGAACGGTTGGTCTGCTTCAATTCGATACCCATCACCGGCGCAAACGCGGCAGGATCGAGATCGCTCCCGGCCCCTGCGGCGGTGAAGGGCGTATTGTTGGAATTGTAGAGCCACCCGCTCGCCGGGTTCACTATCCGGGGCAGGGTCTTGTAGTCGACCGCCCCCTGCCAGATCAGGTCGGAGCGGTTGCCGGGCAGCACAGAACGCCAGTCCGCCTTCACGTCTTCAGGCCGATCCGGGATCGCGGCGTTGTAGACATAGGCGATGGTGCCGGTCTGGTCGGCATAGACGAAATTGGTCGAGGGGATGGCGAGGCGCGACAATTGCGCTTCCCACTCGGCAAAGCTGGTTGCCTTGTTGATGCGGTAATAGGCATCGAGCTGCTGCAATTCCCCGATCCCGCCATAGCGGATGGCGAAGGCGCCCTTGTCGTTCTTGATCACCGGGCCGTGCACGCTGCGCAGCACTTCCTTGCGGATCGGCAGCACCACAGGGCCCATCCTGACCGGCAGCGTCACCCATTCGCTTTCGAGGTCGCGCCACTGGCCGTCGAGCCTGTAGCGGGTGCCGCTCTCGTCCAGCTCCAGCTGGTAGACATCAATCATGTCCGGTGTGTTGACCGTGTTGGTCCAGCCGAGATGCTCGTTATGGCCGAGGAAGGGGAAGGGCGATCCGGGGAAGTTCGCGCCCGCAAAGTGCCAGCCCTCGCCGCTTTCGACGACGAGTTCGTACCACGCCACGCCGCCGCGCAGAGGCTGGTGCGAATTGGAGATCAGCGTCGTGACCCCGCCGCCCTTCTGCGGCGCGACCGCAAAGGCGTTGGAGCCGAGGCTTTCCGCATCCTCGCCCAGCGGGAGGACGAGGGTGCGCGCCTGCTTCGGCGCAGGTTCCGCGCCGGGCTCGGCCCCGGGCAAAGGCGGGCGCGGGAAGCCGGGGATGTCGGGGCCGTGTTCGCGCCGCAGCGGCTCGCCCGCCGCCAGCGGCCCGATCACCGCGTCGAGCCCGAAGAAGAACGGCTGGCGCAGCGCAAAGCCCGCCGCAACGTCGATCCCGGAGACCGGGAACAGGTTGCCAAGCTTGACCTCGCCCGGATGCTCCTCGGCATATTGGTTGAGCCCGGCGGCATAGGCTTCGAACAGAGCGCGGGTATCGGCGGGGAGATTTGGATATTCGCGCTCCGCCGTGCCGCGCGCGTCGATCAGGTGGTAGACATAATCGACCTTCGCGCCGTCCTCTCCCGCAATCGCGCCATAGCGCCCGCGCGCCATCGCGACGACATCCTGCAAGGTGAAGAAATCATCCTCGGCATGAGCGATGGCGACGCCATAGGCGGTGTCGGCATCGGTCTTGCCGTAGATATGCGGCACGCCGAATTCATCGCGAATGATCTCGGCGGTATAGGTGCGGGTGGGCGGGGAGGATGCGGCGCTGGCGGCAAAGGGCTCCCACGTGGCGAGCACGAGGAAGGCCAGCACAAGCACACCCAGCAGCGCAAAAGCGCCGCGCTTCACCCAGACCATGTCGGACGTATCTCCCAAATCGCGCGAGCCTTTCTTCGCGGCAGGGGCGCACAAGGTCAAGGCTTGCGAGGCGCGCGGCCCGCCCTCTTGCGATGTGCGCGGAGCGAACCCACCTAGCTCAGTAACACACCTGCCGCATGGCTTTTTGTGGGGCGGAGACTTGTGTTGCCATTGTGCAACACTATCTGCTGGGGGGTAACCTTTGGAGGGGTTAGACGATCATGAATCTCGAAAAGTTCACCGACCGCGCAAAGGGCTTTCTGCAAGCCGCGCAGACCGTCGCGATCCGGCTCAATCACCAGCGCATCACCCCGCTGCATATCGCCAAGGCGCTGCTGGAGGATAGCGAGGGTATGGCCGCCGGGCTGCTCCAGCGCGCGGGCGGTCAGCCTGCGCTGGCCGCAACTGCGGTCGACGCGGGCCTGTCGAAGATCCCCGCCGTCACCGGCAGCGGCGCGCAGGCAACCCCCGGCCTCGACAATGATGCCGTGCGCCTGCTCGATACCGCGGAACAGCTGGCCGAGAAGGCGGGCGACTCCTATGTCACGGTCGAACGGATGCTGACCGCGCTCGCGCTGTCGCCAACCCCGGCGGGTGAGGCGATCAAGGCGGCTGGCGTCTCGCCCCAGGCGCTCAATGCTGCAATCGAAGCGCTGCGGGGCGGCAAGCGCGCCGATTCTGCAGGGGCCGAGAGCACCTACGACGCGATGAAGAAGTTCGCGCGCGATCTGACGCAGGCTGCACACGACGGCAAGCTCGATCCGGTGATCGGCCGCGACGAGGAGATCCGCCGCACGATCCAGATCCTCGCCCGGCGCACCAAGAACAACCCCGCGCTGATCGGCGAGCCCGGCACCGGCAAGACCGCGATTGCCGAGGGCCTTGCGCTGCGCATCGCCAATGGCGACGTGCCCGACAGCCTCAAAGGCCGCACGCTCATGAGCCTCGACATGGGCGCGCTGATCGCGGGCGCGAAGTATCGCGGCGAGTTCGAAGAACGGCTCAAGTCCGTGCTTGACGAGGTGAAGGCCGCCGAGGGCCAGATCATCCTGTTCATCGACGAGATGCACACGCTGATCGGCGCGGGCGCGTCCGAAGGTTCGATGGATGCTTCAAACCTGTTGAAGCCCGCCCTCTCGCGCGGCGAACTCCACTGCATCGGTGCGACCACGCTCGATGAATATCAGAAGTATGTCGAGAAAGACCCCGCGCTGCAGCGGCGGTTCCAGCCGGTGTTCATCGCCGAGCCGACGGTCGAGGACACGATCTCGATCCTGCGCGGCATCAAGGACAAGTATGAACTGCACCACGGCGTGCGCATCACCGACGGTGCGATCGTCGCCGCGGCGAAGCTGTCCGACCGTTACATCCAGAACCGCTTCCTGCCCGACAAGGCGATCGACCTGATGGACGAGGCCGCCAGCCGCATCCGCATGGAGGTGGAAAGCAAGCCCGAGGAGATCGAAGCGCTCGACCGGCGTATCATCCAGCTGAAGATCGAGGAACAGGCGCTTCAGAAAGAAACCGACGCCAATTCCAAGGACCGGCTCGTCGCGCTGCGCGAGGAGCTGGCGAACCTCGAACAGCAATCGGCCGAACTCACCACCCGCTGGCAGAACGAGCGCGACAAGATCGAGGCCGAGGGCAAGCTCAAGGAGCAGCTCGATGCCGCGCGGCTGGAGCTCGAACAGGCCCAGCGCGAAGGCGATCTGGCGAAAGCGGGGGAGCTCTCATACGGGCGCATCCCGCAGCTCGAAAAGCAGCTCGCCGAAGCGCAAGGTCAGGCCGCCAACGCCATGCTGCGCGAGGAGGTGACCGAAGAGGACATCGCCGGCGTCGTCAGCCGCTGGACGGGTGTGCCGGTCGACAAGATGATGGCGGGCGAGCGCGAAAAGCTGCTGGCGATGGAAGATATCCTCGGCAAGCGGGTGATCGGCCAGAGCCAAGCGATCGAGGCCGTGTCCAAGGCGGTCCGCCGTGCGCGGGCCGGCTTGCAAGACCCCGGCCGTCCGCTCGGCAGCTTCCTCTTCCTCGGCCCCACCGGCGTCGGCAAGACCGAGTTGACCAAGGCGCTCGCCGGGTTCCTGTTCGATGATGACTCTGCGATGGTGCGCATCGACATGAGCGAGTTCATGGAGAAGCACGCCGTCGCCCGCCTGATCGGCGCGCCTCCGGGCTATGTCGGATATGAAGAAGGCGGGGTGCTGACCGAAGCCGTGCGCCGCCGCCCCTATCAGGTGGTGCTGTTCGACGAGGTCGAGAAGGCACACTCGGACGTCTTCAACGTGCTGCTGCAAGTGCTCGACGACGGGCGACTGACCGACGGGCAGGGCCGGGTGGTGGACTTTGCCAACACGTTGATCATCCTCACCAGCAACCTCGGCAGCCAGTATCTCGCCAATCTGCCCGACGGGGCCGATGTCGCCTGCGTCGAGAAGGACGTGATGGACGTGGTGCGCGGGCATTTCCGGCCCGAATTCCTCAACCGGCTGGACGAGATCATCCTGTTCCACCGCCTCGCGCAGGAACACATGGCGCCGATTGTTGAGATTCAGGTGGGCCGGGTGCAGAAGCTGCTGGCGGATCGCAAGATCACGCTCGACCTCACCGATGCGGCGCTGCGCTGGCTCGGGCGGGTGGGCTATGATCCGGTCTATGGTGCGCGTCCGCTCAAGCGGGCGGTGCAGCGCTATGTGCAGGATCCGCTCGCCGAGATGCTGCTCGAGGGCAAATTGCCCGATGGCAGCACGCTGGTGATCGACGAGGGCGACGGGCAGTTGGCGATGACGATTCGCGAATAAACGGGCGCGAGAGGCGCTTCCGCAGCTGCGCAAGATTGTAAGCTTGCGTCGTTCAATCCGATAAGCAGGGCGGTTTGTTGCGTGCAGACCGCCCTATCTTTTAACATTCGCAAAGCCACAAACTAACAATGTTGCGGCTGACCCCCCGTAACGCCCCTGAATGTGGGATTAACGCAACACCCCCCGGAAAAGTGCGGGGTTGCGACAGGGCGCTTTGACATCAAACCTTCGCCATTGCACAAAACAGTCACTGCGGGGACTGACTTGGACAACCATTGAAGCGCTGGCCTTCCACATGGGGCAATTATGTGGCGGGCGGTGGTGGTTGTCTGGCGTTCTCCGGTTTGGGCAACTGGAGTGACCATGAAGAAATTTCACAACACCTCGATGAAGGCTCTGGCCTACTCGGCTTCGGCCATCGCTTTCGTGATCGCCGGGCCGGTCATGGCGCAGGATGCGGATGACCAGCCGGACGATGAAGAAGAGGAGCAGGTCGACGTTTCGACTGACGCTCAGGGTTCGACCCGGTCGGGCAGCATCACCGTCACCGGTTCGCGCATCGTGCGCGACACCTATTCGTCGATTTCGCCGCTGCAGGTGCTCACCACCGAGAACCAGCAGGCTGTCGGCGCCTTCGACCCTTCGCAGATCCTCCAGCGCTCGGAAGCTGCTGCCGGTCAGCAGATCGACGCGACCTTCCAGGGCTTCGTGCTCGACAACGGCCCGGGTTCGCAGACGCTGAACCTGCGTGGCCTCGGGGCCGACCGTAACCTGCTGCTAGTCAACGGCCGCCGCCTCTCGCCCGCGGGCGTGGAAGGTGCGCCGTCGAACCCGTCGCTGAACCTGATCCCGGCCTCGCTGGTCGATCGCTACGACTTCCTGCTCGACGGTGCGTCGTCGGTCTACGGTTCGGACGCGGTTGCGGGCGTGGTCAACGTGATTCTGCGCAAGGACTTTGACGGTCTCGAAGTGCAGATGAACGGCAACCTCAACGAATATGGCGACGGCAACGATTTCACCGTCAGCGCTGCCTGGGGTTTCAACACCGACCGCGCCGTTTTCGGGATCGGGGCCGAATGGCGCCGGGTGGACGAGATCCGGCTCGACAGCCGTCCGTTCCTCGCGGGCTGTGACCGCCACATCGAAATCGACCAGAACGGTAACATCCTCACGCTCGACGTGCTGTCGAATGCGAACGTGCGCAACCGCAGCAACGGGACCATTGGCCTGCCGATTCAGGAGTGCAAGCCGCAGGCTGTCGGTGGTCGCATCCAGCTTTCGGGCGCTCCCGGCACCCGCTTCGGTGACGTGTTCTTCGATCCGGCCTCCTATGGCCGGACCCGCAACGGTCAGCCGATCACCGGCAACACCGGCGTTCCCGGCTTCTCGGACAACTTCAACGCGTTCAACGTGCCGATCGACGCCAATGGCGACGGCATCAATGACATCTTCCTCGTGGACTATGGTCAGGTCGACACGACCCAGACCTTCATTCCGCAGCAGGATTCCTACAACGTCTTCGCCTATGGTGAGTACACCATGCCGGGCGCAGCGAACATCACGCCCTATTTCGAAGCCGGCTACAGCCGCTTTGAAACCGCCACGCGGAACGGCCGTACCCCGCAGTTCTTCCCGTGGGTGCCGGCCGAAAATGCCTTCAACCCCTGTAACCAGGCGGCCGGCGGTGTTGACTGCCGTGCGCTCGACAACAACTTCCAGCAGATCCTGCCCGGCCAGCCCAATGCAGGGCGCGCAGGTCCGCTGGCTTCGGTGACTTCGCTCGCGGTTCGTCCGATTCCCTTCGTTCGCGGCGACCGCAACAACGTGGAAGTCGAGCAGGAGCAGTATCGTGGCGTGCTCGGCGTCCGCGGCGACCTGCCCTTCATCGGTTCGAGCTGGACTTTCGACGTCTCGGGTGTCTACTCGCGCTCGATCGGTAAGACCGTCCGTCGCGGTATTCGTGAGGACAAGCTCGCGCTTTCGCTCGGTATCGACCCGACGGCGGACTTCAACCCGACCGGCAGCCCGCCCAACACCTTCGACAATGATGGCGACGGCATCGCCGACGACTACATCAGCCTCCAGGTGAGCCCGATGCTGCTGGCGACCACCGGTGTTGCCGCTGGCACGCCGTGCAACGGGGCCGGTCTGCGCAACCCGACCTTCGCGGCACCTGACCTGCTGGCGGGCTGTGTCCCGGTGAACCTGTTCGCACCGTCGCTCTACGGGACGCCGGGGGCCGGGGGCACCGCCATCGGCGATTTCGCCTCCCAGGCGGAGCGTGATTACCTGTTCGGTGAGCGCAGCTTCAACACCGTCTACGAACAGAAGATCATCTCGGGCTACATCACCGGTGACCTGTTCGAACTGCCGGCTGGTCCGGTGGGCGTGGTGCTCGGTGGCGAATGGCGCGAAGACTCGATCGACTCGCAGCCGAACTTCGTGGCATCGAACGGCCTGTTCTGGGGCTTCTTCGCTGACGGCGGCGCGACCGGTTCCAAGTGGATCCGCGAACTCTACGGCGAAATCGATCTGCCGCTGTTGGCCGGTGAAACGCTGGTGGAAGAGCTGACGGTCAAGGCTGCGGGTCGTCTCACTGACGAGCAGTTCTACGGCACCAACGGCACCTTCTCGCTCGGCATGGGCTGGCGTCCGGTGGCTCCGCTGCTGATCAAGTTCAGCTACGGTACCTCGTTCCGTGCGCCGAACCTGCGTGAGAACTTCTTGAAGAGCCAGTCGGGCTTCGGGAACATCTTCGACCCCTGCGCGGTGCCCTCGGTAGCGTTCAGTGTGAACGGCTACAGCGCCGCAGACGACACCCGTGACCCGCAGATCCTCGAAAACTGCCGCCGTGAGGGTCGTGACCCGACCCGCGTCGGCACCGATCCGCTGCTCGGCAACTCGTTGCAGGCGAGCAGCGTGCAGGTCTTCAGCGGTGGTTCGCTCGACATCGATCCGGAAACCTCGCGCTCGATCACGACCGGCTTCGCGTTCGAAGAAGATTGGGCAAGCGGCTTCGAGTTTGCCTTCAACTTCAACTACTTCGACATCAAGTTGAAGGACTCGATCGTTGAGGCCGGCGGTGGCTTCATCGTGGACGACTGCTTCAGCCGTCTCGACGGTGGTCGCAGCCCGTTCTGCGATCGTATCACTGCCAGCGATCAGCAATCCGCGCGTTTCCTGATCAGCCAGGTGCAGGCGGCTTTCATCAACCTCGACGAAGAGTCGGTGCGTGGTATCGATATCAACACCACCTTCAGCTATCCGGTGATGATCGGTCAGGAAGAATTCGACCTGACGCTGAACCTAACTGCGAACCACCTGATCGAGCGGTCGACCACCACGCGCGATGCCAATGGCAACCGTCTGACCGACAACTTTGCGGGTCGGTTCTTCTTCCCGAGCTGGATTGGTCGTGCGACCTTCAACATCCGTTACAGCGACTTCCTGTTCACCTGGCAGACCCGCTATATCGGTGACGTGTCGCAGGATCCGGCTGGTGTCGACCCGTTCTCGGATGCTTTCGGTTTCGGTCCTGACGGGGTCGCGACTGGCTTTGTCTCCGACACCTGCCTCGGCAGCGGTTCGCGCAACCCGGCGGGCACGGCCAATGCCGGTCAGCTGAACGGTATCGTGCCGGGCGACAATGTGTTCTGCGCCGACGTTGGTTTTGCCAAGGAATACTTCGAACACACCGCCTCGATCCGCTGGGACAACGGCGACTTCCGCATCATCGCGGGCGTCAACAACATCTTCAATGTCACCCCGCCGCGGGTCGACAGCTCGGAAGTGCTGGCGATCGGCAACACCCCGCTGGGTGGCGGTTACAACCTTGATGGCCGCGAATACTTCGCTCAGCTGCTCTATCGCTTCTGATCGAAAATGGCCTGATTGACTGAACAATGCGGCCTCCCGGCACCTGCCGAGAGGCCGCATTTTCGTAAGTGGGCGGGGCTCTGGCCCCCTAGCCGCACCGGCTCCCGCCCAGTTTCTGCAATGACCTCGGGACAGGTACAGATCATGAAACTTCTCAAGACCTCGCTCGCCGCCGCACTGATCGGTATTTCCTCGCTCGGCCTCGTCACCGCCGGCCCCGCGCCCAGTCAGGCGCAAGGCACCGTGCCGGTCGATGTCTGGGCGCTGCGCGATGTCGTGAACGCGGTGCAGATTTCGCCCGATGGCAAGCACCTGCTGGTGCACAAGGTCGAAAGCAAGGACGGCGAATACCTCCTCGAAATCTACGAGACGAGCGATCTGTCAAAGCCACTGCGGCGGCTCAACGCCGATCCGATGGAGATCACCGCGGCCCAGTGGGTCAGCAACGACGTGATTTTCGGCTCAGCCTGGCAGGTCAACCGCAAGACCGTGAAGGGTCCCGAGGAAGACGTGCGCGATTACCGCACCTATGCCTACAAGCTGTCGACCAACAAGTTCACCTCGATCGATGGCAATTTCGGCATCGTCAACCTACTGCCCGACGAGCCTGACCACGTGCTCGTGTCGACCGGCACGACGATTCCCGATGCGACCGGAGTCGATCCCTATGCTTCGATCCGCCCGCGCTCCTATTATCGCTTCAACCTCAACACCGGCGCGCGCGAGCTGGTGCTGCGCGGTGGGGGCAAGATCCCCTTCGTGTCCACCTGGGACAACAAGGGCAACCCGCGCTTCACGCAGGTGCAGGACACCCAGGCCGGCAAGGTGATTTCCTATTACCGCAAGCCGGGTGACGGCGACTGGACCAAGCTGATGGAGCTCGATCTCAACGATCCGGCCAACCTCTACCGGGTGCTGGGCGGGATCCACGGTATCGCCGGCTTCGATCCCGATAACCCCAACCTCGGCTACATGATCGACAACCCTAATGGCGAGGACAAGGCCGGGCTCTACGAGTTCGACTTCGCGACCGGCCAGATCGGCAAGAAGCTGTTTCAGGACACTGACGCCGATGTCATGGGCATCCAGCTCCACTCGATCCCCGGCAACGACAAGCTTGTCGCGGCCCGCTATCCCGGCGCGCGGATGGAGCGGCACTGGTTCGACGAGGAGGAAAAGGCGCTGCACGAAGCGCTGGAGCAGCAGATCCCCTATTCGCACCAGCTGACGATCTCGAGCCGTTCGCTCGACGGCAAGTCGATGGTGGTGACGAATCGCGGGCCGCATGATCCGGGCTCGTTCTGGCTGGTCAAGGACGGCAAACTGGCCAAGCTCGGCAGCCGCAACCCGCTGGTCAATCCCGAACAGCTCGCCGATGTGAAATACATCCGCTACCCCGCGCGTGACGGGCTGATGATCCCGGCGTGGGTGACGGTGCCCAAGGGCAAGCCGCCGTTCCCGCTGATCGTCCAGCACAATGGCGGCCCACACGTCAACGGCATGGTCGGCTACGACGAATGGGGCCAGATGCTCGCCAATGCGGGCTACATGGTGCTGCACCCGGACAACCGCATCTCGGTCGGCTGGGGCCAGAAGCATTTCGACGCCGGCTATGGCGAGCATGGCGGCAAGATGCAGGACGACAAGGATGACGGGGTCAAATACCTTGTCGAGCAAGGTCTGGTCGATCCCGAGCGGGTGGCCTTCTTCGGCTGGTCGTACGGTGGCTATGCCGCATTGGTCTCGCTGAGCCGGGACGAGCAGCTGTACCAATGCGCCGTTGCCGGCGCGGCGGTGGCTGATCCCGAAAAGCAGTACATGGGCCGCCGCAGCCCCGACCTCAAGGCGCTGGACGAATGGTCCAAGCGGCGCGGGATGATCGGGGTGAACCCGATGAATGAAGTCAGCAAGGTCAACATTCCGCTGCTGATGATCCACGGCAACGTCGATCGCCGCGTGATGTATTACCACCTGAAGGACTATCAGAAGGCCTTCCAGGCGGCGGGCAAGACCGGCGAGTTCATCACGCTGGAAGGGGCTGATCACTTCTACAACACGCTGATGTACAACCACCAGCAGCAGCTCTACACCAAGATGCTCGATTACCTCGCGAATGATTGCGGCCCCGGCGGGCTCTAAGCGGCGCGACAAGGACCAAACACAAAGGGCGCGGCCAGCGATGGCCGCGCCCTTTTGCTTTGGAGCCCCGCCCCTTGCTGCGCCTATTGCAAGCGGCGGCCCTTGACGCCCTTCTGCCCGTTAATCCGCAGGAAATAGCTGCTGAGCGCCCCCTTCTTGATCTCGAGCGGCTGGCCGACCTTGGGCTTCATCAGCCGCGCGGGCATCTCGTCAAGCTGCCACTGCGCTCCTTCTTCGGTGACCAGCACATATTTGCCGCTGCTGGTGCGCACGCCGGTGATCGTGGTGTTGAGCGTGGTGAATTCCTCCGCCGCTTCGGGGTCGTCCTTGTCGCTCTTGCCGCCGAAAATGCCGAAATCGGGCAGGGCAAAGCCGAACAGCTTGCGCCGCGTCTCACGCACCTCCTCGCGGTCGACCACCCGCACTTCGCCTTCGGTGCTGGCCGCCACGATCGAGGCGACGGCGGTGTCGAAACAGGCGAGCCGCTCGGCATCGTCGGTCTTGCCCTGACAGGCGCGCAGGGCGCTGACATAGGCGCTTTCGTCGGGCTTGTCCTCGGCATGGCCGGGCGCGGCGATGACGGCAGTCATCAGAGCGCAGGCGGCACCGGCGGCACGGATCATGGTCATGGCGCGTCTCTCCCTCGCAAGGCCGGTTGCAGCCTCGTCCTTCGCCTGTCTGATTACCGCCGCGCCGCCGCCAAGGCAATCGGTGCGGAGGCGATCAGAGGTCGTAACCCATCCGTGTCGCCCAGGGCGCAAGGATCGGCATCACCGGGGCGAGCTGATCGGCATAGCGCCGCCAGCGACCCTTGGCGCGGGTGTAGAGCGGCTCGGAAATCTGCGCATAGCTTGCGGTGCGCACCCGGCCGCGGCTGCGCGCCGTGTCCTCATGCGCCAGCAGGCGGTCGTCCCAGTCAAGGCCGAGCCACTGCGTCAGCGGCTGCAATTCGCCGCGCGGGCCTTCGACCAGCCTCTCGTAGCGAACCGCATGGGCAGCGATCGGCAGCAGCGCATTGGCCTGCGTCCACGCGCTGAACACCGCGTCGTAAGTGCGCGCGGCCTCTTCAAGATCGGTGAAGCTGCGCATTGCGTGGTTGAGCGTGAAGTTCGCCATGAAACAGCTCAGCACCGCGTCGGCCGGGTGTCGCTCGGCAAGGATGAAGCGCGCGTTCGGGAACAGGCGGTGGATCAGCGGCGCACGGGCCATGTTGAGCGGGTGCTTGTCGATCAGCCAGCGCTGGCCGTCCCATCCATGCGCGGCGGCGCTGGCGAAATAGGTGTCGCGCAGGCTGCGGCACTGGTCGGCGGTCAGCGCGGCCAGATCGGCCTCACCGATCTGACGCTGAATGCCGGCGATCATCGGGCGCTCTTCCAGCACCTGCACGTCTGGCAGGCCCATCAGCATGGTGTCGAGCAGGGTCGTGCCCGAACGCGGGAAGCCGACGAGAAACACCGGATCGCGCTGGGCGGGATCGGGGGTGAGCTGCGGCGTCCAGCGCGCGGCCCAGTCGGCGCTCCAGCGGGCGCAATCGGCTTCCACGCTGGCGCGGTAACTCGGCCCGGACAGGGACGGGGCTTCGGCCATGGCGGCGGCGTTCATCGCGCTGAAGGCGGCAAAGGCGCGCGGGGCATCGCCAAGCCGTTCGGCGATGTTGCCGATCAGCGCCTCGCGCCGCATCGGGTGAATGGTCGGCGGGATCGCCTCGGCATGGCGCATTGCGTCTTCGAAACGCCCTTCGCGCTGGGCGAGCCAGGCGTGGAGGAAGGCGACCTCGGGCGGGCAGGCGGCAAGATCGAGGCCCGCGAGGAAGGCGGCCAGCGCCTCGGTGCGGTTGGTCGCTTCGTAAAGCCGCCCTAGTTCGAGATGGGATTCGCCGAATTCGGGCCAGCGCTGCACCGCAGCCTCGAGCACCGCGATGGCTTCTTCGAGCTCTTCGTTATGGGCGAGCGCCATGGCAAGCTCGGTCTGCACGTCGCGGCGATCGGGTGCGATGGCGGCGACATCGCGCGCGACCTTCAAGCGCGCCACGCCGCGATCCGCCCGGCGCAGCACATCGGCGAGGTTGAGATACATCCCCGGCTCATCGGGCTGATAGGTGATGGCGTTTTCGAAGGCGTGGATCGCGCGGTCGATGTGCCCTGCGGCATCATGGATATTGCCGAGGCTGTTCCAGCTGGCAGCATCGGTCGGCTCGGCCTGAAGGACGCGCGCGAAGGCGGCGTGGGCCTGCCTGAGGTCGCCGCGCTGCTGGCGGATCCAGCCCTCGATCCGGGCGAGCGCGGGGAGCGACGCCCCTTCGGACAGCGCCAGCGCCTCATCCTCGCGCCCGGCGGCGAGCAGCGCGCGCGCGTGATCGGCGCGGATTTCGAGGTCATCGGGGCGCATCCAGGCCAGCGGCTCCAGATGGGTCAGCGCACGCGCAGGATCGCCCAGCTCCATCGCGGCGAGGCCCGCAATCGCCAGAAAGGGCGCGCCCTCTTCGGTCGGCGCGGCATGACGTTCGGCCAGCGCCAGCGCGCCAGCCGCATCCCCGGCCTGCCGCAGGCGCAGGGCCTCCGCAATTGCGGGGGCGAGCGTGTCGGTGGGGGTGGCCTGTTGCATGGGGTTAATCCTGTCGGAGTCGGGCAATGTCGAAGGCGACCGTCAACCGCTCGCCGTGGGGGAAGGGGCGCGTACCATGCCACATGGTCGATGGGAACAGCACCAGCCGCCCCGGCTTGGGCTCGATCAGCTGGCTGGGCGGCAGCCCCGGCACCAGATCGCGCGCCTCGCCGAGGCTGAGCCACCCGGCATGATCCTCTCCGCCTTTCCCGAGCGTTTCGGGCAGGGCTACGTAGAGCGCCGAGCTGAACCAGCCCTGCGGGTGGACATGATCGGTGTGGAACCCTGCCTGCTCCAGCCGCACCGACCATGCCCCGGCGATGCGCAGCGGCGCGCGGCGGGCGAGGAGGGTGGGGTGGCCCGGATCTGGGGGCGGAAGCTGTGCGACGTGCCGCTCCACCAGCGCGAGCAGGCGCGCCTTGAGGTCGCGGATCGGGGCCTCGGTGCGCAGCAGCAGGTTGCCGTCGGTCTGCGTGCCACCGCGCACCGATTGGTCGAGCGGGGCGCTGCGGGCGAAATGCAGGCCGCGCAGGTGCTCGGCGAGCGCGGTCAGCTCGGCTTCGGACAGGCCGATATCGTAAACGCCGACCAGCCGGGCATCGCCTTCCAGCCAGTCCGCACGGGGATCGCCGCGCATCCGCCATGCGAGCGACAGGTAGGGCCACAGCGCGGCGGCGCCGGGCTGACCGACGAGGGGCTCGAGGAGTGCAGCGGCGCGATCGGGGGCGTTCGCGCGGATCAGGTGGCGCGCGTGCATCCATGCCGAGGCGGGATCGGCGGCGGCGGGCGCTGCCGTGGCAAAGTGCGCATCGGCGGCGGCGAGATCGCCCTGTTCCGAGGCGACGTGCCCGGCCATCAGCGTGAGCCATGCAGGCGTGCCGAGGGCGGCGGTGGCCGCTGCCACGGCTGCGGCAGCGCGCGGCAGGTCGCGGGCTTGCAGCGCCAGCGAGATGGCGCAGTGGTGCAGTTCGGGCGTGCGCGGGTGGCGGGCGAGCGCTGCGGTGACGCTGGCGAGCGGGTCTTCGCCCATCTGCCCGGCAATCGCGGCGAGGCTGCGGTGCCCGGCGAGCCACAGCGGGTTGGCGGCGAGGGTGCGGCTGAGCAGGGCGGTGGCCTCGTCCGCGCGACCCTCGTGCAGCAGCGCGGCGGCGTGGCCGAGGATGACGCCGCCGTCCTGCGGCGCGAGGCGCGCAGCGGCGGCGAACAGGGCAGCCGCGGGCTGCCCGGCCTCGAGTGCGGTGCGGGCCCGCGAATGGGCGATCAGCGCGTCCTGCGGGGCGGCGCTGGCGGCGGCGGCGAAAGCTTCGGCCGCGATCAGGCTTTCCCCGCAGGCACGGGCGGCGAGGCCGAGCAATTGCTGCGCCTTGGCGCTGCCTGGATGGCGCGCGGCGAGGGTGCGGGCGTGGGGGAACAGGAGCTCGGGATAGTCGGCATTGATCAGCGCCACGCCCGTACCGAGCGCGGCGGCGGGATCGTGGAGCGGGAACTGCGCGATCCGGGCTTGGGCTTCGGCGAGTTGCACGCGGTCAGGTTCCCCAAACGAAAATGGCGGGCCTTTCGGCCCGCCATTCGTTGTCTAGCGACGGTAACGCTTAGAAATCAAGCGTCACACCCGCAAAGATGTAGCGCCCGAGGGCGTCATACTGCTGCGCGTAGACGTTGCCGTTGCACGAACCGGCAGGGCAAGCCTGCGAGCCGACAACCGGCGGAGACTTGTCGAGCACGTTGTTCGCGCCGAGGACGAAGTTGAAGTTGTCCCCTGCTTCGAAGGTGAACGTCAGGTCGAAGTAGTTGACCGAGTCGAACCCGGCAACACCCGGACGGGCGGTGCCGCCCGGAGCCGGACCCGAGGGACCGGTGCTGCTCAGGTTGGTGTTGGCTTCGACGGCGTCGAGGGTGACGCTGTCGAAGTAACGCCAACGCAGCGAGGCACCGATGCCGCTGCGGAGGTTGAACCCGAGGCGGGCCTGGTGGCGCCACTGCGGGTTGGGCTGGCCGCAAACGTTCCCGTAGAGACCGACGCAATCGAAGGTCTGGTCGAGACCCGGGATCGCAACCCCTGTGTCGGTCACCAGCTCATCGAGGTAGGTGCCGAGGAAGTTGAAGGTCAGGGTACCCAGATCACCGATTTCGGTGGTGTAGTTCACCTGAGCGTCAACACCCGAGGTCGAGAAGCCACCGATGTTCTGCGTGACGTTGGTCGTGAAACCAGCCGCCGAGCGCCACAGCGAGCCCGAGGGATCGCGGTTGATGAGGCCGCAGAAGAACGGATCCGCCGTCGCGGTACAGGCCGCCAGAATGGTGTCCGAACCGATCCCGCCGATCGCCTGCGTGATGTCGATGTTGAAGTAATCGACGCTGGCGGTGAAGCCAGGCAGGAAGGTCGGGGTCAGCACCACACCACCGGTGTAGGTGTCGGCCACTTCGGGGGTGAGGTTGAGGTTACCGCCAACAAACCCGTTGTACTGGTCAGCCGGGTTCGGAGCGACGAACTGGCCAACCGTCAAGCCCTGCGCCAGACAGCCGGTGTCTGCAGCAGTGATGGTGAAGCCCGAGCACGGATCGGACGAGCCGTCCAGAGCCACGCGGTTCGGCGCGAACAGATCCTGCACCGTCGGTGCACGAACGGCCCGGTTGTAACCACCGCGGATGCGGAAGTCGCGGGTCGGGGCGAATTCACCTTCGATCTTGTAGGTGTCGGTGCTCACGCCGGTGCTGTAGTCCGAATAGCGATAGCCGCCGGTGATGGTGAAGTCATACACCCAGCTGTCCTGCGCGATCGGCAGACGGACTTCGGTGAAGAATTCCTTCACGTCGAAGCTGCCGGCCACCGGAAGGGTCGCCGCGCCCTGACCGGCAAGGTCGCCGGTGCTGAAGGCGGAGTCCGAATTGAACTCGAGGCTTTCCTTGCGGTATTCGGCACCGAACACGACATCCACGCCCTGGTCGGCCCAGGGAGTCTTGAGGCCGTATTCACCCAGCGAACCCGAAACGTATGCGCTTGCGACCTGCTGGCTCACGACACCGCGCGAAAAGCCCGGGGTCGAGAGATACTGAACCGCTGCCTGCGAGGGAGCGACCGTACCCGGCGAGAAGATGTCCCACGGCACGCAGTTCGTGTCCGAACCATCGAGCGTCGAACGGCACACCGGGGTGCCACCCGGACCGTTCACCACGTCAAGGGCACGGCCGAGGCGCGTGACCGAGAAGTCGTTGAGGTAGGTCTGGTTGTAGTTGTTGCGGCCGTACTGGTAGTAAGCATCATACGACCATGCCGGCGACAGATCGCCCTTCACACCGATGACGGCGCGATAGGAGACGTGCTGGAGATCGTCCTGACGCGGACCGCCTTCGACGTTACGACGCAGCAGCTGCAGGAAGCCACGGTTGTAGGTGTTGCCGGTCAGCGGATCGATGAAATCGAACGGCGTGGTCGGCAGCAGGGGTTCACCCAGGCCACGATCGATACGGGCCGCGTTTTCAGCCGCAACGTTACCGGTCACGAAGAACGCGTCGCCGGGCAGCGGGCTGACCAGCAGGTTTTCATCATCGCAGAACTGCGCAACCTGACCAGCGCCGAGCAGCGGGTTGTCGCAGTTGATCGACAGGGTGTTGCCGAAGTCACCCGACGGAGCGATCTGGGCGACCGTGCGGTCGTCCATGAACATGAACTCCATGTAGGGCTTGATCGCGCTCGAGATTTCGTAGTCCGCGAAGACACCGGCGGTGTAGCGTTCATCCGGGCGCTGGTAGTAGTTCAGCGGGCCGAAGTTGAACGCGGTGAAGCCCGGCAGCAGGGTGCGGTTCGGGCCGAACTGCGACAGGGTCGAGGTCAGCGAATCCGCAACGCCGTCGCCATCGGCATCGGTCGTGTCATCGAAATCGTCGTAGTAGATCGCGGTGCCGACAGCCGAGGTGGCCGAACCGCCGCAGTTGTAACGACGTCCGCCGCCCGCGACCGCAGCAGCGGTGGTCGCCTGCAGCACGCACGACGAGTAGTCGCGACGGGCCTGAAGCACCGGATCGATCTTGCGGTAGCCGGCGTAGGCGGTGACGCGGCCGCGGCCGTCGTCGAAGCTGGCGCCAAAGGCAACGGTGGCATCGAAGGTGCCGCCATCGGTGACAGTGCCGGTCGGATAGCCGAAGCCGCGCGCGTCATTGGCGGCGCGGATGTCGGCCGAGGCCCGGTTGTTGTGGTTGTAGACACCGTAGTTGGCGTTGATCTTGAAGCCTTCGAAGTCGGTATCGAGCACGAAGTTCACAACGCCCGCAACCGCGTCCGCACCATACACCGACGAAGCACCGCCGGTCAGCACGTCCACGCGCTCGATCAGAGCGGCGGGGATGAAGTTGATGTCGGCCGCCGAAGTCGAGGGCGTGCCGGGCGCCATGCGGCGGCCGTTGACGAGAACGAGCGTACGCTCGGGCCCGAGGCCGCGCAGGTTGAGGGTGGCGATACCGCTCGCGCCGTTGGCGATGTTGCCGCCCTGGGCAGCGAACACCTGCGGCAGCGAGTTGATGAGGTCTTCGACGCGGGTCGTCCCGGTAAGGGCGAATTCTTCCGCGGTCACGACGGTGACGGGGCTGGCCGATTCTAGGTTCGGCGAGCGCAGACGGGTCCCGGTGACGACGATCGCCTGGACTTCTTCAGCCTCGGCAGCGTTATCGGTGGTGACGTCGGCATCCTGCGCAAATGCAGGGGCGCCAACGGTCAGGGCGATGACGGCAGTTGCCGCACCGGCCTTGAGAAGCGCGTGCTTCTTCATGGTGGTCTTCCTCCTTTAGGTTTGACCAGGTCAAATGACACTTCAAACGTCAAGGGCTGGTGACAATGCACCTTATAGCCCTCTCCGAGGTGCCGAATGCGCCAACCCCTTGGCGAGTGCAAACCCAATTCACCCTTAGCCGCGCGCTTGCAGCGAACCTGTTACGCTTCTGCCACAGTCTGAAGATACCCTTTGGGACAGTGCCTTGCGGGCACCATCAATTTGGTCGCTTGATTTGCCCCGGGCGCTTGAATAGGCGCTGGGAGGACAAGCGAGTAGTGATACGAAACTGATTTCGCACCGCTCGCAACGGGGCCGGCCGGGTCGGTCCGATCAGGGAGAGAGTCATGACCACAGCCTATATTGTCGAAGCTGTCCGCACCGCCGGCGGGCGCCGGGGCGGGCGCCTGGCCGGGGTGCATCCGGTTGATTTGCTGGCGAAGTCGCTCGATGCCATCGTCGCGCGCAGCGGGATTGACCCCAAGGCGATCGACGATGTGGTGACGGGCTGCGTCAGTCAGGCGGGTGAGCAGGCCTTGCAGGTCGGGCGAATGGGTGTGCTCGCCTCGAAGCTGCTTCCGCAATCGACCCCCGCCGTCACCATTGATCGGCAGTGCGGCTCCAGCCAGCAGGCGATCCAGTTCGCCGCGCAGGCGGTAATGAGCGGCACGCAGGACGTGGTGATCGCCAGCGGCGTGGAAAGCATGACCCGCGTGCCGATGGGCTCCAACGTCACGCTGCACATGAAGGAAGGCCTTTATCACAAGGCCGAGGGGATCGAGGCGAAGTGGCCCGGCATCAACTTCAGCCAGTTCATGGGCGCCGAGATGATCGTCAGGAAGCACGGCTTCACCAAGGATCAGCTCGATCAATTCGCCTATGACAGCCACCGCAAGGCGATTGCCGCAACGCAGGCAGGCGCGTTCGAAGGTGAGATCGTGCCGGTCGAGATCGAAACGCCCGAGGGTACTGCGATGCACACGGTCGATGAAGGCATCCGCTTTGATTCCAGCCTTGAAGGGATCGCGGGCGTCAAGCTGCTGTCACCCGATGGTGCGCTGACCGCGGCTTCCTCCAGCCAGATCTGCGACGGGTCTTCCGCGGTGCTGGTGGTGAGCGAGGCGGCGCTGAAGGCCCACGGCCTCACCCCGCTGGCGCGCATCCACAACCTCACCGTCACCGCGGGCGATCCGGTGATCATGCTCGAGGAGCCGCTGTTCGCGACCGACCGTGCGTTGCAGCGCGCCGGGCTCGGCATCGACGATATCGATCTGTTCGAAGTGAACGAGGCCTTCGCTTCTGTGCCGCTGGCGTGGCTCAAGCACACCGGGGCGGACCCCGAGCGGCTGAACGTCCACGGCGGTGCGATCGCGCTCGGCCACCCGCTGGGTGCGAGCGGCACCAAGCTGATGGCGACGCTGGTCCATGCGCTGAAGCGCCATGGCAAGAAATATGGCCTCCAGACCATGTGCGAAGGCGGCGGCGTCGCCAACGTGACGATTATCGAGGCGCTCTAGAAATTCGTGAGTCCCCGCGAAGGCGGGGATCTCGTCCGTAAACGACTGAGGCCCCCGCCTGCGCGGGGGCGCACCAACAAGGGAAAACGAAAATGGAAGTTTCAGCCAATACCCCCGCCGTCGTCACCGGCGGTGCCTCGGGCCTCGGCGCGGCGACCGCCCGCGCGCTGGCAGCCAAGGGCGCCAAGGTCGCGATCTTCGACATGAATGCCGAAAAGGGCGAAGCGCTCGCGGCTGAGATCGGCGGGGTGTTCTGCCTCGTCAACGTGACCAAGGACGAGGACGTCGACGCCGGCTTCGCCAAGGCTCGCGCTGCGCACGGGCAGGAGCGTATCCTCGTCAACTGCGCAGGCATCGGCAACGCGATCAAGACCGCCAGCCGCTCGAAGGAAGACGGCTCGATCAAGCACTTCCCCATCTCGGCGTTCGATTTCGTCATTCAGGTCAACCTGATCGGCACCTTCCGCTGCATCGCCAAGTCGGCGGCGGGGATGCTGACGCTCGACCCGCTTGACGAGAACGGCGAGCGCGGCGCGATCGTCAACACCGCGAGCGTCGCGGGCGAAGACGGCCAGATCGGCCAGGCGGCCTATTCGGCATCGAAGGCGGGCGTGATCGGCATGACCCTCCCCATCGCGCGCGACCTGATGAACGAGGGTATCCGAGTCAACACCATCCTGCCGGGCATCTTCGACACCCCGCTGCTCGCCGCCGCGCCGCAGAACGTGCGCGATGCGCTGGCGGCTTCGGTGCCGTTCCCCAAGCGCCTCGGCATCCCGACCGAATACGCCAAGCTCGCCATGTGCATGATCGAGACCGGCTATTTCAACGGCGAGGACGTGCGCCTCGACGGCGCGATCCGGATGGCGCCGCGCTGATCGCGAAGGTTGGCCGCATGGCCCCGCGCTAAGCCGAGCAAGGCACAAACAAACGCCGCCCGCCGGGATACCAGCGGGCGGCGTTTTCATTTTGGCGGTTGTGGAGATCAGTCGGCGGTCTGCATCAGCGTCACCTTGCCGACCCAGTCGTCGCTTTCGGCCGCATCGGCGAGCAGCATCGCGACATCGCCGCGCGTCGCCGTGGCGCTGGGGTCGACATCATCGCCCAACAGCACATCGCCGGTGGGGCCGTCTTCGGTGAGGCTCACCGGGCGCAGGATCGCGTATTCGAGGCTGCTTGCCATCAGCCGCTCGTCGGCGGCGTGTTTGGCTTCGAGATAGTGCTTGAGGTCGCTTTCTGCCGGGGGATCGCCCGCGCCGACCGAGCTCAGCATCACGAAGCGCTTCACGCCCGTCTTCTCGGCGATTTCGATCAGGCGGATCGCGCCGTCGCGGTCGACCTTGTCGGTCATTTCCTCGCTCGTCCCGCCGCCCGATCCGGCGGCGAAGATCACGACATCGCAACCTTCGGTGACGCTGTCGTCAAGATCGGTGAGGTCGGCCAGCCGCTGGGTGGTCGACTTGGGCAGGCCTACGGTGTCCGAGCTTTCGCGCACCAGCGCGACAGTGTCGTGGCCGCGCTTGGCGAGCTCACGGGTCAGGCGCAGGCCGGTGTTGCCGGTGGCTCCGGCGATGAGAATGTTCATGGAAAGTCTCCTTGTATCGGGGTGTGTCGGGGGCTGGGATCAGGGCAGGAAGATCGCCTTGGCGTTGACGAATTCCTTCATCCCGAACCCGCCATGCTCGCGGCCGTAGCCCGAGTTCTTCACCCCTCCGAAGGGCATGTTGGGGTCCGCCGCACCGAAGGAGTTGATCCGCACCATCCCGGTGTCGAAGTGGTCGCGGGCGAGGCGGATGGCCTTGTCCTCATCCGTCGAGAAGATCCCGCCGCCAAGGCCATAGCGGCTGTCATTGGCGATGCGCATCGCGTCTTCATCGTCCTTGGCGCGGATCACCGAGGCTACGGGGCCGAACAATTCGTCGTCATAGGCGGGCGTGCCGGGCTTGCAGTCGGCGAGCACGGTGGCCGGGTAATACCAGCCTGTCGCGCTCTCGTCCGGGTCGCCGCCGCACAGCAGGGTGGCACCGCCCGCGACGCTCTTTTCGACCTGCTCGCAGATCGTGCGATACTGGTCTTCGCTCGAAAGCGGGCCGAGCTGGGTGTCCTCCTTCATCGGATCGCCCATCCTGGCGCTCTTCATCCGCTCGACAAAGGCGGCGACGAACTCCTCATACACCGCGTCGGTGACGATAAAGCGCTTGGCCGAGACGCAGGTCTCGCCATTATTGTAGAGACGGCCCGTGACCGAGGTTTTCGCCGCCAGTTCGATGTCAGCGTCTTCCAGCACCAGATAGGCGTCATTCGAGCCCAGTTCGAGCACGGTCTTCTTGCGCGCGGCGGCGGCGGTCTTGCCGATATGCGCGCCTGCGCCGTCGCTGCCGGTCATGGTGACGGCGCGGATCTTGTCATGCGCGATGATTTCGTCCGAGACATCGTGATCGACCAGGATCACATCGAACAGCCCCTTGGGCAGGCCCGCTTCAAGGCACAGATCGCGCAGCAGCAGCCCGGTGCCGGTGCAGATCGTCGCGTGCTTCAACACGCAGGCGTTGCCTGCCATCAGGTTATCGGCGAGCACGCGCACCGGCTGATACAGCGGGAAGTTCCACGGCTGGATCGAATAGAGCACGCCGATCGGCTGATAGGTGACGATCCCGCGCTTCTTGCCGCCCGAATGGGTGCGTTCTTCGTCGGCGAGTTCCTCGGCGCCGTTGTCGGCGGCATATTCGAACAGGCGGGCGCAGAGTTCGACTTCGGTCTTGCCGTCGCGCAGCAGCTTGCCGACTTCGTGGGTCATCAGCTCGGCGATGCGGTCACTTTTGTCGCGCAGCTTGCCCGCGATCTTGCGCAGCACCGGGGCACGCTCTTCGAAGCTGCGGGTGCGCCAGTCTTCGAAGGCGGTGTGGGCAGCCTCGACGATGGCGAAGGCTTCGTCCTTGCTCATCAGGTCGTAGGTGGCAATGCGCGTGTCGGTGGCGGGGTTGCGGGTTTCGATGGTGGACATGAATAGCCTCTTGCTGGGCAATGCGGTGTCACGGCGCGCGCGGGGGCGAGCGGCCGCAAGGGGGTTGCGACCGGGCCCGGCACCGGAGCATTGCGGTGGGTGTTGCAAGGCTAAGAGGCGCGCGCCGCAGATGTTCCGCCGCCCGGCGCGCGGACGCGGTTTGAGGGACGGGCCGAGGCGCTGCCACGACAGACGGTCGATGCATCCGGTGCGCCTCACCCGGCTTTTCAACTCGCATCGCTGCGGATAGCCCCTTGCCCATGCCCGCCGCGATGCTCCCGCGCTTCGCCCAAACCCTGCCAAAAACGCGCATGCGCCTGAGGCTTGTTTTCGTTTCCTGGACAGTGTCTCATGTGTTTCCAACACGGGCGCCCAAGCCCGGACACGAGAGAGAGCGCGGGCATGACCGAATACACCCAGATCATCGTCACCAAGGCCGATGGCATCGCCACGATCACGCTGAACCGTCCCGACAAGATGAACGCCTATACCCGCACCATGGGCGCGGAGATCATGGCGGCGATGGACGATATCGACGCTGATGATGCGGTGCGCGCCGTGATCTTCACCGGCAGCGGGGAGCGCGCGTTCTGCGCCGGGGCTGATCTCACGCCGGAGGGCGGAGGGCACGTGTTCTCCGACCCCAGCGAGGTCGCCGACCTGTCCGACCCCAAGGTGCGCGACGGCGGGGGCTTGCTGACGCTACGGCTGTTCGAGAGCAGGAAACCGCTGATCTCGGCCTGCAACGGCGTGGCGGTGGGCGTGGGCGCGACGATGCAGCTGGCGATGGACATCCGCCTTGCGAGCGAGACCGCGCGCTATGGCTTTGTCTTCGCGCGGCGCGGGATCGTGCCCGAGGCCGCCTCGAGCTGGTTCTTGCCGCGCATCGTCGGCATCCAGCAGGCTCTGGAGTGGTGTTACACCGGGCGCGTGTTCGATGCTGCCGAGGCGCAGGCGGGCGGGTTGGTGCGTTCGGTCCATGCTCCCGGCGATCTGCTGCCCGCCGCCACGGCGCTGGCGCGCGAGATCGCCGACAACACTTCGGGCGTGTCGGTGGCGATGACGCGGGCGATGATGTGGCGGCTTTCGGCCACCGATCACCCGATGGAAGCGCACAAGATCGACAGCCGCGCGATCTACCGCCTCAGCCGCGGGGCCGACGCGAAGGAGGGCATCGCCAGCTTCCTTGAAAAGCGCGCGCCTGCCTATCCAGGCAGGGTCAGCGCCGACATGCCCGATTTCTACCCCTGGTGGGACGAACGCCCCTATGAATGAGCCTGCCGACACCGTCGGCGGCCAGCTCGCGGGGTTCCTGCCCTACCAGCTCTCGGTCACCTCCAACGCGGTCAGCGGCCTCATCGCCGAGCGATATCGCAAGCGCTTCGGGCTCAAGATCCCCGAATGGCGGGTGATGGCGGTGCTAGGCGACAGCGGGCGGATGACTCAGCGCGCGCTGACTGCGGCGACGGTGATGGACAAGGTCGCGGTCAACCGCGCAGTCAAGGTGCTGGAGGAACGCGGGCTGATCGCGCGGGTGCCCAATCCGGGTGACGGCCGCTCGCACCTGCTGGCGCTGACGGGGGAGGGCGAGGCGATCCACGCCGAGGTCATGCCGCTCGCCCGCGCGACCGAAGCGGAACTCCTCGCCGGCCTCGCGCCCGAGGAAGAGGCTGTGCTGCGCCGCCTGCTCGCCGGCTTGCGCGGGCGGGCGCTGCGGCTGGCTGGCCATACGCAGGAAGGGCCGGAGCAGGGGTAGTCCCCGCTCCGGCCCTTCCGTGATGGCGACTGCCCTACTTGTTGACGAGGTTGTCGGAGATCGAACAGGCCGCCGGACCAAGGATCACGACGAACAGCGTCGGCAGAATGAACACGATCAGCGGCACGGTCATGATCGCCGGAAGACGCGCGGCCTTCTCTTCGGCGCGCATCATGCGCTCGTTGCGGAATTCCGCCGAGAGCACGCGCAGCGCCGAAGCGAGCGGGGTGCCGTAACGCTCGGTCTGGATCATGGTCGTCACCACGCCCTTCACCGCTTCAAGATTGACGCGGTAGGCGAGGTTGTTGAAGGCGTGCTTGCGCTCGTTGAGGAAGCTGAGCTCGATCGCGGTCAGAGCGAATTCGTCGCCCAGTTCGGGATAGGCGCGGCCCAGTTCCTTGGCGACGCGGTTGAAGGCGGCGTCGACGGTCAGACCGGCTTCGGCGCAGATCACCAGCAGGTCGAGCGCGTCGGGCAGGCCCTTCTGGATTTCCTTGGTGCGCTTGCTCGCCTTATTGCTGAGGAAGATTTCCGGGCCCTTGTAGGAAGCCCACACGCTGCCGCCGAACACGATCAGGCGGAACATCGGGCTCCAGTCGGGCCAGAAGTCGACGAGGTAGATCAGCGTGCCCATCAACCCGCCGACCAGAATCGGCAGGATCGCGCGGGCGCCGATGATGACAACCGCCAGTTCCTTGTTGCGGTAGCCCGCGTGCGCCAGCTTCTGCTGGATGTCCTTGATCTGGCTTTCCTGCAGGACGTTGAGGCGCCCGAGGCTGCTCTTGACCTTGTCGGTCGTGTCGGTGCGGCGCACCAGGCTGGTGCGCTTCTTCGTGCCCGCGGTGACGATCCCGGCCTTGAGCTGTTCGCGCCGGGCTTCCAGCGCCTTGACGCGCTTGGCCATGGGATCGCGGATGGTGACCGCGGCGTAGATCGCCAGCATCACCGCGAAGGCCGCCAGACCTGCAAGCAGGGAGCCGACAAGGATGACGTCGAAGCCGAGGAGCGTCGGGCCGCTGGGTTGTTGGATCATGGTTCTCTTGCCCCCGCGATCAGATTTCGAAGTTGACCATCTTGGCCATCATGGCGACGCCGATTGCCATCCACACCCCGGCCCCGAGGCCGGTCACGATCAGGCGGTCGTCGTTGAAGAACCCGCTCATATATTCCGGGTTGATGTAGAGGATCATCCCGAACACCAGGAACGGCAGCGAGCCGACGATATAGGCCGAGGCCTTGGATTCGGCGCTCATCGCCCTGATCTTCAGCTTCATCTGGGCCCGCTGGCGCAGCACGTTGGCGAGGTTCGAGAGCGTTTCGGCAAGGTTACCGCCGGTCTCGCGCTGGATCGCAAGCGTGATGGTGAAGAAGTTGAATTCGGGGATACCGAGCTTGTCGGCCGTGTCCTGCAGCGCGTCTTCCATGGTCTTGCCGACCTTGATCCGGTCGATCACGGCCTTGAATTCAAAGCCGACCGGGCCGGGCACTTCGGTCGATACGATTGCGAGCGTCTCGGTCACCGGCAGGCCGGAGCGCAGGCCGCGCACGAGAAGCTCGATCCCGTCGGGGAACTTGGAGACGAAGGCATTGGTGCGCTTGTTGATCAGGCTGCCGACCACCAGGTGCGGGAGCCCGGCGCCCAGAAACAGGCCCACGCCCGCCGAAAGCAGTGCGGACTTGGTCAGCACGAACATGACCACCGTAACCGCGAGCGCCAGACCGATCGAGGCGTAGATATACTGCGACACCGTCCAGTCCTTGCCGGTGCGGTTGAGCCGCATGGCGAGGGCTTCGGTCCGCGAACCGGAGCCTGCGACCCGATAGGTCTTGGGCTTGCGCGCCGCGATCGCCCGCTTGAACTGGGCATCGACCTTGGCGTCGAGGCTTTCCGAGTGGCGGTGACGCACCGATTCCATCCGGCGCTTCTGAGCCTTGGTCGCGCCCGATCCGGCGATGACCGAATAGCCCAGCACCAGAACGGCGAAGATCACGAGCGTGATCAGCAGGGTTTGGAAAAAGTCCATCTCGGTATGTCCTGCCTGGCTGCGCCGGCGAGCGGCGGATTACATCAACAAAGGGTGCCGCGCGGGGAGCGGGGCGGCTTGTCAGCGACCGCTCCCCGCGTGCGGCAATCGGTTCAGTCGACCTTTGAGAGGTCAACCTTG
The DNA here is from genome assembly GCF_002155425.1 of Erythrobacter donghaensis. Classification (GTDB taxonomy): domain Bacteria; phylum Pseudomonadota; class Alphaproteobacteria; order Sphingomonadales; family Sphingomonadaceae; genus Erythrobacter; species Erythrobacter donghaensis. Next base: position 77,899 of record NZ_MUYG01000010.1, read on the forward strand.
GGCTTCTTGGACAGCATCGACTTGAAGTCGAAATTGCCCAGCAGCGACTTCTTTTCGCCGCTGCCGCCGTCGAACTGCTCGTCCTCGCTCGCGCCCATCACCCGTTCGGCGATGTGGCGGATCGCGGCTGTGGCCTTGCTCGACCGGTTGGCGTCGACGAAGACCTGACCCAGCTTGGCCGCGTTCGAGGCTGCCTTGATGTCGTAAGGCACCACGAAATCAACCTTGCGTTCGATCGAGGCTTCGAAGTCGGCCTTGCTGATCTCGGCCAGCGCCGGCTGCACCTTGTTGGCGACGATCATTGGATGCGCGTGCGCGGCGTTGGTCTTGAGCCACGAGAGCAGGCGGATCGTGTCGCGGGCCGAGGCCAGCGTCAGTTCGCAGGTCAGCAGCACCAGATTCACGTCAGCCAGCAGCTGCGGGAAGTTGATCAGCATGTTGCGCGGCAGATCGATCACGGTCATTTCGAACGCCTGGCGGAATTCATCCTCCAGCTGCACGAAAGCCGCACCATCGGTCATCAGCGGCTGGCTGATCGGGGCTTCGGCCGAAAGGATCGACAGGTTGTCACCGGCGCGTACCATGGCACGTTCGATGAACAGCGGGTCGATGCGGCTGGGGTTCTCGATCGCGTCGGTCAGGCCGCGGCCCGGTTCGAGATCGAGCGCCAGCGCGCCGGTGCCGAAGTGGACATCCAGATCGAGCAGCGCGGTCGGGGCCTTGTGCGCCTCGGCAAACAGCCAGGCGAGCGAGGTCGCTAGCGTCGAGGCGCCAACACCCCCGCGGGTGCCCACCACGGCGGTGGAGACGTGGCGCTTGACCCCGTCACCGTCGCCGCCCTTGGGGCTCATGAACACGGCCAGCGCCTGATTGAGCGCGTCGTGCACCTGCTGCGGCGAGAGCGGCTTGAGCAGGTAGTCGTGGATCCCGCTGGCGAGCAGGTCGCGATAGAGGCGCACGTCATTGACCTGGCCGACCGCGATCACCACCGTGCCCGGCTCGCACACTTCGGCGAGCGCGTTGATGTCGTTTAGCGGATCGCCGCTTTCCGACAGGTCAACCAGCAGGATCGCCGGGGAGGCGCTGACCGAAAGCGACTGCACCGCGTTGCGCAGGCCGCCCTTGTTGCACTTTTCGGGCTGCCAGCCGAGCTCGATCACCACGGGCCGGATCACGTCCAGCGCGTTGTCATCGCAGATATAGGCCGCAAAGGGATCGCGATTGCCGGGCAAGCCCGATTTCCAGGGAGCATTCATGGCTTAGTTACCTCCTCCGCCGCCAGCGGCCGCGCCAGCTTCCATCAGGCCGGCTGCGCCGGTCGGTTCTGCCTGGCGATAGGTTGAAATCGCCTTGTTCGAGGTGGCGATGACCGTCTCGCTCGAACCCTTCTTGCCTTCCAGCAGATCCATCGGATCAGCGACCATCGCCGCCAGGTTGCCGTTGTTGGCGCAACCGAAATTCGGGCTGAGGCCATGGCTGTAGTTCATGTCCGAAGTCGCCGACCAGTCGGGGCAACCCGGCACGCTGGCGGTGGCACGGGTGATCACCACACGGGCCTGACCCGGCTGGAGATATCCCGGCGTCACCGGCGCGGTGTCGCTGATCATCAGGCCGTAACGCGCCGCCAGATCGCGGATCGCGCCCGTCACCGCCGGGTTCTGGCCGGGGTTCTCGATCGCGATACGATCGCCGTAGCGCAGATCCATCGTCTCGAACCAGCCGTTGAGGCGCTGCTGCTCGGAGATCGGCAGGCCCGCGCTGCTGGTCGTCACATCCAGCACCATGTTGGTGCGTTCGACCACCGGCTGCTTGACGCTGTAGAGCGTGTTGTTCATCGGCATCCCGCCGCAACCGGCAAGGCCAAGGCCCAGCGCCAGCGCGATCGCGATTTTCGAGGCTCGCCCGAAGGTGGAGGCGGGCACGCTGGCCTGCCGGGTTTCTTGTGCATGCGGCATCACAGTCACCTTTCTCACGTTAGAGGCTGAAGCCGGGCGCAGCGACCGGATCGGCGCTGGCCGCGCGGTCATCCTTGCGGCGCTTCTTTTCGGCCCGGCGCGGCTGTTCCGGCTGGGTCGGGCTGATCGCGGCCGGGTCGGCCTGGCTCACCTTGGGGGCAGGGGCATCCTCGCCGCCCGCCGCGGTCGGGCCGGGACGTTCGGCGCCCGACACCCCGGCGTGGTTCTGATAGCCAAGCAGCTGCTGCAGTTCATTGGCCGAGGCATAGCCATCGGTCGGCAGCTTGATGTCCTTGGCGTCCACCGGCTTGACCAGATAGGGGGTGACGATGATCACCAGCTCGGTCTCGCCCTTGCGGAACTGACGGCTGCGGAACAGGTTACCGAGGATCGGCACGTCGCCAAGACCCGGCGCCTTTTCCAGCTGGTTCTGCGCGTTTGCGCTCATCAGCCCGGCGATCATGAAGCTCTGGCCCGAACCCAGCTCGATGGTGGTTTCGGTGCGGCGGGTGGTGATCGCCGGAACCTGGAACCCGTTGAGCGTGATCGCGCCCTGGGTCGACAGTTCGGAGACCTCCGGACGCACGCGCATTGAGATGCGGCCGTTCGAGAGCACGGTGGGGGTGTAGGCGAGGCTCACGCCGAACTGGCGGAACTGCACCGTAACCTGGCCGAGACCCTGCGAAATCGGGATCGGGAATTCACCGCCCGCGAGGAAGGTCGCGGTTTCGCCCGAAAGCGCGGTGAGGTTCGGTTCGGTAATAGTGGTCACCAGGCCGAGGCGTTCCGACAGGTCGAGCGTGCCCGCCATGTCGATCCCGAACAGCTTGCCCAGACCGGCAAGCGTCGTTCCGGCGCTGGTGATGACCGAGGTGCCGTCGGCGCCTTCGGTGACGTTCACACCGACCGGGCCGCCCGGATTGTACTGCACCACCGCGCCGCGGCCGTTGCCGACACCGAACTGGAAGCCGTTGGTCGAATCCGCAGTCGTCAGGTTGGCACCGATCTCGCGAACGAGGCTGCGGCTGACTTCGGCGAACTTGACGTGCAGGTTGACCTGCAGCGGGGTCGCGGTCTTCAGGCGGCTGATGACATTGGCGTCATCGCCGAGGAAGGCCTGCACCAGACGCTCGGCCTCGGCTGCATCTTCCGGAGCGCCCACGGTGCCGGTCAGCAGCACGGTGTTGGTGCCCATGGTCGACACGCTCACCTTGGCATCGGGCATCGCCATCGCCAGCATCTGATCGATGCTGCCGATGTTCGAGCCGACCCGGATGTTGGCCGAGAAGATCACGTCGCCGCGATCATTGCTGGCGTAGATGGTGGTCTCGCCGCCGGCCTTGCCGAAGACATAGAGCTGACGCTGCGACTTCACCTGGACATCGGCGACTTCTTCGTTGGCGACGAAGACATCGGCCATCGTGCCGGGCACCGTCACCAGCTCGCCCTTGCCGATCGACAGGATGATTTCCTGCGAAGGCTTGGCAACCGACTGGGCGGTGGCGGTGGCGGCCGGCATGGCGGCCGTCGGCACGGCGGCCATGGCGGCCAGCAGCAGCTTGATCTTGAACTTGGACGTCATGGGTTGGCCCCCCTCGGGTTTGCCACGGATTGCCTGGATTGCAGGCGCACTTCGGGTGTTGGTCACAGACATGGTCTTTCAGCCCCTCAGTTGATCACGGTCATGCCGGCGGCGGGCACGGTCTGCCCGGCGCGGCGCACGCCGCTCGACTGGCCGGAGAGCACGGCACCGGCATTGGCCTTGGCGCTCACCGGAGTGTCGGTGGTTTCCTTGCCGCGGGTCACCCGCACGCTCGGCCCGGTGTAGACCGGCGCTGCCGCACCGCCACCGCCGCTTGCACGGGGCGCGGACTGGGCCGCTGCCACCTGCGTTTCCTGCTGGCGGGTCTTGGGCGGCACCGTCGAGCGCTGGAAGCGCGACACGTCACCGCCGGTGACAAAGGTCGTGCCCTTGTCGAGCGGGCGCGCCATGGCGGCCTTGAGCATCTTTTCTTCCTCTTCGGGCGTTGCGCCCGCCGGGATCTGGATGTCGCCCGCAGCCACCGCCTTCTCAAGCTCCGACTGGCTGTCGGCGATCGAGCGCAGCACCAGGCTGATCGTGCCGATGGTCTGGGCCACGGCGATCTTCTCGGCGATCTTGGGCGTCACTTCGAGAGTCACCGTGCTGAACTGCTCGACCACGGTCTTGCCGTTCTCGTCGGTGGTCTTTTCGGTGGTCTGGTCGGTGGCGAGCACCCGCAGGTTGCGCAGCACGGTTTCAGCGGTCTTGAGCGTGCAATCGTCACACGCGCCCTCGACCTGCTGGGTCAGCACCACGTCCACACGGTCACCCGGGAAGACGAAGCCTGCCACGCCCGACTGGGCCGACACCGGCACAGTCACGGCCCGCATGCCCGGCCCGAGCGCAGCGGCAAGGAAGCCGCGGTCGCCCGGTGCCACCAGCGAGCCCTGCGTGACCGGCTCACCTGCGGTGATCGGGTAGCGCACGACGGTGCCGAGCAGCTTGTTCATGTCGGCCTCGCCGTCGATGAAGTACGCGTCCTGCACCAGCTCCTTGGGCCAGGGCTGGAAGCCCAGCGCATCGGCGGTGATGATGGTGCCCGCGGTCAGCGCGCGCTTGGCGACAAGCACGCGCGGCCCGGTGGGCACAGCGGCTTCTGCATCGGGGGCAGCGCCTCCGGCGAAGATGCTGCGAGCGGCAAAAGCGGTCCCGATCGCAATGATCAGCGCACCGAGCAGCAGAACCAGTTTCTTCCTATCCATGGCTCAATAAGCCCCCTCGTAATCGCCCTTGGTTGGTTAGCGGGCAGGTATGGTTGCAGTTCGTAAGTCCTGACTGGTTAAAATCGGGTTATGCTGCCTGAACGGCGTTGAGCCCCTGCGGCAGATAATTGATTGCCAGCACCCACAGGCCGCCGAATGCGATGGCGACTCCGTAGGGAATCTTGAGCTTGTCTTTCTGGCGGCGCATCACGTGCCAGGCCGCCATGACGATCGTCAGCGCCCCGCCGGCCAGCGCCATCACCAGCAGCAATTGCATGAAGTGCGCAGGGCTGACCCACAGCGCGAGCGCGGTCAGCAGCTTCACATCGCCGCCGCCCATCATGTTCAGCGCGAACAGACCGGCAAAGACCGCGAAGGCCGCCAGCGCCACGCCCAGCTGGATCGCCACGCCCGGCCACAGCGACAGGCCGCTCGCCCACCAGAAGGCGGGCGCGGCGAGCGCAATGGCGAGGTTGAGACGGTTGGCGATCGTGCGGCTGCGAATGTCGCTGAGCGCGGCAAACACCAGCGCAATTGCCAAGCCCGCCAGCAGACCGTAGGAAATCAAACTCATCGACATCGTGCCCCGTGGAAGGCTCTGCACGATGCAGCGGCCGTCCTTGATTGGGACACACCTACAGAACATGACTTACCAAATAGTAACCACACTCCAAGCCCGCCCCTCGGCACCAATACCGACCCGGATGGGAAAGCGATGGTGATCGACCGCCGGGCGATCCCCGCCGACGCGCGCGAGAGCGTGTGGGCCGCAGCCGATGGTCATGCCATCCGCCGGATCGACTGGCCGGGCGGCACACCTCTGCGCGGGTCGATCCTGTTCCTGCCCGGGCGCGGGGACTTCTACGAGAAATACCTCGAAACGCTGGAAGAATGGCACCGCGCCGGCTGGCGGGTGACGGCGGCTGACTGGCGCGGGCAGGCGGGCTCGGGGCGGCTCGGGAACGACGCGGTCACCGGGCATATCGAGGATTTCGCGATCTGGATCGACGATCTGACCGCGCTGTGGTCGGCCTGGGTGGAGACGACTCCGGGGCCGCATGTGCTGGCAGCCCATTCGATGGGCGGACATCTGGTGCTGCGCGCGCTCGCCGAGGGCCGCATCACACCCGATGCGGTGGTGTTGAGCGCGCCGATGACCGGCATCGCCGGCCCGCCGCTGCCACTCGGCCTGCTGCACAAGGTCGCGCAGACCATGTGCCGGATCGGCGATCCGATGCGGCAGGCGTGGAAGTGGAGCGAGAAGCCGGGCGAGTTGCCCACGGGCCGCGCAACGCTGCTCACCCACGATCCCGATCGCTATGCCGACGAACAATGGTGGCGCGATCATCGCCCCGAGCTCGTCATGGGCCCGGCGAGCTGGCGCTGGGTCGAACAGGCCTATGCCTCGTGGATCGGGCTGGAACGCCCCGGCGCGCTCGAGGCGGTTGAGGTGCCTGTGCTGATCGTCTCGACCGTGGCGGACAAGCTGGTGAGCCACCCGGCCAACCTGCGCGCCGCCGCCCGCCTGCCGAGGGCTGAGATCATGGCGCTGGGCGAAGAGGCTGCGCACGAAGTGCTGCGCGAGGCGGACGCTGTCCGTAATCCGATCATGGCGCGGATCGAGGCCTTCCTCGCCCAAGTCGCGCCGCCAGTTTCGCAGGACGCATGATCCACGATATCGCCATCATCGGGGCCGGCATGGCCGGGGCGAGCCTTGCCGCCGAGCTAGCGCCCCACGCCCGCGTGCTGCTGCTGGAGGCAGAGGACGCGCCGGGCTATCACGCCACCGGGCGCTCGGCGGCGTTCTGGGAGGAATGCTACGGCGGCCCCGGCGTGGTGCCGCTGACGCGCGCTTCGGGCGCCTATCTTGATGAACACGGCTTTCTCACCCATCGCGGCGCGCTTTATGTCGGGCGGAGCGAGGATGTGGCGGCGATGGCGGCGTTCCGGGCCAGTTACGAAGGCACCGGGGTGGCGATCACCCCGCTCGAAGGGGCGGCGCTGGCGGCGATGGTGCCGCAGATTCGCCCCGAGTGGAGCCATGGGCTGCATCAGCCCGCCTCGGCCGATATCGACGTGGCGGGGCTGCATCAGCATTACCTCGTCCTCGCGCGCCGCCACGGGGCCGAGACCGTGTGCCGTGCGCGAATCACCGGGCTCGACTGGGCGGACGGCGTTTGGACCATCACCTCCGAGCGCGGCGAGACATGGCGCGCGGCCACCATCATCAATGCCGCCGGGGCCTGGGCAGATGCCATCGCGGCGCTGGCCGGGGTGCCTGCCATCGGGATTGCGCCGCTGCGCCGCACGGTCGCGGTGCTGCGGGTCGATCCGCCCGCACCCGCCGATCTGCCGCTGGTGATCGACATCAACGGCGGCTTCTATTTCAAGCCCGATGGCGGGCGGCTCTGGCTCAGCCCGCACGACGAAATCCCCTCCGCCCCCTGCGACGCGGCGCCCGAAGAGCTGGACGTCGCCGTCGCCATCGACCGCTTTCAGCAGGTGACGGACTGGCGGATCGCGGCGGTCGAGCGGCGCTGGGCGGGCCTCAGAAGCTTCGCACCGGACCGGCTGCCGGTCTATGGCTACGACCCCGAGGCCGCTGGTTTCTTCTGGTTCGCCGGGCAGGGCGGCTTCGGCATCCAGACCGCGCCTGCCGCCGCACGGCTCGCCTCGCAGCTGCTGCTGGGAACCGGGCCCGACGCGATGACCGCCCCGATCGACGCCTCCGCCTATGCGCCTGAGCGATTTCAGCGGGCATTTGCGCAACAATCGGTCTGGAAAAGCGCCCGCTGATCTGCCATCCCTGCGATGGGATTAACCAGAAGAGAGGGGCCGCAATGGCGCACAAGTTTGAAATCTACAAGGACAACGCCGGCGAGTTCCGGGTGCGGTTCAAGTACAATTCCGAAGTGATGTTCTCGACCCAGGGCTATTCGAGCAAGGCGAGTGCGCAGAACGCCATCGATTCGATCAAGAAGAACGGCCCCGGCGCGGAAGTCGAAGATAATTCCTGATTGATCCGCACCTCGTCATTGCGAGGAACCGGAGGCGACGAAGCAATCCATCATCTGGGCCACCCACTCGCGGAGCGGTTCGTCCATGGATTGCTTCGCTTCGCTCGCAATGACGAAACTTCGGGCCGCTGATCCAAATCAACCCCGCGCTTTCTCCGCCTCCGCACTGGCCAGCGCGTCGACCCGTTCGTTTTCGGGGTGACCATTATGGCCCTTGACCCAGTGCCAGGTGATCTGGTGCGGGCGCGCGGCCTCGATCAGGTCGTGCCACAGATCGGCATTGCGCACCGGCTTCTTGCTGGCATTGAGCCAGCCGTTCTTCTGCCAGCCGTGAATCCACTTCTGCATCCCGTCGAGCACATATTTGCTGTCGGAATAGAGATCGACCTTGCACGGCTCGATCAGCGCACTGAGGCCGCGGATTGCTGCGGTCATCTCCATGCGGTTGTTGGTTGTGTCGGCCTCGTTGCCCGACAGTTCCTTTTCGTGCGGGCCCATGCGCAGCAGCGCGCCCCAGCCGCCGGGGCCGGGATTGCCCTTGCACGCGCCGTCGGTGAAGATCTGAACCTGTTTCATCGCCGTCAACCTTGGCCGCGCTTGGCTCAGCCTGCAAGCAGAGCGGAGCCGGTTTCGTCGTAGAACTGCCACCGCCGCGCGAATTGCATCGGGTCCTTGCGGGTGACGAGCGCATCGTCGGGCGTGTCGAGCCAGTCTTCGGCGCGGCTCGCGACGAAGCGCAGGCACGCGCCCTTGGCGACTTCGGGGAAGAGCGCGCGCTCGGCCGGCTCCAGCGGGCGCACGCTTTCATAGCCTGCGATCAGCGCACTGCCGATGGCGGGGTCATGCACGCCCGCCGCATCGAAGCTCCACGCCGCATGGGTCACTGCCAGATCGAGCACCATCGGCCCGGTGCAGGCGAAGTAGAAGTCGATCAGCCCGGTCACCCGGTCGCCCAGCATCAGCACATTGTCGGGGAAGAGGTCGGTGTGCGTCTGCGAGCGCGGCAGCGCGGCGAGATCAAGCGCGGCGGCGGCCTCGGCCTCGGCGAGCAGCGCGGGGAGGGCGGGGTCGATCGTCGCCAGCGCCTCGGCCCCGCAAGCGCGCAGGATCGCGGCGCTGGCGGCGAAATCCATCGCATTGGCGCGGGTGCGCGGGAAATCCTGCGCGGCCAAGTGCAACCGCGCGAGCACCTCGCCGACGCTGTGGGCCTGTTCCGGCGTGGGCCGGGTGGGCGAAACGCCGGGCAGAAACTCGATCAGCGCCGCCGCCTTGCCCTCGACCATTCGCCACGATCCGCCTGTCCGGTCGTGCATCGTGCGCGGCACCGGGCAGCCCTTGGCGGCGAGGTGATCCAGCAGTTCCAGAAAATAGGGCAGATCGGCATAGTCGATCCGCCGTTCGTAGAGCGTCAGGATGAAGCGCGTTCCCGATCCTGCCGTCCCGGTGGTCTCGACCAGCCAGTTGGAATTGGACACGCCCTCGGCGATCCCCTTGGCCGAAACCAGCGCGCCGACATCGTAATGCGCGATCAGCCGGGCGAGATCCTCTGCCCCGAGATGGGTATAGACCGCCATGCGCCCCGCCCGAAAAGCCTATTCGGTCAGCTGGCGGGGCAGCTTGAACACCATCTTCTCGACGGTGGCGGTGATTTCCTTTTCCTGGATCGTGCGGCGCGTCGCCAGCGCGGCGACCACTTCGCGCACCAGTATCTCGGGTGCGGAGGCCCCCGCGGTCAGCCCCAGCGTTTCCACGCCTTCCAGCCATGCAAAGTCGATTTCCGAAGCGCGCTGAATCAGCTTGGCAGGAGTGCCGAGCCGTTCCGACACTTCGACCAGCCGCAGCGAATTGGACGAATTGGGCGCGCCGATCACCAACACCAGATCGCAGTCATGCGCCAGTTCCTTGACCGCCGCCTGCCGGTTCGAGGTGGCATAGCAGATGTCTTCGGCGCGCGGGCCCGAGATGTTGGGATAGCGCCATTCGAGCGCCTGAATCACCTCGCGTGTGTCGTCCACCGACAGCGTGGTCTGGGTGAGGTAGGCGAGCTCCTCGTCGGAATCGAAGGGCAGCTTGTCGACATCCTCGATCGTCTCGACCAGCGTCATCTGGCCCGGTTCGACCTGACCCATCGTGCCGATCACCTCGGGGTGGCCCTCGTGGCCGATGAAGATGATGTGGCGGCCTTTTTCGATCTGGCGTTCGGCCTGACGGTGGATCTTGCTCACCAGCGGGCAGGTGGCATCGACATAGAGCAGCTGGCGGCGCTTCGCCTCAGCCGGGACCGCCTTCGGCACCCCGTGGGCGCTGAACACCACCGGCGCATCGTCGGGCACCTCGTCCAGTTCCTTGACGAAGATCGCGCCCTTGGCCTTCAGCTGCTCGACCACATATTTGTTGTGGACGATCTCGTGCCGCACAAAGACCGGCGCGCCGTAGCGTTCGAGCGCCTTCTCGACGATTTCGATTGCGCGGTCGACACCGGCGCAGAAGCCGCGCGGGGCGGCAATCAACAGGTTGAGCTGCGGGCGCTCGGCGGTCGCGGCGGCGGAGGCGGGAAAGGGCGCGTTCATGTCTCTCCCCCTAGCGCTTTGTGCGCGTCCTCGCTAGGGCGCACGGGATCGGAATATGCAAGGACGGCTTTTGATGATGCTTCGCGCGCGCGGCTTGGTGGCTCTGGGACTGGTGGCGAGCCTTGCGGCCTGTTCGAACGAGGGCGAGCTGGTGATCGACCAGGGCGTCGGCATTGCCAGCGTACTGACGCTGTGCCCCTCGGTCGGGATTCCCGACTATACGGGCGATATCACCACCTTCCGCCCCGGCGGGGATACCACCGTCGCCAGCCTCGATGTGAGCGCGGCGATGACCGATCTGCGCTCGACCTGCAATGACAGCACCGACAAGATCTATTCCGAGGCGACCTTCACCATCAACGCCCGCCGCAGCGACACGCGCGGCGCGCGCACGGTCGAGCTGCCCTATTTCGTGACCGTGCTGCGCGGCGGCAATGCCGTGGTCAGCAAGCGCGTGGGCATGGTGACGATCGCCTTTGCCGACGGGCAGGACCGCGCGGTCGCCAGCGGCAAGGCAGCGAGCTACGTCAACCGCGCCGACGCCGCGCTGCCCGAGGATATCCGCCAGAAGATCACCAAGCGACGACGCGCGGGCGATGCCGAAGCGGCGCTCGATCCGCTGGCCGATCCCGAGGTCAAGGCCGCCGTCGCCCGCACCCGGTTCGAAATGCTGGTCGGCTTCCAGCTGACCGAGGACCAGCTGAAGTATAATGTGACGAGATAGTTTGTGCGGGCGCATCCGCGCCCGCATCCTCGGCGCGTTTCCGGCGCTGCGCGCAAGAGCACCTGCGGGCGCGCGGTCGCGCTTGCGACGCCGTCGGCGTCGTGCCAGCGCCATTCGTGAGGTGGGGCAGTCGTCTTCCTCCCCCGTCCCGGGCTTGACCCGGGACCCCGCTTCCTATCTTGCACGCGCGATATTTCCGCGCACACCGCACGAGACACCGATGACCACACCCAAGACCCTCTACGCAGCCTACACCGCGCTGATCGAAACCGTGCTGACCGATCTGGTCGCCGAGGGCGTGCTGCCCGCAGGCACCTCCTTCGCCAATGTCACGCTTGAGCCGCCGCGCGACCCCAGCCACGGCGATCTGGCGACCAATGCCGCGATGGTGCTGGCCAAGCCTGCGGGCATGAACCCGCGCGCGCTGGCCGAGGCGATCACCGCAAAGCTCGCCGTGCAGCCCTCCATCACCAGCGCCGACATTGCCGGGCCGGGCTTCATCAACCTGCGTCTCGCGGGCGAGGCATGGCTCGACGAGCTGCGCGCCATCGCCAGCCTCGGCGCGGATTACGGACGCTCGCAGATGGGCGGGGGCGCGACCGTCAATGTCGAATATGTCTCGGCCAACCCCACCGGGCCGATGCACATGGGCCACTGCCGCGGCGCGGTTGTGGGCGATGCGCTCGCCGGGCTGCTGGAGTTCGCCGGGCATAGGGTCATCAAGGAATACTACGTCAACGATGCGGGCGCGCAGGTCGATGTGCTCGCCCGCTCGGTGCACTTGCGTTATCGCGAGGCGCTTGGCGAGAGTATCACCATTCCCGAAGGCCTGTATCCCGGCGATTACCTTGTCGATATCGGCCAGAAACTTGCCGCCGAGTTCGGCGACAAATATGCCGCTGCCCCCGAAGAAGAATGGCTGATCCTGTTCCGCACCCGCGCGGTGGCGGCGATGATGGACATGATCCGCGAGGATCTCGCGACGCTCGGCATCGCGCACGATCTGTTCTCGTCCGAGGCCGAATTGCAGGCCTCGGGCAAGGTCGATGCCGCCGAGGCGTGGCTGCGCGACCACGATCTCGTCTATGACGGCGTGCTCGAAGCCCCCAAGGGCAAGGCCCCGCCCGAGGACTGGGAGCCCGTCCAACTCCCGCTGTTCCGCTCGACGAAGTTCGGCGACGATCAGGATCGCCCGATCAAGAAATCGAACGGGGCGTGGACCTATTTCGGGGCCGACCTCGCCTATCACTTCCAGAAGGCCCAGACCGCCGATGCGCTGGTCGACATCTGGGGCGCGGACCATGCCGGCACCGTCAAGCGGATCAAGGCCGCAGTCGCCGCGCTGACCAGTGCCGATGGCGCTTCCCCGAAGCCCTTCGAGGTCAAGCTGGTCCAGATGGTGCAGCTGATGAAGGGCGGCCAGCCGTTCAAGATGTCGAAGCGCGCGGGCAATTTCGTGACGCTCGCCGACGTGGTCGACATGGTCGGCAAGGATGTGGTGCGCTTCACCATGCTGACCCGCAAGCCCGATGCGCAAATGGATTTCGACTTCGACAAGGTGGTCGAAGCCTCGAAGGACAACCCTGTCTTCTACGTGCAATATGCCCATGCGCGCATCCGCTCGAGCCTGCGCAAGGCGGCCGACATGGGGATCACGCCGTCCGATGCGGCACTCGACAAGCTCGGGACAGAGGAGCTGGCGCTGATCGCCCGCGCCGCGCAGTTCCCGCGCGAGATCGAAGCCGCCGCCCGCGCGCGCGAACCGCACCGGATCGCTTTCTATCTCTACGATCTGGCGGGCGACCTCCATTCCTACTGGAACCTCGGTAACGACCGGCCCGAAAAGCGCTTCATCGTGGAACAGGACCCCGCTCTGACGGCAGCAAGGCTTTTCCTTGCAAGCGCAATCGGGCAGGTAATCTGCGGCGGTCTCGGCGTCTTGGGTGTCGAGGCGGTCGAAAGCATGTAATCTTGCGCATGTGAGCCATTTGGGGGCCCGGAATTTCGCCATGATCGACGCCGAATACGAGGAACTGGACGAAGGGATGGACGGCGGCAACGACGGGCTCGGCGACGAGCTCGATCTGGCCGACACGGACAATCTCCCCTGGCTAGAATCCGACGAGGATGACGAGGACGCGGGCGGCTTCGACATGATGCAGATCGCGGGGTTCTTCACCCTGATGGTCGCGCTGCTCGCGGTCGTGGTCGGCGGGGTGTGGTGGGTCTCCCATCGTGCGGCAAGCGGCGATGTGGTCGCCGATGGCAGCGTGATTTCCGCGCCCGAAGGGCCGGTCAAGACCAAGCCCGACGATCCGGGCGGCAAGACCTTCGCGGGCACGGGCAATGTCGCGCCCGTCGTGGGCGAGGGCGGATCGCGCCCCGCGGTGGTCGCCGATACCAACCTTCCGCCGCTTCCGGGCGGGACGCCGGGCAGCAAGCCTGCGCCTGCGCCCACGCCCTCGGCAGGCGCAACCAAGCCGGTGCCCGTCACGCCCGCGGCAGAACCCGCTCCGGCGGCAGGCACGGCCGTGCAGCTCGCCGCCTATGGCACCCGCGCGCGGGCCGAGCAGGGCTGGGTCGACGCGCAACGCCGCACCGACAAGCTCGCCGGGATCAAGCACCGCGTGGTCGAAGGCAAGGTTGATATCGGCACGGTCTATCGCCTGCAGGCCGTCACCGGCAGCCGGGCCGAAGCCGACCGCCTGTGCGCCGCGATCAAGGCCGACGGGCTCGAGTGTCAGGTCAAATAGATGGGGATTGGCGGGGTGCTGCCCCCGTCTTGAGCCCCTCTTGCCCTTGCGAGCCCCGGCTTTGGGTGCGAGTCTGGCACCACCATGATTCCGGCAATCTTCGGCCTCGGCGGCCCGCAGCTTACCCCTGACGAGCGCGCCTTCTTCCGCGATTGCGATCCGGCGGGCTACATCCTGTTCGGGCGCAATTGTGTCGATCCCGAGCAACTGCGCGCACTGACCGATGATCTCAGGAGCATCCACGGGCGCGACCGGCTGCTGATCTCGATCGATCAGGAAGGCGGGCGCGTCGCGCGGCTGCGGCCGCCGCACTGGGCCAGCTATCCCGCAGGGGCCGCCTTCGAACGGCTCTATGCCATCGCGCCCGCCAGCGCGATCGAGGCGGCGCGGGCCAATGCCACGGCGATGGGGCTGGAGCTTTCGTATATGGGCATCACGGTCGATTACCACCCTCCGCTCGACCTGCGCGTGCCCGGCGCGCATGATGTGATCGGTGACCGCGCTTTCGGCAGCGACCCGGTGGCCGTGGCCGCGATCGGGCGCGCCGTGCTCGAAGGGCTGGCGGCGGGCGGCGTGACCGGTTGCGTCAAGCACATGCCCGGCCACGGCCGCACCGATGTTGACACGCACAAGGCGCTGCCCACCGTCACAGCCTCGGCTGCGGAGCTTGAGGACGACCTCGCCCCGTTCCGCACGCTCAGCCATGCGCTGATCGGCATGACCGGGCATTTGGTCTTCACCGCGTGGGATGCCGACAACCCGGCGACCCTCTCCGAAACCGTGATCCGCGACGTGATCCGCGGCGCAATCGGCTTTGATGGCCTGCTGCTGACCGACGATATCGACATGGAGGCGCTGGGCGGCTCGATCCCCGAACGTGCGGCGCGGGCCCATGCGGCGGGGTGCGACATCATCCTCAATTGCTGGGCGAAGATGGACGACATGGAGGGGATTTGCGAGGTGCTGCCCACCATGCCTCCCACCACCGCCGCACGGCTCGAGCGGGCGCTGGAAGGCACCCGCATCGCCCCGACGCTCGCCCCGGAGGCGGGTGCGCTGCTGTCCAAGCGTGATGCGCTGCTGGCGCTGACGGGAGCCGCGGCATGAGCGAGGCCGATCAGCCCTTCATGTTCCCGCCCGAGGCGTCGCGGCCCGATTCGGATGCGCTCTATCTCGAACTGGGCGCGTGGGAAGGGCCGCTCGACCTGCTGCTCGATCTCGCGCGGCGGCAGAAAGTCGACCTCAGGCAGATCTCGATCCTCGCGCTGGTCGATCAATACCTCACCTATATCGAGCGCGCCGGGGCGATGAAGCTGGAGCTGGCCGCCGATTACCTCGTGATGGCAGCCTGGCTCGCCTACCTCAAGTCGGCGATGCTGCTGCCGAAGGAGGAGCAGGAAGACCCGTCGCCCGAGGAACTGGCGCTGCGCCTGCAACTGCGGCTGCAGCGCCTCGGCGCGATGCGCGAGGCGGCGGGGCGGTTGATGGGGCGCGACCGGATCGGGCGCGACGTGTTTCTGCGAGGGAGCCCCGAGGGCCTGCGCACCGACCGCAAGACCGTGTGGCGCTCCGACCTGTTCAGCCTCATCCAGGCCTATGGGCAGGTCAAGGCGCGCACCGCGCCGCGCATCTATCACGTGGCGAACCGCCCGGTGATGACGCTCGATTCGGCGCTGGAGCGGGTCGCGGCGATGCTCGGCGTGACGCTCGAATGGATGGAAATCCGCGATTTCCTGCCGCCCCACGCCTCGCCCGAACTGAAGCGCTCGGCGCTGGCCTCCAGCTTCGTCGCGGCGCTGGAGCTGGCCAAGCGCGGACGCGCGGAGCTGGAGCAGGAAGCAGCCTTTGCCCCCCTGCGCATCCGTCGTCTGAAGGACGGCACAGGACAAGGGCTGGGGGCATGAGCGAAGCCGAGCCCGACCCGCTCGAACGCGCAATCGAGGCGACCTTGTTCGCCGCCGAAGCGCCGATGACGGTCGATGCGCTCGCTGCCCATCTCGGCGATGCCGCCCCCGGCGATGTGCGCGCGGCGCTGGCCACGCTGACAGCGCGCTATGGCCCGCGCGGGGTGCACCTGGTTGAGCGCGGCGGCAGGTGGCACTTCGAAACCGCGCCCGACCTCGCCCATCTGCTGCGCCGCGAGAAGGAGCAGGTGCGCCGCCTCAGCCGCGCGGCGACCGAAGTGCTGGCGATCATCGCCTATCACGAGCCCGTCAGCCGCGCGGAAATCGAATCGATCCGCGGCGTGCAGACCAGCGCAGGCACGCTCGACGTGCTGATGGAGGCGGGCTGGGTGAAGCCCGCCGGTCGCCGCGAGGTGCCGGGCCGCCCGGTGATCTACGCCACGACGCCCGAATTCCTCGACCATTTCGGCCTCGCCAGCCGCCGCGATCTTTCCGGAATCGACGAATTGCGCGCCGCCGGGCTGCTCGATCCGGTGGACGAGGCGATGGAGGCCGCGATGCGCTTCGACCCCGACGAGCCCGACGAGGCCGAGAGCGACGACGAAGACCCATCCTGATCCGTCGCACCGGGTGGCATCGGCGCGCCAAGGCTCCTATATGGGGCTTCCACAGCAACACGAGTCTCGGACTATGCAACCCGGTATCTGGCAAATTCTCATCATCGCACTGGTCGTGCTGGTCCTGTTCGGCCGCGGGCGCATTTCGGAAATGATGGGCGATTTCGGCAAGGGCATCTCCAGCTTCAAGAAGGGGATGAGCGAGACGCAAGATCCCCCGGCCAAGGGGCAGATCGAGCCGCCCGCCGCCGATCCCGCGCCGACGGCAGCGCCGGCTCCGACCACGCTCGACAAGTCCGACACCCCCGGCGCCTGACCCCTGCCAAGGAGGCGGGCTGACCGCACCCCCCTATGTTCGACCTCGGCATCGGAGAATTGCTGGTCATCCTGATCGTCGCGGTGGTGGCGATCGGGCCCAAGGACCTGCCGCTGGCGATGCGGACGGCTGGTCGCTGGATCGGCAAGATCCGGCGTGTCTCGGCCCATTTCCGCTCCGGCATCGACGCTATGGTGCGTGAGGCCGAGCTTGAGGACATGGAAAAGAAGTGGAAGGCGCAGAACGAGGAGATCATGCGCCGCTCCGCCGCCTTGACCGAGGCTGAAGCCGGTGCGCCGGTGATGACGGGGCCGCCACCGGTGGAAAAACTCTCGCCCCCCGAGTCGCCTCCGCCGCCCGCCGCCGAGCCGCCCGCAACCGCCCCAGATACCGACGAAGCGCAGCCGCAACTGCCGCTCGCCAAGGGCAATGGCGATGTTTAAAATCAACGATCTCGACGAGACCCGCGCCCCGCTGCTCGACCACCTGATCGAACTGCGCACCCGCGTTATCCGCGCGTTGCTGGCGCTGGGGGTGGGCTTTGGGGTGTGCCTCTATTTCGCCGACGAAATCCTCGGGATGCTGGTCTGGCCGCTCAAGCAGGCCTTCCCCAATGGCGAGGGCCAGCTGATCTTCACCAAGCTGCCGGAGGTGTTCTTCGTCGAACTGAAGGTCGCGTTGTTTGCGGGCTTCATGGTCAGTTTTCCGGTGATCGCCAACCAGCTCTGGGCTTTCGTCGCGCCGGGGCTCTATGCGCGCGAGAAGAAGGCCTTCCTGCCGTTTCTGCTGGCGACCCCGGTGCTGTTCGGTGCGGGTGCGGCGCTGGCCTATTTCGTGGTGATGCCGATCGCTTTCACCTTCTTCCTCGGCTTCGGCGGGGAGGCGGGGGGCATGAAGCTGGAGGCGTTGCCGAGCGCGGGCGAATATCTCAACCTGGTGATGCAGTTCATCCTCGCCTTCGGGCTGACCTTCCTGCTGCCAGTGCTGCTGCTGTTGCTGCACCGCGCAGGCATCATTACCCGCGCGCAGATGTCGGCGGCGCGGCGCTATGTGATCGTGGCGATCTTCGTGATTGCGGCGGTGGTGACGCCGCCCGATCCGGGCTCGCAGGTGATCCTTGCGTTGCCGCTGTGGCTGCTGTTCGAGGGCGCGCTGGTGATGATGCGGTTCCAGGAAAAGGCGGTCGAGGCCGACAAGGCCGCGCGCGAAGCCGAGGAAGCAGCCGAGCGCGCGGCGGCGGAGTAATTACTCCCCCTTCACCTTGACCCCACCGATCCACACCCCGATCACCTTCGTCTGGCGCAGCGCGTCGGGCGATGCGAGCAGCGGGTCGCGGTCGACCAGCAGGAAGTCCGCGCGCTCGCCCGGCAGCAGACGTCCGAACCGCCCTTCGGCAAATCCGGCATAGGCGGCATCGGACGTGAAGCCTGCCAGCGCGGTTTCGCGGCTGACGGCTTCCTGCGGGAACCACCCGCCGAAGGGCTGGCCCTGCGCATCGGTGCGGCTGATCGCGGCGGCCATCCCGGCGAAGGGGTCGGCGGGCTCCACCGGCGCATCCGAGCCGAAGGCCAGCCGCCCGCCCGCATTGAGCACCGAGCGCCACGGATAGGCGCCTTCCAGCCGGTCGGGCCCCAGCCGCGCCTCGGCCATCAGCCGGTCGCTGGTCTGGTGGAGCGGCTGCATCGAGGCGATCACCCCGTTCTGCCCCATCCGCGCGATGTCCACCGGATCAATGATCTGCGCATGCTCGATCCGCCAGCGCCGGTCGCCCTTGTAGGTCTCGGACAGTTCCTCGACCGCGCCGAGCACCTCGTTGTTGGCGGCATCGCCGATCGCGTGGACGGCGGTCTGGAAATTGTCCATCGCCGCGCGGCTCATCAGGTTCCTGAGCTGCGCGGGGCTGAGCAGCGGCAGGCCCTTCGCGCCCGGATCGTCGTGATAGGGCGCCTTGAGGGTCGCCCCGCGCGATCCCAGCGCGCCGTCGAGATAGAGCTTGATCCCGCCCATCCTCAGGCGGTCGTCATAGAGCCACACGGTCGGCTCCGGCCCGGCGACGGTGTCGAGCGTCTCGAATGAATCGGCATAGGCCATGATGCGGATCTGCAAGCGCCCCGCATCGCCCGCGCGGCGGAAGGTGTTCCAGTCGACCAGCTCGGTGCCCATGTCGGCCACCGCTGTGACGCCGTACTTGAGCAGCACCTCCTGCGCCTTGATGAAGGCGAGGTCGCGGTCTTCGGGTCGGGGCGGGGGGACGACCTTGCCGACAAGTTGCACGGCATAGTCGACAAACACGCCTGCCGGTGCGCCCTTGGAGTCGCGGATGATTTTGCCGCCCGCAGGGTCCGCCGTCTTGGCGGTGACGCCTGCGGTAGTGATGGCGAGGGTGTTGCCCCAATTGGCGTGATTGTCCGCGCGCTCCAGCCACACCGGGCGGTCCCCCACCACCGAATCCAGTTCAGCGGCGGTGGGGAAGCGCCCGAGGCCCCATTTCTCCTGATTCCACCCGCGCCCGAGAATCCACGGGCGGCCCGGGTTCTCCTCGGCAAAGGCCTTGATCTTCGCCAGCGCGTCTTCGAGCGAAGTGGTGTCCGACAGATCGAGCGTCAGCGCGCCGAAGCCGATGTCCATCACGTGCACATGGGCGTCGATCATGCCGGGGATCATTACCCGGCCTTCGCCATCGATCAGGAAATCGGTGCGCGGGCGCGCCTCGCCGCGCGCGAGCAAGGTGGTGACCTTGCCGTCATCATCGAACACGAGGCCCGTGAAGCGCTTGACCGCGCCGCTATCGTCGATGGTCAGCCCGTCGACATTGTCGACCAGCGTATCGGCAAGGGCAGGGGCAGCGAGCGCCAGAGCGGAAACGGCAGCAAGCGAGCGGGCGAGCGTCAGCAGCATGGAGGTCCTTGATAGGAAGGCCAAAGGGATCGGCGGCGATGCCTATCGCCTTCGCGCAGCATTGCCAACTTTCCGGACACGAGGAAATCCTTTTGACCAAATCGGCGCAGCGCTGATTGCCCTTACGGCTGCAAGCCTCTAATCGCCCTGGCACCATGGCAACGCACGTCGCATCCCAGAGCCCCAAGGGCGCCGCCGCCACCCCGGCCGACCTGACCCTCGACACCGTCCGCGCCGCCGCCGCGCGGATCGAAGGCGCGGTGGTCAAGACCCCGATGATGCACTCGATCACGCTGTCGGAGATTACCGGCGCGGACATCTGGCTGAAGTTCGAGAATCTCCAGTTCACCGCCGCCTACAAGGAGCGCGGGGCATTGAACGCGCTGTTGCTGCTGAACGAGGAACAGCGCGGGCGCGGCGTGATCGCGGCCTCGGCGGGGAACCATTCGCAGGGGCTCAGCTATCACGGCACCCGGCTGGGCGTGCCCGTCACCATCGTCATGCCGCGCACCACGCCGACGGTGAAGGTGATGCAGACCGAAAGCGTCGGCGGCACGGTGGTATTGGAAGGCGAAACCTTCGATGAAGCCTATGCCCATGCGAGAAAGCTCGAAGGTGAGCTGGGCCTGACCTTCGTCCACCCCTTCGACGATCCCGATGTGGCGGCGGGCGCAGGCACGGTTGCGCTAGAGATGCTGGAAGTGAAGCCCGATCTCGACTGCATCGTCACCCCGATCGGCGGGGGCGGGCTGATTTCAGGCATGGCGACGGTCGCCAAGGCGCTCAATCCGAACATCGAAGTCGTCGGCGTTCAGGCGGGGCTGTTCCCGTCGATGTTCGACCGGATCAAGGGCGGCAGCCTGCCCTGCGGCGGGGACACGCTGGCCGAAGGCATCGCGGTCAAGGTGCCGGGCGACTTCACCGCCAAGGTGATTGCCGAGCGTGTCGACGACATCCTGCTGGTGGACGAGCCCGCGCTCGAGAAAGCGGTGGCGCTGCTGCTCCAGATCGAAAAGACCGTGGTTGAAGGTGCAGGCGCGGCGGGCCTCGCGGCGGTGCTGGGCAGCCCCAAGCGGTTTGCGGGCAAGTCGATCGGCCTTGCGCTGTGCGGCGGCAATATCGACACTCGGCTGCTCGCCAATGTGCTGCTGCGCGATCTGGCGCGGCAAGGCCGGCTCGCGCGGCTCAGGATCACCTTGCAGGATCGACCCGGCGCGCTGTTCAAGGTGATGCGCCTGTTCGACGAGCACAACGTCAACATCATCGAGATTTATCACCAGCGCATCTTCACCACGCTGCCCGCCAAGGGCCTGATCACCGACATCGAATGCGAAGCGCGCGATGCCGAGCAGGTCGAGCGGCTGGTCGAGGGGCTGCGCGCCAAGGGCTATACCGTCCAGCTGGTCGAACTCGGCTAGGCTGCATCCGGCATTCGGCCCTGACGGCCTCCGACATCGTCCGATCACCTTTTCAATGACGCGTGCAAAAGTCCCCTTTCGCACCATAGCGGACCCGCTTTTGCGGCGAGCCGTGCGGGTGTCTGCATATTTCGCGACTTTTTCATGGTTAAGGGACTTTTACCGGAACACCTGTGCGGGCATAAGATTTTCTTAACACTTTCGCCCACCGCGATTCATTCGCAGCAAGGACAGGTCCCACCCGTGACGGCACCGATCCGCTTCCCTCGGTTTTTCGTGACCAGCCCCGCGCCCTGTCCCTATCTTCCGGGTCGCAGCGAGCGGAAGGTGTTCACCGAACTGAAGGGCCCGCACGCCGATCAGCTCAACGAAGCGCTGGGCCGCATCGGCTTTCGGCGCAGCCAGACGGTCGCTTATCGCCCGTCCTGCCTCGATTGTCAGGCCTGCGTCTCGGTGCGGGTGCTGGCGAACCAGTTCCAGCCCTCGGGCACGCAGAAGCGCGAGCTGAAGCGCAACAGCGACCTCATCGTCAATGAATGCCGCCCCTGGGCGACCGACGAGCAATTCGGGCTGCTCGCCCGCTACCTTGGCCAGCGTCACCCCGATGGCGGGATGTCGGCGATGGACGAGATGGACTACGCCGATATGATCGAACACACGCCGGTCAACAGCGTGGTCACCGAATATCGCGAGCCCGGCCCCAACGGCAAGCCGGGGCGGCTGGTGGGTGCCTGCCTGACCGATCGGCAGGGCGATGGCCTGTCGATGATCTATTCCTTCTACGAACCCGATCATCCCGGTCGTGCGGGCTTGGGCAATTACATCATTCTCGATCACATCCGCCGCGCGGCGGCCGAAGGGCTGCCCTATGTCTATCTCGGCTACTGGGTCGAAGGCAGCCCGCGGATGCAGTACAAGGTGCGCTATCGCCCGCTTGAGCGGCTGACTCGCGAAGGCTGGCAGCTGCTCGATCCCGAGGAGCAGCGCCGCCTGACCGCAGCCGCCACGGCGCCGCGGAATACCGCCGACGAAATCCCCGCTGGCGCGCGGGGCAAGGATGGACAGCCTGTCAAATTCACGGCCAGCTAGGGCCCGGCGACGTCTCACGCTCGGTATTGCGCTGCTCGCCGGACTGGGTCACGGCGCGCTGGCGTTGGCGGCTGCGCCCGTTCAGGCTCAGGAACAGAACGAACAAGAGGCCGATCGCGAGGATCAGCAAGCGGACGCGGCCACGCCGCCGCCAGCCGCGTCGCCACCTGCTCAGGCTGATCCGGCGCCCGAACCCGCGCCCGAACCCCAGGCCGTGCCCGACAATCTCGACGCACTGATCCCCGAAGACGCACTCGCCAATCCCGAAGTCTGGGCCGCTGGCGGGGTCGCGGACCAGTCGCCAGTCGTGGTGCCCGACGATCCGCTTGCCGACAGCGCGCTGGCCGAAGCCGGGCTTGAACCCGATGCACCGCCGTTCGGCATTGACCCAACGGCCCCCTCGATGGCGGGCGACGCCTTTGCCGGCTTCGCGCTCGAAGATCCCCAGCCGCTCGCCCCCGATCCCGCGCTCGAAGCGCTCGCCAGCATCGAAGCGCCGGTGATGGCCGAACTGCCCGATCTGGCCGAAACCAAGGTCGGCAAGACTCTGGTGCTGGCGCTGCCCGAGGCCCCCGAGGCCTTCCCTGAAAAAGACGAATTCATTCAGCGCTTCAGGGAGCTGTCGACCTTGCGCGCGCTGGATGACGATGGCGAATCGGTGCCGCAGATCGCCGCCCGCGCGCGCGCCGATCAGGAACTGCTCGGCGATATCCTGCGCACCTATGGCTATTACAGCGGCGAGGTGGTGCGGCAATTGTCGGGCGGCCGCCGCGCGCGCGATGACGAGAATGACGGTCCGCGTTCCGACGTCGCCGCCGAGCCGAGCGTGCGTTTCGATATCCTTCCCGGCCCGCGCTACAGCTTCGGGCGGGTCGGCCTCGGCGCGCTCCCCGCGCTGCCCGAACCCGATGCCAGCCGGTTGATCGCCGCCTTCGGGATCAAGCCGGGCGATCCGCTCTATGCCGACCGCATCGTCGAGCGCGAGCTGGAGCTGCGCGTTGCGATGGGCGAGACCGGCTATCCCTTCGCCGAGGTCGGCGAGCCCGAACTGCTGATCGACCACGCCCGGATCGAGGGCGATCTGACGCTCGATGTCGAGCCGGGCGGGAAATACGTGTTCGGCCCGGTGGTCAGCAGCGATGACCGCTTCCTCTCCGGCCGCCACCTGTCGCGCATCGCCCGCTTCGATGCCGGCGACGTGTTCCAGCAGAGCCTCGAAACCGATCTCAGGCGCGCGATCATCGCCACGGGGCTCGTCTCCAGCGTCACCGTGACCCCGCGCGAAACTCGCCCGCCGGAAGGGGGCGAGCCCGGCGAAGTCGCGCTCGATGTCGAATTCGAACGCGCACCCTTGCGCACCATCGCCGGGGCGATCGGTTACGGCACCGAGGACGGCTTCAAACTCGAAGGCCGGTGGGAACACCGCAACCTCTTCCCACCCGAAGGCGCGCTGCGGCTGCGCGGCATACTCGGCACGCGCGAGGCGCTGGCGAGCGTGGGCGTGCGGCGCAACAATTTCCTCGGGCGCGATCAGGTGCTGACGGTCGACCTGTTCGCCAGCGACATCACCACGCAGGCGGTGGATTCACGCGGCGGCGGGATGCGCGCGACCTTCGAGAAGGTGTCGAACATCCTGTTCCAGAAGCCGATCAGCTGGCAGATCGGCACCGAATTGCTGTACACCGACGAACGCAACCGCAACGTGCGGATCGCGCCCGGCGCACCGCTGCCGCGCCGCACCTTCCTCATCGGCGGGCTGTTCGGCAGCTTGACCCTCGACCAGAGCGACGATCTGCTCGATCCCACGCAAGGTTATCGCGCCACGGTGTTCCTCGCGCCCGAGGTCTCGCGGCAGGGCGGGTCGGAGAGCTTCTATCTGCGCGCGCAGGGCGATGCGAGCTACTATCAGTCGCTCGGCTCCGCGGTGCTGGCGGGGCGGGTGCGCGCGGCGACCATTCAGGGCGCCGGAATCGACGCGATCGCGCCCTCGCGGCGGCTGTATGGCGGCGGCGGGGCCTCGGTGCGCGGCTATGGCTTCCAGGGTGTCGGCCCGCGCGATGCCGTGGGCAATCCCACCGGCGGCGCCTCGCTGGTCGAATTCGCACTCGAGGCGCGGGTGGAGACCCCGCTGTTCGACGGTGCGCTTGAGGTCGTGCCCTTCATCGACGCCGGCTCGGTCAGCCGCGGATCGACACCCGATTTCGACGAGATCCGCTGGGGGGCGGGGATCGGCATCCGCTATAAGACAACCTTCGGCCCGATCCGCGTCGATGTCGCAACCCCGATCAATCCCGGCCAGTTCGATAGCCCGGTGGTGGTCTATGTCAGTCTGGGTCAGGCGTTCTGATGGCCGAGGAGGTGACCCTGCCGCCTGCGCCCGAGGCAGCGCCCCCGCCTGCACCGGGCGGTCGGCGCAATCGCGTCTGGGCCAAGCGGCTGGGCTGGGCGCTGGCGCTGCTGCTCGCCCCGGTGCTGCTGGTCGCAGGCTTCCTCGCGACGCCGATCGGCAAACGTTTCATCGCCGATCAGATCGCGGCGGCGGCCCCAGCCTCGGGCCTGCGCTTCACCGTCGGGCGGATCGAGGGCGACATCTATTCGCAGGCGGTGCTGCGCACGGTGACGGTCAGCGACCCCAAGGGCGCGTTCCTCACCATCCCCGAGGTGCGGCTCGACTGGCGACCGCTCAAATGGCTGTGGAATGGCCTCGACATCCGCGAGATCACCACCAAGCGCGGACGGCTGACGCGGTTGCCCGAACTGCTGCCCGGCGATCCCGATGCGCCGCTGCTGCCCGATTTCGATATCCGGGTGGACCAGCTTAATATCGAGGATCTGGTGATCGCCAAGGGCCTCGCCACCGCGCGTGACGAGCGGGCCAATCTCACCGCGGGGGTCGATATCCGTCAGGGCCGCGCGCTGATCGACGCCAAGGCGCGGCTGGGCGCGCGCGACCGCATCACGCTGCTGCTTGATGCCGAGCCCGATGGCGACCGCTTCGTGCTGGCGGGCGATGCCATGGCCCCGGCAGGCGGCGTGATCGCCGGACTGGCAGGGCTGGAAGCGGGCTATTCCGGCCGGATCGTCGGCGATGGCAGCTGGAAGCGCTGGCGCGGCGCGGCGGTGGCGCGGCAAGAAGGCGTGGCCGGTCCGCCGGTCGCTGCCTTCCGCATCACCAATGACGCGGGGCTTTATGGCGTGCTCGGCCAGCTGCGCGCCGGGCTCGGGCCCGACACGGTGACAGGCCGCGCGCTGGGCGAGACGACCTCGCTCGCGGCAGGCTTCACGCTGGTGAACAGCGTGATCGAGGGGCGCGCCGCAGCCGTGTCGCGCGGGATCGACCTGCGCGCCGCCGGGGTCGCCGATCTCGCCGACAAGGCGGTTGATGGCGCGCGCGTGTCCTTCACCCTGCGCGATCCCGATCTGCTGGGCGAGACCGTGCGGATCGAGGGCGGCAGGCTGGTCGCCAGCCTCTCGGGCGCCTTCGATGATCTGGCGATCCGGCACGAAATCGACGTGCGCCGCCTCACCGCGCTGGGCGTGACCGCCACCGGCCTCGCGCAGGAAGGCGCGGCCCGGCTGGACGGCGCGGTGCTGCGCGTGCCGCTGGCGCTGACCGCCGAGCAGGTGGTGACCGGCGATGCCTTTGCCGATCCGCGCCTCATGCGGGGCCGGATGAATGGCGCGCTGACCTATGACTTCGCTGGCCAGAAGCTCGCTGCCGATCAGACCCGGATCACCTTCCGGGGGCTGGAGGCCGAGCTGTCGCTGCGCGGCGATATCCCCGCCGGGGCCTATGCCATCGCCGGGCCGATCACGGCGCGCGGGCTCAAGGTCGAGGGCGCGGGCAATGTCACCGCCAATGCCAAGATCCTCGCCAAGTTCGGCCCTGCCGTGCCGTGGAGCCTGCGTGCCAATCTCGCGGGCGTGCTGAGCGGGATCAGCAATACCACGCTGGTCAATCTCGCGGGCGAGCAGGTGCGGTTCAACGGCGAACTCGGGATGGGCGCGGATCAGCCGATCGTGCTGCGCAACACCGCGATCACCGCGCCGCGGCTGACGGCGACCTTCGATACCCGCGTAGTGCCCGGCACCGGCGGCACCCGCACTGCGCTGTCGGGCAGCGGGCGGCAGGCGCAGTATGGCCCCTTCACCGTCGCCGCCGAATTCACCGCCGACGGGCCGAGCGGGGAGCTGGTGCTGGCCGATCCCTATCCTGCCGCCGGGCTCACCGACGTGCGCATCGCGCTCGCGCCGAGCGAGCAGGGCTTCGGGCTCGACGTGCGCGGCGGATCGACGCTCGGGCCGTTCGACGGGCGGCTGGCGCTGTTCCTGCCCGAGGACGCACCGACCCGCATCGCGATCGAGCGGCTGGACGTCTATCGCACTACCGTGACCGGCGACGTTGTGCTGGGCGAGGCCGGGCCTGCGGGCGATCTCAGGCTGGCGGGGGGCGGAGTCAGCGGAACCATCGGCTTCCGCCCGCAGAACGGCGGGGCGACGGGCTTCGCGGTCGATCTGGCCGCGCGCGATGCGCAGTTTGGCGGGGCAACCCCGATCAGCATCGCCCGCGCCGATATCGCCGCGACCGGGCGCGTCGCCGAGGGCGACACCAGCGTCGAGGCCGACATCACCGCTGCCGGGTTCAGCTACGGCAGTCTCAGCCTTGCCAATCTTACCGCCAAGGCGGCCATCACCAATGGCCGGGGCAAGGTGACGGGCAATGTCGCCGGGCGGCGGGCGGATCGCTTCGCGCTCAACTTCGATGCCGATGTCGCGCCGTCGCGGATCGCTGCGGTGGCGCGCGGGAGCTATGGCGGGGCCGAGATCACCATGCCGCGCCGTGCCGTGCTCACCGCGCAGGACGACGGCGGCTGGGCGCTCGCGCCGACCCAGTTCGGCTTCGGCGGCGGCTTCGCCATCGCCTCGGGCGAGCTCGGCGGCGGAGAGACCGCGGTAGAGCTCAAACTGTCGCGTATGCCCTTGCGGTTGCTCGATTTGGCGGGAGCGGATCTCGGGCTGGGCGGACGGCTGACCGGGGTCATCGACTACCGCCAGTCGGGCCGCGAACCGCCGACCGCCAGCGCGCGCGGGCGGATCGACCGGTTCAGTCGCGCGGGGCTGGTGGTCTCGTCCAAGCCGATCAATGTGCTCGGCGTGGTCAACCTCGGCCCGCAGCGCCTGACCGCTGCGGCCCGCCTGTTCGAGGGCGAGGACCGGCGCGGGGATGTGACGGTGGGGATCACCGGTCTCGCCCCCGATGGCGCGCTGACCGATCGGCTGATGCGCGGGTCGCTCGATGCGCGTCTCGCCTTCGACGGTGCGGCTGAGACGCTGTGGCGGCTCGCCGCGGTCGAGGCCTTCGACCTCGCCGGCCCGGTCCGCATCGCCGCACGCGCCACCGGCACGCTCGCCGACCCGCGCATCAACGGCTCGCTCGCCAGTGACGATCTGACGGTGTCGAGCGGGCTGACCGGCACCCGCATCACCAAGGTCAACGCCCGCGGCCGCTTTGCCGGATCGCGGCTGGAGCTGGTGCGCTTTGCCGGATCGACCGCGGGCGGCGGGTCGATCAGCGGCAGCGGCACTATCGACCTTGCCGGGATGAGCGCGTCACGCGGCCCCGCGCTCGATTTGCGGGCGGCGGCCAGCCGGGCGCGGCTGCTCGACGGCAACGGGCTCGAGGCGACCATCACCGGCCCGTTGCGGATCGTCTCCGACGGCAGCGGCGGCATCATCGCCGGGCGCGTCACGCTCGACCGGGCGCGCTGGGCGCTGGGCACCGCGGCCGAGGATGTCGCTCTGCCGCGGATCGCCACCCGCGAGATCAATGGCGAGGGCGGGCGCACCCGCACCCAGGCCTCGGCCCGCGATGCCAGCTGGCGCTACCTCGTCAACGCCAGCGCGCCCAGCCGGGTCGCGGTCGAAGGGCTCGGGCTTGAAAGCGAATGGGGCATCGACATCGCGCTGCGCGGCACCGTCACCGATCCGCGCATCGGCGGCACCGCGCGACTGGTGCGCGGCGACTACACCTTCGCAGGCACCCGCTTCGAACTCACCCGCGGCCGCATCCTGTTCGACGTGAACGAGCCGATCAACCCGCGCCTCGACGTGCTGGCCGAGACCGCAAAGAACGGCACCATTGTCGACATCGCGATCACTGGCAACGCGCTCGCGCCCGCCATCACCTTCTCCTCCGACCCGGCCTTGCCCGAGGAGGAGATCCTCGCGCGGCTGCTGTTCGGCGGTTCGGTCACCTCGCTATCGGCGACCGACGCGGTGCAGCTTGCCGCTGCGCTGGCGTCCTTGCAGGGCGGGGGCGGAGGGATTGACCCGATCGGCGAGCTGCGCCGCTCGATCGGGCTCGATCAGCTGCGCATCGTCAGCGCCGACCCACTGATCGGCCGCGAGACGGGGGTGGCGATCGGCAAGAACATCACGCGCCAGATCTACGTCGAGCTGATCACCGACGGGCGCGGCTACAGCGCGACTCAGGTCGAATACCGGATCACCAGCTGGCTGGCGCTGCTCGGCACGGTGTCGACCATCGGACGCGATTCGGTGCTGTTGCAGGTGAGCCGGGATTACTGATTGTTGCGCACGCCATCCGGCGTGCGGTTTCCTCGCGCCTGCGGCGCTGCGGGCGCGCGGTCGCGCTTGCGGCGGCTGCGCCGCCGTTTCAGCGCATTCCCTCACCTGTCGCTCTGATACAATTCCGCCTCGGCCGCACGGCGGTTGACGAGGCCCTTGAGCACCCGTCCGGCGGCGCGGTTCCAGCGGGCGAATTCGCGCGCCGCGCCTTCGTGATCGCCTGCAACATGCTTTGCGGTAAGGGTCGCGCGCGCAATCGCCCCGGTGTTGTAGTGGAAGCTGACCAGCGCATCGAACTGGTTCTGGGTGGTGGGCGCGCTGCCCAGCGCGGCGGCGACGTCGGCGGCATAGCGCGCGAGATCCTCGGCCAAGCGGTCATCGCATTGCGCCTGCGTCCAGCGGGTAGCAGGCCCGATCCGTCCCCCGTTGAAGCCGTCACGCCCGGTCGCGCCCCAGCCGATGGTCCACGGCTCGCCCCCACTGGCGGGATCGGGATAGGCCTCCACCAGCCCGTCGCTCCGCAGCCGCGCGCAGCCTTCGAAGCGCTTGATCAGCGCGATCCCCGCGGGGCCGACAGCAGTGGGCGCCGCCGTGTTGAAGACAGATGAGACAGTGCCTGAAGGCACAAAATCTTCGCCCGGCGCGGCGGGGCTTTGCGCGGACTCCGGCGCTGTGGCGGCGGACAAGGATTGAAGCCGGCGCAGCAGCGTCAGCAGCGAGGAAGCGGGGCGAAAGATCATGGGGCAGGGCCTCCGGTGCGGTTGGCGGAACAGCGAGGCCGGACAATTAGGCACAGTTCGGGCAAGTAGGAAAACCCCAAACGCGCGCGGGGGTGACAAGAGCTCTTGACTGACAAGAGTACTTGACTGTAAAGAGCTCTTGTCAGGGCGGCAGGCGACCCGCATCCCCGCCGCCCGGATGCCAACCACCGCTGCACAGGTCTGCCCGCGCTTGGAAAACCGTCTGAAACATTACCGCGAGGCACGCGGCTGGAGCCAGGGCGAGCTTGCCCGGCGGCTCGGCGTGTCGCGCCAGACGATCAACGCGGTCGAGACCGACAAGTATGATCCTTCGCTGCCGCTCGCGCTGCGCATGGCGCGCCTGTTCGAGGTGGCGGTGCCTGACCTGTTCATCGACCATTGGGAGCCCGACGCATGACCAGCGATACCACACCCCCGCGCGCCCCGGCCAAGTGGCGCAAGGTGCTTTTGCAGCTGACCGGCGGCCTGATTTTCGGCGGGGCTGTCGGTTATGGCGCGGGCCATTTCGCGGGCGACTTCGCCGCTGCGCGCGGCCTTGAGCGCCTGCCGCTGTCGGTCGAGATCGCAGGACTGGTCGCGGTAATCTACATCCTGATCGCCGCCATCGTGCTGGTGGGCGCATCGAGCCCTTCGCTCGGCGCGAAGATGCTGAACGTCGAGGATGCCGACGAGGTGCGCGAGATGCAGTCGCAATTCGTCGATTCCGGGGTCGCGATGCTGCTGTGGGGGATTGCCCTGTTGGCGCTGGCCTGCGCCGTCCCCGTCGGGCCGCTGGCGGCCCCCGCCGCGCTGGCGATCGGCGCGATCGGGCTGCTGGCGGGCCTGTGGTTCGCGATCCGGAGTTACCGCGCGGCGGACGAGCTGATGCTGGCGACCAATATCGAGGCGGGCGCGCTTACCTACGGCCTCGTGCTGGTGGGGGTCGGCGGCTGGGCGATGGCCGCACATCTGGGCTATGCGCCCGCGCCCGCGCCGCTTGACCTGCTGACCGCCTTCTATGTGCTCGTGCTCGCAGCGACCTTCATCACAGCAGGACGGCGCGGGATGCTGTGGCCGCGCTGACGGGCGCGCCTCCCGGTCGGCAATGAAAAGGGCGCCTGCCGCGTGGCAGGCGCCCTTTCGTTTGGCTGCGATCCGGTGAGGATCAGAAGCGGTAGGTCATCGTCCCGCGATAGACCTGCGCATCGGCGGTGGTGCGGCCGATGGTGGTGTCTGCGCCGACGCTGAACTGCAGCGGGCCATCGCCCACGGTCGCGCTGATGCCGACTTCACCCCAGGTGTGATCGCCCTGATCGAGCACGAAGTTGGCGTTGGGGCCGACCCCTTGCGCGAAGTTGGCGCCGAGCAGCTGCGGGCCGTCCTCGAACTCCCACACCAGCTGGGCAGAGCCGTTGATCGACACGCCCTTGCCCTGCTTTTCGTAATCGAAGCCGAAGCGCGCCTGCTTGCTCTCGTAATTCTCCCGCGACACGGCGAGCGCGGTGGTGCCGCCGGTTTCGCGCACGGTGCTGAGGTCGACGCTGGCATAGCGCGCCTCGATCCCCGGCGAGATGGTGCCGATGCCGCTGGTGATGTCGTAGGACAGGCCCAGCGCACCCGAGATCAGCCGGTCATCGGACGACGAGGTCAGCGTCTGCGTCGCGCCGAGGAACTGCACCGCGCGGGTGGTGTCGAGCCCGAGGCTGCCCATGCTGAACTGCGCATCGAGCACCGGACCATCGGTGAAGGCATGGCGCAGGTAGAGCGAGGCGGCATAGGTCTGGCTGTCGACCCGCTGGCCGAGCGGAACGTCGGCTTCGAGGTCGTTGTAGTAGCCCGAGAGGCCGACCATGGTGTTTTCACCCGGGTAGAACTCGATCCCGCCGGCGATGAACAGGCCGGTGATGTCGGTTTCCTGCGCGAAGCCGGGGAGGCTGTCCGCCTCGCCGCTGACATAGCCGCCCGAGAGGAAGATGCCGACATTGTCGGGCAGGCTGCTCTCGGTCATTTCGGTTTCGCCGCCGTCCTGCAGCGCCATCATCGCACCGCCGAGCGGGGCACCCACCGGCGCCAGGCTCATCTGCGCCAGATCCAGCGGACGCCCGGTGACGGCAATCTTGCCGCCTGCGCGCGACTTGTCAGCCTCACGCATCCGCGCATCGTTGAAGTTCTGGAGCAGGTTGACCGACAGCTGCGAGACCGACCGCACCGCCTGCTCGTTCACCGGGGCGAGCCCGTCGAAGGTGCTGCGGATGGTATCGGCCGAAGCGAAGTCGAGACCGTAGAGATCGGCGAGCGCCGCGTTCGGACGGTTCTGGTCGAACAGCTGGGCATAGGCATCCTGCACCGGGTTGTTCGGATCGATCACCGACGAATAGCTCTCCGCCCGCACTTCCATCAGCACCGCGTTGGGCTGATAGATGAAGCGCTGGCTGAGGATCGCCGAAAGTTGGCGGGCGGTGAAGGTGCCGCTGACGCCATCAGTGCCGGTGACGATGGTGTAGGTCTGGCCGTTGCCGTTGACCCGCTGGGTCACACCCATGCCGAGGTTCACGATCCCGCCGACATTGGCGATGCCGGTCACCGCGAGGCGATCCGACATATTGCCGGTGCCCAGGTCGACATTGAACTGGGTGCCCGAGGACATCACCAGATTGCCGTCGATCGTCAGCGTGCCGGTGGTGCCCATTGTGCCGGGCGAGAACACGCCGGTGATGCTGGTCAGGAACGGCGCAGTGACCGTGCCGGTGCCTTCGAGCATCCCGGCAAACAGCGTGTAATCGCCGACCGAAGTGAGGCCGCCATTGACGTTCACCCGGCCGCCGAACTGGTTGATGTCGATCAGCGAGGTGAGATCGCCCGCCGCAGCCACCGTCAGCCCGGCATTGCCGCGGATGGTCAGCCGGTCAATGGTGACGTCGCTGCTCAGCGTGGTGGTGCCGTCGCGGCTGAGGGTCACGTCGAAGTAGCGCGGATCGACGCGCACTTCGGCGGTGGTGACCGCGTCGATGTTGTTGGGCACGAAGCCACTCGCACCCGGCAGGCCGTTGGCCAGCGTCGGGGTGGGCAACATCGCGGCGCCGTTCTGCGCCTGAAGATTGCTGGCCCGGTCAGGACGGCTCGAAGTCTGCCCGGCCAGCGCAGCGTCGAGCGCCGCCACTTCACCCGGCAGCGCGGTAATCGCGGCGCCGCCGGAAATGGCATCGAGCGACACCCGTGCGCGGCCGCTGGTCAGCTCGCCGGTTGCCGTGGCGGCCTGGTTGCCGCCAGCGGGCGTCGGCGAGGTGTCGATGATTTCGCCGGTGCCGATGTTGAAGCATTCGTCACCCGGCTCTTCGAATTCGACGCAGAACGCGCCGAACTTGCCGTCGGTGCCATCCGGCCCGAGCTCGGGCGTGGTCGGCAGGCCGTTCACCACTTGCCCGGCGGAATTGATGATCCGGTACATCGGGTCGAGGTCGGTCTGCCAGTGGTTGGCATCTTCCCAGTTGCCGTTCCCGGCCTTGGCCGAGACATAGCGGTAGGGATTGTTCTCGACGATATACTGCCAGTAGAGCGACAGCGGCTGATAAAAGCTGGTGGTACCGAGCGTGCTGAATGCCTGCCCGAGCTGCGGAATGCGCGAGCCGCCCGACAGCACGCCGATCACTAGATCTTCGTTCGACAGGGTGTTGTTGGCCGCATCAAGGATCAGCGGACCGCCCGAGTCCCCGCCTGCGGTGGTGCCTTCGTTGGGCAGCGCATCGTCGCGGTGGATGTTGATGTCGCGGAAGAAGCTGCGATCCTGCGAGTCGAAATCGAGCTGATAGAGGTTCTGCGGGAAGGTCGGATCGCCCGGGCCGAACAGATATTCGTCCTGGTCATCGAGCGAGAAGAAGCCGCCCAGCATGTTTTCGGCCGCGCGGCGGCGGAAGTCGATGCCGCCGACCGGGCCCTGAACCGCGTTGCCGGTGGCGCCGTAGCCGACGATGTTGACGTGATACCCCGTGCCAAGCACAGGATCGCTGGTTTCAGGCGCGGGCAGGGTGGTGAACAGCAGTGCCCAGGTCGGGATGCCGGCCGCCGGGGTATCGAGGCTGGCGAGCGCAATGTCAGCTTCGAGGAAGCCGAGCCCGAAGGCGTCCTGCGTTGAGCGCGGATCCCAGAAGATGCGGTTGATGTTGAACACGCCGAGGTTGGGGTTGCTGGCGAAGTTGTTGGCGAACCAGTTCTGGAAGCCGGGCAGGGCGTTGACATTAAACGACCAGGCGGCCGGAATGTCGTCGGCGTTGTAGGCCTCTTCAGGCAGGTCGTTCACGCAGTGCGCGGCAAACAGCACGGTGCGCGGGTTGATCAGCGTGCCCGAGCACACAAACCCGTCAGCGCGGAAGAACATGCCGACACCGCGAAACTCGTCATCGGTATCGACGATTTCGTCCGAGGTGGTGTTCTCGTTCGGCACCACGGCCATGGCGGGTGTGGCGACAGCCGCCAGCGACAGCGCAGCCAGAGCCGATCCGGTCAGCAAGCTGCGGCGCGAATTCTGCGAGGATATCATGTGCGTCTCTCCATTAGGGGTGGCTGCCCTGCCAGCCGATGGATTGCACGCTAGCGTCTCAACCCGTTCTGGCAATTCGCTTTTGTGACTTTGTCACATCTGATTGCGTAGCGTTGCAATAATGCCTCAGCGTGTCGCAAGAAACAGCGTGTATCCGGCATAGAGCACCACCAGCAGCGCCCCTTCGCCCCGCGAGAGCTTCCATCCGCTCCGCAACTGCACCAGCAGCAGCGCGGTCACGCCCAGCATCGCCCAGATGTCGAAGGCCGCGATCTCGGCCGGCACGGCGATTGGCTGGATCACCGCAGTCGCGCCGAGAATGCCCATCACGTTGTAGATGCACGATCCCACCACATTGCCCAGCGCCACATCGGCGTGCTTGCGGATCACCGCGACCACGCAGGCAATCAGTTCGGGCAGGGAGGTGCCGATCGCCACCACCGTCAGCCCGATCACGCTCTCCGAGACCCCCGCCGCGCTGGCGAGCACGGTCGCCCCGTCGACCAGCCAGCCCGCGCCGAAAATCGCCGCCACCAGCCCTGCGACGATCATCGCGCCGAGCACCACCGGGCCGGTATCGGGCGGCACGGGGCGGTCTTCGGCCTCGGCCTCGTGGCGGTGGCACTCGTCGTCGTCGGCCGCCGCCTCGGACTTGTAGGCATACCAGATGTAGCCGACCAGACAGGCGAGCAGCACCACCCCCGGCAGCCGCCCGATCACGCCGAGCAGCACCGCCCCGGTGCACAGCAAGGCGCTACCGCCGAGCGCAATGGAGTCCCGCTTGAACGAGCGCGGGTTCACCGCCAGCGGGGCGATCAACGCTGACACGCCGAGGATCAGCAGGATGTTGGCGATGTTCGATCCCACCACATTGCCCATCGCGATCCCCGGCGCTCCGGCCATGGCCGCCTGCACGCTGGTCGCCAGTTCCGGCATCGAGGTGCCGAAGCCGACGATGGTGAGCCCCGCCAGCAGCGGCGAAATCCCGATCCGCGCCGCCATCCCGACCGCGCCGCGCACCAGCAACTCGCCGCCGAGCGCGAGCAGGACGAGGCCACCGAGAACAAGAAGATAAGCCATTGCAAAGCTGCTCCATCGAGCGGGAATGGCGACACATTCCCTCCGGCTTGCGAATGCACGGGTCACATCCGCCGTACGAACCCGGTGCCGATCACACGACTAGTCAAGACGCGTATGCCTGCCAACAGCCAGCCAGGCATCGATCAGTCATTCATGAACAGCGGCCGTGGATCCTCTGGCCGTTGGAGGTTGAAAAGGCACGCGTGCCGCGTGTGCCAGCCGGCGTGATGCAGGATTCGATCCCGGCCGCGGCATTGCTGCTGGGGGCCGTGTTGGCTGTGCTCGGCGGCGGCGGCGGTGCGGATTGAGCCGCGGAGCGCGCCCGTTCCTGCTCGCGCCGGGCGAGCGCACGCTGCGCGTTGTCAGAACGCGCACGGTAGGCCCCGACATTGGTGCACGAATTGGCATCGCCGCGCGAACAGGCGCGCTGGGCGGGCGTGTAGGCCCGTTCCCACTGCTGCGCTTCGCCCATGGCATAGGCAGCCTTGCCGCAGTCGCTGGCCGTCCCGATCTCGCAGACGCGATTGTGGATGAAGGTGCGGTCGGCTTCGGAATAGGGGTTGGACCGATTGGCCATGAGCCCGGCAAGGCCGCAGCCATCGGCGTCACCGCCCCGGCAGGCGCGCAGCGCAAACTCGGCCTGAAGCGCGCGGTTGGAGGGCGGAAAGCCCGTGGCTCCCACGCTCGAGCGGGCGGCATAGACGGTGCATTGACGTGCCGATCCCGTCTCGCACGCACGGCGCGTGTAGAAGGCGAACTTCTCGCGCGTGTCCATGCCACGGCCGAAATGAACCCGCAACGCCTCGCAATCGGCGTTGGTGCCTTGCGCACATCCGGCCTCGAGCGCGGCGAGCCGGGCAGCGTCAGGCTCTGCGGTCTGCGCCAGCGCGGGGCGAAGCGTGACGGCGAGAGCGAGCACGAGGAGGCCGCACACTAATCGAAATCCAGTTGCCACCGCTCACCGCCTTTCTACGGTATCGGGAATCGCCGATGCGATCAGGGTTTGCCGGGAAAGGCATTTCGCGTCAAAGCAGAAGCTTCGGTTCTGTAAAAGGAAAGAGCCCCGACCTTGCGATCGGGGCTCTGAATTTTGGCGCGAGGCCGAGCGTATTACATCGAGTAATACATATCGAATTCGACCGGGCACGGGGTGGTTTCGGTGCGGATCACCTCTTCCCACTTGAGTTCCATATAGGCCTCGATCTGGTCCTTGGTGAACACGTCGCCCTTGAGCAGGAAGTCGTGATCGGCGGCGAGGCTGTCGAGCGCCTCGCGGAGCGAACCGCACACGGTCGGCACTTCGGCGAGTTCGGCCGGGGGCAGATCGTAGAGGTTCTTGTCCATCGCCTCGCCCGGGTGGATCTTGTTCTCGATCCCGTCGAGACCCGCCATCAGCAGCGCCGAGTAGGCGAGGTAGGGGTTGGCCATCGCATCGGGGAAGCGGAATTCGACGCGCTTGGCCTTGTCACCGCTGCCGTAGGGGATGCGGCACGAGGCCGAGCGGTTGCGTGCCGAATAGGCCAGCAGCACCGGCGCCTCGAAGCCCGGCACCAGCCGCTTGTAGCTGTTGGTGGTTGGGTTGGTGAAGGCGTTCAGCGCCTTGGCGTGCTTGATCACGCCGCCGATGTAGTAGAGGCACATTTCCGACAGGCCGGCATATTCATTGCCCGCAAACATCGGCTTGCCGTCCTTCCAGATCGACATGTGGGTGTGCATGCCCGAGCCATTATCGGCCTTGATCGGCTTGGGCATGAAGGTCGCAGTCTTGCCATAGGCATGCGCGACCTGATGCACGACATACTTGTAGATCTGCATCCGGTCGGCGGTCTGCACCAGCGTGCCGAAGGTCAGGCCCAGCTCGTGCTGGGCGGCGGCGACTTCGTGGTGGTGCTTGTCGCAGGGCAGGCCCATTTCGAGCATGGTCGAAACCATCTCGGCACGGATGTCCACAGCGCTGTCGACCGGCGCGACCGGGAAGTAACCGCCCTTGGCGCGCGGGCGGTGGCCCATGTTGCCCTGGTCATATTCCTTGCCGGTGTTGGTCGGCAGTTCGATGTCGTCGATCGAGAAGCCCGAGCCCGAGTAGCCATCCTCGAAGCGCACGTCGTCGAACATGAAGAATTCGGCTTCCGGGCCGACATAGACGGTGTCGCCCAGGCCGGTCGACTTGAGATAGGCCTCGGCGCGCTTCGCCGTGGTGCGCGGGTCGCGGCTGTACCAGTCGCCGGTCGACGGTTCCACGATGTCGCAGTTGATGATCAGCATCGGGGTGGCGCTGAAGGGATCGACCCAGGTCTCGCTGAGGTCGGGCTTCAGGATCATGTCGGATTCGTTGATGACCTTCCAGCCGGCGATCGACGAACCGTCGAACATGAGGCCGTCTTCCAGTTCATCTTCGCCCATGATGCTGGCGACCATGGTGAGGTGCTGCCACTTGCCCTTGGGATCGGTGAAGCGCAGATCGACCCACTCGATTTCTTCGTCCTTGATCTTCTTCAGGACGTCTTTTGCTTTCGACATTTTGGTATTGCCTCCGGTTTATGCGTGGCCCGCCGTGCTGGCAGGCAGGAGAGGGTGGAAAATCAGATCGCGTCGTCGTTGGTTTCGCCGGTGCGGATGCGCAGCGCGCTTTCGATCGGGGTGACGAAGATCTTGCCGTCGCCGATCCGCCCGGTCTGCGCGGCGGCGGCGATGGCCTCCACCACACGTTCGGCCTGATCGTCGGCGACGACCACTTCGAGCTTCACCTTGGGCAGAAAGTCGACGACATATTCGGCGCCGCGATAGAGCTCGGTATGGCCCTTCTGGCGGCCGAAACCCTTGGCTTCTGTAACGGTGATGCCGGACACGCCGATTTCGTGCAGAGCCTCCTTCACCTCGTCGAGTTTGAAGGGCTTGATGATCGCTTCGATCTTTTTCACGTCGTCCCCGTCCGGTTGGGCCATCCGCGCCTGGCTGGATTACTGACCGATTCTTAACAAGAACCGTGCCAAGCCCTAAGGTGAAGGCTGTGAACGATCCTTGCCGCTTGAAGACTCAAGGGTGAGGATGTCTTTCGCCGATGGGGGCGGGTTAGCAAGATTATGGTGCACCGCGCAATGGTGCACAGCCATTCATCGCGCCATGCCTAAATTTTAAGCAACTTGTCCGCGCTTACAGGCGCAGACCGGTGGTCTCGGGCAGGCCGCACATGATGTTGAGGTTCTGGATCGCCGCCCCCGAAGCGCCCTTGCCGAGGTTGTCGAGCCGGGCGACGAGGCGGGCGTGGGTCGGCAAATCGTCCGCGCCTTGCTCATGGAAGGGGCCGAACACGTAAAGGTCCATGCCGTCCCACGGATCGGCGTCCGACATCAGCAGAAGTTCGGAAGGGTTATCCGACATCTCGTGGACCCGGACCACATCGGAATCCTCGTACATCTCGTCGAGGAGATTCCACAGCGCCAATGGCCACCCGCGCGCGCCCATCATAGCCAGCGGGAGCGGAATATCGACGATCATCCCGCGATGGGCAGGGACGACGGACGGCGAGAAAACCGGTGGCGATGCAAGCTGCGCATAGGTCTGCATTTCGGGCAGATGCTTGTGCCCCCCCGCCATCCCGTAGGCGCGGAACGCGATGTTCGGTTCGGCAGCAAAACGGTCGATTAGCGCGTTGCCGCCACCCGAATAGCCGCTCACCGCATTGACGCTATAGGGAAAATCGAAAGGCAGGAGCCCGCCGTTGATCGGGTCTCCGCCGCGCACGGAAATTCCCGGATCGACCAGCGGCGCCAGCAGGGCAAGAAAGCCCGTCGGATAACAGCCCGGATTGCTCACGAATTGGGCATTGGCGATGGCGTCGCGGCCCGTGCCGGGCATGTGATTGACGAGCTCGGGAAAACCGTAGGTCCAGCCTTCGGCCACACGGTGAGCGCTGGAGGCGTCGATGATCCGTGTCCCCGAGCCCTCCGCCAGCTTCACCGCTTCCTTCGCCGCATCGTCCGGCAGACACAGGATCGCGATGTCGGCGGCGTGGAGCGCGTCGCGTCGCGCGGCTTCATCCTTGCGCTGTGCGTCGTCGAGCACCAGCAATTCGAACTCGTCGCGCCCGGTCAGCCGCTCGCGGATTTCAAGGCCGGTGGTGCCCGCGGCCCCGTCGATGAACAGCCGTATCGCCACGGCGCGTCAGGCGTCCGAAGGAGCGAGTTCGCTCGCCCGGCACCAGCCGCTCGGGCCTTGCGGCCCAGGGCAGCCCCACACCCATTCGCCCGCCACGTCGAGCAGCTCGAACCGGCTGGCGGCGGGAAGCTGCGCGAACACCTCGGCATCCTCGCGCGGATTGAGCCTGAGGCCTGCGCCCGCTGCACCGACGCTGCGAACATGGGGGATGACATAATGCGCAGCGAGATGCGTCCCGGCGAGCGCCATATGTGCCAGATCGCCGCGCAAGGGCAGCGTTCCCGGCGCGGGCTTGTCGACCGGGCCCTTCAGACCCAGCACGCCCGCCGGCACGGCATAATCGGAAATCTCGCGCGACGCGCCGCTCATGGGTCTTGCCTTGGCCTTCTCAGGTGACACGCGCGCCCTGTCCCCTGCGGGCGCGGCGTGGCAGGCCCGTTAGCGCCAAGCGGCGCGCGGGGCAAGGTCACGCGCCCCCAAACCTAGGCATAGCGCGCGCGGATGGCGTGCCAGCTGGCGCGCAGGCCCAGCCCGCGCCCGCCGCGCGCGCGGCCGGGCTTGGGGGCAGGGGTCCAGGCGAAGGTGTCGAAGTGCACCCAGTCGGTCCCCTCTCCCACGAAGCGGTCGAGGAACAGCCCGGCGACGCTCGCCCCGGCGTAGGGATTGCTCGCCGAATTGGCCATGTCGGCAACGTCGGAGGCGAGGTATTCGCGGTAGGCCTCGGGCAGCGGCAGGCGCCATGCGGCATCGTCATGCGCCTTGCCCGCGGCGAGGAAGGCCTCGGCGGTTGCGTCGTTGCGCGCAAACAGCGCAGGCAGATCGGGCCCGAGCGCGACCCGCGCCGCGCCGGTCAGCGTGGCGAAATCGACGATGAGGTCGGGGCTTTCCTCCGAGGCGCGGGTGAGGGCATCGCCAAGGATCAGCCGGCCTTCCGCGTCGGTGTTGTCGATCTCGACCGTCAGACCTTTGCGGCTCTTGAGCACATCGCCGGGCCGGAACGCGCCGCCGCTGATCGCATTTTCCACCGCCGGGATCAGCAGGTGCAACCGCACCTTCAGCCGTGCGCCCATCACGAGACCCGCCAGCGCCAGCGCGTGGGCCGCGCCGCCCATGTCCTTTTTCATCAGCCGCATCCCGGCGCCCGGCTTGATGTTGAGACCCCCGCTGTCGAAGCACACGCCCTTGCCGACCACCGCCAGCACCGGATGCGCCGGGTCGCCCCAGACGATGTGCATCAGCCGCGGCGCATGATGCCGTGCGGCGGCGCGGCCGACGGCGTGGATCATCGGATAGTCCTGCTCCAGCGTATCGCCGCGCACCACGGTGAGCTCGGCCTTGTGCGCCTTGGCGAGCCGCTCGCACTCGGCCTCGAGCGCGGCTGGGCCCATGTCCTCGGGCGGGGCATTGACGAGGTCACGCAGCAAGCACTCGGCCTCGGCCTCGGCCAAGATTGCGTCGATTTGCCCGACCTGCCCGGTCAGCAGCACGCGCGGGCCTTGCGACTTGTCTTCGCTCTTGTAGCGATTGAAGCGGTATTGCCCTGTCACCCAGCCGAACATCGCCGGGCCCGGATCCCCGGTGGCGAGGCGATAGGTGCCCTCGGGCAGTTCCTCGGCAAGCTTGGCAAGGCACCAGCTCGACAGACTTTCGGGATTGGCGACGCCGCCGACGGCGAACCACTTGTCGCCATCGGGGACAATCGCGGTCTGATAGCCGCCGCCCTCGAACTTCTGCGCGGCAAGGGCCGCGCACTGGACGGGGGAGAGCGCCTTGGCGAAGGCCTCGTAACCGTCCTTGTTGACGAGGTGAATGGCAATCGCGTCTTCGCTGCGGTCGGGGCGGATCAAGGCTTTGGGTTGGCTCATGCCTGTTCCATAATCACCCCTGCACCGATGTCACCAGCAGATTCGGTATGAGGGGAGTGGTGTGATGGGAGTTTCAACTCGGGCCGGAAAGGCGATGATGGCGATGCCCGCAATGGCTGCGCTGTGGCTGACCGCCTGCGCCGCGCCCGACGAGGCCGCCGACGATAGCGCCGCCGCGACCGCCGCGGCGGCGACCCCTGCGACGCCCACGGGCCCGGCTTCTCCGGCGGCAAAGGCGGTGGCCTTCACCGACAATGCCGAAAAGGGCGAGGCGAAGCGCGAATTCTCCTATTCCTGGCCCGCCGAGGTCTCCGCGATCCCGGCGCTGGAAGCGCGCTTGACAGAGGAGCGCGACCGCTTGCTCGGCGAACAGAAGGCGGAATGGGAGGAATCGCTGCGCGAATTTGCGGGCAGCGACTGCGTCGCCTGCGTCAATCGCGGGGCGGAAAAGAGCTGGGCGGTGGTGGCCGATCTGCCGCGCTTCCTGTCGCTTTCGGCAGAGATCTACGCCTATACCGGCGGCGCACACGGCAACAGCGGTTCGGCAGCGCTGGTCTGGGACCGGGAGACCGGCACGGGGCTGGAATCGCGCGACTTCTTCGCCTCGCCAGCGGCCTTGCAGGACGCGCTCGGCGCGGCGTGGTGCAAGGGGCTTGTCGCCGCGCGCCGCCGCAAGATGGGCGCCGACGCGCCGGTCGATGACGGCACCTTCCCCTGTCCGCCGATCGCCGATCTGACCGTGCTGCTGGGTTCCAAGAGCAAGACCCACTTCGACCGCATCGGCCTGATCGCCGATCCTTATGTGGCGGGCTCCTATGCCGAGGGTGCCTATGAGGTGACGTTGCCCGTGACCCCGGCGGTGCTGGCGGCGGTGAAGCCCGAATACAAGGCGGCTTTCGCGCTCGGAACGTAGCTTTTTGGCGCGGGGCTCGCTATGTAGCCGCCATGCACGATTATCAACTCGTCGACGGCGATCAGACCGTCTATCGCGATGGCTCCATCAAGCTCCACACGGCCGAGGGCTTCCAAGGCATGCGCAAGGCCGGGCGGCTGGCCGCCGAGATCCTCGATGCGCTGGCCGACATGGTCAAGCCGGGGGTGACCACCGGCGCGCTCGACGATGCGATCCGGGGGATGATGCTGGATGCGGGTGCAATCCCCGCGACGCTTGGCTACCGCGGCTATGCGCATTCGAGCTGCATCTCGATCAACCATGTGATCTGCCACGGCATTCCGGGCGACAAGGCGCTGAAGGATGGCGACATCCTCAACATCGATGTGACCCCGCTGGTCGACGGCTGGCACGGCGATACAAGCCGCATGTTCTACGCCGGCGAGCCGCCGCTCAAGGCGCGCAAGCTGGTCGAAGTGACCTATGAGTGTCTGATGCTGGGCATTCAGGCCGCACAGCCCGGCGCGCGGCTGGGCGATATCGGCGCGGCGATTGCCGCCCACGCGGCGCAGTTCCGCTATGGCGTGGTGCGTGAGTTCTGCGGGCATGGCCTCGGCCGCCTGTTCCACGATGCCCCCGAGGTGGTCCACGATGCCCGCGCGGGCACGGGGCCGGAATTGAAGCCGGGAATGTTCTTCACCATCGAGCCGATGATCAACCTCGGCAAGCCCTGGGCCAAGGTGCTGGGCGACGGCTGGACCGCGGTGACGCGGGACAAGAGCCTGTCGGCGCAGTTCGAACACTCGATCGCGATTACGGAAACGGGCAACGAGATCTTCACCAAGAGCCCGACCGGGCGGGATTGCCCGCCTTACGTGTGAGGCAAAGCACTGAAATAACGCCTCCCCGGGCTTGACCCGGGGCCCCGCTTCTTATTTCCTTGGGGCATGGATCGCGAACAACATGGCGGCTGGGTTTACATCATGGCCGATCGTTATCGCGGCACAATCTATGTCGGATCGACCGCCGATCTGGCGTTTCGCGTGAGCCAGCACCGCGAAGGGCAAGGTTCGAGGTTCTGTGCCGAGTATGGCCTGACGCGGCCGGTTTGGGCGGAACTTCTCCCGACCATGCACGAGGCGATGGATCAGGAAAAGCGCGTCAAACGCTGGCGGCGCGAGTGGAAATTCGCGCTGATCGAAAAGGCGAATCCCGAATGGCGTGACTTGTTTGACGACATCCTGAAGTGATGAAGAAGCGGGGCCCCGGCTCAAGG
The DNA here is from genome assembly GCF_002155425.1 of Erythrobacter donghaensis. GTDB lineage: Bacteria > Pseudomonadota > Alphaproteobacteria > Sphingomonadales > Sphingomonadaceae > Erythrobacter > Erythrobacter donghaensis. Next base: position 121,080 of record NZ_MUYG01000010.1, read on the forward strand.
CCGGGGAGACGGTTAGGTCAAAGAAACAGCACCGCCAGCACAGCGCTCATCACCACCACCAGCCCCACGGAAAACCCCAGCATCGCCAGCACCGGCCGCGTTACCCGCCCGTGCAGCACCCAGTCATAGCCCGCCGAGACCAGCACAGTAATCGGCACCTGCACCGCAATCGCGACCGGATCGGGCAGGCCCAACACCTGCACCACGCGGGCATAGGCCGGGGTCATCAGGGCGAGGGTTGCGATCAGCATTGCCTGCCGATGCGCTGCGATGTCGCGGCGGCGGGCGTAGTGGAGGGCGAGGAAATAGAGCGGCACGAAGGTCGCGAAGGCGGCGAGGTTCACCACCGTCACCTCGGGGCGGCCAAGCTCCTCGCCGATCCGCCACGAAATCACCCCGCCGCTCACCAGCATCGCGCCGACGAGCGCAATCGAAGCGCGGCCGCTTGCCCGGTGGGCGGCCAGCTTGAACTTCGCGGCGAGGAAGCTCTGGCTCGCCAGCAGGATCAGCCAGGCGATCATGCTCCCGGCGTGAAACACTACGATCGGGGTGTAGCGCGCCTGGACTTCGGGATGCGCGATCGCTTTCAGACCGAAGGCGAACAGCGTGAAGCCCAGCAGCCCCAGCGCGATATTGCCCATCAATGTGTTGGCTCTGACGTGGCTCTCGGGTGCGCGCACTAGTTCTCCCTTGCCGCCCGGATCGCAGCTCCGGCGGCAAACGGAGCGAGTGCCACCAGCGCGAGGCTTATAGCCCCAACGAAGCCGAGGCTCACTTGATCCTGACGGGCGAGCGCACCGGCGCCGAAAATCAGGATCGGCAGGGCGAGCGGGATCAGCAACAGACCCGAAAGCGCCGCCCCTGCGCGAAGGGAAGCGGTCAATGCGGCGATCATCAGGCCGATGGCGGCCAGCCCCGGCGTGCCCGCGAGCAGGCCGAGGAGCAGGATCCAAAAGCTCTCGCCCTCGATCTTCAGCAGCGCAGCCGCCGGGAAAGTCGCCAGCAGCAGCGGCGGGCCGAAGCTGAGCCAATGGGCTAGCAATCGCACCGCCATCATCGCCTCCTCCGCTAGCCCACGCAGCCGCAGCTGGTCGAAGAAGCCGAGCGCAATGTCCCGCGCCACCAGCTTTTCGAGCGGCAGGATCGCCGCGAGCAGCGCCGCGATCCACACCACCCCGCCGCCGGTCCGCGCCAGCACATTGGCATCCGGTCCGACCGCGAAGGGGAACAGCATGGCGACCGCAACGAAGAACACCACCGGCAGCGCCGCGCCGCTACCGGTAAATGGAAAGAACTGCGCCAGATCGCGTTTGAGGAGCGCGGCGATCATGTCTCCTCCTCTCGCGCGGCTGGGGCGAAGTCCTCGATCGCGAAGCTCTTCATGCCCGGCACGTCCAGCGGCTGGTGCGAGGCGATCAGTGCGATCCCGCCGCCGCCGACATGCAGGCGGATCAGCCCTGTCACCTTCCCGATCGTCTCGGCGTCCAGCCCGGACAGCGGCTCGTCGAGCAGCCAGATCGGCACCGCTCGGTTAAGCAACGCGGCGAGCGCCGCGCGCTTCTTCTGCCCGGTCGAGAGAAACCGCACCGGCACATCGAGCAGCGCATGCAGCCCGAGGATCGTGAGCGCGCCGTCCGGGCTGGTGCAGCCATCGATCCGCTCCCAGAAGCCCAGCGCCTGCCCCAGCGGCAGGTCGGGATCGAGCCCGGTGCGCTCGTCGAGCAGCCCCAGCGCGCCCTCGCGCGTCACCGTCCCCGCATAGGGCGTCGTCAGCCCCGCAAGCGTGCGGATTAGCGTCGTCTTCCCCGCGCCGTTGGCCCCCGTCACATGGCACGCCGCGCCCGCTTCGAGCCGGAACGACAGCCGCCGGAACAGCAGCCGCTCGCCGCGGCGGCAGGCGAGGTTCTCGGCGATCAGCGAGGGGCGGGGCGCTTGCATTCGTCCGCAGCGTTAGGGAAAAGGGGGCGAGCAAACAAGCGACGCTATCCAAGGAATTGAACCATGTCCGTGCCCGAACTCACCGCCGAGGAAACCGCCGATCTGCTGAAGGCGCATCCCGAATGGAGCAGCGCACGCGACGGCAAGGCGATCACGCGCACGTTCCAGTTCAAGGATTTCTCCGAAGCCTGGGGCTTCATGAGCCGCGTCGCCCTGCTGGCAGAGACGCAGGATCACCACCCCGAATGGTTCAACGTCTACGCCAAGGTCGAGGTGACGCTGACCACGCATGATGCTGGGGAAAGCGGCGGATTGTCGCAGCGCGACGCCAAACTGGCGCGCGCGATCGACGCGCTGGTGTGATGCTTCGCGCCTCCCTGCTTGCGGCGCTCGCATTGGTCGCAGCACCCCTCGTTGCGCAGGAGTCGCAACAGCAGGGCCGAATCTGGAAGGGGACGCTGGGCGATCAAGCGATCACGGCGTGCTTTTTCGAAGAGCACATCCGCGACGGGCTTTACTATGTCGACGATGTGCGCGAGCCGGTCCGGCTGGTCGAGATCGACGAGGCCGAGCCGCCAACATTTACCGAAATCGCTGGCCGGGATGGCCAGACCGGTGCGGTCTGGGCGATGGATGCTCCCCACGAAGGCCAACTGACCGGCCAAAGGCGCAAGGGCGGCAAGGCTCAGCCGATCAGCCTTACTTCCACCACTGTTACGCTCCCCGAATATGGCTCTGCCTGCGAGACGGGCGCGTTTCTCGATGCCTTGCTCGCGGGGGGCAAGGTTACTTCGCGGCGCAAGCGCTTTGCGGGAACGGCCTACACCATGCGCGAATACGAAGGGCCGGCGCGGGCGGGGTTGGAGGGCTATAGCTATGCCTCCCTCGCGCTCAATCCCGTCCAGCCCGGAGATACCGCGATCAACCGCGCGCTGGCCGCGTTCCTGCCCGATGGCACCGCGGACCACTCTATGGGCCAATGCGTCGGCATGTCGCTGCCCGGCGGGATCAGCGGCTATGCGGAAGAAGCGCTGGTGCCAATCCTACTCACGCCGCGCTGGCTGGGTGTCCGCCATTCGGGCACGGGCTATTGCGGCGGCGCGCATCCCAACCACTTCCTCACCATGGCCGTCTACGACCGCGACACCGGGGCTGAGGTCGATCCCTCGACATGGTTCAGGCCGGGCGCGCTAGGGTTTTACGAGTGGGAGAGCGAGATCGAACCCAAGCCGGTGACGCGCTACGTCGCGGCGCTGGGCGACGACTTATGGAAGCTCGTCGCAGCCCGTTGGCCCGGGTGGGACGACGAAAACGGTTCGGTGCCGCCCGAAGAGCCGTTCAACGGCGGCTGGGTCAGCTCCGGCTGGGAGATCGGCCTGACTCGCGAAGGCCCGGTGTTCGTGCCGCAGCTGCCCTACGTGATCTTTGCCAGCACCGAGGAAATCGTGGTGCCGTGGGCCGAGGCGCGCCCGTTCCTCTCCGCCGAGGGCAGGGCAGTGATGGACAGCCTGAAGTAATTACTTCCCCAGCAAGCCCTGCCGCCCGGCGGCGCGCTGCTGCTTTCTGACCTTGCCCGGCATCCAGCGCTTGGCGAAGGCGAGCTGGCGCGCGGTCTTGCCGACCAGATAGTGCAGCTCGTGCCCGTGGACCGCGTTCCACACGGCCTCGGCGACTTCCTCGACCGGCGTGATCTCGAGCCCTGCGGCGGTGACGCGGGTGCGGATGTTCTCGTTGGTGTTGCGGTTGCCGGTGCCGTCGAGCAGCGGCGTGTCGATGAAGCTCGGGCAGATCGAGCAGACCGTGATCCCGTCCTGTGCCCATTCGGCATCAAGGCTTTCGGCAATTCCGCGCACGCCGAACTTGGTGGCGGAATAGACGCTCATCCCGCTCCCGCCGGTCAGCCCCGCGGCGCTGGCGATATTGACCAGCGCGCTGCCCGGGCCGCTCGCCTTGAGGAAGGGATAGGCCGCCTGCGCGCCGTAGAGCACCCCGCGCAGATTGATGTCGAGACAGGCGTCGATCTCGTCCTTCGAAAGCTCGGCGAGCGGTCCGCCAGTGCCGATCCCGGCATTGTTGACCAGCGCATCGATCCGGCCCCCTGCGGCGGCGGCGAAAGCGGCGAGGCTCTCGTCCCACGCCGCGCGGTCGCGCACATCGAGCCGGCCTGCCCACTTGGACTCGCCTGCGATAAGCGAGAGGGTTTCGGCCATCCCGGCCTCGTTGATGTCGGAAACGCCCACGAACCAGCCGCGCGCGGCAAAGTGCAACGCTGTGGCGCGGCCGATGCCGGAGCCACCGCCGGTGATGAAAATGCTGCGCTGCGCGGCCATGGTGATCCCTCTCCCGAATGCTGTTTGCGGGCCTGTCTAGAGGGGGCCGACGCGCTTGTCAGCAGGCAGAATTGGGCAGTTTGCTGTGGCGAGGTTTGGGGCGGATCGAAGGGGAGCGGATGGCTTGGGTTGGTTGAGAAGTCGCCATGCTGCAATTCAGAACGGTGCCGGCACCTTGTAAGTCATCGTGACCATTTCAAGTTCACCGTTCGCCCCGAAAACGGCCTCGATATCCCAGTAGCGGCGTCCCAATCCTTCGGGCGCGTATGAAAGTCGATATGGCTGGCGGGTCTTTGTGTTGGTTTCGACACGGACGACCTTCCATGCGTCCCTGAACGGGAGGTCCACAAAGATTTGCCGGGGCGAAATATCGGCCTGCCCGTAAGATGCCACTGATCCGGAGAGCAGTGTAAAGGGCTGAAACTCGCCGCTACGCAGGGCCTCCTGACTTTTTTCAAGCGAAGCGATAATCGAAGCAGCCTCATCTGAGGTTAGCCCGTCCAGCTGCTGCTCTTGCGCCGAAGCGGAAGTCGCCATGCCAAGTCCCAACAGGATGGCAGCTGCCAATCTCAATTTGCTCATATCGACCCCTAGTTTTTCAGACCTGAAAGAAGATTTTCGAACTCGGGATCATGTGTCAAAGCCAAGTCCCGAAATGCGGCGGCAATTTCATTAATCTCTGTTTTTCCAGCGCAACTGTGCTGCTCCGCGATCAGCTTTTTGCCGCCCTTTGCCACGGCAATTTCATACTTTGCTCCATCGGTGCAAATTACATCCCTGGCTCCGTAGTAGGGCAGAGACGCAAGCTTGTTGATCGAAGCCTCGGTCAGGCGATCCGAAAGCTGTCGAAATTCGTCGAAGGAGATGGCAACTTCATTGCGCCGCGTCACGACGACTTGGGTGTCTGGGTCCCAACGGTATCCAGATATACTCATGAACCACCCGTCATCCGTTCGGAAAATCATGACCTGTTGCGATGCGGGCATGGGTGACAGGCTTGCCCGGTAGGTGATTGAATATGCCGTATTTCCTGCAAGAAACGGGTCACAGGCATCCGACAGATGATACTCGGGCGTTGATCTGACATCAGCGCAGGAAATCTCCCCGGCCCCGGCCGCCGCGAGTGGCAAAAAACCCGCAAGGATGATCCCGATCATAAAGCACATCCCCTTTTACCTTCAGTCATTTATTGATCGTCCGATATGAACTCAGCATGACAGAATGGTGCGGGCAAGGATGTTATTCACGACCAGCCGACCGGCCATCAAACTGCAATGACCGATGAGGTGGCGCTAGCTGAATGGCAGCTTTCGGCAGTCAGCCCGCATTCGCCAACATTTCCTACACGCCTGCCAGCCGCTACACCCTGCGCCAGCTCATTCCCATCGCAGCAAGGGTGGTCGCAAGACCGCCGAGGGACAGACAAGGCCCCTCTCCCCTGTCCGTCCGCTTATTGCGGCGCGGAATAAATATATGATTATTATATAAGATAATCCAGTTCGCTAAGCGGACACGGTGTCCGCTTTGTAACGCTTAAGCGCCGCATCCGGCACCGCAATGTGGCGCACCGGATGCCAAATCACAGCGCCGGGTTCGCATAAAAATGCCAGGTGAAGATCGCCATCGCCCCGCGCTGCGGTGACCAGGCTTCCGCGAGGCGGCGGGTGGCTTTTTCGCCCGGGCGTTCCTCCAGATCGAGCAGGCGCTTGACGCCTTCCTGCACGGCGAGGTCGCCCGCGGGCCAGATGTCGCGGCGGCCTTCGGCGAAGAGCAGGTAGATCTCCGCCGACCAGCGGCCGATGCCCTTGATCCGGGTGAGGAGTTCGATCGCTGCCTCGTCGTCTGCGGGCAGCTGTGCCAAGTCGAGCTCGCCCGAATGCGCCAACTCGCACAGCGAACGCGCATAGCCCTGTTTCTGGCGCGAGAGGCCGCAGGCGCGCAGGGTCTCGAAATCGCGGGCGAGCAGGCAGGCGGGGGTGAAATCGGCGCCCAGCTCCGCCTCCAGCTTGTTCCAGACCGAGGCCGCCGAGGCGACCGAGACCTGCTGGCCGATGATCGTGCGCAGCATGGTCGCAAAGCCCGGCTCGCGGATGCGCGCGTCGGGATAGCCAACCCGCTTGATCGCCCGCGCCAGCGCCGCTTCGCGCCGGGCGAGCGCATCGAGATCGGCGCGCAATTTTTCGGCTGACAACCCCACTCGCACTTTCCTTAACTTGCCTTGGCCCTGAGAGTGTCATAGCAGCCGAACCGCATTCTCACAGCGCAGATCCTTGCGCGCAACCTTTCAAGAAGGAACACCGATCCATGCCCAGACTGGTCGTCACCAACCGCGCAGGCGCCACCAGCGAGATCGAGGTCAGCGATGGCCTGACCGTGATGGAAGCGATCCGCGACAATGGCTTCGACGAGCTGCTGGCGCTGTGCGGCGGGTGCTGTTCCTGCGCGACCTGCCACGTGGTCGTCGATCCCGCCTTCGCGGACAAGCTGCCCAAGATCAGCGAAGACGAGGACGACCTGCTCGAATCCTCCGACCACCGCGTCGCCACCAGCCGCCTGTCGTGCCAGATCCCGTTCACGCCCGAGCTTGACGGGCTGCACGTCACGATCGCGCCGGAAGACTGAGCGGCACGCGGGCAGGGGCGGGAGCGGACGATATGGACGCCGACCTCGCCCGTTTCCTGCGCGACGAGCTGGGCCTTGCGACCGAGGCCGGGGCGGGGCCGTGGACCGTGCGCGGCCCGGTGTGGCTGTGGCAGGGCTCCGACGGCGCGCCCGCCAAGGGCAGCTGGTATTTCCTCACCATCGACGGCGAGACCGCAGGCGCGATCCGTGCCTCGGCCGTCAACGCCGCGGCGTGGGGATCGGTCTATGTCGAGGCCACTATCGGCGGCACGACATGGCGCACCTCGCTGTTCCCCTCCAAGGCCCATGGCGGCTGGTTGCTGCCGCTGAAGGCGGCGGTGCGCAAGGCGGAGAAGATCGTCGAAGGCACTACCGTCGAAGCGGTGCTGGCGCTGGGTTGAAGGACTTCGCCGTTGCGGGTCGGGCTTCGAGCGCCTAATTCAGCGCCATGAACATCACCCGCCCCTTCGGCGATACGCTCGCCCTGATCGGCAACACCCCGCTTGTCCGCCTTGCCGGCCCCAGCGCCGCGGCTGGCTGCGACATCTACGGCAAGTGCGAATTCGCTAACCCCGGCTCCTCGGTGAAGGACCGCGCGGCCTTGTGGATGATCCGCGACGCAGAGGCGCGCGGCGAATTGCAGCCCGGCGGCACGGTGATCGAGGGGACAGCGGGCAATACGGGCATCGGCATTGCGCTGGTCGCCAATGCGCTGGGCTACAAGACGATCATCGTCATGCCCGACAACCAGTCCAAGGAGAAGATGGACACCCTGCGCGCGCTGGGGGCGCAGCTGGTGCTGGTGCCGCCGACCAAATATGCCGATCCCGGCCACTTCCAGCACGTCTCGCGCCGTATGGCCGAGGAGATGCCGGGCGCGGTCTGGGCCGGACAGTTCGACAATGTCGCCAACCGCAAGGCGCATATCGAGGGCACCGCCCCGGAAATCTGGGAGCAGCTTCAGGGCCGGGTCGACGGCTTCACCTGCGCGGCGGGCACTGGCGGGACGATCGCGGGCGTGGGCCTTGGCCTCAAGGCCTTCGACGAGAATATCCGCATCGCGCTCACCGACCCGCACGGCGCGGCGCTGTATAATTATTACGCCCATGGCGAGCTGAAGGCCGAAGGCTCCTCGGTCGCCGAGGGGATCGGGCAGGGCCGCATCACCGCCAATCTCGAAGGCGCGGTGATCGACACGCAATACCGCATCAGCGACGAGGAAGGGCTCGAATGGGTCGCCCGCCTGCTGCGCGAGGAGGGGCTGTGCCTCGGCCTCAGCTCGGGCATCAATGTTGCGGGCGCGGTGATGCTGGGCCGGGAACTGGTGGCCGAGGGGCGCACCAACCCGCAGGTCGTTACCATCCTGTGCGACACCGGCTTCCGCTATCTCTCGACGCTCTACAACCCCGAGTGGCTGGCGGCCAAGAGCCTGCCGGTGTTCGACTGGCTGGTGCCCGGAGAGGCCGCATGAGCCGCCTGTCATGGCGCGAGCGGCTGGGGCGGATGAACCAGCGCAGCCTGTTCGGTCCGGGCAAGGCCGCGACCGCCGCCGCCGCTGCCGCCGCGCCCGAGGGCCTGCCGGAAGACATTTCGAGCGCCGCCGAGACCCGTGCCGAAGCGATGCAGCGCTTGCAGGTCGGGCTGTTCGGCATCGGCGCGATGGTGCTGCTGGTGGGGCTGGCAAGCATCATCGGCGGGCAGGCGGACAAGAACGAAGTCCTCGCCGCGCCCGAAGCCGCGCCGACCACCGAGCCCGAGCCCAAGCCCGCGCAGGCCAATCCGCTCGCCGACGCAGGCGTCGTGCCCGACATCGCCGACGAGCCGAGCCCTGCGCCCGGGCCTTCGGCACCAGTCCCGCCGGGCAATGCCGCGCCTCGGCCGTAACGCCGTCGCAGTCGCGCTGCTGGCGGTGCTGGCGGGGCTTGGCGCGTGCCGGGAAGCGTCGTCCGACCCAGTCCCCGCCGAGGCCGCATCACCGGCCCCCTGCGCCAATGGCTGGCGTTCTGGCGGAGAGCCGCCGCCTGCGGTCGCCGTCATGACCAGCCTGCCGTTCTTCTTCCCGCTCGGCGCGGACATGGCCGACGTTTTGAGCGGCGCGGCGCCGATGCCGTGGCAGCAATTCGCTTTCGGGCATTGCTATTCGCCGGTCGCGCTCGACACGCTGTCGCCTGCCTCCGGCGTGGCCCCCGACATTGTCGATGCCGGACCGCTGGGAGGGCACGAGCGGCTCGCCGTGATTCAGCCGCGCGGGCTTTCTCCGGCGGATAATGTCGCGCTCGATGCGTGGGTGCGGCGCGGGGGGCGCTTGCTGCTGATGCTCGATCCGGCGCTGACGGGAGAATATGACATCCCGCTCGGCGATCCGCGCCGCCCGTCCGAAGGCACGCTGATCCCGCCGGTGGTGGCGCGCTGGGGCATGGCGATCCGTTTCGACGAGACGCAGGAGCCTGTGGTCAGGAACGCGCGCATCGACGAGGTTGCGCTGCCGCTGGTGCTGTCCGGCCAGATCGCCATCACCGATCCTGCTGCGGCGCAATGCGCGCTGCTGGCAGACGGTGCGGCGGCGCGCTGCACGGTGGGCAAGGGCCGCGTCACCCTGATCGCCGATGCCGCGCTGTTCGAGCATCAGGAACTGGCAGGCAAGGACGGAGCCACGGTGCAGGGCTTGCTCGCGGCGGCGTTCGAATGAGCGTGCGCCTTGGTGGCAGCTTGGGGAAACCACGGGCTGGGCGGGACTCGGATTCGGGCAAACCCCGGGAATTCCCGCGTTGTGCGTGGTTTGTTCCGCGAAATTGGGGGCTTAGGTGATGAGGTTCAGGCGGAATAAGAGCCATAGGTAGTGACAAAAAAATAACTAAAACAGAGATTTCCCGAATTTTCCCCGAGCATCCCTAGAAAATCCCTTCCATCCCCATGCATTCCCGGACTATACCGGGGCTCATCAGACATGCCTGAATGTCTCGCGTCCGGCCCGTCGGGTCGGCGCACCGGCGGCGCTTGCGCGCTTTCCGGGACGCACAAGGCATGTCCGGGGGAAATTCGATCGCGGCATTGTGCGGCTGGCCCATTGGGCCGGACCGCCGGGATAGAGGGGATGGCAGGCACGTGTCTGCGTTTTTGGGATATAGCGGACAAGCCTTCTCGCCTGCCGGCGACAAGGGCCGCTTTGTTCTGCCTCCCGCGTTCCGCAAGGCGGTCAAGGAAAGCTCCGGCGGCAGCCGCACGCTGTGCCTTGCCGCCCACGCCAAGTATGATTGCCTCGTGGGTTTCGGCCTGTCGCGCATCGAAGAGCTTCACCGCGAACTCGACGCGGAAGCGGCGGCGGCGGTCGAAATGAAGAACACCGATTTCGACCGTGACGTGCGCGCCGCTCAGCTGTTCGGTTTCGAGCAGCTGCCGTTCGACGACAGCGGGCGCTTCGTCATGCCCGAATATCTGCGCGATCTCGGTCAGGTTGGCGACGGGCTCTACTTTCAGGGCTCGGGGAAGTTCTTCTTCGTGTGGGCGCCCGAACAGCTCAAGCAGATGGGCCCGGAATGGAAGAGCGCGCAGGCCGCCTGTGCGCGCCTGATGGCAAGCGTGAAGAAGGGGGGCGGCGAATGAGCCAGTCCGCGCCCCATATCCCCGTGCTGCTGAACGAAGTGATTGCCGCGCTGCAACCGCGCCCCGGCATGACCATCGTCGATGCGACCTTCGGCGCGGGCGGCTACACCACCGCGCTGCTGGAGGCGGGTGCCAACGTCCACGCCTTCGACCGCGATCCCGATGCGATTGCCGCCGGGCAGGCGCTGGTTGCCCGCTTCGACGGCCGCCTTGCGCTGCACGCTGCGCGCTTTTCGGCGATGCGCGAGGAACTGGCCGCGATCGGCGTTGCCCAGGTCGATGCGGTGGTGATGGATATCGGCGTCTCCTCGATGCAGCTCGATCAGGGCGACCGGGGCTTTGCCTTCATGCATGACGGCCCGCTCGACATGCGGATGAGCCAGGATGGCGAGAGCGCGGCGGATTTCCTCAACACCGCCGACGAGGAAGCGATCGCCAACGTGCTCTACACCTATGGCGAAGAGCGCCAGTCGCGCCGCGTCGCTCGCGCCATCGTCGCCGCGCGTCCGCTGGTGACCACAGGCGAGCTTGCCCGCGTGGTGCGCCGCGCGCTGGGCCACAAGCCGCACGACAAGAAAGACCCCGCCACCCGCACCTTTCAGGCGGTGCGCATCCATGTGAACGACGAGCTCGGCGAGCTTGAGATCGGGCTGGCCGCTGCCGAGGCGCTGCTGGCCCCTGAGGGCGTGCTGGCCGTGGTCAGTTTCCACAGCCTTGAAGACCGGATCGTGAAGCAGTTCCTGCGCACTGCGAGCGGCGCCGGGCGTGCCGTGTCGCGCCATCTGCCCGGAGAAATCCCCGGCCCCGCGCCCACCTTTGCGCAAGTGTCGAAGGCTATCCGTCCCTCGGAGGCTGAAATCGCCCGCAATCCCCGCGCCCGTTCATCCACCTTGCGCCATGCGATCCGCACCGGCGCCCCCGCCAGGAGCTTAGCCGCATGATGAACCGCTCTCAGGCCCGTTCGCTCGGCTGGGCCGCCGTGATGGCGATCTGTGTCGCGCTGGTGGTGGTGCTCAGCTTCAAGGTGCATGCGGTGAAGAGCGAGGTGCTGCTGGCCGAGCGCCAGCTGATTTCGCTCCAGCGCGAGACGCTGCTGCTCGAAACCGAATTCCAGACCCGCGCCAGCCAGCGCCAGCTGGCCGAGTGGAACACGGTCGAATTCGGCTACCAGTCGCCGCGCGCCGGGCAGTTTCTCGAGGCCGAACGCCAGCTTGCAAGCCTCGGCGAGCGGCTGGGCCCGGATGCGCCTTCGCCGATCCGTCTTGCCCGGGCCGAGGATGCCGCTCCTAACGAGAGCGCGGCAGAGGCTGCGCCGATGCGCTCGCCGGTGTCGGGGGCGAAGGTGACGCTCGCTTCGGCGGCGGATGCGGATGATGCGGGCACGGCCTTTACGCAGGCCTTCGGCGACTTCCTGATCGAAGCCTCGCCGATCCGTCCGGCGCGGGCCGAAACGCCGCGCAAGTCCGCTGCCGCGACCCTCGCCAACGAGGCAGGCGAATGAACGCGCTCGCGGCGTCGCTTGCCGCGCGCGCTGCCACCCCGGTCATTCCCGCCGGCCGCCTGCCGGGCATCGGTCAGCGGGCGCAGGCGCTGCTGACCGCGCGGCTGCGGGCGCTGTGGCTGCTCGCGGGCTTTGTCAGCATCGCGCTGATCGCCCTGGTGCGGATCGGTTCGCTCGGGCTGGCGGCGCAGTCGCCCGCGCAAGCGAGCCTCGAAGACGCGCTGCTGCCGCCGCGCGGCGAGATCACCGATCGCAACGGCGCCCCGCTGGCGCGCGCCTTCCCCGCCTATGCACTGCGGCTGAACCCCGCGGCGATGGGCGATTCCGGCTCCCCGCTGGTGCGCTCGCCCGCCGAGATTGCGCGCGAGCTGAAGGCGATCTTCCCCGATATCGACGAAGCGCGCATGGCCCGTCGCCTCGCCTCGGGCAAGGCGGGCTACCTGCGCCGCCGCATCCTGCCGGAAGAGGCCAACAAGGTCTTTGCGCTGGGCGAGATCGCGCTCGAGATCCCGCGCGAGACCGATCGCTTCTACCCGCAGGGCTCGCTGGCGGCGCATGTGCTCGGTTATGTCGCCGAGACCAAGGAGCGCACCGGCGGGCAGACCGGGATGGAGCGCGTGCTCAACGACCGGCTCACCGACCCGGTCGGGCGGGCCAAGCCGGTTCCGCTGTCGATCGACGTGCGCGTGCAGGGCGCGCTCGAAGACGAATTGCGCCGCGGGATGCTGGCGACCAACGCGATCGGCGCGGCAGGCGTGGTGCTCGATGTCGATACGGGCGAAGTGATGGCGCTTGCCTCGCTCCCCGATTTCGATCCCAACGCCGTTCCGCCGAGCGGCGCGCCCAACGAGACGAACCGCGTGACCGGTGCGGTCTATGAACTGGGTTCGACCTTCAAGCCGCTGAGCGTCGCCGCCGCGATCGATGCAGGCGTGGTGCGCGATCTGGGCAAGGTGTGGGATGCCAGCCCCGTCGCAGTCGGCAAGCGCCAGATCCGCGACCTGCACTCGCACGGCAGCTCCATGAACGTGCCGCAGGCGCTGATCTATTCCTCCAACACCGTCACCGCGCGCGTCGGCGATGCGATGGGGGCCGAGCGCCTGCGCAAGACCATGATCGACCTCGGCATGGACGCGCGCCCCTTCATCGAACTGCCCGCGCGCGCCAAGCCGCTGTGGCCGGGCGACAACTGGAGCCGGGTCACCAACATGACAGTGAGCTTCGGCCACGGTGTCTCCGTCACCCCGCTGCACCTTGCCACCGGCTATGCGGCGATGGTCAATGGCGGAATCTGGCGCCCTTCGACTCTTCTGAAGATTGACCCCGCGGACGTGCCGCGCGGGCGGCGGGTGTTCAAGGAATCGACCTCGTCGCGGATGCGCCAGCTGCTGCGGATGATCTCGCTCTACGGCACTGGCAAAAGCGCCGATGCTCCCGGCTACCGTGTCGGCGGCAAGACCGGTTCGGCGGAAAAGGCGGGCGTCGGCGGGTACAGCAAGACCAAGGTCGTCTCGTCCTTCGCCGCCGCTTTCCCGATGGACGCGCCGCGCTATGTGGTGGTGGTGGTGGTCGACGAGCCCAAGGGCACCGTCGCCAGCAGCTTCCAGCGCACCGCCGCCTTCACCTCGGCGCCGATCGTCGGCCGACTGGTGCCGCGCATCGGCCCGATCCTCGGCGTGCAGCCCGACGAGACGCGCGATGTCGATATCTCGGATCTCAAATATCTGGTGGGCGACGCGAAATGAGGCTCGCCGATCTGCTGGCCCGCGCAGGCCTCGACACCGCAGGCGCGGGCGATGGCGAAGTCACCGGCTTTGCCATCGACCATCGCAAGGTCGCCCCCGGAACCATCTTCGGCGCCTTTGAAGGCGCCACCGTCAATGGCGAGGACTTCATCCGCCCCGCCATCGCCGCGGGCGCGATTGCCGTCGTAGCCCGCCCTCAAGCCCGCGTCGAAGGTGCGCTGCACATTGCCGACGTCACCCCCCGACGCGCCTTTGCGCGCCTCGCCGCGGGCTTTTTTTCTCCTTACCCGGACACCGTCGTTGCGGTGACGGGGACCAACGGCAAGACCTCCTGCGTCGAGATGACGCGCCAGATCTGGCGCATGGCGGGCGAGCGTGCGGCGAGCATCGGCACGCTGGGCGTGACCACGCCTGACGGGAGCGTTGCGACCGGGCTGACCACGCCCGACATCGTCACATTCCTCGCCAATATGGCAGGTCTGGCGCGCGAGGGCGTGACGCACGTCGCCTACGAGGCATCGAGCCACGGCCTTGACCAGTATCGGGGCGAGGGGCCGAAAGTCTCGGCGGCGGCCTTCACCAATTTCAGCCGCGACCACCTCGACTATCACGGCACGATGGAGGCCTATTTCGCGGCCAAGATGCGGCTCTTCACAGAAGTCGTCGCGCGGGGCAGCCCGGCGATCATCCATGACGCGGGTGACGGGTCGGAATGGACCGCCAAGGCCATTGCCGTCGCTTCAGAGCGCGGCCTCGACGTGCGCACGGTGGGCGAGGGCGGCAGCTTTCTCAAGCTGATCGCACGCGAACCCGGACAGTTGGGGCAGGTTCTTCAGATCGAACATGAAGGGGCGTTACGCAAGGTCAACCTGCCGCTGATCGGCGCCTATCAGGCGGCGAACGCGCTGGTTTCGGCGGGGCTTGCGCTGGCGACCGGTGTTGCGGCCTCGACGGTGTTCGACGCGCTCACCCGGCTGCAACCCGTGCGCGGGCGGCTAGAGCGTGCAGCGCTCAACCCGGCGGGCGCGCCGGCCTATGTCGATTATGCCCACACGCACGACGCGCTCGAGGCCGCGATTGCCGCGCTGCGCCCGCACGTCGCGCCCGGCGGCAAGTTGATCGTCGTATTCGGCGCGGGCGGGGACCGCGACGCGGGCAAGCGCCCGCAGATGGGCGAGGTCGCCGCGCGCGCTGCCGACATCGCCATCGTCACAGACGACAATCCCCGCAGCGAGGATCCCGCCGCGATCCGCGCTGCGATCATGGCAGGGGCGGGCGGCGACACCCGCGACAACGTCAGGGAGATTGCGGGCCGCCGCGCCGCCATCGCCGCCGCAATTGGGGACGCCGGGCCGCACGATATTGTGCTGATCGCCGGCAAGGGGCACGAGCAGGGTCAAATATTCGGGTCTGGAGAGAACATGCGGATCGAAGCTTTCGACGATGTCGAAGTCGCGCGCGAATGCGCCGGGGGGCAGTGCTGATGAACATGGCCGTTGCCCACCCGTTGCTCAATCATTGGCCGGTCGTCGCGCGCGATACGCTGCCGCTTGCGCTGTGGAACGCGGCTGAAATCGCGGCGGCGACCGGCGGCGTTGCCAGCGCCGAGTTTCAGGCGAGCGGCGTCGAAATGGATTCGCGCGACGTGAAGCCGGGGGACGTCTTCGTCGCGCTCAAGGGCGAGGCGATGGACGGTCACAAGTTCATCCCCCAGGCCTTTGAAAAGGGCGCAGTTGCCGCGATCGTCGACCGCCCGGTGGATTACCCCCACGTCCTCGTCGAAGACACTACCGCCGCGCTCCACGCGCTCGCCCATGCGGCGCGCGACCGGGCCATTGAAGCTGTGCGGATCGGGATTACCGGATCGGTCGGCAAGACCGGCGTGAAGGAGGCGATTTTCGCCTGCCTCGACCGCGCGAGCCGCGGCGCAGCGCATCGGAGCGTGCGCAGCTACAACAACCATGTCGGTGTGCCGCTCAGCCTCGCCCGGATGCCCGCGCGCGCGAAGTTCGGCGTGTTCGAGATGGGGATGAACCATCAGGGCGAGATCGCGCCCCTCACAGGCCATGCGCAGCCTCACGTGGCGCTGATCACCACCATCGCGCCCGCGCATATCGAGAACCTCGGCAGCCTCGAGGCGATTGCCGACGAGAAGGCGCAGATCTTCACCGGCCTCGTGCCCGGCGGGGTCGCGATCATCCCGGCGGACAGCGACTTTGCCGAGCGGATGATCGGCCACGCCCGCGCCTGCGGCGCCCATGTCGTGACCTTCGGGCGCGCAAAGAGCGCCGATGTGCGGCTGCTCGACGCGATCCCGGCAGCGGGCGGAGGGTCGCTGGTGACCGCCGACCTCGGCGACCGGCGCATCTGCTATCAGGTCGCCGAGCCGGGCGAGCACTGGATCGTCAATTCGCTGGGTGTCATGGCCGCCGTGCGCGCGGCGGGCGGCGATCTGGCGAGCGCGGGGCTGGCGCTGGCCGAGATGGGCGGGCTGAAGGGCCGCGGCGCGCGCCACACCATTCCGGCCACCGGCGGCACCGCGCTGCTGATCGACGAAAGCTACAACGCCAACCCCGCCTCGATGCGCGCGACGCTTAAAGCGCTCGCCGCCACGCCCGCCACCCGCCGCTTTGCGGTGCTCGGCTCCATGAAGGAATTGGGCGACTTTTCCGACCGCTTCCACCGCCAGCTGGCCGAGCCGCTGGCCGAGGCGGGCGTCACCCACGCCATTCTGGTTGGCGAGGAGATGCGCGCGCTGGCGGACGAGTTGGGGAAAGCCGCCCCGGCCCCGCTTGGCAAGCCTGCGACCTTCGCCCATTGCCAAGGGCCTGCCGAGGCGATCGCGCTGCTCGGGCAATTCGGCCTGGCTGACGGGGATGCGGTGCTGGTCAAGGGGTCCAATTCGGTGGGCCTTGGACGGCTGGTGTCGCACTTTACCGAGAATGCCCGCACCTGATCCGCCCCGGCAGGCGATAAGGCCGGGCCAAAGGACGACTGAATGCTCTATCTTCTTGCCGAGTGGCTGGGCTTCGAAGGCATCCTCAATCTGGTGCGCTACCAGAGCTTTCGTGCGGGCGCGACACTGATGACCGCGCTCGTGATCGGCCTGCTGATCGGCGAGCGCTTCATCAACTTCCTCCGCGTGCGGCAGGGCAAGGGTCAGCCGATCCGGCTCGACGGCCCGCAATCGCACCTCGCCAAGCGCGGGACGCCGACGATGGGCGGGTTGCTCATCCTCACCGCGCTGACCGTCGCGATGCTGCTGTGGATGGACCTTTCCAGCCCCTTCGTCTGGGCCTGCATGGCGGTGACGATCGGCTTTGGAATCATCGGCTTCCTCGATGATTATGACAAGGTTTCCAAGAACAGCCACGCGGGCGTCCCGGCGCGGGTGCGGCTGGCGGGGGAGTTTCTGGTGGCGGGCATCGCCAGCTGGCTGATCGTCAGCCAGATCAACACCAATCTCTATCTCCCCTTCCTTACTGGCGTGAGCATCCCGCTGGGCCCGGCCTATTACGTCTTCGCTGCCTTCGTGATCGTGGGCGCAGGCAATGCGGTGAACCTGACCGACGGGCTGGATGGTCTTGCCATCATGCCGGTGATCATCGCGGCAGGTACCTTTGCGATCATCGCCTATCTGGTGGGCCGGGCGGACTTCTCCGACTATCTCGGCATCCCGCACGTCCCCGGCGCGGGCGAGCTGGCGATCTTTTGCGCGGCGATCATGGGGTCGGGACTGGCCTTCCTGTGGTTCAACGCGCCGCCTGCCGCCGTGTTCATGGGTGACACCGGTTCGCTGGCGCTGGGCGGCGCGCTCGGCGCAATCGCGGTCGCTTCGCACCATGAGGTCGTACTCGGCATCGTCGGCGGGCTGTTCGTGCTTGAGGCGGTCAGCGTGATCGTGCAGGTCTTCTGGTTCAAGCGCACCGGCCGCCGCGTGTTCAAGATGGCGCCGATCCACCACCACTTCGAACAGCTCGGCTGGAGCGAGAGCAAGGTCGTGATCCGGTTCTGGATCATCGCCATCGTGCTCGCGCTGATCGGGCTTTCGACGCTGAAGCTGAGATAGGGGAGGGCGGCGCGCGCGTGATCACCTCCCTCGCCTTTGCCGGAAAACGCTATGCGGTGCTAGGCCTCGCCCGCTCGGGCGCGGCGGCGGCCGAAGCCTTGCTGGCGAGCGGCGCGGAGGTGATTGCCTGGGACCGTCAACCCCATGCGCGCGAGCCCTTCGAGGGGCGCTGCCGGATGATCGACCCGCTCGAGCTCGATCTCACCGGCTTTGCGGGCGTGGTGGTCTCGCCGGGCGTGCCTTTGAACTCGCACCCGATCGGCCCGCACGTGTGGCAATATGGACTGCCCGTGATCGGCGATATCGAGCTTTTCGCGATGGCGCGCGACGCGCTGCCGCCGCACAAGGTGGTCGGGATCACCGGCACCAATGGCAAGTCCACCACCACCGCGCTGGTGCACCATATCCTCCAGACAGCGGGCGTGCCCACTGTGATGGGCGGCAATATCGGCGATCCGATCCTCGGGCAGGCGCCGCTTCCGGAAGGCGGGATCTATGTGCTCGAATTGTCGAGCTTCCAGATCGACCTCACTTTCACGCTCGATTGCGATGTCGCGGCGCTCACCAATATCACCCCTGATCACCTCGATCGCTATGCCAGTTTCGCCGCCTATGCCGCCTCCAAGGAACGCCTGTTCCAGATGCAGCACACCGGCACGGCGCTGATCTGTGTCGAGGACGAGCAGACGCAAGCGATTGCCGAGGGGCTGGAAACCTCGGGCAAGCCGCTGGTGCGGGTGACGACCGGCGATCTCGATGCGGCGGGGCTGGCCGATGGTCGCTCGCCCTCGCTGGCGGGTCCGCACAACGCCCAGAACGCTGCCGTCGCGGTGGCGATCTGCCGCCAGCTGGGCCTTGATGATGCGCAGATTGCCGCGGGCCTCGCCTCCTATCGCGGGCTGCCGCACCGGATGGAGCGCGTTTGCGAGGCGGGAGGGGTGATCTACATCAACGACAGCAAGGCGACCAACGCCGCCTCCGCCGCCCCGGCGCTCGCCGCGTTCCCGCCCGACCCTGACGTGCACGCGGGCGGCCCACGCATTCACTGGATCGTCGGCGGGTTGCCCAAGGAAGATGGCCTTGGCGCCTGCGCCGACCATCTCGGCAATGTCGCGGCGGCCTACACCGTGGGTGAGGCCGGGCCGATGTTCGCCGATCTGCTCGAAGGGCAGGTGGCCGTCGAGCGCTGCGAGCTCATCAGCGAGGCTGTGCGCCGCGCCGCCGAGACTGCGCGTCCCGGCGATGTGGTGCTGCTTAGCCCGGCCTGCGCCTCTTACGACCAGTTCCGCGATTACGAAAAGCGCGGGCACCATTTCCGCCAGATGGTCGGCGCGATCACCGGTTGCGATACCGGCGATGACAGCGCCAGCCGGAGCATTCTGCCATGACCGCGCCCGCCTATACCTCGCCCGCGCGCGGCCCCGGCGGCTATCTGCCGCCCGCCCCGATCCAGCGTCGCTGGCGTGACGCGGTGCGCATCTGGTGGCGCGAGATCGACAAGGTGCTGCTGCTGCTGATCGCGCTGCTGATGGCCTTCGGCACCATCGCGGTCGCCGCCGCCTCGCCCGCCAGCGCCGATCAGCTGTCGACCAGCAAGGTCACGCTCGACGAGTTCATGTTCTTCAAGCGCCACATCATCTTTCAGCTGATGGGCCTTTCGCTGATGATCGGGCTGAGTTTCCTCAGCCGCGATTCCGCGCGGCGTCTGGGCATTCTGGTGGGCGCGGTGATGCTGGCGCTGCTGTTTGTGGTGCCCTTCATCGGCGAGGAGAAGAACGGCGCGCGGCGCTGGATCAATGTCGGCATGAGCCTACAACCGTCGGAATTCCTGAAGCCCGGCTTCGCGATCATCTGTGCGTGGATCCTCAGCTGGCGGCTGCGCGATCCGGGGCTGCCGGTGCTGTGGTATGTCAGCGGCCTTACCGGCCTCATCGCCGGACTGCTGATGCTGCAACCCAATCTCGGTGAGGCGATTTTGTTCGGCGGGATCTGGTTGGTGCTGGTGCTGCTGGCGGGGATGCCGTGGCAGCGCCTCGCCGCGCTGGGCGGCATCGGCGTGGGCGGGCTGGTGCTGGCCTACCTGTTCTACGACAATGCCCGCCACCGTATCGACGGCTTTCTCGGCGGCGGCACGGCCTTCGATCAGGTTGACCTCGCCCAGCGCACCATCACCGCGGGCGGTTGGACCGGCACCGGCCTGTGGCTCGGCATGCGCAAGATGAATCTGCCCGAGGCGCATACCGATTACATCTTCTCGGTGATCGGTGAGGAATTCGGCCTGCTGACCTGCGCGGTCGTGGTGCTGCTCTATGGCGCGCTGGTGCTGCGCGCGCTGCTGCGGCTGGTGGGGGAGGACAATCTCTTCGCCCTGCTGGCGGCGGCGGGCCTCATCACCCAGTTCGGCGGGCAGGCCTTCATCAACATCCTCGTCAACCTCAAGCTGTTCCCGTCGAAGGGGATGACCCTGCCGCTGATTTCCTACGGCGGATCATCGACACTGGCGGTGTGCTTCACGCTTGGGCTATTGCTGGCGATCACCCGGCGCAATCCGTTCCTCGCCCGCGAAGGCGGGGGCCTGCGCGAACTGATCGAACGCAAGGACACGCCCGCATGAGCAGCGAGACCTCCACCCCCTTGCCCACGGGCGCATCGCGTCACTACGTCCTGGCTGCAGGCGGCACCGGCGGGCACCTGATCCCGGCCTTCGCGCTGGCGACCGAGCTGCACGCGCGGGGCCACCATGTCGCGCTGATCACCGACGAGCGCGGGGCGAACATTCCCGGCAAGCCCGATTTCCTCACCGCGCACGTGCTGCCCGCAGGCCGCTTCGGCAAGAACCCGCTGGGCTGGCCCGCCGGGGTGAGTGCGGTGCTTGAAGGCCGGGCGATGGCGCTGCGCCTGTTCGAAAGCTTTGCGCCTTCCGCGATCGTCGGCTTCGGCGGCTATCCGGCGCTGCCTGCGCTGCTCGCCGCGACCGCCGCCAAGCTGCCGAGCATCGTCCACGAACAGAACGCCGTGCTGGGCCGCGTCAACCGCCTGCTGGCGGGCCGGGTCAACGCGATTGCGACCTCCTACGAGAAGGTCGAGCGGCTGGCACCCAAGCACGCGGCCAAGGTACATCTGGTCGGCAACCCCGTGCGCGCCGAGGTGCTGGCCCTGCGCGCGTCGGACTTCCCCGCCTTCACCCAAGAAAGCCTGCTGCGCATCCTCGTCACCGGCGGCAGTCAGGGTGCGCGGGTGCTGTCCGAGGTGGTGCCCGATGGCCTCGCCATGCTCCCGCCCGCGCTGCGCCAGCGGTTGCAGGTCACCCAGCAATGCCGCGCGGAAGATCTGGAAGCGGTGCGGGCGCGCTACGCCGAGCATGACATTCCCGCCGAACTCGGCACCTATTTCGAAGACATGCACGAACGGCTGGCGGGCGCGCATCTGTTCATCGGACGTGCGGGCGCTTCGACGATTGCGGAACTGACCGCGGTGGGCCGCCCGGCGATTCTGGTGCCGCTGCCGATTGCGACCGACGATCATCAGGCCGCAAACACCCGCGAGATGGTGAAGGCGGGCGGTGCGCGGATGATCCGGCAGGACGCCTTCCAGCCCAAGGAACTCGCCAAGCAGATTCAGGCGATGGCGATGAACCCCGGCAGTCTCGCCAACGCGGCGCATTGCGCCTTCAATTGCGGGCGGCCCGATGCGGCGAAGGACTTGGCCGATCTGGTCGAAAGCATGAGCGGGATCGATCTGATGGACGTGATCCGCGTGGCTGAACCGGCCTCGGCCGCCAGCCGCCTACGCACCCGCGCTTCGACCGCTTCTGCAGGCGGCGAAAAGACCGAGGAGCAGAACGCGGCATGAAGGGCGTCGGCACCGATATCGGCATTATCCACTTCGTCGGGATCGGCGGGATCGGCATGTCCGGCATCGCCGAGGTGATGCGCAATCTCGGCTATCAGGTACAGGGCTCGGACATCGCCGAAGGGCCGAGCGTCGAGCGGCTGCGCGCACGCGGGATCACCGTCCATATCGGGCACAAGGCCGAAAATGTCGAAGGCGTCGCGGTGGTCGTCACCTCGACCGCCGTGCGCCGCACCAATCCCGAAGTCGCCGCCGCTCTGGAAGCGCGCATCCCCGTGGTGCGCCGCGCCGAAATGCTGGCCGAGCTGATGCGGCTTAAGTCGACCGTCGCGGTCGCGGGCACCCATGGCAAGACCACCACCACCTCGATGATCGCCACGCTGCTTGATGCGGGGGGGATCGACCCCACCGTGATCAACGGCGGGATCATCGAGCAATATGGCTCCAACGCGCGGCTGGGCGATTCCGACTGGATGGTGGTCGAGGCCGACGAGAGCGACGGCAGCTTCCTGCGGCTCGACGGCACGATTGCGGTCGTCACCAATATCGATCCCGAGCACCTCGACCACTACGGCGATTTCGACGGGGTGAAGCGCGCCTTTGTGGAGTTCATCCACAACGTGCCCTTCTACGGCGCAGCGGTGCTGTGCATCGACCATCCCGAAGTGCAGGCGGTGATCGGGCAGGTGCGCGATCGCAAGGTTGTGACCTACGGCTTTTCGCTTCAGGCCGATATCTGCGGGGTCAACATCGCCTCCGAGGACGGTGGCAACCGCTTCGACGTGATCGTGCGCCAACGCGGTCTCGAAGACCGCCGGATCGAGGGCGTGCATCTGCCGATGCCGGGCCGCCACAATGTCCAGAATGCGCTCGCCGCCATCGCTGTCAGCATCGAGATGGGCTGCAGCGACGAAGTGATCCGCACCGGCTTTGCCCGTTTCGGCGGGGTGCGGCGGCGGTTCACCAAGGTCGGCACGGTCGATCTGGCGGGCGGCGCTGTCACCGTGATTGACGACTACGCCCACCACCCGGTCGAAATCCGCGCCGTGCTGGCGGCGGCGCGCGAGGCGGTCGGCAACAGCGGCGGGCGCGTGATCGCGGTCGCTCAGCCGCACCGCTATTCGCGCCTCAACGATTTGATGGACGCCTTCCAGTCCTGCTTCGACGATGCCGACATCGCCTATGTCGCCCCGGTCTATCCGGCGGGCGAGGAGCCGCTGCCGGGCGTCGATCACACCGCACTCGTCGCCGGGATGAAGGCGCGCGGGCACCGCGCCGCGCGCGAGATCGCCGGGGCCGAGGCGCTGGCCGCGACGCTCGCGGACGAAATCCAGCCCGGCGACATGGTGGTCTGCCTCGGGGCGGGCGACATCACCAAGTGGGCGGCAGGGCTCGCACCGGCGGTCACCGCAAAGCGGGGGGCTCAGGCGGCATGAACCAACCCGGCGACAGCTACGAATATGATAATGGTGCGGCCCCGACCTGCGCGGTCGAGGGCGCGGTGTCTGCGCCGGTGCCGCTGGAGGGCCTTCGCGGCAAGCTGACCTGCAAGGCCCCGCTCGCACCCTACACCTGGTTCAAGACCGGCGGTCCGGCGGACTGGCTGTTCGAGCCCGCCGATATGGACGATCTCAAGACCTTCCTCGAACGGCTCGGCGGGGAGATCCCGGTGATGGCACTGGGGTTGGGCTCGAACATGATCGTGCGCGACGGCGGGGTGCCGGGCGTGGTGGTGCGGCTCGGCAAGAGCTTCGCCAAGGTCGAGCACACCGGCGAGCTCGAACTGACCTGCGGCGGCGGGGCGAGCGGCATCCTGGTCGCCTCGACCGCGCGCGACCTCGGCATCGCGGGGCTCGAATTCCTGCGCGGCATCCCCGGCACGGTCGGCGGCTTCGTGCGGATGAATGGCGGTGCCTATGGGCGCGAGGTCGCCGACGTGCTGCGCGATTGCGCGGTGATCCTGCATGACGGCAGCTTCATCACGCTGAACGCCGAGGAACTGGACTATTCCTATCGCCACTCGGCCCTGCCCGATGGCGCAATCGTCGTCTCGGCACGGTTCCATGGGCATCCGGGCGATCCGAAAGAGATCGGCGCGGAGATGGACCGTATCGCCGCCGCGCGCGAAGCCTCACAGCCCCTGCGCACCAAGACCGGCGGTTCGACCTTCAAGAACCCCGAGGGCCACAAGGCGTGGGAACTCGTCGACCGCGCGGGTTGCCGGGGCCTGACCTTGGGCGGCGCACAGGTGAGCGAAAAGCACACCAACTTCCTCATCAACACCGGCACCGCCACCAGCGCCGACATCGAAGGGCTTGGCGAGATGGTGCGCGACAAGGTCTACGCCGCCACCGGCGTGAGCCTCGAATGGGAAATTCAGAGAGTGGGACGGCCGTGAGCCTCGATAAGAAACTCCACGTCGCCGTCCTGATGGGCGGCTGGGCCAATGAACGCCCCGTCTCGTTGACCAGCGGTGCGGGTGTGGCCGATGCGCTGGAGAGCAAGGGGCACAAGGTGACCCGCATCGACATGGGCCGCGACGTTGCCCTCAGGCTCCACGAGGCCAAGCCCGATGTCGTCTTCAACGCGCTCCACGGCGTTCCGGGGGAGGACGGGACGGTGCAGGGGATGCTCGACCTGATGGGGCTGCCCTATACGCACTCGGGTCTCGCCACCTCGGTGATCGCGATCGACAAGCAGCTGACCAAGCAGGCGCTCGTCCCGCACGGCATCCCCATGCCCGGCGGGCGGATCGTGACGCGCGAGGAACTCTACCAGCGCGATCCGCTGCCGCGCCCCTATGTGCTAAAGCCCGTGAACGAGGGCTCGTCGGTGGGTGTGGCGATCGTCACTGCGGACAGCAATGTCGGCAATCCGATCAGCGCGCAAGCGCGCGGGCCTTGGCAGGAATTCGCCGAACTGCTCGCCGAACCCTTCATCAAGGGCCGCGAACTCACCGCCGCGGTGCTCGACGGCCCGGAAGGCCCGCGCGCGCTGGGCGTCACCGAGCTGGTGGTCGCCAACGGCTTCTACGACTACGAGAACAAATACACCGCCGGGCGCACCGAGCATATCTTCCCCGCCCAGCTTCCGCCCGAAATTACCGCTTTGTGCGAGGCCTATGCGGTCAAGGCGCATCAGGTGCTCGGCTGTAACGGCACCAGCCGCACCGATTTCCGCTGGGACGAGGAAGCGGGCGAGGACGGGCTTTTCGTGCTCGAAACCAACACCCAGCCGGGCATGACGCCGCTCAGCCTCGTGCCCGAACAGGCGGCGGGGCGGGGCATCCCCTATGCCGATCTGGTCGAAATGCTGGTCGCCGAGGCGCTGAGGGTTCACGCGGGCAAGAAGAAGGGAGGCGCGCATGGCACAGCAGATCCGGCGTAACGGCACCACCGGCGTGCGCCGCGCCGCCAAGGCGCAGAGCCGTGCGGTCACCGCGCGCAAAGCCGGGCGCTCGGCCAGCGGGATCATCGACCGGGTGATGGGCGTGTTGCCCTTCACCGAGGAACAGTGGAGCCGCATCTGGCTCGCCATGATCATCGGCACCGGGGTGGGCGTCGCCTTTGTGATCGCCAGCCTTGCGGGTGTCCCCGCTCTGGCGCAGGCGCAGGTCGCAGCGATCGCCGCCGACGCCGGGTTCGAGGTGCGCCACGTGCGCGTCACCGGCACCTCGCGCATGGACGAACAGCAGGTCTATGCCCGCGCGCTTGCCACCCGCAATCAGGCCATGCCCGATGTCGATGTCGAAAAGCTGCGCGCCGAATTGCAGGCGCTGCCCTGGGTCAAGGACGCGCGCGTCTCGATCCAGCTGCCGCACACCCTCGCCATCGACATCGTCGAGCGTGAGCCGCATGCGGTGCTGGAAAAGGCCGACCGGCTGGTGCTGATCGACCCCTCGGGCGTTGAGCTTGAGCCAATTGCCGCCGACAAGGCCAAGGGCATGCTGCGGCTCGCCGGGCCGGGGGCGGCCAAGCAGGCGCGCGCGCTCGAAACCCTGCTTGCCGCCGCGCCCGCGCTGGCGCCCAAGGTCGAGGCCGCCGAATGGGTCGGCAATCGCCGCTGGAATCTCACCTTCACCACCGGGCAATTGCTCGCGCTTCCCGAAGGCGAAGTCGCCGCAGCGAGCGCGCTGGTCAAGTTCGCGCGGCTCGATGGGCAGAACCGGCTGCTGGGCGGCAAGGTGCTGGCCTTCGACATGCGCAGCCCTCCGCGACTCTACATGCGTCTGCCCGAAGCTGTCGGCGGAGCGAAGCCGGGCACGGATGGGGAAGGGAAAACCACCTGATGGCCAGCCGCGCCGCCTCCCGCCGCCTTGCGCGCACCTATGCCGCGGTCAATGTCGGGTCTTTCCGCATCTCCGCCATGATCATGGGCGAGACCGAGACCGGCGAATTGCAGGTGCTCGGCAGCGGCCACCGTGCCAGCGCCGGGATCAAGCGCGGCTATGTCACCGACATGGGCGCCGCCGCGTACGCGATCCGCGATGCGGTGGAGCGCGCGGAGAAGAGCGCCAACACGCCGGTCCGCTCGGTCTGGATCGCCTGCGCCGGGGCGGGGCTCGCCAGCCACGTGGTCGCGGTCGATATCGAGATCGGCGGACGGCGGATCGAGGACGAGGATGTCGAGCAGCTGCTGATCCAGGCGCAGGACATGATCCAGCCCGATGGCCGCAAGGTGCTCCACGCTCAGCCCGCGCATTACACCTTGGACGGCGCACACGGCATCGCCAATCCGCGCGGGCTTCATGCCGAGCGGCTGGGCGTCGATATTCACGTGATGCTCGCCGATGGCGCGCCGGTGCGGAACCTGACCGAGGCGGTGCAGAACGCGCATCTCGAGGTCGAGGGCGTGGTCGCAGCCCCGCTCGCCGCGGGCCATGCCTGCCTCTCGCCCGAAGAACGCGAGCTGGGCGTCGCGCTGGTCGAGATCGGGGCCGAGATCACCAATGTCGCGGTGTTTGCCGGCGGGATGCTGCTGGGTCTCCACGCAGTGCCGATGGGCTCTGCCGATATCACCGACGCGATTGCCTCGAGCTTCGGCATCCGCCGCTCGCAGGCCGAACGGCTGAAATGCGTCGCGGGCTCGGCGATTGCCAGCCCGGCCGACAACCGCGAGCTGATCCCCGTCAACGGCCCCGCCGAAGCCGGGGGCGAGGGAGCCGAGACTGGCGTTCCGGCCGGACCGATGGCGCGCGGGGCGGACGACAAGAATCGCATCGTGCGGGCAGAGCTGATCGCGGTGGTTACCCAGCAATTGTCGGTGCTCACCGGCGAGATTGGCAAGGCGCTGAAGGTGATGGGCTTTGCCGGCTCGCGCGCGGGGCAGGTGGTGCTGACCGGCGGCGGAGCGGAGCTCGCCGGGATGGCCGATTTCATGCAGGGCGCGCTGGGCCAGCCGGTGCGGCTTGGCCGCCCGCCGCAGCTGACCGGCATGCCCGAGGCGCATCATGCGCCCGGCTTTGCGACGCTCGCGGGCCTGTGCCTCTATGCAGCTGAAGACCCGGTCGATATCCGTGCGGTGGGGGCCGGACGCGGCGGGGCGACCTTCGCCTTCACCCGCGAAACCGGGCTCTGGGCGCTGCTGACGCGCTTGCTGCGCGCCGTGAAGGAGTATTTCTGACCGGGCCCGACGCCATTTTCGCAGGGACTTGCTCATATTCCGGCAAGCTTGCACTGTGGATAAGGGGCGGTCTGGGATAAAACGTGCAACCTGAATGTGTCACAGAACGACATTGCGGGGGACCAAGGTGACGATACCGCCCCGCTGGAGGATCAGCTGATGAGCATCAATATCGGACCTGCGGCAAGCGACGATCTGCGCCCGCGTATTACCGTCATCGGGATTGGCGGAGCCGGCGGCAACGCGATCGCCAACATGATCGCGGCCGAAATCGAAGGCGTCGAGTTCATCGTCGCCAACACCGATGCGCAGGCGCTGAGCACTTCGCCCGCCGAACGCCGCATTCAGCTTGGCCCCGATATCACCGGCGGTCTGGGCGCGGGCGCGCGGCCCGAAGTCGGCAAGGCGGCGGCGGAAGAGACCGTGGCCGAGATCGAAAAGTCGCTCGAAGGCGTCAACATGTGCTTCATCGCGGCGGGCATGGGCGGGGGCACCGGTACCGGCGCCGCGCCGGTCATCGCCGAAGCTGCGCGCCGCATGGGCGTGCTGACCGTGGGCGTCGTCACCAAGCCCTTCCTGTTCGAAGGCACGCGCCGGATGCGCGCCGCCGAGGCCGGGATCGACGAGCTGCAGCGCCATGTCGACACGCTGATCGTCATTCCCAACCAGAACCTGTTCCTCGTCGCCAAGGCGGAAACCACCTTCAAGGAAGCCTTCCAGCTCGCTGACGAAGTGCTTCAGCAGGGCGTGCGCTCTATCACCGATCTGATGGTGATGCCGGGCCTGATCAACCTCGACTTCGCTGACGTGCGATCGGTCATGAGCGAGATGGGCAAGGCGATGATGGGCACCGGCGAGGGCGAGGGCGAGAACCGCGCGCTCGAAGCCGCCGAACAGGCCATCGCCAACCCGCTGCTCGACGGTGTCAGCATGGCCGGTGCCAAGGGCGTCATCATCTCGATCATCGGCGGCGAGGATATGCGCCTGCTCGAAGTCGATGAAGCCGCCAATCACATCCGCGAATTGGTCGACGAAGACGCGAACATCATCTGGGGCAGCGCCTTCAACCCCGACCTCAAGGGCAAGATCCGCGTCTCGGTGGTCGCCACCGGCATAGAGCAGAGCGCGATCGGTGCGGTCGATCGCTCGCAGCCGGTCTCGCTTTCCGCGTCGCGCGCGCCCAAGCGTCCGGTGCTCGAATTGTCGGAAGATGAAGGCCTGACCGAACTGCCCGAGGCCGAAGAGACCCCTTCGCCGACAACGAATTACGGCTACGCCGCCCCGGCAGCCGCCGCCGTAGTGGCGACGGAAAGCGAAGACGACGACACGCTCGACCTCGGCGGGATGGCCGAAGATGACGGCGACGGCGACGAGGATGGTGACGCCCCCAGCGCGGCTGCACCTTTCGATCTCACCGGGATGCAGGCCGGGGACGATTACGGCGAGGAATATGACGATGATGTCGATGACATCGTCGATCCGCTTGCCGGGCTGCGCGGTGCCGATGAGGCTCCCGCGCCGGGCCTTGGCGCTGCGGGCGCGCCTGCCGATCCGGCGACCGCCGGAGATGACGGGATGCTCGATCTGGGCGAAGATTACGCCACTTACGAGCCGATCGAGCCCGAGCAGGACGATCTGCTCGCCAGCGCCGATCGTCTGGCGGAAGAAGACCGCCCGGTCGAAGCCAAGCTTGGCGGCGGGCGTCGCCGCGCGCTGCTGGGCGGCGCAGCGGGCGAGGGCGATGGTGGCGCTGCGGGCGGCGGAAGCACGCTGTTCGAACGCATGGCCAACCTCTCGCGCAGCACCGCCCGCGACGATGATGACGACGATGGCGACGGCGATGATGACGGTCCGGCGCTCAGCATCCCGCGCTTCCTTGGTCGCCAGAACAACCAATAAATCCCTCCCGGTCGTCTGCCCGGGCACGGTGCTGCCCGGCGCGTGTGCGGTGCCGTCCGTCGCACCGCTCGCGTACGGGTCTGGCGATTGGCGGCGGGGTGAGTAGAGCAGGCTCGATGGTGTCGCGTATGTCCCTGTCCAGTCGCCTCGCGCTCGGCGCCGCGCTGATCGGTGCGTCCGGCGTTGCCGTGCAGGCGCAGCAGACCGTCTCGCAGCCCGTGGTGCAGGCCTTGCCTTCGGACGAGGTGCAGCGCCTTAACCGCGCGCTGGTTGCGCTGGCCAAGACCCCGCGTGATCGTGATGCGCTGATCGAGGCGGGGCAGGCGGCGCTGGGGATTGACGATCTGGAGGCCGCGATCGGCTTTTTCGGACGCGCGGCTGAGGTCGATCCGGGCCATCCCGGCGCGGCGCAGGGGCTGGGCGCAGTCTATCTGCGGGCAGGTCGCGCGGGCGAGGCGCTGGTGCAGTTCGAGCGCGCGCTGGCCGCCGGGGCTGACGAGCGCGCCGTGCTGACCGATCAGGCGCTGACGCTCGATCTGGTGGGCGAGCAGGCCGCGGCGCAGACTGCCTACGCCCGCGCGCTGACGCTCGATCCCGCCAATGACGAAGCGCGCCGCCGGATGGCGGTCAGCTTCGCGATTGACGGCAACCGGGCGCGGTTCGAGGAGGCCTTGCGTCCGCTGCTCGACCGGCGCGACATGGCGGCCCAGCGCGCCCGCGCTTTTGGCCTTGCGATCATGGGCGATGGCGATCGCGCCAAGGCGATCGTCGAGCAGGTGATGCCGCGCGATCTGGCGCTGCGGCTGGTGCCCTATCTCGAATTCATGCCGCGCCTGACCAAGCCGCAGCAGGCCGCCGCGGCCAATCTCGGGCTGTTTCCGCGCGCCGCCGATATCGGGCGCGACGACCCGCGCCTCGCCCGCTTCGCCGCCGAAGAGCGAGCCGACAGCCGCCTTGCGCCCTCGGGCCCGCCGCTCGATGCGCGGCCGCAGTCTGCAACCGCGCCTGCCGCCACGCCTGCGCCCGAGCCTGCGCGCATGGCGACGGTGGCGCCGGTGACGGTTACCGCTTTCTCGGCTCCCGCTGAGGCACCCGCCGCTGCGCCCTTACCCCCTGCAGCACCGCCTCCACCGCCGCCGCCGTCGCCGCCCGCTCCTATGCGCGTGGCCGATGCCTTCGCCGAATTCGCCAATGCCCCGCTGCCCGATGCGCGGGTGAGCGGCGATGCAGTCGACCTGTCGCGAATCGCAATTCGGCGCGAGGCTCCGCCGCCGCCGCCTGAAAAGCCCAAGCCCAAGGAACCGGCCAAGCCCGTCCATCCCAGCCGCGTCTGGGTGCAGGTCGCGACCGGCAAGAACGTCAAGGCGCTCGGCTTCGACTGGAAGCGGATAGCCAAGGAGGGCGGCCCGACGCTCGCCAAGCTGAAGCCCTATACCACCCCTTGGGGCGAGGCGAACCGGCTGCTGGCGGGCCCGGTCGAGAGCCGCGACAAGGCGCAGGCGATGGTGCGCGAGTTGAAGGCCAAGGGGGTCGACAGCTTCCTCTATGTCAGCCCCGAAGGCGAGGAAATCCAGCCGGTTAAGTAGCGTCTGCGGGCTGTCCCCCGGTTTCTTTGCACAGGCTTTGCACAGGGATATCCGGTTCTCCCCAGCCGCTCGGATGCGGGTGATTGCCAAGCACCGGTGATCGCGTCCACATGTCCGCCAATGGTGCTCACGACCCCCTCCGCCGCCCCCGCTCCCGAACCCGTTCGGCCATGAGAGCGCAGGACATGGACTATTCCGCCGAGGACGATGCCGCCCCCGTCGACATGCTCGTCAGCCTGTTCGCGGCGCGCGGGTGGCCGTGCGAGTTGGTCTCCGAAGACGAGATGACCGGCGAAGTGCAGGGCAGCTGGGCCAATTACCAGCTGCGCGCGATCTGGCGGGCCGAGGACGGCGTGCTCCAGTTCCTGTGCCTTCCTGACATCCGCGTCACCGAGGAAAAGCGCGCTGCTGCTTACGAGCTGCTGTGCCTCGTCAACGAGCAGATGTGGCTCGGCCATTTCGACATCTGGTCGAATGGCGATGTGCTGCTCTATCGCCACGGCGCACTGCTGGGCGATGGCGGGCGGCTGAGCCTCGACATGGCGCAGGCGCTGGTCGAAAGCGCGATCGACGAATGCGACCGCTTCTACCCCGCATTCCAGTTCGTGCTGTGGGGCGGAAAGACCCCGCGCGCGGCCTTGGACGCCGCAATGGTCGACGCGGCAGGCGAGGCCTGATAGCCTTGGGGCATGATTGAAAAACTTCTGATTATCGGATGCGGCAACATGGGCGGCGCGATGCTCGCCGGATGGCTTGCCGCGGGACTGCCGCCCGAACGCTTCAGCGTGCTCGATCCCGGCATGGAGACAATCCCCGAAGGCGTGGCGCTGTATCGCGATGCGGGCGAGGTGCCCGGCACGCATGATGCGGTGATGCTCGGTTTCAAGCCGCAGCAGCTCGGCATGCTCGGGCCGGGCCTTCAGGAACTGACCGCAGACCGGACGGTATGTTCGCTGCTCGCCGGGATCACGCTGGCGCAGTTGGCGAGTGCCTTTCCGCAAGGCGCGGCCCACGTCCGGGTGATGCCGAACCTTGCCGCGCGCATCAACAAGTCGCCGGTGATCCTCGCCGAAAGCGGCCTCGACGCCGAGGCGCGCGCCGCCACCTTTGCGCTGTTCGACACGCTCGGCAGCGCGGTGTGGCTGGAGGACGAGGCGCGCTTCGATCTGGTCACCGCGCTGGCGGGATCGGGGCCGGGCTTCGTCTATCGCTTCATCGACGCGCTGGCCGGAGCCGCGGTGGATCTCGGTCTCGACGAGCCCACCGCTGCCAAGCTGGCGCTCGCCACGGTCGAAGGCGCCTCGGCGCTGGCCGCAGGTGCCGATGTCGGCCCCGCAGCGCTTGCCGACCGCGTCGCCAGCCCCGGCGGGATGACGCGCGAAGGCCTTGACGTGCTCGACGAGGGATCGGCCCTGCGCCGTCTGCTCAGCGCCACGCTGCGCGCCACCGCTGACAAGGGCGCGGAACTTTCCCGAGGGACTTAAGCTTAACAACGGTTAAGCTGAATAGATTGCACCGTTTGCAAGCCGGTTTCGCTTGAAAAGCGGCGAACAAACACCGATATTCGACCCATTGGAGAGCGCGGGCTGTTTCCGCGCTCCGTTACGAAAGGCTAAGGGTTTCACAATGGCTGACTGGAATGACACCTCGCGCAATGCGCAGCGTATGGGCTCCGTGCCCCGCGCCGGGGGCGATGTCGCCGGCCGCGTGAGCTATGACGAGGGCCTGCGCAAGCACATGCTCTCGATCTACAACTACATGACCTCGGGCATTCTGTTGACCGGGATCGTCGCGCTGCTGGCCTTTACCAGCGGCATGGCCGAAACGATCCACTTCAGCGCCCTGCGCTGGATCGTCGGCCTCTCGCCGCTTGCGATCGTTTTTGCGATGAGCTTTGGCGCCAACCGCTTCAGCACCGGCACGTTGCAGGTGATGTTCTGGGCCTTCGCCACGCTGATGGGCCTGTCGCTGTCGTCGATCTTCCTGGTTTATACCGGCGGTTCGATCGCCACGACCTTCTTCGCCACGGCGGCGGCCTTTGCCGGCCTGTCGCTCTATGGCTACACCACCAAGCGCAGCCTCTCGGGGATGGGCAGCTTCCTGATCATGGGCGTGATCGGCCTGCTCGTCGCCATGGTGATCAACCTGTTCCTGCAGTCGCCGGCGTTCCACTATGTGATCAGCTTCCTCGGCGTACTGATCTTTGCGGGTCTCACCGCCTATGACACGCAGCGCCTTAAGAGCGAGTACGAGTATCTGCGCGGCACCGAATTCGCGGGCAAGGCCGTGATCCTCGGCGCGCTGAGCCTCTATCTGGACTTCATCAACATGTTCCAGTTCCTGCTCAGCTTCCTCGGCAGCCGCGAGTAAGTTGGCACCGGCGCAGCGGCCTTTCGGGGCCAAGCGCCTGACACAGGTGTTGAAATGTCGAGTGCCCGGGGCCTTCCTTAGGCTCCGGGCATTTGCTTTGTAAGCGCAGGCGGCTATCGCAGGTGCCTTCAGGTTGGAGCAAGCCGGGCGCGCGCAGGATTGCGCACCAGCGGCAGCACAGACCCGCAGCAGGAGAGAGAGACCCCCCAATGAGCGCGGCCACGCACACGCCTCCGTCCCCGTCCCGTCAGCGGGCCCGCACCCCGCTGCGCCTGACCATCACCACGCTCGCTGTCGGCGGCGCGCTGCTGGCGGGCTGCGCCAAGCCGCCCCCGCCGCCGCCGCCGCCTCCCCCGCCCCCGCCGCCGCCTGCGGTGGTCGAGGCGGTGCCCTATCGCCCGCTGCCCCCGGGCGGCGCGCATTACGTGATGGACCTGCCGGCGCGCGGGCCCGACGGGCGGCGCATCACCATCAACAGCGACCTGTCTGACGATCAGCTGATCTGGAATCTGCGCTCGGCCTGGAATGTCGCCGCGCTCAATTGCCTCGCGCCGGAATATGAGCCGATCCTGCAGGGCTATCGCCAGCTGCTGACCGGGAACGTCAAGACGCTGAAGGCGGTCAACGACCGGATCGAGAAGAGCTATAACCGCCGCTTCTCGGTGCGCCGCGATGCGATCGTGGCGCGCGATGGCTACACCACGCAGGTCTACAACTTCTTTGCCGAGCCGGGCGCGCGGGCAGGCTTCTGCCGCGCCACGCTCGACATGGCGAACCGCGCGCTGGCCGCGCCGCCCAAGGACATCCTCGGCTTTGCCCGCGCTAATTTCGACGGGCTGCTGGTGCCGTTCGAGCAGTTTTTCGACGAATACGAGGACTATCAGCGTGCGGCGGCCGACTGGGACGCTCGCTGGGGCTCGCTCTATGGCGCCTCGCAGCCCGGCTGGGTGGCGGTGCAGCAAGCCCGCGCCGGACAGGCGTCGCCGGACATGATGCAGCAGACCGTGATCGATCCCGAGACCGGTCTCCCGGTGCCGGTCATTCCGGTGAATGAAGGCGTCACCTCGCAGCCCGTGGTGCAGCCGCTTGCACCGGGCACGGGAGGCGCGGCCGGCGAGTAGGCCGGGGCGGGGTTCGGCGGCGCAAAATCGCCGTTGCAAGCCCCGGCGCTTCTCGCTAATGCGCGCGCTCGCCAGACCCTGAGGGGCGGGCGTGCGAAAACTGGAACGGGGCCGTAGCTCAGATGGGAGAGCGCGTCGTTCGCAATGACGAGGTCAGGGGTTCGATCCCCCTCGGCTCCACCAGTTGAACGCAAAGGGCCTTCCCCCCGCGGGGAAGGCCCTTTGCGTTGAACTGGAGTCTTTTGTTTTCGCCCTCAGGCGCCGGGCGCAGCGCATCCGCGCTGCTTGGCTTTCCTCGCATAAGCTCGGACGGCCGGTCGGCCTTGCGGCGCTGCGCGCCGTTACGGAGCTACCAATCTTGCTTCGCTTTTCACCGCTTGCCGTTAGCCCCGCCTGACGCTATCCGCCTCTCCGCGTTTCGGTAACGGGAATGCGGTTCGATTCCGCAGCTGTCCCTGCAACTGTAAGCGGTGAGTGTGAGATGCGCGCCCTCTGGTGAAGGGGGCAGCCACTGGGGCGGCAACGCTCTGGGAAGGCGAGCATCCCATGCGCTGATCCGTGAGCCAGGAGACCGACCGGGGCGTGTCGCTCTTTGCCCGGCTCAGGGATTGGCCAGGCGCGGAAACAGACTTTCGTTGTGAGCGACATCGCTGGGCCGTGGGGGATCGAAAACCCTTGCGGCCACCATGTTGCTGATGACGGGAGAAATCCGTGAAGAATTTTGCATATTTGGGAAGCGTCGCCGCGGCGGCGCTAGTTTGGGCTGTGCCTGTGGTGGCGCAGGATGAGGGTGACGAGAACGAAATCCCCCAATTCATTCCAAAGGCGACCTATCCAACGATCCTGGTCAGTGCCAGCCGAGCGGGTACCACCAACGAGCGTGACTACACCGGTTCAGCTCTCGTCATCACCGCCGAACAACTCGAAAACCGCCAGACCCGCGATATTGCCGATGTGCTGCGCGATGTCCCCGGCGTCGCCATCGCAGGCGTCGCAGGCCAGACTCAGATCCGCCTGCGTGGCTCGGAAGCCAACCACGTGCTGGTGCTGGTCGACGGGATCGAAGTCTCCGACCCCTTCGCGGGCGAGTTCGATATCGGCACGCTTCAGGCCGAACCCGGCGCGCGGATTGAAGTGCTGCGGGGCCCCCAATCGGCGCTCTACGGGCCGGACGCGATCGGGGGCGTGGTCGCTTATCAATCCGCCAGCGGGGGCGAAGTGCCGGGCTTTGCGGCGCGCCTCGAAGGGGGCACGCAGGGCACCGTCAACGGCGCGGCACGCTACGGCGCCAGCGGCAACGACTGGGACGCGGCGCTCTCCGCTGTGGTGGTCAGCACCGATGGCCAGCCCAACGCGCGGGGCGGCACCCGCGACATCGGCCGCGACAGCTACACCCTTGCGGGCAAGGGCAGCGTTGACTTGGCAGACAACCTCACCCTGCGCGCTGTTGCCCGCTTCATCCGCACCGAGGGGAAGACCAACGACAGCGACTTCGATCGCCTCAGCCCCACCTTCGGCTTCATCATCGACAGCCCTGGCGTGACCTTCACCAACGAGGCGCTCTACGCCCTCGTCGGGGCAAAGCTCGACACGCTGGACGGGCGCTGGACCCACGACCTTTCGGCACAGGTCGCCGAAGTCGACCGCGAGACTGACAGCCCCTTCGGCCTCACCTCGGCCAGCGAGGGCGACCGCTTCAAGGCCTCCTACGTCTCGGCGCTGCGGCTTGACGATCACAACCTCACCTTCGCCGCCGATTACGAGGTCGAGGGCTTCCGCAACGCCACCCCCGGCGGCTTCGTGTTCGACGAGCGGCGCGAGATCGAGCAGGTCGGGCTCGTCGGCGAATATCGCTACAGCGGTGAAGCCTTCGACCTGACGGCAGCGCTGCGCCACGACATCAATGATCTGTTCCGCGATGCCACCACTTTCCGCGTCGGCGCGGGCTACCGGATCACCGACACCACCCGCCTGCGCGCGGCGGGCGGGAGCGGCGTCAAGAACCCCGGCTTCTTCGAACTCTACGGCTTTGTCGACGGACGCTTCATCGGCAATGCCGCGCTGCGCCCGGAGAAGTCGACCGGGTGGGAAGTGGGGATCGACCAGCAGCTCGGCGACAGTGCCAGCGTGGCGGTGACCTATTTCGACAGTGAGCTGGAGGGCGAAATCTTCACCACCTTCCCGCCGCCGAACTTCATCGCCACCCCGGGCAACCGCACCACCACAAGCCGCCAGCGCGGGGTCGAGGTGTCGCTGAGCGCGCAGCTGGCCGAGCAATGGAGCCTCGATGCGGCCTATTCCTACCTTGATGCCGAGGAAAACGGCGTGGAGGAGGTCCGCCGCCCGGAACACATCGCCAGCGCGGCGCTGACATGGACTGCGCCTGGGGATGCGGCTTCGGCGACGCTGGTGGTGCGGCACAATGGAGCGACGCCGGACGTGGCCTTCACCGACCCGAGCTTTGTGCCGGTGCGCGTGCAGCTTGACGATTACACTCTCGTCAACCTCAACGCGCGGGTGAAGCTGACCGACCGGCTCGGGGCCTTTGCCCGCGTCGAGAACCTGCTGGACGACCGCTACGAGCAGGTGTTCAGCTTTGTCTCGCCGGGACGCTCCGCGGTGGTGGGCGTGGACGCGCGATTCTGACCCGAAGTGTGAGCCCCCGCGCAGGCGGGGGCCTCATGCCGCACATCGCCCGAGATCCCCGCCTGCGCGGGGGCTCACCTCCATTTGCCATTCCCCTCGCAATTGCAGCAAAAATTGCCTATGCGCCCGCCATGCATTTTCTCGACCAGGCCAAGATCTATGTGAAGTCCGGCGGAGGTGGCCCCGGGGCCGTCTCTTTCCGCCGTGAAAAGTACGTCGAATATGGCGGCCCCGATGGCGGCAATGGCGGGCGCGGCGGCGACATCGTGTTCGAAGCCGTCGCCGGTCTCAACACGCTGATCGACTTCCGCTATTCCCAGCACTTCAAGGCCCCGCGCGGCGGGCACGGCATGGGCAAGGACCGCACCGGGGCGAGCGCCAGTCCGCTCGTCATCAAGGTGCCGGTGGGCACGCAGATCCTGTCCGAAGACAAGGAAGATGTGCTCGCCGACTTCACCGAGATCGGCCAGCGCGTCGTTTTCCTCGAAGGCGGAATGGGGGGGCGCGGCAATGCCTCCTACAAGACCTCTACCAACCGCGCCCCGCGCCAGCACCAGCCGGGCATTCCGGGAGAGGAAATGTGGGTGTGGCTGCGGCTGAAGCTGCTGGCGGATGTGGGCTTGGTCGGCCTGCCCAATGCGGGCAAATCGACCTTCATCAACGCCGTCAGCAATGCGCAGGCCAAGGTGGGCGACTATGCCTTCACCACGCTGGTGCCCAAGCTCGGTGTGGTGCGCCACAAGGGCCGCGAATTCGTGCTCGCCGACATTCCCGGCCTGATCGAGGGTGCAGCAGAGGGCGTCGGGATCGGCGACCGGTTTCTGGGGCACATCGAACGCTGCCGGGTGCTGATCCACCTGATCGACATCACCGGCACCGAGGACGCCGACCCGGTCGAGGCGATGCGCGTCGTCGAGGAAGAGCTCGCCGCGTACGGCGACAAGGAACACACGCGCCTCGATGAAAAGCCCCGGCTGGTGGTGCTCAACAAGCTCGATCTGGCCGACGCCGAACTGGTAGAGGGCTTCCGCGCGGAGTTGCTGGCGGCGGGCGCTGAGCAGGTCTTCGCGGTCTCCGGCGCGACCGGCGCAGGCATACCTGAACTGCTCGACGCGGTGCTCGGCTATCTGCCCGCCTCCACCTCGACCGAGACCAAGGCGGCCGAGGTCGAGGACGCGGACGATGCCGACGCCTGGTCGCCGCTGTAGGCCCGCGTCCCGCCGACACCGCCTCTCCATCTGAACAACGCAAGAGAAAGCGAGGGAATTCATGAAAATCGAGTCCCTGCTCGACTTCCGCGACATCACGAAATGCCCGCGTCTGGTGATCAAGCTGGGCTCGGCCCTGCTGGTCCATCCCGACGGGGAACTGCGTTACGAATGGCTGCGCACCGTCGCCGCCGAAATCGCCGGTGCGCGCGAGCGTGGGCAGGAAATCATCGTCGTGTGTTCGGGCGCGGTTGCCGTCGGCGCGGCGAAGCTCGGATTGCCGGGCGGAGGGCGCGAAACGCTCGCCCATGCGCAGGCGGCGGCCTCGGTCGGACAGGTTGTGCTGATCGCCACCTGGGCGCAGCTCTTGGCCGAATACGGGCTGGTCGCGGGGCAGATGCTGCTGACGCTCGATGATCTGGAAGGCCGGCGGCGCTATCTCAACGCTTCGGAAACCCTGCGCGAATTGCTTGAGCGCGGGGCGGTGCCGATCATCAACGAGAACGACTCCATCGCCACCTCGGAAATCCGCTTTGGCGACAATGATCGCCTCGCCGCGCGCGTGGCGCAGGCGGCGGCGGCCAATGGCGTGCTGCTGCTGACCGATGTCGAAGGGCTGTATGACCGCGACCCCTCGCACCCCGATGCCGAAATCCTGCCCGAAGTGCGCGGCGTGACCGACGAAATCCACCAGATGGCAAGCGGCAAGTCCTCCTCGGGCAAGGGTTCGGGTGGGATGACTTCCAAGCTGCTGGCCGCTGAGATCGCCGAACGCGCCGGGATTGCGCTGGCGATCATCAAGGGCACCGACGATCTGCCGATTGCCTGCGCGATGGCGACCGGGCTCGGCACGCTGTTCCTGCCGACCCGCGATGACAATGCCCGCAAGAGCTGGATCGGCGGGCGGCTGCGCTTCAATGGCGGGATCAAGGTGGACGCGGGCTGCGTGTCGGCCCTCGCGCGCGGAAAAAGCCTGCTCGCAGCCGGGATTACCGGGGTTTATGGCGATTTCGAGCGCGGCGACGTGATCAAGGTCGAAGGGCCCGATGGCCGCCTGATCGCCAAGGGCATGGTCGAATATGATTGGGACGAGTGCGACGCCATCAAAGGGCTGCGCAGCGAGGAAGTGGCCGACCGGCTCGGGTACCTGCCGCGCTCCTGCGTGATCCACCGCGATCACATGGTCCTGCTGTGAGCCTGCGCCGATGAGCGTCTTGGCGATCACCGGTGCGACCGGCTTTGTCGGTAGCGCGGTGCTGGCTGAGGCCTTGGCGCAGGGCCATCAGGTGCGCGCGCTCACCCGCCGCGATCAGCCGGCGCGCGCGGGGCTCGAGTGGGTGCGCGGCGATCTGGCTGACGCGGATGCGCTCGCCGCGCTGGTCGCGGGCGCGGATGCAGTGGTGCATGTCGCGGGCCTGACCAACACGCCCGATCCGGCGGAGTTCGAAGTCGCCAAT
The DNA here is from genome assembly GCF_002155425.1 of Erythrobacter donghaensis. GTDB lineage: Bacteria > Pseudomonadota > Alphaproteobacteria > Sphingomonadales > Sphingomonadaceae > Erythrobacter > Erythrobacter donghaensis. The sequence goes on from NZ_MUYG01000010.1 coordinate 160,649, forward strand.
GTCACCGGCACCGCCAATGTGATCGCGGCGATGCGGGGCGCGGGCGTCACACGGCTGGTGTTCGTCTCCTCGCTCGCCGCGCGCGAGCCCAAGCTGTCGGCCTATGGCGCGTCAAAGGCGCGGGCCGAGACGCTGGTGGAAGCGAGCGGGCTGGACTGGACGACGGTGCGCCCGCCTGCGGTCTATGGCCCGCGCGATATCGACATGCTCGATCTGTTCCGCGCCGCCAAGTGGGGCGTTGTGCCGCTGCCGCCGGGGGGCGCCACCTCGATCATCCATGCCGATGATCTGGCCGCGCTGCTGGTGACGCTGGCGGCACGCAACGCCGCGCCGACGAAGAAGAAGATCTACGAGCCCGACGATGGGCGCGAGGGCGGTTGGAGTCACAAGGAGCTCGCCCAGGCGATCGGCCGAGCGATGGGCAAGACGAGCGTTTTCGCCCCGCATCTGCCCCGCGCGGTGCTGGATATCGCCGCCGCCGCCGACCGGCTGGCGCGCGGCGACCGCGCCAAGCTCACCCCCGACCGGGTGGGTTATATGGCGCACCCCAACTGGGTCGCGCGCTTCGATCGCAAGCCTCCGCCGGGCCTGTGGCAGCCGAAGATCGCGGGCGACGAGGGGCTGAGGGCGACGGCGGAGTGGTACAAGCGCGAGGGGTGGCTCTGAAACCGCCCCGCGTGTGTGAGGAATGTCGCTGATTTTTTCGGCGAATCGGTTAGTCTCGCGCCCGTCAGGTTAGGGGAGGGGGCCGATGGCGGCGCTGAATCAGGAATATTTCGACCGGCCGGAAGTGCTGCGGATGGCGCAGGGGCAAAGCGCGGTGCCCTCCGGCACGCCCGGACCCGGCGACATTCTCGGCCCCGACGGGCAGATCATGGTGCCCGCCAGCAACGGCGGAATCCAAAATCCCAAGGAAGTGCTGATCCCGCCCGGCACCACGCTGATCCGCTTCGCCAATGCGCCCTTTGTGCACCATGCCGCTGCCGGTGCGTGGTGGCTCGACTTTCCCAACTACAAGATTGTCGAGGGATATGCTGACGATACGGGCAAGCCCGTGCAGGCGGCGATGCGCGAATTGTGCGCCGTGCCGGTGGAATGGAGCGGCATGACCCTGCTGATTCAGGCCGTCACACGCTCCCCGCTCGTCGCCTACACCGGGCCCGGTAAGCTTGCGGTGGCACAGAACAAGGTGAGCGCGGTCAAGACCATCGATCCGCTGCGCTACAGCCGCCAGCAGGTGATGCAGCTTTACATCCCCGGGCTGCAATCGCCCGACCTGCTGAAGCAGGCGATGATCGTGCGCGGTTACACCATGGTTGCGCCCGAGGTGTCGGTGAAGGGCTACAACCCCGCCTTGTCGATCCGGCGTTGAGCCTGCGGGATCAGAGGAACGGCTCCTCGCCCGGCTTGTGGATGCCGCATTCGGTCTTGTCCCAGCCCTTCCAGCGGCCCGAACGCGGATCTTCGCCCGGCGCGACCTGCGAGGTGCAGGGGGAGCAGCCGATCGAGGGGTAGCCCTGCGCGATCAGCGGGTGGCGCGGCAGATCGTGCTGGATGAAGTAACCTTCGATCCGGCCCGCATCCCAATCGATGAGCGGGTTGATCTTGAGCCGGCCCTGCGCGTCCGAGGTGTCCACCTCGAAACGCGGCAGATTGGCGCGGGTCGCGGCCTGAAATGCCTTTCTGCCGGTGAAGCTCGCGTCGTAGTTGGCGAGCGCCTTTTCGAGCGGCTTGACCTTGCGGATCTCGCAGCAGCCGTCGGGATCATAGGACCATCTGAGGCCGGTCTCGTCGCGCTTGGCGAGTTCCTCCGCGTCGGGTGTCAGCACCACCAGATTGAGGCCGAGCCGTTCGGTCAGAAGGTCGCGATAGGCCAGCGTTTCGGCGAAATGTTTGCCCGTATCGAGGAACAGCACCGGCACGCTCGGATCGACCGAGGCGACCAGATGCAGCAGCACGGCGCTTTCCGCACCGAAGCTGGAGACCACGGCAAGATCGCCTGCCAGCCCGTCACGGATCACGGCTTCCAGCATCTCGGGCGTCGAGCTGCCGCGGAACATGCGGTTGAGCCGCACCGCGTCATGTTCGGTAAAGCGCGGCGCGAGGTCGAGTGTATCGCGGGTGCGCGGTTTGCCGCTGAGGCCGAGTTCAGGCTTCATGGCGCTTGTCCGCAATGATGCGCCGCGTATCGGCGGCACGTTGATAGACATTCTCCCACGTCGCGAAGGCGCGCATCGCGTCTTCCTTGTCGAGGCGCTTGTCGGGGGCGAAGCTGTCGAAGCCGCAGCGGCGCATGTGGCTCAATTGGTCGATCAGCACATCGCCCACCGCGCGCAATTCGCCAGTATAGCCCGCTTCGCGCAGGATCCGCGCTGCCGAATAGCCGCGCCCGTCGCCGAAGACGGGGAAGTTCACTTCGACCAGCGCCAGCCGGTCGAGGAAGGGGAGCAGCAGGCGCGCATCGTCGCCCGGCTCGATGCGGACGGCGGTGGCGTTGGTCTGATCGCAGCAGGCATCGACGGTGACCGTGCCGTGATCGACCGGCTCGTCGTCGCGGAAGCGGAACTGTACCTCGTCGGGGGAGGTGCCGAGATCGCGGGCATTACCCATAAAGCGCCTCCTTGAACGGCTCCATGCCGATGCGGCGGTAGGTGTCGAGGAAGCGCTCCCCGTCCGAACGCTGGGTGAGGTAGACGTCGGTGACCTTCTCGACCGCGGCGATCACGCCATCCTCGTCGAAGCCGGGGCCGGTGATCTTGGCGAGGCTGACATCCTCCGCTTCCGACCCGCCGAGCGAGAGCTGGTAGTTTTCGGTGCCCTTCTTGTCGACGCCGAGGATGCCGATGTGGCCCGCATGGTGGTGCCCGCAGGCATTGATGCAGCCGGAGATCTTGAGCTTCAATTCGCCCAATTCGCCGGTGCGCCCGCTCTCCGCAAAACGCTCCGAAATGCGCTGAGCCAGCGGGATCGAGCGTGCATTGGCAAGCGCGCAGTAATCAAGGCCCGGGCAGGCTATGATGTCCTCGATCGTGTCCATGTTGGGACTGCCGAGGCCCGCTTCGTCGAGTGCAGTCCACAGCGCGTGGAGATCGGCAATGCGGACATGGGGCAGCAGCAGGTTCTGCGTGTGCATCACCCTGAGCTCGTCAAAGGAATATTCGCGCGCCAGCTTCGCGACGAGACGCATCTGCTCCGAGGTCGCATCGCCCGGGATGCCGCCTGCGGGCTTGAGGCTGATGACCGCCGAGACATAGGCGTCATGCTTGTGGCGATGCGTGTTGCGATCGACCCACAAGGCAAAATCGGGGTCCGAACGGTCCACCGTCTTCGGCCCGTCGACGAAGGCGGGCGGCGCGAAGTATTCCGCGATCCGCGCCAGCTCCTCGCGCGGGGGTTCCACGCCCACGGTGAGCATGTGCGCGAATTCCTCTTCGACCTGACGGATATATTCCGCCGCGCCCAGTTCGTGGACGAGGATCTTGATCCGCGCCTTGTACTTGTTGTCGCGCCGCCCGTAGCGGTTGTAGACCCGCAAGGCAGCCTCGGCATAGGTGATCAGTTGATCGATCGGCACAAAGTCGCGGATTAGCGGGGCGATCATCGGGGTACGGCCCATGCCGCCGCCGGCGTAGACCTCCGCGCCCACCTCGCCATTACGCTTGACGATGCGGATGCCGATATCGTGCAGGCGCATCGCCGCGCGGTCCTTTGCGCTCGCGATCACCGCTATCTTGAACTTGCGCGGCAGGTAGGTGAACTCCGGGTGGAAGCTCGACCACTGGCGCAGCAATTCGGCATAGGGGCGGGGGTCGACCACCTCGTCGGCGGCAGCGCCCGCGAAGTGATCGGCGCTGATGTTGCGGATGCAATTGCCGCTGGTCTGGATTGCATGCATCTCGACCGTGGCGAGATCGGCGAGCGCGTCGGCGCAGTCTTCCAGCTTGATCCAGTTGTACTGGATGTTCTGCCGCGTGGTGAAGTGCCCGTAGCCGCGATCATACTTGTCCGCGATATCGGCGAGCATCTCCATCTGACGCGCATTGAGCGTGCCATAGGGGATCGCGACGCGCAGCATGTAGGCGTGAAGCTGGAGATAGAGCCCGTTCATCAGCCTGAGCGGTTTGAACTGGTCCTCGGTCAGCTTCCCTTCGAGACGGCGGCGGGCCTGATCGCGAAATTCGGCGACGCGGGCCTCGACCATCTCTTGGTCATATTGGTCGTAACGATACATCTCAGATCACCCAGTCCCAGCCGGTCTTGTCGGCAGTCGGCACGGCGAGGTCGCGCCGCACGGTCGGGCCGAGCGCGCGCACCCGGTCCTTGATATGCGCCGGGCGGACATGGCCCTCGGCGTCGATGCTGGCCTCAATGGCATAGGGCACGTTGACCCGGCGCGCGGCTTCCTCGCGGGCGAGGATTTCCTCGGCGTCCTCGGCCACGTCGACGGCGTCGTCGACGAAGGGCGACCAGCCGGAGCCGTTCCACCATGTCACAGCGCCTGTGCGAAGGTCATTGCCGGTGAGGATTTTCATTCTGCACTCTCCTGTGCGAGCGCGGCCACGGCAGCGTCCTCGCGCGCGGTGACTTCGCCGATGACGATGAGAGCGGGGCTCTTGACCGCCTCGCGTTCGACAAGATCGGGCAGGCCCGCGAGCAGCCCGCGCAGCACGCGCATTTCGGGGCGCGCGGCGTTTTCGATCACGGCGACAGCCATTTCGGGGGCGAGGCCGTCGGCCATCAGCTTTTCGGCGATTTGTGTAGCGGTCGAGACGCCCATGTAGATGACGAGCGTCCGGCCCTTGCCCGCGAGGCCCGACCAGTCCTGCTCGGCAAGGCCCTTGCACTGGCCCGCGACGAAGCTGACGATGCTCGAGGCGTCGCGGTGGGTCAGCGCGATCTGGCTGGCGGCGGCAGCGCCGTTGGCGGCGGAAATGCCGGGGACGACCTCGACCGGAACGCCCGCGGCGCGCGCGGTTTCGGCTTCCTCGCCCCCGCGCCCGAAGATGAAGGGATCGCCGCCCTTGAGGCGCACCACGTCATGCCCCGCCAGCGCCTCGGCGACGAGCAGGGCGTTGATGCCCTCCTGCGGCAGGGTGTGGCGGGCGCGCTGCTTGGCGACCGAGATCAGCCTTGCATCCGGACGGGCGAGGTCGAGGATGTCGGGCCCGATCAGCCCGTCATGGACGATCACCCGCGCGCCTTGGATCAGGCGCGCGGCGCGCAGGGTAAGGAGGTCCACCGGACCCGGCCCCGCGCCGACAAGATAGATGGTGCCCACGTGCTGCATGACAGGGCAAATGGGCCAGCGCCGCGATCCGTTCCAGCGAGAATGGATTGCCCTGTGCGAAGCGGAACTATTGCGGGTCTGTTTGCCAGCCACCTTCGGTGGTGCAGACCTCCCGCCCCGCCTCCCCACCCGGCCACCAAGGATACCATCAGGCTATGGTGGCCGGGTGGGGAGGCGGGGCGGGAGGTCTGCGTCGCGCGTCAGCGCGACCTTCATTCAGTCTCTTGAGGCGCCTCTTTGCCGCCCAGCGCCGCGATCAGCGCGCGCACCTGCGCATTGTCGCGCAGGTTCACGTCGCGCTGCGGATAGGGGATCTCGATCCCGTTTTCCTTGAACAGGCCCCACAGGTTCTTCAGCACCGCGCTGCGGACATTGCCGACGCCGTCCTCGGGATCGTTGATCCAGCAGTGGATCGTGAAATCGACCGAATTGTCGCCAAACCCGCCCCACCACACCGTCGGCGGCGGGGTTTCGAGCACGCGGTTCGCCTCGGCCGCGGCCTTCAGCATCAGCTTTTCGGCCAGCTCCATATCGGTGTTGTAACTGACGCCGACGGGCACCTGCACCCGCACGTTGCGCGAGGAATAGGACCAGTTCTCCACCTGATTGATCATCAGGTTCTCGTTCGGGATCAGATATTCGCGCTCGTCTCGGGTGACGACCGAGATCGCGCGGATGCCGATCTTGCGGATCTGGCCGAAGGTCTGCTGGCCCGACTGGTCGGCCACGGCGATGACGTCGCCCGGCTTGATCGACTTGTCCATCAAGAGGATGATCCCCGAGATGAGGTTACCGAAGGTCTTCTGGAGGCCAAAGCCGATGGCAAGACCGAACGCGCCCGAGAACACCGTCAGCGCGGTGAGATCGATGCCGAGCAGGTCGATCCCGAACAGGAAAGTCGCGATCCAGATGACGATGGTGGCGATTTTTTCGACCAGCACGCTTTGGGTGCTGTCGAGCTGCGGAACGCGGCGCAGACCGCTGCGCACCAGCCGGGTCGCGGTCCAGGCGAAGGCCAGCACCACCAGCACCGCCACGACGGTGAACATCACGTCAAAGGCCGAGATGCGCCAGTCGCCAATCTCGATCGCGAAGGTGTCCAGCCGGTTGACGATGCCGCCGACCGTCTCGCTGCGTTCGGCGATATCCGCGCGCACCGTGTCCGCCCCGCTGACGATTTCGGCGTCGGCGGTGGGTGCGGGTGAGGGCGTGGCCGCAGCTTCGGCCGCTGGCGTCTCGCCCGGCGCGGGGGTGGCCGTGCTGTCCGCTTCGGGGGCGATATCGATGGTCGAGGCGGGGGAAGACAGGCTCATGACAGCGGCTCCAGCGCTTGCGCCAGATCGGCGATCAGGTCGTCCGCATCCTCCAGCCCGATCGCCAGCCGCAGCGCGGGCGCGCCGTGGGTGCCGGGCATGCAGGTGCGGTAATCCTCAGGCCGGATCGGCAGGACGAGGCTTTCAAACCCGCCCCAGCTGTAGCCGATCCCGAACAGCTCCAGCGCGTCGGCGACGCGGGCCGAAGCGGCGGGATCGTCGCTCGCCAGCTGGAAGGCGAACAGCCCGCAGCCGCCAGTGAAGTCGCGCTTCCACAAGGCATGGCCGGGGTCGGAGGGGAGCATCGGGCACATCACCCGCGCGACGGCGGGGTGTGCCTCCAGCCATTGCGCGACCTTCAGCGCGGTGCGGGTCTGCGCTTCCAGCCTGACGCCCATCGTCCGCAGCCCCCGCGCGGCGAGCGCGGCATCGTCGGGCGAGACCACCTGCCCCAGTTCCTGCGCGGTGCGCCTCAGCGCGGTGTACCAGCGCTTGCCTGCGCTGGCGCTGCCCATCATCAGGTCGGAATGGCCGCCGACGTGCTTCGAGAGGCTCATCATCACGATGTCGCAGCTATGCTCCAGCGCGGCGAAACCGAGCGGGCTGGCCCAGGTGTTGTCGATCATGCTGATCGCCCCGTGCGCGCGGGCGATGGCGGTAAGGGCGGGCACGTCGCACATTTCGAAGGTGAGGCTACCGGGTGCTTCGAGCCATACGGCCTTGACCGGCTCGGCAAACAGCGCTTCGAAAGCGGCGAGGTCGCGCGGGTCGAAGAAGGTCGTCGTCACCCCCATCCGCGCCAGCAGCCCGGTCGCCATGGAGCGCGAAGGGTCATAGGCATTGTCGGCCATCAGCAGCCGGTCACCGGGCTTAAGCACGGCAAACATGCACCCGGCAATCGCCGCCACGCCGCTGGGATAGAGCAGGGTGCCGTAGGCGCCCGGTTCGATCTGGGTCAGCGCCTCGGCCAGCGCCCATTGAGTCGGCGCGCCGCGGCGGCCGTAGAAGAACTGCCCGTCGGCATTGTTGCCGCCCGCCGCATGGCGATCCGCGTCGCAATCATAGAGATGCGTCGAGCCGCGCCACACCGGGGGATTGACCACCGGCCCGGTCCATTCCTTGCGCCGCCCGCCGCGCACCAGCCGGGTGGCGGGCTTCAGATGCCGGTCGTCCCCGCCGCCGCTCATGCAGCAGGCCCTTGCTGCTTCGGGGTATCGGGATCGGCGCTCCATTCGCTCCAGCTGCCGTCATAGAGGCCCGCACTGTCCACCCCGATGAGGTGGAGCGCGAAGAGCAGCACGCTCGCCGTCACCCCGCTGCCGCAGGTGGCGGTGAGGGGCTGCGACAGATCGACCCCGGCACCCTCGAACAGCGCACGCAGTTCGGACGGAGACTTGTAGGTGCCATCGGGGTTGAACAGCGCGTTGAAGGGCAGGTTGAGCGCGCCTGGGATGCGCCCGTTCGGCCCGCCGTGGACCGGATCGACCCCGCTGCCATAGACCCGGTCGGCCCCGCGCGCGTCGAGCACCTGAAAGGCCGGCGCGTCGAGATTGGCGAGCATCTCGGCCTTGCTGCGCACGCGTGTCGGGGCGCTGAAGGATGCGGGCGCGGCTTGTGCGAGGGCGGGCGTGCCGTCCTCAAGCGCCAGGTCTTCGCTGCGCCACTTCGCCAACCCGCCGTCGAGCAACGCGACGTTCCCACGGCCGCTCGCCGTCAGCACGAACCACGCGCGCGCGGCGGTGCGGATCGCGCTGTCGTCATAAACGACAATCGCGTCATCCGGCCCGACGCCGAGGCTCGCCAGCCGCTCGGCCAGCTGATCGGGGGTGGGGAAGGCATAGGGCACGGGCGAAGCGGCGTCGTAAAGGCTCGCCAGATCGAGAAAGCGCGCGCCGGGGATGTGCGCGGCGGCAAACTCGGCGCGGGCGTCGCGCGCGGCGGCGGGAAGGTGGTAGGAGGCATCGAGCACCGCCAGACCGGGCGCGCCAAGCTGCGCGGCAAGCCATTGGCAGGAAACGAGCGGAGCAGGGCATGAGATCATGCGCGCAACCCTAGCGGCTGATCCCGCATCGGGCAAACGCGCTTGACGGCCGCGCGCCTCAGGCGGCTGCGGTGGCGGGGGGAATCGCGATGGCCTGCGCGACAAGGCCCGCGATGCCTCCGGGCGGCTGGTCGAGCAGGATCGGGTGCAACCGACCACTGGCGCTGCGCAAGCCGATCACGAAGCTGCGGCTCAGGGCGCGCAGGCCATCTCCTTCGAGCGTGATGTGGGCGAGCGGCACGAACATCGGGGTGGTGCCCTGCCGCACCGGGCTGATTGCGGAGAGCGGCAATTGCACCGTCCCCGTCACGCTGCGCGACTGGTGCGGGCCGATCCGCGCGATCCGCTCCAGCCCCTGCGCCGCGCCGGGCGAAGGCGCGTTGGCGGCATTGGCCCGGGCGCAGGCCAACTGGAGCGCCAGCGCGAGGTCGTTCACCGCGCGCGGCGAGCGGTTGGCGATGGTGAGGCGATATTGCAGCGTGAACATCATCAGGCTGCGGGTGGCGCTGACGATTTCGAGCGTGAGGTCGAGGCGGGGTTGCTCGGCATCCTCCGCGATTCCGACGGCGTCTGCATCGCCGGAGACAGGCGGCGGGGCGAGACGCCGGACGGCGGGCTTGCGCCGTCGCCACCAGAGGAGCCCGCCACCAAACAGCGCGAGTGCGCCCAGTCCGCCGGCCGCCAGCGGCCACCAAGCGGGCAGCACCGAAGGCCCGGTCAGAACGTCGGTGGTCGGCGGAAGCGCGGTGGGGTTCTCTGGCTGGGCGGGGCCGGGGATGCTGAAGCCGGGTGCCGGCGCGGTGTCCGCGGCGGTCGCGGTCGGCTCCGAGGTCGATGATGCCGCGGGCGTCGGCGCCGGAACGGGCGAAGGTGCGGGCGCGGGTGTCCCTGTGCGCGGCGGCACCAATCGGGGCGCGGGTTCGCGCACGGCATCGACCGGCCCTTCGGCGGGCGGCCCGAAGGTCGGCCGGATCGTTGGAGCAGGGCTTGGCGCGGCGCTCGGCACGGGGGTGGGTACGGGGCGCGGCGGGATCGCGACGCCGCTGCGCTCGTCCACCGGGCCTGCCGGGGCGGGGGTGGGTGTCGGGGTCGGCGGAGGCAGCGAGAAGGTGCCCGGCGACTGCGGCTGCGCTGCGGCGGGCGCGGCGAGCAGGACGGATGCGGCCAACAGGCAGACCGAACGGCAGACAGGCAGACGGGCGGGCAAGCGGATCATGAGATGGCGGTTGGCTCAGCGGGTGGCGGTGGGATCGTGTGCAGGCAGCAGGGTTAACCTCAGCTGTCGCTCCCATAGTAGCGGCGGCACGCTTGCGTCCAGTTCCGGTCTTGCGCGGTGCGGCGGATCGGGGCAACAGCGCGGCATGGAAACCACACCTCCCTCTGCACCCAAGCCCCAGCCGCGATTCCTCGGGCGTGACACGCCGCTGCCAGCCTCGCCCGAAGAGGCGGTGCTCGATTACGTCCCCAACCCGCGGGTGGGCCTCACCTATCTGGTGCGCTTCGTCAGCCCCGAGTTCACCTCGCTGTGCCCGGTGACCAACCAGCCGGACTTCGCGCATCTGGTGATCGACTACGTGCCGGGAGAGACGATCGTCGAGAGCAAGAGCCTGAAGCTGTTTCTCGGGAGCTTCCGCAACCACAACGGCTTCCACGAGGATGTCACCGTGGGCATCGGGGTGCGCCTGTTCGAGGAAATGCGCCCGCAATGGCTGCGGATCGGCGGCTACTGGTATCCGCGCGGCGGCATCCCGATCGACGTGTTCTGGCAGAGCGGTGCGCCGCCGCAGGATCTGTGGCTGCCCGATCAGGGCGTGCCGTCCTATCGCGGGCGGGGCTAAAGGGCTGGGTTAACTCCCGATCTCGAGCTGCACGAACTTGGGAATGCTCTTGTGCGCCTCGCGCCACTTGGCCAGCGGGAAGGCGCCGGCGCCCAGCGCGGCGAGCGGGATGCCCGCCTCGGCCAGGGCGTAGGGCGAGATGCGGTGGCGGGTCATGAACCCGCCGCTGCCATCGCTGATCAGCGGGGTTTCGAACTTGAGGCCCTGGCTGTTCTCGGTGGCGTTGACCACCTTGCTGACCACCAGCTGCCCATGGCCAAGATCGAGCACCACGTCGGTCCCCACCGGCACCCCGGCAAGGCCCGTGATGCGCGCGCCGGTCTTGGAAATGTTGCGCAGGATCACGTCGTAGTAGTGATCCTCGTGGATCAGCCCGACCTTGCGGAAGATGGTGATGCGTTCGGCGCGGTGGCGCGGCGGGCCGCTGGGGCGGAACGTCGCCGAGCCGTGGGCGATCTGTTCGAGCACCTGATCCTGCGAGAGCGCGCGCGAAAAGATGTAGCCCTGCACCAGATCTGCGCCGCGCGCCTTGACCAGCTCCAGCTCGTCCATCGCCTCGACCCCCTCGGCGACGGTCTCCATCCCCAGCGCCTTGGCCAGCGCAACGATCGCGGTGATGATCGCCGGGTTGATGTCGCCATTCTCGGTGCAGCCGCGCACGAAGCTCTGGTCGATCTTGATCTTGTTGAAGTGCCCGTGCTTGAGATAGCCGAGCGAGGAATAGCCGGTGCCGAAATCGTCGAGCGCCAGCCTGACGCCCAGCTTCTTGAGATCGAGGAAGACGCTGTCGACCGATTCGAGATCGCCGACGAACACGCTTTCGGTGATCTCAAGCTCAAGCCGCGAGGGTGGCAGGCCCGAGGATTCAAGCGCAGCGGCCACGGCCTTGCGGAAGCCCGGCCGGGTGAACTGCTTGGCCGAGACGTTGACCGCGACCTTGATATTGCCGGGCCAGGCCAGCGCATCCACGCAGGCCCGCTTCAGCGCGGCCTCGCCGATGCGGATGATCAGATCGTCGTTCTCCGCCACCGGGATGAACTGCGCCGGACTGATGTCGCCCTCTTCCTCGTCGTGCCAGCGCAGCAGCGCCTCGAAGCACTTGACCTCGTTGGTGGCCGGATCGACCAGCGGCTGATAGGCGAGCCTTAGCTCGTCGCGGTCAACCGCATCGCGTAGCCGGTCCCCGAGCCGCGCGGTCTTGGACGCCTTGTCGCGCAGCTCGCTGGTAAAGAAGCAGAAGGTGCCGCCGCGCGTTTCCTTGGCAGAGTAAAGCGCCATGTCGGCGGCGCGGGTCAGCTCGTCGGCGTCAAGCCCGTCATAGGGCGCAATCGCGATCCCAACCGATGCCCCGATGATCGCGCGGCGACCATTGATGGTGTAGGGCTGCGACACTGACTGCACGATCCGGTTGGCCAGCTCTCCCAGCGTGCCGCGGTCGTCCATGTCGGGCAACACCACCTGGAATTCGTCGCCGCCCAAGCGGCCCACTTCGCCGGCATCCTTCACCAGCGAGGACAGGCGCTGGGCGACCTGCTTCAGCAGTTCGTCACCGGCTGGGTGGCCCATGGTGTCGTTGACCTGCTTGAAGCGGTCGAGATCGAGCATCATCAGTGCGCATGAGCGCTTGTTGGCGCGAAACGCATTGAGCATCGCGGTCAGGCGTTCGTTCAGCTTGCGGCGGTTGGCCAGCCCGGTCAGCTCGTCGATCTGCGATTGCTTGGTGACGCGAGTTTCAAAGGCATATTGCGCCGAGATATCGACCGCGCTGCCGCGATAGCCGTGAAAGGTGCCGCGCGCATCGGTCAGCGGCCGACCGTTCAGGCGCCACCATCGCGTCGATCCGCGCCCGTCGGCCACAGCGACGATGTGTTCGTCGAGCTTGGAGCGCGCCTTGAGCTTGAAGGCGAGGCTACGCTGGGTCGGTCCGCCGTCTTCCTGGTCGACATCCTGGAACACCTGCGTCAGGGCCTGGCCCATCAACGCCTCGCCCGCGTCGCCCAGTTCCACCAGCGCGCGCTGCGACAGGAAGTTGAGGCAGCCCTCGGCGTCGGTCGCCCAGAACATGCCAATGCCCAGCTCCTCGACCTCGCCCAGCACCACGGCCCGGTCGGGCCGCGACTTTCCGGCCGAATGGCCTTGCTGGGGCGCCGAGCGGTCTGGCTCGCGCGCGGATCTGAGAAATCCAAGTGGCATGCCTTGTCCTTGTTCGCGGGCCAGGGGCATGCGGCCCACGCCATTCCGCCATAGCCGCATCGTGATTGAAAATTGGTTACTTCTGCCTTTGACACCGCTTGGCCGGCGCAGCGCCGCAAAGACAAGGCGTGCGCGACTTGCGATGGGCGCGGAACCGTTTCGCTGAAGCAGCGTTATCGCGATGACGGTGCGGTTTGGCATTTTCTTGCTGCTGGCGGCTGCGTCATGTAATTTTGCTGCATAGCCGCCGAGCGTCAGGGATCACGCACCGCGCCTGTTTGCGATGATCTGGGGGGTGGTGTCATTTCTGACGACATAGTGCTCGACCGCGCGCCTGCGGCGCTGACCAATCCCGTGCGCACCCGCGCCGACTGGGAGGCTATGCGCGCTGCCGCGCTGGCCGATCCGGGTGCGTTCCATGGCGACATCGCGGACCGGAACATGCATTGGTTCGTGGCCGACGCAGGCTCTGACGGCGCTTGGCTGGCCAAGGGCGAAGATGGCCGCTGGCACGGCTGGGATGCTGCCAGCGCCGCGCCCGTCAGCCCCGATCTCCCCGAAGGTTTCACCCCTTGGCACACCGGCTTCGACGGCTCGACCCCGCCGCATTGGCGCTGGTTCGTAGGCGGGCGCACCAATGCCGCCTTCTCCGAACTCGACCGCCATGTGCTCTCCGGGCACGGCGACGAGGCGGCGCTGATCTTCGAAGGCGACCGCTGGGACATGAGCGCCAATGGCGGCAAGGGCGCGCCGATCGACTGCTTCACCGTCAGCCGCAAGAAGCTGCTGCTGGAGGTCGCCAAATGCGCCGTGGCGCTGGAGACGTTGGGCCTGAAGCCCGGCGACCGCATGGCGCTCAACATGCCCAGCATTGTGCCGCAGATCTACTGGACCGAGGCCGCCAAGCGCATGGGCGTGGTCTACACCGCTGTGTTCGGGGGCTTCTCGGACAAGACCCTCAGCGACCGCATCGCCGATACCGGCGCGCGGGTGATCGTCACCTCCGATGGCTCCTATCGCAACGCGCAGGTCGCCGGGTTCAAGAACGCCTACACCGACCCCGCGCTCGACAATTTCGTGCCGGTGACGACCGCGCTGGAAATCCTCGGCGGTCTTGATCTGGAACTCGGCAGTCAGGATCACGAAACGATCCTTGACGCGGTGCGCGAGGCGCTGGCTGGGGAGATCACGGTCGACCGCTCGGACGTGATGCGCGGTGTCGGTAAGGCACTGATCCAACTTGGCAGCGAGGGGCGCATCACCTCTGCGGACGCTGCGCGGGTGCGGATCGCGATCGCTTCCAGCCTCGTCACCCTCCCGCCGCGCGTCGAGGCGGTGATCGTGTGCCGCCATACGCACCAGCCCGACATGATCTGGCGCGAGGAACGCGACCGCTGGAGCCATGAACTGATCGATGCGGCGCTGGTCACGGTGCTGGAAAAGGCACGCGCCGCCGGGTTCGAGGTCGCCTCTCAGGCCGATCTGCTGGCGCTGCCCGACACCGACTTCGTCCGCGCGATCTGGGCGTCCTCAAAGCCGATGCCGGTCGATGCCGACTATCCGATGTTCTTCATCTACACCTCCGGCAGCACCGGCAAGCCCAAAGGGATCGTGCATTCGCATGGCTACGCCGCGGGCGTGGCCGAGACGATGAAGGTCAGTTTCGACGCGCGGCCCGGGGACACGCTGTTCGTGGTCGCCGATCCGGGCTGGATCACCGGACAGAGCTACCTCATTTGCGCGCCGTTGATGACGCGGGTGACCTCGCTTGTGAGCGAAGGCTCGCCAGTCTTCCCCCACGCAGGCCGCTTCGCCTCGATGATCGAGCGGCACAAGGTGACGATCTTCAAGGCAGGGGTGACCTTCCTCAAAGCGATCATGTCCGATCCCGGCAACCTTGCCGAGGTTGAGCGCTATGACATGAGCGGACTGCGCGTGGCGACCTTCTGTGCCGAGCCCGTCTCGCCATCGGTGCAGGCCTTCGGGATGGAGCACGTCACCCCGCGCTACATCAACTCCTACTGGGCGACCGAGCACGGCGGGATCGCGTGGACGCATATGTTCGCGAACGACGATTTCCCGCTGCGCCCCGATGCGCACGCCTATCCGCTGCCGTGGATCGTGGGCGATGTATGGGTCGAGGATGCCGAGGGCACGGGTGCAGACGCGCCCTTCGTGCGCGTCGACGCGGGCGGCGTGCCGTGGCGCCGGGCTGCAATGGGCGAGAAGGGCGAAATCGTGATCGCCGCGCCCTATCCCTACCTCGCGCGCACCATCTGGGGCGACATCGCGGGCTTCAAGGTTGAAGACGGCCGCGTCGATCCGGAATGGCGCGGGGACGCGGCACGCTGGGAAGAGGGCTATTGGAAGCGCTGGAAGGGCGCATGGGCCTACACCCAAGGCGATTTCGCGATCCAGCACGAGGACGGTTCGTTCTCGCTCCACGGTCGCTCGGATGACGTTATCAACGTCTCGGGCCACCGCATGGGGACCGAGGAGATCGAGGGCGCGGTGCTGCGTGACAAGGCGCTCGCGCCGGATTCGCCGGTCGGCAACGTGCTTGTGGTCGGCGCACCGCACCGCGAGAAGGGGCTGACCCCGCTCGCCTTCGTGGTGCCCGTCGCAGGTCGCAAGCTCACCATCGAGGACAAGCGCCGCCTGTTCGATCTCGTGCGCACAGAAAAGGGCGCGGTCGCGGTCCCGGCGGACTTCATCGAAGTCTCGCAATTCCCCGAAACCCGCTCGGGCAAATATATGCGCCGCATGGTCCGCGCGCTGGTGGTGGGCGAGGATGTTGGCGACGTCACGACGCTGCGCAACCCCGAGGCGCTCGACGAATTGCGCAAGGTGATCGGCGACTGGCAGCGCAAGCAGCGCCTCTCGGACGAGCAGGCGCTGTTCGACCGGCACCGCTATTTCCTCGTGCAGTACAACACCGTTGCTCCGGGCAAGCAGGTCGCGACCGTCACGGTCACCAACCCGCCGGTCAATGCGCTCAACGAACGCGCGATCGACGAGCTGGTACTGGTCACCTCGACGCTGGCGCGCGACGATAACGTGGTCGCGGTGGTCTTCACCGGCGAGGGCACATCGTCCTTCGTCGCGGGGGCCGACATCCGCCAGATGCTCGAGGAAATCCACACGGTCGAAGAGGCCATGGTGCTGCCCAACAATGCGCACCTCGCCTTCCGCACCATCGAGCGGATGAACAAGCCCTGCGTCGCGGCGGTCCAAGGCGTGGCGCTGGGCGGCGGGATGGAGTTCGCGCTCGCCTGCCATTACCGCATCGCAGAGCCCGTTGCGCGTTTCGGCCAGCCCGAAATCCGGCTGCGGCTGCTACCCGGCTATGGCGGCACCCAGCGCCTGCCGCGCCTGCTCGCCGACCGGCGGGGGGCGGAAGGCGTGCGCGATGCACTCGACCTGATCCTCGGCGGGCGCAGCATTACGGCGGAGCAGGCGGCGGCCATCGGCGTGGTCGATCATCTGGTCGATGGCGCGGAGGATGCTCTCTCTGCCGCCCATGCGGCGGTGCGCGACTTCGTGAAGCACGGGCCCGGCAGCGCGCTCGGCTGCGCCTTTGCCGAGCGGCAGGCGGCCACCGTGCGCTGGGAGGAGTCCTCGGACGTTAGCCTCGATGCAGTGCTGGAAGACGACTTCCTCCAGCGCATCCTGCGCCAGCTCGAATGGGCCGGGCGCGACATCGCCGGGGCGCGGGCGCTGGATGCGGTGCGCACCGGGCTCGAACATGGTATCACGCAAGGGACGGCGCGCGAGGCCAAGCTCTTCGCCGAAGCCATCGTCGATCCCGAGGGCGGCAAGACCGGCATCAAGCAATTCATGGACAAGATTGCGCCCCCGCTCCCGGTGCGGCGCGATGGCGTGTGGATCGACGCAGAGCACGAAATGCGTGCGCAGGCGTTGGAAGCGGCAGGCGAGCTGCTTCCCGTAGGAGCGCCGTTTTATCCCGGCGTGACCCCGATCCCGCGTCACCAATACGCCTTCGGCATCGCCCGCGATCCCGACACCGGCCAGCCCCGCTTCGGCCCGCCGTCAAGCCACGAGAAGGAGCTGATCGTCACCGTGCCCGAGCCCGCGCCCAACGAGGCGCTGCTCTACATGCTGACGAGCGAGGTCAACTTCAACGACATCTGGGCGCTGACCGGCATCCCCGTCTCGCCCTTCGATAGCCACGAAGAAGACGTCCAGATCACCGGATCGGGCGGGATTGCTCTGGTGGCGGCGCTCGGCAGCGAGACCCGTGCTCAAGGCCGCATCAAGGTCGGCGATCTGGTCACGGTTTACTCCGGTACCAATGACCTCTTGAGTCCGCTGGTCGGCAATGACCCGATGTATGCCGATTTCAGCATTCAGGGCTACGAGACCGAGACCGGCAGCCATGCGCAGTTCCTGACCGTGCAGGCGCCGCAGATGCACAAGGTGCCGCCCGATCTGACGCTGGAGCAGGCGGGGAGTTATGTCCTCAACCTCGGCACCATCGCGCGCTGCCTGTTCACCACCTTGCAGATCGCGCCGGGGCGGACGCTGTTCGTCGAGGGCGCGGCGACAGGGACGGGGCTCGATGCTCTGCGATCTTCGGTGCGGACGGGCTTGCAGGTGACCGGGCTGGTCTCCTCGGAAGAGCGCGCGGACTTCATCACCAAGGTGCAGGGCGCGGTCGGCGCGATCAACCGCAAGGATGCGCGCTTTGCCGACCTCTATACCGTGGTGCCCGAGGACAAGGCCCAGGCGCAGAAGTGGGAAGCCGCAGGCGCGCCGCTGGTGGAAGAATTCAAGGCGCTCAACGGCGGCAAGCTCGCCGACTATGTCGTCAGCCATGCGGGCGAGACCGCCTTTCCGCGCTCGTTCCAGCTGCTTGCAGAGGGCGGCACGCTGGCCTTCTACGGCGCATCGTCCGGCTATCACTTCAGCTTTATGGGCAAGCCGGGGACGGCGACACCCGAGGAGATGCTCCGCCGCGCGGCGCTTCGCGGGGGTGAGGCCGTGCTGATCTATTACGGGCCGGGCAGTAAGGAATTGCTCGACGAAACCGGGCTCGAAATGATCGAGGCCGCGCGCCGCTTCAACGCGCGCTCGGTGATCGCCACGACCACCGATGGCCAGCGCGAATTCCTGCAATCGCTGGGGCTGGAGGATGCGATCGAGGGGATCGTCAGTCTCGAAGCCATCCGGCGGCGCGAGGGCGCGAATTTCCTCTGGCCCGACACCATGCCGCGCCTGCCCGATGCCAAGGCCGATATCGAGGTCTTCAAGGCGGCGGTGCGCGACTATCAGGACCGGGTGATGAAGCCCTTCGGCTCGGCGGTGGGCAAGATCCTGCGCTCGCCCGACAATCCGCGCGGTAGCCCCGATCTGGTGTTCGAGCGCGCGGGGCAGGACACGCTCGGCATCTCGACCTCGCTGGTGAAACCTTTCACCGGGCGCGTGATCTTCGCCGAAGACCTCAGCGGGTACCGCTTCACCTTCTACGCCCCGCAGGTGTGGACCCGCCAGCGGCGCATCTTCATGCCCACCGCGCAGATCTTCGGCACCCATCTGTGCAACGCCTACGAGGTCGCGCGGATGAACGACATGATCGCGGCGGGCTTGCTCGAAGTGACCGAGCCGGAAGTCGTGCCGTGGGACGGGTTGCCGGAAGCGCATCAGGCGATGTGGGAGAACCGGCACACCGGCTCCACCTATGTGGTCAACCACGCGCTCCCCGAAATGGGCCTCAGAAGCCGCGATGCGCTGCTCGAAGCGTGGGCTGCGCAGTCCGCCGGGGAACCGGAGCCTTGACCTGCGCATTGCGATAATTGAAACGTTCTTCCCTCTCCTCCCCAGAGATTGAACGAAACACAAAGCGAAGTGAGCCTTCGCTGTAATTCTGTGAGGAGAGTCCCGTGGCTAAATCCAAGGTCATCGCTGCTGCGCCTGCTCTGCAAGGCGATATTCCGGGCCGTCTGGCGGGCAAGATCGCCGTCGTGACCGGAGCTGCGGGGAACCTCGGCGGGCATATCGTCACGCATTATCTGGCAGAAGGCGCAACCGTGGTGATGACCGGGCGCACGCCCGAGCGTACCAAGGCCGCGGCCGAGGCGCTGCTCAAGGCGACCGGCGCTGATCCGGCGCGGCTGGCGACGGTCGCTCTAGATGGCGGCGACATCGCTTCGGTGCGCGCCGCGATTGCCGAGGTGGTGAAGCAGTTCGGGCGGATCGACATTCTCGTCAACAACGCCGGGAGCGCGGGGCCCAAGCAGCCGATCGAGAATCTGCCCCTGTCGGCGGAGGAACTCGCAGCGCTCCAGAAGGCGGGCAGCACCGACAGCGAGACCGTGGGCGATGCGCTGCGCAACATTTTCGGCGTCGCCTGGAACGTCGCGCGGGTGGCGGCGGAGCACATCCCCGAGGGCGGCTCGATCATCAACGTCTCGACCATTTTCAGCCGCACGCCCTATTACGCGCGCGCCGCCTACGTCGTCCCCAAGGCGGCGATGAATGCCTGGAGCCGCGAACTCTCGCTGGAGCTCGGCCCCAAAGGCATCCGCGTCAACCTCGTCTATCCCGGGCCGATCGAGAGCGAGCGCATCCGCAACGTCTTCGCCGCGATGGATGCGGCACGCGGCGACAATGCAGGCACAACCGCCACGCAATTCTTCGACATGATGAGCCTCGAGCGCGCCACTGGCGGCAACGACAAGGCCAAGACCTTCCCGACGCCGACCGATATCGCGACGACCTGCGTGTTCCTCGGTTCGGACGAAAGCGCGGCTTACAACGGCCACGATTTTGAAGTGACCCACGGGATGTCTGTGCGCAAAGAGCAGCGCTCGACCTACCTTGCGCGCCCCACCATGCGCTCGATGGACGGCACGGGACTTGCCGTGCTGATCGCGGCGGGCGACAATTTCGAAGAGGCGCTGGAAATCGCGCAGGTGCAGCTGGCCTGTGGGGCCGAGGTCGTGCTTGGCCTGCCGCGCGCCGCTGATGTCGCCATCGCCGAGAAGCGCTGCGCCGCGCTGGGCCTGTCCGACAAGCTCGCGATCATCCGCTTCAGCCGGAAAGACCCGGCGGGCATGGAAGAGGCGCTGGAGGATTACACCAAGGGCGGCACCCCGGTCAGTGGCGCGCTGTTCCTGCCCGCCTTGAGCGCGGGCGAACTCGCGGGTGCGATCACCACGGCGGACGACAGCGTGGTCGAAGCGTTGATGGACGCCGAACTGGCTGGGAACATGGCGCTCGCCCGCACCATGAGCCGCTACTGGAAGCGCCACGACAACCTGCTCCAGCCGCCGCGCTTCGTGTTCGTCAGCCATGCGAGCGACGGGAAGGGCGACATCTACGGCCACATCCTGCGCGCCGCGACCGAGCAGCTGATCCGCATCTGGCGCGACGAAAGCGAGATCGACACTGCCCATGGCCGCCGCCGTCAGGCCGAGTGGGGCAACCAGATCGTGCGCTTCACCAATACCGAGGCCGAGAACATCCGTTTCACCGCCGGCCACGCCGCGCGCATTTTGCTGAAGGAAAGCAAGCTTGGCGAGATTACGCTCTACGTGCCCTCGAACATCGGCGAGGCGACCGGCGCGCGCAAGGCCATGCCCGGCTTCTCCGAGAACATCACCGGGCTGCATCTGGGCAAGGTTGCGCTGATTACCGGCGGTTCGGCCGGCATCGGCGGACAGGTGGCGCGCTTGCTGGCGCTCGCTGGCGGCAAGGTGATGATGGTCGCCCGCCGCGAGAGCGAATTGGCCGTCGCGCGCGCCAAGATCGTCTCCGAACTGGAGGATATCGGATTTGCGGGTGTCGAGCGCCGGGTGCAGACCCTTGCCAATGTCGATGTCAGCAACTTCGAGAGCCTCAAGGGCGCAGTCGACGCGACATTGAAGGCCTTCGGGCGCATCGACTACCTCATCAACAACGCCGGGGTGGCGGGCGCGGAGGACATGGTGGTCGACATGGGGGTCGACGCCTGGAACTACACGCTCGATGCGAACCTCGTGTCGAATTACTTCCTGATGCACCACGTCGCGCCGCTGATGAAGGCGCAAGGATCGGGCTACATCCTCAATGTCTCGTCCTATTTCGGCGGCGAGAAATATCTCGCGGTCGCCTATCCGAACCGTGCCGATTACGCTGTGTCCAAGGCCGGGCAGCGCGCGATGGTGGAGAGCATGGCGCGCTATCTCGGGCCCGAGGTGCAGTTTAACGCGATTGCCCCCGGCCCGGTCGATGGTGACCGCCTGTCGGGCACCGGCGGCAAGCCCGGGCTTTTTGAACGGCGCGGCAAGCTGATCCTCGAAAACAAGCGTCTGAACGCTGTCCACGCCGCCGCGATCAAGGCGATCCGGCGCGGGGTGCGGGTCGAGGCGGTGCTGGCGCGGCTGGCGCGCAACGACACCGTCAAGATGAGCCACGACACCAACAACCCGCGCGAGTTGCGCGAGCTGGCGCTGGCCTGCGCGCGTGAAGGCGACGGCACCTGCACCTGGGACCAGTATCTCCTCACCCCGCAAATCGCCGCCGCGCTCATCGGGCGATTGAGGCAGGCGGGCCTGTTCCTCGACGCGCCCGAGTGGAATGATCGTTCGCCTGCCGAAGACGGCGATTGGTTGCTGCGCGTGCCGCCCGAAGATGCGCTCTTCCTCCCTGCCGACAAGATCGCCGCCGAGGCGAAGAAGGTCGGCGGCGGGGTGCTGTCCAAGCTCTACCTCGGCAAGATGCCGACCGAGCATGACGTGGCGCAGGCGACGGTGTTCTTCCTCGCCGACCGCGCTGTCAGCGGAGAGACCTTCATGCCCTCAGGCGGCCTCAGCGTCGAACGCTCGACGACCGAGCGTGAGCTGTTCGGCAGCCCCAAGCAGGAGCGCCTCGACCAGATGCGGGGGAAGACGGTGTGGATCATCGGCGAGCATCTTGCCGATTACCTCGCCGAAACCGCGCGCGCCTTCATCGAGGATTGCCATGCGGCCAACGTCGTCGTCATCACTCGCACCGCCGAAGCCTTCGAAGCGATCAGCGCGCAGCTCGACGAGGATGTCGCCCAGTCGCTCACCTCGCTGGTGGTCGAAAGCGACATCGAAGCCGCGATGGACGATGCCCTCACCCAATGGGGCAAGCCGACCACGATCCTCTCTACCCCGATGGCCGCGCTGCCCGGCAAGCTGTTCGCCACCGACGATCCGCTCACCCCGGACGAGTTCCGCGGCGTGGTGGCCGACAACCTGACCCACCACTTCCGCGTCAGCCGCCGCGCCTCGCTATACGATGATTGCCAGCTGGTGCTGACCAGCCCCGATGTGCCGATGGGCGACAAGTCTCCGGCCTTTGCGCTGGCGAACTTCATCAAGACCACGCTCCATGCCTTCACCGCGACGCTCGCCGTGGAGAACGAGCGACTGGTGCATGATGTGCCGGTCAACCAGATCAACCTCACCCGCCGCGTGCAGTCGGAAGAGCCGCGCGATCTCGACGAACATCTCGAAGAGGTGCGCCGCTTTGCCCGCGCGGTGCTGCTGGTCGGCGCGCCGCTGCCCGATGCGGAGGACTCGCGCTACCGGGCGCGGATCTATCGCGGCATGTCGATGACGGTGTGATACAAGCCCGCACGTGATCCAGTATCTGCCCTTCGAAAAGCCGATCGAGGCGCTCGACAAGCATGTGGCGGAGCTTTCCGCCCTGCCCGAGGGCCTCGAGGAGGCGCGGATGCTGCGCGAGCGGGCCGACAAGCTGCTCGCCGATACCTATGCGCGCCTCTCCCCGTGGGAGCGCACGCTGGTCGCGCGCCACCCGCAGCGCCCACGCTTCGAAAAGCTGGTGGCCGAGCTGTTCACCGATTTCCTGCCGCTGGCGGGGGATCGCACCTTCGGGGACGACAACGCGATCATAGGCGGCTTTGCGCGCTTCGAGGGGCGCAAGGTGATGGTGATCGGCCATGTGAAGGGTGAGGACACGCCGGGGCGGCTGCACCACAATTTCGGCATGGCGCGGCCTGAAGGCTATCGCAAGGCGATCCGCATGATGGAACTCGCCGACCGCTTCAGCCTGCCGGTGGTGACACTGGTCGATACCCCCGGCGCCTTCCCCGGCGTCGATGCCGAGGCGCGCGGGCAGGCCGAGGCCATTGCCCGCTCAACCGAGGCCTGTCTCGGTCTCGGCGTGCCGCTGGTGGCGGTGATCATCGGCGAGGGTGGATCGGGCGGAGCGGTGGCGCTGGCGGCGGCGAACCGCGTGCTGATGTTCGAACACGCGGTCTATTCGGTGATCTCGCCCGAAGGCTGCGCCTCGATCCTGTGGCGCAGCGCCGCGCAGGCCGCCAATGCCGCCGAGGCGATGAAGGTGACGGCGGGCGACCTCCTGAAGCTCGGCGTGATCCACCGCATCGTCTACGAACCGCGCGGCGGCGCGCATCGCGACCATGCCGAGACCGCCAAGCGGCTGGCACTGGCCCTGCGCGCGGAGCTCGACAGCCTTGCCGCGCTGACCCCCGCGCAACTGCGCCGCGAGCGCGAGGAATTTTTCCTCAAACTCGGATAAGACGCCGACCGTGCGGAAGGATCGACCACGCAGGCTCAAGGTCTATTTTGACGGCGGCTGCCGGCCCAACCCCGGCCCCATCGAGGTCGCCGTGGTCGCGCGCGGGGTCGCGCATTTCTTCGATGACCTTGGCATCGGGACCAATACCGATGCCGAATGGCTGGCGCTGCGCATGGCACTGCAGGTCGCGCAATCCTTGGACGCGGCGGAATTCGATCTGATCGGCGATTCGCTGGAGGTCGTCCGGCAGGCGAATGGCGCGTCCCGGCCGGGCTCCGAAAGCGCCGCCGCCCACCTTGCGCGCTACGAGGCCGCTGCCGCGCACCGCCGCCCCAGACAGGTCAAATGGACACCGCGCGGGCAGAACCTCGCCGGGATCGCGCTTGCCAGACGCAAAGGGTGACGCGGGGGCGACAGAGCCCGACTGACGCATGGCTCAAACAGCGGAAACACAAGCGGTGCCGGCTGCAGGGATCGAACCCGCGGCCCCCTGATTACAAATCAGGTGCTCTACCATCTGAGCTAAGCCGGCGCACCGCGAGGCTCGCCCCTAACCGCATTCGGGCCTGCTCTCAAGAGGGCAGGGCTCGGGGGTGCCGGGGGCGGCGGAGGCTTAGTAATTCCACTGGGCCTGCACGCGCAGGATCTGCCCTTCGGCCTGCCCGAGGCGGCGTTCGTCGGCCTCCTTGCGCTTGGCAAAGCCATAGGTGGTGGTGATTTCGAGCGAGGGATCGAGCTGGAATTCGAAGCCCAGTTCCAGCTCCTCGGTCTCCAGCCGCGGCGCGTTGACCGCGGCCTTGAACCCTCCGCGGTAATATTGCCAGCGCGCGAAGGGATAGAAGGGGCCGATCGGCGACCGGTCGATCTTGCCCATCACCTGCACATAGCCGCCGTCGAGGGGACGTTCTTCGATCTGGCCGGTGGCGGGGATGAATTCCGGGCCGGTGCCCCAGTTCCATTCGGCCTGCACGCCGAAGGGCTGGGGGTAGAGAATCGCGTGGATGTTGACGCGCTCGTCCTTGAAACCGACCGGGCTGACCCCGCCGGCGCGAATTTCGGGGCGGATTTTGTTGCGCATCACCGATCCGCCGATCTCGAACACCTGACCGTCCATCCCCAGCCCGTCCAGTTCGAAGGGCCAGGTGGCAAGGCCCACCAGCATCACGTTGTCGTCGGCCTCGGTGCGGTTCAGACCCTGCCCGTTGAACGCGCCGAAGCCGAAGGCACCGTAATTGCCGAAAAGCTTCTGCCCGTCTTTCGCCAGCCGGTCCCAGATCGCCTGCACGCGCGGCGGGGTGTAATAGGCGACGATCCCGAGATCGCGTTCGCCCGACGCGGCGCTGTTGATCCCGTCGGTGCGATCGAGCGCCAGGCGGTTGGAGGAGGACTGCATGTTCTCCCACCCATAGGGCACTTTCGACTGGCCGAGCCGGATGCGGAAGGACTTGTCGCCGGTGGGGAAGACATCGGCATACATGTCGCGCAGGCTGACCGTCCCCTCGCGCCGCTCGCCGACCGACTGGTTGGAAACCGCGGCGGCGAAATCGGGCTGGAAGTAGAGCGAGACGTGATCGTTGAGATCGCCCTGCAGCACCATGCGCAGCCGGCGGAAGGTGAAGTTGCTGTTGTCGTTCACGCCGCTGTCGTGGATCGTACGCAGGCGCGAGATTCCGGCGGGCGCGCTGGCATCGCCCGAGACGATCTGGTTGAAGCGCAGCTGGGTGTAGCCGCGCAGGCGCAGTTTTTCATACCACGCCTTGGACTTCGCTGCGGGCGCAGCGGCGCTGGCGAGACGCGGATCGCCTGCCGGGGCTTGGGCCGGGGCGGGGGCCGCAGCGAGCGCCGGGGCGGGCGTGGTAGCCGTGACCGCCACGGATGGGGCGGGCTGGGCTGCGGGCACGGCCGTCTGGGCCGACTGAAGCGCCATCACCATCGCCTTCAGCTCGTCAATCTGCCGTTGCAGATCGGCGATGGTCTGGGCCGGGTCGCTATCCTCCGGCGCGGGCGCAGGCGAATCGGGCAGAGCCTGAGCTTGAGCCGGGGCACCGCTGCCAAGGCTGACAAGCAAAGCGAGCGCGATCACGCCGGATGAGTATCGCATCGAAAGGGGAGACATGGACAGGTGCCTTTGCAGTTCGGCAGGCCCCGGAAGGGCGCTTTCGGCGCGGGCACTATGTCGGTTTCATGTCACTTGCGTGACAAATGTGACTGGAATCTTGCCGTCATATGGCAAGCCGGGGCTAGAGCGCGCCGAAGGTCCAGCCCTCGGTGCGGGCGATTGCGGGGGTCAGGCCCGGCGGGTGCCAGAGGTCGCGGGTGGCGTGAACCCGGCGCAGCCATGCGGCGGTGAGCAGCGCGTCGGAGGAGTGATCGTCGATCGCGCCGCTCCCGCTAACCGGGGGGGAATCGAGCCGGTCGAGCGCATCGTTGAGCGCCTCAAAGCTGCGAATCTTGGTCGCCGTGCCCGTCACCCCACCCAGCCTTGCCGCCATCGCGGTGTAGATTTCGGTGATGACCGAACCTTCACTGGGCAGCGGGTCGACCGGCCAGACAGGCACCCGGACTGCGAGGCGATGGAGCATCCGCATCCCTGTCAGGCTCGATTTGCCGACCTGCGCTGCGCCGACGAGGTTGAAATTGCTCACCGGCCGTACGCCCTGTGCGCGCTGCGCGTGTTCGGCGATGCGGAAGCGGCCTTCGCGAGTGGCGGCACCGGCCAGCAGGAAGCGGTCGCCCTCCGCCCCCGCACCGTGACGGAAATAGCGCGAGGCGTGTTC
Organism: Erythrobacter donghaensis; assembly: GCF_002155425.1. Taxonomy (GTDB): domain Bacteria; phylum Pseudomonadota; class Alphaproteobacteria; order Sphingomonadales; family Sphingomonadaceae; genus Erythrobacter; species Erythrobacter donghaensis. The sequence continues at coordinate 186,631 of NZ_MUYG01000010.1, forward strand.
GTGGGTGACAAAGCCGCCCGCCTCGAGGTTGGGATCGTCGGCGCAGAGCGCATCGATCAGCGCCCACAAAGAGCGCGCTTCGTCAGGTGAGGCGTCCCAATCGGGGAAGAAGCTTCCCGCATCCACGAAAGGCAGGCTGATGCCGAGGTCGAGGCCGACCAGCGTCGGTTCGCGCAAGGATTGCAGCAGCGCCAGCACCTCACCGCGCGCCCAGCCTTTGGGATCGGGCGGGGTAAGCAGCACTGGCGGCCCGCCCTCGGCCCGCGCGAGCGCCAGCGCGATGCCTTTCTGGCGCGGGCCCTTGGCCCCCGACCAGTCGACCGCAAGGAACTGCGCGAAGCGGCTCAAGCCTGCCGCTCCCCCCGCAGCTTGTCCCAATATTCGAGCCGCTTCCTCACTTCCCGCTCGAAGCCACGCTCAACAGGACTGTAGAACTCTTCCGCCGTCATGCCTTCGGGCCAGTAATTGTCGCCCGAAAAGCCCTCGGCCGTGCTGTGATCGTGGGTGTAGCCCTCGCCATAGCCGATGTCCTTCATCAGCTTGGTGGGTGCGTTGAGGATGTTGGCGGGCGGGGCGAGGCTGCCGGTCGCCTTGGCCACCTTCCACGCCGCCTTCTGCGCCATGTAGACCGCATTCGATTTGGGCGCGGTGGCAAGATAGAGGCAGGCCTGCACCAGCGCCAGCTCCCCCTCGGGCGAGCCGAGGAAGCGATAGGCCTCCATCGCCGCCATGGATTGCGGGAGCGCGTGAGGATCGGCCATGCCGATATCCTCCACCGCCATGCGCACCAGCCGCCGGGCGAGGAATAGCGGCTCCTCGCCTGCGGTCAGCATTCGCGCCAGCCAATAAAGCGCCGCCTGCGGATCGGACCCGCGCACGGCTTTGTGGAGCGCGGAAATGAGGTTGTAATGCCCGTCGCGGTCCTTGTCGTAGACCGCCACCCGGCGTTGCAGGAAGTTGCCGAGCGCGCCCGGATCGAGCGGCTCGGTCAACCCTGCGGCATAGAGCGTTTCCGCCTGCCCCAACAGGAAGCGCCCGTCGCCATCGGCCTGCGCGATCAGCGCGCTGCGCGCCTCGGGGGTGAGGGGGAGGGGGCCTTCAAGGCCTTCCGCCTTTTCGAGCAGGGCGGCCAGTGCATCCTCGTCCAGCCGGTTCAGCACCAGCACCTGTGCGCGGCTCAATAGCGCGGCGTTGAGCGCGAAACTCGGGTTCTCGGTGGTCGCGCCGACCAGCGTCACCACCCCGCGCTCGACATAGGGGAGGAAGCCGTCCTGCTGCGCGCGGTTGAAACGGTGAATCTCGTCCACGAAGAGCAGGGTCTTGCGGCCCGCTTTCGCCATCTTCTCCGCCTCGGCGAACGCCTGTTTCAGATCCGCCACGCCGGAAAACACCGCGCTGATCGCGGCGTAGCGCATCCCTACCGCATCGGCGAGGAGGCGGGCGATGCTGGTTTTGCCTGTGCCCGGCGGCCCCCACAGGATCATGCTCGAAAGCCTGCCGGCCGCCACCATCCGCCCTATCGCACCTTCGGGGCCGGTGAGGTGCTCCTGCCCGACCACTTCGCTGAGGCTTGTCGGGCGCATTCGGTCGGCCAGCGGCGCGTCGGCGTCGGGGGTCGCGGCCGGGGGCGGGGGTGCATCTTGTCCGAACAGGTCAGTCATTCATCGGGCGAGATAGGCATGTCGGCGGAAAAGGGAACCGCCGAGCGGCGCATATCTTGCAACGATAGGTCTAAGATATATCTTGGAGCTATCGTAACGCAGAAGGAGCAACCAATGACCTGGAACAGATATGGCCGCGGCGGCGGCTGGGAAAAGTTCGCCGAAGCGATGGCGGCGATGGCGATGCAGAACGCCGGCAACATGAATTTCGGCCCCGGCATGAAAGCGCGCTGGCGGTTCGACAGCGAAGAAGGCGAAGGCGAGGAGCGCGGCCCCGGTCCCGGACGGCGCGGTCGCCGCGGGCGGATGTTCGCGCAGGGCGAATTGCGCCTCGCGCTGCTGGCTCTGATCGCCGACAAGCCGCGCCATGGCTACGAACTCATCAAGGAAATCGAGGAAGCCACGCACGGAACCTACGCGCCCAGTCCCGGTGCGGTTTATCCGACGCTGCAAATGCTCGCCGACGAAGGCAAGATCGAAGAAGCTGAGGCTGAGGGCGCAAAGAAGCCGTTCAAGCTGACAGATGCGGGCGAGGCTGAACTTGATGAGCGCAAGGACGAGGTCACCGATCTGATGGGTCGCCTTGGCCGCCATGGCGAACGCACCAGCACGGTGCGATCGCATGACGTGTTCCGCGCCATGGGCAACCTTGGCTCGGTGCTCAAGAACCGCGCGCGGGCGGGCAAGCTCGACGAGGCGACCATCAACCAGATCGTCGACATGATCGACGAGATGGCGAAGCGCATCGAACGCCTTTGACACCGCCGTTGCCCTAAGCGCGACAAAGGCATATCCTCTCCCCCGTCCGGGTCGCGCCGGAATGGGGGAGGGGAAGCCCATGACAACCGAAAGCAACACCGGGGCCAGCGCGCCCTGGCATGTGTGGGTGATCGGCGTGCTGACGCTGCTGTTCAACGCGATGGGCATTCTCAGCTACATGACCACAAAGCTCGGCATGCTCGCCGAGATGGGCATGACGCCCGAACAGATCGCCTTCATGGAGAGCTACCCTGCTTGGTCCACCGCCTTCTGGGCGCTGGGCGTGTGGGGGGCCTTTGCGGGTTCGGTGCTGTTGCTGCTGCGCTCGCGCTGGGCGGTGCATGCGATGGTCGTCGCGCTGATCGGGCTGATCGGGACGACGGTCGCGGAAACCGTGGTGATGGATGTGCCCGCGGGTCTGGAAACACCCTTGCCGCTCAAGGCGGCGATCTGGGGGATAACGCTGGCCTTGCTTGTCTATGCCCGCCGCATGGCACAGGCAGGCGTGCTGCGCTGATCGGTCAGGCCTGGCTGCCCCGGCGTTCCTTCACCAGATCGACATAGGTATCGGCGACCACGGCGTTGATCGCTTCCCAGCTGTATTCGCAGGCCCGCGTTTCGCCCGCGGCACCGTGGGCGGCGCGCAGCGAGCGGTCGGCGCAATAGGGGGCGAGGGCTGCGGCGAAGGCGGCGGCATCGGTCTTGAGGTTGCCCGTCGGCGCAACAAGTTGCCCCGTCACCCAGTGCGCCACGAGGCTGGCACTGCCCGTCGCTCCGGCGGCGACCACCGGAAGGCCGCTCGCCATGGCTTCCAGTGTGACATTGCCGAAGGTCTCGGTGACGCTCGGGTTGAAGAAAACGTCCCCGCTCGCGAGTGCCTGACCCAGCCCCTCCCCGGTCTTGAACCCGGCGAATATCGCGCCCTCTGGCAGGTTCGCCTCGAACCAGCCCCGCGCCGGACCATCGCCGATCACCAGCACCTTGTGCGCCGCGCCCTGCTCGCGCAGGCGGCGGATGGTCTCGGCAAAGACGTCGAGCCCCTTTTCCATCACCAGCCGCCCGAGGAAGACGATGGCCACGTCGTCGTCGCCCAGCCCGAGGCTGCGCCGCCACTCCGGGTCGCGGCGCGCGGAGGAAAAGATCGTGCGGTCCACCCCCCGGCTCCACAGCCCGATCCGGGTGTGCATCCCCATCGCCAGCAGCTCGTCGATCATCGATTGCGAAGGCGCCACCAGCGCATCGCAGCGGTTGTAGAAGCGCTTCAGCCCCTTGATGATCAGCGGTTCGAGGAAGGCCATGTTGTAATAGCGTGGATAGGTCTCGAACCGGGTGTGGACGCTGGCGAGCACCGGCAGATCGTGCGCGCGCGCCCAGCGCAGCGCGGCATGGGCAGCCGGATCGGGCGAGGAAAGGTGGACGATATCGGGGCGGAAAGCTTCCAGATCGCGCTTCACCGCAGCGCCCAAATGGGTCGGCATCCGGTATTCGCCGCGCCCCTTTACCGGCATCGGCACATTGGGCAGGCCGACCAGATCGCCGGTCGCCGCAAAATCGGGATTGGCGACCTTGGGCGAATAGACGCGCACCTTCGCGCCCCGCCCGAGCAAGGAGCCGACAAGGCGATTCAGAGCCTGATTGGCCCCGTCGCGGGTGTAGTTGTAGTTGCCACTGAACAGGGCAATGCGAAGATCGGAAACGTCCATGGAGCCGCTCTGTTAGGCGAGGTCTTTGCATATTGCGAGAGGGCTAAGCGGGTAAAACCGATTGCGACCCGTTTCTTCATTGACTCCGCGCGCGGCCCCACTAGAGCGGCCCACGGGCCACGCGGTCCCAACGCCGCGCGAGCTCTCTGCAAGGAGAGAATACATGACTGATTACGTTCGCGGGCTCGCGCATGAGCCTGTGCTGAAGCCTGAGCGCCCCTTCTTTTCTTCGGGCCCCACGGCGAAATTCCCCGGCTGGTCGCTGGACAAGCTCAAAACCGAATCTCTGGGTCGCTCGCACCGTTCGGCGCTGGGCAAGGCGCGGCTGAAATATGCCATCGACCTCTCCCGCGAACTGCTCGGCATTCCCGACGATTATCTGATCGGCATCATGCCCGCGTCGGACACCGGCGCGATCGAAGCGGCGATGTGGGCCATGCTCGATCCCGCGCGCCCGGTGACGGTCGCCGCGTGGGAGAGCTTCGGCAATATCTGGATTCAGGACGCGGTGAAGCAGCTCAAGCTGCCCAACCTGCAGGTGCTGACCGCCGATTACGGCGAGATCCCCGATCTCACCACCATCCCGCAGCGCAATGATGTCGTCTTCACCTGGAACGGCACCACCAGCGGCGCGAAGATCCCCAACACTGACTGGCTGGAGCCGGGCCGCGAGGGGATCACCATCAACGATGCCACCAGCGCGATCTTCGCGATGGAGATGGACTGGTCGAAGCTCGATGCGACGACCTATTCCTGGCAGAAGGTGATGGGCAGCGAAGCGCAGCACGGGATGCTGATCTTGAGCCCCAAGGCGGTTGCGCGGATCGAAAGCTACGATCCGCCGTGGCCGATGCCCAAGCTGTTCCGCATGAAGAAGGGCGACAAGATCAACGCCGGCATCTTCGCGGGCGAGACGATCAACACGCCCTCGATGCTGGCGACGGAAGATTACATCGCCGCGCTCGAATGGGCGAAGTCGATCGGCGGGCGCAAGGCGCTGATCGCGCGGGCCGATGCCAACGCCAAGATCGTCAAGGACTGGATCGAGGCCACCCCGTGGCTGCGCAACATGGCGAGCGACCCGGCGCAGCAGACCAACACCGGCGTGTGCATGGTGTTTCAGGGCGACTGGTACGACAGCCTCTCGGCAGACGACAAGGCCGCCGTGCCGAAGAAGATCGTCAAGCTGCTCGAGGAACGCAACGTCGGCTTCGACTTCAACGGCTACCGCGATGCGCCGCCGAGCTTACGCATCTGGTGCGGCTCGACCGTCGAGCAGGAGGACATCAAGCGCCTGCTGCCGTGGATCGAATGGGCCTATGAGAAGGTCAAGAACGGCTGATTCAGCCTCCTGTGTGCGCCCCCGCGAAGGCGGGGGCCTCATGCCTCCCAGCTATACCGTGATTGCCTGAGGTCCCCGCCTGCGCGGGGACTCGCACCCGCCAAGGATTTCCCCATGACCCGTCCCAAAGTTCTCATTTCCGACAAGATGGACCCCAACGCCGCGCGCATCTTCGAAGAGCGCGGCTGCGATGTCGATGTCATCACCGGCGAAACGCCCGAACAGCTGATCGCCCGCATCGGCGAGTATGATGGCCTCGCCATCCGCTCCTCGACCAAGGTGACCAAGGCGATCCTCGATGCGGCCACCAATCTGAAGGTGATCGGCCGCGCAGGGATCGGCGTCGATAACGTCGATATCCCCTACGCTTCCTCGAAGGGCGTGGTGGTGATGAACACCCCGTTCGGCAACTCGATCACCACCGCCGAACACGCCATCGCGCTGATGTTCGCGCTCGCCCGGCAACTGCCCGAGGCAAATGCCCAGACGCAAGCGGGCAAGTGGCCCAAGAGCGGGTTCATGGGCGTCGAAGTCACCGGCAAGACCCTCGGCCTGATCGGTGCGGGCAATATCGGATCGATCGTCGCCAGCCGCGCGCTTGGCCTGCGGATGAAGGTGATCGCCTATGATCCGTTCCTGACCGAGGACCGCGCGGTGGAAATGGGCGTGGAGAAGGTCGATCTCGACACGCTGCTCAGCCGTGCCGATTTCGTCACGCTGCACACGCCGTTGACCGACGAGACCCGCAACATCCTCAGCCGCGACCGGCTCGAGAACGCCAAGAAGGGCATCCGCATCATCAACTGCGCCCGTGGCGGTCTGATTGATGAAGCCGCGCTGAAGGACTGCCTCGAAAGCGGTCAGGTGGCTGGTGCCGCGCTCGACGTGTTCGAGACCGAGCCGCCCGCCGCCGATCACCCGCTGTTCGGTGCGCCCAATTTCATCTGCACCCCGCACCTTGGCGCGAGCACCACCGAGGCGCAGGTCAACGTCGCGCTGCAAGTGGCCGAACAGCTCGCCGATTACCTCGTCAATGGCGGCGTGACCAATGCGCTCAACGTGCCCAGCCTTTCGGCGGAAGAAGCCCCCAAGCTCAAGCCCTACATGGCGCTGGCCGAACGGCTTGGCAGCCTTGTGGGGCAGCTGGCGCACGGCAACCTCACCAATATCAGCATCGAACGCGAAGGCGCAGCAGCGCAACTGAACGGCAAGCCGATCACGGCGGCTGTGCTCGCGGGCTTCATGCGCCGCTATTCCGACACGGTGAACATGGTCAACGCGCCGTACCTCGCCAAGGAACGCGGGCTCGACGTGCGCGAAATCCGCCATGATCGTGACGGCGCGTTCAACACGCTGCTGCGGGTGACGGTGGAAACCGAACAGGGCCCGCGCTCGGTCGCCGGCACCTTGTTCGGCACCGAAGCGCCGCGTCTGGTGGAAATCTTCGGCATCGGGATCGAGGCCGAGCTGGCCGGGCACATGCTCTACATCGTCAACGACGACAAGCCGGGCTTCATCGGCCGCATCGGGACGCTGCTGGGCAGCCACGGGATCAATATCGGCACCTTCAACCTCGGCCGCCGCGAAGCGGGCGGGGAAGCGGTGCTGCTGCTGAGCCTCGACGAGGCGCTGCCCGCCGCCGTGGTGGCCGAGGCCGAGAAGCTGGAAGGCGTGAAGCTGGTCAAGGCTTTGGCGTTCTGATCTCCTGCCTACTCGCGTCATCCCCGACTTGCCTGCCCCGATGCAAATCGGGGATCCGGGATCGCTCAAGACATGGCGCTGCGCCTGCCGACAGCGATCCCGGCTTTCGCCGGGATGACGATTTGGGTAGGGGCCTGAGAATATGACCCAGCCCAACGATCTCCTCCCTGAAGGTCTCGAAGACCGCCTGCCTGCCGAGGCCGCGCGGATCACCGCCGCGATGCGCGCCTCTCTCGATGTGCTCGGCGCGCATGGCTATGACCGCGTGCGCCCGCCGCTGCTTGAGTTCGAAGCCTCGCTCGCGGGCCGCATGGCGGGGGTGACGGTGGGCGAGACCAGCACCATGTTCCGCTTCGTCGATCCGGCGAGCTTGCGCACCCTCGCGCTGCGCAGCGACATGACCCCGCAGGTCGGCCGCATCGCCGCCACCAGCCTCGCTGCCGCCCCGCGCCCACTCAGGCTGGCCTATTGCGGTGACACCGTGGTGATAAAGGCGAGCCAGCTCGACCCTGCGCGCGAGCGGCTGCAACTGGGCGCCGAGCTGATCGGCAGCGATAGCGTTGCCGCGGCGAGCGAGGCGGTGATGCTGGCGATCGAAGCGATGAAGGCGGCGGGGCTCACCGGCATTTCGGTCGATATGACGCTGCCCGACCTTGTCGACACGCTTGCCGAAAAGGCCTTCCCCCTCGCGCCCGAGCAGATCGAGGCCGTGCGCCGCGAGCTCGACACCAAGGACGCGGGCGGATTGCGCAGCGCCGGAGGCAGCGCCTATCTGCCGCTGCTCTATGCCACCGGGCCCTTCGACAGCGCGCTCGCCGCGCTGCGGGCGGTGGACGCGGGCGGGGCGCTCAAGACCCGGCTCGACGGGCTTGAAAAGATCGCGGCGTCGATCGGCGATGCCGCCCGCATCACCCTCGACCCGACCGAGCGCCACGGTTTCGAATATCAGAGCTGGTTCGGCTTCACTCTGTACTCCGAAGGCCTGCGCCGCGCCGTGGGACGGGGCGGTACCTACCGGATCGCCGGAAGCGACGAGCCCGCGACCGGCTTCACGCTCTACGTCGACCGCCTCGCCGAAGGCGCGCCTCAACCCGAGGCTGCACGGACCTGCTACCTCCCGCTGGGCCACGACCGCGCGGCAGCGGCGCGGCTACGTGCCGAAGGCTGGCGCACGGTTGCGCAGCTTGCCGAGGCCGAGGATGCCAAGGCATTGGGCTGCGGCTGGGTGCTGGCGGGCGACAATCCGATAGAACTCTGAATTTGCTGTGTTAGGATGGGTCATGCGTGCGGCAGCCCTGCTCCTTGCCCTGAGTCTCGCGGCGTGTTCGGCAGAGGAGGAGCGCGTTTCTGAGGCTCCGCAGACCGCTCCGACCCCGGCTGCATCCACACCTTCGCCAGAACCGACCTCTGACGCCCGCCCCATCAATTGTCTGGATGAGGAAAATGGCGGCTACGGCAACGCCAAGGAATGCTACTCCGCAATCTGTGCAAAGGGCGATGCCGAGGCGTGCCGGATGGCCGAGAGCTTCAACGGCAACCTTTATCCCACCGACATCCTCGACAAGGTCGATTGCGGCGACGGATCGGGTTCTGGCCCAAGGCACGCAAAATCCTGCTATTTCGTGGCCTGCCGCGACGGCAACCGGGCTGCGTGCGACATTGCTTTCAGCCCCAGAACCTTGCGCGAAATTTTCGGCAGAGCCGACGCAGCGCCAAGGCTGGAGGACATGACCTACCTCGAGGCGCGCAAGGTCATCCTCGATCTTGGCTGGCAGCCGCTGGGTGGGCCGTGTGAAGGCATAACCGATGATGCCCTGTGCGCCGAGTTTCCGGAAATCGGCAATTGTTCGGGCACTGGGCTGGGCTATTGCGACATGAGGTTCCGGCGCGCAGATCGCTGTCTGGTGGTCGTGACCACGGGCGGCTCGCCAGACCGCTCTCAGCCGGAGGGCACTTCGGTCGATTGGGTGCGCTTCACCAAGGGCCCCTGCGCGAAGGACCCCAACGTCGCTGGCTAGTCCTGCGCACGGAACTGGCGCACAGATAGCGCCGAAACTCAACGCAGCACCTTCGCCAGCCACGCATCCATCACCGGGGTTGCCGGGTAGTCGGGCTCGCCGAGCTTGCGGTTGATTTCGGCGTGGCCGCGCAGGCCATCGCCGGGGAAGCTGCCGACCTCGACCTGCGTTCCGGCGCGACGCAGCGCCTCGGCAAGCGCGGCGTTCTGCGCCACGCCGTCTTCACGCTGGACGTGGATCAGCAGGAAGGCGGGGGCATTGGGGGCAGGGGCGTGAAACAGCGGTGAGAGCGCCTGCTGGCGCGCGGGGTCGGTGCCGAAGGCCTGTTCGTAGGTGCCCTTCATCATGGGCCCAGCCTGCTTCATCTGCGCCGCCACATCATAGGCCGCGCCGTCATTGGGCATCACTCCGTCGATATCGGCGAAGCTGAGGCCCGCCGCTGTCAGATAGCGCTCGTCGGTCCCCACCAGTGCGACCAGATGCGCGCCGGCGGAATGCCCGGTGAGGACCACGCGATTGCGGTCGATGCCGATTTCATCCGCCCGCTTCAGCAGGTAGGCGAGCGCCGCCGCGACATCCGCCGCCTGCTGCTCCACCGTCGCGGCTGGCACTAGCCGGTAGTCGATCGAGGCAAAGGCATAGCCCTGTTCCATCATGTGCGCAGGCATCGCGCGGCCCATCGCATTGTCCTTCGACCCGCGCTTCCACCCGCCGCCGTGGACGAACAGCACCAGCGGCGCGGGCCGCGCGCCCTCGGGCACCCACAGGTCGAGGCCCTGCAAGGCATCGCTGCCATAGGCGAGCGTCTGCGGCGCAGGCGCGGTGCTCGCGGCAGGTCCCGAGCGGCGTCCTGCGGCACCCTCACGCGCGCCCATCCGCTCGCGCAACGCGGTGCGGCACCCTTCGGACAGGTCCGCGGCTTTCTCGCGCAGGCACGTGCGCAATTGGCTGCGGTCGCTGCCGCACAGCTGCACGATCTCCGTGCGGCACATCTCGGGCAAACGCTCGCCCCCGCCACCGCGCCGCTGCTGGGCGAGGATCGGGGTGGCGAGCACCGCGGCGGCGGCAAGGATGGTGAGGGTCTTGGCGGCGGTGTTCATGAAGCAATCCTTGTGGCAGTCCTGCCGCGTCAACGCCGCAGGCGCGCAAACCCTTCGCAGGCCGCTTGCACCGACCGCCCCGAACGCCTAGGCCCCCGCGCGGTTTCCCGCCTGTCGGATAAGGATTGAAATGGCCAACGTCACCGTGATCGGCGCCCAGTGGGGCGATGAGGGCAAGGGCAAGATCGTCGACTGGCTGGCGAGCCGCGCCGATGCCGTGGTGCGCTTTCAGGGCGGGCACAATGCCGGCCACACGCTGGTGATCGACGGCAAGACCTACAAGCTCTCGCTGCTGCCTTCGGGGATCGTCTCGGGCACCCTCTCGGTGATCGGCAACGGCGTGGTGCTCGACCCCTGGGCGCTGCGCGACGAGGTCGCCAAGGTCGAAGGGCAGGGGGTGTCGATCACCGACGAGAACCTCGCCATCGCCGACAATTGCCCGCTGATCCTGCCGCTCCACCGCGACCTAGATGGCCTGCGCGAAACCGCTGCGGGCAAGGGCAAGATCGGCACCACCGGGCGCGGCATCGGCCCGGCCTATGAAGACAAGGTCGGCCGCCGCGCGATCCGGGTGTGCGATCTGGCGCATCTCGACACGCTCGAGCCGCAGCTTGATCGCCTCTGCGCGCATCACGATGCCCTGCGCGCAGGCTTCGGCCAGCCGCCGGTCGACCGCGCCGCGCTGCTTGAGGAACTGCGCGAGATTGCGCCCTTCGTGCTCAAGTTCGCCCAGCCGGTGTGGAAGCGTTTGAAGAAGGTCCGCCGCGCGGGCGCGAAAATCCTGTTCGAGGGCGCGCAGGGCGTGCTGCTCGATGTCGATCACGGCACCTATCCCTTCGTCACAAGCTCCAACACGGTGAGCGGCACGGCGGCATCGGGCAGCGGCCTCGGCCCCAATTCGACCGGCTTCGTGCTCGGGATCGTCAAGGCCTACACCACCCGCGTTGGCTCCGGCCCGTTCCCGACGGAACTGGAAGACGAAATCGGGCAGGGCCTGGGCGAGCGCGGCCATGAATTCGGCACCGTCACCGGACGCAAGCGCCGGGTCGGCTGGTTTGATGCCGTGTTGGTGCGCCAGTCCTGCGCGATCAGCGGCGTCACCGGCATCGCGCTCACCAAGATCGACGTGCTCGACGGGATGGAGAAGGTGAAGATCTGCACCGGCTACCGCCTGCGCGGGAAGGTCTATGACTATCTCCCCAGCCACGCTGCCGATCAGGCCGAATGCGAGCCGATCTACGAGGAAATGCCCGGCTGGAGCGAGAGCACCGCGGGCGCGCGCTCCTATGCCGATCTTCCGGCGGCGGCAATCAAGTATATCCAACGCATTCAGGAACTGATCGAATGCCCGGTGGCGCTGGTGAGCACCTCGCCGGAGCGTGACGACACGATCCTGATGCGCGATCCCTTTGTGGATTGAGTTTTCACAGGGTGCGAGGTTATCTTTGCACCCGTGAAGCGCCTCGCCTTCCTTCCGCTGCTGGCTCTTGCCGCCTGCGCCCAGCCTGCGCCCAAGCAGGCCGAGGCACCCTCGGCGCAGCCCTCGCTGGCGCGTGAGGCGGCGCGGATTGTGCCGCAGCGGCGCATTGCCACGCTCGATTACCTCATCGTCGACAAGTCCGAGCGGATGATGATCGGCTATGCCGGGGGGCAGCCGGTCAGGGTCTGGCGGGGGCTGCAATTCGGCGATGCGCCGCAGGGCCACAAGCGGTTCGAAGGGGACGAGCGCACGCCCGAGGGGCGCTACGTGATCGAGGGGCGCAATCCCGGCAGTGCCTATCACCTCAGCCTGAAAATCTCCTACCCCAACGCCGCCGACCGCGCCATTGCCGCGCAATATGGCCGCTCACCGGGGGGTGACATCTTCCTCCACGGCCAGCCCAACGGCTTGCCAGCGGGCCGGGTGCCGGGCGACTGGACCGACGGCTGCATCGCGCTCTCCAACGCCGAGATCGAGGAGCTGTGGCACATCGTTCCCGACGGGACGGTGATCGAAATCAGGCCGTGAGATCAGGTAACACGCTGTCTCTAGGCAGTTATACTTGACCTGATCCGGTTTTGTTCTATTCTCGTTCCAACATTGTTGGAGTCGAGTCGATGCTGACCTCCCCTACCAATGGCGCGAGCCATCAAGCCGATTTTGCCTATGACGTCGTCGATGACGGTGCCGGGCTTCCCGCCCGTGCCGCGATTTTCGGCGAGGATGAAGGCCTGCGCCACCAGATCGCGGCTGACCTTGGCGGCGCCGGGTTCCGGGCGATCGACGGGGGCGGATTGCGCGCGCTGCTCGAAGGGCCGATCGCGATGCTTGGCGATGTGGTGGTGGTCGATTGCCCGGTCACCGGCACGCGCGGGATCGACGGGATGATGCTCGCAGGTCTCGCGCGGCTCGATATGCGGGTGGCGCGCTCGGGCGCGAAGCTGATCGTGGCGACCAACATGGCGGGGCTGGATGATGTCTTCGCGGTGCTCGACCAGTCGAACCCGCAAATTCTGGTCTCGCCCAGTCGCGCCGAACGCGTGATCGCGGTTGGCCGGGTGATGGGCGAAGCGGGGGCGGCGCGCCTGCGCGAGATGGGCGAGGAAGACCGCGTGGCGCTGCTGCGCCTGTCGCAGCAGGTCGAGGCGATTGCCCATTCGCTCGACCGGATGGGCCATAGGCCTGCCGTTGCACCTGCCCCGTCATCCGATCGCACTCTTGGCGAGATGAAGCGCGATTATCGCGGGCCCGAAGGCGGGCTGGTGGCCGGGTTCGGCAGCACCCGTCCGGCCGATCATGGCTTCGGCCCCGCGCTCCCCGATCCGCAAGTGGTGCGTCAGATCATTGCCGGCCGTCAGGCGCGCAGCCGGTTCTTCGATGCCGCGCTGTTTGGCGATCCGGCATGGGATATGCTGCTCGATCTGACGGCGGCTCATGGCGAGGGCACGCAGGTCTCGGTCACGTCGCTGTGCATTGCCGCGGGCGTTCCCGCGACCACCGCGCTGCGCTGGCTGAGCCAGATGGTCGAAAGCGGCATCTTCCAGCGCGTGCCCGACCCGGCCGACCGCCGCCGCGCCTTCATCGCGCTGAGCGACAAGGCGATTGCGGCGATGTCGGCCTATTTCGCCAGCCTGCGCGCGCCGATCTTGCAGGCGGCCTGAGCGGCTGCCGGATCAGCAAGGCTTTCTGTAGCCTGCCTTGACCTCGGTGGTCATGCGGTGGGCGTAGATTTCGCGATCCCGTCCCGAAAGCGCGCTCAGCGTAGCAAGGTTGGCCTCGGCCATTGCGATTTCCCGTTCGGCCCGGAACGCGGCTTCGGCGCGGACGGCTTTGGCGAAAACCTCGGCGTCGAACGGCTCGGCCCATGCAGCCTGCGCCACCGCCTGCTGGTGAATACGCCACTCCTGCGGTTCGGACGAGGCGGCAAGCCGATCACGGGCCTGTACGGTGAGGATGACCTCGATCCCCGCAGGCGAAATGCACTCCGCAGCCAGATCGCGGCGATAGCGCTCTGCCTGCTGCTCATACCATTCCGAACCCGGGAGCGGCGCGGGCGGCGGGACCGGGCGCGGTTCGAACACGATTTGTGCAGCGAGCAACGGCACGAGCAAGGCAGACAATGGCATGGTTTGATGATCCCCTCTCAGGAAACGTCTCAGTCCGCCGCAGTCTCCGCGCTCCCGAAGCGGATCGCAAGCGTCATTCCGCTTGCCTCCCCGGCGCGGGTGAGCGGCAGCCGCCGTGCATCCGCCCGGGCCCTGGCTAGAATGGCGGCGGGCACGCCTTCTGCGATCAGCAGCGTATCGGCGACCCCGAGCAGCCGCGCCTCGCGCAGGGTGAGGTCTTCTGGATCGTCGGAGCGCAGCACGATCTCCACCACCCGGGCCGTATCTGGCGCAGGCGATGATACCTCGGCCCATGCGCTCACCCGCTCATGCGCGGCGGGGTCAAGTGGATCGAGCGGACCGCCCTCGCGCAAGGCGGCGTCCACCGCGCGGCGCCGGTCGGCACCGTCGGGAAAGCGCGCGCGCAAGGCTGGCCGCGCCGCCTCCAGCGCCCGCGCCAGCGCGCCCAGCGTCTGCGGCAGCACCTGCTCCAGCCGCAGCCGCACGTGTTTCGCCAGCCCCGCCGACGCGCCCCCCGTGCCGATCGCCACCAGCAGCGGGTCGCGGTCAAGGATCGAGGGCGTAGTGAAGTCGCACAGCTCGGGCCGGTCGACCACGTTGACCAGCATCCCGGCACAGCGCGCATTGATCGCCGCGACCTCGCAGGCAGCCGCGTCCTCATAGGCGATGAAGGCCAGCCGAACGCCTTCGTCAATCGCGCGGGCGAGATCGTCGACGATCACGCCGCCTGCGCGCTCGACCAGCCTCCGCTTGGGCTCGGCCGCCGGGCCATCGCCCAGCACCAGCACCTGCTGTCCGGTGATCTGGTGGAACAGCGGCAGGCTGGCGATTTTGCTCATGGAAGGCTCAGGCGAGCCATTCGGGCACGCGCTCGGCATCCATGATCGCGCCCGCTTCGATCCGGTCGGCGACCACGGCGAACCGGTCGCCATCGACCAGCACCTCGGCGACAAATCCGCGCGAATTGTAGGACGAGGCCATCGTCGCGCCGTAAGCCCCGGCGGTGCGGAACACCGCAAGCTCGCCAGCCGCCAGCGCATCGCACTCGCGGCCCATGGCGAAGGTGTCGCCGGTCTCGCAGATCGGGCCGACGATGTTCGCGGTCATGCGCGCGCCTTTGGGTTCGACCGCCTCGAAGTGGTGATAGGCTCCGTAGAGCGCGGGCCGCGCCAGATCGTTCATCGCCGCATCGACGATCACGAAGGGGTCCTTGATCCCGCGCTTCACCCGCACCACGCGGGTCAGCAGCACGCCCGCATTGCCCGCGATCACGCGGCCGGGCTCGAAGATCAGTTTGACCCCCCAGTCCTTGGTGACGCGGGCGACCATCGCGCCATATTCGGCAGGCGCAGGCAGCACCTCGCCGACCATATAGGGCACGCCAAGGCCCCCGCCGAGGTCGACGTGGGTAATCTCATGCCCTGCGCCGCGCAGCGCCCGCATCAGCTCGCCGAGCTTTTCGAAAGCCACCTCCAGCGGCGCAAGATCGGCCAGCTGGCTGCCGATATGCACCGCCACACCGCGCAGGTTCACGCCCGGCAGGCCCGCCAGCTTGCCGAAGATCTGCCCCGCCTCGCTGATCGGCACACCGAACTTGTTGTCGGCCTTGCCGGTCGAGATCTTGTCGTGCGTGCCCGCATCGACATCGGGGTTGATCCGCAGGGTGCACTGCGCCGTCATCCCGCGCGCGGCGGCGATTTCGGCGAGCTCGACGCCCTCTTCCTCGCTCTCGATATTGAACTGGCCGATCCCCGCTTCGAGCGCGGCGACCATCTCGGCAGCGGTCTTGCCCACGCCCGAGAAGACGATCATCTCCGGCGCGATCCCGGCTGCGAGCGCGCGGCGCATTTCGCCGACCGAGACGACATCCGCGCCCATGCCAGCCGCGCCGAGCACCTTGAGCACGGCGAGGTTGGGGTTGGACTTGACCGCAAAGGCGATCAGCTTGTCGGGCACATCGGCCAGCGCCTCGCGGAAGACGCGCGCGTGGCGTTCCAGCGTCGCGCGCGAATAGACATAGACCGGCGTGCCGACTGCGTCTGCGATCAGCGGCAGGGGTACGTCCTCGGCGTGCATCACGCCGTCACGAAGGGCAAAATGGTCCATGGGTCTCGTCTATTCCGGGGGGAGATCGAAGGGGTCGTCCTGCCGTTCTTCCGAGCGGCGGCGCAATTCCACAGAGCGTTCCGGCGCGGCGAGGGCATCGCGGCGCAGCAGTTCCTCGGCCGACGGGGTCGCCGCCGCGCCATAGGGCTTGTCGGGCAGGCTCGCGCCCTCGGGCGGGGTCAGCGGCGCTTCCGACCCGCAGGCGGCGAGCAGGGCGGCAAGGCCGAAAGTGGCGAAGTGGCGCATCATTCCTCCATGCCCAACGCGGCGCGCGCGCGGGCGACCTGCAAACGGACCTGATCGGGCGCGGTTCCGCCATAAGACGCGCGCGCCGCGACCGAGGCATCGACCGAGAGCGCAGCATAGACGCTTTCGTCGATCCGCGCATCGATCGCCTTCAAGTCGTCAATCGGCAGCTGGTCGAGCGCGATCCCGCGGCTTTCGGCGAGTTTCACGGCGGCCCCGGTGATGTGATGCGCCTCGCGGAACGGGATGCCTGCCTGCCGCACCAGCCAGTCGGCCAGATCGGTGGCGGTGGCATAGCCGAGTTCTGCGGCGGCGCGCATCCGGGCGGTGTTGAAGGTGGCGCCCGCGATCATCCCGGTCATCGCCGCGATGCTGAGGCCCATCAGCCCGGCGGCTTCGAACACCGGCGGCTTGTCGTCCTGCATGTCCTTGGAATAGGCGAGCGGCAGGCCCTTCATCGTGATCATCAGGCTGGTGAGGCTGCCGATCACCCGCCCGCTGTGCCCGCGCACCAGTTCGGCCGCGTCGGGGTTCTTCTTTTGCGGCATGATCGAAGAGCCGGTCGAGAGGCTGTCGGGCAGGCGGATGAAGCCAAAGGGCTGGCTCGCCCACAGGATCAGCTCTTCGGCAAGCCGCGACAAGTGCAGTGCGGTGGCCGAGCAGGCGTAGAGGAAATCCATCGCGAAATCGCGGTCGGAGACGGCGTCGAGCGAGTTGGCGGTGGGCCGGTCGAAGCCGAGCGCCTGCGCGGTCGTCTCGCGGTCGATCGGAAAGCCCGTGCCCGCCAGCGCTGCCGAGCCGAGCGGACATTCGTTCATCCGTGCCCTTGCATCGCTGATGCGCGCACGGTCGCGGCGGAACATCTCGTAATAGGCCATGAGGTGGTGGCCGAGCGTCACCGGCTGCGCGGTCTGCAAGTGGGTGAAGCCGGGCATGATGCTGCCCGAATGCTCACCCGCCCGCGTCACCAGCGCGCGTTGCAGCGCGGCGAGGCCTTCGTCCATCTGGGTGAAGGCATCGCGCACCCACAGGCGAAAATCGGTCGCGACCTGATCATTGCGGCTGCGCGCGGTATGGAGGCGCCCGGCGACCGGGCCGATCAGTTCGGCCAGCCGCGCCTCGGTGGTCATGTGGATGTCTTCGCGGTCCCAATCCTCGGGCACGCCGTCGCGCTCGTATTCGGCGGCAACCGCATCGAGGCCGTTGGCGATCACCAAAGCATCTTCGCCCGACACGATCCCCTGCGCGCCCAGCATGGCGACGTGCGCCTTGCTCGCGGCGATGTCCTGCCGCCACAGCGCCTTGTCGAAGGGGATCGAGGCGTTGATTTCGCGCATGATGGCGCTAGGGCCGTCAGCGAAGCGCCCGCCCCACATGGCGTTGGTCGTGCTGTTATCGGAGCCTGTCATGTCCCGCTCGCCGCTCATCCTTGCTGTCGCGCTCCTGCTGATCGGGGGCTGCGATAGGGCCGCCGAGGCCCCGGCGCAACCGGCCAGCGCAGGCGAGAGCACGCCGACGGGCGAAGTTGTGCGGCAATTTGCGGGAACGCCGCTGCCGGCGATGCAATTCGCCGATCCTGACGGGGCGACGCTCGATCTCGGCGCGCAGGATGGCCCGGTGCTCCTCAACCTCTGGGCCACATGGTGCGCGCCTTGCGTCAAGGAGATGCCGCAGCTCGATGCGCTGGCGGCGGAGCTGGGGGACGAGGTGCGGGTCGTCACCGTCAGTCAGGATGTGCGCGGGGCTGAGGTCGTCGCGCCATTCTTCGCCAAGGGCGGCTATGCCCGGCTGGAGCCGTGGCTTGATCCCGATGCGGCGCTGTCGGCCCAGTTCACCCCCGAAGGCGCGCTGCCGCTGACGATTCTGTTCGACGCTTCGGGCAAGGAAGTGCTGCGGGTGGCGGGGGCCTATGAATGGGACTCGCCCGAAGCCGCGGCGCTGGTGAGGGACGCGCTCAAAGCCTCGTAATCGGGCAGGGCGAGGCCGAGGGGGCCTAGCGGGAAACCGAACAGCCCGCTCATCAGCTGCGCCTGAATGCCGCGCGCGGGCCAGTGGCGCGACAGCGGGGCGAGCAACCGGTCGCGAAGGCTCGGCAGCATGCGCGATTCCGACTGGTAGAGCGGAGTGAAGGCCCGCGTCACGATCTGGTAAAGCCACACGTGATCGCGCCGCCAGCTTGTCGCCAGCCGCAGCTTTTCGCCAAGGGTGCGCCCCTCGGCGAGCCCGCGCGCAAGGCTCCACGCGTCCAGCAGCGCCATGTTCGCGCCCTGGCCGAGCTGCGGGCTGGCCGAGTGCCATGCGTCGCCGATGGCGATCATCCGCTCGATGACCGGGGCGGGGTGGGTGCGATGGGCATAACGCGCGAAGGTGAGCTGGCTGCGGTCCCCGATCCGGGCGAGCAAGCCTTCCAGCGCGGGCCACAGGCGCAGCACTTCGGCCTTCCAGTCATCCAGCGGCGTCTCGGCCCAGACCGGATAATCCTCGGCCTTCAGCGACCAGAAGAAGGCGACCTCCGGCCCCGCCGCCCCCGCGCGCTGGCCGATCGGCAGCACACCCGCCATCTGCGACGCGCGGCGGTAGCGCTGTTCGAGCAGATTGCCCGCAAAGGGATCGCCCGGTTCCAGAGGCAGGCTCGCCCACAGCGCGCCGAAGGGGAGAATGCCCTTGGGCGCGGGGTCGAAATGCGTGCGCCAGCCGCTCGCATCGACCACCAGATCGAAGCGCGAGCTGGCTTCGCGGCCTGCGAAGATCAGGCGGCGGCCCGCCGGCTCGCAAAGGCTGCCGGTGACGGCGTGATCGGCGTGCAAGGTGATCCCGGCCTGCGCGCTCGCCGCCTCAAGCAACACGCCGAACAGGCTGGCGCGGTGGATGCCGATGCCGAAAGCCCCCGGCAGGCCGAGCGCCGCATAGGGCGCATCGAGCACGCAGCGCCCGCGTTCCTCGATCCCCTCCAGCGCATCGATCCGCGCAGCCCGCCGCAGGATTTCCCCTGCCAGTCCCAGCGCGTCCAGCACTGCGAGCCCGCTCGGCTGGATCATCAGCCCCGATCCGACCGGGCCGGGTGCAAGGAACTGGTCGAAGATGTGGACGTCGTGCCCCTGCCGCGCCAGCAGCAGCGCGGCGGCCAGCCCCGCCGGGCCGCAGCCGATGACCGCAATGTCAAGCGGCTGCATCATGTGCCCCCTCGCGCCCCGTGCGCGGTTTTGTCTTATCCGCGGGCCTGCCCGATGCGAGTGAATTTCTTGCAAACTTGCGCGAATTCGGCGCGTCAGACGGTCAGCCGCTGGCCGATCCCTTCACCCATCCGCAGCGGGTCGCCCGGTTTAAGATCCTCGCGCCATGTCACGCGACCGGGCTCGAACAGCAGCACCACGGTCGAGCCGAGGTAGAAGCGGCCCATCTCCTCGCCCGGTGCGAAGACATGGCCAGCCCCGGCGAAATCCTCGTGCACCGGCGCGCTGGCATGGGTGCGGAACTGGTTGGGCCAGACCGTGTCGATCCCGGCGACGATCATCGCGCCGACCATGATGCTGGCGAAATGCCCGTCCGGCCCGTCGAACCGGCACGACAGCCGCTCGTTGCGGGCGAACAGCCGGTCGACCCCGCCCGCGGTGGCGGTGTTGACCGAATAGAGGTCGCCCGGAATATAGGTGGTCTCAGCCAGCGTGCCCGCGGCGGGCATGTGGACGCGGTGGTAATCCTTGGGGCTGAGGTAGATGGTGATGAAGCTGCCGCCTTCGAACCGCGCGGCGTCCTCGGCCCCGCAGCCGAGGATTTCGGCGACGCTGTAGTCGCGCCCCTTGGCCTGAATGATCCGCCCGCCACTGATCGGGCCAAGCTGGCTCACCGCGCCATCGGCGGGGGAGAGAATGGCTTGCGTGGCATCGGCCAGCGGACGCGCGCCGGGCTTTAGCTCGCGCGTGAAGAAGTCGTTGAAGCTTCTGAACTCCCCGATCCCGCGCGCCGCCTGCGACAGGTCGACGCCATAGGCCGCGACGAAGCGCCGGATCAGCCGGTCGCGCAGCCATGGCGTCTCGCTCGCGGCGATGCTTCCGGCAAGGCGCGAGAGGGCGTGTTGCGGGACGATATGCTGGAGCGCGATGAAGAGGGAGGACATGGGGCTGGCGCTAGAGCGGGGCGAGGGCGTGCGCAAGCGCGGCGGCGGGCGGAAGTCTTGTCACAGCGTCACCGTCTGCCCGCCATCGACCTTGATCGCGCTGCCGGTGATGAAACCCGCGCGTGGGCTAGCGAGGAAGGCGGCGATATCGCCGAACTCCTCCGGTCGCCCGAGCCGGCCTACCGGAATCGCCGCGATCGAGCGGGCGGTGACCTGTTCTTTCTCAAGCCCCTGCGCCGCCGCCATCCCGGCGTGGAGGCTGGAGAGGCGGTCGGTCGCGATCTGGCCGGGGAGCAGCAGGTTCACCGTCACTCCATCGCCAGCGACCTCGGCGGCGAGCGTCTTGCACCACGAAGCCAGCATCGCGCGCACCGCATTGGAGAGCACGAGGCCCGCGATCGGCGTAATCAGGCTGGTCGAAGCGACCGCGATGATCCGCCCGAAGCCGCGCTCGCGCATCGCGGGGAGGAAGGCTTGGGCGAGCGTCAGCTGCGCATCGAACATCCGCGGCATCACGGCGGCAAAATCGGCAGGGGTGGTGGTCGCCGCCGCGCCGGTCGGCGGGCCGCCTGCGTTGAGAAGGAGGATATCGAGCGAGCGCCCGGTGGCGCGCACCTTGGCGATGATCGCTTCGGGCGCGGCGGGATCGTCGAGATCGGCGGCAATATGCGCCAGCGCGCCCTCAGGCCCTTGATCCGAACGCGCGACGGTGATGACCTCCGCGCCCTCCGCCGCCAGCGCTGCGGCAATCGCGCGGCCCAGCCCCTTGCTCGCGCCGAGCACCAGCGCGGTCTTCCCGCCGAGTTGCAGATCCATGTCCGTGTCCCTCCTGTCCGCGCCCCGGCGCTCAGGCCCCGGCGGGCGAGCCGCTGTCCTGATCCTCGGGGATGGGAATCGGTGTCGCCGCGCAGACGGTGCGCAGGGCCGATTTCAATCCTTCCTCGATGGTGGGGTGGTAGAAGGGAAAGGCCAAGACCTCGGTCGCGGTCATCCCCTGTTCGATCACCCAGGCGAGCAGGTGGCCGAGGTGTTCGGCCCCCGGCGCGGCGATGTCCGCGCCGATCAGCACGCCATCGGGCGCGGCGGCGTAGAGCGTAAGCGCGCCTTCGTTGCGCGCCTCGACCCTTGCGCGGCCCTGATTGCCGTAATCGGTGTAGCCGCTGACCGCGCCATCGGCCTCGGCCTTGCCGATGCTGACGATCGGCGGCTCGGTGAAGATGATGCTGAAGGGCACGTGGCGCTCGGTGCGGACCGGGGCGGGCAGGGCGGCCGCGTTGCGCCCGGCAATGGCGCCGTCGTGCGAGGCTTCGTGCAGCAGCGGAATATCCGCCGCGACATCGCCCGCGATGAAGACCGCGCTCTCGCCGCAGCGCATCGTTGCGCGGTCGTGGCAGGGCACGCCCTTGTCGTCGCATTCGAGCCCGGCCTTGGTGAGATCGAGCGTGTCGAGGATCGGCGTGCGCCCTACGGCGACCAGCAGCCGGTCGAACCGCGCGGTGCCGGAGCTTGCGCCCTTCCACGTCACCGCGACCTCGTCACCCTCACGCGAGGGCGTGATATCGACCCCGAGATGGAGGTCGATGTCCTCGGCGATGATGTCCTTCATCGCCTTGTGGACGCGCGGGCAGCGGATTTTCGCTATCGTGTCGGCCTTGTCGAACAGCGACACCTCAACGCCGAGGTGGGCGAAGGCCTGCGCCAACTCCAGCCCGATCGCGCCGGAGCCGACCACCGCGAGGCGGCGCGGCAGCTTCTCAAGCTCGAAGACATTCTCGTTGGTGAGCGCAAGGTCGCCCAGCGCCGCGAAGGCATCGGGCATGACCGGGCGCGATCCCGTGGCGATAACGATGGCGCGCGCCTTCACGCGCTGGCCATTGTCCAGTTCCAGACTGTCGGGGCCGGTGAAGCGCGCCATCGCCTCGATCCGGATGCCATCGGGGATTTTCGCGATTGATTCGCGCGTCAACCGGACGAAGCGGTCGCGCTCGGCCCGCACGCGCTCGAACAGCGCGGCCTCGTCGATCGTCACCCCTGCGGTGCGAATGCCAAAACTGTCGGCGCGCGCGACCGCGTGACGCGCCTTGGCGGCGGCGATCAGCAGCTTGGAGGGCATGCAGCCGACCGTGGCGCAGGTCGTGCCCGCAAACGCCGGGTCGATCAGCAACGTGGTCGCACCGTTCTTGCGCGCGGCGCGCTCGGCGGCGAGCCCGGCGGTGCCCGCGCCGATCACCGCGACATCGCAGGTCAGCGTTTCATTATCCGTCATGCGCTCACCCATGTTCGGCGCGATGCTTGTCGAGCACCTTCTCGACCTTCTCCAAGGCCTCGAGGATTTCTTCCGACCAGCCGCCGGGGGGCAGCTCGCGCGCGGCGGTATGCGCGGCGCAGACCAGCGGCGTGTCGGCCCATTCGGCAGCGATCCGCCGCGCCCAGTTCGCATAGGCATCCGCGGCCCCCGCTTCGTTCTTCAGCGCCTTGCCCAGCGCCGGGTGGAAGCGCATCCGCGGCTCGGGCAGCACGGCTTCGATAAGGCTCGGCGGGGCGAGCACCATGATTGTGTCATCGACGTGGACGATCCGGCTCGCCCGGTGGCGCACCAGCACCGAGGCAGTATGGACACTCTTGTCATCGGGCACGAAGTCGAGCCCATCGGGGACGGAGAATTCGAGATCCTCGGCGAATTCGGCCTGCGCGGCGGGGTCTTCGATCACCCCGCGCTCCCATTCGAGCTCGCTCACTTCGTCACGGTGGCGCGCGGTGCCGATCAGCCGCGCATCGGGCAGCAGCTTGGCCATCGCGGTGCAGTGGATGGTGTGGAAGGGGTGAACGTTGATGATCGCATCGACCAGTCGGCCACCCTCCGTCAGGGCGAGCAGGCTGGTGCGGTCCGCATCGTCGATATCGTAGCTGTCGAGCACCAGAAAGCGCCCGTTCGCGCGCCGGACGAGCGACATCTGCGTGCCGATATCGACCACCTTGGCGATCTTGAAAGACCCTCTGAAGTTCCAGAAATCGTGATGATGCTGCTGCACGCGCTGCTCCCGTTCTTGTTTCGTGTCTTGCAGGAACAAGAGCGCAGCCTTCGGGGTGTTCCGTCCGGGCGCGGATTTAACCGAAAGCCGTTGGGGCGCGGCAGGCCGGTTTGGCGGCCTTGAAAGGCCGGGACCATGGTGGGCGGTGACGGGCTCGAACCGCCGACCCTCTCGGTGTAAACGAGATGCTCTACCAACTGAGCTAACCGCCCCACGCTTGGCGATACGCGGCGCGGTTTAGCCGTGTCCGCGCGCCGGTCAAGTGTGGTAGATAGGCCGCGCGATGACCATTCACACGCATCTCAATGATGGTACCCCCGTGTGCATCCGCCGGGTGCGGGCCGAGGACGAGGCGCGGCTGCGCGACGGGATCGCGCAGCTTTCGCCCCAGTCGCGCTATCTGCGGTTCTTTTCCGGGATGCGCGAGCCGCCGCCGCAGGTGCTGCGCGCGCTGGCGAGCCCCGATGGCCACGATCACATCGCCTGGGGCGCGCTGCGCAGCGATTCTGCCGATACGCCTGCGCTGGGCGTGGTCCACGCCTTCCGCGATGCCGATGATCCCGACATGGCGGAGTTCTCGGTCGCGGTGATCGACGAATACCACGGGCGCGGCCTCGCGCGGCTGCTGACCGCGGTGCTGCTGCTCGATTGCGCGCGCGAGGGGCTGGCGCAGTTCACCGTTCACGTCCTCCCCGAAAACCGCCCCGCGCTGACGCTCGCCCGCTCGCTCGGGGCGGAAGGGGTGGGATATGCAGCGGGGGTCTCGGTGCTGGAGATCGACATCGCCGCAGCGCTGGCGGCGCTCAGGGCCGAGAGGGACGTGCCGGGGCTGGCGGCGGTGTTCGACCAGTTCGACGCCGAGGCCTAGGCGCGGGCGGTGCGGGCGGCTAGGGCGGGGGCATGAGCAAGACCCCTCGCATCCTCGTCCTCGGCACCGGCGGCACGATTGCGGGCGCGGGCGCGGGCGGGACGGGGGCGGCCTATCGTCCTGGGGGCCTCGCGCTGGAGGTGCTGGTTGGCCACCTCGCCGATCTGGGCCTCGCGGTGGACTTGCTCCCGCAGGAGGTCGCGCGGATCGGTTCGCAGGACATCGGTTTTGCCGAGTGGCAGGCGCTCCACGCCGCCTGTGCGGGCGCGATGGGCGATCCGGCGGTGGACGCGGTGATCATCACCCACGGCACCGACACGGCGGAGGAGACTGCCTTCCTGCTCGACCTCACCTTGCCGACGACGAAGCCCGTGGTGCTGGTCGGCGCGATGCGCCCCGCCGATGCGGTGGGGGCGGACGGGATGCGCAACTTCGCCAACGCGGTGAAGGTCGCGGGTGATGGGCAAGCGGCGGGGCGCGGGGTGATGCTGGTGATGGGCGACGCGGTGCTCGCCGCGCGCGATGCGCGGAAGGCCGCGACCTCGGCGGTCGATGCCTTCAGGAGCTTCCCGCGCGGCCCCCTCGCACGGGTGACCCCGGCGCGGATCGACTGGTTCGGCCCGCCGCACCGCGAGGGCGAGCTTGCGCGCTTTGCCTTCCCGGCGGCGTTGCCGCGCGTCGCGATCCTCACCGCGGGCGCGGGGATGGACGAACAGCCGGTCGAGGCGCTGCTCGGCATCGGCGCGAAGGGCATCGTCCTCGCCGGGATGGGGCAGGGCAATGCGCCGCGCGTCGTGATCGAAGCCCTCGCCTGCGCGGCGGCAAGCGGCGTCCCGGTGGTGCGCGCAACCCGGGTCGACGAGGGGCTCGTCGACCGCAATGTCGAGGTCGATGATGACGCGCTGGGGCTGGTGGCGGCCCGCGCGCTCGGCCCGGCCAAGGCGCGGGTGCTGCTGATGGTGCTGGTGGCGAACGGGATTACAGATGCGGCGAGCGTGCAGGCGGCGTTTGACGCGGGGTGAGGCGATCATTGCCCCCGATGCGCCACCGCTTCCTTACATATTCCAACCAGATGCGCTAACCCCCCGCCAGAAACCGGGAGGCAGCCTCCACCCGCCAAAGACAAAGTGAGCCTTCCCCATGTTCGACGAACCCGGTTTCTCGATGGATGACGAGCTGGACCCGGACGCAACCTTGCTGGAAACCTTCGTCTATTGCAGCCGCGCCGCCGAGGGTGTCGATGCCGATGAGGTCAGCCGTCTTGTCGCGTTCTCTCAAGCTCGCAATGTCGCCCGCGGCATTACCGGCGTGCTGGTCTTCGGCAGCGGCGTGTTCTTCCAATGGATCGAAGGGCCGCCTGCCGAGGTGCGAACGCTGATCGCCAATCTGCATGGCGACACGCGGCATTTCGATATCGTCACGCTCGACCAGAGCGTCGATATGCGGGAGCGCCTCTATCCGCATTGGGACATGGAGCCGGTCGAGGCCGATGACCTGCGCGAAGTGCTGGAAAGCGCGCTCGAGAGCGCCGAGGACGACAGCAATGTCGCAGCGCTGCAACGCATTCTGGGACAGCTCGCATCGGGGCCGTTCCCGTCGATCGGGCGCAGCTGACGGGGGCCATGGCCACACCCCATCCGTCGCCCCGTGTCTAGCACGGGGCGACGACGGTGGGACAAATCACCCCCAGGGCGTGACCAGATATTTCTCGCCGGTCTTCATCTGGCGGTAGTCGCAGATTGCGTCCTTCTCCAGCATCTCCTCCAGCGTCACCTTGGCCTTGTAATGCGAGGCGAAGGTGGTGGTGAGGTTGTCGATCACGCGCTTGCGCATCCGCACCACGGTTTCCATGCCCGCGCGGGCGAGGAACGGGGTGAGCAGCCAGCCCGCCACGCTCCATTGCAGCCCGTAGGACGGCGTCAGGATCGTCGGCGAGAGGTCGAGACGGCCGTAGATGTACATCTTCTTCTGCTGGTTCGAGCCGTAGCGCGAAAACTCGCTCATCTGGCTTACCGCGACCTGCTCCATCGCCTTCAGCACGCCATCGCTCGCCTGCCCGCCGCCGATCGGATCGAAGCCGAGGAAGGCCCCGGTCTCGGCAATCGCGGCGCGCAGGTCGGCCATGTAGGTCGGGGCCGAGGAGTTCACGACATATTGCGCGCCCTGCGACTTCAGGAGTTCGACGTGGCTCTCGCTGCGCACGATGTTGACCAGCTTCATCCCGTCCTCGATGCAGATGCGGTTGAGCATTTGGCCGAGGTTGGAGGCGGCGGCGAGGTGGACGATAGCCGAGTGGCCTTCCATCTTCGCGGTCTCGACAAAGCCGAGCGCGGTCATCGGGTTGACGAAGCTCGAGGCGCCGACCTCTGCCGAATGGTCGCCCAGCGGCAGGCACATCATCGCATCGGCGATGGCATACTGGCTGAAGGCATGGCCCGGAACGCAGGCGACGCGCTGGCCCATCAACGCCTTGGCCATGTCGCCGTCACCCGTGGCGACGACAGTGCCCGCGCCTTCGTTGCCCGCCGGAAGCCGCTGCCCGTGGCGCGCCTTGTTGCCGGTGAGGAAGGGCTCGGGCATCTCGGCGACGACCTTGCCGGGGGTGTAGTCGGCAGTGGCGAAATCGGCGGCGCTGGTGAGGATCGCGAGATCGGAAGGGTTGATCGGCGCGGCCTCCATCTTGACCAGCACCTGATTGCCGGTCGGCGCGGGGAAGGTGCTTTCCGCCACCTCCAGCGTCAGCTTGCCGTCGGCGGTGAGGGTGGTGAAAAGCTGCTTTCCGGTGGTCATCCTGCCTGTCCTTCTTGTTGTTCGAGGTTACGCTACCGCTACGCTCGCAATGACGAGAAGGCTAGGGTGACCTTACGTCAGGTCCTGCGGATAGGTCGCCTCGACGAAATAGAGCCCGTGCGGCGGCGCGTTTAGCCCGAGCGCGCCGCGATCCCGCGCCGCGAGCGCCTCGGCGATGCGGCTCTCGGCCCATGTCCCCGCGCCCACCAGTTTGAGGCAGCCCACCATGCTCCTCACCTGATGGTGCAGAAAAGAGCGCGCGGCGGCGTGGATATGGATTTCCTCGCCGGCACGCTCGACCCGCAGCTCGTCGAGCGATTTCACCGGATCGGCGGCCTGACAATGGACCGAACGGAAAGTGGTGAAGTCATGCCGCCCCACCAGCGCCTGCGCGGCGCGGTGCATCGCGTCTGCATCGAGCGGCTGGGGCACGTGCCACGCCTTGTCGCGCAGCAGCGTCAGCGGGGCGCGGCGATTGACGATGCGGTAGAGATAGCGCCGCCCGGTGCAGGAAAAGCGCGCGTGCCAATCATCCGGCACCACCTCGCAGGCCGTCACCGCGATGGGATCGGGGCGCAGCTGCGCGTTGAGCGCGGCGGCGAGGCGGAAGGGGTCGAAGGGTTTCTCCACATCGACATGACTGCGCATCGCCAGCGCATGGACGCCCGCATCGGTGCGCCCGGCCGAATGCATCACAACGCGCTCGCCCGTGATCCGGTGCAGCGCATCCTCGATGGATTGCTGCACGCTCGGCCCGTGGCTCTGGCGTTGCAGCCCGAAGAAGGGCGTGCCGTCGAATTCGAGCGTGAGGGCAAAGCGGGTCATCGGTAAGGCGCGGCAGCAAGGGACATGCCGCCGCCCTTAGTCGATGACGATACCTTCGGGAAGCGGCGAGGCGGTGCAGATCGCCTGACTGATCTCGACCCCGCGCGTGGCAGTCGTCACCGCGCGCTCCATCGTCATGCTGTCGAGATCGACCAGCAATTGATTGACCACGCCGTTGCCGTTGCGGCTGTAGGAGCCGATCTTGTCGCCCTGCCACCCCATCGCGCAATCGGGCTGTCCGGGATCGCACAGGTCGCGGGCATAGTTGCGGAACGAGGAATAGCTCTTCAACCCGCCAGCGTAGATGATGAAGAAATGCCGCGTGGTGTTGCCCGCCGCCGTCTTGCTGACGCATTCGATATACTGGTCTTCGGGCGGGTTGCTGCGGGTGGGCGACAGGCTGGTGGTGGTCACCGAAATGGCCCCGCCGCCGCTCGGCGCGCTGGTTGCGGGCTCGCCCTGCTGGGTTTGTCCGCAGGATGCCAGGGCCATCACGCACAGGCCCGCCAGAGTGATCGATCGCATTGCCGCGCCCCCCTTTACTTCGACGGGGCGGTGATCCCATCCGCCGCGATCGGGGTCAATGGGGGGAGGGCGGCTATGGGATGACAATGCCTGTTAGTACCGGGTTCCCGCGCAGAAAATCGCCGCGCGCCATCGCCGGCTTGCCTGCGCGCTGGAGCCTGACCGGCCGGATCGCGCCCGTGCCGCAGGCGATGGCTAAGTCGTTGTCGAGCACGGTGCCCGGTGCACCCTTGCCCTCGACTACCTCGGCGAGCAGCAGCTTCACGCGCTCGCCTTCCAGCTCGAACCACGCGCCGGGGAAGGGGGCGAGGCCGCGCACCTTGCGCTCAATCACCTCGGCGGGCTGCGCCCAGTCGATCCTGGCCTCGGCCTTGTCGATCTTGGGGGCGGAGATCGCCGCGCTGTCATCCTGCGGCTCGGGCGGGAAGGCGGCGAGGTCGGCCAGCACCTCCACCATCGCCGCCGCGCCCACCGCACCCAGTTCCTCGAACAGCTCGCCCGTGGTCTTGCGCCCGATCGGCACGGTCACTGTGTGGAGCATCGGCCCGGTATCCAGCCCCGCTTCCATCTGCATGATCGTGACGCCCGTCTCGGCGTCGCCCGCCATCACCGCGCGGTGGATCGGCGCCGCCCCGCGCCAGCGCGGCAGCAGGCTGGCGTGGATGTTGAGGCAGCCGTGGCGGGGCGCGTCCAGCACCGGCTGCGGCAGAATCAGGCCATAGGCTGCAACCACCGCAACATCGGCCTGCAAGGCGGCGAGTTCCGCCTGCTCGGCCTTGCCCTTCAAAGACTTGGGGCTTCGCACCGGCACCCCCAGCCGCTCGGCTTCGATCTGCACGGGGGAGGGCATCAGCTTCTTCCCCCGCCCCGCCGGACGCGGCGGCTGGGTGTAGACGCAAGCGACGTCGTACCCCGCCTCGTGCAGCGCCCGTAGCGCCGGCACCGCGAAATCGGGCGTTCCCATGAAGATGATGCGCACTAGATAACGTCCGTTCGCCCTGAGCCTGTCGAAGGGCCGTCCTTACTTTCGACCACGGAAAAGAAAAGAGCAGCCCTTCGACAAGCTCAGGGCGAACGGTTAGGAGAGAGGCATGGCATCGCAAGAGATCGAAGCTCTGAGTTCCGCGCTGGCCCGGCTGCCAGGCCTCGGCCCGCGTTCGGCGCGGCGCGCGGTGCTGTGGCTGGTCAAGCACCGCGAGTCTGCACTCCCCGCGCTGCTTGAGGCACTGGCGGGCGTCGCCGAGACGCTGGTCGAATGCCAGACCTGCGGCAATGTCGACACGCGCGACCCTTGCGCCATCTGCGCCGACCCGCGCCGCGACGCGCGGTCCTTGTGCGTGGTGGAGGAAGTCTCCGACGTCTGGGCACTCGACCGTTCGCGGCTTTTTCCCGGACGCTACCACGTTCTCGGCGGCAGGCTTTCGGCGCTCGACGGCATCGGCCCCGACAATCTCAACATCGCCAGCCTGCTCGCCCGGGTGGAGGGCGGCGCGGTAGACGAAGTGGTGCTCGCGATGAATGCCACGCTCGAAGGCCAGACCACCGCGCACTACATCGCCGAGCGCCTCGAAGCTCACCCGGTGCGCGTCACGCAGCTTGCGCATGGGTTGCCGGTGGGAGGAGAGCTCGACTATCTCGACGAGGGCACGCTGGCGCAGGCCCTGCGGGCAAGGCGGCCTGTTCAATAGCGAGGTGAGTCCCCGCGTAGGCGGGGACCTCTTTCGTTTTGGCCTGAGGTCCCCGCCTGCGCGGGGACTCACTTGAGGTTTTGGCTCGCGCGCACTAAATCGCATGCATGGCTATCCGCGAAATCCTTGAAGTGCCGGACCCCCGGCTGAAAACCATCTCGACCCCGGTCGAACCGCACGAGTTCGGCGACGATCTGCGCACGCTTGTCGAAGACATGTTCGAGACGATGTATGATGCCCCCGGCATCGGCCTCGCCGCGATCCAGGTCGGCGTGCCCAAGCGGGTGCTGGTGATCGACCTCCAGCCCGACGATCCCGACGCGCCGCCGGTGGAATGCTCGCACGACGGCCACAAGCACACGCACCCCGCCACGAAGAAGGAACCGCGGGTGTTCATCAACCCCGTGATCCTCGATCCGGCGGACGAGCTTTCGACCTATCAGGAAGGCTGCCTCTCGGTCCCCGAGATCTACGCCGATGTCGATCGCCCGGCGACCTGCCGCGTGCGCTATCAGGATCTGGACGGCAACACCCACGAGGAAGCGCTCGAAGGGCTGATGGCGACCTGCCTGCAGCACGAGATGGACCACCTCGAAGGCATTCTCTTCATCGACCACCTTTCGCGCCTCAAACGCGCGATGGTGCTGAAGAAGCTCGAGAAAATCCGCCGGGCGGCGTAGCGGCATGATCGCCGAGATCGCAGATTGGGTGGGGACCGCACTGCCGATCCTGCTGCTCTTTCCGCTGGTCTGGCTGGTCGGCGGCTTCCTGCTCGAGTCGATCGACCCCCGCGACCCGCGCGACGAACCGCCCCGCACGGCTGCGAACGCCCTCGGCGATGCTGCCGCATGGCTGTTCGTGATGGGGTTGTGCAGTTACATGGTCGTCGGCGAATGGCAGGCGCAGGACCGAAGCTGGTTCTGGCTCGGCTTGCTGTCGTTGGCACTCATTGAAGCGCTGTTCAAGCTCGTCAGCCTGCTGCGCGAAGCGCGCCGGCTGGCGGCACAGGGAGCGCCCGAGCCCCGGATGTGATCGCGGGCTCGTCCGGACCGCTCCCCACCGCACGCCGCAGTCCAGTTAGGCGGCCTGCATCATTCCGTTCAGCGCCTTGAGGCAATCGTCGGCACATTCGCGGCACATCTGCGCGCAGCGGCGACAATGGTCGTTGTCGTGCTTGCTGCATTCCTCGATGCACTGTTCGCAGGCCGTGATGCAGGCGCGCAGCTGCGCTTCGATCACGGCGACATTGCCGCCGGTGCGCCGCGTGGCGACGCGGTAGGTCGCGGTGCAGATGTCGGCGCAATCCATGCAGGTGCGGATGCAGGCGCTCATGTCGCCCTTCTCGGCGGAGCAGGCATCGGCGCAAGAGTTGCAGATCGCGGCGCAATACATCGCGTGGCGCACCGCCTCGGCCAGCGCTTCGTTGTAGTCGGCACCGACCTGCGGGTGCTCGGCGATCATTTCCTTGATGGACATATCGATTCTCCTTGCTGCCCATTCCAAGCGGAGCGCGGCGGCATTGTTCCCCTTTTTGCGCGATTCATGGGCTTGGCGGGCGATCATGTTCAGGCTATGTTCCGCCGATGACCGATCTTGTCCTGCCGCTCGCCATCCTTCTTATCGGGCTCGCCCTCGGCATGGCCGCGGGCTGGTTTTTCGGCGCGCGCCCGCTTGCCGATTTGCGCCAGCGGCTCGCCGATGCCGAGCGCTCAGGGGGTGAGCGCGAGGCCGAGTTCAAGCGCGCCGTTGCCGAGCTGGGCGAGGCGCGGATCGAGGTCGCGACGCTGGGCGAGCGCGCCGCGCGGGCGGACGGGTTGGCGCAGCAGCTCGATGCCGCGCGTGAGGAAAATTCCCGCTTCCGCGCCGAGCGTGCCGCTTTCGAGGAGCAGAAGCGGCTGCTGGAAGAATCGCGCGCAAACCTGCTCAAGGAATTCGAGAACACCGGCGCACAGGTGTTGAATCGCGCGCAGGAGGCTTTCCTCAAGCGCGCCGAGGAACGGCTCGGCCATTCCGAAAAGGCGAGCGAGGAGAAGCTGAAGGCGCTGCTTTCGCCGGTGGGCGAGAAGCTGGCGAATTACGAGCGGCAGGTCGCCGATCTGGAAGCCAAGCGCACCGATGCCTTCGGGCAGCTGGCGGGTCTGATCCAGTCGATGAAGGAAGGGCAGGAACAGGTGCGGCGCGAGGCGCAGCGGCTGGGCAATTCGCTCACCAACGCCCCCAAGGCGCGCGGGCGCTGGGGGGAGCGGGCGCTGCAGAACCTGCTTGAACAATGCGGGCTGGCGCAGCACACCGACTTCATCATGGAGCACTCGATCGACACCGAAGAGGGCCGGCTGCGCCCCGATGCGATCATCAATGTGCCCGGCCAGAAGAAGCTGGTGATCGATTCCAAGGTCTCGCTCAACGCCTATCAGGCCGCCTTCGAGGCCGATGACGACGCGGTGCGCAAGCAGCAGATGGAGCTTCACGCGAAGTCGATGCGCAACCACGTGCAGACGCTGGGCGCGAAAAGCTACCAGAGCCAGTTCGAGGAAGCGCCCGATTACGTCATCATGTTCGTCCCCGGCGAACATTTCGTCACCGCGGCGCTCGAAGCCGATCCGACGTTGTGGGATTTCGCTTTCGAGCGCCGGGTGCTGCTGGCGACGCCGACCAACCTCGTCGCGATTGCGCGCACCGTGGCGCAGGTCTGGCGGCAGGACGGGTTGGCGAAGGAAGCGCAGGCCATCGGCCGGATGGGGGCGGAACTCTATGATCGCCTCGCGACCGCCGCCGAGCACCTGAAGCGCGTGGGCGGCGGGCTTGAGAGCGCGGTCAACAATTACAACAAGTTCGTCGGCAGCTTCGAGCGCAATGTGCTGTCCTCTGGGCGGCGGCTGGCGGAGAAGGGTGTCGAGATCGGCAAGCGCGAGATCGACGAGGTGCCGCTGGTCGCGAGCGCGCCGCGCTACAATGCCGAAGATGTTGCAGCGCTCGAAGCGCCTGATATGCTGGACGAAAGCGAGAAGCGCGACGCGGCGGAGTAAGGCGGATGAATGACGGCGGTGCGGGCTGGCATTTGGCCCAGATCAACATCGGCAAGATGGTCGCGCCAAAGGGCGCTCCGGTTGTGCAGCCGTTCTTCGATGCGCTCGACCGGATCAACGCCATCGCTGATGGCCTCCCCGGTTTCGTCTGGCGGCTTCAGAGCGACAGCGGCGACGCCACCGACTTCGAAGTCGCCGCCGCTGATCCGCTGCTGCTGGTCAACATGTCCGTGTGGCAAGACGCCGAGAGCCTGTTCGATTTCGTCTACCGCTCGGCTCACACCCCCGAAATGGCGCGGCGGCGCGAGTATTTCCATCGTTTCGAGGGTGCCTATCAGGCCTTGTGGTGGGTGCCCGCGGGCCACCGTCCGAGCATCGACGAGGGCCTGTCGCGCCTGTGGATGCTCGACCGCTACGGCCCGACCCCGCAGAGCTTCACCTTCAAGGCGCGCTTCCCCAAGCCGGGCGAGGGGACGCCGCCAGTCGATATGAAGCCCGATCCGTGGTGCATCGGCAACGTGTGAGGCCGGACTTTCCTACTCGCGCTTGGCGGGCCATCACATGGCCCGCTCTTTCGCATCGTCCGCCCCGACGTCCGCCCCCGACCTCCGTGTTCGCGCTGGCAGAAGAGGCCTCGTTACCCTGTCCGTCCGCTTTTCAAATTACGGATCAAATAATTGAATTCATGTGATAATATGATCAGGATTGAAGCGGACACTGTGTCACCTTTGTAACGCTTATTCCAGCCCCGCCAGCACTTCGTAAGCGAGCACCGCGCCTGCCACAGCGGCATTCAGCGAATCCGCGCGGCCTTTCATCGGCATGGTGACACGCAGGTCGCAGGCCGTCTCGTAATCCTCGGGCAGGCCTTGCGACTCGTTGCCGACCAGAATGAAGCACGGCGCGGCGTAGGGCGCTCCGCGATAGGGCACCGCATCGCGCAAGGACGCTGCGACCAACTGGCCCGATCCGCCGCGCAGCCATGGCAGGAACTCCTCCCACCTCGCCTGTGCCAGCCCCACCGTAAAAACGGCCCCCATACTGGCGCGCACGGCCTCGGCGCTGAAGGGGTCGGCGCAGTCGTCGATCAGGATCAGCCCGCCCGCACCCACCGCATCGCAGGTGCGCAGCATCGTGCCGAGGTTGCCCGGATCACGCAGCGCCTGCGCGGCGAGCCAGATCGGCGCGGCGCTGCGGTCGAGCGCGGCGAGGCCGGTGTTCCACTCGTCGAACACCCCCGCGACCGCCTGCGCATTCTCCTTTCCGGTGATCTTGGAGAGGATATCGGGCGTGGTCGCGATCACCTCGCCGCCTGCCGCCATGACGTCAGCCTCGAGCCGTTCGAGTAGCGGGTGTTCGCGCCCCTCGGCCATCACCAGCGTCTGCGGCACGCGGCCCGAGGCGCGTGCGTCCTCGAGCAACCGCAGCCCCTCGACCAGAAACTGGCCCGCGCGCTTGCGGTGCTTCTTGTCCCGCAGGCTCCGCAGGTATTTGACCGTCGGATTGGAAAAGCCGGTGATGTGCTTGCGCATGGCAGGCCGCCTACGCCAACGCGGGCGCTGGCACTAGTCCTCGCCGAAGCCGTCGGCGATCAGCGCGACGAGATCGGCAAGCACGTTTTGCGCATTCTCGCCCTCGACCGCGACTTCGACCGTGTCGCCCTTGGCCGCGCCTAGCATCATCAGCCCGAGGATCGAGCCGCCCGCCGCGCTGTGCGGGGCCTTGCTGACGGTGACCTTCAGGCCATCGGGCAGCGCGGCGACCGCGCCGACGAACTTGGCGCTCGCCCGGGCGTGGAGGCCCCGGCGGTTGACGATTTCGACGCTCTGCCGTGCTTCCCCCACCCGCGGTTCGCCCTCAGGCCTTGGCCCGCGCCGGGGCGGTGTCCTGCCCCAGCAGCTCGCTGGCGATGGTGATGTAGTTGCGCCCGGCGGTCTGCGCAGCATGGACCGCGGCGGTCACGTCCATCGCCTTGCGCGCACCGGCGAGGCGGATCAGCATCGGCAGGTTGATCCCCGCGATCACCTCGACATGGCCCGCATCGAGCAGCGAGATCGCGAGGTTCGACGGGGTGCCGCCGAACAGGTCGGTGAGGATGATGACGCCCGTGCCCGCGTCCACCGCGGCAATCGCCTCGGCGATGTCGGCGCGGCGCTGTTCCATGTCGTCATGCGGGCCGATGCAGACCGTGACGATGCCCTCTTGCGGGCCGACAACGTGCTCCATCGCCTCGACGAATTGGTCCGCGAGGCGGCCATGGGTTACCAGGATCAAGCCGATCATGCGTGAATAGGGGTCCGTTAACTTCCCACCCGGGGCGGGTGCCTTACGCGTTTCTACGCTGACCGACAATGCCCAAACGCCGACGGTGATGCGGGAGGGGCCTAGCGCCGATCCCGCTCGATCGCATCGGTGGCGCGCGATGCCAGATTGCGGTGCCGGACAGTGGGCGAAAAGCCCGCGGCGCGCAAGGCCTTGGCCATGGACTCGGCGGTGTAGACCGAGCGGTGTCTCCCTCCGGTACAGCCGAAGGCTACGTGGACATAGGGTTTGCCTTGCGCGGCGTAGCGCGGGAGCAGCAGCAGCAGCAGGTCGCGGATGCGCGCGAAGCTTTCCGCAAAGGCGGGGTCACGCTCGATATGCTCGCCCACCGCAGCGTCCTGCCCGGTCTGCTCCTTGAGGCCCGGCACCCAGTGCGGATTGTCGAGAAAGCGCATGTCGAACACCAGATCGGCGAGCGGCGGCATCCCGCGGGCAAAGCCGAAGCTCGACAGGGTGAGCGTGGTCGCAGCAGCGGGATCGGCGGGGGCGAAGAGCTCGCGGATCTTGCCCTGCAAATCGTTGCTGGTCATCGCCGTGGTGTCGATCATCAGCTCGGCCCAGCGGCGCAGCGGTTCGAGCAGCTCGCGCTCGGCGGCAATGCCCTCCTGCACCGGGCGGCCATCGGCCATCGGGTGACGGCGGCGGGTCTCGTTGAAGCGGCGCTCGAGCTCATGCCCGGCGCAGTCGAGGAACAGGAAGCTGAGAGCGACGTCGGGGCGCTGGCTCAGGTCTTTCACCAGCGCGATGATATCGGCGGGTACGAAGCCGCGGGTGCGCGAATCGAAGCCGATGGCGAGCGGCCCGCGCGCATCGTCGGGCATGGTGACGAGGCGCTTCAGCAGGCGCACCGGGAAGTTGTCGATCGTCTCCCAGCCGAGGTCTTCGAGCACGGCAAGCGCGGTCGATTTGCCCGCCCCGGCAAGGCCGGTGACCAGCAGCAGCGGGCGCGGGGGGGAGGCGGGGTCGGTCATGGGCACGATTCTGGCGTGTCAGCGGAGCAAAGGGAAGCGGGATCATGTCCAATGCCGTGGAGGCGCAGCGCCCATTCGGCGCGCAGGGCCGGTGCGGGGGGGGCGGGGTCGAAGGCGAGCACCGGCACGGCGACGCCTGCGATCACCCGCGTCGGCAGGGGATCGGGCGGCAGGCGTTCGGCGGGGTCGCCCGACAGGTCGAGCAACAGTGCGACCGGCGCGGGCGGGGCGGTTGGCAGGGTGATGATCCCGACCCCGCGCACCTCCAGCAGTCCGGCAATATTGGGCGGCGGCGCGGCGATCAGCGCCTCGCCCTCCTGTCGCAGCGTCACCGCATCATCCCCGATCAGCCCCGCGCCGCGATCAATCAGGGCGAGCGCGAGGCTCGACTTGCCGCTGCCCGGCGGGCCCGCGATCAGCAGTGCGCGGCCCCCGATGGCGACGGCGCTGGCGGCAAAGACGAGGCTCATGCCGCGACCGGCAGGCGCAGCCGCAGGCAGGCACCGGGCGCGCCGTCGGGCCGGTCTTCTGCGGTGAGCGCGCCGTCATGCGCCTCGGCAATCGCGCGGCCGATGGCAAGGCCGAGGCCCGAGTGATTGCCGAAGCTTTCGCCCTCGGGCCGGTCGGAATGGAACCGCCGGAACACCGCCTCGCGCCGGTCGGGGGCGATACCGGGGCCGGAATCGCACACCTCGGCGATGACCGTGCGCTCGCTCTGGCGCAGGCGCACCTGCACCTCGCCATCGGGCGGCGAGAAGGACACGGCGTTGTCGAGCAGATTTTCGGCAACGCGCTCCAACTGGGTCGGCACCCCGCGCACGACATGGCGGCCGGGCGCGGCGTCGAGCACCAACTTCCGCCCACCATTCATCCCGCGATCCTCGCGGCTGCGGATGAGGTTCGCGAAGAGTTCGGCCAGGTCGACCCGTTCAAGGGTCGCGCGGCTGATTTCGGCATCGACCCGGCTCGCGGCGGAGATTTCGGTGACGAGCCGGTCGATCCGGCGCACATCATGCGCGGCGATCTCTGTAAGCTGGGCGCGCAGGGCGGGATCCTCGACCCGCGGCAGGGTGTCGATCGCGTTGCGCAAGCTGGCGAGCGGGTTCTTGATCTCGTGCGCCACATCGGCCGCGAAGCTGTCGACCGCGTCGATCCGGCCGCGCAGGGCACCGGTCATGTCCGACACCGCGCGGGCAAGCAGGCCGATCTCGTCGCTGCGCTGGGGCAGGCGCGGCACCTCCACCTCGCGGTCGCGGCCCTGCTTCACCCGCACCGCCGCGCGTGCCAGCAGCCGCAGCGGGGTGACGATGGTGCGAGCGAGGAACAGCGAGAGCGCCGCCGAAACACCCAGCACGAGCAGCATGGCGATGAACAAGGTGGAGCGCGCCGCGCGCACGCTTTCAGTGATGTCGACCGCGTTGCGCACGGTCAGCAGCGTCGCGCCTTGCAGGCCGACGGGGGCGGCGGCGGTGATCACCGGGGTGCCGTCGCGCCAGTCGTAGAGCCTGATCTGCGACAGGCCGAGTTCGCGCGCGCGGGCGAGTTCGGGCCAGGCATCGGCCTCCTGCGCTTCGGGCTCGACATAGTCCTGCACCGGCTCGGCGGCGACGATGGTGTCGACCGTGCGATCCATCCAGCGCGCGAATTGCTGTTCCCAGTCATCGTCGCTGATGTCGTTGAAGCGGAAGGCGGGGTCATCCAGCGCGAAGCTGTCTGCGGCCAAGCGGCCATCGGCGTCGAACAGGCGCAGGCGCATCCGCTGTTCCTTGCCGATCTGCACCAGCAGCGCTTCTTGCCGGGCGCGCGACGCACCGGCCAGCGCTTCGGCGGTGATCTGCGCCTCGATCCGGGCAAGCTTGAAGCGCTCGTTGATGAGCTGGGTGCGGTAGCTGTCGAGGTAGAACAGCCCGCCGCCCAGCACCAGCAGCGGCAGGATGTTGACCGCGAGGATGCGTCCAGTCAGGGCAAAGCGCCCGGTGGCGGTCATCTGCTCGCTGGCGTTGGCGCTGGCGCGCGGGGCGGCCTCAGCCATCGGTAAAGCTGTAGCCCGCGCCATAGAGCGTATCGATCGCATCGAAGGTGGGATCGACCAGCCGGAACTTGCGGCGCATCCGCTTGATATGGCTGTCGACGGTGCGATCATCGACGAAGACATCGTCGGGATAGGCCGCGTCCATCAACTGGTTGCGGCTCTTGATCACGCCGGGGCGAATGGCGAGCGCTTCGAGGATCAGGAATTCGGTGACCGTGAGGCTGACCGCCTGCCCGTCCCACATCACCTGATGGCGCGCCGGGTCCATGAACAATCGCCCCCGGGTGAGCGTCGCGGGCGCGGGCTCGGGCATGGCGGCGGCGGCGGTGCCGGGGGCCAGCGGCTCGGCCCGGCGCAGGATCGCGCGGATGCGGGCGATCAGCAGGCGCAGACTGAACGGCTTGGCGATGTAATCATCCGCACCCAGTTGCAGCCCTGCTTCCTCGTCGCTTTCGTCGTCCTTGCTGGTGAGGAAGATGACGGGGAGCGCGGAATTCTCACGCAAGCGGCGCAGCAGCTCCATCCCGTCCATCTTGGGCATCTTGATGTCGAACACGGCGAGATCGGGCGGGTTGTCGAGCAGGGCCTTCAGCGCGGTCTCGCCATCGGAATAGAGCCGCGTGGCGAAGCCTTCGGCCTGAAGTGCGATGGCAACCGTGGTGAGGATGTTGCGATCATCATCGACCAGCGCGATCTGAAGCCCGCGCGGCTCGGCCCCCGGCTGATCGGAAGGGACGCGTTCGGAAGGGGTGTCGGCCATGCCCGCTTGGGTAGCGCCAAGCGGCGCGCCCCGCAATGGGGGCGGGGCGGAGCGCAAAGGAAACCGGTGGCATTGCATGCCGTAGTGCCGCGCGCGGTTGCATACGTATGCGGGGGTGCTAGGGAGGGTCCCGGACGGGACAGGGATTCGCGGCTTCGGCGTGATCCTGCTTTGGCCGCTCATCATGAATCCGCCTTCGCTCAGGAGACGCAAGTTGACCTCGCTCGCAACCCCGCTGGCCGCCCAGAATCTCAACACGGCGGCGCGCATTCACGCCAATCTCGGCACCGCGGCGCTGGTCGAACATGCGCTGAAGCGGGGCGAGGGGCAGCTGACCAAGCATGGCGCGCTGCTGGTCGATACCGGCCGCTTCACCGGGCGCAGCGTCAAGGACAAGTATATCGTCCGCGACGCCGAGACCGAGCGAACGATCAACTGGGGCGCGATCAATCAGCCGATGAGCCCGGAGCACTTCGCCGCGCTCAAGGCCGATTTCCTCAAGGAACTCGAAGGGCAGAGCGAGCTCTACGTCGCCGATCTGTTCGGCGGATCGCAGCCCGATTACCGCGTCAACGTGCGCGTCATCAACCAGATGGCCTGGCACAACCTTTTCATCCGCACCCTGCTGGTGCGCCCCACCGCCGAGGAACTGGCGGACTTCGCGCCCGAATACACCATCATCAACCTGCCCAGCTTCAAGGCCGACCCTGAGCGCCATGGCTGCCGCAGCGACACCGTGATTGCGGTGAGCTTCACCGAGAAGCTGATCCTGATCGGCAACACCGAATATTCGGGCGAGATGAAGAAGGGCGTGTTCGGCCTGCTCAACTACCTCCTGCCCGCACAGGGCGTGATGCCGATGCATTGTTCGGCCAACATCGGCGCGGACGGCAAGAGCGCGATCTTCTTCGGCCTGTCGGGCACGGGCAAGACCACGCTCAGCGCCGACGCCAGCCGCACGCTGATCGGCGATGACGAGCACGGCTGGTCGGACGAGGCGGTCTTCAATTTCGAAGGCGGCTGCTATGCCAAGATGATCAACCTCTCAGCCGAGGGCGAGCCCGAGATTTACGCCACGACCAAGATGTTCGGCACGATCCTCGAAAACGTGACGATGGACGCGGAAACGCGCGAATTGGACTTCACCGACGGCAGCAAGACCGAAAATACCCGCGGTGCCTACCCGATCGAGTTCATCCCGAACACGAGCGAGAAGAACCTCGGCCCCGCGCCGTCCAACGTCATCATGCTCACCGCCGACGCGTTTGGCGTGCTGCCTCCGATCGCGCGGCTGACCGCGGATCAGGCGATGTATTACTTCCTCAGCGGCTACACCGCCAAGGTCGCGGGCACCGAGATCGGCGTGACCGAGCCGGAAGCCACCTTCAGCACCTGCTTCGGCGCCGCCTTCATGCCGCGGCACCCCTCGGTCTACGGCAACCTCCTGAAGGAGCGCATCGCCAAGGGCGGCGTCGATTGCTGGCTGGTCAACACCGGCTGGACCGGCGGCAAGTACGGCACCGGCCACCGGATGCCGATCAAGGCGACCCGCGCGCTGCTCAACGCCGTGCTCGATGGCAAGATGGACGAAGTTGAGTTCCGCAAGGACCCCAATTTCGGCTTCGACGTGCCGGTCTTCGTGCCCGCGCTGGCCGAGGCGGGGCTCGATCAAGCCATCCTCGATCCGCGCAGCACCTGGGCCGACGGGGCGGAGTATGACGCCACCGCGAAGAAGCTGGTGCAGCTGTTCATCGACAATTTCGCCCAGTTCGAACAGCACGTCGATGCCGGCGTGCTGCAGGCCGCGCCTGCCCCGATCGCGGCCTGACAGGATCCTATCACCAGCTCGGGAGAGGGGCCCCGCCCGGCGCTAAGACCGGAGCGGGGCCTTTTGCTTTGCCTCGCTGCGGCTTTGCGCCACAATCGCGCCTGTACGATTCGCGTGG
This sequence comes from Erythrobacter donghaensis, assembly GCF_002155425.1. Classification (GTDB taxonomy): domain Bacteria; phylum Pseudomonadota; class Alphaproteobacteria; order Sphingomonadales; family Sphingomonadaceae; genus Erythrobacter; species Erythrobacter donghaensis. The sequence continues at coordinate 227,775 of NZ_MUYG01000010.1, forward strand.
GAGGAACAGACATGAGCATTCTTGACGGCATTCTGAAGAACATCGGCGGCGCGCCGGATGATGTGGTGAACCTCGCCAAACAGGTCGGGCTCGACCCGGCGATGGCGGAAAAGGCGATCGCCGCGCTCGGCCACACCCATCAGCTCGATGGCGACACCGTGACGCTGGCGGCGGAGAAGACCGGGATCAGCCCCGACATCCTCAGCCAGATCGTCAGCGCGATCGGCGGCGAAGGCTCGCTCAGCAACTTCGCCTCGATGATCGACCGCGATGGCGACGGCAATCCGGTCAACGACATCATGGACATGGCCAAGGGCCTGTTCGGCGGCGGCAAGAGCTGATCCGCGCGGGGGTCAGCCGGATACGCGCGTATCCTCGAGATATTGCCAGATCCGGCTGACCACCACCGACCCTTCGCCCACCGCGCTCGCCACGCGCTTGACCGATCCGGCGCGCACGTCGCCCACGGCGAAGATGCCGGGCGCGGTGGTGGCGTAATCGTCGGCCTGCCCGGCCGCTGCGCCGGTGAGGACGAAGCCCTTGGCGTCGGTTTCCGCGAGGCCTGAGAGCCAGCCGGTGTTGGGCGCAGCACCGATCATGATGAACAGCGCGCGGGTATCGATCCGGCGTTCGCTGTCCCCCGTCTTGAGGGTAATTCCCTCAAGCCAGCTTTCGCCGTGGAGCGCGGTGACCTCCGAGTGATAGTGGATCGTGACGCGCGGATCGGCCTCCAAACGCTGCGACAAGTAGCTCGACATTGAGGCTGCCAGAGAGCCGCCGCGCACCACCAGATGCACATGGCTCGCCGCGCGGCTGAGGAACATCGCCGCTTGCCCAGCGGAATTGCCCCCGCCGATCACCACCGCCTCGGTCTTGGCGCAGAACCGCGCTTCCATTTCGGTCGCGGAATAGAAGATTCCGGCGCCTTCGAGCTCTTCCAGATGGGCAAGCGGCAGGCGGCGGTATTGCACCCCCGTCGCCACCAGCACCGCGCGGGCGCAGAGTTCGTCACCGTCATCCAGCGTCAGGCAATAGGCTCCGTCCTCGCGGCGCATCATCGCCTCGATCCGGCGCGGCATGACGAAGCGCGTGCCGAACTTCATCGCCTGCACCTGCCCCCGCCATGTAAGGTCGGTGCCGCTGATGCCGGTGGGAAAGCCCATGTAATTCTCGATCCGGCTGGATGTGCCCGCCTGCCCGCCCACGGCGGTGTCCTCCACCACCAGCGCCTCAATCCCCTCGGAGCCGGCATAGACCGCCGCCGCCACTCCGGCAGGCCCGCCGCCGACGATCAGCAGATCGTAAGTGCGCCGCGAACAGATATCGAGATCGAGACCGAGATATTGCGCCACCTTGCGCGGGGTCGGGTTCTCCAGCCGCGTATCGACGCCGAGGATCACCGAAGGTTCGTGCTGCGTCAGCGAGCAGACCTGCAAGGTCTCCGCATCGCCTGCATCCATGTCGTAGGACTGGAACGGGATGCGGTTGCGCGACAGGAAACGCTCGACCGCCTGCACCTTGGCATCGCGGTCCGCGCCGATCACCTTGACCGCGCTGTTGCGCAGCTCGAACTGCTTGCGGCGGCGCGCGGCGAAGACGGTGATGATGTGATCGCTGAGTTCGGGCACGCGGCTCATCAGCGCCAGCATCGCCTCGCGCGGGGCCTCGATTACGCGGGTGTCGCGCGCGGCGCGCATCTTGAGGTAATTGGTCGCGCCGCTCAGAAAGCCGATCTCGCCCATGAACTGCGTCGGGCCGAGCGCGTGTTCGAACATGCGCTCGTCGGTGTAGGGATTGACCACCTCGACCTCGCCCTCGATCACATAGACGAAGCGGTCGAGCGGCTCGCCGATATCCATGACGGTGGTGCCAGCCGGGTAATGCCGCTCTCCGCCAATCGCGCCGATGGCATCGACATGGGCCTGTGCGAGCGGCACGCGGCGCATGGTTTCAAGGTCTTGTCCCAGTGTTTCCATGCTACCCTCCTGCGCGCCGAAGGTTGCAAGATGGGGACGGGGGCAGGGGAAGGGAAGGGGGCGGACCCTATCCCTTCGCCCTCGCGATGTAGCGGCTCACCGTGTTCGCCATGACGCTGAGCGGCGCATTGCCGCCCAGCACCAGCGCGGTGTTGAATTCGCGCATGTCGTAGCGCCGCCCCAGCTCGCTCTTCGCCCGCTCGCGCTGGCGCAGGATCTCGCTGTGGCCGATCTTGTAGCCGCAGGCCTGCCCCGGCCAGCTGCAATAGCGATCGACTTCGGAGGCGACTTCCTCGACCTTGGAACCGTTCCTTTCGACAAAAAACTGGCGGCCCTGTTCGCGCGTCCACTGCTTGGAGTGGAGCCCCGTGTCGACCACCAACCGGCAGGCGCGGAAGGCGAGGCTCTGGAGGAAGCCCAGCCGCCCGACCTCGAAGCCCTTGTAGGCGCCCAGCTCGTCCGCCAGCTGTTCGGCATAGAGCGCCCATCCTTCGGAAAAGGCGTTGAAGGCGAGGATCGAGCGGATCAGCGGCAGGCGGTTGGAGAACTCGCCCTCCCACACGTGGCCCGGAATGCTCTCGTGGAAGGTGAGATCGGCCAGATCATATTTGCGGTGCAGATCGGTGGTGCGCAAGTTGATCCAGAAGCGGCCCGGAATGCTGCCGTCCTTGCTGCCCGCCCCGCCGTAAGCGCCGGGCGCACCGGGCTCTTCCGACAGCGGCAGGCGCACCACCTCCATGCGCGGATTGACCACCTGCGTGAAGGCGCGCGGCATCTGCGCCTTGATCCACTGCAGCCGCTCTTCGATGAAGGCGAAGATCTCCTTGCGGCCCTCGTCCCCTTCCGCAAACTGGTAGCGCGGGTCTTCGGCGAGCGCGCGCATCCGTTCGCCCACGGAGCCCTTGGTGTAGCCGATCTTGCGCAGGATCGGGTCCATCCTGCCGTGGAGTTCCTCCAGCTCGGCGAGGCCCTGGCGGTGGATTTCGTCGGGCGAGAGGCTGGTGGTTGTCGAAGCGCCCAGCGCCCAGCCGTAATATTCCTCGCCCATCGGCTGCGCCCAGACGCCCGCCGAATCCTTGGCGGCAGCGCGCTGGACGCGCAGTTCGGCGAGCTGGCGTTCGAGCGCGGGGACGATCCCGCGCGCGGCGATGCGCTCCGCCGTGGCCGCGGCGGATTGGGCCTCGGCCAGCTCCGATCCGGCGAGCGGCCCGGCATAGGCCTCCTTCGCACCGGCAATGCTCGATTCCATCTGCGCGATCGCCTTGTCGAGCAGGAAGGCGGGCGGCACCACGCCCATTGCGCGCGCGGCCTGAATGCGCTCGCGCTCGCCATCGAGCAACGCGGGGACTTCGATCAACCGGTCGAGATAGGGGCCGACATCATCGGCGGTGGCGAGCGGCTGGCTCGAGGAGAAGAAGCGCGGCATGTCGATATAGCCGCCGACATTCTGGATCACGACATAGGGCGCGTTACGCCAGCTGCCGACCGCGACATCGCCATAGGGCAGGGCCATGCCCTCGACCGCGCGGGTGAAGGCGGTCTCGACCACTTCGAAGCCGATCTGCTGATCGCTGGTGAGGCCGTCACGCGGGTAGGCCTTGACCTCGGCGACCATCTCCTTGAGCGCGCTGGCATAGGCCTGCCGCCCGGCTTCTCCCGGCGTCCCGAAGGTCGAGCGCCACGCGGCATAATCGCCCGTGTCGACCCCCGCACCGGTCGCACGGCCCGGCTCAAAAGCGAGCATCCGGTAGGCGATCGCATCGAGCGCGGCATCGGGCGCAAGGCCCGCGATCGGGCCGGGGATCGGCGGCGCTGCCTGCGCGGCGCGCGCGGCGGCGGGCATCAGGGCAATTGCGGAAACGCCGCCAAGCCCGGTGAGGGCCTGACGGCGTGTGAAATCAGCGTGGTTCTCTCTCATGCCCCCGGTTTGGCGAGGGGGCCGAGCCGAGTCAATCGCGCGCCAATGGCTGCGGGATCAATCCTTCAGCATCCCGCCAACCTTGCCGCCTTCGGCCGCCAGCAGGTTGAGCACCGCGTGGTGCAGATTGATATTCTCCTCGGCCGTGCCCGAGTAGCCTTCCATGCCCAGTTCCTCGGCCAGTTCCTTGCGGTTGGCAAAGCTGGGATCGAGGCCGACCATCTTCATCAGATCGACGATCGAGGTCTTCCAGTTGTACTTGTCGGCACCCGGCATGGCGGCGATGCGTGCTTCCATTTCCGCCTGACTGATCGGATCGGGCGCAGCCGGAGCAGCAGGCGCGGCGGGAGCGGCAGCCGGTGCGGGTGCAGGGGCCTTGGCCTCTTCCTTGTCAGAACCCCAGATCGCGTTCTTGATCGAACCAAAAATCCCCATCATACCCTCCTTCGCGCGGCAGATTGTCGCTGCACCAGCCATATCCGGCGCATGCGCAATTGCGGTGACGCCGCAGCACCATAGGCCGAGGACTCCTTCGCGCAATGACCGATATCGTGCTCTCCATCGTGATGCTTGCCGCGCTGGCGCTGCTGGCGGGTGCCTTCGTGCTGTGGCGGCGCACGGGCGAGGCGAAGAACCCGCTGCTGATGGTGCTGCTCGCGGCCATCGCGGTGATCAACGTGCTGATCTGGACGCTGCCCTCCACCGGCGGCGAGGCGCCGATCGAGCAGATCAAGGCGGCCGGGGGCGAATAACCCACTCCCGTCGCGCGCTTGCCGGATTTTCGGCGTCGCAGACGCCGCAAGGCCGACCGGCCGCCCGCAGCGATGCGACCGTCAGGTCGCATGAGCGAGGAACGGCGCGCCCGGAGGGGCGCGCCGACCAACAAATTACGGAATACGCCAGGTGATCGAGCTCGAATAGCTGCCCGCCACCGCCTTGCCCGAACCGTCGCGCGCCGCCTCGAACCGGGCGCGCTTGGTCACCAACTCGCACGTGGCGGTATCGAGCGCGGCATGGCCGGTCGAGCGGGTGATGGTGCAGCCGGTGACCTTGCCGCTCGCGCTGATCGCCAGCGTGAAGCGCGCCGTGCCGGTCAGCTCCTCACGCACCCAGCGCGGGCGGTAGTCGTCATTCGTCACCCACTTGCCGGGATTGCCCTTGGGCTTGGCGCCGACCGGGTCGAAGGGCGAGGCGCTGGGGCCGGGGGTGGGGAAGCTGTCGCCGGTCGTGCCGGTGCCCGCGCCGCCGTCGCCCGTGCCCGGGAAGGGATCGGCGGGGGTGTCCCAGCCGGTCCAGTCGTTTGGCAGGTCGGGCGTGGGCAGCGGCGGATTGTCGGGCGTGGTCGTGGGCCCGCTGGTGGGCGTGTCACGGTCACGCGGGGTGTCCGGCTTGGGCGGCGGGGGCGGGGGCAAGGGGAAGTCGGGGATATCGCGCGCCTCGGGCCGGGGCTTTTCGGGCACGGTCACCACCGTCACCGCAAGGCCGATCACCAGCACCGCGCCGAAGGCACCCGGAACGCCGAGCGCCGCCAGCATGGCAGCAGGATTGGGACGGCGATTGGCAGAAGCATAGGTCATAGGGGGGCTCCTCTCTCCATCATCATGGGAGCAGGGCCGGAGCACCGTATCGCAAGCAGGACCTCCGGCCCGGCTCGCTGTCGAAGATACTATGATTTTTGATAGGCGCGAAGAACTTTCGCGTTGCTTTTCAATACTGTATTTTTTGCAACCATTTCAGTAGAGAAATGACTGAATTTGTTAACTGCACGCCATCCGGCGTGCAGTCCTCGCTGCGTTTCCTTCGCTTCGCTCCGGAGCAACTGCGGGCGCGCGGTCGCGCTTGCGGCCTGCCTTGAGGCAGGCCGGTGCAGGCGTGTTCCAGCCCTCAATACCACCTATTTAATCGGGCAATCCGGCGAGAGGCGGAAGTCGAGATAGTTGTCGACCGACTTCATCATGTCGTCGATCTCGTTCTCGAAGAAGTGGTTGGCGCGCGGGATTTCGTCGTGGTGGATGGTGATGTGCTTCTGCGTGCGCAGCTTGTCGACCAGCTTCTGCACCGCGCCGGGCTGCACCACGGTATCGGCGGCGCCTTGCACGAAGATGCCGCTCGCCGGGCAAGGGGCGAGGAAGCTGAAGTCGTACATGTTGGCGGGCGGTGCCACCGAGATGAAGCCGCGCACTTCCGGGCGGCGCATCAGCAGCTGCATCCCGATCAGCGCGCCGAAGCTGTAGCCCGCAATCCACGTGCTCTGCGCTTCGGGGTGGATCGACTGCACCCAGTCGAGCGCGCTCGCCGCGTCGGAGAGTTCGCCGATGCCGGAGTCGAAGCTCCCTTGCGAGCGCCCGACGCCGCGGAAGTTGAAGCGCAGCGTGGCGAACCCGCGGTCGGCAAAGGTCTTGTAGAGCCGCTGCACGATGCGGTCGTTCATCGTGCCGCCGCCTTCGGGGTGCGGATGGAGGATCATCGCCACCGGCGCGCGCGGGCGCGGGGGCGGGGAGAAACGGCCTTCAAGACGGCCTTCAGGGCCGGGAAAGATGACGGAGGGCATCGGTAGACCTTGTGATCGAGGAGCCGCACCACGCCGGGTGGCGCGCGCGAAAGCGGGCTCTATATAGGGTGCGATGGTATTTTCGCAATTTTTTGTCGCGTTGGCTTTGCGGGTGCCTGAAAAGGGGGCAGCAAATGGCTGAGCGGGTCTATCTCGACCACGCCGCGACCTCGCCTTTGCGCCCCGAGGCTCGGGCGGCGATGGAAGAGGGGTTCCGGCTATGGGCCAACCCCTCCAGCCCCCACGCCGAGGGCCGCCGAGCGCGCGCTGCGCTTGAAGACGCGCGCGAGCGGATCAAGCGGGCGCTGGGGTGGGAAGGGGAGCTGATCTTCACCAGCGGCGCGAGCGAGGCTTTGTGGATTGCACTCAACCGGGCGAAGGCGAAGCGCCGGATCGTCAGCGCGGTCGAACATGATGCGGTGTTCCGGGCAGCGCCGGATGCGACGGTCATCCCCATCCCGCCGTCCGGCGCGGAGCCTGACCGCGATGCACTGGCCGAGGCGCTGGGCGAGGGCGAGGCGGTCTTCGCGCTTCAATCGCTCAATTCCGAGACGGGAACGCAGCTTCTCCATGCCAAGTGGGAGCATAGCCTTTCCCTCGCGTGGCAGGTGCGCGAGGCCGGTGGGCTGTTGCTGGCCGATTGCTCGCAGAGCGCGGGCAAGATGGCGCTTCCCGAGGCCGACATGATCGTGGCGAGCGCCCACAAGTTCGGCGGGCCGATCGGGATCGGCGCGCTGCTGGTGCGTGATTTCGCTATGCTCGAACCCGGCGGCGGGCATGAGCGTGGCTATCGGCATGGGACCGAGAACCTTCCCGGCGCGATGGGTATGGCAGCGGCGCTGGACGCGGGGGGACTGGAAAGCTGGGCCACCAGCGAGGCCGAGCGGCTCGACTTCCGACAGGCGATATGGGCCGCTGGCGAGGGGATGACGATGGGGCCGCAATGCTCGCACATCATGGCAGTCGCCCACCCCACCATGTCCGCCCAAGCCCTTTTGATCCGGCTCGACGGACAAGGCTTCGCGGTCTCGGCGGGAAGCGCGTGTTCTTCGGGCACGCTCAAGAAAAGCCGGGTGCTCGATGCCTTCGGGGTGCCCGACGACGTCGCGGCGCGCACGATCCGGGTGAGCCTCGGGTGGTCGACCACGCCCGAGGAGCTGGAGCGGTTTGCTGACGCCTGGGCGTCGCTATGCTGAATCCCTACCGTCTCCCCGGACTTGATCCGGGGCCCCGCTATCTTGAACCGCAGCGCAAAGACAGCGGGATCCCGGGTCAAGCCCGGGAAGACGAAAAGCGGTGAAGTGTAACACCATGATCTACCTCGACTATCAAGCAACCACGCCCCTCGCGCCCGAAGCGCGCGAGGCGATGCTGCGCTGGCTCGGCGGGCCGGAGAGCGACACTTTCGGCAACCCCCATTCGCCCCACCGCATGGGCCGCATGGCCGCCGCCGCGGTCGAGACGGCGCGCGAGCGGGTCGCGGCGCTCTTACCCCCGAACGGCAAGCTGATCTTCACCAGCGGCGCGACCGAGGCGATCAACACCGTCATTCAGGGCACGCCGGGCGATGTCATCACCTTCGCCACCGAACACGCCGCCGTGCTCGATTGCCAGCGCGCGGTCGAGGCGCAGGGGCGGCGCTTCACGGTGCTTCCCGTGTCCCCGGATGGCCGCGCCGATGTCGCAGCTTTGGCGGATCATGTCACGCCTTCGACCGGCCTTGTCGCGGTGATGGCGATCAATAACGAGATCGGGGTGCGCAACCCGCTCGCCCCGGTGGTGGAGATCGCCCGGCGCGTGGGCGCGCGGGTGCTGGTCGATGCGGTGCAGGCCTATGGCAAGGTGCCGGTCGAAGTCGCGGCCGATTACATCGCGATCTCCGCGCACAAATGCCACGGGCCCAAGGGCATCGGCGCGCTGTGGATCGGCCCCGACACGCCGCCGCCCGCGCCGCTGATGCTGGGCGGGGGGCAGGAGGGTGGCCTCAGGTCAGGCACGCTCTCGCCCGCGCTCGCCGCCGGGTTCGGCGCAGCGGCGCAGGCCGCGCAGGAGGGTCTGTCAGAGCAAATGTTTCACGTGGAACATTTATGGAACATCGGTCGCACCGCCTTCGCCGACTGGACGCTCAACGGCAGCGCGGTGGATCGCTGGCACGGCAACCTCAACATCCGTAAGGACGGCCTCGACGTCGCCCGGCTGATGAGCGACTGCCGCCAGATCATGTTCTCCGCAGGGAGCGCCTGTGCCAGCGGATCGGGCCGGCCGAGCCATGTGTTGCGCGCTCTGGGGCTGACGGACGCTCAGGCAAAGTCCTCTATCCGCATCGGTTTCGGGCGTTATACCACGGCGCAGGACATCGAAACCGCCGCCGCCGCGATTCTCGCCGCCGCGAAGGAGCAAGGCCTGTGAGCATCACCCTGACCTTCATCGACCCGCGCGGGAAAACGGTCACCACCGAGGCCGCGCCGGGCGACAACCTGCTCCGCGCAGGACAAGCGGCGGGCCTGCCGCTGGAGGGGACGTGCGAGGGGCAGATGGCGTGTTCGACCTGTCATGTCGTCGTCGCCGCCGAATGGTTCGACCGCCTGCCGCCCGCCAGCGAGGAAGAGGAAGACATGCTCGATTTCGCCGCGGGTGCGCGGCGGACGAGCCGCTTGTCGTGCCAGATCGAAATCACGCCGGAGCTTGACGGCCTTACCGTCAGCGTGCCCGGCGAAAGCAACGATCTCAGACGCATGTAAAACCGCCCGCCCCCTGGGTAGGGAGCGGGCGGTGTTTTGTCTGTTTCAGGCTTAGGCGACCTTGCGGGTGTCTTCGGTGCGGCGCATCCCCACGGCATCCTTCAATGCCTTGGTGAAGGCGGGGATATCGTCGGGCATTCGGCTGGTGATGATGTGGCCGTCGACCGCGACATTCTGGTCGATCACCGCACCGCCGGCATTGGTGAGGTCAGTGCGGATCGAGGGCCAACCGGTCACCACCTTGCCGCGAATGATCCCGGCTTCGGCCAGCAGCCACGGCGCGTGGCAGATCGCCGCGATCGGCTTTCCGGCCTTGTCGAATTCGCGCACCAGGCTGATGACCTTGTCGTTCATGCGCAGGATATCGGGGTTGATCTGGCCGCCCGGCAGCAGCAGCGCGGCGTAATCGTCGGTGCTGACATTATCGACCAGCATGTCGACCTTGACGCTGTCGCCCCAGTTGCCGTCATTCCAGCCCTTGATCTCGCCTTCGTCGAGGCTGGCGACCACGGTCTCGGCACCGGCTTCTTCGAGTAGGCGCTTGGGTTCCATCAATTCCGACTGTTCAAACCCGTCGGTGGCGATGATGAGGATCGGTTTCATATGCTATCTCCTTGTTTTTACGTTACTGCACCAACTGTAGGCAGCGCATTTTGTTCCATCGGGCAGGGCGGGGAGTGGCTGGGCTGCGATGGGTCGCCCCGGGGCCAACCCTGTGGAAAGCCCTCTCCCGGCGCAGCGCGCGGGTTGCTAGATCAAGGCCATGTCCGATCCTGTCACCGCCGATTCCGATCCGTTTGACGCCATCGTCGATGCGCCCTTCGATGCCGCGCTGTCCGAGCGCTATCTGGTCTATGCGCTCTCAACCATAACCGCGCGCTCACTGCCCGACCTGCGGGACGGGCTGAAGCCGGTGCACCGCCGCTTGCTGTGGGCGATGCGGCAGTTGAAGCTGAACCCCAGCGATGCCTTCAAGAAATCGGCGCGCGTGGTGGGCGACGTGATCGGCAAGTATCACCCGCATGGCGATGCCTCGGTCTATGACGCTATGGTCCGCCTCGCGCAGGATTTCAGCCTGCGTTACCCGCTGGTCGAAGGGCAGGGGAACTTCGGCAATGTCGATGGCGATAACGCCGCCGCCTATCGCTACACCGAAGCGCGCCTGACGCGCACCGCCCTGGAACTGATGGCGGGGCTGGACGAAGGCACAGTCGACTTCATCCCCACCTATAACGGCGAGGAAATCGAGCCCGAGATCTTCCCCGGCCTGTTCCCCAACCTGCTCGCCAACGGATCGAGCGGGATTGCGGTCGGCATGGCGACCTCCATCCCCAGCCACAATGTCGCCGAGATCATCGACGCGACGCTGGAGCTGATCGACAATCCCTCTGTCAGCCACGAACGCCTGATGGAGCTGTTCCACGGCCCCGATTTCGCCACCGGCGGCCAGGTGATCGACAGCGCAGCCGCGATCAGCGAGGCCTATCGCACCGGGCGCGGCGCCTTCCGCCTGCGCGGGCGCTTCCTCGCGCCCGAGGCCAAGGACGCGGCCGATATTGCGGCGGGGATCGAGCGGCTGGGCGGCGGACAGTGGCAGCTCGTCATCTCGGAAATCCCCTATCAGGTGCCCAAGGGCAAGCTGATCGAACAGATCGCGCAGGCGATCGCCGATCGCAAACTGCCGATCCTCGAGGACGTGCGCGACGAGAGCGACGAGGCAATCCGCATCGTGATCGTGCCCAAGAGCCGCAATGTCGATCCGGAGCTCTTGAAGGAGAGCCTGTTCAAGCTCACCGATCTGGAAACGCGCTTCAGCCTCAATCTCAACGTGCTCGACGCGCGGCCCGGCTATGGCCGCACGCCGATGGTGATGGGGCTGAAGGAACTGCTGGAAAGCTGGACCTTCGCGCAGATCGACATCCTCCAGCGTCGCGCGAAGCACCGGCTGGAGAAGATTGCCGACCGGCTGGAACTGGTGCGCGGCTATATCATCGCCTTCCTCAACCTCGACCGGGTGATCGAGATCATCCGCACCGAGGACGAGCCCAAGCCGGTGATGATCGCTGAATTCGAACTGACCGACCGGCAGGCCGAGGCGATCCTCAACATGCGGCTGCGCTCCCTGCGCAAGCTCGAGGAAATGCAGCTCCGCAAGGAGCAGGACGAGCTGCTTGCCGAGGAGGCCGATCTCAACGCTTTGCTCGAAAGCCCGGCGACGCAGCGCACCCGGCTGAAGCGCGATCTGCGGGCGCTGCGCAAGACCTATGCCGAAGACACGCCGCTGGGCCGTCGCCGCACGCTGATTGCCGAAGCCGCGCCGACGGTCGAATTCAGCATGGACGCGATGATCGAGAAGGCGCCCGTCACCGTGATCCTCAGCCAGAAAGGCTGGATCAGGGCGGCGAGCGGGCATGTGCCGCTCGATCAGGAGTTCAAGTACAAGGAGGGCGATGGCCTCGCTTTCATCGTCCACGCGCAGACCACCGACAAGCTGCTGCTGGCCGCGTCTGACGGGCGGTTCTTCACGCTCGGCTGCGACAAGCTGCCCGGCGCGCGCGGGTTCGGGGAGCCGGTGCGCACCATGATCGACCTCGAAAGCGAGGCCTCGGTCAGCGCGATGATGGTGCACAAGCCCGGCGGCAGGCTGCTGCTCGCTTCAAGCCACGGCAAGGGCTTCGTTGCCGAGATGAACGAGCTGCTGGCTGAGACCCGCAAGGGGCGGCAGGTGGTCAACCTCAAGGACGGCGCGCAGCTCGCGGTGATCCGCCTGATCGGTGAGGGCCACGATCATGTCGCGGTGGTGGGCGACAACCGCAAGCTGGTGGTGTTCAACCTCGAAGAGCTGCCGGTGATGACCCGCGGACAGGGGGTGCAGCTGCAACGCTATCGGGACGGCGGGCTGTCGGATGCGACGACCTTCGTGCTGGCGGACGGGCTCAGCTGGCAGATGGGCGGTAGCGGTGAGCGCACCCGCACCGAGACCGAAATCCGCCTGTGGAAGGTCGCCCGCGGTGCCGCCGGGCGGATGCCGCCGCAGGGGTTCCCCAAGGCGAACCGGTTCGACTAATCGAAGTTGAAGGCGCTGGTCCCGAGTTCCTCTGCGAGCATCTGGTTGACGCGGTCGGCGGAAGGGAAGCCCTCGGCCACCCAGCGCGATTCGATGGTCTGGAGCAGCCGCGCCACTTCTGGCCCGGCGGTGATACCGCGCGCGACGATCGCGCCGCCCTTGAGGGGGAACACGGGCAGCTCCCACCCCTCCAGCGGGCGCGCATTGGCCCCGGTGAGCAGCAGTCGATCGATCGCGAGCGGCGGGGTAATGCGATAGGCGAGCGCCTTGGGATTGTCGGCGTCGCTGGCGCGGCGCTCGGCGGCGTTCACCAGCTTGCCGCGCTGGGCTTTCGACAGCCGCAGCCGCGCGGCGACGGTCTCGGCCACCTCGGGCGAGGGCGGGAGCAGCGCGGCCAGCCTGCGCACCGGATCGGGCGCGAAACCCTGCGCGGCTTCGGCGGCGATCAGCCGTTCGAGCGCAGCGAGGTGGGCAGGGCAGGTCTCGGGCAGGATCACGCCGAGCACGCCGCGCGCGCGCATTCGGGCGAGCGTGGAGTGGGGATTGGGCAGGGCGAGCAGGTTCAGCAGTTCCGCCGCGATCCGCTCCCGGCTGAGGCCCTTGAGCGTATGGGCGAGTTCGGCGCAGGCGTCCTCGGCCACCTCGTCCAGCGCCGCGCCGAAGCGGGTCTGGAAGCGGTAGTAGCGCAGGATCCGCAGGTGGTCCTCGGCAATCCGCTGGCGCGCATCGCCAATGAAGCGCACCCAGCCTTCGCGCAGATCGCCAAGCCCACCGAAATAGTCCGCAATCTCCAGCGTTTCGGGATGGGCGTAGAGCGCGTTGATGGTAAAATCGCGCCGCGCCGCATCCTCGGCCCAGTCGGAGGCGAAGGCGATCGTGGCGCGACGGCCGTCCGTGGCGACATCGCGGCGCAGGGTGGTGACTTCGACCGGGCCGTCCTTGAGGAGCGCGGTGACCGTGCCGTGCTCGATCCCGGTCGGGACGGTGCGGATGCCGGCCTTGGCGCAAGCCGCGATGACATCGGGCGGCGGCAGCAGCGTGGCGCAATCGACATCGGCGACCGGCACGCCCAGCAGCCCGTCGCGCACCGCGCCGCCGACCCAGCGGATGTTCTCGGCACCGAGCGCTGTGGTCAGCGCGGTGAGGCCCTCACGGCGGGTCCAGTCCGCCGCTGCCAGATCACGCAGCATCGCTGAGCGCCTCCCAGCTGATCCGCCGCGACAGGTTGGCGATGATCGCCGCGGTCACGCCCCAGATGCGGAAGCCCTGCCATTCGAGCTCGAGATAGCGCCGGTTCGCCCCGCGCCAGAACACCTCGTTGCTCGTCCAGCTGGCGGGATCGAGCAGGACGCTGAGCGGTGCCTCGAACCATGCCTCGACCTCTTGAGGGCTGGGCACCAGCGGCAGCCCCGGTGGCACCACGCCTACCACCGGGGTCACCAGAAAGCCGGTGCCGGTGTGATAGACATCGCTGGTGCCGATCACCCGCACTGCATCGCGCGGCAGGGCGAGTTCCTCCTCGGCTTCGCGCAGGGCGGCGGTGACGGCATCCTCGCCCGGATCGATCTTGCCACCCGGAAAGGCGACCTGCCCCGGATGATCGCGCATCGCGCGGGGGCGCTGGGTGAGGATCACCTGCGGGTCGCTCGGCACATCGGTGATCGCAACCAGCACCGCCGCCGGAGTCGCGCGGCCATCCGCCGCGAAATGCGCATCGCTCAGCAGATCGGGAATCTCGCGCGCATGGCCTGCCGCAAAGGCGCGGGCGAGGGGATCGAACAGGCTCATGGCAGCAGGTTGAAGGTCGCGCCCTGACTGGTGACCCGCCAGCCGTTTTCCTCCGCCCCCTCGGCCAGCGCGATTTCGGCCAGCTGCGCCCATGTGGAACGGTTCAGCCGCGCCTCGCACCCGCGGCGGACATGGAGATAGACCGCAGGGTTCGCCGGGTCGCCCGTCACCCGCAGCGGATGCTCCGGCCCGGCGATAACGATGTCGTCGGTGTTGAGGCGGAAGGCCAGCGCATCCTCGCGGCGCACGCAATCGGTGGCGATGAAGGCCGCGTCCTCGACTTCGATCGCGAGCTTCTCGAAGGGGGTGACGAGCCAGTGATGGCCGGCCTCGTCCCGCGTGAGAAGCCCCGCAAAGGCGCGCACCATCGCCTCGCGCCGGATCGGGCCGCCTTCGTGGAACCATGTGCCGTCGGCAGCGATCACCATGTGGCTTTCGCCGATCACCTGCGGCGCCCAGCCTTCGACCGGGGGCAGCTTGCGGTCGGCCACCAGCTGGGCGATTTCCGCAAGGGTCAGGCTGGCGAGATAGGGGGGCGGTTCGTAGGGCATGGTGTCAGGGAATGGCAGATGCGGCGGCCAAGGTGAAGGGGGTCAGGATTCCCACGGGCCGAGCATGCCTTCGGACGGCATGGCCGCCAGCGCCGTGCCGCGCGCCAGCAGCCGCTCGGGCGCATAGGGCCCGGGGCAGCGCCAGCCGCCGGTCATCGCGGCGGAAAAGCCCCAGCGGCCGTAATAGGGCGCATCACCAATCAGCACCTGCGGAAGGGCCCGTCCCCCATTTGCCGCAAGCCGAGCATCCTCGGCGATCATCGCGCTCATCAGGCCGACGCCGAAGCCTTCGCCCTGCCGTTCGGGAACGACCGCGACCGGCCCGACCATCACCAGCGGCACTTGCCCCTGCTTCGTCTGAAGCCCGATCGGCCAGCACTGGATCGTCGCCACCAGCATGTCGTGCTCATCCAGTGCGGCGAGGCTCAGGCCCGGCAGCCAGTCCATGCCCTCGCGGATGCGATAGGCCGTGCGCGCATGGCGATCCGGCCCGAAGGCACGGTCGAGCACTTCCTCGATCATGGCGGGGTCGACCGCCTCGAGCGGGATCAGGGTCGCGCTGGCCGGCGCGCTGGCGGCTGCGGTCATTTCGCGGTGAGCTTCACCAGCTTGGCGCCCTTGCCGTCTTCGGCGACCCACAGCGCGCCGTCGGGGCCCTGTGCGATGGAGCGCAGGCGCTTGTCGAATTCGTGGCGGGCGACTTCGCGCGCGCTTTCGCCTTCGATCGCGACGTCGATGATCGCCTGCGTGGCAAGGCCCGTCATCAGCGCATGGCCCTTCCACACGGGGAACATGTCGCCGGTGTAGATCAGCATATCGCCCGGCGCGATCACCGGATTCCAGCTCAGCGCGGGCTTGGCAAAGCCGTCATCGGCGCTGTGATCGAGGATCGGGTCGCCGTTGTAATGCTCGCCGTTGGAGCGGATCGGCCAGCCGTAGTTGGCGCCCTGCTGGACGAGGTTGAGCTCGTCCCCGCCCGCCGGGCCGTGCTCGACCTCCCACAGACGCCCCTGCGCGTCCCAGTCGATGCCGAGGATGTTGCGGTGGCCCCAAGACCAGATCTCGGCACTCGCGCCGCCTTCTGCGGCGAGCGGATTGCCTGCCGCCGGCGTACCGTCGAGGTTGAGGCGCACGATCGAGCCGAGCGTGTTCGAGGTGTCCTGCGCAGGCTGCATCTTCTGCCGCTCGCCGCTGGCGATGAACAGATACTGCCCGTCGGGCGAGAAGGTGATGCGGTGCGAATAGTGCCCGCGGCCCTTCACCTTGGGGGTCTGGCGCCAGATCACCGCGAGGCCCTCGATTGCGCAGGCGTCGATCCCGGTGCAGGCGAGCGTGCCCTTGCCGACGACCGCGCCGCGCGTGTCGCCTTCACCGGCCTCGGCCCAGCTCAGATAAATCGTGCGGCCATCGAGCGGCTTGCCGGCCTCGGCGGGCAGGAACGCGACATCGCCAAGCCCGCCCTGGCCGCCATAATCCACTTTGGGCGCGCCCGCGACTGTGCCGGTCTTGCCGCTGGCGGTGTCGATCATTTTCAGCGTGCCCGACTTTTCGGTGACGAACAGCATCCCGGTGCCCGGCGCGAAGGCGATGGCCCAGGGCTCCTCAAAGCTGGCGACTTCGTTCACCGCGAAGGAGACGGGGCCGGTGGCCGTGGCCGCAGCGGTGGTTTCCCCGGTTTCGGCCTGCGCGCAGCTTGCCAGCGGCAGCACGGTGGCGGAAAGGAGGGCGAGAAAGCGAGCAGGACGGTTCATGCGAGGGGTCACTCCGGGTTTGACGGCAACGGGCCAGCCGCTGGTCATCGGGGTCGACGAGGCGGGGCGCGGGCCGCTCGCCGGGCCGGTGGTGGCCGCGGCGGTTGTGTTGGGTTCGGCGATACCGGCAGGGCTCGACGATTCCAAGCGCCTTTCCGCAAAGCGCCGCGCCGTTCTCGACGAAGCGATCCGAGCGGGCTGCGGGTGGGCGGTGGCAGTGGTGGAGCCCGAGGAGATCGACCGGGTCAACATCTTCATGGCGACCATGCTGGCGATGACCCGCGCTGTGGCGAGCCTCGTCGATGCGCTGGACGCCGCGCCGGATACCGTTCTGATCGACGGCAACATGACCCCGCACGGCCGCTGCGCTGATTGGTGCTGGCCTGCGCGCGCGATCGTCGGCGGGGACGGGCTCGAGCCGTGCATCTCGGCCGCCTCGATCATCGCCAAGGAATGGCGCGACCGGCTGATGCTGGAAGCCGCCGCCGCGCACCCGCATTACGGGTGGGAGCGCAACAAGGGTTATGGCACGCTTGAGCACATGGAGGCCCTGCGCCGCCACGGCCCTAGCCCGCTCCACCGCCGCAGCTTCGCGCCGGTGGCGCAGGCCGATCTGTTTGCCGCCAAGCGCTAGGGCCGCGGCGACGCAGGCGCTTCCGTTCGCCTAGGCGAAAGCTTTTTCGGCGAGCTGCGCCATGTAATCCCGGGCCCAGCGTTCGACCTTGTCCGGATCGGTGGGCATGCCCCCTTCGTGCTCGGCGGCGGTGCTCAGTTCGTCGCGGCTGTTGACCTTGGGAAACCGCACCGGCGGCACGTCGACACCCAGAAATGCGCAGAGCGGTTCCCACCCCTGGCTGGGGTGGAACACCAGCAGGCGTTCGGGCGGCAGGGTGTCGATCACCTGCTGGTTCCGCTTCACATACCAATCGGTCATGAAGGCACGGTCGCGGATGTCGCCGCCGCCGAAATGGCTGAAGATCACGCCTTGCATCATCTCGCCCATCGGCGTGCCGACGGCTCCGGCCTGCATCGTGTCCGAGAAGATGGTTTCGCTGACCGAGTCGAACCAGCTGTCCGGATCGCGGGTGGCCAGCACCACCTTGGCCGCAGGAAAGTGCTCTGCCAGTTCGCGCCAGTAGCTGGCCGAGGGATAGTCGCTGGTCGCGCGGAAGCCGTCGAAGATCGCGTCCCAATCGGGCTTCCCCTGCG
This sequence comes from Erythrobacter donghaensis, assembly GCF_002155425.1. Lineage (GTDB taxonomy): Bacteria > Pseudomonadota > Alphaproteobacteria > Sphingomonadales > Sphingomonadaceae > Erythrobacter > Erythrobacter donghaensis. The sequence continues at coordinate 245,327 of NZ_MUYG01000010.1, forward strand.
CGGCGGCGATCCACTGCGGCACTTGCTTGCTGCCCGCGGCGAACACCTCGACCATGTGGTGGCACGGGCCGAAGCCGAGCTTTTCCAGCGCGAATTTCATCGAGAAGGTCGCATTGCGACCCAGACCGGCGGCGATCACTTCCAAAGCCATAGCTATTCCCCCCTTGCACGCGCCCCGGAGAGGTTGTGCCAGTTTCGAGTCTTTTGCGCCACACCCCCGCATCTGGAGTCTGACGAGCGTCGGCGGGCTCTACATCTTGTGCCGGACTCGTTTCGTTCCGCGCGCAGCCCTGCTGGCAACAGACAATATCCGCAAAATTAGATGCTTGACGCGGACTCTTCAAAGACTCATGCCTGTGGATAAGTGCAAGCGAGACAAGGCGGGGTTGATCCGGTGAGTGTGACAGAGAAGGTCAAGACACGCGCGAAAGGCGTTGGAAAAACGCAGGAAATTGCGCGCGCATCGGATCTGCCGCTGGGCCGCATCCTGCCGGGCGATTGCATCGCCGCCATGCGATCCCTGCCCACCAACAGCGTCGATCTGGTCTTCGCCGATCCGCCCTACAACCTGCAACTTGGCGGCGATCTCAACCGGCCCGATGGCAGCCATGTCGATGCCGTGACCGATCACTGGGACCAGTTCGATTCCATGGCGATCTACGACAAATTCACCCGCGAATGGCTGACCGAGGCGCGCCGCGTCTTGAAGCCCGATGGCGCGCTGTGGGTGATCGGTAGCTACCATAACATCTTCCGCGTCGGCAGTATCCTGCAGGATCTGGGCTTCTGGATCCTCAACGACATAGTCTGGCGCAAGACCAATCCCATGCCCAACTTCCGCGGCACCCGCTTCACCAACGCGCATGAAACGCTGATCTGGGCGAGCATGGGCGAAAAGGCGCGCTACCACTTCAATTACCGCGCGATGAAGACGCTGAACGACGAGCTTCAGATGCGCTCGGACTGGGTGCTGCCGATCTGCTCGGGCGGGGAGCGCTTGAAGGAAAACGGCAAGAAAGCGCACCCGACGCAGAAACCCGAGGCGTTGCTGTATCGCGTGCTGCTGGCGACCACCGAAAAGGGCGATGTGGTGCTCGATCCGTTCTTTGGCACCGGCACCACCGGCGCGGTCGCCAAGCGGCTCGGGCGCGAGTGGATCGGCTGCGAGCGCGAGGATGCCTACCGCGAGGTTGCGACCAAGCGCATCGCCAAGGAACTGCCGCTCGATGAAAGCGCGCTCACCACGATGCAATCGCCCCGCACCGCGCCGAAGGTGGCGTTCGGAGCAGTGGTCGAGAGCGGGCTGATCCCGGTCGGCTCCCAAGTGTTCGACAAGAAGCGCCGCTGGATCGCCACGGTGCGCGCCGATGGCAGCCTTGAGTGCGACGGCAAGACCGGATCGATCCACGGCCTCGGCAAGGAGCTGCAAGGCGCGCCAAGCTGCAATGGCTGGGCCCTTTGGCACTTCGAGACCGGCGGTGACGTGCAGCCGATTGACGCGGCGCGGCAGCTCTACCTCCTCGCCGCCGAGGACTGATGAACTTCGAGGAAGAACCTCAGTTCGGCTTGGTGACCTACCAAAAGCCGACCTGGTTTGACCTTGTTGTCAGTGCCGTCCTCTTTCCGATCATCTTCACTCATCTGTGTGTCGGATTGTTCTGGTTGATCTTTAGCTCACCGATCAAGCAAGCCTTTCCAGAACGCGATGCGCCTTTGCCACGTCAGCTTATCGACGACGCGTTCATTGTTCTCGAGCAACGGATGAACGCTCATGGGTTTGTCCGTGAAGGGAAAAAGCGGCAGCTTGTCCGTAGTCGAGAAGATGCAATCGACCGTATTGGTTACAGTGCGCGGAAGTACAATGAGCGCGGCTTGCGGGCAGAATTTTCGATCTGGCTCTCAACTTCTGCACCTTTGACGCCGTTCATTATTCCTTGGCGAAGCAATGAATTTGTTACAAAAAGCGAGGACTCTGATCGGCTGGAAATCCAAATTGATCCCGGCTACCTGAGGCTGGTTCCTATAGCTACCGTCATCGACTTGTATCCAAGCTATCGCCGAACCGCGCGAGCTCAGAAGGCTGCGAAGTTGGTAGAGAAATTGGGGCTTTCGTGGTTTCAAAAAAGCCGCGCTTAACGCGGCACACTGTCGTAAGAACACGCCCTCGTATTCGACATTAACTCACCGCGAGAACCAATGGCTGATTCCGTCTACATCCACCCCCTGACCCTCGTCTCCGGTCCGCAGGCGGTCGAGGGTTCGGCGGTCCGGCTCGGCGGCTCGATGGCCTATGCCCGCGAATTCGCGCTTGTGGTGCGCGAGGGCGGGGCGGTGGCCGAGCGGATCGTGGGCACGCCGCGCGCGATCGAGACCGCGCTTGCCCGCCTCTCCGGTGCCTTGGCCGAGGACGGGGCTGCGCAGTGGGCCAACCTCGCCAAGGCCCACGCCCCGCTGCAGCTGGGCAGTCGCACCGTCCGGCTCGACCAGCCTCAGGTGATGGGCATCCTCAACGTCACGCCCGACAGTTTCTCCGACGGCGGCCAGCACGATCAGATCGAGGCCGGCCGCGCCCACGCCGCTGCGATGCTCGAAGTGGGCGCGGCGATCATCGACATCGGCGGCGAAAGCACGCGCCCCGGCGCGGCGGCGACCTTCGAGGACGAGGAAATCCGCCGCGTCGTCCCGGCAGTCGAATATTGCGCGAGCATGGGCGCGGCGATCAGCGTCGACACCCGCCGCGCCGGGGTGCTGGCGGCTGCGCTGTCGGCGGGCGCTCACATGGCGAATGACGTTTCGGCCTTGCGCTACGATCCGCGCAGCATCGAGCTGGTCGCGACCGAGGGCTGCCCGGTGGTGCTGATGCACGCGCCGGGTGCGGGCGAGGATCTGCATAAGGGCGGCGACTATGCCGACGTGGTGAGCGAGGTGTTCGACTTCCTCAAGGCGGCTCGTGCGCGGGCGATCGACGCCGGGGTGGCCGAGGATCGCATCATCCTCGACCCCGGTATCGGCTTCGGCAAGTCGCTCAGCGAAAACCTTGCGCTCATCAACGCCCTGCCGCTGTTCCACGCGCTCGGCAGCCCGCTGATGCTGGGGGCGAGCCGAAAGCGGATGATCGGCGCGCTCTCGGCCGAGGAGCCCGCTGACCGGCGCCTCGCGGGATCGCTGGCGCTGGCGGTCAAGGGGATGGAGGCGGGCGTCCACTTGCTGCGCGTCCACGATGTTGCCGAGACGGTGCAGGCGCGCAATGTCTGGCGCGGCTTGCGCGATGCGGCGCTGACCGATTTCAGCACGCTCCCGCTGGCCTAATTCCCGCTTTTCCAGCTGCCCCGGTTCTGTCATCGGACAGCGCCAGAACCCAGCCGCTGCCATCTTGTCACGGAGCCTCCCATGCGCCTCATTCCGCTTGCCGCCACCGCCCTTGCCGCGCTCGCCGCGCCGCTTGCCGCGCATGAGGACGAGCTCGCCACGCCGCGCGGCGCGCCGGTAGCGGTCAGCCTGACGCCTGACCAACTGCTCGAACCCTATTACGCCGCGCTGCGCCAGCAGGTCGCGATGCCCGAGGCCGGGCCGAACCCCGCCCTCGCCCCGGCGACGACGCTCACCCGCATCGCCTTTGGCAGCTGCAACCACCAGAACGCCTCGCAGCACATGTGGGCGCAGATCGCCGCGCAGAACCCGCAGCTGTTCCTGATGATTGGCGACAATGTCTATGGCGATAACGGCTGGGATGGCGACGCGGGGCTGGAGTCCCTGCGCGCCTCCTACGCGCTGCAAGCCTCGCACCCCGAATTCGCGGGCTTCCGGGCGAAGGTGCCGATGCTGGCGACCTGGGACGACCATGATTTCGGCCTCAACGATGCAGGCGCCAGCTTCCCCTTCCGGCGCTGGGCGGAAGACCTGTTCGAGACCTTCTGGAATTCCTCCGACGCCGTGCGCGCGCGGCCCGGCGTCTATGAAAGCACCATCACCGGCCCCGAGGGCAAGCGCGTGCAGGTGATCCTGCTCGACACGCGATTCTTCCGCTCCGACCTCAAGCGGATGCCATGGAGCAAGGAGCGCCCGCCGATGGGTGGGTATCTGCCCGAGGACGATCTCGACAAGACCGTGCTCGGCGAGGCGCAATGGGCGTGGCTGGAGGCCGAGCTTGCCAAGCCCGCCGACGTGCGGATCGTGGTCTCCTCGACGCAGGTGATCACCACCGCGCACCAATACGAGGGCTGGACCAACTTCCCGATCGAGCGCGCGCGGCTGCTGGATGCGCTGAGCCGCCGCGAGGCGAGCGGGGTGGTGCTGCTGTCGGGCGATCGCCACGCGGGCGGGGTCTACAGCACGCGCTACAAGGACGAGACCCTGTGGGAGCTGACCAGCTCCTCGCTCAACCTGTCGTTCGAGAGCAACAACGACCGCAGCACGGCGCGCGAGCCCGATCCGGCGCGGGTATCGAAGCTCTTCTCGGAAGAGAACTACGGCCTCGTCGATATCGACTGGAAGGCCAGGCGTCTGACCCTGACGCTGAAAAACAACCAGAGCGCGACGCTGGCGGAGCAGACTGTCGACTGGTGAAACGGGCCCGCCCGGCCTGTGATCCAGCGCTTGCCCGGCCCGTGATTTTGTGGGAAGTTTCAGGGGTCTGGGAGGGGAATTCAGGATGATGCAAAGATCGATCCGCCGCGCGATGCTGGCAGCTGCGATGCTCGCCATGCCGGTCGCCACGCTCGCACCGGCGGCAGTCCATGCGCAGGATTTTTCGGAGCTGTTCGGCGGCCCCAAGGCGCCCAGCGGCAAGAAGCTCGAAAAGCTGATTGCCAAGGCGCAGAAGCACCCGCTCGGCAGTCAGGAAAACCCGGTCCGTGCCGATATGCCGGGAGGGCAGCGCGCCTATCTTTCACGGCTGCGCTGCGCGGATGGCAACCGCCCGACCTTCGATCGGGTGGGCAGCTTCGGGGTTGGTGTCTATGGCCGGATCATCGACGGATACGAGGTGCTGTGCGACGGCAGCTCGCCCGAGAAATCGTTGATTTTCATGGACATGTATCATCGCGGTCACCGCGAGACGGCAGCGGTGCCGGGCTTCACGATCGAGCCTGCTTAAGCGCTAAAGCGTAAAGCCGCCGTCCGACACCATCACGTGGCCGGTGATGTTGGCGGCGGCGTCGCTGAGCAGGTAGCAGATCGTCGCGGCCATTTCGTCCGGGGTGGCAAAGCGGCCGAGCGGGGTGGTCTTGGCCATCGCCTTGATCGTCGCCTCGCGCCCGATGGCGGCGACCGAGCGCTGGAAGTCCTCGCCGCTCTCCCAGATCGCGGTGTCGACGCCGCCGGGTGCGATGGCGTTGACGCGGATGCCCGCCTTGGCGTGCTCGACCGCCGCGATGCGGGCCATGTGCGCAACCGCCGCCTTGGAGACGCCATAGGGGCCGATGCCGGGTACGGGCTTCAACCCCGTGACCGAGGCTACCACGACGGCGCTGCCGCCGGTCTGGCCCATCGCGCGCAGCGATGCTGCCAGCGTCAGGAACGCCCCGTCGAGATTGACCGCCATCACCCGCCGCCATTCGGCCAGCGTCAGCGAAGCAATGGGCCCGCCCGCGCCGATCCCGGCATTGACCACGGCATGATCGAGCCCAGCCATTTGCGGTTCGAGTTCGGCCCACAGTGCCTCGTCGGCAACGCTGCCGATTATGCGGTGCACCTCGCAGGGCAGGTCGAGGGCGTCGAGCCCCGCGCCGTCGACATCGACCAGCCACAGCCGGCCTGCGCCCCTTGCGGCCAGCGCCCGCGCGCAACCCGCCCCGATCCCCGAAGCCGCACCTGTCACGAGCGCCGAGCGCCCTTCGAAATCGCGAATATTCGTCATGGCGCGCGGGCTAGGCCGCAACGCCGCGCCGATCAAGCGGCCAATAAGTCAACTCCGTGCGCCCCGCGCAGGCGGGGGCCTCCTTCGGAATTGCGCAATGCTTCCTGAGGTCCCCGCCTTCGCGGGGAATCACAAGGCTAAACAATAGTGCTCAAGCAGCGTTGTCGATCCCCAGATCGGAGAGCTTGCGATAGAGCGTCGAGCGCCCGATGCCGAGGCGGCGCGCCACTTCGGTCATCCGACCGCGATAGTGGCCGATGGCGAGGCGGATCACGTCGGCCTCGATCTCTTCCAGCGGGCGCAGGTTGCCGTCGGGGGTATAGAGCATGATCCCCACGCCCTCATGCGCGCTCGCCACGGTGACGCTGCCCTGTTCGCCGAGCATTTCGGAGAGCTGCGGGAAGCTGTCGGCGGTCAGCGAATTGCCCTCGCAATAGACCGCCGCGCGGAACAGCACCGATTGCAGCTGGCGGACATTGCCCGGCCAGTCATAGGCGGCGAGCAGCGCCAGCGCCGAATCGCTGACCGACAGGTGGTTGAGCCCCGGTTGCTCGCCGATCCGGGCGAGGAAGTGGCGGGTGAGGGCGGGAATATCCCCGGTGCGGTCGCGCAGCGCAGGCAGCACGATGCGGGTCGCGCCCAGCTTGGCGGCGAGCCCGGCGTCGAACTGTCCGGCCCCCACCATCCGTTCGAGCCCGACATTGCTCGTCACCAGCAGGCGCACATCGACGCGGAAGCCGTAGCTTGCGCCGACCGGGCGGATGATGCCGCTCTCCAGCGCCTCGGCGAGGCGTTGCTGGAGCACGGGGGTGAGGCGGTCGATCTCGTCCAGGATCAGCGTGCCGCCGTCGCAATGCTGGAAGGCACCGATCTGGCGGTCGAAGGCGCCGGGGAAGCTGCCGGGCTCATGCCCGAACAGCACCGAATCGATCGAGCCGGGCGGGATCGAGGCGAGGTTGATGGTGCGCAGATTTTCCTTCGCACGGGGGGATGCGCCGTGCATCGCGCGCATCAGCATTTCCTTGCCGGTGCCGCTTTCGCCTTCGATCAGCACATGGCCATGCCCGCGCGCGGCCTTGGCGGCCTGCGCCAGCGCGGCGCGGAATTGCGGTGCAGTGCCGATCATCGCGTCGAAATCGAGGCTGGCGGACATCTTTTCGGTTAGCGGCGCGAGCTCATCACGCGGGGCCTCGCGGGTGGTGACGCTCCGCAGCGCCTCCATCAGCCGGTCGGGCGAGACGGGTTTGACGAGATAATCCGAAGCGCCCGCACGCATCGCCTCGACCGCCAGCAGCGGCGAGGCGCTGGTGGTGAGCATCAGGATGGGGAGGGCGGGGCGGCGCGATTTCAGTTCGGCGATCAACTGGCAGGCATCGTCACCCGGAACCCATTGATCGAGCAGAATCGCCGACAGCTGCATCCCCTCGCGCGTGCCCAGCATCGCGATGGCGGTTTCGGCATCGGGCGCGACGATCGTGCGCCAGCCATCGCGTGCGGCAATCGCGGTGATGAGCCGCGACTGAGCCGGCTCATCGTCGATCAGCATCACGATTCGCGCATGTTCCTGCGCTTCGGGTAGGCAATCCATCTCGGCCATCGGTCTCGGCACTCGCTTTATGTCCAGCTGCCGGTCCGGCGCGGACGGGCAGAACAGAGGCTTGTGCATAAGCGGGGGAGGTAAAAACGTGATTAAGACTGTGCCGCGACGGGACAGGTGCGGGGGGGCGGAGACTCTCATTAAAGGTGACTTGAGATAGCGCGCGCGCTTCGATACGGGATGAAGGCGGGGGCCAACCGGCCCGATTTTTCGACAACCACCGGCAACCAATCGCGCCGCGGCGCGTTCGGACAGCCCAAGGGGAAAGAGATCATGACTGTTCACGACATGGAAAAGGCGCAGGCCACCTACAGCGGCTTCATGGGAACGCTGAAGTGGGCCGTTCCGGTGATCGCGGTGATCGCGTTCATCGTCGTCGCGCTGATCGCCAACTAAGCCGCCGCGCCAGTGAAAATCGCCATCCTGAAAGAGCGCGCCTCGGGTGAGACGCGCGTTGCCGCCACGCCGGAAACGGCCAAGAAGTTCGCTGCACTGGGCTGCACGGTCGCGGTCGAGGCGGGCGCGGGTGTGGTCGCCTCGATCACCGATGCCGCCTATGCCGAGGCGGGCGCCGAGGTGGGCGATGCGGCGGCGACGGTGAAGGATGCCGATATCGTGCTCGGCATTCAGGCGCCCGATGTGGGGCTGTTGAAGGGCGCGAAGCCCGGTGCGTGGGTCGCCGCGCTGTTCGATCCCTTCACCAAACGTGATGTGGTGGACGCCTACGCCGCCGCCGGGTTCGAAGCGCTGAGCATGGAATTCATGCCGCGCATCACCCGCGCGCAGAGCATGGACGTATTGTCCTCGCAATCGAACCTCGCCGGGTACAAGGCGGTGCTGGCGGCGGCTGATGCCTATGGCCGCGCCTTTCCGATGATGATGACTGCGGCCGGCACGGTGCAGGCCGCGCGCGTGTTCATCATGGGCGTGGGCGTTGCGGGCCTTCAGGCCATTGCGACTGCCCGCCGGTTGGGCGCGCAGGTGTCGGCAACCGACGTGCGCAGCGCGACCAAGGAGCAGATCCAGTCGCTCGGCGCCAAGCCGATCTTCGTGGAGAATGTCGCGGGGATCGAGGGCGAGGGCTCGGGCGGCTATGCCACCGAAATGAGCGAGGAGTACCAGAAGGCGCAGGCCGAACTGGTCTCCAGCCACATCGCCAAGCAGGATATCGTGATCACCACCGCGCTGATTCCGGGCCGGGCCGCGCCGCGCCTCGTCACCGACGCGCAGATCGCGACGATGAAGCCGGGCAGCGTGATCTATGACCTTGCGGTGGCGCAGGGCGGGAATGTCGAAGGCTCGGTCGCCGATCAGGTGGTCGAGAAGCACGGCGTCAAGATCATCGGCTACGCCAACACCCCCGCCGCGCTCCCCGCTGACGCCTCGGCGCTGTTCGCGCGCAACCACTACAACTTCCTGAGCGCCTTCTGGGACAAGGAAGCGCAGCGGCCCGTGCTCGATGAGGAAATCGGCAACGCGATCCGCCTGACGCAGGGCGGCAAGGTTGTCAGCGAGAGGCTGCTAGGTTGAACGCGGCCCGCCACAATCCTCCCCGGCACGGGGAGGGGGACCGCGCGCAGCGCGGTGGTGGGGACTCGCGGTTCGTCGCGCGGCCCGAGGTGGCGCTCGCGCGCAAGCTCCGCAAGGACATGCCGCTTCCCGAGCGGATGCTCTGGCAACTGCTCCGCCAGCGTCCAGGCGGGTTCAAGTTTCGCAGGCAGCACCCCATTGGCCCCTATGTGGTCGATTTCTGCTGCCTGTCAGAGCGCTTCGTGGTCGAGGTTGACGGAAGCGCGCACGACAATATCGACCGGGCCAAGTTCGACGACCGGCGGGTTTCATTCTTGAAAGAAAACGGGTTCAGGGTTCTGAGGGTCTCGGCGCAGCGAGTGCTGCGCGATTGTGTGGACACGGCTGACGCCATTGTCGCGCGCACGGCGAGTCCCCTCCACCAGCCTGCGGCTGGTCCCCCTCCCCGTGCCCGGGAGGCTAACTAGTGGACTTTATTGCAATCCTTTCGATCTTCGTGCTGGCCTGCTTTGTGGGCTATTACGTTGTCTGGTCGGTGACCCCGGCGCTCCATACCCCGCTGATGGCGGTGACCAATGCGATCTCCTCGGTGATCATCGTCGGCGCGCTGATCGCTGCCGCCGAGGCCGAGAACCCGGTTGCGAAATATCTCGCGCTGGCAGGCGTGGTGATGGCCAGCATCAACATCTTCGGCGGCTTTGCCGTGACCGAGCGGATGCTCGCGATGTACAAGAAGAAGGAGAAGTAAGAGATGAGCTTCTCCCTGCTTTCCGCCGCCGCATCGGGCGAGGGCGCGACTCCCGCCTGGGCGATGCTCGCCTACCTTGTCGCGGGCGTCTTCTTCATCCTCGCGCTGCGCGGACTTTCGAGCCCCGCGACCTCGCGCGCCGGCAATCGCAATGGCATGATCGGCATGGCCATCGCGGTGGTGACGACGCTGATCATGCACGGCACCAATCTGGTCGAGATCGGCATTGCCATCGCCATCGGTGCGATCCTCGGCGTCACCATCGCGCGGCGCATCGCCATGACCGCGATGCCCGAACTGGTCGCGGGATTCCACAGCCTCGTCGGCCTTGCTGCGGTGGTGGTCGGCCTTGCCGCATGGCTCAACCCCGCCGCCTTCGGGATCACCGATGCTGCAGGGCAGATCAATGCGGTCAGCCGCGTGGAACTCGGTCTCGGCATCGCCATCGGGGCGATCACCTTCTCCGGTTCGGTCATCGCGTTTCTCAAGCTCTCGGGCCGGATGAGCGGGTCTCCGATCATGCTGCCCGGGCGGCATGTCATCAACCTCGGGACGCTGGCAGCGATTCTGGTGCTGATCGGCCTCTATACCGTCTCGCCTGAGGGCGGCGCGGGCGAGGGGTGGATGGTGATTGCCGTCACTGCGCTGGCCTTTGCCATCGGCTTCCTGCTGATCATTCCGATCGGCGGGGCGGACATGCCGGTCGTCGTCTCCATGCTGAACTCCTATTCGGGCTGGGCCGCCGCGGCGATGGGCTTCACGCTGGGCAACAGCGCGATGATCATCACCGGGGCGCTGGTCGGTTCTTCGGGCGCGATCCTCAGCTACATCATGTGCCGCGCGATGAATCGCAGCTTCATTTCGGTGATCGCGGGCGGCTTCGGCGCGGCTCCCGAAGCGGGCGGCGCTGGCGCGCGCGAGCAGCGGCCCTACAAGCAGGGCAGCGCGGAAGACGCGGCCTATATGCTCGAGCAGGCCGAAAGCGTCATCATCATCCCCGGCTACGGCATGGCGGTGGCGCAGGCCCAGCACGCGCTGCGCGAAATGGGAGACAAACTCCGCGAAAAGGGCGTGTCGGTGAAATACGCCATCCACCCCGTCGCAGGCCGGATGCCGGGGCACATGAACGTGCTGCTCGCGGAAGCCAGCGTGCCCTATGACGAGGTGTTCGAACTGGAGGACATCAACTCCGAATTCGCGCAGGCCGACGTCGCCTTCATCATCGGCGCGAACGACGTGGTGAACCCCGCGGCCAAGACCGACAAGTCCTCGCCCATCTACGGGATGCCGGTGTTCGATGTCGACAAGGCCAAGCAGGTGTTCTTCATCAAGCGCTCGATGGGGGGCGTAGGCTATGCCGGGGTCGATAACGACGTGTTCTACATGAACCAGACCGTCATGCTCCTCGCCGATGCGAAGAAGATGGTCGAGGAAATCGTCAAGTCGCTGGACTGATCCGTTTATGAAGAAGTTGCTGATCGGCCTTTTGCTGGTCGTGGCTCTCGGGGCCGGTGCGCTGTTCACCGGCCTCGCCGATCCCTTGGTCGAATGGCAGGTCAAGGGCGCGCTGGTCGAGGCCGGGGTGGGCGAGCGCCGTGCCGAATGCATGGCCGGCCGCATGGTCGACCGCCTGACCATCGGCCAGCTCTGGAACCTGCGTCAGGCGATGGCCCCGCGCGAGGGCGAGCCCGAGGAAGGCTACGGCCTCGGCGAACTCGTCAAGCGGCTTGACCGCGTGAACGATGGCGAGGTCGTGGCGGTGCTCACCACCAGCGCCGGGCTGTGCGCGATGGGGCTGGGCTAAGGCTTGCCATTGCTCCCCCCAATGCGCCACACTGCGCGGCGGAGAGGGAGACAATCATGAAACGCTTTGCTCTGGCTGCCGCGCTGCTCTGCACCGCAGCGCCGCTCGCCGCCGAAACGCACCGGGTCGAACCGGGCGAGGGCGCGGGCACACGCTTGCAGGAGGCGCTGATCCTCGCCGCGCCCGGCGACACGATCGAACTGGGCGAGGGGCGCTTCGTGCTGACCGACGGGCTCAGCCTCGATGTCGACGGGGTGACGGTGCGGGGCGCGGGGATGGAAAAGACCATCCTCGACTTCACCGGCCAGCAGGGCTCGGGCGAGGGGCTGCTCGTCACCTCCGACAATGTCACCCTGCGCGGCTTCGCGGTCGAGAACGCCAAGGGCGACGGGATCAAGTCCAAAGGCGCGGACATGATCGTGTATGACAGTCTGCGCGTCGAATGGACCGGCGGGCCCAAGGCCACCAACGGCGCCTACGGCATCTACCCGGTCGAGAGCACCGGCGTGCTGGTCCAAGGCTCGGTCGTGATGGGCGCGTCGGATGCGGGGATCTATGTGGGGCAAAGCCGCGACATCACAGTGCGCCGCAATGTCGTCAGTTTGAACGTCGCCGGGATCGAGATCGAGAACAGCCGCAATGCGCTGGTCGAAAACAACACTGCCATGCGCAATACCGGCGGGCTGCTGGTGTTCGACCTGCCGGGCCTCCCCGTGATGAACGGCGGCAACGTGATCTTGCGGAACAACATGGTGATCGACAACGACACCCCCAATTTCGCGCCTCCCGGCAATATCGTCGCCTCCGTGCGGCGCGGCACCGGCGTTCTGGTGATGGCAAATGACGGCGTGCTGATCGAGGGCAACGCCTTCGAGGGCAACGCCACGGCGCACATCATGGTGATCGCCTATTCCCAGCCCTTCAAAGACCCTCGCTACAACCCCCACGCCCGCAACGTGATCGTCGGCTCCAACGCCTTCGGGCGCGGCGGGTACGATCCGCAGCTCGATGACAAGGAGCAACTGCTCGAAGCCTTCGGCGGCGCGCTGCCGCCGGTGCTCTGGGACGGGATCGCCGAGGACGGCAACGGGCTGATGATCGCCGAGGGGGTGACGGGCTGGAGCCTCAACCTGTCGACGCCCGGTCAGGATCTGGCAGAGGCGCAGCCCGGTCCGCTCACCCTCACCCCGCTCGAAAGCTGGGAGTTCCCGGAAGTCGGCGCGCCTGCAGAGCTGGAGGCACGGCTGAAGTGAGGTGGGGCAATGGCCTGATTGCCTTGGCGGCTGCGGCGCTGATGGCGTCAGCGACCGCCAATAGCCTTGCGAGCGGGCTGCCGGCGGTGCGGGTCAATGATGCGGCGATCATCGGCGAGGGGATGCCGCGTCAGCTTTCGGACTATCGGTTCTTTGCTGATGCGCGCGCCCAGCAGCCGATCCCTTACGTCTTTCCCTATGCTCTCAACACCCCGCTCTGGTCGGACGGCGCGGAGAAACTGCGGTTCATCTATCTGCCTCGGGGAACCCGTTTGGAAGCGGAAGGGGAGGGCCTGCTCAAGTTCCCGGTCGGTGCGGCGATCATCAAGACCTTTGCCTTCGGCGAAGGCGATGCGCGCCGCCTGATCGAAACCCGCGTCCTGCTCCACCGTGCGGATGGCTGGGTGGCGCTGCCCTATCGCTGGAACGCCGAACAGACCGATGCCAGCCTCGCGCTGGCAGGCGGGCGGGTCGATCTGGTGACGCCTGCGGGCGAGGCGATTTCCTACGCGATCCCCAACAAGAACCAGTGCAAGTCCTGCCACGGCAAGGACGAGCAGGTGATCCCGATCGGCCCCAAGGCGCGCAATCTCTCCGCCGAGTGGTTCGCGCAGATGGTCGAAAGCCGCGCGATTGACCGTGTGCCTGACAGCGCCGGGATACTGCCCGATTGGTCCACCCACGCATCCGGCCCCGCCGCGCCGCTCGCCCGCGCCTATCTCGATGTGAACTGCGCGCACTGCCATCAGCCGGGTGGGGGCGCGTCGAACTCGGGCCTCGATCTGCGCTGGGAGCAGTCGGACGCCCACGCCATCGGCATCTTCAAGCGCCCGGTCGCGGCAGGACGCGGGGCGGGCGGCCATGAATTCTCGATCGTCCCCGGCCAGCCCGACACGTCGATCCTGCTCTACCGGATGGACAGCGCCGAACCCGGCGTCGCCATGCCAGAACTGGGCAAGGCGAGCGTCGACAAGGACGGCGTGGCCGTGGTGCGGCGCTGGATTGCGGAGATGAAAACCGAATGAAATGGCTCTGGCGCGGGCTGCTGGCGATTGTCGCATTGCTGGTGATCGCCTTTCTCGTCTTCCGCACGCCCGACACCGATCCGGCGGGAATGCGCGCCAAATATGGCGCTCCGCCCTCGCAATTCCTCGCCAACGGCGACGGCGTGAAAGTCCACCTGCGCGACGAGGGACCGAAAGACGCGCCCGTGATCATGCTGCTGCATGGCTCCAACGCCGATCTGCACACCTGGGAGCCGTGGGTGCAGGCGCTCAAGGGCCAATATCGCGTGATCCGCTTCGATCAGGTCGGCCACGGCCTCACCGGCCCCGATCCCGAGGGCGATTACAGCCGCGCCAATTTCGCGCAGGATATCCTCGAAGTCGCAGACAAGCTGGGTCTGGACAGATTCGTCCTCGCCGGCAATTCGATGGGCGGCAAGCACGCGCTCGCCTTCGCCATCGCGCACCCGGAGCGCCTCACCGGCCTCGTGCTGGTCGACGCCAGCGGCGGACCGATGCTGAAGCTTGGCGACGCCGAAGACGACGACAGCGGCAATATCGGCTTTACCATCGCCCAGACCCCGGGGATCAACCTGCTGGTCGAACAGATCACCCCGCGCAGCCTGATCCGGCAGAGCCTCGAACAATCGGTCTCGAACAAAGCGGTCGTGACCGAGGCAGCGGTGGACCGCTATTGGGAACTGCTGCGCTATCCCGGCAACAGGCGCGCTACGTTGGCGCGCTTCAGCCTGCCCTACGATCCCCTGAGCGAGGCCGAAATCGCTTCGGTTACCACGCCGACCCTGATCCTATGGGGCGAGGAAGACCGGCTGATCCCGGTCGAAGCGGGGCGATGGCTGGGCCGGACCCTGCCGAACAATCGGCTCGTGATCTATCCCGCCATCGGTCACCTTCCGCACGAAGAGGCGCCCGCTGCCACTCTGGGCGACCTTCAGGCGTGGCTTGCCGAACACGCCCCGACTGCAAAACCCGAGTAAACCACGCCCGCAATGCCTTGCGCACTGGACGCAAGGAACCTGTGCGCCCTAAACCGGTTCGCAGTTGCACACAAAAAGAGAAAGGGCGGCGGTTTTGCGCAAACTCGGGATCATCGGCGGCATGAGCTGGGTGTCGACCGCGACCTATTACGAACGCATCAACCGCCTCGTCCAGAAGCGCAGCCCTCCGATGGCGAGCGCGCCGCTGCTGATCGAAAGTCTCGATTTCTGCCAGCTTTACGCGCTGCGCGAAGCGCACGACTGGGAGCGCGCGGCGGGTGTCCTGATCGATAGCGCCCAGCGGCTCGAAGCGGCTGGGGCCGAAGGGCTGATCATCGGCGCCAATTCGATGCACCGTCTGTATGATGACGTCGCCGTCGCGGTCGGCATCCCGATCCTGCATATCGCCGAATATGTCGGCCTCGCCATGAAGCGCGCCGGGGTCAGCAGCGCGGCGCTGCTCGGCACGCGCAATGTCATGACCGAAAGCTTCTACCGCAAGCGCCTCGTCGCGCACGGGATCGACCTGCTCCCGCCCAATCTCGACTATGTCGCGATGCTCGACCGGATCATTTATGAAGAGCTGATGGTCGGCAAGGTCACGCGCGAGGCCGAGCGCACCTTGAAGACAATCATCACCAACAAGGCGCAGGACGGCGCGAGCGCCATTGTGCTGGCCTGTACCGAGCTGGATCTGGTGGTCGATGTCGATGCCAATGTCCTGCCGATCTTCGACAGCACCCGAATCCATTGCGAGGCGGCCGCGAACTGGATCCTTGGGCAGGAAGCGGTGAATTAGTCCTCGGCTCGTCTGTTGACGCGGGCGGCTTGGCGCATAGCCGGGTTGCGGGGGGTGCAACTTGTTAACGCTCTCCCTAAGTGGCCCGTGGATTTTGTCACGACAAGTTTTTGGCATCATCCGGGTCTTCGGGTCGCACCGACGGACCCATGGGGTCGCTTTCCTCCCCCCCAATCACCGGAAGGCGGCCCCATAATTTGTCGCTCGTCAAGCGCCTGTTTTCCTGACATTTTGCATGTGTTCACGGCCCGTTCCGGTTGAGCGGATGCACGCGCTGCCCTAATCGCTCGCGCCGTGATGACCCGCGCCCCCTATGCCGCCGATCCTGCCGCCTGCGGCCCCCGCGAATTCGGCGGGGCCGACGTGGGCGAACGCCGCGGCCCGCGCAGCGCTTTCCAGCGCGATCGCGACCGGATCGTCCACTCGATGAGCTTCCGGCGGCTGAAATCCAAGACGCAGGTGTTCATCGCGCCCGACGGCGATCACTACCGCACCCGCCTGACCCACAGCCTCGAAGTCGCGCAGATCGGCCGGGTGATCGCCCGCGCGCTGGGGCTGGACGAGGATCTGACCGAGGCGCTGTGCCTCGCGCATGATCTCGGCCATCCGCCCTTCGGCCATGCGGGCGAAGCGGCGCTTTCCGCTGCGATGGAGCGCCACGGCGGTTTCTGCCACAATGCACAGGCGCTGCGCACGGTGATGCGGATCGAATGCCCCTATCCCCAGCATGACGGGCTTAACCTCACCTGGGATCTGCTCGAAGGGCTGGCCAAGCATAATGGCCCGGTCACCGCCCCCGGCTGGGCGTTGGCGCAGCTGGATGCGGCTTTCCCGCTTGACCTCACCACCTGGCCCTCGCTCGAAGCGCAGGTGGCGGCCGTCGCCGACGATATCGCCTACGACAATCACGACATCGACGATGGCTTGCGCGCCGGGTTCCTGAGCCTCGACGACCTGCTCAGCCTCGATTTCCTCGCAGACCAGTGGCGGACGGTCGAAAAGCGCTTTCCCAATGCCCCGCGCGAGCGTCTGTTGCGAGAGATGATACGCGACCAGATCGGACTGATGGTGAATGACGTGATCGACCACACGGCTGCGCAGGTGCGGGGCATGGGCTCGGTCGCCGAGGTGCGCGCGGCAGGCCGCCAGCTCGCAGGATTCTCGCCCGCGATGGCGGCGCAGGAACGGCGGCTCAAAAGCTTCATGTACGAACGGCTTTATTTCCATCCCGAACAGATCAGCGCGGCGGAGAAGGCACGCGATGTCGTGGCGCGGCTCTATGCGGCCTATGCGCAGGATGCGACGTTGATGCCCGAAGACTGGCAGGCGCGGCTACCCGCCCGCGATCCCGAACGCGCCCGCGTGATCGCCGATTTCATCGCCGGGATGAGCGACCGTTTTGCCATGCAGGCCGTGGCGCGCATCTATGGCTTCCAGCCCGAAGGCCTGATCAATGTCTGATCCGCGCCCCGTGGGCCCGGTGCGCGTCGCGCTGGTGGGGGCGACCGGCCTCGTCGGCCGCCGGGTGATCGAGGTCTCCAGCGCAGGCGACGAAGTGCGGATCGTCGGCATTGCCCGGCGCGAGGCACCCCTGCCGCCCGGCGCGCGGATGGAGATGTTCGTCGCCGAGCCGGAAAAGTGGGGCGAGGTGCTGGAAGCGGTGCGTCCACGCGCGCTGATCTGTGCGCTCGGGACGACGATGAAGAAGGCCGGGGGCGACAAGGATGCCTTCCGCGCGGTCGATCACGATCTGGTGCTCGCCACCGCGGAAGCGGCGCGGCGGGCGGGCGTGCCCAACATGGTGTTGGTGAGCGCCGCCGGGGCCGATGCGCGCTCCAAGAACTTCTACATGCAGGTCAAGGGCGAGACCGAAGACGCGCTGAGCCGCGCGGGGTTCAAGCGACTCGACATCCTCCACCCCGGCCTACTGCGTGGCGAGCGCCCGGACGACCTGCGCTTTGCCGAACGCGCCGCGATGATCGCCGCGCCCTTGATCGACCCGCTGCTGTCGGGATCCTGGGCGCGCTTTCGCTCGATCGACGCAGGCCTGGTGGCCGAGGCCGCACTCGGCCTCGCGCTGCGCCGCGCGGGTGGGCGCTTCACGCACGATAACGACGCGATGCGCCGCGCCGCGCGCGAATGGCGCAAGGTCGCCGCGCAGGGAGAGGCGGAATGATCGACTGGAACGCCTGGTTCAGCATGGTGAACCTGCTCGCGATGATCGCCTGGGCGGCGCTGATCCTGCTGCCGCGCTGGCCTGCGCTGCTTTCGGGTGTGCTCTATCTCGGCGTCGGTCTGCTGTGCCTGATCTATGCCGGCGGATTGATCGGGGTGCTCACCGGGCTGCTTGCCACCCCCGGCGGCGGCGAGGCGGATTTCTCTACCATTACAGGCGTGCGCGCGATCTTCGGCAGCGATGCCGGGGTGACGATCGGCTGGACGCACTACCTCGCCTTCGATCTCTTCGTCGGCCTGTGGATCGCGCGCGATGCCGATGCGAAAAGCATTTCGCGGTTCGTGCAGGCGCCGATCCTGCTCGCGACCCTGCTGGCCGGGCCGCTGGGTTTGGGGGTTTGGCTCGCTCTGCGCGAACCGGCTGCGCGGCGGCAGGGCCGGTTTCGCTAAACGATTCTCGCTGAAAACGGGGGGTGGACGACGCGCGCGGGCGGGCTATCTTCGGTCGCAAAATGGCATCGGGGAGAGACGCCAGCATGACCGAAATCGCGCAGCACCAGTTCGTGACCCTCGACCAGATCCTGTCCCATTGGGCGGTGGTGCAGCCCGATGCGCCCGCGATCGAGGATGGTGGGCTGGCCGTCTCCTACGGCGAGCTCGATCTCCTCTCGCGCCAGATCATCGCCTGGCTGGCCGCGCGCGGGATCGGCGCGGGCGACCGGGTGGCGTTTCTGGGCAAGAATGCGGCAAGTTACGGCGTGCTCTACTGCGCCTGCGCTCGCGCCGGGATCGTGATCGCCCCTACCGGCTGGCGGCTGGCCGCGCGCGAGATCGCCTATATCCTCGCCGACACCGAGGCCCGGCTGCTGGTGGCGACGCCCGATTTCATCGAGCTGGCAGGCAAGGCGATGGCCGAGCTCGACAGCCCACCCGAACTGATCGTCGATAGCGCGATGCTGGAAGAAGCGCGCGGCTGCGATCCGGCCGATTACGCTCCTTGCGGCGCGGATGATCCGATCCTTCAGCTCTATACCTCGGGCACCACCGGCCATCCCAAGGGGGTGCTGCTCTCCAACGCCAACCTCACCCGGCTGCGCAACGAAGGGGTGGCGGCGGGGCTGACCTATTACACCGATTACCGCAGCGGCGACTGCATGATGGTCGCCATGCCGATTGCGCACATCGGCGGCACAGGCACCTTCAGCCTCGCGATTCTGGCGGGCATCCGTTGCCGGTTCGAGGCGGAATTCACCCCCGCGGGCGTGCTCGCCGCGATCGAGGCGGGGACGACGCACATGTTCCTCGTCCCCGCCGCCTTGCAGATGGTTATCCAGCACCCGCAGGCGGCCGGCACCGATTTTTCGAACCTGCGCTATCTCATCTATGGCGCCGCACCGATGCCGCTCGAACTGCTCAAGCAGGCAGTCAGCACCATGCCGAGCACGCAGTTCCTGCAGGCCTATGGCATGACCGAGACCACCGGCACGGTCTCGATCCTGCCGCCCGAGGACCACAGCCTCGAAGGCAATGAGCGGATGCGATCGGCGGGCAAGGCGCTGCCCGGGGTGGAGATTGCGGTCCGTGGGCCGGACAATGTCGAGGTGCCGCGCGGAGAGATCGGCGAAGTGTGCATCCGCTCTCCCTCGAATACCTCCGGCTATTGGAAACTGCCCGAGGCGACCGCCAAGACGATCGATGCCGACGGCTGGCTCCACACCGGCGACGCGGGCGTGATGGATGCGGACGGCTATGTCTATATTCAGGACCGCATCAAGGACATGATCATCTCCGGCGGTGAGAACGTCTATCCCGCCGAGGTCGAGAGCGCGATCTACGGCCACCCCGCGATTGCCGAAGTCGCCGTCATCGGCGTGCCGAGCGACAAGTGGGGCGAGGAGGTCAAGGCCTGCGTCGTCGCCAAGCCCGGCTGCGAGGTCGACGCGGCCGACGTAATCGCCTGGGCGCGCGAGCGGATTGCAGCGTTCAAGGCGCCCAAGAGCGTCGATATCATCCCGCTGATGCCGCGCAACGCCAGCGGCAAGATCCTGCGCCGCGAATTGCGCGCGCCCTATTGGGAGGGGCAGGAGCGCCAGGTGTCGTGAGCGCGAAACAGCACGCCCCCGCGACGCTGCGCAACCGCGAACCTATCGCCGCGGTGCTGGCGCGCGAATTTCCCCCTAGCGGCACGGTGCTCGAAATTGCGGCAGGGACGGGCGAGCACGCGGTGTTCTTCGCCGAGGCCTTCCCCGCGCTGGCGTGGCAACCGAGCGATCCGTCACCCGAAGCGCTGGCGTCGATTGCTGCCTATCGCGAAGACTATCCCGGCAACAATCTCGCCGCGCCGCAGCTGCTCGATGCCGCTGCACCCGACAGCTGGCCGGTGACACAGGCTGATGCCATCGTATGCATCAACATGGTGCACATCAGCCCGTGGGAGGCGACCCTGGGGCTTTTCCGGGGGGCTGCCCGATTGTTGGGCAACAGCGGCGGGCCGCTGATCCTTTATGGGCCCTATATCGAGCAGGGGATCGAAACCGCGCCCTCAAATCTGGAATTCGACGCCAGCCTCAAGGCCCGCGACCTGCGCTGGGGCCTGCGCGAAGCCGAAGCGCTGGATGCGCTCGCGGCCCAAAACGGATTGGCCAGAAGCGCGCGCTACGCACTTCCGGCCAATAACATCATTTTGGTTTATCGATAGAAATCAGTCGATCGCGCGCTTGCCGGCCTGGCCGACCGACTTGATGTCATCGCCAAGGCCATCGACCGTGTTGCAGGCGGTGGCAGTGAGCGAAAGCGCGGCGAGGGCGGCGGCGGTCAAGATATTGCGAATCATCGTGCTGCATCCTTTTTCAGCAGGGACGGGAATGTAACGCATGAACATGCAAAAATATTCCTGACAGGAACGTGAAGCGCGTCGCCGCCGTGCCGGGTCAGATTTCCTTTTCGACTTCCCGCGAAGCCGATTGCAGGTCTTCGCCTGCGCCTTCCACGGTGTTGCAGGCCGAGGCGGTGAGGGTGACGGCACCGACGGCAAGAGCGAGAAGCAGTTTACGATTGATCATGGCGGGTCTCCTATTGAACCAGAACCCGCAAGTGCCCTCGCGACGGGAATGATCCATCCTATTCGGCAGAATGCACCCGGGATCGGGCCAGTTGTCGCTCGCGCCAGGCGATCAGCAGCCCCGCGCCGATGATCAGCGGCGCGCCAAGCCACAGGCTGGCGGGCGCCGCGCGGTCGAACACGGCATAGCCATAATAACTCGCCCACAGCAGCGCGGTGTAATCCATCAACAGGATCACCGCCGCCGAACCGAACCGCAGCGACGTCGTCAGCAGCATCTGCGCAGCTGCGCCGACGAAGCCCATGCCGAGGATCAGCCCCCACGTCAGCGGATCATGCGCGGCGGCGACAAAGGGCAGGGCGAGCGCGGCGATCGGGGTCGTCAGCGCGCTGAACCAGAAGACGATGCTCCACGGGTTTTCAGTGGTGTTCAGGTCCTGCAACTGGAAGCTGATCAGCGCGACCATGAAGGGTGCGACCAGCCCCACCGCCACCCCGGCGAGCGTCACGCCCTCGTGAAACCCGCCGAAAGGCTGCATCACTACGATCACGCCCGCAAAGCCCATCGCCACCGCGCCCCAGCGATAGGGCCCGATCCGCTCGCGGAACAGCACGATGGCGATCAGCACGGCAAAGACCGGAGCGGTAAAGCCCAGCGTGGTCGCCTCGGCCAGCGGCAGCAGCAGCACCGCGCCATAGGTGAACAGCATTCCGACAAGCCCGCTCGCCGCGCGCCGGGTGTGGGCAGGCAGGCGCCGGGTTTTCAGCATCGCCAACCGCCCGGTCAGCGCCAGCCCTGCGCCGAGTAGGATCAGCGTGAGCAATTGCCGCCAGAAAATCAGCTCGATCAGATGCGCGCCGCGTGTCCCTGCAAGCTTCACCAACATGCCCATCGTCGCCAGCGCAAAGGCGGCGAGCAGGCGGACGCCGAGCGCGAGCAGGGGCCGGGGGCGGGCGATCGAGCCATCCATCGCGGGAGGGCTTGGCCGAGCGCCGGGGATTGCGCAAGCGGGCGAGCGTCCCATATGCGCGCAGCATGGATATTGTTGCGCAATTCGAACTGCTGAGCGATGCCGCGCAGCTGGCCTGGGCGGGCGGAGCGCTGTGGCTGCTGGCCGCCTTTGCCGCCATCATGGACCGCCGCCGCGCACGCGGGCGCAGCCTTGAACGGCTCGAGCGGGTCGGCTGGGTGCCGTGGACCGGCCTGTTCATGACCCTCGCCATCGCAGGCGGCGGATGCCTCGCGATGAGCCTGCCGGTTGTGATCGGGGGGATGTAAAACCGCCCATCCTCAACGCAAGGCGGCACGACGCCAAAGGCGTCGCAAGGCCGACCGGCCGCCGGCCGGTTAGGCCGAACGATCCGGGCCGGATGGCCCGGATCGGCGTGTCAGAGACACGCCTCCAAATACGCCTGATCGAAACCGAACTGCCGCGCCTTTTCCAGCGTGTAAGGGCGCAGGCCCGAGCTCCGGAACTCGCCGAGGATCTTCCCGTCGTCGGTCTCGTCCAGGTATTCGAACTTGAACAGCTCCTGCGTCACGATCACGTCGCCCTCCATCCCGATCACCTCGGTGATGTTGGTGGTGCGACGCGAACCGTCGCGCAGACGCTTCACCTGCACGATCAGATCGACCGATTCGGCGATCTGGCGGCTGATGGCTTCCTTGGGGATCTTGATGTCGCCCATCAGGATCATGTTTTCCATACGGCCAAGGCATTCGCGCGGGCTGTTGGCGTGGAGCGTACACATCGAGCCATCGTGACCGGTGTTCATCGCCGCGAGGAGGTCGAAACACTCCGCGCCGCGAATTTCCCCGAGGATGATGCGGTCAGGACGCATACGCAGGGCGTTCTTCACAAGGTCGCCGATGGTGATCGCGCCTTGCCCTTCAAGGTTCGGCGGGCGGGTTTCGAGCGGCAGCCAGTGCGGCTGTTGCAGGCGAAGTTCCGCCGCGTCTTCGATGGTCAGCACGCGCTCGCCCGGGTCGATCATCTTCGACAGGGCGTTGAGCATCGTGGTTTTACCGGAACCCGTACCGCCCGAGATGACGATGTTCATGCGGCATGCGCCCGCGATTTTCAGCGCGGTGCACATCTTGTCCGACATCGAACCGAAGTCGCGCAGCATGTCGAGCGTGATCGGCTTTTCGGAAAACTTACGAATCGAGATCGCGGTGCCGCGCAGCGACAGCGGGGGGACGATCACGTTCACACGCGAGCCGTCCTTCAAGCGGGCGTCGGCGAGCGGCGTGGTCTGGTCGACGCGGCGGCCGACCTGGTTCACGATGCGCTGTGCGATCTGGAACAGGTGCTGTTCGTCGCGGAAGCGGATCGGGGCGAGCGTGAGCTTGCCCTTCTTTTCGATGTAGGTCTGATCCGGCCCGTTGACCATGATATCGGAGACGTCGGGGTCGTTCAGCAGCTCTTCCAAGGGGCCGAAGCCGAGCAGCTCATCGATCAACACCTTTTCCAGTGCGAATTGTTCGCGCCGGTTGAGCGTGACCTTCAGTTCGGCCAGCACTTCCAGAATGATCGGGCGGAATTCCTCGGAGAGTTCCTCTTTGGACAGCGTCGCCGCCGCTTCGGGATCGACACGCTCGAGCAGGCGTGGGAGCACCTGTTCCTTGATCTTGTGGACGCTGGCTTCAAAGCCGCCGACTTCGGAATCGCCCGTGTTGACGGACGCCATGCGCTCGTTGAGACGCTCGATCGCTTCCGATGTGGTGGCGGGCTTTGCCAGCGAAGGCGCCGGTGCCGGGCGTGCGGCCGCAGGCTCTCCGGGGATCGGCGGGAACTGTTCCCCGCCGCGCGGCCCCGCGCCTGCACCCTTCATTGGCCGTGCGACGCCAAAGGCGGGACGTGCCCCCGACTTCAACCCGCCTGCATTGCCCTTTTTGCCGAATGCGCTCATTCCCAGCCCCCGAGGCTCTAGCCTGAAACCTTGCGCACCTCGCCCGAAACAGGCGAATGGTGCGTCTCGAACAATGGTGAATAGAAAGGAAAGGTTGTTTTTTTCCTAAGCCCGTTCGGCCTCGCGCCAATCGGGGCTTGTTGTTCACCGGCGCACGGCTAGAGCGGCGGCAATCACACTGAGGGAAGGCACGGGCGGATGTGCGGCATTATCGGGATCGTGGGGCAGGGCAACGTCGCCGAACGGCTGGTGGATGGCCTGCGGCGGATGGAATATCGCGGCTATGACAGCGCCGGGATCTGCACGCTCAACGATGGCGCGCTGGTGCGGCGGCGGGCGGAAGGACGGCTCGCCAATCTGATGACCGTGCTGGCGCAGGATCCGGCGCCGGGCGATGTCGGCATCGCGCACACCCGCTGGGCGACCCACGGCGCGCCGACGGCCGCCAATGCCCACCCGCACGCCACCGCCGAGGTCGCGATTGTCCACAACGGGATCATCGAGAACTTCAAGGAACTACGCGCCGATCTCGCCGCCAAGGGCCGCACATTCGAGAGCGAGACCGACAGCGAGGTGGTCGCTCACCTGATTTCCGCCGAGGTCGAGGCCGGGGCCAATCCTGAGGATGCGGTGCGGGCCGTGCTGCCGCGCCTGCGCGGGGCCTTTGCGCTCGCCATCGCTTTCCGCGCGCACCCCGAGCTGCTGATCGGTGCGCGGTTGGGCTCGCCGCTGGTGCTGGGCTATGGGCCGGAAGGGTCGGATGCGGAGATGTATCTCGGCTCCGACGCGCTGGCGCTCGCGCCGCTGACTCAGCGCATCACCTATCTTGAAGAGGGTGACTGGGTCGTGCTGCGGCGCGACGGCGCGCAGATTTACGACGCCGAGGGCCAGCCCGTCACCCGCGAGATCCGTGCCTCGGGCGCTTCGGCGGCAGCGGTGGAGAAGGGCAATTACCGCCACTTCATGCAGAAGGAGATTTACGAGCAGCCGACGGTGGTGGCGCAGACGCTCGCCTCCTATCTGCGCCGTTCGGACAACTCCGTGGCGCTGCCGCAGATCGATTTCGACCTGTCGAGCATCCGCCGGCTGACGATCGTTGCGTGCGGCACCTCTTTCTATGCCGGGATGGTGGCGAAATACTGGTTCGAACAGTTCGCACGCGTGCCGGTGGACATCGATGTCGCCTCCGAGTTCCGCTATCGCAACCCGGTGCTGGAAGAGGGCGGCCTTGCGCTGTTCATCTCGCAGAGCGGCGAGACGGCGGACACGTTGGCGGCGCTGCGCCATTGCCGGGCGAACGGGCAGACCATCGGCGTGGTCGTCAATGTGCCGACCAGCTCCATGGCGCGCGAGGCCGATCTGCTGCTGCCGACGCACGCGGGCCCGGAAATCGGGGTCGCTTCGACCAAGGCCTTCACCTGCCAGCTCGCCGTGCTGGCGGCGCTCGCCGCGCATATGGCGGTAAAAAAGGGCCGCCTGACCCGCGAGCAGGAGGCCGAGATCGTGCGCCATCTGCTTGAAGCGCCCGCCGCACTCAACGCCGCTCTCGCGCATGATGAGAACATCGCCGCCATGGCGCCGCTGATCGCCCCGGCGCGCGACGTGCTTTATCTGGGGCGCGGGCAGGATTATCCGCTGGCACTGGAAGGCGCGCTGAAGCTGAAGGAAATCAGCTACATCCATGCCGAGGGCTATGCCGCGGGCGAGATGAAGCACGGGCCCATCGCGCTGATCGACGATGCCGTGCCGGTGGTGGTGATCGCCCCTTCGGGGCCGCTGTTCGAAAAGACCGTCTCGAACATGGAGGAAGTGCGTGCGCGCGGGGGCCAGGTGGTGCTGATCTCGGACGCGCAAGGCATCGCCGAAGCGGGCGAGGGCTGCATCGCCACGATTGAGATGCCCGTCGTCCACCCGCTGATCGTGCCGCTGGTCTATGCCGTGCCGGTGCAATTGCTGGCCTATCATGTCGCCGTGGTGAAGGGCACCGATGTCGATCAGCCGCGCAATCTCGCCAAATCGGTGACCGTCGAATAGGGCTGCAACGGGCCGAAAATCGGGCCGGAGACTTTACTCCAACCTAACGTTTGGCCGCTATCGCCCGAACGTGGTCCAACAACCGTCCTCCGTCCCTGCGCCGCTCCCGGCAGAACTGGCAATCGCCGATGTGCTTGGATTGTCACGCAATCCGGCGTTTGAGCCGACGCGTTTGCGAGGGGTCGAATTTTCGGAACTTGCGCGGGTCAGCCGCTACCGGATGTTTGCCAACGCGCTGGTGGCGGTGTTTGCCGTATCGGTTTTTGCCCCGCTGATCGGTTTGCTGATCGTGGTGCCCTGGGCCGCGGTGCTCGGCTTTGTGCTCTACATTACCCGCCAGACCGATCTGCTGCTGGTAGTGCCCGGGCAGAGGCCGGGTGGCGGCGCGCACGAGCGTTCGCAGCATCTCAACGCGGTGGCGGCGGCGGTGTGCTGGCTGGTGGCGCTGGTCCTCTTCCCGCGGCTCGCGGACGGGGCGCAAGAGACCACCATGCTGCTCGTAGTGCTCGTGCTGATGATGTGCTCCACCTTCGTCTTTTCGACCGCGCCGCTCAGCGTAATGATCTACAATGCGATCATGGGGCTCGGGGCCGCCGGCAATTTGGCGGCGCAGGGCGAGTGGCATGGCGCCTGTGCAACGATCCTGTTCACCATCGCCAGTCTGGTCGCCATCATTCAGGTGCGCACGATTTTCCTCAAGGCGCGTCTCGCCGAGGCGATGGTGAGCGAGAAGGAAGAGGTGGTCTCGCTGCTGCTGCGCGAGTTCGAAGAGAACGAGGCAGACTGGCTGTGGGAAGTCGATCCCGCCCGGCGGCTGCGCGCGGTGTCCCCCCGCTTTGCCTTCGCGCTCGGCCGCTCGCAGGAGGACACCGAAAGTAAG
Source organism: Erythrobacter donghaensis (assembly GCF_002155425.1). Lineage (GTDB taxonomy): Bacteria > Pseudomonadota > Alphaproteobacteria > Sphingomonadales > Sphingomonadaceae > Erythrobacter > Erythrobacter donghaensis. The sequence goes on from NZ_MUYG01000010.1 coordinate 271,980, forward strand.
CCCCTGCTTGAAGTGATCGCCGGGCGCGGGTGGGAAACGGGGCAGTTTCCGCCGAGCCTCCACGATCTGGCCGAGCGGCTCAAGAACCGCGAGAATTTCTCGAACATGCTGGTGCAGGTCTCGATCCACGGTGCGGAACGCTGGTGGGAGCTTTCGGGCACGCCGATGCGCGACGAGCAGGGCCGCTTTACCGGCTTTCGCGGGGTGGGATCGGATGTCACCGAGCAGCGCAATTCCTCGGAAAAAATCGCCTATCTCGCGCGCTTCGACACGCTCACGCAATTGCCCAATCGCCTGCAACTGACCGAGGCGCTGGGCGAGGCGCTGGCCTATGCCAGCCAGTGGCGCACGCGCTGCGCGTTGCTGATGGTCGATCTCGACCGGTTCAAGTCGGTGAACGATTCGCTTGGCCACATGACCGGCGACAAGCTGCTGGCGCAGGTGTCGGCACGGCTGCAATCGCTGATGGGCGAGAACGAGCTGTGCGGACGGCTGGGCGGCGACGAATTCGCGATCGTTGTGCGCGATGCCAGCGCGCCGGGCTGCATCGGCCAGCTCGCGCGGCGCGTGATCGAGCGCTTGTCGGAGCCCTATCTGGTCGATCACCACACGCTTTATGTCGGCGCCAGCGTCGGCTCGGCTGAAGGCCCGCGCGACGGCACCTCGGTGGAAGAGCTGATGCGCAATGCGGACCTTGCGCTCTACCGCGCCAAGGATGGCGGCGGGGGCGAGCATTGCCGCTTTGAGCCTGCGCTCCATGCTTCCGCTGAAGAACGCCGCCAGCTTGAAGTGGCGCTGCGCAAGGCGCTGGGGCGCAACGAAATGGTGCTGCACTATCAGCCCGTGGTCGATGCGCGGACCGAAAGCGTGGTCAGTTTCGAGGCGCTGGTGCGCTGGAACAGCGCCGAGCACGGCTTTGTCAGTCCCGGCAAGTTCATCCCGCTGGCCGAGGACACCCGCCTGATCGTGCCGATCGGCCAATGGGTGATGCGCCGGGCTTGCGAAGAGGCGCGCTATTGGCCCGATCACGTCAAGGTCAATGTCAACGTCTCGCCCGAACAGCTGCTGGAGCCCGGCTTCCATGGCGAGGTGCTGGATGCGCTCGCGGCGACCGGGTTGAAGCCCGAACGGCTCGAGATCGAAGTGACCGAGAGCATCTTCCTGCGCGACGCCAGCGTGGCGCGCAACGCGCTGGAGCAGGTGATGGCGCTGGGCTGTTCTGTGGCGCTCGACGATTTCGGTACCGGCTATTCCTCGCTCGGCTATCTGCGCAAGCTGCGCTTCTCGACCATCAAGGTCGATCGCACCTTCGTGCAGGGCGCAGCGCAGGGCAGCGCCGAGAGCCTTGCCATCATCAACGCGGTGGTGGCGATGGCAAAGAGCCTGAAGATGACGACCACTGCCGAAGGGGTGGAGACCGCCGAGGAATCGGAACTGATCCGGAACCTCGGCTGCGACAAGATTCAGGGCTTCTATTTCGGCCGACCGATGACCGATGAGGACGCGCGCCGCCTGTTCGTGCTGCCGAACGAACGCCGCGCCTGAGGCGCTGACCGGTTAGGCCCTGACGAGGCTTTCAAGGAAGCCGGCAAACAGCCGCCGTCCATCCTCGCCGCCCAGCGCCGTAACCGCCGCTGGTTCGATCGCCCGTTCGGGGTGCGGCATCATGCCCAGCACCCGGCCATTGGCGGAGAGCACCCCGGCAATGTCGCGCGCCGAGCCGTTGCAGGCTTCGGCATAGCGGAAGGCCACGCGGCCTTCGCCCTCCAGCCGGTCGAGCGTGTCGGCATCGGCGAAGTAGTTGCCGTCGTGGTGGGCCACCGGAATGCGGATCGTTTCGCCCGCCGTGTAACCGGCCATGAAGGGCGAAGCAGTGCCTTCGACGGTAAGCGCCACGGTCTTGCAGACGAAACGCTGTCCGGCATTGCGCAGCAGCGCGCCGGGGAGCAGCCGGGCCTCGGTCAGCACTTGGAAGCCGTTGCAGACGCCGAGCACGGGCACACCGCGCTCCGCCGCCGCGATCACCGCGCGCATGATCGGACTGGTCGCCGCCATCGCGCCCGAACGCAGGTAGTCGCCATAGGAAAAGCCGCCGGGCAGGGCGATCAGGTCGAGCCGCTCGGGCAGCTCGGCATCGCCGTGCCAGACCCGGATCGCCGGCACGCCCGACACCGCTTCCAGCGCCGTTGCCATGTCCCGGTCGCAATTGGAGCCGGGGAAGGTGATGACCGCCGCCCGGAACGCCATCAGTCGGCGCCCTCAATGGTGAAGCTTTCGATCACGGTGTTGGCGAGCAGCTTTTCGCACATCGCCTTGATCGTGTCGTGATCGGTGCCGTCGGCGAGATCGAGCTCGATCAGGCGGCCGATCCGGACATCGCCGACCCCCTCGAAGCCCATCCCTTCGAGCGCATGGTGCACCGCGCGGCCCTGAGGGTCGAGCACGCCGGGCTTCAATCGGACAAGGACGCGCACTTGCATCGCGGGAGGCTCCTGTTCGGGGGGCTGTGTTGGGGGCCGCTATAGCGCTCCGGCGGGAGGGTGCAATCGCGCTGATGCGCATTCTGCACCGCTGTCTGGCGCACGCGGAGAGGGGCCGGCTTTTTCGCGGGCTTGTCATAATCGGGTCGCAAGCGCCTCCCAATTGTAACCTTGTTGCAACAACCGTCGCAAGAACGCCGCAGATGTGCCGCTTTCGCCCAGCCTTCAGGGCCTGCGTTCTCGCGCGAATCGAACAAAAATGTCACGGGCCGCGGCACCCACTCTCCATCCGCTCCAACCAGGGGGTTGTCCGATGTCGACTCGTTTCTCCGCCATTCGTGCCATCTGGGCCGGTTCCACCGTGCTCGCCGCCGCCGCCTTCGGACTTGCCGCACCCGCCGCCGCGCAGGATGCCGAGGCCACCGCCGAAGCGCCCGAAGGTCAGCTTGCGACTATCATCGTCACCGCCAACCGGCGCGAGGAGAACCTTCAGGATGTCGCCGTATCGGCCGACATTCTGGATCAGGAGCGGGTCAGCGCGATCTTCAGCGGCGCGGGCGACATCACCGCGCTGGCAGGCACCGCGCCCGGCCTCAATGTCGAAAGCTCGAACGGCCGCGTCGCCCCGCGCTTCTACATCCGCGGCCTCGGCAACACCGATTTCGACCTCGCCGCCTCGCAGCCCGTGTCGGTGCTGCTCGACGACGTGGTGCTCGAGAACGTCACCCTCAAGAGCTTCCCGATCTTCGACATCCAGCGCGTCGAAGTGCTGCGCGGGCCGCAGGGCACGCTGTTCGGGCGCAACACCCCGGCGGGCATCGTCAAGGTGGACTCGATCAAGCCGAGCCACGATACCTCGGTCGCCGCTTCGCTGTCCTTCGCCAGCCTCGACACGGTGTCGCTCACCGGCGCGGTCGGCGGGTCGATCGCCGAAGACGTGCTGGCCTTCCGCGTCGCCGCCCAGATCCAGACGCGCGGCGACTGGATCGACAACGGCTTCACCGGGCAGGACAACGTGCTCGGCGGCTACACCGATTTCGCCACCCGTGCGCAGCTGCTGTTCACGCCGAGCGAACGGGCGAGCATCCTTGCGTCGGTCAATTTCCGCGATCTGGCCGGTTCCTCGACCTTCTTCCGTGCCAACGTGCTGGGGCCGAGCGCCAACCAGCCGAACAACACCAACAAGCTCAACGAAAACTATGATCGCAACCGGGTGTTCTATGACGCCGGCGGCGGGAACGTGGCCGATTACCAGCAGTTCGGCGCGACGCTGACGGCGGCCTATGAATTCGACGGCGCGACCCTGACCTCGATCACCAGCCACTGGACCAGCGAAGGCTCCAGCCGCGGCGATGTCGATGGCGGCAACCTCGTGACGGGGCCGGGCTTCATCCCGTTCCCCTCGGACACGCAGGACTCGATCGACCTCAAGCAGACCACGCAGGAAGTGCGCGTTGCCTCGAACGGCAGCGGGCCCTTGAGCTGGCAGGTCGGCGGCTTCTATTTCGAGAGCGATTTCGACGTCACCACGGTCGGCTTCAGCTTCCCGCCGCCGGTCACTGTCAACCACACCAACGAAGCCTGGGCGCTGTTCGGTCAGGTCGGCTACCAGCTGACCGAGAGCCTGCGCGTCACCGGGGGCCTGCGCTACACCGAGGATGACAAGGCGTTCTTCGTCCGCTCGGGCGCGGCGCCGCAGCCGGTGAGCGTGGGTGACGAACAGTTCGATTGGGACATCAGCGTCTTCGCCGATGTCTCGGACGATGCCAGCGTCTATGCCAAGGTCGCCAATTCGTTCCGCGGGCCGACCATTCAGGGCCGCGACGTGGCGTTCTTCAGCCCGCCCTCGGTCGCCCAGTCGGAGAACATCACCTCCTACGAAGTCGGCTTCAAGAGCGAGCTGGCCGATCGCCGCGTGCGCCTGAACGGTGCAGCCTATTACTACACTGTCGAAGACCCGCAGTTCACCGCCGTAGGCGGCGCGGGGAACCTCGTGCAGCTGATCAATGCCAACAAGGGTGAGGGCTGGGGCGTCGAATTCGACGGCGCGTTCCAGATCAGCCCCGAATTCCTGGTCACGCTGGGCGTGGCCTACAACAACACCGAGATCCAAGACGAGAACCTCGCGGTTGGTATCTGTGCGCAGTGCACCGTGACCGATCCGACCCGTCTGGTGGGCGGCACCCGCCGTGCCTTCATCGACGGCAACCCATTCCCCAATGCGCCGGAATGGAGCGGCGATTTCACCGCTCGCTACGGCATCCCGGTGGGCAATTCGGGTGAATTCTTCATCTTCACCGACTGGGTCTACCTCGGTGAGACCAACTTCCTGCTCTACGAAAGCGCCGAGTTCAACGCCGGCAGCCGGATCGAGGGTGGCCTCAAGATCGGCTATGCGGGGGATGACGGCCAGTGGGAAGTCGCCGCCTTCGCGCGCAACATCACCAATGAAGACAACGTGCTCGGCGTGGTCGACTTCAACAACAACACCGCTTTCGTCAACGATCCGCGCATCATCGGCGCGATGATCAGCGTCAAGTACTGAGGGTCAGCCCCGCTGAGGGGCGCGCCGCAAAGGGGAAAGCCGGCGGGGGGCGACCTGCCGGCTTTTTCTTTGCCTGCTACTCGGCCGCGGTTGCGGCTGCCGCTTCCGGGACGACGGTGAAGGCCACCGCGCCATCGGGATCGAGATATTTGAGCGCGGTCTGGTGCAGGTCTTCAGGCGTGATGGCGCGCAGGACATCGGGCACCGCGACAAAGCGATCCAGCCGCTCCGGTTCGCTTTGCGTACGCGATGCGAGCCCGATCCAGCCGCTCAGGTCCTTCAGAACATTGCTGTAATCCTCGAGATAGGGCTTGCGCGCCCGCTCGATCACGTCCGCATCCAGCGGCCCCTTGCGCAGATCGGCAATCAGGCCCTGCAAGGCCGCGCGGCTCGGCTCGATCTGATCGACCGCGACCGAGGCGTTGATGATGAACACGCCGTAGCCCGGATAGTAATGGCTCGGCTGCGACCCCGCCGATGGGGAGTAGGCCTGCCCCAGCTCCTCGCGCAGGCGGTCGGTCAGTTCCAGCCGGACGATGCGCGACAACAGATCGAGCCGCAGGGTCTCGCCAAGGTCGCTGTCGTCGGTGGTGGGCCAATACCATTGCAGCAGCGCCTGATCGGCCTCGCCCTTGTGGGTCAGCACGCGCTCGCCGCGCGTCGCAGTGAAGCTGCGATCGCGGTTTTCGGTGCGCGAATTGAAGGCCGCCTCGCGCTGCGGCAAAGCGCCGAGTGTGGCGGCGACAGCGGCGATGGCAGCGTCTTCATCAAGATCGCCCGCAAGCGCAATCTCGATCGCGCCCGAGGCCAGGCGGTCGCCGATCGCCTTGCGCAGAGCCTGGTAGTCCAGCGCGAAAAAGGCCTCGCGCGGTTGCAGGCTGAAGCGCGGGTCATTGTCCGACAGGATTGCTCCGCTGGCCGAGGACAGCGCGCGGTCGGGGGTGGAATCGAGCGTATTGAAGAAGTTGTCGATGTTCTTGCGGAACCGCTCGACCCCCTCGGGCCGGTAACCCGGATCGGTCAGCGTCGCGGCCAGCACCTGCATTTGCAGCAGAAGATCGCGCGGGGTGGTGACGGCCGAGGCGGTGAAGGCATCGGCGCTGCTATCGAGGTCGAAGCTGACGCTGCGCCCGGCCAGCACGCTGGTGATCTCGTCCTGGCTGTGCTTGCCGAGCCCGCCCGCTGGCAGCGAGCCGATAAGGTAGGCGCGCAGCGGCGCATCGCGGGTGTTGAGTAGGTCGCCACCGTCGAGGGCAAAGCTCACCGCGATCCGGTCCTTGCGCACATCGGTTTGCTTGAGGTTCAGCCGCACGCCATTGTCGAACACGATGCGGCGGATGCCGAGGCGCTCCTCTACCGTGTCGCTCACCACCGTGCCCGGGGTGCCGAAATCGGTGTAGGCGAAGGCCAGCGGGCCGTTGTCGACCGGCGCGGTGATGGCGAGTGCCATGCCCTCGCCAAAGGCGCTGCGCAGCGCGACTTCGCCGCCCTCGGGCGCGGTGCGGCCGGTGAAGCGGATCAGCGGCTCATCAAGCGGCGCGGCATCCTCCCGCACCGCCTCCCACAGCGCCTGCGGGGTCATTTCGGGGGCGAGCCGCTCAAACTCGGCGAGTTGCCATTCGGGGGTGACCGGTACCCGCTCGTCCCCCGCCAGCGCCAGCGCGGCGTTGACGAACACGTTGTTGCCGCGCGTGTCGGCGGATTTCGCGGCATTTTCCAGCGTGGTGCGCAGATTGGCGAGCTGCTCGTCGACCTCGGCCTGGGTGAAGCCGAAGGTCAGCGCCTGATTGACCTCGCGCACCGCAGCAAGCATCCCCTTGTTCCACTCGCCATCGGCGCTGCTGATGCTGAGGCTGGTGATGCGCGCATCCTCGAAGATGTCGCCGGTGCCGAAGCCCGCGCCCCGGAAAGGCGCATCGGCCCCGCGCGCCAGCCGGGCGAGGCGGCGGTTGATGATCGCATAGCCGAGGCTGCGCATCGCATCTGCGCGGCGGCTCGAAACGGTGTCGGGATCGTCGCGCCAGGGGGCGAGGCGGCTGATGGTGACGGTTTCGGGCAAGGCGGGATCGATATGGATGTCGGTCAGGCCCTTGGCGGACGTGTCGATCGGGCCGGCCTCGGGCTCGGCGGGGGCAGGGGCGGGTGCCCAGCTGGCAAACCGCTCGCGGATGGCGGCCTCGACCACATCGACCGGGAAGTCGCCGACCACGACCAGCACGGTGTTGGCCGGGCGATAGGTGCGCTCATAGAGCGCGCGGATCTGCGCGGCGGTGGCGTTTTCCAGCACCTCGGCGGTGCCGATCGGCAGGCGCTCGGTATAGCGCGCGCCGGGGGCAAGGAAGGCGGCGTTGTCCTCGTAATTGCGCAGCTGAAAACCCGCCCGGTCGCGGCGTTCGGCGAGGATCACCCCGCGCTCGCGCGCCACTGCGTCCTCGGAGATGGTCAGCTCGCTCGCCGTCTCGCGCATCAGCATCAGCGCGGTGCCGAGCAGCGCCTCGTCATTGCGCGGCAGGTTGAGCATGTAGGTGATCGCATCGAAGCCGGTCGAGGCATTGGTGTCCGCGCCGAAGGCCAGCCCCTCGCGTTCGAGCAGCTTGATCATCTCGCCCTCGGGGATGCCCTTCGACCCGTTGAAGGCCATGTGTTCCAGATAGTGCGAGAGCCCGCGCTCGCTGTCGGTCTCTTCCAGCGCGCCCGAATCGATCCGCATCCGCACCATCGCGGTGCCCGCAGGGGTCGCGTTCTGGCGGATGACGTAGCGCATCCCGTTGTCGAGCTGGCCGAAGGTGTAGCCGGGGTCGACCGGCACATCGCTGGTCTCGAAGGCCCAGACCGGGGCAGGAGCCTCGGCGGCGGCCTCGGCGGCAGCGGGAGCGTCGGTGGCCGGCGCATCCTGCGCGGCGAGCGCGGTGGTGAAGGCAAGCGGCGACAGGGCCAGCATCAGGCTGGCGGCAAGGGCAAAATTCCGCATGGATATCAGACGTCTCTCTCAGGCCATTGGCGTGACCTGAGAGACTAGCGACTGAAACCGGGCTGTCAGCCTATTTCTTGCCCGGCGTTACTTCTTGATCGGCGGGGGCCCGCGCAGGCGCGAGCGGGCGTGGGAGAGGTCGAACACCTCGCCCGGGCCATTGTCCTCACCGTTGAGCAGGCCGAGCCGGCGGGCGACTTCGCGGTAGGCCTCTTCCTCACCGCCCAGATCGCGGCGGAAGCGGTCCTTGTCGAGCTTTTCGCCGGTCGCCATGTCCCACAACCGGCAGCCATCCGGGCTGATTTCGTCGGCGAGGATCACGCGGCTGTAATCGCCATCGTAAAGCCGCCCGAATTCAAGCTTGAAGTCCACCAGCCGGATGTCGATCGCGGCGAACATCCCGCACAGGAAATCGTTGATGCGGATCGCCATCGAGGAGATGTCGTGCATCTCTTCATGGCTGCACCAGTTGAAGCAGGCGATGTGCTCTTCGGCGACCAGCGGATCGCCCAGCGCATCGTCCTTGTAGTAATATTCGATCAGCGTGTGCGGCAGCGGCTCGCCTTCCTCGATCCCGAGGCGCTTGCTGATCGAGCCGGCAGCGACATTGCGCACCACCACTTCCAGTGGGATGATCTCGACCTGCCGGATCAACTGCTCGCGCATGTTGAGGCGGCGGATGAAGTGGGTGGGGATGCCGATATGGGCGAGGCGGGTGAAGACGTGTTCGCTGATGCGATTGTTGATCACGCCCTTGCCGTTGATCGTGCCCTTCTTTTCCGCGTTGAAGGCGGTGGCATCGTCCTTGAAATACTGGATCAGCGTGCCGGGTTCAGGACCCTCGTAGAGGATTTTGGCCTTGCCTTCGTAGAGCTTGGTGCGGCGGGACATTGGCATTTTCCCTTTGGGCGCTCGGCCCTTTTCAGCGAATGGTGCCCGAGGGCGGATTTGAACCACCGACACGCGGATTTTCAATCCGCTGCTCTACCCCTGAGCTACTCGGGCATTCGCTGCGAGCGACGGGCGCTGTGGCCCGGCGAGCAAATGAGAGCGGCCCTATGGCGAAGGCGTGACGGGTTGGCAAGGGGCTTTTATGGCCGCGTCGCCGGATTATTGCGCGCGCACTCAATCCTGCTCGGGCCAGCTGCCTTGCGCCACTTCGTCCGGGTCGGCGGGCGGGCCGGGGACAGCGTAGGAATCCGAGAACCAGCGCGCCAGATCGCGATCGCGGCAGCGCTGCGAGCAGAAAGGGTGGTGATCGGGATGCCGCGGCTTGCGGCAGATCGGGCAGGGCTTGTTGGTCATGCCGCCACGATCTGGGCATTGGGCGCTTCGAGCGCAAGACCGAGATCGGTTTCTACCCGCACGGTGCGCCCCGTGCGGCGGGCGAGTTCATCGAGCCATTGCGCCTTCAGCTTGGCCTTAAGCGCGGGGTGGGCACGCAGCTCCAGCACCGGGCCGTGCCCTTCGGCCTGCTCGCCGATCCGCAGGGCGAGGCGCGCGCACATCCCGACGCGAGAGGTGGCGAATCGGTGCAGCAGCGAGGGGCCCTCCAGCCGCGCGACCAGTTGGACGAAGCCGAAGCCGTTCATCGCCGTGCGTTCATGCGGCCAGTCTGCGAGCGCCGCTCCCAGCGCGTCATCGACCGCGCGGCGATCATCCTTTGCCTGGAGCGTCGGAAAATCGATCCCGATATTGCCGCCAAGCCCGAACCACGCCAGCGCGCGGGCTATTGCGGGCACGGCCGCCAGCGCAACCTCGCGCGGGGTGCCGACACCGTCTATGTCGATCACGGTCATGGCGGGGGTCACGCTGACAAGAATCTCGCCGCCGGAAATGTCGAGGCTGCCCGCCGATGCGGCGTGCCAGACTTCGTCCCACAGGCCAGCGGGAAAGCGGCGGACGATGCGGCCTTCGGGCCAGCCCGAAGCGGGCGAGGGGGCATCGGCCCCCGCCACCCGCGCCTGCGCCCGCTTGAAACGTCCGCGCTCGGCAAGGCCCGCGCGGGTGATGACGAGATCGAGGTTCTGGCCTTCCGTGGCGCTCGGCGGGAGGTGATCGACCAGCGCCTCGCGCCCGTCATCCAGCAGCGCCACACCGCGCCGCGTGCCCTTGAGCTTGGCGGTGAGCCGGCCGGTCACCCGCGCGCCTGCGGTCAACTCTCCCGGCCACATCATCTTCGCGGCCAGCACGCGCTCGCCCTCGACCAGCAGGGCGCGGGTTTCCCCGATCCCTTCCTCGATCAGCCACTCAGCCAATCGGAAACCCCGCCGCTTTCAGCAAAGCGCGCGTTTCGTAGAGCGGCAGGCCCATCACGCCCGAGTGGCTGCCCCGGATCCACTGGATCAGGCCCTCCGCCGCGCCCTGGATTGCATAGCCGCCCGCCTTGCCCTGCCAGTCGCCGCCCGCAATGTAATCGGCGATTTCCTCGGACGAGAGCCGCTTGAAGCAGACCACGGTTTCGCTCAGCCTTTCGCGCATTGTCCCATCGGGCGCGCGCAGCACCACGCTGGTGAGCACCTGATGCCGCCGCCCGCTCATCAGGTCGAGACAGGCGCGCGCTTCGTCCTCGGTTTCGGTCTTGGGGAGGATGCGCCGTCCCACCGCGACCACCGTGTCGCCCGCCAGCACGAAGCCCGGCGCGTCCACCGCGAGCGCCTTTTCGCGGCCCATGCGTGAAGCATAGGCGCGGGGCAATTCGCCCTTCAGCGGGGTCTCGTCGATATCGGCGGGGGTGACCGCGTCAGGCGCAAGGCCCAGCCGCGCGAGTAATTCGCGCCGCCGGGGCGAGGCCGATGCGAGCGTCAGGTGAAGCGCGCCCATGTGGGCCGCCGGCAATTATTGCGGGCCGGGGCCGCCGCGACCCGGCATGAAGCGGTAGGTGATGCGCGCCTTGGTGAGATCATAGGGCGTGAGTTCGCACAGCACTTCGTCGCCCACCAGCACGCGGATGCGGTTCTTGCGCATCTTGCCCGCCGTGTGGCCGAGAACCTCATGGCCGTTTTCAAGCTCCACCCGGAACATCGCATTGGGCAGCAACTCAACCACGCGCCCGCGCATTTCGAGGAGTTCTTCCTTGGCCATGTAATTCCTTCATGTGTTCCGCGAACGCACAATACGTCCGTCGATGCGGGGCTGCGCTTTAGCGATGCGGGAACCAAAAGGGAAGGCTCGTGCGTTAGGGGTCTGGAAAGCCGGGCGTCCGGGCAGTTTTCTGCCGGGGCGCCCTTTGACTTGCAAGTGTGCGTCCCGGTCACGGCGCAGAGCGTAACCCAACGGCCAGATGGCGGCGACAACAAGCCGCCCGGCCACATAACATACGGTAAACAAAGGGACTCGATGAACCTCTCCCCGCTCTCCCGCGCTGCCTTGCGCGCCGGCACCTGTGCTCTCGCCCTGTCGCTGTTCCCCGCGCCCGCAATTTCGGCGCCCGCGCCCGCCGCCGCGGCAGCGCAGCCGCAGCCCGAGCTTGCCAACCAGCCCAAGGAGGAAGAGCTCGACAGCGCCAGCGATGTGGTGCCGGCGGCGGACAAGGAAATCATCGTGCGCTCCGGGCGGCTGCGCGGGCAGCTGTTCGTCGAACAGGCCCCGCTGCTGCAACTCGATGAAGAAGCAATCGCAGCCGAGGGCGTAACCTCGATCACCGATCTGATCGCCCAAATCAGCGCGCGCACCGGCTCTGCGCGGGGGCGCGGAGGCGGCGGGCAGCCGGTGATCCTCGTCAACGGCATCCGCATCGGGTCATTCCGCGAATTCGCCAATTATCCCCCTGAGGCGCTCGCGCGGGTCGAGGTGTTTCCCGAGGAAGTCGCCCAGCGCTTCGGCTTTCCGCCCGATCGCCGCGTGATCAACCTGATCCTCAAGGACAATTATTCGAACCGGCAGCTCGATTTCGAGCTCGAGGCACCCTCGCGCGGGGGTTATGTTCGCAATGAACAACGGGTCGGAACGCTCAGGATCGCCGATGGCGGCCGGATCAACGCCAGCGTGCAGCTCGAAGACACGACGCTGCTGACCGAGGCGGAACGCAATATCATCCAGACCGAAGGCTCGCAGTCCGACGTTGCCGGCGATCCCGATCAGGCCGAATACCGTAGCCTGCTGGCCGACACCTTCGGGCTCGATGCCAATGTGTCGTGGGCCAAGGCGATCATCGACAGCGGCACCTCGCTCAGCGCCAACCTCAACTACGCCCGCAATGAGAGCCGCAGTCTCGACGGGCTCAACACGGTCGCGCTGACGGGGCCGGATGGCGACACGGCGTTTCGCACCTTCGGGGCGGACACCCCGCTATCCCGGCGCACGTCGAGCGACACGGTGTCGGCTGCCGGTTCGATCAACCAGCCGATCAATGCCTTCCGGCTTACCAGCACCTTCGACGGCGCATACAGCGAATCTGCAACCGAGATCGACCGGCGCCTGCGGTCCGACCAGTTGCAGGTGTTCCGCGATGCCGCGGCGGCGGGCACGCTGGCGATCACCGGCTCCTTGCCGTCCGACACCGACAACGGGTTCGATCTGGCGCGCAGCAAGATCATCAGCACCGAAACGCAGACCACGCTGGAGGGGCCGCTTGCACTTCTGCCTGCGGGCGAAGTTCTGGCGACCTTCGATCTCGGCTTCGACTGGAAGCGGATCGAGAGCAACGACACGCGGTCGCTGACGGGATCGGAACTGACCCGCCGGCGCATTTCCACCGGCGCCAATGTGGTGGTGCCGCTCACCAGCACCCGCGACGAATTCCTCGATGCGCTTGGCGACTTCACGCTGAACCTTCAGGCCGGGCTCGAGAATCTCAGCGATTTCGGAACGCTGGGGGACTGGAACGCGGGGATCACGTGGCGGCCGACCGACGGGCTCGATCTGTCGGCGACCTATATCTGGCGCGAATCGGCTCCCTCGATCTCTGCGCTCGGCAACCCGCAGATCGACAATCTCAACGTGCCGGTGTTCGATTTCGTACGCGGGGAGACGGTGCTTGCGACCGTACGCACCGGCGGCAATCCCGATCTTCCGGCAGAGACCCAGCGCGACTGGAAATTCTCGGCAAACTGGGAATTGCCGTTCTGGGAGAATTCGCGCCTGGCGGTCGACTACATTCGCAACCGGTCGGACAATGTCGTGAGCGGCTTTCCGCAGATCACCTCCGAGATCGAAGCGGCCTTCCCGGGCCGTGTGACGCGCGCGGCGCCTGACAATCCCGGCGAGATCGGACGTCTGATCGCGGTCGACCGGCGCTCGGTCAGCTTCGCCCAGACGAAGGCGGACCGGCTCCAGTTCACGTTATCGACCAGTGGCAGCATCGGCGCGCCTGCCGAGGGCGAGGGTGGCCTTGGCGGCGGCGGTCGCGGACGCTTTGGTGGCGGTGGTGGTGGCGGCGCTCCTGCGGCGGCGGCCCCTGCGGCCCAGCCTGCCCCGCCGACCACCGGCCCGGCGGCGACCCCGCCTGCGGGCGGACGGCCCGGCGGCGGCATGTTCGGCGGCGGCGCGGCCCCGACGCCCGAACAGCGCGAGCAGTTCATGGCCTTTCGCACCCGCCTGTGCGCCGATGACGGGCAGGCCTTCCTAGAAAGGCTGGTCGCCGCGATCGACAGCGGTGCGGACATCTCCGCCGAGTTCCCCGGCATCGACACAGCCCGCCTCGCCCCGATGCTGGCGCGCGTACGGGCGGCGGACGGCACGGTCGACACCGACCGGCTGGCGCAGTTCCGCACCCGGATCTGCAGCATGGACCCGGCGATGATGGGTGCTGGGCGCGGGCCGGGTAGTGGCGGTCAGGGCGGGGCTCCCGCCGAGATTCCGCCGCAGCGCGCCGCCTTCCGCGAACGTGCCTGCGGCCCCGAGGGCGCCACAGCCATCGCCGAGCTGATCGCCAAGATCGAGCGCGGCGAAGATGTCTCGGCCGAATTGCCCGGCGTCGACCCCGCCTTCATCAAGATGGCGATCGACCGCTCGCGCCGTCCTGACGGCACTATCCCGCCCGAGGCGCTGGCACAGTTCCAGCAGCGCTTCTGCGCGGCGGCCCCGGCAGGGCAGGGCGCGGGCGGGCCTCCGGCAGCAGGCGGCGGCGCGCCGGCGGGCGGCCCGGCCTTCAATCCGCTGGCCGGTCGGCAGTTTCAGGGCTGGCGCTACTTCGCCAACCTGACCCACACGATCGAGCTCGCCAACGAGGTCCTGATCGCCCCCGGCATCGCCCCACTCGACCAGCTTGACGGTCAGGCGACCGGCGCCTTCGGCCAGCCGCGGCATTCCAGCCGGCTCGAAGCGGGCCTGTTCGGCAAGGGGATCGGCTTCCGCCTGTCGGGTATCTACACGGGCGAGACCAGGCTCGACGGCGCGGTCGGCACCAGCGATCTGTTCTTCGACGACATCGTCACGTTCAACCTGCGCATCTTTGCCAATATGGGTGAGGTGACGGGCAAGAACGAAGGGCTGCTCAAGGATTTCCGCGTCAGCCTTATCGCCGACAACGTCTTCGACGCGCAGCGCCGGGTCCGCGATTCGGCGGGCGAGACGCCGATCAATTACCAGCCCTTCGTGATCGACCCGCTGGGGCTCTATCTCGGGATTGACTTGCGGAAGCTCTTTTGATGGGGAGCGCCCGCCCATCCGGGCGGGCGCTATCCTCGCTCATGCGCCCTTTGGGCGCGTCGCTGCGGGCGCGCGGTCGCGCTTGCGGGCCTTCGTCCCGAGGGGAACCTTCAACCCGATTTGGCCGATTTTTCGGCGAGCGCCTCGGCGCAGGCAAAGCCGCTCGCCCAGGCCCATTGGAAGTTGTAGCCGCCGAGCCAGCCGGTGACGTCCACCGCCTCGCCGATGGCGTAGAGGCCGGGCACCTTGGCGGCTTCCATCGTGCGGCTGGAAAGCTCCGTCGTGGCGATGCCGCCTGCGGTGACTTCGGCCTTGGCATAGCCCTCGGTGCCGTTCGGAGCGAAGCGCCAGTCGTCGAGCTTCGCCTGTGCCGCGCGCAAATCCTTGTCGGAGAGGTTGCCGAGCTCGCGCTCCAGCGCCAGCCGGTCGGCCAGTGCATCAGCCAGCCGCGCGGGCAGGCGTTCGCGCAGCAAGGTGCGCAGATGGGTGCGGGGCCGATCGCGCTTGGCCTCAAGCAGCCAGTCGCTCGCCGCATCGGGGAGGAAGGTGATGCCGACCTCCTCGCCATGCCGCCAATAGCTTGAAACCTGCAGGATGGCCGGGCCGGAGAGCCCCTTGTGCGTGAACAGCGCCGCCTCGGCGAATTCGCTCTTCCCCGCCCGCGCGCGCACCGGCGCGGCGACGCCCGACAGCTCGCGGAACAGCGCGTCCTCGCCTCCCAGCGTCAGGGGCACGAGGGCAGGGCGGGGCTCGACCACCTTCAGCCCGAATTGCCGAGCCAGCCGGAAGGCAAAGTCGCTTGCGCCCATCTTGGGGATCGAGGGCCCGCCCGTGGCGATCACCAGTGCGGGGGCCTGCCATGCGCGGCCATCGGCGGCGGTGACGGTGAAGCTGCCATCCTCCCCGCGCGCGACGGCAGCGATCTCCACGCCGCAGGTCAGCTGCACGCGCTCCGGCGGACATTCCTCCAGCAGCATCGCCACGATCTGCTTCGCCGACCCGTCGCAGAACAGCTGGCCCAGCGTCTTCTCGTGCCACGCGATCCCGTAACGCTCGACCAGCGCGATAAAGTCCGCCGGGTTGTAGCGGGCCAGCGCGCTCTTGGAGAAGTGCGGGTTGGCCGAAAGGTAATTGCCCGGCCCCGCGCCGAGGTTGGTGAAGTTGCAGCGCCCCCCGCCCGAAATGAGGATTTTCTTCCCCGGCGCCTCGGCCTTTTCCAGCAACGCCACCCGCAGCCCGCGCTGCCCCGCCTGTCCGGCGCAAAACAGCCCGGCCGCGCCCGCGCCGAGGATGATGACGTCGCTATGCTCCATTGGGGCGCGATAGGCGTGTGCGGCGCGCTTGCCAATCGCCGCTGCGACCCGCCGTGCGAGGCACCTCTGTCTGCCGCCAATCCCGGGCGCAAATGGAACAAGGCGCGCCCTATGCCCTTGGTTCTCATGCCAGGCTGCCCCGCGCGGCCCCCCACACCAATCAGGAGAGGAAGTCCCCGTGACCGACACCACCCAAAAAGATATCGCCGACAAGGCCATGAAGCTGAAGACCGAGAACGCGCCCGCGCAGGAGCATCTCGACCATCAGGAAAAGACCGCAGGCGAAGGGCCGATCAGCCAGCGCAACCGCGAAGAGCCCGTTTCGGGTGCCTTCGACGCCGAAGGTCAGCGCCCGGTGCTCGAACGCAGCCGGAAGGTGCGCTGAGATGGACATTCGCTTTAACACAGACAACGCCACCGCAGGTTCGGCCGACATGGCACAGGCAGTCGAAGAGCGCCTGACCGAGCGGCTCGACGCGCGCTTCGGCGAGCGCCTGACCACGATCGAAGTGCACGTTCGCGATGTCGATGGCGACAGCAACCGTCCCGACGGTATCGAGGCGCGGCTCGAGGCACGGCCCAAGAACGGCGATCCGATCTTCGTCGCCGAACGCGGCGAGAAGCCGATGGACGCGGTCAATGCCGCGCTCGGGACGCTCGTCACCCGGCTCGATACCGTGTTCGGCAAGGCCGACCGTCACCGCAAATAGGAGAATCCCCATGAAAATACCCGGCGGAACCCATGTCGCAGTGCTCGATGGCGAGCGTTTCCTGTGGCTCCACAACACCGGCGATGCGGTTCATCCGCAGCTGGAAATGATCGACACCCCCGAGCTTGACCCGACCAATTACAGTCAGGGCAACCAGCGCCATTCGATCACTTCGGGCCAGAGCAGCGACAGCGCGCTTGAGGAAGGCGCGCATGTCGCAGCGGCGGCGGAATGGATGAACCATCAGGCCAAGACCAACCAGATCGAAAACCTGATCGTGGTCGCCGACAAGCGCTCGCTAGGCGAATTGCGGCGGCACTACCACGTCGAGCTCGAACAGCGGCTGCTGGGCGAGATCGGCAAGGAAATGACCAATCAGCCGATCGACGACATCGCGCAGGCGATCATCGCGGCCTGACGGAAACCGCTCGCGGGGGAATTGCCAAGGGGGCGGTGCAGTCCCTATCTGGCCCCCATGGCCCGAAACCCCGCCGACTCCCCCGCCGGCACCTCTCACGACCCACGCGGTGCGGAGCGCTTCAACGAGGAGCGCGCTGCATATACCGTTTCGAGCGCCCAGCCCGATCTCGAAGCCGGGGTGCAGGCGATCCGCGAGACGGTGAAGGTGCTCAAGCCTTCGCCGGGCGTCTACCGCATGCTCGATGCGCGCGGTGATGTTCTCTATGTTGGCAAGGCACGCTCGCTGAAGGCACGGGTGGCGAACTACACCCAGATCGCGCAGCTTTCCGGGCGGCTCCAGCGCATGGTCAGCCAGACCCGCAGCATGGAGATCATCACCACCAATTCCGAAGCCGAGGCGCTGCTGCTCGAAGCGCAGCTGATCAAGCGCTTTCGTCCACCGTTCAACGTGCTGCTGCGCGACGACAAGAGCTTCCCCTTCATCCTGCTGCGCGCTGATCATGCCTACCCGCGCATCCAGAAACACCGCGGCGCACGGCGGGCGAAGGGCAATTACTACGGGCCTTTCGCCAGCGCGGGCAGCGTCAACACCACGCTCAATGCGCTGCAAAAGCTGTTCCTGCTGCGATCCTGCACCGACAGCTTCTTCAACAATCGCGACCGGCCCTGCCTGCTCTATCAGATCAAGCGCTGTTCAGCCCCGTGTGTGGGGCGGATCGACGAGCCGGGCTATGACGCGCTGGTGCGGCAGGCGAAGGATTTCCTCTCGGGCAAATCGGGCGCGGTGCAGGCGGACCTTGAGCGGCAGATGGCCGAGGCGGCGCAAAACCTCGATTTCGAGACCGCCGCTATGCTGCGTGACCGGTTGCGCGCGGCGACCTTCATTCAGGGCAGCCAGGCGATCAACGCGCAAGGGCTGGGCGATGCCGATGTCTTCGCGCTGGCGGCGAAGAACGGGCAGATGAGCGTGCAGTCCTTCTTCATCCGCGGCGGGCAGAACTGGGGCCACCGCGCGCTGTTTCCGCGCCACACCAATGAGGTGGCCGAGGCGCAGGTGCTCGCCGATGTGATGCTGCAATTCTACGAGGAAGTGCCGCCGCCGCCCACGGTGCTGGTCGACCGTGACCTGCCCGAATGCGAGCTGATCGAGGCCGCGCTGTCCGAGCTGGCGGGGCGCAAGGTGCGCATCTCCGTCCCCGAGCGCGGCGACCGGCGCAAGCTGATGGCGCAGGCGCAGAGGAACGCGGTTGAGGCGCTGGAGCGGCGGCTGGCAGAGACCGGCACCAAGGCGCGCCTCAACCGCGAGCTGGCCGAGTTTCTGGAACTCGACGCGCCCCCGCAGCGGATCGAGGTCTACGACAACAGCCACATTCAGGGTACCAAGGCCGTGGGCGCGATGGTGGTGGCGGGGCCGGACGGGTTCGAAAAGGGCCAGTACCGCAAGTTCAACATCCGCGAGGCGCAGACCAATGATGACTTCGCGATGATGCGCGAGGTCATGGCGCGGCGGTTCCGCAACTTCGCCGAGGGCGAGGGCAACCCCGAGGCCAAGTCGGGCGGGCACGAGACCATCCTCCCCGACCTGATCCTGATCGACGGGGGCAAGGGGCAGCTGTCGAGCGTGATGCGCGTGCTCGAGGAGATCGGCATCGCCGACGAGGTCGCGGTGATCGGCATCGCCAAGGGGCCGCATCACGGGCGTGAGGGCCGCGAGGTGTTCCACTTTTCCGACGGGCGCGAGAAGCTGCTGCCGGTCAATTCGCCGCTGCTCTTCCACTTGCAGAACCTGCGTGACGAGGTGCACCGCTACGTCATCGGCGCACACCGCGCCAAGCGCTCGAAGGCGATCACCGCAAGCCCGCTCGACGAGATCCCCGGCATCGGCCCGGCGAGAAAGCGCGCGCTGCTCTTGCACTTCGGCACCGCGAGCAAGGTGCGCGCCGCCGCGCTCGAGGACCTCCAGCGCGCGCCGGGGGTGAGTGCGGCGGTGGCGCGGCAGATTTACGATTTTTACCATTCCAGCGGCTAAAGCGGCGGGGTGACCCAGTTCGCCTTCGCCCTTGCTGCCATGTTCGGCGTGCCTGCCGCGATTATCGCGCTGATCTTCCTTGCTCACCGTCTGACCCCGACAAAGATCTGGTACAGCCGACCGGTGCAGGCCGTGGCGGTGACCGGCTTCCTGTCGTGCATCGGGCTGCCTGTCCTGCTGCTCAACCTCGACAGTCAGGGCGACTATTTCGACGATGAGGCCGCGCTGGTGAGCGCCGCTTTTGCCCTGCCGGAGGGCACGATGGTCGACCGGCAGCGCGACAAGACGCTGCGCTTGGGCGACTGCTGGCGCAATGCGGTCCTGTGGCGATCCGACGTGGCTTTTCCCGACGCGGCAAGCTTCGACCGGTGGTATGCGAGCGGCGCTTACCGGCAGGCGATCCTCGCGCAGGTCGCGGACTATTTCGGCCAGTCGCCCGAGAGGAACAGCGTCGCGCCGGGTGCGCTCGATCTCGCCCCACGCGATCCCCAATATGTGCTGTCGGACGAGCTGGGGTCGTATCAGCGCAACACCCGCATCCTGAGGTTCGACGAGCCGTTCGTCTGCACCGCGATCGACCGGGCGGCGGACGGGTCGATTGCCCTGCGCCGCTGCGATCCTGTTGCCCAAGACGGGGACGGGGACGGGGGCACGGCGGGGCAGGTGATCCTCATCCCCGATACGAAGACCCGCCGGGTCGAGGGGCTGATCTACTACGCGCAGGGCCCCTCTACCTGCACCAATCCGGTGCGCCGTGCGGTCAATGCGGCGCTGGGCCTGCCGCATCCCGAGGGCGGCAAGCCCAACACGCAGATGGCGAGCGTCCTGCCCATCATGTGAGGCGGCTGCGGCAACGCCTCAGCGCTGCCGCAGCCAATGGTCTTACTGCCCGTCGAGCGCCTTGCTCACCAGCACATTCACCGAAACGCGGCGATTCTGCGCGCGGCCCGCTGCGGTGGTGTTGTCGGCCGCCGGATCGGCGGTCGCCATGCCGGTCGGCGTCAGCATCCGGTAGGGCTTCCACTTGCACACCTGCTGCAAGTGGTTGACCACCGCCGCAGCGCGCTTTTCCGACAGCGTCTGATTGATCTCCTGCGAACCCGTGGAGTCGGTGTAGCCAAGCACCAGCATCAGCGAATTCTCGTTGGCATTGGCTTCCTGCGCGGCGGCGCACAGCTCGTTCTTGGCCATCGGCGAGAGCACCGACTTGCCGGTGTCGAAATAGACGTTGGTGGTGCTCTTGAGGTTGTACTTGTCGATATCGCCGAGTCGGCCGCGCAGCGCTTCGGTGGCGGCGGCGTTGGCCTGGATCGCCGCGCCCTGCTCGCCAAACTGCTGCTGGGTGCCGCCGCGGATCATCCGCGCGATCTGCGCATCGTCGCTGGTGAAGCGCACTTCGCTGGCGACCAGGCCCTCGCCATATTGCGAGGTCTTGACGATCACCGGCATGCCGTTGAGCAGCGCGCTCTGATCGAAGGTCTTGTTGCCGATCCCGAGGAACCCGCCGCGGGTGCGAATTTCGGTGTCTGGGTGGAGCGTGATGACGGTGTTTGTGCCGTCATTGGCGGTCACCTGCAGGCGCTGTCCCTGACGCGCCGAGATGATGCCGGTCACCTTGGGGCCTTCGGTCATGTCGGCGAGCGGCGGCAGCGAGCCGTAGACGGTGGTCAGCACCCCGCCCTGTTCGGCAGGCGGCATGGTCTGCTGCGCGGCAAGGCCGGTGGCGGCGGTGGCTGTCAGCATGGCGGCGAGCGCCAGCTTGCGAGAGTTTCGGATGGTGGTGGTCACAGCGGTTCTACTCCTGCGAAATGGGCCGCGATCCCGTATGCTGGCCCTTGGTGAATTCCGTGTGGGGCGTGGTTGTTCAGCAACACCTTGCTCGCAGGTGAACGTCAATGCCCCGGTGCCCAAAGGAGCGGGCAACCGGGGCATGGGATGCGACGAGTTGACGCACAGCGCGGAGATGCGCGTTCAGAATCGGGCCTGTTGGAGACACATGAGACAGTGTCCAGAGAGCAGAATGCCCCTCCGCGAAAGGCCCATTCCGTCAGCCGCGCGTCTGGCCGGTGCCTTGGCCCTACTTTGCCGCTTGGGCCGCGATCCAGCGGTCGATCTTCTGTTCGAGGATCGCCAGCGGCAACCCGCCGGTGTCCAGCACCTCGGCGTGGAAGGCCTTGATGTCGAACTTCTTGCCCAGCTTCGCCTCGGCGCGCTGGCGCAGCTCCTGAATCTTGAGCGCGCCGATCTTGTAGGCCAACGCCTGCGACGGGATAGCGATGTAGCGATCCACCTCGGCCACCACTTCGGTGCGGGTCATGCCGGAATTTTCGAGCATGTAGTCGATCGCCTGATCGCGGGTCCAGCCCTTGGCGTGGATGCCGGTGTCGACCACCAGCCGCATCGCGCGCAGCTGTTCGTCCTGCAAGGTGCCGTAACGGTTCCACGGATCCTTGTAGAAGCCCATCTCGTAGCCGAGCGTTTCGGCATAGAGCGCCCAGCCTTCGACATAGGCGGTCGTCCCGCCAAAGCGCATGAAAGCGGGCAGCGCCTCGTTTTCCTGCGCGAGGCTGATCTGGAAGTGGTGCCCCGGCGCGCCTTCGTGGAGGTAGAGCGTGACATTGCCCGGCGTCAGGCGGCTCGGCAGGTCATAGGCGTTGAAGTAGAACACGCCGGGCCGCGACCCGTCAGGCGAGCCACCCTGATAGGAACCGCCCGCCTCGAACTTTTCGGTCGAGGGGTCATAGGGCCGGATTTCCAGCGGCGACTTGGGCAGCAGCGAGAAATAGTCACCGATCTTGGCGTCGACCTGCTTGCCAATGTCGTAGAAGTTTTGCGTCAGCCCTTCGCGGGTCTTGGGCTGGAACTTGGGATCGGTGCGGACGTAGTCGAAGAACTGGGTGAGCGTGCCCTTGAACTTCACTTCCTTCTTGAGCTTTTCCAGATCCGCCTTGATCCGCGCGACTTCCGACAGGCCGAGCTGGTGGATCGTTTCGGGATCGAGCGGCAGGGTGGTCGATTCTTCGACCATGCGGGCATAGAGCTTGTCGCCGCCCTTCATCTGCGAAAGGCCGATGCTGTCACGCGCGACGGGGAGGTATTCGTTCTTGAGGAAATCGCGCAAGCCCGTGGTGGCGGCGTAGATTTCGCGGGTCTTGGCCTCGTAGGCGGCGGTCAGGCGTGCGCGGTCTTCCGCCGAAATCGTGTCGGGGAAGGCCTTGGTCGGGGCCATGAACATCGAATCGGCGAGCGGGGTTTCCAGCTGCGTGTCGAGCTGACTGACCATGATTTCGACCGTGAGCTTCGTTTCGAGCACACCGCTGTCCATGCCTTCGCGGAACTTGCCGATCGCGCGGCCGATGAAGGCGATGTAATCGTCATGCCGGCTGAGGTTGTCCTCGTAATTGGCCAGCGTCTTGAACGGCGCGACCCCGGTGCCGCTGGCGAATTGCGGGTAGAAGGTGTGCAGCCCGAAGAAGTGGTTGATCGGGCGCACTTCGGTCAGCGCGCGCATTTCGTCCGAATAGCCGTCGAGCGCGCGCTCCTGCGTGTATTTGAACACGTCATAGGCAAGCGCGTCGGTCTCATCGAGCTTGCTGCGGTCGATCTGCGCCAGCAGCGCGAGGTTCAGCTTGATGTTGGTGCGGCTGGCTAGGAAGCTTGAATCGGTGAGCAGGTCGCCGAGGCGGTCGGCATTCTGATCGTCACCCCGGAACAGGCGGCCCAGCGGATCGAGCTCAAGCTCGCGCGCGTCGGCGTCCTCGAACAGGGCGAAGAGCTTGTCATGCTCAGTCTGCGGGGCGGTGGCGGTGCTCGTGGCCGTCTGTGCCGCTGTGGCGATCGGCGCGGCGGGGGAGTGCGCCAGCGCGGGGGCGCCCGTCAGCAGCAGAGCGGTCGAAGCGGCAAGAGCATAGCGCAGGGTCATCAAGTGGGGTTCCCGAAAATGGCAGTCGTGCAATCCCGGCGCGTTACGCCTTGGGGTGCACCCGGCGCAAGCGCGGCGGCGACGAGCGGGCGAGCCAGTTCGACGGGTGACGTTGCGCCGCAGAATCAGGTGCGGGCGAAGCGCGCGGCGTGGAAGGCGGCATCGGCGCGCAGCTGATCGTGCTCGACCCACACCGAATGGGTGCCTGAACAGATCTTGTGCGGCAGCGCGAGGCGGCAGATCGGGCCCTTGGCGATGTCCGCCGCATCAAGGATCGCGCATTGCGAGGTGCCGGTGTTCTCGTCGATCAGGAAGGTGACCAGATAGCCGTCGTCTTCCGAAACCGCCCCCTTTCTGGGAATCATCGGGCTTTCGCTGGCATAGACGCCTTCGGGCAGCCGATAGACCTGTTCCTCGCCGGTCTGGGTGTCGTGGCGGACATAGCCGTTGAACAGGAACCAGCCGGGCCGCGTGGTGGTCGACCAGACATAGCGGCTCTTGCGCATCGCGTAGGCCGGGTTGATCATCCCGAATTCGACGATGCGGTCGGTCAGGCGCTCTTCGCGCGTCTCGCCGGTTTTGAGGTTGAAGCGCCAGCGGTGCAGGCGGCTCTGGAAGGAATGTTCGTCCACATAAGCCATCATGTGGCTGTAGCGGCCCATTTCCTCGAGCGGATCGGGCATGGGCTTGGCCTGATGATAGCCTTCGAGGATGACCTCGTCGCCTTCCTCCCACGCGTTGGTCCAGTGCAGGACATAGGTCGGCGAGGCCTCGAACCAGCGAATGTCCTCCGGCTGGCCATGGCGCGGGATGAGCGCGAAGCGGGTCGGCAGGCCTTCGTGAATTCGCGCGGCGTGGATGTTGTTCGCCAGCAGGCTCTCGTCCCAGAACAGCGGCATGTCGTTAAGGATCGACCAGTTCTTGGTGATCGCCATGTCATGCGGCAGGCGCGGGCCGGGCAGGGGCACCGGCACGTAATGCACCAGCCGCCCTTCGCGGTCGACCACCCCGTAATGCATGTAAGGCGCGTATTTGGAGTAGTTGAAGAACATCAGCTCCCCGGTCGCCTCGTCGACCTTGGGGTGGGCCGAGATGCCATCGAGCGGCACCCACGGCGCCTTGCCGCGGCTGGCGAGCGTGACCGGATCGAGCATCCACGCCTCACCGCACTGGTAGAGCGTCGCATAGGCCGTTCCGGCGTGAACGATGATGTCGGTGGAGCCCGTATCCTTCAGCCCCCCATGCGCACCGAAGCCGGGGCGCTTCGACGTGCCCCACGGGTCCATCAACCCGCCCCACAGCGATTGCCCGGCGATCTGCTCGGCCTCGAAGCAATGGGTGCGCACGAAGCGGTTGCGGTAGCTCGCCGTGCCGCCGCTGATGTTGACCTGATGGATCATCGCGTCGCCATCGAAGGGGTGGTGGCGGCCCAGCGGCTGGTGCACCTGATTTTCGGTGTTGCGCAGGTAGATGCCGTCGATGTCGGCGGGGATCGCGCCTTCCAGCACCGGCAGTTCTGCGACATCGACCTCTTCGTGCAGCGGCGTCCACGCCCCGGTCAGATAGGGGTGGTTCGACGGTTCCAGGCTGGTCTTCACCGGCGGGTGGCGCGTGATCTGCATGATGGTCTCTCCCTCCCGCCAGAATGAGCGCGGGCTTTGTCCATGGCAAGATGCTATGCTGGGCGGACGCACGCAGGCCGAATTTGATCCCTGTCAAAGCCAGCCGCGGCGTTCGGGGCGACCATGTTCACCATCACCGGGAGACACGCCATGAAATCGATCCTGCTACACATCGACCACGACACGGCGATGACCGCGCGCCTGCAAGTCGCGCTCGACATCGCGCGGGCCACCAACGGCCACATCACCTGCCTTCAGGCGGTCAGCTACGAGGTCTTCGCGCCGGGCGACTTCTATGGATCGGCGATCGCCGCCGCGATGCCGATCATCAAGGAAAACGCCGAAAAGCTGCGCGCCCAGATCGAGGCCGATCTGGAGAACGAAGGCGTGCCGTGGGACTGGCGCTTCGTCTATGGCATCGCCCCGCAGCGCCTGCTCGAAGCCTCGCCGCTGGCGGATGTGGTGATCGTCGGCCCGGCCGAGGCGGGGAGCGACGGACGCGGGCCTTCGGCGCTGGTGGGCGATGTGGTGCTGAAAGCGCCCGTGCCGGTGCTGGTGGTGCCCGAAAGTGCCCCCAGCCTTGATGTCGGCGCGCCGATGCTGGTGGCGTGGAACGGCTCTGCCGAGGCCGCCCATGCCCTGCGCGCCGCGGTGCCGCTGCTGGCCTGCGCGTGCAAGGTGACGCTCGCCAGCATCGCCGAGCCTTCTGACAAGGCGCGCAATGATTTCCCCTCCACCGACGGCGCGCACTATCTCGCCCGCCACGGCATCGATTGCGAGATCGTGGAGATCCCGCGCGGCGAGGCGAGCATTGCCGACACGCTGTTCTCCGCCGCGCAGATGCGCGAATGCGGGCTGATGGTGATGGGCGCCTATGGCCATTCGCGGCTGGCGGAAATGCTGTTGGGCGGCGTGACGCGGAAGATGCTGAGCGCGCCGCAGATGCCGATCCTGCTGGCGCATTAGCGGAGCGAGTCGTCTGACACGTGGTGGGCCGAAGGCACGCTGACGATCCGGCCCTTGTGGTCCTGAATTGGTCGGCGCTGTAATTCTCAGCCCTTGAACCAGATCAGCGGCTGCCTGAATGGCATGTTGCGGATGACCTCGGCATTTGAGGGGTCAGGATCCAGCCTGTCCCACAAGGCGCGCGACAAAGGGCGGTTTTCCAGAGCGGCATCGATCAGGAGCAGCGGATGTCTGACTGGCCACTGGTCCCAGAAGGCGACGTCCTGCGCGAACGTCCAGCGAGTCTTGTCTTCGATGAAAGGCAGCATGAAGGCTGCAGCATCAGCGAGGCTGCCGTGCGATGTGGAACGATGAGTCCAGACCGCACGGTCTCCCGGCGCAACGAGGTGCGCCAATACCGACAGCATGTCGAGATTGAATAGCGAATAGCCGAATGGCTTTGTTCGCGACAATTCAAGCGGCTGCGAGCCATCGACAGCGATCTGTCCCGGCACCAGCGAACCGGTCAAGCGTGTGCGGCACCATGCGATCTTGTCGCGGTCGCCGATAAGCTGCGCAAAGACGGCGACCTGAACGGCGTAGCATGTGCCGTGATTGTTGCGCTCATCCTGCTCGTCCAGCCCGTTGGGGGACGTCCACATCCATTCAAGATAGCGAGCGAACCATGCGTCAATCCGGTCACGCGTTGCGGTCGGCATGGGCAGCTGCGGGATCGCCACCGCGACTTCGGCGAGGTGGAGGGTATCGATGATCCCGATCCCTCGCCCGGTGTTTCGGCCGACAATCGCCTGCGCATGTTCAAGATGCGGGGCCATCGCGGTTTCGGGATCAACGAACCAGGCGGACAGGTGGCGCTGCGCAGCTTGCGCGTAGACATCCCGGCCGGTCAGCAACCATGCCGCCGCAAGCGCAGGGACAGCGCGCGACAGGCGGATCAACGCCTGCCGGTGATCGTCGAACCGTCCGGGATAGCTCTCGCCGTCGCGCCGGACGAACGGCCCCGAGGGGTTGGCGGGGTCCGGCCACCAGTAGTCGCCTTCGGAATAATAGGCGTGCCGGTCCCCCGGGCTACGCGGTGCCAGCGACGCAGTGACTGTGATCGGTGGCGCTTCCAGCCATTGTTCCGCCTGGCGCAGCACGCGAACGCGTTCGGATGCCCCAAGGTCGATGGGTTGGGGGAGGTCGCCGCCGGCCGCGAGGTTCCGGGCGCAGCCGTTCAGCAGTGCTGAGCCGCCGATCAACCCGGCTGCAAACACCCGCCGCGTGACCCCCGATCGCGCCATTCCGGCGATCGGCAGTTGGCGCGCTTCTTGCGAAAAGTGTCTCGTCAATTTCGCTCCTCCGCGCCATCCCGCTGTCGGTTGCTGCTCGGTCCGTCCGATCATCGGCCCGGTTTTCGATCGAACCGATCTGAACTTTTGACCACTGCTCCACGTGTTGCAACCGTGCTTCAGCTGCGCGGATCCATTTGAAGCGTGGTATCGGCGGGGCAGGTGTCGCAGGCCCTCGTCTGCGCTACCGTTTCGCTGCTGGCGCGCGCTTGCGCATCATCCCTTCCTGCGCGACGCTCGCCACCAGCTCGCCCGCGCGGTTGAAGATGCGCCCGCGGTTGAATCCGCGCCCGCCGCCGCTCCACGGGGCGTCGGTAGCGTAGAGCAGCCACTCGTCGGCGCGCGCGTCACGGTGGAACCAGATCGCGTGGTCAAGGCTCGCGCCAACCAGCTCGTTCCGCATCCAGCTGAGGCCATGCGGCAGCGCACTGGTGCCGAGCAGGGTATAGTCGCTGGCATAGGTGATGATCGCGCGGTGCAGGTCGGGCGTGTCGTCCACCCCGGTGATCGGCGCGCAGACCCGGAACCAGGTATGCGCGCGCGGCTCACGCGGTTCGCTGCTCATCCAGTGCAGCGCATCGCAGGTGCGCATCTCGATCGGTCGCGGGCGGAGCATCAGGCGGCGTTGCTGTTCGGAGAGCCTGTCCCCCCAGGCGGCGGCGATATCGCGGCGCTGTTCCATGTCGGAGCGCAGGTCTTCGGGCAAGGGCAAGTCCGGCATGGGCGAGTCGATGTGCTCGAGGCCTGCCTCGGGCTGCTGGAAACTGGCGGTGAGGTTGAGGATCGGCACCGGCATCCCGTGCTCGTCCTCCTGGCTGGCGACCACGCGGCGGTTGGCGAAGCTGCGCCCGTCGAAATCCCGCGCGATGCGGTATTCGATCGGCGCACCCTCGCGTCCGCCGCGCAGGAAATAAGCGTGGAGCGAATGCGCGCTCTTGCCGTCGTTCACGCTTGCCTGCGCGGCTTGCAGCGCCTGTGCCAGCACCTGCCCGCCGAACACCCGCCCGATGCCGTCCTGCTGCGGCGGCCCGGCATAGACATCGGCGGCGCGTTTTTCGACCGTCAGCAGGCGGACGAGGCCGGCGACGAGTTCTTCGGGGGTGGGTGTCTCGCTCATGGCTTGCCGCCATGCTTGGCGGTCAGTTGCCGGTCAACCCCAGCTTTCTCAGCACACGAAATGCATAGGCCTTGGCATAGTTCTGCACCGGCCAGCGGCCCGGCGCGCGGGGCTTCAACCCACGTTCGCGCAGGATTGCGTTGAAGATGCGCGCGTCGCTCTCCCGATAGGACCATTCGCTGCGCCAAGTGATCGAGAGCGAGACGGAAGGGGCGGAGCCGTTCTTGACGAAATGCGGCGCCATCACCGGCACGAACAGCGCCTCGCCAGGGCAGAGTGGAAACGCGGTGCCTTGGGTGAGGAAGCTTTCGTCCCATTTCAATTCTCGCGGGCCGCCCGAATGGTAGGTCTCGTGCGCCTCGTCGGGCACGAAGCGGGTGTCGCCCGCCGGGAACTGGGTCATCACCTTGGTGCCCCGGATCTGGAGCAGGATGTTGTGCTCCGGGTCGAAGTGGTAGGGCGTGACCGAATTGGGGCTGGAGACGAAGATGAACCCCTGCGGCGTCAGCATTGCACCGGTCGCGGCTTCGATCCCGGGGCGGATTTCCTCGAGCAGGCTGAGCAGCAGGCCCTCGTAGGCGGGCACCTGCTCGATGTTCTTTAGCACCGCCCAGCTTTCGGCCTCGGCCACCTTGCGGATGGTCTCGGCAATGGTCAGGCCGTTCGAGCCCGGCTTGCCGTCCACCCCGATCGGCAGATCGCCGCGGTTGTATTCGACCGAGGTGATCGGCAGCTTTTCCGCGAGCTGCGCCAGCGCCTCGATCTCCAGCAGCGGGTGGCTGGTGAGGCTGTGGGTGAGGATATGCGGGCGCTCAGGGTAATGCGCGGCAAAGCGGCTGCGCGCGGCGGCGTCGAACACCGTGGCGGGCAGGGCGTCTGCAAAGCGAGCAGGGGCGTTCATGGGCGAGTCCTCGATCGGGTTTCATAGGCCATCAGCAGGCGGAAGGCGGCGCGCCGCAGCGGCCCGCCGATAGCGATATTGCGACTGACCATGCGGCGCTTGTCCCGCCACAGGCGCTCGATCATCGGGTGGCCTTCCGCCGCACAGCTATCAGCCCATTGCACCTCGGGCCGTTCCAGCAGCGCGAGGTTCTCCAGTTGCAGCAGCATCCCCGGAGAGAAGCGCGCATAGGCCTCGTCAAAGGCGGTCTTGAAGCTGTAGGCGCCCGGCGGCGTGATGAAGTTGACGAGCATCGCAATCGCCCGCCCGTCGAGCCGCAGCGCCAGCCGTTCGAGCCGCCCCGCCGCTGCCGCGCCCGCCAGCGCCTGTTGGAACAAAGCGCGCGTATCGGGCGCGCTGGCGAGCGCGGAACCGCCCGCGCCCTTCCACCCGGCAGCCTCAAGCGCGAGAAATTCGGCGGTCCATGCGGTGAGGCTTTCGTCGCCTGCCAGCCGTTCGAAAGTCAGTGCACCTTCATCGGCGAGGCGATTGTGCTGGCGGCGCAGCTCCTTGCGCTTCTTGGCGCTCATCGCGGCTTCACAATAGGCGGCGGCGCTGGCCTCGCCGGTAAGCAGCGCGCGGTGCTCCTCGGCGGCGGTGTAATGCGCACGGGGTGAGCAGGCCAGCACCCGGTCGAGCGCGGCGTTCACCGGGCCATCGGCGGGGAGCTGCGGCAGGTGCAGCAACAGCGCGCGTGCCGCCTGCCGGTCGCAGTGGGCGAGCAGGTCGCGCCAGAAGGCTTCCTCGTGCCCGGCAGCTATCAGCGGCACGCCGCAAAAGGCGTTGGGGTGCAGCCAGCCGCCCAGATGAGGGACGCGGTGGCCGTAATATTTGGCGCTGCGCACCACCGGCAGCAGACCTGCCAGCCGCCCCTCGGCAAACCACGCCATGATCACGACCCGTGCCGCGTCGCCCCATTGCCGCAGCGAGGGAAGGAGGAACCACGGTTCGAAGAAGGGATTGGGCTCTGCCGCGCGGGCCAGAAGCCGTTCCCACGCGGCGATGAAGGCGGGGTCTTCGGCTTCGGCGAGGGTCAGCAGGCGCAACTGGGCATGGGGCAGGGCGGCAGGCGTGTCGCCGGTCTCTGCATGGATGCGGAAGCTGTCCGCATGGCCCATTTCCATCGTGCTTAACCCCGTCGCGGCGCAGCCCTGCGCAGCTTTGCGATGGGTCATGACATGGAGCGATTAAGAAAGCCTCAGCGCGTGCGGGCGCTGTCCGGGGCCGGGACAGGGCGTGCGGCAAAGATAAACCCCGCCGGAATCGCTCCCGGCGGGGTTGAGTCTTTGCGGCCCTACCGCTTCGCTACTTGAGGGCGTTCTTGGTGCCCTACCGCTTCGCTACTTGAGGGCCATCAGTGGATCAGGCCACACCATGCGCCAGCGCCGCCAGCAGCAGCAGGGCGACGATGTTGGTGATCTTGATCATCGGATTCACGGCCGGGCCAGCGGTGTCCTTGTAGGGATCGCCGACCGTGTCGCCCGTCACCGCGGCCTTGTGGGCTTCCGAGCCCTTGCCGCCGTGATTGCCGTCCTCGATGTACTTCTTTGCGTTGTCCCACGCCCCGCCGCCGGCGGTCATCGAGAGCGCGACGAACAGCCCGCCCACGATCACGCCCAGCAGCAGCGCGCCGAGCGCCGCAAAGCCGTTGTCCTGCCCGGCGATCGCGGTGATCACGAAGTACACCACCACTGGCGCCAGCACCGGCAGCAGCGACGGGATGATCATCTCCTTGATCGCCGCCTTGGTGACGAGGTCGACCGTGCGCGCATAGTCGGGCTTGGAGGTGCCCGCCATGATCCCGGGGTTCTCCCGGAACTGGTTGCGCACGTCCACCACCACGTCGCCCGCGGCGCGGCCCACCGCGGTCATGCCCATCGCCCCGAACAGGTAGGGCAGCAGGGCCCCCAGCAAGAGCCCGACGATCACGAAGGGGTTTTCGAGGCTGAAGTTCACATCCGCATCAGGGAAGAAGGTGCGAAGATCGGTGGTATAGGCCGCAAACAGCACTAGCGCGCCGAGGCCTGCCGAACCGATCGCATAGCCCTTGGTCACGGCCTTTGTGGTGTTACCCACCGCGTCGAGCAGGTCGGTCTTCTCGCGCACGCTATCGTCCAGCCCCGCCATCTCGGCGATCCCGCCGGCGTTGTCGGTGACCGGGCCATAGGCGTCGAGCGCCACGACCATGCCCGCCAGCGCCAGCATCGCGGTCGCCGCATAGGCGATCCCCATCAGCCCAGCGAGGCCATAGGCGATGATGATCCCTGCGACGATCACCAGCGTCGGCAACGCGGTCGATTCCAAGCTGATCGCGAGGCCCTGAATCACGTTGGTGCCGTGGCCCGTCTCCGATGCCTTGGCGATCGATCGCACCGGGCGATACTTGGTGCCGGTGTAATACTCGGTGATCCAGATGATCAGCCCGGTGATGACCAGCCCCAGCAGGGCGCACAGGAACAGGCTCATGCCCGAAAAGCCGAGCGTGATGGTGGTCTGCGTGATGCTTTCGCCGGTGGCCCGATCGATAATCTGGGTGGTCTCTTCCGATCCGCCCGCAATCACCCGCGTCATATCACCCAGCGTGTAGGTCATCACGCCATAGATCGCCGGGATCGAGGTCACCGCGGTGACCATGAAGCCCTTGTACATGGCTCCCATCACGTTGGTCCCGCCGCCAAGGCGCACGAAGTAGGTGCCGAGGATCGAAGTGACGATGCACACGCCGCCGATCAGCAGCGGCAGCGCCATCATCGGCAGCAGCATTTCGCCAAGATCGGTCAGCAGCAGCGCGGTCAGCACCATGGTGGCGCCGACGGTGACGACGTAAGTCTCGAACAGGTCGGCAGCCATCCCGGCGCAATCGCCGACATTGTCGCCCACGTTGTCCGCGATCACGGCCGGGTTGCGCGGGTCATCCTCGGGGATGCCCGCCTCGACCTTGCCGACAAGGTCCGCGCCGACGTCTGCCGCCTTGGTGAAGATGCCCCCACCCAGACGCGCGAAGATCGAGATCAGCGAGGCCCCGAAGGCGAGGCCCACAAGCCCGTCGATCACCGCGCGGCTCGAAGGCGTCAGGCCCATCGGCCCGATCATCGCGGCGAAGAACACCGCGATCGCCAGCAGCGCGAGCCCCGCCACCAGCATGCCCGTAATCGCCCCTGCGCGGAAGGCGAGGGTGAGACCGGCTTGCAGGCTGGTGCTGGCGGCTTCGGCGGTGCGGACATTGGCGCGCACCGAGATATTCATGCCGATATAGCCCGCCACGCCCGAAAGCACCGCGCCGGTGACAAAGCCGATCACGGCGGTGGTGCCAAGCGCGAAGGCGACGATCGCAGCGACGACCACGCCGACGATCGCGATGGTGGTATATTGGCGGTTCAGGTAGGCCTGCGCGCCTTCCTGAATGGCGGCGGCGATTTCCTGCATGCGGGCATTGCCGGGGCTCGCGCTGAGCACCTGGCTGCTGGTGATGATGCCATAGACAATGGCAAGCACCCCCAGCCCAATCGAAATGAGCAATAGATTCACGAGCAATCCCCTCTCGTTATGTCCTGTCTTCCGTGATGAAGACGCGCGCCTCTTGTTGATCCCTCGGGCGCGAGGCGCACAGTCATAGGCACTGCGCGAAGGCTGGCAAGCCTCACCGCGAGTGCCAATCCCGGTTTTGCGACAGTTTCAGCAGTTTTATGAGGGTGCGGGGGCGGGCCGGGGGCCTCACCCGTGGCGGTAGCCGAGGCTGGCGGGGTCGGTGAGGGCGATCTCGCCGAGGGTCAGCGGCGCAGGGCCACGAGGTGCAACGGTGCCGATGCGGTGCGCGGCTATCGGCAGGGTGGCGGCAGGCGGGGCGGTGAACAGCAGCTCGTAATCGTCGCCCCAGCGGATGCATTCCTCCAGCCGCGTTCGATCTGCGACCGGGATCGCCGCCGGGTCGAGCGCTAGGGTCACACCGCTTGCCTCAGCCAAACGGAAGGCATCGAGCAGCAGCCCGTCCGAGACATCCATCATCGCGCTCACGAGCGGCGCGAGCGCGCGGCCCTCGGCAACGCGCGGGGTGGGGCGGTGGAAGGCGGCGTGGTGATCGGAAGCGCCCTCGAACCCCAGCATCGCGCATCCGACCGGGCCGGTGAGGAACACCGCGTCACCCAATTGTGCGCCGCTGCGGGCGGGGACGGGCGTATGCGTCGCGCGCCCTATAGCGGTGAGGCCGAAGGTGCGTGGGCCGGCTGCGGCGATGGTGTCGCCGCCCAGCAGCGGCGTGTTGAAGGCGACCAACGCCTCGCGCAACCCTTCGAGGAACCGCGCATCGTCGCGGCCCAGCACGTGGCCGAGCAGCACGCCCAGCGGCTCCGCGCCCTTGGCGGCGAGATCGGACAGGTTGGTCGCGACCAGCTTCCACGCCACGTCCGCCATGTCGGCTCCGCTGCGGAAATGCGTGCCCTCGGCCATCATGTCGTGGGTGATGACGAGAGTTTCTGAGCCGAGCGTGATAACCGCGCAATCATCCGCCAGCCCGCGCGCACCCGGATGGAGCGGCAGGGCGCGCAGGGCGGCGATGAAGTCGGGCTCGTTCATGCGTCGGGCGATGGATTAGCCCGCGCGCGCGTCCTTGGCCACTGCATCGAGGATGCCATTGACGAACTTGGCCTGCCCGTCGTCGAAGAAGGCCTTGGCGACCTCGACATATTCGTTGATCGCCACGGGGGCGGGCACATCGGCGCGGGCGATGATTTCGTAGGTTCCGGCGCGCAGCACCTGAAGCATTGCCTTGTCGAGCCGCGCGAGGTTCCAGCCGCTTGCCAGCTTGCCAGCCACCAACGCGTCGATCTCGTCGCGCCGCGCGTCCACGCCGCGCACCACGTCGTCGAAGAAAGGCACTTCGGCATCGGCATATTCGGCATCGTCGAAATCGTCGTCGTCGATGGTGCGGCCCAGCCGGTGCTGGTGAAATTCGTCGAGCAGCTTGGCGAGCGCGGTGCCCTCCATGTGCTGCTGGTAGAGCGCCTGCACGGCGGCGAGACGCGCGGCCGAGCGGGCTTTGGAACGGGCAGGAGAGTTCATTTGATCCTCAGTTCCACGGACTTGGCGTGGGCGGGCAGCCCCTCGGCATGGGCCAGGGTGGCAGCGGCAGGGCCGATGGCGGCAAAAGACGCCGCGTCGAGCCCCAGAAAACTGGTGCGCTTCATGAAATCGAGCACCGACAGCCCGCTCGAAAAGCGCGCGCGGCGCCCGGTGGGCAGCACGTGGTTGGGCCCGGCGACATAATCGCCGACCGCCTCGGGCGTCATGCGGCCCAAGAAGATGCTCCCGGCATGGCGGATGGCGTGCATGAAGGGCTCGGGATCGTCGACCGCGAGTTCGACGTGCTCCGCCGCCAGCCGGTTGGCGAGCGCCGGGGCCTCGGCGAGCAGATCGTTGACCACGATCATCACCCCGTGCGCGTCCCAGCTGGTGCGCGCGGTCTTGCCGGTGGCGAGAGCGGCGATCTGAAGGTCGATGCAATCCTCCACCTGCCGCGCAAAGCCCGCGTCGTCGGTGATCAGGATCGATTGCGAGGTCGGGTCATGCTCGGCCTGGCTGAGCAGATCGGCGGCGATCCAGTCGGGATCGTTTTTGCCGTCAGCAATCACCAGAATCTCCGAAGGCCCGGCGACCATGTCGATGCCGACCACGCCGTAAAGCTGGCGCTTGGCTTCGGCCACCCAGGCATTGCCGGGGCCGGTGATGACGTCGACCGGGCGGATACGCTGCGTGCCATAGGCGAGCGCGCCCACCGCCTGCGCGCCGCCGATCCGCCAGATCTCGTCCACGCCTGCGATATGCGCGGCGGCGAGCACCATCGGGTTCGATTGGCCCTTGGGGGTCGGCGTGGCGATGGCGAGCCGCTCCACGCCCGCGACCCGCGCCGGGATGGCATTCATCAACAGCGAAGAGGGATAGGCCGCGCGCCCGCCGGGGACATAGAGCCCCGCCGCATCCACCGCCCGCCAGATCGCGCCAAGGCGCACGCCCGCGCTGTCGGTATAGTCGCGGTTCTGCGGCAGCTGCGCTTCGTGATAGGCGCGGATGCGCGCGGCGGCGAGTTCCAGTGCGTCGCGCAGATCGGGGGCGAGGGCCTTGTAAGCCTCCTCGCACAGCTCGCGCGGGATCGACCAGTCGGCCTCTTCGGCCAGCGCATAGCCATCAAAGCGCTGGGTGAAGTCCACCAGCGCCGCATCGCCGCGCAGCTTCACGGTCTGGAGAATATCCGCCACTTGCCCCGCGACATCGGCGTCGGATTCGCGCCGCGCGTCGACGATCCGGGCGAACTTCGCTTCGAAATCGGGCTGGAGGGTGGAGAGGATGTTGATCATGCGGGCTCGCTTTCCACCACGCGCCGGAAGGCATCAACCAGCGCGGCGACGCGGGGTTC
Organism: Erythrobacter donghaensis; assembly: GCF_002155425.1. Lineage (GTDB taxonomy): Bacteria > Pseudomonadota > Alphaproteobacteria > Sphingomonadales > Sphingomonadaceae > Erythrobacter > Erythrobacter donghaensis. Next base: position 307,346 of record NZ_MUYG01000010.1, read on the forward strand.
GGTCTTCAGGGCGGTGCGGTTGACGATCAGACGCGCGCTGATGTCGAGGATCACCGAGGTTTCGACCAGCCCGTTTTCGCGCAGGGTGGTGCCGGTCGACACCAGATCGACGATCTGGCGCGCAAGTCCGAGCGAAGGCGCAAGCTCCATCGCGCCATTCAGCTTGACGCATTCGGCCTGCACGCCCGCGGCGGCAAAGTGGCGGCGGGTGAGGCTGGGATACTTGGTCGCGACGCGCAGGTGGCTGACGCTGGCGGCCTCGTCGGCATCATCCGCCCGGCGCGCGACCGACAGGCGGCACAGCCCGATCCCGAGATCGACCGGGGCATAGAGATCGGCGTAGTCGAATTCTTCGATCACGTCCGAACCCACGATCCCGACCTGCGCGGCACCGTGCGCGACGAAGGTCGCGACGTCGAAGGCGCGCACGCGGATCAGGCGCATGTCGGCGCGGTTGGTGCCGAAGGCGAGCGCGCGGCTCTTGGGATTGTGAAACTCGGCATCGGGTTCCACGCCCGCGCGCGCCATCACTGGCAGCGCTTCATCGAGGATGCGCCCCTTGGGGACAGCGAAGGTCAGCTGTCCGGGATTGTCGGAAAGGCCAATGGTGGTCATGATCGGGGGCGCACTTAGGGGCGAGCAGGCAAAAGGGCAATGGGAATGGGCGGATCGAAGCAGCGACCAGCGTATGAATTCGTCGACATGAACACCGCCGGGCCGGGTGCAGTGACGACGGCCTTTGCCAATCAGGTCGCCTATTGCGCGGCCGCGGGAGCGCATATCACTGCGCGCGTGGTCGGCGGGATCGCTGAGGTGCTGGCATCGGATGCGAAAGGCGCACTGCTCCAGCGCGTGCGCGGCTGGCAGGGCGCACCACTCGCCGATGCCCTGTCCTTGCGGGTGGCAGGCGGCCTGCACGCGCTCCATCTGTCTGGCGCCGCGCCGGAGCTGGCCCCGATCTATGGCGGTGAGGATGCCGACGACGCAGCGGTGATCGCGGACGTGATTGCCGAGCACGAGGCGGCGCTGCTCCCTTGGCTCGACGGCCCGCCGCAGACCAACGAGGCGGGGCGCTCGGCCAATTTCATCGCGGCGATGCTGTGGCTGGCAGAGCAGGGACTGCCGCCGCGCTTCGAATGTCTCGAGATCGGGTCGAGCGCGGGGATCAACCTGATGCTGGATCGTTATGCTTATGATCTGGGCGGGGTAAGTGTCGGGCCCAAGCATGCGGTGATGGCGTTCCGGCCCGAATGGCACGGCGCGCCTCCGCCCACGCGGGACATCGCCATTGCCAGCACAAAGGGCTGCGATGTCGCCCCGGTCGACCTGACCGATCCGGCGCAGGCGCTGCGTCTGAAGGCCTATATCTGGCCCGAGCATACCGTCCGCTTCGAGCGGATGGACGCCGCAATCCGCGCCGCCTCCGAGCGCAAGCCCGATATTGTGCAAATGAATGCGGCGGACTTTGTCGAGGCCGAGCTCGCAAAGCCGCAGGCGGCGGGCACCACACGGATGCTGATGCACTCGATCGTCTGGCAATATGTCCCCGTCGACCAGCAGGCGCGGGTGACGGCGGCGATGGAAGCGGCGGGAGCCAAGGCCACGCCCGAGCACCCGCTCGCGTGGGTGATGGTCGAAGCCGACCGCTCGGTCCACCGCCACAAGCTGACGGTGCGCTACTGGCCGGGCGAGGCGGAAGAGACGCAGCTCACCTGGTCGCACCCACATGGCGCGGATGTGGAGTGGCTGGCCTAGTCGCGCCGCCGGGTGATGCGCAGGAAGATCGCTCCGATCGCGCCTCCCGCCACAAGCACCAGCAGCGGGATGAGCCATACCGAGGCGCTCTGCTTGCGGGCGATGCAACCGGCGTCATCGATACAATCGCCGAGAACGCCGCCAAGAAGCAGCGCCCCTGCAATCGTCAGCGACACCGCCGCAATCAGGACGCAGCCGCAACCCCGCAGCGCAAGCGCGAGCGGATCTTTCTTGACCGGGTCGTTCACGCGAGAAACGCGTCCATCGCCGCGTTCACAGCCTCTGGCGCTTCCCACGGGACGAAATGCCCGCAATCTGGCACGCGCACAATGGTCAGCGGATCGATGATGTCCTCCAGCCCGTCGAGGTTCTCAGGGGGCAGGGCGAGGTCGTCGAGCCCCCAGATCACCAGCGTTGGGATGGTGAGTTTGGGCAGGGCAGGGGGCGTCCAGCCCTCTGGGACTTCGAAAGGCGCGTCCATCGTCGGCACGTCGATCGGGCTCGCGCGGTAATAGTTGAGCATTCCGAAGGCCGCATCGCGGTTCTGCCAGTCGCGCAGCAGCTGATCGCGCTCCTCGGGCTCCATCGCGCTGGGGCGGTCCCACTTGACCTCCTTCAGCAACAGGCCGGTGAGGCCGTGCTCCTTGACCAGCGCGTCATTGGCGGGATCGCGGAAGCCGCGGATATACTGGCTCGCCTCGCGCTGGCCGGGGTTGGTGTAGAGCAGCCGCTGGAAGGTCACCGGATGCGGCGCATTGGCGATCACCGCAGCGGTCACGCGCGCGTGCTGCCCGCTTAGCGCGACCCCCCAGGCAATCGCCCCGCCCCAGTCGTGCCCGACGATGGTGAAATGCGGAATCGCCAAGGTGTCCGCCAGCAGGAAGATGTCGCCGATCAGATTGGCCGGGGCATAGGCCTCGACCGCCTGCGGCTTGGATGAGCCGCGATAGCCGCGCTGGTCGGGCGCGATGCAGCGGTAGCGATCTTTGAAATGCGCGATCTGGTGACGCCACGTCCGATGGCTCTCGGGAAAGCCGTGGAGGAAGATCAGCACCGGCGCATCGACCGGCCCTTCGTCGACGATGTCGAGGTGGATGCCGTTGGGCAGATGGACGCGCTTGAGGTCAAACATCACTGCTGCTCCAGCTTGTCCATATAGCCCTTGGCGACCATGCCTGCGACCTGATCGAACAACGCCTCGGGCGTGCGGCGCGCTTCGCCCATGGCAAGTTCCATGCCTTCCGCGACGATGATCTCGCGTGTCCCCTTGGCAATTTCGTCGAGCATCTGGCGCGCCGCGACGTCGGCCGGGATGCCCTCGTCGATCGCCCTATCGCTGCGCCCGCGCTGCGTGCCATCGGCGTTGAGCGCGTTGCGCGAGACATTGGTGGCGACCGAGCCGGGATAGATGGTGTGGACGGTGACGCCGTTGACGGTCAGCTCGGCGCGCAGCGCATCGGCATAGCCCGCCAGCCCGAACTTGGCGGCGGAATAGGCCGTGCGCATCGGCACGCCGACCTTGCCCGCGATCGAGGAAATGAACCCCAGCGCTCCTGACCCCCGCTCCGCCATGTGGCCGATCAGCCCTTGCGTGAAGGCGATCTGGGCGAGGAGATCCACTTCGATGATGTCGCGATAGACCTGCATCGAGGTCTTGAGCGCGCGGCTCCTCTGCGAGATGCCGGCATTGGCAAAGGCGATGTCGACACCGCCCTTCCAGTCAATCGCCTTTGCCGTGGCATCAGCCAAAGCCGCCTCGTCGCGCACATCGAAGGCGAGGATCAGCGTCTCGCCGCAATCCGCCGCGACTTCGGCGAGGCGCGCCGCGTCACGGCCCGACAGCACCACATGCGCACCCCGTGCGGCCAGCTCCCGCGCGAGCGCCGCGCCAATGCCCGATGATGCCCCGGTGATCCACGCCACCTTGCCCGTATAGTCCATCACTCTCTCTCCCGAAGCTGTGCTTTCAGGGATAGCTGACCGTCTTGGGCTTGTCGGGCAAGGGGATAAATTCTTCCTCGTCGCCGGGGACGAGCGGGAAGCTGCCCGCGCGCCAATCGTCCTTGGCCTGATTGATCCGTTCGCGGTCCGAGCTGACGAAGTTCCAGAACACGTGGCGCTTGGTGGCGAATGCTTCCCCGCCCAGCAGCATCACGCGCCCGCCGCTTTCGCTCGACAGGCGCATCGCTGCGCCCGGTGCGAGCACGGCGAGCTGATAGCGCTCCAGCGCCACGCCATCGACCGCCGCGCTGCCATCCACCAGCATCACCGCCCGCTCGTCGGCCTCGGCGTCCAGAGGGATCGCGCCGCCCGGTTCCAGCACGATATCGGCGTAGATCGTTTCGGCATAGGTGGTGGTCTGCGCGCGGGTTCCCCATAGGCTGCCCATGATGACGCGCGCCTGTGCGCCGCTGTCTTCCACCACGGGCAGATCCTTGACCGCCTCGAATGCCGGGTCGATCTCCTCGCGCCCGTCAGGGAGCGCCAGCCAGGTCTGCATTCCGAAAATCCCGGGATTGGTCGCCAGCTCGCCTTGCGGGCTGCGTTCGGAATGGACGATCCCGCGCCCTGCGGTCATCAGATTGACCTGTCCGGGGCGGATCGTGGCGAAGGTGCCGAGGCTGTCGCGGTGGTCGATCGCGCCGTCGAACAGCCAGGTGACGGTGGCGAGATTGATGTGGGGGTGGGGGCGCACGTTCATGCCGTCACCGGTAAGGTCGGCCGGGCCGAATTCGTCGACGAAGATGAAGGGGCCGACCATGGTGCGCGCCTTCGAGGGCAGCACGCGGCGCACGGTGAAAGCGCCCAGATCGTGCGTGACGGGGGTGATGGTCTGGGTGATCATGCGCCTGTCTCCTTTGCGATCATGTCGGCAAGGTTGGCAGGGAAGATTGGTTCCTTCCAGTTCGCCAATTCGGCGAGGGTGAACCACCGATGCTGCGTCATCAGCGCCTGTTCGAGCGCAGTGTGGCGGCTGGTGTCGATCCGCGCTGCGGCGACGCGGACGAGGAAGAAGCGTTCGTCGGCCTGCACCGGCTCGCCTTCGACCGTGACGAACTCGGGCGTCATCCGCGCGATCTGAGGGCCGGGATCGACAGCAAAGCCGGTCTCCTCGAGCAATTCGCGCCGCGCTGCATCCTCGAAGCTTTCACCCGGCTCGCATTCGCCGCCCGCCGTCACCCAGAAGGGTTCGCGCCCAGGCACGTCATAGCGGAACATCAGCGCGCGCCTCTCGGGATCGAGCACGATCAGCCGCGCTGCGCGGCGCAGGCGCAGGGCGGGGTTGAGGCTATCGCGATCGTCAAGGCTCATTCAGCGGGCACACCCGCCTTGATCGCCACCGCGTGCACCCTCTGGCCCACGATATCGCCCAGCGCTGCGATCACAGCGCGCTGGCGGGCGAGGCGGTTCATGCTCGCAAAAGCCTCGGCCTCGATCTCGATCGTGAAATGCGACTCGCCCGATCCGTCGTCGCCCATGTGGCCCGAATGCTTGGCACTGTCGTTGATGATGGCGAGCCGCGTCGGCGCAAAGGCCTCGGTCAATCGGACGCGCATTTCCTCGGCTACGGACATCGGGTTTTTCCTTTTTTGCAAGCATTGCGGGCCAATTCGGACTTGGAACTTGGGGCCCCAATCGCCATTCTTGGCCCCTATGCCTTCACCACGATTTCACGGCCGCGTCGAGAGCCCGGGGCGCGTTTGCGAGGCCCCCGGCTGCCGCGAGGCGGGCGAATTCCGCGCGCCCGGACGGCGCCCGCATGGCTTCGACGGGCCGGGCGAATGGCGCTGGTTCTGCCTCGATCACGTGCGCGAATTCAACGCAGGATACGACTGGTTCGAGGGGCTGAGCGCCGAGGAGATCATTCGCGCGCAGTCGCCCATTGCAGGCTGGCAGACCGAAAGCCGCGTCTTCCGCCCCACCGCCGGGATCGCCGACGCGCCGCGCTGGGCCGACTATGCCGATCCATTGGATGCGATCAGCGCCCGCGCGCGCGGGATCAAGTCGCGCGCCGAGCGTGAGGGGCGGATGGCCGCGACGGGGCGGTTCAGCCGCGAGGAGGCGAGCGCGCTCGAAGTGATGGGCCTTGGCTCCGACACAGACCGCACCCGGCTCAGGCGGCGCTATTCCGAACTGGTGCGCCGTTACCACCCCGACCGCAACGGCGGCGACCGTCGGCACGAGGCGCAGCTGACGGCTGTGGTGGACGCCTATCAATTGCTCAAGAAAAGCGCCGCGCTGGCGTAGAGGCTCAGAGCCTCCGGCGGAAGAACACCACCCGCTCGGTCTCCTCGAACCCCAAAGCCGCGTGGAAGCCATGGCTGGCGGTGTTGTCCAGCAGCGCATCCGATGCCAACTCGGCGCACCCGCGCGCGCGGCCCCATTCTGCTACCGCCTCGGCCAGCGCGCGGCCGATCCCGGTGCCGCGTACTTCGGGCAGGATGAAGGCGCCCTCGCCAAATGCCACTGGCGACGTGTCGCACCCGTTGACATAGTCGTGCCGGATGCTGGCTTCGACAAATCCCACAACACGACCCCGGGCGTCCTCGGCAAGAAACGCGATCTGGTCGGGGTCGCCCGTCAGGAAGGTTTCGGCAATATCGGCGGCGTGGGCGTCTGCATCATCGTCGGGCCAGAGCTGTGCGCGCAGCACGGACCACGCCCCAAGATCGGCTGCGGTGGCTTCGCGCACCTTCATGAGCGTTCCTGCACCTCCGCAATCAGCCTGCCATCGATGGCATTGGCCTCGGCATAGGCAGGCCGCTGGGTGATGCGCTCGACATAGGTTTTGAACGCTGGTCGCTCGGGGATCGAGCCGAAGCGCAGGCCCCAGACGAACTGGCTGCCGACATAGGTATCGGCCATCGTGAAGCGGCTGCCTGCTACGTAGTCGTTGGCCTTGAGCCAGCTCTCGATAGTATCGAGCGCGAGGTCGAGGCTGCCGAAGCCCGCCATGCCCTCTTTGCCCTCCGGCACTTCCCAGCCCATCGCCTTGCTGATTACCGCTTGTTCGAGCGGCCCGGCGGCAAAGAACAGCCAGCGGAAATAGGCCGCGCGGTCATGCGCGTCAGGGAGCAACCCTTTTTCGGGGTGCGTCTCGGCGAGGTAATGGTTGATCGCCGCGCATTCGGTGACGACGTGATCGTGCGAGCCGTGATGGTGCACCAAGGTGGGCACCTTGTTCATCGGGTTCAACTCTTTGAGTATCCCCGGCCGTGTCGGCCAGTCGAACACCACCTGCTGATAATCCGCGCCCGCTTCGTGCAGCGCCCAGCGCGCGATCTGCCCGCGGCTCATGGCGACGGTTTAGAAGGTGAATGCGGCCATGGCTCAGGCCTCCCCTACGAACAGCGGCTCGAACCCGCCGAAGATCATCCGCTTGCCGTCGAAAGGCATGTCGCTGCCATCGGGCGCTCCGAATTCGGTTTCCATCCGCGGGTCGGCCATGAGCTTGTCGTGGCTGGCATCGGCGGTGGCGCGGTCGGGCCAGGTCATCCATGAAAAGACGATCTTCTCATCCCCTTGCGCCTTCACCGCTCTGCGGAAGTCGGTCGAGCTGCCGTCCTTCACGTCGGCCTCCCAGCATTCGATCTGCGAGAGCGCACCGTAATCCTTGGCGATGTCCCAGAACTTGCGGGCGACTTCGCGGTAGGCGTCCCTGTTGCCCTCGGGCACGGGTATCACGAAACCTTGGACGTACATCGCAGATCTCCCTCCTCGCCGACTCGATCCTTGCCGAATGTGCGCGCATCGGTTACTTAAAGCAACAATGAAGTTACCAAAAGAAACTGAGGGGGCGCCGCATGGCAGGTGGTATGCCGACGCCTGCGGTACGGCCTTCGCGCTCGAATTGCTGGGCGAGCGCTGGGCGATGCTGATCGTGCGCGAACTGATGCTGGGCGGGCGCCGCTTTTCCGACTTGCGCGCCAGTCTGCCCGCGATCAGCGCCAAGGTGTTGACCGAGCGGCTGGCGGGGCTTGAGGCAAGCGGCGTGCTCACCCGCCGCCAGCTGCCGCCCCCGGCGGCGACGCAGGTCTACGAGCTCACCGAGTGGGGCTACCGCGCCGAGCCGCTGTTGCAGGAGCTCGGGCGCTGGGCCGCGCTCTCGCCGCAGCACGATCCAACCCTGCCGATGTCCGCGGTGTCGATGATGCTGTCGCTGCGCACCATGTTCGATCCCGCCCGCGCGGGCGAGCGCGAGGCGTGGATCGGCTTCGACATCGCCGGGGAGACCTTTCTTGCGCGACTCAAAGGCGGGCAATTGCCGATCGCGCGCCGCCCGCTGGCAGACCCGGACTTTGCCTTCACCGCGCGCGATGCGCAGGTGCTGGTCGCGCTGTTCTACGGCAAGGTCGACCCCGAGGCGCTGGAACAGGACGGGGCGCTCGCGATCAGCGGCAACCGGGCTGCGGCGCTCGATTTCGTCAGTCTGTTCGACATTCCGAAACTCTAGGTCTGGCGGAACGCCCAACGCAGCGTGCGGCCCATGCCCCAGGTCGCCGCGCGCGCCGGGAGGGCGGTCAGCATCGGGCGTTGCAACCGCAGCATCTGGCGCGCCCAGTCGGGCAGCATCGCGACCGCATCGGCGGTGATCATGGTCTGCACCGCCACCGGCGTGCCCTTGGGCCGCTGGCTTAGCACTAGCTGCGCGACCTCGCGCGCCTCTGGCGAAGTGGCGAGATCGTGGCGCAACTCGCGGAAAATCCGCTCGGCCTCGACACGCGTTTCGGGCACCGGATCGGCCCCCAGCATCCGGGCGATCACCGCGAACTGGCGGTAATATTCGTCCTGCTCATGCCCCGGCATGTCGGGGCGGACGTGGCGCAGATAGCCCGCAAGGAAGCTTTGCGCTTCGGTCACATGGACCCACGCCAGTGTTCTCGGATTGGTCGCTTCGTAGGCTGTGCCATCAGGCAAGGTTCCGCCGACCTTGGCGTGGATGCGGTTCACGCGTTCGATCGCTTTCAAGGCCTTGTCGCGGTGGCCGAAGGTGGTCACCGCGATGAACCGTGCGGTGCGTTGCAGCCGCCCGTGCATGTCTTCGCGGAAATTGGAGTGATCGAGCACGCCTTGCAGCGCGTGCGGGTGGAGCATCTGGAGCAGCAGCGCACGCACGCCGCCGGTCATCATGCCAACGATATCGGCATGCACCAGCCGGATCGGCGTATCGCGCGCGAACAGCGCCTCGTCAGACGGCGGGGTGGGGGTCTGCCCGGCGCTGGCATCGTGAAACACGCCGCGCACCTGAGAAACCAGTTTGAGGCGCAGCGATTCGACCGGATCGGGCATGGAACGAATATAGGCACGATCGGGGCCCGCAAAAGACGCGCTCGTCAATTTGCGAGGGCGGGGCAGCAAACCACCGCTTGCGGCCAAGCGCCATGCGCTCTAACCGAACCCCACGATGACTTCAGCTTCCAAGAACACTGTCGCCGGCGAAAACGCCTTGCCCACCCAGCCCGACACCAAGGTCGATGTCCGCGAGGTCTTCGGCATCGATGTCGACTGGCAGGTGCCCGCCTTCTCGCAAGGCAGCGAACACGTGCCCGAGACCGATGGCGCCTATGTCTTCGATCCCGACACCACGCTGGCGATCCTCGCAGGCTTCGCGCACAACCGCCGCGTGATGGTGCAGGGCTATCACGGCACCGGCAAGTCGACCCATATCGAACAGGTCGCCGCGCGCCTCAACTGGCCGAGCATCCGCGTCAATCTCGACGCGCATATCAGCCGCATCGACCTCGTCGGGCGCGATGCGATCGTGCTGAAGGACGGTTTGCAGGTCACCGAATTCAAGGAAGGCATCCTGCCCTGGGCGCTCCAGCACCCGGTGGCGCTGACCTTCGACGAATATGACGCCGGGCGGCCGGACGTTATGTTCGTGATCCAGCGCATCCTCGAATTCGATGGCCGGTTGACTCTGCTCGACCAGAACCGGGTGATCACGCCCAACCCGTGGTTCCGGCTCTTCGCCACCACCAACACCGTGGGCCTTGGCGACACCAGCGGGCTCTATCACGGCACGCAGGCGATCAATCAGGCGCAGATGGACCGCTGGAACATCGTCGTAGCGCTGAATTACCTCAAGCCCGAGGTTGAGCAGCAGATCGTCAAGTCCAAGACCCCGGACGCCGACGACAAGCTGATCGCGGACATGGTGAAGGTGGCCGAACTGACCCGGCAGGGCTTCATCAACGGCGACATCTCGACCGTGATGAGCCCGCGCACCGTGATCACGTGGGCGCAGAACGCGGCGATCTTCGGTTCGGTAGGCTTCTCGTTCCGCTTGAGCTTCCTCAACAAATGCGACGAGGCGGAGCGCACGCTGGTGGCCGAATACTACCAGCGCGTCTTCGGCGAGGACCTGCCGGAAGGCGCGGCGAAGAAGCGGTAATCGCCTGAATTCGCGTTGACGCCGGGCCGCGTCCGGCTATTTTTGCCCTGACGTTGAAGGGGGCAAAAAATGATCATGCGCGGCGCGCTCGGTTCAGGTCTGGCGGCTCTCGCCGCTGCATTTCTGGCTGGCCCGCTGGTAGCGCAGGAGGCCGATGGCCCCGATGTCGAATTCCGGCAGGTTCCGGCCGTCTTCGTGCCGGCCATGGCAGGGAGCGGTGAGGAGGTGTTCGAGGAAATCGGCATCGTCCTGCTGTTCCCGCTGCTCTGGCCTTCGTCCACACGCATTGATGAGGACGTGACACTCTCGTTCCGCGGCCAGCAGACCGTCATCAAGGCTGGCACCTTGCTGCCGCGGGTGATGGTCAGGAAGGCTGGCGAGACGGATATCTGGCGCCAGCCGTTCTGCGTCCGCTCGCGCAACAAGGCCCGCAACGAAGGGCTGCCCATCCTGCTCCAGCAGCTCAACGACCTGACCAAGAGCCTGCGCGACGGCCAGCTGTGCCTCGAAGACAGCGCCGGAGACGGCCAGCTCGATCGCGCGCTGGCGCTCGGATATGGCACGAAGGTGATCGACCTGGGCGAAATCCCCGCACAGCGCTACGAGGAAAAGCGCGGCGCGTTTATCGGGGAGGGGAATTCGGCGTTCCTCAGCCTGGCGACTGTCAGGGAGAATAGGGTCGAACTGGAGCTCAAGATCCTCATCGACGATGAATGGGTCGACCAGTTCGATTCGCTGCGAATGGGCGACATCACGCTGAACCGCAAGAACGTGTTCGCCGTCGGTGAAAAGTCGGCCTACAGCCCCTTTGCCGGGATCGAGATCGAATTGCTCGAAACCAACCGCCGCGACAATTCGGCGCGGATTCGCTGGCGACAGGTCAGCGACGAGGTTCGGGTCTATCCCATTCCCGAAAAGCGCAAGCTTTAGTCCCTCTTGCCCCCAAGTGTCCTATCCTGATAACACAGCGTCGACCATGGCGCTGTTTGATCGATTCTGGAAAGGCTCCCGTGCCGATACGCCCGAAGGCGCGGGCAGGCCTGCCGGGTACTTCCCGCTGTATGAATCCTCGCGCCCCATTGAGGATGAGGACGACGACGATCTCCCGCGTCCCAAGGTCTCGGCCACGCCCGATTACGAGACATGGGACGCGCGGCTCGGCGAAATCGACGAGGCGCTGGTCGTTACCGAGAAGCGCCGCCTCAGGTGGTGGCAGCGCGATTACTGGCGCGCGCGCAGCAAGTGGTGGTGGACGGGGCGGGGCGTGCTGGCGGCGCTGGCGCTCTTCGTCACGCTGATCGGCTGGCTGGCGATCACCGCGCCGCTTTCCAAGAGCCTTGAGCCCATCGCGCCGCCGCAGGTGACGCTGCTCGCCAGCGACGGCACGCCAATCGCGCGGCAGGGGGCGGTGGTGGAGGCTCCGGTCAAGGTCGCCGACCTGCCACCGCACGTGGTCGAAGCCTTCCTCGCGATCGAGGACCGGCGGTTCTATTCGCATTGGGGGATCGACCCGCGCGGGATCGCCCGGGCGGCGTGGACCGGCTATGGCGGCGGCTCGACGATCACCCAGCAGCTCGCCAAGTTCACCTTCCTCACCCCTGAGCAATCCGTCAGCCGCAAGGCGCGCGAGGCGCTGATCGCGCTGTGGATGGAGAGCTGGCTGACCAAGGACGAGATTCTCGAGCGCTACCTCTCCAACGCCTATTTCGGCGACAACCAGTATGGCTTGCGCGCCGCCAGCCTGCACTATTTCTACCGCCAGCCCGAAAAGCTGCGGCCCGAACAGGCGGCGATGCTGGCGGGGCTGTTGCAGGCGCCGTCGCGCTATGCGCCGACGAAGCATTACGACAAGGCGAAGAAGCGCATGGATCTGGTGATCCAGTCGATGGTCGATGTCGGCTATCTGACCAAGGCCGAGGCGGACGCGCTGCCCGATCCGCGCATCGACGTGCGCACCCGCGACGATAACCTGCCGACCGGCACCTATTTCGCCGACTGGGCGCTGCCGCTGGCGCGCGAGGGGATGGAGGCGAGCTATTCGAAGCAGACGCTCACCACCACGCTCGATTCGCGGCTGCAGGCGCTCGCCAGCCGGATCGTCGGCCGCGCGCCGCTGGGCAAGGCACAGGTTGCGCTGGTGGCGATGCGGCGCAATGGCGAGGTCGTGGCGATGGTGGGCGGGCGTGATTACCGCAAATCGCCCTTCAACCGCGTGACGCAGGCAAAGCGCCAGCCGGGATCGACCTTCAAGACCATCGTCTATCTCGCCGCGCTGGAGAACGGGTGGGAGCCGGACGACACCATCCCCAACACCCCGATAACGCAGGGCAGCTACCGCCCGAAAAACGCGCGCGAGCAATATTCCGACCAGATCACGCTGGAAGACGCCTTTGCCCGGTCGAGCAATGTCGCGGCGGTGCGATTGTTTCAGGCGGTGGGCAGCGAGAAGGTGATCCGCACCGCGCGGCGGCTGGGCATTTCTTCGCCAATGACCGAGGGCGACCCGAGCCTCGCGCTCGGCACCTCCTCGATGACGCTGATGGAACTGACCGCGGCCTATGCCGGGATAGCCGCCAACGAATATCCGGTCGAACCCCATGCTTTCCCGCGCGGCGAGCAGAGCTGGCTCGAATGGCTGACCACCCGCACCGACAGCATGTCGAGCGGCACGCACGAGGATCTCGAAGGGATGCTGCGCGCCGCGATCAACCGGGGGACGGGGCGCAATGCCGTGCTGCCCATCGCCAATTATGGCAAGACCGGCACGACTCAGGATTACCGCGACGCGCTGTTCGTGGGCTATGCGGGCGATCTGGTGGTGGGGGTGTGGGTCGGCAATGACGACAACACCCCGCTGGGCGGCATCACCGGCGGCAGTCTGCCCGCGCGGATCTGGGCCGATTTCATGCGCGCCGCGCTCAAGATCGACGCCGCGCCCGCGCCGGTGGCGGAGGACACTCCCGATCCCGAAGGCCCGGTCCAGCCGCTCGACGTGATCGAAGGCGGCGAGATTCCTCTCGGCGAGGACGGCACCAGCCTCCAGGTCGACCGCGAGGGCATGACCTTGCGGCAGGAAGGCGTGCCGATCGAACTGCGGCTCGACGGGGGCGGGGTGGTGATCCAGCCCGCGCCTGCCCCAAGCGCGCAGCCGCCGCCGTGATCCGGCGCGGCGGGTGAGCGCCCCGGTCGAAGCGGGGCTCAGACCATCAGGATGTTCATGACCGCCGTGGCGATGGGCCGCGCGCGGTCGGTTTGCCAGGCTTCCACCGTGACATTGGCATTGCGCCGCCCCAGCCGGGTGATCCGCCCCACTGCAAAGCTCGCCTGCGACTTGCCCGCCGCGAGATACTGGACGGTGATGTTGATCGGCTTCATCACCGGATCGCGCCCCGCCGCCAGCAGCGCGGTGCGCAGGGCCGCATAGCCCGCATTCTCCAGCAGTCCCGCGGTCGCTCCGCCGTGGAAATGCTGCGGGCGGCCTTCGACCAGCGGGCCGAAATCGACCGTCAGGACAGGCATTCCGCCCTCGCTCTCGCCGGTCGCGACGATCCCGAGTGAGCGGGCATAGGCGGGCAGCTCCAGACCTTCAGGCATCGCCGCCTCCCTGCACCGCCGGGTTCGTGGAGCGCGGATCGGCGCCGATGGTCATGAAGACGCCCGCGACATGGGCGACCGGATCGTCGGGATCATCGTCATAGGCGATCCCGCGCACGAAGGCCGCCGAGCGGGTCAGCCGATAGCATTCGACCCGCCCGCGCACGCTCGCCCGTTCGCGCGCTGGGCGCTGGTAATCGACGCGCAGGTCAAGCGTGGCAACCGGCGCGAAGGTGCCGCGCGTCTGCCAGATCGCCATGCCGCTCGCCATGTCCATGAGGCTGATGATCGGCCCCGAGGCGAGCACCGGGCGGGTGGCATCCCCCAGCAGATCCTCGCGCCAGGGCAGTTCGAGCTCGACCCAATTGTCGCCCTGATCGGTGAAGCGCAGGCCCAGCCAGCCGGTGTGACCGTGGCGGAAGAACCACTTGGAGGCTTCGCGCGCATCGAACCGGGGGGACGGGGGCGTGGTCATGGCATGGCGCATAGGGGCAAGGATGCGCGGCGCGCAATGGTCGAATTGGCAGGCCTAGGGCATCACCGCGATGACGATGCCGACGATCGCTGCGATCACCAGCACGATCAGGAACAGCCGCCAGCAACCCCGGCGACGGCGACGGTCGGGAGCGAAGGCATCTGCGGCGACATCTGCACCAATGTCGCCCAAAACCTCGGCGGCGACCTCAACCGCGCCGCCGATCACCTCGCCGACCGCATCGTCCACCATCTAGAGAATACCCCCCGCCAGCCGGTCGATCGCGCCTTGCAGGATTACCGCGGCGGCATGGCTGTCGATCGCGGCGGCGCGCTTGGCGCGGCTCATGTCTTGCCCGATCATCGCGGCTTCGGCGGCCTGGGTCGACCAGCGCTCGTCCCACAGCAAGACGGGGAGGGAGAAGGCCTCGGCGCAGTTGCGGGCATAGGCGCGGCTGGCCTGCGCGCGGGGGCCTTCGGAGCCGTCCATGTTGCGCGGCAGGCCGAGCACGATGCCGCGGATCGAGCGGCTCTTGATGAGCGCCGCCAGCGTCTCGCGGTCGCGGCCCCACTTGCCTCGGCTTATGGTGGTGCCGTTGGTGGCAAAGCGCCATCCCGCATCGCAGGTCGCGGTGCCGATGGTCTTGGTGCCGAGGTCGAGCCCGAGCAGCGCGCCGCCCGCTTCCCCCACAGCCTCGCCAAAGGCGCGCGCGTCTTCGAAGATCAGGCCGGCGGTGTCCACGCGTCCGCCCGCCGGATCACGTCCGCTTTGGTGTTGGCCCAGAACAGCGGCAGGTCGTAGACGTGGTAGTTGTTCCCCGGCAGCACATAGGCGCCCATTTCGGGCGGTGGGCCGATCAGCAGCAGGCCGCTGGGCGCGCAGCGGGCGGGGACCAGCGCAGGGACAAGCGTGCCGCTCTCCATCGTTGCCTCGGGCACCAGCGTGCCGAGATTGGCGCTGGCGGGAGCCGTTCCTCCGACGCCGCCGGTGAGCGGATTGGTGCACAGGATCGGGCTGTTACCCGGCGCATCGCCATCGAGCGCCGGGGTCTTGCCATAGGCTTCGAGCACCAGCGCCGGATCGGCCGGTTCGGCAAAGCTCGACCAGCTGATGATACAGCCGGTCTGGTTGGGCACGGCGCAGGCCGGGAAGCCGATCACCGGCAGATCATGCTCCACCGAAACCGGCCAGCCGATCACATAGGCCGCCACCAGCCGCGCGGCGACGGGCGTAGCCTGCACTTCCTCGGCCAGCAGGCGCTTGAGGTGCAGCGACCCTTGCGAATGACCCGCCAGCACGATCGGCATGTCCGGATCGACCGAGGACAGGAAATAGCGGAACGCCTCGCGCACGTCGGCATAGGCAGCGTCGATCGCCTGCTTGCCCTCGGGCGCGTCGGTGAGGAAGGCGCCCATCGTCGCCTGACGATAGCGCGGGCCCCAGATTTCCGAGGCGGCATTGAAGGGGCTCGCCATGCCGCGCAGATAGATGCGCGCGATCCGCTCGGCTTCAGGGTCGCCGCCATTGGCGAGCGGGGCGTTCCAGCTGGTGCGGTTCACATAGCTGGTGGGATGGATGAAGAAGACTGCAAAGGCGCGCGCGGGCGGATCGGCGGGGGTGGGCAGCATGCCGCGATCAGTGGCATAGGCCGGCTGCCAGCGCGCCGGGTCGCTCACCCCGATGCCGGGGCGCGAATACCACAGGGCGGGGTCTTCCCACGCATTGGCCTGCATCGGTGCTACGGGCGTGAAGTCGACCGAAGGCACCGTCGCCCACTTGGTCAGCTGCGCCGGAAACAGCGCCAGCGCAAAGCCGCCCGCGATCACCAGCACGATGCAGGCAGCGACAAAGTAGAGGAACTTGCGGGCCATGGCCGATGTGTCTCGTCAGCTCACTTGGCGGCCTGGCCCTCGGCCAGCGCGGGGCGCAGCGTCGTCCACGCCCGGTCGCCGCGAAGGCTGGAGAACCAGCTTGCCGGGTTCCAGGTGGTCGACCCGTCGAGGCTGAAAGTGATGAACTCGGCGCGCCCGCCGATATTGGCCATCGGCACCGGCCCGCCAAGACCGTCGGCAATCGCCGGTGCGCGGCTGTCGGCGGAAAGATCGCGGTTGTCGCCCATCACGAAGACCGAATCCGCAGGCACGGTGATCTCGTCGTAATTGTCGAGATCCTGATCGCGGTAATCGATGGTGAGGTAGGTCGCGCCGTTTGGCAGGGTCTCGCGCCAGGTGGGCGGGTCGAAATAGTCGCGCCCGTCGGGGCCGGTCTTGCGATACTGCTCGAACGCCTGAAGGCACGCGCGCTCGCCGCTCTCGTCGCGGCACATCAGCTCCGGCTCGAACGGCAGGCGCACCTGAGGCACGACTTCGCGCTGGATCGGCTTGCCGTTGAGGATGATTACGCCATCCTTCACCGCGATCCGGTCTCCCGGCAGGGCGACCACGCGCTTGATGTAGTCGATATCCTCATCCGGGTGCACAGGGATCACGATGTCGCCATATTGCGGCGTCGCCGGCCAGATCCGCCAGCTGCCGCGCGGCAGCAGGTGGAAGCTCGCCGAGGCCCATGACCAGCCATAGGGATATTTGCTCACCACCAGCCGGTCGCCCACCCACAGGGTCGGCATCATCGAGGTCGAGGGGATGTAGAACGGCTTGGCGACGAGGCTGTGGAACGCCAGCACCGCCAGCAGCATCAGCGCAAGGCCGCGGATTTCGGCGAGCCAGTTGACCTTGTCGGATGCGTCGCTGTCAGTCACGCTCGGGCTTTCGTCGGTTGCGATGGGGGTTGCCATGGGAGGGCTCTTCAAAGGGGAACGGCTTCGATGATGACGAAGGCCTGCGCCCAGGGGTGATCGTCGGTAAGCGTCAGGTGTATGCGCGCCTCATGGCCTTTTGGCGTCATTTCTTCAAGCCGCAAAGCCGCCCCGCCGGTGAGCGCCAGCGTCGGCGCGCCCGAGGGGGCGTTGACGACGCCGATGTCCTTCATGAAGACGCCGCGCTTGAACCCGGTGCCGACCGCCTTGGAGAAGGCCTCTTTGGCGGCGAAACGCTTGGCGTAGGTGCCCGCGATGGTGAAGGGGCGGCGGCGCGCCTTGGCGATCTCGACATCGGTGAAGACGCGGTTCTCGAACCGCTCGCCATAGCGGGCGAGCGAATTGCCGATCCGCTCGATATTGCAGAGGTCGCTGCCCATGCCGATGATCATTTGAGCGCCCTTATAATCACCGCCACCAGCAGGCCCACCGCGACCACGTGGAGCATCACCTGCGCCTTGAACAGCGGGTGCGCGAAGTCGCCCTTGGCCACCCGGGACGCGCCGACGAAGCCGAAGATCATCAGCGCCACCCAGCCGACGGCGAAGACCTGCATCACCCCGGTATTGAGTGCAAAGCCGAGAAAGCCGACCGCGAGCAGGAACAGCGCGGCGGCGGCCAAGGCCCAGCGCTTCTGCGCACCGGTGAGCGTGGGGAGTTCGGGCTCGCTCACGCCTAGCGCACCTCGTCCATCAGCTCGCGCATCCGGCGGATCGCGTTTTCGAGGCCGACGAACACCGCCTCGCCGATCAGATAGTGGCCGATGTTGAGTTCCGCGATCTGCGGGATGGCCGCGATGGGCTGGACGTTGTCGAAGGTGAGGCCGTGGCCCGCGTGCGGCTCGATCCCGTTCTTGGTGGCGAGCGCGGCCATGTCGGTGATGCGGCGCAATTCGCGGGTCACGCGCTCGGCGTCATTATCGAGGAAGGCGTGGGCATACTCGCCGGTGTGGAATTCGACCACCGGCGCGCCGAGGCGCAGCGCGGCGTCCAATTGGCGCTCGTCCGCCTCGATGAACAGCGAGACGCGGATGCCCGCGGCGCGCAGTTCCTCGCAGATAGGCGCCAACGTGTTGTGCATCCCCTCCGCGTCGAGCCCGCCCTCGGTGGTGCGCTCCTCGCGCTTTTCGGGGACGATGCAGGCGGCGTGCGGCTTGTGGCGCAGCGCAATGGCGAGCATCTCGGGCGTTGCCGCCATTTCGAGATTGAGCGGCAGGTTCGTCGCCGCCTGAATGCGGGCGAGGTCCTCGTCGCGGATGTGGCGGCGATCTTCGCGCAGGTGCGCGGTGATCCCGTCACCGCCGACCGCTGCGACAATCTCCGCCGCGCGCACCGGATCGGGATGATCCCCGCCGCGCGCGTTGCGGATCGTGGCGACGTGGTCGATGTTGACGCCCAATCTGAGGGGATTGGGGCGTAGGGGGCGGGGGGAGTGGGTCAGGGCTATTCCTTCCGGCTGCCGGGCTTCGTCACTTCTACGGCCGCCAGGCTCGCGGGGATGTCATTCTCGTCATAGGTCGGAAAATCAATGGCGAGCAGCGGGTAGAAGGGCACGCCCAGATCGACCGACCCGCAAGACCGGTCGATGATTGCGCATTCGGCGATCACCTCGCCGCCTTCGCGGGCGACCGCTGCGATGGCTTCGCGGCTGGAGAGGCCGGTGGTGACCACGTCCTCGACCATCAGCACCTTCGCGCCCTTTTCGAGAGCAAAGCCGCGGCGCAGGTGGAACACGCCGTCCGGGCGTTCGAGGAACAGCGCGTCCTTGCCCAGTGCCCGGCCGACTTCGTGGCCGATGATGATCCCGCCCATCGCCGGGGAGACGACGACATCGACCTGTTCGCGCACCTCGGCAGGGATGCCCGCCACCACTGCCTCGGCCAGCCGCGCGGCGCGTGCGGGGTTCATCAACACCCGCGCGCATTGGAGATAGTGCCCGCTGTGCCGCCCCGACGACAGCTTGAAATGGCCTTCGAGCAGCGCGCCCGACTGGCGGAATTCGGCGAGAACTTCTTTTTGCGTCACAGGGCTTCCTCATGGAAAACGTTGGGGAAATGGCCGACTTGCGCTTGCCACATGGCGGCTTGCATAATTTTCTCCC
This sequence comes from Erythrobacter donghaensis, assembly GCF_002155425.1. Classification (GTDB taxonomy): domain Bacteria; phylum Pseudomonadota; class Alphaproteobacteria; order Sphingomonadales; family Sphingomonadaceae; genus Erythrobacter; species Erythrobacter donghaensis. The sequence continues at coordinate 326,480 of NZ_MUYG01000010.1, forward strand.
TAGAAGCGCTTGAGGCCCTCGGCAAGCGCGGCTAAGGGCAAGGTTCAGGCAAGCCTATGGGCTGGCCAGACGCCATCTGGAGCGGGTCCGAGGGGCCAGAAGCGACAGGCGGTATGGGATCAGATTCGAACCATTTGGACACATTCTCATGGGTCAGAGGCACACCCGTATGAAAAATTCAATTCTGGCGCTGCTGGCAGCCGGACTTGCGGCTTTTGCGCCGCTGAGCGTGGCGGCGCAGGATGCCGCCGCTCCCGCTGTGGCCGAGGCCGTTCAGGTCGTAGGCGCTCAGACTGCGCCCGGCGCTGAAGCGGGCGTTGGCAATCTGACCCCGGCTGAAGCGTCGGCCGCGCCTGCGGGTGAGGGTGCTTACATCCCGATGGCTCCGACCGAGGGCAAGGGCATGCCGACCTCCTACGAGGACGATCCGCTCAAGAGCATGACCTTCCAGGATCAGTACACCGCCAACGGCGAATATGCGCTGGGGATGCACGATTACGTCCTGCTGCCGGTGATCACCGCGATCAGCCTGCTGGTGTTGGGCCTGCTGCTTTATGTGGTGATGCGCTTCAACCGCAAGGCCAACCCGGTCGCTTCCAAGACCACGCACAACACCGCGATCGAAGTGATCTGGACGATCGTTCCGGTGATCATTCTGGTGATCATCGCTGTCCCTTCGATCACGCTGCTGGCCCGCCAATATGAAACCCCGCCCGCTGACGCGGTCACCATCAAGGCGACCGGCTATCAGTGGTACTGGGGCTACACCTATCCCGACCACGGCGATATCGAGGTGATCTCGAACATGCTCGACCCGGCCGAAGCGGTGAAGCGCGGCGAGCCCGGTCAGCTGGCGGTGGACAACCGCATGGTCGTGCCCGCTGGCGTGCCGCTGCGTATCCAGACCACCGCCAGCGACGTGATCCACGCCTTTGCCGTGCCATCGCTGTGGTTCAAGATGGACGCCGTTCCGGGCCGTCTGAACGAGAAGCTGCTCACCATTCCCGAGCCGGGCGTCTATTACGGCCAGTGTTCGGAACTGTGCGGCGCGCGTCACGGCTTTATGCCGATCGCCGTCGAAGCGCTGCCCCCGGCCGAATTCGCTGCCTGGGTGCGCGCGCAAGGCGGCTCCATGCCCGGCGAGGAAGCGGCTGCTGCCGCTCCGGCTGCGCCCGAAGCGGCTCCGGCTGCGGCAAACTGAACACGACAAGATCAAGAAGCGAGAAGAGTAGCTGACCATGGCAACCACCGCAGAAGGCTTCGATGCCCACCACGATCATGGGCATGACGCCCACGATCACGCGGACCACAAGCCGGGCTTTTTCGCCCGCTGGTTCATGTCGACCAACCACAAGGATATCGGCACGATGTACCTGATCTTCGCGATTATCGCGGGGATCGTTGGCGGTGCGATTTCGGGCATCATGCGCGTCGAACTGGCCGAGCCGGGCATCCAGTATCTCGGCTGGTGGGCGCAGCTGATGGGCGGCGCGAGCGACGTGAACACCGCGCTCCACATGTGGAACGTGTTCATCACTGCGCACGGCCTCATCATGGTCTTCTTTATGGTCATGCCGGCGATGATCGGCGGCTTCGGCAACTGGTTCGTCCCGCTGATGATCGGCGCGCCGGACATGGCCTTCCCGCGCATGAACAATGTCAGCTTCTGGCTGACCGTGGCGGGCTTCTTCTCGCTGCTGTTCTCGCTCTTCGTCCCCGGTGGCACCGGGCCGGGCGCCGGCACGGGCTGGACGGTCTATGCGCCGCTGTCGACCAGCGGTTCGGTCGGCCCGGCGGTCGACTTCGCGATCTTCTCGCTGCACCTTGCGGGCGCAGGCTCGATCCTGGGTGCGACCAACTTCATCACCACCATCTTCAACATGCGCGCGCCGGGCATGACCCTGCACAAGATGCCGCTGTTCGTGTGGTCGGTTCTGGTCACCGCCTTCCTGCTGCTGCTGGCGCTGCCGGTGCTGGCTGCTGCCATCACCATGCTGCTGACCGACCGTAACTTCGGCACCACCTTCTTCAACCCGGCGGGCGGTGGCGATCCGGTGCTCTACCAGCACCTGTTCTGGTTCTTCGGCCACCCGGAAGTTTACATCATGATCCTGCCGGGCTTCGGCATGATCTCGCAGATCATCGCGACCTTCAGCCGCAAGCCGGTGTTCGGCTATCTCGGCATGGCCTACGCCATGGTCGCGATCGGCGTGGTCGGGTTCATCGTCTGGGCGCACCACATGTACACCGTGGGTCTCGACGTGAACACGAAGATGTACTTCACCGCGGCGACCATGGTGATCGCAGTGCCGACCGGCGTGAAGATCTTCAGCTGGATCGCGACGATGTGGGGCGGCAGCCTCAGCTTCAAGTCGCCGATGGTCTGGTCGATGGGCTTCATCTTCCTGTTCACCGTGGGCGGCGTGACCGGCGTCGTGCTCGCCAATGGCGGGATCGACGACAACCTGCACGACACCTACTATGTCGTCGCGCACTTCCACTACGTGCTGTCGATGGGCGCGGTGTTCTCGATGTTCGCGGGCTTTTACTACTGGTTCCCGAAGATGAGCGGGCGGATGCATTCCGAGCTGCTGTCGCACATCCACTTCTGGACTTTCTTTGTCGGCGTGAACGTGATCTTCTTCCCGCAGCACTTCCTGGGGATGCAGGGGATGCCGCGTCGCTATCCCGACTATCCGGAAGCCTACCATTTCTGGCACGAGATCAGCACCTACGGGTACTACATCATGGCCGGTTCGATGGTGTTTTTCTTCGTCAACATCCTCTACGCGCTGGTCGCCGGCAAGAAGGCCGAAGCCAACCCGTGGGGCGAAGGCGCGACGACGCTCGAGTGGACCCTGCCGAGCCCGCCGCCCTACCACCAGTTCGAAACGCTGCCGGTGATCACCGACAGCATGGACTACCACGATCACCGTCCGGCGACGGCGTGATCAGCTCCCTCACCGGAGAATGACATAAGGAGGGAGCGCAGGTCAGTGCCTGCGCTCCTTGCCGATGGAAACCAAGAGCATGGCCACGAGCGCAACCACAACACCTGCGATGATGCCCACGGAATGGCGCGATTTCTTCGCGCTGACCAAGCCGCGGGTGATGACGCTGGTGATCTTCACCGCGATCTGCGGTGTGCTCGCGGCCCCCGGCAGCATCCACCCGGTGATCGGCTTCACCGCGATCCTCGCCATCGCGATGGGCGCGGGCGGGTCGGCGGTTCTCAACATGTGGTGGGAAGCCGATATCGACGCCGGGATGAAGCGGACCATGAGCCGCCCTCTGCCTGGCGGCCGGATGCGGCGCGAGGATGCGCGCGATTTCGGGATTTTCCTGTCGGCGGTGTCGGTGGGGCTGATGGGCCTTGCGGTGGGCTGGCTGGCGGCCTCGCTGCTGCTCGGCGCGATCATCTATTACGCCGTGATCTACACCATGTGGCTGAAGCCGCGCACCCCGCAGAACATCGTCATCGGCGGCGGCGCGGGCGCCTTTCCGCCGCTGATCGGCTGGGTCGCCGTCACGGGCGAGATTACCGCGATGCCGATCCTGCTCTTCGCGATCATCTTCTTCTGGACCCCGCCGCACTTCTGGGCGCTCGCGCTGTTCGTGCAGACCGATTACGAAAAGGTCGGTATCCCGATGCTGCCGGTGGTCGCGGGCGAACGCGCCACGCGTCGCCAGATCATGGGCTACACCGTGCTGCTCGCGCCGATCGCGGTCGCGCCGTGGTGGATTGCCGGGACGAGCTGGATCTATGGCTCGGTCGCGGTGGTGCTTTCGGCGCTCTTCCTTCTGCTGGCGCTGCCCGTTTTCACCCGCAGCCGGGCCGAAACGGACGCGATGCTGCCCGAAAAGCGCTTGTTCAAGTTCTCCATCGTCTATCTTTTCGTGCTGTTCGCCGCGCTGGTGGCAGACCGTGTGGCGGCCTATCAGGGGCTGATCGCATGACCCCCGAGGAAGAGCGCGAATTTATCCGCCGTCGCAGGGCGCGCAACTGGGTTGTCGCGGGGACGCTGCTGTTCTTCGTGGTGCTGTTCTACGCCATTACCATGGTCCGCATCGGAGGGCAGGGCTGATGGCGTCTGCCGCGCCCCTCAACGACGATACCGCCCGGCGCAATCTGCGCACCGGGCTGATCGCCTTTGCGGGCGCGCTGGCGATGCTCGGCCTCGGCTATGCCTCGGTGCCGCTTTACCGGTTGTTCTGTCAGGTGACCGGCTTTGGCGGCACGACCATGACCGCGACTGAGAGTGACGCGGCGCGTGCTGCGGCGGGCGTAACCGGGCAGAAGATCTCGATCCGCTTCGACGCGACCGCGGCAATGGGGATGCCCTGGACCTTCCGGCCGACGCAGCCGACCGACACCGTCACCATCGGCGAGCGCGACATCGCGACCTATGTCGCGCGCAACGACAGCGATTTCCCGATCACCGGCATGGCGACCTTCAATGTCGAGCCGGAGCAGGCGGGCAAGTATTTCAACAAAATCCAGTGCTTCTGCTTCACCGAGCAGACGCTGCAGCCCGGGCAGGAGGTGATCATGCCCGTGCTCTACTTCGTCGATCCGGCGATGCTGGACGATCCGAACATGAAGGGTGTCGAACAGATCACCCTCAGCTACACTTTCCACCGTTCCGAGACGTCGCAAGCCGCGGCGCCCCGGAGCTCGAATTGATCCGCTAAACCCAGGGACGGGAACTTCCACATGGCTGGCAAGGCAAACCACGACTATCACATCCTCGAACCCGATATCTGGCCGCTGGTCGGCTCGTTTTCGGCGCTCACCTTCACCAGCGGCATGGTGCTGAGCTTCCACCCCGAAGTCTTTGGAGCCGCTTCCAGCTTCGTCATGTGGGCAGGTCTCGCGGGCCTGATCGCGACTTTCTTCATGTGGTTCAAGAACATCGTGGTCGAAGCCCAGCGCGGCGACCACACCCCGGTGGTGCAGCTTCACATGCGTTACGGCATGATCCTGTTCATCGCTTCGGAAGTGATGTTCTTCGTCGGCTGGTTCTGGAGCTTCTTCGACTTCGCGCTGTTCCCGAGCCCGCTCGAATATGACGCGGCGACGGGCGCGACGACCAGCCTGTTCGGCACAGAGGGCGCGCTTGCGCAGTTCATCCCTGAAGGGATGGAAGTGCTCGATCCCTTCGCGCTGCCGCTACTCAACACGCTGATCCTGCTGTGCTCGGGCACCACCGTGACCTGGGCGCACCATGCGCTGATCCACGGCGACCGCACTGGCCTCAAGCAGGGCCTGTGGGCCACGATCGCGCTGGGCGCGCTGTTCAGCTGCATTCAGGCCTACGAATACAGCGCCGCGCCCTTCGGCTTCGGCGGCAATACCTATTCGAGCGCTTTCTACATGGCGACCGGCTTCCACGGGTTCCACGTGCTGATCGGGACGATCTTCCTCGCGGTCTGCCTCTACCGCGCCTATCTCGGCCACTTCACCCCGCGCCAGCACTTCGGCTTCGAAGCGGCGGCGTGGTACTGGCACTTCGTCGACGTGGTGTGGCTGTTCCTGTTCGTCGCCATCTACGTGTGGGGCGGCTGGGGCGCTGAATTCCACTGATGCGTCCGGACGAAAGTCCGAGTGAACAGAAGGGGCAGCCGGGACTCGTCTCGGCTGCCCTTTCCGGTTTGTGCCCCCGCTGCGGCGCGAAGTCGCTGTTCACCGCGCCTGCCGCTCTGGCTGAGCAATGCGCGCAGTGCGGCCTCGATTTCCGCAAGCTGGAGCGGGGCGGGCGGTTCGTCGGGGTGATCACCATGCTGCTGGCGCTGGCGCTGATCCTCGCCGCGCTGGCGGTCGACGAATGGCTGAAGCCGCCGCTGTGGGCGAGCTTCCTGTTCTGGGGGCCGGCGACGGTGGGCAGCGTCGTCTTTGGCCTCAGGTTTTACAAGACGATGTGGGTCTATCACCAATTCGAGGAAAGCCAGCAGCCATGACCGTCCGCCGCGTGCCGATCATTCCCACTATCATCGTGCTGGCGGCCGTCGCCACGATGATTGGACTGGGCATCTGGCAGCTGGGGCGCAGAGCCGAGAAGGAGGTGCTGCTGGCGCGCTACGAAGCGGCGGCAGGAAGCAGCGAAACCGTCGGCTTTCCCTTGGGTGGTGCGGGTGAAGCGGTGCTGTTCCGACGTAGCGCTCTGACCTGTCTCGGCGCCGAGCGCATCGAGGCGGTATCGGGCACCTCGGCGACGGGGCAAAAGGGCTGGGTGCAGCGTGCATGGTGCATCGTGAGCGACGACGCGACCGTTCCGGTCGATCTCGGCTATACCCGCGACATTGCCGCGCCCGCCTTCACCGGAGGCACCGTCAGCGGCATCATCGCTCCCGGGCCGCGCCTTGTCGCCGACCCGCCGCTTGCCGGGTTGCAGCCGATGGCCAAGCCCGATCCCGGCGATCTGCCTAACAATCACCTCGCCTATGCCGGACAGTGGTTCTTTTTCGCGCTGACGGCGCTGGTCATCTACGTGCTGGCATTGCGTCGCCGTCGGCGCTAGTCCGCCGCCCATGCAATATGTCTCGACACGCGGCAGCGCACCGGCGCTGGAATTCGAAGGAGCAACGCTCGCGGGCCTCGCCAGCGATGGGGGTCTCTATCTCCCCGTCGAATGGCCGCGTTTCACCGCAGACGAGATCCGCGCCATGCGGGGCCTCGCCTATCCCGATCTTGCCGCGCGGATCATGGCGCCCTTCGTCGCGGGCAGTCTGACCGAGGACGAGTTGCTCGCTCTCTGCCACGCGGTCTATGGCGATTTCGGCCACGCCGCCGTCACCCCGCTGGTGCAGCTCGATCAGCAGCACTGGCTGCTCGAACTCTTCCACGGGCCGACGCTCGCGTTCAAGGACGTGGCGCTGCAATTGCTCGGGCGGCTGTTCGAGACCTTCCTCGCCCGGCGCGACGAACGCCTCACCATCGTCGGCGCGACCAGCGGGGACACGGGTTCCGCTGCCATTCAGGCGGTCGCCGGGCTGGAGCGCGTGGAGATTTTCATGCTCCACCCCAACGGCCGCGTCAGCGATGTCCAGCGCCGCCAGATGACCACGGTGCGCGCGCCCAACATCCACAACCTCGCGATCGAGGGCAGCTTCGACGACGCGCAGGCCCACGTGAAGCGGATGTTCAACGACGCCGACGTGACCGCCACGCTGAATCTCGGCGCGGTCAATTCGATCAACTGGGCGCGGTTGATGGCGCAGGTGGTCTATTACTTCGCCAGCGCCTTGCAACTCGGTGCGCCTGACCGGACGGTGGCCTATTCGGTGCCGACCGGCAATTTCGGAGACGTGTTTGCAGGCTATGTCGCAGCGAAGATGGGGCTGCCGATCGAGAAGCTGATCGTCGCGACCAATATCAACGACATCCTCCACCGCGCGCTGTCGAGCGGTGACTATTCGGCGGGCGGGGTGACCGCCACGATCACACCCTCGATGGACATTCAGGTGTCTTCCAACTTCGAACGTCTGCTGTTCGACGCGGGCGGGCGCGACGGCACCGCGATGGGCGAGCAGATGCGCGCTTTCGAGGCGTCCAAGGCCATGCAGCTCACTAACCGCCAAGCGCAAGGCGCATCGGCGTTGTTTACCAGCGCCCGCGCTGACCAGACCGAAACCGCGCGTGCGCTGCAATGGGCTTACCGCTCGGCCGGGCAAGTGATCGACCCGCACACCGGGGTCGGCCTTCACTGTGCTCAGGCGCTTGCCGACGCCGTTCCTGCGGGCGTGCCGATCGTTACGCTCGCCACGGCGCACCCCGCCAAGTTCCCCGACGCGGTCGAGCGCGCCATCGGCGTGCGCCCCGCGCTCCCGGCGCGCGTCGGCGATCTGTTCGGGCGCGAGGAGAGCTTCGTCGAGCTTGCCGGCGACTATGCCACCACCCGCGATCATGTGCTCGGCCACGCGGCGGGCGCAGGCGCGGCAGGGTAATGGCAACCCTCGTCCAGCAACCGCTGGTGATGGAATGCACCGGCTGGGACTCCTACCGGCTGATCGATAGCGGCGCGGGGCGCAAGTGGGAGGGTTTCGGCCCCTACAGCTTCATCCGCCCCGAACCTCAGGCCCTGTGGCAGCCCCGGATCGACAACTGGCAGGCGGCGGGCGAGTTCATCCCCGGCTCGAACGAGGACGGCGGCGGGCGCTGGCAGTTTTCGGGGCAGATGCAGAACCGCCTGCCCGACGATGGCTGGGAGCTGGCGTGGAACGAGGTGCGCTTCACCGCACGCCCCACGCCCTTCCGGCACCTGCAATTCTTCCCCGACATGGCCCCGGTGTGGGACTGGATGCGCGCGCGGCTCGCCGGGATGGACGCGGCCGAGACGATGAACCTGTTCGGCTACACCGGCCTCGGCACGCTGGCACTCTCGCAGCATGGCCGCGTCACCCATGTCGATGCGTCGAAAAAGTCGGTCGCTCAGGCGCGCGAGAATGCCGCGCTGTCGGGCATGGCCGAGCGCCCGATCCGCTGGCTGACCGACGATGCCGCCAAGTTCACCGCGCGCGAGGTGCGGCGGGAGCGGCGCTATGACGGGATCATTCTCGACCCCCCCAAATTCGGGCGCGGGCCGGAGGGCGAGGTGTGGCGGCTGGAGGAGCATCTCCCCGGCCTCGTCACCGATTGCGCCCGTTTGCTCGATGCGGACAGCCGCTTCCTGTTCCTCACCGTTTATGCCGTTCGCATGAGCAGCCTCGCGATTGCCGGCCTGCTCGAAGAGGCGCTCAGCCACCTGCCGGGCCGGATCGAACATGGCGACCTTGCCGTGCGCGAGGAGGGGGAGGGCGCTCGCCTGTTGCCAACCGCAATCTTCGCGCGGTGGAGCAATCCCTGACGGGCCCGCCTCGGGCACTGGACTTGTGCGCCCCATCCTGCCAACGCGCGCGGCAATGACCGACACCCTTACCCTCGAAGTCAACGATCTCGTCGTCGATGTCCTCACCGGCATCTATTCCGAGGAGACCGGCAAGCCCCAGCCGCTGCGCATCTCGATTGCGGCGCGCTACAAGGTCGCGGATCGCTACGAGCCCGATACGCCGCTGGAGGCGTCCAAGAATTACATGGACCTGAAGTTCGCCGCGTCGGCCGGGCTGCCGCAGGGGGTGCACTTCAAGCTGATCGAGGCGGTCGCCGATCACATTTGCGAGACCCTGTTCGTGCAGGATGCGCGGGTAGAGGCGGTGACGGTCAAGATCGTCAAGCTGGCGATTGCCGAGGCGGACGAACAGATCGGCATCACGCTCCACCGTGAGCGGCGCACAGACCACGGGGGCTGACCGGGTGCAGCGCCAGCTCGACGTCGGCCTGCTGCCCGAAACCGCGCTGGATGCGGCAACTGCTTTCATGGCGCTTTACCTCGAACCGGCGCGAGCTCTGCTGGCAGAGCCTGCCACCACCGCGCTGGTGATCGTCCTGCCGCCCGCGCCCTACGACCACCGCGACTGGCGGCTGGCGTTGGCCCGCGATCTGGCGCGCGAGGCGACGCCCCGCCGCGTGAACGTGGTCGCAGGGCGGCCCGGAGAAGCGCTGGCGGCGACCTTGCGATTTTTGGCAGATGCGCCCGGGGTGACAGGGCAGTATCTGGTGTGCCATGACATCGCACGTGCCCACGAACGCGCCTCGCAAGCCTGACCTCATCCTGCTGCGCGACCCTGAGGCCGCGCCGCCGCCGCTGGTCGATTCCTTCCAGCGCCGCATCACCTATCTGCGCCTCTCGGTCACCGACCGCTGCGACCTCCGGTGCTCCTATTGCATGCCCGAGCGCATGACCTTCTTGCCGAAGAAGGAGGTGCTGAGCCTTGAGGAGCTCTACGATCTCGCCACCGGCTTCATCGCGCGCGGGGTCACCAAGATCCGCATCACCGGCGGTGAGCCGCTGGTGCGGCGTGACATCATCGACCTGTTCACCGCGCTCGGGCGCAGGCTGGGGCATGACCTGGCCGAACTGACACTGACCACCAACGGCACACAGCTTGCCGAACATGCCGAGGCGCTGGTCAAGGCGGGGGTTCGGCGAGTCAACGTCTCGCTCGACACGCTCGACCGGGCAAAATTCGCGGAGCTGACCCGCCGCGACGCCTTGTCGCAGGTGCTGGAGGGCATCGCCGCGGCCAAGACGGCGGGGCTGAAGGTGAAGCTCAACGCCGTGGCGCTGAAGGGCGTCAACGAGGACGAACTGCCCGACCTGATCGCATGGGGTCACGGCGAGGGTCACGACGTGACGCTGATCGAGGTGATGCCGCTGGGCGATGTCGAGGAGGAGCGGCTCGACCAGTACCTCCCGCTCGATCAGGTGCGCAGCAAGTTGGAACAGCGCTGGACGCTGACCGAGAGCGACCATCGCACCGGCGGCCCCTCGACCTATGTCGACATCGCCGAGACCGGCGGCAGGCTCGGCTTCATCACCCCGCACACCAGCAATTTCTGCGCAGGCTGCAACCGGCTGCGGGTGACCGCAACCGGCCAGCTCTACCCCTGCCTCGGCGGGGGCGAGCAGGTCGATCTGCGCGCTGCCTTGCGCTCCGACGATCCGCCCGCGAACCTCGCCGCCGCGCTGGACGAGGCGCTGCGGATCAAGCCCGAGAAGCACCACTTCCGCATGGACACGCGCGGGGCCGCCCCGGCGCTACCGCGGCACATGTCGATGACGGGGGGCTGAGCGGGTGGTCACCGTGGTCTTCCTCGGCAAGCTCGCCGACCTGGCAGGCGCGCCCTCGCTACAGCTACCCGCGCCGCTCGGGTGGGAGGGGCTGAAGGCCGCGCTGCCCCCGGCGGTTGCCGAAGCGCTGGCCGATCCGCGCAACCGCGTGGCGGTGAACGGCGCGCTGATCGCAGACAAGCCCGGCTTGCAGGCTGCGGCGGGCGACGAGATCGCGCTGCTCCCGCCGGTATCGGGGGGCTGATGCGCGACATCCGCCTGCTGCCCCACATGTTCATCCCCGGCACGCTGATTGGCCCCTTCACGCAGGCCAATCCGGGGCTGGGCGGGGTGTGCACTTTCGTGGGCGAGGTGCGGTATGACGAGGGGGTGGAGGCGCTCGAACTCACGCATTACGAGCCGCTCACCCTGCCGGGGATGCATGAGCTGGCCGACCGCGCCTTCGAACGCTTCACCCTGATGGGTCTCCTCATGGTCCACCGCGTGGGTATGATGCGCCCGGGCGAGCCGATCGTCTGCGTCTCGGCGGCCGCGCTCCACCGCCGCGACGCCATCGATGCGGTCGACTTCTGCATGGACCACCTGAAAAGCGCCGCGTGGTTCTGGAAGCGCGAGAAGCGCGGTGATGGCTGGCACTGGATCGAACCGCGGACGCAGGATCATGCCGATCTCGCCCGCTGGCAGGCGTGATTTGATCCCGGTCAAAGCAGAGGCGCGCCACGCAGGGTAAATCCCTTTCCGACACAGGAAAGGATTGTCCCATGAGCCACATCGTTCACGACCTTCTTGCCAGCGGCGACGCGCGCATCGTTCCAGCTCCCGCCGAAGCGCCGGTGCGTCACCAGGTCGAGACCGACCGCAATTTCGGCCTGCCGAGCGCGCTCTACGCCGCGACCGTGGCGGGCTATCTCGGCTTTCTGCTGGTGGTCGGCAGCGCCTTTGCCAATCCGGTGCTGGCGATCCCGATGGCGATTTTCGTGGTGTTCATCGTCGCTGGCTTCGGCGTCCCGGCGATCTGGACCCGGCTGGCGGGGAACACCTCCGAACCGCAGACCATCGGCGAGTTCGGTGCGCGCGGGATCATGACCCACACCGGGCGGCTGGCCGCCAAGGACGCGACCATTCAGGTGCTGATCCTGCCGGTGCTGCTGGTGGTCTGGGGTCTGTCGGTGGCGGTGATCGCGGCGGTGGTCGCCTGACGCGAAGGGTTTGGTTCGGGGCGGTGGCCCACTCCCACGCTACCGCCCCGATATTTCGTGCAGCAATTCGGGGTTGCGCAGGGCGATCCCGCGTTTCCCCTCGCGCAGAATCGCGCCCATGTCTTCCAGCTCGCCCAGCTTGCGGCTGACGGTTTCGATCGTGAGGCCGAGCATGTTGGCGATCTCGCCGCGGGTCAGCGGCAGTTCGAAACGCTGCGCGAGGTGGCACGAGCTGTCGCTCGCGGCGGCGGCGAAATCGTGGAGCAGGGCGGCCAGCCGCGCCTCGGCGCTGGCGTGGCCGGTGAGTTCAAGCAGGTTGCGGGTCGCAAGCAGATCGGCCTGACTGCGGCGCAGTAGCGCGCGGGCAAGGGCGGGGTAATCCTCGATCGCGCGTTCGATATCGGCGCGCGCGAAGGTGCAGAGGCGGCTTTCGGTCAGCGCGACGACATCGTGATGCGCAAAAGGCGCGAACAGCTCGCCGATGAAGCCTGCCGGGTGGACCAGCGCGAGGATCTGCTCGTTGCCATCGACATCGACCGCCGAGACCTTGAGCGCTCCGGTCAGCAGAGTCGCGCAGGCGGCTTCCTCGTCGCCCGCGGCGAACAGCATCTCGCCGCGTTTCAGCGTGCGGGTGCGCCCGGCGGCGGCCATGGCGTCGCGTTCTTCCGGTGTCAGCACCGCGCAGGCTGCGGTTTCCTTGACCGGGCAGGTGGCGCAGGCGAGGTTCATGACCCCATCACCTGCCACAGCCGCGCGATTCCCGCATCCTGCCGTGCCAGCAGCGCTGCGGCCTGACCCTGCGCTTCGACCAGCTCAGGCTCGGGAGCGAGCGCCGTGGCGGCTTGCGCCACCAGCGCATCGATCGCGGCGAGCGCTGTGGCTGTCTTGGCACGCTCGGCATCGAGATCGGCGAGCGCCACCACCGCGGCACTGCGCGCACCGCTTTCCCAGGATTGCCCGGCAGCCGCGCGCACAAGTCGGCCCGCCTCGGGCTCGCGGCGCTGGAAGGCGGTATCGGCAGCGGTGATCGTGGCCATCAGATCGGCGAGGCTGGCAGCGTCGGTGATCGGGCGAATCGGGGCAGGCGCAGGCGTCGGGAGCGGTGCAGGCAGCAGCTCGCCGCGTTCGAACGGGCGCAGCGCGAGCGAAGGATAGGCATCCTCGCCCTGCGCGCAGCCGCCCAGCAGCGCTGGTAGCGCCGAGAAAATCCAGATTTTGTGCCGGTGTGCTCGCATGGTGATCCCATGTCCTGTTATCATGACACCCGCAAATGGCAAAGACAGCCGACACCGCCGACAGTTCGACTTTTTGGCGACAGGATCGCTGCTCAGGCGTTGACTTGACGCAGCCTTTCTTCTAACGGCTCGCCTTCTTTACGGGGCTGCATCCGCGCTAGCCTCGCATTGCTGTTCGGATGGTGTGGCAAATGCCTCCCTTTTCCGGACCTGCACAGACAAGAGAGTTTAGAGCCATGTTCGCTGTAGTGCGCACGGGCGGCAAGCAATATCGGGTTGCCGCCGGAGACAAGATTGCCGTTGAAAAGCTCGCTGGCGAAGCCGGCGACACGATCACCCTGGGCGACATCCTGCTCGCCGGCGAAGGCGACGATCTCGCCGACGTGGCCAAGGTGACCGTCTCGGCCGAGATCATCGCCCAGGCGAAGAGCGAAAAGGTGGTCGTCTTCAAGAAGCGCCGCCGTCACAACTATCGCCGCAAGAACGGCCATCGCCAGCAGATGACCCTGCTGCGCATCACCGCCGTGGGCGCGGAAGAAAAGAAGGCTCCGGCCAAGAAGGCCGCCGCCAAGAAGACCAAGACCGAAGACGCCCCCGCGGCGGCCTCGGCTGAATAAGGAGCGACTGAACCATGGCACACAAGAAAGCAGGCGGTTCGTCGCGTAACGGTCGTGATTCGGCCGGTCGTCGCCTTGGCGTGAAGAAGTTCGGCGGTCAGGAAGTGATCGGCGGCAACATCATCATTCGTCAGCGCGGCACCCGCGTGTACCCGGGCGTGAACGTGGGCATGGGCAAGGACCATACCCTCTATTCGCTGACCGAAGGCGTCGTGCGTTTCCACGCAGGCAAGCTCGGCCGCAAATACGTCAGCGTAGATGCGATGGCCGAAGCCGCCGAATAAGCGGACGATTCGCTAAAGGGATCGTCCGCAAGGATGGTCCTGATCGGTGAAAGACCGATCATCAGAGGGAGACAGGACCGTCCTCGAACCGAGGGGGTCCGTCTCCCTTTTTGTTTCTCCCTCGAAACAATCGCGCGATTTCAATGTTTCGCGTGCACGAAATTGTCATGCGCCCGTCCTATCGGCGGCGTGGGGCGAGAATGGGAGAACTCGCATGTTCCACCGCAGCGAAAGACTGTTCCTGAGACCCGCTTTCCCCGAGGATGGCAGCGCCATTCTTGCCGCGATCGGGGAGGAGGCGATCGTGCGCAACCTTGCGCGCGCGCCCTGGCCCTACACGCTGGACGACGCCCAGGCCTTCGCCGCGCTGCCGCAGGACCCGCGCCTGCCGCACTTTCTCGTCACGCTCCCCGGCGTCGGAGTGATCGGCTCCGCGGGGATGGGCGAGCATGAGGGCGAGCCCGAGATCGGCTACTGGATCGCGCGCGCACACTGGGGGCAGGGCTACGCCACCGAGGCGGCCTCAGCAGTGCTGCGGATTGCCCGCACGCTGGGTCATCGTCGGATCGTGGCGGGGCACTTCATCGACAATCCTGCCTCAGGCAAGGTACTGAGAAAGATCGGCTTCCACCCCACCGGGCGGATCACCAAACGCTTCAGCCTGGCGCGGGGAGAGGCGGCGGAACTGGCCGAATATGCGCATGATCCCGAAGCTGAGGTAGACCCCGCCCCGCTGGCCCGCGCCGCCTGAGCGGGGCGGGCCAACGGCGGCAGTCTGCGCGGGTTGTCAGTGCTGCTTGTTCGCCCGTGCGAAAGGCGTTAGCGTCAGAGCAACCATGACCCAGCGCAAGCGTCTTACCCCCGAAGAATCCCGAAATTCCGCCCTCGTCGCCGCCCGAACCCTGCTCATTGAGGCTGGGCCGCAGGCCGTTACGCTGAAGGCTGTGGCCGGGCGCATAGGTCGGACTCATGCCAATTTGCTGCACCATTTCGGCTCGGCCTCGGGCTTGCAGAAGGCGCTGGCGGAGCATCTGGCGCGGTCTGTCTGTCAGACGATCATCGATGCGGTGCGCGCCAGCCGCGCAGGGTTGGCATCGGCACGCGAGGTGGTCGACCTCGCCTTCGATGCCTTTGACCGGGAAGGTGCAGGCGCGCTGACCAGCTGGATGCTGCTGACCGGAAATGAAGACGCGCTCGACCCGATCATCGGAACGATCCACGATCTGGTCGACGAATTGTCGGCGGGGGAGCCCGAATATCCCGAATGCAAGCAGCGGATCGAGCGCGATACGCTGACGCTGGTGCTGATGGCGCTGGGCGATGCCCTGATCGGCGGGGCGCTGGCCAAGTCGCTGGGGCTACCGCGCGATGCGGCGCGGGAGCGCGCGTCTGAATTGCTGGCCGCCGCGATTGCGCAGCGGCAGAGCGTGCTGGCGCAGGCTCAGGGCACCTGATCGACGCCGACCGCGGTGCGCTGCCAGGCGGGCAGGGCGGCGGGATCGAGGCTCTCCACCCGCAGATGGTCGACCGCGAGGCCGAGATCGGGATAGGCCGCCACGCGCCGCGCTTCGTCCGACGCCGCCAGCGGCACCACCACCAGCCGGCGGTTGACCTTCTGCCGCCAGTTCATCCGCGCGGTGTTCTCCTGCCCGACATAGCAGCCCTTGGTGAAGCTGACGCCGTGGAGCTCGACCGCATTGGTCTCCAGCCACAGGATATCGCCCATCTCACCCGCGCCCTCGGGCACGCCCAGCGACAGGCGATGCGCCTGCCACGCCGCATCGGCGGGATCGCCCGCAGGCTCGGCCAGCCAGCGGTACCCGAGTTCGGGCAGGCGCGGATCGGGCGCGGCGCCGGGCTGCTCCACCAGGCTCCAGTGCACCGCCAGCGAATCGTCGCGGCGGATGTCGATCTTGCGGCGCAGGCGATACATCGAAAGGCGCTTCACCAGCGCATCGGCGTGCTCCGCCTCGCAATCGAGCAGCAACCCGGCGGGATCGCGCCACACCAGAAAATCGAACATGTGCTTGCCCTGCGCGCTCAGCAGCGCGGCGTAGCAGGGCAGCGGGCCTGTGACGTCGTTGGTGACGAGGCCTTGCAGGAAGGCGGCGACGTCCTCGCTTTCGTCGAGCGCGGAGAGGCGCACCAGAGCGCGGGCGGTGAGGTGGGTGGCAGTGGTCATGTCCCGCCCAAAGTGGTCGGCATGGGTGCGGTGTCAAGCGGCGTCTCGGACCGGGGCGCATGACGCTTCCATGCAATGCGCGATTGCGCGGAGGCGCTATATCTGCGTGCAAAACAGGGAGACGATGATGGAAGTGCTGACAACCGACATGCGCAACCAGCTGATGCAGCTCGGCATTCTGGCCCATCACGAGCAGGAAAGCCTGCTGGCGCTGGCCAAGCGCTGCGCCAAGACGTCGGGCCTGCCGCTGGGCGGTGCGGGCGCGGTGATGGCGGCCAAGGCCGGGACAGTCGCGCTGCCAGGGATCGGAACGGTGTCGGGGGCGACAGCCGGGTTTCTGGCCGGTCTGGCGACGGGCACGGCCTCGTGCATGGGGCTGAACCTTGCCGCGCGTGACGAGCTGAAAAAGCTCGCCAAGGGGCAATAGGCGCGCGAGACGCCATCGGGCACTGGAAACAGCGGAGCGCCCGGCGTAAGGCGCGCACATGACCGACCGCCTCACGATCCGCCGCCCTGACGACTGGCACCTGCATTTCCGCGATGGCGCCATCATGCGCGCGGTGGTGCCCTACACCGCGCGGCAGTTCGCACGTGCGATCGTGATGCCCAACCTCACCCCGCCGGTGACGACGACTGCGCTTGCTGCCGCCTATCGCGACCGGATTCGCGCCGCCGTTCCCGAGGGTGTGGCCTTTGAGCCGCTGATGACCTGCTACCTCACCGACGACACCGATGCCGACGATCTGGCGCGTGGGGCGGCGGAGGGCGTGTTCACCGCGGCCAAGATGTATCCCGCCAACGCCACGACCAATTCGGCGGCGGGCGTGACCGATGTCGAAAAACTCTATCCTGTCCTCGCGCGGATGGAGGCCGAGGACATCGTGCTGTGCATCCACGGCGAGGTGACCGATCACGCCATCGACGTTTTCGACCGCGAAAAGGAATTCATCGACAGGCACTTGCGCGCGATTGTTGCGAACTTCCCGAAGCTGCGCGTGGTGTTCGAGCATATCACCACTGCCGATGCGGTCGATTTCGTGATGGAGGCCGGGCCGCAGGTCGCCGCGACGATCACGCCGCAGCATCTCCACATCAACCGCAACGCCATGCTGGTGGGCGGGATCCAGCCGCACAATTACTGCCTCCCCGTCGCCAAGCGCGAGGAGCACCGCCTCGCCCTGCGGCGCGCGGCGACCTCGGGCTCGGCGAAATTCTTTCTCGGCACCGACAGCGCGCCGCACCTGCGAAGCGCCAAGGAGAGCGCCTGCGGCTGCGCGGGCATCTTCGGCGCGCCCTATGCGCTGGAAAGCTACGTCACCGTGTTCGACGAGGAAGGCGCGCTGGAGCATTTCGAGGGCTTCGCCTCGCTCCACGGCCCGGCCTTTTACAAGCTGCCGGTGAACGAGGACACAGTAACACTAGAACGCACTGAAATCGCGGTGCCTGCCTGTCTCCACGTGACCGGCGAGGAGATCGTGCCCTGGCATGGTGGGCAGACTCTGCGCTGGAAATTCGTGGGTTAAGCAGCGCTTTTGCGCTTGGCCCACAAGTCCCACACGAACACGCCCACCGCGATCCAGATCAGCACGAAGCTGGCGAGCTTGGCCGGGGCGAGCGGCTGTTCGAACACGAACAGGCCGAGAAAGAACACGATCGTCGGCGCGAGATACTGGATGAAGCCGAGCGTCGAATAGTCCATCCGCCGCGCGGCCAGCGCAAACATCAGCAGCGGCACGGCGGTCACCACGCCGGAAAAGACGATCACCACGCTCAGCCATGCATCCTGCCCGAAGGACGAGCCTTGCGGGCTCGCCGCATACCACGCGGCGATGCCGATGGCGGCGGGCAGCAAGATCGCGCTCTCGATCGTCAGCCCGGGGAGCGAGCCTACAGCGACCTGTTTGCGAACAAGGCCATAGAGGCCGAAGCTGATGCCGAGTGACAGGCTGATCCACAGGCTGGTGAGCGCGCCCGCCGCCAGCAGCGCCACCGCCACCCCGGCAATTGCAACAGCGAGCCACTGGCGCTTCGACAGGCGCTCGCCCAGCACCAGTGTGCCGAGCAGCACGTTGATCAGCGGATTGAGGTAGTATCCGAGGCTGGTCGCATAGACCTCGCCCGCCATGATCGCCCAGATATAGACGAACCAGTTAATCCCGATCAGCACCGAGCTTGCCAGCAGCGCGAGCAGCGTGCGCCGGCTCTTCAGCGCAGCGAGCAGCTCGGGAAACTGGCGGCGGACAGCGACGATCACGAGGCACAGCGGCAGCGTCCAGATGATCCGCCAGCCGACGAATTCGAACGGCGGCACGCTCTGCACCAGAATCAGGTAGAGCGGCAGGAAGCCCCAGATCGTGTAGGCCCCGATCGCCGGGGCCAGCCCCGATGCGGAACGCTGGTGTCCGGCGACGGGGGCGGACGCGGCGGCGGTGGAAGGGGCTCTCATGGCGCGCGTGCGTTACGGGGCGTCGGGCCTGCGTGCAAGCGACCTTGCGCGATGAACGGTGGCTGTCGGCGTTGCTGCCGATTCGTTCAGAATAATCGCTCTATAAATGAACAACACCGCGAGGCAGACCGCCTCGAACCCTCTTGCGGCCATTCCCACCAAATGGTCGCCAGCGCGAGGCGGCTTCGTGCCTCTCGCGGAAAGCGCCTTCGGATTGCCGGTTTCGGCATCCGGAGGCGTTTTCATTTTTGCCTGCAAGGGGGAGGAGTGGCGGGAAATTAACCATCCTGTGCGATGGCCAAGGCGATGCGCCGCTTGCCTGCCATGATGTTGCTGAGCCTCGCGCTCGCTGCCTGCGCCGATGAGGCTGCGCGCGAGGAGCAGACCCGCGCGGCGCTGATCGCCACCGATCCGGTGATGGCCCGCGCACTCGCCGATCCGCTGATGAGCGATCCCGATCTTGCCAGCCGAAACGAGGCCAACGCCGCGCTTGGCTTTGCCGACAGCCATGCCCTGCCGGTCATCGCCGCCAGCGCCGCCGATGCTGGCGCTGCGCGCGACCGGATGCGGCTCGAACTGCTGGCCGAGGGGCCGATTCCCAACCTGCCGCGCGCGGTCAGGCCGGGCGCGGGGGTCACGCCGCTCGGCCCGATGGCGATCCCCGAGGCGCTGCTTGCGGCAGTCGGTGCGCCGGCGACGTGCGCATCGGGCTTGAAGGAAGACTTCGCGCTCGCCGCCAGCCTGCCGCCGCTCGCCGCCCTGCCGCCACAGGCTATGGTGGTGCAGGCGGGCGGAGCCGATGGGCCGGGCTGCGCCTTGCGCATCATCCGTTATCGCACGGCCGCGGGGCCCGAGGATGTGCTGCAATACCACTATGCCAAGGCCCGCCGTGCGGGGCTCAAAGCCGTGCGCCACGCAGTGCCCGAGGATATTCTGCGTGCCGAGGGGAAGGGAGGCGAAAGGCTGACGGTTCATGCCCGTCCGGGTGCACATGGCCTTACCGCAGTCGATCTGATCACCCTCGCGCCCCGAGGGCCCGCGGTCAGGACCGGATCCCGACCGTGATCGCCGCGCGCGGTTGGTCCATCTCGGTGCTGGCGACCGGGTAGGCGCAGTAATCGGCGGCGTAATAAGCCGCCGGGCGATGATTGCCGGACAGGCCTATCCCGCCAAACGGCGCCTTGGACGAGGCTCCGTTGGTGGGCGAGTTCCAGTTGATGATCCCGGCGCGGATATTGGCCCAGAACCGGCCGTAATCGTCGGGCGTGCCGCCGATCAGCGAGGCCGAGAGGCCGTAGACGGTGTTGTTCGCCTCGGCGATCCCGGCGTCGAGATCGGGGACGCGGATCACTTGCAGCATCGGGCCGAACAGTTCGATATCGGGGCGCTCAGGCACGTCGGTCACGTCGATGATGCCGGGGCTGAGATAAGGCAGGTCGATCACCGTGCGGCGCATGTGCAGCAGCGCACGCCCGCCTGCAGTCAGCAGCGCGAGGAAGCTTTCGGTCAGCCGGTCGGCAGCCTCGTTGTCGATCACCGGGCCCATGAAGGGCTGCGGCTCGCCCATCGGATCGCCCACCATCAGCCGGCGCGTCATCGGCACGAGTTCGGCCATCAGCGGCTCGAACATGCTCTGCGTGACGATCAGCCGCCGCGCTGCCGTGCAGCGCTGCCCGGCGCTGGTGAAGGCGCTCTTGATGATGAGGGCTGCGGCATCGGCCACACGGGGGGTGTCGATCACCACGATCGGGTTGTTGCCGCCCATCTCCAGCGCCACGATCTTGCCCGGATTTGCGGCTAGCTTGCGGTTGATCGCGATCCCCGCCTGCGCCGATCCGGTGAACAGCACGCCGTCGACGCCCGGATGCGCGACCAGCGCTTTGCCCTGTTCGGGCCCGCCGATCACGCACTGGATCACGTCTTCGGGAACGCCCGCACTGTGGAAGGCGGCGACCAGCGCCTCGCCCACGGCGGGGGTCTTTTCGGAGGGTTTGAACACCACCGCATTGCCCGCCATCAGCGCCGGGATGATGTGGCCATTGGGCAGGTGCGCAGGGAAGTTGTAGGGGCCCAGCACCGCCATCACGCCGTGCGGCTTGTGGCGCAGCGCAGCGCTCGCCTGCAACCCGGCGTCGAACTTCTTCTTGCCGGTGCGTTCGGCGTAGGACTGCACCGAGATATCGACCTTGTTCACCACTGCATCGACTTCGGTGCGCGCTTCCCACAGGGGCTTGCCGGTCTCGCGCGCGATCAGTTCGGCAAAGGTATCGGCATCGCGGCGTACGATATTGCTGAAGGCGCGCAGCAACGCGATCCGCTCGGTGAGAGCGCGTGCCGCCCAGGGGGGCCAGGCGCGCCGCGCAGCCGACACCGCTGCCTCGACATCGCTCACAGGGCCGCGCCACAGCTCCTCGCCGTTGGCAGGCTGGGTGGAGATGAGGATATCGTCGCTCACGTCGTGTCTGTCTGCCCGATCTGCACCTGCCATCCCGCGCTGCACCTAACTGCAATGAAATTGAAAAGATAGGGGTAGGGCCGGACTACGCATGACCCGCAGGCAAGGGCGCAGGGCCGTGGGCCTCGCCCATCCGGCGGATCGCGGCCACCTTGGCGTGGAGCGGCCCCCAGTCGTCATCCGCAGCGATCGCGGCCCAGATCGCCTCGACCTCCTCGATCAGCAGGGATTGCGGGGTTTCGCCCAACCAGTAGGGATGGTCGGACGCGACAGGGCGGTAATGGCTGAAGGCTTCGGGCAAGCCGCGCCCGCCGCGATGCGCGAAGAAGAAGGCGTCGGGCTGCACTGCGGACGCGCGCATCTGCGCCTCGCACCCCGCGACAAGCTGCGTGTCTTCCTCAATCCCCTGCGGCTCGACCCCCAACCGCCAGCACCACCGCCGCGCGACCGCCGCCATGTAGAGCGGCCCGAAGCGTTCGAGCGCGGCGACCAGCGGCGCAGTTTCGGCATGGAGCCGCAGCGCCACCGCCAACTGCCCGCAGTTCCAGTGCAGCGCCTCGGGCTGGCGGCCGAAGGCGTAAAGGCCCCCGTGATCGAAATAGGCCGCGGTGAAGCCCGGATCCCATTCGGGCAGCCAGCGCCACGGGCCATAGTCGAAGCTTTCGCCGGTGATATTCATGTTGTCGGTGTTGAGCACCCCGTGGACGAAGCCTGCCACCATGTAGCTGGCGGCGAGATCGGCCATCCGTTCGACCACGGCATGCATCAGCCGGATCGCGGGCTCGTCGCGGCCCGGCGCGTTCTCGGGCGGGGGCGAGGCGGGGAATTGGGTGAGGCAATAGTCGATCAGCGCGCCCATCTCCTCGGCCTGCTCCAGAGCGAGCAGCCGCTGGAAGGTGCCGAAGCGGATGTGGGAATGGCTGAGGCGCACCAGCACGGCGGAGCGGGTGGGTGAAGGCTCGTCGCCGCGCCACAGGCTCTCGCCGGTCTCGATCACGCTGAGGGTTTTCGAGGTGTTGACGCCAAGCGCCTCGAGCATTTCGGTGGCGAGAATTTCGCGTACCGCGCCCTTCAGCGTCAACCGCCCGTCGCCGCTGCGGCTCCACGGGGTCTGGCCCGACCCCTTGGTGCCAAGGTCGAGCAGGCGGCCGGCATCATCGCGCATTTGCGCAAACAGGAAGCCGCGCCCGTCGCCGATCTCGGGGTTGTACACCCGGAACTGGTGCCCGTGATAACGCAGCGCGAGCGGCTGGGGGAGATTGCCTTCGAGCGGCGCGAAGCGCCCGAAGTGCTGCACCCATTCCGCGTCGCTCAGCCCCGCCAGCCCGACGCTCACAGCCGCGCGGTCGTTGCGCCAGCGCAGTTGCACCTCGGGAAAGTCCGCCGGGGCGACCGGGTCTCCCAGCCAGTCGGCGAGGGCGAGGATGGCAGGATCGGCCAGATAGGGCACATCGCATTCGGCGGGTTGCACAGGCTCGCTCATCCCGCGATAGTGGGCGCAACGGGGTCTGCGCGCAAGCACCGCGGCCCGACGATCAAAGGGAATACCGCCGCCAATGGCTGCCACTTACGAAGATCGCTACTGGACCAGCAGCGACGGGCTGAACCTGCATTATCGCAACTATCCCGGACCGGAGGGTTCGGACAGGCTGCCGGTGCTGTGCATGCACGGCCTCACCCGCAACGCCCGCGATTTCAGCGCGCTGGCCGAGGAACTGGCCACCGCTCGCCGGGTGATCGTGCCCGAGATGCGCGGGCGGGGGATGAGCGATTATGCCCCGGATTCCGACACCTACTCGCCCGTCACCTATGTCGCCGATGTTGAAAAGCTGCTGGCCGAACAGGGGATCAGCCGCTTCGTGGTGGTCGGCACTTCGATGGGCGGCCTGATGATGATGCTGATGGCCGCGCGCGAGCCCGGTCGCATGGCGGCGGTGGTGATGAACGACATCGGCCCCGAGGTCGATGCGGCAGGCCTTGCGCGGATTTCGGGCTATGTCGGGCAAGGGCGCAGCTACCCCACCTGGGTCCACGCCGCGCGCGGGCTGGCCGAGGCGCATGAGGCCGCGTTTCCCGACTACGATCTCGACCAGTGGCTGGAAATGGCCAAGCGCACCATGGTGGTGAGCCAATCGGGGCGGATCGTGTTCGATTACGACATGGCCATCGCCGAGCCTTTCGCCAAGCCCGGCAACGCCGCACCGTCCAACCTGTGGCTCGCTTTCGAGGCGCTGACCGGCGTGCCGATGCTGCTGGTGCGCGGCGCGCTGTCCGATCTGCTGAGCGAGGACACGGTGCGCCAGATGAGCGTGCGCAATCCGGCGATGCGCACCATCACCGTGCCGCGCGTCGGCCATGCTCCGACGCTTGATGAGCCCGAGGTGCGCGCCGCGATCGCCGCGTTGTTCGACGGGGCCGCGTGAGCCCGAGTGCGGGGGGCACGGTGCCCCGTATCCTCCACTGCCATTCGACCTTCGCCGCCGGGGGCAAGGAGGTGCGCTGCGCCCGGCTGATGAACGGCTGGGGTGACCGGCTGGAGCACACCATCGTCTCCGCCGAACCCGAGGCGATGGGGGCCGCCGCGCTGATCGCGCCCGATGTGCCGGTCAGCATCCCGGACGATTTCCCCGCGATGAAGGGCAAGCCCACCCCGGCGCGGCTCGCGCGGCTGGCGCGGGCGCTCAAGGGCTACGATCTGGTGTGCACCTATAACTGGGGCGCGATGGATGTTGTGATGGCGCACCGCCTGTTTGCCGGGCCGCAGGGTCTGCCGCCGCTGGTGCATCACGAGGACGGTTTCAACGAGGACGAGGCCGAGCGGCTCAACCCGGCCCGCAATCTCTATCGCCGCGCCGCGCTGGCCGGGGCGGCGTGCCTTATCGTGCCTTCGACCGGACTCGAAGCGATTGCACGCGAGGCGTGGCATCAGCCGCCCGCGCGCCTGCGCCGCATTCCTAACGGCATCGACACCGCCGCCTTCGCCGCATCCCCCGATCCGGCCGCCTTGCCGATCCGCAAGGGCGAGGGCGAGTTCTGGGTCGGCACGCTGGCGGGCCTTCGCGCGGTCAAACGGCTGCCCGATCTGGTCGCGGCGTTCGAGGCACTCCCGCCCGAATGGCACCTCGTGATGTGCGGGGAGGGGCCGGAGCGCGGGGCGATCCTGACCGAGGTCGAGGCACTGGGGCTTGCTGCGCGGGTGCACCTGCCCGGCAATGTCGATCCGGCGCGGGCGGTGGGCCTGTTCGATATCTTCGCACTGTCCTCCGCCTCGGAGCAATTCCCGCTCTCGGTGGTCGAGGCGATGGCGGCAGGCCTGCCGGTGGCGGCGACCGATGTCGGGGATATCCGCGCTATCCTTGCGCCCGATAACGCTGCTGTGCTCACGCCCGCGAACGATCCGCAATCGCTGGGGAAGACCTTGGCCGCGCTCGCCGCCGATCCGGCACTGCGCGCGCGGCTGGGGGCCGAAAACCGGGCGCGCGCGGCCGCGCATTTCGACATCGCCGCGATGCGCGCTGCCTACGAGGATGCCTACAGCACCGCGATGGGCCGTTCGTTCTAGGCCCCTTGCGCTTCATCCCCCGTTCAATCGCCGCGCCCCATTTGCGTGTCCCCGCGCAGGTGGCATTGCGCCAAGGGGCGCAGGTGCCTAAAGAGCGCGCTCGCCGTATCGCGCAAGCTGCGGCGCATGACTGACACGAGGAACACGAAGGCCCCCATGGCGCGCACTCCCACCATCCCGACCCCCACCCCTTCGGCCGAGGACGAGGTGCTGATCCGCGAGATCGACGAGGCGGTGCGCGAGGATGCGCTCTATTCCTTCATGCGCGATCACGGGATGAAGGTGCTGGGCGTGATTCTGCTCGGCGTGGCGGGGCTGGGCGGTTGGCTGATCTATGATCACTATGCCGAACAGGCACTGGAGCAGCAGTCCGAAGCGCTGATCTCGGCGCTCGACTATGCCCAGCAACGCGATTTCGACACGGCGAACAAGAAGGTCGCCCCGCTGCTCGGCGCGGATGCCTCGCCCGGTGCGCGCGCTGCGGCGCGGTTCATTCAGGCGGGCGGGTTGATCGAACAGAACAACACGGCAGGCGCCGCCAATCTCTACAAGATGGTCGCCGACGATGCCGAGGCCCCGCCGGCGCTGCGCGACCTTGCGCGGATCCGCGAAGTCACGCTGAAATACGACCAGATGCAGCCCGCAGACGTGATCGCGCAGCTTGCCCCGCTGGCGAAGCCGGGCCATCCCTTTTTCGGTTCGGCCGGGGAGCTGGTGGCGATGGCGCATCTCGAAAAGGGCGACCGCAAGGCGGCGGGGATGATCTTCGCCGATATCGCCAAGCAGGAAGACCTGCCCGAAACCCTGCGCAGCCGCGCGCGCCAGATGGCCGGGCTGATGGGGGTCGACGCGGTGGTCGATGTCAACAAGCTGCTCAAGGACGAAGGCGTGACCACGTCCGATGATGCACAAGCGACCGGCGCGCCTGCTGCCGCGCAGGTCAGGTAAGATTGGACGGACGGGAATGACGACGACGAAATTTGCGCGCGCCGCGCTGCTTGCCGGTGTGTTCGCCGCCGGATTGACCGGCTGCAAGGGCGGGCTGTTCGGCGGCGGGGACGAAAAAACCACGCCGACCGTCGGCAACCGCGTGCCGATTCTCTCGCGGATCGAAAGTGGGGCCGAGGTCGATCCTTCGCTCGCCGCGATCAGCGTGGTGCTGCCGCCGCAGCGCGCCAACCCCGAATGGGCGCAGCCCGGCGGTTCGGCCAGCAAGTCCTATGGCCACCTTGCGCTGGCCGACAATCCGCAGAAGGTATGGACCGCCAAGGTTGCCGGATCGACCAACCGCATGCGGCTCGCCTCCTCGCCGGTGATCGGCGGGGGCAAGGTGTTCGCCGAGGGCACCGATGGCCTGATCGTCGCCTTCGACAAGGCCACCGGCGCGCGGCTGTGGACCCGCGATGATGGCGACATGACCAAGGATCAGGCGCCTTCGGCTTTCGGCGGCGGAGTCAGCTACGAAGCGGGCAAGCTTTACGCCACCAATGGCGTGGGCGATGTAAAGGCGCTCGATGCCGAAACCGGCGAGGTGCTGTGGAAGGTCAAGCCCGCAGGCCCGCTGCGCGGATCGCCCACCATCGCCTTCGGCCAGTTGTTCGTGATGACGCAGGACAACCAGCTGATCTCGCTCAGCATCACCGATGGCTCGCTGGTGTGGGACGAAAGCGGATCGAACACCCAGTCGGGCGTGTTCGGCGTCGCTGCGCCTGCCGCGGGGCAGGGCACGGTGATCGCGGGCTATTCCAGCGGCGAGCTGTCGGCCTATCGCTACGAGAACGGCCGCACCCTGTGGTCGGACGCGCTGGCGCGCACCAACATCTCGACCTCGGTCGGTTCGGTCACCGATATCGACGCCGATCCGATCATCGATTCGGGGCGCGTCTATGCGCTGGGGCAGGGCGGGCGCATGGCCGCCTATGAACTGCTTACCGGCCAGCGCATCTGGGAGCTCAACCTTGCCGGCATTTCCACCCCGGCGATTGCGGGCGAGTGGATCTTTACCCTCACCGACGATGCGCGCCTGCTTGCGATCGCCCGGTCTTCGGGCCGGGTGCGCTGGATCAATCAGCTGCAGGCCTACAAGGACGAGAAGGACAAGAAAGGCCCGATCTTCTGGACCGGCCCGGTGCTTGCCGGGGGCCAGTTGTGGGTCGCCAGCTCGCGCGGCGAGGTATGGAAGGTGAGCGCGGGCGAAGGCTCGGCCAGCCTCTTTGCCGAGCTTGACCAGCCGGTCAGCCTTGCTCCGGTGGTAGCTGACGGGATGCTGTTCGTGATGGACGACGGCGGCACGATCCACGCCTGGAAGTGATGTCCTACCCCGGCTTTGCCCCGGTGTGCGCCGTTGCGGGGTCGTTGGCGGGTTGTTGTCGGGTTGTTGTGCGCTTTGGGCGGCCTTTTCGCCAATCCGGGGCGCAATTGCCGGGGTGTTAACCCTTGTCTTGTAGGACGATGCGGCCATGAATCCGCATCCGTCCCCCTCTCCAACTGCGCCCCCGCGCAGCGACGTGTCGACCGGCGTCGGCCTGATCGGGCTGGTGGGCCTGTTCGGCTGGATCGCCTTCTGCCGCGCCTATCCTGAAATTGCTGCAATGCTCAGTCTCGGCGGAGAGCTGTCGGGGGCACGCGGCGTGCTCTCCGGGCCGCTGGCGGCGCTCGCCGCGATGCTGTTCACCGCCGTGCCGATGGCGCTGTGGTCGGTGCTGGTCGACAAGGTCCACCTGCGCCCCTCCACGGGCATCGACTGGAGCCTCAGGCGTCCCTTGCCCGATGTCATGCCGGTGGCGGTGGTCAAGCTGGTCGGGCTGTGGGCGACCTGGGCGCTGCTGGCGACCTTCTATGCGTTGGCTCGGTGGTACTGGAGCGGCAATTACGTCTTCGCGATGGAGGTGTTGAGCATCGCCATCCTGCCGCTGGTGGTGCTCTCGGTGCCCTATGTCATCTGGCTCGACCGCTATCTGGTGGAGCCGCGCGACGGGGCCTTCCAGTTCGGCGCCTTCGTGCTGGGCGGCGGGGTGATCGGCCGCGAGCAATGGGACCGCGCGGGGCTGGCCAAGCACTGGCGCGCGTGGATCATCAAGGGCTTTTTCGGCGCCTTCATGATCTCGATCCTGCCGCCCGGTTTCGCGCAGATCGTCGAGGCCGATCCGGCGGCGCTGCTGGCCAATCCGGTCGAATTCATCACGCTACTGGTGACGCTGCTGTTCGTGATCGACGTGCAGATCGGCACGGTGGGCTATCTGCTCACCCTGCGCCCGCTGGATTCGCATATCCGGTCGGGCAATCCCTTCCTTGCCGGATGGCTGGCGGCGCTGATGTGCTATCCGCCCTTCGTGTGGGGCATCATCGGGCCGGATCAGCAGATCCTGAGCTACGAGGCCGGAACGCCGGGCTGGGCGCACTGGTTTGCCGGAAACACGGCGTTGCTATGGGCCTGGGGCGGAGTGCTGGTGGTGCTAACCGGCGTCTATGCCTGGGCGACGGTGGTGTTCGGCATCCGCTTTTCGAACCTTACCTATCGCGGGGTGCTGACCCACGGCCCCTATCGCTTCACCCGCCACCCTGCCTATCTGTCGAAGAATCTGTTCTGGTGGGCGAGCGTGCTGCCCTTCCTCGTCACCGGCGGATCGGTGATCGAGGGGGTGCGCAACAGCATCTTCCTGCTCGCGGTCAACGCCATCTACTACTGGCGCGCGCGCACCGAGGAGGCGCATCTGCTCGCCGAAGATGCGAAGTACCGCGAATATCACGCATGGATGGAGAGCCACGGGCTCATCACCGCGCCGCTGGTGCGGTTGAAGCGGGCGATTGTCGGAGGCGGCGTGCGTAGCCCCGAAGAGACGCATCCCTTTCCGGCTGAATAGGGGCGCGTCAGGTCGGCTCGCCCGCGTCGGCGGTGTAGAGCTGCAGGTTGCGATCGGTAATGCCGAAGCGGGCGAATTGCTGCCGCCACTCAGCCAGATGCGGCGCCGCGAAATGCGCATCGAGCGCTGCCCGGTCGCGCCATTTCTCGATCACATGGATGAGCCCGGCGTCCAGAACGTCGAGCGCATAGGCATAATGAAGGCAGCCATCCTCACGCCGCGATGCCTCGATCATCTCCGACATCACGGGCCTGATTTTGTCGAGCGTGCCCGGCGGAATGCGAATGGTGCCGACGATCAGGATCACCCCGGCCTCGTCAGAACGACTGTTCGTATACGCGGCTGATGTCGCCGTTCCATTCGCCGTGGTAAGCGTCGAGCAGGCGCTGGGCGGGCACCTTGCCGGTTGCCACGATCTCGTCGAGCGCTTCGAGATAGCCGGTCTCGTTATCGCCGCTGCCGTTGAGCCGCGCGCGCGCCTTGAGGCCGGAATGCGCGATCTTGAGCACCTCGCGCCCCAGATCCTGCAAGTTGCCGCAATCGGGCGAGCGGGTGGCGAGCGCAAGGCGCGGGACTTCGTTGCGCAGCCGTTCGCGCTCCTCCATCGACCAGCCCTTGACCAGATCCCACGCCGCATCGAGCGCGCCTTGATCGTAGAGCAGCCCGACCCAGAAGGCGGGCAGCGCGCAGATGCGGTTCCACGGGCCGCCATCCGCGCCGCGCATTTCGAGGAAGCTTTTCAGGCGCACCTCGGGGAAAGCAGTGGAGAGGTGATCCCACCAATCGCTCTGCGTCGGGCGCTCGCCGGGGAGGACCGAAAGCTTGCCGTCGAGGAAGTCTCGGAAACTGAGCCCCGCCGCATCGATATATTTGCCCTCGCGGAAGACGAAATACATCGGCACGTCGAGCATGTATTCGGCCCAGCGCTGATAGCCGAAGCCCTCCTCGAACACGAAGGGCAGCATTCCGGTGCGGTGCGGATCGGTGTCCGACCAGATGTGCGAGCGGTAACTCAGGAATCCATTGGGCTTGCCCTCGGTGAAGGGAGAATTGGCGAACAGCGCGGTCGCCAGCGGTTGCAGCGCGAGGCTGGTGCGGAACTTCTTCACCATGTCGGCTTCTGAAGAATAGTCGAGGTTCACCTGGATCGTGCAGGTGCGCAGCATCATGTCGAGGCCCATAGAGCCGACGCGTGGCATGTGCCGCAGCATGATATCGTAGCGGCCCTTGGGCATGATCGGCAGTTCGGCGCGGGTCTTGTCGGGCCACATGCCGAGGCCGAGATAGCCGACCCCGCATTTCTCGCCCACTTCCTTGACCTGCGCGAGGTGGCGACCCGTCTCCGCGCAGGTCTGGTGCAGGTTTTCGAGCGGCGCGCCCGACAGCTCCAGCTGGCCTGCCGGTTCGAGGCTGATTGCCCCGTCCTCGCCCTTCAGGGCGATGACGTTTCCGCCTTCCTCGACCGGGCTCCAGTCGAATTTTTCGAGGCCTTTCAACAGGTCGCGGATGCCGCAGGGCTCGTCATAGGACGGCGCACGGTGATCGGAGCGCTTGTAGACGAGCTTTTCGTGCTCGGTGCCGATGCGCCACTTTTCGGGCGGCTTCTCGCCGCCGATCATCGGCAGGGTCAGCTGGTCGAGGCTCTCGATGACCGGATCTTCGGCGGTGGTGACTTCGCGTGTGCTCATCGACAAGGCCCTCTCTGGCCGGTTGCTTTAGAAAACGGGTTTGCCGCTGGGAAGGCAAATTCGCCTTTGCGCGGGCCAAGCCGGTTTGTCTTGCAAAATCCGCCTTGGCGACGCGCGTCTACCAGTCTCCGGCGGTGGCCATCCACACCGAAAGCGCGGCGATCGCGGCGGTCTCGCCCCGCAGGATGCGCGGGCCGAGGGTGATCGGGCGGGCTTGCGGATGGGCGCGGATTGCGGCGCGCTCGGCCTCGTCGAAGCCGCCTTCCGGGCCGGTGAGGATCGCGGCTTTGATGTCTGGCGCGCCCCCGCGCAGGCGGGGGCCTCCGTCCGGTTCGCGCCCCTCAGCATGAGGTCCCCGCCTTCGCGGGGACTCGCAGAGCGCTGCGAAAGCCGCAGCAGCAGGCTCACCCCCGTTCTCGTCGGCGAAGAACAGCACGCGTTCTTCGGGCCAGCTGGCGAGCAGCGCGTCAAGCTTCACCGGCTCGGCCAGCTGCGGCAGCGCGGTGCGGGCGCATTGCTCGGCGGCCTCGGTGGTGATTGTGCGGGCGCGCTCAAAGTTGAGCTTGTCGGCGACACAGCGGCGGGTGAGGATCGGCTGGATGCGGGCCACGCCCAGCTCGGTCGCCTTTTCGAGGATCAGGTCGAAGCGGTCTTTCTTGAGCAGCGCGGGGCACAGCCACAGATCGGGCACCGCTTCGCGCGGGCGGAGCATCTCGGCGACTTCCAGCACCACGTCGCGCTTGCCGACCTCACTGACGCGCGCGGCCCATTCGCCGGTGATGTCGTCGCACAGGATCACGATGTCTCCCGCGCCCACGCGCATCACGCGGGCGAGGTAATGGGCCGGATTGCCCTCGATCCGCACATCCGCACCGGCGCGCAGTTCGCCCGTGACGAACAGGCGCGGTGCGCTTTTCGGGGGCCAGGCAGGAGTGGCGGGCATGGCTTGGCCCTAGGCGCGCGGCACGCTAGAGCGCAAGCGATGAACGAACAGATCGTCCCTGACTCTGAACATCGCGGCATGGTCGCCCGCCTGCCGCAGCTTCCGCGCGATCTTGCCATGCTCGCCCGCTTCGACCGGCCGATCGGGTGGTGGCTGCTGTTCTGGCCCTGCGTCTTCGGGGTGTGGCTGGCGGGGGCGGGCGCGCAATTTGCGCTGCTCGGCTGGCTGCTGCTCGGGAGCATCGCGATGCGCGGGGCGGGGTGCGTCTACAACGACATCGTCGATGCCGATCTCGACCGGCAGGTGGCACGCACTGCCTTGCGTCCGGTGGCGAGCGGGCGGGTGTCGAAGAAAGTCGCATGGGCGTGGCTCATTGCGCTGTGCCTCGTCGGGCTGGTGGTGCTGCTGCAACTGCGGCTCGAAGCGCAAGTGGTCGCTCTCAGCAGTCTCGCACTGGTCGCCGCCTATCCCTTCATGAAGCGCATCACCTGGTGGCCGCAGGCGTGGCTGGGGATGGTGTTCACTTGGGGGCTGCTGGTCGGCTGGACTGAGCTCAGGTGGGACAATTGGGAGGTGCTCGCCTGCCTCTATGCTGGCGCGATCTGCTGGGTGATCGGTTACGACACGATCTATGCGCTCCAGGACCGCGAGGATGACGCGATGGTCGGTATCCGCTCCTCGGCGCTGGCGATGGGCGCGCGGGTGCAGGGCGGGATAGCGGGTTTCTATGTTGCCGCTGTCATCCTGTGGGGCGCCGCCTTCTGGCTCTACCGCGCGGACTGGATCGCGCTGCTCGCGCTGCTGCCGGTGGCCTGCCATCTGCTGTGGCAGGTGGCGACGCTGAATGCGGATGACCCCGCCAATCCGCTTGATCGCTTCCGCGCCAACCGCTGGGCCGGGGCGCTGATGGCGGCGGCGTGCTACGTGGTCGGGAACGCGGGGGTCTAGGGGCGGTGTGCAACCTCTACCGCATGACCCAGAACGCCATCGAGGTCGCAGCGTGGTTCGATGAAGTGGAGCGCGCGCAGGGCGCCAATTTCGCCGAGGAGGTCTATCCCGGCTATACCGGCTTGGTGGTGGCGGAAGGGGCCGTCAGGCCCATGACATGGGGCTTCCCGCTGGTGCTCAAGGGCAAACAGGGCCAGCCGTTGAAGCCCAAGCCGGTCAACAATGCGCGCTCCGACAAGCTCCAGACCGGGTTCTGGCGTCATGCCTTTCACAAGCGCCGCTGTCTGATCCCGCTCAGCGCCTGGGCCGAGGCGCAGGGGGCCAGAGGGCGGATGACGCGCACGTGGTTGTCCCTGCCCGGCGCGCCATTGTTTGCGGTGGCGGGCGTCTGGCGGCCGTCCGAGGAATGGGGCGATTGCTATTCCATGGTCATGACCGCGAGCGAGGGCACCGAGGCGGCGAGCGTCCATGAACGGATGCCGGTGCTGCTCGCGCCCGAGGATCACGCGCGCTGGCTGGCCGCCCCGGCCGAGGACGCGCTCGATCTGTGCCGGGGGTGGGAAGGGCCGCTCGTCATCGACCACACTGACCAGCTGTGGGCCAAGGGAACGGGGAGCCAGCCGGGGCTGCTTTAGCTGTAGCTGACCACTTCGAACTCGATCCCGTCCCAGTCGAAGAAGTAGAACCGCCGCCCCGGTTCGTAGTCGGCGTGATTGAAGGGGACGAGGCCCGCCTCCGTCACCACCGTCTCCGCAGCGATAAGGTCCTCGACCACCAGCCCGACATGATTGAGCGGCATCCCCTTGGCAAAGCGCTCCACCGGCGCGCCCCGGGTATAGACCGCGATGTAATCGCGCGCGCTGCCCACGTGGATCGTCTCACCGCCCATTTGCGAGGGGCCGCGCCAGCGTATGTGCCAGCCCATCAATTGCTCCAGCAGAGCGGCAGTGCGGTCGATCTCGGAGACAGTGATGTTGACGTGTTCGAGAAAGCCGGTGGCCATGCTGTGTCCTTTCGTTAAGTCGGCGACGCGCGAGCCGCGGGGCGGGTGCGAATCGGTGAGCTTGCACAGCTTGCGATCTCAACCTAACTTGAGGTCAAGCTTTATCGCCGAAGGTGCCCCATGCCCGTCGCCCGACTTAAACCCACGGACCTCATCACCATCGGTGAAGTCGCGCGCCGCACCGGGCTAAGTGTCTCGGCGATCCGCTTCTACGAGGAGCAGGGGCTGGTCGAACCGCTGCGCACCGGCGGCAACCAGCGGCGCTTCCTGCGCTCCGACATCCGACGGCTGAGCTTCATCCTGATTGCCCAGCGGCTCGGCCTGTCGCTCGCCGAGATTGCCAGCGCACTCGCCAGTCTGCCGCACGGGCGCACGCCCACCGCGCGCGACTGGGAGGCGATCAGCGCCGCGATCCGCGCGCGGCTCGATGCGCAAATTGCCGATCTTGTGCGCACCCGCGACCGGCTCGACGGCTGCATCGGCTGCGGGTGTCTCAGCCTGAGCCACTGTGCGATCTGGAACCCGCAGGATGCGCTGGGCGAGGAGGGGCCGGGCGCCCGCAAGCTGCTGGCGTGAAGGGGCCAACCGCAGGCCCGCATCGACCAACGACGCGCAGGCTCGATCAAATGCGGGTATTGGCCCACCAATGCGGCTTTATCTCGCCGCGCATGGCGCTAGATTGGCCATCTATTGCAAGCGATTGCAGCAAGGGGGTCACAGACATGCTCGAACTCGCCAGCGTCAGCCACACCTATCCCAACGGCACTCATGCGCTCGACGATGTGAGCCTGTCGATCCCCAAGGGTATGTTCGGCCTGCTGGGGCCGAACGGCGCGGGCAAATCGACGCTGATGCGCACCATCGCGACCTTGCAGGCGCCGACTCACGGCGCGATCCGCTTCGGCGATATCGACGTTCTGGCCGAGCCCGACCGGCTGCGCCGCACGTTGGGCTATCTGCCGCAGGATTTCGGCGTCTATCCGCGTGTTTCGGCCTATCAGATGCTCGATCACATGGCGGTGCTGAAGGGCGTGAACAACGGCGCAGAGCGCAAGGCGATGGTCGAGCATCTGCTCAACCAGACCAACCTCTGGGCGGTGCGAAGCAAGGCCATCGCGGGCTTTTCGGGCGGGATGCGTCAGCGCTTCGGCATTGCGCAGGCGCTGATCGGCGATCCGCATCTGATCATCGTCGATGAACCCACCGCCGGGCTCGACCCGGAAGAGCGCAACCGTTTCCTCAATCTGCTGGCCGGGATCGGCGAGAACGTGGTCGTGATCCTCTCGACCCATATCGTCGACGATGTTGCCGACCTGTGCCCGCGCATGGCGGTGTTGGCGGGCGGCAAGGTGCGGCTGGAGGGCGCGCCGCTCGAACTGATCGCCTCGACCAAGGGGCGCGTATGGCAACGCACCGTGCCGCACACGCAGCTCGCAGAGATGCAGGCGCAATACGAGGTCATCTCGCACCGCTTCTTTGCGGGCGATATCGTCGTGCACGTGCTCAGCGAGACACAGCCCGAAGGCTTCGCCCCGGTCAGCGGCGGGCTGGAGGATGTCTATTTCGCCACGCTGGCCGAAACCCGCCGCGCCACCGCTCCCGCCGCGCAAGCCGCGTAAGGGAGGGCACCGCTCATGCTGACCGCCAGCCTTGCCGGCTTCGAAATCCGCTATCAGCTGAAGAACCCGGTGTTCTGGGTTTCGGTGATGATCTTCTTCCTGATCGGTTTCGGGATCAGCGCCAGCGAAGATCTCAGCATCGGCACGCCGGGATCGGTGCACGAGAATTCGCCCTTTGCCGTCACCTTCGCGCTGGGGATTCTGGCGCTGTTCTATCTCTTCGTCATCACCTCCTTCGTCGCCAACGCCGTGGTGCGTGACGATGTGACCGGGTTCGGCCCGATGATCCGCGCAACGCCGGTGGGACGCACGCAATTCCTCGCCGGACGCTTTCTTGGCGGACTGGTGATCGCGTTGATCGGCTATGCCGCCGTGCCGCTCGGGATTGCGCTGGGCGCGGCGATGCCGTGGGTCGATCCCGAGACGCTGGGGCCGGGAGGCTTTGCCGCCTATGCCTGGCCGTTCCTCGTTATTGCGGTGCCCAATATCATCCTGTCCTCGGCGCTGCTGTTCAGCCTCGCGACCATCACCCGGTCGATGCTGGCGAGCTATCTCGGCGTGCTGGTGCTGGTGATGGGTTATCTCGTCATCAGCGTCATCGTCGGGGCCGACCCGGCCAATCAGGACGCCGTCGCCCGTTACGAGCCGCTCGGCATGGGCGCGATCGGCGAGGTCTCGCGCTATTGGACGGCGGCAGAGATGAACTCGCGGCTGATACCGCTTGAAGGCAATCTGCTGTTCAACCGCCTTTTCATTCTGGGGCTGTCGGCGGTCTTCCTCGGCCTTGCATGGGCGCGCTTCAGCATGACCGACCGCGCGCCCTCGCGCTGGCGGCAGCGGCGGCTGGCCAAGCAGGCCGCGCGTGCTGCCAAGGCTGAGACGGTGCAACCGCGCACGCTTGCCGCACCCGTCTCCCGCAGCTTCGGCTTTGGCCATGCCTGGGCGAGCTTCATGGCGCGCCTCAGGACCGAGATGATGCTGGTGCTCAAGAGCCCCGGCCTCATCGTGCTGTTGCTGCTGGCGCTGGCCTTTATCGCGCTCAACCTCGCCTTTGCGCAGACGATCTTCGGCACGCCGTCCTATCCGCTCACCGCCAATGTGATCACCTCGGTGCTCATCAACATGTTCCTACCGAGCCTGATCGTCGCGGTCTTCTATGGCGGTGAGCTGGTGTGGCGCGAGCGCGACGTGAAGATCGGCGAGATCGTCGATGCCACGCCCGTCCCGGCCTGGGCGATGTTCGTGCCCAAGATTCTCGCGATCTTTCTGGTGCTGATCACCATGTCGCTCGCCGGAATGGTGACGGGGATCGCCTACCAACTGATCAAGGGCGCGCCGAGCATCGATGTCGGCCTCTACCTTACCGCCTTCGTCGTGCCGCAGAGCATCGACCTGCTGCTGGTCGCGGTGCTGGCGGTGTTCTTCCAGGTCCTGAGCCCCAACAAATATGTCGGCTGGGGCCTGTTTCTGGTGTGGTTCCTGACGCGCATCTTCCTGTCGAACCTTGGCTACACCAACATGCTCTACAGCTTCGGGGGCACGCCCGCCGAGCCGTTGAGCGACATGAACGGCACGGGCGAATTCTGGAAGGGCGGCGCGATCGCGCGGGCCTATTGGGCGAGCTTCGGCGTGCTCTTGCTGGTGCTGGCGCATTGGGCCTGGCCCAAGGGCACGGTGGTCGCCGTTCTGCCCCGCCTCAAAGGCATGGCGCGGCGGATCACCCCGGTCTCGGGCGGGATCGCGGCGGCGGCGCTGGCGGGCATGGTCGGCACCGGCGTGGTGATTCATCAGAACATCAAGGTGCTCAACTCCTACGAAACCTCCGACGAGGCCGAGGTCCGCGCGGCGCAATACGAGCGCAAGTATCTGAAATACGAAAACCTGCCGCGCCCGGTGGTGACCGACGTTGCTTTCGATGTCGCGATCTACCCCGAAGACCGCCGCATGACCGTCACCGGCCATTACGACCTGCGCAACGACAGCGGCGCGCCGATCCGCGAAGTGCACATACGGCAGGGCGACGACGAGGCGGTGTTCGAAAAGCTTGCGATCGGCGGCGCAAGCCTTGCCAGCCATGACACACGCCACGCTTACCGCATCTACCGCTTCGACACGCCGCTCGCACCCGGAGCGACGACGCGGCTCGATTTCGCCTCGCAGATCTGGCGGCGCGGCTTTGCCAATCGCGGGGCGGCGACCGATATCGTCGACAACGGCACTTTCGTGAACAATTTCACCTTCGCGCCGCTGATCGGGATCGACCGCCGCGGGATGTTGCAGGATCGCACCGCGCGCCGCCGTCAGGGCCTGCCTGACGAGCTGCGGATGCCCCGGCTTGAAGATACCGCCGCACAGGGCCGCAACTATATCGGTGCAGACTGGGTCAATTCGCGCATCACGATCTCGACCAGCGCCGATCAGGTGCCGATCGCGCCGGGCAACAAGCTGTCCGACGAAGTCAAGGGCGACCGCCGGGTGGCGGTGTTCCAGAGCCCGGCGCCGATCCTCAACTTCTTCTCGGTGCAGTCGGCGCGCTATGCCGTGGCCGAGGAGCAGGCGGGCGACGTTCTTCTGAGCGTCTATCACGACCCCCGCCACACCTGGAACGTGCCGGCAATGCTCAAGGCGATGAAGACCAGCCTCGGCTATTACGAGCGCGCTTTCGGCCCCTACCAGTTCGGCTATGCGCGGATCATCGAGTTCCCCGGCTATTCGAGCTTCGCGCAGGCTTTCGCGGGCACGATGCCCTATTCCGAAAGCATCGGCTTTGCCGCCGACGTGCGCGATCCCGAGGTGATCGACTATGTCACCTTCGTCACCGCGCATGAGGTGGGCCACCAATACTGGGCGCACCAGATCGTGGGCGGGGACATGCAGGGCTCGACCATGCTGTCGGAAACGCTCGCCGAATATTCCGCGCTGATGGTGATGAAAGAGCTCTATGGCGAGGACAAGATCCGCCGTTTCCTCAAGTTCGAGCTCGACCGCTATCTGGCCGGGCGCAAGGGCGATGTGGTGGGCGAACAGCCGCTGATGCGGGTCGAGGACCAGCAGCACATCCATTACAACAAGGGCGGGATCGCGATGTATCTGCTCCAGCACCGGCTGGGCGAGGACGCCGTGAACCGCGCGCTGGCGCGGCTGATCGCGCGCTACAAGTTCAAGCCGGCGCCCTATCCCCGCAGCCTCGACCTGATTGCCGAGCTGCGCAAGGAAGCCAGAACGCCGGAGGATCAGGCGCTGATCACCGACCTGTTCGAAACAATCACGATCTACGATCTCAAGGCCAAGGAAGCGGTCACCACGCAGCTGCCCGATCTGACCTACCGCACCCGCATCACGATCGAAGCGGGCAAGTTCACTGCTGACGCCAAGGGCAACGAGACCCCCGCGAAGCTCGCCGAGAACATCGAAGTCGGCGTTTTCACCGAAAGGCCCGGCAGCGGCGTGTTCGACCGCGCCAAGGTGCTGTCGATGAAGCGCTTTCCCGTGCGCGGCGGCAAGCAGGTGATCGAGGTGGTGACCAAGGGCGCGCGCCCGACCTTTGCCGGGGTCGATCCCTACAACTTCTACATCGACCGGGATTCGGACGATAATGTCGTGCCGGTGACTTGAGCGGGTGCCCTAGCTCTCCGGCCCCAGTTCCGGGTCGAGATCGCGGGGCCGCGCGAAGTGGACAAGCTCGGCGCAATAGCGCTTCAGCTCGCTCCAATGGGCGATGTCGCATTCGAGCACGGCATAGGCGGCGGTCGGGAATTTCACGACCGCTTCCTTGAACAGCGCGTTCTCCTTGCCCGGCGCGACCAGTTCGAGCAGCACGTCCTGCAGGCCCGGATTGTGGCCCGAGATCAGGATCGTTTTCGCTTCGTCATCTCCGCTGCCGGCATGGGCTTCGATCGTCTCGACGATGGTGTCGAAGCTGGCGAGGTAGAGCCGCTCGTCATAGATCGGTCTGACATCGGGCAGGGCGCTCTCAAGCGTTAGCTTGACCCGCACCGCGGGGCTGGCGATCACCTTGTCCCACTTCACCCCATGGTCGCGGATGTGCTGGCCGATCTTGGCCGCGCCCTTGCGCCCACGGGCGTTCAGCCCGCGGTCGAAATCGCGCTGGCTGGTGTCGTCCCAGTCCGACTTGGCGTGGCGCAGGAGGCCCAGAATCTTCATCGTTGCAAGGCTCCTCCCGCGTGCTCGCTCGGCTGCTGCACAACACCAGCGGCGAGGCGTTGTAAAGCCTCATCGAGCGTCAGGCGCAGCACCGGGGTGCCTTTGGGGAAGGCGCTGAGCAGACGGGTGGGGAAGGCGGGGGAGAGCACGATGAAGTGCCCCGCATCGTCCTTTGAACGGATCAGCCGTCCGAAGGCCTGCGCCAGCCGGGCGCGGATGATGCGGTCGTCATAGGCAGAGCCGCCGCCTGCCAGCCGCCGCGCCTTGTGGAGGATATCCGGCCGCGGCCAGGGCACCTGCTCCAGCACCACGCAGCGCAGGGAATGGCCGGGAACGTCGACCCCGTCGCGCAACGCGTCGGTGCCGATCAGGCTGGCGCGCGGATCGTCGCGGAAGATGTCCACCAGAGTCCCCGTGTCGATCGGGTCGACATGCTGGGCATAGACCGGGAGTCCGGCGCGCGCGAGCCGGTCGGCGATGCGGCCATGCACCGCGCGCAGCCGCCGGATCGCAGTGAACAGGCCGAGCACCCCGCCGCCCGACGCCTCGATGATCCGCGCATAGGCCCCGGCGAGCGCGGGCAGATCGCCCTTGGCGATGTCGGTGACGATCAGCACCTCGGCGCGGGCAGCGTAGTCGAAGGGGCTTTCGGCGGCGGAGAGCAGCGGCGCGACCTCGACATGGGCCGCGCCGGAGCGGGCAATCGCGCTGGCCCATTTCTCGTCAGGCGCGTCGGCATCGGTGGTGCGGTCGGTCAGGGTCGCGCTGGTCAGCAGCACGCCGTGTGCGGGTTCAAGCACGACGCGGGCGAAGGGCTTCATCGGGTCGAGCCAGCGGCGATGGATCGCGATGTCGAATTCGCGCGCGTCGGAGCGGTCGACCGCGAGCCAGTCGACGAATTCGGGATCGGCGGGGCCGCCCAGCCGGTCGAGCAGGGCTTCCCACGCGGCGATCAGATCGATCCGCCACGCCAGCGCGAAGCGTGCACCTTCGATCCGCGCGCGGCCCTGTGCGTCGAGCCAGTCGGGCGGTTCGGCGAGGATCGCCTCCAGCCGCCCGCCCAGTCGGATCAGCGGCACACGGATACTGGCGAGCGCCTCGGCTGCGGCGCTGGCGGCTTCGATCACCTCTCCGGGAAGGCCCGCCGCCTCGGTCTCGATCCCGTAGCCCGCCTCCTGCCCGCCGCTCTCGTCGCGGGCGTAGGTGGCGGTGCGCACCGCGGCGAGCAGGGCTTCGATGGGGCCGAAGGGGCTGTTCTCGGCAAGGCGCTGGAGCCAGCCGTCGGAGGGTAGCAATTGCCCCGCCTTGCAGGCGGCGGCGATGGCTTCCGCGCCGGCATCGTCATAGCTGGCAAGGTCTGCGAGCCTTGCAGCAAGGCCCCGCCTGCGTCCGCGCGCTTCGCGTTCGGGGCCCATTATCCAGCGCCTGAGTTCGATCGTCTCCTGCCCGGAGAGCGTGGCGGCGAAGGTCGAATCAGCGGCATCGAAGACGTGGTGGCCTTCGTCGAAGATCAGCCGCGTCGGGCGCTGGTTGGGATCGCGGGCGCGGGCTGCATTGACCATCACAAGCGCGTGGTTGGCGATCACCAGATCGGCTTGTGCGGAATCCCTCGCGGCGCGCTCGATGAAGCATTTGCGGTAGTGGGGGCACCCGGCATAGATGCATTCGCCGCGCTGGTCGGTCAGTGCCGCGATCCCGCGCTTCCTGAACAGCGTGCCGAGCCAGCCGGGCAGGTCGC
The DNA here is from genome assembly GCF_002155425.1 of Erythrobacter donghaensis. Classification (GTDB taxonomy): domain Bacteria; phylum Pseudomonadota; class Alphaproteobacteria; order Sphingomonadales; family Sphingomonadaceae; genus Erythrobacter; species Erythrobacter donghaensis. Next base: position 367,093 of record NZ_MUYG01000010.1, read on the forward strand.
CGCCGATCATGTCGCCATCGCGCGTATAGGCCCCCCAGCGCGCCACCAGCTGCGCCAACACCGCGGGCCGTCCGGCAAAGCCACCTTGCAGAGCGTCCTCAAGATTGAGCAGGCAGAGGTAATTCTCGCGGCCCTTGCGCACCACCACCGGCGGGGAGCCGTCGCCGCGCTTGGCGGGCCATGCCCGGCGGCTCTCGGCGCGCAGCTGGCGTTGCAGGTTCTTGGTAAAGGTCGAGACCCACACCGTGCCGCCGCTCAGGCCTGCCCAGACCGAGGCCGGGGCGAGATAGCCCAGCGTCTTGCCGATGCCCGTCCCCGCCTGCGCCAGCGCCAGATGTGGCCGGCCGGGGGAGGAGCGCGGCCCGAAGATGCGCGACACGTCGGCGGCATAGGCGCGCTGGCCCTCGCGGCTTTCTGCACCCTCGCCGGTAAGGCGCGCGAGTTGCGCCTGCACCGCCTCGGCCCCCAGTTCGACTTGCCGTGGGGCAGCGCGCTCGCCGGCCTCCTCCCATTCGGGCAGCTTGGCGAACAACCAGCGTTCGGCCCGCTCAGGCTTGGCGATGTGGGCCTTGAGCACCTGTGCCCAGGGCCAGCGCAGCCGTTCGAGCGATTGCAGCGCGCTCCACGCGCCTTCGCGCTCGGGCCAAGCGGGATCGCGGCACACCGCCGCCAGCGCACCCGCCGCCTGCTGGAGCAGCGCAGGCACTGCCGCGTCGTTTGCAGGGACCGGAAGCCCCAGCGCCTCGGCCAGCCCGCGCGGGGTGGGCACGCAGAACCGCGCCGGGTGGACAAAGGCGAAAGCCTCGAGCAGATCGAGCCCCGACAGATCGGGATAGCCCAGCCGGCTCGCCACCAGCGGGGCGTTGATCAGCAGCACCGGGGTGTCGGCAGCGGCCATGATCGCATCGCCCTTCGACACCGCGGTGGTGCGGCCGTCGGCGGCACACAGCCAGTGCCCGCCATGGCTGGCGTGGAGCGCTGTCAGAGGGAGGGGATCGGGGAGGCTCACACCGGCCACGATGGGCGAGACCTCGCGATAAGTAAACGACTCTGAGGGCGCTTATGCGGAACCGCTGGCGCGGATCAGGCGACGGCCTTCAATACCTGCAAATCGCCCTCGCAGATCGCCGCGACGACACGGTCGCGGCCATCGGCCTTGGCGCAATAGACGGCCTGATCTGCGCGGTGGATCGCCGCCTTTACCTCGACCCCCGGTGCGCGACGGTGGAAGCCTACGCTGGCCGTCACGCGCGTTTCGGCCAGCGGCCCGTCGAAGGTGATGGCGGATACCGCCTCGCGCACCGCCAGCGCCAGCGCCGATGTGCCGGGCGCATAGTCGTGCCCGACCAGCGCGACGAATTCCTCCCCGCCCGTGCGGCACACCTCGCCGAACGCGCCGAGCAGCGCTGCCAGCCGCGCGCTCACCCGCTGGAGCACCACGTCGCCTGAATCGTGGCCGAACAGGTCGTTGATCTTCTTGAAGTGGTCGAGGTCGATCACGATTACCGCGCCGATCTGCGCGCCGCCCGCTTCCTCGTCGTCGGCAATCAACCGGTCGAGGCGCCGCCGGTTACCGAGCTTGGTCAGCGGATCGATCTCCGTCTCCTCAATCCGGCTGCGCAGCATGTCGTAGCCGATCGACATCATCAGCACGATCCCCACCAGCATGCCGGTCACCGCGCTGGTCATGTGGAAGACGAGCGCGAGACCCGAATAGAACTCGCGCAAAGCCTGCGTCGTTTGTCCGACCGGGTTAATCAGCGCGACCACGGCCCGCGCCGCATAGGCAAAGCACGCGCTTGCGGTGATGAAGAAGGCGATCCGGTCGATCGTCGAGGCTCTGCGGAACGACCACATCACCGGTAGCGCCGAGAGGATGATCGCAGCGCCGATCGCCTGCACCGCGACGGCGCGGAACCAGTATTCGGGCGACCAGGGCACATAGGGCATGACCAGCAGGCTGCCCACCATGGAAATCGCGAGGGCCGCCGCGCCCGCCCGCTTGCGATGGCGCGACAGGAAGGCCTGAATCATCGCCAGCAGAGCGAAGTAATGGGTCGTGATCGACAGCCATGGCCACCAGTCGATCTGGCTGTGGTCGCGGTAGCCATCGACGCTGATCGAGATGCAGGCGATCAGGAATCCGAGCGAGGCCCAGCGCGCGGCCGGCAGCCGCCGATCGGCCAGCGCGATCAGTCCCAGTGACAGCGAAAAGATCGCATACATCGCCGGGATCAGGATAAAGAAGGTGGTGCCCGCTGACATGGTTCACCGCCGTAAGCCAAGAGAGTTGAGAATGCGCTAAGCCGCGCCGCGCTCGCAGGCTGCGCGCTTCGCGCTTGCAACATTGGGCACAGGCCATAAAAGCCTCGGCGATGACTGACACCGCTCTGATCGACGCCGCGATGCAATCCAAGGCCTGGCCGTTTCAGGAGGCGCAGCGCCTTGCCAAGCGGCTGCCGCAGGGCAAGCCGGGCGGGGTGCTGTTCGAGACCGGCTATGGCCCCTCGGGCCTGCCGCATATCGGCACCTTTCAGGAAGTGCTGCGCACCACGCTGGTGCGCCGTGCCTACGAGACGCTGACCGGGCAGCCGACCCGGCTGGTGGCCTTCAGCGACGACATGGACGGCCTGCGCAAGGTGCCGGACAACGTGCCGAACAAGGCGCTGCTGGACGCCAATCTCGGCAAGCCGCTGTCGCGCATCCCCGATCCGTTCGAGAAGTTCGAAAGCTTCGCCGCGCACAACAACGCGATGCTGCGCGACTTCCTCGACCGGTTCGGCTTTGAATATGAATTCGTCAGCTCCTCGGATTGCTATAATTCGGGCCGCTTCGACGATGCGCTGCGGGGCGTGCTGACGAATTTTCAGGCGATCCTCGACATCATGCTGCCCACGCTGGGCGAAGAGCGCCGCAAGACCTATTCGCCCGTCATGCCGGTTAGCCCGACAACCGGCGCGGTGTTGCAGGTGCCGGTAGAGGTGGTGGATGCCGCCGCCGGGGTCATCCGCTTCACCGACGAGGACGGCAGCGTGGTCGAACAGTCAGCCTTGGGCGGCATGGCAAAGTGCCAGTGGAAGGTCGACTGGGCGATGCGCTGGGTGGCGCTGGGCGTCGATTACGAGATGTATGGCAAGGATTTGACCGACTCTGGAATCCAGTCGGGCAAGATCGCCCGCGTGCTCGGCGGTCACAAGCCCGAGGGGCTGATCTACGAGCTGTTCCTCGACGCGCGAGGAGAGAAGATCTCCAAGTCCAAGGGAAATGGCCTCTCGATCGAGGAATGGCTGCAATATGGCAGTCCCGAGAGCCTCGGCCACTACATCTTCGCCAATCCCAAGAGCGCCAAGCAGTTGCACGCCGGGGTGATCCCCAAGGCGGTCGACGATTACTGGCAGTTCCGCGCCGCGATCCCCGGGCAGGAAATCGACAAGCGGCTCGGCAATCCGGTGTGGCACCTACTGCGCGCCAACCAGCGCCACGAGGGCGTGGATGCGCCCGGGCAGGGCGAGGCGCTGCCGGTGCCCTTTAGCCTGCTGCTGAACCTCGTGGGCGTGCTCGGCGCGGGCGCGACGCGTGAGGCGGTGTGGTCGTACCTCGGCAATTATGTCGAGGACGCCGATCCGGCGGCGCACCCGGCGCTCGATGCGCTGGTGGACAAGGCGCTGGCCTTTAACCGCGATTTCGTTGCACCGACACTGGCGAAGCGCGCGCCTGCTGGCGGCGAGGTGGGGGCCTTGCAGGCGCTCGACGCGGCGCTCGAGGCGGCCGATCCTGCGACCAGCGCCGAGGACTTGCAGACCATCGTCTACGAAATTGGCAAGATCGAGGAGTTCGGCTTCGAGTCCCTGCGCGACTGGTTCAAGGCGCTCTACGAAACGCTGCTGGGGAGCGAGCAGGGTCCGCGCATGGGCAGCTTCATCGCGCTTTACGGCATCGCGCCGACGCGCCAGCTGATCGCCAAGGCACTGGCCAAGGCCTGACCAAAGGAGGCATCGCAATGCGTTCTCGCCTGATAGTCCATTGCACCGCACTGACCGCACTGATTCTCGCGCCCGCCAGTCAGGCACAGGAGCAGGCGGCACCCGAAGAGAGCCGCCGCCCGGTCATGCTGGCAGGCGGGGAGGACGTTGATCCTTGCGCGCTCGGCATGATCCAGGATCCGCCGACGGGCGGCGAGACGGGGGCGATCCTCGTCTTTGCAGGGCCGTCCAGCGAATTCGAGGTGGTCGATACACTGGGGGACGGCAACAGCGTGTGGGTGTGCGATGTCGTCGGCGACATGCTGGGCATCGTCTACAGCCATGACCCCGACTGGGATTGCGACATTCCGAACCCTGAACCGGAAACCCGCCCCTATTTCGGCCCGTGTGCCTCGGGATGGGTGAAGTCGGAGTGGGTCGAGGTGATTGCCGGGTAGCAGGGCAGCGCTACTTCCACTGACGGGTGCGATACCACTTGGTGATGATGTATTTGACCCCCGCCACCACCGGGGTCCCGGCATGGAGAGTTGCCGGATTGGGGCGGCCGTCGGGCAGGGCATTGTTCCACAGCAGCAACGCGCCCGGCTGCGGCTCGATCTGGATACCGAGCTGGGTGAAGGCGGTCGCGCCGCCCGCTTCGACCGGATTGAGATAGGCCATCGCGGTCCAGCTGCGCTGCCCGCCGCGCGCTTCCTCCTGCGGCCAGTAGCTTTCGGAGGTGTAGAACCAGTCGTTATGCGCCTTGAACTGCTGGCCGGGCTGATAGCGCTGGCCCTGCACCGGCTCGCCGATCATTGCCTCGACCCCGAGCAGTGCATCAATCCGCGCCGAGATCGCCGCGACGAAGGAGTCCTGCGGATCGAGATCGCCCGAATAGGACGTCCGAAAGCCGCTCGCATAGTCGATCTCGTGCAGCGCCGAAGGCCGTGCGATGGCATCGATCATGCTGCACAGGCGGGCGCATTCGTCATCGTTCAGGAACCCGCCGACCGCGAACAGCTCGACCGGATCGACCGGCACGCGGTAGACCGTCGGATCGGCCGCCAGCCGTTCGCGCACCGCCGCACCGAGGCGGGCGAGGGCCGCCTGATCGGGAACGGTCTCGGGGCTGGGCGCTGCGGCAGTCATCGCGCCAGACTAGCAAGCGCACGCGGCCCGGCCAAGTCGCTGCGCGCGCCTGCGCCCGCACGAAAAAGCCCCGCCGGATTGCTCCGACGGGGCTCTCGCTCAATTCCGGTGAAGACCTACCAGAAGAAGTTCTCAATCACATCAACCACCTCGCCGGTGTAGATATCGACCAGCAGCACATCGTCATAATACCTAACCCACTGATAGGGGCCGTAGGCTGGCGGCAGGCGATAGGCCCAGGGGTCGTTGATGAAGAACCGCGGCTGGAAGAACAGGCTGTCCAGGTAGAAGCCGATATTCACCCGGCTGTAACGGTGCGCACGGAACGGGGCGTAATAGGGGCCGGGACGGTACAGGAACTGGTTCCCGCGCCGGTAATCGATCCAGTTGTAATTGCGCCCACCGCGCCAGCCGCGATCCCAGCGCCGGAAATCGCGCCGGTCCCAGCCGGGACGGCCGTTCCAGCTCCAGCGCCAGTCGTCACGCCGCCAATCGCGCCGCTGATCGCGGGCGTCGCGGCGGCGATCATCGCCGCGCCACTGGTCACCGCGCCGTCCGTCGCGCTGCCAATCGTCGGCCCGGCGTGCGTCACGTCTGATGTCACGGACCTGATCGCTGAAGCCGCCTCTGCCGCGCTGATCGAAGCGACGGTCGCCAAAGCGACGGTCGCCGCGGTCTTCGATCCGGTCGGCCCTGCGGTCGCCGCGATCTTCGATGCGGTCAGCCCTGCGGTCGCCGCGATCCTCGATCCGGTCGGAGCGGAAATCGGTCCGGCGGTCGACTCGGTCGGCGGCCCTATCCCGGCCGCGCCGGTCGAGCTGATCGGCACGGACATCGCCGCGGCGCTCGATCCTGTCGGCCCGGAATTCACTGCGACGATCGACCTGATCGGCGCGAACTTCACTGCGACGGTCGACGCGGTCAGCGCGAACTTCGCTGCGACGGTCGATGCGATCAGCCCGGCCGCGGCGCGGCTGGGCGGCGCTTTCGGCAGCGCTCACCCGGGCACGGACATCGCCGCCAAACCCGCGCGGCGGAGCACTGCTGACAGGCGCGGCGGCACGCACCGGGGCCTGACGCGGCGCTTCAAAGCGGGCTTGTGCGGGCCGGGGAGCTTCGGCGCGGGCGGGGCGCGGAGCCTCCGCGCGGGCTGCCGGGCGAGGGGCCGCAGCGCGCTCGGCACGCGGCGGCGGAGCAGCGCGCTGAACCGATGCGCGTGCCGGACCGCCGCGCACTTCGCTGCGCGGTGCCGCACGTTCGGCTCTCGCCTGAGCGCGGGCTTCGAACCCGCTGCGGCGATCCTGCGCTTCGGCAGCGGTGGCGGGAAGGGTCAAGGCGAGCGCCGCAGCCAGAGCTGCCAGCGATCCGCCTCGTGCAAGGAAGGTCATCATATAAAAGGCCTCCAATATCGCCCGCCCACCACAAGCGGTCTGTTGAGATGGCCTGCAATAGCCTGCTCCATCTGTCGCAGCGATGAACCGACTGGTCGATGTTCAGAAAAATTGCGTTGTAAATGAACATGGGCGCCGAGGTGCTTGACGTTGAGGCCGATGCGGCCAATGGGCCGGGGCATGTTCGACACGCTCGATGATGCCCTCGCCGATTGCCGCAACCGCCTGATTCGCGCGCCCCGCGACCGCAAGTCGCCGATGCATGCGCCGGTGATCGTGACCGGCGATGTCGATGCACGGGTGATGGTGCTGCGCGCCTTCGACGCGGCCGACTGGCGACTGCGCCTCCACACCGACACGCGCGCACCCAAGGCGAGCGTGATCGCCGCCGACCCGCGCGTCGCCGTGCTGTTCTACGACAAGGGCGCGAAGGTGCAGATCCGTGCGCGCGGGGAGGGCGAAATTGTGCGCGAGGGGGCCGAGGTCGACACCGCGTGGGCGGCTAGCACCCGCTTTGCCCGCCGCTGCTACATGGGCGAAGGGCCGGGGGCCGTAGCCGATGCGCCGACGTCGGGATTGCCGCCAGAGTTCGAAGGGGTGGAGCCCGATGAGGCGCAACTGGTGCCCGCGCGCGAAAACTTCGCGCTGCTGCGCATTCGGATCATGGCGCTCGACTGGCTTTATCTCGCGCACACCGGCCATGTCCGCGCGCAGTTTGCCCGCGTGGGCGAGGCTTGGCAGGGGCGCTGGGTCGCGCCCTAGAGCACTTTCCGACCCATCCGGGTCACCCTGACGGAGCCGATTGGGGCCCAGAGCAAGGAACGACGAGCGAGCCATGCTGAAGCATAGTGAGTGAGGAGAGACGCCGCGCTGGGCCCCAATCGGCCCGCCCCTTGCGGGGTCGCGTCAGGAAGTCCGCTGGCTTCGTCGCGACGCTTGCAGGGGCAACCAGCCCCTGCTGCGCATCACTCCTGTCCAGCGGACTTCCTGACGCGATCAGGGCGATCCGGATGGGTCGGAAAGTGCTCTAGGCTGCCGCCGATACCGCCGCCGCGGGAGGCGGTAGCAACAGGATTTCCTCGATCGCGCTAGCCGGAATGACATGGACGTTGCCATGATCCCACGCCGCGTCGAGCGCCCGGCGCGCGCGGGCCGCGATATTGTCGACCGGCTGACCGTGGCGACCGGCGGCCACGCCGAAGCGCGCGCTCAGGCCCGCGCCTGCGGAAAGGTTGGGCCACGTCATCCGGGCGAGCTTGCGCCGCAGCCGGTCGGCGATGCGCACCGCGCTGCGTTCATCGGTACCGGGCAGGATGATGGTGAAGCCGTCGCCCTCGGCCAGAGTCACACGGTCGCCCCGGCGCAGGCCCGCGCGCATCACCGCCGCGACGTGATCGCGCATCTGCTTGCGGTTATCGGCATTGAGGCTGCCCGGCTGCGCGCAGAGCGGGTCGATCTTCGCCTCAAGCACAGCGCGAGACTCCGCCCGAACCGCGTCGCGCCGTATGGCGAGGTCAATCGTGTTGGTGCGGGCCTCGGCCTTCAGCAATTCGCCAAGGCGTTCTGACAGGACATTGCCGCGCGGATTAGACTCGCGAGCGGCACGGACCCGTCCGGTCCAGACACCGATGGCCACGCATCCGACGCACAGCACAGTAGCCACTTCAAGTGGCACTTCGATTCCGGTCATCACGCCCCGTTGCCCTTTTCGTGCCCCGTTTTGTCGATAGGTAGAGTGACGTTAACCTGCTTAAGATTGCGTAAATCAAGGCAGGGCGAAGCTGACGAAAGTGGCAAGAAGACGCAAGACGCGGTAATGCTGTGCAGCGCGGCGCGCGCGACCATTTACCGCTTTTCAATCGCTTGCGTTTACGGGTTATCCCCAAGGGAAGTCAGGGGAGTGCCGCATGTTCGGTCGCAAGAAAGTTCAGCCCGCGCCGCAGAGTTTCGCGCCGCAACCGCGCCCGTCGCAATCAGGCGCACATGATGGTGCTGACGCAGCGATCGCGTAGCTTTCGCAGGCGCTTGGCCTTGATCTCGATTTCGAGAGCGGCTTCATCTTCGCGCCGAGCCTGTGGAACGATCCGGCGATCGGGCCGATGCTCGAGAGGAACGGGCTGAAACCGCACATGATGGGCAATATTCTCGCGCTGCCCAAGAGCCCGGCAACCGTGGCCAAGCTCGCGACGCTGAGCCCCGATGATCCGCTGCGCGAGGCGCTGGTCAAGGCGCGCTTCGGGCTGGTGCTCTACAACCCCGCGGCCGAGAACGGCTATGCCGATGGCCTGGTAGGATTGCAGCGGCAGAAGCTGCGCGAATTCGCCACCCGCACCGACATCTCGGACGAGGCACGCAAATATGCGATCTTCGACCTGATGATGTTCAGTCAGGACGTGATGCAGCGCAAGGTCAAGATCGGCTGACCGAGCAAGGGGGCAGCGCCTAACGCGCCGCCCCGATTGGTAGCCTCAGCGCGTCAGCTTCTTGTAGGCAAGCCGGGTCGGCCGGTCGGCAGCGTCCCCCAGGCGGCGGCGCTTGTCTTCCTCGTAAGCTTCGAAGTTGCCCTCGAACCATTCGACATGGCTGTTGCCTTCGAAGGCGAGGATGTGGGTGGCGAGACGGTCGAGGAAGAAGCGGTCGTGGCTGATGACCACGGCGCAACCCGCGAAGTTTTCGATCGCATCTTCCAGAGCTGCCAGCGTCTCGACGTCAAGGTCGTTGGTCGGCTCGTCCAGCAGCAGCACGTTGCCGCCCTGCTTCAGCATCTTGGCCATGTGAACGCGGTTGCGTTCACCGCCCGACAATTTGCCGACGTTCTTCTGCTGGTCCGCGCCCTTGAAGTTGAACGCGCCCACGTAAGCACGCGTGCTCATGTCCTGTCCGTTGACCTTCATGTAATCGAGCCCGTCGGAAATTTCCTCCCAGACGTTCTTCTTCGGGTCGAGGTGGTCGCGGCTCTGATCGACATAGCCGAGGCGCACGGTCGAGCCGATCTCGATCGTGCCGCTGTCGGGGGTTTCCTTGCCCGTGAGGATCTTGAACAGCGTCGACTTGCCCGCGCCATTTGGCCCGATCACGCCGACGATGCCGCCCGGGGGCAGCATGAAGCTGAGGTTTTCGAACAGCAGCTTGTCGCCATAGGCTTTGGTGATGCCCTTGGCTTCGATCACCTTGCCGCCGAGGCGCTCGGGCACCTGAATGACGATCTGCGCCTTGCCGACCATGCGGCTGTCCTGGCTGTTCTGCAGTTCCTCGAACTTGCGGATACGCGCCTTGGACTTGGTCTGGCGCGCGGCCGGGGTCTGGCGAATCCACTCGAGTTCACGCTGCAGCGCCTTCGTCTTGCCGCTTTCCTCGCGGCTTTCCTGCTCCAACCGCTTGGCCTTCTTCTCGAGATAGGTCGAGTAATTGCCCTCGTAGGGGTAGTAGGAGCCGCGATCGAGTTCGAGGATCCATTCGACCACGTTATCAAGGAAGTAGCGGTCGTGAGTGATCATCAGCACCGCGCCCGCGTATTCCTTGAGGTGGTTTTCGAGCCACTGGACGCTTTCGGCATCAAGGTGGTTGGTCGGCTCGTCCAGCAGCAGGATCGAGGGCTTCTGGATCAGCAGGCGGGTGAGCGCCACGCGGCGCTTTTCGCCGCCGGACAGGTCCTTCACCGGCCAGTCGCCCGGCGGGCAACGCAGGGCCTCCATCGCGACTTCGAGCTGGTTGTCGAGCGTCCAGCCATCGACTGCGTCGATCTTGTCCTGCAGCTCGCCCATTTCCGCGCCAAGTGCGTCGAAATCGGCATCGGGCTCGCACATCAACGCCGAGACTTCATTGAAGCGCGCGACGAGATCGGCGGTTTCCTTCGCCCCTTCGCGCACGTTTTCGAGCACGGTCTTGGTCGTGTCGAGCTCGGGCTCCTGCTCGAGATAGCCGACGGTGATGTTCTCGCCCGGCCACGCCTCGCCGGTGAAGTCCTTGTCGATCCCGGCCATGATCTTGATGAGCGTCGACTTGCCCGCGCCGTTGGGGCCGACGATGCCGATCTTCGCGCCCTGATAGAACTGGAGCGAGATGTTGTTCAGCACCGGCTTCTGCGCGCCGGGGAAGGTCTTTGTCATGCCCTTCATGACATAGGCGTATTGGGCGGCCATCGGATGTGTCCTCGTGCGGGTCTGGAAAGTTGTGGCGCAGATAGGGAAGGGGAGGGGCAAGGGCAAGCGGCTAGACAGGCTGGCGGGGCGGGGATAGCACCGCTCTCCATGAACAAGACCCTGACCGCGCTTGCCGCACTCGCCGTTGCCCTTCCTGTTGCCGCTCCTGCTGCTGCGAATGTGCCGCCTAACCCGCCGACGTTGGCAGAAGCGGCCGATCAAGCGCTGCAGAGTGATCAGATTGCCTATTTGTTTGTCGAAGCCCTCACCACCGAGGTCGGCCCTCGTCAGGCCGGAACCGAGGCTGAAGCTCGAGCGCGCGAGTGGGCCGTTGCGCGGCTGAAGCAATCTGGCTTCAAGAATGTCGCCGTCGAACCCTTCATGATGGACACCTGGGTACCCGGCGACATTGCCCGTGCGCGTGTGACCGCTCCCTTTGCGCAGGACCTTGTCGTCGTGCCGCTCGGCAATTCCGCTGCCACCCCGGTAGGCGGGATCGAAGCCGAAGTGGTGTTCTTCCGCACGGTCGACGACCTGCGCGCTGCGCCTGAGGGGAGCCTCAAGGGCAAGATCGCCTATATCAGTCACGCCATGTCGCGCACGCAGGATGGCAGCCAGTACGGCTTTGCTGGCCCGGCGCGCTGGGTCGGTGCGGGGATCGCCGCGAGCAAGGGCGCGGTGGCGACGGTGATCAAATCGGTCGGCACCGACAATCACCGCAACCCCCACACCGGCGGCACCAGCTTTCCCGAGGGCGTTGCGGCGATCCCGGCAGGCGCGCTCAGCCTGCCCGATGCCGCCAATCTTGAACGCATGTTCGCGCGGGCAGATGGCAAGCCGATCACAATGAAGCTCGAAATGAACCCGCGCCAGATCGGTCAGACCGAGAGCGGCAACGTGGTGGGCGAGATCGTCGGCCGCGATCCCTCGCTGCCGCCGGTGTTGCTGGCCTGCCATATCGACAGCTGGTGGAACGCGCCGGGTGCATTCGACGATGGGGCAGGCTGCGGAATCATCGCCTCGGCAGCGCTCAATGTCAGCCGTTCGGGCCAACCGCTGCGCACTATTCGCGTGCTGATGGCTGGCGCTGAGGAAGTGGGCCTTTTCGGTTCGACTGCCTACAGCGCGGCGCATCCCGACGAACGGATCGCCGTCGGCCTCGAAAGCGATTTCGGCGCGGACCGCATCTGGCGCTTCGATTCGAACTTCCGCGAGACCAATCCGGCCCTGCACAAAAAGATCGCCGCCGCCGTCGCGCGTTTCGGCGTGTCGAGCGGCAATGATGTCGCGACCGGCGGGGCCGATCTCAACATCGTGCGCGACCAGAAGGGGGCGCTGGTCGATCTCCAGCAGGACGGCACCCGCTATTTCGACCTGCACCACACCCCCGACGACACGCTCGACAAGATCGACATCGTCCAGCTGCGTCAGAATGTCGCGGTCTGGACGCAGGTCGTGGGCATCCTCGCCAACGAACCTGCGCCGATCCTGACCGGCGCGCCGGTGCCTTCCGCCCCGCCGATCATGTAACCGGCAGCGCTCACGCCGCCTCAGGCCGCGCGGGCGATCCGCAGGTCATCGCCGTTCCACGCCGCACCGGTGACGGTGAAGGCGGCCAGGGCCGAGTTAAGCCCCTCGGCCTCGCGCGTGAGCGAGGTGGCCGCGGCGGTGCATTCTTCGGCCATCGCTGCGTTCTGCTGGGTCGAGCGGTCGAGCTCACCCACCACGGTGTTGATCTGCGAGAGGTTTTCGGCCTGCATCGCCGCAGCGCTGGCGATGGTCTGGATCGCTTCGGACAGCGTGGTGATGTCGCGGTTGATCGCGGCAAAGGCCTCGCCGCTGCGGCCCACCAGCTCGACCCCCTTGCCGACCTGAACTGAACTTGCCGAGATCAGCGCCTTCACCTCGTCCGCCGCGTCCGAGCACCGCTGGGCGAGCGCACGCACTTCGTTGGCGACCACGGCGAAGCCCTTGCCCGCCTCGCCCGCACGCGCGGCTTCAACCCCGGCATTGAGCGCCAGCAGGTTGGTCTGGAACGAGATGCTTTCGATCACCGCGATGATCGAGGTAATTTCCTGCGAGGAGCTTTCGATCTGGTGCATCGCCTCGACCGCTTCGGACACGGTCCGCGCCCCGTCTTCGGCGCGCGCCGTGGTGTCGGTGATGGTGGTGCGGGCGCTGGCGCTGGTCGTGGCGCTGTCTTGTACGCTCGAGTTGATCGCGGCGATGGCCGCCGCAGTTTCCTCCAGATTGGCGGCCTGTTCTTCGGTCCGGCGCGAAAGGTCGTCGGCGGCATGGCGGATCTCGCTCGCGCCGCTGTTCATCGATTCCATACCGGCCACGACATTGCCGAGTGTGGCGCACAAGGCGGTGAAGGCCGCGTTGAAATCATGTTCGACTTGGCGATATTCGGGCGGGAAGCCCTCGATCCGGGCGGTGAGGTCGCCCGCGGTGATCTGCTTGAGCGCGGTTCCCAGCTTGTCGCTGACCAGCGTGCGCACGCGTTCTTCGGAGTTGTGGAAATAGCCCGAGAGCGCGAGGTCGATATCGAGCAACGAAACCTTCACCAGCGTCGCCACGTGCTGCGCCTGCGCGCGCTTCCACGACAGCCAGCTCCGCCAGCCGGGCGCGATGATCGCGGTGATCAGCTCGTCGAGCACCAGACCATAGGCACCGACATACCACTTGGGTTCGAGCCCGATGCGGGCATGGACATTCCCGATGCGGGTCGCGCGGTTGTAGAACCGGTTGTCGACCCCGTCGCGGAACACTGCCTGCCAGTGTTCGGCCTGCATCGCCTTGGCACGGTCCATCTGCTGCGGGCTGTCGAAATGGGCCGACAGCTCGCGGCGCGAGGCGATAACGCGGTAAAAACCTTCGAGCGCGCCGTCGAGCCGCCGTTTCAGCGCTCTGCCGATCCCGCTCAGCGTCGATTGGGGGACGGTTGCGAGACCGTAGTAATCAAGGCGTTCCTGCAACGGGTCGGTGGACATGATGGTGTTCCTAGGTAGGGATGGGAGAGGGAGTGATCGTCGTCAGGCTGCTCGTCTTTGCGGGTTAGAGAGTTGGAGGGCCGACTGCCCTTGCGGCCTGAATCGTGCGACTTCGCGGTTCAGTTCCTGCGCGCTCGACAGCAGTTGCATCGATGCCGCGCTGGTCTGTTCGGCCATCGCCGCGTTCTGCTGCACCTGAGCAGCGCGATCATCGCGGTGTCACGGCGCATCGGCTGCCCCCAGCGTCTCGCGCAGGTCCCCCAGCCGGATGGCGGAAACCGCAGCGGCGGGATCCTCTGCGCAGAGCACCGCCGCGACTTCACGCAGCGATTGCGCAAGCCGGTCGATCTGTTGCAACTGCACCAGATAGCGGCCCGCGACTCCGGGGTCGCTGCACAGCACGATCCCGAAATCCTCCGAGCCTTGCGCCAGCGTCGCCAGCCGTGCGGCAATCGCTGCCAGCAGCGCGGGCGAATGCGGCGCGCCGGGAGACGCGTCAGCAGCGGGAGCGGCGTCGGCTATCGTCACGCGGCCAGTTCGAGCGGTTCATCGGCCATCAGCCGCGCCAGATCGAGCACCATCACCATGTCCTCGCCCAGCGGAGCGATGCCTTCGATGAAGTGGGTGATGGTTTCATGCCCCATCGCATCGGGCTGCTGGAGCGACCCGGTCTCGTTCGAGACGATGTCGGCCACGTCATGCACGATCAGCCCGCGCATCTGGCCGAGGTGTTCGATGACGATGATCGGGTTGCGCGGCGTGGCCTCGGTCGGTTCCCAGCCGAGACGAGCGGCGAGGTCGATCACCGGCAGCACCGCGCCGCGCAGGTTGACGACGCCTGCGACGTAATCCGGCACGCGCGGCAGGCGGGTGACGGGCGACCAGGCGCGGATTTCGCGCACGGTCATGATGTCGATGCCGAAGCGCTGGCTGGCGATGCCGAAGGTGATGAGTTCATGGCGCATGGAAGGTCTCCTCGGTCGGCGGGATCAGTGGATCACGCGGCGCAGTGCGGCGGTGAGCTTGTCGGTGTCGAAGGGTTTGACGATCCAGCCGGTTGCTCCGGCATTGCGGGCGCGTTGCTTCTTTTCGTCGGAGCTTTCGGTGGTCAGCACCAGGATCGGGCGTTCGGCATGGAGCGCGCTGCCCCGCAGCTTCTCGATCAGGCCGAACCCGTCGAGGCGCGGCATGTTGATGTCGGTGATGATGACATCGACCTCGTTCGAAGCGAGCCATTCGAGCGCTTCCTGACCGTCTTCGCATTGTTCGACCGCGAAGCCGCGCGAGGTCAGGGCGCCGAGCAGGAGCGCGCGCATAGAGGCGCTGTCGTCGACCGTGAGGACACGGATCGGTGTCGATTGGGTGTTCATGATGGTCTCCGTTTGGTCCTAGAATAGCTCGACCGTCCCAAGCGCCGATTGCGGCCGCCCCAGCGGTTTTTGCGTAGGGGCGGTCTCTGCCGGGACGAGGCGCGCGCGCACCTGTCCGCTGGCGGGACGGAACTGGATGCGCCGCGCCTGCGTGCCTTCGAGGTCCTCGAACACGCAGGGGATCCTTTCGCGGTCGAGGAACTGGCGTGCAAAGGCCGCGTTGGCGGTGCCGATCGGGGCGAGATCGGGGTTGAGATTGGCCCCACCACAAAGCCGCGCGCGCATCCGACCCTTGCTCGCGCGAAGGCCGAGCATTTGGTTGATCAGCAGCTCCATGAGGAACAGGCCGTAGTCGCTATCGAACTGCTGGTTGCGGACATGCCTGGGCGGTTCGGCGAGGAGGAAGTGGTTCATGCCGCCGACCCGTGCGACCGGATCGAACAGGCAGGTCGCCACGCAACTACCGAGGATGGTGCTCATCTCGACGCGCGGATCGGTGCTCGCCTTGGCCTCGCCCTGGACGATGGTCACGCGCAGCATTTCGATCGTGGCGGCGGCAATGGGGTTCATGGCGGTCATGCGAGCGCAGCCTTGGCGGGAGTGAAGATGGACGGGCCGATGCGCGGCAGCGGCAGCACTTCGCCCGCAGCGCCCAGCTCGATCGCGGCGCGCGGCATGCCGAAGACGACACAGGTCGCCTGATCCTGCGCGATGGTACGGGCGCCGATGCTGGAAAGCTGCGCCATGCCCTGCGCGCCGTCCTGCCCCCTGCCGGTCAGCAGCACGCCCAGCGCCCGCGCACCGCTGCCGTTCGCCGCCAGCGTGCTGGCGAGCGAGGCGAACAGGCGGTCGACGCTGGGGCGGTGGCCGGAGACCGGGTCGCCTTCGCGCAATACGCAGCGCAGCCCCCGCGCACCCGCGGCGGCGACCTGCAGATGGCGCTCGTTGCCGGGGGCGAGCAACACCGTGCCCGGCTCCAGCGGCATGTCGCTTTCCGCCAGCATCACCCGCGGGCGCACCGCACGGTCGAAGGATTGCGCGATCGCTCCGGCAAAGCAGCCGTTGATGTGCTGGACGATCAGCGTCGGCGGGCAATCGGCGGGGAAGCTGGCGAGCAGGGTGTGCAGCGCCTCGACCCCGCCGGTCGAGGCACCGATCACGATCACCTCGGGCCGGACGGCTGCGGCATTGGCGGCGGGCACGGCAGCGGCAGGCGGCGACGGCGCTGGCCGCGGGGCACCGAGATGCCCGCGCGCTCTGGCCGCTTCGCGCACCAAATCGACCAGCGCGCTGTCGTCGCCCGCGCCCGGCGTCACGCTCAGCTGCGATTTGGCGATGCACGCGATCGCACCCAGTCGCAGCCCGCGTGCGGTTGCGCTCGCCCCGGCCTCGGTCGCGCCCGAGACGAGAATCACGGGGGTGGGGCGCAGTTGCATGATCTTTTCGAGGAAGCTGAGGCCGTCCATTCCCGGCATTTCGATATCGAGCGTCACCACGTCGGGGTCGAGCGTCTTGATCAATTGGCGCGCCTCGGCCGCGTTGGCGGCGGTGCCGACGATGGCGATGTCGGCCTCGCGCTCCAGCCGGTGCTGGAGCAGCGCGCGCATCAGCGCGGAATCGTCGACGATCAGCACACGGATGGTCATATGTGGCCCTTTCGCCGGTAGATGGTCGGGCCGACCGGTTCGAGCAGCGCCGAGGCCGGGCCGCCGACCCGTTCCGAATGGCCGATGTAGAGATAGCCGCCGGGCACCAGCTGACGGGCGAAGCGCTCCACCAGACGGTCCTTGGTGGGGGAATCGAAATAGATCATGACGTTGCGGCAGAAGATCACGTCGAATGCGCCGCGCATCGGCCATTCTTCCAGCAGGTTGAGCCGTCGGAAACGCACCATCGCCTGCAGCGCCGGGTCGATCGTCAGCTGCCCGGGTTCGCCCGCATGGGCAGGCACGCACCATTGCGTGCGCAGCGCCTCGGGCAAGGCATCGAGCGCGGTGATTGGATAGGTCGCAGCCCGCGCTCCGGCGAGCGCATTGGTCGAGATATCGCTGGCAAGCGCCACCACCGGCCCGCGCGCAATGGTAAGCCCTGCGTTGCGTTCGGGCCCGAGCAGCACCATCAGCAACGTAAAGATCTCTTCGCCGCTGGAGCATCCTGCTGACCAGATCCGCACCGGCCTGCCCGCTTGCGCCTGCGCCACCAGAGCAGGGCGCACGTCGCGCCCGAAATGCTCTTAGTGATGTGGCTCGCGGTGGAAATAGGTGTGATTGGTGGTGAGCGCGGTGATGACTTCGGTCATCGCGGCGGGATCATCCGCCAGCGTATCGAGGAAGGCGCCGAAGCTCGCCAGCCCGCTGCGCCGCACCAGCGGGGCGAGGCGGGAATAGGCGAGCATCTGCTTGCGCTCCGACAGCACGATCCCGCTGGCCGCGTGGATCAGATCGGCGATACGCTGGAAATCGGCCTCGCTGTAGATCGCGGGGCTGACACCGGGCACGATACCCTCCGGGCTTGCACCGGTGGCAGGGGCGAACATGGCTCTGGCTGCCGGCTCAGGCGGCAGCCAGCAGCGTCGCGCCGCCGCCGGATGGGATCGGACCGCGTGCGGCGGCCGAGGCGATGAAGTCGACATCGACGATCAGCGCGACCTTGCCATTGCCGAGGATCGTCGCACCCGCCACGCTGTCGATCTGCCGGTAATGCTCGTCCAGCGCCTTGATCACGAACTGACGCTGATCGGTGATCGTGTCGACCAGTAGCGCGGCGCGGCCATGGCCCTCGGTTTCGACCAGCACCAGCACGTCTTCGCACGGGTTGGTGACAGCGTCCGCCGCGCCGGTCAGCAGGCCGAGCGGGACGATCGGCACGAAGCTGCCGCGCGCGTTCAGCACCTGCGCGCTGGTGCCCAGCCCCTTCACGTCGGCGGGCGCAGGGCGCAGGCTCTCGATCACGTGGGCGAGCGGGATAACCAGCGACTGATCGCCCACCTGCACGATCATCCCGTCCGAAATCGCCAGCGTCAGCGGCAGGGCGAGACTGAAGGCGGTGCCCTTGCCGGGCGTGCTTTCGATGGTGATGCGCCCGCCCAGTTCCTTCACGTTCTGCTTGACCACATCCATACCGACGCCGCGCCCGGAGATGTTGGAGACCTGCGCGGCGGTGGAAAAGCCGGGGGCGAAGATCAGCTGGTTGATGTCGTCGTCCGACAGCTGCGCCTCGGGCGCGACGAGGCCGTTGGCGATCGCCTTGGCCAGCACCCGCTCGCGGTCGATCCCGCGCCCGTCGTCGGCGATGCGGATGATGATCCGGCCCGCCTTCTGTTCTGCGGAGAGGGTCAGTGTGCCTTCGGGGTCCTTGCCCGCAGCGCGGCGTTCTTCGGGGCTTTCGATCCCGTGGTCGACCGCGTTGCGGATGAGATGGGTCATCGGCTCGCTGAGACGCTCGATCACGGTCTTGTCGAGCTCGGTGGTTTCGCCCGCAACTTCCAGCTTCACGTGCTTGCCGGTGCTGCTGCCGAGCTCGCGCAGCAACCGGGGGACACGCCCGAACACCGAGCTGATCGGCTGGGCGCGGAAGGCCATGGCGTGTTCCTGAATGTCGCGCACCAGCGTGTCGATCAGCGCCAGCTCCTCGACATGGGCGAGGTTCTCGTTGGCGAGCCGCTGGGCCAGCATCGCCTGCGCGATCACCAGTTCGCCCACGCCGTCGATCAGCATGTCGAGCTTTCTTAGGTCGATGCGCACCGACTGGTTGGCCGGGGCGGTGGAAGCGGCAGCAGCGGCGGGTGCGGCTGGCTGATTGGTGAGGGGCGGGGTGCCGGGCTCGGTCGCGGGCGCAGGCGCGGCGTTTATGGGGGTCGGCGCCGCAGCCGCAGCCACCGCGGGCGCGGCGATGCGCGGCGCCGGCATCGTCCACTCAGGCCCGAAGGCGATCCCCACCTCGTCGCCGACGAAATCGAAGATGTCGGCCACGCTCTGGCGGCTGACATGGCCGGGCATCCGGAAGGTCCAGCCGAGATAGCCTTGTTCGGTCGCCAGCTGTTCGAACGGGGGGATGGCGGTGATGTCGCAATGTTCGCAAGCGCCGCCCAGATCGGTCAGCTCACGCAGCCACAGCAGCGGCTCGCTGCCCTTGGTCATCGCACCTGCGTGGGGGCGGATGTGAACCAGCCAGCTATCGGGGCTCGACGGGGCCGGGACGGGCGCTGGTGCTGCAAGCTCGTCGAGCAGCGAATCGAGATCGTCGAAGGCGGGTGGCGGAGGCTGCAGCGCGGGCGTTGCCGAAGCGCCGCTGTCACCACCCGCCTGGGCGGCTCCCAGCCGCGTCAGCAGCTCGGCATCCTCGGGCGGAGCGGTGCCGCCGCGTGCCGCCTCGACATGATCGCGCAGGCAATCAAGCGCCAGCAGCAACAGATCGACCAGCCCCGGATCGAGCGGCACCAGCCCCTCGCGGATTTCTCCCAGCAGGTTCTCGAAACCGTGGGTGTAGGCCGCCAGCGCGGTGTGCCCGAAAGCCCCGGCGCCGCCCTTGATCGAATGCACCGCGCGGAAGATCGCGTTGATCGTCTCGGCATCGTGGGTGCCATCGCGGTAGGCGGCAAGGCCGGTTTCGGCGGCTTCCAGTGCCTCTTCGCATTCGACGAAGAAGATCTGCTTGATGTCGTCTTCGGTCATGCAGCGACGCCTTCCATGATGACCTGGTCAAGTCCGGTCAGCGCCAGAGCGGCGGTGAAGGCGGGGCTGGGACTGCGGACCGCGATCCCGCCCTCGCTGCGCGCGGCGGAGACCAGCAGCTGCAGCATCGCCTGACCAACCCGCTCGACCCGTGCGGCATCGATGGCGAGCGGTATCGGCCCGAGCGCTTCGGCCACTTCGGGATAGAGCGCGGCAGCGGCGCTGCGATCGCAGATCGGCGGAAGGGTGATCATGGCGGAGGGCCTTGTGCGAAGGTTGGGGGAGGGCGGGGAGGGTGTCAGAACTCGCTCCAGTCATCCTCGTCAGGGAGCGCAGTCGGTGCAGGTGCGGGCATCGGCGCCGGATTGCGGGCAAGGTTGCCCTTGACCGGCAATGACACCGGCGCGGGTGACGAAGCCGGCTTGCGCAGGGCGGCTTCATCCGCGGCTTTGGGTGCGCTCGCGGACGCAGGCGCAGCGGCGGCAAGCTGTCCTGCGCCGCTGACGCGGAATTGCGAAACGAGCTCGGCAAGGCGCTGAGCCTCGGTCGAGAGGCTGCGGGTTGCGGCGGTGGCCTGTTCCACCATCGCCGCATTCTGCTGGGTCATGCGGTCGATCGAACCGACCGCAGAATTGACCTGATCGAGATTGCTGGCCTGCGCGGCGGCGGTGTCGGCGATGTCGCCCATCTGTGCGGTGACCGCGCCGACCTGCGCGACGATCTCGGCCAGCAGCGTGCCGGTCTCGCCGACGAGGCTCACGCCTTCGCTGACATGGGCAGTGGACTTGCCGATCAGCGCCTTGATGTCGCGCGCGGCATCGGCGCTGCGCTGGGCGAGCGCGCGCACTTCGCCCGCGACCACGGCAAAGCCCTTGCCCGCCTCGCCCGCGCGCGCGGCCTCGACCCCGGCGTTGAGCGCCAGAAGGTTGGTCTGGAAGGCGATCCCGTCGATCACGTCGATGATCTGGGTGATTTCCTTGGCGGAGTGCTCGATCGCGCCCATCGCGGCGACCGCCTTGCTGACCACCACGCCGCCCTCGGTGGCGCGGGTGTGGGTCTGGGTGATGGCGCTGCGGGCCGCGCCTGCATTCTCGGCGGACTGGCGGGTGAGGGCAACGGTGGTGCCGACCGAGGCGGCGGGTTTCCTCAAGGCTGGCGGCCTGCTGTTCGTTGCGCAAGGCAAGGTCTTCGGAGGCGGCGCGGATTTCGTCCGACGAGGTGCGCACGCCGCTCGCGGTCGCCCGCACAGCGCCGATCATGGTCTCGAGCCTTAGCCACCGATGCATTGAACGCCTCGGCCAGCCGCTGATTTTCCCCACGCGGCATGCCAGAAATTCGGTGCGTCAGATCGCCTTCTGCAAGGCGATTGAGCGCCTCCGTCAGCAATTCAACCACTTCTTCGATGTGGTCGCTGGCTGTACGGACCATTTCAGCATTGCTCCGGAAGGTGGTCATCGCCGTGCTCATAGGGCCAACGCAATCCGTATGATCCGCGTGGGGGAACGGCGAGGTGAGATCGCCGGCGGCGAGCGCTTCCATGCGCACCACGGTCTCGACATACGGATCGCAAATCAGCGTCCTCGCCAATAATAGCATCCCGGTCACTGCCGTTATCGTGACCAGCGCGGCAATGACACCCGTGAGCGGCGGAGCGCTACCCAGCCACACCAGCGTCGCAGCCAGCAGATTGACCGCACCCAGCATCCCGCCCGCGGCGGCCAGCACCATGAATTTCTGGCGGATCGGTGCGTCTTTTGTGAACCAGTTCAACATTGCCACGTCCTTGAAACACGTTTGACCCGAAGGTTTATGCGACTTGGCTGAAAGCGGATTTGCGCGGCAGATCAGCGCAATTCCCTAGGTCGCGCAGCCAAACCGCGTCCGGGCGGGCAGAGTGGCACCCTTGCCGATAGGGACACCGGCAAGAATGCTCGCCAGGCTGGCGCGCCTACTGGTTGAGGTTGTCCGGGGCCGTTCAGGCCTGGCTGCGAAAGGCGCTGAGGAACACCAGCTCGCGCAGCTGGGCATCGGCCGGCAGGCCCAGCCCGGTAAGGTCGGCGACCCCGACGATCCGCTCGTTGTCGTTGCATTCGGACAGCACGATGCGATGCGGCAGGATCCGCTCGCCCGTATCGAGCGAGTAGAACGCCTGAACCACCGGGCGCAGCGGGTCCTTGCGATCCTCGTCGATGACCATCGCCAGCTTGCGGCTTTGCAGCATCACGAAGGCGCCGACGGGATACATGCCCACGACCTCGACGAACTGACCCAGAATCTCTTCGTCGAAAGCCCCTTCCTGCGCACGCAGCGCCTCCACCGCAGCGGCGGGGTCGAGACCGGGCGCAGTGCCGTTGCCAGCCAGCAGGAATTCGAAGGAATCGCAGATCGCCGCCATGCGCGCGACCATCGGGATATCGTCCCCGGCCAGCTGCTGGGGATAGCCATGGCCATCGATCCGCTCGTGATGCATCAGGCAGGCGTCCAGCACCAGCTGCGGCAGGTCGGTGTCGTTCTGCAAGACCCGGTGGCCGAGCATCACGTGCTGGCGCCACACCCGCTCGCTGCGATGCCGCAATTCGCCGAGCGAGGCATGGTCTGCCAGGGGGAGATAGTTCACGCCAATATCGAGCAGCAGCCCGGCCAGCCCGCAATTGTGAACCTCCTGCGGCGGCAGCCGCATCCGGTCGGCCAGCGCCACCATCAGCGCGCTTACCGAAAGCGCATGGCGGAAGACGTCCTCGTTCTTGAGCTTGCAGCGCATCAGCCCGCTGAATGCCTGCGGGTTTCGCCGCACCGAGGCGAGGATGTCGCTCACCACCGGCTCGACCTTGCGCACGTCGAGCGCCTTGCCGAGCCGGGCGGCGATGAAGGTCTGACCAAGCCGGTCGCGCGCCTGCTGGGCGATGGCTGCGGCTGTCTCGACCTCCTGCGCCATCGTGGTGCGCGATACGGGCGCGACCTGCGCGACCGCCCGCTGCCTGATCCGCTTGGCGCGAGAAGCAGGGTGTGCAGCGGCCTGCGCCGCACCAACGGCCTCGCATGGCGCGGCATTGGCGGCGACATCGCGTCCGCGCGACGTGTCGATCACCACGCCGCGCAGACGGCTTTCGCGGATCGCGGCAAGCCTGTCCGCGTCCTCGATCACAAATCCCGCTTTCCAGAACGGATGGTCGAACCAGCCTCCTTCGAACTTATGGACGAACATGCCCAGTTCGACTTCGGAAACGGCGACTGTCTTAAGCATCCTGTCGGCCCCTGCTGTGCGTCAATCGGCCAGAGGATTAGCGCCGCTGCCTTTGCGTTTGGCGCAGCGGGCCCTCGGTAAATCCCCTAGGTGCCGGGTGGGCAATCGTCTCAAGGTCCACTCATGCCGTGGCCGCGCCTCTGTGCTTGCCCTTAAGCGGCACGCGCGAATTTGTTCGCGGCTGCGCGATTATCGCAAGGCCGACAGGCAAGGCCGCGGGCTCCGACAGGGCGCCCCCGGCAGGGCCGCGAACGCCATGAAGAGGTTGAGCGACAATGGCCGATGTTAAGGTTCTGGTGGTCGACGATTCGGCCGCGATGCGCGCGCTGTTCTGGGACATTCTCGACAATGCCAAGGGCGTGAAGGTGTGCGGCACGGCCAAGAATGCCGACGAAGCGCGCGACCAGCTCGATGCGCTCAAGCCCGATGTGCTGACTCTCGATGTCGAAATGCCGGGCATGAGCGGGATGGAGTTTCTGGAAGAGGTGATGACGACCCGGCCGATGCCGGTGATCATGCTCTCGAGCATCACCCAGGCCGGCACCGGCACTGCCCGGCGCGCGCTCGATCTGGGGGCGGTGCATTGCTTTCCCAAGCCGCTGCACACCTCGCGCGAGGAGTTCGATGCGACCGTGCGCCAGCTGGGCGACATCGTGCTCAAGGCCGCGGCGGGCGCGCTGAAGCCCGGCGGGGAGGGGGGCGACACGGCGGCAAGCGGGGCGCGCTACCGCTCCGACGGGCGGATCGTCGCGCTCGCCTGCGGTGCGGCGGGGATCGAGAGCGCGCGGCAGGTGCTCGCCACCTATGACGCCGCCTGCCCGCCGACCGTGGTGCTGTTCGATGCCGATCCCGCCGCGGTCGAGAACGCGGTGCGTGCGATGCGCCATTCGCTGCCGTGCCAGCTGGGCGATGCGGTGGACGGCGTGTCGCTCGAGATCGGCAAGGTGTGGCTGGCGCATGACCCGACCCGCCATGTGATTATCGAGCCGGGCGAACCGCCGCGACTGCGGCTGGTCGAGCGCGATGAGATCAACGGCTGCCGTCCCTCGGCCGACCTGCTGTTCGGCTCGCTCGCCCGCAGCGGGCTGCCGGCGCTGGGCGGGCTGCTGACCGGCAGCGGCGCCGATGGCGTGCGCGGTCTGGGGATCCTCGCCGAGACCGGGGGCAAGGTTTTCCACCAGCGCCCCGCCGACTACGCCCCGCGCGACCGCTATGACGCCGTGCGCGCGCAGGGGCTCGACCTCGCCGATCTCAGGCAGGAAGCGATCCCCGAGTGGATTCTGGAGCAGACCAACGCGGCGGCGTGATCGCGCCGAAGGAAAGTGGTCGGGGAGACAGGATTCGAACCTGCGACATCTTGCTCCCAAAGCAAGCGCGCTACCGGACTGCGCCACTCCCCGACACTTTACTCATCGCCCTTCCGGTGGGCCCGGCAGGATTCGAACCCGCGACCTAGCCGTTATGAGCGGCCAGCTCTAACCGCTGAGCTACAGGCCCCTGGCTTGCGCGCAAGGCACCGGAAGACAGGACGAGCCCCGCCTCTACTGTGCGCGCGGCGGGGATACAAGCGCTCTAACGGGTAGTGGCGGCGATGATCTCTGCAACGGTGCAGCTCGATATCCCGCGCGCGGCGAGATGCGCGTAGACCGCCGCGAACCAGCCGTAGAGCGCTTCGACATCGGCTTCGGTCTTGGTGTAGGGCGTGTGGCCCGGCGCGAGGGTCGGACTGTGGAACGAGAGCACCAGCAGCGGCAGGTCGCTCCGGAGCAGAATGTCGATCCCGCGCAGCGCTTCGTCACGCGACACGCCTTCGGGGGTCAGCGCGATGCGTTCGAGCAGGCCGGCGCGCGAAAAGCCCGAATATACCGTCGGCAAATGGCGCTGCACGCGGTGGATCAGCGGCCCCACCGGGCTCAGCAGGCCCGCATAGGTGCTGCTTACTGGCAGTTCGAGCAGCGCGCCTTCGGGGTCGGCCCAGTAAGGCGCGAGCGGGTGATTGCTGTAATCGGGCCCGCCTTGCGGACTGTAATCGAACAGCGGGCGCACCGAGGTATCGATCCGGATTCCCGCCTGCTTGAGCAGGTCGGCGGTGTGCGGGCCCAGTCCGTAGCGCCCGGCGCGGTAGATCAGCGGCGCGGTGCCGAACGCGGTCTCGATCGCATCGCGTAGCATGGTGAACTTGGCCGCCTCCTGCGCGGGCGGAAGGTTGCCGGCGAAGGAATTGCGCTCGCTCACCTCCTCCTCGAAGGGCGGGTTGACCCAGGGGTGGAGTTGCACGCCGACATCGGCAACGCCGCGCCGCACGGCATCGCCAATGATGGCGACCGCGCGGGGCTCGTTCACCACCGGCCAGTCCACCAGATAGACCGGATGCGCGCCGATCGTCTCGCAAAAGGCCTGAAAGCGCGGGAGCGCGGCGAGGTGGCTGAGCCCATAGCCATCGCGGCGGAACGGGGCGCGCCAGTCGAATTCCTCTTCGGTGTCGACCGTCAGCAGCACCCGCCGCCCGAAGCCGGGCGCAAAGCGGGCGCTGCGCCCGGCGGGCGGCACCTCGAGCATCGAACCTGTCGTCATCCCCCTGACTTGCGCCTCCCGGTCGCGATCCTTTCGGCTCAGGCCGTATCTGCGAAGATGCTAGTCTCGCGAAGTAAAGGGAGCGTCAAGATCAGGTCGGTGCCTTCGCGGCCCAGCCCGCCACCCGCGGCGCGAGCTTCGGCGCGGGCGAGGCGCAGGGCAAAGCCGGTGCCGAACAGCCCGGCATTGATCGTGCTCTCGGCAGAGCGGGTGGTGGCGGCAAAGAGATTGTCCGCTGCGGCCAATGTGGCAGGAAGCTGGCACGCCAGCCGCGCCATGGCCTGTCCGCCCGGCGAGTTAAGGGATGCGAGCGTCACACCGATCCGCTCGCCCGCGCCGCATGCTGCGCCGAGGCTGGCGAGCACCCGCCAGACCAGCGCTTCGGCATCCTCGGGGTCGAGCCCGATCAACAGCGCGGTCTCAAGCGCGAAAGCGGGGTCGAGCCCGGCACCTTGCGGGGCCAGCACCGGATCGAGCTGCGCGGCGGTGCGGCGCACCAGCGCGGCCAGATCGGATTCCCCGGGCTCGATCCGCGTCGCCCCGGTTTCCAGCCGGGCAAGCCGGTCAAGCTCCTCGAACCCGGAAAGGATGCGCGCGGCATCGGCGGCGATCGCCGCGGCGAGAGCGCGGTATTCGTGCGGGGCCGGGCCGAACAGTTGTTGCTGGATCACCTCGGCATAGCCCTGCACCGCGGTGACGGGCGTGCGCAATTCGTGGAGGAGCTGGCGGATCCGATCAGCCTCGCGCGCTTCGGGCCCGGGGGTGCGCGCCGCCGGATCGGGCACCCGGCGCAGCCGCCCGAGATAGCCGGTGAAGTGCCCGTCCTCGCGGAAATGCGGCTCCGCATCGAGGCTCCATTCGCCGGTGATGGCCGGCGCGCCCGCAAGGCTCACCGCGCCGCCGCTGATCGGCTGGCGGCGGGCAAAGGCGCGGGCGATCGCGTCATCCGCACCGAACAGGCGGGTGCCCACCACCATCGGTGCGACGTCGCTGACGGCCCAGTTGATCCGCCCGGCGGTGTCGGCGGCAAAGCCGAAGCTGGACAGCGTGCGATCCGGGCGCTGCGCCAGCTCCCCCAGCGGTAGGCGGGGCGACTGTTCGAGGTCGATCGGATTATCGCCGCGGCTGCGCCGGAACTGGGCGATGCGCTCGACCAGCGCGGAGATTTCGGTGCGCCCGCTTTCGTCGCGGTCGCGGCGATTGGCGGGGGAGGGGTGCAGCGGGATGGGTTGGGCGGGGCGTGTCGCAATCGGTGCCGGGGCAAGAGTGGGCCGCGCCGCTGTCTCGGCCGAGGCCTGCGCGGCGTCATCGCTCGCTGCGGGCGCGGGCGCGGGCAGGCCGCGGTCATGCACCCCCAGCCGCGCCAGCAGCGCCTCGACATCGACCGGCAGATCGCGGCGCAATCGCAGAAACCCGCGCGCGCGCACCGGCAGGCGCGGGATCAGCGCGGCCCAATCCTCGCTGGCGAGATCGGCGCGGGTCAGGGCGGCAGCGGCGACTTCGGGCTCGTGATCGGCCAGATGCGAGGCGAGATCGGGGCTCTGGAAGCGCCAGCCAGGCTCACGGATCATCCGCGCGCGTGCGTCGGCCGGGATCGCCTCGGCGAGCGCGTCCATCCGCAGCCAGGCGGCGGCGAGCAGGCTGTGATCGTCGCCCGGCGCATGGATGCGCCTGCGGCCCAGAAGATCGAGCAATTGCCGATATTGCGTGCGCAACGATCCCTCGCCCATGGCGCGCTGGCGCAGCACGGTGGCAAGGCGATCGTCGAAAAACAAACAACTCTCCTCAATACACGCAGGCGGCGCGAATCGCGCGCATGGCCGGCGGGTGCAGCGCCGCTATAGTCGGCTTAGTCCCCGCCGTCTTATCAGGCTGGAGCATTTGTCACAGTCTGACGCGAAAGGTGCGTTGCAAAGCGGGACAATTGCTGGCAGACCTAATAATATTAGCCGAGCGAGCCATGCGGCACGCCTCTTGTTTCTTTGGGATCATAGCGCGCCTGCCTCGCCCTCCGGCCCGGCACCCTGCGCCGGAGGAGCTTAAGCCACGTGGCCAATCTCGACGATATCGACCGCCGTCTGCTGGCGGAATTGCAGGCAGAAGGCCGCGTCACCAATGTCGAACTCGCCCAGCGCGTCGGGCTGACCGCGCCGCCCTGCCTGCGCCGGGTGCGGGGGCTCGAGGAAGATGGCGTCATCCGTGGCTATCACGCCGATCTCGACCCGTCGAAGCTCGGCTTCGCGATCACCGTGTTTGCGATGGTCAGCCTGAAGAGCCAGGCCGAAAGCAGCTTGCGCGAGTTCGAGGAGCACATGCGCGCGCTGCCCGAAGTGCGCGAATGCCACATGCTCAACGGCGAGATCGACTTCATCCTGAAGATCGTCAGCAAGGACTTGCAGAGCTTTCAGGAATTTCTGACCGGCAAGCTGACGCCCGCGCCCAATGTGGAAAGCGTCAAGACCTCGCTCACTATCCGCACCGCCAAGCAGGAACCCGGCGTTCCGCTGTGAGTGACACGGCCCGTCTCGCGGAGCCTGTGACCGGGCACTGCCTCTGCGGCGCGGTGACGATCACGGTGACGGCGATGCGGTGCGAGGTCGATATCTGCCACTGCGGTATGTGCCAGCGATGGGGCGGTGTATTCTACGCCGGCGTGAAGGGCGAAGCCGCCGAGGTCACGGGCGAGGACGCGGTGACCGTCTATCGCTCGAGCCAATGGGCCGAGCGCGCCTTCTGCGGCACCTGCGGCAGCAACCTGTGGTATCGCTTCCTGCCGACCGGCAATCGCAGCTTCCTCGCGGGCCTGTTCGATCTGCCGAAGGGCTTCGGGATCGAGCAACAGATTTTTGTCGACGAGAAGCCCGATTGGTATGATATTGCTAGGGAAAGTCCGATGCTGACGGGCCCCGAAGTAATCGCCGAAGCGAAAGCGCACGGGTTCAGCTTCGATTGACCGCGGAGGAGTGCGAGACGGATGATCGACGAACCGCCGCCCGAAACGTCTATCCTCGCCGCCCCGGCTGAGGACGGCTCCAGCGCTGCGGCGCCGGTGATCGCCGAGAGGGACGATGGCACCGTGGTGATCGATCTCACCCAGCTCGTACCCCCGCTGCCCGCCGAGGAATGCATCGACGAACCCACCGATCCTCTCACCTCCGAGATCGTGGTCTGCGCCGTGACCGGCCCCTCGCCGCGTGTCGGCCCGCTGATCGGCCCGGTGGACGACGGTTTCGGCAGCGCGATCCCGCGCGCGCGGATCAAGCTGTCGGAAAATGCCGAGTTGCAGGCCAACGCCACCGCGCCGGGCGTCGGCGGCTTCAACGCGCAGGGCGGCGAGTTGCGGCTGAAGATCGACTTTTGATATAAAGGTTCGCCGATGCGAACCCACGCGCCACCCGCCCCGCCTCTCCACCCGGCCACCATAGCCTGATGGTATCATTGGTGGCCGGGTGGGGAGGCGGGGCGGGTGGTCTGAACCGGTCAGTGCAGCTTCAGCTTGGGTCGCACGATGCGGTTGACGCGGCCGACCAGCATCAGGAAGGTCGCCTTCACCCAGCCGTGGATGCCGATCAGGTGCAGGCGATACAGCGAGGTATAGATGAACCGCGCCAGCCGCCCCTCGATCGCCATGCTCCCGCCGATCAGGTTGCCCATGAGGCTGCCGACGGTCGAGAACCGGCTGAGTGACACCAGTGATCCGTTGTCCTGATAGGTGAAGTGCTTCAGCGGCTTGCCCTGCTGCATCCGCACGATATTGGCGAACACCGTTGACGCCATCTGATGCGCCGCCTGTGCGCGCGGGGGGACGGGACGATCCTCGCCCGGTGGGGTGTAGCTGGCGCAGTCGCCCAGCGCATAGATGCAGGGATCGACCGTCGTCTGGAGCGTGTCGGTGACGAGGATCTGGTTGCGGCCATTCGTCTCCAGCCCGAGGCCGGAGATGAAATCCGCGCCCTTCACCCCCGCCGCCCAGACGATCAGATCGGCTTCCATCACCTCGCCGGTCTTGGTGATGAGCTGGCGCGGGCGGGCTTCGACCACCTGCACCCCGGGCCGCACATCGACGCCGAGCACTTCGAGCTCGTGCTTGGCGGCGGCGGCCAGCTTGTCGGGGAGGGCAGGCAGGATGCGCGGCCCGGCTTCGAGCAGGGTAACGTGCATCCGGCTCTCGTCGAACACCTCGAGCCCGTAGTGCCGCAGCGCCCCGGCCGCGTTGTAGAGCTCGGCGGCCAGTTCCACGCCGGTCGCCCCGCCGCCGACGATGGCGACGCGCACCTGCTCGTTGGCTGCGGGATCGTTCATCATCGCCCGGCTGACGCGCAGGCAGTGGTTGAGCAGCCGGGTGCGGAACCGGTCCGCCTGCACGCGGCTGTCGAGGTAGAGGCAATGCTCCTTCACCCCCGGCACGCCGAAATCGTTCGAGACCGATCCCATCGCCAGCGCGAGAATGTCGTAGCGGATGGTGTGGCCCGCGATCAGTTCGCTGCCATCCTCGTCCTTCACGGGCGCGAGGCGGATGGTCTTGGCATCGCGGTCGATCCCTTCGAGGCTGCCCTGAAAGAAGCGATAGCCCCAGCGGTGGCAATGCCCGCGATAGCCGACCTCGTCCAGGTTCGCGTCGAGCGATCCGGCGGCGACCTCGTGCAGCAAGGGCTTCCAGATGTGGCTGAGATTCTTGTCGACGAGTATGATATCGTGCCGCTCGCGCCCATACTTGGCGCCGAGCCGGCGGACCAGCTCCAGCCCGCCCGCGCCCCCGCCGACGACAACAATCTGGGTCTTGCGGTTCATTCAGGCACTCCTTGGCACGACTGTGCAGCGCAATCCCGAAGCCGTGTTAGCCTGTGGCGCCGACAATTGCGCGTCAAATCAACGTAGCGCCACACAACGGATGTTGCAGTGCAGCATGAAGGCAACAGTTCGTGAGGCGAAAAACGTTTCCCAATGTATCGCGGGATGGCGTTGTTAGGCTCGCAGCGCCCATTCGAGCGGCACGGGCAGATCGGCGGAACTGAAATCGACCTGCAGCACGCGCCGCCGCGCGGTGCTGCGCGAGCGCTGCGAGGCGTGGAGAATCGGGGTGGCATAGGCCCATACATCGCCAGGCTGAGCGAGGCACGCAGCCTGGGGGCTTTCGGCCACGACCGCGGCGACATCGGACTCGGCGATGTAACCCCTGCGGTGAGAGCCGAGCGCGATTTGCAGCGGCGCGTTGTCGGGCGTGACCGCATCGAGGTGGATGCGCAGCGTCAGCATCTCCGCGATCACCGCGAAGGGTGGCTGGACATGGGGGCTGCCCTGTTTGATCGTCCATGGGCCGTAGCCCTCAACCTCCGCCCGCCCGGCCACATTGATGGTGCGATCCTGATGCCAGCCAAGCGACCAGTTGGATTGCGGCGACTTGTCGAAGGCAATGGCGCGGACGGGACGCATCCTCGCGCCGCCCAATTGCGTCACGACAGCAGCGATCGGCCCCGATCCTGTCAGGAACGAGCCCAGCGCACCAAGCTGCGTGATGCGGGTGCCGGGCGCAGACGGAGCGCTTGCGTACCAATCCTTCAAAGCCAGCAGCATCGCTGTGCCGGCGCCGGGGAAAAGCTGTGCTCCGTCCTGATCGAGCCGCAGGTCGATCAGACCTCGCGCTCCTCCAGCCACTTCTCCAGCCATTTGATCGAATAGTCGCCGTTGAGCACATCACCCTGCCGCAGCAGTTCCTGATGCAGCGGGATGTTGGTCTTGGGCCCCTCGACCACCATTTCCTCGAGCGCGCGGCGCAGGCGCATGATGCAGCCTTCGCGGTTGCGGCCATAGACGATCACCTTGGCGATCATGGAATCGTAATAGGGCGGGATCCGGTATCCGGCATAAAGACCGCTATCGACGCGCACATGCATCCCGCCCGCCGGGTGGTAATAGGTGACGAGGCCGGGCGAGGGCGCGAAGTTGAAGGGGTCTTCGGCGTTGATCCGGCATTCGATCGCATGGCCGGTGAATTCGAGCTCGTCCTGCGTTACCGACAGCGGCTTGCCCTCGGCGATGCGGATCTGCTCGCGCACCAGATCGACGCCTGTGATCGCTTCGGTCACGGGATGTTCGACTTGCAGGCGGGTGTTCATCTCGATGAAGTAGAACTCGCCGTTTTCCCACAGGAATTCGATCGTCCCCGCGCCGCGATAGGCCATGTCGCGCATCGCCTTGGAGCAGACCTCGCCCATCCGCATCCGCTCTTCGTGACTGATGACGGGGGAGGGGGCTTCCTCGAGCACCTTCTGGTGGCGGCGCTGGAGCGAGCAGTCGCGCTCACCCAGATGGATCGCATTGCCATTGCCATCGCCGAACACCTGAAATTCGATGTGGCGCGGGTTGCCGAGGTACTTCTCGATATAGACCGTGGCGTCACCGAAAGCGGCCTTCGCCTCGCTGCCGGCCTGCTGCATCAGGGTTTCGAGCTTGTCCTCGCTCTCGCACACCTTCATGCCGCGCCCGCCGCCGCCCGAAGCGGCCTTGATGATCACGGGATAGCCGATGTCCTTGGCGATCTTGCGCGCTTCGTCGAAGTCGGAAACCGCGCCGTCGGAGCCCGGCACCAGCGGCAGGCCCAGCGCGCCCGCGGTGCGCTTGGCCTCGACTTTGTCGCCCATCGTGCGGATGTGTTCGGGCTTGGGGCCGATCCAGATGATGTCGTGCGCTTCGACGATGTCGGCGAACTTGGCGTTCTCCGACAGGAAGCCATAGCCCGGGTGGATCGCATCGCACTGCGCGATTTCGGCAGCCGAGATGATGTTGGCGATGTTGAGATAGCTCTCGGCCGCGGGCGGCGGGCCGATGCACACCGCATGGTCGGCGAGGCGCACATGCATCGCGTCGGCATCGGCGGTGGAATGCACCGCGACCGTCTCGATCCCCATTTCATGCGCCGCGCGGTGGATGCGCAGCGCGATCTCGCCGCGATTGGCGATCAGGATGCGTTTGATGGCCATGAGCTTACGAAATCACCACCAGCGGCTGGTCGAATTCGACCGGCTGGGCCGTTTCGATCAGGATCGCGGTCACGGTGCCGGAACGCGGGGCGGTGATCGGGTTCATCACCTTCATCGCCTCGACGATCAGCAGCGTGTCGCCTTCCTTCACGGCCTTGCCGACCGCGATGAAGGGCGCAGCGCCCGGCTCGGGGGTCAGATAGGCAGTGCCGACCATCGGCGACTTTACGGCGTTGGTCATGTCCGGCCCGGCGGGTGCGGCAGCCTCTGCCGGAGCAGGCGCAGCGGCGGCAGCGGGCGCAGGCGCGGCGGCCACAGGGGCGGGCGCTGCGGCATAGACCGGCGCGGCCGAGGCAACGGCCCCGCGCGAGACGCGGATCTTGCGATCGTCATCCTCGACCTCGATTTCGGTGAGGCCGGTCTCGTTGAGCAGCTCGGCCAGCTCGCGCACCAGCGCGGTGTCGATGTTCATGCCCGACTTGCGCCCGTTTGCCTTGCCGGATTGGCCAGCGTCGTTTGCCATGTGTGTCCCTTGTTATGGTGCATCGCCCGTATGCCGCGCGGGACTATTGCCGCGAATTGCGGCTGGCAAGTGGCAAGGGCGGGAAATTGTGAAAGACCGGTGACGGATCAGACCCGCCCCGACGCTACGGCTTCGAGCGCGATGCGGTAGGAATCCGCGCCGTGCCCCTGGATGGTGAGCGCGGCGGCCATCCCGACATAGGAGATATGGCGGAAGGGTTCACGGGTGGTGGGGTCGGAGAGGTGGACTTCGACCACCGGGGTTTTGATCGCCTTGATTGCGTCCAGCAGCGCGATCGAGGTGTGGGTGTAGGCCGCCGCATTGAGCAGCACCGCGCGCGCACCCTCGGCCTGCGCCTCGTGCAGCCAGTCGACCAGCATGCCTTCGTGATTGGTCTGGCGCATCTCGATTTCGAGCCCGAGTTCGCGGGCGCGATCCTCCAGCATCCCGGCGATGTCGTCGAGCGTGGTGGTGCCATAAATCTCCGGCTCGCGCGTGCCGAGGAGATTGAGGTTGGGGCCGTTGAGGACATAGACGAGGTTGCTCATGGGCCCTCGCTTAGCTTGCCGAACAAATGCGGGGAAGGGGCATCGGCCAAAGCTCGATCGTTGAGGCCACCGGGCGCGGGATGTCATGAAAAAATGCCCCCGCCACGCAGGCGGGGGCATGAAGTCAGGAGCCTCCGGCTCCACGGGTCGCACCGCCTTTCTAGCAGCGGCCTGCGGCGATGCCCGTGACAAATGCTGTTAGGGGCGGGTCGGAGGATCTCGGCAGAGGATTGGCCGCAGGCGTGCTACCGGTCCACGCCCTTGACCTTCCCCCACTGGCGCGCGGCGGTGTAGCCGAGATAGCCGGTGCCGAAGAGCGCGTAGAGCGGCTCGGGCAGGCCTGCGAGGTAGGCGTTCATTCCCGCCGCGATGTCACGCGCGGCGGCGGGGTGGAAGGCGGAGAGCACCCCCATCGGCAGCGCGGCGAGCAGCAGGATATACATCACATAAAGAAAGCTCGGCCGGGCGCGGCTGGTCCAGGGGTCGGCGGAGTTCGCCTCGGCGACGATCGCCTGAAGCTGCGCCTCGATCATCTTCATTTCCTGCGTGCCTTCGAGCGCGATCAGCTCGAGCTTGGCGCGTGCCTGCGCCTCCTTGTCGGGGATGATCTTGTCGATGATCGAGGCGATGGGGCCGATGAGAATGTCGACTAGGGCCATAATGCGTGCTCCTGTTGGGTGAGTCGCGCACAAAAATGACCAGATTGGTTAGAGTAGGAAAATGATTTAACCTATTCCGTCCCTGCTTCAGCCAGCAGCCGCTGCGCCAGCGCCAGATGCGGACGGTCGAGCATCGCCCCGTCCAATGCCACTACGCCTGCGCCCGGATGATCGGCAAAGGCCTGTACCACCGCCCGCGCATGGGCCAACTCCTCTGCGCTCGGCGTGAAGGCGGCGTTGATCGGATCGACCTGCGCGGGATGGATCGCCAGCATCCCGCGGAACCCCTGCGCCCGCACCCGCCGCGCGCGGGCTGCCAAAGCCTCGAGATCGCGAAACTCGGGCTGCACCGTCTCGATCGCCGCGACGCCCGCCGCCGAAGCCCCGATCAGGCACAGGCTGCGCGCCATTTCATAGGTGTGGGAATATTCGCCGTCCGGCCCCCGCTGCTCGCGCGCGCCGAGCGCCGAGGACAAGTCCTCCGCGCCCCAGCTCATCGCGACCAGCCGCTCGCGGCCCGGATAGTCGCCCGCATAGTCGCCGGTGCGGAACATGGCTGCGGCTGTCTCGGTCACCAGCGCCGCCATCAGGGTTCGGCCGAGCGGAATGCCGTTCGCGGCCTCGAGCGCAGTAAGATAGTGGTGCAGCTGGGTGATGTCGCCGGCACCCTCAGCCTTGGGCAGGAACACACCGCCGGGGCGCGCGGGGATGACCGCGACCAGATCGGCGATGCAGGCGGGGGTGCTGACCGGATTGATCCGCACCCACAGCCGCGCGCGGTTCTCCGTCGCAGTGATCTGCTCGCACACCATCGCGCGCGCGGCGGGCTTGTTTTCGGGCGCGACCGAATCCTCAAGATCGAGCAGCGCGATATCGGCAGTGCCAGCAATCGCCTTGCCCATCTTCTTTGCACTGTCGCCCGGCGCGAACAGCCATGAGCGCATTTTCGGCAGGGCAAGTGCGGTGTGGGCCATCGGGGCAATCCTCTCGTCGTTGCCACAGCGCTTACGAAGCGCGGCCGTGCCCCGCAAGCCTGCGTCATTTGCCCGAGGTCATCCGCGCGGGGTCTTTACAAGTGGCGCGCGGGCCTGTCCGTTGCTATGAAAGACCGACCATCAAACCAGCGGGGGGAGCCGCCAGTGGCCATCGCATTTTCCGTCAACGGCAAACCGGTCAGCGTGGAGGCAGAGCCCGACACGCCGCTGCTCTGGGCGCTGCGAGACGATCTCGGCATGACCGGGACGAAGTTTGGCTGCGGCGTTGCCGCCTGCGGGGCGTGCTCGGTGCATGTCGATGGCAATCTCACCCGCTCGTGCAGCCTGCCGGTGGGCGAGGTGGCGGGCAAATCCGTCACCACGATCGAGGGGCTGAAGGCCGCCGACGGCACGCTCCATAAGGTGCAACAGGCCTGGATCGACGCGCAGGTGCCGCAATGCGGCTATTGCCAGTCGGGACAGATCATGGCCGCCGTGGCGCTGATCGAGCAGGTCGGCTCGCCCTCGGACGACCAGATCGACGAGGCGATGACCAATATCTGCCGCTGCGGCACCTATCCGCGCATCCGCAAGGCGATCCTCGCCGCCACCGGCGCCGCTGCCGCAGCCGAAGGAGCCGCGTGATGGCCGACAATCCGACCCCCGATCTCGATTACCCGGAAACCGAAACCCCCGCTGCCAAGCCCAAGAAAAAGGGCGTCAAGCGCCGCATCTTCCTCGCCGGTTCCGCGTTGGTGGTGGGCGGCGGGATCTTCGGCGTGTGGTGGACCGACAGCTCCGCCAAGGCGCGCGCCAATGCGCTGATCGGCGGCGAGGGCAAGCAGGCCTTCGGCTCCGTCATGACCATCGCCGAGGATGACACGGTCACGGTCTTCTCGCCGCATATCGATTTCGGTCAGGGCTCGCACACGGCCTTGGGCCAGATGCTCGCCGACGAGCTTGATGCCGACTGGGATAAGGTGGCGATCGAGCAAGCCCCGGCGGACATGGCCTTCGCCAACGCCGCGCTGGCCAAGGGCTTCCTCCCGACGATGACGGGCGAATTTGCCGCCGGGCTGATCCCCGATGCAGTGATCGGGATGATGGCGCGCTCGATGCCGCTGATGATCACCGGCGGCTCCTCCGCGATCCGCTTTACCGGCGAGGTCGCGATGCGCCGCACCGGCGCGGCGGTGCGCGCGGCGCTGATCGCGGAGGCGGCCGACCGGCTGGGCGTTCCCGAGAGCGAACTCACCACCGCCGATTCGGTCGTCACCCATGCCAAATCCGGCAAGTCGCTGCGCTATGGCGAGTTGGCAGCGGGCGCGGCGGAGCGTTCGCTCAGCAGCGACCCGGTGCTCAAGACCCGCGAGCAGTGGAAGCTGATCGGCAAGCCCATCCCCCGGCGCGATATTCCCGCCAAGGTCGATGGCTCTGCGGTCTACGGGATCGATTTCACGCTGCCCGACATGCGCGTCGCCACCATCGCGATGGCCCCGGTGCGCGGCGGCAAACTCGAATCGCTGGACGAAGCCCCGGCCATGGCCGTGAAGGGCGTCGAGAAGGTCGTGAAGCTGCCCGACGCCGTGATCGTCGTCGGCAAGGGCTATTGGCAGGCGAAGAAAGGCCTCGATGCGCTTGCCCCGAAATGGAGCGATGGCGGCAACGCATCGGTCTCGACCGCGGCGGTCTATGCCGCGCAGGCCAAACTGCGCCAGACTGCCGAGAAGCCCGATAACAAGGGCGGCGCGGGGGATGTCGATGCAGCCTTCGGCGCGAGCGGCGCGCAGCTGGTCGAGGCCGAATACAAGGTGCCCTTCCTCCATCACGCGATGATGGAGCCCTTTGCGCTCACCGGCCATTTCAAGGACGGCACGCTTACCCTGTGGGGCGGCTTGCAGGATCCGCTCAGCACGCGGACCAAGGCGGCGAAGGCTGCGGGGCTCGATGTCGAGAACGTCGTGTTCAATCCGATGATCATGGGCGGCGGCTTCGGACGGCGTTTCCCCGATCTGGTCGAAATCATCGATCAGGTCGCTGTGCTGGCCAAGCAGGTGCCTTACCCGGTCAAGCTGATCTGGAGCCGCGAGGAGGAAGTGCGTCACGGCACCTATCGCCCGCAATCCTCGGCGGCGCTCAAGGCCAGCCTGTATAGCGGGCAGATCACCGCGATGCGGATGGATTACGTCCAGAGCGGCAATGCCGAGGGCGAGGTGCCCTTCATCTACGACATTCCGGCAAGCTCGCGGCGGCACTACGCCTACCAGTCGAACCAGGTCGACGGCCCGTGGCGCTCGGTCAATGCGACGCAGATCGGGTTCTATACCGAAAGCTTCATGGACGAGCTGGCGGCGGCGGCCGGGGCGGACCCCTACCAGTTCCGGCGCAACCATCTGCCCGAGGGCGGACGGCACCGTGCGGTGCTCGATGAAGTCGCCAGGCGCTCGGGCTGGGGCACACCGCTGCCCGAAGGTGTCGGGCGCGGGATCGCGATCGTCGAAAGCTTCGACACCATCGTCGCCGAGGTGGTGGAGGTGGCGCTGAAGGATGACGGCAGCCCCAAGGTGGTGCGCGCGTTCGCGGTGGTCGATTGCGGCACCGCGATCAATCCGCTGAACGCCGAAGCGCAGATTGCGGGTGGGCTGATCATGGGGCTGTCCTCGGCGATGGGCGAGCAGGTGACGCTGGACAAGGGCGCGGTGGTGGAGAGTAACTTCACCGACTATCCGATCCTCAAGCTCGCCGATGCGCCGCCTGTGGTGGACGTGCATTTCATCGACAGCGGGGCGAAGACGGGCGGGATCGGGGAGCCGGGCCTGCCGCCTGCCTCGCCGGCGCTCGCCAACGCGCTCGCCGCGCTGACGGGCAAGCGCATCCGCACTCTGCCGGTGCTGACGCAAGCCAAGGCGTGATCGCGCGCTGGTCGGCGCTGATCCTCGCGGGCGGGGCGGGGCGGCGCTTTGGCGGGGGGAAGCTGCTCGCCGATCTGGCAGGCGCGCCGGTGATCCGGCGGGTGGCCGACCGGGTCGCGGGTGTCGGATTTGCCGAGGTGATCGCCATCACCGGGGCCGAAGATGCGGCAATCGCGCGCGCGCTTTCAGGTGCCGATTTGTCGATAACTCCCGCACCTGATTGGGCAGAAGGCATGGCGGCGAGCTTGCGCACCGGGATTGCAGCGCTCGACCCTGATAGCGAGGGCGTGTGCGTCTTCCTCGGCGACATGCCGCTGGTGCCGCTGGAGCTATGCCCCCCTCTGGTCGCAGCGGCGGTGCAGGCGGGCTATGCGGCAAGGCCGCGCTGCAAGGGCAAGCCCGGCCACCCCGTCGCCTTCACCCGCGCGGCCTTCGGTGATCTGATAACCCTCGAAGGCGACCGGGGTGCGACCGCGCTGCTCGCGGCGCATGGCGACGCCGTGGCCTATGTTGAGACCGCCGACAGCGGGGCGCTGCTCGATATCGACACGCCGTCCGACCTCGCCGCCGCCGTCGCCGCGTGGAAGGCCTGAGCGACTTCGGCCACCAGCGACAAAGCGACATCGCGCGGGGATTTGGAAAAGCCCGCAAGGCCGATCGGCGCATGCAGCCGCGCCAGCGCCGCCTCGCTCACCCCGTGCCCGCGCAGCCGCGCTATGCGCTGATCGAGCCGCACCCGTGCGCCGATCGCACCGATATAAAAGGCCTCCGACTGAAGCGCTGCCGCCAGTCCGGCCTCGTCATCCTCGCGGTCGTGCGAGAGCACGGCGATGGCGGTCCAGCGGTCGATGCCGATTGCGGCGAGCGCGGTAGCGGGGGCGCTGCAGTGATAGGCGATGCCCTCCCACGGCGCAGTCTCGGGCCCGCCGGGGGTGACGAGCGCGACCTGCCAGCCCATGTCGCGGGCCAGCGCAGCGGAGCTCAGGGTCGCGCCATCCTCCCCGATTAGAACCAGCCGCAAGGGGGGCAGGAACAGGCGGGCGTATCGGGTGCCGTCCCAATTGTCGGGCGCGGGAGCAATGGGCGCTGGGTCGGCGGTGCGCGTCGCCCCGTCGCTCGAACACAGCACCGGATGGCGTGCGCGCCAAGCGTCGAGCCATGTCTCCACCGCGTCCTCATCGCTCGCGACCGGCTCCACCAGCACGGTGATGCCCGACCCGCAGGCTAACTTGATGTCGATCCACGGACTGCCCTCGCCATAGCGCAGCAGGCGCGGCACGCCCTCTGCCAGCACTTCGCGGCCATGGCGCGCAACGTCATCCTCGATGCAGCCGCCCGACAGGAAGCCCCAATGCGCTTCAGCCGTGATCAGCATCTGCGCGCCCACATCGCGCGGGGCCGAGCCGTCGACCGTCACCAGCGTGGCGATGGCGAACCGCTCGGGCAGGGTCTCAAGACCGAGAAGCGCCTCGCGAATATCGTCGACAGGGGCGGCAAGATGCCAGCGGCTCATGGGCGAGGGGGCTTTCCTGGAGAGGTCGCGGCCCAGCCTAGCCCGCCCGCCGCGCCCGCGCAATCGCGCGGCCCCGGACAGGAAATGGCTCGGCAGAAAGGGGGGAAACCACTGGTCGGGACGAGAGGATTCGAACCTCCGACCCCCACACCCCCAGTGTGATGCGCTACCAGGCTGCGCTACGTCCCGACACCAGTGGAGCGGGGCCTATAGGAGCGCGGGCCGGGGCTTGCAAGCCGGTTTCACGCATGATCGGGTGTGGCCGGTTCACAACGCTGATCCGCACCATGATTGCGGCTGACTTGCATTGCTGCTAGGCGCGCCCACTTGAACGGCAGGGCGGCTGCTCTGACACATGTTTCACGGGATCCTGACGGGCTTTAACCTATGACATTCGAACTTCTCGCCGCCGCTGCCGGCGCGGGCGCGCCCTCGGGGGCGGGCTTCCTGTTGTCCAACGTCGTGCCGATCGTCGGCATGGTCGCGATCTTCTGGTTCCTGATCATCCGTCCGCAGATGAAGCAGCAGAAGGAACACCGCGCCAAGATCGCCGCCGTCAAGAAGGGCGATCAGGTGGTGACCGCAGGCGGCCTCGTCGGCAAGGTGGTGAAGGTCGACGATGTGTATTGCGAGATCGACCTCGGCACCAATGTCCGCGTCAAGGCGATCAAGGCCACGCTGGGCGACATCATCCCGCCGGGCGGCAAGCCCGCCAATGATTGATCCGGCGACCGCCGCACCTGCTCTCTTGCGCATGAGACCCTGACGCAATGCTCGACTTCCCCCTCTGGAAAAAGCTCTCGCTCTGGGCAGTGACACTGGCGGCTTCGCTGCTGGCGCTGCCCTCGCTGGTCAATGTCGCGGGGCTGGACTGGCCTGCCGCGCTGCCCGACCCGCAGGTCAACCTCGGGCTCGACCTTGCCGGCGGCTCGCACCTGCTGCTCGAGGCCAAGGCCGACGACGTGCGCGCCCAGCGGCTCGAGAACATGGAAGAGACCGTCCGCCAGCTGATGCGCAACGCCAAGCCGCGCATCCGGATCGGCGATGTCTCCACCGCAGGGGGCGAATTGTCCTTCATGCTTGAAAGTCCGGCCGATATCGACCGTGCACGCGGGCTGATCGAACCGGCGATGCAAGGCGCGAACACCGTGCGCGAGTGGGAACTCAACGTGGTCGATGGCCAGCGCATCGTGCTCACCCAGACCGATGCCGGGGTGAACCAGGCGATCGACGATGCCATGGCGAGCGCCACCGAAGTCGTGCGCCGTCGCATCGACGAGCTTGGCACGCGTGAGCCGACGATCATCCGTCAGGGCGACACGCGGATCGTGGTGCAGGTGCCCGGCTTGCAGGACCCTG
The DNA here is from genome assembly GCF_002155425.1 of Erythrobacter donghaensis. GTDB lineage: Bacteria > Pseudomonadota > Alphaproteobacteria > Sphingomonadales > Sphingomonadaceae > Erythrobacter > Erythrobacter donghaensis. Next base: position 408,059 of record NZ_MUYG01000010.1, read on the forward strand.
AAGCGCTGAAGGCGCTGGTCGGCAAGACCGCGCAGCTTGAATTCAAGCTGGTCGATTTGAATGCGCTCCCCAGCAATGTCGAGGCGGGGATCGCGCCGGCGGGCAGCGAGATCTTCCCCTTCGCCCCCGGCACCCCGGAGCAGGGCTCTTCGCTGGCGGTGCGACGGCTCGGCGGCATCCGCGGCGACAACCTGACCGGCGCGCAGGCGGGCAAGGATCCGCAGACCAACGAGGACGTGGTCAACATCACCTTCGACGCGCAGGGCGGGGCGAAGTTCGCCAAACTGACCACCGAGAACGTCGGCAAGCCCTTTGCCATCATCCTCGACGGACAGGTGCTCTCAGCCCCCAGCATCCGCGGCCCGATCATCGGCGGCAGCGCCCAGATTTCGGGTAGTTTCACCGCTGCAAGCGCGAGCCAGCTGGCGATCGCGCTGCGCTCGGGCGCGCTACCGGTGCCGCTGGCGATTGTCGAAGAACGCACCGTCGGGCCTGATCTTGGCGCCGATTCGATCCGCAAGGGCCTGCTCGCGATGGGCATCGGCAGCCTTGCGGTGATTGCGCTGATGGTGGCGAGCTATGGCCGCTTCGGCGTCTATGCGACCGTGGCGCTGGTGTTCAACGTACTGATGCTGCTGGGGATCATGGCGTTGGGCGGGTTCACCCTGACCCTGCCGGGGATCGCGGGCTTCGTCATCACCATCGGCGCGGCGGTGGACGCCAACGTGCTGATCAACGAGCGCATCCGCGAAGAGCGGGCGAGAGGGCGCAAGGTCATCGCCGCGGTCGAGACCGGCTACAAGGAAGCCAGCCGCGCGATCTTCGACGCCAACCTCACCAACGTGATCTCGGGCGTGGCGCTGTTCGCCTTCGGTTCGGGGCCGGTGCGCGGCTTTGCGGTGGTGCTGATCATCGGCATCATCACCTCGGTCTTCACCGGGGTGACGCTGACCCGCATGTTCGTCGCCGGGTGGCTGCGCAAGGCGCGCCCCAACGACATCAATATTTGAGGAGCGCGAGACGATGAAACTTCTGAAGCTCGTCCCCGACAACACCAATATCAAGTTCCTGAAGCTGCGCGTGCCGTTCTTCGTGGTCAGCCTCGTGCTGATCCTCGGCAGCTGGGCGGCGGTGGCGGTCAACGGCCTCAACTTCGGCGTCGATTTTGCAGGCGGGCAGGAAGTGCGCATGACCTTTCAGGAGCGCGAGACCGCACCCATCCCGCAGCTGCGCGAGCTGGTCGAGGGGCTTGGCTATGGCAGCCCGGTGGTGCAAGAATTCGGCGCGCCCAACCAGGTCTCGGTGCGCGTGCCCCTGCCCGAAGGGGCCGAGGATACCCCCGGTGCCGCACGCGCGATCGGCGACAAGGTGATCGCCACGATCACCACCGAATATCCCGACGCCCGGAAGGACGGCAACGACACCGTGTCCGGCAAGGTCGCTGGCGAGTTCCGCAATTCGGCGATCCTTGCGCTTCTGGCGGCGATGGCGGCGGTGTCGCTTTATATCTGGGTGCGGTTCGAATGGCAGTTCGGAGTCGGCGCGATGTTCGCGCTGGTGCACGACGTGTCGGTGACGCTCGGCCTGTTTGCGCTGACGCAGATGGAGTTCAGCTTGCAGATCGTCGCGGCGATCCTTGCGATCATCGGCTATTCGCTGAACGATACCATCGTCGTCTATGACCGCATCCGCGAGAACCTGAAGAAATACCGCAAGATGGACATGGGCGATCTGCTCGATCTGTCGGTCAACGAAACGCTGGCGCGCACGGTGATGACCTCGCTGACGCTGTTCATCGCGCTGATCCCGCTGCTGATCTTCGGCCCGCCGAGTCTGTTCGGCATGGTCGCGGCGATCACCGTGGGCCTGTTCATCGGCACCTATTCCTCGATCTACATGGCAGGGCCCTTGCTGATCTGGATGGGGGTGACGACCAACAGCTTCGTCCAGACCGAAAGCGCGGTCGACCGGCAGGAAAAGATCGCGCGCGGCGAGGTGTAAGCGGGGAGCGGGGCGACCCGCTCCCGCGATTACCGGGCCAATAAGGCCTCGTAATGCGCGGCCAGCGCGGCTGCGTTTGCTTCCCAGCTGAAGTGCTCGGTCAGCGCGGCCACGGCCTCGCGGGGGGGCGGGTTGTTGAGCACCGCGTTGATCCCGGCGGCCACCGCCTGCGGATTGCGTGCCACCAACCGCCCGGCGGTCTCGCTCGCGATCAGTTCGCGCGCGCCGCCGACATCGCAGGTCACCACTGGCGTCCCGCAGGCGAGCGCTTCGACCCAGGCATTTGCGAGCCCTTCGCTGACCGTCGGCAGCACCATCACATCGGCGGCTGACAGCAGCAGCGGCATCAGGTCGTGATCGACCGATCCGGCGAAGAACACCCTGTCCGCCACACCCTCGCGCGCCGCCTGCACGCGCAGGGCCGCCTCGTTCTCGCCCTTGCCGATCAGTACCAGCCGCGCGCCGGGAATGTCCTGCAAGGCCGCGATGGCGATTCCCTGCCCCTTGCGCTCGATCAGTGCGCCGACGCAGGCGAGCAGCGGCGCAGTGTCGGGCATGGCAAAGCCCAGCTCAACGCTCAGCTGACGGCGCAGCTGCGTGTGGCCGAGCGGGCGGAAGCGGTCGCGGTCGAGGCCGGTGTAGTGCAGCGTGATCTTGTCCGCATCCATCCCCATCGCAGCCATCTGCCCGGCGAGATCGCGGCTGACAGCGAGCAGTCCGGTTGCCGCCTCGGCCGCATCGAGCATCTGGCGGCGGGCGAAATCCTGCTCGCCCCAGAAGCTGATATCGCTCCCCCGCGCCTTGATCGACAGCGGCAGGCCGGTCGCGCGTGCGATCTCCGCCGCGGCGGGGCCATCGGGGAAGAAGAACTGCGCGTCGAGCATGTCGATTGGCGTGGCGGCATGGATGCGCTCCACCAGCGGGAGCGCGGCCCGGGAGATGGCCGCCGCATTGCGCCGCGCGCCGATACGCGGGATCAGCGTGAAGCGCGGGCGGTAGACGGTTACGCCGCCTTCCACGGCCACGTCGGGCAGATCGGCGAGCGGGCGATAGCGACCCAGCGCCAGTGGCGGCAGGCCGATCGGATTGACCAGTGTCACCCGCCAGTCCCCGCGCTTGGCCAGCGCCTCCAGCGAGCGCGCGACGAAGGTGCCGAACCGCGGATTGACCGGGTTGGGATAGAGCGTCGAGAGAGCGAGGACGTGCTTCACGGGCGCACCTTTAGCTCCGGCGGCCTTAAAGCGGTCTCACCAGCATGAAGGCGACCGCCACCCATGCCGGATTGTCGACCACCACCTGCTTCTGCCCCGCACCCGGCGGCAGCAGGCCGACCAACGTGTCGCGCCGGTCGATCAGCCGCCCGAAGGCGAAGCGCCCGCCGGAGCGGGGGACGAGGCAATCGCGGTTGATCGCCGACTGCACCGCAGATGGAGCGATCGGGCGCAGCCAGAGCAGATCGCCCGCGCGATATTCTCCGATGCTGGCGGTGATCGCCAGCACCAGCGGCGGCGGGCCATCTTCGCCCGCCAGCTCGTGCGGCAGCACTGCCTCGCGCGGGGTGGAGAGCGCCTCGGGACCGGTTGCGCCGAGTTCAGCGACGATCTGCGCCCGCGCGCCGGTCTCGTCCCGCATCAGGCTGGCGGGCTCCACGCCGAGCGCGGCGGCGATCTTGTTCATCCAGCCAAGCGACAATTGCCGCATCCCGGTCTCCAGCCGCCCGATGGTCTGCGCGGTGGTGGGCGGGTCGCAGGCGGCGGCGAGGTCTGCCAGCGTCAGCCCCTTCGCCTTGCGGATGTCGCGGATGCGGTTGGTCATGTCACTCCAGCAGATTTAACCGAATTGGTTTTCCCTTTCCTACAGATGTGCTGACTTGGCAAGTCCGGTTTTGCGCCCAATCGCAAAGGAACCAGCATGAAACGCCATCTCGCCGAACGAGAGCTTACGCCCGAAGGCCCGCGTCGTGGCGCGATCAAGAGCGACGCGCGTCCGCGCCGCACGGTGACGGTCAATCTGGCCGAAAGCCCGCTCGCCTGGCTGCACGCACGCGGGCATCTGCCCACGCGGCTGCTCGACGCGGGCGAGGCCCTGCGCGCCGATTACGAGCGCAGCGCGCTGCCCGCAAACATCACTATGCGCTGGGATCCGGTGCGGGTGAAATCGACCGGCGATCGCGGCCTGGCACCGTCCGAAAAGCAGATCGCCGCGCGTCAGCGCTTCGACGGGGCCATCCGCGCTGCGGGCAAGGGGCTGGAGGACATCCTGTGGCGCGTGGTCTGCGCGGGCGAGGCGCTGCCCGAGGCCGAAAAGAGCCTCGGCTGGCCCGCGCGCAGCGGCAAGCTGGTGCTCGCGATCGCGCTGGAGCGGGTGGCGGACTACTACCAGATCACCTGATCCGGCGGGGCGGGAGTTTTGCTCCTGGACAGTGTCTCATGTGTCTCCAACAGGAGGCGCCGGAGCCATCAGCCCTCGACCATTTCCGCCAGCATCAGCCAGCGCTCCTCGGCGGCGTCCTTCTCGGCGCGGGCATTGGCGATGCCTTCGCTGATCGTGGCGAACCGCTTGGGGTCGCTGGTGTAGAGGCCGGGGTCGGCCAGCAGGGCTTCGCCCTTGGCGATGATCGCTTCGAGCTCTTCGATCCGTGCGGGCAGGATCTCGTAATCGCGCTGGTCCTTGTAGGTCAGCTTGGGCGCGGCAGCGGGCTTTGACGGTGCGCCGGGTTGTTGCGAGGGCGTTGAGCGGTCATGCACGGGTTGTTGTGCGGTCTTGGCGGGTTTGTTGCCGGGTTTGCGCTTGGCCTCCCAGTCGGCATAGCCGCCCGCCACAATGTCCACCTTCCCCGACCCGTCGAGCCCGAGCGTGACGGTCACGGTGCGGTCGAGGAAGTCGCGGTCGTGGCTGACGATCAGCACGGTGCCGTCGAAATCAGCGATCACCTCCTGCAACAGGTCGAGCGTTTCGAGGTCGAGGTCGTTGGTTGGCTCGTCGAGCACCAAGAGGTTGGCGGTGCGCGCAAATTCGCGGGCCAGCAGCAGGCGGGAGCGCTCCCCGCCCGAGAGTATGCCGACCTTGGTGTCGACCAGGCCGGGATCGAACAGGAAGTCCTTGAGGTAGGCCATGACATGCTTGCGCACCCCGCGCACGTCGATCCAGTCGCCGCCTTCAGCGAGGATCTGGCGCACGGTCGCGCCCGGTTCGAGCAGCTTCCTCTGCTGGTCGATCATCACCCCGGTCAGCGTGCGCGCATGGGTGACAGTGCCGGTGTCGGGTTCAAGCTCGCGGGTGAGCAGCTTCAGCAGCGTGGTCTTGCCCGCGCCGTTCGCGCCGACGATGCCGATGCGGTCGCCGTTCTGGATGCGCAGGGAGAAGGGCTTGACGATCGCGCGCTCCCCGAAGGACTTCGAGATGCCTTCGGCGACGATCACCGACTTCGACTTGAAGTCATCATCGCTCGACAGCTTGAGCTTGGCCGTCCCCGCGCCCGAGATCATCGCGGCCCGCGTGGCGCGCATCTGGTGCAGCTTCTCAAGCCGCCCTTGGTTGCGCTTGCGCCGCGCGGTCACCCCGCGCTCCAGCCAATGCGCCTCGATCTTGAGCTTGGCATCGAGCCGGTCGGCGTTGCGCGCTTCCTCGGCGTAGACGGTCTCCTCCCACGCCTCGTACCCGCCGAAGCCGACCTCCTTGCGCCGCAGCGTCCCGCGGTCGAGCCACAGGGTCGCGCGGGTCAGACGGGTGAGGAAGGTGCGGTCGTGGCTGATCGTGATGAAGGCCCCGCGATAGCGGCTCAGCCAGTCCTCCAACCAGTCGATTGCGGCCAGATCGAGGTGGTTGGTCGGCTCGTCCAGCAGCAGCAGATCGGGCTCCTGCGCCAGCGCGCGGGCGATGGCGGCGCGGCGCCGCTCGCCACCGCTGGCGGTGGCAGCGGGACGGCTCATGTCGATCCCGAGCTGGCCGGCGATAGCATCCACCTCGTGCGCGGCGGGCGCATCCTCGCCGCCGATGGCAAAGTCCATCAGCGTGGCGTAGCTCGAAAGATCGGGGTCCTGTTCGAGGAACACGATCCGCGTGCCCGGCTTCACCCGCCGATGTCCGCGATCCGGCTCGATCTTGCCGGTGATGATCTTGAGCAACGTGGTCTTGCCCGCGCCGTTGCGGCCGATCAGCGCCAGCCGATCGCCGGGGAGCACGTGCAGGTCGATCGGCGCCGCGCCGCTGGTGGGCGTCGGCCCGCCGAACAGCCAGCGGCCGCCCTGTTGCAACGCGATGCCTTCGAGCGAGAAGATGGGGGGCTGTGCCATGCGATGCGCCACCTAGGCGCTGACGGCGCCCGCCACAAGAGACGGAACATTGCCGGAAACGCCACGGTTCAGTCCCGCGAAAGCCGAGGCGCGCCATGCGCACAGCGAAACGGAGAATTGCCCATGTTGAAGCCCCTTACCCTTTCTGTTGCCGCTGCCGCCCTGAGCATGCCCGCGATCGCCGCCGCTGCGCCGCAGATCGACATCGCTGCCACCGGGCCGGTGGTCGAACTCAGCGTCTTCGAGAGTGTGGAGGTCGCCCCCGATCTCGTAACCATCGGTGCGGGCGTCACCACCGAAGCCCTCACCGCGACCGAGGCGTTGCGCCAGAACTCGGCCGAGATGCAGAAGGTGATCGCGCGCATCAAGGCTTCGGGCGTGGCCGAGAAGGACATCCAGACCACCGGGATCAATCTCAATGCCCGCTACGATTACGATCAGCAATCCCAGCGGCAGGTGTTCCGGGGTTATCAGGCCTCGAACCGCGTCAATGTGATCCTGCGCAAGATCGACGATACGGGCCGCGTGCTCGATGCGCTGGTCGAGGCAGGGGCGACCGATCTGAGCGGCCCCGACTTCTCGATCGACGACGATACCGCCGCAAAGGACGCCGCCCGCAAGCGCGCGGTCGAGCGCGCCAACGCGCAGGCGAAGGCCTATGCCGCGATGCTCGGCTACCAGAACGTCCGCGTTCTCTCGATCAGCGAGGCGATGCAGGGCATGGGGCCGATGCCGATGAGCAAGTCGCGCGACGCAATCGAACTCACCGCTTCGGCACCGCCGGTGCAGCCAGGCATGGTCCAGACCGGCGTCAATGTCGCCATCACTTACGAGATGGTCGGCGGCCCGGCGGCCCGTTAAGTCATTCACGGCTTGTTCAATGGAGGGCGGATAGGCATGGTCACACTATGAAACACCGCTCCGCCCTCCTCCTGTCCGCGCTTGCCGCGCTCGCCCTGGCCCCGATGCCCGCATCGGCGCAGGATCAGCCGCGCGGCGATCAGGGCGAGGCCCGGCGTGAGGCCGAGGCGGGCAACATCATGCGTTCGCGCGAGATCGAGGCGCGGATCCTGCCGACCATGAAGGGCGCGGAATATCTCGGCTTTGCCTATGATTCGACCGCACGGGCCTATCGCCTCAAGTTCATCAAGGATGGCCGCGTGACCTATGTCGATGTCGATGCCCGCACCGGGCGTGTCATCGGCCGGTCGCGCTGACGGGCCGGGCAGATGCGCGCATCTTTCGGGGACAGCCGCGGTGCGGCGGCGGGTGCCTTGCTTGACGCATCCCCGCCAAAAGCGCACCAACCGGCCAACACAATTCAAGGGTATGGTGGTTCATGCGCATTCTGATCGTCGAAGACGAACCCACGCTCGGCGCGCAGCTGAAGTCGACGCTGGAGGGGCAGGGCTATGCCGTCGATCTCTCTGCCGATGGTGAGGACGGGCACTTCATGGGCTCGACCGAGGATTATGATGCGGTGGTGCTCGATCTGGGCCTGCCCGAAATCGACGGGCTGACCGTGCTCGGCATGTGGCGCCGCGAAGGGCGCACCTTCCCAGTGCTGGTCCTGACCGCGCGCGACAGCTGGAGCGATAAGGTCGCAGGGCTGGATGCCGGCGCCGACGATTACCTCGCCAAGCCGTTTCAGACCGAAGAGCTGATCGCCCGCCTGCGCGCTTTGATCCGACGCGCTTCGGGCAACACCTCCTCGGAACTCACCGCCGGCGACGTGCGCCTGGACACCCGTTCGGGCCGGGTGACGCTTTCGGGTGAGCCGGTGAAGCTGACCGCGCAGGAATACAAGCTGCTCAGCTACCTCATGCACCACAAGGGCAAGGTGGTCAGCCGCACCGAGCTGATCGAGCATATCTACGATCAGGACTTCGACCGGGATTCGAACACCATCGAAGTCTTCGTCACCCGCATCCGCAAGAAGCTTGGCGCAGACGTGATAACGACCATCCGTGGCCTCGGTTACAGCCTCGACGACCCCGCCGACGCACCCCGCGCCTGAGCGGGCGTCCGGCGGCGATGCACCTGCGGTCTTGCCTGCGGGCGAGGGCGCTGGCGCGCCGGATAGCGTAGCCGCAGCCGCGCCGCCCGCTGCCCCCAAGCCCCGCGCCAGTCTTGCGCGGCGCATGGGGTTGATCGCGGCAGGCTGGATCTTCGTGCTGCTGCTGGGCGGCGGCATCGCGCTCGAACGGACGCTCACCCGACAGGTCGAAGCCAATTTCGACGAGCAGCTTGATTACATTCTCACCGCCATGATCGCCTCGGCCGAGATCGATCCGTTCGGCGAGGTGTGGTTCTACCGCGCGCTGGGCGACCAGCGGTTCCTCGAACCCGGCAGCGGCCTCTACTGGCAGATCAGCGGCGGCGACTTCGAACCCATCGCCTCGCGCAGCCTGTGGGACCGGACGATGGAGCTGGAAGGCTCCCGGGAGAAGGGCGAGCACTTCGATGCCGATGTGCATTTCTACAACTCTGCGCAGTTCCCCGGCGAGCCGATCCGGATTGCCGAGCGCACCGTGATCCTGCCGGGCAGCGAGACCCGCTGGACCTTCGCCGTCGCCAGCGCAACCGAGCAGATGGACGCGCAGATATCCCGCGTACGGCTGATTCTGATCTGGAGCTTCGTGGTGCTGGGCCTCGGTCTCCTCGTGATGGCGCTGCTTCAGATCCGCTATGGTCTATCGCCCTTGCGGCGGGTGCGCGCGGCGATCCAGAACCTGCGCACCACCGGGGCGGGGCGCATCACCGAGCCGCTGCCGCTGGAAGTGCAGCCGCTGGTGGACGAGCTCAACGCGTTGATCGAACATTCGGAGCGGCAGGCTGAGGAAGCCCGGCGCCATGCGGGCAATCTCGCCCATGCGCTCAAGACGCCGCTGACCGTGCTGACCAATGCTGCGACCGCGCAAGATCCCAAGCTCAGCGAAGCGGTGTTCCGGGAAACCCGCACCATGCAGCGCCACGTCGACCACCACCTCGCCCGTGCCCGCGCCGTGGGTCGCCGTGCGGTCGGACATGCGCGCACCAATGTGATGGCAAGCGCCGAGGCAGTGCGCCGCGCGGTCGAGCGGCTCTATCCTGAAGGTCGCCTCGACATCGCCGGGAGCCGCGATGCGACTGTGTCGATGGAGCGGCAGGATCTCGACGAGCTGCTCGGCAACCTGATCGAGAACGCGGCCAAATATGGCGGCGGCTCGGTCTTCGTGACGATCGACCCCGAGGATGACGACACGCCGCGCGACCCCAAGATGTGCGTGATCTGGGTCGAGGATGACGGCACTGGCATTCCCGAAGCCGAGCGTATCCGCATATTCGATCGCGGCGTGCGCCTCGATACGGGCAAGCCGGGCACGGGGCTTGGCCTTGCGATCGTGCGCGATGTCGCGGAAATCTACGGCGGCAACGTCACGCTGCGGGAGAGCGAGGACTTGGGCGGGCTGCTGGTCGAACTGCGCCTGCCGCGCGCCGAGTGACGGTACGCGGGAAGGCGCGAAGGGTTTCGCCCGCTGCGGCGTTGTCAGCATCAGGGGCTCACCGGGCCCCACGCAAACGGGGCCATTTGCGCGAGACAGGATGACAGCCAGCGGCGAGCCTTCCCCCACCGCCCATCGCCCTGCCGAGGGCGGGGGCGATGCCGTGCTCGCCGCGCGGCTGGCGGCGCGTGAGGCGGAAGCCTTGCGCGCCGTGATCGCGCAGCATGGCCCCGTGCTCCACCGCATCGCCTTCCGCATGACGGGCGATGATCACGAGGCTGAGGATATTGTGCAGGAGGCGGTTTTGCGATTGTGGGATCAGGCGCCGACCATCGCCGCGCGCCATTCGGTCGGGAGCCCGGCGGCGGGGACCTTGCGCCTCGGCGGCTGGTTGACCCGCGTCGTCAGCAATCTCGCGATCGACCGCTTGCGCCGCACCCGCCGCCTGTCGGACGCGGAAGTGCCTGACAGCGCGGACGGTGCGCCGCTCGCCGATGCGCTGATCGCTGCCGAGCAGCGCGACGGCCAGGCGCGCGCGCTGATTGCGGCTCTGCCTGATCGCCAGCGCGCGGCGATCGTCCTGACCTATTACGAGGAGATGCCCAATGTCGAAGCGGCGGCGGCCCTGGACATGAACATCAAGGCCTTCGAAAGCCTGCTTCACCGTGCCCGTGCGGCGCTGCGGCAGGCCTTCGCCGCGCAAGGAGACGCGCCATGAGCGCCACCGATCCCGATCCCGGCGCACCCATTGCCCCCGGCAGCCCGCTGGCGCGCAAGCTGGACGACTTTGCCGCCCCCAGCCTCTCCGTCGGGTTCGCCGACCGGGTGCTGGCAGCCGCCGAAGCCCGCGCCGCACCGGATCTCGCGCCGCTGCCGCCGCTGCGCCGCGCGCCCGCCCGGCGGCGTGGCTGGCGGGTGGGGCAGCGCGTCGTCATCGGCCTTGCCAGCTTCACTGCGCTGGCGAGCGCGGCGGCGGCGACGGGGCTGCTCGAACGTTTCGACATCCCCGTGCCCTCGGCCGAAAAGGTGTGGGCGAGCCTCACAGGCAAGCCCGCCAAGGTCGCCGCCGCGCCGGTGGCTCCGCCGCCCGTGCCTGCCGCGCAGGCGAGTGCCGCTGCGGCGCTCGCCCCAGTCGAAATCGTCGGCCCGATCGACACGCCCGAGGAACTCTCCGAAGCCTTCCGTCGCATCGACGCGGTGCGCGACGGTCGTTTTGCTGCCCGGCAATCGCGCATCGACCAGCGCATCGATGCCGAAATCGAACGCCGCCGCGCCGCCGGCCTGAGGGTGCCAACGTCCGAGGAAGAGGCGCAGCTGCGCGAGCGGATCGACAATGCTCAGGCCCGCCGCAAGCAAAGGGTCGACGACGTCGTCGCCGCGCGCCGCGAGGAGCTGGCGCGCAAGGTCGAAAGCGGCGAGGCGCTCACCCGGCAGGACGTGCTCCAGCCCCTGCGCGAGGATGCGCAGGCCCTCCAACGCCAGCAACGCCTGCGCGAGTTGCGCCGCCTCTCGCCCGAGGAACGCCGCGAGGCGCTGCGCCGCCTGCCCCCGGCAGAACGCCGCGCGCTGATCGAGGAGTTCCGCGCCCGCCGTGCCGAAGCCGCCGCGGCCCCGAGCCCGGCTCCGTCGGTCGAACCTTCGGCCGCGCCCACGCCTTCCGAGTAGAAAAATCGCTCGAAGCGCGAAGGGTATCGCACCTTGCGACGTTTCCTCCTTGTCACCGGCTGCACTTCACAAGGTTTGCCGGGACAACCCCGCAAGCCCATGATTAAGATGGAGGATATGCGCCATGATCAAGACCCCCGTGATGCTCGCCGCGCTCTCGGCGCTCGCACTCAGCATGCCTGCCGCCGCGCAGGAGAAAACCCGCACCAAGACCTTTGAAGGCCCCAATGTCAGCGCCGCGCAAACCACGACGGTCGACCGCGACGCCGGCACCGCCACCCGCGATCGCGAGGTCACCAATCTCAACACCGGCAACACGGCCAGCAGCAGCGCCCAGCGCCAGCGCACCGAGACCGGATCGACCATCGGCGTGGTCCAGACCGGTCCGCAGGGCCGCAGCCGCAGCCTCGAAGGCGAACGCACCCGTACCGAGGACGGATCGACCTTCTCCGGCACTGCCACCGGGCGGCGCGGGGACACCTATGGCCTCGCAGGCAGCCGCAGCCGCGACGGGCAGGGCAATTCGCAGGCCAGCCAGTCGGTCACCAACAGCGCCGGGGATACGCTCGCATCGCGCAGCCGTGCCACCACCCGCAGCGACGGGCAGGTGAGCCGCTCGGTCACCCGCACCCGTGCCGAGGGCGTCAGCCGCCCGCCGCGCGCGCGCCGTCCGCGCGGCTGATCCGCCAAGTCTTCATGCCGCGCTCTGGCAGGCGATGCGGCCCTGCGCGCCTGCCACCCCGATTGGAGCGAGCATGACGGCAGCGCGCGGCCCGATCTGGTGGGACGGGCCGCCCGCGCCGCGGGGCACGCAGCAAGCGACCCGGCTGCGTGCCCCTTTTTGCGTGCCGGTTCAGGGCCGGTTCAGAGCGGTCAAGCGATTGATTTTGGCTCGCCAAACGGGGAGGCGCCGCGATGATCCTGTTCCGCTGCACCGCAGGCCTTGCTGCCATCATGCTGGCAGGCTGTGCCTCGTCCGATTCGCTTGAGGGCCAGCGCACCGTCTTCAACAACCCCTATGCCGTGCCGGAGATCGACCGCACCGGCGTCGGTCCGCAATGCGACGAAGCCCGCGGGCAGGATGCGACCTGCCTCGGCGTACCGCTGACGCGCAACGGCAGGGGCAACGCGATCGGCGAGAGAAGTTATCGCAGCCTCACCAAGAACCAGCGCCGCATCCTGCGCCAGCGGGCGGAATTGCTGCGCGAGGTGGCCAAGCAATCCCAAGCCGAAACCGCGCCGCCGCTGCTCCAGCCTGCGCCGCCGATCATGGCGCGCGAGAGTGAAAGCCCTGCCGATGCGGATACGGACAGGCCGTAAGCTGCGCTCAGCCCGCTGCCGCCCGCTCGTGATGGCGGATCACCTCGTCGATGATGAAGCGCAGGAATTTTTCGGAGAATTCGGGGTCGAGATCGGCCTCCTCCGACAACTTGCGCAGCCGGGCGATCTGGCGCGCCTCCCGGTCGGGATCGGCGGGGGGCAGGGTGGCCCTGGCCTTGTACTCCCCCACCGCCTGCGTGATCCGGAACCGCTCCGCCAGCATGTGGATCAGCGCGGCATCGATATTGTCGATGCTCTTGCGGAACCCCGCAAGCACGGGGTCGGGAACGGGAGAGCTTTGCAGATCATGCGCCATAGCGCGCAAAAGTAGCACCAATTCTGCGCTTGCCAAGCACGCGCGGGCGGCCCTAGGAGCCAAAGCAGCATGAGTGCCGACATCATTCCCCTGCCGCGCCACCGGCCGACACTCGATCCGATGCTGTCGCTGACGGCGGGCGGCATGAATTCGGTCAATGCGGTCATCCTCGACCGGATGCAGAGCGAGATCCCGCTGATCCCGCGCCTCGCCGGACACCTCATCAGCGGCGGCGGCAAGCGGCTGCGCCCGATGCTGACGCTCGCGGGCGCCGAACTGGTCGGATACAAGGGCACGCGCCACCATAAGCTCGCCGCGGCGGTCGAGTTCATCCACACCGCCACGCTGCTGCACGACGATGTCGTCGATGGCAGCGAGCTGCGGCGCGGGAAGGCAGCGGCCAATATCATCTTCGGCAATCCGGCGACCGTGCTGGTCGGCGATTTCCTGTTCAGCCGCGCTTTCGAGCTGATGACCGAGGACGGCAGCTTGCGTGTCCTTTCGATCCTGTCGCGCGCCAGCGCGGTGATCGCCGAGGGTGAGGTCTCGCAGCTCTCGGCCCAGCGCCAGATCAACACCAGCGAAGAGCAATATCTCCACATCATCGGCGCCAAGACAGCCGCGCTGTTCGCCGCCGCGAGCCAGATCAGCGCGGTGGTAGCCGAATGTTCGGAGGAGCAGGAGCGCGCGCTCGAAGCCTATGGCCGCAATCTCGGCGTCGCCTTCCAGCTGGTCGATGACGCTATCGACTACGATTCTGACGCCGCTGAAATGGGCAAGGATCAGGGCGACGATTTCCGCGAGGGCAAGATGACCCTCCCGGTGATCCTTGCCTATGCGCGCGGTAACGAGGACGAGCGCAAGTTCTGGAAAGACGCGATCATCGGCCACCGCACCTCGGACGATGATCTCGCCCACGCCATCGACCTGATCGGCAAGCACAACGCGGTGGAAGACACCCGCGAACGCGCCCGCCACTTCGCGCACCGGGCAATCGATGCCATCTCGATCTTCCCCGACAGCAAGGCCCGCGCGGCCATGGCCGAAGCGGCGCAATTCGCGGTCGCGCGAGGGCACTGAGCAGGCTATCGGGCGGGGTGATGCGCCCCGACCTTCCCATCCACGCAGTCCTGCCCGAAATCCGCTCCGCGCTGGCGGGCGACGGCGCGGGCGTGCTGATCGCGCCGCCGGGGGCAGGCAAGACCACCGCGGTCGCTCCCGATCTGCTGGGCGAGGCATGGTGCAGCGGCCGGATCATCCTCACCTCCCCCCGCCGCGTCGCCGCCCGCGCCGCCGCCGAGCGCATGGCCGAGATGCTCGGTGAAAAGCCGGGCGAGACCGTGGGTTACATGACCCGCCTCGACAGCAAGACCTCGGCGAAGACCCGTATCCTTGTGGTCACCGAGGCCATCCTCGTGAACCGGCTGGTCGAGGATCCGGAGCTTCCGGGGGTGTCCGCTCTTCTTTTCGACGAGGCGCATGAGCGTGCGCTCGATAGCGACTTGGGGCTGGCGCTGGCGCTCGAAACCCGCGCCGTGCTGCGCGAGGATCTGCGCGTGCTGGTGATGTCCGCCACCATCGACGGCGCTCGGTTTGGCCGGCTGCTAGGCGAAGGCGCCGCGGTGATCGAAAGCGAGGGACGCAGCTTTCCGCTGACAATCAAATGGCTTGGCGGCGACGGTTCGCAGGCGATCGAGGATCGCATGGCCGCCGCGGTGATGACCGCATGGCGCGAGGAGGAGGGCGACATCCTCGCCTTCCTGCCCGGCGTGCGGGAGATCGAGCGTGTGCGCGAGCGACTGGAGCCGCGCTTGGCCGGGGTGCCGATCCACGCGCTCCACGGGCAGATCGAGCCTGCCGCCCAGCGCGCCGCGATCCGCCGCGACCCGGAACGCCGCCGCCGGATCGTATTGGCGACCGCGATTGCCGAAACCTCGCTGACATTGGACGGGGTGAGCGTGGTGGTGGACAGCGGCCTCGCGCGCCTCGCCGCGTTCGACCGTGCGGCGGGCACAACGCATCTCGTCACCCGGCGCGCCTCGCAGGCCTCGGCAGCGCAGCGCGCGGGCCGAGCGGCGCGTCAGGGCCTCGGGGTCGCCTACCGCTTGTGGGAGGAAGCGGGCCACGCCGGCCGTCCGGAATTCGCGCCGCCCGAGATCCTTCAAGCCGATCTCGCCCCGCTGCTGCTGCGGCTGGCGAAGTGGGGCACGGTGAGCCCGGCGGCGCTGCCTTGGCTTGATCCCCCGCCCGAGGCTTCGGTCGCGGCGGCGCGGCAGGCGCTGGAGGCGCTCGGCGCGCTCGATGCGGCAGGGCGGATCACGCCGCTGGGCGAAGCGATCGCGAGCCTGCCGATGGCCCCCGATCAGGCCGCCGCGGTGCTCCACGGCGCGGCGGCGGGCTGCGGCGAGGATGCGGCGCGGCTCGTGATGCTGTTGCAGGAACGCGGGCTGGGCGGGCGTGGGGAAGACCTGCTGCAACGTCTCGCTCGCTGGCGCGGCGACCGGGCACCGCGCAGCACAGCGGCGGCGGGGATCGCGAGGGGATGGGCAGGGCAGGCGCGCAAGCTGGCTGGGGTTATCGGCGCAAGCCCCGCTGCCGATGCCGCCGAGGCGCTGGCGCTCGCCCGGCCCGATTTCGTAGCGCGCCGCCGTGATGCGTCAGGCGAGCACTGGATCAGCGCAGGCGGGCGCGGCTATATCCTTGACCCTGCTTCGCCGCTCGCGCGCGCGGAGTGGATCGTGATCGGCGACGCGCACGGGCAGGCCAAGGGGGCGCGCATCACCGCCGGGGCCGAAATTGCCACCGACCGGATCGCGGCACTGTTTGCCGAACAACTTGCAGAACGCGTCACAACCCGCTGGAACGGTGAGAAAAACCGCGTCGAGGCGCGCCGCGAGCGGCGGCTCGGCGCGATCGTTTTGGCGAGCGTCCCCGAACCCGCGCCCGATCCGGCGTTGCTTGTGGATATCCTTGTGGAGAAGGCGCTGGAAAAGCTGGGAGAACTGCTCCCCGCAGGCTTTCTCGCGCGGGCCCGCTTTGCGGGAGTCGAGGCGCTCTCGCCCGAGGCTCTGCGCGCACGGGCCGGCGAGTGGCTCGCGCCTTTGCTCACCGGGCGGCGCGATCTCGAGCTGGCGCCGCACCGCTATGCCGAAGCCGCATTGGGCCTCATCGACTGGAACGACCGGCAAGCGCTAGATCGTGCCGCGCCCACCCACTTCACCTCGCCTGCCGAGACGCGCCACCCGATCGACTATGCGGGCGACGATGCGCCGAGTGTCGAGGTGCGGGTGCAGGGGGTATTCGGGCTCGACACGCACCCGATGATCGGCAACACGCCGCTGCTGCTGAAGCTCACCAGCCCCGGCGGGCGTCCGGTCCAGTCGACCCGTAACCTTCCCGGCTTCTGGCGCGGCAGCTGGCGCGATGTGGTGAAGGACATGAAGGGTCGCTATCCCAAGCACCGCTGGCCCGATCAGCCCTGGCTCGAAAAGCCGAGCATGAAGACCAAAAACGCCTTCAACCGCGAATAGAATCCAGCTAACGGACAGGCACAATTCGGGACGCGGAGCGGCCCGCAAGGGCGACTGCCCGCCCGCAGCGACGCAGCCGTCAGGCTGCATGAGCGAGGATCGAAAACAAAAATGTCCGCGAGAATTTATCAGAAGACCAAGCACGCGATGCAGTCCGGCAAGGCCCATACTGATGAGTGGGTGCTGGAGTTCGAACAGTCGCAGGCGCGCTTTGCCGATCCGCTGATGGGCTGGACGGGCTCGGGAGACACCCAGTCGCAGGTGCGGCTGACGTTTCCGAGCAAGGACGCGGCCAAGGCCTATGCCGAGAAATACGGCATCCCCGCGCGTGTCCACGCGACGCCGCCAAAGCGGCTCAAGCTGCAGGCCTACGCCGATAATTTTCGCTGATCTTCTTGTGCAGCCCCATCCGGGGCTGCGTCCTCGCTAGACGCGCAGCATAGCTGCACCCGCTGCGGGCGCGCGGTCGCGCTTGCGGCTCTCCGAGCCGTTTGATGTGAGAATCCCGATTGAAATCCCCCGCCAGCCGCGCCATATGACGCTCCGGGAGTCGGGTGGACGTTTGCGTCTGCTCACCGAGTCAGGTCCGGAAGGAAGCAGCTCAGGTGGATTGCGGCGGGTCGCCCGGCTCCTTTTCCCCTACATCGCAAATGACAAACCGCGCCCGAGCGCCTAGCTTCGCGCCATGAGCGATTCCGACCCCGATCTGCCCGAAGACACCGACACCGGCCCAAGCGCGGCCGAACTTGAGGCTGCGGGGCAAAGCGCGCTGTTCGGCGACCCCGCTCCGCCGCCCCAGCCGACACCAGCGCCTGCACCCGCGCCCGCGTCGCCGCCTGTTGCGGCACCGGCATCCGCACCCGCTGCCGCGAGCCAGCCCTATCGCGTGCTCGCCCGCAAATATCGTCCGCAGACCTTCTCGGAACTGATCGGGCAGGAAGCGATGGTGCGTACTCTTGCCAATGCCATCGCGCGCGGGCGGCTGGCCCATGCCTTCCTGATGACCGGGGTGCGCGGGGTCGGCAAGACGTCCACCGCGCGGCTGATCGCCAAGGCATTGAACTGCGTTGGGCCGGACGGCGAGGGTGGGCCGACGATCGACCCTTGCGGCGTGTGCGAGGCCTGCACGGCCATCGCGGAGGGACGCCATATCGACGTGATCGAGATGGACGCGGCCTCCAACACCGGGGTCGACGATGTGCGCGAGATCATCGAGCAGGTGCGCTATGCCGCGGTCTCGGCGCGCTACAAGATCTATATCATCGACGAAGTCCACATGCTATCGCGCAATGCTTTCAATGCCTTGCTCAAGACACTTGAGGAACCGCCCGCGCATGTGAAGTTCCTGTTCGCCACCACCGAGGTCGACAAGCTGCCGGTCACGGTGCTCAGCCGCACCCAGCGCTTCGACCTTCGCCGTATCCCCGCTCCGATGCTGGCCGAGCATTTCGCCAAGGTGTGCCGCCTTGAGGGAGTCGAGGCCGAGGCCGAGGGGCTCGCGATCATCGCGGCGGCGGCGGAAGGCTCAGTGCGCGACGGGCTTTCGATCCTCGATCAGGCCATCGCCCATGCCGATCTCGACGGCGAGGGCAAGGTCACCGCTGAGCGCGTACGCGACATGCTGGGGCTCGCTGACAAGAGCGCGCAGCGCCGTGTGCTAGGGCACCTTTTGGCAGGCGATGCCAAGGCCTTGCTAGCCGCTGTTGACGAACTATATTCGCTTGGCGTGGAGCCGCTGGCGCTGATGCGGGCGTTGATGGATCTAACCCACAGGGTGACGCTGGCGCAGGTCAGCGGCGGCGAGCCCGATGCCCCGGCGGAGGAGGAGCGCGCGGCGCTGGCGGATTTCGCGGAACGGCTGGCCCCTTCAGAGTTGCACCGCCTGTGGCAATTGCTGCTCAAGGGTCATGACGAAGTGCGCACCGCGCCCGATCCGCTGGTCTCGCTCCAGATGGCGCTGCTGCGCATCCTTCACGCTGCGCAAATGCCCGATCCGGGCAAGCTGGCGCGGCGGATCGAGGAATTGGCGGCGCGTGCGCCCGTGGTGGCTCCGGCGGGCGAGGGCGCTGCCGCTCCAGCCGCTGCGCCCGTCGCAGCAGCGCCGGTGGAGGGCTGGGCCGCGCTGGTCGAGCGGGTCGATGCGGCGGGCCAGCTGCGCGTCGCTCAGATGATGCGCGACCGGGTGCGGGTGATCGAGCTCGGGCCCGAACGGCTGGTCTATCAGCAGGCCGACAATTTCCCCGACGATCCCGCGCCCGACATCCGCGAGGCACTGTTCAAGCTGACGGGCAAGCGCTGGCAGATCGAACGCGGCACGGGCGACGCGCAGCCCTCCCTGAGAGAGCTGGCCGAGGCCGCCGCCGCCGCCGAAGACGCGCGCATCCGCTCCGATCCGCTGGTTGCGGCGGCCTTCGAAGCCTTTCCCGATGCCGAACTGATCACCCCCGTGCGCGCCGCTGCCGGCGGCGCGGCCCCCCCATGGAATTGAGGAGTCCCCGCCCATGAAGTCGATGGAAGAAATGATGGCCGCCGCCCAGAAGGCCGCCGAGACCATTCAGAAGCAGATGAACGAGATGCAGGTGAAGCTCGACTCGATCGAGGTCGAGGGCACGGCGGGCGGAGGCCTCGTGAAGGTCCGCGCCAGCGCAAAGGGCCGAATCCTTGGCGTGAGCATCGACGACAGCCTAATGGTGCCCGACGACAAGCAGATCCTCGAAGACCTCGTCGCCGCCGCCTTCAACGACGCGCGCGACCGAGCCGACCGCGTCTCGGAACAGCAGATGCGCGACATGCAGGGCTCGATGGGCCTGCCGCCGGGGTTCAACCTGCCCGGAATGGGGTGAGGGGGGCCGCTCGGGCGTCCACAGCTTAGCCTGACCATGCCATTGCGGGAGCGGACAGGCCTTCCCATATCTTGGGCATGACACAGACCTTCCCCCTCCTCCCCTTGCGCGACATTGTCGTTTTCCCCGGCATGGTCGTCCCCCTCTTTGTCGGGCGCGACAAGTCCGTGGCTGCGCTTGAAGCGGCGATGGAAGCTTCCAAGGATATCGTCCTGCTTGCCCAGCTCGATCCGGGCTGTGACGATCCTGAGGGCGATGACCTTTACGATGTCGGCGTGATCGCGCAGGTGCTCCAGCTGCTCAAGCTGCCGGACGGCACGGTGCGCGTGCTGGTCGAAGGCAAGACCCGTGCGCGCCTCTCCGCGCTCGAGAATGTCGGAACCCATCTGCTCGCCGAAGTCGATCTGATCGCGCCCGAGACCGTCTCGGGCAGCGAGGTCACCGCGCTGATGCGGCAGGTGACCGAACAGTTCGGCGAATACGTCAAGCTCAACAAGAAGATGGGCGAAGATGCCGGGGTCGATCTGGCCGATGTCGATGATGCCGGGCAGCTGGCCGACACCATTGCCGCCGCGATCAGCGCCAAGGTGGCCGACAAGCAGAGCCTGCTGACCGAGACCAGCCCGCTGAAGCGGCTCGAACTCGTGATGGCCTTCATGGAAGGCGAGCTGTCGGTGCTGCAGGTCGAACGCCGCATCCGCGGGCGCGTGAAGCGCCAGATGGAGAAGACCCAGCGCGAATATTACCTCAACGAACAGCTGAAGGCGATCCAGAGCGAGCTCGGCGGTGATGGCGAGGAAGGCAACGAGATTGCCGAGCTGACCGAAAAGATCGAGAAGGCCAAGCTTTCCAAGGAAGCCAAGGCCAAGGCGCAGGCCGAGCTGAAGAAGCTGCGCTCGATGCAGCCGATGAGCGCTGAGGCGACGGTGATCCGCAATTATCTCGACGTGCTGCTCGGCCTGCCGTGGGGCAAGAAGTCGAAGCTGAAGCGGGATATCGGCAAGGCGCAGGAAGTCCTCGATGCGGATCACTATGCGCTGGAGAAGGTCAAGGACCGCATCGTCGAATATCTCGCGGTGCAGGCGCGGACCAACAAGCTTAAAGGTCCGATCCTGTGCCTCGTCGGCCCCCCGGGCGTGGGCAAGACCTCGCTGGGCAAGTCCATCGCCAAGGCGACGGGGCGCGAATTCGTTCGCCAGTCGCTCGGCGGGGTGCGCGACGAGGCGGAGATCCGCGGCCACCGGCGCACTTACATAGGCTCGATGCCGGGCAAGATCGTCGCCAATCTGAAGAAGGCCGGGACCAGCAACCCGCTGTTCCTGCTCGACGAGATCGACAAGCTTGGCCAGGACTTCCGCGGCGATCCGGCTTCGGCGCTGCTGGAAGTGCTCGACCCCGAGCAGAACGCCAAGTTCCAGGACCACTACCTGGAGCTCGACCTCGACCTTTCCGACATCATGTTCGTGTGCACCGCGAACAGCCTCAACCTGCCGCAGCCGCTGCTTGACCGGATGGAGATCATCCGGCTCGAAGGCTACACCGAGGATGAGAAGGTCGAGATCGCCCAGCGCCACCTGATCGAAAAGCAGGTCAAGGCGCACGGGCTCAAGGCGGACGAATTCACGCTCACCGAAGAGGCCCTGCGCGATCTGATCCGCTACTACACCCGCGAGGCAGGCGTGCGCACGCTGGAGCGCGAGATTGCCAAGCTGTGCCGCAAGTCCTTGCGGCAGATTCTCGAAAAGAAGGCCGACAGCATCACCATCACGCCAGAAAACCTCGGCGATTTCTCCGGCGTGCGCCGCTTCAAGCATGGCGTGTCCGAAGAGGAGGCGCAGGTCGGCGCGGTCACCGGGCTCGCCTGGACTTCGGTGGGGGGCGAATTGCTCACCATCGAAAGCGTCACCACGCCCGGCAAGGGCGAGGTCAAGACCACCGGCAAGTTGGGTCAGGTGATGAACGAAAGCGTCGCCGCGGCGTTCAGCTTCGTCAAGGCGCGCGCGCCAGCCTACGGGATCAAGCCGAGCCTGATCAACCGCAAGAACGTCCACATCCACTTGCCCGAGGGCGCGGTGCCCAAGGACGGACCGAGCGCCGGGATCGGTATGGTCACCTCGATCGTCTCGACCCTCACCGGGATTGCGGTGCGCCCCGACGTGGCGATGACCGGCGAAGTGACCCTGCGCGGGCGCGTGCTGGCGATCGGGGGCCTTAAGGAAAAGCTGCTCGCCGCGCTGCGTGGCGGGATCAAGACAGTGCTGATCCCCGAGGAGAACCTCAAGGACCTCGCCGAAATCCCTGCCAACGCCAAGGCGGGGCTGGAGATCGTCCCCGTCGCTCATGTCGACGAGGTTTTGGCGCGCGCACTGGTGCAGCCGCTCGAGGCGATCGAGTGGACCGAGGCCGATGATCTCGCCAGCCAGCCGGGCAGTGCCCCTGCTGCGGCAGGGACGGCAAGCCCGGACGTGCCAACCGCACATTGAGCCGCTAGAACAGCGACCTTGCCGTGATTCGCGGCAGGGTCGCTTTCTTTCGAAGACGGCTTGTGTGGCCGGGCCTCAGCCGTATCGCCGATGCTCGACCTGGGATTTCTGTGCGCTTTTCGCACGGGCAAATTGGCTTGGCCTTTTGGCTTTGACAGCCCCTGTAAAAACGTCTCAAGTTTCCGGCTTTGAACGAACGCGATTCCCAACGATCAATGATATCCTGACACGAGGGGGTTCACAGATGAACAAGAACGACCTGATCAGCGCCGTCGCCGATGCCAGCGGCCTGTCCAAAAGCGATGCCTCGAGCGCGGTGGAAAGCGTGTTCGACGCGATTACCAAAGCGCTTTCAGCGGGCGATGAAGTACGGCTGGTTGGCTTCGGCACCTTTTCGGTCGCCAAGCGCAAGGCCTCGATGGGCCGCAACCCGCGCACCGGCGCGCCGATGCCGATCCCGGCTTCGACCCAGCCCAAGTTCAAGGCGGGCAAGGGCCTGAAGGACGCTGTCAACTAACGCGGCCTGGGCATCAGCTTGAGGCCGTCTACGAAAAACCCCGCCAGCCGATTGGGGCTGGCGGGGTTTTTCGTAGGCGGCGCGAGCTGGGCGGGTCAGCCGCCGGTGGCGATCAGGGCGGTCGGCGGCTGCGCGGTGCGCGGGCTGATGCGCCAGGTCAGTGCCTCGCCGGTGGTCTCTGCTGCGGGGCCTTCGTCGGTGTTGTTCGCCAGCACTCGCATCGCGCCCGTGGTGCGCATGGTGAACGTGCCGTCTAGCGCGGGGATGCCGGGGATCGCCTCTGCGGCCTGATCGCCGTCTTGCGCCTCGCTAGCCATACCCATCGCGGCCATCGTTGCGAAAGAACCGGCCCCCAGCATCGTCCCCAACACGCCGGTCTCACTGTTCTGCGCGGCAAAGCCGGGCGCATTGATCCGCACCTGACCGCCCTTGCGCAGGAACACCTGCACGAAGGGATTGGTCGGCGGGAAGCCTTCGATCATCGGGAAGGTGAAATCGTGACCCATGGTGCCGGTCACGCGGTAGCTGACGTCGAACACACCGTCGCCCTTGTGCACCACGCGCTCCCAGCCTTTCTGGCGGGACAGCAGCTTGACCAGCTCGTCGGCGGCCTTGGGGTCGAAGGGATCGATGCCGCCCATCAGCGCGGCCATCTGTTCGGCCTGCTTCTTGGCACTGGCAGCGCGCTCGGCCGCACCGGCCTCCCACTCGGCGCGCTGTTCGGCCTCTTCCTCGGGCGTGCAGTCGCGGCTTTCATAGGTCTCTTCGTCGAAGCAGCTGGGCGCAAAGGCCTCGCCCGCCGCTTCCATCTGCGCCAGCTTGCTGAGGCCGAGGAAGAAGATCTCGCCTTCATAGCTGAAGATGAAGCTATCGGGGCCGGTCAGCACAAGTTCCGAGGTAAACTTGCCGGGGCTCATGAAGCACCCGGTCAAAACAAGCGCGAAGCCCGCCAGCAGCGCGGCGGCGCGCAGGCGAATGGTGGACAACATGGTCATGGCAATACCCCCCTCATACCCGCCTTCTACCCGCGCGTTGCCACCGCATAAAGCGCAATCGCGCCGGCGTTCGAAACGTTGAGGCTCTCCATCGCCGAAGCAATCGGCAAGCGGGCGAGCACGTCGCAATGCGCGGCGATGTTCTGGCGCAGCCCTTCGCCTTCCGCGCCCAGCACGATCGCGACCGGCCCGGTGGGCAGGATGTCGGCGAGCGTCGCCTCGGCCTCCCCCGCCAGCCCGATGCGCCAGTATCCGGCCTCGGCCAGCTCCTCCAGCGCGCGGGCGAGGTTGACCACCCGCACCCAGGGCACGCTTTCGAGCGCTCCCGAGGCCGCCTTGGCCAGCACGCCGCCTTCGGGCGGAGCATGGCGATCCTGCGTCACGATCGCCGCCGCGTTGAAGGCCGCCGCCGAGCGCAGGATCGCGCCGACATTGTGCGGATCGGTCACCTGGTCGAGCACCACGATCGGGCGGCCCGCCTCGCCATTGGCGATTTCATCGAGGAACACGTCCTCCAGCGGCGCGCATTCCAGCACCAGCCCCTGATGCGGCGCATCCTTGGCGACCAGCCGCGCAAGATCGGCGGCTTGCGCGTGCTCGATCGGGAAATCGGCGAGGAGTTCGCCGTCGAGGCTCTCGAGCCCCTCGGGCGTGGCCCACAGCTTCCTGTGCTGACGCTCGGGGTTCTTGAGCGCGGCCTCGACCGCATGGCGGCCCCACAGGCGCACCTGCCCGCTCGACGCCCGGCCCGACCCGCGCCCGCCCTTCATCCGGCCTGCGCGGCCCCTGAGGGCGCGTTTGCGTTCACCTTTGCTCATTTCATCTTCCCGACTGGCGATTTCATGCGCGCCCCCTGCCAGCAGGGCCATTGACAGGCAAGCAGTGCTTCGCCAAAGGGGCGCCTCTCGGCGGCGGGCCCGGCAACGGACTCGCGCTTTTTCAGGGCGGAAACGTCCAGAATCGCCCCCCTCGAGCAGGGGACTGTGTGGACAGGTGGCCGAGTGGTTAAAGGCAGCAGACTGTAAATCTGCCCGCGCAAGCGTACGCTGGTTCGAATCCAGCCCTGTCCACCACCTTCTTCCTTCGGTGCTGTCCAGAATGGCCTCCGGCCCGTGCGGGTCGGCGGGAAGGCGTTTGGGGGGCAGCGCTGCGCCACCCCCCTTGCGCGAGTATCAGAAGCGCAGGCCGACGCCGACCGCGACGCGGTTGACGTCGCTGTCGAGGTAGCGCTGATACTGCAGGCTCAGCAGCGCCTTTTCGCTGACATTGTGCTGGACGCCGGCGCCGATCACCGCGTCGTCAAAATCGAATCCGGTTTCATAGGCATAGCCGACCAGGCCGAAGACCTTGGTGTTGTCGCCAACCTTGGTGCCGAGACGGGCGTTTACGCCAATCGTCGGGTCGACGAAATCGAAGTTGGTATCGGCCACCGCCTCGACGCCGGCGAAGAGGTCGCCGCCGAGATCAAAGTCGTGCCCGACGGCCAGACCGATGGTTTCGTCCGAAACGCCGCAGCACCACACGATCCCGGTGCGGACTTCGACGCGGGTTTCGTCGGCCTGGGCCGAGGTGGCGATGGCGGCGAGAGAGGCCGCAGCGGCGAAAGTAGCAAGACGCATTTCTATTCCTTTTTTGTTGTTTGCACCCGGTATCGAATCCGGGGCGCGCGTCTTAGCTTGGCGTTCTCGCAGCGCCAGAGGGGAGATGAGATGTTCCCATATTTCAGGGCGATGTGGCAATCACGCCACAGGCGTCAGGGGCTCTCCCGCTTCACCCGGGCTCAGGCTGCCATGCTCTGCGGTCCGGCTTCGGCAAAGCCGCGTCCGGGCACATAGCGGGCATCGACCTTGCCGTCCTTCAGCGCAAACAGGTGCAGCCAGCCATTGTCGAACAGCGCGCGCACCTGCGGGTGCTTCTCCAGCACTCTCAGCATTTCCTCGCGCGGGGCTTCGATCATCACGCTGAGGCGCAGCGGTTCATGCATCAGCCTGTCGCCATCATGCACCGCCTGCCACGGCAGCCCGGCGCGCAAGGTTCCGCCATTGCCCTCGATCACGCCGATACCGCCGACGACATTATGGATCAGCTTGTTGCCCCCGCCGAACATCTCGGGCGCAACGCTGGAGCCGTAATATTGCAGGCTGATCCAGCTCGCCACCACGACAGGCGCGGTGATGATCAGTTCGAGCGTGCCGAAGCCTTCGTCCGCCTGCCAGTCATAGGAGTGGAGGAAGGCCCGCCCGCCGAGGTCGCGGCCCGTGGTCGCGCTGCGGGGGGCGGCGATGAAGGCGGCGCATCCGGCAAGGCCCCATTCAGGGCGGATCTCGGCCCAGTTGAGCGCCCGCGCGGCGATAGCATCCCCGCGCGCGCCCGGCAAACGCACGGCGCGTTCTGCCCGGGCGAGCTTGGCGGCCTGTGCCAGCCACGTGCGCACCCGCGTCAGATCGCCGCTGCGCGCGGGCGGCAGGCTGTCTTCGTAGAGGGTGATTGCATCGGTGGTCGTGTCGTGCAGCCCGGCGACGAACAGCGTATCCTCGGCAACCTCTACGCCGCGTGCGGCCAGACCGGCGCGGGTTTCGGGGTCGTTGAGCAGGATCGCCAGCAAGCGAGCGGAGACCTCGCCGGTGTAGCCCCCGCAGGCGCCGCAGTGATAGGCGCTTTCGTGCGGGTTGTTGGTGACGTTCCCGCCATGGCCGAGCAGCAGCACGATTGCGCCGTGGCCCTTGGTGAGGCTCATCGCCTTGAGCACCGCCGCGCCGGTATCGGCCTTGGCCTCGGCGCTCATGCCGCCGATCACTTCCGGGGCGGGCTCGGCCTTGGGCTTGCTGGCCAGCCCCAGCGCCGACTTCACCAGCTTGACTGCATAGACCGGCCCCATCGCTTCGACAAAGGCGAAGGAGGAGACGGCGGCTTGCCGGAACCGGCCCCAGGCGCGCGCGGTGCGGGCGGCGATGCGGCTGGCCTGATCGCGCGCCGGATCGCCCGCGCTCGAGGTGTGGACCGCCGGGTAGAGCAGCACCGGCAGGCGCGCTTCGAGCGTGTCCGAACCATGTGCGTGGTGGGCCAGCGGCAGGCCGAAGAAGCCGGCAAAGCCGATGGTTGCGATCGCGGGATCGATGCTCTCCAGCGCACGGCGGAACACTTCCGAGCGCACGTCGATGCAGAAGGCGGCTTGAAGGAAGGGGCGGGTGACCTCCGGCGCGGCATTGCCTTCGAGCGCGGCGGCAAGGCGGCGCTGGTGGCCGCGATCGGCGGCGTCCTGCAGGATCGCCAGCGCGACCTCGTCGGGTGAAGGAGCGAGCGGCGCTGCGTGGGCGGCGACGGTTTCGGCCCATTGTGCGGCGATGGCGGGGGTCTGCACCAGCAGCGCTTCGTCCCAGATCATGCGGATCGCGATGAGATCGACCAGCGTGCGGTCGGTGTCGCCCCGCAATTCGGCTTGCCACAGCAGCCAGCGCGCGTGCTGGGCCCAGCCGCCGAGGCTCATGGCGAGCCGGTGCAGCGCAGTCGGCGCGGCGGCGTCGGTGAGGCCGAGGGTTTCGGCCGCCGAAAGGATCGCGCGCTCGGTGGTGTCGGGCGCGCAGGCGACATGAGCGCAAAACTCGTCGAGCCCGGCGATTTCCGGGGTGAGGTCATGCATCGCCCAGGCGCGCCAGGCGGCGAAGGCCTCGGCGCCGGGGGCGGGCGACCACAGCGCCTGCCCGCGGTCGAAGTGACCGGCGGCCCACAGGCCGATGCACTTGTCGATCAGCGCGGGCCAGTCGATCCCGGTCGCTTCGGCGGCGAGATCGGCGACAGTCGGCAGCGCGCGCGGATCGGGGCCAGCGCCCAGCGTTTCGGCCACTTCCCGCAGCGCCGTGACATTGGCGGGCTTGAGCGGCGAGGGCGAGGCGGCGAGCGCTTCGGCGAGGTCATCCGCGCTGATCGTCCCTTGCGCGATGGCGGCGACATAGTCCGCGCCGGTCTGGGTGACGCGCACCCCGGCGACCCGCGCCAGCCGCGCGGCGGTGGCGGCGAGATCCTCTCCGGTCTGTCCGAGGAAGGGGTTCACCGCGACGGTCGCATCCAGCGGAAAGGCGGGCGGAATGGCGCGGGCGGCGGCCTCGGCCGCGTCGAGCACCGCGGAGAAGCGGGCCGGGGCGATGTCGGCGTGAGTCATCAGCATGGCAGGTCTCCTTGGAAGGCTCGGGTCAGCTCTCGCCCGCGGTGCGGGTGGCGGTGCGGAAGCCGCCGAGCGCGCGGTCGAGCAGGGCGTTGAGATAGAGGCCGTTGGCGAGGTGGACGCGCAGGCCGGCGGTGGCCGGGTGGTGTGCCCACAGCGGGAACAGCGCCTGAGCGAAGGCGACGAGGCCGAAGCTCGCGACTGCGATCACCAGCATCGCCCATTCCAGATCGGTCGGCGCCGGAGCCGTCGGCAGCAGCGCCCCCCAGATCGCCTGCGCGATGCTCTGAAAGCTGAAGTAACCGACGGCAGCGGCCAAAGCAGCGGCGACGGTGCGCTTGGTCAGGGCCACCGGCGCGCGGTCGGCAAGGCCCTGCGCGACAAGGTAGGCAACCCCGAAGATCAGGATCGCGCCCAGCGCCAGCGCTTGCGGCGACTTAGGGCCGAATGCGGCGGTGAAGATCGCGGCGATGGCGGCGAAGATGGCGAGCGCCAGCGCGAAGCTCTTGAGCACAGCAGCCACGCTCGGCGCGGCGACCGGGCCAGGGCGGCGGATGCTCGCGACCTCGGCTACAGCGCCTCCCGAGGAGAGGAAGGCGTGCGCCTTGTAGAGCGAGTGGGCGACGATGTGGAGCAGCGCCAGCGTCCACAGGCCGAGCCCGCATTGCAGCAGCATGAAGCCCATTTGCGAGATCGTCGACCAAGCGAGCGCGGTCTTGATCGCGCTCTGGGTGAGCATCACGGCTGCCCCGAACAGCGCGGTCAATCCGCCGATCAGTACCAGCGCGGCCATCGCGCCGGGGCTCGTCTGCACAAGCGGAGCAAGCGTGATCAGCAGCACGCCGCCCGCGTTGATGATCCCGGCGTGGAGCAGCGCGGAGACGGGGGTGGGGGCCTCCATCACTTCGGTCAGCCAGCCGTGCAGCGGGAAGGCTGCGGTCTTGAGCGCGGCGGCGATGACAATGGCGGCGACCGCGAGGGTTCCGGCAAGCCCGAGGCCCTCGGCGGCGAGTGCGACAGGCAACGCGGCAACATCGAGCGTGCCGAAGCGGGCGAAGAGCAGCGCCGCCGCACACACCAGCATCGCATCGCCGATGTGCCAGACGACCGCAAACTTGGTCGCCGCGCGCTGGGCCTCGGGCCGATCGGGGTAGAACAGCAGCAGCCGTTTGAGGGTCAGGCCGACGGCGATCGCGGCAAGGATCATGGTCGGCAGCGTGCCCGCCTGTACGAACACCAGCACCGCCATGAGCGTTGCGAGCATCAGCCCATGAAAGGCCCCCTCGCGCGCCTCGCCATCAAGGTAGGTGCGGCTGTAGCGCATCACGATCCAGCCGATGAAGCCGACCAGTGTGGCGACGCTTGCGCTGACGAGGTCGGCGCGCAGGGCGAGGGTGAAGGGGCCGGCGGGCAGGGCTGCGCCGGTGGCAGCTCCCATCGCAGTCTGGACAAGGCCGCCCAGCGCCAGCGCCAGCGCTGCCAGCGCGGCAGTCTCGGACAAGCGCGGCAGGGCGCCCGGGCGCTGGCCGGGGCGGACGATGGCGAGCAGGATCACCGGCAGCAGGGCCAGCGGGGCGAGCATGGTGAGGGCGATCGGCATCGGGACACTCCGGCAGCGATTGGGCTGCCGGACGGATAGAGTCTGGACGAAATTAAAGAAAATACATATTTTGCGGGCAAACGTTCGTCTCAACAGAACAATCAAGCCGCAGGAGCCCCATGGCGACTCTCAATCTGCACCACCTGCGCCTGTTCCGCGCCACCGCGCGCGAAGGCACCCTGACCGCCGCCGCGCGCGCGCTCAACATCTCGCAAAGCGCGGTCTCGACTCAGATCAAGGCACTCGAGGCCGATCTCGGGCACGACCTGTTCGAACGGCGCGGGCGCAATCTGGTGCTGACCGAGGCGGGGCGGATCGCGCTGGACTATGCCGAGCAGATCTTTCGTGCTTCCGAACAGCTCACCGCCACCTTCCGCGCGGTTGGCGAGCAGCGCAAGGTGCTGCGCGTCGGCGCGCTGGCGACACTGTCGCGTAATTTCCAGATGCAGTTCCTTGCGCCCTTGCTGGGCCGGGACGATGTCGAGGTGGTGCTGCGATCGGGCACGCAAGCCTCGCTGCTTCGCGCGCTCGAGGCGATGAGCATCGACGTGCTGCTGACCAACCAGGTCCCGGCGCGCGATGCAGCGAGTCCCTATCTGGTGCGCCGGATCGACGAGCAACCGGTCAGTCTCGTCGGTACCCGCAGCCGACTGGCGCTGGCCGCGCAGGGCCTGCCGCGTCTGCTCGCCCATGCGCCGCTGATCCTGCCGACGCCCGAGACCGCGCTGCGGGCCGGGTTTGACGCGATGATCGAACAGATGGGCATTGTCCCGCGCATCGCTGCCGAAGCCGACGACATGGCGATGCTGCGCCTGCTTGCGCGCGCGGATGCAGGCGTTGCGGTGATTCCGCCGATTGTGGTGCGCGACGAGCTGGCCGCGGGCCTGCTCTACGAGTTGTTCCAGCTGCCCGCCATCACCGAGGAATTCCACGCGGTCACCATCGCCCGCACCTTCCCCAATCCGCTGCTGCGCGATGTGCTGGAACCCGATCCTGGCGCGGTGGCAGGGGTTGCAGCCGGGCAGGGCGGACAGTAAGGCGCAGCCCCCATGCAGGAAACGCAAGTCATGCTGACCGGTCGACCCGTCATCTCCGCCACCGGGCTGTTCACCCCGCCCGAGAGCATCACCAACGAAGAGCTGGTCGCCAGCTTCAACGCCTATGTTGATCGCCACAATGCGGCGCATCCCGAGGCTGAGCCGCTGGCCTATTCCTCGGTCGAATTCATCGAGAAGGCGAGCGGGATCAAGGCGCGCCACGTGATGAGCAAAGCGCCGATCCTCGATCCCGACACCATGTGCCCGCGCCTGCCCGAGCGGCCCAATGACGAATTGTCGGTCATGGCCGAGATCGGCGTGGCGGCGGCCCGGCAGGCGCTCGAGCGCGCGGGCCGCAAGCCCGAGGACGTGGACGCGGTGCTGTGCGCGGCTTCGAACATGCAGCGCGCCTATCCGGCGATGGCGATCGAGATCCAGCAGGCGCTGGGGATTGAGGGCTTCGGCTTCGATATGAATGTCGCCTGCTCCTCGGCCACCTTCGGCATCCAGACCGCCGCCGACTATGTGCGCGCGGGCAATGCGAAAAGCGTGCTGGTGGTCAGCCCCGAAATCACGTCCGGCCACCTCAACTGGCGCGACCGCGACAGCCACTTCATTTTCGGCGATGTCGCCACCGCGGTGCTGGTGGAGGATGCCGCGATTGCCCCGGCGCAGCATTGGGACATCCTCGGTACCCGGCTGAAGACGGTATTCTCGAACAACATCCGCAACAATTTCGGCTTTCTCAACCGCGCCGCGCCCGAAGGCGAGGGCACGCCCGACAAGCTGTTCGTGCAGGAGGGGCGCAAGGTCTTCAAGGAAGTCGTTCCGATGGTGGCGCAGATGATCCTCGAAGAGGCCGATCGGCTGGGGATCGACCCAGCGGCCCTGCGGCGACTGTGGCTGCATCAGGCCAATGCGGGCATGAACCGACTGATTTCGCACAAGGTTCTGGGCCATGAGGCAAGCGAGGACGAAAGCCCGACTGTGCTGGATACCTATGGCAATACTTCGAGCGCGGGGTCGATCATCGCCTTCCACCAGCATTCGGACGACCTGGCACTGGGCGACACCGGGCTGATCTGCTCCTTTGGCGCGGGCTATTCGGCGGGCACCGTCTTTGTGCGCAAGGTCGCGTGAGGTTGCGGCCTTGCGCCGCACCCCCTAGAAGCTGAGCGATGGCAGGCGAAATCCTCGACAACAAGGGACGCGGCGAGGCTGGCTGGGACTGGCCCGCGATCCACCCCGAAGGCCGCAAGTTCGGGCTGATCGCGGCGGCGGTGGGCCTGTTCTTCCTCTGGCCGGTGGGCTGGGGTCTGATCGGCTGGCCGGTGCTGCTGCTGAGCGCGGGGATCTTTGCCTTCTTCCGCGATCCCGAACGCGTGGTGCCGCAAAGCGAGAACGCGATCATTTCGCCCGCCGATGGCTTGGTTACGCTGATCACCGAGGCCGCGCCGCCGCTGGAATTGCAGATCGACGACGGATCGGGACTTGCCGGGCTGGCGGCGGGGCCGGTCACGCGGGTGTCGATCTTCATGAGCGTGTTCGATGTCCACATCAACCGCACGCCGGTGGGGGGCACGGTGCGGCGGGTGGTCTATGTGCCGGGCCGCTTCATGAACGCCGATCTCGACAAGGCGAGCGAGGAAAACGAGCGCCAGCATATCCTGATCGAGCGCAGCGACGGGCTGAAGCTGGGCTTCACCCAGATTGCCGGGCTGGTGGCGCGGAGGATCGTGCCTTTCGTGAAGCCCGGTGATATCGTCGCCAAGGGACAGCGCGTCGGCCTGATCCGCTTCGGAAGCCGGGTCGATGTCTATCTGCCGGCGGGGACCGATCCCAAGGTGATGATCGGCCAGACCGTGATTGCAGGCGAGACGGTGATTGCCGAAATCGGCCAGCGTGGATTGATTGAAGGTATTGCCCAATGAGCCGCCACGCATGAGCCGTCCGCCCCGCAAGCGCGGCGCGCGCGCGATCCCCGGTGCGCGGTTCCTGACCGCACGGCTTGGCCCCAAGGCGGCCGAGGACGAGGATGACGAAGGCCCGATCAAGGATCCGCGCGCCGGCGGGCTGACCTTGCGGGCGATGCTGCCCAACGCGATCACCGCTGCCGCGCTGTGTTCGGGCCTTACCGGCATCCGCTTTGCCACTGAAGGGCAATGGGCCTTCGCCATCGGACTAGTGGTTCTCGCTGGCGTGCTCGACGGGATCGACGGGCGTGTTGCGCGGTTGCTCAACGCACAATCGCGCTTCGGTGCCGAGCTCGATAGCCTCGCCGACTCGATCTCTTTCGGAGTTGCGCCCGCGCTGATCCTGTTCATGTGGTCATTGCAGGACTGGCCGCGCTTCGGCTGGTTCGCCGCGCTGGCCTTCGCGATTTGCTGCGCGCTGCGCCTCGCAAGGTTCAATGCGCGGATCGACATGGACGATCAGCCGCACAAGTCTGCCGGGTTCCTGACCGGCGTTCCGGCTCCCGTCGGTGCGGGGCTGGCCTTCACGCCGTTCTACCTGTGGCACGAGACCGGCATCACGCTGTTTCGCGATCCGGTGCTGATGACCGGGTGGCTGACGGTGATCGCGATCCTGATGATTTCCAACATGGCGACACTCAGCTGGGCTTCGCTGCGCCCGCGCCGTTCGATCCGGCTGCCGCTGATTGCGTTTACCGGCCTCGCCTTTGCCGCCCTGCTGCTGGAGCCGTGGTGGACGCTGGCGGCGATCTGCATCGCCTATCTGGCGCTGATGCCTTACGGGCTCGTCAAATATGGCGCGATCAAGCGGCGGCGCGGGCTGGAAGCGGCGCCATCGCCAGACGTGCCGGGCGACGCAGCGGCGTAACCGCCGCCGCCGCCGGCCGCGCCGGGCGCAGCCGCAGCTCTGCCGCTGCCGCCTGCGCCACAAGCCCGGCTCGCAGCGCCTCGCCTTCCGCCATCAGCCGCCGATAGGCGACGCGCGCCTGCATGAGGCTGTCCGTAATCACGGCCAGAGAAACGAGTCCGGAGAAGGTGAACAGCGCAACAAGCGCGAAAGTGAGGGCAGGCGAGAGCATATCGGTTACTCCTGACGAACTGTTCGATCTTTGTTCCGCTGCTTTGTTCTCCACCTGTTCCAATCTGTCAAGCGGCTTGTTGTCGTCGCGGAAGCAATTTTCTGCCGCAGCAAGACATCGGGGCTGGATTTTGTTCCGGAGGGCCGCTAGAGGCGCGCACGCTCCGGGCGAGGCATGAGGCCTTGGCGCGGGGCAAATTCACATGGAAGGCGCTCATACCGGTGCCGCTCGCGGGAACTCCGCAAGCGCGGTTCCAGCCTTCCAGAGGAACAACCGGAAAGGAATTACCTATGGCGGCACCCGTCGTCACCATGCAGCAATTGATCGAGGCCGGCGCTCACTTCGGCCACCAGACCCACCGCTGGAACCCGCGCATGAAGCCGTACATCTTCGGCGCGCGCAACGGTGTTCACATCATCGACCTGTCGCAGACCGTGCCGCTGTTCGCGCGTGCGCTGGACTTCGTCGAATCGACCGTGCGTTCGGGCGGCAAGGTGCTGTTCGTCGGCACCAAGCGTCAGGCGCAGGAGCCGATCGCGGAAGCTGCGCGCATGTCGGGCCAGCACTTCGTCAACCACCGCTGGCTGGGCGGCATGCTCACCAACTGGAAGACCATCTCGGGTTCGATCCGCCGTCTCAAGAGCCTCGAAGAGCAGCTCTCGGGTGACACCAGCGGTCTGACCAAGAAGGAAGTTCTCAACCTCACCCGTGAGCGCGAGAAGCTCGAGATGTCGCTCGGCGGCATCCGCGACATGGGCGGCATTCCGGACGTGATGTTCGTGATCGACGCCAACAAGGAAGACCTGGCGATCAAGGAAGCCAATGTGCTTGGCATTCCGGTGATCGGCATCCTCGACACCAACGTCGACCCCAACGGCATCGCCTTTCCGGTTCCGGGCAACGACGATGCGAGCCGCGCTGTGCGCCTCTATTGCCAGGCGATCGGCGAAGCCGCGCTGGCGGGCAAGGGCAAGTTCCAGCAGGACGTGTCGAGCGATTTCGGCGCGATGGCTGAGCCCCCGGCTGAAGCCCCCGCTCCGGTCGAAGCCGCTGACGAACCGGCTGCGGAAGACGCCGAAGCCTGATCTTTTGCACGGGTGATGGGCGCCGGTCGTCAATCACCCGTCACATTCCCCCTCTAGCGCGCCCGGCATTGCCCCCCTTCCCGGGACGGCAGGGCCGGGCGCCCGAACACACACGAAAAGGAATTTCTCATGGCCGATTTTTCCGTCGCCGACGTGAAGAAGCTGCGCGAGCGCACCGGCGCTGGCATGATGGACGCCAAGAAGGCGCTGACCGAAGCGGGCGGCGACATCGAAGCCGCGGTTGACGCGCTGCGCGCCAAGGGCCTCGCCACTGCCCAGAAGAAGTCGAGCCGCACCGCGGCCGAAGGTCTCGTCGGCGTTGCCGTTTCGGGTACCAAGGGCGTGGCTGTCGAAGTGAACTCGGAAACCGATTTCGTCGCCAAGAACGACCAGTTCCAGGGCTTTGTCCGCAACGTGACCGCGGTCGCGCTCGAGCTTGGCACTGAAGACGTCGAAGCGCTCAAGGCGGCTGAATACCCGACCGGCGGCACCGTGGCCGACAAGCTCACCGACAACGTCGCCACCATCGGCGAAAACCAGCAGATCCGCCGCATCAAGACCGTCTCGGTCGAGAAGGGCGCGGTCGTGTCCTACATGCACACCGCTGCTGCGGAAGGCCTCGGCAAGATCGGCGTGCTGATCGGTCTGGAAAGCGAAGCGGGCGCGGACGTGCTCGAACCGCTCGGCAAGCAGCTGGCGATGCACGCAGCGGCGGCCTTCCCGATGGCGCTCGATGCCGACAGCCTTGATCCCGAAGTGCTCGAGCGTGAGCGCAAGGTCGCGGCCGAAAAGGCAGCCGAAAGCGGCAAGCCCGAAGACGTGCAAGCCAAGATGGTCGATGGCGCGGTGAAGAAGTTCGCCAAGGAAAACGCGCTGCTCAGCCAGATCTTCGTGATGGACAACAAGACCGTGATCGCCGATCTGGTCGCCCAGGCCGGCAAGGCTGCGGGCACCCCGATCGTGCTCAAGGACTATGCCCGCTTCCAGCTCGGCGAAGGCATCGAGAAGGAAGAGGTCGACTTCGCAGCCGAAGTCGCCGCGACGCTCAAGGGCTGATCTTCCCTTCCATCGGCATTGAGACGGCCGCCGCAGCTTAGCGCTGCGGCGGCCGTTTTGCTTGTTTACCCGTTGGTTGCCAATCGGCCCTATGTCCCTCCGGCATGGTGTTCGGGGCTTGACGCCCCGCGCACAACCGCCAGCCGGAGCCGAACGGGATGAATGACCAAAGCTGGATCAAGGGCGTCTCTGCCGAGGACGCGAGGCGCGTCCTGTCCTACAAGGGTCTCGACTGGTTCCTGTCCGAGCATGGCTTCGAGCAGCGCTGGAAAATCTGCGTGCGCAATCTCGAAGCGGCGGGCGATCACGATTTCGCCAGCGCCTTGCAGGCGGCGGGCGAGATTTACGACCGATGGGAAGCAATCCGCACCTCGCGCGACGAAGGCGAGCTGACTCAGGAAGAGACCAACGCCTATTTCGCCGAGCTTCGCCCTTCAGAGCAACGCATCAAGGCGATCCTGAAGGGCTGATTCCTCGCTCCATCGCTACGCTCAAGCGCAGATCCTTCCCCCGATTATCGGAAAAATGGCACGGGCCGGATGGTATCGACCATCCGGCCCGTTGCGTTTGCGCGGTTCCGCAAGGCATCCGCCGCTCGTCAATATACGGGGCATATCATGCGATTTTTCAGGGGCGCGCTGATCGGCGGAGCGCTGCTATCGGCCTGTTCGGCCGTACCTTTCAGCGAGGCGGCATCATCGGCGGCTCCAGTGCAACGCGGGGAAGGGCAGGCCTACGAACTGCTCGGCACGCAGGTGTTCGATGTGCCCGATCCGGCGAGCGGTATCGCCTATCAGGTCTTCGTGAGCCTCCCGGCCAGCTACGCCGAGCAAACGCAACGCCGCTACCCGGTCGTCTATGTGACAGATGCTGACTATGCCTTTCCCGTGCTGCGCGCCATCGGCCGGCGGATGAACGGGGCTGGTCCGCGCCTCGAAGAGTTCATCCTCGTCGGCCTGTCCTATGGCAAGGGCGAGGACCCGATGGCGAGCCGTCGGCGCGATTATACTCCGACCGCCAAGGGTGCTTCGGACGCCCCGGCGGGAGCGGTCCATGGACAGTCGCTGCGCTATCGCGATTATCTGCGCGATGCGGTGCTGCCTTTCATCGAGACGCGGTTCCGGACCATGCCTGATCGGAGGGTCTATGTCGGGCATTCTTACGGCGGCCTGCTGGGCGCGCAGATCCTGATGACGCAGCCCGAAATGTTCAGCGGCTATGTGCTCGGCAGTCCGTCATTCTGGTACGACCGGAAACACCTGCTGCGTGAGGCACCGGGATTGCTCGGCACGCTCGATGCGATCGACGCTGACGTCTATCTGTACGTCGGAGAGTTCGAGGCGCAGCGGATCGGCGATGCGCGTTACCAGCAGGAGGTTGACATGGTCGCCGACAATGCCGCCTTCGCCGCGCTGCTGCGTGGGCGCGAATTTGCGGGGCTGCGGCTCAAGTCGGATGTTCTGGCTGACGAAGATCACCTCTCGGTCGCGCCACGCGGTTTCACCAAGGGTCTGTTGCACACGCTGGCAGAAGCTGCAGCCGCGGATTGACCGGGCGTCAACTTCAGCGCTTGGCTGGCCGTATTTCGATCAGCCACACTTCGGGGTGCGTAAACATGCGCAAGGGCAGCAGGCTGGTGCCGAGGCCGGCGCTGGTCACCAGCACCTTGCCGTGCTGGCGCGTGACTCCGCAGGCATAGAGGTTGCCATAGTCCGACATCGTCGCAGGCGCGCCGCCCCAGGGCCAGGCGATCTGCCCGCAATGGGTGTGCCCGGCGAGCACCGCGTCGACATCGACGGGAACCTGCGGAAAGATGTCGGGCGAGTGAGACAGCACGATCCGCGCGCCCGCGCCGCGCGGCATCGCCGCCATGGTGGCAGGCACATCGGCGCGGCCAGTGAAGTCGTCATCCACCCCGCCGATCACCAGCGGCCCGCGCGCTATCGCCTGATTGCGCAGCACGGTAATCTGCGGATGGCGTGCCAGCTCTGCCGAGATTGCCTCCCAGCCCGACCAGTGATCGTGATTGCCTGGCACCACCACCACTCCCAGCGGCGCGGACAGCTTGCCGAGCGGGGCGACGACCTCGGCGGCGGTGTAGATATGCGTGGCGGTGCGCTTTTCGCTGATCAGATCGCCCGCGATGACGATAAGGTCAGGCTTCAGCGCGTTCACCTGCGCCACGATCCGGGCGAGCCGTTCGGGCGGCATGTCGGGCCCGGCGACGTGGATATCGGCCAGCAGCGCGATCCGCACAGGCGGCGTGGCGCGGGGCAGGGCGGAGCTCTCGATCACCAGCCGCTCCACCACCGGCGCGCGCATCGTGTCGTGCCACGCCTTGGCGCACATCGCGACCACCACCGCCAGCACCAGCAGGGCGAGGCGGCGAATGCTTGTCTTGCCCATTATCCCCGCTATCCTCTTGGCAGCACGGTGACACCCCGATAAAGGCCCCCGCTAGCCAACTCCCGCCAGAAAGCCAGCCCGATATGTCCCTGCCTAGCATCAAGCGCGTTCTCCTGAAGCTTTCGGGTGAGGTGCTGATGGGCGGGCAGCAGTTTGGGATCGATCCTGAGTTCGTCTCGGAACTCGCCAAGGAAGTGAAGGCGGCGAAGGAGACGGGGCTCGAGATTTGCCTCGTGATCGGCGGCGGCAACATCTTCCGCGGGATGGCGGGCGCGGCCAAGGGGATGGACCGCGCGCAGGCCGATTACATGGGGATGCTGGCGACCGTGATGAACGCGCTCGCCATGCAGAACGCGCTCGAGCAACTGGGCGTCCAAACCCGCGTGCAATCCGCGATCGAGATGGACAAGGTTTGCGAGCCGGTGATCCGCCGCCGCGCCGAACGGCACCTCGAAAAGGGCCGCGTCGTGATCTTCGCCGCGGGCGTCGGCGCTCCCTATTTCACCACCGACAGCGGCGCGGCGCTGCGCGCGGCGGAGATGCGCTGTGACGCGCTGCTGAAGGGCACCAGCGTCGACGGGGTGTATGACAGCGATCCCAAATACAACCCTGCTGCCACCCGCTTCGATACCGTCACCTATGACAAGGTGCTGGCCGACAATCTCAAGGTGATGGACGCCTCTGCCGTCGCGCTGTGCCGCGACAACAAGATCCCGATCGTGGTCTTCTCGATCCGCGAGAAGGGCAACCTTGCCCGCGTGCTGGCGGGCGAGGGTGTGCAGACCATCGTGCAAGACAGCTAAGACAATCAGAAGGAACCCCAGCCATGCCGCAATTTGACAAGGCCGATGTCGAGCGCCGGATGAAGGGCGCGGTGGAATCCTTGAAGAGCGATCTTCAGGGGCTGCGCACCGGCCGCGCCAACACCACGCTGCTCGATCCGGTGCAGGTCGAAGTCTATGGTTCGATGATGCCGCTTCAGCAGGTCGCGACCGTCTCCGCGCCGGAGCCGCGGATGCTCTCCGTGCAGGTGTGGGACAAGTCGAACCTCCATGCGGTCGAAAAGGCGATTGCCTATGCCAACCTCGGTTTGAACCCGATCATCGATGGCCAGACCCTGCGCCTGCCGATCCCCGACCTGACGCAGGAGCGCCGCAAGGAGCTGGCAAAGCTCGCCGGGCAATATGCGGAGAAGGCGAAGATCGCGATCCGCAACGTGCGCCGCGATGCGATGGAAAGCCTCAAGACCGACGAGAAGAAGAAAGAAATCTCCGAGGACGATCGCAAACGCTCCGAAGAGCAGGTCCAGAAGCTGACCGACCAGTATGTCAAGGAAACGGACGAAGCGGCGGCCAAGAAGGAACAGGAAATCCTGACGCAGTAAGCGTCACGGATGATGGGGAACGGATTGGACCAGTCGCGCGCCAGACATGTCGCCATCATCATGGATGGCAATGGCCGCTGGGCCAAGAAACGTGCGCTCCCGCGCGCGGTGGGGCATCAGCGCGGCGTTGAGGCGGTGCGGCGGCTGGTGCGCTCGCTTGAGGGCACCGGGCTGGAATGCCTGACGCTCTACGCCTTTTCCTCGGAAAACTGGAAGCGGTCGGAGGACGAGGTCGACGATTTGATGAACCTCATGCGCCGGTTCATCAAATCCGACCTGCCGGAATTCGTCGCCAACAATGTGAAGCTGAAGATCATCGGCGACTGGCAGAGCCTCGCGCCCGATATTGTCGCGATGCTCGAAGATGCGCTGGCGCAGACCGCGAATGGCAAGCAGACGCTGGCGGTGGCGCTCAATTACGGCGGGCAGCACGAAATCGCCCGCGCGGCGGCGAAGGCGGCGAGCACCGGTGAAGTGACGATCGATACCATCGCCGCCGCGCTCGACACCGCCGACCTGCCGCCGCTCGACCTGCTGATTCGTACCAGCGGGGAAATCCGGCTGTCGAATTTCCTGCTGTGGCAGGCGGCCTATGCTGAGATGCTGTTCGTCGATACGCTGTGGCCTGACTTTGAACCGGCGCACCTCGCCCGTGCGCTCGATGATTTTGCCCGAAGGGAACGGCGCTATGGCGGACGGTGAAGTGCGGGTGCGCGATCCGCGCGCCGGGGTGAGCGATCTGCCGGTGCGGCTGGCGAGCGCAATCGTCATGCTGGTGCTGGCGAGCGGGGCGCTGTGGTTGGGCAGCTGGTTCTGGATCGGTTTCGTCGCGCTGCTGGCGGGCGGGGTGATCTGGGAATGGAACAAGCTGATCGAGCGCTTCGGCCTGTCCGGGCTGGGCGAGACGCTGTGGTTCTTTGCCGGCGTGGTCTATGTCGGCAGCGCGGCGCTGGCGATGGTGATCGTGCGGGCTGGGCTGGTCGATCTGTTTCCGGATTCGCCGGTGCGGGGCTATGCGCCGATTGAGGTGCTGATCGTCTTCATCCTGCCGGTGATCGCGGTCGATGTCGGGGCCTATTTCGCCGGGCGCGCCATCGGCGGCCCCAAGATCGCTCCCAAGATCAGCCCATCCAAGACCTGGGCAGGCCTCGCGGGCGGCGCGACGCTCGCGGCGCTGGTGGGCGTGGCGGTGGAACTCATCTATTTCGCCCCCACCGCCGCCCCCGGCTATGGCGGGATGCGGATCCTCTTCGCGGTGATCGGCGGCATCCTCATCGCGGTGCTCGCACAATCGGGCGATTTCTTCGAAAGCTGGATGAAGCGGCGCGCGGGCGTGAAGGATTCCGGCAGCCTCATTCCGGGACATGGCGGATTGTTTGACCGGCTCGACGGCTTTCTTGCGGTGTTCTTCGTGCTGTTTGTGATTGCCACGCTGCCCACTTTGCTGGGATGATGCAGGGCATGAGGCGTTCCCTTACCCTGCTCGGCGCGACCGGATCGATTGGCGCTTCGACGCTCGATCTGGTGCGGCGCAATCGCGATGCCTGGGCTGTCGAGGCGCTGACCGCGCAATGTAGCGCGGCGGAACTGGCGGCGCTCGCGATCGAATTCGATGCCAAGCTGGCGGTGGTGGGTGACGAGACCTGCCTGCCCGAATTGCGCGCGGCGCTCGGCACTAGCGGGATTGAGGCCGCAGGCGGGCGGCAGGCGCTGATCGAGGCGGCGGCGCGGCCCGTGGACATGACAGTGGCGGCGATCGTCGGCTGCGCAGGGCTCGCCCCGGTGATGGCGGCGGTGGAGCGCGGCGGCACCATCGCGCTCGCCAACAAGGAAGCGCTGGTCTCGGCAGGCGAGGTGCTGATGGAGGCGGTCGCCCGGCATGGCGCGACGCTTCTGCCTACGGACAGCGAGCACAATGCGATCTTCCAGTGCCTCTCCGGAAACCGGATCGAGGATGTCGCCAAGATCACCCTCACGGCCAGCGGCGGCCCCTTGCGCACGTGGACGCAGGCCCAGCTCGACGCCGCGACCCCAGCGCAGGCGGTGGCGCATCCCAATTGGTCGATGGGGGCCAAGATCAGCGTCGATTCCGCGACGATGATGAACAAGGGGCTCGAATATATCGAGGCCTATCACCTCTTCCCGGTCGGGCTCGAACGGCTGGGCATCGTCGTCCACCCGCAAAGCGTGATCCACTCGATGGTCGAATTCCGCGACCGCTCTACGCTGGCGCAGCTGGGCCCGTCGGACATGCGGGTGCCGATCGCCTCGTGCCTCGCCTGGCCGCAGCGGATGGAAACGCCGCTCAGCCCGCTCGACCTGGCAGCGATTGGCGAGCTGACTTTCCACGCCCCTGACGAAACGCGCTTCCCCGCCACGCGGCTGGCGCGCGAGGCGATTGCGGCGGGCGGATCGGCCCCTGCGATCCTCAACGCCGCCAACGAAGTCGCGGTTGCCGCCTTCCTTGCTGGTCAGATCAGGTTCACGCGGATTGCGGCATTGGTCGAAGAGGTACTCGCGCGCAGCAATGAT
This sequence comes from Erythrobacter donghaensis, assembly GCF_002155425.1. Lineage (GTDB taxonomy): Bacteria > Pseudomonadota > Alphaproteobacteria > Sphingomonadales > Sphingomonadaceae > Erythrobacter > Erythrobacter donghaensis. The sequence continues at coordinate 449,823 of NZ_MUYG01000010.1, forward strand.
GCGCCGCGCCCGGCCAGCCTCGAGGAAGTGCTCGCCGTCGATCATTCCGCCCGGTTGCAGGCGCAGTCCCTGCTGGAGACCCAAGCCCTTGTTTGAATCGCCCCCTTTCTGGATGTACGTGATCGGCTTCGCGCTGCTGCTCGGGCCGCTGGTGACCTTGCATGAGCTCGGCCACTATCTGGTCGGCCGGTGGTTCGGCGTGAAGGCCGAGGCCTTCTCGGTCGGCTTCGGCAAGGAACTGGCAGGCTTCACTGACCGCCACGGCACCCGCTGGAAGCTCTCAGCGCTGCCCCTGGGCGGCTATGTGCAGTTCAAGGGCGACATGAACCCCGCGAGCGTGCCCGATCCCGATGCACCCGCAGAGCCGGGCTCGTTCCAGAACGCCGCGCTGTGGAAGCGCGCGCTGATCGTGGCGGCGGGGCCGGTGACCAATCTGTTGCTCGCGATCGGCATCTTTGCGGCCTTCTTCGCGATCATCGGCAAGCCGGTCATCGTGGACGAGGAAGATTCGCGCACCATCGGCGCCTTCTCCGAAGGCAGCGTGGCCGAGGCGGCGGGGATGCAAGCGGGCGATATCGTCGTCGCGATCGACGGTCTACCGATCCGCGATTTCACCGATATGAAGACCAAGGTCGCGCTCCATCCGGGCAAGCAGATGGTCTTTACGCTCGAACGCGAAGGGCGCCCGGTCGAGATCACGCTGACCACCGCGCGGGTGGAGCGCACCGACTCTTTCGGCAATCCCAGCACCGAAGGCCTGATCGGCGTTGCGCCGGCGGGCGGCAAGTACGAGCTTGAAGAGGTTGGCGTTCTCGAGGCGATCCCGCTCGGCGTGAAGCAGAGCTGGGACTTCACCGGCATGATGATCACCGGCATCCAGCAGATCGTCACCGGCGAGCGTTCGGTCAAGGAGCTGGGCGGGCCGCTCAAGATCGCCAAGTTCTCGGGCGAGCAGATGAGCCTGGGGGCCGCGGCCTTCATTCATTTCGCCGCGCTGATCTCGCTTAATTTGGCATTCATCAACTTCTTGCCAATCCCCGCACTCGATGGCGGGCACCTGATGTTCTACGCGGCCGAGGCGATCCGCCGAAAGCCGGTGGGGCCGCAGGCGACCGAGTGGGCCTATCGCACCGGCATCGCGCTGGTGCTCATGCTGATGGTGGTGGTGACGGTGAATGACATAATCTCCCTGCCCATCTTTGGAAGCTGACCGCCTGGAAGGCGGCAGGGCGGTGGAAACGCGCGAAGGCTGAGGCGCTCGCGGCTTGATTGCAGGGTACACATGGGGCACAGGCGTCCACGTCGGCGCAAGGCGGTGCGTGGCGCGGTGTCGGCACGATGGCAGGACGGCAGATCACGGGCGCAAAGCCTGCGGTGCCGAGGGTTGAGAACGGGATTTTAGCTGAATGAACCGATTGAGCGAGACGGGCGCAGGGCCGGTCACTGGCAAGCCTGCATCCGTGAAGGCCCCGCTGCGGCTGGCCAGCCTGCTGTGCTGCGGCTCGATCCTTGCCGGGATGCCGGCGATGGTGGCAGCGCAGGATGCGGCGGCGCCCGCGCAGCCCGCCACAGCCCAGCCTGCCGCGCCCGAGGCACAGGCCCCGCGCAGCAACACCATCCGCACGATCACCGTGGTCGGCGCCGAACGGCTCGAGCCGACAACCATTCTCAGCTACATCCGCCTGCGGGTCGGGCAGGAATACACTGCCGTCGCGGCGGACGAGGCGCTCAAGGATCTGAGCGCGACCGAGCTTTTCGCCAATTACGCGATCCGCAATGACGGCGGCAATGTCGTCATAACCATCACCGAAAACCCGGTGATCAACCGCATCGTGCTCGAAGGCAACGAGCGGCTGAAGCCCGACAAGATCCTGCCCGAAATCAAGCTTTCGCCGCGCCAGATCTTCACCCGCTCCAAGGTCCGCGCCGACGTTGCGCGCATCATCGAGCTCTACAAGCGGCAGGGGCGCTTCGCCGCCAAGGTCGAGCCGAAGCTGGTGCAGCTGCCGCAGAACCGCGTCGATATCGTGTTCGAGATCAGCGAAGGGCCCAAGTCCAAGGTTCGCCAGATCAACATCCTCGGCAACGAGAAGTTTTCCGACGGCAAGCTGCGCGGCGAGATGGTGACCAAGCAGGCGCGGCTGACCAGCTTCTTCAGCTCCAACACCAGCTACGATCCCGATCGCCTCGCGTTCGACCAGCAGAAGCTGCGCCAGTTCTACCTGACCGAAGGCTACGCCGATTTCCGCGTTGTCTCCGCCGTGGCCGAGCTGACGCCCGACCAGAAAGACTTCATCATCACCTATGTGGTTGAGGAAGGCGAGCGCTACACCTTCGGCGACGTCAAGGTGGACAGCCAGCTGCGCGACTTCGACAGTGAGGTGATGAGCACGCAGCTGCCGATGCAGGATGGCGATTTCTACAACGCCAAGACGGTCGAGGACACGGTCGAGCAGCTGACCGAGCTGGCGGGTCGCTATGGCTACGCCTTCGCCGACGTGCAGCCGCGCTTCAACCGCGATGCCGACAACCGCAAGATGAACGTGACCTTCGTATTGCGCGAGGCGCCGCGCGTCTATGTCGAGCGGGTCGACATCAACGGCAACACGCTCACGCAGGACAAGGTGATCCGCCGCGAATTCCGTCTGGCCGAGGGCGATGCCTTCAACAGCCTCGGCGTGCAGCGCACGACGGCGCGCATCAATTCGCTGGGCTATTTCCAGGAGAATTTCGAGGTCACCCAGACCGAAGGCAGTGCGCCTGACCGGATCATCCTCGAAGCCAATATCGAAGAGCGGCCGACGGGTGAATTGCAGTTTTCGGCGGGCTTCTCGTCGATCGAGCAGTTCATTCTGGCCGGCTCCATCCGCCAGCGCAATTTCCGCGGGCGCGGGCAGACCATCGGGCTCAGCGTCAACTATTCGCAGTTCTCGCGCTCGGCCCAGATCAGCTTCTCCGATCCCTATATCTTCGATCGCAACATCTCGGGCGGGATCGACATCTACCGCCGCGATTTCAACAGCTTCAACTTCACCGGCAACCAGCGCAACACCACTTTCGAGCAGGCCACCACCGGCTTTTCGATGCGCGCCGGGGTGCCGCTGACCGAATACATGTCGCTGATCGGCAGCTATACCCTGAACTACGAACAGGTGACGCTGGACGAGAACCTGTTCTTCTCCGACCTTGATGGCGATGGGGTGCGCGAGTGCGATCCGCTGCGTGCCGGGCGCTTCCTGTGCGATGCGATCGGCACGCGTCTGAGCTCGATCGTCGGGCTCAGCCTCAACTACAACTCGCTCAATTCGCGCATCCGGCCGACGCGAGGCAGGACCGTCTCGCTCAGCAGCGAGTTTGCCGGGCTGGGCGGGGATCAACGCTACATCCGCCTGCGCGGGCGCGCGCAGCAGTTCTGGAATGTGGGCAATTCGGGCTTCATCTTCTCGGTGCTGGCCGAAGGCGGCACCATCGTCCCCTTGCAGGAGCGTCCGGGCGCAGGGGTGGACGACATCCTGCTGACCGACCGCTTCTTCCTCGGCGAACCGCAGTTCCGCGGCTATGCGATCCGCGGGGTCGGGCCGCGTGTCCTCAGGCAGTTCTCGCAGCTCGACCAGTTCAATCGCCCGGTCGTCGATGCGGATGGCAACGTCCAGTTCCTGACCGCCCGCAATCAGGTGCAGGACGATGCGATCGGCGGTCGCAACTACTACCTCGGCCGCGCCGAGCTCGAGATTCCGCTCGGCAGCGGCGCGCGCGAGCTGGGCCTCAGGCCGTCGATCTGGGCCGATGTCGGCGCGTTGTGGGGCGTTGAGACCCCGGTACTCACCGTCAACCCGGCCGGTACGCAGCTGACCAACGATGCCGGCGAGCTGCTCTACAGCACGCCGCCCGCCGGCGGATCGTGCGGCTCGCTCAACCGCACGCAGACCACCAGTCCGACTCTGCCTGACGGCACTCCCAACTGCCGTGAGATTCAGGGCGGCACCAATATCCGCGAGCTGTTCCTCGGCAACACCCCCAGCCCGCGCATCACCGCCGGGATCGGGGTCAACTGGAACTCGCCCTTCGGACCTTTCCGTATCGATTTCGCTCAGTCCATTCGCAGTGTCGAAGGCGATGACGAGCGGCGCTTCACCTTCAACGTAGGAACCCAATTCTGATGACACGTCTTGCCAAGCTGCTCGCGCCTGCGGGCCTCATCCTCGCTGCCACTGCCGCGCTGCCGGCCCAGGCCCAGGTCGATGGCCGCATGGCCACGGTCGATGTCTCGCGCACCGTGATCGGCACCACCGCCTTCCAGACCGCCTATGAGCAGGTCAACACCACCTATGCCTCGCAGAACGATCTCCGCCGCGCCAAGGCGCAGGAGCGCCAGACCCTGCTCACCAAGTTCGACAAGAACGGCGACAAGCAGGTCGACGATACCGAGCTCGCCGCGATGCAGAAGTCGCCCGACTATGCCAAGATCCAGACGCTGGAGCAGGAAATCGCCGGGCTGACAAACCAGATCGACGGTGCGCGGGTTTTTGCGGTCGAACAGATCATCATGCAGTATGCTGCAGCCCTGAAGGACGTCACCGATGCCGATCAGATCAAGCTGGTGATCGATCCGGGCTCGCTGCTGTTCGCCCCGCCCGAGGCCGACATCACCCAGAAGGTGACCGCCGCGCTCAACGCCCGCGTGCCCGCCGTCGGCGTGGTGCCGCCCTCCGGCTGGCAGCCGAGCCGCGAAGGTGTGCAGGTGTTTCAGGAGATCCAGCAGCGTCTCGCGCTGGCGGCGCAGTTCCAGCAGCAGCAGGCCGCCGCTGGCCAGCAGGCCAACCCGGACGCCCCGGCGGGCCGCTGATCGACACGCGGAGCACAGCACATGAGCGAGCCGGATAGCGCGGGCACGGCCCCGCTGGATTACGACATCGTCAAGATCCTCAATGCCTTGCCGCACCGCTATCCGCTGCTGCTGGTCGACCGGGTGAAGGCGATCCAGCTGGGTGAACGCATTCACGCGGTCAAGGCCGTGAGCATGAACGAGCAGTTCTTCCAGGGTCACTTCCCCGGCGCCCCGATCATGCCCGGCGTGCTCCAGATCGAGGCGCTGGCGCAGGCCGCCGGCATCCTCGGGATCGAGACGATGGAGCTGGCCGGGACGGGCAAGCTGGTGATCTTCATGGGGATCGAGAACGCCAAGTTCCGCGCCCCCGTGACGCCCGGGTGCCTGCTCGACCTGCATGTTGAATTCACCCAGAAGCGCAGCCGCGTCTACAAGTTCAAGGGCGTGGCGAGCGTGGAGGGCAAGACCACCTGCGAGGTCGAGTTTACCGCGATGATGGTGGATAAGGTCTGATGGGTGTGCACCCGCGTTTGCGGGTGCTTGTCCTCGCTCATGCGACCTGAAGGTCGCGTCGCTGCGGGCGGGCGGTCGCCCTTGCGGTCGCTGCGCAACCGATATCGGCGCGAATATCCGAGGTTGCATTGGGTCGCGTTCGCCACTAAGGCGCGCGCTTCCCATTCATAGCAGTGCCGGTCGGAACCGGTGCCACGCTCCAAAGGAATTGCATCATGAAGGCCGAAGGGCACCCCGACTACCACCTGATCACGGTCAAGATGACCGATGGCACCGAATTCCAGACCCGTTCGACCTGGGGCAAGGAAGGCGACGTGCTCGCGCTCGAAATCGATCCGCTGAGCCACCCCGCCTGGACCGGCGGTCGTCAGCAGGTGCAGGAAGGCGGCCGTGTGGCGCAGTTCAACAAGCGTTTCGGCGGGCTCAGCCTCAAGAACAAGTAAGACCAGATCAGGGGTGGCCGCGCGCTGCCCCGACCGGTTCGTGGGCTTCGGCCTGCGTTAGAAGGGCGGCCCGACGGGGTCGCCCTTTTGCGTTGGTTCAAGTGGCGACCCGTTTGCGCGAAATCGCGCCCGTCAGGCCGCGCACTTGATGCAGGTCGTGGCGATGGGTCGCGCCTCAAGCCGCGCGCGCGGAATCGCTTCGCCGCATTTGGCGCAGGTGCCATAGGTGCCGTTGGCGATCCGGGTCAGCGCCGCGCGAACCTGCGCTGCTTCGGCCCGCAGCACATCATCGACCCCTTCGAGCGCCTCGTCATCCGCCAGATCGACTGCCTGTTCGGAAAAATCGGCATCGAGCGGTTGGCGCAAATCGTCCTCGATCGTGTTGGCCCTCGCGGTCAATTCGGCAAGCCGTGCTTCAAGCCGCGCGGCAATGTCTGCAAAATCGTCCATCATCCCCTCCATGGGTTTTCGCGATACCACTTGGTGATCACGTATTTGACGCCCTTTCTCACCTTCATCCCGTGATGCAGCGTGGCATGGTTGACGCTTCCCGCTTCGCCATTGGGGCCATCGGGCAAGCGGTTGTTCCAGCACAGCAATTTGCCCGCCTCGGGTTGGAAGGTCTTGTCGAGCAGCTTGAACCGTGTAGCTCCGCCGGCGGTGACGTCATTGAGATAGATCATGAAGGTCCATGTGCGGTTGCCCGAAAGGGCGCAGAACCTCTGGTAGTCCCGGCCATCGGGCGCGAAGTAATCGGTGTGTGCCTTGAACTCCTGCCCCTCGGCATAGCGCTGTCCTTGCAGCGGCTCGCCATAGGCCGGGTCGATCCCCGCAAGCGCGGTGATCAGCGCCTCGATCCGCTGCACGGAGGGGTGATCGGCGGGGAGGTCGCAGGTCTCGCTGGTGCGGAACACCGGATCGCCATTGTCGTCGGCGATGGTCGAGGGGCGGCGATCCCGGTCGATCAGCGCGATCAGCTCGGCGGCCAGATCGGCGGGCGCGAATCGCTTGGCCTGGAACACGGCGGCCTTGGGGGTCGGGACGCGCTGAACGCCGGGCTGGGCGGCAAGGCGCGCGGCGACAGAATCGGCAAGGGTCGTCATGGTGCTAAAGGATAGAATGGGCCGAGGCCGAGGCAACGCTTTTGCGGCGCGCGCAACAATCTTGCGCGTCGCTGCCGCCAGCGCAGTTTTCGCTTCCCTTGGGCAAGGCTTTGTGCAAGAGGCGCGCCGCTCCTGACAGCGCACTTGACGGTGTGTTTGCCTTCCGTAATGCCGCCTGTCTCGCACGGGCTTGGCACCAACCGGAAGGGTGGTATGCCAGCAGGGGTGTGTGGCGATCGTAGCTCAGTTGGTTAGAGCGCCGGTTTGTGGTACCGGAGGTCGGGGGTTCGAGACCCCTCGATCGCCCCATTTCTCCCCTGCTGCTGTCATGGTCCGCGCCCCACAGGGGAGACGACATGACCGCATTCTGGGCCGAGCCCGATTTCGACGCGCATGAGCAGGTGACGCTGGTTCACGATCGGGCCAGCGGGCTGACGGCGATCATCGCGGTGCATTCGACCCATCTTGGCCCTGCGGCGGGCGGCACGCGTTTCTGGCACTACAACGAACCGGCGGCTGCGATGCGCGACGTGCTGCGCCTGTCGCGCGGGATGAGCTACAAGAACGCCATGGCGGGCCTGCCGATGGGCGGTGGCAAGGCGGTGATCCTCGCCGATGAACAGCGCATCAAGACCCCCGAACTGCTAGCCGCTTTCGGCGACGCGGTCGAAGGGCTGGGCGGGCGCTACGTCACCGCAGAAGATGTCGGCATCACCGAGGCCGACATGGTCGCGGTCTCGCAGCGCACCGCGCATGTCTCGGGTCTGCCCGTGGCGGGCGCGGGAAGCGCGGGCGGCGATCCGGGGCCGTTCACGGCCTATGGCATCTATCTCGGCATCAAGGCGGCGGTGGCCCACAAGCTGGGCAAGGACAGCCTCGCGGGCGTCCATGTGGCTGTGCAAGGCACCGGCTCGGTCGGCGGCGGCGTGGCCCGCCTGCTGGCGAAGGATGGCGCGAAGCTGACGCTCGCCGACATCAACGAAGCCCGCGCGGCGGCGCTGGCGAGCGAGCTGGGCGGCGTGGCGGTCGGCACTGACCAGATCATGAGCACGCCCTGCGATGTCTTCAGCCCCAATGCGCTGGGCGCGATTCTCGATGATGCAGGGATCGCCAATTTGGATTGCGCGATCGTCGCGGGCGGGGCGAACAACCAGCTCGCCCGGCCCGAACACGGCGCGGTGCTGGCGGGGCGCGATATTCTCTACGCGCCCGATTACGTCATCAACGCGGGCGGTATCATCTCGGTCGCGACGGAGTACCTCGCCCGGCGCGAAGGCCGCAGCGGCGATGTCGCGGAGGTGAATGCGCTGGTCGAACAGATCCCCGGACGGCTCGCAAGCATCTGGCAGGAAAGCGCGGCGAGCGGTGTTTCGTCCGACGTGGTCGCCGACCGGATGGCCCAGAAACTGATTGGCCGCGGCTGATCGGACGGGGCTGAGACGGCGGCGCGGCGGGAACGAAACGCCTTGCCCGTGATTTGCTCTCTTGTCGGGAACGGGTGTAAGGCTACAAGCCCGGCCTGACACGACACATCATGCACATCTACGCCAACCCCACCCGATTCCTGAGCCTCGCCAAATGGCTTATGCCGCTTCTGTTCTGGAGCGGTCTGGTGCTGTCTGCGGGGGCGGTGGCCTGGGGCCTGTTCATGGTCCCGCCCGACCGGCTGATGGGCGAGACGGTGCGCATCCTCTTCATCCACGTCCCTGCCGCATGGCTCGGCATGGGGGGCTGGGCAGGGATCGCGATTTCCTCGGCTGCGCTGCTGATCTGGAAGCATCCGCTCGCCGCGTTGTCTGCGCGCGCTATTGCGGTGCCGGGCATGGTGTTCTGCGCGATCTGCCTTGCCACCGGCTCGATCTGGGGGCGCCCGACATGGGGCACCTGGTGGGAGTGGGACGGGCGGCTCACCTCGATGCTGGTGCTGCTGTTCCTTTACGCCGGTTACATCGCGCTGACCGAGGCGGCCGAGAAGGAAGGCTCTTCCAGCAAGATCGCGGCGATTTTCGGGATGGTGGGCGCGGTCAATGTGCCGATCATCAACCGCTCCGTGGTGTGGTGGAACTCGCTCCACCAGCCGCCGAGCATCACTGCGGGCAAGAGCGCGATCCAGGCGACGTTCCTCGTGCCGCTGCTGGTGGCGGTGGCGGGCTTCTCGCTCCTGTTCGGCGCGATCGTGCTGATGCGGATGCGCGCGCTGATCGCCGAGGCACAGGTCGAAGCGCGCCTGCGCCGCCGCGCGCTCGACGATGATGCCCCCGCGACTGCAGCCCCGGCGATGGAGCAGGCGTGATGCGTGAACAATTGAACCAGTGGGATTTCGTCCTGATGGCCTATGGCGTCGGGGTCGTCGCTCTGGCATTGCTGATCGCGTGGGCATGGCGCTCCATGACGCGCGCCGAAGCCCGGCGCGACGCGGCGCGGCGGCGCTGAACGGGAAGCGAACAATGAAAGCCAAGCATCAACGTCTGATCCTCGTGATCATCGCCCTCTTGGCAATCGTCGGCGCGGGGCTGCTGGCGGCGTGGTCCTTGCGCAATCAGGCGAACTATTTCTACTTGCCCGAGCAGATGGCCTCCGACCCGCCGGAAGTGGGTCAGGCGGTTCGGCTGGGCGGGATGGTGAAGGCCGGGTCGATCAAGACCATGCCCGACGGGGTGACGGTCGACTTCATGGTCACAGGCAACACCGCCGATGCCATCCCCGTGCGTTACAGCGGCATTCTGCCCGATCTTTTCGTCGAGAATTCCGGCGTCGTTGCTGAGGGCAGCCTCGGGCCGGACGGCGTCTTCGTGGCGACCAACCTCCTCGCCAAGCATGACGAGAATTACGTGCCCAAGGAGCTTGAAGGCATGGGCACCGAACAAGCGGCCAAGATGGCGTCCGAGACCACGGTGGGCCTCAAGCCATGATCGCAGAGATCGGGCTTGCCGCGCTGTGGCTCGCCGCCGCGCTGGCGGTGTTGCAGATGGTCTCGGGCGTCTTCGCGCTAAGGGCTGCCGAGGGCGAGATCAATCCGCTGGCGATCTACGCCCGCCCCGCCGCGGTTGTGCAGGCCGCGCTCGCAGTGCTGGCCTTCGTGATGCTGCTCTATGCCTTCGCCGTCACCGACCTGTCGATCAAGCTGGTGGCAAGCAATTCGCACTCGATGAAGCCCTTCATCTACAAGATCACCGGCACCTGGGGCAACCACGAGGGCTCGATGCTGCTGTGGGTTGGCGTGCTGGCGCTGTCGGGCGGGATGCTCGCCGCGTTCGAGCGCCGCCTGCCCGAGCGCACGATGGGGGCGACGCTGGCGGTCCAGGGCTTCGTGGCGCTGGGCTTCTATGCCTTCCTGCTGCTCTCCTCCAACCCGTTCGAGCGCCTGCCGGTGCCCGCGGCTGAGGGCTCCGGCCTCAACCCGCTGCTGCAGGATATCGGCCTCGCGATCCATCCGCCGACGCTTTATGCGGGCTATGTCGGGCTGTCGGTCGCCTTCAGCCTCGCGATGGGCGCGCTGCTGACGCGCGAGGTGAACCCCGCCTTTGCCCGCGTGATGCGCCCCTGGGTGCTGGGCGCGTGGGTGCTGCTGACCTTCGGGATCACGGCGGGCTCCTACTGGGCCTATTACGAGCTCGGCTGGGGCGGCTGGTGGTTCTGGGACCCGGTCGAGAACGCCTCGCTCATGCCGTGGCTCGCTGCGACCGCGCTGATGCACTCGGTCAGCGTGCTGGCCGCGCGCGATGCGCTCAGGACGTGGACGATCATGCTCGGTGTGCTTGCCTTCTCGATGTCGATGCTGGGCACCTTCCTCGTGCGTTCGGGCGTGCTGACCAGCGTCCATGCCTTTGCCGTGGATCCTGAGCGCGGGGCCTTCATCCTCGGGCTTCTGGGGCTCTACATCGGCGGAGCCTTCACGATCTTCGCCCTGCGCGCGGGCGCGGTGGCTGAGGGCAAGCGCTTTGCGGTGACGAGCCGCGAAGGCGCGCTGGTGTTCAACAATGTAATGCTCTCCGCGATCCTCGCGATCGTGCTGCTGGGTACGCTCTACCCGCTGCTGACCGAGGCCTTCGATGTGCGCGTCAGCGTCGGTCCGCCCTATTTCAACCCGGCGGCGGCGATTTTCGCGATCCCGATGTTCCTGGTGATGGCGGTCGGCCCGCTGCTGCGCTGGCGATCGGACAAGCCCGCGCGCATCCAGTTCGAGATGCTGCTGATCGCCGCGCTGGTGATCGGCGTGATCGCGCTGGTCAGCTTCTTCGGCAGCTATCCCTTCCTGCCGCTGCTGGGCCTCGGGCTTGCCGCAGCGCTCGGCGTCGCGGCGTTCCTGCCCCTGCGCGGACGCAAGCTGACGCGCGTGCCGGTGGCGACATGGGGCATGGTCTTCGCCCATTTCGGGGTCGCGGTCGCGCTGTTCGGGATGGCCTGTGAGGGCGCTTTCTCGCAAGAGCGCCTCGCTGCGGTCGCGCCGGGCGGCACCGAGCAGATCGGCGATTTCGCGGTAACGCTCGAAAGCGTTGCGCCCGTGGCCGGGCCGAACTGGACCGCGATCGAGGCGCGCCTCGCGGTGCGGCAGGATGGCGGGGAACCGGTGATGCTCAACCCGCAGGCGCGCAGTTTCTGGTCGCCGCCGCAATCGACCTCCGAAAGCGCGCTGCTGACGAAGTGGAACGGCCAGCTCTACGCCGTGATCGGCAATCAGGCCGAGGACGGGCGCTGGCAGATACGGCTGTGGTGGAAGCCCTTCGTCACCTTCATCTGGTACGGCGGATTGCTGATCGCGCTGGGCGGGATCTTGGCGATTGCGGGCCGAGTGCGGGTCGATCTCAAGCGCCGCGTGGCGGTCGAAAAGGGCGCGCAGCGCCGCGCCGATCTCGATGGGCTCGGCGGCGTCCCCGCTCCGGTTCCGGCGGAGTAGCGCCCCATGCGTTCCCGGCTGATCCTGTGGGTGCCGCTCGCCCTGTTCGCCTTCTTTGCGGGGCTGGCGGGCTATATGCTGACGCAGGACAAGGATCAGTTTGTCGAAAGCACGATGATCGGCCGCCCGCTGCCCGACTTCGCGCTCGACCCCGCCTTCGAGGGCCTGCCGGGCGCCGCCAAGGCGGATTTCGGCGGCGAGCCCAAGCTGCTCAATATCTGGGCAAGCTGGTGCACCCCTTGCATCGCCGAGGCCCCCCAGCTCGACGCCCTGAAGGCCCAAGGTGCCCAAATCATAGGCATCGCCATTCGCGACCGGCCCGAGGATGTCGCGCGCTTCCTCGCTCGTTACGGCAACCCCTATACCCGCATTGGCAGCGATCCGATTTCCGAGGTGCAGCTCGGCATCGGCTCCTCGGGCGTGCCCGAAACCTTCGTGATCGATGGCAAGGGCGTGATCCGTTACCAGCACATCGGCGACATCCGCCCCGACGACGTGCCAATGCTGCTCGCCGAACTGGAGAAGGCGCGATGATCCGGGCCCTTGCCGCGCTGCTGATCGCATTGCTGGCGCTGCCTGCGCTGGCGCAGGACACCATGCCGCCTGCACCCTATGCCTATAACCAACTAGACGACCCCCGGCTCGAGGCCGAGGCGAGCGCGCTGATGCACACCTTGCGCTGCCTCAAGTGCCAGTCGCAGAGCATCGCTGATTCCGACGCGCCGATGGCGGGCGATATGCGCCATCAGGTGCGCGCGCGCATTCTCGCGGGCGAAAGCCCCGATCAGATCCGCAGCTGGCTGATCGAGCGTTACGGTGATTATGTCAGCTACGAGCCCGAGGTGAGCAGCACCACCTGGCCGCTGTTCGCGGTGCCGGTGCTGGTGATCCTCGTCGTCGGCGGGGTGCTTGCGCGGCGGCTCGGCAAGCGGCGCGACGATGTGGGAGAGCGGGCATGATCGGCGGATGGCTTGCAGTGGCTGCGCTCGCGATGGCGGCCTTCGCGCTCGCGGTGCTGGTGCTGCGGCTCCCGCGCGAAGGGATGACGCTGTTCGGCGCGGTACTGGTGTTCGGCCTTGCGGGCTATGCCTGGCAGGGCTCCCCCGGCCAGCCTGCCGCGCCCAAAGCCGAAGCGCTCAAGGCCAGCCAGCAGGGCGAGGCGATGGTCGAGGGCCGCGCTGCGCTGTTCGACCGCACGCTGCCTCCGCCCGCCTACCTTCTGACCTCGGACGCCTTTGCGCGGCAGGGCCAGTTCGCGGATGCGGCCGGGCTACTGCAACAGGGCCTGCGCGACAATCCGCGCGACATGGAAAGCTGGCTAGCGCTGGGCATGGCGCTGGTGGGTCATGCCGATGGCTTCGTCACGCCGGCGGCGGTGCAGGCCTTCGGTCGCGCCCGCGCGATCGACCCGGAGCATCCGGGCGCGGACTACTTCCTCGGCTTTGCCTATCTCCAGAGCGGCGAGATCATTGCCGCGCGCAATGTCTGGCAGGGGCTGATCGAACGCTCGCCCCCCGACGCACCTTGGCGCGAGGGTCTGGCCGCCGAAGTCGCGCGGCTGGACGACATGATCGCCCGCGCACCGATGCTGCAGGGCCGTTGATGCGCGTTTGTCCCCCGCGTGTCATGCGCGGGGATGTTGTTGCAGGTGCGAAAGGACGGTGCTAGGCGCGCCGCCTTGCCGGACACGAGTCTCGTGGGCCGGATGGGCAGTACCGGGGGGATACGGGAAATCCGATTGACATGAGCACGTCCGCCTCCACCTCGCCCGATCCTGCCGCCGTGCCGGTCGAAAACAGCCATGGACATGGCGCCTCAACCCTGACGCTCGCCGTCGGGGCAGTGGGCGTGGTGTTCGGCGACATCGGCACCAGCCCGCTCTACGCTTTCCGCGAAACCTTCGCCTCGCACCACGGCGCGCCCGGCATCTCACCGGACTCGGCGCACATCCACGGAGTGCTGAGCCTCGTGTTCTGGTCGATGATGATGGTGGTGACGGTCAAATACGTCCTCACCATCACCCGCGCCGACAACAAGGGCGAGGGCGGCAGCCTGGCCCTGTTGGCGCTGATCCGCCGGGGCTCCGACAGTGCCGGGTGGACCGCGCCGCTGGTGCTGCTGGGGGTGTTCGCCACGGCGCTGTTTTATGGCGACTCGATGATCACCCCCGCGATCTCGGTGCTCTCGGCAACCGAGGGTCTCCAATATATCGTCCCCGGCTTCAAACCGTGGATCGTGCCCACCGCGATCGCGATTCTCGTCTGCCTGTTCGCCCTGCAATCGCGCGGGACGGAGCGGGTCGGCAAGCTGTTCGGCCCCGTCATGCTGACCTATTTCGCGATGCTGGCGACGCTCGGTGTCATGCATCTCAGCGCCAATCCGGCGATCATCCTCGAGACGATCAATCCGCTCAACGCGCTCAATTTCTTCAGGACCGACGGCTTTACCGCCTTCATCGCGCTGGGCAGCGTGGTGCTGGCGGTGACCGGGGCCGAGGCGCTCTATGCCGATATGGGCCATTTCGGGCGCAAGCCGATCGGGATTTCGTGGATCACCTTTGTGTTTCCGGCGCTGATGCTCAACTACATGGGGCAGGGCGCGCTGGTGCTGTCGCAGACCTCGCCGGCGGCGACTGCGGCGCTCATTGAGGATCCCTTCTTCCTGATGATCCCCGACATGGTGCGCGTGCCGGTGATCATCCTTGCGCTGCTGGCGACGATCATTGCTAGTCAGGCGGTGATCTCGGGCGCGTTCAGCCTGACCCAGCAGGCGATCCAGCTCGGCTTCATTCCGCGCATGGAAATCCACCACACCAGCGCCACAGCGGCGGGACAGATCTACATCCCGGCGATCAACTGGGGCCTGATGGTGATGGTGATCCTGCTGGTATTGTTCTTCCAGTCGTCGAGCAACCTTGCCGCCGCCTACGGGATCGCGGTGACGGGGGCGATGTTCATCGACACCTTGCTGCTCGCCGCGGTGCTGACCGCGCTGTGGCGCTGGCCGCTGTGGAAGGCGCTGCCGTTGATCGCGGTGTTCCTGATCGTCGACATCGCCTATTTCGGCGCGAACCTCATCAAGGTGCCGCAGGGCGGCTGGGTGCCGCTCGCCATCGGCTTCCTGATCTTCACGCTGCTCACCACCTGGGCGCGCGGGCGCAAGCTGATGCGCGAGCGGATGAGCGAAAGCGCGCTGCCGCTGGAGATCTTCGCCAAGTCGGCCAAGAATTCCGCGTTGCGCGTGCCCGGCACGGCGATCTTCATGGCCTCGAGCACCGCCGGGGTGCCGAGTGCGCTGCTCCACAACATCAAGCACAACAAGGTGCTGCACGAGCGCGTGGTGATCCTCACCATCGGCATTGCCGACGTGCCTTTCGTCGACCCCGCGACCCGCTGCGAGATGACCGATCTGGGCGGCGGCTTCTACCGCGCGGTGCTGCATTACGGCTTCATGGAGGAGACAGACGTGCCGCTCGGCCTCAAGTCGATGGAGCGCTGCGGGGGCGAGTTCGACATGATGCACACCAGCTTCTTCCTGTCGCGCCAGACGCTTCTGCCTTCGGAGAAGCCTGCGATGCCGCTGTGGCGTGAGAAGATTTTCGCGTGGCTGCTGCGCAATTCGGCGAGCGCGATGGATTTCTTCAAGCTGCCCACCAACCGGGTGGTGGAGCTGGGGAGTCAGGTGGAGATCTGATCTGCCTGCGTCAGGGCGCAGCGCTGGGCGTTCGGTTCACGAATGCCGTCATCAGCTGGTAGGCTTCGTCAATCATCGTCATTTTCGCGTCCTTGCGTTCGGAAAGCCGCGCAGCCTGTTCCCGAAGCTGTGCTGCCATGCGTGCCTCTTGCGAATTCGGCTCTATCCCATGATGCGTCAGATCCTCGATCCTGTCTTCGATGTCGCGAATCCGGTCGCGGATGGCCTTGATCTCGTCGGCGCGCCATTTGCGCAGGACGTTGTGCAGAATGCGGCGGGTGTCATCGTCAGAGGGGGTGGGCATTGCCATGGCTTTCTCCTGTCCGTCTGGTGCACGCGCACGACAAATAGCGGAGGAGGCAATGCCTTCCACCACCAGTAAAATGTCGTGTTTGCAGAACAATACGGCGAGACTGGCGATTCGAGACGCTCAGCTTCCGTATTAGCTGAATAATACAGTAAACGCCCGATGTGTCAAATCGTCACCCCGTCGGCGGCTCGTCCTTGAAGGGCTCGGCCTTGTCCTCGAAGCTCAGGCCGTGCTTCAGCAGCATCGGGATCTGGCTGAAGGTGAACAGGAAGGTCAGCGGCAGGAACACCCACAGCTTGGCCCACAGCCAGCTTTCGAAGGAGAGCTGAGCGCGCATCACTTCATTGAGCACGGCGAGGAACAGGAAGAACACGCCCCAGTTGCGCGACAGCTTCAGCCAACCCGCGTCCGACAATCCCTCGAAGGCGGCTTCGAGCAGGATCTTGAGCATCGCGCGGCCCATGAAAAACCCGCCGAGCAGCACGACCCCGAAGCTCGCATAGATGATCGTCGGTTTCAGCTGCACGAAGGTCGGATCGCCGAAGAAGATCGTCAGGCTCCCGAAGCCGACGATCAGCGCGGTCGAGAACCACAGCATCGGCGAAACCTTGCCGAGCCGCCACTTCGAAACCAGCAGCGCGATCACGGCGGCGACCATGAAGGCCCCCGTGCCGAAGGTGATGGCGATCAGTTCGCCCGCGGCGCTCGTCTCTTCGGGCGACATCCACTTGTAGACGCCGAGAAACACCAGCAGCGGCCCGTAATCGACCGCTACGTTGAGCCAGCTGGAGGCGGCCTTTTTGCCTTCGCCGTCGGCCATCACGCCACCCCGGCAATCACGCGGGCGACCAGATCGGGGTCGAAGGGGCGCAGGTCTTCGATCTTTTCGCCCACCCCGATGGCGTGGATCGGGAGGCCATATTGCTCCGCCGCCGCGACCAGCACGCCGCCGCGCGCGGTGCCATCGAGCTTGGTCATGATGAGGCCAGTAACGCCCGCGACTTCCTTGAAAACGTCGATCTGCGCGAGCGCGTTCTGGCCGTTGGTGGCATCGAGCACCAGCACAACGTCGTGCGGCGCTTCGGGGTTGAGACGACCGAGGACGCGGCGAATCTTCGCCAGTTCCTCCATCAGCTCCTTCTTGTTCTGGAGCCGTCCGGCGGTGTCGACGATCAGGGCGTCGATCCCGGTGTCGGTGGCTTGGCGGACGGCATCGAACACGATCGCCGCCGGATCGCCGCCTTCGGGCCCGCGCACCAGATCGACCCCGATACGCCCCGCCCAGGTCGCCAGCTGGCCGATCGCGGCAGCGCGGAAGGTATCGCCCGCGGCCAGCAACACGCCGTAATCGTCTTCCTGAAACAGATGCGCGAGCTTGGCGATGGTGGTGGTCTTGCCCGAGCCGTTGACCCCGATCACGAGGATCACCTGCGGGCGCGGGAAGGCGGTGATTTCGAGGGGTTTGGCGACCGGGCGCAGGATCGCGGCGATTTCCTCGGCGACCGCTTCCTTCAATTCGCGCGTGGTGATCTCCAGCCCGAAGCGCTTGTCCGACAGCCGCGCCCGGATGCGGGCGGCGGCCGAGGGGCCGAGGTCGGAGAGGATCAGCGCATCCTCGACCTCGTCCAGCGTCGCATCGTCGAGCTTCGCCGTCGCGCCGCCGCTGATGGGCAGGTTGGCGGAGAGCCGCTCCGATGTCTTGGCGAACCCGCCGAACAGGCGCTGGGTCCAGCTGCTTTCACTCATGCGAGCAGGCCCTCCCTGAGGCCGCTTGGGGTCACGTCGATAATAGTGCCGGGGATGCTGCCCTGCGGCAGCGCGACCGGTGCGTAATTGGGGGCATAGCCCGTGCCGCCGTGTTCGGCGAGGACGGGCAGCGTTTCGCCCACAAGTGTGCCGAGCCACGCCGCGCGTCGGGCGGCGGCGCGGGCGCGCAGATCGGCGGCGCGGGCCTTGACCACGTCGCGCGCCACCTGCGGCATCCGCGCGGCGGGCGTGCCGGGGCGGGGCGAATAGGGAAAGATATGCGCGTGGACGATGTCGAGCTCGTCGATGATCGCGAGGTTTTCGGCGTGGTGGGCCGCGTCCTCGGTCGGGAAACCGGCGATGAGGTCGGCGCCCACCGCGATTTCGGGCCGCAGCGCCTTCAAGCGCGATACCAGTTTCACCGCATCGGCGCGCGAATGGCGGCGCTTCATCCGCTTGAGGATCAGGTCGGCCCCGTGCTGGAGCGAGAGGTGCAGGTGCGGCATCACGCGCGGCTCCTGCGCCAGCAGCTCGAACAGCAGCGGGTCGATCTCGATCCCGTCCATCGAGGACAGGCGCAGGCGGGGAAGGCGCGGATATGCTTCGAGGATCGCCTGCACCAGCGTGCCGAGCCGCGGTGCATCGGGCAGGTCATGCCCCCAGCTGGTCAGATCGACGCCGGTCAGCACAACTTCCTGCGCCCCGGCGGCGAGATGCTGGCCGACTTCGCCCAGCACCTCCGCGATGGCCAGCGAGCGGCTTGCCCCGCGGCCCTGCGGGATCACGCAAAAGGTGCAGGCGTGGTCGCAGCCGTTTTGCACCGCGATGAAGGCGCGGGTGCGTGCCAAAGTCTCTTGGCGCGCCAGCGGGGGCGCGTCGCCCGAGACGTTCCAGCTGCGCGGATCAAGCTTGGCGGCGTTGGCGACCAGCCCGTCGACCTCGTCCATCGCGCCGATCTGCGCGCGGTCGATCTCGGCCGCGCAGCCCGTCACCACCAGCCGCGCCTGCGGATGGTCGCGCCGCGCGCGGCGGATCGCCTGCCGGGTCTGGCGCAGCGCTTCGCCCGTAACCGCGCAGGAATTGACGACGACGAGGTCACGCTCCCCCGCCAGTATCGCGCGCATCCGCTCGCTCTCGGCGATGTTCATCCGGCAGCCGAGCGAAATGATCGCGGGTGCGCTCAAGCGTAGTCGTCCCAATCGAAGGTGCCGCGGAAGCTTTCCGTCGCCGGGCCGCTCATCAGGATCGTGCCGCCCGGCTGCCATGCGATCACGAGATCGCCGCCGGGCAGGGTGACGCGCACCGGGCTGCTGACCAACCCCTTGCGGATTGCGGCAACGGCGGTGGCGCAGGCTCCGGTGCCGCAAGCGCGGGTCAGACCCGCGCCGCGCTCCCAAACGCGCAGCTTGAGGTGATCGGGCCCGGCAAGATGCGCGACATTGACGTTCACCCGCTCGGGGAACAGCGGGTCGTTCTCGATCAACGGGCCGAGCCGGTCGAGCGCAACCGCGTCGGCATCCTCGACGAAGAAGATCGCGTGCGGATTGCCGACATTGACCGCCATCGGGCTCTCGAGGTTCTCCCACCCTACCGGCATCGCGAAGGTGTCCATCGGATAGGCGAGGGGGATCGCGTCCCAGTCGAACCGGGGCTGCCCCATATCGACCTCAGCGCCGCCATCCATCGGCTGCAAGGCGATCGGCCCGCCGCCGGTGGCGATGGTGACGGGTTCTCCATGCAGCAGGGCGACCGCGCGCGCGGCATTGCCGCAGGCCTCGACCTCGCTGCCGTCGCTGTTGAAGATCCGCATGCGGAACGCGTGTTCCGCATCGGGCTCGAGCAGAACCAATTGATCAAAGCCGATCCCGGTGCGGCGGTCGCCCAGCGCGCGCGCGATCGGCGGCGTCACCTTCGGAAGCGCAGCCTCGCGCGCGTCGAGCACGACGAAATCATTGCCGAGCCCGTGCATCTTGATGAAGGGGACATGCTGCGTCACGCCGCCGCATCTATGCACCGCAGGGCCCCGCGTCCAGCCCCGCGCACACGGCGGGTTGCGCGCCGATTGGTGAAGGGGTCAGCCCTGTGCGGCGCGATGGGGCGGCAGAGGGGCCTTGGCCGCAGGGCGCGTGGTCACGCCCGGTTCGGTGCGCGGCGTGATCAGCTTGCCGGCCGCCGCCAACCGGGCGCGTACGCCCTCGGCATCCTCGGGAAGGCCATAGAGATAGCCCTGCGCCTTCAGACGGCCCATGGTTTTCAGCGCCTTGAGGATTTCCTCGTCCTCCACCCCTTCTGCGGTGAGCGGCAGATCGAGCCCGCGTCCGAGCGAGACGATCGCCTCCACCAGCCGCGAGCGCTGGCCGGGCTCCTTCAATTCGCTGACGAAGCTGCGGTCGATCTTGATGCGATCGAAGGGCAGATTGCGCAGCTGTTCGAAGCTCGAATAGCCGGTGCCAAAATCGTCGAGGCTGATCTGCACGCCCTGATTGCGCAGGGACATGATCATCGAGCGCACAAGGCCGACATTTTCGTGCAGGCAGCTTTCGGTGATCTCGATTTCCAGCCGCTGCGGCGGGAAACCGGCCGCGACCAGCCGCTTGAGCAGGCGCTGAGCGAACCAGGGATCGCGCAGCTGCACCGGCGAGATGTTGATCGACAGCGTCAGGCTTTCGTCCCATTCGCGGGCATCGCGGAAGGCCTGTTCCATCAGGCGTTCGGACAATTCGTTGATAAGGCCGATTTCTTCGGCGATGGGCACAAAGATGTCGGGGCCGATCAGGCCCAGCTGCGGCGAGCGCCAGCGCGCCAGCATCTCGAAGCCGACCAGAGTGCCGCTTTCAACATCGACCTGCTGTTCGTAGAAGGGCACGAATTCACCGCGCGCCAGACCCCGGCGGATCCCGGTTTCGAGCTGGTTGCGGAACCGGAGTTCGTTTTCCATCGAGGGTTCGAACCAGAAATAGCGGTTCCGGCCCTGCTTCTTGGCGTGATAGAGCGCCATATCCGCACGGTGCATCAGCGCGTTACCATCCACCTCGGCGCCGGTCGCGCGGTCGATGTCATGGTCGCAGGCAAGGCCGATCGACACAGTCAGTTCGACCGTCAGTTCGGGCATGCGAAGGGGCTGGGCGAGGCTTTCGTAAATCCGCACCACCAGATCGTCGACACGCTCGGGATGTCCGGTCGGGAACGTGGTGACGAAGGCGAATTCATCGCCACCCAGCCGCGCCAGCTGAGCTTCGCGCGGCAGCAGCGCGCGCACCCGGTCGCACACCATCACCAGCACCGCATCACCGGCGGCATGACCATGCATGTCGTTGATCTGCTTGAAATTGTCGAGGTCGATCATGCAATAGGCAATCGCCTCGCCGCGGGTTTCGGCCAGCTTGCGCAGTGCTTCGGTCGCCTCGATCATGCTGCGGCGGTTGAGGCAGCGGGTGAGCGGATCGGTCGCTGCGAGCAGCTGCGCGCGCGCTTCGGCCCGGCGGCGTTCGGCGATTTCGCGGGTCAGCTCGCGGTACCGGCGCCAGCCGAAGATGATCAGCGCGATATTAAGCAGCAGAGCGTTGACGAGGATCACGTTGGGCTTGCCCCCGTCGCCTAGCAAAGCGGCGATGGCTTCTGGCAGGACAGATCCGCCGGTGCCGACCAGCATGATGATGGCGGCCACGGCGATGCCCAGCGCAACGATGTCGCGTTCGGCTGCCACCAGCGGATTTTCGGGCTCGTGATCCGTCAAAATCGTTGCCTCTTGTCTGGGGCCGCAACAGACGCGCGGCCCACCCCCTTACCGTCACCTTTCCAGTGCTCTGGCAGATCGCACTAAATATCGGGTTAATAGGCAATCTGCGGGCAGGGGCTTGGCGCGGCGGGCGGGGTCGGTCTATCGGGGCGGGGAACTTGCGAAGGAGTGCTGCGTCCCATGGCCTATTGGCTGATGAAGTCCGAACCGTTCAAATACAGCTGGGACGACCTTGTCGCCGAAGGGGAGGGCACCTGGGACGGGGTGCGCAACTACCTCGCGCGCAACAACCTCATGGCAATGGAGGTGGGAGACGAGGCGTTCTTCTACCATTCGCGCGAGGGGCTTGAGATCGTCGGCGTTGCCGAGATTACCGTCAGCGGGATCGGCGATCCCACCGATGAGACCGGCAAGTGGGCGGCGGTGAAGCTGAAAGCGAAGCGGAAATTCGCAACACCCGTGACGCTCGCGGCGATCAAGGCCGAACCGCGCCTTGCCGAGATGCAGCTCGTCCGCCTGTCGCGCCTGTCGGTGAGCGCGGTCACGCCCGAGGAATGGGCCGTGGTCTGCGAGATGGCCGGCGAGTAGTTCGGCTCCGCGAGAAAAATCAAGTGCTTGGTTGCCCAGTGCGTGGCTCGTCGCGCGTCCGCGTCGGTTTGTCCCGCCATGGTTGGCCCTGCGGAACATTGCCGCATGGCCGCTCTTATCCCTGTCGAAGCGTCGCAATTCCCCGCCGACGCAAACACACAGAGGAGCTAACCATGGGTAAGCTGACCGAGAATATCAAAGGCACCGCCAACGAACTCGCGGGCAAGGCCAAGCAGCAGTCGAACGATCCGGAAACCCGCGCCGAAGGCGCGGCGCAGGAGCTGAAGGGCAAGGCCCAGAAGGTCAAGGGCGACATCGAAGGCGCCATGGGCGACAAGATCTGATCGTCTCTGCCCCCTGACGATCAACGCGAAGGCCGCCTCTCCCCCCCGGAGGCGGCCTTTTTCGTGTCAGCTGCGTGCGCGGGCGCGCAAGCCGCTGATTGTCGCGCCGCTGGCGGCGATGCGCTCGAGATCGGTGAGGGCATGGATCAGGCGGATGCCGCTCCGGCCTTGCGCTTCGGCGAGCGCGGCGATGAATTCCCCGGTGGTTTCTACCCGCGCGCTCCAGCCGCCAAAGGCCGCGCCAAGCATCGCGAAATCGGGGTTGGCGAGCTGCGTGGCGGAGACCCGGCCGGGATATTCGCGCTCCTGATGCATGCGGATGGTGCCGTAGGCGCCGTTGTCGATCACGATCACGATCAAGTTCGCGCCATATTGCGCGGCGGTGGCGAGTTCCTGCCCATTCATCAGAAAATCGCCGTCCCCCGCCACGGCGACCACCGTCCGCTCGGGGAAGCGCAGCGCGGCAGCGACCGCGGCGGGCACGCCATAGCCCATTGCGCCGCAAGTCGGGGCGAGCTGGCCGGGAAAAGCTTCATAGCGCCAGTAGCGGTGCCACCAGCCTGCGAAATTGCCCGCACCGTTGCAGATCATCGTATCGGCAGGCAGCGCCTCGCGCATCGCGGCAACGCAGGCGGCCAGATCCATCGCCGCGTCGGACGGCTGGGGGGTGGACCACGCCAGCCATTCCGCATGCGCTTCGGCCCCGGCATCGAAGGGGATGATCGCCTCGTCCTCCCACAGCGCCGCGCACTCCGCGAATTCGTCCATCGCGCAGCACAGGGCGAGATCGGTGCGATAGACCCGGCCCAGTTCTTCGGGATCGGGATGGATGTGCACCAGCGTCTGGCCGGGGTGTTCGAGGGTCGGCACCTCGTAACCATCGGTGGTCGCCTCACCCAGCCGCGCGCCGACCGCGATGATGAGATCGGCGTTTTTCACCCGCTCGACCAGTTGCGGGTTCGGGCCATAGCCGAGGTTACCGGCATAGACCGGCGATGTCGGCGCGATCGCGTCCTGACGGCGGAAGGCGGTGGCGACCGGCAGGCCGATCCGTTCGGCGAATTGCTGGAAATATGCGCGCGCCTTGGCGTTCCACCCCGCGCCGCCGATGATCGCGATGGGGCTGGCGGCATCGGCGATCATGTCGAACAGCGTGGCAAGAGCATCCGGGCACACCGCCTGCGCCGGGCGCAGCACCTGCGGGCGCGGGGCGAGGCTGGCGGGCACCTGTTCCACCAGCATATCCTCGGGCAGGGCGAGCACCACCGGGCCGGGCCGCCCGCTGATCGCCACAGCATAGGCACGCGCGATATATTCGGGGATGCGCGCCGGATCGTCGATCCGCGCGGCCCACTTGCAGATGGGCGCGAAGAAGGCGGGGAAATCGACTTCCTGAAACCCCTCGCGCCCCTGCGCGCCGCGCGCAACATCGCCGACGAACAGGATCATCGGCTGCGAATCCTGATGCGCTACGTGCACGCCGATGCTGGCATTGGTCGCACCAGGGCCGCGGGTGACGAAAGCGATTCCCGGCCGCCCGGTCATGGTGCCATCGGCGCAGGCCATGAAGGTGACGCCGCCCTCCTGACGGCAGGTGACGACATCGATTTGCGGCCGGTCGGGCAGGGCATCGAGCACCGCGAGGAAGCTTTCGCCCGGCACGGTGAAGATCCGCGTCGCGCCCTGCATGGCAAGGCAATCGACCAGCAGCGCAGCTGCTGTTCTGGTGCCCTCGGGGCGGGTGGAATCGGTCATCACATTACTCTCCCGTCGTCTTGCCGTGCGCCTCTACCGCCGCCTGCGCGGCCGCGCAAACTCGGGTTGTCCCATGCTGCGACAGGCTCGCCGCAAAGCGTTTTCAATCGTTAAAAAAGTCTTAATGCTGGCAGGGCCTGACAACGGAGAAAAAAAGAATGCGTCGCAGCCTGGTCCTCACTGACGAGACCGCCCGCCACTGGTTCCGGGCGAGCCTGCCGCCACATGTGAAGCGCGACCTGTTCGACATTCCGGCTGAGGGCCTGTGGCGGCTGACGATGGCCGACGTGCGCGGCGTTGCCAGCACCTATGTCGCGGTGACGCTCGCCGTCTTCGCCTTCATTATCTAGAGCGCGCCGGGCTCCCGCAACGCTTCGGTCGCGTGAAGCTTGCGCGCGAGGCTGGCTGAGAAGAAGCACAGCACCA
The DNA here is from genome assembly GCF_002155425.1 of Erythrobacter donghaensis. GTDB lineage: Bacteria > Pseudomonadota > Alphaproteobacteria > Sphingomonadales > Sphingomonadaceae > Erythrobacter > Erythrobacter donghaensis. Next base: position 474,208 of record NZ_MUYG01000010.1, read on the forward strand.
GGCTCAGCAGCAGTTGCTCCTGCAACGGGATGCCGAGCGGACCGAGCGCCCCGGCAATCCCGGCCCCCACCACCATGAACACCGACGAGATGAAGTTGTTGGCCGCGACCGAGCGCGAGGCTTCGGACGGGTCCACCCGCGTCGTCAGGAAGGCATAGAGCGGCACCACGAACATTCCGCCAGCGATCGCGATGAAGAGCAGGTTGGCGGTCAGCGCCAGCGCGAGCGGCTGGGCGAGGAATTCCCACACGGTGAACAGCTCGCCCTGCGGCGTGAGGTTCCACATCCGGCACAGCGCGTAGAAGACCACCAGCAGCGCCGCTAGCACCATGACCGAGCGCGCCGAATAGCGCGCCGAGATATCGCCCTTGAGCAGCGCGTTGATCGAGACCGAACCGATCGCGATTCCGGCCGAAAAGGCCACCAGCAGCACCGCGGCCACCTGCTTGTCGGCCAGCAGCACATTCTTGGCCAGCGGAATGAACTGCACCGAAAGGATCGCCGCAATCGCCCAGAAATAGCTGATCGCCAGCACGGAATAGCGCAGCTCGAGATTGCCCATCGAAAAGGCGATCAGGTCTTTGGACGCGCGGACCGGGTTCCAGTCGACCTTGGTATCCTCGCATTGTGTGGGGGCAGGGGGCACGAAGCGGCAGGTGGCATAGCCGATCAGCGCGATCACGATCACGCCGATAATGCTCCACATGATCGGCATGGCCCCGCCCAGCATCATCCCGACGAGGATCGCGACATAGGTACCTGCCTCTACCAGACCCGTGCCCGCCAGCACTTCATCCTTCTGGAGATGCTGCGGCAGGATGGCGTATTTGATCGGGCCGAAGAAGGTCGAATGCACCCCCATCGCGAACAGCGCGGTGAACATCAGGGGGAGCGCGAGGCTCTCGATCTGCATCCCGCGCGAGGCCAGCAACAGGCCGGTCGCGCCGACGCTCATGATCAGAATCTCGGCAAACTTGATCCAGCGGATGATCTTGGTCTTGTCGCGCATGTCGGCAAGCTGGCCCGCCGTGGCGGAAAATAGCACGAAGGGCAGCACGAACAGCGCCGTGGCGACGCCGCTGATCAGCGTCTCCATCTCGGGCGAATCGTAGACCTGATAGACCACGAACAGCACCATCGCGTTCTTGTAGAGATTGTCGTTGAGCGCGTTGAGCAGCTGGGTCAGGAACAGCGGCAGAAACCGCCGCTGGCGCATGAGATGGGTGGAGGTTGTCATGCGGCTGTGTCGCGGGCGCTTCCCTGTGAGTTACCCGCGACATAGCGGGGCTGCACGCTTTCACAAGAGCGCAGTCCGCAAGGCCGGGCTGCTGCATGATTGTCGGGGATGCCCCAATGCGGGGGTTTTGCGCGCCCGTTTCCGGCGCTAGACGGGTGCGCAACCATGTCGAGCTTGCCCAATATCCTCACCTGTTCGCGCATCTTTGCCGTGCCGCTGCTGGCGTTCTTCCTGTGGTGGCCGGAATGGCGGCTGGGCTACCTGATCGGCTTCGTGCTCTATTGCATCATCGCGATCACCGATTTCTTCGACGGCTATCTGGCGCGCGCGCAAGGGACGGTGTCGAAGCTGGGCATCTTCCTTGATCCGATCGCCGACAAGATCATGGTCGCCGCGGTGATCCTGGTGCTGACCGCTCAGGGCTATCTGCGCGGGCCCTATGCGGGCGACGTGCATGTGATCGCGGGCCTCATCATCCTGGTTCGCGAAATCGCCGTGAGCGGCCTGCGCGAATTTCTGGGCGGATTGCAGGTCTCGGTCCCGGTCTCGGCGCTGGCGAAGTGGAAGACCACCTTCCAGCTGGTCGCTCTGGGCGCGCTGATCCTTGGCGGGGCGGTGCACGGGGCGCCGTGCCAGTCGGTGTTCGAGGGGTGCGGTTCGATCGCGAACAGCTGGGTCCATGTGGTCGGCCTCGTCAGCCTGTGGACGGCGGCGGTGCTGACCCTGATCACCGGATGGGACTATCTGCGCGTCGGCCTCAAGCACATGGATTGAGGGCTGGCAAAGGGCGCCGACTTCGGGTTACAACATATCCCATGGGATCTGAGACTTCGGGCGAACCGGGCGTATTTGTCGGCCGGTTGGCGAATCAGGCGCGCAAGCTTCAGCACGAGGCGAAGGCTGCCATCGCGCAGGGTGACTACGCGCGCGCCTCGGCGCTGATCGGCGATGCCGAACTGCTGGCCGAGGATGTGCACGGCCTCGTAGATGATATCGAGCACCGCCAGACTGACCGGCTGATGGGCCACGCCGCCGCCGAAGCCGAAGCCCGCCGCCCGCGCCGCCATGCCCGGGGGAGCCGCCTACGCCTCGCATTTGGCGCGACCCTCGCGATGAGCCTTGCGCTGGTGGAGTGCTGAGCGGGGCGCTCAACCCGCCCGCAATTCGTCCGCCAGCAGCAGGAAATCGGCCTCGCGCGGGGAGTTCTTGCGCCAGGCGAGCACGATCTCGCGCTTGGCGGTGGGGCTGTCGACCGGCCGGGCGACCACGTTGGTCCCGTTCAGGATCCCGGCCATCAGCGCCATTTCGGGGAGCATGGTGAGGCCCAGGTCGTTGTCGACCAGTTGTACCAGCGTGTGCAGGCTGGTGCCGATCATTGCTGCACTCGCGCGCAGTTCCGAACGCGAGCAGGCGGCGAGCGCATGGTCGCGCAGGCAGTGGCCGTCCTCAAGCAGCAGCAGCCGGCCCTGATCGATCATCTCGGGCTTTATGCTCGCGGGCGGATCGCGCGGGTCGTCCTTCGGGAAGGCGATAAACAGGCGATCGTCCGCAATATGCGCGATCGCCGCGTCGCCGGTGTCGAAGGGCAGGGCAAGCAGCACGCAATCGACCCGCCCGTGCGACAGCGATTCGAGCGCATCGTGGCTGGTCTCCTCGCGCAGCATCAGCTTGAGGTCAGGGCGCTCGCGCTTCAGCCGCGGCAGGATGCGCGGCAGCAGGAAGGGCGCGATGGTGGGGATGACGCTCATGCGCAGTTCGCCCGACAGCGGTTTGCCCGAGGCCTGGACGAGATCGGCCAGCTCCTCGGCCTCGCGCAGCAGGCGATTGGCCTTGGCCACCACCTGCTCGCCCAGCGCAGTGAAGCGCACCACCCGGCGCGAACGTTCGACCAGCGTCACGCCCAGCAGCGATTCGAGCTCGCGAATCCCCGCCGACAGCGTCGATTGCGAGACGAAGCTGGCATCTGCCGCCTTGCCGAAATGGCCATGTTCGTGGAGCGCCACGAGATATTGCAGCTGCTTGATGGTGGGGAGGTAGGTGCTCACAGCCCGCGCGCTATTCCGCCGCCAGCGGATCGGGTTCGGCTTCAGTCCCGGCCTCCGCTTCAGGCTCGGCCTCTGGCGCAACGACATCGTCGATATGCGTCATCTTGAGCCGCCCCTTCTCGACCGCGAAGGCCAGTTTGCCCTCAACCAGATCGAGCGCGTCCTTGCCGAACACCTCGTAGCGCCAGCCTTCTAACACCGGCAGCTTGCGAACGCCTGCCGCGAGCGCTTCCATCTCGTCGGCGCGGGTGAGGAGCCGCGGGGCGACGTCGATCTCGCGGGCGCGGATCTTCAGCAGCAGCTTCAGCAGATCGGCGACCAGCGCGCCTTCCTTGCCGAGCGGCGCGCCCTGCTTGATCTTCTCGGGCATCTCGGACTTCGGCAGCGGCTCGGCCTCGGAGAGCACCTTCATCAGCCGCTTGCCGATGTCGTTGTCCTTCCACGCAGGGCTGAGGCCGCGCACCTTGGCGAGATCGGCCTGCCCCTTGGGCGGGTGGCTGGCGATGTCGGCGAGGGTCTCGTCGCGCATGATCCGCCCGCGCGGGATGTTCTTGTGCTGCGCCTCGCTCTCGCGCCACGCGGCAAGCGCCTTCATCCGCCCGAGCACCTGCGGATTGCGCCCCGACTGGCGGATGCGCTTCCACGCAACGCCGGGATCGGTGAGGTAATTCGACGGATCGGCAAGCTTTTCCATCTCGGCATTAAGCCACAACCCACGCCCGGTCTTGATCAGCTTTTTCAGGATCTTGGGGAAGATGCCTGCCAGATAGGTGACATCGCCGATGGCATATTCGATCTGCCGATCGGTCAGCGGTCGGCGGCTCCAGTCGGTAAAGCGCGCGCCTTTGTCGATGGTGACGCCCACCCACGTCTCGACCAGATTGGCATAGCCGATCTGTTCGGACTGGCTGATCGCCATCATCGCGATCTGGGTGTCGAAGATCGGGTGCGGGGTCTTGCCGGTGAGGTTGACGATGATCTCGACATCCTGCCCGCCGGCGTGGAAGACCTTGAGCACATCCTCGTTCTCGCACATCAGGTCGAGCAGGGGAGTGAGGTCGATCCCCGGCGCCATCGGATCGATCGCGGCGGCTTCCTCCGTATTGGCGATCTGCACCAGGCAGAGTTCGGGCCAATAGGTGTTCTCGCGCATGAATTCGGTGTCGACCGCGACGAAATCGGACTTCGCAAGACGGTCACAGAGGTCGGAGAGGGCCTCGGTCGTGGTGATCAGCGGATGGATTTTCATGTTGTCTTTTCGTGTCTAGCAGGCGGAGTGCCGCCCTCGGGATCGTTCCCAGTATGCCCGGCCCCCTTGCCATGCGTGGCTTGACAAAGTGCCGGGCTTGCCCTGTTAGCGCGCCGACGGCGGAGCAAGGCTCCGAATGCGCCCGCGCGCCCTAGCGTTATAGCTGCCAACAGGACAAGAGTTTAGATGCACCCCTACCGCACGCATACTTGCGCACAGCTTTCTTCGGATCACGTGGGCGAGACCGTCCGCCTGTCGGGCTGGATCCATCGCAAGCGCGACCATGGCGGCGTGCTGTTCATCGACCTGCGCGATCATTACGGCATCACCCAGATTGTCGCGGACACCGACAGCCCGGCGCTGCCGGTGTTCGAAGGTCTGCGCGTAGAGAGCGTCGTGACGATCGAAGGCACCGTGAAGGCGCGCGCCGCGGGGACCGCCAATGCGAACCTCGCCACAGGCGAAATCGAGGTCTTTGCGCGCGGCGTGACCGTGCAGAGCGCGGCCGAAGAGCTGCCGATGCCGGTCGCCGACGAGCAGCCTTACCCCGAGGACATTCGCCTCAAGTACCGCTTCCTCGATCTGCGGCGCGAGACGCTTCACAAGAACATCATGACCCGCGTGGCGGTGATCGCCGAGATGCGCCAGCGGATGAACGCTGTGGGTTTCAACGAGTTCTCGACGCCCATTCTGACGGCTTCCAGCCCCGAGGGCGCGCGCGACTTCCTCGTGCCGAGCCGCATCCACGCGGGCAAGTTCTACGCGCTCCCGCAGGCGCCGCAGCAGTACAAGCAGCTGCTGATGGTGGCGGGCTTTGACCGCTATTTCCAGATCGCCCCCTGCTTCCGCGACGAGGATCCGCGTGCTGACCGCCTGCCGGGCGAGTTCTACCAGCTCGACCTCGAAATGAGCTTCGTGACGCAGGAAGAAGTGTGGGAGACGATGGAGCCCGTCATCCAGGGCACTTTTGCGGCGTTTGCTGGCGAGAAGTCCGTCACTCCAGCCGGCGAATTCCCGCGCATCCCCTATGACGAGGCGATGCTGAAGTATGGCTCGGACAAGCCCGACCTGCGCAATCCGCTGATCATTTCGGACGTGTCCTCGCACTTCACGCAGTCGGGCTTCGGCCTGTTCGAGAAGATCGTCGGCAGTGGCGGCGTGGTGCGTGTCATTCCCGCGCCTGCGACCCACGAGAAGAGTCGCAAGTTCTTCGACGACATGAACGACTGGGCGCGCAAGGAAGGCTATGCGGGTCTCGGCTACGTCACCCGCAAGGGCGGCGAATTCGGCGGGCCGATCGCCAAGAACCACGGCGCTGAACGCATGGCAGAGCTTTATGCCGAGCTTGGCCTTGGCGAAAACGACGGGCTGTTCTTCGCCGCAGGCAAGGAAGCCGATGCCGCCAAGCTGGCAGGCGCCGCGCGCATTCGCGTGGGCGAGGAGCTTGGCCTGATCGACGAGAGCCGCTTCGAATTGTGCTGGATTGTCGATTTCCCGTTCTACGAATGGAACGAGGACGAGAAGAAGGTCGATTTCAGCCACAACCCCTTCTCCATGCCGCAGGGCGGGATCGAGGCGCTTGAAGGGCAGGACCCGCTCACCATCAAGGCCTATCAATACGACCTCGTCTGCAATGGCTTCGAAATCGCGAGTGGTTCGATCCGCAATCACAAGCCCGAAACGATGGTGAAGGCGTTCGAGATTACCGGGCTGACGCAAGCTGATGTGGAAGAACGCTTCGGCGGGATGTATCGCGCGTTCCAGTACGGCGCGCCGCCGCACGGGGGGATGGCTGCGGGCGTCGACCGGATCATCATGCTGCTGTGCGGCGCGAAGAACCTGCGTGAAATCTCGCTCTTCCCGATGAACCAGCGCGCCGAAGACCTGCTGATGGGCGCGCCGAGCCCGGCCGAGCCGCGCTCCTTGCGCGAATTGCATCTGCGCGTCGTCGAGCCGCCGAAGAAGGACGGCGCCTGATCATTAATCGGGCGCGCGGCGCGTCAGCCCCTTGTGGGCAGCGCACTGCAAGCCCACTTGCGCTTGCCCCCAGCGTTCATTAGGGCGGGAGCGACCATTTTAACCCCAGTTCAAGAGGGAATGACATGAGCGATATTGCCGACCGGGTGGCCAAGATTGTCGTCGAGAATCTCGGCGTCGAAGCCGATAAGGTCACTCAGGATGCAAGCTTCATCGATGATCTGGGCGCAGACAGCCTCGACATCGTCGAGCTGGTGATGGCTTTCGAAGAGGAATTCGGCGTCGAAATCCCCGACGATGCGGCCGAGAAGATCGCCACCGTCGGCGATGCGACCAAGTATATCGAAGAGCACAAGGGCTGATTGCCCACGCCTCCCGTCTGCCCTGAGCTTGTCTGGGGGCCGTTCTTCCTGCTCGCCTAGCGCTTGAAGAAACCACGGGACTTCGACAGGCTCAGCCCGAACGGGTTGGGCCTGTTGTGCGTTTTGGAGAAGAATATGCGCCGTGTGGTTGTAACCGGGCTTGGCCTCGTCACCCCGCTGGGAGCCGATGTCGAAACGACGTGGGCCAATCTGATCGCAGGGGAAAGCGGGGCGGGGCAGATCACCCGTTTCGATGCCTCGAACCAGAAATGCACCATCGCCTGCGAGGTGAAGCCCAAGGATCACCCCTGGGGTTTCGACGCCGACAAGCGGGTCGATTTCAAGGTGCAGCGTCAGGTCGATCCCTTCATCGTCTACGGCATCGATGCGGCCGGGCAGGCGCTGGAAGATGCGGGCCTGACCGACATGACCGAGGCCGAGAAGGAGCGCACCGGCTGCTCGATCGGTTCGGGGATCGGCGGCCTTCCGGGAATCGAGATCGAGAGCGTCAACCTCCACGAACGCGGTCCGGGCCGGGTCTCCCCGCACTTTGTCCACGGACGGCTGATCAACCTCATCACCGGGCAGGTGCAGATCAAGTACGGCTTCATGGGCCCGAACCACGCGGTCGTCACCGCTTGCTCCACGGGCGCGCACTCGATCGGCGATGCCGCGCGCATGATCGCCATGGACGATGCCGACGTGATGCTGGCGGGCGGGGCGGAAAGCACCATCAACCCGCTCGGCATCGCCGGTTTCGCACAGGCGCGCGCGCTCAACATGAGCATGAACGACCGCCCGACCGAGGCGAGCCGTCCCTACGACAAGAACCGTGACGGCTTCGTCATGGGCGAGGGCGCGGGCGTGGTGGTGCTCGAGGAGTACGAGCGGGCCAAGGCGCGCGGCGCGAAGATTTACGCCGAAGTCACCGGCTATGGCCTCTCGGGCGATGCCTATCACGTCACCGCTCCGCATCCCGAAGGGCGCGGTGCTGAACTGGCGATGCGCATGGCGCTCAAGAAGGCCGGCCTCGGCCCTGGCGATATCGACTACATCAACGCCCACGGCACCTCGACCATGGCCGACACCATTGAACTCGCCGCGATCAAGCGGGTGCTGGGTGACGATCTTGGCGGCGCGTCGATGTCCTCCACCAAGAGCGCGATCGGCCACCTGCTGGGCGGCGCGGGCGCGGTCGAGGCGATCTTCTGCATCCTCGCGATGCGCGACGGAATCGTCCCGCCGACGCTCAACCTCCACGATCCCGACGAGGGCACCGAGGGTATCGACTTGGTGCCGCTGGTGGCGAAGAAGCGCGAAGTGCGCGCCGTGCTGAACAACTCCTTCGGCTTCGGCGGCACCAACGCCTCGATCATCATGCAGAAGGTCGACTAAGATCCATGCGACCCGCCCGGTGGCTGCTGGCGCTTGTCGGTCTGGCGGCAGCCGGGTTGGTGCTGGCGTGGACTTTCCTTGGCTCGGCAACGATCGCCAAGGACACGCCCTTCACGATCCCCGCCGGTGCCTCGGTCGCCAGCGTGGCTGAAAAGCTCGAGGCCGAGGGGCTGATCTCCTCGGCCTCCGGCTTCGTGCTGCAGGCCCGCGTGTTCGGCAGCGATACCCCGATTCAGGCGGGCGAGTTCCTGCTCACTCCCGACATGGACCAAGGCGATATCCTCGCCGCCTTCCAGTCGGGCGACGTGATCCGCCGCTTCGTCACCATTCCTGAGGGCATGCCCTCGATCCTCGTGTGGGAGCGCCTGATGGGCGAGGAGCTGCTGACGGGTGAGGTCGACGTGCCGCCCGAAGGCTCGATCCTGCCCGACACCTACAGCTTCGAACGCGGCCAGTCCCGCAAGAGCATCGTCGAGCAGATGCAGGCCGCGATGGATAAGGCACTGGCCGAGGAATGGGCAAAGCGCGCGCCCGGCATCGCGGTCGATACGATGCGCGATGCGCTGATCCTCGCCTCGGTGGTGGAAAAGGAAACCGGCAAGCCCGAGGAGCGCCGCATGGTGGCCGGGCTCTACTCAAACCGCGTGCGCATCGGCATGAAGCTGCAGGCCGATCCGACGATCATTTACCCGATCACCAAGGGCAAGCCGCTCGGCCGCCGGATCAAGCAGTCCGAGATCGCCGCGGTCAACGGCTACAACACCTACACCCGCATCGGGCTTCCCGAAGGGCCGATCACCAATCCGGGCCGTGCCAGCATCGCGGCGGTGATGAACCCGGAGACGACCAGCGCGCTGTTCATGGTCGCCGACGGCACCGGCGGGCACTGGTTCGCCGACACGCTCGAACAGCACGACGCCAACGTCGCGAAGTGGTACGCGATCCGCCGCGAACGGGGCGAGATGTAGGGGGCGGAGCGCGGTTCGCCTGCGCGACCATACATCAACGTCATCCCGGACTTGATCCGGGATCGCTCTGTGCCCAAACCCCGCTGGTGCCCAACCCCTTCATCCTCACCGCCGCGCTGCCGCCCGATCTGGCGGGCTTTGCCGAAGGCCTGCGCCGCGCGCATTTCCCGCCCGAGCGCAATTTCCTGCGCGCTCACGTCACCCTCTTCCACGCCTTCGCGCCCTCGCTGCTCGAAGAACTGCGCGATGTGCTGCCGCGCCTCGCGCGCGAATTCGCTGCGCCCGAAGGGGCGGTGAAGGGGGTGATGGATCTGGGCAAGGGCACCGCGATCGCGCTCGAAGCGCCATCCCTGCTCGCGCTGAGGGCGATGATCGCCGAGCATTTCCACGGCAGCCTGACCGCGCAGGATCTTCACGAGCCGCGCCCGCATATCACCATCCAGAACAAGGTAACGAAGGAGGAGGCACGGGCGCTGCAGGCCAGCCTCGCGCCCGTGCTGGCACCGTGGATCGCCAAGCCGCGCTTCCGCTTCCCGGCGCTGGAGCTGTGGCGCTACTGCGGCGGCCCGTGGGAGCACCTCAAAACCAGCGCTTTCCGGGGGCGCGAGCGGCTCTAGCCGTTGGCTTGCAACGAGGGCTTGACCGAGCGCCCCCTGCGCCCTAAGTGCGCGCCTCGCCCGGGCCGACACCCGGTGCCGAATCCGGCCGCGAGACCTGCCGGATGCCCATGGGGCGGAGTAGCTCAGCCGGTTAGAGCAGCGGAATCATAATCCGCGTGTCGGGGGTTCGAGTCCCTCCTCCGCTACCACTTTTTCCCGATTGATAGATAAGGCGCTCCCGCCACTGGCATGGGATGTGGCAGCCGTTTCCGTGCAAGCTCATCGGTCTGGACGAAGATGATCCGCGGCGAGAACGTGCGATCAGTCGGCCTCGATCCTGATTACAGCAGGAAGTGAAAACGATCCGCCAGCAAAGCTCGCACGGGGCCGATAAGCGCGGAACACGAGCAGAAAATGTCCCGGCGGGGCGGGAAGCCAGGTGGTTTGATCGCTCGGCTCTTCGTGTGAGATATCAACGACAATGGCTGCGTCGGGCGATGTCTTGATATTATTCGTCAAACTGGTGACGGAGTAACGGTCGATGGGGCTCTGGTACAGGAACCAGCGACCAGTGCCATCGCTCTCGTAGAGGGTCAGCGACCAGAAGGCATCGACCGGAACGTCGCCGGGTATCACCAGCCGATAGCGCGATGAGCCGACAAGGGGGACGCCATCGGAGTCTTCGGACGTCAGCGGGTTGATGGCCTCCGACACCGGAAGCGCGGCGAGCCCTCCCAGAGCAATCGCGCTGCGATAGGCGTCGTCGGATCCGAATGCGGCGATGTTGGGTTGCGGATATCGCCACCCATTGCGCAGCACCCCGGATTTCGCCAGAGCTTGGCTCGTCTCGTCGTAGAGCCGTGACAGATGGCGATCGAATACCGCTCCCATCGCTGGATCTATCCGCGGCGCGGCGGAGGTGGTGGCCTCCCAGCCTAGCGCAAGGGCAAGGCAATCAAACCGCTCTGCGAGCCCCTGCGGAATTGGCCCACGTGCCAGCGCTGCATTGACGGTCGCCACAAACTGGCTGCCATCGGGACGTGCGGGGATCGGCGCCTCAACCTCGGCGGTGTCGCCGCCGTCTGCGCCGTTGCCCCCCGAAAGGCGGTAAGAGGCCTGTAAACGCTGCGCCTTCGGCAGGTCGCCTGTTCCCGCCACAAAGGTGCGGGCCACCAGCCAGACGTCCCTTGTTGGCGAGCGGATGACGGTTTCCTGCGGCCCCGTATTGCCGTTCCAGTCGGGCCCCACGATCAGAAAGTCTCGCGCATCCCGCTGCTCTTCGTTGCGAAGGATCGCAAAGGCATCCGAGAACGGGTGCATCAATTCGACGCTATGATAGCGCGATCCCATCGCCGGGATCGTCAGGCGAAGGGGGCCGCCCGCCAGATCGAGCCACGCGGTCGAATACAGCGTGTCGGTATTCGGCATGGTGATAGACCGGTCGCGCGGTTGCGAAAGGGTGGTGCGGTGCAGCAGGTAATTGGTCCGCGTGCCGGGTCGCGATAGCATCTGCTGGCGCGTGCGCCAGACTTCATAGAGCGGGAGTGTAAGGCGGTAGACGCGCTCGGCAGCCTCGGCCTCCGGCAAGGTGCCGGGCCGGCAATCGGGATGCGCCTGCTTCGGATCGCTCTCGCCCGCGTTTGCCATCGACCCTGCGAACAATCCCGAGATCGCCATAACCAAGCAGAACCTCATCATCGCTGATCTTCCGTTTGCGCATCTGCAAAAAAGTGATGCGACCGGGCACGCCGCAGCGTGCGGATTTTGATGAGCCTAACAGGATGGCTTGGAAGTAAATGTCGAAAATGCAACATTGTGCACCGATGGATCTTTTCCGCTTCCGTCCGCAGCCGTTTCTGAGCTTCCTCTCCGACGATCAGATCGCGCGGCTGAAAGCCGCTGGTCAGCGTCGCAAGCTGTCGGACGGCCAATATATTCACAGTCGCGGCGATACCGATCCGGGCCTCTCGATTATCGAAAGCGGCGCGGCGCGGGCCGGGATCTACGGCGCGGATGGAGAATTCATCCTCACCTCTTTTCTGGGTGCGGGGCATTCCTTTGGGGAATTCACCGTGTTTACCGAGCTGCCGCTCAGCCACGACATTTCCGCCGTCGGGCCGACGACTGTGATCCGCATCCCGTCGCGCACCTTTCTGGAACTCGGTGCGGCGGAACCGGACTATCTCGGCGCCCTGATGCGCGCCACGCTGATGCGTTCGCACATCCTGCTGGAAATGCTCCATGCGATCCGCATCCTGCCGCTGGTGCCGCGCGTGGCCAAGTTCCTGCTGATCCTTACGCCGCCACCACCGGCCAAACCGAGGGTGCGCTTCAAGCAGGCCGATCTTGCCGCGACCATCGGCCTGTCGCGCGCCTCCATGAACCGCGCGCTGACCGAGCTTGAGAACCTGCGAATCATCAAGCGCAACTATGGCGCGATCGAAATGTGCGATCTCGATATGCTGATGGCTTGGCTGAAGCGTGAGACCGGCGAATACTGATCCCTTATAGCGACTTGCAGGGCAGGACGCGCGGCAACTGAAATGTCGCAAATAAGACATTCCTTGCCGGGCCCCACTGTTAGATTCTCGACATGACACCAATCCCGGCTCTGTTTCGGGATAGGGCCGCGAGGCAAAAAGCCTCGGGTGATGTGGAGAGGAACCAGGCGCATGCACATCAAGAATCAATCGGCCCGCTTGCTGTTCGCGGGGGCATCGGCGCTGACGCTGGCTGCCTCGCCCGCGCTCGCCAAGGCGCAGGAGCAAGCCGGTCCGGAGGATGCGGAAGAGGCTGACGGACAGCTTCCGACGATCATCGTCAGCGCCACCCGGCGCGCCAATAATGTGCAGGACGTGCCGATCGCGGTTACTGCGATCAGCGCTCAGGTCCTCGACCGCGCGGGGGTGGCGGACATCACCACGCTCGATGCGGTGGTTCCGAGCTTCAACCTCAATGCCTCCGGCACCACCACGGGGGGCATCACACTGCGCATCCGCGGCATCGGCACCACCGGCAATAATGCCGGGCTTGAAAGCGCGGTCGGCGTGTATCTCGACGGGGTCTATCTCTCGCGGCCGGGTGTTGCGCTTGGCGACCTGCTCGATATCGAGCGGGTCGAGGTATTGCGCGGGCCCCAGGGCACCCTTTTTGGCCGCAATACCTCTGCCGGTGCGCTCGACATCCGCACCCGCAAGCCCGAACTCGACCGGGTCGATGGCTTCGCCAACGCCACCTACGGCAATTTCGACCTCGTTAACCTTCAGGCCGGCATCAACCTTCCGCTGGTGACCGACAAGATCGGGCTTCGCCTCGCAGGGGCGGTGCGTGACCGTGATGGCTACATCACCGGCCCGACCGGGGTGCAGAGCAACTCGATCGAGCGTCTGGTGCTGCGCGGGCAGGTGCTGTTCGATTTCGGATCAGCGGGCGATCTGCGGATCATCGGCGACTACACCGAAGGCGATGACAGCTGCTGCCATGCGATCTGGGTGCGTGACGGGACGAGCGTCAACTTCCCTGCTTTCGGCCTGCCCGCAGACGGCGGCGCGCCGAATGTCGGCGATACGGCGCTAGACGGCCGCAGGTCCAACGACGGCCAGTTCGATACCCCGTTCGAAACCTGGGGCATCTCGGCCGAATACAATGTCGATACCCCGCTGGGCGCGCTGACCTATGTGGGGTCCTACCGCGATTTCGAATTCCGCACCTCGCTGGAAACCGACTACACCCAGCTGCGCCTGTTCACTGCGGGTGCCTCGGATCAGGCGCGCGCGCTCGGTGGCCAGAATTTCGAGCCGCGCAACAATCCCACGCGGATCAAGACCACCACGCATGAGCTGCGGTTGCAGGGCGACGCCTTCGAAGGCCGGCTCGACTGGCTGATCGGCGGCTACTATTCGTGGGAACGGATCAGCCAGCAGCTTTCGTTGACCCTGCTCGACCAGTTTCAGGCCGGGGTCAGCGGCGGTCTGCTTGGCGCTGTGCCGCTCCAGCCCAATCCGCTGTTTCTGACCGCTGGCGGGGTCGATGCGACCGGTGATTTCGCTATCAACCGTTATGACCAGACCGGGGATTCCTTTTCGATCTTCACGCACAACGTTGTTGCGATCACCGACAATCTCGATTTCACGATCGGCCTGCGTTATGTCGAGGAAACCAAGGGCGGTTCCTACACCCAACTGGACGGCGAACATGATGCCTGCCTCGGCACGCTGGGCGCAGGGGCGGGCAATTTCCTCGGCGTTGCCGGGGTGGGTCTGAACTGCTTCGTTTTCGCTGCACCCAGCCTTGGAAGGCTAGGCCAGATCAATCCGGCGCTTGCGGCAAATCCACTGGCGCAGGCGCTGTTGCCGCGCGAATTCGACCAGACCTTCAAGGACGACGAACTGGTCTATACTCTCAACGCTACCTACCGACCGACCGACGCGATCACGCTCTACGGCAGCTTTACCCACGGGTTCAAATCCGGCGGTTTCAATCTTGATGCCTCGGCTGCGGTCGGCGGCAGGGACCCGCGCTTTGGTTCCGAAAAGGTCGATGCCTACGAAATCGGGCTCAAGGCCGATTTGTTCGATCGCCGGGCACGGGTCAACGTGGCGCTGTTCGACCAGCACCTGAGCGGTTTTCAGGTGCTCGACTTCACCGGCATCCAGTTCACCACCTTCAATGTCGACAAGGCGCGCAGCACCGGCTTCGAGATCGAGAGCGAGGCGCAGGTGTCCGATCACCTGTCGGCCAATCTTGCCGTCACCTATACCGATGCGCGCTATCCGAATGATTGTGCCGAGCTCGATCCCACTGCGCCGGGCTTCCTGCCAAACGTTGCGACGCTGTGTGGTGCCTCACTTACCAATGCGCCCGACTGGACGATCGTGTTCGGCGGGGCTTACGAACGGCCCGTTTCCGACCGGCTCGATGTCTTCCTGACGGGCAATGCACGCTATGAAAGTGCGCGGCGCACATCGACGCTTCCCACCGAAGTCCTGCGGCCGGATCTGCCATTGCCGGGCGATATTCAGGAGGCCAATATCAGGGTCAATCTGCGCGCCGGCATCAACATCGATAACGGACGCTGGGCGCTGGAGATCTGGGGCAACAACATCTTCGATGAGCGTATCCGCAACGGCACCTTCACGGTCCCGCTGCGCGGCGCGCTGGGCAATCGTGCGCGGGCGTCGTTCATCAGTGACCCGGCAACCTATGGGGTGACGGTGAGAACGCGTTTCTGAGGTCGGTTCAAATCCCACCAATGACGCGACAGCGTGATCCGCGTGTCGGGCGTTCGAGTCCCTCCTCGGCCACCGCTAAAATTGATAACCGAAAATAAATCGAATAGTTCAGCGAGTGGCACTCGAGCGAGACCTCTTCTCCAGTTTTGCGTCTTCAGCCGCGATCGCTGCCACGCTTTTCAGCATCTCTCGGGGGCTCTCTAGGGACGAGAAACGTTGAACTCGACGGGGACGCTGGCGTTCGCGCCGGATGATGGAGCGATCCACAAACGGAACGCGCCGGGCTCCCATCCAAACGAACCATCCGCGCGGGTGAAGGCGAGGTCGGCAGGCGTCAGGGTGAACGACACCGTGCGGCTCTCCCCCGGTTCAAGCGCGAACTTCTCGAACCCGCGCAATTCCTGAACGGGACGCGTCGTGGATCCGACAAGGTCACGCACGTAGAGTTGAGCAACGGTTTCGCCTGCGCGCCTACCCGTGTTGGTGATCGTCGCGCTGGCGGTCAGCGTGTCGTTCGGTCCGATCTGCTCCGCGCTCAGCGCGACCGCGGAATATGCGAACTCGGTGTAACTGAGGCCATAGCCGAACGGGTAGAGCGGCGAATTGGGCGTATCGAGATAGCGCGAAACATATTTCGTGCCGGGTTCGCCAAGCTCGATCGGGCGACCGGTATTCTTCATATCATAGTGGATCGGCACCTGTCCGACATTGCGCGGAAAGGTCATCGGCAATCGGCCGGACGGGTTGTAATCGCCCAGCAAGACGTCGGCGACCGCATGCCCCCCCATCGTTCCCGGATACCAGGCGTGAAGGATGGCCGACACGTTCGCATCGGCCCATTCGATCGAATTGGGCCGCCCGCTCATCATCACAAGCACCACCGGCTTACCCGTCGCTACGAGCCGTTCGAGCAGTGCCTGCTGATTGCCTGGCAGATCTAGCGACGTCCGGCTTGCGGCCTCGCCTGTCATGTCCCATCGCTCGCCCATCACGGCGACAATTACGTCCGCATCGCGCGCGACCGCCAGAGCCTCATCGAAGCCGTCGGTGCTTCCCGCTGCGTTGAAATCGTAGTCGGCGCCGCGGGCATAGGAGATCGTGGCCGAATTGCCGAGGCGGGCCTTCAGACCTTCAAGCACCGTCACCGGACGGGTCTCGCGATCGCCCGCAGCGGCCCAGCTGCCGATCATGTCGGCCTTGCTGTCGGCAAGGGGGCCGACGACAGCAATGGATCGCCCGTTGCCAACAAGTGGCAACACATCGCCCTCGTTCTTGAGCAGAACCATCGAACGCCGTGCCATGTCGCGCGCGGCTTCGAGAAAATCGTCGCGATAGACAGTCGCCTTCTCGCGCGCGCTGTCGGAATAGCGATAGGGGTCGTCGAACAGGCCGAGGCGGTATTTCGCCTCGAGGACTCGGCGGACCGCGCGGTCGATAGTGGCTTCATCGACATGACCATCGTCAACAGCCTGCTGCAGATGCTCCATGAATGCTGCGCCCTGCATGTCGAGGTCGACGCCGGCATTCACCGCCTGTTCGGCAGCCTGCTGCAGGTCGCGCGCATAGCCATGCGGCACCATTTCATTGATCGAGGTGTAATCGGTCACGACAAAGCCGTCGAAACCCCACTCGCCGCGCAGGATGTCTGACAGGAGATATTGGCTGCCGGTCGCGGGCACCCCGTCGACCTCGTTGAAGGCGGTCATGAAACTTGCGACGCCCGAGTCAACCGCTGCGCGAAATGGCGGCAGATAGACGTCGCGCAAGGTGCGGTCGGACATGTCGACGGTATGATAGTCGCGTCCGGCCTGCGCCGCGCCATAGGCGGCAAAATGCTTTGCCGTCGCCAGGACGGTATCGACAGCGCGCAGGTCTTCGCCCTGATAGCCCTCCACCCGGGCGCGGGCTATCGCATTCCCCAGAAAGGTGTCTTCGCCGGCTCCTTCGGACACACGCCCCCAGCGCGCATCGCGGCCGATGTCCACCATGGGCGAGAAGGTCCAGTGGATGCCTTCCGCAGCCGCCTCGGTCGCCGAAATGCGTGCGGCTTTGCGGATCGCGTCAATATCCCAGCTCGCCGCTTCGCCCAGCGAGATCGGGAAGATCGTCCGATGGCCGTGAATGACGTCGTACCCGAACAGGAGCGGGATCTTGAGACGCGTATTCTCGACCGCCAGCTTCTGAAGTTCGCGGGTGTAATCTGCCGTATAGGCGTTGAAGATCGCACCGATCCGGCCGGCGCGTATGTCTTCTACATAATTCGGGCGAATGCTGGGGCCGGTCGAATCCCAGTCGCTGGTGAGCACGGTCATCTGCCCGATCTTCTCGGTCAGCGTCATCCGCGACATCAGGTCGTCGAGATAGCGGTCCATCTCCGGATCGCTCTTCGCCCAATCCGGCTGCGCCGGCACGATCTCGACCGCTGCTGAATCATCGTGCGCAACAGGCTGAGCCGCAACGCCTGTCGCAAGAATGATGGCGCTCGCGCAAAGGATTGCCTTGATGGTTCGCACGTTTCCCTCCCCGAGTGCCGCCTGATTGCCAGGCGGGCAACGGTGCACGCATGGGCTCGGCGGTCCGACTCGTCCAGCTATACAAGGCCATTGTAACCGGTTACAAGCTCTTTCCGAAGGGCATTCGAATCGCACGGATCAAGCAATGATCCGGCAATTCCGGGGAGGAAAATCAACATGTTCGATCTTCAGAATATCCGTGGTCGTCCGCTTCGCGACCTCGCGGCTGCATTGGCCTTCGGCGTGGCAGGATGCGCACTCGCGACAGGATTGGCGGCGCCAGTGCATGCCCAGGAAACAAGCGCCTCGCTTCGCGGCACGATCTCAGGAGAAGGCGTGACTTCGGTTACCGCCGTCGAGACCACGACCGGCGTCCGGCGCACCGTGAGCGTCAATCCCGACGGCACCTATGCCTTCACCTCCCTTCGACCGGGAACGTACCGTCTCGAGTTGCAGACCGCCGAGGGGGTGACGAGCACGGACGAGATCACCCTTCTGGTGGCGCAGGATACGGTTCTCGATTTCGACGCTGCCGAAGCCAGCGTCGCAGGCCAGAGCGAAGACCCTTCGGATACGACGAGCGTGATCATCGTCACATCCGGTCGCATCCGCGAGGCCAAGGGAGGCGAGGTCGCCACAAACATCACCCGCGAGCAGATCGAAAACCTCCCGCAGACGGATCGCAACTTTCTCGCCTTTGCCGCGCTGGCGCCGGGCGTCACATATCTTGACGGGGAATCCGATCGCGGCATCCAGGCGGGTGCGTCCACGCGAAGCCAGGTCAACGTGTTCATTGACGGGGTAAGCCTCAAGAACAAACTGCGTGAGGGCGGTATCGCGGGGCAGCAGAACAGCCGCGGCAATCCCTTCGGCCAGACGGCCGTGCAGGAATTCCGCGTCCTGACCCAGAACTACAAGGCGGAATACGAGCAAGCTGGCTCGGCCATCATCACCGCCGTGACCCGTTCGGGCACGAACGAGTTCCACGGTGAGATCTTTGGCCAATACACCGACGACAGCCTGACCCAGATCGATGCGATCAACGCGCGCTTCGGAATTCCCAAGCCGGACTTCAAGCGGGTTCAGTACGGAGGCGCACTAGGTGGGCCGATCATCAAGGACAAGCTGTTTCTTCGGCTCTTACGAGGGCAACGATCAGGATCGCGCGTCCAATGTGATCGCCGGAGGTTCTCCCGCCCTGCGCGAGGCAGTCGAGGAAAGCTCCGGCCGCAGCATCAGCGAACTCGAGGGCAGTTTCGTCAGTCCGTTCCGTGGGGATTTCTACTTCGGCAAGCTGACCTTCGTTCCCGATAGCCGCAGCGTGATCGACCTCTCGTTCAACCGCCGCGAGGAAACCGATATCCAAAATTTTGGCGGGACCACTTCGTTCGAGGCCGCCGAAGACAAGCAGAACCGTGTCGACAGCGCGCTTTTGAACTGGACGTATAATGGCGACAGCTTCGTCAACGAATTCCGCGCCAGCTATCTCAACTATGTCTTCAATCCGACGTCACTGAATCCGGATTTGCCGCAATTCGAGTATCTCGGCATCATCACGTTCGGGGGCAAGGATTCGACCCGCCGAGAACAGCAGCGCGGCTTTACGATCCGCAACGATTTCACCTACAACGGCCTCGACGATCACACCTTCAAGGTGGGCGGAAGCCTCGAGATCCTCAATGTCGAGTTCGACAACCGGTCTTTCGTTCAGCCCCGCTATACCTTCTTCGTCGACGCAGCGAACGATCTCGATTTCCGATTTCCGGCCGAAGCGCGACTGGGGCTCGGCAACTCGCTGATCGAAACCTCCAACACCATCATCGGCCTTTACGTGCAGGATGACTGGCAGGTGACCGACCGGCTTGAGCTCAATCTGGGTCTGCGCTGGGACTACGAAACGAATGGTTTCAACAACGATTATGTGACGCCGGACAGCGCGGCGGCGGCGCTGCGCGCACTGCCGACGACGTTCTATTTCGATCCGGAAGACTACATCTCGGACGGGAGCGAGCGCAAACCGTTTCTGGGTGCCTTTGCGCCGCGTTTCGGCTTTTCGTGGGACATTACCGGTGATCGCAGCTGGGTGCTGTTCGGGGGCGCGGGCCGCTATTACGATCGCAACACGTTCAGCAATACCGTGGACGAGATCTCGCGCTTGCGGAATCCCATCGGCGTCTTTCGCTTTTCCGAAGACGGAAGCCCGCGCAACGGGCTGCCGACAGTGGCGTGGGACCCGCGCTATCTCACCCGCGAGGGCCTGATCGAGCTCAGGAACACGTCGACTTCGGGGCTGCCCGAACTGTTCGCAGTGCCTGAAAACGCACGCCCGCCGGTCAACGATCAGATCACGCTGGGTGTCCGGCACACGTTTGGCGACTGGACCGCGACGGTCACCGGTGCCTATCAGAACGGACGCAACGGCTACACCAACCTGTTTGCCACACGCCGGGACGGGGGCCTCGGCAATTGTTGTGATACGTCGCCGGTGGTTCCCTTTGGCTATTCGAACGTGCTGATCGGCAACGATGGGCTGAGGACGAATTACCGTGCGCTCTACGTCACGCTCGACAAGCCATACAAGGAAAAGGACGGCTACGGAGTGAACGTGGCCTATACGTTCGGCCGGGGTGCGCAGAACGGCAACGACCTGTTCAGTCTGGACGGGACGGTGCCGGATTCATACGGATTCCGGGCAAGGCCGGGTGACGAGCGCCACCGCCTCGTACTGTCGGGGATCGTCGACCTTCTTTGGGGCCTGCGGTTCTCGACCTTGTCTACCTTCGGCAGCGGACGCGCCTATCAGGTGGTCGATGCGACAGACGGGTTCGACAATGGGGCTCTGCGGATTACCTCCGCCTATCCGGAGAAGACCTGCATCGATGGCATCTTCCAGTTCTGCGAAGTCAATGTCACGCTGGCAAAGACGTTCAAGCTGGGCGGCAGTCACCAGATGGAACTGGCGCTGGATGTGTTCAACGTCTTCGACAACGCCAATTACGGCGGCTTCGATGGCTTCACCAGCGCGACCGATCCGCTGGATCCGGGCATCGAAGGCTTCTTTGTGCAGACCCTGCCGCGCCGCTTGCAAGTCCGAGCCAGATACCAGTTCTGACGGATCGGCACGCGTCGTGACGATCAACGCGGGGTCGCTCTTGCGCAAGGCGGTGGTGGTGGCAGCGATTATCGCTGTCGGCATCACCCCTGCCTGCGCGCCGCTTGCGACACCGGCTATGACGCCGGCGGTCCACGCGACGCAGCTAGAAACGGAGGCTTTCAGCGAGGAACTTACCG
Organism: Erythrobacter donghaensis; assembly: GCF_002155425.1. Lineage (GTDB taxonomy): Bacteria > Pseudomonadota > Alphaproteobacteria > Sphingomonadales > Sphingomonadaceae > Erythrobacter > Erythrobacter donghaensis. Next base: position 495,075 of record NZ_MUYG01000010.1, read on the forward strand.
AGCGAACCTTCCGCTATTTCTGGGACACGACCGACACCGAACGCTGCCTTGCGCCTGATCGTTGGCCAACCCGCACGTTTTCCTCGATCGCGGCGACGGGCTTTGCCCTGACTGCCTACGGCATCGGCGCCGAAAGAGGCTACGTCGATCGGGCAGAGGCCGCCCGGCGGACCCGCGACTGCCTGCGCTTTTACTGGAACGCGCCGCAGGGTTCCGCACCACGGGGCGTGACCGGCTATCGCGGCTTTTTCTACCACTTCCTGCGGCACGAAGACGGCACGCGTTTCGCGCAGACGGAACTCTCCACGATCGATACAACGCTGTTTTTGGGGGGTGCACTCTTCGCGCAGAGCTATTTCGATCGCGCCAACCCGGTGGAGATGGAAATTCGCGATCTGGCCGAGCGCATCTATCGCCGTGTCGACTGGGAATGGGCACGGCGTCCCAATACCGGAACGCAGGCGCAGAACCTCCAGAACTCGCAAGGTATCAGCATGGGCTGGCGGCCTGAGCGCGGCTGGGAACCCTTCGACTGGGTTGGCTATAACGAGGGTATGCTCGTCTACGTTCTGGCATTGGCCTCGCCGACGCACCCCGTTACGCGCGATGCCTGGGACGAGGGGTGGGCACCGCTTCTGGAGCAACATTGGGGCACGTACTACGGCTACGAGCATCTGCAGTTCGAACCACTTTTCGGCCATCAATACAGCCATGTCTGGATCGACTTCCGTGGCATCCAGGACGATTTTATGCGCGCAAAAGGCATCGACTATTTCGAGAACAGCCGCCGCGCGACGCTCGCACAGCGCGCCTACGGGATCAATAATCCCAATCGATGGAAGGGCTATAGCGCGGACATCTGGGGCTGGACGGCATCAGATGGCCCGAAGGATTCCACCAGAGAGTATCACGTTGGGGGAGAGCTGCGCAGCTTCTTCGCCTATCGCGCTCGCGGAGTGTCCGCAGAGCGCATCGTCGATGATGGCACCATCGTGCCCACCGCCGCTGGCGGATCGGTGCCCTTCGCCCCCCGCGAAACCATCCATACCCTGATGGCGATGAAGGCATTCTACGGCGATAAGCTGTATACAGCCTACGGTTTTCGCGATGCCTTCAATCCAAGCTTCACCTTTGTCGATGCCAATTCGCGTTCGGGTCTCGTCGATCCGCAACTGGGCTGGATCGCCAACGACCACCTCGGCATCGATCAGGGACCGATAATTGCGATGATGGAAAACCACCGCAGCGGTCTCGTGTGGGAGGTCATGCGCCGAAATCCCCATATCCGCCGCGGACTGGCTCGGGCCGGATTCAAGGGTGGATGGCTGGACGCAGAAGGGGATCAGGCGGCTTCGTCTCGTCCAGCCGTCGAGCCCCTTACTGCAAGACGCGGCACGATCACCGTACCGTGAGACTCTTCGTCGAGTTCGCCTTTCAGTAATGCGAGCAGCGTACGCGCGGCGGCTTCGCCGAGTTTCGTGATTTCGGACCGTACCGTCGTCAGGCCCGGAGAGACGTAGCGGGCGAGCGGGATATCGTCGAACCCCGCAACGAGCACCTCCGTGCCGATTGCGTAGCCGGCGTCACGCAGGCTCATCATGGCCTCGACCGCCATCACGTCATTGGCCGCGAACACGGCATCGAAAGCAATGCCCGAGGTGAGCAGGGCGACAATCGCTTTTTCGCCAGAACCCTCGCAGAAATCGCCCGGGAGAATCACGGGATCCGCAATGCCGAGTTCCGCTTTCATGATATCGCGGAACGCGGCCGCGCGCTCGATCGCGTCGCGGTTGTTTGCCGGCCCGGAAATATGGACGATCTTTCGCGCACCGCGTTCGATCAGATGGCGCGTGATCATTTCCGCTCCGGCCCTGCTGTCGATGCTGACGAAGGGCAGGGTGCTGCCTTTGGGCGGGGCGTTGAGCATGACGATGGGAAACGCAACGAGCGGTTCGGTGTCGAGCGTCTTGGCAACCGTTTCGGGAGGCATGATGATCAGCCCGTCGACCCGGCCGCGCATCGCCCTGATGGCTTGCGCCGTCTCCTCCTGCCGTCCGTGCATCGTGCCTAGCAGCAAGGTCTTGCCTTCGGCATGGACGGCCTTGTCGATCCCGCGGATGAGTTCGGAAAAGAACTCGCCGAAAAGATCTGGAAGAATGACGCCGATCGTATCCGTCTGGCGTTTCGTGAGGCTGCGCGCCCCACTATGCGGAACGTAATTGAGCCGTGCCGCGACGGCCTCGATCTTCGCCCGTGTCGGCTCGGTGACGTTGGACATGCCGTTGAGCGCGCGTGAAGCGGTCGCAACAGAAACGCCTGCCTCCTTTGCGACTTCGCGAATGGTTACCATCAGGTCTGCGTAGCGTGATCGATCCCCATCCGCCACTACGCCACAGGGTTTTGGATTTTCGTGCGCTTGACCGTGCTATCAGCCATGAAACTTCTTCGAACCATCGATAGGGCAGAGTGGTGTGATTGTCAGAGCGATCCTGAGCGACTGTCGATCTGAAATCTATCGAACGGCAGCTTCCGGGAATTGCCGGCAACCAGCCACGCGTCTGGTTTTGGGGCGCGTTGCTGCCCACAAACTGCCGGACCTGCGAGTGGCCGAATGTCGGGTATGCCGACGTTTCCAATACCGCGCCGGAACGGCGTACGTCGGTCGCTTTCAGCAATTCCGCTTCCGCCGGGAAACCTCTCTAAACTAGCGGACGCGATCCGGATTCTGCAGTCATGTCAAAGTAAGCCGAAACCGCGTAGGTCTTGCTCCGACGAGTTCCACCGTCCCGCCGTGAGCGCGGGCGATCTGCCGCGCCAGCGAAAGGCCAATCCCTGACCCCTCCGGCTTCGTCGTGTGAAACGGCCGGAAGATGTGATCCGCGCTCCCGGGAACGATCCCATTGCCGCTATCGGCAACTTCCAGAGCGAGGCGCTGGCCTTCCACGTGGCATGAAAGATCGACCCGTGCCGATGGTCCCTGACTGGCCGCTTCGGCAGCATTGTGCAGCAAGGCCCACAGCGCCTGAGACAGCTGATCGCGGTCGAACCGCCACGCTGTCACGTGGCCCGATTCGACAACGAGATCGATGTCCGGCCAGCGTCGGACGAAACCCTGCCTGAGGTCATGCAGGAACTCCGCCATATCCCATGGCTGGATGGTGGGTGCGGGCAGGCGCGCCAATTCGCGATAGGCGCGGGCGAAGCGTTCAAGCCCCTCCGCCCGCCGCTTGAGCGGGCCGAGGATCTCGCGCAGCAGGGCATGATCGACTGGTTCGGCATCCGCCGCCCGCTGCGCGCTATCCGCCAGCGAAACGATCGGCGCGAGGCCGTTGAGCAGTTCGTGGCCTAGCACGTCGATCAGCTCGGCGCTGGCGCGGGCCTCGGCAAGGCTGGCTTCGCTCTCGACATCGACCAGCGCGACGACGGCGGAAACCGCCGGGTCGCCGTCTGCGCGAACGCGGTCGATCCGCCAGCGGCGGCCTTCGTGATGCAGATGGGTCGCGGCTTCGTCGGCAAGGCTGCCGGGGATCGGCAGGATGCGCGCGTCGGTGCCGAACATCTGCCGCGCGGCGCGGTTGAGCGCGCGGGCGTGATCGTGATGCAGCGCCACCAGCGGGGTCGGGGCGGCATCGAGCAGGAGCCTGTGGAGCAAGGCACCAGTCTCGGCGGGGGCTGGGCCTGAGGCGGGCTCGGCAAGCGTGGTGGCTCCGACCGAGGAGCGCGCCGCCTGTCCGTAGAGCGACGCGGCGAACCATGCCGCCACCAGCAACGACAGGGTAAAGGCTCCCCACATGCCCGCTTGCCAAGCCAGTGCGCCGGCCACCGCCGCGAGCGCCATGCCTCCGGCGAGCCCGATCGCCCGAAGGCCGCGACTAGAGGCCATGACGTTCCATGCGGCGATAGAGGCTCGCCCGGCTGAGGCCGAGAGCCTGCGCGGCATGGCTGATATTGTGCCCATATTCGCGCAGCGCCGCCTGAATCAGGGCCTTTTCGGTCTGATCGAGATCGAATTTTGCCGAGGCTGCCGGGCTGCTTCCAAGCGCGGCAATCGCGGGAGGCGGGGTAGCCGCAGCAAACGCCTCCGGTCCGATCGTTTCTCCATCTGCCAGCAGCACCGCGCGCTCCGCCGCCAGTGCGAGACCGCGCACCTCGTCGGGCCAGCGTGCCGCCCGGATCGCCTCCACCGCGCCGTCGCTGAGCGGGCGCAGCGGGCGGCCATGCCGTTCGGCAGCAAGGCGCAGGAAATGCCGGGCAAGCAGCACCGCATCCTCGCCGCGTTCGGCGAGCGGCGGAACTTTCAGCTCGACCACTGCGGTTCGCCGCCGCAGCGCCGGGACGATCCGCTCAGGATCATCGACGATGGCGATGAGGCGCGCGTTTGCCGGCAGGATAGCGAGCAGGCGTTGCTGCGCGATATCGTCCAGCCGATCCGGGTGACGCAGGATCAGCGTGCCGCGAATGTCTGGCAATCGCTCCCATTGCGAGGCGTCCCGGAGATCGACTTGCACGGCGTCCTGTGCCGCATGAGGCGACGATGCGTGAAGCGCCGCAGCGGCGAGGCTTCTGCCGCTGCCCGATGGCCCGGTGATGGTAACGCCCGCGTCGGTCGGCCCGATCCGGTGGATCAAGTCGCGCAATTCCGCGATGGCAGGACATTCGCCCAGCAAGCTCGCAGGTTGCGCGGGCGCGGCCGTGCGAGCCTCCCCAGCTGCGCCTGCCTCAGGCGCAGGCCCGGCATTCGACATCGGCGCGCGGGCAATCGCCGCCTCGACCTTCGCGACCAGATCGGCATTGCTCCACGGCTTCACGGCGAAATCGCGCGCGCCCGCCTGCATCGCGGTGACAGCAATGCGCACGCCGCCATGCGCCGTCAGCAGGACCACGCAGGCCCCCGGATCGTCAGCCAGAATGCGATCAAGGCACGCCAGCCCCTCCGAACCGTCGGTCTTGCCCGGCGTGAAGTTGAGATCGAGGATGATCGCATCGAACCGGCGCAGCGCCAACCGCGAATAGGCATCCTGCGCATTGGGGGCGCGCTCGACACTGTGACCGGCCATGCGGAAGGCGATTTCAACCGCGCGGGCGACATCGTCATTGTCGTCGATCAGCAGAATCGTCCGCGCCGTGGCGCTTGACGCCCGATCCGACTGTCCGGAACCGGACAGTCTGTCCGAACCCGAACGGTCGCCCTTGGCAGTGGCAGAAGAATTTGCAGGTTTCATAGGGGTTTAGGTAATTCAGCTTGGTTGAGCGATAGTGCAATCATGATGGACGAAACCGGTTCAGACGCAAATCTTTCTTCGCCGCCCCCACCACCTCCATCGCCGGGGGGCGGGATGGATCGTGCGATTGCCCCTACGCGCCGCAAGTGGTGGATGCGGCGGGAATTGCTCATTGCCCTCGCCGTGCTGCTGACGGGGGCGGCGCTGTGGTCGGTCATTCCCGCCAGCGGATCGGCGGACATCAATGCCGACAGCATCGTGACGGGCCCGGTGGAACTCGCCCGTTTCGAGGACTACCTGCCGGTGCGCGCCGAGGTCGCGCCAGCGGTGACGACGCTGGTGGGCGTGATGAGCGGCGGACAGGTCGAGGCGCTGCTGGTCGAGGACGGCGCGCTGGTCACGCAGGGCCAGCCGCTGGCGCAGCTCGCCAATCCCGAATTGCGCTTGCAGGTGATGACGCAGGAAGCGCAGATCGCCAGCCAGCTGGGCGGGGTTGCGAGCGAGAACCTCGGCATTGCCCGCAGCCGGGCTGACCGTCAGGCGCAGCTGTCGCAGGCGCAGTATGATTTGGTACAGGCGACGCGCGAATATGATGCGCGCCGCCAGTTGCACGAGCGCGGGTTCCTGTCGGATGCAGGCATCCAGCGCTATGTCGCCGAAGTCGAATTCCAGCGTGGCCGGGTCGAGGAGCTCAAGCAGGGGCTGGCCTCGGAGAGCCGTTTCACGGCTGCTCAGGGGGCGATGCTCGATCAGACCCGTGGGCGGTTGCAAGGTACGCTTGGCGCGCTGCGAGCCAGCCTTGATGCCCTCACGATCCGCGCACCGCGCAGCGGCAGGTTGACCAATTTTACGCTGCAACCCGGGCAAACCCTCGCCGCGGGCGATCCGGCCGGACAGATCGACAGCGAAAGCGAATGGAAGCTGGTAGCCGAGGTTGACGAGTTCTACCTCGGCCGCTTGCGCGCGGGCCAGACTGGCCAGACGGCGCAAGGCGCGAAGCTGGTCGTCGCCAAGGTTCTGCCGACGGTTAGCAATGGTCGTTTCCGCGTGGAACTCGCGTTCGCGGGCCCCGCAGCTGCGCGGCTCAATCGCGGGCAGACGCTCGATGTCCGCATCCAGCTCGGCGCCGCGACCCGCGCCGTGGTCGTCCCGATGGGCGGCTGGCTGAGCGAGGGCGGCAACAGTGTTTTCGTGGTGGATGCGGACGGCTCCCAAGCGCGCCGTCGCACCATCGAAGTCGGTCGGCGCAACCCGCGTCAGGTCGAAATCCTCTCCGGGCTGAAGCCGGGCGAGGTCATCATCACAAGCAACCTTTCGCAGGTCGAAGGCGATCTGCTCAACATCCGCTAGGCGCAAAGAGGACAGATGACATGATCGAATTGCAGGCGATCGAACGACGCTACCGGTCGGACGAGGTCGAAACCACTGCTCTTGCCGGGATTGATCTCGCCATTGCCGAGGGCGAGTTCGTGGCGATCATGGGACCATCGGGATGCGGCAAGTCGACGCTGCTCAACACGCTCGGCACCATCGACCGGCCCACGTCCGGGCAATACCTGTTCGGCGGGCGCGATCTGGCGCAATTGCCGGAAAGCGATCTGGCGCAATTCCGCGCGGCCTCGCTCGGCTTCGTGTTCCAGAGCTTCAATCTGATCGACGAGCTGACGATCGAAGAGAATGTCGCGCTGGGCCTCGCCTATCGCAAGGATGTGAGCGACCGCAAGGCGAGGGTCGCGGCCGCGATGGACCGCATCGGCATCGCGCACCGTGCCCGGCATTTTCCGCATCAGCTTTCCGGAGGGCAGCAGCAGCGCGCCGCGATTGCCCGCGCCATCGTGGGCGATCCCAAGCTGATCCTCGCCGACGAGCCGACCGGCAATCTCGACACCGCCAATGGCGAGCAGGTGATGAACATCCTCACCACGCTTAATGACAGTGGTTCGACCATCGTGATGGTGACGCACTCGCCCAGCCATGCCGATATGGCCAAGCGCCGGATCGACATGCTCGACGGACGGATCGTCGCTTCAGCGATGCGTGCGCTGTGAACGGGTTCGCGCTCCTGTCGCTCTACCGGTCGCTGACGCGGCACCGGGTTTACGCGGCGCTCAATGTCGGGGGGCTCGCAATCGGCATTGCCACCATCATTGTGCTGGGCCTCTACGTGCGGTTTGAAACCGGCTTCGAGAGGTGGCTGCCGGGTCACGACAAGGTCTATCTGGTGCAGACCAATGTACGGGCGCCGGATCAGCCCTTCAGCGGCCGCCATCACTGGACGATGGGCGGGCTGCTGGAGCAATTGCGTGAAGATTTCCCCGGCATCGTCGGCACGCGGATCGAGCCGGTCAGCGCCTCGGTGATGGAAAATGGCGTGGCCGCGTCCGAAAAGCTGAAGCGCGTAGACCCAAGCTTCTTCGATATTTTCGCGCTGCCTATGGTCGCCGGGACGGGACGCGGGGCGCTGGCTGATCCGGCAAACCTGCTGGTGTCGCGGAGCATTGCCGAGCGGTATTTCGGTACAGCCGAGGCGGTTGGTCAAAGCATGACGGTTTCAATCGAGGGGGAGACGCGGCTTCTCAGGATTGCCGGGGTGTTCGAAGACCTGCCTCCCTCCAGCGAGCTTGATTTCACGATGCTATCCCGGCTGCCCGACGACGTTGACAGCCCCTGGTGGCGCAATTGGGGCAGCACGTCGGTCCAGACCTTCCTGCGCTTTGCAGGCCCCGAGGACGCCGCCCGATTCGAGAGCGGGACGGATGCTTTCGTCGATAAGCGCGCGCTGAGCGCTTACGGCGAGCAGGCCAGCAAGCAGATCGGCATCAACCTGTTGCCAATCGCAGACATGCACCTGACTCCGCAGGGGCGAGAGCCGGACAGCCGCCGGCAGACGGTGACCACGCTGGGCATCGTCGGTGCGCTCACTCTGCTGATCGCCATCGTCAACTACGTGAACCTGGCCACCGCGCGCGCGGCCTTGCGGGCCCGCGAAGTGGCGATGCGCAAGGTTATGGGTGCCGATCGGGGCGCGCTGATCCGCCAGTTCCTTGGCGAAGCCATCGGCACTGCGGCGCTGGCAGGTCTGGTCGGGCTGGCACTGGTCGAGCTTGCGCTGCCTTTCGTCAATGCAGCGGGCGGGCTGACTCTGACGCTGACCTATTTCGGCGCGCAGGGCGTGATCCTGCCGCTGGCGCTTCTGGCCCTTGTGATCGGGGTCGTGGCGGGCGCTTACCCTGCCTTCATGCTGTCGCGCTTTCCTGCGGCCAGCGTGCTCGCCTCGGCCAAGGCGCCCGGTGGGGGGCAGGCCGGGACGCGGCTGCGTCAGGCGCTCGTCGCTGCGCAGTTCGCGCTCGCGATTGCTTTCATGATCGGAACGGGCGTGCTGTTTGCCCAGGTCCAGCATCTGCGCAGCGCCGATATCGGGTTCGACCGCGAAGGCCTGCTGCTGATCCGCTCGATGAGCTGGGCCGAGGACGAGGCCCAGCGCCGCGCCATCGTCGCGCGGATGGCGGCGATCCCCTCGGTGCGTTCGGTCGCCTTGAGCGACAGCGTTCCCGGCGGTAGCGGCACGAACAATGTCGATACCTTCAAGAAGGACGGCAGTCCCCCCCTCTCCATGCGGCGGGTCGCGATCGGCCCTGAATTCTTCGAAACCTATGGCGCGAGACTGCTCGCAGGCCGTTTTCTCGGCGATGAATTCGCCAGCGATGATGTCACCGACCGCGAATTCGAGGAGCCGCGCAATGTCGTGATTAACACGCTGCTGCTGCGCGCGCTGGGCTACAAGGATCCGGCCGAGGCGATCGGCCAGCAGGTCGGGCGCGGTGCGCCGCCGCGGACGATTGTCGGCGTGGTCAATGACATGCGCTTCCTTTCCCCGCGCGAGCCGATCGATCCGACCTATTACACCTATTACAGGGATCCGCGTTATGGCCCGCTGACCTTGCGGTTCACCGGTGATCCCAAGGCCACCACCGATGCCGCGCGCGAGGCGTGGATCAGCGTCGCCGGAGAGCTTCCCTTCGAAGCCCAGACCGGCGTGGAAAGCCTGCGCGAACAATATGCCGAGGACGAACGCGCCGCGCGCCTGTTCGCGATCGGCGCCGGGCTGGCGGTGCTGATCGGGATGGTCGGGCTGTGGGGCCTCGCCTCGTTCAATACCGCCCGCCGTGTGCGCGAAATCGGTATCCGCAAGGCGCTTGGCGCGACACGCGGCGATATCGTGCGGCTGCTGGTCAGGCAGTTCCTGCAGCCGGTGGTGCTCGCCAACCTTATCGCCTGGCCGCTCGCATGGGCCGCCATGCGCCGCTGGCTGGCGGGGTTCGACGATCCGATCGCGCTGTCGCCGCTCTACTTTCTCGGGGCGGGATTGCTGGCGGCGCTGATCGCGGGGCTGACGGTGCTTGGCCAGTCGCTGCGGGCGGCGCGGGCCACCCCTGCATGGGCACTGCGCCATGACTGATCACATCGCTCCAGCCGGAGATCGCCTGTGAACGTAGCGGCGACCCTCTATCGCTCCTTCAGCAGGCACCCCCAGTTTGCGCTGATCAATCTGGGCGGGCTGGCGCTGGGGATCGCGGTCTTCCTTGTGCTGTTCCTGTTCGTGCGGTTCGAAACGAGCTTCGACAATGTGCTCCCCGGCGCAGACAAGGTCTGGGTGGTCGACCGCAAGTTGCAATTCGGCGAGGCCGAGCCGGTCGGCATTCCCTCTCGCGTCGACATGGTCGATCTGCTGCAAGCCGACTATCCCGGCACACAGGGCGCAAGGCTGGTGGCGGCGGATGCAACGGTGAAGGCGCGCGGGCAGGCGGCGAAGGAGCAGATCGGCCTCGTCGATCCGGCCTGGTTCGATCTCTTTCCCGTCCCCGTATTCGCAGGAGACACCGGGAGCGCCCTGTCGCGGCCCGATGGCGCGGTGCTGACCCGAAGCGCAGCGGCCAAGCACCTGCGCCCCGGCGATCCGATTGGGCAGACAATCACGCTGGTGCTCGGCACCGAGGAGCGGGTGCTCCGGGTCGCCGCCGTGATCGAGGACATGCCCGTGGCCATGACCTATCGCCCGCAGGTCATGGCGCGGCTGATGCCGGATCAGGAGACGTTCTTCGAAGGATCGAGCGGTGTCACCACCTTCCTGAAGTTTACCGACCAAGCCTCGGCAGCGGCGATGCAGCGAAATCTGAAGGGCTTCAACGCGCGTCACCCCGACCCCAATTTCCAGGGCCCGGACAACTTCATGACAGTGACCGAGGCGATCGTGCCGCTGGCCTCGCTGCATCTGAAGGACCCGCGCGACGGGCTGGTGGTCGCAACGCTGGGGGCCCTCGGGCTGATCGCGCTGGGCCTTGCCATCATCAACTATGTCAATCTGGCCACCGCACGCGCCGATCTCAGGGCGCGCGAGGTCGCGCTGCGCAAGGTCGTGGGCGCCTCGCGCACCAGCCTCATCATCCGCTTTCTGGCCGAAGCGCTGGCCGCTGCGGTGCTGGCCGGGATTGCCGGGCTGGCGCTGGCGGAACTGGCGCTCCCCTTCGTCAACGCGGCGGGCGGGCTGTCGCTGGAAATCGAATATGTCGGCGCGCGCGGCATCCTTGCGCCGCTGGCGGCGGTGATACTCGTGACGGGGGTCGCCGCAGGTGCCTACCCCGCCTTCGTGCTCTCCCGCTTCCAGCCTGCCGCCGTGCTGAGCTCCAACCGCTCGCCCGGCACCGGACGGCGCGGGGCGATCCTGCGCACCTTGCTGGTGGTGATCCAGTTCGCGCTCGCCATCGCCCTGGTGATTTGCACCACGGTGCTGTTCGCGCAGGCGCGGCACCTGCAATCGGTCGATCTGGGATACCAGCGCGACGGGCTGATCATGGTTTCGTCCTTCGCCGATCCCAATCTCGACCCCGCCCAGCGCAGCGCGATCCGCCGCGCGATCGAAGCGCTCCCGGGTGTGACAGGCACGGCGATTTCGGGCGTGGTGCCGACGGGCGGCTCGTACAGCATCAGCAAGTCGTCAGGCGGCGATATTCCCGCGGAGATCGATCTGCTCGAAGGGACGGTCGGGCGGAGTTTCGCCGATGTTTATCAGGTGCGTCTGCTCGCCGGCCGCCTGTTCGATCCCGGTCGCTTCCCTGCCGACCTTTCCGTGCCGATCGAAGCGGCAGTGGAGGATTCGGACACGACCAAGCCGACAAAGCGCAATCTCGTCATCAACCGCGCCGCAGCCACCGCGCTCGGCTTCGCGACGCCGCAGGATGCGGTCGGCAAGGAGTTGAAGGCAGCCGGCACCTTCGCGATCATCGGCGTGATCGAGGATATCAACTTCGCCGATCCTACCGTGGCGGTGAAGCCCTTTGCATATGCGCTCGCCAATGAAGGCGATTTTCCGCCGAACCTCACGGTGCGGCACTCAGGCAATGCAGAGGCGGTGCTGCAGCGGATCGAAGCGGTCTGGCAGCAACGCGCCGCGGGCGTTCCGTTTGCGGGAAATTCGGTCAATGCGCTGCTTTACAAGAGCTATCTCGAGGGCGACGTCCAGCGCTCGCGCCTGTTCGCCTTCGGCACCGTGCTGGCGGTGATTGTCGGCGCGCTCGGCCTCTACGGGCTGGCGGCGTTCAACACCGCGCGCCGGGTGCGCGAGATCGGGATTCGCAAATCGCTGGGTGCAAGCTCGGGCGCGATTGTCCGCCTGCTGATCGGTCAGTTCCTGCGCCCGGTGCTGATCGCCAACGTGATCGCCTGGCCGCTGGCATGGCTGGCGATGCGCGAATGGCTGTCCGGCTTTTCCGAGCGGATCGCGCTTTCGCCGGTCTATTTCATCGCCGCCAGCGTTCTGGCCATCGCCATCGCGGTGATCACGGTTCTGGCCCATTCGCTGCGCGCCAGCAGGATCGCGCCGGCCGAGGCGCTGCGCCATGACTAGGCTCGCCGCGCTGTCCATGCTGTTCGTGTGCCTTCCTGCCCCCGCCGGGGCGCAGACTCTCGCGCAGGCGATTGCCGATGCCTATGCGACCAACCCGGAGCTTGCCGAAGCCGCGGCACGGCAGGAGGCTCTGGCGGAGACAACCGAGCAGGCGCGCGCCGGCGGGCGGCCGACCGTCGCTCTCGACGCCGGGCTACAGACCGGCACGGGCGAGCGCGGCGATGTGACCCTTACCGGCAGGCTCCCCCTGTGGACCGGCGGGCGCGTATCGGCGGCGATCCGCACTGCCGAGGCCGAAGTCGATGCCGGACGCGAACGGCTCCGCGAGCGCGAGGCCGCCGTGCTCGAAGCCGTGGTTGCCGCGTTTGCGGACATCCTGTTCGCGCAGGAGGCCGAGCGGATCGCCCGAATCGGGATTGAGCGCCTTGATCGGCAAGTCGAGGAGGCGCAGGTCCGGTTCGACAGTGGGCAGGCCACGCTCACCGACGTCGCCCAGCTCGAAGCTCAGCGGGCGGGCATTGCCGGCAATCTGGCGGATGCACAGGCGGCGCTTGAGCGCGCGCGGGCCGATTACCTCGCCGTGGTCGGGCAGGCTGCTATCGTGCTGGAGCCCGACGCGGCATCGCCCCCGGCATTGCCCCCCGACCTCGCAACCGCGCGCACCATCGCCGAGGCCGACAGCCCGCGACTGCGCGAACGGGCCGCGCTGGCTGATGCCGCGCAAGCACGGATCGGCGCGGCGCGGGCCGAGCGGGCGCCGAACCTCGATTTGCAGGCGATCGGCGGGCAATCATCGGGCCTGGGCGGCGGCGGCATCGGGGCGCCGTCCGAACGCTTCGGCACGGTCGGTGTCGCCTTGCGCATTCCGCTTGTGACCGGCGGCCTCGTTCCCTCGCGGATCCGTGAGGCGCAGGCGAACGCACGCGCCGAGGACTTCGCCGTCGATGCGGCGCGCCGGGAAGTGATCCGCGCGACGGACAGCGCCTGGGCCTCCCTCAGCGGTGCGCGGCGGCGTCTTGCGGCCGGACGGCAAGCGCTGCAATCCGCCGAGATTGCTCTCAGCGGGGTGCGCGCGGAATACGAACTCGGGCTGCGCGACACGCTCGACCTGCTGTTTGCCGAGCAAAGCCTGCGCGCCGCCGAGCTCGATGTCGCGCGGAGCCGCAGCGACGTGATGCTCGCCGAGGCGCGACTTTTGCGAGCGGTAGGGAGGTTGACGGGCAGAGCCTATGATGACCGGGATTGAAGGCAGGAAAATGACACACCGGCTGCATGGGGGGCCTTGTCGATCTGGGGTCTTGAGCGGTCAGGGAATGCCCAGCGTGCGGGCGGCTTCCTTGTAGCTCTTTTCCGCGGCAAAGGCGCGCAGCAGCTCGGTCTCGCGCTGGGTCAGCCGACCGTCTGCCTCCACCGAGGGTTGAACAGGCGACATGGGCGCAGGCGCACGCAGCAGATCGAGCAGATAGACCGCCGCCGCAGGACTGACCGGCGCACCGCCATCCAGCGTGATCGCGATGCCATTGAGGATTTGCTGCGGCGCGCTGTCCTTGAGCAGGTAGCCGTCAGCACCGGCAGAAAACGCCTTCACCACGGTCTCGTGATCGGCAAATGAGCTGATTATCAGCACCTGTTCAGCACTGGCGATCGCACCGCTGCTTTTCGCAACGCCTGCGTTCAGCCTGCCGACAAAGGCCGATCTGACCTATTCCCATCCGGCAGCCGGTAGCACCGAACGCGAGCCGGTGCCGTTTGTCCAACTCGGATTTGGCGGCGTGTCTGGTTGCAGCGCCTTTGCTGGCACAACCGCGATATTCGGGCGGGAACGAGCCTTTCACGCTCAGCGCGTCTGAAACCGATCCGTGCAGCTACGGCGTGATCGTCGAACTCGCGCCCGAGATCACGATCAGCGTGCATCCGGGTCCCAGCGACGAACTTGAGCCCAATGGCGAGTTGGCAGAAGCCACCCCCGTCTGGGTCTGTGAAACCAGCAATGACGAACAAATGGTCGGGATCATCTCTGCAACGTATCAGGGCGAGGACTGCGACGTCTCCTCCCCGGTTGCAGAAGATACCGACGATTTCGGGCTGTGCGATTCCGGCTGGATGATGGCACACGATGTCCGACTGCTGGCTGGCTGAAGCGGGGATGGGGCACGTCTGCCATGGCTTGTCCGCCATCATCGTTCTGGCTCGACTGACGAGGATACCCTAAAGCTTGGGCACCGGATCGTTTTGATACTGGGGGTTCCATGTCGGCGAGACTTGTCCAGATTTACCTGCCTGAAGATCAGATCGAGCGACTGGAAACAATCCTGCCGCGCCACACGCGCCGGTTCTGGCGCGAAACTCTGCCCGGTGCGCAGGAGAAATACACCTGCATCGTTCAGCAGCGTTACACCGAACGGCTGCTGACCGATCTGGAGGACGCATTTGCCGCTGTGCCATCTTTCACCGCCCATGTGGCGCAGCTTGAAGCGGTGCTGCCTGCGGTGGAAGAAAGCCCGGCCACCGAACTGCCGCTCACGCGCGATCTGGCGCCGCCCACCTGGCTGGAGCGCTTTTTCAGCCGCGACCGGCTGAGCACCGATGAACTCTACGATGATATCGAAGAAAGCCTGCATATCCGCCCTTCCTTCGTGCTGACGGTGACCCTGTCGGCGATCATCGCGGGGCTGGGGATGCGCAGCGGTCAGGTTGCCGTTGTGATTGGCGCGATGATCATCGCACCGCTGCTTGGCCCGACGATGGGTTTGGCGCTGGCGGCGACGGTGGGCGACTGGAAGCTGGGCCGGCAGGCGTTTGCGACACTGGCTCTGGGATGCGCGCTGGCAATCGTGGCGGGCATGGTGATCGGCGCGATCGTGACGATAGATCCGCTGACCCCTGAATTGCGCAACCGGACGCTGGTTCAGCCCGCTGATATTGCGCTTGCTCTAGCCTGCGGTGCAGCCGGCGTGCTGGCCTTCAGTCGTGGGGCATCACTCGCACTCGTGGGCGTCATGGTCGCCGTCGCGCTGGTTCCGCCGCTGACGGCTGCGGGGATCTACACCGGAGCAGGATTGCCCGCCGCCGGGGCCAATGCGATGTTCCTGTTCACCGTCAATCTGGTCTGCGTGAATGTCGCCGGCATAGCGACCTTCCTGTTTCAGGGCCTGCCGCCCAAGAACTGGCGCATGACAACGGGCATCATGCTGGGCTGGGTGCTGTTGCTGGGACTGCTGATCGCGATGATGGCGGGGCGCATTTTGCTCGGCTTTGGAGCATGGGAAGGCGTTTTTGGCTATTTGGGCGCCGGGTGATGAGCGGTGCTATGGTTCAAGCCATTTGCGGTCGGCACGAACCCGGCACCGTCGGCGCGGTCACATCCGCTCGTAAACCAGCGCGGATAGCGCGAGCCACGCGCTGAACATCACCAGATAGGGCCAGCGGCGCGGCCACAGGTTGGCCACAAGCAGGGTCGCTGCTGCCGTGCCTGCGAGAGCGATCAGCGCAGCACCTGCCACGTCTGCGCCTGTGCCGGTCCAAGCGCCCGCGATGGCCATGCTCGCCCATTGCGCCGGCAGCAGAGCCAGGAGCCATTCCGGCAGCGTGCCCGGCCGGGCCGAGGCGGTTGCCAGAATAGCGGCCTCACCCGCGACGACGAATACGGCGATCAACCAGCCTTTGGCTGCCGCACTGCGGGCAAACAGAGCGCCGCGCGCGGCGAAGCTGAAGCTTGCAGCGGCGATGGCGAGACCGGTCCAAAGCGGGTCTTGTAAGGGCGGCATTCCGATGACCTGCGCCAGCAGCAACAGGCCTGCGCCGGCCAGCAGCGCCAGCACAATACCGATCCAGAAGCGTGCCGCGGCGGCGGCGCCGATGATGCCGGCCCCCATCAGGCCAACCGCCAGAATCGCGGCGCCAGCGGCCGCAGGCGCATCTGCACCCAGCAACAGCATGGCGACCATTGGCGCTGCCACCCCTGCCAGCGCAGCGGATGACCATGCCAGCAGGGGCCAGACCGGGCGCTGGGGAGGAGACGAGAGCTTCATCGGTCCGACCTTGGGCAAGGCGCGCCGGATTGTCGAGCAGGGAGCATGGACGGCGCGCTCCGGCCTCGGCGTTCGCCGCCTTGTGCTCGCCGTGCACCTTGCGGTTTGACCCCGCGGCCTCGTTCCCTATGCTGGCACCATGTTCCGCGCTTGCCCTCCACTCGCGCCGCCGCCTCCGTTGTCGCTGCTCCTCGAACAGGGCCGCGCCGCGCTGTTTCTCGATTTCGACGGAACGCTGGTGGAGATCGCTGACGCGCCCGATGCAGTCACGGTGGCCGAGCGCCTGCCCGAGCGGCTCGAACGGCTCGGCGCGCGGCTGGACGGTGCGCTGGCGCTGGTGACGGGCCGGAGCATCGACAATCTGACGGACTTTCTCGGCCATCCCAACCTGCACCTTGCCGGATCGCATGGCGGCGATGTGCGCGCCCCCGGTGGCCATATCCTGCGCGAAGGCCGGGCCTTGCCGCAGCCGGTCGCCGCCGCGCTGGAACGTTTCGCCGCCGATCGCGGGCTGCTTTACGAGCGCAAGGCCCACGGCGGCGCGCTGCACTACCGCACGCAGCCTAAGCGCGAGGCCGAGACGCGCCAATTCGCGGTGGAACTTTCCGAGGCCTATGGCCTTGTGGCCAAGACCGGCAAATGCGTGGTCGAAGTCGCCTGGCCCGGCAGCGACAAGGGCGGGGCGGTCAATCTGCTGGTGGCCCGTCCTCCCTTTGCGGGGGCTGTGCCGATCTTCATCGGTGACGATACCACCGACGAAGACGGCTTTGTCGCCTGCGCACGGCTGGGCGGGTTCGGTATCGCGGTGGGGGAACGGGTTTCGGCCGCCGCCCGCCATGGACTTGCAAGCGTGGAGGAAGTGCACAAGTGGCTGGAGCTGTAACGCCCGATCTTGAACTCTGGCCGATCGGCAATTGCCAGATCAGCGCCTTGATCGACCGGGAAGGCGGTGTGGTGTGGAGCTGCATTCCGCGGGTCGACGGCGACCCGGTGTTCTGCGCGCTGATGAACGGCGATGCGACCGATCAGGGTGTGTGGCGCTTCGAGCTGGAAGGGCAGGTCAGCGCGCAGCAGGCCTATATCCGCAACACGCCGATCCTCGTCACCCGGCTTGAGGCGGAGGATGGTAGCGCGGTCGAAGTGCTCGATTTCTGCCCGCGCCACGAAGGCAAGGGGCGGATGTATCGCCCGGTTGCGATCAGCCGGATTGTGCGATCGGTCGCCGGCAGCCCTCGCGTGCGCGCTTTGCTGCGCCCGATGCGCGATTATGGCGCGGCTCCGGCGGAGACGACCCGCGGCACCAACCATATCCGCTATCTGCTTGGCCGCGAGACGCTGCGGCTCACAACCGATGCGCCGGTCGGCTTCATCCTCGAAGGGCGCAGCTTCCGCGTCGAAGATGATCTTCACTTCTTCCTCGGCCCGGACGAGCCCTTCCAGGGCAATCTGCGCGAGGAAATCCGCCGGATGGAGCAGGCCACGCGCAGCTACTGGCAGCGCTGGGTGCGCGGGTTGGCGACGCCGTTCGAATGGCAGAGCGACGTGATCCGCTGCGCCATCACCCTGAAGCTGTGCCAGCACGAGGAAACCGGCGCGATCGTTGCAGCGCTCACCACCTCTATTCCCGAAGCCCCGCATTCGGAGCGCAACTGGGACTACCGTTACTGCTGGATTCGCGATTCCTACTACACGGTGCAGGCGCTGAACCGCATCGGCGCGCTCGATGTGCTGGAGAAGTATCTCGCCTATCTGCGCAACATCGTCGACGCGGCCAAGGGCGGGCAGATCCAGCCGCTCTATTCGGTGATGGGGGTGGCTGAATTGACCGAGGAGACCGCGCCCGCGCTGACGGGCTATCGCGGAATGGGGCCGGTGCGCGTCGGCAACGCCGCCTACAAGCAGGTGCAGCACGATTGCTACGGCCAGATCGTGCTGCCGACCGTGCAGGGCTTCATCGACCAGCGCCTGCTGCGGATTGCCGACGAGCGCGATTTCGAGAGCCTTGAACAGGTCGGCGAAATGGCCTGGGCGATGCACGATCAGCCCGATGCGGGCCTGTGGGAATTCCGCACGCGGCAGGAAGTGCACACCTATTCCGCGGTGATGAGCTGGGCCGCCTGCGACCGGCTGGCGATCGCTGCCGAATGGCTCGGCAAGGACGACCGCGCCGCCGTGTGGCGCGAACGCGCTGATGCGATCCGCGCCCGGATCGAACAGGACGCCTGGGTCGAGAACGGGGAAGAGGGCGGGCACTACGGCGCCAGCTTCGAGAGCGATTATCTCGATGCCAGTCTGCTCCAGATGGTCGAGCTGCGCTACCTCGCGCCCGACAACCCGCGCTTCGCTTCGACCTTTGCGGCGGTCGAGGCGCAGCTGCGGCGCGGCGATTTCATGCTGCGCTATGCCGCCGAAGACGATTTCGGCGCCCCCGAAACCGCCTTCAACGTCTGCACCTTCTGGCTGATCGAGGCGCTCCATCTGGCGGGCCGCAGCGACGAAGCGCGCCGCCTGTTCCATGCGATGCTGAGCCATGCCACAGCCTCGGGCCTGCTGAGCGAGGATCTCGATTACAACACCGGCGAGCTGTGGGGCAATTTCCCTCAGACCTATTCGCTGGTCGGCGTCATCAATTGCGCCGGCCACCTGTCCAAACCCTGGAGTAATGTCCGATAAAACGTCTGGTCGTCATCTCGAACCGTGTCGCTGTGGCCAAGGCCCGCGGCGCTGCCGGAGCCCAGGGCGGGCTTGCCGGCGCGCTCAATTCCGCGCTCAAGGATCGCGGCGGAATCTGGTTCGGCTGGTCGGGGCAGGAGAGCGAGGATCCTGCCGGCAGTATCAACCTGCAACGCCACGAAGGTGTCACCACCGCGACGATGGATCTGCCCGCCCGCGACGTCGAGGAATATTACAACGGCTATGCCAATTCGACCTTGTGGCCGCTGTTCCATTACCGGCTCGACCTGACCGAGTACGAGCGCGAGACGGGCAGGGGATACGAGCGGGTCAATCAGCGCTTTGCCGATGCCGTGGTGCCGCTGATCGAGCCCGATGATCTGGTGTGGGTGCACGACTATCACCTGATCCCGCTGGGCGAGCGGCTGCGCGCGCTTGGAGTGACCAACCGGATCGGGTTCTTCCTCCACATTCCCTGGCCGCCCACCCGGCTGTTCGTCTCGCTGCCGTTCCACGAGAGGCTGGTGCGCACACTGCTGGAATACGACCTGATCGGCTTTCAGACGGACGAATGGCGCGGCAGCTTCCTGCACTATTGCAGCAAGGAACTGAGCGCCGAGGTCGACGAGGAGACGGGTACGATCAACTTCGAAGGCCGTTCAGTGATCGCGCGCACCTATCCGATCGGCATCGATTGGGAGCACTTCCAGGCGCAGGGCAACATGGGCGAAGCGCGCAACGCGCACCAACGGCTACTGTCTTCCACCCGCGACCGCACCGCGATGATCGGAGTGGACCGGCTCGACTATTCCAAGGGCCTGCCCGAGCGGATCGACGGCATCGGGCGGTTCTTCGACCAGCACCCGGAGCGCGTGCGAGACCTCGTCTTCATCCAGATCGCGCCGCCCAGCCGCGAGGATGTGAAAAGCTATCAGGACATCCGGATGCTGCTCGAACAGAAGACCGGGCAGATCAACGGCGCGCGCAGCGAAGTCGATGTGGTGCCGATCCGCTACGTCAATCGCGGTTATTCCCATGCCGAACTCTTCGGCTTTTTCCGCGGATCGAAGATCGGGCTGGTGACGCCCTTGCGCGACGGGATGAACCTGGTCGCCAAGGAGTATGTCGCAGCGCAGGACCCAAAGGATCCGGGCGTGCTGATCCTGTCGCGCTTCGCCGGGGCGGCGGAGCAGCTCGGGCTGGATGGCAAGGGCGCGGTGCTGGTCAATCCCTACAGCCCCGATGACATATCCGACGCGATCCTGCTGGCGCTCGACATGCCGCTGGAAGAGCGCAAGGCCCGCTACGAAGCGATGATCGGCACCATTCGCGACGACAATGTCCAGACCTGGACAGACCGTTTCTGCACCGATCTTGATGCCTGACGCTTGCCGGGCTTCCCCGGCGACGCTGCCAACGTCGGGACAAGCTGCCCCCTAATTGCGTTGCAAATCACCTTTGCGGGGCTAAGCTTCCGGCTTGGGGGACCGGAATGTTGAATGATCGGCTTGCGACGGCGTTGCCTGCACCCGAAGTGATTGCGCGGATTTTTGGCGAGTTCCGGCTCGAAACGGCAAGCGGCGCTCCGCTCCTGCGCAGCAATCGCCGCGGGATGCTGCTGATCGGCCTGCTATGCCTGCAACCCGATCGCAGCCTTTCCCGCGAGATCGTGTGCCAGCTGTTATGGCCCGACCGTTTCCATGCCCAGGCCAAGGCGAGCTTGCGGCAATGCCTGCTCGATCTGCGGCAGCATTGCGAGAATGAAGGCTGCGGCCATCTGCTGACTGTCACCCGCACCACAGTCGCGCTCGATCGCGCGGTTTTTCGCTCGGACCTTTGCTTGCTGGAAGACAGTCTGGCCGAGGGCAAGGGCGATGCGGCAGCCGAATTGCTCGAGACGATCGGCACGCTGCCGCTGCTCCAGGCGGAATCCTTTAACCCGACCTATGATCGCTGGCTGGCGATGAAGCGGCAGGAGGTCGATGCGCGGCTGCGGCAAGGGGTTGCGCGGCTGGTGTCCGATCTGCGCAACGCGGGCGAGCCCGAGGCCAGCGCACGGCTGAGTGCGGTAGCGCAGGCGCGCTATCCCGTCACGCGCGGGCTGGCCGATATCGCACTGGCCGTGCTGCCGTTCGATCAGATCGATCAGCTTGGCGGCGATTTCTTTCTGGCCGAGGGCGTAACCGATGAACTGGTGTCGCGGCTGGGCAAGCTGGAAGGCATCATGCTGGCCGGGCGCACGTCGGTGCTGGCGGTTGCGGCGCGCGGGCAGACGCTCACAGAAATGGCGGCGAGCCTCAGGGTCACGCATCTGGTCGAAGGCGAGGTGCGGCGCACGGCGGAAGGCATCACGGTCAGGATCGCTCTGATCGAAGGCGCCACCGGCACTGAAATATGGGCCGACCGGATCGCTGGATCGATCGACGACTTCTTTGAATCGCGCAAGCTGATCGGCAACAATGTCATTGCTGCGATCTGCCGGGTTCTGGGGCTGACGCTGTCGCCTGCGCCGATGCGGCGCATGACTGCCAATCGCACCGCCTATGCGCTCTATCTGCAAGGCCGCTCGCTCGTCCGGCGCTCGATGACGGACGGCGCGGCGGCGAAGTCGGTCGAGCTGCTGGAGGAGGCCCTCGCGCTCGACCCCGACTTTGCCGAATGCTGGACCATGCTGGCCGACGCCCATATCCACAATGCGGTCTACACCCCGTGCCTCGACCGGCTCGAACGCTCGCGCAAGGCATCGGAATGCGCGCAGCGGGCGGTCGCGCTGGATGCGGGGCAGGGCCATGCGCTGGCGATCCAGGGGTTCCACGAATGGACGCAGATGAACCCGGCCGGCGCGCTCGATCTCGCGTTCGAGGCCTATGCCCGCGAACCGCGCAATGCCGATGTCGCGCTGCGGCTGGGATCGTCGCTGCTCTATGTCGGCCGCACCCGCGCGGCCTTGCCCTTTCTTGAGGCCGGGATCGAACAGGACCCGGTCTATGGCCGCAACTACGTGCTGCTGGCGAGCGCCTATTTCAATCTCGGGGAGATTGACCTGGCGCTGAGCGCCGCGCAGCGCACGGTCGATCTCGGGATGCCGGGGATGTGGCTCGCCGTGTTCGAGGCTGCCAGCGGCGCGCGCGAAAAGGCGGTCGAGACCTATTATGCCCAGCGGATGCTGATGAACACCGTCATCGTCCCGCCCGCTGGGACCGAGCCGATGAGCGATGCGGTGCGCGATGCCTATTGGCATATGGCGGCCAAGGCGATCTGCAGCGGCGATGCGGCGGCCCGCGCCGCCTACTGCGCGATGCTTGACGGGCTGCACCAGACCATGCCCGACCCGCACGATCCCACGATCGCTTTTCCGGCCATCTGGATGGGCCATGCCGAGCTGGTGATGAAGATCTTCCGCGAGCGGATCCACCCGGCCAACGTGTTCGCCCTGATGAACCTTTGGGCCGATGTCGAGCCGATGAACCGGACCCGGCTGCATCCCGGCTTCATGGATTTTGCCGAGGATATCGGCCTTGTCGAAGCGTGGGAGCGCCACGGCTGGCCCGATCTGCTGCCCGCCGACCCGCGAGAGGCCTGAAAGCCGCACGAATTGACGCTTTTTTGACGGTCGCCCCGATTGACCGCACCGGCTCTGCGGGGCCATTCCTTCCTCACCGAAACTCGCTGCAACCAAGCTCCTTTCAACAGCGCGCCAACCACCTGGTCTGGCGCGTGCGGGGACGCTTTGCCGGCGCGGCCCTCGATCATGAGGCCCGGCGGCGGATGCGGCGCAACAGGGGGGAAATACCGATGAAGACGATCAGACTGGCCCTTGCCGCCATCACCATGACTGTGCCCTTTGCCGCTCCGGCGGCAGCGCAGGAGGCACCGCTGGTGCCCGGCGAATATGTGCAGATGAACGGCATCGTCGTCGAAGACGGGCCGGGCGGCCTCAAATATGCCGAATGGCTGGCGACCGAATGGAAGCGCTTCAACGAATATTCGAAGTCGCAGGGCTGGATCACCGACTACGGCATCTACAGCAATGTGAATGCGCGCGCAGGCGAGCCTGATCTCTACCTCGTGGTCCAATTCAAGAGCCTGCCCGATGCCGCCGAGCAGGAGCGCCGCGACCGCGCCTTCGACGCATGGTCCAAGACCACCGTGCAGGAACAGTTCGCCGCCAGCGGCAACCGCTCGGAATATCGCGAAGTGATCAGCTCGATGCTGCTTCAGGAATACAAGCCGCGCTGACGGGGGGACGCGCGGCCTAGAGCTCCGGCGGGTGATAATACGACCCGATCGCCCGCCGGAGTTCGTCCACTGACATTCGCTGGGGAGAATTTCGCCATGGCTACGCCATTGCCCGAGCTTGCACCATGAGCGTTGCGATCCCGGTCACAGCCGCGCAGGCGCGCCCGCCGCTGCCTGCCCTGTCCGAACACAAGATCGCACGCTTTGCCGCGATCATCGTGCTCTATTTCCTGCAAGGCGTTCCGCTTGGTCTCGTGCTGGTGGCGCTGCCGGGCTGGCTGGCCGAGAACGGGGCCACGCCGCTGCAGGTCGGCGGCTTTGTCGGCATCGCGATGCTGCCATGGTCGACCAAGCTGCTGAACGGGCTTGTTATGGACCGCTTCACCTTCAAGCCGATGGGCCGACGGCGCGGATGGATCCTGCTCGCACAGGGCCTGATGGTGGCCGCGCTGATCGCGATGGCCGTCGTTGCGCCCGGCGTGAAAGACATCGCGCTGCTGACCGGCTTCTGCTTTGTCCTCAACGTCTGCGTCACCTTTGCCGATGTGGCGGTGGACGGGATGGCGGTCGACATCGTGCCCGATGACGAGCGCACTGCGATCAACAGCCTGATGTTCGCCAGCCAGAGCTTCGGTATCGCCGTGTGCAGCTTTCTGGCCGGGCAATTGCTGGCTTCGGGCACGATGACGCAAATGGCACTGGTGCTGGCGTCGATGGTCGCCTGCGCGTCCGCTTTCGTCGCGCTGTTTCGTGAGCGGCCCGGCGAACGGCTGCTGCCCTGGACCGCAGGGCAGGCCTCGCCCGAATGCGAAGCGCGGCAGAACTCCGCTTGGTGGCCGATCCTTTCGGGCGTGGTGCGATCGGTGATTGCGCCGCGCACGCTGCTGTTCCTGCTCGGCACCGGCTGCGCCTGCGCGGGCTTTGCCTTCATCGATGCCGTCAACCCGACGCTGGCAGTGCAGCATCTTGGCTGGACGAGCGAGCGCTATTCCAGCCTGAACGCGCTGCTCAGCCTGATCGCCGCGGGCTTTGCTCTGGTCACTCCGATCCTGCTGGTCCGCTGGTTCGGCCTGCGCCGCACGATCATCGGCCATTTCCTCGCCATTGCCGCGCTGGCCGCGCTGGCGGGAGCGAGTTTCGCCGGGTGGCAGGGCGATACCCTGTTCATGGCCCTGACCGCGAGCATCTATGTCCTGAGCGTGCTGCTAACCGTGCTGCACATCGTGTGGGCGATGCGGATCAGCAATCCCGCGATCGCCGCCAGTCAGTTCGCGCTGTTCATGGCGGTGCCCAACCTTGCGCGATCGATCATGTCGGGCAATTCGGGCTGGGTCGTCGAACATGGCGGCTATGCGACGACCTACGGCGTGGTGGCCGGTATCGTCCTGCTGGGACTGGTGTTCTGCCTGCTCGCACGGGTCGGCGACGAGCGGCAATTGCCCGCATGAGCAAGGGCCCCGCGACCCCGCCGTCTGGCGGGCTGCAAAAGCGCCTCGGCCTGCCCTTTGCCATCGCGATCATGGCCGGATCGGTGATCGGCGCGGGCATTCTCAGAACGCCGGGCGTGGTTGCCAACGAGGTTCCCGTGATGTGGGCGGCGCTGGCGGTGTGGGCGCTGGGCGGGGCCTATGTGCTCCTGTCGGTCAATGTCGCGTCGGAGCTCACCACCGCGCTGCCGCGTGCAGGCGGGATCTATGTTCCGGTGCGCGAGGCCTTTGGCGACAGCATGGGGCTGCTGGCGGGTTGGGCGATCTGGGTCGGCTACGCGGCGGGCGGCGCGGCGCTGGCGCTGGCCTTTGCCGAATTCCTCGCCTTTGCGGTTCCCGCCGCGTCGGAATGGACAGCAGTGATCGCCGTGATCGCCCTGCTGGCAGTGACCCTGTTCAACTGGCTGGGGGTCGAGGAGGGCCGGATCGCCACGATCACCGCCCTTTTCATCAAGCTTGCGCTGCTCTGCGGGATCGTGGTGGCGGCCTTTGTTGTCGAGATGCCAGCAGCACCCGCCGCCGCCAGTCCGCGCGAGGCGCTGTCTGCCGGGGAAGCGGCGATCGGCTGGGTGGCTTTCGTCACCGCCTTGCAAATCGTGCTCGGCGCCTATGACGGATGGCAGGGCCCGGCTTTCTTTGCCGAGGAGGACAAGGACCCGGCTCGCAACATCCCGCGCGCCTTCTTCACCTCGGCTTTGCTGTTGCTGGTGGTCTATCTCGGCATCAACCTGTGCGTTTTCACCGTGATCGATCTGGCAAGCCTGCGATCGGCGGATCTGCCGGTGGCGCTGGTGATCGAGGCGCTGCTGGGGCCGACCGGCATGAAGGTGACCGGGCTGGCCGCCGCCACCATGGCGCTGCTGACGCTCAACGCACTGGTGATGACCCATCCACGCATCCTCTACGGCATGGCGCGCGACGGGCTGTTCCTGAAAAGTGCGATGCTGGTCAATGGCGGCGGCACCCCGTGGGTCGCGCTGCTGATCGGGACCGCGGTGCCGATCCCGATGATCCTGACCGGCGCCTATGTCTTCGTGTTCAAGATTCAGGTCGCGACGGGGGTGTTTGCGGCGATCCTCTACAATGCCTCCTACTTCGCCCTGCGCCTGAAACGCCCGCACATGAAGCGCCCCTTCCGCGCAATCGGGCACCCCGTGCTGCCCGGCCTGATTCTGGGGATCACGATGGCGCTCTTCGCCGCGGTGGTTATCGCCGATCCGGTGAGCGGATTGTGGGTGGCGGGACTGATCGGCGTCAGCATTCCGGTCGGCCTTCACCTGAGCCGCGAGCAGCGCAGCGCAGCTGCGGCGATAGCCTCGTGATCGCATCGGGGCGGCTCACCACCACGACGTTTCGATAATTCTCGAATTTTCGCTTGACCCTGCCTTCGTGTCCGATATTTCGATATTCATCGAAAGGTGGGGGCCATGGCCGAAAACAACATGCCTGTATGGGCGGTCGATGCGCTGGGGGCGCTCGCCCACGAAACGCGGCTCGCGGTGTTCCGCGCGCTGGTGGTGGCGGGGCCGGACGGCATGATCGCGGGCGCGATTGCCGAGCATTGCGGCGTTCCGCCTTCCACGATGTCGCACCACCTCGCCACGCTCGAACGGGCAGGGCTGGTGCAGTCCGAACGCGAGAGCCGCCTGATCCATTACCGCGCCGACTTCGACGGGATGCGCCGCCTGCTCGCCTTCCTGATGGAGGACTGCTGCCGGGGCCTGCCCGAAATGTGTGCCGACCTTGGGGCAGGGCTCGCCTGCGATGGGTGATGCCGCCACATCGCTCGGCCTGTTCGAGCGTTACCTTTCGGTCTGGGTGCTGCTCGCCATTGTGGCCGGGCTGGGCCTTGGCCTTGCCGCGCCCGCTGCGGTCGGCGTGCTGGCGGGGCTCGAATATGCCTCGGTCAATCTGGTCGTCGCAGTGCTGATCTGGGCGATGATCTTTCCGATGATGGTGGGGGTCGACTTCGGCAGCATCCGCGACATTGGCAAGAAGCCCAAGGGGCTGGTCATCACGCTGGTCATCAACTGGCTGATCAAGCCCTTCACCA
The DNA here is from genome assembly GCF_002155425.1 of Erythrobacter donghaensis. Classification (GTDB taxonomy): domain Bacteria; phylum Pseudomonadota; class Alphaproteobacteria; order Sphingomonadales; family Sphingomonadaceae; genus Erythrobacter; species Erythrobacter donghaensis. Next base: position 521,684 of record NZ_MUYG01000010.1, read on the forward strand.
TGGCCGCACTGGCGGTGCTGTTCTTCGATTACCTCTATGCGGGCCTGCTGCCCCGCGCCGACGCGCAGGAATATATCGCCGGGCTGATCCTGCTGGGCGCAGCACCCTGCACCGCGATGGTGTTCGTATGGTCGCAGATGACCCGCGGCGATCCGGCTTACACGCTGGTGCAGGTGTCGGTGAACGACCTCATCATGATCGTCGCCTTCGCCCCGATCGTCGCGCTGCTGCTCGGCGTGACCGAGATCGTGGTGCCGTGGGAGACGCTGCTGCTGTCGGTGGCGCTCTATGTCGTCATCCCGCTGGTGGCCGGCGCGCTGACCCGTGCCCGCGTGATTGCCAGTCACGGCGGCGACGCAGGCGCGGTCGATGCCTTTACCGCAAGGCTCAAGCCGTGGTCGGTGATCGGCTTGTTGGCGACGGTGGTACTGCTGTTCGCCTTTCAGGCCGCAACGATCATCGCCAACCCCTTGCTGATCGCCCTGATCGCGGTGCCGATCATCATCCAGTCCTATGGCATCTTCGCTGCCGCCTATGCCTGGGCCTATATGTGGCGCGTGCCGCACGCGATTGCGGCGCCGTGCGCGCTGATCGGCACATCGAACTTCTTCGAACTGGCGGTTGCGGTCGCCATCGGGCTGTTCGGCCTGTCGAGCGGCGCCGCGCTCGCCACGGTGGTAGGCGTGCTGGTCGAGGTGCCGGTGATGCTCTCGCTGGTGGCCTTCGCCAACCGCACCCGCGCCCGTTTTCCCGGAGAGCCGGCATGACCGACTACACCCGCCTGCGCCCGTTGCCCGACCCGGCGCATCTGCCTGCGCTGAAGCCCGAATATGCCCATGCCCGCCCGGCGCTGGGCCTCGGCCCGATGGACCCGCCGCCGCGCGTGCTGCTGCTTTATGGCTCGTTGCGGGAGCGCTCTTTCTCGCGCCTCGCGGTGGAGGAAGCGGCGCGGCTGCTGCAATTCTTCGGCTGCGAGACGCGCATCTTCGACCCTGCCGACCTGCCTTTGCCCGATCAAATCGCGGGCGACGATCACCCGGCGGTTCACGAATTGCGCGAACATTCCCTGTGGTCCGAGGCGCAGGTGTGGTGCAGCCCCGAACGCCACGGCACCGTCACTGGGATCATGAAGGCGCAGATCGATCACCTGCCGCTGGCCTATAAGGGCCTGCGCCCGACGCAGGGCCGCACGCTGGCGGTGATGCAGGTGAGCGGCGGATCGCAGAGCTTCAACGCGGTGAACAGCTTGCGGATTCTCGGGCGCTGGATGCGGATGTTCACCATCCCCAACCAGTCCTCGGTCGCCAAGGCCTATGCCGAATTCGACGAGGCGGGGCGGATGAAGCCCTCGGCCTATTACGACCGGATCGTCGACGTGATGGAGGAACTGGTGCGCTTCACCGTGCTGCTGCGCCCCCATGCGGATATGCTGGTGGATCGCTATTCCGAGCGTGTGGAGCAGGACGCGCCGGTCGAGACCCCGGCGGACGAGGCGGGGATCACTCGCGCAGCCATTCAGCGGTGATCGCACCGCGGTGCCATTCCGGCGCCAGGGCGGCGCGAAGGGCTTCAAGCAGCGGCGGCAGGGCTTGCGTGAAGGCGTAGGGCGCATTGACGATGAACAGGCCCGCACCGTTGTAGATGCCGGGCTGGTCGCTGTCGTAGAGCCAGTGCTCCACGCTCAGGAGCTTCGGAATGCCGGTCTGGCGCAGCTTGTCTTTCCAGCGCAGGTGCGCGGCGCGGTCTTTGAGCGGATACCAGATGACCGTCACGCCATGCGCCCACTTGCGGTGCGCGGCAGCGAGGGTGGCGGTGATGCGGGTGCGCTCGTCGGTCTGCTCGTAGGGCGGATCGACCACCACCAGCCCGCGCGGGGTGCGGGTCGGCAGCATCGCCAGCCACAGCTCGTAGGCGTCGCGCTGATGCACCGCGGCGGGCGTTCCGCGCATTGCGCCGCGCAGGGCCTGAGCATCCTCGGGATGTTTCTCGTTGAGGATCAGCGTATCCTGCGACCGCAGCAGCTGTGCCAGAACGCGCGGGCTGCCGGGGTAGAGGCTCGGGCCGGTGCCGATGTCCGCCCCGTCATTCACCGCCAGCACGGCGGCGCGATAGTCATCGAGCAGCGGGTTATTGTCGGCAAAGACGCGCATCACGCCCTCGGCAGCCTCGCCGGTGCGCGCGGCCTCCTCGCCGAAGAGGTCATAGAGCCCGCAACCGGCATGAGTGTCGATCAGCGTCAGCGCCGAAGGCTTGAGCTGCAAGGCCCTAATGAGCGCAATCAGCAGGCTGTGCTTGACGACATCGGCGCTGTTGCCGGCATGGAAGGAATGCCGATAATTCACACGCGGAGTTCCATGAATTGTCCCGGCGCGATCCCGCTGAGGGTCCAGTCGCCGATCGACCAGCGCACCAGCCTCAGAGTGGGGAGTCCCACCGCCGCCGTCATCCGCCGCACCTGTCGGTTGCGCCCTTCGCGGATGGTGAGTTGCAGCCAGCTGTCGGGCACGGACTTGCGCACGCGGATCGGCGGGTCGCGCGGCCACAGGTCGGGCGCGTCGATGCGCTGGGCCTCGGCGGGCAGGGTCATGCCGTCCTTCAACTGCACACCTTGCCGCAGGCGCTCCAGCGCGTCGTCCTGCGGCTCGCCTTCGACCTGCACCAGATAGGTCTTGGGCAGCTTGAAACGCGGATCGGCTATGCGCGCCTGCAAGCGCCCGTCATCGGTGAGCAGCAGCAGGCCCTCGCTGTCCCGGTCGAGCCTCCCGGCGGGATAGACCCCCTTCGCCGCGATGAAATCCGACAGGGTCGCGCGCACCGTCGGCGATCCGCGATCGGTGAATTGCGACAGCACGCCGAAGGGTTTGTTGAACAGAAGCAGCCGGGCCATGGTCGGCTCTTATCGCGGGAATGAGGGGATGTCTTCAGGCCCCGCGCGGTCCGGATGGCAGGAAGAACTGGCTGGGGCGGAAGGATTCGAACCTTCGCATGGCGGTACCAAAAACCGCTGCCTTACCGCTTGGCTACGCCCCAGCAAGAGCCGCGCTCTATAGCGGCTCAAACCCTGTTGTGAAGGGGGCTAAAACACCTGTTCGCCCCCTTTTTCGCACCGGCGTCTAGTCGAGCCGCTTGCCTTCGAAGTCGGCGGGCGAGTGGCGTTCCTTCAGCTGGGTGTCATCATCGCCCCACACCTTGTTGACGATCCGCCCGCGCTTGACGGCGGGCCGCGCGGCGATTTCTTTCACCCAGCGGCCGACATGCTCATATTCGTCGATGCTGAGGAAGGTCTTGGCGTCGTTATAGATCGTGCCGGTGGTGAAGGGCGCGAGCCAGGGGAAGTTGGCGATGTCGGCGAGGGTGTATTCGTCGCCCGCGAGGAACCGGCTTGTCGCAAGGCGCTGGTTGGCGACATCGAAGATGCGCTTGGTTTCCATCGCGTAGCGGTTGATCGGATATTCGTATTTCTCAGGCGCATAGGCGTAGAAATGGCCAAAGCCGCCGCCGATGAAGGGGCCGCTCGCCACTTGCCAGAACACCCAGCTCAGCACTTCGGCGCGCGCGGCGGGGGCGGTGGGGAGGAACATCCCGAACTTTTCGGCCAGGTGGACGAGGATCGCGCCGCTTTCGAACACGCGGAAGGGCTGGGCCGGATCGCTCTTGTCGAGCAGGGCCGGAATCTTGGAATTGGGATTCACGCCGACAAAGCCGCTGGTGAACTGTTCGCCATCGCCGATGTTGATCGTCCAGGCGTCATATTCTGCCCCGGTGTGCCCGGCTTCGACCAGTTCTTCGAGCATCACGCTCGCCTTCACCCCGTTGGGTGTAGCAAGCGAATAGAGCTGGAAGGGGTTGTCGCCCTCGGGCAGCGCCTTGTCCTCGCGCGCGCCGGCGGTGGGCCGGTTGATCGAGGCGAATCGCCCGCCCGAGACGGTGTCGGCGCTCCAGACGGCGGGCGGGGTGTAGGTGGGATCGGCCATGCGATGTAACTCCTCTGGGCGCGGCGCAAACCCGCGCGTTCTTGTGTCCTAGCTGGCGTGCGGCGGGGCGCGGTGCAAGGTGGAACATTGCCGCCCCAGTCCGCTTTTGCTTGGCCATGGAAAAGCTGATCTATGTCGATGACGATCTTCCCGGCATCACCCGCCGCCGCGCGGGCAAGGGCTGGGCCTATTACGATCCCTCGGGCGTGCTGATCCGCGATGCCAGGGAAAAGCGCCGCCTCAACGCGATCGCGCTGCCCCCGGCCTATTCCGATGCGTGGTTCTGCCCCGCGCCCAACGGCCATATCCTTGCGACCGGCTATGACGACGCGGGGCGCAAGCAATATCGTTACCACCCCGATTTCCGAGCCCAGCGCGAGAGCGCAAAATACGATTCCTGCGTTGCCTTCGCCAAGCGGCTGCCGCTGATGCGCAAGCGGGTGGAGGAGGATCTGGCCGCGCGCGGGGTCGCCCGCGAAACCGCGCTAGCCGCGGTGGTGCGCCTGCTCGATCTGTCCGCGATCCGCATCGGCAACGAGCAATATGCGAAGAGCAACGACAGCTATGGCGCGACCACGCTGCGCGCCGACCACGCCGAAGTCGGCAGGCGGCGGCTGGTGCTGCACTTCACCGCCAAGGGCGGCAAGGACCGCGAGGTCGAAGTCGAGGATGCCGGTCTGGCCGCAGCGGTGCGCCGGATGGAGAGCCTTGAGGAGGAAGGCGAGGATCACCTGTTCCGCTACGAGGACGAGGACGGCGACGTCTGTCCCGTCACCTCGGCCGACGTCAACGCCTATCTTCGCGAGGTGATGGGGGAGGATTTCTCCGCCAAGCATTTCCGCACCTTTCACGCCAGCAGCCTCGCTTTCGAGCGGCTGGCCTCAGGGCGCGGGGTGGTGAAGATCGGCGAGATGCTCGAACACGTTGCCGATCGGCTCGGCAACACGCCTGCGATTGCACGCAAGTCCTATGTGCATCCGGCGGTGATCGCGCGGGTCGAGGGGCAGGAGGAATGGCGCAAGGGGTTGAAACTGCCGCGCCAGACCCGCTGGCTGACCCGGGCTGAGCGCGGGCTGATCGCCTTTCTCGAGGAATGCGGCACGGCGAGCGACTATCTCAACGCTGACGCAGCCTAGGCAGCGCGCGCAAGCCGCGTTACAGCCGCGCCAGCGAAAGGACTGCACGCGGATGACCGAGGCCCACCCCTTCTTCGACATGCACCAGCATGGCTTCGTGCGCGTCGCCACTGCGACCCCGTGCAGCCGCACCGCCGATGTCGCCTACAACACCGCAGGCGTGCTGGCCGAGGCGCGGAAGGCGCACGAGGCGCACGTCGATCTGGTGGTATTCCCCGAACTGACGCTGTCCTCCTATGCGATCGACGATCTGCTGCTCCAGCACGCGCTGATTGAGCGGGTGGAAGCGGCGCTGGCCGAGATTGTCGAAGCTTCGGCAGAGCTTGATCCGGTGCTGGTGCTGGGCGCGCCGCTGCGCCGGGCGGACAAGCTCTACAATTGCGCCGTGGTGATCGGGCGCGGGCAGGTCCTCGGCGTGGTGCCCAAGAGCTTCCTGCCCAATTACCGCGAGTTCTACGAAAAGCGCCACTTCGCCCACGGGCGCGGGTGCACCGACCTGTGGATCGGCGTGGCGGGCGAGGAAGTTCCGTTCGGCACCGATCTGGTCTTTGCCGCCGCGAACCTTCCGGGCTTTCGCTTCGGGGTTGAACTCTGCGAGGATTTCTGGGCGCCGGTGCCGCCGGGGATGCAGGCGGCGATGGCGGGCGCGCTGATCCTGTGCAACCTCTCGGCCTCGCCCGTCACCATCGGGCGCGCAGACGATCGCCACCTGCACTGCCGCTCCTCCGCTGCCCGCGCGATTGCCGCCTATGTCTATTCGGCGAGCGGCTATGGCGAGAGCACCACCGATCTTGCGTGGGACGGGCAGGGCGTGATCTACGAGATGAGCACCTTGCTCGCCCAGTCCGAACGCTTCGACCGGGTGGGCGAGCTCAATATCGTCGATATCGACACCGAACGCCTAGCTGCCGAGCGGATGCGCAACCAGACCTTCGCCGACGCGGCCGAATGGGCGGGAAGCCCTGCCGACACCTATCGCCGGATCATGTTCGAACACGCCTATCGCGAAGGCGATATTGGCCTCCGCCGCCCCGTCGCGCGTTTCCCCTTCGTGCCCGACCGGCCCGAAAAGCTCGACGAGGACTGCTACGAGGCTTTCAACATTCAGGTCGATGCTCTGATGCGGCGGATCGAATCGACCCGCACCAAGAGCCTCGTGATCGGCATTTCGGGCGGGCTCGATTCCACCCATGCGCTGATCGTCGCCGCCAAGGCCTGCGACCGGCTGGGCCTGCCGAGGAGCACGATCCGCGGCTACACCATGCCCGGCTTCGGCACCTCCGAGGGCACCAAGAGCAACGCGCACCGGCTGATGGCGGCGATGGAGATCACCGCGGGCGAAATCGACATCCGCCCCGCCGCGATGAAGATGCTCGAAGATATCGGCCACGCCTTCGCCGATGGCGAGCCGGTGCATGACGTCACCTTCGAGAACGTGCAGGCGGGCCTCAGAACCGATTACCTCTTCCGTCTCGCCGGGCAGCATGGCGGCTTCGTGGTCGGCACGGGCGATCTCAGCGAGCTGGCGCTGGGCTGGTGCACCTATGGCGTGGGTGACCATATGAGCCACTACGGCGTCAACGCGGGCGTGCCCAAGACGTTGATCCAGTATCTGATCCGCTGGGCGATCCGCACGCGCCAGTTCACCGATGCCTGCGGCGAGGTGCTCGGCGCGGTGCTCGACACCGAGATCAGCCCCGAGCTGGTGCCGCCCGGCGCGGACGGGGCGATGCAATCGACCGAGAGCCTTGTTGGCCCCTATGAGCTCAACGACTTCTTCCTCCACCACGTGATCCGTTACGGCCAGCGCCCGTCGAAGGTCGCCTTCCTCGCGTGGCACGCGTGGAAGGATGCGAGCGCGGGCCTGTGGCCTGCGGGCTTCCCCGAGGATGGCAAGAACGCCTACAACCTCGCCACCATCGCCCACTGGCTCGACCGGTTCTGCGCGCGCTTCTTCGGCTTTTCGCAGTTCAAGCGTTCCGCGCTCCCCAACGGGCCCAAGGTGTCCTCGGCAGGCGCGCTCAGCCCCCGCGGAGACTGGCGCGCGCCGTCCGACGCGGTGGCGAGCGTGTGGCGCGAGGAATTGCGCCAGGGCCTCCCAGACGAGGCGCTGCGCGACCTTCCCGCCTGATGCCCAAAAGCCTGCCTCTCTCGGCGCTGGGCATCATGCTGTTCTGCAATGTTGCCTGGGCGATGAATGTCGTGGTCTCCAAGATCGCGGTGACGACGCTCGGCCTGCCGCCGCTGTTCTACACCGTGCTGCGCTCCGCGACGGTGCTGGCGGTGCTGTTTCCTCTGCTGCTGCGCCAGAAGCCCGACCGGCTGGGACTGGTGCTGCTGATCGGCTTTGCCATCACGGGCGGCAGTTTCGGGCTGCAATTCATCGGGTTGCAGACCGCCACACCATCAGCCGTGGGGATCGTCAATCTTGCCGGTGCGCCGCTCACCGTGCTGTTCGCAATCATCTTCCTAGGCGAGGAGGTGCGCTGGCGGCGCGGGCTGGGGATGGCGCTGGCGCTGGGCGGCGTGGGCCTCGCGATCGGCGCGCCGTCCGATGCGGGCGATCCGGTGGGGCTGGGATTTGCCTTTGCGGGCGTGTTGATCGGGGCCTTCGCCTCGGTCTTCGTCAAGCGGCTGGATATCGGCGCGGTGAGTTTGCAGGCGTGGGCGGGGCTCGCCTCGCTCGGCGTGATGCTGCCGGGGACGCTGATGCTGGAGAGCGGCCAGATCGCTGCAGTCGCCGCCGCGCCGCTGGCGGTGGCGGCTTGCGTGCTGTTTGCGGGCGTCGTCGTATCGGTCGGCGCGCATTCGGCTTATTTCCGGCTGTTTCAGGCGCATGACGCCAACCTGATCGTGCCGCTGACGCTGCTGACCCCGCTGCTCACCATCGCTTTCGGCACATGGCTGACCGGCGATACCATCGGCTGGCCGCTGATCATCGGCGGCACCATGGCGCTGATCGGCGTGACGATCATCGTGATCCGCCCGAGCCGCACCATCCCCAAACCGCAGCTCACGCAGCCGGACCTCTAGGCCGAGGAGCGGGAAGCGGACCATGACATGAAGCGGGAGAGCCACTGATGCTGGATTATGCCACCTATCCCAGCCTCGCCGGGCGGCGGGTGTTCATCACCGGCGGCGCGACCGGGATCGGCGCGGCGATGGTCGCCGCCTTCAGCGAACAAGGGGCTTTCGTCGGCCATTGCGATCTCGCCGAGGATGCCGCCGCAGTGCTGGCCGATGGGCTGACGGAGGCCGGCCACGCCCGCCCATGGTTCGCCCGCGTCGATGTGACCGACACCCCCGCGCTCCAGCAGGCGATCGGCAATTTCGCTGCCGCCGCAGGCGGGCTCGATGTGCTGGTCAACAATGTCGCCAACGACAGCCGCCACGATCCGCTCGCCACCACCGAGGCGAGCTGGCGGCAATGCATGGCAGTGAACCTCGACTGCGCCTTCTTCGCCTCGCAGACGGCCATCGCCCTGATGCGCGAAGGCGGGAAGGGCGGGGCGATCGTCAACTTCTCCTCGATCAACGCGGTGCTCGGGCCGGAGGGGATGCCGGGCTACGTCACCGCTAAGGCCGGGCTGCTCGGCATGACCAAGGCGCTCGCCCGGCAATATGGCCCCGACGGAATCCGGGTGAACGCGATCCTGCCCGGCTGGGTCGTCACTCAGCGCCAGCTCGACCTATGGCTGACGCCCGAGGCCGAGGCGGAGTGGATGGAGCAGGTGTGCCTCAAGCAGCGCATCGAACCGCGCGATGCGGCCAATCTGGCGCTTTTCCTTGCCGCCGACGACAGCCGGATGATCACCAACCAGCACTTTGTCATCGACGGCGGGCGCGTCTAACCCCCGCGCGCGGCCTTGAAGGCGGAGACGATCGCGCGCGCATCGGCGGCGATGTCGCCGAGCGGCTTGCCCGGCTTGAACAGCGATCCGCCGATCCCGAAGCCGGTCACCCCGGCGGCGAGCCAGTCGCCCATGTTCCCCGCATTGATCCCGCCCACGGCATAGATCGGCGTGGCGGGGGGCAGCACCGCGCGCACCGCCGTGATGATGGCAGGCGTGACCATTTCGGCAGGGAATATCTTGAGCCCGCTTGCGCCGGCTCCCAGCGCGGCGAACATCTCGGTCGGCGTCAGCACCCCCGGCAGGCTGACCATGCTGCGCCCGACGGTGCGGCGGATCACCGCGGGGTTGCCATTGGGCGAGACCACGAGGCCTGCGCCCACGTCCGCCAGCGCATCGACCTCGGCCTCGGTCAGCACCGTGCCCGCGCCGATCAGCGCGCGGCTGCCGAAGGCTTCGACCAGCGCGGCGATGCTGGTGAGCGGATCGGGGGAATTGAGCGGCACTTCGATGATGTCGAACCCGGCTTCGACCAGCACCTCGCCCACGGCCACCGCGCGCTCGGGCTCCAGCCCGCGCAGGATCGCCACCAGCGGCAGCCTGCCTTCGATCCTGTGTGTCATGCTCCGCTCCTTGCCGCCCGCAATTGTGCAATCGCACCGGGAATGCAACAAGCGCGGGCGTGAGACTTTCAGCCGCCGAGGAATTGCGACCGTCATGAACCCTGTCCCCACACCGCGCCCGGGCCGGGTGGTCTGCTTCGGCGAAATCCTGCTGCGGCTTGCCGCGCCTGCGGGCGAGTTGCTGCTGCAACACCCGCGGCTCGAACCCAGCTTCGCCGGGGCCGAGGCCAATGTCGCGGTGGCGCTGGCAGGCTTCGGGCATGAGGCGACATTGGTGAGCGCACTGCCCGACAATCCGCTGGGCGCCGCTGCGCGCCATACCCTGCGCGGGATGGGGGTGCCGCTTGAGGCGGAGGCGGTGGCGGGGAGGCGTCTGGGCCTCTACTTCCTCCAGCCCGGGGCGATGGCACGGCCTGCCAGCGTCACCTACGACCGCGCCGGATCGGCCTTCGCCCTGCATGACCCCGCGCGCTATGATTGGCCTTCGTTGCTCGCTGGGGCGGATTGGCTGTTCGTGGGCGGAATCACCGCCGCGCTCGGCGATGCGGCGCTCACCGCGCTGCGCGAAGCGATGGCGGCGGCGCAGGCGGCGGGGGTGAGGATCGCCTTCGACACCAATTTCCGTCCAAGCCTGTGGCAAGGCCGCGAGGCCGAGGCTGCCGCGATCCTGCGCGACCTGTGTGCGGAAGCAGATCTGGTCTTCGCCGGTCGCCGTGCCGCGGCGATGATGGTGGGCGGGGACTACGGCGCGGGCGATCCGGACGCGGGCTTTCACGCCGCCGCACAGGCGCTCTTCGCGCTCTCGCCGCGCATCCGCCACGTCGCCGCCACCCGCCGCGAGGTTGCTTCGACCGAGCGGCAGAACCTCACCGGCCTCATCGCCCACCGCGAAGGCGTATCGGTCAGCGAGACCATCGCGCTGGAGCAGATCGTCGACCGCGTCGGCACCGGGGACGCCTTTGCCGCCGGGATCGTGCATGGCCTCATAACCGGCATGCCGCGCACGGAGACGATCGGTTTTGCCACCGCCTGCGCGCAATGGGCGCATTCGGTGCCGGGCGATTTTCTGCGCGCCTCGCTCGCCGATATCGCCTCGATGGGGGCAGGGGCGGCGGATGTGCGGCGCTAGGCCGCCTTGCTTGCTGCGCCCGTCGTTTCCGGGCCGATCACGCCCGGCACGGCGATAACCCGCTCCCCGCCAAATTCCTCGCGCACCACCACCAGCCCGCAGCGTTCGAGATGGTCGAGCAACCGGCGGATGCGGCTGGGCGAGGCGCTGCCGTAGAGCCTCCCCAACTCCTCCTCGTCCGGCATGGGTTCGCCCAGCACCTCGGCCACCGCGAGCGCGAGGTAGGGGGCGAGCACATCGTCCTCCACGCCTGCGATGATCGCCTCGATCCGTGCGCGGTCTGCGCCTTCGAGCCGGGCCAGACCGCCGGTCTCGCAGGCGAACACGCGGCGGAAGCGGGCAAGGTCGACATGCGCGCTGGCGATGCCCTGCTGGCGGCAACGGATCGCGAAATCGCGGAACAGGGAGGTGGCCGGGCGGAAGGTTGCGCCTTCGCTCAGGGCGAGGTCGCGCACCACGCTTTCGACCGTCCCCGAAGGTGCCGGGGACGGGGGAGGTGCCGGAGCGGACGGACGCACTGTCGGCGCTTCGCTCTCGACCTCGGCCTCGGTGGCAGGCGGCGCGGCGGGAAGCGGCGGGGCGGGTGGCAGCGCCGCATCGAGATCGACCGCAGGCCGTGCCGGGGGCTGGTAGCGTTTCACCGCGGGATCGCTCGCCGCTTCGGCGAGGCGGTCGGTCAGCAGCGCCTCCATTTGCTCCCCATCGGCTTCGGGCAGGGGCAGCAGTGCGCTTCCGCCACCGCGTCCGCCGGTCTTCACCGGGCCGACATGGACCGCGACCGGCTTGCGGCTGATCGCCGGGCCGAGGCCGAGGAACTGCCCGCGCTGGAGATCGCGGATACGCTCGGCCTGGCGGCGGTCCATGCCGAGAAGGTCGGCGGCGCGCTGCATGTCGATGTCGAGAAAGGTGCGCCCCATCAGGAAGTTGCTGGCCTCGGCCGCGACGTTCTTGGCCAGCTTGGCGAGGCGCTGGGTGGCGACGATCCCGGCGAGGCCGCGCTTGCGCCCGCGGCACATCAGGTTCGTCATCGCCGCAAGCGTCAACCGGCGCGTCTCGTCGCTCATCTCGCCCGCGGCGGCTGGGGCGAACATCTGTGCCTCGTCGACCACCACCAGCGCGGGATACCAGTGTTCGCGCGGGGCATCGAACAGCGCGGTGAGGAACAGCGCGGCGCAGCGAATCTGCTGCTCGACCTCAAGCTCGTCCAGCGCCAGCACCACCGAGGCGCGGTGCTGGCGGACGCGCGCGGCGAGCGCCTCAATCTCGCGCGCCGAGTAGGCCGCGCCGTCGATCACCACATGGCCAAAGGCATCGGCGAGGGTGACGAAATCGCCCTCCGGATCGATCACCACCTGCTGCACCTGCCCGGCGCATTCCTCGAGCAGGCGGCGCAGCAGGTGCGACTTGCCCGAGCCCGAATTGCCCTGCACTAGCAGACGCGTGGCGAGCAGCTCCTCAAGGTCGATGGCGACCCGGTGCCGCGCGGCGTCTTGCCCGATGTCGATCAGCGTGCTCACAGGCTCGGGCTTAGGCAGGTGGGCGGCTGGTGGCAAAGGCAGGAGGGCGAGTTTTCCAGCGTTGCGAACCCTTTCGCGGGTCCGTCAGGTGCTCAGCACATGCAGCTGGTAGTAGCCGAGCGGGCCGTGGCGGGTTTCCAGCCGCAGCCCGCGGGCATGGGCGACGCGCGCGGCGGCGGCGGGGAGGGCGGTGCGCGGGGTGACATGGAAGCGGGCCAGCCAAGCCCTCAGCAGGCGGCGCAGCGGCCCGGGCACCCCGGCACATTCGCCGAAATCGACCACATGCAGCTGGCCACCGTCCGCCAGCAGCCCCGCCGCATGATCGAGCGCGCTCTCCCAGTCGGGGATCATCGAGAGCGAATAGGAGAGCACGATCCGCTCAAATTGCGGCTCGCCCAGCAGCGCTGCCGGATCGAAGGTGCAGGCATCGCCTTGCCCCAGCCGCGCGGCGCCGCCCAAGGTCGCGCGCGCGTTCTTGAGCATCTCGGACGAGATATCGAGGCCGAACAGGCGCACCCCCGGCCAGGCCTTGCCCACCTGCGCCAGATTGCGCCCGGTGCCGCAGGCGACTTCCAGCACCCGCATACCCGGCCGTGCCGCCAGCCCCGCGATCAGCGTGTCGCGCCCGAACAGATAATATTTGCGCGTGAAATCATAGATATGCCGCTGTCCGCGATAGACCTCGTCCATCAGCGCTGCGTGCGAGGGGGTGCCCAGACTCGCCATCACGCCAGCTCGTAGACATGGACGCCGCCGTAGATCGACGAGCGATCGCGGCGGGTGCAATCGGCGGAGGTCTCTTCGCAATAGCGCCAGCGCGAGAGGATCGCATCGTCGAGGCGGCCCGGCAGCAGGCTCGGTTCGGCAGCGGTGCGGAACAGCACGCGCGCGCCGGGGCGGCTGGCGCGGGTGATCCTGCCCCACAGCTCATCGAGCTGCGCGTTGTTCATCCAGTCCTGCGCATCGAGCAGCACGAAGCGGTCCATGCTGGCCTCCTCGCGCCCGCCGATCCAGTCCACCATGTTGGCGCGGGTGACGTCGAGCCGGTCGATCCGTTCCTTCATCGCGCTCCAGTTGGCGCGCTGGAGATAGGGCGGCAGCGGCGCGCTTTCCGACCGGTCATAGCCGCGCCTGAAGGCCTGCCAGGCGAAGTAATTGTCCTGCACCGCGAAGTCGCAGGCGAGCTTCTCCAGCCGCCGCCGCAGCACCTCGGCCATGCGTTCGTCACCCGCGAGATGCTCGAACTGCGCAGGCGGAATGCCGAGGCCGAACAGCGAGGCGGGCTGATCGGTCAGCCAGCGGATGAAGCGCTTTTCGAATACCGGCGCCAGCTCGCGCTCGAACACGGCGCGCTGTTCTTCCAGCGTCTGCGCTTCGAGCAGCTTGGCAAGGTCGATCTTGTAGAGCTTCGCAAAGACGTGCGCCAACCCGATGAAGTTGCCCAGCAATCCCTGCCGGTAAATGCCTTTGGTGAAGTAGGAAATGCGCCGCCGTCCGCGAATGTCGCGCTTTTCCCAATAGGCGCGGCTGACCAGGTCGAGATGCGGCGCGATCATCTCGCGGTAGACCTCGGCGTTTTCCCCATGGTCGGCATGGGCGAAGAAGCGGTGGAAGCGCTGATAATTGGGCAGGTGGCGGATCGCGGCGATCTTGAGCTTGCCCAGCGCGACATGCGCGCGGTTGAGATCGACTGCGGTCACGCTTGCGGGGCCCGCCGTCAGATAGGACAGCGCGTTGCAGCTGCCGCTGGCGATGCACATCACGCGGCTGTCGGGCTGGATGGCGAGGCCCTCCATGTCGACCACCGGGTCTTCCCAGATCTGGGCATAGACCAGCCCCCGGAAAGCGAAGGCAAAGGCCTTGTCGAGCAGCTTGTCGCCGAGCCGCGCATCCTTGCGCACCACCGCATCCTCGATGATCCGCTTTGCCTGTGTCGCCATGAGTGCCTGCCCTTTTGTAAGGTAAGGAGCCCAATATGGCCCTAGCGTGTCGCCTGTATGACGGTCACGACCAGTCCTTTGGCCACACCCTCAGTCCGTGCCCGCGATGGTCGCCGCATAGGCCGCCGGATCGGCATTGCCGCCGGTGAGCATGATCACCGTGTCCTCGTCCACCGGCACCTTGCCCGCAAGCGCCGCCGCCAATGCCGCCGCGCCGCCGGGCTCGACCACCAGCCGCAGTGTGTTGAAGGCGAAGCGCTGGGCAGCGCGCACCTCGGCATCGGTGACGGTCACGCCGGGCTCGGCGCGGCCCATCAGAAGGCTGAGGTTGAGCTCCTTGGTGACATTGGGTTGCAGCGCATCGCAGATCGTCTTGGGAGCATCCGGCGCGGCATGGACGAGTTCGCCCGCAGCCAGCGCCTGTCCGACCATGTCCCAGCCCACCGGCTCGACCGGATGGATCTTGGCTGACGAAGCGCCGAGGCCAAGGCCCGCCGCCAGTCCTCCGCCGCCGCAACAGGCGATGATGCGCGAGGGCGCGCGGCCCAGCTGCGCGGCAATCTCGATCGCGGCGCTGCCTTGCCCCTCGATCACCCAAGGATCGCCGAAAGCATGGACGAGCGTGCCGCCGCGTTCCTCGATCAGCTTGGCCGCGACCGCATCGCGATCCTCCTGCGGGCGCTGGTAGAGCACCACCTCGGCCCCAAGAGCGCGGGTGTTGTCGAGCTTCACCTGCGGCGCATCGTGCGGCATGACGATGGTCGCGCGAATGCCGAGGCGCTTGGCGGCCCATGCCACGCCCTGCGCGTGATTGCCCGAGGATACCGCCACCACGCCGCCCGCGCGCTCCTCGGCGCTCATGCTGGAGAGCCGCCACCACGCGCCCCTGATCTTGAACGCGCCGATGGGTTGCAGATTGTCCGCCTTGACCCACGCGCGCACGCCGCCGATTTCCACCGGCAGCAGCGGCGTGGGGGGGAGAATCGCGGCGACGGCTTGGGCGGCGGCGATGACCCCCTCGGTCGTCGGCATTCTGTCATTAGCTTGGATCATTTGTCCCCTCTGGCGCATTGCACTAAGGCGCGACGCAAGATTCGCATCGCTCTACGAAAGGTTCCTATCATGTCGGCAGCAAAGTCCACCACGGTCCTCGTTATTGGCGCGGGCGGGGTCAGCTCGGTCTGCGTCCACAAGATGGCGTTCAACCCCGAGATTTTCCCCGAAATCCACCTCGCCAGCCGCACCAAATCGAAGTGCGATGCGATTGCCGCTTCGGTGAAGGAGCGCTGCGGGCGCGATATCGCGACCTATGAGATCGACGCCGAGGAAGTTCCGGCGATGGTCAACCTGATCCGCAAGACGGGTGCTGGCCTCGTCGTGAACCTCGCGCTGCCCTATCAGGATCTGCCGATCATGGACGCGTGCCTCGAAGCGGGCGTCGATTACCTCGACACCGCCAATTACGAGCCGAAGGACGAGGCGAAGTTCGAATACAAGTGGCAGTGGGCCTATCAGGAGCGTTACAAGGATGCGGGCCTGATGGCGCTGCTGGGTTCGGGCTTCGATCCGGGCGTGACCAGCGTCTTCACCATGTGGCTCAAGAAGCACAAGCTGAAGACCATCCGCCAGCTCGACATCCTCGATTGCAACGGCGGCGACCACGGCCAGCATTTTGCGACCAACTTCAACCCGGAAATCAACATCCGTGAAGTGACTGCCCCCGCGCGCCACTGGGAAAACGGCGAGTGGGTGGAGACCCCCGCCATGTCCACCAAGGTCGGCTTCGACTTCGAAGCGGTCGGCCCGAAGAACATGTATCTGATGTATCACGAGGAGCTGGAAAGCCTCGCCAAGTTCGTCCCCGAACTGGAGCGCGCGCGCTTCTGGATGACCTTCGGCGACCAGTACATCACGCACCTCACCGTTTTGCAGAATGTCGGCATGACGAGCATCGAGCCGGTGAAGTATCAGGGCAAGGACATCATCCCCCTGCAATTCCTCGCCGCCGTGCTCCCCAAGCCCGAGACGCTGGGCGAGACCACCAAGGGCAACACCAACATCGGCGTGATCGCGACCGGTGACGCGCTCGATGGCTCGGGCGAGAAGACGTTCTACATCAAGAACATCTGCTCGCACGAGGCTGCCTATGAAGAGACCGGCAATCAGGCGGTCAGCTACACCACCGGCGTGCCCGCGATGATCGGCGCGGCCATGATGGTGCAAGGCAAGTGGCAGGGCGAGGGCGTGTTCAACATCGAACAGATGGACCCCGATCCCTTCATGGAGATGCTCAACGCGCACGGCCTGCCGTGGACGGTCGAGGAAATGGACGGGCCTGTCGGGTTCTGATGCGGTCTCTCGCATTAATTCAGTTTCTACCGCTACTTGTTGTTGCTGCATGCGTAGAACCTGAAAGGAACCAAGGGCCTACGATACCATTGGAATTCCAGGGGCGTTGGGGCTTGAATGCCGAGAAATGCGCGCGATCTTCGGAAGCATCGGACGATTGGTTGTTCGTGAACTCCACTACCGTGGGCAGCTTCGAACACTTGTACGAGCTGGCCGAGGTCAGCCTGACCGGGGATGACCTCTACTTCATCACGACGCGCGGAGGGCCGTCCGGGCATCTGAAACTGCTGAACCCAAACACTTTGAAGGTGGAATATGTCGGAAAAAGCCCTTTCGATCTCACTCTATGCTCCAAGGATCCGGACCTCTGATGCAAACCAAAGCCGGTGATCCGGGCGCGTTCGCCCATTTCGACCTGTCCCGCGTCGACAGCCCCGCCTTTGTCGTCGATGCCGCCAAGCTGCGCGCAAATTGCCGCGTGTTGGCGGATGTGCGCGATGCGGCGGCGGCCGACGGGGCGGATATCAAGGTGTTCGCGGCACTGAAGGCGTTCTCGATGTGGTCGGCCGCGCCCATCATCGGCGAATATCTCGACGGGGTTTCCACCTCCGGCCTGTGGGAAGCGCGCCTCGCCTCCGAGTTCTACGATGGCGAGATCGCCACCTATTCCGCCGCCTTCAAGCCCGAGGAGCTGGAGGAGATCTGCCGGCTATCCGACCACGTCATCTTCAATTCCCCCTTCCAGCATGAGCGCGCGCGCCTGATCCTCGAACACGCCGCGGCGAGCGGGGCGAATGTCAGCGTGGGCCTGCGCATCAATCCGCAGGTAGCCACCGGTGAGGTCGCCAAATACGACCCCAGCGCCCCCGGCTCGCGGCTCGGCTTCCCGCTCGACCAGCTGACCGAGGAGCACATGGAGGGCGTCGAGGGCATCCACTTCCACAATCTGTGTGAACAGGATTTCGAGCCGCTGAAGGCCACCTGGGACCGCGTGTTCGACGTGATCGAGCCGTTCTTCGACCAGCTCAAATGGATCAACATGGGCGGAGGCCACCACATCACCCGCGCCGATTACCAGCGCGATGAACTGGTGGAGTTCCTCAAGGATGCGGCGAGCGACACCGGCTGTCAGATCATCCTCGAACCCGGCGAGGCGGTGGCGCTCGACGCGGGGATTTTGGTGGGCACGCTACTCGACACGATGTTCAACGAAGTGCCCGTTGGCATCACTGATATCAGCGCCACTTGCCATATGCCTGACGTGCTCGAAGCGCCCTATCGCCCGGCGATGCTCGGCGAACTCGCCGACGAGAACATGATCCCGATCCGTCTGGGCGGGCCGTCATGCCTCGCGGGCGATGTGATCGGGGATTATCGCCTGCCTGTGCCCGCCGAGCCCGGCGCGCGGTTCGCCTTCCTCGATCAGGCGCATTATTCGATGGTCAAGACCAACACCTTCAACGGCGTTGCGTTGCCCTCGATCTGGATGTGGGACAGCGAGACCGACGCGCTCGATTGCATCAAGCGCTTCGATTACGAGGATTTCCGCGACCGGCTGAGCTAAAGATCGACCCGCGTGTTCGGGCCGGGCTGGATCACCCGCCCACGCTCGTTCTGGTTGATCGCCAGCGCCAGCCCTGCCAGCGCACCGAACTGATGCGCGGCGCGCGCGGCCTTGTCGCGGTCGGCGGCGGGGTTCATGCCGCCGCTTTCGAACAGGTTGCCCGCTTCTAGCGCAATGATAACCTCGCCTTTGCGGAACAGCGCGCGCAGCTCCTGCGCCTCAAAGGCTCCCTCCAGCGTCAGCAGATGTTCGACATAGGACGGATGCACCAGCACCCGCGCCTCGACCCGGTCGTCGGAATAGAGCGCGAAGTTTTCGGCAAAGGCGGGGTGGACCTGATCGACCCGGTCGAGCCGGTGATCGCCGAAACGCACATGCTCGCTCGCCCCGCCGAGCCCCAGCCAGCTGCGGTGCTTGCCCGCGCGTTCGAGCAGGGTGGTGGAGCGGAACGGGCGGCCAAAGCTCATGCGAATCACCGGCCCGCGAAACACCGTCACCCAGCGCTTGTTCTTGCCCGAGCCGCGCTGCACCTCCAGGTGGGCTTCGTAGAGGCTGAAGGCGTGCCCTTCGAGCGTGCCGTGCCAGTGATCTTCGAAGCCCGATCGTTCGAAGCGCGGCAGCAGGTCATAGGTCCGCGCCGCTTCGAACTCGGGGCCCGGCTCGACTTCGGCCTCGTAGGCGAGGCCGAAGCTTGCCGCGATGGCGCTGTTGATGCCGACCTTGATCGCCTGCGAGGCCGAGGCGATCGGCTGGTAGCCCCATACGGCGATAATCATGATCGCACCGAAGGTGATCACCGCCAGCAGTCCGAAGGGCAGGGCGGGGCCGAACCACAGGAAGGCCAGCACCGGCAGAGCGATGGCCGCGCCCCAGACCCAGCGGCTCGCCGCCTGCTTCTTTGCGCCATCGCGCATGTCCCCCTGCTGCGCGAGCCATGCTTCGAGCCCGCCTTGCATAAGGCTGTCAATATCGCTGCGCATTGCCTCTCCCGCGCGATTCTTTAACATGTGTCAGCACAAATAGGCGGGTGAGGTAAAGGGGAAGGTTATGAATTGGCTGTTCGTTGGGGTCGCGGTTCTGGTCGTGCTGCTGGTGGTGGGCGTTGGCATCTACAACCGGCTGGTGGGTCTGAGGCAGTCGGTGCGGCAGGGGGTGGCCGATATCGACGCGCAGCTGCGCCAGCGTCATGATCTTATCCCCAATCTGGTCGAGACGGTGAAGGGCTATGCCGGGCACGAGGCCGCAACGCTGGAAGCGGTGATTGCGGCGCGCAATGCTGCGGCCAGCGGCGCGCCCTCATCGGGCAGCGAGCAGCAGTTGAAGGCCGCGCTCGGCAACCTGCTGGCGTTGGGGGAGGCCTATCCCGATCTCAAGGCCTCGGCCAATTTCCAGTCGCTCCAGAACGAGCTCGCCGATGTCGAGGACAAGCTCGCCGCCGCCCGGCGCGCGCTGAATGCCGCTGTCGCTAGGTTCAACGCCGCGCGCGAATCCTTTCCTGCCGTCCTGATTGCCGGCGCGCTCGGCTTTGCCGAGGCGGATTTCCATCGGCTCGATGCGAGCGAGCAGGGGACCGTCGATCAGGTGCCGCGGATCGGCTTCTGAGGCGGAAAACCCGCGCAAATCCGTCACATTCCGGTCGTGATCGGCTGCGTGTCTCCGAAAAGTAACAATCCGTCCGGTGTGGGGGTTTTCAGCCCCACTTTTTGATTGCATTTGCGCGCCCAGGCCCTATCTGCGCCTCTCCGCTGCCCCAAGGGGACTTCCAAACCGCAAGGCAGCTTGTCGTTTTATGGTTCGCAAGAGCCGTTTTGGGGGTCCCTTGAGTTGCACATCTATCCCGACGCATTGGCTGTAGTCCGCGACCTTCGTCCGGACGAACCCGTAATCCTCAACCGCCCGCACGCCGCGCGGCGCGCCGCCCGTTTCTTCGTTGAGAAGTTTCCGGGCAAGGTGCTCTATGCGGTCAAGGCGAACCCCGCACCCGATCTGATCGAGGTGCTGTGGAGCGCGGGCGTCACCCATTACGATGTCGCCTCGATCACCGAGGTGCGGCTGGTGCGCGGCATCCTGCCGCAGGCGGTGCTGTGCTTCATGCACCCGGTTAAGACCCCGGCGGCGATCCGTGAGGCCTATTTCGATCACGGCGTGCGCACCTTCAGCCTCGATTCGGTCGAGGAGCTGGAGAAGATCATCGACGCCTGCCGTTCCGATGACGGCGAAGCGCCGCGCGACCTGCGCCTGTGCGTGCGCCTGCGCGTGTCCTCGGAATATTCCGAGCTGAGCCTCGCCAGCAAGTTCGGCTGCGACCTGATCGAAGCGCCTGCGCTGCTGCAGGAAGCCCGCCAGCATTGCGACTGGCTGGGCGTGTGCTTCCACGTCGGCAGCCAGGCGATGACGCCGTTTGCCTTCGTCCAGGCCCTCGATCGCACCCGTGCGGCGATTGCCGAAGCCTCGGTCGTGATCGATATGATCGACGTAGGCGGGGGCTTTCCGAGCGCCTATCCGGGCCTCGAGCCGCCGCCGATGGAAGATTACTTCGCGATCATCGCCAAGCACTTCGAAAGCCTGCCGATCGCCTACAACGCCGAGCTGTGGTGCGAACCCGGCCGCGCGCTGTCGGCCGAGTATTCCTCGATGATCGTGCAGGTGAACAAGCGCCGCGGCGAGGAGCTCTACATCAACGATGGCGCCTATGGCGCGCTCTACGATGCCGCCCACGTCGCGTGGCGCTTCCCCGTGCGCGCGCTCGAGGATGACCTGATCGAGGAAGACGAGGACTTCGCCTTCTACGGTCCGACCTGCGACGATGCCGATTACATGAAGGGCCCGTTCCGTCTCCCCGCCGACATTCAGGCGGGCGACTATATCGAGATCGGGATGCTCGGCGCTTACGGCGCGGCGATGAAGACCGGCTTCAACGGCTATGGCAATGCCGAGGCGGTGATCGTCGCGGACGAGCCGATGATGAGCCTGTTCAACGGCACCCGCGTGCGCGAGGCGACGGATAACGTGGTGAGCTTGCGGTGAAGCGAGCGGGCGTGATCGGCGGCTTTCTTGCGCTCACGCTCAGCCTCGCGATTGCTGCTCCGGCCAGCGCCGATCAGGTTCTGCACGAAGATCAGAGCGTCTTGTCAGTGGACGAGCGCCCGATCCGCTTTTACGTCGACAGACCCCAGCTTGAGCAGAAATTGCCTATCCTGCTGGTGGTTGATGGTTCGGGTTGTATTGGCCAATTGCGGCAGAGTTCATGGGGTAATTTCGCTCCTGGACCGGCAGACGCGGTACCCTACGCGCGGCTGATGGTCGAAAAGCCCGGTGTGGAGCCGACGGCGAGCGATATGGATGGCGATTGCTCCGAGCAGTTCTTGCGCAATTATTCGATCGAAAAGCGGGTGTTCGATCATCTTCGCGTGTTGCAGCATCTCGCCGCGAATGCCGACTGGTGGAACGGCGAGATCTACTTGTGGGGCTGGTCCGACGGCGGCGACATCGGCGCGCAGCTGGTGATCTACCGGCCCGACATCAAGCGTGCGGTGCTTGGTGCGATGGGCGGCGGCCTGACGATGGCAGAGCATTTCGAGGATTTCTGGGCTTGCCCCCCCGACACGACCCCGGACCGGGAAACCTGCCTTGCCGATCTGCGCGAGAACTTCCGCCGGATGGAAGACAATCCCACTTGGCGCGAGACGTGGTCGGGCAAGGACAATTCGTGGAGGGTATGGGCAACGCGCCTGCGTAGCCGGCTGTCCGCCCCGCCCGCTGACAACCGTGTCCCGATCCTGATCCTGCATGGGGAACTGGACCGGGACAATACCCCGGTCGAGAGCGCCCGCAAACTTGTCGCGCATTTGCAGGAGACCGGAAATCCGGCTTTCACCTACTGGGAGATCGCCGGCATGGAGCATGGCTGGAATGATTTGCCGAAGGCCCGCCAGCAGGCG
This sequence comes from Erythrobacter donghaensis, assembly GCF_002155425.1. GTDB lineage: Bacteria > Pseudomonadota > Alphaproteobacteria > Sphingomonadales > Sphingomonadaceae > Erythrobacter > Erythrobacter donghaensis. Next base: position 543,708 of record NZ_MUYG01000010.1, read on the forward strand.
ATTGTGTCCGCCATGTCCGACTGGCTTCTGACAGGCGCGGTTGATCCGAGAAAGCGAAGCCTTGCGGTCGATGGGGTTGCTGGCGATCGCTGATCAGTCAAACCCCACGAACCGCGCTGCCTCGCTCACCTCGCGCCGGGTGATCTTGACCGGGTTCGCCGGAAAGTCCGGGTCGGGCCAGCCGAGCGCGACCGCCTTCATGATCACCTGATCGTCGGGGATGCCGGCGTGTTCGCGCACCACCGGGGACTGCATGATCCCTTGCGAGTTGATCACACAGCCCAGACCCTTGCTCCACGCCGCGTTGACCAGCGCCGTCGTCACCGCGCCGCAATCGAACACGGTGTCGTCGGCGTCGGCGAGTTCCTTGTCGTAGGTGACGATCACGCACACCGGCGCGTCGAACTGGCGGAAGCCGCGCAGCACCCAGTCGGTCCGCGCGTCCTTGTCATCACGCGCGATGCCCATCGCTTCGAACAGCTGCACCGCGCAGCCCACCTGCCGGTCGCGGTGGACGCCCTGGAAGGGGTGGCCCTTGCGGAATTCGCGGCTGTCGGGCTCGCCTGCCAGAATGCGCTCGGTGTTGCCCTTGCGGATGCGGTCGAGCGGTTCGCCGGTAATGACGTGGAAATGATAGGGCTGGGTGTTCATCGACGAGGGCGAGCGCATTGCCATCGTCAGCACCTCCTCGATCAGCGCGCGCGGGACGGGCTTGTCGAGGTATCCCCGGATGCTGCGCCGCCCGAGGACCACCTCGGCGTAAGTCTGGTCAGGCGTGCCGCCCATTTTAAGTCTCTCCCTTGCAACTGACCGCAAGCGGCTAGCGCAAGGGAGAGGGTCTGTGAAGCGGGTGCGGTCAGGTGGAGGGGCGCAAAATGAACAGTCCGCCCAGCCGCAGGTCGCTGTTGTCTGCGCGGCGGGTCTGGATGCTCACCGACACCGCAGACGTGCGCCCCTGCGGCCCGAAGAAGCCGCCGCCAAAGGTGCCCGAGACGACATTGGTGGAGTTTACCAGAATGTCGGTAAAGCTCGGCGTCGTCCCGTCCAGCGTCGCCGTTCCGGTGAAGACGCCGAGATCGGTGACGGTGGTCGAAGTGCCCGAAGAGCTGATCTCGCGCCCCTTGAGGTCGAGCGAGAAGTTGACCTGCCCATTGGCGGGGTTCGCCGTCATGGTGATGACCGAGCTGGAGACGACATAATTGGTCGAGGCGCCCGACCCGAAATCAAGCGTGACCGTGGCCGTGCCGAAGTAGGCAAGGCCGCCATAGGTGACGGTCGCAGGCGGACGGTCGGTGACAATGGTAGGCACACCGAAGGCGCACAGTAGGTTGGTCGATCCGACAAATGGCTGCGCGATGATCTGCGCTACCCGCACATATTCGAGCTCATTGCCACCCTGATTGAGGGTGATGATCGAAAGCCGCTCGGTAAAGCCGCTTGGAAGCACCTTCACATAGGCTTCGCCTGTGCGCGTGGTGTCGCGATCAGCCTGTGTGAAGGTGCTTGTGAAGGTGCCCACGATGTTACCGTTGCTCGAAATCTCGTAGGCTGGCTGGCTGCGATCCGAAACGATGCGCAAGCCTTGCCCAAGCGGCATACCACCGATGGCCCGCGGGGGCGGGCTTTCGGTAGCAGTGCCGCCGCAGGTCGTGGCGAAGGTCTGCGTGCCGGTCAGCTGGCTGAAGGTCTGATAGGTCGGCGTGGGCGAGGGGCTCGGGCTGGGCGAAGGGGTCGGGGTGCCGCCTCCACCACCGCCTCCACCACCACCGCCGGTCGGAGGCGGGGAGCCACCGCTGTCGCCGCCGCCGCAGGATGCCAGCATGGCGCAGCCGATGATGAACGCGAGATTTCGTGAAGCAAGCATGGTCCGACCCTCTTCCGGGGCCTAACCATTTTGCCCCCTTTGCGGAGGGTTAATCACGCAAAGTCGCTGTGAAAAGCCTCAAAATATGCCGAGGCAAAAATTGTACAAAAGCGACATCGGATGCCGCACTTGCCGCGCTCAGGCCGCCTGGGCGAGTCCCAGTTCGAGCCGGTCCCAGATCTCGACCAGCGCGTCGGTCAGTTCGTCCATCATCGCATCGGTGTGGTGCGGACCGGGCGTGAAGCGCAGCCGCTCGGTGCCGCGCGGCACGGTGGGGAAGTTGATCGGCTGCACATAGACACCGTATTCGGCGAGCAGGATGTCGCTGATCTTCTTGGCGCGCACCGGGTCACCCACCATCAGCGGGACGATATGGGTGACCGAATCCATCACCGGCAGTCCGGCTTCGGCGAACTTCAGCTTGAGCATCGCGGCGGCGCGCTGCTGGGCGTTGCGCTCGACCGCGCTCTCCTTGAGGTGCCGCACCGAGGCGAGCACGCCCGCGACCAGCACCGGCGAGAGCGAGGTCGTGAAGATGAAGCCCGGCGCATAGGAGCGGATGCAGTCCACCACCTTCGACGATGCCGCGATATAGCCGCCCATCACGCCAAAGGCCTTGCCCAGCGTGCCTTCGATAATGTCGATCCGGTGCGCCGCGCCGTCGCGTTCGCTGATGCCGCCACCGCGCGCGCCATACATGCCAACCGCGTGAACCTCGTCGATATAGGTCAGCGCGTTGTACTTTTCGGCGAGGTCGCAGATCGCGTGGATCGGGGCGACGTCGCCATCCATCGAATAGACGCTTTCGAAGGCGATCAGCTTGGGCGTGTCGATATCGACGCTGGCGAGCAGCTCTTCGAGATGGCCCACGTCATTGTGGCGGAACACCATCTTCTCGCAGCCCGAATTGCGGATGCCGGCGATCATGCTGGCGTGGTTCAATTCGTCGGAAAAGATCACGCAGCCCGGCAGCAGCTTGGCGAGGGTGGAGAGCGTCGCGTCGTTCGACACGTAGCCGCTGGTGAACAGCAGCGCTGCATCCTTGCCGTGGAGATCGGCGAGCTCGGCTTCCAGTTCGATATGGAAATGCGTGTTGCCGCCGATATTGCGCGTGCCGCCGGAGCCTGCGCCGACATCGTGCAGCGCGTCTTCCATCGCGCCGATCACCTTTTCGTGCTGGCCCATGCACAAATAGTCGTTGGAGCACCACACGGTGATCGGCTTGGGGCCGTTGTGCCCGTGGAAACAGCGCGCGTTGGGATAGGCGCCCTTGTTGCGCATGATGTCGATAAAGACGCGGTAACGGCCTTCTTCGTGCAGCCGGTCGATCGCGGAATCGAAAATCTGGTCGTAGTTCACTCGCGTCTCGCTGCTTTCGCGGTCCGCCAACGGGGCGGCGCGCGGCTCCTGCTCTTGCTGTTCTGTCCCGCCTTAACGAGCGAGCGGGCGGTTGGTTTCGCGCGAATATCTAGGGGGCAGGTGCAGATTTTGCCACAGCGATCTTTGCGAGCGGCTCGCAAGGGCGTGGGCGCGGGTCAGAAGGCCTCGGCAGGCCCGAAACCGCGGGCGGCGAGGGCGCTTTCCAGCCCCTTGGCACCGTCAAGCGGCCCGGTGACGACGAACCGGTTGGGGCCGCTTTGCGCGAAGCTTTGCTCCTCCAGCAGATGCGCGATCCGCCGAGCGATGCCCGCTGCGCCGTCGACCTGCGCGACATCGGGGCCGAAAGCCTGGCTGAGTTCCTCGGCCAGCAGCGGGAAGTGCGTGCAGGCCAGCACCAGCGTGTCGATCTCCGCGCCGCCGGGAATGGCGGCAAGGCGCGCGGCGATCTCGGCGATGGGTGCAGGGTCGACTGTGGTCCCGCGCAGCTTGGCCTCGGCCGCGGCGACGAGGCCGGGGGCGGCGATCCGCAGCAGGCGCTTGTCGGAAGCGAAGCGCGCCTCGAGATCGTCGACATAGGCCTGCCGGATGGTCGCCTCGGTGCCGACGAGGCCGATGGTGCCTGTGCGGGTAAGCGCGGCGGCGGGCTTGATCGCCGGGACGGTGCCGACCACCGGCACGGCAAGCACGTCGCGCACCATCCCGAGCGCAATCGTGCTCGCTGTGTTGCAGGCGATGCAGACAAGGCGCGGCTGATAACGCTCGGTCATCCGCCCCAGCAGCCCGGCGACGCGCGCGGCAATCTGCGCCTCGGTCTTGGTGCCATAGGGCAGGCCTGCGAGGTCGGCGGCGTAGATCACCGGCGCTTTCGGAAGCAGCTTGCGCAGCGCGTCGTACACCGTCAGCCCGCCGACGCCGGAATCGAACAGCAGAATGGGCGAGGACGGGTTCACGAATATCTCTTTACCGTTCACCCTGAACTTGTCGAAGGGTTGTCTTTCCTTTGGCTTTTCGCGCGCTAGAAGAAGTGCGGGGCTTCGACAAGCTCGGCCTGAACGGAGGATGATTTGGATTCGGTTTTTGCCGCGCTGCTGGGTTTTGTACTGGGCTCGATCCCCTTCGGCCTCATCCTCACCCGCGCGGCGGGGCTGGGCGACGTGCGCAAGATCGGCAGCGGGAGCATCGGCGCGACCAATGTGCTGCGCACCGGGAACAAGGGGCTGGCGGCGGCGACCGTACTGCTCGATGCGTTGAAGGCCGCAGTGCCGGTGCTGGTGGCGGGGGCGGTGTGGCCCCATCCTGACGGCCTGACGGAAGGCATCGCGGCGGTCGCGGCGGTGGCGGGGCATTGCTTCACGCCATGGCTCGCTTTCAAGGGCGGCAAGGGCTTTGCCAGCGCCGCCGGGGCGCTTGCGGCATTGGCATGGCCCGCGATGCTGGCCTGCGCCGCGATCTGGGCGGTCACGCTCTATGTCAGCCGCATTTCGAGCGTGTCGTCGCTGGTGACAGTGATCGCAGCGCCAGTGATCGCGTGGCTGCTGGACTATCCGCAGGCGATCCCGCCGCTGATTGCGATTGCCGCGATCGTCATCGTCCAGCACCGTGCCAATATCGGCCGGCTGATGCGAGGGGAGGAGCCCAAGGTCGGCTCCTCGGCCAAGCCGTGACGCGGGGCCGCAACTGATGGAGAGCACGGGGTCGCAGCCAACGCTCTCGCAGGCAGAAGCCTTCGCGCGCATTCGCCTGCTGCGCTCGCCCAATATCGGCCCGGTGAGCTACCGCCAGCTACTCGCCCGCTTCGGCACAGCGGCTGCGGCGCTCGACGCGCTGCCCGATCTCGCCAGTCGGGGGAGGGGACCCTACCGCCCCGCCAACGCCGAGAGCATCGAGCGCGAGGTCGCCGCCGTGCGCCGGGCGGGGGCGCGCTATCTGTTCCACGACCAGAGCGATTACCCCGCGCTGCTGGCCGAACTCGATTCCGCCCCGCCGATCGTGACATGCCGGGGGAGGCTAGCTCTCGCCTCGGAGCCCTGCGTGGCGCTGGTGGGCGCAAGAAATGCGAGCGCCGCTGCCGTCAAACTGGCGCGCGATTTCGCCGCTGCGCTGGCCGAGGCGGGCTTCACCGTCGTTTCGGGACTTGCGCGCGGGATCGACGGCGCGGCGCATGAGGGCGCCTTCCCGCAGACCATCGGGGTGATCGCGAGCGGGATCGACATCGCCTATCCGCCGCAGCACACCGATTTGCAGGAGCGCATCGCCACTGAGGGCCTGCTGATCGCCGAACAGCCGCCCGGCACCGAGCCACGCGGGCGCCATTTCCCCTCGCGCAATCGCATCATCGCAGGCCTCGCCAGCGGCACGCTGGTGGTCGAGGCCGCGCCGCAATCGGGCAGCCTCATCACCGCGCGGCTGGCGGGCGAGGCGGGGCGCGAGGTGATGGCGATCCCCGGCTCCCCGCTCGATGCCCGCAGCCTCGGGTGCAACCACCTCATCCGCGAAGGCGCGGTGCTGGTGCAGACGCCCGACGAAGTGGTGGAACTGCTGCAAAGCTTCACCGGTGCACCGCGCTCGCGCTTTCGCGTCAGCGACGGGGCGGAAGACTTCGACTTCGCCGAACTCGCCAAGCTCGACTGGGGCGAAGCGCGCGCCGATCTCAGCGGCGACATCGCCAGCCTGCTGACCAACGCGCCGATCGCGGTGGACGAGCTCATCCGCCAGTCCGGCGCGAGCCCGGCCGAGGTGCACATGGCGCTGCTGGAAATGGAACTGGCGGGCGAACTGGTGCGCGAGGCCGACGGGACCGTGCGGCGCGCCTAGCGCTCCACGCAAACAAGAGCGCGCGGCGCGCCTGAGCCCGATGCTTAGCCGCCCTTGGGCATGATGACCCCGCAGGCGACCCGTGCGCCTGAAGACGCCATCGCGCGGTAGTCGTCAGCTTCGGCGTGGATCATCACCGCTGAACCGTCCGCGTCGCCCAGCAGGTAGGGGTTCTGATCGGTGGTCTTGCCCGCCAACGTCACGCCGGGGACCGTGAAGCTCGCCTCGCCCGTGCCATCAGCGCCGATGCTGATGTTGGGAAGATCGCCGGTGTGATAGCCGCCCTCGGTATCGAAGCCGTGCTCCTTGCCCTGCGGATTGAAGTGGCTGCCTGCGGCGGTGAAATCGGGGGTGCAGGCGCCGGTCTCGTGAATGTGGAAGCCGTGCATCCCCTCGGTGAGGTTCTTGAGACTGGCGGTAACGATCACGCCGTTTGCGGCGGGCGTGAAGATGACGGTGCCCGCATCGGTGCCATCGGCGGTCTTCACGTTGGCCACCACTGAGGCGGTGTCGGCCATTTCGGCCTCGTGCGCCGTGGCGGCCAGCGGCACGCCGGCCAGCGCGGCCAATCCGGCAAGGTCGAGGCGGGGCGAGAAGGGGTGGCTCTGGCTCATGACGGGAAGCTCCTTTGTGTGACCAACGATAAGGCATCTCGCAGCGCAGGTGTTCCCTTCCGCGGGCCGGAGCGCCATATGCACGCGGCGGGCGGAGCGCGACTTCCTGCTTGACGCATTGCCGCGGGCCGCTTCACCCTCGCGCACACGTACACGTAAGGGATACCTCTCTCAGCCCATGCAACTTGTCATCGTCGAATCCCCCGCCAAGGCGAAAACCATCGAGAAATATCTCGGCAAGGACTTCAAGGTTCTCGCATCCTACGGCCATGTCCGCGATCTGCCGCCCAAGGATGGGAGCGTGAAGCCGGACGAGGACTTTGCGATGGAGTGGCAGCTCTACAGCGACAAGCAGAGCCGCTTCAAGGAAATCGCCGATGCGGCCAAGGGCGCGAGCCGCCTCGTGCTTGCGACCGACCCCGACCGCGAGGGCGAGGCGATCAGCTGGCACGTTCAGGAACTGCTGAAGAAGCGCAAGAGCCTGCCCGCCAAGGTCGACCGCGTCACCTTCAACGCGATTACAAAGCAGGCCGTGACCGAGGCGATGACCCGCCCGCGCGAGCTCGATCAGCCGCTGATCGACGCCTATTTGGCGCGCCGCGCGCTCGATTATCTGTTCGGCTTCACGCTTTCGCCGGTGCTGTGGCGCAAGCTCCCCGGGGCCAAGAGCGCGGGCCGCGTGCAATCGGTCGCGCTGCGCCTGATCGTCGAGCGCGAGCGCGAGATCGAGGCTTTCCGTGCGGAGGAATACTGGAGCGTCGTCGCGAAGATGCAGCACGATGGCACGGCCTTCGATGCGCGTCTCGTCAGGTTCCGGGGCGAGAAGCTGGAGAAGCTGAGCCTCGGCGCACAGGGCATTGCAATGGAGGCCAAGGCCGCCGTCGAGGCGGGGCGCTTCACCGTCGAAGGCGTCGAGACCAAACCGGTCAAGCGCAACCCCGCGCCGCCCTTCACCACCTCGACGCTCCAGCAGGAGGCCGCGCGCAAGCTCGGCTATTCGGCGCAGCACACGATGCGGCTGGCGCAGTCGCTCTACGAGGCGGGCGCGATCACCTATATGCGGACCGACGGCGTGCAGATGGACATGAGTGCGATTCTTGCCGCGCGCGATGCCATCGCTGCACGCTTCAGCGAAGATTACCGCCCCGAAAAGCCGCGCTTCTACAGCACCAAGGCCAAGAACGCGCAGGAAGCGCACGAAGCGATCCGCCCGACCGATTTCACCCGCGAACGCGCCGGGACGGGCGATGAGGCCAAGCTTTACGACCTTATTTTCAAGCGCGCGATGGCGAGCCAGATGGCGACCGCGCAGCTCGAACGCACCACCGTCACCTTCCGCGATGCGACCGGTCAGCACGAATTGCGCGCAACCGGGCAGGTGGTGCGCTTCCCGGGCTTCCTCGCAGTCTATCAGGAAGGCTTCGACGATGCCGACGATGACGAGAGCGGCCTGCTGCCGGTGATGAAGGCGGGCGATTGCCCGGCCAAGCTCGGCGTCGATGCCACGCAGCACTTCACCCAGCCGCCGCCGCGCTTTTCGGAAGCGTCGCTCGTCAAGCGGCTGGAAGAGCTCGGCATCGGGCGGCCTTCGACCTATGCCTCGACCATCCAGACCCTGCGCGATCGCAATTACGTGCGGATGGAGAAGAACCGCTTCTTCGCCGAGGAGAGCGGGCGGCTGCTGACCGCGTTCCTCGAACGCTTCTTCCCCACCTATGTCGCATATGATTTCACCGCCGGGATGGAGGACGAGCTCGACGTCGTCTCCGACGGGCGCGAGGAATACAAGGTGCTGCTCGAACGCTTCTGGCGCGACTTCAAGCCCAAGGCCGACGAGGTGATGGACAAGCTGCCCTCGGAAGTGACCGAGGCGCTGGACGAATATCTCTCCGACTTCCTCTTCCCGCCCCGCGAAGACGGCAGCGACCCGCGCGCCTGCCCGCTCTGCGCGAGCGAGGGCCGCTCGGGAGGGCGCCTCAGCTTGCGTGGCGGCAAGTTCGGTGCCTTTGTCGCCTGCGCCAATTACCCCGAGTGCAAGTTCACCCGCCGCTTTGCCCAGCCGGGCGCGGATGGCGAGGACGGGGCCGATGACGGCGTGATCGCCCAGCACCCCGAAACCGGCGAGGACATCCACCGCAAGACCGGCCGTTTCGGGCCCTATGTCCAGATGGGCGAGGGCAAGGAAGCCAAGCGCGCGAGCATCCCCAAGGATCTCGACGATTTCGATCTGGATTGGGCGGTGAAGCTGCTCGATCTGCCGCGCATCATCGGCGCGCATCCCGATACGGGGCTGGAGATCGAAGCCAATATCGGGCGTTACGGGCCATATCTCAGGCATGACGGTAAATACGGCAAGCTGTCGAACACGCGAGAGGTGTTTGAGGTCGGCATGAACCGGGCCGTCGCCATTCTGGCCGAGGCCGCCAACCGGGGCGGGGCGGTGCGCGGCAAGTCCGAGCCGATCGCATCGCTGGGTGCGCACCCGGTCAGCGGCGGCGAGATCAAGGTCATGCCGGGCCGCTTCGGGCCCTATGTCACCGACGGCACCACCAACGCGACGATCCCGCGCGACACCAAGCCCGAGGACGTGACCCTCGACGCCGCGATCGCGCTGATCGACGCGCGCATCGCCAAGGGCCCGGCCAAGGGGAAGGCGAAGAAGAAGGCTGCCCCCAAGAAAGCTGCGCCCAAGAAAGCCGCGGCCAAGAAGCCGGCAGCGAAAAAGGCTGCGGCGAAAAAGAAGGCTCCGGCGGGATCGGCCTGACCTTGCGACAAGACGAAGCCCCGGAGCGGTGCAAATGCCGCTCCGGTGCCTCGTTTGTTTGCAAATAATAAAGCATTTGGACTCTACCACGGTGGCCGGAAAAAGGGTTCCCGCCGTGATCGAAATTGAAGTCCAGAACGAGACTCACCAGACCCAGAGCCGGATCCGCTTTGCCGCTGTCCCGCGCATTGGCGAAGGACTGCGGCTGCGCGAACCGGACGGGATGTGGGCGAGCTACGATGTGCTCGACGTGTGGTACCAGAAGGCCGAATTCGGCGATGTCTGGATGCCCTATCTCCACGTCCGCGTGACGCCCGGCGAGATGGTCGGCACGCTGGAGGCCGATCCCTATTCGGACGATTTTGCCGCGCAGTCCTACGAAACCGGACGGGCCGCGATGGGTGGGGGGCGCTAGCAGTGCAGAATCTGATCAAGCGCCATTCCGGCCCCGGCCGCCGCCCCGCGATGGAAGGCAAGACGCTGGCCGAAAAGCTCGCGCAGAATGAGAAGGCGCTGGAAGCCGGGCTCGCCGCTGCCGAGGAAGATGCCGCGCGCGCCCAAGCGGCTGCCAGCGTCGAAGCCGCACAGCCCGCCCGGCCTGCCGCCACCGCTACGGACGAAACAGACAACACCGCCGCGATCGTCGCCGCCGCCAAGGCTATGCGCGATCGCTATGCCGGGCAAACCGCCCCGACAGCGACCGCCCGCACCTGTCTGATCGTCGACGACAGCCGCGTGATCCGCAAGGTTTCGAGCAAGATCGCGATCAGCCTCGGCTATGTGCCCGTCGAAGCCGAAAACGGCGAAGAAGCGCTCGCCCGGTGCAAGAAATCGATGCCCGATCTGGTGCTGACCGACTGGAACATGCCCGAAATGGACGGCATCGAGTTTGTCACCAAACTGCGCAGCATCCCCACGCCCAAGGAGCCGGTGGTGGTGTTCTGCACCTCGAACGGCGAGGCCAAGGACATCCATGACGGCATCGCCGCAGGGGCCGACGACTACATCGTCAAGCCCTTCGACGAGACCGCCTTGCGGACGAAGCTGGAGAAGCTGGGACGGGGCTAAGAGCCTGATCCTTGCCACAATTCCCGTCAAGGTCTAGCTCATCCCAGACGTCAGCGTCGGGGGCGACATGGATCAGAATCTGGCAGCACGCAATCTCTGGCTCCTCGGTCTTGTGCTGGGCACAGGCTATTGGTTCGGCGCGGCCGCAAGGTCGGGGCTCGGCTTCACGTTTCTTGCTGATCTGCCGGGAGCGCTAGTCGTCAGCTGGAAGTGCGCGGCGACCGGCGCGCTGGTGTTGAGCACCTTTCTCGCCACCCGCGGGACCAGGCTGCAGCGCCTCGCGGTGACCTTCGCCTTGATCTGGTTCGCTGATCTGATGCTCGCATTGGGACAGGCGATAGCCTCGGGCGTGGTGTTTACCGCCGCGCATGTGGTCGCGGCGAGCACCTTTGCGAAGCTCGATTTGCGCCAGCATGCCAAGGGCCCCGCACTGGCGCTAGCAGCGCTGGTGCTCTGCCTCGCGCTGGCGAGCCTGGTAACGGTGTTGCAGCTTGGCGGATCGCCGCTGTTTGCGATCTTCCCGCTGTTCTCGGCGATCGCCACCGCGCTTGCGGCGCGCAGCACCCTGCCGCTGGCGTTGGTGGCGCTGGGTTACGGCATATTCTTCCTGTCCGACGCGGTTGTGGTGGTGGACATGACCGCGTCGACGGGTCCGAGGTCGTGGGGCTGGCTCTCCTGGCTGACCTATTTTGGCGGCCTTGCGCTGTTGGCGCGCGGGCTGGCCGTGGGGGCGGAGCGAGGATAGCGGGCGCGGGATTTCGGGCAGGCGCGGACGATCACTTCGTCAAGTCGTCCAGGCCGCCTTGCGGACGAAGCTGGAGAAGCTGGGACGGGGCTAAGCCCGCCCAAAAACAACATTTGTTGGACAAGCGGAGCCTAGACAAGGCCTTGCGCTTTTGCGAACGGAGTCGGTCCGCAGGGCCGAGCCTTGCAACCTTTCCGGATCCCGCAATGCCGACGACCTTCGATCAGACTCAATCGCCCAAGATCGGGCAGATTACCTTTCGCCAGCTGGCGGATGCCATGCCGCAGATGGTCTGGTCGACCCTGCCGGACGGCTCGCACGATTATTACAATGCGCGCTGGTACGAATTCACCGGCGCGCCGCCCGGATCGACCGATGGCGAGGGCTGGAACGACATGTTTTACCCCGAGGATCAGGAACGCGCCTGGGGCATTTGGCGGCACAGTCTCGAGACGGGTGAGCCTTACGAGATCGAATATCGCCTGCGTCACCACAGCGGCGAATATCGCTGGACGCTGGGCCGCGCGCTGCCGGTGCGTGATGACGACGGAGAAATCATTCGCTGGGTCGGCACCTGCACCGACATCCACGAACAGAAGGAAATCGCGTCGATGAACGCGGTGCTGAGCCGCGAGCTCAGCCACCGCATCAAGAACATCTTCGCAGTGATCGGCGGGATCATCGGCATCTCGGCGCGGCAGTTCCCCGAGATGAAGGATCTCGCCAACCAGTTGCAGGCGCGGGTCGCCTCGCTGGGGCGCGCGCATGACTATGCCCGGCCGCACAGCGAGGAGAGCGCACCGCACCTCGGCTCTCCGACGCTGAAGGAAATGCTGCGGCAGCTGCTGCAACCCTATCCCGCGCTCGACGAAGGCCGGCTCACCATCGAAGGTGACGATCTGGCGGTCGACGATCGCGGCGCCACTCCGATCGGTCTGGCGTTCCACGAGTTTGCGACCAATTCGATGAAGTATGGCGCGCTGTCCGCTCCCGAAGGCCGTGTGGCGATTGTCATTGTGGTGAAGGACGGTGAGGTGACGATCACCTGGACCGAATCGAATGGTCCCCCGGTGGTCGCGCCGAGCGAAAGCGGGTTCGGCACGCAGCTGACCGAGATCGCGATCGACGGTCAATTGGGCGGCACGATCACGCGCGACTGGGCGTCTGATGGCCTGCGTGTCGAGGTAAAGGTGCTCGCGGAGCGGCTGAGCCGCCACTGATCAGTTGAAGCAGCTGAGCCCTTCGGGCGGATCGATGCTGTAACCGCGCCGACGCTCCAACGCGTAGCTGACCGCTGCAAGCAGGCTGTTGGGATCGGCGGGCTTGCTGATCACGCCAACGGTTCCGGCAATGCCCGCGCCAAGCAGGAGCGGGTTGGCGGTGACGAACAGCACCGTTATGCCGAATTCATTCGCCAGTCGCTCACCGATCTGCGGCCCGGTCAGTCCGTCGCGCAGGTGAAGATCGACCAGCGCCAGCGCCACGCCATCCGCCGCCTTGGCAAGCGCACCGTCGCTGTCGGCAGCGACACCGGCGACCGCGTAGCCGTTCTTTTCGAGAATGTTCTGCATCTCGAAGGCGATGAAAAATTCATCTTCGACTATGAGGATGGGCTCGGACATACCGGGACAAGGGGCACAACCGGGATCTTGTTCCCTTGGGGTGTAAAATTTTTTCTGCCACCGGGAACGATATCCGAAGCATCACGTTTCGCGGCGGGTTCGGGATAAGCCTCTCGCGCCCTTCAAAGATCAACCGGGACAGCGTTTTCGACTTCGGCCTTGAAGCGATCGATGACCGACTGCGGCACCTTGATGGGGCCCACATCCTTATCGTAACTGCGCGTCAGACCGGCAAAGCCGCTGAAAACATCGATGACGAGATAGGTGTCGTCAGCCTTCTCGTCGTCGACCGGCCAAGCAAGACCTTTGTTGGGTATCAACTCGTAAAACGGGTGAACCTCAGTCGGGCCGTCCCGCAATTCGAGCATGCTGAGGATCCCGTTCCCCACGTCGAGAAGTTCCTGATCGAAGAAGTAGCGCCGGTTGCGTTCTCTGGCCCGATCGATCCTTTCCTGCCGCCGGGTGGCCTGCAGGATTTCGAGCCGTGCTTTACGCAAAGGAGCAGCCTGCGTGTCGTGCTCGATAGCCTCTTTCACCTGTTCGATGGAGCAGGGTCTGACGTTTGCAAGACTTCTGAGCCATGCCACGCGCGTTGTCAGGACATGCTGCTCGTCGACGGCATAATATGCGGAGTCGAATTGCGCGAAATTCTGCTCGAATGCAGCATCGCTGCGAAGCTCGTCATATCTTGCATTGACCTGTTCAGGATCAATGCCGAGACCCGCGAACGTCTCGACGAAGCGGCGCCTGATGTCTGCGAACTCGTGCAGTCCCGCTGCAGCGAGGCCACGGGCGCAGGCGTCGTCGTTTGCGGGCATCTTGCGAGCATTGCCGACGTAAAGCAGATGGCCGTTGCGCCTGACCTGAGCATGGTAATAGGTGACTTGGCTGTTCCAGAGGACTTCAGCCGGGAGCTCGATGCTTTTCAGTCCGCCGATTTCGTGCGCAAGTCTGGCAAACTCGGCAAAGGCGTCGATCACCGTCCAAGGGTCGTCGGAGCCGAATTTTTCTTGATCGACGTAGATCGTCGAAAGACGGAAATCCTGATCCTTATCCCATGCCACGTCGTTGTTCCTTTCGGAACAAGCCAATAAGGCCAGATGGTTACGTTATGCTTAGCGCACCCAGTCCAGCCCGATCTCCTCGAACAGTTCCTTGTCTTCGGCCCAGTTCTCCAGCACCTTCACGTGCAGGAACAGGTGCACCTTCACCCCCAGCACTTCCATGAGCTCCTTGCGCGCCGCCTCGCCGATCGCCTTGATCTTGGAGCCACCCTTGCCGAGCACGATCGCGCGCTGGTTGTCGCGGGTGACGACGATCTGCTGGTGAATCTCGACGCTGCCATCCTTGCGCAGCTCGTAACGCTCGGGCCGCACCGCGCTGTCGTAGGGCAGTTCCTCGTGGAGCTGCTGGTAAAGCTGTTCGCGCGTGATCTCGGCGGCGAGCAGGCGTTCCGAGGCGTCGGAGACCTGATCCTCGGGATACATCCAGTCGCCCTCGGGCATCATTCGCGCGAGGTGATCCTTCAATTCGCCGACACCCTCGCCGCTCAGCGCCGAGATGAAGAAGATCTCGGCGAAATCGACCTTGACGGCCAGTTCCTGCGCGAGCGCCAGCAGCGGCTCTTTCTTGGCGCGGTCGACCTTGTTGAGGACGAGGATCTTGCGTTCGGGCCTGCCGCTCAGCGTCTCCAGCAACGGTTCCAGCTCGTGGCGGCGCTGCTTGATCGGATCGACCAGCAGCAGCACAGCGTCGGCGGCTTCCGCGCCTTCCCAGGCAGCGCTCACCATCGCGCGGTCGAGGCGGCGCTTCGGGGCGAAGATGCCCGGCGTGTCGACGAGAATCATCTGGGTCGGCGCATCGTCCACCGCGTGCAGCGCAATGCCGAGCATCCGCGCGCGGGTGGTCTGCGCCTTGGCACTGGTGATCGCGACCTTCTGGCCGACGAGACTGTTCACCAGCGTCGATTTGCCCGCATTGGGCGCGCCGAGCACGGCGACGACGCCGCAGCGGGTGGCAGGGGAGGGGGAAGGGGAGGTGGGTTCGGTCATGCGCGGCTCTTATCGCTTCGTTGCGCACTTGTCGAAGGGCAGTGGCCGGGTCTTCGGGGCGATCCCGCTTCGCAATTGCACGGGAGGCCGATGTTTCACGTGAAACATTTCAAGAACATTTATCCGAACCGCTCCAGAAAGGCCTTGGCCGCCAGCCGCTCGGCCTCGCCTTTGCTGCTCGCGGTCGCTTCGGCATTGCCGACGTTGCGCACGCTGACTTCGACCGTGAAGCGCGCCGCGTGATCGGGGCCGGAGCGGTCGGTGACGGTGTAGACCGGCGGCGCGCGGCGATTGCCGGCCGCCCATTCCTGCAAGGCGCTCTTGGGGTGCTTGGCCTTGCCGACGTCGCCTTCGAGTTCCTTGGCCCAGAGGCGATAGATCAGGCCCTGTGCGGTATCGAAGCCGTGCTCGATGAAGCAGGCGCCGATCAGCGCCTCCATCACGTCGCCAAGGATCTTGTCGCTGTCCGCCCCGCCATCGTCGCGCGCCTGCTTGCCGAGGCGGATGTGTTCGGGCAGGCCGATGCTCCGTGCGATCCGTGCACAGGTGGTGCCGCTGACGAGCGCGTTGAGACGCTGCGAGAGCTTGCCTTCGGGCGCGTCGCCCGCGCGGAACAGCCAGGCTGCAACCGAGAGGCCCAGCACCCGGTCGCCGAGGAATTCGAGCCGCTGGTAATCCGCCGCATCGGCCGGGCCCGATCCGTTGAAACTGCCGTGGGTCAGCGCCTCCAGCCAGACGGCATCGTCGGTGGGGATAAAGCCGTGCTGTTCCAGCCATGCGCGCGCATCGGGCGAAAGGCCGGTCACAACAGGTTTCCGATGCGGTCCCAGCGCGCGGCGGAGAACCATGTGAGCGGATTGCCCCACTCGGCGCTGCCATCGGTCGACCACACGATGATGGTGGCGCGCCCGACCAGCAGATCCTCGGGCACCAGCCCCACGCCGAAACCGGCAGCAGCCTCGAACCGGCTGTCCAGCGAGCTGTCGCGGTTGTCGCCCATCACGAACAGGCGGCCGGGCGGCACGGTGACTTCGGCGAAGGTGTCGGCCCCCGGCACGGTTCCGAGGTCGAGCACCGTATAGGACGGGCCGCCCGGCAGGGTCTCGCGAAAGGCGGTGTAGCGGCAGGCCTCGGCCCCGTCGGCGGTGCGGACGACATCGGCCGATCCGCACAGGGTGTTGGGCGACATCGGCACAGCCAGAGCGGGCAGGGCCTCACGCGCCAGCGCCTCGCCGTTGAGCAGCACCTCGCCATTCACGACCGCCACGCGGTCCCCCGGCAGTCCGATCACCCGCTTGATATAGTCCTGCCCGTCGACCGGATGCTTGAAGATCACGATATCCCCGCGCTCGGGCGTGCGCGCCAGCAGGCGGCCATCGGGGAGCGGAAGGTCGAAGGGCAGGGAGTGGCGGGAGATGCCATAGGGCCACTTGGCCGCGAGCAGGTAATCGGCTGTCATCAGACGCGGCAACATGCTCTCGGTCGGGATCGAGAAGGGCGAGAATACGAATACGCGAAAGGCCAGCACCGCCAGCAACAGCTTGATGATAAACCAGACAAATCCGCCCCAGCTTTCGCCCGTGCGTGCAGCTTGGGCGGCGGGCGGCGTATCCCGGAGCGATTGGGTCTTAACATCCATCACCCGTGCCCTTACTCGCAGCCGCACACTTGCGCAAAGGGGAACGGTTATGAGCACTTCCGAGACAGGCCGCGACGAAGCCGGGATTGCCGCGGCGTGGGCGGGCCTGCGGGCGCTGCCGCAGCCGACACTTGCCGATCTGTTCGCCGCCGATCCCGCGCGGCCCGAGGCGCTCACACGCCGCATTGTCTGGCCGGTCGAGCCGGGGAGCGAGGCCGAGGCGGGGATGCTGATCGACTTTTCAAAGACCCACCTTTCCGATGAGGCGCTGACCCTGTTTGAGGCGCTGACTGAAGCGGCCGATTTCGGCGCGATGCGCGATGCGCTGTTCGGCGGCGGGATCGTCAACCCCACCGAGGGCCGCGCCGCTACCCATGGCGCGCTGCGCGGCAGCGGCACCCCGGCGCAGGTCGAAGAGGCCGACGCGCTGCTCGCCCGCATGGGGATGCTGGTCGAGGCGATCCATGAAGGTGCGCTGGGCGAGGTCAAGCACTGCATCGCCATCGGCATCGGCGGATCGGCGCTCGGGCCCGCGCTGGCGATCGACGCGCTGACCCGCGATCTGGCGTTGGTCGATGTCCACGTGGTCTCCAACATCGACGGGCTGGCGCTCGAACAGGCGTTCCGCGCCTGCGATCCGGCGACGACGCTGATCGCAGTGGCCTCCAAGACCTTTACCACCATCGAGACCATGACCAACGCCGCCAGCGCATTGAAGTGGCTCGCCGATAATGGTGTCGAAGACCCCGGCGGGCGGGTGGTGGCGCTCACCGCCTCGCCCGAAAAGGCGGTTGAATGGGGCGTGGACGAAACTCGCGTGCTGCCTTTCATCGAAAGCGTCGGCGGGCGCTACTCGCTGTTCTCCAGCATCGGCTTCCCGGTTGCGCTGGCGGTGGGGATGGACGAATTCCGCGAAATGCTGGCCGGCGCGAAGGCGGTGGACGATCACTTCCGCGCCGCGCAGGGCCGCGCCAATGCGCCGCTGCTGGCGGCTTTCGGCGACCTCTACTACAGCCGGATTCGTGGCTGCCAGACCCGCGCGGTGTTTGCCTATGACGAACGCCTCGCGCTGCTGCCCGACTATCTCCAGCAGCTCGAAATGGAATCCAACGGCAAGAGCGTGACCGCCGAGGGCGCACCGGTCGACGGGCCGACTGCGGCGATCACCTGGGGCGGGGTGGGGACGGACGCGCAGCACGCGGTGTTCCAGCTGCTGCATCAGGGCACGCACCTGATTCCCGTCGATTTCCTCGTCAGCATCGCGCCCGGTGACGAGCTCGACCCGGCGCATCATCGAATCCTGCTGATGAACTGCCTCGCCCAGGGCGCGGCGCTGATGGCGGGGAAACCCTCGGACGATCCGGCGCGTGCCTATGCGGGCGACCGGCCTTCGACCACCTTCCTGATCGACGATTGCGACGCGGCGGCGCTGGGCGCGCTGATCGCCTTCCACGAACACCGCACCTTTGCGGGCGCGGTGCTGATGGGGATCAATCCCTTCGACCAGTTCGGGGTGGAGTTGGGCAAGGCG
This sequence comes from Erythrobacter donghaensis, assembly GCF_002155425.1. Classification (GTDB taxonomy): domain Bacteria; phylum Pseudomonadota; class Alphaproteobacteria; order Sphingomonadales; family Sphingomonadaceae; genus Erythrobacter; species Erythrobacter donghaensis. Next base: position 561,800 of record NZ_MUYG01000010.1, read on the forward strand.
ATCGCCAAGCAGATCGAATCGGGCGAGGGCAGCTTCGATGCCAGCACGATGGCGCTGATGGCCGCCGCGGGACTGCGCTGAGCGCGCCAGCGTGGTGCAGGATAGCCACAGTGCCTGCAGGTGATTGCGCGCGCACGCACACTTGTTCCTCGCAATAGTTGCAGGCTTGCGTGCGATCGTAGGAAAATTACTTGAAACTGATGAGTGCTGGCAAGAATCAACGGATTTTCGCCATCCACCGCGTTCGATTTGCACCTCTCGGCCAAATGCGTATTCTGGATGACGAACGGCGTTAACCGCAACGCCGCCTCTCATCCTCCTCGCAAGGAAGCCCCATGATCCGTGCTGCCATCACCCCTGCCATCGCCCTGATTGCCGCCATCGCCGCGCCGGTGGCCGCCGACGACCAGGCGCAGGGGGACGGGACGGCACGCTCGAAGGTCAAGCCCGCGCGCCTGATCGAATTCACGGGCGACCGCGAGTTTCTGAAGACCTCCTCGCGCCTGCGGGTGTGGCGTGCCGAAGTCGGCTACACGCTCGACGTCAACCCTGCGGGGGTGCCGACCGATTGCGAACTGACCGACAAGTTCCGCATGAATTACGTGAACGACAAGCTGTGCGAGGTGCTGCTGAAGCATCACACCTTTGAACCGGCGGTCGATGCCAGCGGCGCCCCGGTCGAGAGCAGCTACGAAGGCTCGCTCAACTACGTGGAACTGCGCGAAAAGGAGTGACACTGCGGCGGAACTGCGTTACATTTCAGCCGTTTCCATAGTCGCAGTTTGGAAAGGCACCTGAGATGATGCAGGCTTCGTTCAAGCTTGTCGCTATCGCCGCCGCGCTCGGCTCCGTACCGCTGGCCGCGAGCACCTCCGTGACCCCGCAGCCTGCCGAAACCGGCGCCGCGCAGGCATCGCAGACACCGCAGCTGGTTTCGATCAATTACGAACGCCTCTATCGCCGCATGGTGCAGGCTGGAATGGTCTCGCAGGTGCTCGAATACAGCCTTTCGGTCGATGCCGAGGGCAAGGCCACGGGTTGCAGGTTCGGACGCGACTTCCGGATGCTTTCGACCGAACGGGAAGTGTGCCGCTCGTTCTTGCGCTCGGTCAGCTTCGAACCGGCGCGCGATGATGCAGGCAATCCCGTTGCGGGCACCTATCGCGGCAAGGTCGAAATTGCTTCATTCTTCCAGCCCGACCGATAATCCTTTGACATTCGGGCGCCGAGGGCCCATCTGCGCCCCATCGAAGCGCGCTAGCCATGCGTGAAGCGGCGGAATTCTAAAAGCATCCGCCCCGGCCGCGCCTCGATTTTTTCCCAAGACTTCCCTTTTCACGCGGGCGGTTTCAACCCCCGCGCCGCGCGCCCCATCCGTATGTTCGGGGGTCTGCGCGCGTCGCAGATTATTTGCGAGTTTCAATTACATGACCACTTTTGCTGACCTCGGGCTGTCTCAGCCCGTGCTCCAGGCCCTCGACATGAAGGGCTATTCGACGCCGACCCCGATTCAGGAGCAGGCGATCCCCGCCGTGCTCAAGGGCCGCGACCTGCTCGGCATCGCGCAGACCGGCACCGGCAAGACCGCCGCCTTCATGCTCCCCAGCATCGACCGGCTGCGCGAGGCCGACAAGCAGATCCCCTTCAAGTCCTGCCGCATGCTGGTGCTCGCCCCGACGCGTGAACTGGCGGTGCAGATCGCCGACAGCGCCAAGGATTACGGCGCGCTCGCCGGGCTGAAGGTGCAGTGCATCGTCGGCGGCACGAGCGTGGGCAAGGATCGCAACAAGCTGCACCGCGGCACCGATATTCTGGTCGCCACGCCGGGCCGCTTGCTTGACCTGATCGACCAGAAGGCGCTCAATCTCAACGGGATCGAAGTGCTCGTGCTCGACGAAGCCGACCAGATGCTCGACCTTGGCTTCATCCACGCGCTGCGCAAGATCAAGGAGCTGGCCCCCAAGGATCGCCAGACGCTGTTCTTCAGCGCGACCATGCCCAAGGCGATCAAGGAGCTGGTGAGCGGCTTCTGCAACAACCCGGTGCAGGTCTCCGTCACGCCCGAAAGCACCACCGCTGAGCGGATCGACCAGTATCTGTTCATGGTGCAGCAGGACGAAAAGCTCTCGCTGCTCCAGATGATCCTCCAGCGCCGCCATGCTGTGCCCGGAGAATTCGAGCGGATCCTGATCTTCACCCGCACCAAGCACGGCGCGGACCGCGTGGTGAAGAAGCTCGCGCACGCCGGGATCGAGAGCAATGCGATCCACGGCAACAAGTCGCAGCCTCAGCGCCAGCGCGCGCTTGACGAGTTCCGCAAGGCGCGTGTGCCGATCCTGATCGCGACCGATGTGGCCGCGCGCGGGATCGACATTCCGGGCGTGAGCCACGTGATCAATTACGAGCTGCCCAACGTGCCCGAACAATATGTGCACCGCATCGGCCGCACCGCGCGTGCGGGCAAGGAAGGCGTGGCGATCGCCTTTTGTGCCGAGGACGAGCGCGCCTATCTGAAGGATATCCGCAAGGTGACCGGCGCAGAGCTGGATCGCCTGCCGCTGCCCGACAATTTCCGCGCCGTGGTCGAGGGCGAAGGCCCGACCAAGCCTGAGCCGCGCCAGCCGATGAAGCGCGTTCAGGCGCGTCCGCTGGGTCAGCGCAAGCCGCAGGGCGAACATCGCGGCGAGCGCCGTGAGGGCGGCGAGCGTCGTCCGCAGCAGGGCGATCAGCGCCGCAGCGGCAATGCGCCGCAGGGTGAGCGCCGTCCGCAGGGCGATCGCAAGCCGCAACAGGCGCAGGGACAGGGCCGTCCCGCGGGAGGCGGTGATCGTCGCCAGCCCGGCGGCGGTGGCCGTCCCGGTGGCAATGGCGGCAATGGCGGCGGTCGCGGTCGCGGTCGCTCCGGCGGCGGCGGTGGCGGTCGTCCGCGCGCTGCCAGCGTCTGACGCGCCCCTACAGTCTTACGCCTGATCCGTAACGCATGATGATGGCGAGGCGAAATCCTGCAACAGGAGTGCGCCTCGCCATTGGTTTTTGTGGTTGCTTGGGCCATATCGCGCTTCCTCAGACAGAAGGATGCGCGCCGTGGCCGACGAATACGACTTTGACCTCTTTACCGTCGGTGCAGGCTCGGGCGGGGTGCGCGCCAGCCGCGTTGCCGCAGCCCACGGCGCGCGGGTGGCGGTGGCCGAGGAATACCGCGTCGGCGGCACCTGCGTCATCCGCGGTTGCGTGCCCAAGAAGATGCTCGTCTATGGCGCGCATTTCGCCGAGGATCTGGAAGACGCCCAGCGGTTTGGCTGGACGGTCGAGGGCAAGAGCTTCGACTGGATCGCGCTCCGCGACCGGGTGCTCGACGACGTGACCCGGCTCGAAGGGCTCTATGGCCAGACCCTTTCGAACCACAATGTTACCATCTTCAAGGAACGCGCCACAATCACCGGCGATCACGAAGTGACGCTGGCGAGCGGCAAGGTCGTCACCGCCGCGCATATCCTGATCGCCACCGGCGCGCGCCCGCACGTGCCGTCTTTCCCCGGCAGCGAGCATGTCATCACCTCGAACGAGGCGTTCCATCTGGACAGCCTGCCACGCCGCGTCCTGATCGCGGGCGGCGGCTATATCGCCAATGAATTCGCCGGGATCTTCAACGAATTCGGCTGCAAGGTGACGATCGCCAACCGTTCGGACACGATCCTGCGCTCTTACGACGCAAGCTTGCGTGACCGGCTGCTGCAAATCTCGATGGTCAAGGGCATCACCTTCCTCTTCAACGCCGAGTTCGAGAGCATCGAGAAGCAGGACGACGGCTGCCTGTTGGTCAGGCTGACCGGGCAGGAGGCCTGCGAGTATGACGCGGTGATGGTCGCCACGGGCCGTTTGCCCAATATCGAAGGGCTGGGGCTGGAGACGATCGGGGTCGAGACCGGCAAGCGCGGGCAGATCGTGGTCGACGAATTCAGCCGCACCAATGTGCCTTACGTCTATGCCGTGGGCGACGTGACCGACCGGGTGCAGCTCACCCCCGTGGCGATCCGCGAAGGGCAGGCTTTTGCCGACTCTGTGTTCGGCCCGGGCGAGCCCTATGCGGTCGACCATTCCTGCGTGCCGAGCGCTGTCTTCAGCCATCCGCCCATCGCCGCCGTCGGCATGACCGAGGGCGAGGCGCGCAACACCCTCGGCAATATCAAGGTCTACCAGTCGGACTTCCGCCCGATGAAGCACGTGGTCGCGGGCCGCAACGAGCGGTGCCTTTACAAGATGATCGTCGACGCGGCGAATGACCGGATCGTCGGCATCCACATGATCGGCCCCGAAGCGCCCGAGATCATGCAGGCCGCCGCGGTGGCGGTGAAGGCCGGGCTGACCAAGGCCGATTTCGACGCGACGGTCGCGATCCACCCGACCATGGCGGAAGAGCTGGTGCTGTTCAAATGAGGGTAACCGGCAAGACCGTGCTGCTGACCGGCGGCAGCGCCGGGATCGGGCGCGAAATGGCGCGGCAGCTCAAGGCCAAGGGAGCGCAGGTGATACTCACCGGGCGCGATCCCGCGCGGCTCGATGCGATGGCAGCGGAGGGGTTCGAGACCCTCGCTGCTGACCTGTCGAGCGCTGCCGGGGTCGATTCGCTGGTGGCGATGCTGGGCGAGCGGGACATCGACATCCTGATCAATAATGCCGGCCAGCTGGTCGATCATGATTTCCGCAAGGGTTCTCCCGATCCCGATGCAGCGAATGATGGCATCTATGCCAACCTCACCGCCCCGATCCGGCTGATCACGGCGCTGGTCCCGCGTTTGCGCGCTCGGCCACAAGCGGCGATTGTCAATGTCACCAGCGGCCTAGCGATCGCTCCGGCGGCGCGTCAGCCGGTCTATTGCGCGACCAAGGCGGGACTTCGCTTTTACACGCTGGCCCTGCGCGAACAGCTGAAGGGCACCTCGATCAAGGTGATCGAGGCGCTGCCGCCAGTGGTCGACACTCAGATGAACGACGGCAATCCGATGAAGAAGATGCCAGCGCAAGAATGCGCCCGTCAGATCATTGTCGCGCTCGAACAGGGGCGGGACGAGGCCAATATCGGCATGACCCGCGCGCTGCGGCTGGTCGAATCCATCGCGCCGTCGCTGGCGCGGCGCATGACGCTGCGGTTCTGACTCACGCCCCCAGCCGCGCTGGCGAGAAGCTTTTGAACGAAAGCCCCGCCGCCGCTGCATCCTTTGGGAACGCGAGACCCAGCACCGCCGCCGCCGCGATGCGCGACAGCGCCGGCGCGGTCTGGAACCCCGCACCGCCTTGCCCTGCGCACCAGATGAAGCCGGGCACCTCCGCCGCTTCGCCCACTACCGGCAGCTCGTCCGGCGCGAAGCTTCTGAGGCCCGCCCAGCTGTGGCTGATACGGCGGATGGGGAGGGTGGTCGCCTGCTCCACCCGGTCGGCGGCAATGGCAATATCGAGCTCCTCGGGCGCGGCGTCGCAAGGGTCGGACGGGGTCTGGTCCATCGACGAAGCGAGCAATTGGCTGCGCCCCTCGGGGAGCAGGTAGAAGCCTTCGCCAACGGTCTTGGTGAAGGGCCATGCGTGGACGTCCTCGCCCTCGGGTGCGGGAAAGCTGATAACCGTGCGGCGGCGCGGCTCGATGCCGATGGGGCGGGCACCCGCCATCCGCGCGATGGCGTCTGCCCAAGCCCCGGCGGCATTGACCAGCACGGGTGCGGCGTAAGTTTCGCCTACCGTTTCGACCCGCCACCCATCGCCGTCGCGCGCGATGGCACCGACCCGCGCCCCCGTTACCAGAGTCCCCCCCGCAGCTTTCAGACCGGCGACGTGCGCCTGAAGCATCGCATGGGTATCGAGCTTCAGCGAACCGTGATCGATGAGCGCTGCGGCGCAGGCATCCGGGCGAAGGGCGGGCATCAGCGCGTGTGCCTCATCGGCGCCGATACGCGCATAGTCGCACCCGTAATGCCGGTGCACCGCCTCAAGCGCATCCAGCGCTGCGATCTCCTCCGCAGCGGCGATATGCAGCGCCGGATGCACAGAGCCATGAACCGCCAGCTCCGCCATACTCAGCGCGGTCAGCGTCCGAACGGGCTCGTTGCCGAGGCCGTAATGCGCAAAGGCCACGCTCCGCCCCGAGGCGTGATAGCCCGGCGCGCTTTCGCCCTCCAGTACCACCACCCGTGCATGCGGCGCGATCCGCGCGGCGAGGCTCAGCCCCGCGATGCCGCCGCCGATCACCACCACATCCGCCGTCTGCATCGCGACTCCTCCCGGCACTTTTGCCACGTTGACGCTTGGAACGTGTTAAGGCAACGCACCCGATCAAGAGAGCCACCGGAGAGGAACCCCCGTGTCCGCCAACATCGCCGAAATGGAACGCCGCCGCGAAGCAGCCCGGATGGGCGGCGGGCAAAAGCGCATCGACGCCCAGCACGCCAAGGGCAAGCTGACCGCGCGCGAACGGCTCGACGTGCTGCTCGACGAAGGCAGCTTCGAAGAGCTCGACACCTATGTCGAGCACGACTGCGTCGATTTCGGCATGGAGAGCCAGAAGATCACCGGCGACGGGGTGGTGACCGGCAGCGGCACCATCAACGGGCGGCTGGTCTACGTGTTCTCGCAGGACTTCACCGTCTTCGGCGGCTCGCTGTCGAAGCGCCATGCTGAGAAGATCTGCAAGGTGATGGACACCGCAATGAAGGTCGGCGCGCCGGTGATCGGCCTCAACGATTCGGGCGGCGCGCGCATTCAGGAGGGCGTGGCGAGCCTCGGCGGCTATGCCGAGGTGTTTCAGCGCAATGTGCTCGCCAGCGGTGTGGTGCCGCAGATCAGCCTCATCATGGGGCCGTGCGCGGGCGGGGCGGTTTACTCGCCCGCCATGACCGACTTCATCTTCATGGTGAAGGATTCCAGCTACATGTTCGTCACCGGCCCCGACGTGGTGAAGACTGTCACGAATGAGGTTGTGACGCAGGAGGAACTGGGCGGGGCGATCACCCACACCACCAAGACCAGCGTTGCTGATCTCGCCTATGAGAACGATGTCGAGGCTCTGCTGGCGACCCGCCGTTTCATGGACTTCCTGCCTCTGTCGAACCGCGAGGAGGTGCCGACGCTCCCCACCAGCGATCCGTGGGACCGGCTGGAAAACAGCCTCGACACGCTGATCCCCGATAATGCCAACCAGCCCTATGACATGCATGAGGTCATCACCAAGGTGCTCGATGAGGGCGACTTCTTCGAAATCCAGCCAGCTTATGCAGGCAACATCATCTGCGGTTTCGGCCGGGTGGAGGGCCGCACCGTGGGCGTGGTGGCGAACCAGCCGATGGTGCTGGCGGGCGTGCTCGACATCAATTCCTCGAAGAAGGCCGCGCGCTTCGTTCGCTTCTGCGATGCCTTCGAGATTCCGATCATCACCTTCGTCGACGTCCCCGGCTTCCTCCCCGGCACCGCGCAGGAACTGGGCGGGATCATCAAGCACGGCGCGAAGCTGCTGTTCGCCTATGCCGAGGCGACCGTGCCCAAGATCACCGTCATCACCCGCAAGGCCTATGGCGGGGCCTATGACGTGATGGCGTCGAAGCACCTGCGCGGCGATTTGAACTACGCCTGGCCGACCGCGGAAATCGCCGTCATGGGCGCCAAGGGCGCGGTGGAGATCATCTTCCGCCAGGAAAAGGACGACCCCGCCAAGATCGCGGAGCGGACGAAGGAATACGAAGACCGGTTTGCGAACCCCTTCGTGGCGGCCCAGCGCGGTTATATCGACGAGGTGATCTACCCGCACTCGACGCGGCGGCGCATTGCGCTGGGGCTAAGGAAGCTACGGACGAAGCAGCTGGAGAACCCGTGGAAGAAGCATGACAATATTCCGCTGTGACCAAGAATATCATCATTGCGGCCCTTAGCCTGACGCTCATCTGGTTTGGGGCCTCACTAGTTCGTGTCGAAAATGAGCGTTACGCTCTTGAACTTGAAATGTGTGGGACGTGGTCGCCTGAGCACTCCATGAAACGAGCGGAATGCTTGAAAGAAGTCGAAACGCGAACTGGGCCACTGGCCCACCTATTCTACGGATTGGGAATTCTATGAAACTCGGCCGTCTCAACCACATCGGGGTCGCCACGCCCTCCATCGCGGACTCGATCGCGTTCTACCGCGACGTGATGGGCGCGACGAAGATCCACACGCCGTTCGACCTTGAGAAGCAGGGCGTGAAGGTCTGCTTCGTCGATACCCCCGGCTCGGACGGGGCGATGAATGGCACCCAGATCGAGCTGATCGAGCCGCTGGGGGCAAACTCCACGCTCGCGGGCTTCCTCGCCAAGAACCCGCTCGGCGGGCAGCATCACCTGTGCTTCGAGGTGCCCGACATCGCCGAGGCGCGCTCGGAATTCGAGGCGTTGGGCAAGCGCATCCTCGGCCCCACGCGCATCGGCGCGCACGGCACCCCGATCTTTTTCGTCCATCCCAAGGACATGGGCGGCATGCTTACCGAGATCATGGAGACGCCCAAAGAGGGCACGCACTGGTCGAATTGAACTGCTTGTCATTCCCGCGAAAGCGGGAACCCAGAGCGGCGCGCGGTGCCCTTGGCCCTGGGTCCCCGCTTTCGCGGGGATGACAGAATTGGAGAGAAACGAAAATGTCCTACGAAACCATCCGCGTTGACCGCGAAGGCCCGCTGCTCACCATCACCCTCAACCGCCCCGAGCGGCTCAACGCCATGCCGCCGCAGATGGCGGACGAGCTGGGGCAGGCGTTCTACGACCTCGGCGATGCGCGTGCGGTGCTCATCACGGGTGAGGGCAAGGGCTTCTGCTCGGGCGCGGATCTTTCGGCGCGGGGTGCAGGGAGTGCGCTCGGCAGCAAGGGCGGCAGCCACGAGGCGTTGATCAATCACTACAACCCTGCGATCAGCCAGCTCATCCGCGCGCAGGTGCCGGTGATCTGCGCGGTCAATGGCCCGGCGGCGGGCGTGGGATGCAGCCTCGCGCTGGCGGCGGACTTCACCATCGCGGGCAAGAGCGCGTATTTCCTGCAAGCCTTCGTCAATATCGGCCTCGTGCCCGACGGCGGCTCGACCTGGCTGCTCACCCGCGCCATCGGCCGCGCGCGCGCGACGCGGATGATGATGCTGGGCGAGAAGATCTCGGGCGAACAGGCCGAAGAATGGGGCCTCGTCTACAAGTGCGTCGATGATGCCGACCTGATGACCGAAGCCCGCGCCCTCGCGGAGAAGCTCGCCAACGGCCCGACCATCGCCTACGCCACGATGAAGCGTAATATCGCCACCGCGCTCGACCAGAACCTGCAAATGGTGCTCTTGGCCGAGGCCGAGGGCCAGCGCGTCGCAGGCGCGACCAAGGACGCGATGGAGGGCGGCATGGCCTTCCTCCAGAAGCGCAATGCGGAATTCAAGGGGCACTGATCGCCCCCATCTCCGTTCGTATCGAGCGGAGCACGCAGTGCGCAGTCGAGATACCCTGGTGCGGTGTCTCGACTTCGCTCGACACGAACGGAAAATGGTTGAGCAATGACCCAAAAACCCACCCCCGCTGACTGGAAAGCCCTCGCCGACAAGGAGGTCAAGGGCCGCGACCTGACCTGGCGCACGCCCGAAGGCTTCGACATCAAGCCGCTCTACACCGCGGAAGATCACGCAGGCTTCGACCCCGGGCTCCCCGGCTTCGCGCCCTTCACGCGCGGGGTCAAGGCGAGCATGTATGCAGGCCGTCCGTGGACGATCCGGCAGTACGCAGGCTTCTCCACCGCCGAGGAATCGAACGCCTTCTACCGCCGCAATCTGGCGATGGGGCAGAAGGGCTTGTCGGTCGCCTTCGACCTCGCCACTCACCGCGGCTATGACAGCGATCACCCGCGCGTCGTCGGCGATGTCGGCAAGGCGGGGGTGGCGATCGACACGGTCGCGGACATGGAGATTCTGTTCAACCAGATCCCGCTCGACAGCATGAGCGTCTCGATGACGATGAACGGTGCGGTGATCCCGGTATTGGCCTTCTTCATCGTCGCGGCGGAACGTCAGGTCGTGTCGCAGGACAAGCTCGAAGGCACGATCCAGAACGACATCCTCAAGGAGTTCATGGTCCGCAACACCTATATCTACCCGCCCGAGCCTTCGATGCGGATCATCTCGGACATCATCGCATATACCTCGGCCAACATGCCGAAGTTCAACAGCATTTCGATCAGCGGCTACCACATGCACGAGGCCGGGGCGACCGCGGTGCAGGAGCTTGCCTTCACCATAGCCGACGGCAAAGAATATGCGCAGCGCGCGATGGCAGCGGGGCTCGATATCGACGCCTTCGCCGGCCGCCTCAGCTTCTTCTTCGGCATCGGCATGAACTTCTTCATGGAGATCGCCAAGCTGCGCGCCGCGCGCACGCTGTGGTACCGCGTGATGGACGGACTGGGGGCGAAGGACGAACGCTCCAAGATGCTGCGCACCCACTGCCAGACGAGCGGCGTCAGCTTGCAGGAGCAGGACCCCTACAACAACGTCATCCGCACCACGGTGGAGGCAATGGCGGCGGTGCTGGGTGGGACGCAGTCGCTCCACACCAATGCTCTGGATGAAGCGATTGCGCTCCCGACCGATTTCAGCGCCCGCATCGCCCGTAACACCCAGCTGGTGCTGCAAGAGGAGAGCGGCATCTGCAACGTCGTCGATCCGCTCGGCGGCTCGCACTATATCGAGGCGCTGACCGCGACGCTGGTCGAGCAGGCCGAGAAGCTGATCGCCGAGGTCGACGCGGCGGGCGGCATGACCGCCTACGTTGCCACCGGCGCGCCCAAGGCCGCGATTGAACGCGCGGCGGCGGAAAAGCAGACTAGGGTCGACAAGGGCGAAACCGTGATCGTCGGGGTCAACAAGTACCGCAAGGAGAGCGAGGACGCGCTCGAAACGCTGGAGGTCGACAACCAGAAGGTCCGCACCGGCCAGATCGCCCGCCTCGCCAAGGTGCGCGAAGGCCGCGATGAGGTCGCCTGCCGCGCGGCACTCGCGGCGCTGACAGCGGGGGCGCGCGTGAGTCCCCGCGCAGGCGGGGACCTCGGTCGGCAAGTCGCTCCCTCGCCTGAGGCCCCCGCCTGCGCGGGGGATCACAATCTTTTGGCATTGGCTGTGGAATGCGCCCGCGCCGACGCTACCCTCGGCGAGATTTCCGCTGCGATGGAAGAGGTCTTCGGCCGCCACGATGCCACGCCTGCGCCGGTCACGGGCGTCTACAAGAGCGCCTACGAATTCGATCGCCGCTGGGCGCAGGTGACCGACGGGGTCGAAGCCGTAGGCCGCCGGTTGGGCCGCAAGCCGAAGATCATGATCGCCAAGATGGGCCAGGACGGCCACGACCGCGGCGCGAACGTGATCGCGAGCGCCTTCGGTGACATGGGCTTCGAGGTCATCTCCGGCCCGCTGTTTCAGACCCCGCAGGAAAGCGCCGCGATGGCGCTGGAGCACGACGTCGACGTGGTCGGCGCGTCGAGCCTCGCCGCAGGCCACAAGACCCTGATACCCGAATTGATCCGGCTGCTGAAGGAAGCGGGCCGCGGCGATATCAAGGTCACCGCCGGCGGCGTGATCCCCCCGCAGGACTACGACTACCTGCGCGAGGCGGGGGTGCAGGGGATCTACGGGCCGGGGTCGAACGTGGTGGAGTGCGCGGCGGATATTCTGGTGCTGCTCGGGCATAATATGCCCCCGCTCGGCGAGGGGCTGGACGAGGCGGCGGAGTGAATATCAAGCTTCTCTGGGCCGCCGGCGCCATAGTATACATCGTATGGGCTGTTCGGCGGCTCCACATTGCTTGGAGCCAAGGCTACGTTCTTGAGGTGGACGATCCCGATTTTGGCCATGAGCTGGGGCGAATGTCGCATCGAGAGAGGTCATGGCGCTTCTGGATCAGCGTGACCATAACGGCATTTCTGTTGCTGGTAGTCTCGGCTTTCCTGACTTGGCTGATCGCTGACGCAATCTGAAATCACCTTGCCGTCAAAACTTGCCGTCACCCTGAACTTGTTTCAGGGTCCACCGCGCCCCAAGCGCTGCAGCATGAAAGGATAAATGGATGCTGAAACAAGTTCAGCATGACGGTGTGCGCACCGACTGGACCCGTGCCGAAATCGCGGCCCTCTTTGACCTCCCCTTCACCGAGCTGCTGTTTCAGGCTGCGACCGTCCACCGCGAATATCACCCGCCCACGCAGGTGCAGCTGTGCACGCTGCTCTCGATCAAGACCGGCGGGTGTCCGGAGGATTGCGGCTATTGCTCGCAGTCGGTGAAGGCTGACAGTGGCGTTGAAGCGACCAAGCTGATGGACGTGCAGGCCGTGCTCCAGCGCGCGGCGCAGGCCAAGGATGCAGGCTCCCAGCGGTTCTGCATGGGCGCGGCGTGGCGCAATCCCAAGGACCGCGACATGCCTGCGATCGTCGAGATCGTGAAGGGCGTCCGCGACATGGGTCTCGAAACCTGCATGACGCTGGGGATGCTCGAACCGCATCAGGCTGAGATGCTCAGCGAAGCCGGCCTCGATTACTACAACCACAATATCGACAGCAGCCCCGAATATTACGAGCGCGTCATCTCCACGCGCGATTTCCAGTGCCGGCTCGATACGCTGGATCACGTCCGCAAGGCGGGCATCAACGTGTGCTCGGGTGGGATCGTCGGCATGGGTGAGACGCGCGAGGACCGGGTGGGCTTTGTCCACACGCTCGCCACCCTGCCGCAGCACCCGGAGAGCGTGCCGGTCAACGCGCTGGTGCCGGTCAAGGGCACGGTGCTGGGCAATATGCTGGCCGACACGCCGCTCGCCAAGATCGACGATATCGAGTTCGTCCGCACGGTCGCGGTCGCGCGGATCACCATGCCGCGCTCGATGGTGCGGCTGTCGGCGGGGCGCGAATCGATGAGTGAGGCGACGCAGGCCCTGTGCTTCCTCGCGGGCGCGAATTCGATCTTCACCGGCGACAAGCTGCTGACCGCGCCCAATGCGGGCGACGACAGCGACGGCGCGCTGTTCGCCAAGCTGGGCCTCACCGCATTGAAAGGCGAGGAACCCGCGCGGGCGTGCAAGAGCGCGGTGCCGGCGGAGTGATCGGACTTCTGGCACTTGCGCTGGCGGCGACCGAACCTGCGCCGGATGTTCCGCCGCCCGGTTGCGAGGAGCGTGCACCGATCCGCGACCCGGCGGTCTGCGCGCCGCTTTACGACGACGGCACCTTTGTGATCCAGAATATGGAGAGCGTGGCCGTCGGGTCGACGGCGGAGATGGAGCATGTTTGGGCAATGACGCGGCACTGCGGGCTCGACAACCGGATCGATGGCGTCGGGAAGGTCGATATTGCGGTCTACGACATCTTCAATGCGACCGAACAATCGCGCGCCTGCGTGATCGACTGGATACGCGAGAATGCACTCGACCTCGTGTTTACGCAGGAGAGGTTCGACCAGCGGTTCGAAGCTGCACCTCTGATCGGGAAGACGTCGCAGCCATGATGGTGCTGGCGCGCTTTCGATGGATCGGTGCCGCGCTGGCAGCGATGATGTTGGGCTCCGCAGCAGCGGCTCAGGCGGACACACCGCAACCCGCTCCGCTCACCATTGGCGAGACCGTGACGCTCGAAGCGCTGGGCGAAAAGCGCGGCGTCAATATCGTCCTGCCGATCGATTACGCCGAGGAGCCGGACCGGCGCTGGCCGGTGGTCTATCTGCTCGATGGCGGGGTGACGCAGGACCTGTTCATGGGCGCTGGCCTCCAGCGCTGGAACACCATCTGGGGACGCAGCGCGGATGCGATCATCGTCGGGATCGAGACGAAGAACCGCCAGCGCGAACTGCTCCCGCCGACCGGCGATGCCGCCGAGAGCGGACGCTGGCCGACCGCGGGTGAAAGCGCGGCTTTCCGGCAGTGGATCGCGGAGACCGTCGAACCGCTGATCGAAGCACGCTATCGCCATGACGGCACCGCTGTCCTCGCCGGTGAAAGCGCGGCGGGGCATTTCGTGGTCGAGACCTGGGCCGAGGCACCCGCGCTGTTCACCGGCTACGTTGCAATCAGCCCGAGCCTGCAATGGGATTTCGAGGCGCTCAGCCGCCGCCCGCTGGGTGACGGCAATCGCCCGCCGCTCTACCTCAGCCTCGCTGACGAGGGCGGGGCTACCGAGAGCGGGATGATGCGGCTGCTGGACGCGCTGCCCGCGGAGCAGCCCTACTGCTTTTCCGATCGCCGCACCGAGCTTCGCCATGCCACGGCACTGCACGGTCTGCTGCCCGAAGCGTTGCAATATCTCCTGCCGACGGGTGTTGATTACCTTGATGACTACGGCTTCACTTTGCGCTGCGAGAAGCGGGGAGGGACAAGGTGATCCGCCGCGCCGCAGTGCTGCTGGCGCTGGCCGGGGCGCTGCTCGTGCCGCAGGGCGCCCATGCCTGCTCGTTCACATGGGCCAAGGGTTACTCGCCGCGCGACATTCAGCGCCGCGCGGATATCTTTGTCGTACGCGGGGAATTTCGATTCGTCGACGGGCGGACTGGCGGGGATATTCCTGAAGGCGTCAGCGAGGTTTGGCCGGAGCCGGGTACGGGCGACTTGTTGGGCCGGATCGAGCGGAAAAGCGGCAAGATGATGCTGACGCGGCAGTTCTACAGCGAGTTTTCGGTCGAATGTCAGGCCTATCTCGCGCCGCTTACCGCTGGGGCCGGAAGGTATTGGCTGGAAAGGCGGCGCGGCAAGGATGGTCGCTATCGTATCCTGATGTGGAAGCCGGACGAATGAGTCTCGGCTTCTCGGTCGACACGCTGCTCCCCAAGGCGCGCGGGGGCGGGCAGCTCAGGATGGGGCTGGTGAAGCTGGAGGAGCATCAGTGGCTCCAGCCTGCGCCCGATCTTGCAGCGCGCGCGGCGGGTTTTGCCGACTGGCCCGAGGGCGTGCAACTGACCCCCGAAGTCGATGCACCGGGCCGCGAGCTGGCGGCCATGCTCGGTGTCCCGGTTGGCTTCGATCAAGTCGCGCTTCCCGAGGCGGCGCGGGCGGTCCACGAAGACCTCTGCCTGCTCACCAAGCGTGAGGGCGAGGAGGTCTACCGCCTGATCGGCGCCGCCGTTGCATGGCCCTCGGACTGGCGCCCTGCCGAGAAAATCGGCCTGCCCCTGCGCGCGCTCCACGCGCCGATCGCGGGCTACGAGGAGCAGCTCGCCACCGGGGTCGGCCGCTTCATGGAGACCCTGCGCCCCGGCCCGATCTACGCCCGCTGCAACTGGTTCATCGCCGCCACGGGAGACCGCCGCTGGCTCCCCGAGCGGCCCCCGTTGGAAGCCTTCGCCCACGTCACGCCCGAGAACGCGGGCGAGACCCTGTTCGTACGCTCCGAACGCCAGACGCTCCGCCGGCTCCCGCAAACGGGCGCAATCCTGTTCGGCATCGGTATATATGTGGAGCCACTTGGCAAACTCTCTCCCGCCAACATCGCCATGCTGGGCAAGGCGGTGCAGACGCTCGTCAGCGGCGAGGGCGACCGGCGCGGGGCATCGGCCTATGCGGACAGCCTGATCGGCTACGCCGCCACAAAATAAAATATCCCTGAAACCAGAAGCTTTGTCAGATCCTGTCGCATTCCGACAAGTCACGGATTTGCCATTACGCGTGGCAGGCGTAGGATAGACGCCGCGCACCTGACAGAGGGGCGTGATCAAAGGGGTCGCATATTCTCGGAGGGGAGGAATTATGCGTAAATTACTTCTTATGGCAGCCGCCTTTGCTTTGCCGTTGTCGGCCTTTTCGGTGCCTGCCGCCGCGCAGGACTCGACCGAAATGAAGGCCGAGCGCATGGAAGGGGTCACTTGGGCCCGCGTCGTCATGACCAAGTTCAAACAGGGCAAGCGCGAGCGGGCGCTCGACATCATCAAGAACTACTTCGCCAAGGCGGATTCCATGACCGGCAAGGACTCCGGCGTCCACGGCATCCACCTCAACACCGGCGAATGGGACATCATCTATGTCTTCCCGATGAAAGGCGGCCCCAATGACATGACCTGGGCAACCTCGCCCGAGGACATCGAATGGATGACCGCGATGATCAAGCTGGTCGGCACGCAGGAAAAGGCGATGGAGCTCATCAACGAATTCGACACGCTGATTGCCAACCAGACCAGCTATGTCGGCCACGCTCACGCGGATCACTGATCGGTGCTGATAGGTTGACAAGTCCAGGTTGATGGTGGCCTCCGGTCATGCGATAGGCGTAGCAAGCGTCTGAATTCGCGGCTGGAGGCCACACTTGTTTCAGGGAGTTCCTGCAGACTGCCAGCGCGTCGGTAGCGTCTCGACTTCGAGGATCGACAGCCTGGTGACCTGTTCCGGGAAGGCTGCACATGAAGTTGTTTCCGGCATGACGATCCAATGCCGCTCCGATGCTGGAATCGTTATCCGATGATCGCGGCTATTGTCGCACTGGGCGGAGCGGCGCTGGTGGTGGGTTTGAAGGCGCGGGGCGTGTTCGGCGAGGGCCTGCCCGCGCGAGTGCGCGCTGCGGCGGGACTGTGGCTGGTGGCCGGTGGCGGGTTCTGGCTGGCGCTGGAACAAACCGGCTTCGATCCCGCCAGCATTGGCCTCTATACCTTCGGTTGGCGGCAGGCGGGGATGGGGGTGTTGCTCGGCGTCCTCGGGATTGCGTCCGTGCCGTTTTACATTCTCGTCGCTCGAAGGCTCGGCGGGGAGGCCCACAATGCCGAGGCGCTGGCGGCACTGTCAGCGGCACCCTTGCCGCAGCGCCTGTTCCTGCTGGCGACTATCGGTGTCACCGAAGAGGTGATCTTCCGTGCGATCGGTATTGGCGGATTGATCGCGGCAGGCGTGCCCCTTGCGGCGGCAGTGGCGGTGTCACTCGCGGTGTTCGTGCTGCTCCACCGTTCCTCGTGGGGCGCGGTCCACCTGCTGTTTGTGACGGTAGCGGGCGGACTGATGACCGCGGCTTTCCTGCTCGGCGGGCTATGGGCGGCGGTGCTGGCGCATTTGATCGTGGATGCGCCGATGTTCCTCGTTGGCAAGGCGATGGCGCGGCGCAGCGCGCCCGCCTGACCCTGTCGCAAATCCGCTAGCTTGCCTGCCAGCCCAACCCTCGGCATAGCCACATCATAGAGGGGCAAGGGAGGAAGTGTCCGCGCATGTCTGCAATGCTGCCGAACAAACATTGCGCGGCGATCTTGCGGAGCGCCGTGTTGGCCATCGCCATGATTGTTGTGATGCCCGCTGCGGCATCAGCTTGCGCTATGCCAGAGCTAAATCCTGACCTCAGATTACAAAAGGCAAAAGCCAACGCGAGCCACATCGTCGTCGGCAGTCTGACGCCAAGCCATCGTGTCTCTCGTACACATGGATCTATCGTTCCCCAGAAAGTCGAGAGGGGCGCGCGTAGAAAACGGTTTGCAACAATTGGATATTTTATCCCCTGTGTTTACGAGTCACAAGCTGTGAAGAAAGCTCGATTCTATTTGGTCGAGGTGAAGACGGGGAATTTCATGATATTGGCTATAGAGGCAATTAAATAAAAATGTTCTCGAAAATCCTGATTGCCAACCGCGGCGAGATCGCCTGCCGGGTCATCACCACCGCGAGGCGGATGGGGATCAAGACCGTCGCGGTCTATTCCGACGCTGACGCGCGCGCGCCTTTCGTGGTCATGGCGGACGAGGCGGTGCATATCGGTCCGTCGCCTGCGGCGGAGTCCTACCTCCTCGCCGACAAGATCATCGCCGCCTGCAAGCAGACAGGAGCCGAGGCGGTGCACCCGGGCTACGGCTTCCTCTCCGAGCGGACCTCCTTTGCCGAGGCGCTGGCGAAGGAGGGTATCGCCTTCATTGGTCCGCCGGTGAACGCCATCGCCGCGATGGGGGACAAGATCGAGAGCAAAAAACTCGCCAAGGAAGCGGGCGTCAATATCGTCCCCGGCTTCGTCGGCGAGATCGAGGATACCGAGCACGCGGTGCGCATCTCGAACGAGATCGGCTATCCGGTGATGATGAAGGCCAGCGCCGGGGGCGGGGGCAAGGGGATGCGCCTGGCCTACAACGAGGCCGACGTGCGCGAAGGCTTCGAGAGCGTGAAGCGCGAAGGCCTCAACTCCTTTGGCGATGACCGCGTCTTCATCGAGAAGTTCATCCTCAATCCGCGCCACATCGAAATCCAGATCCTCGGCGATCAGCACGGCAACATCCTCTACCTGAACGAGCGCGAATGCTCGATCCAGCGGCGCCACCAGAAGGTGGTCGAGGAAGCGCCGTCGCCTTTCGTCACGCCCAAGATGCGCAAGGCCATGGGCGAGCAATGCGTCGCTCTGGCGCGCGCGGTGGGCTATTACTCTGCGGGCACGGTCGAGCTGATCGTCAGCGGCGCGGACCCGACGGGGGAGAGCTTCTACTTCCTCGAAATGAACACCCGCCTGCAGGTCGAACACCCCGTCACCGAGGCGATCACCGGCATCGATTTGGTCGAGCAGATGATCCGCGTGGCGGCGGGCGAACCCCTCGCCATGACGCAGGACGATATCGGGATCGATGGGTGGGCGATCGAGAACCGCGTCTATGCCGAAGACCCCTATCGCGGCTTCCTGCCCTCAACCGGGCGGCTGGTGCATTACAGCCCGCCGCTCCCCGGCTGGCAGGAGGACGAGATGGTTGCGGGCAAGCCCCGGCGCGGGGTGGCGCGCGATAATGGCAGCGTGCGCGTCGACGACGGCGTTTACGAAGGCGGCGAGGTCTCGCGCTTCTACGACCCGATGATCGCCAAGCTGATCACCTGGGCCCCGACCCGCGACGAAGCGGCGGACCTGCAGATCGAGGCGCTCGACAATTTCCGCATCAAGGGGCTGGGGCACAACGTCGATTTCCTCTCGGCGATCATGCAGCACCCGCGCTTCCGCTCGGGCGAGCTGACCACCGGCTTCATCGCCGAGGAATACCCGGAAGGCTTCCACGGGGCGGCGACCAGTGATGACATGAAGCGCATCCTTGCCGCGGTGTGTGCGGGCAATGAGTTCACCCTGCAATCGCGCGCGCGGCGGATCAGCGGCCAGCTTGACGGGCCTTTACAGGTGACCTCCGAATGGATGGTGAAACTCGGCGATGAACGCTTCGAGGTCACGCTGGGCGAGGGTCACGCCATCGTCGACGGCGTGCGGGTCGAGGGCGCCTGCAACTGGCGGCCTGGCATGGTCGAGGCCGAGGCGACCGGGAAGGTCGAGGGCGGCGCGGAGCACAATCTGGGCCTGATCGTCGAGCGTATCGGCAACCAGTGGAAGGTGACCACGCGCGGCGCTGCGCACACCGCGCTCGTCATCCCGCAGCGGCTGGCGCGGCATGAATCGCTGATGCTCGAAAAGGTGCCGCCCGATCTTTCCAAGCTGCTGATCTGCCCGATGCCGGGGATGCTGGTGAAGCTCCATGTCGCCGAGGGCGAGACCGTCCAGCCCGGCCAACCCCTCGCCACGGTCGAGGCGATGAAGATGGAGAATATCCTGCGCGCCGAGAAGGAAGGCGTGATCGCCAAGATCAACGCGGCCGAGGGCGAGAGCCTCGCGGTGGATGCGGTGATTCTCGAACTGGAATGACAGGCGCCTGGTGCAGGGCCCCCAGCCGGATGGGCTTGACCGCTTGCGACCGAAGGCCCGTTCTTCCGTCAACCTGAATGATTATTGCGCAAGCCCGCAATGGGGTTGCCGATTTTGTTGCCATTTTGCGCCATTCCGGTGATTTCCGACACAAATTCCACGGCGGCGCTGTCCTACACTTCAATCCGTGAGACAATTTGTCTTGGCCGAGTCGCGGTATCTCCCGTGGCGGCGGATTGAATCTCTGTGGGAGGATTTGATCATGGCACATACCGGAACCGGGTTTTTCGACCGGAAGGGGCATTTCTTCAAGACCGCACGCGAGGCGACGGTGAGCGATCTGGCGGGCTTGCTGGGGCAGATCGGCGAGGGCGAGAGCCTTGCGCCGGGCATCGCCTACATGCTGCTCGAACGCCGCGGCGAGATCGAGCGGCTGTTCGCCGAGCATGACCGGATGCTGGAAGAAGAAGCGGCGATGAAGGCAGCGCGCGCCAGTGCCGAGCCGGCGGACAATGTCGCCCACCTGCCGGCCCGCCCGGCGCATTGATCAGCCGGCAAGGCGCGCAAGAATTTCCCGCGCCAACCCGGCTGGTGTGTCGGTGCTGGTGTCGACAGTCATGTCGTAGTCGATACCGACGTGGAGAAATCCGGCCTGATCACGCGCAAGGCCAATCAGGCGGTCGCCGCGCTCGCGCTCGCGTTGTTCGGTGACTGCGATCGGGGCCTCGACCTTGATGAGCACGAGCCGCGCGTCGCTGGTCCGCCTGCGGTAATCGCTGATGGCTTCAGCCTCGCAGACCTCGTCGACGATAGCGCTCATTCCGCTGGCAGCAATTTTCGCGACGAACTCTCGCATGGCCTCAAGCAGTAACTTTCCGCGCGGGCCCATCGTTATGCGCGGCAAGGGCCCGTCGGCTGTGTCGATGCGTGTCACAGGGAACCACGTGGGATCGTTTTCGCGGCCCGCAGGCACCATGCCTACAAAATCATCCATGGCGACAATCAGGAAGCTCTCATCCGCGGCCTCCTGCAAGGCTTTTGCAAGGCTCGATTTCCCCGCGCTGCTGACGCCGTTCAGGACGACGATTGTGCCCATCAATCGAGCGCCAGATGCAGGCACTGGTTGAAGTCGGTGAGCACGTAGTGGGCAAAGGCGGGCCCATTCACGAAGCCCCGTCGCCGGTAGAGCGCCAACGCGGGCTCGAAGGCGGGGCCTGAGCCGGTCTCGAGGCTGAGCACCGTCAGCCCTTCGCCGCGCGCATGGGCGATGATCGTCTCGAGCAGCGCGGCGGCGAGGCCCTGTCGCAGGAAATCGGGGTGGGTGCGCATCGACTTGATCTCGCCGCGCTGCCCATCGAGCCGCTTCAGCGCGCCGATTGCGGCCACCCGGCCATCGCCCCGCGCCTCCCACACGGTGACATCGTCGGTCTGCAAACCGCTCAGATCAAGCGCAAAACTGAGCCCCGGCGGCGAGCCTTCCACCATCGCCCGCTGGTGATAGGCGATCAGCGCCTGCACCTCGGGATCGTCGAGGTCGGCGCGGGCCATTCTCACCCGGCCAGCTCCGCATCGAGAAAAGCAGCGATGTCCGCCAGATCGACATCGCGCACGACGTAAGCCTCGCCCAGTGCGCGCAGCAGCAGGAAGGGCAGGGTGCGCGCTTCGGCCTTCTTGTCGTGGCGCATGTGGTCCACCAGCGCCGCGCCGTCGCAGGCAAGGCCGAGATTAGGGAGCCGCGCGGGCAGGCCTGCCGCCGCGATCGCCGTCTGTGCGCGGGTTGCATCGGCGACGGAAATCTCGCCGCGCCGCGCTGAATATTTTGCCGCCAGCACCATGCCCATCGCCACCGCCTCGCCGTGAAGCAGGCGGTCGGAGAAGCCAGTTTCGGCCTCCAGCGCATGGCCGAAGGTGTGGCCGAGGTTCAGAAGCGCGCGCAAGTCCTGCGTCTCGCGCTCGTCAGCAGCGACGATCCGCGCCTTCATTGCGATGCTGGTTGCGATGGCGTGCTCGAGTGCCGCCGGTTCGCGCGCCAGCACGCCTGCGCCGTTGGCCTCCAGCCATGCAAAGAACGCGGCATCTCCGAGCAACCCGTACTTCAGCACCTCGGCATAACCCGCGCGCATTTCCCGATCCGGCAGCGTCCCGAGCACCAGCGGATCGATCAGCACCAGCGCGGGCTGATGGAAGGCGCCGATCAGGTTCTTGCCCTCACCCGTGTTGATCGCGGTCTTGCCGCCGACCGAGGAATCCACCTGCGCCAGCAGCGTCGTGGGCAATTGCACGAAGCCCACCCCGCGCTTGGTGATGGCGCAGGCAAAGCCGACGAGATCGCCGACCACGCCGCCGCCCAGCGCGAAGACATGATCCTTGCGGGTGATTCCGAGCGCCAGCAGCCAGTCGGTCAGTGCTTCGAGCGCGCCCCAGCTTTTCGAATCCTCGCCCGGCTCGACGACGAACCACTCCACCGAAAACCCAGCCAGCATCAGGTCTTGCGTGATCGCGTCCGCGCAAAGCCTGTGGGTGTTGGAATCGGCGACGAAGGGCACCGGGCGGTCAGGGCCGTAGGTTTTGAGAAATGCGGCGCCGGCTTCGGGCAGGCGGGCTAGCAGCCCTTCCTCGATCACCACTTCATATTCGCGCCCGGCCAGCGCGACGGGAATTACAGCCATTGGTCTATCGCCTCGATGATCGCGCGGGCGGTGTCGGCATGGGGGCCGTTCTCGCTGACGACGCGGATATGCGCCTGCCCATAGAAGGGCGCCCGCTCGCGCGCCAGACGGATCAGAATTTCGCGCGGGTCGCCGGTCTTGAGCAGCGGGCGGTTGCCGCGGCGCGCGGTGCGCTCAACCAGCGTGTCGACATCGCAGTCGATCCACACTGCGATGCCGCGCTCCAGCACCAGGGCACGGGTGGAAGGATCGACAAAGGCCCCGCCGCCGGTGGCGATCACCCCGTGGCCTTCCTCGATCAGGCGGGCGATGACGCGCCGCTCGCCATCGCGGAAATAGGCCTCGCCGAAGGTTTCGAAGATTTCCGGGATGGTGCGCTGGGCGGCTTCCACAATTGCCTCGTCGGCATCGATGAAATCCCGTCCGAGCATCGCGGCCAGCCTGCGCCCGACAGTCGACTTGCCCACGCCCATCAGCCCCACCAGCACCACCGGGCGGGTGATGCGCGCCGCCAGCCCTTCGGGGACGGAATGATCGTGGGAGGGCGGCTCAGCGGACATTGCCGCAGGGCCTATAGATGGGCTAGGGCACGCGCAATATGCGAAACCTGCGCCGCACTTCACTCTCCCCGACCGGTCTTGGTGAGACCCGTGGGCCTGCTGTTTCTGCCGGCCGCCGCCGCTGGCTGCTGGTGGCGCTGCTCGCGGCAGTCGCGCTGCTGGTGCTGGCGTGGTTCGATGGGGGAGAAGAGCCGCTCCATCCGATCGCGCAGGATGTCGCCTTGCCCGAGTTGCAGCCGTGATCGCGCCGCACGGGTCGCGCCGCTTGCGGGTGAGCGTGCTGGCGCTGGGCGTGGCGGGCTTGCTCGGTGGCGCGGGTCTGGCGGGCATTGCCGGGGCGCAGGGTAAGCCCGAATCGATTCTGCCACCCGGGTTCGATGATCCGGCTCCGCGCCCGAGCCCATCGCCAGCGCCCGCGCCGCAAACCGTTCCTGCTCAACCACCCGCTTCGCAGCCCGGCGCTGCGCCCCTGCCAGCTGTGCCGGTCGATCCGGCCACGCTTCCGCCCTTGCCGAGCATCAGCCGACAGGATCTCGCCCGGCTGCCCAGCATCGAAGAGCTGGAGAACATGTCGACCGACGAGCTCGACCAGCTGCTCGGCCTGAAGCCCAAGTCCGATATTCCGCCGGGTGCTCAGCGCGCGCTCACCCGCGTGGGCGTGCTGGCAGCGGACGAGGGCGGGCTGCCGCCCGTGGCGCTGCTCAACCAATCGGACACACTGGTGCGCGCGGTGCTGGCGGGGACGCGTGGGCCGATGGTGTCGCGCTGGGGGCACATCCTGCTGCGCCGCACGCTGGCGAGCCGCCTCGCTGCACCGCTCGGTATGGACCCGGTCGAATTCGCGGCGCTGCGGCTGGGCGTGCTCAACGCCATGGGAGAATTCACGCTCGCCCGCGCGGTGGCGCAGGATATCGACAGCGCCAAGTGGTCGCCCGCGCTCACGCAGGAGGCGCTGACCGCCTATCTGGGCAGCGGCGACATCACCGGCGCTTGTCCGGCGGTGCGCCTGCAAGGCTCTGCGCGTGACGACGGCGAGTGGCAGATGTGGCAGGCAATCTGCAACGCCTATGCGGGCGAGGCGGCGCTGGCGGCCTCGCAGCTCGACCGGGCGCTGGGGCGCGGTGTCGCGCCGCGGATCGACGTGCTGCTGGCGCGGCGCTTTGCCGGGGCGGCGGGCCGCGGCCAGCGCGCGGTCGAGATCGAGTGGAAGGGTGTGGAAGACCTCAACCCCTGGCGCTTCGGCCTTGCCACCGCGCTCGGCGAGCCGGTGCCTGCGCCGCTGCTCGACGGCGCGCTGGCGGCCAAGGGCGGAGGCTATTACGCGCGCTCAGCCGCGCTGCTGCCGATGCTTCCCGCGACCCAGCGCGCCGCCCATGCAGGGCGTGCCGCGCGCGAAGGGATCCTGTCGGCCGATGCGATGGTCGATCTGTTTTCCGAGGTCTATGCCGATCCCGCCGCTACCGGCGATCCCCAGACCTACGCCGCGACTTTGCGAGAGGCCTATGTCGCCACTGAGCCTGCGGCACGCATCGCCGCGATGCAGCGCTTGTGGGACGACGGAGCCAAGCTGGGTGGCGGGGATGGCTACGGCGGGCGGGTGATGACCGCCTATGCCGCCGCGCGCATCCCGGCGACGGAGGATCATGCCGACGCCGCCGGAGCGCTGATTGCGGCGATGCTCACTGCGGGGCTCGATGCCAATGCGGCGCGCTGGGCCAATGTCACGCCCGAAGGCTCGCTCGGCTGGGCTCTGCTCGCGCTCGCCGCGCCGGGCGGTGGGCCGGTGGGGCAGGGCGCGGTCGAAACCTTCATCGGCGATGATGACAGCGCGGGTAGCCGCAAGTCGGCCTTTCTGGTGGCGGGCCTTGCCGGGCTGGGCCGGCTCGATCAGGGCGATGCCACCGCGCTGGCGGGCGATCTCGATTTTGACCTCGCGCGCCAGACCCGCTGGACCCGCGCCATTTCGCGCGCGGCCGACGTGGGCAACCCGGTGCTGGTGAGCCTGCTGGCCGGGCTTGGGATGCAGGGAGCGAGCTGGTCGCAAATGACCCCGCTGCATCTCTATCACATCGTCTCCGCGCTCAACCGCGCGGGGCTTTCCGCAGAGGCCCGGATGATCGCCGCCGAGGCGGTCGCGCGCGGGTAATGTCCGCGAGCACCGACGCGTTCCTCGCCATGCTGGCGACCGAGCGCGGCGCGGCGGCGAACACGCTGGCGGCCTATCGCCGCGATCTGGCGCAGGCTGAGGAAGCGATCGGCGATCTGGCCGAGGCAGACCGCGACGCCGTTGCCAGCCTTTCCGGCGAATGGGCCGACCTCGCCCCGGCCAGCGTCGCGCGCAAGGCCTCGGCGCTCAGGCAATTCTTCGGCTTTGCCATCGACGAGGGCTGGCGCAGCGACGATCCCTCGGGCGCGCTCCCCGCGCCGCGCTCGCGCCGACCATTGCCCAAGGTACTGGTGCACGACCAGATCGCGGCCCTTTTCGCCCGCGCCGAGACGGAGGCAGCCAGCGAAGAACCCAAGGCGGTGCGACTGCTCGCCCTGATCGAGCTGCTCTATGGATCGGGCCTGCGCGCGACTGAACTGGTTAGCCTGCCGCTCAGCGCCGTGCCGCGCGATGCGCCGTTCCTGACGGTGACGGGCAAGGGCGGCACGACCCGGCTGGTGCCGGTCGGTGCGCGCGCCTTGGAGGCGCTGAGCCGCTGGGTGACCCTGCGCCCGCAGGCGGAAACTTCCCGCTGGCTGTTCCCCTCGGGCAAGGGGCAGCACCTCAGCCGCGTGCGCTTGTTCCAGCTGCTGAAGGCGCTCGGTGCGCGTGCGGGACTTGAGCCGGCCGGCATCAGCCCCCACGTGCTGCGCCACGCCTTCGCCACCCACCTGCTCGAAGGCGGCGCGGACCTGCGCGTGCTGCAAACCCTGCTCGGCCATGCCGACATTTCCACCACGCAGATCTACACCCACGTCGATGCCGCGCGGCTGGTCGCGCTGGTCAATTCCCGCCATCCGCTTGCAACCCGCGCAACATCAGACTAGCGCCGGGCCATGATTTCCTACCTCGATTTCGAGAAGCCGGTCGCCGCGCTCGAAGAGCGCATCACCCAGCTGCGCAGCGTCAACGCGCTGCATGACGTCGACGTCGCCAGCGAGATCGGGCGGCTCGAGGCCAAGAGCACCGAGCTGCTGGCCAGCACCTATGCCTCGCTCACCCCGTGGCAGAAGACCCAGGTCGCCCGGCACCCGCAGCGTCCGCATTTTCATGACTATGTTTCTCATGCCTTCAGCGACTTCATGCCGCTGGGCGGAGACCGGCTGTTTGCCGATGACCTCGCTATAATGGGGGGCTTTGCGCGGCTCAATGGCCGCCGCGTGATGCTGATCGGACACGAAAAGGGCAACGACACCAAAAGCCGGATCGCGCACAATTTCGGCATGGGCAAACCCGAAGGCTACCGCAAGGCGATCCGCCTGATGGAGCTCGCGAGCCGATTCGGCCTGCCGGTGGTGACGCTGGTCGATACTTCCGGCGCCTTTCCGGGGATCGAGGCCGAAGAGCGCGGCCAAGCCGAAGCCATCGCCCGTTCGACCGAAGCCTGCCTCGCGATCGGCGTCCCGATGGTCGCCGCGATCGTGGGCGAGGGCGGATCGGGTGGCGCGGTCGCGCTTGCCAGCGCGAACCGCGTGCTGATGATGGAACACGCGGTCTATTCGGTGATCAGCCCTGAAGGCTGCGCCTCGATCCTGTGGCGCACCAGCGAAAAGGCGCCTGAAGCCGCGCAGGCGATGAAGGTCACCGCGCAGGATCTCAAACGCATCAAGGTGATCGACCGAATCGTGAAGGAACCTGTCGGCGGCGCGCACCGCGATCCGGCGGCGGCGGCGCGGATGCTGGGGCAGGCGCTCAGCGAAGAAGTCGAACAGCTCGCCGCAAAGTCGCCGACAGAATTGATTTCGGCACGTGAGGAACGTTTTCTCGCCATAGGCGGTTAAGGGCGCTCCAAGCATGCTGGTGCGGCTCTCGCCCTGCGGCGTGCGGCCTTGACTGAATGATGCGGGAGAAGACCGATGGTACGAAATGTACGTAAGATGCTTGCTTTTGGGGCAGCCTCACTGACGCTGGCCGGGTGTATGGCCCCCGGTGGATCGATTCCCTCGGCCTCTACCCCGATCACCCAGACCGAAGCCGAGATGGGCGCGAAGTATCATCCGCAATTCCTTGCCGAATTCGGCGGCGCGATGACCGGCAGTCACGCGCAATATGTCGAGCAGGTGGGCAAGAATATCGCGGTGCAGTCGGGCCTCGGCAATGCGCGCGAGAGCTTTACGGTGAGCCTGCTGAACTCGCCGGTGAACAATGCCTTCGCGGTGCCGGGCGGCTACATCTACACCACCCGCCAGCTGGTGACGCTGATGAACAACGAAGCGGAACTTGCGGGCGTGCTCGGCCACGAAGTCGGCCACGTTGCCGCGCGTCACAGCCAGCGGCGCCAGCAGGCGGCGCAGCGCAACACGCTGCTGGGTGGCGGACTCGCGATCCTGTCGGGTCTGCTGCTGGGCGATTCGGGCCTCGGCAACACCCTGTCGCGCACCTTTCTCGAAGGCTCGCAGCTGCTGACGCTGAAATTCTCGCGTCAGCAGGAGCTTGAGGCCGACGATCTGGGCATCCAGTATCTCGGCAAGGCCGGTTATGATCGGCGCGCGATGGCTACTGTGCTCGCCAGCCTTGCCGCGCAGAACGCGCTCGATGCACGGCTTGCCGGGCGCAATGCCAGTGTGCCCGAATGGGCATCGACCCACCCCGATCCCGCCAGCCGGGTGCAGGGCGCCTTGTCGAAGGCCAATGCGGCGGGCGCCGGCGGTGTCACGAATCGCGACACCTTCCTCACCCGGATCGACGGGCTGCTCTATGGCGACGATCCGGCGCAGGGGATGATCGAAGGCAGCACCTTCATCCATCCCGAACTGATGCTCGCCTTCACCGCGCCCCAGGGCTTCTACATGGTCAACGGCACGCGCGCGGTGAGCATTCAAGGGCAGGGCGGGCAGGCGCAGATGACCACTGCGGCCTATTCGGGTAATCTGGAAACCTATGTGCGCCAGCAGTTTACCGCGCTTGGCGGGCAGAACAACCAGCTCGCGCCTGCGCAGATCCAGCGGACCACGGTCAACGGGCTGCCGGCGGTCTACGGCACGGCGCGGGTGAACAACGGCAATTCCCAGGTCGATGTGGTGGTCTTCGCCTATGAATTCGGTCGCAATCAGGCGTTCCATTTCAGCGCGATCACGCCTGCGGGCAAGGCCGGGACCTTCAATTCGATGTTCCAGTCGATGCGGCGAGTCACCTCGGCTGAGGCCGGTGCGGTGGTGCCGAAGAAGCTGCAGGTGGTAACCGTGGCTCGCGGCGAGACCGTGGCGACCCTTGCGCGGCGGATGGCCTATCCGTCGGCGCAGGAAGAACGCTTCCGGGTGCTCAATGCGCTGGGCAGCAGCGACACAGTGACGCCGGGCCAGAAGGTCAAGCTGGTGGTGCGCACGCGCTAGCTTGTTCGGTTCGCTTGCGCCACCGAAGGTCGCAATCCAAACAAACACTCCAAACAACAAAAAACGGCGGGGATTGCTCCCCGCCGTCTTCGTGTTGCCTTGCGGCCGACGCTTAGTTGGCGTCGATGCCAGCCTGCATTTCGCTGTCGACCTCGTTGAAGGTTTCTTCGAGGGTTTCACCGAGGGTGGTCATGGCGGTGATCGCGGCGACGGCGATCAGAGCGGCGATCAGGCCGTATTCGATGGCGGTGGCGCCCTGCTCGTCACGGATCAGCTTGTTGAAAAACTTCATGGTCGGTCTCCTGGTTGGTCTTCGGTAATCCTGCCCGTCCATCGGGTGGTTCGGACATTTGTTCGATTAGGGGGAAATTCTTTCGAAAACCCTAACCGCGGTTAGTTTGTCATTGCATCGACACTACGTGTTTCGACTTCGTCCCACATGCGCGTGGTGGTCCCCGAAACCCCCAGAAGGGCACCGAGTATCGCGATAACAATCAAGGAAACGATCAGGCCGTATTCCACAGCGGTTGCACCCGCAGTGTCATGCTGGAGCCGCTTCAGGAAATTGACCATCGTGACCCCCGTTCTTGGCGTGTCGTTGTCTTGACGATCCCTAGATCGGCGACGAACCTTAAGAAAAAGTTGAAAGAGGGCGATCAATTGGAAAGAAAACCGACATGACCGGGGGCTGGATCGCGGTGGTGGCCGGGGCGCTGGTGCGGGCGGATGGGCGTTGGCTGATGCACCAGCGGCCGCAGGGCAAGCACCATGCCGGGCTGTGGGAATTCCCTGGCGGCAAGGTGGAAGCTGATGAAATGCCTTTGCAATCCCTCAAACGCGAACTGACGGAGGAACTCGGGATCGCGTGCCATGCGCAGGCCTGCACACCCACCGGATTCGCGACAAGCGCTGCCGCCGAGGGTCATCCGGGGCTTGTCATCCTGCTTTACACCGTCAGCGGCTGGGACGGCGAGCCGCAGGCGCTGGAGGGTGGGGGTGTGGGCTGGTTCACGCCTGCCGAGGTGCTTGCCCTCGCGAAGCCCCCGCTCGACGTGGCGCTGGCCGCAAGGCTCTTTGCAAATATCCCGAATTAGGCCTAAGCCCCCTTGCCAAGGCCGGACGACCCCCTTAAAGGGCCCGCTCCAGTGCGCACCCGTAGCTCAGCTGGATAGAGCATCAGACTACGAATCTGAGGGTCGGACGTTCGAATCGTTCCGGGTGCGCCAACAAAGCCCGTTGTCTCGCAAGAGGCGGCGGGCTTTGTCGGTTCTGGGGGCGCGACTCGCTGGGCAGGGCGGGAGACCGCCGATTCGCGTCAGCTCAATCCCCGACACTGTCCTCGAGCGCGTGCATGTCGTCATCCGAAAGGCCGAAGTGATGGCCTGCCTCGTGGATCACCACATGACGCACCAGCGCCGCAAAGGTGACTCCGGTTTCCTCCATCTCCGCCAGCAGCGGTTGGCGGAACAGGGTGATGACCGGCGGCAACCCGTCGCTGTCCCATTGCGACCGCTCGGTCAGGGCGATGCCTTCATACAGGCCGGTGAGATCCCAGGCGTCCTCTATGCCGAGCGAATCGAGCTGCTCGTCGCTCGCAAATTCCTCCACCCGCAGCACCACGCCCGCCAGCTCGCGGCGGAACACCTCGGGCAGCCGCGCCAGCACCGCGCGGGCGGCGGCTTCGAATTCGGCAGCTGAGGGCTCATGCATGATGTTTTCGCGTCCTTTTCGGGGCGGCAGGGGATGCATTGCCGCAAATGGCTCTTACATTAACCTTGTGGCGGTCTGCATCCCCCGCGCGTATCTCCCGTAACTATACGGGGAACGCCGGGGACGCTGGCGGGTTACCATGTCGCGGGATCGACAGGAGAGGGGGCTCCTTGCAGAGCCGATGCATCAAGAAAGACTCATGGCCATGAACTATATCTCCGCCCACGATCACGACGACGAGTTCGATCCTGAAAACCCCCTCGGCAAGCCCGAGGTGCCCGAAGAGGTGCAGGCCGCGATCCGCACGCTGATCGCCTGGGCTGGCGACGATCCGGCCCGTGAAGGTCTGCTCGACACCCCCAAGCGCGTCGGGCGCGCGTGGCTGGAATATTGCGAAGGGTACAAGGAAGATCCTGCTGTCCACCTCACGCGCCAGTTCAGCGAAGTGGGCGGGTATGACGAGATTGTGCTGTTGAAGGACATCCCCTTCCAGTCGCATTGCGAACACCACATGGCGCCGATCATCGGCAAGGCGGCGATCGCCTATCTGCCGAAGAACAAGGTCGTCGGCATCTCCAAGCTCGCCCGCGTGCTGCACGGCTATGCCAGCCGCTTGCAGATTCAGGAGCGGCTCACTGCCGAGGTCGCGCAGTGCATCTGGGACCATCTCGACCCGCACGGCGTGGCAGTGGTGATCGAGGCGCAGCACGGCTGCATGACCGGGCGCGGGGTGAAGACTCCGGGCGTGGGCATGATCACGAGCCGCATCCTCGGCTGCTTCCTCGACAATGACAGCAGCCGCAAGGAAGTGATGAGCCTGATGGGCTACTAGCCCCTAGGTCTTCTGACCTGTTGCGAGTGACAGTTTGAACGGTTGCTACGCGGGGCGCTTTCCTTGGGGACAGCGCCCCGTTTTCGCATTTGCTGTCAGCGTCAAAGCAGCTTAGCCTTGCAGACAGAGCCGCCGAGGCCTGCCCAAGGAGACCCGCAATGCTGTCGATGTCCGCCCGCCATCTGTTTGTAGCCGCTTCGTTGAGTCTCGCCCTTGCCGCCTGTTCCGGCGCGGATGGCGGCGATGCGGCGGCTGAGGCGCCGCCGGTGATCAAGGAGCGGCACGACAATTTCGAAGAGATCGGCGATGCCTTCAAGGCGGTGCGGGGCGAGCTCGAAAAGGACGCGCCCGATTTCACGCTGATCGCCGCCAAGGCCAATGACATCAACGCCCGCGCGATGAAGATCGAAGGCCATTTCCCGGCCGGCACCAGCACCGAAGATGGCTTCAAGACCGAGGCTTTGCCCGCGATCTGGCAGAAGCCCGAAGAGTTCAAGGCCGCCGGGCAGAAGCTGATCGACGAAAGCGCCAAGCTCGTCAGTGTGGCCGAAGGCGGCGACAAGGCGGCGGTCAGCGCGCAGGCGATGGCGATGGGCGGCGCGTGCAAGGGCTGCCACGACCAGTTCCGGCTCGACGACAAGAAGTAGGCGCCGATGGACGACACGGCGCCAGCCGCCACGGCGCGGCCGCAGGACGTGCGCGTGTGGGATCCGCTGCTGCGGCTCACCCACTGGAGCTTCCCGATCCTGATCCCGGCGATGTGGTGGACGGCGGAAAACTCCAAATGGGCGCTGCACCGGCAAATCGGGCTGGTGCTACTCGGCATCCTCACGTTCCGGGTGCTGTGGGGCTTTGTCGGGCCGGAGACCGCGCGGTTCTCGCAATTCGTGAAGGGGCCGGGGGCGGTTATGGCCTATCTGCGGGGCGACAGCAGTGTCGGCCCGGCGATCGGCCACTCCCCGCTGGGTGGGTGGAGCACTGTCGCGCTGATCGGGGCGATGCTGCTGCAGGTCGGCATGGGGCTGTTCGCGGGCGATCCCTATGACGGGATGACCGGTCCGCTCAACAGCCTCGTCGGGGTGATGACGGCGGACACGATCACCGAATGGCACGAGACCTTCTTCAACGTGCTGCTCGGGTTGATCGTGCTGCATCTGGCCGCGATCACCTGGTATGCGGTGAAGGGCGATGATCTGCTGAGCCCGATGGTGGGCGGCGCTCGGCCGCCGATGGCGGGCGTGGCCGGGATCGGGCCGCTGCCGTGGGTGAAGGGGCTGATCGCGGTGGCGCTGGCGGCGGGGTTGGCGCTGTGGATCGCCTATGGCGCGCCGCCGCTGACATGACCGGACGTTTGCCCGAGCAGGTCAAGGCCTTGTCGCTGATGGCGCGCAGGCTTGCGGCTTTGACGCTATTGGCTTTTTTGCCCAACGGGCCTGCCGGTGCCGATGACAAAAGCTGGCAGGAAGGTTTCCCGCAGAACTGCATTTTTCCCGCTGATGGCCTCGAAGAACCCGAGCCTTGCCAAAGTTTCCACCGGCTGTCCGATCGTCGCTCTGATGATGGCGAGGTCTACGTGATCTATGAATACAAGTGGACCAGCGCCGATGGTCGGGAGGTTGTCTACACGCCGGACATCGGCGGCTTTGCGATGAGCCGGTTCACCATCGGCACGCTGCACGACAACCGTTATGACGGGGGGCGCACGTTCAAGCCGGCTGTCAGTCACACATTGCACCGGGACAAGACCGTGATCGGTGCGCCTGGCGAATTGTATCTCTTTGCCGTGTGTGACGAATACGCTGATGGGAAGCCGTATAACTGCGACTGACCCGGTTCGCGGTCCCTGCCGGCTCCAACGCAAAAGGGGCGCCCCGTTGCGGGAGGCGCCCCCTTTCTTTGGGCTTGCCGGAAAAGCCTCACAGCTGGCCGAGCAGGTGCTCCGCGCTCGAGACCTTGAAGTCGCCCGGTTCTTCAACGTTGAGCTGTTCGACCACGCCGTCGTTGATCACCATCGAAAAACGCTGCCCGCGCTTGCCGAGGCCGAAGCCGGAACCGTCCATGGTGAGGCCGATGGCTTCGACGAATTCGGCATTGCCGTCGGCCAGCATGGTGATGTCGTCGCTGCCGGCGGCCTTGTTCCAGGCGCCCATGACGAAGGCATCGTTGACTGCGGTGCCGACGATCTCGTCGACGCCCTTGGCCTTCAGTTCATCGGCTTTCTCGACGAAGCCGGGGAGGTGACGGGCCGAGCATGTCGGGGTGAAGGCGCCCGGCACGCTGAACAGCGCGACCTTCTTGCCCGCGAAATAGTCCGAGGACTTGACCGGCTGCGGCCCTTCGGCGGTGGCCTTGATCAGGGTGACTTCGGGGATCTTGTCGCCAACGGAAATGGTCATGGTGTGCGTGTCCTCTCTGGGGTGTGTCGGGCGCTCTCTATCCTGCGCGCGGCGGGCGAGCAACAAATAGACATATAAAGATAAGTTTATATTTGCCTCGCGCAGCCTATGTCGCTAGGGGGCTAGGCATAAGCAGACCGCTCGCCTCCGCGGGCCCGCTTCTGCGCTTAGGAGATTGATTGCATGGCCACCCTCGCTGCCACCCCGACCACCGAATATGTCATCAAGGACATCGCGCTCGCCCCCTTTGGCCGCGACGAGATCATGATCGCCGAGACCGAAATGCCCGGCCTGATGGCGCTGCGCGAAGAGTATGGCGCCTCGCAGCCCCTGAAGGGCGCGCGCATCACCGGCTCGCTGCACATGACCATTCAGACCGCGGTTCTGATCGAGACGCTGGTGGCGCTAGGCGCCGAAGTGCGCTGGGCGACCTGCAACATCTTCTCGACCCAGGACCACGCCGCTGCTGCGATCGCTGCCAGCGGCATTCCGGTCTTCGCCATCAAGGGCGAAACGCTGGGCGAGTACTGGGACTACGTGGGCCGCATCTTCGACTGGGCTTCGGAAGCTGACCCTGACCTTACCTGCAACCTGATCCTCGACGATGGCGGCGATGCCACCATGTTCGCGCTGTGGGGCGCGCGCATCGAAGCGGGCGAGGAAATGGGCGAGCCGACCAACGCCGAAGAAATCGAATTCCAGCGCGCGCTCAAGGCCTTCGTCGCCGCCAAGCCGGGCTACCTCACCAAGACGGTGAAGGCGATCAAGGGCGTGTCGGAAGAGACCACCACGGGCGTGATGCGCCTCTACCAGATCGCCAAGCAGGGCAAGCTTCCCTTCCCGGCGATCAACGTGAACGATTCGGTCACCAAGTCGAAGTTCGACAACCTCTACGGCTGCAAGGAATCGCTGGTCGACGCGATCCGCCGCGCCACCGACGTGATGCTGGCCGGCAAGGTCGCCTGCGTTGCCGGTTACGGCGATGTCGGCAAGGGCTCGGCCGCTTCGCTGCGTGACGGCGGCGCGCGCGTGATGGTCACCGAAATCGACCCGATCTGCGCGCTTCAGGCGGCGATGGACGGCTTCGAGGTCGTCACCATGGAAGACGCGGTCAAGCGCGCCGACATCTTCGTCACCGCCACGGGCAACGAGGACGTCATCACCGCCGATCACATGATGAGCATGAAGCCGATGGCGATCGTCTGCAACATTGGCCACTTCGACAGCGAGATCCAGATTTCGGCTCTGTCGAACTACGACTGGAAGGAAATCAAGGAAGGCACCGACCTCGTCACCTTCCCCGATGGCAAGTCGATCATCATTCTCGCTAAGGGCCGTCTGGTGAACCTCGGCTGCGCCACCGGCCACCCGAGCTTCGTGATGAGCGCGAGCTTCACTAACCAGACGCTGGCGCAGATCGAGCTGTTCACCAAGGCGGACGAATACCAGAACGACGTCTACGTCCTGCCCAAGCATCTCGACGAAAAGGTCGCTGCGCTGCACCTCGAAAAGCTGGGCGTGAAGCTGACCCAGCTGTCGAACAAGCAGGCAAGCTACATCGGCGTGCCGCAGGCCGGCCCGTTCAAGCCCGACCACTACCGCTACTAAGCCACACAAACCGCCCGCTCCGCCCCGTTTTTTCACGGGGTTGGGGGCGGGCGGTGCTTCCCCCGTTGCACTCCCGTGCGTGCGCGCATAGCGGAGGAGCGATGGACCTCTCGCCCCTTTCGCTGGTGCTGATTGCGCTCGTGCTCGCTGCCTGGGCGGTGGGGGCGGGCGCTGTCGTGCTGCGCGCGAACCGCAGCGTGAAGCGCGCCAAGGCGATGCGCACCAGTCTGAAGCGGATGCAGACCCTGCTCGATCTCGCACCGGCGCTGCCGCTGCTGGTCAGGGTCGACGGGCGGATCGAGGCGCCTGACCGGCTGGCGCGGATGCTGGGGCTGCCAACAACGCCCAAATATCTCTCCGAACTCGCCGCCCCCCCCGGCACGCCGCGCGCGGGCGGACTGGCGCAGGCGCAGGTCGATCAGCTCTGGAGCAAGATCCAGACCACCCAGAAAAGCGCCGCGCCCTTTCGCATGGCGATCAATCTGCCGAACTCGCAGCGCTCCCTTGCGCTCTACGGCACGCTTGCCGATCCGCAGGTCTCGCCCGGCGGCGCAGCGCTGGTGTGGGTGTTCGACTTTACCGAGAGCCACGCCGAAATGGCCCGCCTGCGCGCTGCCGCCGCGCGCGCCACGGGCGATTTTGCCGCGCTGGTGGGGCTGATCGAGGCTGCGCCCATGCCGATGTGGTTCCGGGGCAGCGATCTCACCCTGCAACTCGTCAATCAGGCCTATGTCGATGCTGTGGGCGCAATGACCGCCGCCGAAGTGGTGCAGAGCCAGATCGAGCTGCTCGAGCCCGAGGACGGCAGCTCCCCCGGCGAGATCGCGGGGGCGACCCTTCAGAGCCAAGACAAGTCCGAACGCATTGTCACCGCCACCATCTACGGCGCGCGGCGCACCTTGCGGGTGTCCGATCTGCCGCTGGGGCAGGAAGGTGTGGCAGGCTACGCCATCGACATCGAGGAGCAGCAGCAGGTCGCGCGCGATTTCCGCGCTTTCCGCGATGCCCAGCGCGCGCTGCTCGATCAGCTCTCGGTGGGGGTGGCGCTGTTCGATGCCGAGGAACGCCTGACCTTCGCCAACCGGCCCTTCCGCCGCCTGTTCAGCCTGATGGATGACGCGGTTGAAGCCCACACCCCGTTCGACCGTTTCCTCGCCGAAGCGCGCGAACGCGGGCGCACGCCTGAAGTGCGCGATTTCCCCGAATGGCGGCGCGAGCGCACCGGATGGTTTGCCTTGCGCGAAAGCTTTGAGGAGGCTTGGCCGCTCCCCGGCGGCACCCACTTGCGAGTCGTCGCCCAGCCGATGCCCGACGGGGGCCTCGTGCTGATCACCGAGGACCGCACCGAAAGCCTTGCGCTCTCCGCCGTGCGCGACACCCTGCTGCGCACCCGCACTGCCACGCTCGACAGCCTGTTCGAGGCGCT
Source organism: Erythrobacter donghaensis (assembly GCF_002155425.1). GTDB lineage: Bacteria > Pseudomonadota > Alphaproteobacteria > Sphingomonadales > Sphingomonadaceae > Erythrobacter > Erythrobacter donghaensis. Next base: position 598,171 of record NZ_MUYG01000010.1, read on the forward strand.
GGCGATTTTCGCGCCCGATGGCTCGGTGCAGCTCTGGAACCGCAGCTTTGCAGGCACCTGGGGCCTCACACCCGAATTGCTCGATCAGCATCCAAGTGCCGATGAACTGCTGAGCGCGATCGGGCGCAATCTCGTGCGCCCCGAAGAGGCAAGCCTGATCGGCGCGGCGGTGCGCGCGGCGACGCTCGACCGGCGCGAGAAGGAGGGCAAGGTAGACCTCGCCGACGGGCGCACCCTGCGGTTCGCCGGGATTCCGCTGCCCGATGGCAATGGGCTGCTCACCGTGCTCGACATCACCGCCTCGCAAAAGGCCGAGCAGGCCCTGCGCGAACGGGCCGAGGCGCTGGAGGAGGCCGACGCGGTCAAGGCGCGCTTCCTTGCCAACATGAGCTACGAATTCCGCACGCCGCTGACGACAATCGGCGGCTATGCCGAGCTGCTGAAAAGCGGTGCGGCGGCCAATCCCGAAGCTGCGGGCGAATATGTCGATGCCATCCTCAGCGCGGTCGAGCGGCTGACCGAGCAGGTCGAAAACGTGCTCGACCTGTCGCAATCCGAGGCCGGGCTGCTGCCGATCCGCAAGGAGCGCATCGACCTGCTCGATCTGCTGACTACGCTTGTGCGAGAGCGCGAGGAGGCGATCATCACTGCCGGGCTCAGCCTCGACCTCAAGGGCCGCCGGGGCCGGGTGATCGAAGCCGATCCGCGCCAGCTGGGCCGGGCGCTCGGCAATCTGATCGACAATGCCGTGACCGGCACGCCCGATGGCGGGCGGATCGTGATCGAGTTGCGCAAGGCGCCCGAAGAAAGCGCGGCAACGATGGAGATCAGTATCGCCGACGATGGTCGGGGCATGACCTCGCAGGAGTTAGCGCGCGCGCTGGGCGGGTTGAAGCCCGACAAGGACGCGCCGCCCGAAAAGCGCACCGGCCTCGGCATTCCGCTCGCACGCCAGCTGATCGAGGCGCACGACGGCACGCTCGATATCGCCAGCCGCAAGGGCGCAGGCACCACCGCGCTCATTCGCCTGCCGTAATGGAAGCGCGCGAGACTATGCCCGACTTGGCGGCGATGGCGGCCTATGGCGCGCGGATCGCCGCGCGGCTCAGGGCCGGCGACGTGGTCGCGCTCGAAGGCGGGCTGGGGGCGGGCAAGACCACGCTGGCACGCGCGATTCTCGCCGCGCTGGGCCATGCGGGTGAGGTGCCGTCGCCAACCTTCACGATCATCGAAAGCTACGATTCGCCCTCGCTACGCCTGCCCGTGGTCCACGCCGATTTCTACCGGCTCAATGACCCTGCCGAACTCGCCGAGATCGGGCTCGACGATTATCGCGAGGGTGCGGTGCTGCTGGCCGAGTGGCCCGATCATGCGGGCGGGTTCGGGCATGAGCCGGGGTGCATAGCGATCACGCTCGAACCGCTGGGGGAAAGCGGGGAAGGCGGGCGGATGGCCATTGCCCGCGGCGGGGCGGATTGGGTAGGGCGGATGCCATGAGCGCGCTTCCCGAAGGTCTTGCCGAATTCACCGTCGCCGCCGGATGGGGCGATGCCAGCGTCCACCCGCTGCCCGGCGATGCCTCGTTCCGGCGCTATTTCCGGCTGCGGCGGGAGAGCGGCGAGGCCGCGATGCTGATGCACGCGCCGCCCCCGCACGAAGACCCCGCGCCCTTCCTCCAAGTTGCCCACTGGCTGAACGATCACGCGATGCGCGCCCCTGCGATTCTGGCCGAGGATGCGGCGCAGGGCTGGGTGCTGATCGAGGATTTCGGCGATGACCGGATGCGCGACTGGCTCGACCTGCACGCGACCGATGAACGCCCTGCCTATGAAGCAGCGGTCGAGACCTTGGCCACGCTCCACCGCCTGCCGCCGGGGCCTTTCGCTCCCTATGACATGGCGGTCTACCAGCGTGAAGCGGCGCTGCTGACCGAGTGGTATTGTCCGGCGCAGGGCCTCACCGTCGATGCCGAGGGCTATGCCGCCGCGTGGGAGGCAGTGCTCGCCCCGATGATCCCGCGCCAGTCCCCCGGAGTGACGGTGCTGCGCGATTACCATGCCGAGAACATCATGCTGCTCGGGCGAAGCCCGCGCGCGCCGCAGGGGCTGATCGACTTTCAAGACGCGCTGGTCGGGCACGCCGCCTATGACCTCGTCTCGCTGTTGCAGGACGCTCGGCGCGATGTGCCCGAGGCGCTGGAGGCGGCGATGCTCGATCACTACGGCGAGGCCGTAGGCGGGATCGACGCGGATTTCCGCGCCGACTACGCCCGGCTCGGCGCGCAGCGCAACGCCAAGATCGTGGGCATCTTCACCCGGCTGAACGCGCGCGACGGCAAGCCGCGCTATCTCGCCATGATCCCGCGCGTCTGGGCGGCGCTGGAGCGCGATCTGGCGCACCCCGCGCTTGCCCCCGTCGCGGCATGGTTCGACGCCAATATCCCCGCCGCGGTGCGCGCCGCCAACGGAGCCTTTGCCGAGTGAGCGTGCTCGCCTCCGACACCGCGATGATCCTTGCCGCGGGGCTGGGCAAGCGGATGCGGCCGCTCACCGCCAGTCAGCCCAAGCCGATGGTGCGGGTGGCGGGCAAGCCACTGATCGACCACGCACTGGATCGCCTCGCCGAGGCGGGCGTGGCGCGCGCGGTGGTCAATGTCCACTACCTCGCCGATGCGCTCGAGGCGCATGTGCTGGCGCGCAAGGTGCCGCAGGTCAGCGTCTCGGACGAACGCGCGCAGCTGCTTGAGACCGGCGGCGGGATGATGAAGGCGCTGCCGCAGCTGCCCGATCCCTTCTTCGCGCTCAACGCCGACAATATCTGGCTCGACGGGCCCAAGAGCGCGTTTTACGATCTGTCGCGCCGCTGGAAACCCGACGAGATGGACGCGCTGCTGCTGGTCGTCCCCCACGCGCGGGCGATGAATTTCAACGGGCCGGGGGACTTCCACATGGACCCGCTGGGCCGCCTTTCGCGCCGCCGCGCCGGGCGGATCGCGCCCTTCATCTACACCGGCATCCAGCTCGTGAGCCACCGCCTGCTGCGCGATGCGCCGGAGGGGCCGTTCGGCACCATGCTGCTGTGGGAGCGAGCCATCGCCGAGGGAAGGCTCTACGGCATCAGCTTCACCGGCCTGTGGTTTGAAGTCGGCACCCCGCAGATGATCCGCCCGACCGAGGAAGCGCTGACGGGTGGCTGAGCCGAGCACCCCCGGCCCGCTGGTCTATTCCATCGCCGCCCACCGCGGCTTTGCCGATGCGCTGGTCGCCGGGCTGGTGCCGCGTTACCGTGAGGAGCGCTTCGGCCTTGCCCGCCTCACCCTGTTGGTGCCCTCGACCCGCGCCGCGCGCACTTTGTCCGAAGCCTTCATCCGCCATGCCGGGGAGACGGGCGAGGGCGGGTTGCTGATGCCGCGCATGATCGCGGTGGGCGATCTCGATCTCGACGAGAAGCTCGGCGCGGCGCTCGATCCGCTGGGCGCAGGCGACATCCCGCCCGCCTGCGATCCGATGACGCGCTGGCTGACGCTCGACCGCCTGATCGCCGAGGCGCGCGCGGAGGAGGGGATGACGCCGCTGCCGGGCCGCGCACGGCTCAATCTGGCGCGCGAGATGGCGCAGACGATGGATCGGCTGCTGGTCGAGGAGAAGGATGTTGCCGATCTGTGGAAGAGCGAGGCCGTGCTCGATCAACTCGGCAACCTCGCCAGCCATTGGGAGCGGTCGATCCGGCTTTTCTCGCTAGTCTATGCACGCTGGCAGTTCGAGCTTTCCGGCAGGGGGCAGGTCGATGCCGCCACGCGCCGCAATCTGCTGTTCGACCGCGCGGCGAAGCGCTGGCGCGACACGCCGCCGCCGCATCCGGTGGTCGCGGTCGGAGTCACCAGCGCCGCGCCTGCGCTGGCGCGGCTGCTGCGGGTCATCGCGGGGCTGCCGCAGGGCGCGGTGGTGCTGCCCGATCTCGACCTCGCGATGGACGATGCCGCCTGGGCCGAGTTGGGGCTGGCGGGCGCCTCCGACACGCCCGGCGGTCCGGTGTTCGGCGCGGGCGATGCGCTCACCCATCCGCAATATCACCTGAAGCTGCTGTTGCACCGCATGGGCGTGAACCGCGCCGAGGTGCAGCCCTGGCACCGGCGCGGGGCGGCAGCAGCGGAGCCTGCACGGGCGCGGGCGATCTCCTCACTGTTCCTGCCCCCTGAGGCGAGCCGCGCGTGGATCGATCTCGGGCCCGAACGGCGCAGGCTTGCGGGCGTGCGGCTGATGGAGAGCGCGACCATCGAGGAGGAGGCGCAGGCCATCGCCCTGCTGGTGCGCGAGGCGCTGGAACAGCCGGAGAAGCGCATCGCCGTCATCTCCGCCGACCGCGGCCTTGCCCGCCGGGTGGCGCAGCATCTCGAGCGCTGGAACATCGTCGCCGACGATTCCGCCGGTCGCCCGCTGGCGCTGACCCCGGCGGGGCGATTGTTCGGTCTGCTCGCCGAAATTGCCGCCGATGGCCCCGCGCCCGCGAGCCTCATCGCCGCCTTTGCCCATCCGCTGGTGCGCGGCTGGGACGGAGGCGCACGCGCCGACTGGCTGCGGGGCCTGCGCGCCTTCGACCGGGCATTGCGCGGCCCCGACCCTGCGCCCGGCATGGCGAGCCTGCGCGCCGCTGCCGCCAAGGCCGAAGTCGCGCCGTGGTGGAACGAAGCCGAAACGCTGATTGCCCCGCTCGCCGATTGGCCCGCGCAGATCCCGCTCGCCGAAGCGCTCTCGCGCCTTGCCGACGCTGCCGAGGCCTTTGCCCGCAGCGCGATCTGGGAGCGTGACGATGGCCGCGCGCTCGGCATCATGGTGCAGGAGCTGCGCGATCAGGCGAGCGCTGCGGGAACGCTCGTGGAGACTGCCGACCTGGGCGGCGTGCTGCGCGACTGCATGGAGGCGATCGCGGTGCGCCCCGGCTATGGCGGGCACCCGCGCGTGGCGATCTACGGCTTGCTCGAAGCGCGCATGGCGCGGGCCGATCTGGTGATCTGCGGCGGCCTCAACGAAGGCAGCTGGCCGCAGCCGCCGGGGGCCGATGCGCTGCTCGCCCCCGCAATCCTGCGCGCGCTGGGAGTGCCGGGGGCGGAGTTCCGGATCGGGCTGGCGGCGCATGACCTTGCAGGCGCTCTCGGCGCGCCCGAGGTGGTGCTCTCTCGCGCGCGCCGCGATGCCGAAGGGCCGACCTTGCCCTCGCGCTTCCTGCTCCGGGTCGAGGCGTTGCTGGGTGACGATCTCGACAAGGAACACCGCGAGCGCGCGATCCCCGCGCTGCTCCCGCTGCTCGACCGTGTGCGCCCGCCTGCGCCCGAATATCCGCGCCCCGCGCCCGATCCCGCGCCGGACAAGCGCGACGTGCCGATCCGGGTGACCGCGCTCGACCGGCTGCTGGGCGATCCCTACCAGTTCTATGCACAGGCGATTCTCGACCTGAAGCGGCTCGATCCGCTCAGCGCCGATCCTTTCAGCGATCCGGCGCTGCGCGGCACGTTGGTGCACGATATTCTCGATTCGTGGAGTAAGGCTCGGGCGGCTCAACCGGGCCTCGCGCTCGCGCCCTTTGCGGCGGAGCACTTCGCCGCCGCGCGCGTCCACCCGCTGTTCCGCGCGCTGTGGCAGCCGCGCCTTATCGCCGCGCTCGAACGGTTCGAGCAATGGATCGCCGAGGACGCCGACAAGGGTGAGGTGGTGCTGGCAAGCGAGGTTGCGGGCGAAATGCGGGTCGATGGCGTGCGTGTGCTGGGCCGCGCCGACCGGATCGACCGTCTGGCTGACGGCTCTTTGCGGATCATCGACTACAAGACCGGGCGCGTGCCGTCCAAGGCCGAGGTCAAGGCTGGCTATGCTTTGCAGCTCGGGTTGCTCGGCCTGATTGCGCATGACGGCGGCTTCGCCAAGGAAAGCGTGCCCGCCGCCCCTGCCACCGCCTTTGAGTACTGGTCCTTCGGCAAGGAGGACGAGGGCTTCGGCAAGCGCATGAGCCCCATGAAATTGAGCGAGCGTCAGAGCGGCCTCACCCCCGATGAGTTCCTGCCGCATCACTCCGCCAAGCTGCACGAGGCGATTGCACGCTTCATCAAGGGGCGCGAGCCGTTCACCGCGCGGGCCAACCCCGATTACAAGGGCTACACCGATTACGATCAGCTGATGCGGCTCGAGGAGTGGATCGTGCGCCTTCACGACGCGGAGCAGGGCGCATGAGCGGCGGCGGCGGTCTGGTCTTCCCGCTGAAGGACAATCAGCTGGGCGCGGCTGATCCTGCGGACAATGTCTGGCTCTCGGCCTCGGCCGGGACGGGCAAGACGCAGGTGCTCTCCGCCCGCGTGCTCAGGTTGCTGCTGCGCGAGGATGTCGCGCCCTCGCAGATCCTGTGCCTCACCTTCACCAAGGCAGGCGCAGCGGAGATGGCCAACCGCATCAACGCCGTGCTGGCGCGCTGGGTGCGGCTGCCTGCGGGCCAGCTGGGCAAGGAACTGGGCTATCTCGGCGCGGATATCGACCCGGCCACGCAGGCCCGCGCACGCAGCCTGTTTGCGAGCGTGCTCGATTGCCCCGGCGGCGGTCTCCGGATCGACACGATCCATGCCTTCGCGCAATTCCTGATCGGCAATTTCCCCGAGGAAGCCGGGCTCAACCCCGGCACGCGGGTGATGGATGATCGCAGCCGCGAACTGCTCGCGCGCGAGGTGCTGACTGATCTGGTGGAAGAGGCCGAGCGCACGCATGACGTCCGGGTGCTGGACGGGCTCCACTTGTTTACAACCCGCAAGGATCCGGCGGCGCTCCACGGCTGGCTGATGCGCGCGGCGGAGGCGCAGGAGCTGTGGGAGGGCCCCGCCGGTTGGCAATCGCCGATGGCTGCGCGGGTCAGGCAGACGCTCGGGATGCCGTCGGATGCAGGGGAGGAGTGGGCTAGCCAGCCGCTCGATCCCGACCTCTTCCCTGACCATACGCTGCTGGCGATCCGCGATGCCTTGAGCGCTTGGAACAAGCCCGCAGGCAATGCAGCTATTGCTGGCATAGACCAATGGCTGCGGCTCGACCTTGCTAGTCGTCCCGGCGGAATCGGTTGCTTGGTTGGCACCGTAGTCAACGCCAAGCTTCTGCCTAACGGCAATTTGCGGCACGCTGCCAAATTCGACCCGGACTTCACCCGCCATCAGGAGGACATCGCCGAGGCCATCGCCGCCTATGAGGAACGCCGTGCGCTTGTCGCCACCGCCGAGGTCGTCACGAGCGCGCTCGAAATCGGGCGCGCCTTCGCGGTGCGCTGGGAGGCGCGCAAGGCCCGCGAAGGCCTGCTCGATTTCGCCGACCTGATCCGCAAGGCCGCCGCACTGCTGGGCCAGTCCGACGCTGCCGACTGGATCCGCTACAAGCTCGACCGGCACTTCGATCACATCCTGATCGACGAGGCGCAGGACACCAACCAGAGCCAGTGGGACATCGTCGAGGCGCTGATCGACGACTTCTTCAGCGGCGACGGTGCGCGCGGGGACAAGCTGCGCACGATCTTCACCGTGGGCGATTACAAGCAGGCGATCTTCGGCTTTCAGGGGACGAGCCCCGAGAACTTCGCGAAGGCCAAGGCGCGCATCCACGCCCGCATCAGCGCCGCGCAGCAGGGCATCCGCGCCGGGCGGTTCAACCGGCGGGAACCGGGCTGGCGCGATCTCGACCTCGGCAATTCCTTCCGCACCGCCGACGTCGTGCTGGGCTTCGTCAACCGCGTGATCGACACGCTGGGCTTCGCGGAATTCGGGCTCGACAAGGCCCCGCCGGAGCACAAGGGCACCGTGCGGCCCGGTCTGGTGACGCTCTGGCCCACGGTGGTGCCCGAAAAGGACGCGGACGAAGAGGAGGAGGAGGGCGAGGGCGAGCAGGGCTGGCTTCCCCGCCACGACACGCTGCTGGCCGAGCGGATCGCCGATCAGGTGTATCGCTGGGTCTACGGCCCCGATCCCTTCGTGCTCGCCAAGGGCACGCACCGCCACGCGCAAGCGGGCGACATCATGGTGCTGGTGCAGAAGCGCAAGGAGCTGGCCGCGCAGATCGTCGCCAAGCTCTATGCCCGCGGCGTGCCGGTGGCGGGGGTCGACCGGCTGAGGCTGGGCGCGCCGTTGGCGGTAAGGGACGTGCTGGCCGCGCTGAAGTTCACCGCGCAGCCGCTCGACGATCTGAGCCTCGCCAACCTGCTCGCCTCGCCGTTGGTGGGGTGGACGCAGGACGACCTGCTCGCCCATGTCCCGCGCCTGCCGAAGCAGCGGCTGTGGGAGCATCTCAGGCGCGATGACGCGCCAGCTTTCGTCGCGGCCACAGTGGAGCGGCTGAAGGATCTGCTCCGCCGCGCCGACTATCAGACTCCGCAGGCGCTGATCGCCTGGCTCCTGACCGGACCGTGGCAGGGCCGCGCGCGGCTGGTCGAGCGGTTGGGGGCCGAGGCGAACGACCCGCTCGACGAACTGGTCAACGCCGCCTTCGCCTACGAGGCCGAACACTGGCCCAGCCTTGCGGGCTTCATCGGCTGGTTCGAGGCCGGGACGGGCGACCTCAAGCGCGATTCGGACAGCGCCAGCGGGCAGGTGCGGGTGATGACGGTGCATGGCTCCAAGGGCTTGCAGGCCCCGATCGTGATCCTCGCCGATGCCGCCGGCGCGCCGGGCGGTGCGGGCGATCTGGCGCTGGAGGACACGCCTCTTGGCCACGACCGCGACCCCGCTTCGGCCCGCAAGCGCCTCGTCCCGCTGCCGCCGCTGAACAAGGACGAGGCGGTCGGCCCCATCGCCGAGGCTGCCGAGGCCAAGGCAGCCGCCGCGCTGCAGGAGCACTGGCGGCTGCTCTACGTCGCGATGACCCGCGCCGAGGAGGCGCTCTTCATCGGTGGGTCGCTCAACAAGATCGAAGCCAAGAAGCGCGAGCCCCATCCGGACAGCTGGTATGCCCGCCTCGCGCCGCTGTTCGCGGAGGCCGACGAGATCACCGACCCGGTATGGCTCTGGCGCAAGGAGTGGGGCGAGCGCGCCGGGCCGCTGGTGCCTGTTGACGGTGCGGGCTCCGCCGATGCTGCGCCGCCCGCGCTCCCCCGCTGGGCGACCAGCCCGATCGGCCCCGAACCGCGCCCGCCGCGCCCGCTCGCGCCTTCATCCGCAGGCGAGGATGCCGGAGCGCAGCCGCCGCTCCCGCCCGAGGCCACGCGCGATGCCGCCCGGCGCGGCAGCCTGATCCACGCCCTGCTCGAACGCCTGCCCGATGTGCCCGCTGCCGAGCGCGAAGCGGCGGCGCAAGGCTGGCTCGCGCGGCAGGCACCCGACCTTGCCGAGGCGGCACGCGACGAGATGCTTGCCGCCGCGCTTGCGGTGCTCGATCACCCCGATTTCGCCGCGTTGTTCTCCCCGCAGGCGCTCGCTGAGGTGCCGCTCGCGGCGACGGTGGACGGCGTCGTGGTAGCAGGCACCGCCGATCGGCTACTGATCGAGGACACCCGCATCACGGTCGTCGATTTCAAGACCACCCGCCGCCCTCCCGCCAGCGTCGCCGACATTCCCCGCGCCACGCTGCGCCAGATGGCGGCCTATGTCGCTGCGCTGGAGGCGATCTATCCGGGCCGCGCGGTGCGGGCAGGCGTGCTCTACACCCATGCGCCGCTGCTGTTCGACCTCGACCCCGCGACATTGGTAGCGCACAAGATCGCGTTGCAGACCGCGCAGCAATCCTTGCCCCTGCCGGATATTGAGTGAGCCGCGCGCGTCACTAGATTGCCATCAAGCCCGCCGCGCTTCTATGGTCGCGGGCAAAAGGAGATATGAAATGGCCACCGTCAACGTCACCGATGCCAGCTTCCAGAGCGATGTGCTCGACAGCGATACCCCCGTGCTGGTGGATTTCTGGGCGGAATGGTGCGGCCCCTGCAAGATGATCGCCCCCGCGCTGGAGGAGATCAGCGAGGAGCTGGCGGGCAAGGTCAAGATCGCCAAGATGGACATCATGGAAAACACCGACACCGCGACCCAGATCGGCGTGCAGTCGATCCCGCTGATGGTGCTCTACAAGAACGGCCAGCCGGTCGCGCAGAAGTTGGGCGCCGCGCCCAAGGGTGCGCTCAAGGCGTGGCTCGAAAGCGAACTGTGAGGCAGGCGTCGTCCCGGGCTTGACCCGGGATGACGTCAATCGAGCACCCGGCCTACGAATTCGTCCCAGATCGCAGGCGATGATGCGCCGATGAGGCCGGGCGCGTCGTGCTGGTCGACGCGGTAGTCGCTGCCATCGAGCCGCGCGGCCTTGCCGCCCGCTTCGTTGAGCCACAAGACGCCCGCCGCATGGTCCCATGCCAGCGTGCGCTTGAAGCTCGAAATGTCGTTCTCGCCCAGCGCGAGCCGCGGATATTGCTCGGCGGCGCAGCGCGGGATGTCGACCAGCGTGTAGTGGGGGGCGAGTTTTGCATCGACCATCGCCGATTGCTCGGGGGTGAGGAAGATGCGGCTGACCGCGGTGACCGGCGGCTGCTGGCCGGTGGTACGCGCGGCAATCCGCTGTCCATCGACGAAAGCCCCTTCGCCGCGCCGCGCGTGGCAGAAGCGGTCCTTGTTGGGGTCGTAGATCCACCCCGCCACCGCCTCGCCCGCGTCGGCCAGCGCGACGATGATGCCGAAGGGCTCCTTGCCTTCCGCGAAGTTCGCCGTGCCGTCGAGCGGGTCGATGATCCAGCACTGGCCCGAGAGATGATCGAGCACGGCCTTGTCGGCATGGACGGCCTCTTCGCCCACCACGGCAACGCCGGGGGCGAGCTTCGTCAGCGCTTCGGTGAGGAAGGCTTCGACCTCGCGGTCGACGATGGTGACGGGATCGTCCTTGCCCTTCATCTCGACCTCGTGCGCGGACAGCTGGCGGAAGCGCGGCAACATCGAGCGCTGCGCGGCAAAGCGCATCAGGTCGCGGATTTCGGCGTCGAGCGCGGAGAGTTCGCTCACGACCGATAATCCGCGTTGATCGCGATGTATCCGTGGGTGAGATCGCAGGTCCACACCGTTGCGCGGCCATCGCCAAGCCCGAGCTCCACCGCGACGTCGATTGCCTCGCCCTTGAGATGCGCGGCGACCGGGGCCTCGTCGTAATCCTCCACCGGCAAGCCGTCGCGCGCGGCCCAAACGCCGCCGAAGGCGATTGAGAGCTTGTCGCGGTCCGCCGGTTCCCCCGCCTTGCCCACGGCCATAACGACGCGGCCCCAATTGGCATCCTCGCCCGCAATCGCGGTCTTCACCAGCGGCGAGTTGGCGATGGCGAGGCCGACACGGCGCGCGCTGTCATCGCTGACTGCGCCTGAGACGCGGATGGTGATGAATTTCTGCGCGCCTTCTCCGTCGCGCACCACCAACTGCGCAAGATTGCGGCACACGTCGGAGAGCGCGGCGGCGAAGGCATCGGCGCCGGGGCTGTCCCAGTTTTCGATCGCCACATTGTCGGCCTTGCCGGTGGCGAAGACCATCACCGTGTCGCTGGTCGAGGTGTCGCCATCGACCGTGATGCAGCTGAAGGTAGCCGCATTGGCGCGATCGAGCGCCTCTTGCAGGAAGGCCGGGGCGACCGCGGCATCTGTAAAGATATAGCCGAGCATCGTCGCCATGTCGGGGGCGATCATGCCGCTGCCCTTGATGATCCCGGCGAGTTCGACGCGCGTCCCGCCGACCATCGCCGAGGCGCCCGCGCCCTTGGCGAAGGTGTCGGTGGTGCCGATGGCGTTGGTGGCATCCTCCCAGCCGCAGGGCTCGGCCTCCAGCGCGGCGGCGATCCCGGCCTGCGCCTTGTCCTTGGGCAGCGGCACGCCGATCACGCCGGTCGAGGAGACGAACACCTGTTCGCGCGGGCAGGCCAAAGCCTCGGACACCTGCGCCATGATAGCCTCGACCGCCTCACGCCCACGATACCCCGTAAAGGCGTTGGAGTTGCCCGCATTGACCACCAGCGCACGCGCGCGTCCCTGCGCGACATTGGCGCGGCCCAGTTCGACTTCGGACGACGCGCAGGCGCTTTTGGTGAAGACCCCCGCGACGCTCGTCCCCTCCGCCAGCTCGGCTAAGGTCAGGTCGCAGCGATCCCACGCCTTATAGCGCGCCCGCGCCACACGCAGCGTCACGCCGGCGATGGCAGGCAGATCGGGGAAGGGGCGGGCGAGGGGGGAGCGTGCGATATCCATGGGCCTCGCCCGTAATCGCCAATCGTAAGCGCTGCAATCGCCCGCTTTGTCGGTTTGCGCGACCGGCGACGGATGATAGAGACCCACTGCATGAATTTTCGCATCTTGCTCGCCGTTGCTGCCGGCGCCGCCTTCACCCTGCCGCTTGCCGCACAGGAGCCCCAGCCCTCCGTGCCAAGGGTTCAACTGCCGGTCGAGGTTCGCACGCTGCCTCCCGCCTTTCCGGCCTATCGGGACACAAGCGAGCCGCGTCCGGACGGGTCCTGGTCTGGCTGGGTGACCAATGCCGATTACCCGATTGAGTCGTGGCAAAAGGGCGAGGCGGGCACCGTGGAATACACGCTGGCGGTTGATGCGGAAGGCAAGCCGACCGATTGCAAGATCACCGCCAGCACCGTCTCCCCGACGCTGGAGGCCGAAACCTGCCGACTGCTGCTGGAGCGCGCGCGGTTCAAGCCCGCGCAGAAGCCCGACGGCACGCCCATTCCGGGCACCTATTCAGCAGAGGCCGACTGGCACCGCGACCAGCCCGAATTCGCCGAGCCTTTCGCGTTCAAAGTCGCCTTCACCGTCGACGAGCGCGGGCAGATCGGCGATTGCAGGGTGCTGGAGACTTCCGGCACGCTTCCCGACGACATGCAAAGGTCGCTTGATCGCCGCCCCTGTCCGGGCAGCACGCGAGGGCGGGGCGTGCCTTACCGGGATGCCGAGGGGCGCCCCGTGGCGCGCGAGGTGACGATGACCGTCTCGGCCGATGTCACCCCTGTTTCCACCGCGCAGGCGGAGGATTAAGCTTCCGCACAGCTTGTCGCACTATGCTGGTGGACGAACGCAAGCGGAATCCCTATCTAGCACGCACTATGACCCGGCGCTTTCTTGCTTTTCTGGCCCTCATCACGGGCCTTGTCGCCCTTGGCGGCCCGGCGAACGCGTCGCTGGTTGAAGCGCTGGCGTGCGGAACCAGCATTGCGGCGGCTGCCGGGGACGAGACGCAGGGCGCGGAGCATGTCGCTGTGCAGCCCGTGCCTGCTACGGTGCATGAAAGCCGCGAGGTCGAAGCGCCCGAAAGCCGCCCGGCCACGCCGGACTCGCTGCGCCTGCCGGTCTTGATGGGGATCGAACGCGCCTACGAATAGGCGCGCGTATCGATTCTCACCCGTGCTTTTCGGCGCGCCGAGCCTGTCTGGCCGCGCGCGTCTCTCCCCAATTTGGTGTCAGGCCCGTAAGCGGGCCGTCATGCCCAGCAAAGGTTTGATTTGCCATGTTCAACACTATCGCCAAGTCGCTGTTCGGATCGGCCAACGACCGCTACATCAAGGCCGCGCGTAAGATCGTCGCCGAGGTCAACGCGCTCGAGCCGCAGATCCAGCCGCTCTCCGACGAGGAGCTGCAAGGCCAGACCGCCAAGCTGCGCGCCCTGATCGACAAGGGCGCGACCCTCGATGAAATCCTGCCCGAAGCCTTCGCCACCGTGCGCGAAGCCTCGGTCCGCGTGTTCGGGATGCGGCACTTCGACGTGCAGCTGATCGGCGGCCTCGTGCTCCACCGCGGCGAGATCGCCGAAATGCGCACCGGCGAGGGCAAGACCCTGATGGCGACGCTTGCGGTCTATCTCAACGCGCTGGAAGGCAAGGGCGTCCACGTCGTCACCGTCAACGATTACCTTGCCCGGCGCGACGCAGCGGAGATGGGGCGGCTGTATAACTGGCTCGGCCTGACGGTGGGCGTGATCGTCCCCAATATGCCCGAAGAGTTCAAGCGCGATGCCTACAACGCCGACATCACCTACGGCACGAACAATGAATTCGGCTTCGATTACCTGCGCGACAACATGAAGCACGAACGCTCGCAGATGGCGCAGCGGCCCTTCAACTTCGCGATTGTCGACGAGGTGGACTCGATCCTGATCGACGAGGCGCGCACCCCGCTGATCATCTCCGGCCCGACCGAGGACAAGAGCGAGCTTTACGTCCAGCTCGATCAGGTCGCGCGCGAAATCCCGCGCGACTGGCTCGACATCGACGAGAAGACCAAGCGCGTCCAGCTGACCGAAGAGGGCCTCGACGAGGTCGAGCGCATCCTCGCCGAAAAGGAGCTGCTGGCGACCGACAACCTCTACGATGTCGAGAACACGCAGGTCGTCCATCACCTCGATCAGGCGCTGGCTGCCAACTTCACGCGCAAGCGCGACACCGATTACATCGTCAAGGACGGCAAGGTCATCATCATCGATGAATTCACCGGCCGCATGATGGATGGCCGCCGCTGGTCGAACGGGTTGCACCAGGCGGTCGAGGCCAAGGAGGGCGTTCGGATCGAGCCCGAGAACCAGACGCTCGCCTCGATCACCTTCCAGAACTATTTTCGCATGTATCCCAAGCTGTCCGGCATGACCGGCACCGCCGCGACCGAAGCGGCGGAATTCTGGGACATCTACAAGGTCGGCGTGGTCGAGATCCCGACCAACCTGCCCGTCGCGCGCATCGACGAGGAAGACGAGTTCTACAAGAACACCGCCGACAAATTTCAGGCCATCGCCCGTGCGATCAAGGACAAGCAGGCGATCGGCCAGCCGGTGCTGGTCGGCACGGTCTCGATCGAGAAGAGCGAGCTGCTGAGCGAATATCTCGACAAGGAAGGCGTGAAGCACGCGGTGCTCAACGCCCGCTTCCACGAACAGGAAGCCCGCATCGTTGCGCAGGCCGGGCGCTACGGCGCGGTGACCATCGCCACCAACATGGCGGGCCGCGGAACCGACATCCAGCTGGGCGGCAATGTCGAATACCGCATCGCCGACGAGCTAGACGACATGCCCGAAGGCCCCGAGCGCGATGCCGCCATCGCCCGGATCAAGGCCGAAGTCGCCGAGGAAAAAGAGCGCGTGAAGCAGGCGGGCGGCCTGTTCGTGCTCGGCACCGAACGCCACGAATCGCGGCGCATTGACAACCAGCTGCGCGGCCGCTCGGGCCGTCAGGGCGACCCCGGCCTGTCGCGCTTCTACCTGTGTCTGGAAGACGATCTGCTGCGCATCTTCGGCCCCGACACGCTGTTCTCCAAGATGATGAATTCAAACCTCGCCGATGGCGAGGCGATCGGCTCGAAGTGGCTCTCCAAGGCAATCGAGACCGCGCAGAAGAAGGTCGAGGCGCGCAATTACGACATGCGCAAGCAGGTCGTGCAATACGATGACGTGATGAACGACCAGCGCAAGGTGGTCTACGAACAGCGCGCGGAGATCATGGATTCCGAGGCTGTCGATGACGTCGTGGTCGACATGCGCCACGACACGATCAACACCATCGTCGGCGCGGCGTGCCCTCCGGGCTCCTATCCCGAGCAATGGGACATTACCGGATTGAAGGCGCGCTGCGAGGATCTGTTCGGCTTCCAGCCGCCGATCGACGACTGGCTCTCTGAGGACGAGGTCGAACCTGAGCTGCTCGAGGAAAAGCTGCGCGCGCTGACCGACGAGATGATGAATGCCAAGATGAGCGAGACGGACGCCTCGATCTGGCGCATGGTCGAAAAGGACGTGCTGCTGCGCCAGCTCGACCACCACTGGAAGGAACACCTCGCCACGCTGGATGCGCTGCGGCAGGTGATCTGGATGCGCGGCATCGCCCAGAAGCAGCCGATCAACGAATACAAGCAGGAGGCCTTCGCGCTGTTCGAGACGATGCTCGATACGCTGCGCGAGGAAGTCACCAAGTTCCTGGTTCGCGCGGAGCTCAGGATCGAGCAGCCGCCGGTGGAGGCGCTGCCCGAATTGCCCGATTTCCTTACTGGCCACATCGACCCGCTGACGGGCCTCGACAATTCGGCCGATGGCGACGGGTCGGAGCTTCGCCCCGAACTGTTCGGCTCGCTCGCCGGTAGTCCGCGCGCCGCGAGCGGGCCGGGCGGGGCGAACACCGACAACCCCTACGCCAATCTCGACATCAGCCGCAACGCGCAGTGTCCGTGCGGCAGCGGCAACAAGTACAAGCATTGCCACGGCGCCATCGCGGGCTCGCGCGCGGTCGTCTGACGCAAGCGCCGGGGGGCTAGGCGGCGATGATGATCGGGGCGGTGCCGGTGCTGCTCGCACTCGCCTTCGGGGTGACGGCGCTGCTCTACGCCAGTGTCGGCTTCGGCGGCGGGTCGACTTATTCGGCGCTGCTGGCGCTGTCAGGGCTCGACTATCGCCTGCTGCCGCTGGTCAGCCTCGCCTGCAATATCGTGGTGGTGACGGGCGGGAGCATCCGCTTCGCCCGCGCCGGCGTGACCCCGTGGCGGAAGGCGCTGCTGATCGTGGCGCTGGGCGCTCCGGCGAGCTTTGCCGGGGGGCTCACGCCGATCAGGGAGGCGACCTTCCTCACGCTACTGGGCGCAAGCCTGGTGCTGACGGCGCTGACCATGCTGATCCCGGTGCGCGAAACAGCCGACGGCACGCCGACGCGCGCGGCCCGCTGGATGCCGCTCGCCGCCGTACCGCTGGGCTATTTTGCCGGGCTGGTGGGGATCGGCGGGGGGATCTTCCTCGCGCCGCTGCTGCATCTCGCCCGCTGGCACGAGCCGCGCGGGATTGCGGCGACGGCGAGCCTGTTCATCCTCGTCAACTCGCTGTTCGGCCTCGCCGGGCAGATGCTCAAGAACGGCCCCGACCTGTTCGGCGCAGCGATAGGCGCGGCGCTGCCGCTGCTGGTCGCCGTAGTGATCGGCGGGCAGGTGGGGAGCCTGATGGCCGCGCGCCTGCTGCCGCCCCAATGGATCCGCTGGCTGACTGCGCTGCTGGTGCTGGTGGTGGGTGTGCGCCTGCTCGCCGGGGTTTGAGGCCTCAACCGCGCGCGCGGCGGATCATCAGCGCGGCAAACAGCGTCGCGACGAAGGCGGCATAGGCCAGCAGCAGATTGGGAAGCAGCAGTGTCACCCCGGTGAACAGCATCGTGTCGTTCCCGCCCGGCACCAGCGTCGCGCCTGCGCCCATCAGCAGACCGCCGCTTGTCGCGCGGGCCCAATCGCTCCGGGAACCCTTGCGCAGCCGAAACATCCCGCCGGTTATCGCCGCAATCGTCATCCCTGCAAGCAGCACCAGCGGTCCGGCCCAGACTGCCAGCGTCAGCGCGCTTCTGCCATAGGCGAGATCGGCGATGCGACTGGTGTAAACCCAGTTGCGGTCCGCCGCGAACAGCAGGCCCGAGGCGCCGCCGATCAGCCCCATCGCGATCAGCGGCGACCATCCGCCGCGCGGGCTTCGCCAGCCGATCCGGCGATGGATGTAGCCGGTCGCCAGCACGGCCAGCATCCCGCCCACCGCCAGCGCCACCCCGGCATGGCCCACCAGTGGCGAGGGTGCGATTGCGCGCGGCGGCAGCATCAGCGCGGCGCTCGACATCTCCGGCCCGAGCAGCAGCGCCGCCGCGAACATCGCCGCGATCGTCGCCATGCGCGACAGGTCGCCTGCGGTCAGCGCGGCCAGCGTGCCCATTGCGCAGTAGCCGCTCAGCAGCGATCCCAGCCCGAACAGCACACCGCCCGCCACCGCGATGGCGTCGGGCGCAGTGCCGGGGATCATTGCGAAGGGCCGCGCGCCGCCGAGCCCGGCCAGCGCCATCACCACCATCGCCATCGCCGCCGCCAGCGTGAAGCCCGCAAGCCGGTGGACCCGCCGCCGCTCGATCACTTCACGCACCGCGCGCAGCATGCACACGCCGCTGCGCTGGCTGGAATAGCCGATCAAGAAGAGCAGGGCGGTGGTTGAGAGCGGCAGCACGCTGCGAAGGATTAACGGGTGCGAGGCGCGATGCAATGCGCGCTGCCGCTAGTGGCGGCGATTGTCTGAAAGGTCAGGAAAATGGCTCCCCGAGTAGAATCAAAATGCGCATCCAGTGGCAGCCAGAGACAACCGCAAATCTCAAAGAAATAGAAAGGGATAATCACGACCCTTGTTCGCTATTGGCCACTGCCAATCGCTCACAATCGCCCTAAAGTGTGGGGAAGAAAGTGGGGAAAGATATGGGCAAGCTGACGGTCGCCAAGGTGAGAAACGCAAAGCCGGGTATGCCAAAGGTAACGCGGCGGGCCGATCTGCGCTGCTGTTCGCTGTCCTGACAGCGGCCCGCTCTGGTGAGGCGCGGCAAGCGACTTGGGAACAGATTGATCTGGAGGCCCGCACTTGGACCCTGCCATCCGAACTGATGAAAATGAAACGCCCCCATGTCGTTACCCTGTCCGATGCGGCGGTGGCGCTGCTGGAAGCCTACACCCCCGAGGATATGCGCGAGGGCCTGATTTTCCGAGGCCTGCGAGGCAAGCCGCTTACCGACATGGCGCTTTCGCAAACTATGCGCAGCGCGGGCCGGACAGAAACCGTGCACGGCTTCCGTTCTTCTTTCAGGGATTGGGCAGCCGAGAAAATGCCGACCATCCCCGCGATGGTGGCGGAAATGGCGCTGGCGCACAAAGTCGGCACGGCGACCGAACAGGCCTATCTGCGCAGCGATCTGCGCGACATGCGCCGCGCCCTGATGGAGGCATGGGGTCGCCACGTTGCCCCCTAGCTGTCTGGCGTGGCGGACAACGTGACCGTGATTGGCAAGGCTGCTACAGCTTGACATAATTTCTGAAGACGAATGGAAGCGGTCACCTTGGTAGGAGAAAGGGTATTGCGTCAGCTAGGCTTAGTGCTTGGATGCATATTGTGCCTGACGGGCTGCTCCAGTTCTGTTGCTCCTTACTACTTGGATTGCAGTATCAGCCAAATCGGTCGCCACCAAGATGGGAGCCTAATTGAAAAGGAATTTTCCGAGAAATTCTTCATTGATGAAGACGGTCTCGTTTCGCGATCTGAAAATGGTTTCAATTGGACCAAATGTCTTGGTGATTGCTCATCGAAGCTTAGTGAGGATTATTTGAAGATAAATACAAGTTATACATATGAATCTCTTGGTAACCTCGTTCAAAGCGATAGTAGTATAAGAATTAATTTGGACAAACTGTCGCTTTCTGGTTCGGCTTCGATCGACTTCATTGAGGCTGAGGGCAATAGCTTGGTTTACCGAGGAACTCTTTCTGGGGCTTGCACGCGCAAACTCGCGTCTCCCGGAAAAAATCATCCAACATGATTCTCGGGAGCAACCCGACCCTTTAAGCTATGGGGTCTGCGACTAAAGCTATCAGTCACTTGGCGGCTGGCAGCGGCGCGGTTATGCCTTTGGCCAGAGGGGCACCGCACCGGACATGACCGTATCAGAATTCATCGCCAAGTGGGGCGGCGTGACCGGCGGGGCCGAGCGCGCTAACCTCGGGCAATTCATCAATGACATGTGCCAAGCCTTAGGCCCCTCTCCCCGATCCGGCAGAGGGCGGGGTGCTGTCCGATTACCAATTTGAGGGGCCGGTGCCGGGTGGCGGTATTGGCGGCAACACCGGCGCGATCGACCTTTACAAAAAGGGCTGTTTCGTTCTGGAGGGCAAGCAATCCCGCCTTAGCGAAGCCGACAAGGCGCAAGCGCAGCTGTTTGACATTGGCGACAGCGCTCCAGCCGCGCCCTCTGGTGCCCGCTATGACAAGCTGATGCGCGAGGCGCTGGCACAGGCCAAGCGTTATGCAGTCAACCTGCCAGCGAACCATCCTTGGCCCCCGTTCCTGATTGTCTGCGATGTGGGCCGCGCTTTCGAACTCTATTTCGATTGGTCCGGCAACGGGCGTGGCTATGGCTATTTCCCCGATCAAACGTCCTACCGGCTGGAACTGCACCGCTTCGCCGAGCCCGATGTGCAGGACACAATCCGCGCGATCTGGACCAACCCTGCCAGCATCGATCCCCGCGCCAAGTCTGCCGAGGTGTCGCGCGACATTGCCAAGCGGCTCGCTGCCGTGTCGCAATGGCTGGAGCGGGTGCAGCGTCTCAAAACCGACAAGGCAACGGATAGCGAGCGCAGCCTTGCAATCGAAGAAACCGCCCTTTTCCTGATGCGGATTATCTTCTGCATGTTTGCCGAGGATGTGGGGCTGCTGCCCAAAGACAGCTTCACGAAATTTCTGGAAAGGGCGGTGGAGAACGAAGCCGCCTTCGAACCCGAATTGCGCGCCCTGTGGACTGTGATCGGCAAGCCCGATGGCGAGCGCTACGCCTCGGCAATCGGCACCGAGGTGCGCTATTTCAATGGCGGCCTGTTCGCATCAGCGCAGACCTACAGCCTCTCCAATTCCGATCGGGGCGAACTGCTGGAGGCGGCGCGCAAGGATTGGCGAAAGGTTGAACCCGCCATTTTCGGCACCCTGCTAGAGCAAGCCCTAACCCCCAGCGAGCGGGCAAAGTTGGGGGCGCATTACACCCCGCGCCCATATGTGGAGCGGCTGGTGCAGGCGACCATTATGGACGTTCTGGAGGCCGAATGGGACACGGTGCAGCACCCCGCCGAGGGCGCGCCCGATTTGGCAGCGGTGCAGGCCTTCCATGACCGGCTGTGCGCCCTGCGCATTCTGGACCCCGCCTGCGGCACCGGCAATTTCCTTTATGTCGCGATGGAAAACCTGATGCGGCTGGAAAGCGATGTGCTGGAAACCATCAGCCAGCTGGGGGGTAATGCCGAGCCCTGTGTGGGGCCGCAGCAATTTCTGGGGCTGGAGTTGAACCCCCGCGCTGCCGTGATTGCCGAACTGGTGCTGTGGATTGGCTGGCTGCGCTGGCGCATGAATAACAATCCCGATGCTGCGCCCGATCCGGTGCTCAAGCAATTCGGCAACATCAATTTTGGCGGGCACGCGGGCTTTGATGCGGTGTTGCGCCGCACCCCTACGGGCGAGCCGGATACGGAAAACCCGATGATCCCCGACTGGCCAGAGGCGGATTTCATCATCGGGAACCCGCCCTTTATCGGGGGCAAGGATATTCGCTCCAGCCTTGGCGGTGACTATGCCGAGGCGCTGTGGAAAGCGAACCCGCGCGTTCCCAAATCGGCCGATTTCGTCATGCAATGGTGGGACCGCGCGGCGCATATTCTGGCGGCGGAAGATAGCCCGCTGATCCGGTTCGGCTTTGTCACCACAAATAGCATTACCCAGACATTCAGCCGCCGCGTGATCGAAAACTATCTGGAGCCCCAAGCTGCCGTGTCTGACCCGCCGAGCATGGCCGTCAGAATTCCGGCTTGTTACCTTCCTGAATCAGCGCAGCGATGCGGTTCAGGTATTCGAGGGAATACTGGGTCATCGGCTCGAGCGCCTCGCGCCCGACCGGCTCGATGTGCCAAAAGCCTTTCGCATCCCTCCTGATCCAGCCGCGCTGCGCCATCTGCTTAAGTTTGCGCCTTGCGGTCTCGCGCGGGATTCCGGTGATCTGGGCGATCGAGAAGGTGTTGAGCGGGGTATAGAAGGCATCGCGCCTGTCCAACATGCGGAACGCCTTGAACGAGAGGTTTTCCGGTATCCGGCCGCGCGGCAGGGCCGCCGAACCGACCACCGCCATAATGAGGGCGGCATCGAGATCGCCCTTAAATGCGGCGCGCAGGCGCGTGAGAAAAGCGATCAGGCCGTCGACATGCGCCGGCCAGACCCGACCGAACCTTTCCTGCGAAAACCCCATGCGACTCTCCGACCTTTGACCTCGTCCACAATAGACCCTTGCCCAAAATGGGCAATGTCCTGCTTGCCATGGCGCCGAGGGTGGCAAATCCTTGTGTGCTGGGGCGCAGGGAGGTGGGAAGCCGACATGAACTTTCTAAAGCACCGGCGAAATCGCCAAGGCGCGGTGTTGGCAGGCAGGTCGGCCTATGCCTTGGCGGTGGCCGGCGCCGCCTTGACGAGCGCCACACCTCTGGCCGCGCAGGAGCGCGATCCGATGGTGCTCGTCGATGAAGGCCCGGTGACGATCCGCACCCATATCCAGGGCGGGGTCAACGCCGTGGCCGAGACCAACCTGTTCTGGAACCTGTCGGATGCCTTCGCACCGCAGGAGGGCTTCGATCCCGACACCCAGTGGCTCGAATTCTATTTCAAGCCCGGGGTCAGTTTCACCACCAACGGCGACGGCCCGGCCAAGGCCTATGGCAAGGTTTCGGGCGTTGCCTCCTACACCGAAGGAACCGACGGGTTCGATTTTCGCAACCAGGGCGCTGTCACGCTCGAGGAGGCCTATGTCGGGCTGACCATCGCAGCCGTCGGAGATCTGGAATTCGACGTTTCGGTCGGCGCGCGCGAATTGAAGCTCGGCACAGGCATGCTGATCGCCAGCGGCGGATCGAGCGGCTTCGAGCTTGGCGCGCTCAAGTTCGGACCGCGCAAGGCCTGGGACATGTCCGCAATCGCACGGATCAGCAAGGGCGGCACCGCATTCACCGGCTTCTTTCTCAACCCCAACGAACGCCCGGTGATCGACAACGAGAACCGGCTTTTCGGGGCCGATTTGCGCCACGACTTTGCCGGCGGGGGTTTCGTCGGCGGCAGTTTCATCTCGGTCACGCAGAGCGGCACGCCCTATATCCAGGCCGCCCCCGGCGGCGTGGGCGCGCCGACCTTCCTGCCGGGCGGGCGCGACGGCACCAACACGGTCAATTTCTATGCCGCCACCGGCAAGATGGACGGTGCGCTGGAAAACTGGCGCTTCGCGATCGACGGGGCCTACCAGTGGAACGACCGGCTCGACATGACAGCCTGGGCCGGACGGGTGCAGGTCGGCTATACTTTCGCCGAGGCCAAATGGCGCCCCTCGATCACCTACAGCTACCAGACCTTCTCCGGCGACGATCCCGACACCCCCGAACTCGAACGCTTCGACCCGCTGTTCTACGAGGGCTCGCCCAGCGCCTGGTCGACCGGCTCGAAGTCATCGATGGTGTTCATCAATTCCAACGTCCGCTCGCACGGGGTGGCCTTGCGGGGGCAGCCCTCGCCCAAGGACACGCTGACGCTGCGCTACAACCACATCCGCGCGAACGAGCTGCGCAGCCCGCTGCAATTCGGGCAGGCCGAGCGCATCGACTTCGGCACCGGGGGCGATCTTGCCAACCTCGTGGTCGGGGTCACCGATGCCCACGTCTCGGATGACCTGTTCCTCGAATACAGCAGGATCATCACCCGCAACCTGTTCCTCACTGCCGGCCTCAGCATCTCCGAGCCGGGCGAGGGGATCGAGAACACCGTGCCGGGCGGGGTGCCCGCATGGACCGGAGGATTCGTCAATGTCGTCTTCAATTTCTAGGCTCGCCCTTTCTTCGTCGCTGGCATTGACCGCCGCGCTGTTACCCACTGCCGGTGCGGCACAGCAGACGCCGCTTTCGGCGCAGGAATCCGACCCGCGGGTGATGGGCTGGATGCAGGGCTTCCCGCCGCCGGCCGACAAGATCATCACCCAGCCGGATTCGGTCTATTTCAGCTTCCCCAAGCTGCGCTGGTCGGTGTGCCACCTGCGCGAATTCCTGCCGACCGAGGAAATCAGCCGCGGGACAGGCGCGCCGGTGCCGCTGCCCTATCCCTCGCCCAGCGTCTTTGCCGATGAACGCGCCAAGATTGACGCGCTGACCTTCATGCCGATCGGCGGAACGACGCCGATGACATGGGAGCAATCGCTCTACGCCAATTATACCGACGGCATTCTTGTGCTGCACAAGGGCAAGGTCGTCTATGAACGCTATTTCGGCTGTCTCGACGAGGGCGGCAAGCACGCAGCAATGTCGATGACCAAATCGGTCACCGGCCTGCTGGCGCAGATCCTGGTGGCCGAGGGCAAGCTCGACGAGACGAAGCGAGTGCGCGACATCATCCCGGAAATCGGCGACAGCGCCTTTGCCAGCGCCACCATCCGTCAGGTGATGGATATGACCACAGGGGTCAAATATTCGGAGAACTATTCCGACCCCAACGCCGACATCTGGCTCTATTCGAAAGCCGCCAGCCCGCTGCCCAAGCCCGCTGGCTATTCCGGCCCGGACGGTTACTGGGAATATCTCCAGCGGGTGCAGCCGGAGGGCAAGCACGGCGACGCCTTCCACTACAAAACGATCAATTCCGACATGCTTGGCTGGATCATTTCGCGCGTCAGCGGCAAGTCGGTGACCGACCTGGCCTCGGAACGCCTGTGGCAGCGCATGGGCGCCGAACAGGACGCCTATCAGACGGTCGACGGCAAGGGCGTGCCCTTTGCCGGCGGCGGCATTTCGGCGGGCTTGCGCGATCTCGGGCGGCTCGGCCAGCTGATGCTGAACAAGGGCGAGATCAACGGCGAGCGGCTGTTCCCTGCCGAGGTCACGGAACACATCGCCAAGGGCGGCGATCCGGCCAAGTTCGCCGGCTTCCCGACCATTCCGGGCGGCAGCTACACCAGCCAATGGTGGGTGTTCCATAACAAGCACGGTGCCTATGCCGCGCGCGGCGTGCACGGGCAGACGATCTATGTCGATCCGACGGCGGAAATGGTGCTGGTGCGGTTCGCGTCCTTCCCCGCCGCACAGAACGGCCGGATCGATCCGACCTCGTTGCCGGCCTATCAGGCGCTGGCCGAATATCTGATGACGAAGGACTGACCGCCGGGAGGGCGAAACCATGATCACCGGCAGGCTATTACGCGCGCTGGCAATATTTGTGCTGGCGCTGCTGGCGGGGCCGGTTCTGGCGCAGGAGGCTCCCGCCTCGCCATCGGCGGAAGCGCGGACAGGCGGCGAGCTTTCAGAGGCCGTGGCCAGCGCGGCACGCGTCACCGATCCGAACGTGACAAAGGGCGAACTGGCGCATCTGCTCATCCCCCTGACCAAGCCCGAACTGGCCGAAGTCACCGATAGCTGGCTCGCCAATGTCCGCGCCGCGACGCAGGAAATCGCCGACCTGCAAGCCGACATCAAACGCAACCCCGCCAAGCCGGGCGACCCGCGCTTTATCCGTCTGGCGCGCATGGTGGAGCACCGCGCGGGCCTGCTTGCGAGATATTCGATGGCGGTCGATTCCTTCGAGCGCAAAGGCGGCGATCCCGCGCGCGTGGCGGAACTGCGCGCCTATCGTGAGGCCGTGCTGTTCGAGGAGACCGCACAGGCTGGCACCGGCGCGCTGGCCGGGGCGCTGCTGACCTGGGCCGGCCGGTCCGATGGAGGGGTGGCGCTGCTCAAGCGCATCGGCATCGCGTTGCTGGCCTTGGGCGGGATCGTGCTGGCGGCGCGGTTCGCCCGCGGCTTCGTGCACGTCTGGCTGGGGCGCTTCTCGCAACTTTCGCGGCTCCTCCAAAACTTCATCGCAACGATGTTCTTCTGGTTGTTCATCATCGTCGGCCTGCTGTTCGTGCTGGCCTCGATCGATATCGACATCACGCCGCTGTTTGCGCTGATCGGCGGGGCGAGCTTCATCCTCGCTTTCGCCTTTCAGGACACTCTGGGCAATCTCGCTAGCGGGCTGATGATCCTCGTCAACCAGCCGTTCGACGAGGGCGATTACATCGAGGTGGGCGGGGTCAGCGGCACGGTGCAGAAGGTCAGTATCGTCGCCACCACCATCGCCACCGCGGACAACAAGATTATCGTCGTGCCCAACCGCAATGTCTGGGGTAATGTCATCGTAAATGCCTCGGCGAGCGACATCCGCCGGGTGGATCTGGTGTTCGGCGCCTCCTACGACGACCCGATCCAGCAGGTGCTCGACACGATCAATCAGGTCGTCGCCGGGCATCCCAAGATCCTCGCCGAGCCGGCACCGCAGGTCGCCGCGAACGAGCTTGGTGCGAGCACGGTCAATTATGTCTGCCGACCATGGGTGAAAGCCGAGGATTATCTCGCGGTCTACTGGGACCTCACCCGGCAGGTGAAGGAAGCATTTGACGCGCGCGGGCTGACCATGCCTTTTCCGACACAGGAAGTGCGCCTGACCGGGGCCTTGCCCTCGGCCTAGAAACGGTAGGCGAAGCCGATCAGCGGTCCTTGAACGGTCAGGTCGAGATCGACCGGCGCGCCGCCGCCGATCCGCGGGCTCTGACGCTCGACGCTCAGGCGCTTGTAGACCAGCTGCACCGACGCGCGCTGCGAGAGCGTGTAATCGACTCCCGCCACCGCGTGCCACGTAAAGTCCGAATCCGCGCCGAACCCGCCGATATCGCCCTGCACCAGCACCTGCCATTTGCGCGACAAGCGATGCTGGTAGCGCGCCCCAACGATCGGATCGGTCCATGTGTCTCCGGTCAGGATGTCGAAGCCGATTACCGGAATGTCGACATCGACCACCACATCCGAATCCCAGCGCCGTATGCCGCCGTAAAGGTCGAGCGCATTGTCGCCCAGATCGACCCGCCGCAGCACCGTCACCTCGAGGATGCTGGCATCGACCGTCGTGGTGAGATCGCCGATCCCGATGCTGCCGCCGGTCGAAAGATCGGCGAACATGTAGTCGACCGCTACGCCCCAGCCGGATTTGTGCCGCACCTCGCCGTGGATGAGGCCGCCGAAGTTGAAGGCTTCCAGCAGGTCGCCTGTGTCGATGGTGAAATCGAGCGCGCCCGGCTCGGTCCCGCCGACCTTGCCAGCGACAACCGGCATCCAGACATAGGGGCTGAGGATGAAGGTAAAGTCCTTCTCCCGGTTTTCGCGCCGCGATGGCGTGTCTTCGGGCCGCGTCTCACGCTGCTCGGAGGCGGCAACCTCGTTCGATGCGATCTCGTCTGCGGGAAGCGGAGCGGCGGCCAGAACCGACGCGCCGAGCAAGTGCAGCGCGATCAATCCTTGTCGTCCCCGTCGGCGATGGCGGCGACCACGCCGACTAGGGCGGCGCCCACCAGCAGGCCCGGAAGCACGCTGCCGCCGTTGTCGCGACGACCGTAGTAGCGGCGCTCATATTCGTCCCGGCCCCAGTAGCGACCATCGCGATACCAACGGTCGTTACCGCGATACCAACGGTCACGATAGGCCTCGCGGATTTCACGCCTGACCTCGCGCCGCGCTTCGCGGCGTTCGCGCGCGACCTCGCGATTGGCCTCGCGATATTCGCGCTCGGCACAGGCGCGGGTCTTGCAACGCATGATCTCCCGCGCGCCCTCGGCACGTTCGCGGGCCACTTCGCGATTGGCTTCGCGGATTTCCTGCCGGATTTCCCAACTCTGGGCACTGGCAGCTGAGGGAATAGCGATGGTGGCGACCAGACCGCAGGCGAATAGCGGGAGAAGCCGCAATGCGCGACGCATCACTTGACCCCTCCCGCCGCCGCGCGATGCCTCGCCACGCGAAGCTCGTAGTTTTTCATCACTTCGATGCATTCCTCCGGGCTCACCTCGATCGAGGTGCCGTAACCGAAGGCCGAGGAGAACAGGAACGCCCGGTCCACCCCGAACAGCCGGGTGATCGAGCCGTTGAGATCGAGCACCTCGCGTTCGAGCGCGCCCTGCTGCTCATCCACCACGCAGCCGCGTGCCAGTCCCGCGAGATAGCCGAACCGCTTGAGCGCCTCGTCGAGCTGCTCTTCGGTCGCGACCCGGTCGACATCCGCAGACGAGGTATCCTCTTGCGCAGCCAGCGCAGGGGCAGCCAGCGTGAGAAGCCCGCAGCATGCCGCCAGCAGCAGATGATCGATCTTCATATTCCCTCCCGTCGAAATTCCCGCAGAGTATGCCGATCCAAATACTTTTTCACGAGGCATCACGCCCATTTTGGGTTCGGCTGCGAGCCTATGAGATTTTGGCCCGGAGAGGCAGAAAACCACGCACTTCCCGCCAATTCTATGCGTTCGCGCGTTCCCCAAAAGCTGCCGTTCGCGCACCAATGCAAACCCGCGCCGCGACATCGCAATCGTAACGCTCTCTAGCGTGATGTGGGGAAAAGTGTGGGGAAACTCTAAGCCATCAAGGCCTAAGAGCTTAAAAATAATTATAAATTTACAGTAAAATGGCTCCCCGAGTAGGATTCGAACCTACGGCCAAGTGATTAACAGTCACCTACTCTACCGCTGAGCTATCGGGGAGCAACTCTTCCAAGCGGTCTAAGGAAGAGCGGAAGCGCGCCTATATGGGGGGCGCTTTCGGATTGCAAGAGGGTTTCGACGCCCCTCGCCTTCATCCTAAGATCGGTCGCATGACGACCGCAAGCGTGACGGCGCGCCCGCAGCGGGCGCAGCTTTGCTGCGCGTCTAGCGAGGACCGCGCGCCGGATGGCGCGCGGAACACATCACGCCGTCACGAACTGCTCCGCCACGATCCGCTCTTCGAGGCTCTGGCCCGGGTCGAACAGCAGAGTGAGATCATTGTCGTGCGCGATTTGAAGCCGCACTTCGGCGATGTCGCGCAACTCCTTCTGGTCGGCCACCGCCGCGACCGGGCGCTTGGCCGGGTCGAGCACGCGCAGGATGATCTTCATCCGGTCGGGCAGGATCGCACCGCGCCAGCGCCGCGGGCGGAAGGGGCTGATCGGGGTGAGGGCGAGCATCTTGCTGTCGAGTGGCAGGATCGGGCCCTGTGCGGAGAGGTTGTAGGCGGTCGAACCCGCGGGCGTTGCCACCAGCACCCCGTCGCACACCAGTTCGCGGATGCGCACGCGGTCGCCCACGGTGACTTCGATCTTGGCGGTCTGGCGCGTTTCGCGCAGCAGCGAGAGCTCGTTGATCGCGCTCATCACATGGGTTTCGCCATCCTGCGTCACCGCCTCGACCCGCAAGGGGGTGATCGTCCAGCGGCGCGCCTTGTTGACCTTGGCGGCGATCGCGGCGCGCTTATCATAGCGGTTCATCAGGAAGCCGACCGTGCCGAGATTCATCCCGTAGGCCGGGATCACACGCCCGGCATCGAGCATCGCGTGGA
Organism: Erythrobacter donghaensis; assembly: GCF_002155425.1. GTDB lineage: Bacteria > Pseudomonadota > Alphaproteobacteria > Sphingomonadales > Sphingomonadaceae > Erythrobacter > Erythrobacter donghaensis. The sequence continues at coordinate 627,120 of NZ_MUYG01000010.1, forward strand.
GCACCTGGAGCATGTAGCCATCGCCGCCCAGCACCACCGCCGCGTCGGCCTCGGCCAGCGGCACCCAGTTGACCTGATCGCGCAAGGCATCGCGCGCCTCCTGCGCCCGCTCGGTGTCCGAGGCCAGCAGCGCGAGCCGCTCGTAGGTGGTGCCATTGCTCGCCATTGGTTCCCCTCTGCCCGGCCAGCCGCCGCTTATCCCCGGCTCTGTGCTAGGCGGTTGCCCTGATGTGCCATATCGGCTCGGATTGCAATTGATGCGAGGCACGCGCGGGTTCAAGAGTTATGGGGGACCTGGCAGAGGGAGCTTGATGGAACAGGGCCGGACATCCTTGCGGGGGCCGATCGCGCGCGGACGCTTTCCGGGGGTGAGCTCCGGCGTGCTCGAAAGCGATCTGCTGCGCGCGCTCGACCGGCGCGAGATTGAGGTCTTGTTCCAGCCGCAATTTGCCTGCCTCAGCGGCGCGGTGACGGGGGCCGAGGCGCTGGCGCGCTGGCAGCATCCGACGCTCGGCGAGATCGGCGCGCGGGATCTGTTCGCGATTGCCGAGCGTGCGGCGCTGGTCGCGCCGCTTTCGCGCCACGTGGTCGCCCGCGCGCTGGAGGACGCCGCCACCTGGCCCGAGGGGCTGACGCTATCACTCAACATCACCCCCGAAGAACTGGGCGATCCGCGTTTCGCCCATGATTTCGCCGCGCTGATCGGCCAGTCCGACATCGCCCCCCAGCGGCTGATGCTGGAGATCACTGAAGACCTGCTGCTGCGCAATCTCGCGCAAGCGGCAAGCGCGCTGAAGGCGCTGCGCGGCCTCGGTTTCCGCACCGCGCTCGACGATTTCGGCGCGGGGTTCTGCAATTTCCGTTACCTGCGCGAACTGCCGCTGGACGCATTGAAGCTCGACAAGGCAATGGTCGAGGGCGTGCCCGCCGATGCGACCGCGCTCGCCGTGCTGCGCGCGATCGTCGCGCTCGCCAAGGCGCTGGGCCTTGCGGTCTATGCCGAGGGGATCGAGGACGAAATACAGCGCGCAGCGATCACGGCGGAGGGCTGCGACTACTGGCAAGGCTTTCTGCGCGCCCAGCCGATGCCGAGCGCGCGCGTGGTCGCGCTGGCGCGGACGGCGCGGGGGATGGGGCACGGATAGCGAGGGTTCGGGGCAGGTTTGAAACAATCTCGCCCGCCATCACTTGTGCTGCCAATGGCCGCACCTCCGCAGCCCTCTCATCCGACATTGGAACAAGACGCATGAACCTCGAAATTCAGGTGCAGCTCGATTACATCTTCGAGCAGCCCTGCGACGTGCTGGTACAGATCGAAGCCGCGCTGCTGCCCGGGCAGGCGGTGCTTGAAGCGCACATCGCCGCACCGGCAGCATCCCATTTCTCCCGAGTGCCCGCGCAGGACGGGGTGGGCGAGCGGATCTGGCTGCGCGCCGAGGGTGATCTGATCGTCAATTACAGCGCGCGGGTGGCCCTGACGCGCCAGACCGCCGATCTCGCGAGCTTGCCGATCATCCCGCCGCACCGGCTGCCGGGCGAGGCGGTGCCCTATCTGATCCCGTCGCGCTATTGCCAGTCGAACCAGTTGGCGACCTTCGTCGAGGAGGAATTCGGCACCATCGAGGGCGGCGCCAAGATCGCCGCGATGCGCGATTGGGTCGCGGCGCATCTCAGCTATGTTCCGGGCGCGAGCGATGCGAGCACCACGGCGGTCGATACCTTTGTCGCGCGGCAGGGCATCTGCCGCGATTATGCGCATCTCGTGATCACGCTCGCCCGCGCCGCCGACATTCCCGCGCGCATCGCCAGCGTCTATGCGCCGGGTGTCAGCCCGCCCGATTTTCACGCGGTGGCCGAGGTATTCCTCGGTGGCGCATGGCACCTCGTCGATGCGACCGGGATGGCGAGCGCGGCGGACATTGCCATCATCGGCATCGGCCGCGACATCGGCGACGTCGCCTTCCTCACCGCCTTCGGCCCGCTGGAAATGAACAGTCAGACCGTGACGGTGCGCGAAGTCTAGGCCGCTTTCTTCGCCTTCGCGGCCCTTTTCACGACCCCGCTCAGCCCCTTGGTCAGCTGGAACAGCCCGTTGAGGCGGCTCAGCGGGTCGCTCCACGCGCGGTTGATCACCAGCTTCATGTCGGGGCGCAGCTTGGCGGTGTCCTTGCCGCCCTCGTTAAGGCGCGCGACATAGGCGATCAGCCCGGCGGGATCGGGGAAGTCGTCATTGTGGAAGGTCACCAGCGTGCCGCGCGCGCCCACGTCGATCTTGGCGATGCAGGCCTGAACCGCCTGATGCTTGATCTCGATCAGGCGAATGAGGTTCTTGGTCGGCTGCGGCAGATCGCCGAAACGGTCGATCATTTCGGCGGCGAGGCTTTCGATCTCGTTCTGCCCCTCGGCCTGGTTGAGGCGGCGGTAGAGCGCCATGCGCACCGCAAGGTCAGGCACATACTCCTCGGGGATCATGATCGGCGCGTCGACGGTGATCTGCGGGGTGAGCTTGTCGCGCGGGCGTTCGAGGCCCATTTCGCCCGCCTTGGCGGCAAGGATCGCCTCTTCCAGCATCGCCTGATAAAGCTCGAAGCCGACCTCGCGGATGTGGCCCGATTGCTCGTCGCCGAGCAGATTGCCCGCGCCTCTAATATCGAGATCGTGGCTGGCGAGCTGGAAGCCTGCGCCAAGACTGTCGAGATCGCCAAGCACCTTGAGCCGCTTCTGCGCGACCTCGGAAAGCGCCACGTCCTTCTCGTGCGTCAGATAGGCATAGGCGCGCAGTTTGGCGCGCCCAACGCGCCCGCGCAGCTGGTAGAGCTGGGCGAGGCCGAAGCGGTCGGCGCGGTGGATGATGATCGTGTTGGCGGAGGGGATATCGAGTCCGCTTTCGACGATGGTGGTCGAAAGCAGCACGTCATACTTGCGGTCGTAGAAGGCGCCCATGCGCTCCTCGACCTCGCCGGGGCTCATCTGGCCGTGGGCGGAGACCGATTTGATCTCGGGCACATTCTCGCGCAGCCATTCCTCCACGTCGGCCATGTCGGAAATGCGCGGCACGACGATGAAGCTCTGCCCGCCGCGGTGATGTTCGCGCAGCAAGGCTTCGCGGATCACCATGTCGTCCCACTCCATCACATAGGTTCGCACCGCGAGGCGATCCACCGGGGGCGTCTGGATGGTCGAAAGTTCGCGCAGCCCGCTCATCGCCATCTGCAGCGTGCGCGGGATCGGCGTAGCGGTGAGGGTCAGCACGTGCACATCGGCGCGCAGCTGCTTCAGCTTCTCTTTGTGGGTGACGCCGAAACGCTGCTCTTCGTCGACGATGACGAGGCCGAGGTTCTTGAACTTGGTGGACTTGGAAAGGATCGCGTGGGTGCCGACCACGAGGTCGATCTGGCCGTTTTCCAGCCCCTCGCGCGTCTCGGCGGCCTCCTTCGACGACACGAGACGGGACAGCCGCCCAACTTGCAGAGGGAACCCGGCGAAACGTTCGGCAAAGTTCTGGTAGTGCTGGCGTGCGAGGAGCGTGGTGGGGGCGACGATCGCGACCTGCTGGCCTTTCATCGCCGCCACGAAAGCTGCGCGCAGGGCGACCTCGGTCTTGCCGAAGCCGACATCGCCGCACACCAGCCGGTCCATCGGGCGCCCGCTTTCGAGGTCTGACAGAACATCGGCGATGGCGCGTTCCTGATCCTCGGTTTCCGACCAGGGGAAGCGGTCGGTGAACTGGCCGAGCGTCTGGGGATCGGCGGGCAGGGCGGGGGCCTGCTTGAGCGCGCGCGCGGCGGCGACCTGCATCAGCTCGCCCGCGATGGCGGTGATCCGCTCCTTCAGCTTCGCGCGGCGGCGCTGCCATGCCTCGCCGCCGAGCCGGTCGAGCGCTACCGCCTGTTCGGACGAGCCGTAGCGGGTGAGGACGTCGATATTCTCGACAGGGATGAACAGCTTGTCGCCGCCGGCATATTCCAGCGCGACGCAATCGTGCTTGCTCTTGCCGACCGGGATCGGTTCAAGCCCGAGATAGCGCCCGATCCCGTGCTCGATATGCACCACCAGATCGCCGCGCGAAAGCGCCTGAAGTTCGGCGAGGAAGGCGTCGGAATCCTTGCGCTTTTTCTTGCGCCGCACCAACCGGTCGCCGAGGATGTCGGCCTCGGTGAGCAGCTCCATGCTGTCACTGGCGAACCCGGTTTCGAGCGGGAGGACGACCACTGCGGTGGTCTTTTTCGCTGCGAGGCCCAGCGCCTGCTGCCAGCTGTCGGCAAGCACGGTGGAGGCACCCGCCTCGTCGATGATCGCCGCTATCCGCCGCGCACTGCCGGTGGAATAGGCGGCAACGACCGGCTTACGACCCGCCGATGATACGCCAACCAGATGCGCGGCGGCGGCCTCGTAGACATTCTCGCCGCGCCCGCGTTCCGGAGCGAAGTCGCGGGCCGAACGGAAGCCGAAGTCGATCACGCCCGCGCCCTCTTCGGAGACGAAGCCGGTGGCGCGGTGGGCGGGTTGGGCGGCCAGCGCTGCGTCGAACTCGTCGCGCGCAAGGTAGAGCGCTTCAGGCGCGAGCGGGCGGTAGCTGCCCTTTTTCTCGCCCGCGATTCGGCCGCGCTGTTCGTGATAGTCGCGGATGTCGGTCAGCCGCTCCTCGGCCGCGCCCAGTGCGCTCTGATCGATGACGACGACATCGTCCTTGCCGAGGTGGTCGAACAGGCTCGCCAGCTTGTCCTCGAATAGCGGGAGCCAGTGCTCCATGCCCGCCAGCCGCCGTCCTTCGGACACGGCTTCGTAGAGCGGGTCCTGCGTCGCATTGGCGCCGAACAGCTCGCGGTAGCGGCCGCGGAACCGCTTGATGCTGGCCTCGTCGAGCAGCGCTTCGGAGGCGGGGAGCAGCAGGTGGCTGTCGATCCGCTCCACCGTGCGCTGGGTGGCAGGATCGAACAGGCGCAGGCTCTCGAGCTCGTCACCGAAGAAATCGAGCCTAAGACCGCTCTCCAGCGAGGAGGGGAAGATATCGACGATCGAGCCCCTGACTGCGAATTCGCCGTGGTCGATTACCGTGTCGGTGCGGCCGTAGCCCTGCCGCACCAGCAGCGCGGCGAGGCTCTCGTGCCCGATCTGGGTGCCGACCCGGAATTCGCGCACGCTCTCGCGCACCCGGAAGGGGGTGAGCACGCGCTGGAGCACGGCGTTGACGGTGGTCACGAGCAATTGCTGCGCCGCGCCCGGTTGCTGCAATTTGTGAAGCGCGGCGAGCCGCTCGGCGCTGATCGACAGTGCAGGGCTGGCGCGGTCGTAGGGCAGGCAGTCCCACGCGGGGAAGGCGAGCACCTCGACCTCGGGCGCGAAGAAGCGCGCGGCTTCTGCGGCGGCGCGCATTGCGGCGTCATCGGGGGCGATGAACACCGCCCGGCGTTTGGCCGCACGCGCGAGATCGGCCAGCACCAGCGACAGGCTCCCGCGCGGGAGCGAGGCGAGGGTCAGCGGATCGCGGGCCGCAAGGATGCGGTTCAAATCGGGCATCGGGTCACTTCACTCAGCAGGGGTGGCAACGCAGGAATACCCCCACCTCGTTTCGAGGAGGGGGTTGCAGTTCTCGGCGGCCCGCCGTCGGGGCACTTGAAGGCAAGCGCTGCGGCGGGCGATTGGTTCCGCGCCTTGCCGGAATGGCATGGGAGCGGAAGCTTCGCAGTGCGCCCTAGCGCGGAATGTCGACGTAATCGAGCTTCTGCATCGCCGCCAGCAGATCGCCCGCCAAATGCTCCGGCGCGGCTTGCGAGCCCAGCGCGAAGGCCATTACATCGACATCGTCTTCGTCCAGCAGGGCTTCGAACCATGCCAGCTCCGCCTCGCCCCAGGCGGCATGGTAGCGATCGTAGAACCCGCCGATCATGTAATCGGCCTCGCGCGTGCCGCGGTGCCAGGCGCGGAACTTCGCGCGGGCGAGACGTTGTTCAAAGGAGGGCGTGTCGGTCATGTGGATCACCTAGCCACAGCTTCCCGCCGCTTCAACTCGCAAACACGCAAGGCCGGTGGTAGCGAAAGCAACATGCGCCCCGAGGCTCTCAATCCGCTGTTCGCCGAAGTCCAGACGCTCGAAGGCGTCGGGCCGAAGCTGATGAAGCCGCTGGAGAAGCTCGGCCTGACGCGGGTGAAGGATCTCGCCTACCACCTGCCCGAACGCTTCGTCAGCCGCCGGGCGGTGGCCGATCTCGATTCGGCGAGCGAGGGCGAGCAGGTGATCATCGCGCTCAACGCGATCGAACACCGCGCCCCCCGCGCCGGGAGCCGCGGGCCCTATCGTGTGCTGGCGCAGGACACCAAAGGCAACGTGTGTTCGCTCACCTGGTTCGGCAGGGCCGCCTACAGTGCGAAGAAGCTGGTGCCGGTGGGCGAGACGCGCTGGGTCGCCGGGCGGCTCGACCGCTATGGCGACATGCTCCAGATCGTCCATCCCGATCATATCGAGGAGGCCAGCGCCGCTCACATGGGCCGCCTCAGCGAGCCGGTCTATCGCCTGTCCGAAGGGCTCACCCAGCCGCGGATCGCGGATTTTGTGGAACAGGCGCTCGCCCGGCTGCCGGAACTGCCCGAATGGATCGAGCCGGGGCAGCTGGCGCGTTCCGGCTGGCCGACATGGGCGGCAGCGCTCAGGCTGGCGCACGAGGGCACCGAGCCCAAGGCGCACGACAGGCTTGCCTATGACGAATTGCTGGCGAACAGCCTCGCGCTGCTGCTGGTCAAGGCCGAAGGGCGACGGCGGCGCGGCGCGGCGCTGGTGGGCGACGGGGCCCTGCGCGCACGGCTGCAACTGCCCTTTGCCCTCACGGGTGCGCAGGCCCGCTCGATCGCCGAGATCGAGGGCGACATGGCGCAGGAGGCGCCGATGCTGCGCCTGCTGCAAGGCGATGTCGGGGCGGGCAAGACCGTGGTGGCATTGAACGCCATGCTGATCGCCGTCGAAGCGGGCAAGCAGGCCGCATTGCTCGCCCCGACCGAAATCCTCGCCCGCCAGCATTTCGAGACCCTACGCAAGATGCTTGGGCCGACGGGGGTGGAGATCGCGCTGCTGACGGGCCGCGCCAAGGGGCGGGAGCGCGAGTCGATCCTGATGGGGCTGCTCAATGGCTCGATTCAGATGCTTGTGGGCACTCATGCGATTTTTCAGGACACGGTGAACTACCGCGATCTCGGGCTGGTGGTGATCGACGAGCAGCACCGCTTCGGCGTCGCACAGCGCCTCGCGCTCGCGGCGAAAGGCCGCCGCGCGCCGCATACGCTTGCGATGACCGCCACCCCGATCCCGCGCTCGCTGACCCTCGCTCAATATGGCGAGATGGATGTGAGCCGGCTCGACGAATTGCCGCCCGGACGGCAGGCCATCGAGACGCTGGTCATCCCACAGGCACGCATGGAGGAGATGGTCGCGGGAGTCGAACGGCACCTCGCCAGCGGGCAGCAGGCCTATTGGGTCTGCCCGATGGTGCGCGAGATTGATGGCGTGCCTGACCTTGCCGACATCGCCGCCGCCGAGGCTCGCTATGCCGCGCTGAAGGAGCGGTTCGGCGATGCGGTCGTCCTCGTCCACGGCCAGCTGCGCCCCGAGATGAAGGACGCCGCGATGGAGCGCTTTGTCAGCGGTGAGGCGCGGCTGCTGATTGCGACCACCGTGATCGAGGTCGGGGTCGATGTGCCGAACGCGACGCTGATGGTGATCGAACAGGCTGAGCGCTTCGGTCTCGCGCAATTGCACCAGCTGCGCGGGCGGGTGGGGCGCGGATCGCTCAAAAGCCGCTGCGTGCTGCTGCGCGGCGATGCGCTCTCGGAAATGGGCAAGGCGCGGCTTGCCCTGATGCGCGAGACGCAGGACGGGTTCCGGATCGCCGAGGAAGACCTCGCCCTTCGCGGCGGGGGCGAATTGCTCGGTACGCGGCAATCGGGCGAGGCGGGGTTCCGGATCGCCGATCTGGAACAGACCCAACGCCTGCTCGAAACCGCCCATGCCGATGCGCGGCTGCTGATGGAGCGCGACGGCGGTCTCACCAGCCCGCGCGGCGAGGCGGCGCGGATCCTGCTTTATCTGTTCGAACGCGACTGGGGGGTGCAGCTGTTGCGCGGTGGGTGACGGAATTGCCGCGGTTAAGCAGATATTTGCAACTTTTGGCCTAGGCTTCCCGCACGCAGTAGGAAGGGGTCAGCAACGTGTCGCACGTCTATTTTTCGCGAATCAGGCTCGGTTTCGGCCTGATCGGCAGCGCGGGCCTGTTCTGGCTCGGCATGTGGCTGCTCACGCTGGACGGGTTCAAGGCCATGTTTGCGGGCGGGATCGTTGCGGTCTGTTTTGCCTACATGCTGGTCTGGTTCGCGCGCTATCTGCTCGACAACAAGGTGCTGTCGGTCGGCGCTACGGGGATCGAGTTTCACGGCATAGTGTCCACCCGCCGCCTGCGCATGGACCAGATCGCCTCGATCATGGTCGAGACTCAGAAGGTCAACGGCGTCACCACCCGTTCGCTGGTGATCGAGCCGCATCAGGGCCACGGTGGCCGGATCAAGTTTGCCGAACGCTGGCTCGAGGGGCGCTTCGGCGGGTGCGAGGGCGTGGCCGACCTGATCGCCGATGGTGCGTCTCAGCCTCCGTCCGAGCCGTTCCCGCTGCCGCGCCGCGCGCCGACGCCGCCTTCGGGTGCCGCTCCGGCGGGCTGGCACGAGCGGGGCGCGCCCTCGGCAGCGCCCGAGCGCGCGCGGGCAGGCGGTTTCGGGCGGAAGGGGCTGTAAGACCTCTCCCGCGAAGAATATCAGGCTGATTGCTGGGCTGCCTCGCGCAGCAATTTTTCGATCCAGCCATCGACCCCGCGGTTGATGACCTGCCATGCGGTCTCGAAGGCGGCATCGTCGCCGTAATAGGGGTCGGCCACCGGCTGGCCCCGCTGACCTTCGACCACATCCATCAGCATCGCGAGGCGCGCGGTCGCATTGCGCGGGGCGCGGGTGCGCAGGGTTTCAAGGTTCGCTCGGTCCATCGCGATGATGTGGCTGTAGCGGTAGAAATCGTCCCGCTCCACCTGCCGCGCGGCTTGTCCGGCGATGTCGATCCCGTGGCGCTGGGCGACCGCAATTGCACGCGGATCGGGCGCGCTGCCGAGATGATAGGAGGCGGTTCCAGCCGAATCGAGCGTGCAGGCCAGCTCACGCGCCTGTGCAGCCGCGCGGAATGCGCCTTCGGCCATCGGTGACCGGCAAATATTGCCGAGACACACGAACAGCACGCCAAATTTGTGCTCAATCCCCCCATGCATGGGCGCGCGTTAACCCAGACAGGCAGGCATGTCTACAGGCTATCGCTTTGGTTTTACGCAAAACATGCGGGCAGGCGACACAGGATTGGTTAACCTGCGGTTGACGCCAATGTGGGGGGTGCCGGGACAGGGATCAGGCCGCAGCCAGCGGCAGCGGGGCCGTGCTCGCCAGCACCTCTTCGGTGATCCGGCGAATGTTGGCCTTGGCCTTCAACCGCGCGCCGAGCAGCGCCGTGCCCGATACCTTGCGCTGCACGAACAGCGTCTCGATCGGCGGGAAGGCCCAGGTGTCCTTGTCCTGCGCGATGGCATAGCCTTCCTCACGCAGCAGCGGGATGAAGGCGCGGTCGCCGAAGTCGAAGGGGGCATCTTCGCGCATTTCATTGATGACGATGTCGATCATGCGATTGACGCGCTCGGGGTGCTTTTCGACGACGATCGGCATCATGAACCCGGACTCGATGGTCGCCTTGAGCACCTCCTCCGCGTTGCCCCTCAGACCGGCTTCGAGCATGTTGCGATAGCCGTTGGAGACCGCCGGATCGACCGGGCGGCAGGCTCCGAAATCGAGCAGCACGATCTCGCCCGTCTCGCGCCGGTAGCGGAAATTGGCGAAGTTGGGATCGGTCTGCATGACGCCGAATTCGAACAATTCACGCGCCACCAGCCGGATCAGATTGGCGAACACGGTGTCGCGGCGTTCGGGCGGCTCGTTGCCCAGTTCCTCGATGCTGACACCCTCCTCGAAACTCATGGCGAGGATCGAGCCGCGGGTCAGGCCTTCGTGCAGGCGGGGAACGACGAAGCCGGGGGTGTCCGCCAGCTGCTCACGATACATCGCCATCTGCGCGCCTTCGCGCTGGTAATCGGCCTCTTCGTGAAGCTGCTGCTTGGCCGCCGCCATCAGCTTGTCCATCTCGAGCTCGGGCGGGGCGAAACCTGCGACCCTGAGCAGGGTCATGACATTGTCGACATCAGAATCGATGCTCTTGGCGACGCCCGGATATTGCACCTTGATCGCCAGTTCCTCGCCATCGCGGGTCAGCGCCTTGTGCACCTGGCCGATGCTGGCGGCGGCGATGGGGCGGGGGTTGAACCAGCGGAACTGCTTGCGCCAGTCGGGCCCCCATTCGGCGCGCAGCACGGTGTCGAGCTGCTTGGTCGGCATGAAATTGGCCTGATCGCGCAAGGTGGCAAGGATCTTCGACAATTCCTCGGGCAGGAAATCGCCTGCATCAAGGCTGATCATCTGCCCCATTTTCATCGCCGCACCGCGCAGGTGGCTGAGGCGATCGGTCATCCGCTGGACGTTGCCGGGGGTGAGAATCAGGTCGCGCGCTGAAATCCCTTCTCCGCTGGCGAGCCTGCGCGCGCCTTCGGCCACCATGCCGCTCGCCACGCCGCCCACCAGCCGTCCGAAGGTGCCGAACCGCGCGATCCGCCCTGATGGCACAGCGCGCTGGCGAGCGCGGTCTTCGGGCAGGTCGGCAAAATCGGGAGTCTGGTCGTTATCGGCCACGTAAGAGGGCTTTCCATTCGCTGAGAGGCTTGCATCGGTAACGTGCAGGGCAGGGGCCTGTTCCGCCAGAAATGGGGAACCGTTCAGCTGATGCAAAGCCCTCCATCGATGGGCAAGCACTGCCCGGTGATGTAATCCGAATGCGGCGAGGCGAAGAATACAGCCAGCCCCTCCAGCCCGGCATGGTCGCCGGGGCGGCGCAGCGGGATGCGCTTCGCCATCCACTCGCCGAAGCGCGGATCGGCCTTGGCGGTGATGTCGGTCTCGTAATAGCCGAAAAGCAGCGCGTTGGCGGTGATCTGGTGGCGCGCCAGCTCGAAGGCGGCGGCACGGGTGAGGCCGTTGAGCGCGGCCTTGGACGCGGCATAGTCCGACGAGCGGTTGACCCCCATGATCGACTGGCCCGAGGACGTCGCGATCAGCTTGCCACCCGCATCGCCTTGCCCGGCGCGCGCGATCATGTGGCGGGTCACATGCTTGTAGACCAGCGCCGCGCCGCGGGTGTTGATCGCCATGGTGTGATCCCAGCCCTCGGCAGTGATGTCGGGGATGGCCGTGCCCGCGCCCGAAATGCCCGCATTGGCGAAGCATACATCGACCCGGCCCAACGCGGTCAGCGTCTCTTCCATTGCTGCTGAGATGTCAGCTTCCTCAGCAATGTCGCAGGCCAGAGCGATCACCTCCCCCTTGCCGAGGCCGCGCAGTTCCTCGCGCGCGGCGGCGTTCTTGTCCGCATTGCGCGCCAAGATCGCGACATTGGCGCCCGCCTTGGCGAGCCCGCGCGCCATTGCGAGGCCGAGGCCCCCGTTTCCGCCCGTGATGACCGCCGTGCGGCCGGTGAGATCGAACAAGTCCATGGCCCACCGACTGGCGCAAAGCTGCTCGCTGCGCAAGATCGGCGGGAACCGGCGCGGGTGACAGGGTTTGTGCCGGCATGGACGGAAAAAATGTACTCTCGCCCGCCGCGCGCGCGCTCGGCTATGCCGGGCTGTTGCCGCAGATGATCTGCATCGGCCTGATCCTGATCGGCCATGAATGGCGCTACACCGCTCTGGCTGGTGGGTTCGCCTATGCGGCGGCGATCTTCAGCTTTCTGGGCGGCGTGTGGTGGGGGCAGGCGCTGCAGAGCGGCCGGGCGAGTGCGGGCGCCTATGGCATTGCCGTGTTGCCGAGCTTGCTCGCCGTGGCGCTGTTTCTGCCGTGGAGCTTCGGTTGGGAGTGGCCGGGCCCGGCGCTGCTCTACCTCGGCGCGCTGATTTTCGGCTCGCCGCTAATCGACCGCGCGCTGGGCTTTGCGACGGGCGATTTCCTGCGGCTGCGCTGGCACCTTTCGATCGGGCTGGGCAGCCTCACGATCGTGTTGGGGCTGATGGCCGACCGCGTGATCTGACACCACTGACGGCGTGCGTTGGCCTGTTACTGGGCGGGTATTTGCGATGAATTAACCACTAGACCTTAGGCCCAAGCTTGGCTTTGGCCTCGGGAACGCGCGCATAATGATCGCATCGCTTAACAATATTGCCACAAAGGCGCGTAGCGTGTTCGGCTTTGAGCGCGAGGAAGCGGCTGTTCTCAAGCCACAAATCGAACTGGGTTCTGGTGGCGGGCTGTTGCGGCGCAAGCGCATCAAGGTCGCGATACTGGCGCTGTTGTTCGGCGTCGTCTCAGCCGCGATTGAGCTGCCGCTGCCCGCCGAGGACATGTACCGCGCCGTCCGCGCACACCTGCGCTTGCGTCCGATGCCGCAGGACATTGCGGTGGTGAAGATCGACGACAAGACCTTGCGTGCCTTCGGTGGGCAGGACCCGGGGCGCGTCAGTGACAGCCGGGTGGTCGATATCTTGATTGCAAGCGGCGTGCGCAAAGTGATCTTTGACCGTGCCCATGCCGATCGCGAGAGCCCCGAGGCCGATGCCGTCTTCGCCGATATGTTGCGCCGTCAAAAGGGCAAGGTGTGGCTCGGCGTTTCGCCCGACTTCGAGATTGGCATCCAGCAGGTGACCGATCTGAAACCACTCGACCAATTTCAGCAGGAAGCCGCTCTTGCGGCGATGAACGGCCTTGGTTCACCATTTGCATTGTCCGTTTCCTTTCCGACCTATGTCAAGGTGGACAGCAAGACGCATCGTTCGATCTCTGCGACCCTTGCAGACTATACTGGCCCGGAAACCACCTTTCGTCCTGATTATGCTTTCAACATCGAGACTTTGCCGACCTTTCGCTACGTCGATGTTCTAAATGGCGATGTCCCGGACGAGGCCCTGCGCGGCAAGTCGGTGATAATCAGCTATACCTACGAAAAGTCGAACGACTTTTTCCGGCTGCCACTACAGAACGGTTACGTGCCCGGCAGCTATTTCCACGTAATGGGTGCCCATACCCTCAAGCGCGGTGTGCCAGTCGATCTCCTGTGGCTGCCGGCCATGGCGCTGGCCGTGCTGGCGATTGCGGCGCAGGCATTCACCGGCTCACGCTCGCGTCGCATTCTTGCGCTTGTCGCGCTTGGACTGATGGCAGCGCCCCTGGTGCTCGATGAATTCAACATCAACGTCGATATCATGCCCGCGTTGCTGGCTCTGCTTGCTGCGGGAATCGGCTTCCAGCGGATCAATCGCAAATATTTCAGCAGCGATGTCGATGCGATGACGACCACCGCGCTCAGCTCCGACAAGCCCGACGAAGAACGCGATGTTTATGCGCTGAAGATCGCCAATCTGTCGGAAATTTCCGAGGACTGGTCTGCGCGCGAAGTCGGAGAATTCGTCAACACCCTGATTTCCTACGTCAAGGGGCCAAGCGAAGTCGGCGACGTGGCGTTCGAGCGTGATATTCTGGTCTGGCTTGCGCCGCGGATGGATACCACCGAACTCGATCGCCATGCCGATGGGCTGGCGCTGATGCTCAAGACCGCGATTTCTTATGAATGGCAGTCCTCCACCAGCACGCCATCGCTGGGGATCGACACCAATCACGATCTGCCCGTGGCGCTGCGTATCAAGAAGGCAATGCAGGCGGCCGACGAAGCAGCGGGGCGCGGCCTGCGCTTCATCATCAACGATGCCGCCCATCTCGAAGCCCGCAACAACCGGCTTGAGCTGATTCGCGTGCTCGAACAGGGCCTGCGCGAGCGCAGCATCTCGGTCGCCTATCAGCCCAAGATCGACCTCGCCTCGGGCCGGATCGTCGGTGCGGAGACGCTGATCCGCTGGCAGCCCGATGGCCGCGAATATGTCAATCCGCTCGACCTCGTGCTGGCCGCAGAGGCGGGGGACCGCATCAACGAGCTGACGCTGGTGGTGATGGAAGCCGCACTGATCGAGGGCAAGCAGGCGATCGCGCTCGACCCGCGTTTCAAGCTGGCGGTCAACATGTCGGCCAAGAGCCTGTCCGACACGCATTTGCTGTTCGATATCATGACGCTGCTTGGTCGATTCGATTTCCCGCCAGAGAACCTGACGCTCGAACTGACCGAGACCGCCAAGCTCGACGATGACCGGATCGCGCCCCAGATTGCCGCGCTCAAGGCGCGCGGGATCTGCCTTTCGATCGATGATTTCGGCACCGGGGAGTCGAACCTCGAATATATCGAGAAGCTGCCGAGTTCGGAGCTCAAGATCGACCGTCGCTTCGTCCAGCACATGGCGACCTCGGACGAAAGCCGCGCCGTGGTGCGGGCGACGATCGAGATCGCCCATTCGCTCGGCAAAGTGGTGGTGGCCGAAGGCGTTGAAGACCACGCTACAGCGGCCGCGTTGCGGGCGATGGGCTGCGATCAGGCGCAGGGCTATCTGTTCTCACGGGCTATCGTGATGCCCGAACTTTTGGCGATGATGGGTGGTGGAAGAAACGCGATTTACGGTTGATTAAGGTTAATAACATGTTAAGACACTCCTACAGCAATGGTCGCTGATAGGAGATTTGATATGTGGGGATGGGTTGGCATCGTCTTTGGTCGTCCCTAATACGGCCTGACCACGACGGTTAAGGAAAGCCCCGGGAAACCGGGGCTTTTTTGGTTTTGGGATTGCGGCTGCTTGGGTTCATTCCATTGCTCGCAGCGGGCAGAGCCCGCACATGCGGCAAGGCAGTCAGGTCTTCTGCCTGAGCCTGTTTACCATCAACACATCGGTGAGACCGGCGGCCATGGCCGCAAAGCGGCCGCGCGTCGCGCGGCGAAATTGGTCGGGGAGAGAGGATTCGAACCTCCGGCCCCTGCCTCCCGAAGACAGTGCTCTACCAGGCTGAGCTACTCCCCGACCGTGTCGGCTCCACAGGGTCAAAAGCCCCTGTGGATCGAGGCAAGGCGCGCCCTATAGGGGGCGACGCGCGGGGTGGCAAGCGGGCAATTGCGGCTTATAGTCGCGCCCATGGCCAGCAGCGCGATTCCCCTTTCCGGCTCCCCTTCCACCGGCACGAACCTGCATCCCGAGCAGCAATATCTCGATCTGATGCGCGCCATCTGGGAGAGCGGGAGCGAGCGGATCGACCGCACCGGGATCGGCACGCGCTCGATCTGCGGGGCGATGCTCCGATTCGATCTGGCGGGCGGGGCGATGCCGCTGCTCACAACCAAGCGGGTCTACTGGAAAACCGCGACGCGCGAGCTGCTGTGGTTCCTGACCGGCTCCACCAACATCCGCCCGCTGGTGCTGCAAGGCGTGAAGATCTGGAACGAGTGGCCTCACGCGCGCTACGTCAAGGAAACCGGCGACGCGATCAGCCTTGAGGATTTCGTCGCGCGAATCGCCGAGGACGAGGTCTTCGCCGCCAATTGGGGTGACCTCGGCCCGGTCTATGGCAAGCAATGGGTCGATTGGCCGACCTATCGCTACCGCGCCGACGGGCTCTACGAAAAGGGCGAGGGGATCAATCAGGTCGCGGCGGTGATCGAATCGCTGCGCACTAGCCCCGGCAGCCGCCGCCATATCATCGAAGGCTGGAACGTTGCCGAGCTTGACCGCATGGCGCTGCCGCCGTGCCACAAGACCTACCAGTTCCATGTCGCAGGCGAGGGTGCGGACGCCCGGCTCAATTGCCTGCTCTACCAGCGCAGCTGCGATGTCGCGCTGGGCCTGCCTTTCAACCTGTGGTCGGCGGCGCTGCTCACCCGGATGATCGCGCAGCAGGTGGGGATGGAGCCGGGCGAACTGGTGTGGATGGGGGGCGATGTTCACCTCTATCTCAATCACGAACACCTGATCGCCGAGCAGCTCACCCGCCAGCCACAGGGCCAGCCCCGGCTGGAGATCACCCGCAATCCCGAAACAATATTCGACTACCGGATCGAGGATTTCGTGGTGTATGATTACGCCCCGCTGCCCCCGATCAGTGCCCCTGTTGCGGTTTAAGCGCAGGGGCGGTGCCCGCCTTGACCGCTTGCACGGCTTGAAATAAAAATACGTATGCAAGCAATGAATGCACCCGTCTGGCGCGGGTGACAGGCGAGGGGAGAGCAAGCCGCATGGCCGATCGAGCGAAACCGGCAAACAGCAACCGCCCGGCGCTCGCGCTGCATGTGCCCGAACCCAAATATCGTCCGGGCGACACAGCCGACTTCTCGCACATTGACATCGGCACCCCCGGCGATCAGCCGCGCCCGGACGAGGGCGTGCATCCCTCGCAGATCGCAGACCTGGCCTATGGCCTGGTGCGGGTGCTGGGCGACGACAATCAGGCGCACGGCCCGTGGAACCCCCGCCTCGATCCCGACACGCTGCGCCAGATGCTCGGCCACATGGCGATGGTGCGTGCCTTCGACGAACGGATGTTTCGCGGCCAGCGCCAAGGCAAGACCAGCTTCTACATGAAATGCACCGGCGAGGAGGCGACCTCGATCGCCCCCGCGATGGCGCTCGCCAGCGATGACATGGTGTTTCCCAGCTACCGCCAGCAGGGCATCCTGATCGCGCGCGGCTATCCGCTGATCGAGATGATCAACCAGATCTACTCGAACAAGGCCGACAAGCTGAAGGGCCGTCAGCTGCCGATCATGTATTCGAGCCGGGAGCACTCGTTCTTCTCGATCTCCGGCAACCTCGCGACGCAATGCCCGCAAGCGGTGGGCTGGGCGATGGCGAGCGCCGCAAAGGGCGACAGCCGGATCGCGGCCACCTGGGTGGGCGAGGGCTCGACCGCCGAGGGCGATTTCCACTCGGCCTGCACCTTTGCTGCCGTCTACAATGCGCCGGTGATCCTCAACGTGGTCAACAACCAGTGGGCGATCAGCAGTTTCTCCGGGTTCGCCGGGGCCGAGCGCACCACCTTTGCCGCGCGCGGGCTGGGCTATGGCATCGCCGCGCTGCGAGTTGACGGGAACGACGCGCTGGCTTGCTATGCCGCCGCCGAATGGGCCGCCAACCGCGCGCGCGGCAACCACGGGCCGACGCTGATCGAATATTTCACCTACCGCGCGGAGGGCCATTCTACCTCCGACGATCCGAGCGGTTACCGCTCGGCGCAGGAGCGCGAGGAATGGCCGCTGGGCGATCCGGTCAATCGCCTCAAGAAGCATCTCATCGCGATCGGCGAGTGGGACGAAGAACGCCACGCGGCAATGGATCTCGAATGCGCCGAACTGGTCAAGGCCACCACCAAGGAGGCCGAGAAGAACGGCATCCTTGGCCACGGCCTCCACCACCCGTTCCACACCATGTTCGAGGATGTCTACGAGGAGCTGCCCTGGCACCTCGAGGAGCAGGCCGAACAGGCCATCCGCGAACGCATCACCAAGTTCGGCACCGAAAGGCCTTTCGGATGAGCGACGAAAGCGAAACCATGGCCGCTGCCGTCACCGAACGCCGTCTCAACATGATCGAGGCTATCAACGAAGCGCTCGACATCATGCTCGAGCGTGACCCCGATGTGATCATCATGGGCGAGGATGTCGGCTATTTCGGCGGGGTGTTCCGCGCCACTGCGGGCCTTCAGGCGAAGCACGGCAAGACCCGCGTGTTCGACACGCCGATTTCCGAGTGCGGGATTATCGGTGTCGCGGTGGGGATGGGGGCCTATGGCCTGCGCCCGGTGCCGGAAATCCAGTTCGCCGATTACATCTATCCGGGGCTTGATCAGCTCATCAGCGAGGCCGCGCGCCTGCGTTATCGTTCTGCGGGGGACTATATCGCGCCGATGACCGTGCGCTCGCCCTTCGGCGGGGGCATTTTCGGTGGCCAGACCCACAGCCAGAGCCCCGAGGCGCTGTTCACCCACGTCTCGGGCCTCAAGACGGTGATCCCGGCAACTCCGCACGACGCCAAGGGCCTTTTGATTTCGGCGATCGAGGACAATGATCCGGTGATCTTCTTCGAGCCCAAGCGGATCTATAACGGGCCCTTCTCCGGCTATTACGACAAGCCGGTGGAGCCGTGGAAGAAGCACCCCGATAGCGTGGTGCCCGAAGGCTACTACAAGGTCCCGCTCGGCAAGGCGCGGATCGTCCAGGAAGGCGAGGCGCTGACCGTGCTCGCCTACGGCACGATGGTTCACGTGGCCGAGGCGGTGTGCAAGGCCAAGGGTGTGGACGCCGAAATCCTCGACCTGCGCACGCTGGTGCCGCTTGACATCAAGGCGATCGAAGCCTCGGTCGAAAAGACCGGCCGCTGCCTGATCGTCCACGAAGCGACCCGCACCAGCGGCTTCGGCGCCGAGCTTTCCGCACTCGTCACCGAACGCTGCTTCTACCACCTCGAGGCCCCCGTCGAACGGGTGACCGGCTTCGACACGCCCTATCCCCACAGCCTCGAATGGGCCTATTTCCCCGGCCCCGTCCGCATCGGCGAGGCTATCGACAAGCTTCTCAAGGACTGACCCCATGGCCAAGTTCATTTTCAAGATGCCCGACGTAGGCGAGGGCGTGGCCGAGGCGGAAGTCGTCGAATGGCACGTGACAATCGGTGACCGCGTCGAGGAAGACCAGCACCTCGTCGACGTGATGACCGACAAGGCCACAATCGACATCGAAAGCCCGGTGGCAGGCACGGTGGTCGAGGTGGCGGGCGAGGTGGGCGATGTGATCGCGATCGGTTCGATGCTGCTGGTGATCGAGGTCGAGGGCGAGGTTTCCCAGCAGGAAGCGGACGCCGCCGCCGAGCAGATCGAGGACGACATGTCCGATGCGCCGGTCTCCGCGGAAGCGGCTGAGCGAATCGAGGTGGAAAACCCCGATGCTTCCGACGCCGATGATGCCATCGCTGCCGCACCGGCACCGGCACCGGCACCGGCACCCGCTCCGGCTCCAGCTCCGGCTCCGGCTCCGGCTCCTGCACCTGCGGACAACACCGGAGCCAAGGTCCTCGCTTCCCCCGCCGTGCGCCAGCGCGCGAAGGATCTCGGCATCGACCTTGCCGAAGTGAAGCCCGCCGAAGATGGCCGCGTGCGCCATGGCGATCTCGATGCCTTCCTCGCCTACAACGCAGGCTCCGGCTTCGGCGTGGCGGGCAAGGCGCGCGCCGACGAGACGATCAAGGTCATCGGCCTCAGGAAGCGCATCGCCCAGAACATGGCCGCCGCCAAGCGTCATATCCCGCACTTCACCTATGTCGAGGAGTGCGACGTCACCGACATGGAAGAGCTGCGCGCGCAGCTCAATGCCGCGCGGGGCGACAAACCGAAGCTCACCATGCTGCCGCTGCTGATCACCGCGATCTGCAAGGTCATTCCGCAATTCCCGATGATCAACGCGCGCTATGATGACGATGCGAATGTCGTCACCCGTTACGGCAGCGTCCATCTCGGCATGGCGGCGCAGACCGATGGCGGGCTGATGGTGCCGGTGATTCGCGATGCGCAGGCAAGGAACCTGTGGCAGCTCGCCCGCGAGATCGGCCGTCTGGCCGAGGCCGCGCGCAGCGGCAAGGCGAGTTCGGAGGAGCTTTCGGGCTCTACGCTCACCGTCACGTCGCTCGGCCCGCTCGGCGGCGTCGCGACCACCCCGGTCATCAACCGCCCCGAAGTGGCGATCATCGGCCCCAACCGGATTGTCGAGCGCCCGATGTTCGTGCCCGACGGCATGGGCGGAGAACGCATCGCCAAGCGCAAGCTGATGAACATCTCGATCTCCTGCGATCACCGTGTGGTCGACGGGCATGACGCGGCGAGCTTCATCCAGGGCGTCAAGAAGCTGATCGAGACGCCGGCGCTTCTGCTGGTGGACTGATTGCGGTAATGTCGGCGCCGGGAGGTGCCGACATGACCAAAGATCCGCGCATCGACGAATACATCGCCAAGGCCGCGCCCTTCGCGCAGCCGATCCTCACCCATGTCCGCGCTTTGGTGCACAAGGCGCTACCGGACGCGCAAGAGACCATCAAATGGGGCATGCCGCATTTTATGGTGGACGGGCGCAATGTCATCGGGCTTGCCGCATTCAAGGCGCACGCCG
The DNA here is from genome assembly GCF_002155425.1 of Erythrobacter donghaensis. Lineage (GTDB taxonomy): Bacteria > Pseudomonadota > Alphaproteobacteria > Sphingomonadales > Sphingomonadaceae > Erythrobacter > Erythrobacter donghaensis. Next base: position 647,314 of record NZ_MUYG01000010.1, read on the forward strand.
CCGTGGTGATCCATCAAGGGGAGCGCACCGGCGAGGGGATGGGCGCGCTCGGGAAGCTCGCCAGCCTTGCCGACCTGCCGCCCGATGAGGAATTGATCGCGCGCTTTCAGGCCCTCCCGGCAGCGCTCGCGCAGCCCAAGCCCAAGCGCGCGCCCAAGCCCGAACTGCCCGTGCCGCCCGCCCTTGCCGCCGCGCTCGATGCCAGGCCCGCGGCCCGCAGCGCCTTCGATGCCTTTTCCCCTTCGCACCGCCGCGAATATGTCGAATGGATCACTCAGGCCAAGCGCGAGGAAACGCGCGACAAGCGCATCGCGCAGGCGGTCGAATGGCTCGCCGAAGGACGCAAGCGCAACTGGAAGTACGAGAATTGCTGAGGGCGCAGTTGGCCTCTCAATATTTGCCGATATGGCCGTTGACAGCCCGCTGGCACGGCCCTAATGGCGCTGCTCCACGAGCGGCACGGCATTGCTGTCACGCTCGAAAGGACAAGATGCGCGGGTGTAGCTCAGTTGGTTAGAGCGTCGGCCTGTCACGCCGAAGGTCGCGGGTTCGAGCCCCGTCACTCGCGCCACTTGTTCCTGATGGATGGCCCCTAGGGCATGAACAAGGCGGGCTTCGGTCCGCCTTTTCTTTTTTCGGGCAGGATTACTCCGGCGGGGTCCAGCGGCCGGTTTCCATCCAGATCAGGAAGCGCTTGAGCGGCAGCAGCCAGATCAGGCCCAGCACCACGTAAACCACGGTCTGCGCGGCCCCCGACCAGGTTCCGATGATCCCAGGCGCATAGCGCGCGATCACCACGCCATAGACGATCAGCAGCACGAACAGGCTGATGATGCCGAAGGGGATTCGCCAGGTGGGGGTTTCGCGCATCAAATGGGCTCCTGAATCACGAACTTGCGAACCCGAAGGACCCGCACTTGCTGCATTTCGCCATTTACATGGCGTTCGAGCGCACAGGCGTAGAATTGGCCGTAGATGACATCTCTGAATGGTCGCCACCCTCCCTTGATCGGATCCATGACGGCTGGCGCAGTCTCGTCATCGTCTCGCAGGTTCAGGAGGTGGTTCGTGCCGATCGCCCAGATGCGCCGCACACCCGATCCGTTGGCTAGACCGAAGCGCCCGCGCACCCAGCCGCACTCGCCGATTGCTTTGGGAAACCAGCCCGGATTCATGGCTTGTGTGCTCACCGGAGTGGCAATCTGGGCCATTGTCAGAGCGGCCAGCACCCGAATGAATTTCTTGCGCATCACAGGGTTCCGTAGATCCGGGTGGGGGTGACGACCGCGTCGAGCGGCACATCATGGGGTTCGACGGGAAGCGCTTCGACGGCCTGCGCGTCCCATGCCAGCCCAACGGCGAGGGCGGGGCGATGTTCCGCCAGCCAGCGATCATAATGCCCGCCGCCTTGCCCAAGCCGGTCGAGCGCGGGGGTGAAGCCGATCAGAGGCACGAACAAGACGTCGGGGATCAGCGGCTCAGCCTCGCTACCCGGTTGCAGCATGCCGAAGGGGCCAACCTCGAGATCGCTGTCGGCGTGAGGATCGCTGTAGCGGGCGAAGGCCATCGGCGCGGCGCGGTCGGTGAAGCGGGGGAGGGCGAGGGTGTGTCCGGCCTCGTGAAAGAAGCGCGCATAGCCTCCCGCTGGGGCCTCCAAAGGCCCCGCGTGGTAAAGCCCGATCACCGCCTCATCCCCGATCCGGGCGAGCAGCGGGGCAGGGGGGCGATGGAACAGGAGGCCGCGGATCGAATCCGGCAGCGCTGCGACATGGGCCTTGCGCGCGGCGCGCAGGGTGCGGCGGAGTTCGGATTTCGAGCTTTCGGTCATCGAAAAAAGCGGTAGCCCTCGGGCCGAAGGGCCGCAAGGGCGACCGCCCGCCCGCAGCGGGCGCAGCTTTGCTGCGCGTCTAGCGAGGACCGCAGCCCGGATGGGCTGCGGAATTCAATAAAGTGACGGAACCACCATGGGTCGTTTGCGCTAGAAATCCTCTGACGCGTGGTACGTCAGGTGGGCGTCGTATACCCGAGCCTTCCGGGCGAACCGGCAGACAAGGACAGGGACAACTCCCATTTGGATTACTTATAGCCTCAGGGATATTCAATCGGCTCGTGCCGGGCAGTCCCGCCACTGCTGTATCTAGGCGCTTGCGGCGGCACCTTCAAGCGCGGCGGCACTGGCTTCGATCCGGGCGGCAAGCGCTTCGAGCTGATCGGCGATGGCTTCGCTTGCGCCCTCGTCAGCAGAAGAGCTGACGAACAGATCGGATGGCGGCGCAGCGGGGGCAGGGCCAGCGCTGGCGGCACGGGCCTCTGCCAGTTCCGCTTCGAGCGCTTCCACACGACCGCGCAGGGCTTCGGCCTCATCATTGCCGGGTGCCGAAGCCGACCCGGTCGCCTTGCGCGCCTCGGCCAGTTCGTCGGCCAGAAACAGCGCGGTGAACAGCAGGTTCTGCGCTTCCAGCGGCGCGCGGGCTGACCCGAGCTGGCCATATTTCTCGGCGATCATCGCACCGAGCGAAGTGATATGCGCTTCCTGCCCGTCAGCGCAGGCGACGGTGTAGGTCTTGGGTCCGATGCTGAGCGTGACGGTGCTCATGGGGGCTAGTCTTCCAGCTTGGCGAGGAGATCATCGAGTTCGCGAAGGCTGTCGGCGACCTGCTCGCGCAGCTTTTCGTGGACATTGACCAGCTCGATCACCCGCGCCGATGCGCCAGCGGCCTTGCTCTCAGCCTCGGCCTCGCGCGCGGCTTCGATCCGCGCGGCGGCGGCTTCGATGCGGGCAAGGGCAGCGGTGATCCTCTCGGCGCTCATGCGCGGTACCGATACCAACAGAATTCTGCCCACGCAAAGCCTTGGAGCGGCCTGTTGATAAGTGGGCGAACGCGCGCGCTGTGCGCCATCTTGCACGCAAGGTTGACCTCCCCCTTGGCCTCGGCAATGGCACGCGCACCATAACCGGGGCCGAATCGCGCGCGCTCGCACGGCGGCTCCCGCAGGAGAATTGCGTGCCCATGAGCCTTGACGCCGCCCGCCTCCAGCCGATGGCCAACGCCATCCGCGCCCTGTCGATGGACGCGGTCGAAGCGGCCAATTCGGGCCATCCGGGGATGCCGATGGGCATGGCCGATGCCGCCACGGTGCTGTTCACCAAGCATCTCAAGTTCGATCCTGCCGCGCCCGAATGGGCCGACCGCGATCGCTTCGTGCTCTCCGCAGGACACGGGTCAATGCTGATCTACAGCCTGCTCTATCTCACCGGCTATGCCGCGCCGACGATCGACGACATCCGCAATTTCCGGAAACTGGGGAGTCCTTGCGCGGGGCACCCGGAGAATTTCCTGCTGCCGGGCGTCGAATGCACCACCGGCCCGCTGGGGCAGGGCCTCGCGATGGCGGTCGGTATGGCGATGGCCGAGCGGCACCTGAATGCCGTCTATGGCGACGATCTGGTCGATCACCGCACTTGGGTTGTCGCGGGCGACGGGTGTCTGATGGAGGGTATCAACCACGAAGCGATCGGGCTCGCCGGGCACCTCAAGCTCGGCCGCCTCAATGTGCTGTGGGACGACAACCGCATCACCATCGATGGGGCGACCGATTTGTCGACCTCCGAGGACATCAAGGCGCGCTACATCGCGACCGGGTGGCACGTGACCGAATGCGACGGCCATGACTTCGCCGACATCGACCGCGCGCTGGCCGAGGCCAAGGCCGACCCGCGCCCCTCGCTGATCGCCTGCCGCACGCTGATCGGGAAGGGCGCGCCCAACAAGCAGGGCACCAGCGGTGTCCATGGTGCGGCGCTCGGGGCGGCGGAAGTGGTTGCGGCGCGTGAGACGCTGGGCTGGGCGCACGAGCCTTTCGTCGTTCCCTCCGAGATCCTGGCCGACTGGCACAGCGCCGCCGAACCGGGCCGCGCCGCGCATGGCGCATGGGCGGGCAGGCTCGAGGCTTCGGCGCACAAGGACGATTTCCTCGCTCAGATGGCACCGATCGCGCCCCGCGTCCCCACCGCAATCGAAGGCTACATCCGCGGCCTTGCCGCCGCCCCTCAAAAGGTCGCAACCCGCAAGGCGTCGGAAATGGCGCTCGGCCCGCTGACGGCGGCGATCCCGCAGTTGGTGGGCGGGTCGGCCGACCTCACCGGATCGAACAACACCAAGACCCCCTCGACCCTGCCGATGACGGCCGAGGATTACGCAGGTCGCTACGTCTATTACGGCATTCGCGAATTCGGCATGGCCGCGGCGATGAACGGCATGGCGCTGCACGGCGGGATCGTGCCTTATGGCGGCACCTTCCTGATCTTCTCCGACTATTGCCGCAACGCGATCCGCCTTTCGGCGCTGCAGCAGACCGGTGTGGTCTATGTCATGACCCACGATTCGATCGGTTTGGGTGAGGACGGGCCGACCCACCAGCCGGTCGAACAGGTGATGAGTCTGCGCCTGATCCCCAATCTCAACGTCTATCGCCCCTGCGACACGATCGAAACGGCGGAGTGCTGGGCGCTGGCACTGTCGACGCCGGAAACGCCCTCGGTGCTGGCCCTCACCCGGCAGAACCTGCCGCAGCTGCGCGGCGAAGGCGATGCAGACTGGACAATGGCGAGCAACGCTTGCGCCAAGGGCGGCTACCGCCTGCGCGCCGGAGGGGCAGGCCGCAAGGTCGTGCTGGTCGCCACCGGATCGGAGGTCGCATTGGCAGTGGAATGCGCCGAGGTGCTTGAAGCGCAGGGGATCGGTGCCGATGTGGTCTCCATGCCCTGCACCGAACTGTTCGATGCGCAGCCCGAAGCCTACAAGGCCGACCTGCTGCCGCATGACGCGCTGATCGTCTCGATCGAGGCGGGCTCGACCCTCGGATGGGAACGCTACACCGGTCGCTCGGGGCTCAATATCGGGCTCGACAGCTTTGGTGCCTCCGCCCCGGCAGAAGACCTGTTTGCCCATTTCGGTTTCACCGCGGAGAAAATCGTTCCGCAAATCCTGAGCAAGCTCAAGAACTAAACAGGAGTTCCTCTCATGGCTACCAAAGTTGCCATCAACGGCTTCGGCCGCATCGGCCGCCTCGTCGCCCGCGCCATTCTCGAGCGCACTGACCATGACCTCGATCTGGTTGCGATCAACGATCTCGCCGATGCAAAGTCGAACGCGCTGCTGTTCGCTTACGATTCAGTCCACGGCCGCTTCAACGGCGACGTGACCGCCGATGGCGATGCGATCATCGTCAATGGCAAGCGGATTGCGGTCACCAAGGAGCGCGATCCGGGCAAGCTGCCGCATGCCGCAATGGGCATCGACATCGTTCTGGAATGCACCGGCTTCTTCCAGTCGGACGAGGCTTCGCGCCCGCACCTCGAAGCAGGTGCCAAGCGCGTGGTGATCTCCGCCCCCGCGACGGGCGTCAGCAAGACGATCGTGTTCGGCGTGAACCACGACAGCCTCTCCGCCGCGGACGTGATCATCTCCAACGCGAGCTGTACCACCAACTGCCTCGCGCCGGTGGCCAAGGTGCTGAACGATGTGATCGGGATCGAGCGCGGCTTCATGACCACGATCCACTCCTACACCAACGACCAACGGATGCTGGACCAGATCCACCCGGATCTGCGCCGTGCGCGTGCAGGGGCCCAGAACATGATCCCGACCACCACCGGCGCCGCGCGCGCTGTCGGGCTGGTGCTGCCTGAACTCAAGGGCAAGCTGGATGGCTCGTCGGTGCGCGTGCCGACCCCTAATGTGTCGATGGTCGACCTCGTCTTCGTGCCGAGCCGCGAGACGACCAAGGAAGAGATCAACGAAGCGCTCAAGGCTGCTGCCGAGGGCCCGATGAAGGGCGTGCTCGACTACACCGATCAGCCGCTGGTTTCGAGCGATTTCAACCACTACCCGGCGTCTTCTACGGTCGATTCGCTGGAAACCAGCGTGATGGAAGGCAAGCTCGCCCGCGTGGTGAGCTGGTACGACAACGAGTGGGGCTTCTCCAACCGCATGATCGACACCGCAGGCGTGGTGGCGAAGTTCCTTTGACAAACCCGCCCAGCACCCGTTCGTGCTGAGCTTGTCGAAACACCGCATTTTCTTTGAGCACTGCGCCGCGAAGGAAGGACGGCCCTTCGACAGGCTCAGGGCGAACGGAGAATTGTTGTGAGCAAGTTCAAGACCCTTGATGACCTCCCCGCCGATCTCACCGGCGAAGTCGCGCTGGTGCGGGTCGATCTCAACCTGCCGATGAAGGATGGCTCGGCCACCGATGTGACGCGGGTCGAGGCGGTCAAGCCGACCATCCTCGAACTGGCGGGCAAGGGTGCCAAGGTCCTGCTGCTGGCGCATTTCGGGCGACCGGGCGGTCAGCGCTCTTCGATGCTCTCGACCAGCATGGTGATCGGCGATGTCGAGCAGGTGCTGGGCAAGGAGGTGATGTTCATCCCCGAAATCGCCGGTCCTGTGGTCGATCAGGCGGTCAGCAGCATCCTGCGCGCGGGCGACATCGGCTTGCTCGACAACACCCGTTTCTGGCCGGGTGAGGAAGCGAACGACCCCAATCTGGCGCAGGCGATCGCCGCGCACGGGACGCTCTACGTCAATGACGCTTTCAGCGCCGCGCACCGCGCCCATGCCACGACCGAGGGGCTGGCCCATTTCCTCCCCGCCTATGCCGGGCGTTCGATGGAAGCCGAGTTGAAAGCGCTCGATGCGGCGCTCGGCACGCCCGAGCAGCCGGTCGCGGCGGTGGTGGGCGGGGCCAAGGTCTCGACCAAGCTTGCCGTGCTCGAGAATCTGGTGGGCAAGGTGCAGCACCTTATCATCGGCGGGGGCATGGCAAATACCTTCCTCGCTGCGCGCGGCGTAAATGTCGGCAAGAGCCTGTGCGAACACGATCTTGCCCCCACGGTCGCGAAGATCATGGACGAGGCGGAGCACGCCGGTTGCACGATCCACCTGCCTTATGACGTTGTCGTAGCGACAGAATTCGCCGCCAATCCGGCCTCCTTGCGCACTTGCAACGTCCACGAGGTCGCCGCCGACGAGATGATCCTTGATCTCGGCCCGCAGGCAACTGAGGCGCTCGCCGACGTGCTCAAAACCTGCCGCACGCTGGTGTGGAACGGCCCGCTCGGCGCTTTCGAGACCGAGCCGTTCGACACCGCCACTGTCGCACTCGCGCGCACCGCAGCGGCGCTGACGCTCGAAGGCTCGCTCACCAGCGTGGCCGGCGGCGGGGATACGGTCGCTGCGCTGGCGATGGCCGGGGTGACGGAGGATTTCACTTATATTTCAACCGCTGGCGGCGCTTTCCTCGAATGGATGGAAGGCCGCGTCCTGCCCGGCGTCGCGGCGCTCGAAGGCTGACCATGGCCGCGACCGAAGCCGAGATCGAGGCGCTTGCGCTCTCCGCCATGCGCGCCTGGGTGGCGAGCGACGCCAAGGCGATGAAGAAGGCGACGCATCGCGATTTCATGATGCTCATCGGCAGCACTCCGCCGCAACTGCTTGATCGCCCGAGCTTTCTGTCGGCCATGGAACGCAGCTTTGCCTGCACCCGCTTTACTTTCCGCGAAGTGATCGTGCGCGGCCACGGCAAGAGCGCGTGGTTCGTCGCCGGGGCGGAGCTCGAGCTCGCCTTCGGCAGCAAGGTCTGGTCGGGCGGCTTCCTCATCACCGACCTGTGGCGCAAGGGCGCGATCGGCGGGTGGAAGCTGACCGAACGCAGCCTCGCGCGGCTCGATGGCGACGACAGCATCGCGGTGGCGGTCAGCCGCCTGCAATTGTGGAAGTGACCCGATGAGCGAAGCGGTCGAAACCAGCTACGGTGCCCTGTCCGTCATGGACACGGGCGAATTCGCCGGGTGGCGTTATTGGCAGGGCGACCCCTACGAGACCCGCTCCGGCCCATTCTACTACCGCCGCGAGGATGACGGCAGCTACACCAGCGCATTCCGCGCCGAGGCCCGGCACATGAACGGCGGCGGCTTCATGCACGGCGGCTGCATGATGACCTTCGCCGACTTCGCGCTCTTCGCCATCGCCACCGACGCGCTGGCAGGCGACCATGCGGTGACTTTGAACCTTGCGGGCGATTTCCTCGGCTCGATCAACGAAGGCGCGCTGGTCGAGGCGCGGGGTGAGGTGACGCGGGGCGGGGGCAAGACGATCTTCGTGCGCGGCCTCGTCACCGGCGACGGCAAGCCTGCGCTGAGCTTCACCGGCATCATCCGCCGCCTGTCGCGGCGCTGATCCTTCGCGGTTGCAGCATGTGCAAGCCCTCGCTAAGGCGCGCTGCCAAGGGTTCTGCATAGGTATGCACAGACCTTGAGGGCCGCACCACACACCGCTTTGGCGCCAATGGAGACCGCTTGCCATGAACACCCGTGAAATGACCGACCGCATCGCCACCGGACAGGGGTTCATCGCCGCACTTGATCAATCGGGCGGCTCCACCCCCAAGGCGCTGCGCGGTTACGGGGTCGAGGACAGCGAATGGTCGGGTGACGAGCAGATGTTCGCCCAGATCCACGCGATGCGCGCCCGCGTGATCACCAGCCCTTGCTTTGCCAGCGGCAAGGTGATCGGCGCGATCCTGTTCGAGCGCACGATGGACGGCGAAGTCGACGGCAAGTCGACCAGCGATGCGCTGAAGGCGCGCGGGATCGTGCCCTTCATCAAGGTCGACGAGGGCCTCGCCGACGAGGCGGACGGCGTCCAGTTGATGAAGCCGATGGCGAAGCTTCCCGCGCTGCTCGAAAAGTCGGTGGCGGCAGGGATGTTCGGCACCAAGATGCGCTCGGTCATCAAGGCGGCAAACCCCGCCGGCATCGCCGCTGTGGTAGCTCAGCAGTTCGAAGTGGCTGCGCAGATCAGCGCCGCGGGTCTGATGCCGATCATCGAACCCGAATATGACATCACCGCCGAAGACCGGGCGGAGGGCGAGGCAATTCTGCTGGCGGAAATTCTCAAGCACCTAAATGCGCTGCCCGAAGGCCAGCAGGTCATGCTCAAGCTCTCGATCCCAGCCACAGCTGGCCTCTACACCCCGCTGGTGAACCACCCGAAAGTGCTGCGCGTGGTCGCGCTGTCGGGCGGCTTCTCGACCGACGAGGCCTGCGCGCGCCTCTCCCAGAACCCCGGCATGATCGCCAGCTTCAGCCGCGGGCTGCTGCAGGATCTGCGCAAGACCCAGTCCGACGCCGAGTTCGACGCGGTGCTCGGCAAGGCAATCGACAAGATCGCCGGCGCGAGCGTCTGACGGCTCAGCGCGCCGCGTAGGCGAAGCGGTAGTCGGCGGGGAGGGTCTGCTTGCCTTCGCCGGCTTCCGGTGCGGGCTCGCCCGAGACCAGCGCAAGCGCTGTGTCGTGCGTGGAGTAGGGCTCGCCCAGCGTCAGGTCGGCGGTCTCGCGCCAGCCGCCGCCGTCGATCCGGGTCTTCACCACCAACCGGCCCGCCCAGATGCAGCGGGCATTGATCGGGCAGCGGCTGTCTTCGAGCACCTCCATCGGCGTCGCGACCATCTCGCCCACCGTGACCGGCTCACCCAGCGCCACGAAGCTCCCCTCGGGCGCGGGCGGGCTTTCGGGCCGCGGGGAATCGGGCACCGTCGCGCAAGCGCCAAGGGCGGCGGCAAGGGCGAGCGCGGCGAGCAGGCGGGCGCGGATATTCATGCCCCGGCATAAGCGATCCCGCGCCTGAGTGGCGGCTGAACAGGTGACAGGCGGGCGACAAGCGATTAGCGAAGCGCGCCATGACCCAGACACAGCTTTACCTTATCTCGCCGCTCGACGTCGGCGGCGATTTTCCCGCCCGGCTCGAACGCGCGCTGGCGGCGGGGGCGCGGCGGCATGGCGATCTTGTCACCGCCTTCCAGTTCCGGGTGAAGGGTATCGACCAGCACGAGGCTGCGCGCCTTGCCGCGCCGCTACAAGCCATCTGCGCCGCGCATGACGTGGCCTTCATCGTCAATGATTCGGTGGCGCTCGCCAAGCGATTGAAGGCCGACGGGGTGCATCTCGGGCAGGACGATGGTTCTCCGAGGGAGGCGCGTGAGGAATTGGGCCGCGAGGCGCAAATCGGCGTCACCTGCCACGCCAGCCGCCACATGGCGATGGAAGCGGGCGAGGCGGGGGCGGATTATGTCGCCTTCGGGGCGTTTTTCCCCTCCAGCACAAAGGAGAAGGGCGATGCCGAGCGGCCCGCGCCCGAACTGCTGACGTGGTGGAGCCAGATCTTCGAAATCCCCTGCGTCGCGATCGGCGGGATCACGCCGGACAACTGCCAGCCGCTGATCGAGGCGGGGGCGGACTTCCTTGCGGTCAGCCACGGGGTGTGGGGCGGGGACGAGGTCGCCGCGATTGAGGCGTTTGCGAAAGCCATGCGGGGTTAGCTTCGATCCGCAAAGCCAAATGTCCGCTTTGATGCGACCTGCGATCAAGTTCGGAGGGCCGGAACTGGGTGGAAAAACGACATTGCGTCAGAGCGATGGTTCCGTCCCGTCTCCAAGGTGTAAGCGACCGTGGCGAACTGAAAACCACCGTGGTAAGGCATCGCGGCGGTCCACTAAGTCCCACTTCGGCTGACCGTCCGTTGTCGAGAATGATAGGAAGCGGACACCTCGGTCCGTCGATAGTTCTACCTCAGGCAATCTACCGAACAGCTTCAAGCTTGCGACCCGCGCGTCGCGAAGTAGAGCAAAGGTTGGCTCCCATAACTCCTCCTCGCTCCAGCTGCCGCTCAGGATGGAAGAGTCGTCTTCAACCCGCCAACACCATTCGACGCCAAGCGAGATTTGACCTTCAGGATGCCCCGGAGAGCCGTCCCGATTAGACCTCGGAGTGAGGTCTCCAAACTCTATGAAGACCGCTGACCCGTAGCCCTGCCATATGTAGCTAATCCGCTGCCCTATGAGGCTGGCTGCCACTGCTTCGAAGGCGGTTGATGCTTCCATGCGCTACTAACTGCCTGAGCGGCCTCATGTCCGCAACGGGGTCGTTTCCTGACTGTCAGCTTTTCGTCCCAATGCCGCGATAGCAGCCTGTTGGCTTTCGGGACTTGCCGAGGCGCTCGCGAACGGCTGATTGTGAATGGATTGTGTTGAAAAACCCGGCGCTGAGATCGGCGCTGGCGCGAGCCTGAGCGGCGCTCTGAGGCTTCGCCCCCGCTTATGCGGGGGCTGTGGTGGCTGGCATGGGGATCAGCTTGGCCATTTTCCGGAGGTTTTGGGCGGTGGCTGCGAGGAGGAACTCGTCTCTTGCGCCGTTTGGACCTCGCAGGCGCAGGCGATCCATCCTGAGGATGCGCTTGAGGTGCGCGAACAGCATCTCGACCTTCTTGCGCTGGCGGCGCGAGACCAGATAGGCGTCGGTCGTGGCGATATCGCGGGCCAGATCACGGGCGCCCTCGTGGACTGAACGCAGGATCTTGCGCGCTGGTTGGGTCGGGCAACAGCGCGGCTTGAGAGCGCAGGCACTGCAGTCGAGCTTGCTGGCGCGGTAACGCAACATGCCGTTCTCATCGACGAACGGACGTTCCTCGCGATAGACCTTCTGCCTCTGGCGCAGCCGCTTGCCAGCAGGGCAGATATAGCTGTCATCCTCATGGTCGAAGGTGAAGGCCGAACGCTCGAAGGTATCATCGCGGCGGGCAGACTTGTCGAACACAGGGATGTGCGGCTCGATGCCGCGCTCCTCGACCAGCCAGGACAGGTTCCTTGCATCGCCATATCCGGTGTCGCCCACGAGCCGCTCGGGCCAGAGGCCGAAGCGCTCCTGCGTCCGGTCGATCATGCGGCGCTGGGCGGTCACCTCGGCCTGACGGATGGCGGTGGTCGCCTCGACATCGACGATCACTGCGTTCTGGAGATCAATGAGGTAGTTGGTGGCATAGGCGAAGAAGGCACGCTCGCGGCTTGCCGCTGTCCAGCGTGCGGCCGGATCGGCCACCGCCAACTGCTTGGGCGGCACCGGGGTTGCGCCCCCGAAGGCCGCATCGTCGAGCACAGCCAGATACTCGCGAACGGCATGGCTGGTGGCCGGGTCCGGCAAGCCATCGGCCTGATCGACGGCATGCTGGCGGTTCACATCGGCGCGCACGAGGCTGCCATCGACCGCGAACCCTTCACCGCCGACCAGTCCTTCGGCGATGCAGCGCGCCACGGTCGTCTCGAACAGCTGGCGCAGCAGATCACTGTCGCGGAAGCGACCGTGACGGTTCTTCGAGAAGGTCGAGTGGTCGGGCACATCGCCTTCCAGCCCCAGGCGGCAGAACCAGCGATAGGCGAGGTTGACATGCACCTCCTCGCACAGCCGCCGCTCGGACCGGATGCCCATGCAGTAGCCGATGATCAGCATCCGGATCATCAACTCGGGATCAACTGACGGTCGTCCGGTCGAGCTGTAGAAGGGACGCAGATGTTCGCGAATGCCCGACAGGTCGACGAACCGATCGATCGAGCGCAGCAAATGATCCTGCGGAACATGCCGCTCCAGGTTGAAGCTGTAGAACAGGGCCTCCTGCGCCACCGTCCGCTCACCCATCATCCGACCGTCTCCGCTTGTCTGCCAAGACATAGAATCAATACTTTAGCCCGATTGCAAGGAGGAGTTTTTCAACACAATC
>NZ_MUYG01000009.1 GCF_002155425.1 Erythrobacter donghaensis
GATTGTGTTGAAAAACCCGGCGCTGAGATCGGCGCTGGCGCGAGCCTGAGCGGCGCTCTGAGGCTTCGCCCCCGCTTATGCGGGGGCTGTGGTGGCTGGCATGGGGATCAGCTTGGCCATTTTCCGGAGGTTTTGGGCGGTGGCTGCGAGGAGGAACTCGTCTCTTGCGCCGTTTGGACCTCGCAGGCGCAGGCGATCCATCCTGAGGATGCGCTTGAGGTGCGCGAACAGCATCTCGACCTTCTTGCGCTGGCGGCGCGAGACCAGATAGGCGTCGGTCGTGGCGATATCGCGGGCCAGATCACGGGCGCCCTCGTGGACTGAACGCAGGATCTTGCGCGCTGGTTGGGTCGGGCAACAGCGCGGCTTGAGAGCGCAGGCACTGCAGTCGAGCTTGCTGGCGCGGTAACGCAACATGCCGTTCTCATCGACGAACGGACGTTCCTCGCGATAGACCTTCTGCCTCTGGCGCAGCCGCTTGCCAGCAGGGCAGATATAGCTGTCATCCTCATGGTCGAAGGTGAAGGCCGAACGCTCGAAGGTATCATCGCGGCGGGCAGACTTGTCGAACACAGGGATGTGCGGCTCGATGCCGCGCTCCTCGACCAGCCAGGACAGGTTCCTTGCATCGCCATATCCGGTGTCGCCCACGAGCCGCTCGGGCCAGAGGCCGAAGCGCTCCTGCGTCCGGTCGATCATGCGGCGCTGGGCGGTCACCTCGGCCTGACGGATGGCGGTGGTCGCCTCGACATCGACGATCACTGCGTTCTGGAGATCAATGAGGTAGTTGGTGGCATAGGCGAAGAAGGCACGCTCGCGGCTTGCCGCTGTCCAGCGTGCGGCCGGATCGGCCACCGCCAACTGCTTGGGCGGCACCGGGGTTGCGCCCCCGAAGGCCGCATCGTCGAGCACAGCCAGATACTCGCGAACGGCATGGCTGGTGGCCGGGTCCGGCAAGCCATCGGCCTGATCGACGGCATGCTGGCGGTTCACATCGGCGCGCACGAGGCTGCCATCGACCGCGAACCCTTCACCGCCGACCAGTCCTTCGGCGATGCAGCGCGCCACGGTCGTCTCGAACAGCTGGCGCAGCAGATCACTGTCGCGGAAGCGACCGTGACGGTTCTTCGAGAAGGTCGAGTGGTCGGGCACATCGCCTTCCAGCCCCAGGCGGCAGAACCAGCGATAGGCGAGGTTGACATGCACCTCCTCGCACAGCCGCCGCTCGGACCGGATGCCCATGCAGTAGCCGATGATCAGCATCCGGATCATCAACTCGGGATCAACTGACGGTCGTCCGGTCGAGCTGTAGAAGGGACGCAGATGTTCGCGAATGCCCGACAGGTCGACGAACCGATCGATCGAGCGCAGCAAATGATCCTGCGGAACATGCCGCTCCAGGTTGAAGCTGTAGAACAGGGCCTCCTGCGCCACCGTCCGCTCACCCATCATCCGACCGTCTCCGCTTGTCTGCCAAGACATAGAATCAATACTTTAGCCCGATTGCAAGGAGGAGTTTTTCAACACAATCGAATGGATTGCGGACGTTGCCCCATTGATTGCGGGCAGGTAAGTTTCAATCATGCTATCTGAAACCCGCAAGCTGCCGAAGGGGCAAAGCTACCCACTCAAGCCTACGGTGTTAGAGGCCGCGCTCGCGATCGCAAACGTCCAGATTGACCTGCATCTTATCAGAGCGCCGGGCGACTTGTTCGATGCACATTTCTGGCCACCTAACGCCAACGTGCCTTACGAACGGCTTTACGTCCGCGCGGGGTCTGTGCCGAGAGAGCAAGCGGCTGAAGCCCGCCACCGGATGGAAACTGTCGTCATTCCGAGGCTCATCGAGTGGCTAGCTAACATCATGGCTCAGGACCTAAGGTCGCCCACGCGCGGCGTGCAGCAAGTCATCAATCTCAAACCGTTTGATGTCTGAAAAGGGGTCGATAGCCGAAGGTCCGCTCTATTGCGCGCAACACGATAAGCGGACACCATGTGCCTGCCCTCGCACTTCTTCTCGCGCAGCCTAATTCCCGCCGCCCACCCGCGTGCAGATCAGCTTGCTCACGCTGCCGTCGCGGTTGAGCTTTTGCAGTGTGTTCTCGCCCAGCACCTTGAAGCGTTCGTCCTTCTTGGGGCCGCGGGTGAAGAGCACTTCGCGCCCGCGCAGCAGGTAGATGCCGGTGCCGGCCGGGCTTTCGTAGCTCGACGCGGTGCCGATGCGGAAGGCTTCGTCGGGCACGGGCACAAAGGCCTCGCTTCCCGCATCGCCGGGCAGGGCGCATTCCCAATTGCCGTGGCGCAGGATTCCCAGCATTCCGCCGGTGGGAACCGCCGCGCTGGCGGCGGGGCGCGTTGCTTCGCGGTCCTGGCTCGAGGCCTGACCGGGCAGAAGCGCGGCAGCGGCGGCGGCGCTGACCACCAGCAGGAATATGTAACGGGTCTTCATCTCCGCGCCCATATCAGTCTGCGGTGCCTTATGCCATGCGATTAACCATGCGCGCCGGATGCTTGCTTGGGGCAACCCTCTCGGCTATGGGCGCGCATCATTTCTGCGGCGCGCGCCATGCGGCGGCGCGCCGATCTGCTCTTTCCACCTCGTAAAGAAGGCCCACAGCCCCATGAAGATCAGCGGCGTCGACATTCGCCCCGGCAACATCCTGGAATATGAAAAAGGCATCTGGAAGGTTGCCAAGATCCAGCACACCCAGCCGGGCAAGGGTGGGGCCTATATGCAGGTCGAAATGAAGAACCTGCAGGATGGCCGCAAGACCAACGTGCGCTTTCGCAGCGCCGACACGGTCGAGCGCGTGCGGCTCGACACTAAGGAATTCCAGTTCCTCTATGCCGAGGGCGAGGATCTGGTGTTCATGGACAACGACACCTACGAACAGATCACATTGCCCGGCGACCTGCTGGGCGATGCGCGCCCGTTCCTGCAGGACGGAATGCAGGTGAACCTCGAGCTGTGGGACGAAAAGCCGATCTCGGTCGAGCTGCCCGCGCAGATCGAAGCCACCATCGTCGAGGCCGACGCGGTGGTGAAGGGGCAGACCGCCTCGTCGAGCTACAAGCCCGCGATCCTCGACAACGGCGTGCGCATCATGGTGCCGCCGCACATCGGCAGCGGCACGCGCATCATCGTGGATGTGTATGAGCAGGCCTACGTCGGCAAGGCGGGCTGAGCACACATCATGGCAGCTATTTCCGGCCTCATCCGCGTCATGGAACGCGCCGCGCGCAAGGCGGGCGGACGTCTGCGGCGCGATTTCGGCGAAGTCGAACACCTTCAGGTCAGCCGCAAGGGCCCGGCCGATTTCGTCAGCAAGGCCGACATGCGCGCCGAGCGCACGATCTATGACGAATTGCTCAGCGCCCGTCCGGGCTGGGGCTTCGTGATGGAAGAGGCGGGCGTGATCGAGGGTGATCCCGGCATGCCGCGCTGGATCGTCGATCCATTGGACGGCACCAGCAACTTCCTCCACGGCATCCCGCACTTCGCGATCAGCATCGCCGCACAGGAACCGCGCCCCGACGGCAAGGGCTGGGGCGATGTGGTCGCAGGCGTGGTCTATCAGCCGATCACCGACCAGACCTTCTGGGCCGAGAAATCGCGCGGGGCATGGCTCCACGATGCACGCCTGCGCGTCTCGTCGCGTTCGCGCCTGGCGGATGCGCTGGTGGCGACCGGCGTGCCCTTCTTCGGGCATGGCGACTTTGCCGAGTGGAGCAAGATCTTCGGCGCGATCGGGCCGGAGGTCGCAGGGATCCGCCGTTTCGGCGCGGCCTCGCTTGACCTCGCCTATGTGGCGCAGGGCCGCTTTGACGGCTTCTGGGAGAGCGGCCTTTCCGATTGGGATACCGCCGCAGGCTGCCTGCTGGTGCGCGAGGCTGGTGGCTTCGTCTCCGACTTCCGCGGGCGGTCGGAGCAGATCCACTCCGCGCAGGTCCTCGCCGCGAATGACGGGCTCCATTCCAAGCTGCACAAACTGCTGGCGGGAGCGCTGAGATAACCTCAGCCCCGTTAGTGCTGAGCTTGTCGAAGCACCGCCCTTCTTCATTCCCGGAAAGAAGAAAAGTGCGGCCCTTCGACAAGCTCAGGGCGAACGGTATTGAACGGAAGCCCCCACCTCGCTAACAGCGCGAGGCATCCGCTTCGGCACGCCCCTGTGGTGGAATTGGTAGACGCGACCGACTCAAAATCGGTTATCGAAAGATGTGCCAGTTCGAGTCTGGCCAGGGGCACCACCTCCAGAACGCAATCCGCATACCCCGCCCGGCAGGCCCTTTGTCAGCCGGCATTCACAATTCGCTTGCCGGTCGCCCCTGCGATTGGCTAGCCCTTGCGGACAACGCCATGCTCGAAGCTCCCTCCTATCATGCGATAGCGGCCATGGCGCTGACCATCGCCATGTTCGTCGCCTTCGTGCGCGGGCGCTATCCTGAAGAGATCATCTCGCTGGTGATCATCGCGGTGATCGGCGTGGGGCTCTATTTCGCGCCGCTCGATGGCACCAAGCCGACCGATGGCCTCGCGCTCGCCTTCGGCGGGTTCGGCCATTCGGCGCTGATCACGATCTGCGCGCTGATGATCCTCGGGCGAGGGCTGGTGGTGACCGGCGCGCTCGAACCCTTTGCCCGCCTTCTGGAGAGCGTGTTCCGCTTCAGCCCCCAGATCGGCCTGCTGACCGCGCTGCTGCTTGCCTTCGGGATGTCGATGTTCGTCAACGACACGCCGGTGATGGTGCTGCTGATCCCGATCGTGGTGGCGATCGCCGCCAAGGGCCTGATGGCGTCGTCCAAGGTTCTCATGCCGCTCAATTGCGCGGTGCTGCTGGGCGGCATGGCGACCACCATCGGCACCTCTACGAACATTCTCGTGGTGACGATTGCCGCCGATATCGGCCTGCCGCCGATGAGCGTGTTCCAGTTTACGCCGATCGTGCTGATGGCCGGGATCGTCGCGATCCCCTATCTCTGGCTCGTCATGCCGCGCACCTTGCGCGACAACAGCACCGTGAGCGAGCAGGGGCGGCGCACCTTCCATACCCGGCTGCGCGTGGCTGCCAGCAGCGTTTTGGCGGGCGGCGACCTGTCGGCTGTGCAAGGCAAGCTGCCCGAAGGCATCACCGTCCACGACGCGCCCGCCGGCACGCTGCGTCCCGAAGATCGCCTGCGCATTTCGGGCACGCACGAGGCTCTCGAGGAAGCTGCCCGCGTGCTCAAGGGCGAGCTGGCCCCGGCCTGGGTGCTCGATCGCATCCGCCGCATGTCCAAGACCAAAGATGAGGATATCGTCGCAGTCGAGATGACGGTGACGGCGGATTCGCGCCTGATCAGCCGGACGCTGGCGAGTTCGGGCATCGCCGATCTCTACGGCGTCGCGGTGCTCGGCATCCACCGGCCCAACCGCATTCTGGGCGAGCGCGACACCTATACCGAGGCGGGCGACCTGCGCATCCTTGAAGGCGACGTGCTGCTGGTGATGGGGATCGAGCAAGACCTGCAAGCCTTCGCCCAGTCCGACGGGCTGCTGCGGCTCGAAGGCGCGCGCGAGCTGCCGCGCCGGTCCAAGGCGGTGCTGGCGGGGGTGATCATGCTGGGGGCGGTCTCGACCGCTTCGGTCGGGCTGCCGTGGTTCGATGCCAACGGCTTTGCTCCGATCAAGTTGCCGATCGCGATCTCGGCCCTGGCCGGGGCGATCATCATGTTCGTGACCGGCTGCGTGAAGTTCGACCGGGTGGGCCGCGCGCTGTCGGCCAAGGTGATCGTGCTGATCGCGGCGAGCCTCGCGATCGGGCGGGTGATCGACGAGAGCGGCGCGGCCGAGTGGCTGGGGCAGGCACTCTCGCTCGGCCTCGGCTACCTGCCGCCTGCGCTGGTGCTGTCGGCGATCATGCTGTTCGTCACGCTGATCACCAATTTTGCGTCCAATGCCACCGCCGCCACGGTCGGCACGCCGATTGCCTACAACATCGCGGTGCAACTGGGCCTGCCGCCCGAGCCGCTGGTGCTGGCGGTGCTGTTCGGCTGCAACCTCTCCTTCGCGACGCCGATTGCCTATCAGACCAATCTGCTGATCATGTCCGAAGGCGGCTACGAGTTCGGCGACTATGTGCGCGCCGGGGTGCCGGTGGTCGCGCTGATGGTGACGGTGCTCTCGGTGTTGCTGGTGCTTTGGTACGGCTTGTGACGGACATAAGTGGGAGAGCGACATGAAGCGAGCCTTGGCATTATGCAGTGCGGGTCTGGTCGCGCTGGCACTGGCGGCACCGGCCCAGGCGGACGAATTGCGCGATGCCGTGGCCGCCGATCTGCCCGCGCTGGTCGAACTCTATCAGGATCTCCACGCCAACCCTGAATTGAGCTTTCAGGAGACCCGGACCGCCGCCATGCTCGCCGCCCGCGCCCGCGCGCTCGGCTTCGAGGTGACCGAGGGCGTCGGCAAGACCGGCGTCGTTGCGGTGCTGCGCAATGGCGATGGCCCCACGGTGATGCTGCGCGCCGACATGGACGGGCTGCCGGTGATCGAGCAGACCGGATTGCCCTATGCTTCCAAGCGCCGCGCGGTCGCGCAGAACGGCACCGAGACCGGGGTGATGCACGCCTGCGGGCACGACACGCACATGGCCGCCTGGATCGGCACCGCGCAGCAGCTTGTGGCGCGCAAGACCGACTGGTCGGGCACGCTGGTGATGATCCTGCAGCCCGCCGAGGAAATCGGCGAGGGCGCCAAGGCGATGCTCGACGATGGGCTGTTCACCCGCTTCCCCAAGCCCGACTACGTGCTCGCCTTCCACGATGCCGCGCAGTTTCCGGCAGGGCAGATCGGCTATGCCAACGGCTTCGCGCTCGCCAATGTCGATTCGGTCGATATCGTGGTGCCGGGTGTGGGCGGGCACGGGGCTTATCCGCATACGACCAAGGACCCGGTGGTGATCGCCGCCAGCATCGTGATGCGCTTGCAGACGCTGGTGAGCCGGGAACTCAACCCGACCGATTCGGCGGTGGTCACGGTCGGTAGCTTTCAGGCAGGCGCCAAGCACAACATCATCCCCGATGAAGCCCGGCTTCAGCTGACGGTGAGGAGCTACTCCGACAAGACCCGGGCACAATTGCTTGATGGGATTGCCCGGATCGCGCGGGGTGAGGCGATTGCCGCCGGAATGCCCGAAGACAAGCTGCCGCGTGTGACCGTGGCCGATCCCTACGTGCCCGCAACCTTCAATACTCCGGCGCTGACCGAGCGGGTGGTGGCGCGCCTCAAGCCGCGCTTCGGCGATGGCTTGTTCGAAGTGTCTGCGGTGATGGGCGGCGAGGATTTCAGCCAGTTCTACCGTGCTGATCGCGACAACGTGGAATCGCTGATCCTGTGGGTTGGCGGGGTGCGCGCGAGCGAGTGGGAGAAGGCGCAGAAGGGCGAGATCACGCTGCCCTCGCTCCATTCACCGTTCTGGGCGCCCGATGCGCCGGTGGTGATCGCCACCGCGACCGAGGCGCTGACGGCGGCAACCCTCGATCTGATGGCGAAGAATTAGGCGCGGTCGAAACAAAAAATTGGCCGCCGGAACGCGCCCTTGCGGGGCATTCCGACGGCCGTTTCTCCTCCCCAGGAGAACTGTGAAAGCAGGTTGGTCTTACGAGGGAACGTAAGTGCCCAGCCGGTGGTGCAGGGCGTTGATCTTGGCCAGCTCTTCGCGGTCTTCGGTGTTGCGGGCATGGCTTTCCAGCGCGCGGCGCAGCAGCTTCATGTCGGCGGTCGAGAGCAGCGCGCGGGCGCGGGCGGGTTCGGGATTGGTGGTTTCGGTATCGCTCATCGTCACTCTCCTAGGGTGATTACCCGGCCAGCCTTAGGCGGCTTTGCGGGCAACCGGAAGGCCGCAATTCGCGGACCTTCCGGCCTCTCCCAAGATCAGGCAGCCTCGAACTGGTTCATCGTATTGTGCGCGCCGCCTGCCTTGAGCGCGGCTTCACCGGCGAAGTACTCCTTGTGATCGTCACCGATGTCGCTGCCCGACATGTTCTGGTGCTTCACACAGGCGATACCCTGACGGATTTCCTCGCGCTGCACGTTCTTGACGTAGCCGAGCATGCCGGCCTCGCCGAAGTATTCGCGGGCAAGGTTGTCGGTGCTGAGCGCTGCGGTGTGGTAGGTCGGCAGGGTGATGAGGTGGTGGAAGATCCCGGCCCGCGCAGCGGCGTCGCGCTGGAAGGTGCGGATCTTCTCGTCGGCTTCGTTCGACAGCTCGGTGCCGTCGTAGTCGACGCTCATTAGCTTGGCGCGGTCATAGGCAGACACGTCCTTGCCGGCTTCGGCCCAGGCGTCGAACACCTGCTGGCGGAAGTTCAGCGTCCAGTTGAAGCTGGGCGAGTTGTTGTAGACCAGCTTGGCGTTCGGCACGACTTCGCGAATGCGGTCGACCATCTTGGCGATCTGCTCAACGTGGGGCTTCTCGGTCTCGATCCACAGCAGGTCGGCACCGTTCTGCAAGGACGTGATGCAGTCGAGCACCACGCGGTCCTCGCCCGTCCCGGCGCGGAACTGGTAGAGGTTCGAAGGCAGACGCTTGGGGGCGAGCAGCTTGCCGTCGCGGCTGATGAAGACCTGGCCGTTGGTGATGTTGGCGGGATCGACTTCCTCGGCATCGAGGAAGCTGTTGTACTGGTCGCCCAGATCGCCCGGCTCCTTCGAGAAGGCGATCTGCTTGGTGAGACCGGCGCCGAGCGAGTCGGTGCGGGCGACGATGATCCCGTCTTCCACGCCCATTTCGAGGAAGGCATGGCGGCAGGCGCGGATCTTCTGGAGGAAGTCCTCGTGCGGCACGGTGACCTTGCCGTCCTGGTGGCCGCACTGCTTTTCGTCCGAGACCTGGTTCTCGATCTGGAGCGCGCAGGCCCCCGCCTCGATCATCTTCTTGGCGAGCAGGTAAGTCGCCTCGGCATTGCCGAAGCCCGCATCGATGTCGGCGATGATCGGCACGACGTGGGTTTCGTAGTTGTCGATCGCGTTCTCGAGCCGCTTGGCTTCGACCGCGTCACCGGCTTCGCGAGCCGCGTCGAGCGCGCGGAACATCATGCCGAGCTCGCGGGCGTCGGCCTGCTTCAAGAAGGTGTAGAGTTCCTCGATCAGCGCGGGCACCGAGGTCTTCTCGTGCATCGACTGGTCGGGCAGCGGGCCGAACTCGCTGCGCAGCGCGGCGACCATCCAGCCCGAGAGGTAGAGGTAACGCTGCTTGGTGGTGCCGAAGTGCTTCTTGATCGCGATCATCTTCTGCTGCGCGATGAACCCGTGCCAGCAGCCGAGCGACTGGGTGTACTTGGCGGGGTCGGCGTCATAGGCGGCCATGTCGGCGCGCATGATCTTGGCGGTGTACTTGGCGATGTCGAGACCGGTGCGGAAACGGTTCTGGATCACCATGCGCGCGGCGCTCTCGGGATCGATCGCGGCCCAGCTCGGCCCGTTCGCGGCGACGACATCGCGCATCTGGGTGATGGTGTTCTGGTAGGTCATAGCGTTCTCCTGTCCAACCTGGGGAGTGGTGCGGGGCCCTTGAGGAATCGCGCCGCTTGGTTGGGCAGGCTTTGCCGTGTTGCGGCGCAGCATGACAGGAAAACTTACAGGAAATCGTGTCGCTATGCGGACAATTGCCCGCAATATTGTGTCAATCGGTAAAGTAATTTACAAAACGTGCCATGGCCGACACCAACCTTCTCGCCGGACCCGCGCTGCGCCGTCTGCGCAAGCGCGAAAGCCTTACCCAAGCCGCGATGGCCGGGATGCTCGGCATTTCGCCCTCCTATCTCAATCTGATTGAGCGCAACCAGCGCCCGCTTTCGGCGCGCGTGCTGGTGCAGGTGATCGAACGGTTCGATTTCGACCCGCGCTCCTTACGCGAGGACGAGGCCATCGGTGGGCTCGACGGGATGGTGCGGCGACTGGCCGACAAGCGCTTTAGCGATCTCGGGATCGACCGCGAGGAAGTGCAGGAACTGCTCGCCGCCGCCCCGCAGGTCGCCGCGGCCTTCGCGCGGCTCTACGATACGGGCGGGGGCGAGCGGATCATGGTCGAGGACACCGCCACAGCCGTGCGCCGCGCGATCGAACGCTGGCAGAACCACTTCGCCGATCTCGATCACGCGGCCGAAGACCTCGCCGACGAGCTGCGCCTCAGCCGCGGGGAGATCAGCGCCGCGTTGTCCGAGCGCCTGCGCGAGAAGCACCAGTTGCAGGTCCGCATCCTGCCTGCCGAAGTCATCCCGGGGCAGGTCCACCGGCTCGATCTGCACGCGCGCCAGTTGCAGCTCTCCGAGATGCTCCCCGGCGCCGCGCGGCGGTTCCAGATCGCGCGGCAGGTGGGGATGCTGGAAATGCGCGAGGGCATCGAGCAGCTGGTAGCGGGCGCCAATCTCGCCAGCGCCGAGGCGCGGGATGCCTTGCGCGAGCACATCGCCGATTACCTCGCGGGCGCGCTGCTGCTGCCTTACCGCCGCTTCCTGCGTGCCTGCGAGGCGACCGGATATGACCTTGCCGTGTTGCAACGCCGCTTTGCCGTCAGCTTCGATCAGGTCGCTGCGCGTCTGACGACGCTGGGCCGCGTGGGCGAGCGGGGCCTGCCGTTCTTTATGGCGGTAATCGACCGGGCGGGGCGTATGACCCAGTTCACTTCGGGCGGGAGCGGGGCGCTCTACCCTCTCGAAGGCGCGCGCTCGCCCGCCTGGGTGCCCTATGCGGCCTTCGAGCGACCGGGAACGGTGCTGACGCAGGCCGTCACCTTTGGCGAGGGCGAGAGTGCGGCCACGGGTTCAGGGCGGCACTGGTTCACCATAACCCGCACGGTCGATGGCGACGGGGTGATGTGCGCAGGGCGGCGCACGGTGGTGCTGGGGATCGAGGCGCGCTTTGCCGGGGACCTCTCGCATGCGCGCGGGGTCTCGCTCGACCGGCTCGACGCCGTGCCGCTGGGCGTGCCGTGCGGACGCTGCGGCAAGACGGACTGCCTGACCCCGGCTCCCGCGCGCCTTGCCAGCAGCTTGCCGCGCCCGCGCGGCGGTTCGTGAGGCCCGCATTAACCACCGCAACCCGCAG
This sequence comes from Erythrobacter donghaensis, assembly GCF_002155425.1. Lineage (GTDB taxonomy): Bacteria > Pseudomonadota > Alphaproteobacteria > Sphingomonadales > Sphingomonadaceae > Erythrobacter > Erythrobacter donghaensis. The sequence continues at coordinate 11,087 of NZ_MUYG01000009.1, forward strand.
GAAAGCAGCGCGCACGGGACGGTGTAAAATTTACCGACACTTAAGGTATGGTGCCTAGAAGCGTTGGGGCATGCACCAGAGGCACCCCACGCGATGATCCGCCTGTTCAAGCATTATATCCCGCACGCCGTGCTGCTGCTCGGCCTGCTCGATCTCGGCTTGCTGGTGCTGGCGAGCGAGATCGCGTGGCAGTGGCGCGCGCATCAGATCGGGATGGACCTCGGCCAGGTCGGCGATCGCGGGCTGGCGCTGTTCGGCACGGCTTCGGTCATCTGGCTGGCGATGATCGCGGTCGGGGTTTATGGCCCCAACGCCCTGCGATCCTTGCGCTTTGCTGGAGCGCGGGTGCTGGTGGCGATCAGCCTCGGCATCATTGCTCTGGCGGTGATCGACTTCGTGATCCGCAGCGACGTCTTCTGGCGATCGACCCTGCTCTACACCATGGGGCTGGCGATCCTTGTGCTGGTCGCTGACCGGCTCCTGCTCAATTCCTTCCTAGGCTCCTCCGCCTTCCGCCGCCGGGTGATGGTGCTTGGGGCGAGCGACCGTGCGGTGCGGCTGCGCGACCTGGGCGAGCGGCCCGAGACCGGCTTTGTGATCGTCGCCTTCATCGCCATGAGCGAAAGCGACCGCTGCCTCGACGAGGCGATTCCGCGCGCGGCGATCCACGATCTCGGCCGCTTTGTCGAAAACCTCGGCGTGTCGGAAGTGGTGCTTGCCTTGCAGGAACGCCGCAATGCCCTGCCGCTCAAAGACTTGCTCAGGATCAAGACCAAGGGCGTCCACGTCAACGATTTCTCCAGCTTCATCGAGCGCGAGACGGGCCGCGTCGATCTCGACACGATCAATCCGAGCTGGCTGATCTTCTCCGACGGTTTTTCCAGCAGCCGGATGTTCTCGAGCGCTTCGAAGCGCATCTTCGACATTCTTGCCTCTTCGATCCTGCTGGCACTGACCCTGCCGGTGATCGTGCTCTTTGCAGGGCTGGTGAAGCTCGACAGCAAGGGCCCGGCCTTCTTCCGGCAGAAGCGGGTGGGGCTGTATGGCGAGCCCTTCACGCTCATCAAGCTACGCTCGATGCGGACCGATGCCGAGAAGGACGGGGCCAAGTGGGCTGAGGAAAACGACCCGCGCATCACCCGCCTCGGGCGCTTCATCCGCAAGGTGCGGATCGACGAACTGCCGCAGACATGGAGCGTGCTGAAGGGCGAAATGAGCTTCGTCGGCCCGCGCCCTGAAGTACCTTCCTTTGTCGAAAGCCTCGAGGAGGAGATTCCCTTCTATGGCGAGCGCCACATGGTGAAACCGGGCATCACGGGCTGGGCGCAGATCAATTATCCCTATGGCGCCTCGGTCGAGGACAGCCGCTGCAAGCTCGAATATGATCTCTACTACGCCAAGAACTACACGCCTTTCCTCGATTTCGTGATCCTGTTGCAGACGCTGCGCGTGATCCTGTGGCCGGAGGGCGCGCGGTGATCTGGGCGGCTGCCATAGCGCCGCTGGCGGGCTTCCTCGCATGGCTGGCGGGCGCCGTGCTGAGCGCGGGCGCCATGCTGTGGCTGTGGCGGCATGGCGAGCGGGCGCGGCCCGATCGTCCCGGACTGATGCTGGCCTCTGGCGCGAGCGCTGTGTGGTGTTCACTGGCCGCCGGGCTCGGGCCCGATCACGGCGCAACCATCATCGCCGCGCTGGTGCGCAATCTGGCACTGATCGCGACGATCTTCAGCCTGTTCGCCGCCGATGGTCGCTCGGCGAGCCTCAAGCCGGTGCGCCCGGTGATCATCGCACTGGTCATGGTGCAACTGCTTCAGCCGGTGGTGCTGCTGGTCGGCAGCCGCATCGCGGGTGATGTGCACGGCTTGCGCGCGGTGTTCGAGGCGCGGGTGCTGATCGACATGCTGGTCTCGATCGGTGCGCTGATGCTGCTTCACAACCTCTATGCCGGCGCGGCGAGCGCGCTGCGGCCCGTGCTGCGCTGGACGGGGATCGGGCTGGCGGGGATCTTCGCCTATGATCTCAACCTTGCCACCATCGCCTATCTCGGCGGCGCGGCGCCGCTAGGGCTGACGGACCTGCGCGGCGTGTTTGCCGGGACCATGGCGGTGTTGTTCGCGCTGGGGATGAATGCCGCCGGGCCGCGGGTGCAGTTCAGCCCGTCGCGCACGGTGACTTTCCGCACGCTCTCGTTGCTGCTGATCGGCGGCTATCTCGCCGCGATGGTGCTGGTGACCAAGTCGCTGGCGCTGCTGGGCGGCGACATGGCGCGCACCAGCCAGGTGATGTTTCTGGTGGTCGCGGTGCTTGCTGCCGCCATCGCCCTGCCGTCGCCCCGGCTGCGTGGCTGGATGCGGGTCACGGCGACCAAGCACCTGTTCCAGCACCGCTATGATTACCGGCAGGAATGGCTGCGCTTCACCCGCACCATCGGCCATGGCGGCACCGGCAGTGCCAGTCTCGAGGAACGCGCGGTCAAGGCACTGGCCGACATCACCGAAAGCCCGGCGGGCCTGCTGCTGATGCCCAACGAGGAAGCGCGGCTCGAACTCACCGCGCGCTGGAACTGGCCGACCATCGCGGTCCCGGCGCTGGCGAGCGATTATGCGCTGGCGGGCATGCTCGAACAGCACAATCTGGTGCTCGCGCTCGACGAGGCGCGGCGCGGGGTCGATCACCATGGAGAGGGCGCGCATGTGCCGGAATGGCTGATCGAGGCCGAGGATGCCTGGGCGCTGGTGCCGCTGATCCATTTCGACCGGTTGGTGGGCGCGATTGTCCTCGCCCGCCCGCGCAATCCACGTCAGCTCGACTGGGAGGATTTCGACCTGCTGCGCACCGCCGGCCAGCAGCTCGCGAGCTATCTTGCCGAACAGGCAGGGCAGCAGGCGCTGATGGATGCGAGCCGGTTCGACGAATTCAACCGCCGCATGGCTTTCGTGATGCACGACATCAAGAATCTCGTCAGCCAGCTGACCCTGCTCGCCGCCAATGCCGAAAAGCACGCCGACAACCCGGCCTTCCGCGCCGACATGCTGGTGACCTTGCGCAATTCGGCGGACAAGCTTTCGGCGCTACTCGCCCGGCTCGGGCGCTATGGATCGGGGCAGGTCAATGCGACAGGCCCGATCGAGCTGGTCGCTCTGGCGCGCGGGATTGCCGCCAGGTTCAAGGGCGTGCATCCCGTGGCGCTGACCCGAGAGGTCCCGGTCGAGGTAGTGGGCAACCGCGAGGCGCTGGAACAGGCGCTGATCCATCTGGTGCAGAACGCGATCGATGCGACCGAGGGCGATCTGCCGGTCTTCCTCGATGTCTCGGCCGAGGGGCTGCACGGCGCGATCGATGTGGTCGATTCAGGGCAGGGCATGACCCCGGAATTCATCCGTAGCGGGCTGTTCAAGCCCTTCGTCTCGTCCAAGTCGGGCGGGTTCGGGATCGGGGCTTTCGAAGCGCGCGAGCTTATCAAGGCGATGGGCGGGCGGATCGCGGTGGAAAGCCGCAAGGGGCTCGGCACGCGCTTTTCGGTGGTGCTGCCGCGCGCCGACGCGGTGCGACTGGCCGGTGCCGAAGCGGGCATCGCTCCCGATATTCAAGAGGTTGCGTAATGGCTGCTGCTGACAAGAAACCCGTGCTGCTGGTGATCGAGGACGATCCCGGTCTGCAGGCTCAGCTCAAATGGGCCTATGACGATTTCGAAGTCGTGATCGCGGGCGACCGCGACAGCGCGATTGCGGCGCTGCGCTCGGAAATGCCGGGCGTGGTGACGCTCGATCTCGGCCTGCCGCCCGATCCCGACGGCACGACCGAGGGCTTTGCCGTGCTCGACGCGATTATGGCGCTGAAGCCCGACACCAAGGTGATCGTCGCCAGCGGCCACGGCGCACGCGAAAGCGCGCTCGCGGCGATCGCGCGTGGGGCTTACGATTTCTACCAGAAGCCGATCGACATCGACGCATTGGGCCTGATCGTGCGCCGCGCCTTCAACCTTCGCGCGATCGAGGAGGAGAACCGGCGGCTTGTCGCGTCTTCCAGCGCGGACAAGACCGTGCTTGGCCGGATGATTACCGGCGCGCCCGAAATGGTGAAGGTCGCGCGCACCATCGAACGGGTCGCGAAGACCAGCGTATCGGTGATGCTGCTGGGCGCGAGCGGGACGGGGAAGGAACTGCTGGCGAAAGGCCTGCACGACGCCAGTGACCGCGCGAACGGGCCCTTCGTGGCGATCAACTGCGCCGCGATTCCCGAGAACCTGCTTGAAAGCGAGCTGTTCGGGCATGAAAAGGGCGCCTTCACCGGGGCGGTCAAGACGACCGAGGGCAAGATCGAGTGCGCCGACGGGGGTACGCTTTTCCTCGACGAGGTCGGCGACATTCCGCTGCCCTTGCAGGTCAAGCTGCTGCGCTTCCTGCAGGAACGCACCATCGAGCGCGTTGGCGGGCGCAAGGCGATTGCGGTCAACACTCGGATCGTGTGCGCCACCCACCAGAACCTCGAAAGCATGATCGCCGCCGGGGCCTTCCGCGAGGATCTGTTCTATCGGCTCGCCGAAATCGTCGTGCGCATCCCCGGCCTTGCCGAGCGGCACGGCGATCCGGTGCTGCTCGCCAAGGCCTTCCTCAAGCGCTTTGCCGCCGAGATGAACCCCGCAGTCACGGGCTTTGCACCCGATGCGCTCGCCGCGATCGACGCGCATGACTGGCCGGGCAATGTCCGCGAGCTGGAGAACCGGGTAAAGCGCGCGGTGATCATGGCCGATGGCAAGCTGGTCAATGCCGAGGATCTCGATCTCGGCCCGGGTGAGGAGGAGGATGCCGATGTGCTCAACCTCAAGGCCGCGCGCGAGGCGGCGGACCGCCGGGTGATCCGCCATGCGCTCGCCCGAAGCGAGGGCAATATCTCGAGCACCGCCAAGCTGCTCGGGATCAGCCGCCCGACGCTGTATGACCTCCTCAAGCAGTATGACTTGCAGACCTAGAGCCACCACGGCGCTGATCGCGGCGGCGCTGGCACTGGTGCTGTCCGGGTGCGGCGACGAAATCGAGGAAGCACCGTCGCGTCCGCCCGTGGCAGGCGGTGCGGCGCTGGGCCGTCTGCTGGCCGATGCCGATGCGGCGATGGCCAGAGGCGCGCTGCCCGATGCAGCAAGGATGCTCGACGAAGCGCGCAGCCTCGCGCCTGAAAGCCCCGATCTGTGGGTTGCCATCGCCCGGCTGCGGCTGCGCGGCGGGGAGCATCTGACCGCGCTTGAAGCGGCGGACCGCGCGCTGGCTTTCGGCCCCGACCATGCCCCGGCGCTGCTGCTGCGCGCGCTGATGGTGCGCGATGCTCACGGCGCGAGCGATGCGCTGCGCTGGTTTGCCGCCGCGCGCAAGGCCGCGCCCGACAATCCCGACATCCTCGCGGAATATGCTGCCACGCTGGGCGATGGCGGACAGGCAAGTGCGATGCTGAAAATGGTGCGTGCGCTAGCCGACGCCGCGCCCGACGATCCCCGCGTGCCGTGGCTGCAGGCCGTCTTGGCCGCGCGTGGGGGCGAATATGGGCTTGCGCGCAGCTTGCTCGAGCGGAGCGGCATGGCGCAGCGCGAGGTTCCGGCGGCCCTGCTGCTTGATGCGCTGATCAGTCTCGAGGAAGGCAACGTCGATAGCGCCGCAGCGACGCTCGAAACGCTCGCGGCGCGCCAGCCAGCGAATGCACGTGTGCGCGAATTGCTGGCGCGCGCGCTGCTGGCGGGCGGGCGTGAGGATGCGCTGATCGCGCGCTTCGGCCCCGAGGCGGCGCTGCCCGAAGCCTCGCCCTATCTCGTCATGCTGGTCGCCCGTGCGCATGAGCGGCGTGGCGATCGCGCGGCGGCCGCGCCCCTGCTGGCGCGCGCCTATGGCCCGATGCGTGCAGGCCCCGTGGTGCTGGCGGTGCGCGAGGGCCTGCCTGCCCCGACCGCAGAGACCCGCGCGGCGCTGCTAGCGGGCAACCGCAGCGGCGCGCGGGCCGGGGCCGAGGCGCTGCGTCAGCGCTTTCCGGCCTCGGCCGATGTGGCGAGCCTTGCGGGTGATGCCTTCATGGGCGGGGGCGATGCGCAGGCCGCGCTCACCGCCTATGGCCTCGCCGCCGAGGCGCGCCGCCCCTGGCCGCTTGCCCGCAAGACCATCGCCGCCTTCCAGCGCAGCGGCAGGGGCGAGGTGGCTGATCTGCTGCTGATCCGGCAGGTGGCCGGCGATACCCAGACCGCGAGCGCGGCTCTCGCGCTGGCCGAGCGGTTGGCGGCGGGCGGCGACTGGGCCGGGGCGGCGGCGCTGCTCGACCATGCGATCCGGCTCGGGGCAGGGCACGATCCTATGCTGCTCCGCCTCAGGCTGCGCGCTGCACAGGAACTGGGCGACAAGGGGGGCAAGGCGCGCTTCGCCGCCGTGCTCGCCGAGGTGCAGCCCCGCACCCTCAAGGCGCGCTAGCACGCTCGACAAGTGCGCTGGGGCGGGGCAGGGGGCTGCGCGATGACCAAGCCTGCCGCCCGCCTACCCTTCCTCACCGATCCGATGATCGCCGTGCTGGTGATCGCCACCGCGCTCGCGCTGGTGCTGCCCGCTGCGGGCGAGGCGCGGGGGATCGCTTCGATGGTGTCGAATATCGGCATCTTCGTGCTGTTCCTCGTCAACGGAATGCGCATTCGTCGCAGCGAGATCGCGCGGGGGATCGCGAACTGGCGTTATTTCGGGCCGCTGATGCTGTTGGTCTTCGGCGGGATGGCTCTGGCCGGACTGGGCTTTGCGAGCCTTGCCGGAACGGTGCTGCCGCCGCTGGTGGCGCTGGGCTTCGTCTATCTCGGCGTGCTGCCCTCGACGGTGCAATCGGCGACGTCCTATACCAGCCTCGCGCATGGCAATGTCGCGCTGGCGGTGGTGGGCGCGGCACTGATCAATATCGCGGGGGTGTTCGTGAGCGCCCCGCTGTTCGCACTGTTGGGCGGGAGCGGGGCGGGCGAGATCGGCAGCGAGGCCATCATTCGCATCGGCGTCATCCTGATCCTGCCCTTCGCGATCGGGCAGGCGGTGCAGGACAAGGTGATCGACCGCGTCGCCGCGCACCGCAGGCGCATCGCCTGGCTCGACCGCGCGGTGATCGGGATTGCGGTCTATGTCGCCTTTTCGGGCGCGGTCGAGCAGGGGTTGGCGACGATGTTCACGCCTGCCGACTGGGCGGTGCTGGCAGGGCTAGTGCTGGCGATGCTGGCACTCGCGCTGGGTGCCGCGTGGGGGATGAGCGCCGCGCTCGGGCTGCCACGCGGCGACCGGATCGCTTTCCTCTTCGCCGGATCGCAGAAGAGCGTCGCCATCGGCGCGCCGCTTGCTGCGATCCTGTTCCCGCCCGCCAGCGCCGGCTTCGTGATCGCGCCGCTGCTGCTCTACCACCTCGCGCAGTTGGTGCTGGCCGCACCGCTGGCGCTGCGATTGGCGAAAGGTCCCGCCTAGGCCTTGGGCTGGTAGGTCTGGTCTGCCGTGGGGAAGCTGCGCGCGCGCACTTCCTCGGCATATTGCGACACGGTGCGGTCGATCACGCCCGCAATGTCCTCATAACGCTTCACGAAGCGCGGCACGCGTTCGAACATGCCGAGCATGTCCTCGGTGACGAGCACCTGCCCGTCGCACTGGGCCGAGGCGCCGATACCGATGGTGGGGCAGGAGACAGTCTTGGTGGCGGCAATCGCGATCGGCTCGACTACGCCTTCGATGACAATGGCAAAGGCCCCCGCATCGTCCAGCGCCTTCGCGTCGGAGACAATCTTCTCGGCCTCGGCATCCGACCGCCCGCGCGCGCCATAGCCGCCCAGCACATTGACCGCCTGCGGGGTGAGGCCGACATGGCCCATCACCGGTATTCCGCGCTGGCTGAGGAAGGCGACAGTCGGCGCCATCGCGGCCCCGCCTTCAAGCTTCACGGCGGCCGCGCCGGTCTGTTTCAGCAGGAAAGCCGCGCTTTCGAAGGCCTGTTCGGGCGAGGCCTCGTAGGAGCCGAAGGGCATGTCGACCACCACCACCGAATGGTATGAGCCGCGCACCACCGCCGCGCCGTGGTTCGCCATCATCTCCAGCGTCACCGGCACGGTCGAAGGTAGGCCGTAGATCACTTGACCCAGCGAATCTCCCACCAGCAGCAGATCGCAATGGCTATCCAACAGCTGCGCCTGCCGCGCGGTGTAGGCGGTGAGCATCACCAGCGGTTCGCCCGTCACCCCGTCTGTCTTGCGCGCGCGGATCGCGGGCACGGTGAGGCGCTTCATCGGCGCCGGGGTCGGGTTGGCGCGGCTGGTCGAGGTGTCGAGCTGGAAGGTCGTGGACATGGCCCGGGGTCTAGCGCCTGTCCTCGCCGGGGGAAACCCCGTGGATTACGGCTTGTGTTGCGGGCCTGTTACGCTAGCTTGGCTCCCGTTCGATCGCGCAGGGGATCTGCCTGCGATCAATGGGAGACCAAATTCAGATGTTTCTTGACAGGGTAAAGCCGCTGGATGCGATCCTCGCAACGGCGGAAAAGAAATCGCTGAAACGCTCGCTTGGCTGGTTTCAGCTTACACTGCTTGGCATCGGGTGCGTTATCGGCACCGGTATTTTCGTTTTGACGTCGGTCGGGGCCCAGAAGGCCGGACCGGGTCTGATGATTGCCTTCCTGATCGCCGGGCTCGTGTGCATCGTGGCTGCGCTCTGCTATGCCGAGATTGCATCGATGATTCCGGTGGCGGGCAGTGCCTACACCTATAGCTACGCCACGATCAGCGAGTTCTTCGCATGGACGGTCGGTTGGGCGTTGATCATGGAATACGCGATCGCCGCCTCGGCAGTGTCGGTCGGTTGGTCGGGGTATTTCACGGGCACGATCCTGGGCGGACTGGGGATATCGCTCCCGGCATGGCTCAGCGCAGGGCCGCTGGTCTTTGGCGGGGCCGAGGGCGGATTGATCAACCTCCCGGCGCTTATTATCGCCTTGCTGGTGACTTGGCTGCTGGTGGTCGGCACCAGCGAAAGCGCCAAGGTCAACGCGGTTCTCGTGGTGGTCAAGGTCACGGCGCTTCTGGCGTTTCTCGCGATCACCCTGACCAGCTCCGAATTCAGCATGGAGCGGTTTAACCCCTTCCTCCCGGCCGGTGTGTTCGGCGGCTGGGGCTCCGGCGTCGGTGCAGTCGGGGCGGCGGCGACGATGTTCTTTGCCTATGTCGGCTTTGATGCGGTTTCTACCGCAGCCGAGGAAACCAAGGATCCGCAGAAGAACGTGCCGATCGGCCTGATCGGTTCGCTGCTGTTCTGTACGGTGTTTTACATCCTCGTCGCTGCCGGCGCGATCGGCACGCTCGGCGGCCAGCCGATCTTAGACGCGATGGGCCTGCCGCTGGAGGCCGGTTCGCAGGAACTCGCGCGCCAGTGCGCGATGCCGCAATATGTGGATGCGCTGGTTTGCTCGAACGAGCCCTTGGCCCATGTACTCAAGGTTCTCGGTTTCTCGTGGATCGGCAATGCAGTTGGCCTCGCGGCAATCATCGCGCTGCCTTCGGTTATTCTGGTGCTGATCTTCGGCCAGACGCGCATCTTCTTCGTGATGAGCCGCGACGGCTTGCTGCCCGAACGGCTCAGCACGGTGCACCCGAAGTACAAGACGCCGCATATCGTCACGATGATCACCGGCGTGGCGGTGGCGGTCGCGGCGGCGTTCTTCCCGGTCGGGAAGCTGGCGGATATCTCGAACGCAGGCACGCTCTATGCCTTCCTCATGGTGGCTGTCGCCGTGATGGTGCTGCGCAAGAACGACCCCGAGCGCAAGCGGCACTTCCGCGTGCCTTTCGTGTGGATCGTTGCACCTGCAACCATCATCGGCTGTGTGTTGCTGTTCTTCAACCTGCCGATCGAGGCCATGCTGTTCCTGCCGGTCTGGGGCGTGGTCGGTGTCGTGATCTATTTCCTCTACAGCCGGAGCCACAGCCATCTGGGCCGCGGAATCGTCGAAGTGGTCGACGATATTGGCGGCGAGGAAAAGATGATTCCGATCAACACCCCGGACACCTGATCCGCCGCACAGGCTGACATGCGAAGGGCCGCCCACTTGGGCGGCCCTTTTGCTTTGGGGGACAGGGCAATTGCCAATCCGGCGATGTTGGAACATAATGCGAACAAATGAGTCGTTCGCTTATGCCTTTCACGCCCTCCAAACCCTCACCTGCCCGCCTCCTGCCGCGCCCTGCGCCCGAGGCGCGCTGGCGGCCGGGCCTTGCCACGCAGCCGTTTCACTCCGAAATCTTCGCGCCCGCCGCCGAGGCGAGCGGGGCGGGGCTGGCGCTGGCCCTGGCACGTGACGCCTTGACGTCATCGGACCCGTCATCGGGGGAGGGTGAGGATACCCGTCAGGTGCTGTGGGTGCAGGACCGCGGAGCGATCCGGCAGGGCGGGCGGCCCTGCCTTGCGGGTCTGCCGCCCGATTTGCGCCACCGGGTCATCCACGTCGCCGCCGCCACGCCGGAGGACGCGCTGTTCGCGCTGGAAGAAGGGCTCAGGTGCCGTGACCTCGCCTGCGTGATCGGAGAGATCGCGGGCAACCCCAAGGCGCTCTCCTTCACCGCCTCACGCCGTCTCAGCCTGATGGCCGAAAGGCACGGAGTGCGGTTGTGGCTGGTGCGCCTCAATGCCGCGCCAGACCTGTCCTCGGCGCGGATGCGCTGGAGCGTGCGCGCCGCGCCTTCGCCGCCGCCGCGCTGGAACCCCGCCGCCCCCGGCACCGCCAGCTGGCATGCCGAACTCTTCCGCGCGCGCACCCACGCGCCTGGCCAATGGAGCCTCAGCGATGATGCCGGAACCCTGCGCTTCGCCCGCGATCCCGACACCGAGCGCCCCGGGGAGTCGGCCGCCGCGCCGGATCCTGTCTCTGTGGCTCGCCCGACTGTCGGTCGATCGTTGGCGGCGCGCGCTCGCGCCTGAGGCGCCGGAAGCGCGCGCGCCGACCGCGCTGATCCTCGACACCGCGCACGGGCCCCGCATCACCGCAGCCAATGACGAAGGCTTGCGCGCAGGCGCGCGGGCCGGGATGTTGCTGGCCGACGCGCGCGCACTCTGCCCCGATCTTGTCGCCGTCCCCGCTGATCCCGCGGGCGATCTGGCGGCGCTGGAGAAGCTTGCGCTGTGGGCGCAGCGCTGGGGGCCGTGGAGCGCGATGGACCCGCCCGATGGCCTGTTGGTCGATGTCACCGGGGCCGCGCATCTGTTCGGCGGGGAAGAGCGCCTGCTTGCCGATGTTATGCGCGCCTTTGCCAAGGCCGGGCTCGCCGTCCGCCCCGCGCTCGCGCCGACTGCCGGGGCGGCCTGGGCGCTGTCGCATTACGGGCCGCAGCGCGCGATCCTTGCGCCCGGTGACGATCCGCTGCGTCTGCTCGGCGATTTGCCGGTGGCGGCCTTGCGCCTCGACGATGACGTGCTGACCGCGCTGCGCCGCCTCGGGATCAAGCGTCTGGGAGAACTTGCCGGGGTCAGCGGCACCGGCGATGATCCAGCGGCCGAGGCCGCCGCGCGCGATGCGCTGCGTCGCCGGTTCCGCAATCACCGTTCGCCCGCCGCCAACCCGCTGCTGCGGCTCGACCAGCTGCTGGGCCGCGTGCCCGAGCCGCTGCTGCCGGTCGTCGACTGCCCGATGCCGATGGTGCAGCGCCGGTTGATGGAGCCGCTGCGTCACCGCGATCTGCTCGACCGGGTGATGGCGGATCTCAGTCAGGACATGGTCCGCACGCTCGAGGCGCGGGGCGAGGGCGCGCGGCGGCTTGAGCTGGCCTTGTGGCGGGTCGATGGCGAGGTGCTCGTCCGGCGCATCGAACTCGCCGCCGCCACCCGTGAGGCGGACCACATCACCCGGCTGTTCGTCGCGCGGCTCGACGATGTCGAGGCCGGGTTCGGGATCGAGATGGTGCAACTGCGCGCCAGCTGGAGCGAGCCGCTCGGCCTTGCCCAGGCCGATCTCGACGCGGCAGCGGAAACCCACGGCACCGCGCTCGCTGCCTGTATCGACCGGCTGAGCGTGCGCCTCGGCCCGCAGGCCGTCACCCGCCCGGTGGCGCGCGCCAGCCACATTCCCGAACGCGCGCAGGGCTGGCAGCCGCCGCTCGATCCGGTGCCGCCCGCGCAAGGCCAGCTCGCCTTCCACGCCCGCCCGCTGAAGCTGCTTGACCGGGCCGAGCCGATCGCGGTGCTCTACGCCTCGCCCGATGGCGTGCCGCAGGGCTTCCGCTGGCGCGGCGAGGTGCGCGAGGTCGCCCGGGTCGAAGGGCCGGAGCGAATCGCGCCCGAATGGTGGCGCGAACGCTCCACCGCGCGGCTGCGCGACTATTACCGGATCGAGGACGAGGCCGGGCGGCGCTACTGGATCTACCGGCAGGGTATCCTCGGCGACGGGCGCGGCGGGGTGCCCGACTGGTTCCTGCACGGGCTTTATGCCTGATGCCTAATGCATGTTCACCGCCTCGCTTAGCTTTTCTTTACGCCTTTATGCCAAGTTGCGCGCATGACACTCGACTCCATCCCTCGCGCGGCAGACCGGCGCCCGATGAGCCTGACGGTGAAAAGCCGTGTGCGCTCGCGCGTGGTGTTCGTCGATCTGCTCGACCTGTCCGAAGGTGGTTGCAAGATCCGTGCGAAGGCGGGCTTTGGCGAAGTCGGCGATCGGGTGACCATGAAGGTCAATGGCATCAACGCCCCGCTCGGCTACATTGCCTGGATCGACGGGCAGGTGGCCGGTGTCGCCTTCGAAGGCGCGATGCATCCGGCGGTGATCGATTTTCTGTGCGATCAGCACCGCCGCAACGAAGCGGCCGGGCTGGGCCTGCGCCGCCCGCTCTGAGCACACTTTCAACGCTTGCAAGCTTTGCATTTGGCAGCGGGGCCTAGGGAACATATAAGGAACACGAAAGGTGTTCCCCAAAGTTCCCATGCAGCAGACCCTCCGCCAGAAACTCGAAATCCTTGCCGATGCGGCCAAGTATGATGCCTCCTGCGCGTCTTCTGGCACGGCCAAGAAGAATTCGCTGGGCGGGAAAGGCGTGGGCTCGACCGAGGGGATGGGCATTTGCCATGCCTATGCGCCGGACGGGCGCTGCATCTCGCTGCTCAAGATCCTGCTGACCAATCACTGCATCTTCGATTGCCACTACTGCATCAACCGCAAGAGCGCGAACACGCCGCGCGCGCGCTTCACCCCGCAGGAGGTGGTGGACCTGACGCTCAACTTCTATCGCCGCAACTATATCGAGGGGCTGTTCCTGTCCTCGGGGATCGTCAAAAACGCCAATCACACGATGGAACAGCTGGTCGAAGTCGCGCGTATCCTGCGCGAAGAGCATGATTTTCGCGGCTATATCCACCTCAAGACCATTCCCGAGGCCGATGCCGAGATCATTCACGCCGCGGGTCTCTATGCCGACCGGGTCTCGATCAATGTCGAACTGCCCACCACCGCCGGGCTAACGCGGCTCGCCCCCGACAAGAACGCGGGCCAGATCGAGGGTGCGATGGGGCGCACCAAGGCGCGGATCATCGAGGCCAAGGATGAGCGCAAGCGCTTCCGCCACGCGCCGCGGTTCGCCCCGGCGGGGCAATCGACCCAGATGATCGTTGGCGCGGACGGGGCCAGTGACACGGTGATCATCGGCAAGGCGAGCACGCTCTACAACGCCTTCGGGCTGAGGCGCGTCTATTACAGCGCCTTCTCGCCGATCCCCGATGCGAGTGCGGTGCTGCCGCTGAAGCGCCCGCCCTTGCTGCGCGAACACCGGCTGTATCAGTCGGACTGGCTGATGCGGTTCTACGGCTTTGCCCCGCAGGAGGTCGCCGATGCGGCCGAGGCGGATGGCAATCTGCCGCTCGATATCGACCCCAAGCTCGCCTGGGCACTCAAGTTTCGCGAAAGTTTCCCGGTCGACGTCAACCGCGCGCCGAAGGAGATGCTGCTGCGGGTGCCGGGACTGGGCACCAAGGCGGTCGCACGCATTCTCGCCTCGCGGCGGCACCGGACGCTGCGGCTTGACGATGTCGCGCGGCTCACGGCTTCGGTCGCCAAGGTGCGGCCCTTCATCTGCACGGTGGACTGGCGGCCCACGCTGCTCACTGACCGGGCTGATCTGCGCGGGCTGATCGTGCCGAAGTCCGAGCAGTTGGAGCTGTTCTGATGACCGCGATGCAAAACGTCTCCCTCGGCGCCCACTACGCCGTCCACCTTCCCGCGCCCGACGATTTCGCCGCCTGGCGCGAGCGGGCGCGAGGGCTGGTGCAGTGCGATGTGCCGCCTGACCGCGTCAGCTGGATCGAACCCGGCGCAACCGGCGATTTGTTCGCTGCCGAAGGCCCGTCTCGCGGCGACAAGCGCTTGCCTCCGCCGCCCGCCGATGCGCCGCCGGTGCGTGCCAGCCAGCGCTTCCTGACCATCGCCCGCAGCGCTGCGCTGCACTCCGATCCGGCGCGGTTCGGGCTGCTCTACCGCGTGCTGTGGCGGCTCCAGCGCAATCCGCGGCTGATGGAGGACAAGGCCGATTCCGAGGTCCGCCGCCTCGAGGAACTCGCCAAATCGGTGCGGCGCGATGCGCACAAGATGCACGCCTTCGTCCGCTTCCGCGAGGTCGAGGAGGAAGACGGCACCCCGCACTTCGTCGCCTGGTTCGAGCCCGATCACCATATCGTGCGCGCCGAGGCCGCTTTCTTCATGCGCCGCTTCGCCAATATGCGCTGGTCGATCCTGACCCCGCGCGGGAGCATCCACTGGGACGGCGAGGTCATGCGCGAAGGCCCGCCCGCGCGGCGCGAGGATGCTCCGGGCGGCGACCCGGTCGAGGACCTGTGGCGTTCCTACTACGCCTCGATCTTCAACCCGGCGCGGCTCAAGGTCGGCGCGATGCTCTCGGAAATGCCGAAGAAATACTGGAAGAACCTGCCCGAGGCTGAGCTCATCCCCCAGCTGATTGCAGGTGCGCAGGCGCGCGAGGCGGCGATGGTGAAGGCGGGTGAACGCGAGGAGCGGGTGCGCCCCGCGACCCTCGCCGAAGTTGCGCAAGGGGCTGCGGCCTGCCGCGATTGTCCCATCGCCGATTGCGGCACCCGCGCCGTGGCGGGGGAGGGGCAGTCTGGCGCGACTCTCATGATCGTCGGCGAGCAGCCGGGCGATCAGGAGGATGTGGTGGGTCGTCCCTTCGTCGGCCCCGCCGGGCAGCTGCTCGACGATCACCTCGCCCGCGCGGGGATCGACCGCGCGGCGACCTATGTCACCAACGCGGTCAAGCATTTCAAGTTCACCTGGAAGGGCAAGCACCGCCTCCATCAGTCGCCGGGCGCGAAGGAGATCGACACCTGCCGCTGGTGGCTCGATGCTGAACGCGCGATTGTCCGACCCCGCATCGTGCTGGCGCTGGGGGCAAGCGCGGCGCGCGGGGTGCTTGGCAAAACGGTGAGCATCTCCAAGGCGCGCGGGACGCCGCTGGCGCTCGATGATGGCAGCGAGCTGTGGATCACCGCGCACCCCTCCTACCTGCTGCGGCTCGATGGGGCCGCGCGCGAGGAGCAGACGGCGCTGTTTGCAGCCGACCTCGCGGCGGTGAGGGAGCGGCTCGCGGAGCTGACGGGCTGACATGCCCGACGCTCCGCTGACCCCCGACAAGCGCACGCTCGACATCGACCCCGATGGAGTCGCTGCGCCGCTGCGGGCGCCGTTCGTCGAGCTGGGCCTCGTCAGCTGCTTCAGCTTCCTTCGCGGCGCTTCGGACGCGGTCGATCTGGTGCTGGCCGCGCATGAGCTGGGCTATGATGCGCTGGGGATCGCCGATGTGAACTCGATGGCCGGGGTGGTGCGGCTGCACACCGAGTCCAAGACGCTGAAACTCAAGCCCGTGATCGGCTGCCGGATCGAGACGGTCGAGGGACTGGCCTTTCTCGCCTACCCCGAAGATCGCGCTGCCTATGGACGCTTGTGCCGCCTCATCAGCGCGGGGCGGATGCAGACACTGAGCGGAGAATGGCAGGACAAGGGCGTGTGTGAGATCGACCTGGCGCTGCTCGCGGAGCATTCCGATGGCGTGCAGCTGATCCTGCTGCCGCCAGACGATCTGGAGGCGCGATTCACCATTCAGGTGCCGAGCAACGTCATCCCCTTCCGTCGTCCCGGACTTGATCCGGGACCGCTGGCCGACAGCGATCCCGGCTTGCGCCGGGATGACGTGAGGGAATTGCCGTTCCCCGACCTCATCCCGCACCTCGTTCGCCAACTCCCGACGCTGCGCCACATGGCCGCCAGCTACCTCTACCGCGGCGACGATATCGCCCGGATCGAGCGGCTCGACAGCCTCGCGCGGGAGAACGGCCTCACGCTGCTCGCCACCAACGACGTCCACTACCACACGCCCGAACGCCGCGCGCTGCAGGACGTGATGACCGCGATCCGGCACAAGACCACGGTCGCCAAGGCCGGGCACCTGCTCCATGCCAATGCCGAGCGGCACCTGAAGTCGCCGCAGCAGATGCAGCGCCTCTTCGCCTGCTGGCCCCACGCGATCCGCGCCGCGCGCGAGGTGGCGGACCGGTGCCGCTTCAGCCTCGACGAATTGCGCTACGAATACCCGGAGGAAATCTACCCCGACGGCCAGACCCCGCAGGCTTTCCTCGAAAGCGAGGTCTTGGCCGGGGCAGGGCGGCGCTATCCCGAAGGCGTGCCCGACAGCGTGCGCCAGACGCTTGCGCGCGAACTCGCGCTGATCGCCAAGCTCGATCTCGCGCGCTACTTCCTCACCATCAAGGACATCGTCGATTTCGCGCGGGGGTGCGATCCGCCGATATTGTGTCAGGGGCGGGGGTCAGCCGCCAATTCGGCGGTGTGCTACGTCCTCGGCATCACCAGCGTCGATCCGGCCAAGCACCAGCTCCTGTTCGACCGCTTCATCTCCGAGGAGCGCAAGGAGCCGCCCGATATCGATGTCGATTTCGAGCATGAGCGGCGCGAGGAGGTGATCCAGTACATCTACCGCAAATATGGCCGCCACCGCGCAGGGCTGTGCGCCACCGTGATCCACTACCGCCCGCGCATGGCGATCCGCGAGGTGGGCAAGGCGATGGGCCTGTCCGAGGACGTTACCTCTGCGCTCGCGCGCACCGTGTGGGGCGGATGGGGACGCGAGATCAGCGAGAAGCACGCCGCCGAGACCGGCCTCGACATCACCGACCCGCACCTCAGACGTGTACTGAAACTCACCGGTCAGATGATTGGAATGCCGCGCCATTTGGGTCAGCACGTTGGTGGGTTCATCCTCACCGAGGGCGCGCTGACCGAGACTGTGCCGGTCGGCAACGGTGCCATGCCCGAGCGCAGCTTCATCGAGTGGGACAAGGACGATATCGAGGCGCTGGGTATCCTCAAGGTCGATGTGCTGGCGCTGGGGATGCTGACCTGTATCCGCAAATGCCTCGATCTGCTGGCAGACCACCACGGCCGCGCGCTGACCCTCGCCACGGTGCCGCGCGAGGACCCCGAGACCTACGCGATGCTGCGCAAGGGCGACTCGCTCGGGGTCTTCCAAGTCGAAAGCCGCGCGCAGATGAACATGTTGCCGCGTCTGCGCCCGCGCGAGTTCTACGATCTGGTCATTCAGGTCGCGATCGTGCGGCCCGGCCCGATTCAGGGCGACATGGTGCACCCCTACCTGAAGCGCCGCAGGGGCGCCGAGCCGGTCCAGATTCCCGCCCCGGCCCCGGAACACGGCCCGCCCGACGAGCTTACCAGCATCCTCGGGCGCACGCTGGGTGTGCCGATCTTTCAGGAACAGGCGATGAAAATCGCGCTCGATGCGGCGAAGTTCTCCAGCCTCGAGGCGAACCGCTTGCGCAAGGCGATGGCGACCTTCCGCAGCCGCGGGATGGTGGACGAGCTTCAGGACATGATGGTCGAACGCATGGTCGCGCGCGGATACGACCGCGACTTCGCGCAGCGCTGCTTCAACCAGATTCGCGGCTTCGGCGAATATGGCTTCCCCGAAAGCCACGCGGCGAGCTTCGCGCAGCTGGTCTATGTCTCGAGCTGGCTCAAGTGCCACTACCCCGCCGCCTTCGCCGCGGCGCTGCTCAATTCGCAGCCGATGGGCTTCTACGCGCCCGCGCAGATCGTGCGCGATGCGGCGGAGCACGGGGTGCGGGTTTTGCCGGTGGATGTGAACCACAGCCAGTGGGACTGCACGCTGGAGAAGACAGAAGAAGGGGTTTCGCGCAGAGAGCGCAGAGGAGCAGAGATCTCAGAGGAGGCCCACGCGGCGAAGCCGCAGATTATCTCACACGAAGACACGAAGATGTCGCACCAGGTCGCGGCCAGTGCCGCCCTCTTCGTGTCTTCGTGTGAGAATTCTTCAAGGCCGCTTCGCGGGGCGGGCGATGCCTCTGTTCCTCTGCGCGAACCCGTGCTCGACCGCAGCCACGCCCTGCGCCTCGGCCTGAGGCAGATCGACGGCCTGCCCGAACACATCGCCGCCGCGCTGGTGGCCGAGCGTGAGGCAAACGGGCCGTTTCGAGACATCGCCGATCTGCGCGCGCGGGCGGGTCTCGGCCCTGCCCATATCGAGCGGCTCGCCAGCGCCGATGCCTTCACCTCGCTGAACCTCACCCGCAGGCAGGCCTTGTGGGACGCGCGCAGCCTGGTCGCGGCGCCCGATCTGCCGCTGTTCCGCGCTGCCGGAATTCGCGAGGAGGGGGCCGAGCGCAGCACCATCCGCCTGCCCGCCATGCCGCTGTCGGAGGAGGTTGTCGCCGATTACCAGACCACGCGCCTCAGCCTGAAGGCGCATCCCATGGCCTTTCTGCGCGCCGATCTCGCCCAGCGCGGCTTCGTGCGCGCGGCCGATCTGCGCTCCCGCAAGTTCCGCTCGATGGTACAGGTGGCGGGCGTGGTGCTGATCCGCCAGCGGCCCGGCAGCGCCAAGGGCGTCACCTTCATCACGCTCGAGGACGAGACCGGGGTGATCAATCTCGTGGTCTGGCCCGATCTCAAGGAGAAGCAGCGAAAGGTGGTGATGGGTGCACGCCTGATGGAGGTGCGCGGGCGGGTGGAATATGACGACGAGGTGATCCACGTCATCGCCGCGCACATGACCGATGCGACGGCGGCGCTCCACGCGCTGTCGGACGATCTGCTCGAAGCCCCGCTCGCCCGTGCGGACGAAGTCAACAAGCCGATGCCCGATCGCGGGCCGCCTCTGCCGCGCGACATGATCGATGAGCTCGCCCCGCAGCCCAACGTCACCGGCCATCCGCGCGATCACAGAATTCTCCCCAAATCGCGCGATTTTCATTAAGGCAAGCAATGGCTTCGAAGAAACCCAACACCCATTTCCGCACGGCGCGGCGCGCCCTCCTTGCGCTGATCCCCGTCGCGCTTGCCATCGCCGGGTGGCAGTGGCTCCAGCAGCATCCCGAGCACAATCCGATGGCACCGCTCAACCTCAACAATCCGCCGGGCTGGGCGACGCGCAGCAAGCTCGCAGCCCTGCGCAGCGATGTCGGCGAATGCCGCGCGGTGCTTGAACGCAGCGATGTTGCCTTCACCGCGCTGCCGCCGGTCGGGGACGGTGCCTGTGCCCGGCCCGACCGTACGCAGCTCGGCGACTATCCGCTTTCGCCCGATACGCCTGCGGTAACCTGCCCGGTTGCTGCCGCCCTGGAATTGTGGCGGCGCGACAGCGTAGCCCCCGCGGCACGCGCGCTGCTTGGCAGCAATATCGCCCGGATCGAGCATCTCGGCGTTTTCTCCTGCCGCCGGATGTATGGCGGCAGCGAAGGCCCGTGGAGCGAGCACGCCACGGCCAACGCAATCGACATCGCGGCTTTCGTGCTGGACGACGGCAGGCGCATCAGCGTGCTGACGGACTGGAAGGGCGATGCGCCCGAGGCGCAATTCCTGCGTCAGGTGCGCGACGGTGCCTGCACGAGCTTCGCCACCGTGCTCTCACCCGATTACAACGCTGCCCACGCCGATCACTTCCACTTCGACCAGGACGATCGCTGGTCGAGCGTGTGCCGCTAACTCACCTCAAGCGCATATCCGGCCGAGCGCACCGTGCGGATCGGGTCCTTCGCGCCGTCGATACCGATCGCCTTGCGCAAGCGGCGGATGTGGACGTCGACCGTGCGCAGCTCGATATCAGAGCCCGTGCCCCACACCCCGTCGAGCAGCTGGCCGCGGCTGAACACCCGGCCCGGGCTCTCCATGAAGAACTTGAGCAGGCGGTATTCGGTCGGCCCGAGTTGCAGCGCACGCCCGCGGCGCTGGACCTTGTGCGCGACCGGATCGAGCTTGAGATCGCCGACTTCGATCGTCTCGCCTGCCAGCGCCGGGCGGATGCGGCGCATCACCGCCGCGACGCGGGCGAGCAGCTCGCGCGGGCTGAACGGCTTGGTGAGGTAATCGTCCGCGCCGGTCTCGAGACCGCGCACCCGGTCATCCTCCGCCTCGCGCGCGGTCAGCATGATGATCGGGACGTGCGCGGTTTCCTTGTCACGGCGCAGGCGGCGGCAGACTTCGATCCCGCTGGTGCCTTCGATCATCCAGTCGAGGATGATGAGATCGGGCACTTCCTCAGCCGCTAGGATCAGCGCCTCATCGCCGTCGCCGGTGCAGCGCACGGCGTAGCCTTCGTTCTGGAAGCGATATTCGAGCAGCTCGGACAGGGCGGGATCGTCTTCGACGAGCAGAAGCTTGGCAGCGGACATGCGAAAGATGCCTCCTCAGGCCCGCGCGGGCGGGCAACGATCCGGCCTATGTGTCACGTCCGCGACAATTTGATGAAACGGCGTGCGACAAGTTTTCCACACGCAGGCTACATCGCGCGCGGCCCTATCGATCCCCCTCGGGCGGATAGACCCCGGTCGCGGCGAAGTGCACCATCTCGGCCACGTTGGTGGCATGGTCGCCGATGCGTTCGATATTGCGCGCAACGAACAGCAGCTGCGCCGCGCTCGAAATAGTCGAAGGATTCTCGACCATGTAGCTGACGAGGTTGCGGAAAATCGAGTTGTAGAAGCCATCGACCTTGGCGTCGGTGGCGATCACCTCGCGGGCCAGATCCGGGTCACGCGCGGCATAGGCGGTGAGCACGTCATGCACCATCTCGCTCGCCACTTCGCCCATCGTGGGGAGCAGGGTGAGCGGTTCAAACCGCGCGCGGCCTTCGATCATGCCGGTGCGCTTGGCGATGTTCTTCGAATAGTCGCCGATCCGTTCGAGCACGCCAGCGATCTTCAGCGCGGCGATGACTTCGCGCAGATCGTCTGCCATCGGCGCGCGCAGGGCGATGATCCGCACCGCCAGCTTGTCGACTTCCATTTCGAGCGCATCCATGCGCTTGTCACGCAGCACCACCTGTTCGGCAAGCACCTCGTCCCCGCGCAGCAGCGCGTCGAGCGATTCGGCGATAGCGACCTCGGCAAGCCCGCCCATCTCCGCGATCAGGCCGCGCAGCCGGGTGATGTCTTCATCGAATGCCTTGACGGTATGTTCAGCCATCAGCCGTAACGTCCTGTAATATAATCCTTGGTCCGTTCCTCGATCGGATTGGTGAAGATCTCCGAGGTCGGTCCGTACTCCACCATCTTGCCGAGGTGGAAGAAAGCGGTGCGCTGGCTGACACGGGCGGCCTGCTGCATCGAGTGGGTGACGATCACGATGGCGTAGCGGCCCGAGAGTTCATCGATCAGTTCCTCGATCTTGGCGGTCGCGATGGGATCCAGCGCCGAGGCCGGTTCGTCCATCAGGATCACCTCCGGGTCAACCGCAATCGCCCGCGCAATGCACAGGCGCTGCTGCTGTCCGCCCGAAAGCGCCGTGCCCGAATCGTCGAGCCGGTCCTTGACCTCGTCCCACAGCCCCGCGCGGGTGAGCGAGCGTTCGACGACCACGTCGAGATCGGCCTTCTTCTCCGCCAGCCCGTGAATCTTGGGGCCATAGGCGATGTTTTCGTAGATCGACTTGGGGAAAGGGTTGGGCTTCTGGAACACCATGCCGACACGGGCGCGCAGCTGCACCACGTCCATGCGGTTGCCGTGGATGTCCTCGCCGTCGAGTTCGATCAGGCCGGTCACCTTGGCGGTGCCGATCGTGTCGTTCATGCGGTTGAAGCACCGCAGGAAGGTCGACTTGCCGCAGCCCGAGGGGCCAATGAAGGCGGTGACGTAATTGGGCGAGATGTCGATCGACACTTCGTCGATCGCCTTCTTGTCGCCGTAGTAGACGCAGACGTCGCGCGCGCGGATCTTCGCGCCTTCGTCGGTCATGTTGGGATGGATCACAGTCACCAGCGTTTCTCGAACTTGTTGCGGAGGTAAATGGCGAGACCGTTCATGGTCAGCAGGAACGCCAGCAGCACGATGATAGCCGCGCTGGTGCGTTCCACAAAGCCGCGGTCGATTTCGTCCGACCACAGGAAGATCTGCATCGGCAGCACCGTGGCGGGCGAAGTGAAGCCTTCGGGCGGGGTGGCGACGAAGATGCGCATCCCGATCAGCAGCAGCGGCGCCGTTTCGCCCAGCGCGCGGGCCATGCCGATGATGGTGCCGGTGAGCATCCCCGGCAGCGCGAGCGGCAGGACGTGGTGGAACACCACCTGCACCGGCGAGGCGCCGATCGCCAGCGCGCCGTCGCGGATCGAGGGCGGCACCGCCTTGATCGCGTTGCGCCCCGAAATGACGATCACCGGCATGGTCATCAGCGCCAGCGTCATCCCCCCGATCAGCGGGGCCGACCGCAGGCCCGGAAACAGCGCGAGGAAGATGGCGAGGCCCAGCAGGCCGAAAATGATCGAAGGCACCGCGGCGAGGTTGCTGATCGAAACCTCGATCAGGTCGGTCCAGCGATTGCGCGGCGCATATTCCTCCAGATAGAGTGCCGATAGCACGCCGATCGGGAAGGCCAGCACCAGCGTCACCAGCATGGTCAGCATCGAACCCTTGAGCGCCCCCCAGATGCCGACCGATTGCGGCGTTGTTGCGTCAGACCGGCTGAGGAAGCCCCAGTCCCAGTTGCGCGCCAGCTTGCCATCGTCAGCCAACCGCTGCGCCAGCGCCTGCATTTCCGGTGCGCCTTCGCCTTGAAGGCCCGCTGCGAGCGCTGAGGAGGCCGGGAGGTTGAAGGTGTGGCTGCCGGTGATGAGCACCGGATCGTCGGCAAGAGCGGCCACCACATCGCGCCAGGCGTCGGGTGCGATCTCGCGCGCGGCTTCTTCGCCAAGCTGTTCTTCGGCGAAGCGGGTGACGGTGGCGGGCAGGCCCTGGATCTCCAGCGTTTGCATCGCGCTCGGCGCGGTCAGCGTGGTGGCATCGCCGGTGAGGCCGCTGGCGGGGAAGTCGATGGTCACCGCCAGTTCGGCGCGCTGAAAGCCGGCGATCCCGTTCATCAGCATGGTGCCGAGCAGGAACACCAGCACCGCGACCGAAAACACCACCGCGCCGAGCCCGACGCGGCGGAAATTGCGCTCCGCCCGGTAACGCTTGGCGAGCCGCGCCTCGAAGGCTGGCGTGCGCGTGGGGCCGAGCGATTCGGGCGCAGCGGCATCGGCAAGGGGCAGGGCAGAGGTGCTCATTCGTAAGCCTCACGGAAACGCTTGACGACGCGCAGGGCGATGAAGTTCAGCGCCAGCGTCACCATGAACAACACGAAGCCCAGCGCATAGGCGCTCAGCGTGGCCGGGTGATCGGTGCTCTGCTCACCAGTCAGCAGCTTCACGATCTGCACGGTCACGGTCGACATCGGCTCGAGCGGATTGGCGGTAAGGTTGGCGGCGGGCGAAGCGGCCATGACCACGATCATCGTCTCGCCGATCGCGCGGCTGACCGCGAGCATTATCCCGGCGACAATGCCCGGCAGCGCGGCGGGGAACAACACGCGGCGGATCGTTTCCGACTTGGTCGCGCCCATCGCCAGACTGCCGTCGCGCATCGCGCCCGGCACCGCAGCCATCGAATCGTCCGCCATCGAAGAGACGAAGGGAATGATCATCACCCCCATCACGATCCCGGCGGCCAGCGCGCTCTCGGTCGAGGCGCTGGTGATGCCGATCGCCACCGCCGCATCGCGGATCATCGGGGCGAGCGTGAGCGCGGCGAAATAGCCATAGACCACGGTCGGCACGCCCGCGAGCAATTCCAGCAGCGGCTTGATCCAGGTGCGCACGCGCGGGTCGGCATATTGGGTGAGGTAGATCGCGCTCATCAGCCCCAGCGGGATCGCCACGATCATGGCGATGATCGCGCCGATGAAGATCGTCCCCCAGAACAGCGGTACCGCGCCGTAGCGACTCGGGTCGATCGCATCGGGGCTGGCCATGGTGTCCGGCCCCCACTTGGTGCCGAACAGGAAGTCGATCGGCGAGACCATGCCAAAGAAGCGGACAGTCTCGAAAACGAGGCTGGCGAAGATGCCCATCGTGGTCAGGATCGCCACCAGCGAGGCCAGCAGCAGGATCATCATCACCGTGCGCTCGACCTTGGTGCGCGCGCCGAATTGTGGGCGCAGGCGCAGGAAGGCAAGCGCGCCCCCTGCCAGCGCGATCAGCACCGTAACGATCAGTCCGATGGTGTTGTAGCGGCCAAAGGCGTCGCGGAAGGGCCCGATCAGCGCCTCGGCCTCGTCATTGAACACGCCGGGTGCCTGCCCGAGCGCTACAGCGCGGGCCTCGCCGATGAAGGCGTCCCGCTCGAACCCGAAGGCGGGCAGGGCCTCCGCGGCGGGGGAGGCGAGCACCGATTGCAGTACCAGTTGCGGCGCGATGATCGACCAGGCGATCACGAAGACCAGCACCGGGATCACCACCCACAGCGCCACATACCAGGCATGATAGACCGGGCGCGAGGCGGTGCGCTGCGCCGCGGCGCCCGACTGGAAGCTCCACGCCTTGGCGCGGCCCGCCAGCCAGCCGACAAGGCCAAGGCCGAGGGCAATCAGGATCAGCGTGATCGGAGACATGAATTCAGACCTGTAATTCCTGCAAGAGGTGCGTTTGATGTATCAGGCCGAGCAAGGATGGACGGCGTGGGCCGCGGAGTTGGGCATCATCGCCATGACGGGCCCATGTTGAACAAATAAGACAGGTTTATGACAGTTGTTCGGTTTCCGGCTCCCGAGGGGTCTCCTGATCGGTGTCTGGCGCGCTCCCGGCGGCCTCCGGTTCAGGCTCGGCCAGCGGCAGTCGCACCACTACGCGGGTGCCTTTGCCGAGTGTGCTGGTGATGTCGAGCCGACCGCGGTGGCGTTCCACAATATGCTTGACGATGGCAAGGCCCAGCCCCGTCCCGCCCGAGGCGCGGCTGCGGCCCGGATCGGTGCGATAGAAGCGCCGGGTGAGATGCGGGATCTGCTCGGGCGCGATCCCTTCGCCCTGATCCTGCACGGCGATCCGCGCCAGATCGCCCTGGGCCAGATTGAGCTCCACCGTCACCGGCGCATCCGCCGCGCCATATTTGAGCGCATTGTCGACAAGGTTGCGCACCACCTGTTCCAACTGCTGGACATCACCCAGCACCACCGGCTCTGCCGCGATGTCGAGCACCAGCCGCTCGATCCGGTTCGATCCCGCCGCATCGCGCGCGGCCCGTTCGACCAGAGCGGCGAGGTCGATGCGGGTGGTCGGCAGATCGTGCTTTTCGGCCTCGACCCGGCTGAGGCTCATGAGGTCGCTGACCAGTGCGTGGAGCCGCTGTGCCTCGCGCTCGATGATGCCGAGGAACTTGCGCGCCGTCGGCGCGTCGAGCGACCCGTCGCCCTCCTGCAAGGTCTCGACATAGCCCAAGATCGCGGCGAGCGGCGTGCGCAGTTCGTGGCTGGCATTGGCGACGAAATCGGTGTGCGCGCGGCTGATGTCGGCCTCGGCGGTCTGATTGATGAATTCAAGCATCGCCAGCCGGTCATCGATGGTCTGGCGGTTGATCTGCCAGATATCCCCGCGCCGCACCAACCCGCGCACGATCGCTTCGTTCTGCGCGTTGTCGCCGAGCAGCGAGATCGCCTCGGGATTGCGCAGCGCGACGCGCGTGTCCTGTCCGATCACATGCGGCCCCAGCATCCGCCGCGCGGCGTTGTTGGCCAGCGCGATGGTGTTGCGATCGGTTATGACCAGCGGGATCGAGGAATTTTCGATCAGGTCGCTGATCGATTCGATCGTCAGGCGCTGCCGGGTCTTGGCCTTGGGCGGATCGGGCGGACGGCCCGCGGCGACCAGCAGCGATCCGACCCACACCGTCAGCACCGCCAGCGCAATCACCACATCGATGCCGAGCAAAAGCAGCGCCGCAAAGGTCACCGCCGCAAGGCTGATGCCGGCGATGGGGATGGTCTGGCTGCTGCCCATGCGCGCGGCCTTACAACCAAGCCGCGAGCGTGGAAAGCGCGAGCGCCCGCTTGTCGTGAAAAACCGCGCCCGCACACGCGCCCCGACCCGGCGCAAAGAAAAAGGGCGGCCAGACCGAAGCCTGCCGCCCTGTTCAACCACCCGTGAAGATGGTGACCCCTACGGGAATCGAACCCGTGTTTCAGCCGTGAAAGGGCCGCGTCCTAACCGCTAGACGAAGGGGCCGTCGCGATTGCGAGAGCGCGCCTTTAGGGGGGTGTTTCGGGACGGTCAAGCCTCGTTTGCGCGCGGAGCCGCTAAAAATTTGCCGAGCCACCGTTCCCGCGGGCGCGCGCGCTCAATCGGCGAAGGCGGCATCTTCCACTTGCAGCTCGGCGGCCGGACGGCTGCCCCAGTCATCGATCTTGGCGCGGCCGGCGAGGTGGAAGCGGCGGCCCTGAGGGCGGTGGAGCAGGGTCTGGCCCATCTCGCTCTCCGCCGCGCGAAAGGCGATCGCCTTGAAGCTCTTGCCATCATTGCCGCTGGCGATCAGCCGGACGTGATCCTTGCCGACGATGTCCGCCTTGACGATCCGCACCGGACCGACCGCGATGCGCGGGGCAGGCCAGCCGACGCCGTAGGGCCCAGCAGCATCGAGAGTCTCGATCAGTTCAGGCGTCAGCCCGCCGGGGGCGAGCGCAAGATCGAGCAGCATCGCCGCCCCGGAACGCGCGCGCTCGACATCGCGGGCAAGGCGGGTGTCGAGGAACTCGGCGAAATCCGCCATTCGCGCCGGATCGATCGTGAGCCCGGCCGCCATCGCGTGCCCGCCGCCTGCGACCAGCAACCCGGCCTCACGCGCGGCGATAATTGCTGCGCCCAGATCGACTCCGCTGATCGACCGTCCAGAGCCTTTGCCCTGCGTCTCGTCCAGAGCGATCACCACGGCGGGCTTGCCGGTCTTCTCCTTGATCCGCCCCGCCACAATCCCGATCACGCCGGGGTGCCAGCCGTGCCCGGAGAGGACCTGCACCGCCATGTTGTGCTGACCGGCCAACTGCGCCTCGGCAGCCTCCTGCACCATCGCCTCGATCGCACGGCGCTCTTCGTTCAATTGCGAGAGCTGGGCGGCGATTTCGCGCGCTTCCTCGGGATCGGTGGTGGTCAGCAACCGCACGCCCAGAGTCGATTCGCCGATCCGTCCGCCCGCATTGATCCGCGGGCCGAGCGCGAAGCCGAGGTCGCTGCACTGGGGCGCGCGGGCGAGGCGGCTTGCGTCCATCAGCGCCGCCATGCCGATCCGTTCGCGGCGGGCGAGCACCTTCAGCCCCTGCGCCACGAAGGCGCGGTTGAGGCCGTGGAGCGCGGCGACATCGGCCACCGTGCCCAGGGCCACCAGATCGAGCAGGCCGATCAGCTCCGGCTCGCGGCGACCATCGGCAAACCAGCCTTTCGCGCGCAGCGTGCGCACCAGCGCGACGCCGAGCAGGAAGGCGACGCCCACCGCGGCCAGATGCCCGTGCGCCGCACCTAGGTCACTCTCGTCGAGGCGGTTGGGATTGACCAGCGCGTGCGCCGGGGGAAGGTCGGGCGAGCACTTGTGATGGTCGACTACGATCACGTCGACCCCGACATCGCGCGCCATGCCGAGCGCCTCATGCGCCATCGCACCGCAATCGACCGTGACGATCAGCTGCGATCCGGCCTCGGCCAGCTTCACCAGCGCCTCGCCCGAGGGGCCATAGCCTTCGAGCAGCCGGTCGGGGATGTAATAGCCCGCCTCCAGCCCCAGCTGGCGCAGCAGTTCGACCAGCAGCGCCGCACTGGTCGCACCGTCGACATCGTAGTCGCCATAGATCGTCACCCGCTCGCCCTGCATCACCGCCCGGGCGAGCCGATCGGCGGCGGTGTCCATGTCGCGGAAGGTCGAGGGGTCGGGCAGGAAGGCGCGCAAAGTGGGCTGGGCGTGGCGCGCGAGATCGTCCTCGGCGACGCCGCGGGTCAGCAGCAGTTGATCGAGGATCGAATGGGTGAGGCCCTGCACATCCTCGCCCAGTTCCATATTGCCGCCGCGCCAGCGCCATGCCTTGCCCGACAGCGAGACGGCAACGCCAAGGACCGGCGCAAACCCGGGCGGGGAAAGGGGAATGGTGGCCATGCGTATCGTCCTAGCGCAATCGCGGCGTGGCTGACAGGTGGGCGCGGTTGACAATCGACAGGCGCGCGGGCCAGCCTCGCGGGCATGACCGAGGCCGAACCCGAACCCCGCCTGTTGATCGTCTGGCACAGCCGCACCGGTGCCAGCGCTGCCATGGCGCGCGCGGCAGCCGAGGGTGCGGGGGCGGCGGCGTGGCTGGTCGGGGCAGGGGAGGCGAGCCCCGCCATGCTGCGCGCGGCCTCGGGCTATATCTTCGCCTGTCCCGAAAACCTCGGCAGCATGAGCGGGATGATGAAGGAGATGTTCGACCGCGCCTACTATCCCTGCCTCGGACAGATCGAGGGCCGCCCTTATGCGACGCTGATCGCCGCCGGGTCGGACGGGGAGGGGGCGCAGCGCCAGATCGACCGGATCGTCACAGGATGGCGCCTGCGCCGGGTTGCGGATCCACTGATCGTGAACCTCGCCGCGCAAACCCCCGAAGTGATCGCCGCACCCAAGCAGGTGCCGCCCAAGGCGCTGAAACTCTGCCATGAAATCGGCGCGGCGCTCGCCGAAGGCCTGCGGCTCGGGGTGTTCTAGAGATTGCTCCAAATTGGGACTGGTCCGGCCATTGGGGACTCGACGTTCGCTGGCAAAAGCTGCAAACGATATCGCTGATAATCCACCGGCTTCGGCCACCGGCATCGGGCGCGTTACGAGGGGGGCCTGAAAAATTATAAAGTCGCAGCGCGCTGATGATGCCGAGCTGCACCTGCTGTTTGCCCGTGGCAAGCGGCCCGATCGCTTTGCGATCCGGTCCTTTGCCGTCCTTCAGCATGAGGTGGCCATCAGCCATGATCCTTTTTCCGATGATGCCGCGCAATGCGAGGATGCGGCGCAAAGCGAAGCGCCGTGGGCTGGTCAGCAGCACTGGCTCGAGCTGCTGCGTGATGGCCTCACCTTCGACCTGAGCGGCTTTGCTCCGGGTCCGGCGAGTCCCTTCCCCGCAATCGCGCACCGCTTCGATCTGGCTTCCATGCCCGCTCCCGACACGCACGAGGCGATGTTGCTGCGCTGCGGTCCGCACCTGGCGGCGGGCGGCAACAGCCTGCCGGTCAGCCGCGCGATGCTGGCGCTGGCCTGCGATCTGGTGCGCCATTTCGACGATCTGCTGGCAGTGGGCTGGGGCCCTGCGGGCAGCGCGATCGGGCGGCGCTTTTTCGAATCGGTCACCAGCGCCTGGCTGGCGGGCGGGCCGTTCCCGGCGCTGGGGCTCACCGCCTTTATCGAGACGCCCGACGGAGCGCTGCAGAGCATGGGGCTATCTTTCTGGATCGGGCAGGAGCTGCGGATCGAACCGCCGCTCAGTGCCGATCGGGTGGGGGCAACGCGGCTTGGGGTGCGGATCGTCAATCATCTGGTGCTCGCCGGCGGGCTCGACGCGGACGAGCGGATCACTGCGCCCGACGGCACCCCGCTGGTGCTTCGTCCGGCGCAGGGACAGGCGATGATCGGGGTGTGGCGCGAATAGATGCGCGCCTGGGGTCACGCTAAGCCTCTGACGATCATTGCCTTCCGCTCGGTCAACCAGCGGAGCCTGCCCGGCTACGATCCCGCTCTCCAGCGCCATCACCTGCTGCCGTGTCAGCTACTGTCTGAGCGCTGCTTCGGCGCGATGTTCGCCGCTGTGGGCCGTGTGCGGGTGGGGTTCGACGACTTCCGCCGCAACGGGTTGCTCCTGCCCGCAACAGAGCAGGCCACGATCCGTACCGGGATGCCGCTCCACCGCGGGCCGCATCGCCGCTACAACGAAGTGGTGATCGCCCGTGTCGGCCGGATCGAGCGGCGCTGGGCGGTCTCGCACCTGATCGACGAGGAGGCCGCGCTCGCCGAGGCGCTGCTACGGCTCCATCTGTTGCAAGGCGCGCTGCGACGACAATTGCTGGCCCAGCGCCGCCGGGTGCTGCTCAATCGCAGGGACCCGGTCGGCACCGGCTTCGACTTCAGCGAGCTCGACGCGATGGCCGAGCAGCTGTGGGCCGCCGATTAGGCCTTACTCGGCCGCCTCGGCCATCGCCGCCCAAGATGTGTAGCCCGAATTGGCGACAAGCTGTGCCTTGGCGGCGTGGTACTCGCGCTCGAACCGGGCGACGAGGTCTTCTACCGTGCCGACTTCCTTGATCGGCCCGATCCCCTGACCTGAGCCCCAGATGTCCTTCCACGCCTTGGCCTTGGTGTTGCCGCCGCTGCCGAAGTTCATCTTGCTCGGATCGCTTTCGGGCAGGTTGTCCGGGTCCATCCCCGCCGCCTCGATCGAGGAGCGCAGGTAGTTGCCGTGCACGCCGGTGAAGAGGTTGGTGTAGACGATCCCCTCCGAGGAGCCCTCGACGATGCCGTTCTTGTAGCCATCGGCAGCGTTCGCTTCCTTGGTGGCGATGAAGGCGCTGCCCGCATAGGCGAAGTCGGCGCGCAGGGCCTGCGCCGCCAGGATCGTCGCCCCATGCCCGACTGCGCCTGAGAGCGCGACGAGGCCATCGAACCACTCGCGGATTTCCTGCATCAGCGCGAAGGGCGAGAGCGCCCCGGCATGCCCGCCCGCTCCGGCGGCGACCGGAATCAGCCCGGTCGCGCCCTTCTCGATCGCCTTCCTCGCAAAGCGGTTGTTGATGACGTCGTGCATCGTCACGCCGCCCCAGTTGCGCACTGCGGTGTAGATGTCTTCGCGCGCGCCGAGCGAGGTGATCACCATCGGCACCTGCCACTTCTCGCAAGTCGCCATGTCGGCATCGACGCGGTCGTTGGTCTTGTGGACGATCTGATTGACCGCGAAGGGCGCCGCGGGGCGATCGGGATGCGCGCGGTTGTGCGCGGCCAGTTCCTCGGTGATCTGGTGCAGCCATTCATCGAGCTGCGACTGTGGCCTCGCATTCAGCGCCGGGAAGCTGCCGATGATCCCCGCCTTGCACTGCGCGATCACAAGCTCCGGGCCCGAGACGATGAACAGCGGCGATCCGATCAGCGGCAGTCGCAGGCGATCGAACGGGGCGGGAAGGGGCATCGGTTTCTCCTCAAAACTCTTGTCTCAACCCGTGTCTCTAGCGGCGGTTCCCCGTGTGCCAAGCGCGATTTTGATGGTGCTGCTCCGTCAGGCCAGCACATCCTCCAGCCCGTAGAACCGCGCCGCCGTGCCGCTGAACAGCGCTGCCTTCTCATCGGCGCTGGCGCCGCGGGCGAGGCGCTTGAAGGCGTTCCACAGCGCAGGGTAACTCGCACCCCAGCGATCGGGCGGGTAGTTGCTCTCGAACATCGCGCGCGATGGACCGAAGGCCTCGATGCAGGTTTCGATATAGGGCCGCCACAGGGTGGCCAGCTCCTCCGAGCCGACCCCGGCGGCGGGCCCGGACGCAGGCAGCTGCACCTGCGCCATGCCGAGCCCGCCCAGCTTCACCACCACATTGGGGCATTCGGCCAGCGTTCGGATGGCACTGCGCCAGCCCTCGAAGCGTTCGGTGTGCGTGCCATGATAACTGCCGAGCCCAAGCGGCCCGCCACAATGGTCGAGGCAGATCGGCTGATCGGGGAAGGCGCGCGCGAGGTCGATGATCTCGTGAAGCTGCGGCTCGAACACCCAGGCATCGAAGGTCATGCCGCGCTTGCCCAGTTCGGCAAACCCGGCGCGAAAGGCGCTGCTGGCGAACAGGCCCTCGGGCGCCATCAGCGCGGGCGGATAGGCCTCGCCGTCGGTGAGCCGCGCGCCCTGATGCCGGATCCCGCGAAACCGGGGCGAGGCAGCGGCGAGTGCATCCAGCACCGCACCAGCCTCGGCGCCCAGCGACAGGTCGGCATGACCGACGATCCCCGCACAGGGACGGAAAAGCCCGTAAATCCCGCTCGCCCCCTGCGCCGCGACGCCGTTCACGAATTCCACCTCGCCAACAGGCTTGAGCGCCTCACCCAGCGTCCCGTTGTAGAACGCGCCGCATTCGACAAAGACCGAGGCGATGATCCGGTGGCCGCTCGTCGCGTCGGCACGGAACTGGTCGAAGGTGTAGTAGGCCGCATCGACCAGCGATTCGATGAAGGGGTGGCGCGGCTCCGGAAACGCCGCGAGCAAGGGCCGCAGATCCCACAGGTGGTGGTGCGGATCGATGATCGGCAGATCGGGCTCGATAATCGGCTCGGGCGCGGCGGCGTTGTTCATGTTTCTCTCCCCTCGGACGCGTTTTGGAGACACACGAGACCCTGTCCAGAGACAGAATGTCCGGCCTCCCGCGCCGCTTGTTCGCATCCAGACCTAACGGGTGACCAAGGCGGCGTCATGCCTCATAATTGTTGGATTGCACGCCCTTCGAAAACGCGGTCAGTCCACCGCCCGCACATAGAGGTGCCAGGTCGCGTGGCCCAGCACCGGCAGGGCCACCAGCAACCCGAGGAAGCCCGGCAGCATCGCCACGAACAGCAGCGCAGCGATGATCGCGGCCCATGTCAGCATCACCGCGAAATTGCGTCGCACCACCTTGAGGCTGGCGATGATCGCGGTGAGGAAATCGTGCTGGCGGTCGACCAGCAGCGGCAGGCTGATGACGGTTATGGCGTAGAAAGCGAAGGCCATCGCGCCGCCCACCGCGCTGCCGACCGTCAGCATCGCAAGGCCCTGCGGGGTCGTTAGCGCGGCGAGCGGGTCTCGTCCCATTCCGCTCTCGCCGACGAACACGGCAAAGATCGCGTGGGCGACGATCATCCAGAACGAAAAGGCGACGAAGACGATCACACCCATCGACAGGATCTGGTCGTCGCCATGCCCCTTCAATGCGCTGAGCACCGCGCGCCAGCCCAGCGGCTCACCCGCGGCGCGGCGGCGGCTCGCTTCGTAGAGCCCGACGGCGATGAAGGGCGCGACTAACGGGAAGCCCGCGATTGCCGGGATCAGCCAGGTAAGATTGCCACCCGAGACGGTGAGCCACCCAATCGCGAGCCCCGCAATCACATAGACCCCGCCGAAGAACAGCCCGAAGCGGGGCATGGCGCGGAAATCCTGCCAGCCTGTGCTAAGCGCGGCGGCGAGGTCGGCAAGCACGAGATCGCTCACAACCTGCGGTGTCGCGGTCGCGGGCGATGTGCCAGGGAAATTCTGCGATTGGGTCATGCCGGACGTTTCCCTCTTGCCCAGCAGGTTGCGCGCAAATCTCTCGCGGCGCAAGCGGATGTCCTCTGTTCATCTGCGGGAAAGCTTGCATGCGACATTGTTTGTAACGACATCAATTGGGTGGGGGGGCAAAGTGGGTGTGCCTGTTCTGTCGAAGTCGTTCGCCGCGATGACCGCCGGTAGCCTTTTCGCGGCGTTGGCCGCGCCTCTTCCGGCTGTCGCCGGGACGCTCGATCGGGCCGTGAGTGATGAGGAGTTGGCCGTGCTGGCCGCCGTCATGGAGCAGGGCATGCTGGGCACCGGGGTGTGCCCGTGGCTCCACCCGGTTTCCGAAACGCCGACGACCATTCCCTGCGAGGCGATACCGCTGCCGCTGCTGGCAAGCATGGCGCGCAATTCCGCCAACAAGCAGGCTCAGCTCGAACTCGGAAAGCGCTACGAGGAAGGGCGCGGACTGGAGCAAGACAGCGCAAAGGCGCGCAAATATTACCGCATGGCTGCGCGTGACTTGACCCGGGGGCGGCCGGTGCTGGTGCCGGGCCGCGACCCGAGTCCGCTGTCTTTCGGCGAAGTCGGGCACGCCGGGACGCCGATCGAGGCGGGCCTCAACCGGCCACGCCTTCCGGGTTTCGTCATCGCTGTTGGCCTGCCCGAGGCGCGCGACCGGCTGAAGGCCCTCGCCGACTGATGGTACTGCGTTCCAAAGCCGACCACCTCTTGCGGCCGCTCGATGCCTCGTGCATGGCATAGCGCTGACATATCAGTGCAATTCAGAAGGGTCGCGACCGATGAAAGCCATTACAGCGGCGGTTGTCGCCGCGTCGATCTTGTCGTTTGGGTCTGCCTCGGCAGCGCCGGCCAGCCCGGAACTGGACCCCAGTCTGCGCGATCCTGATCATCCGCGCTATGCGGACTGCGCGCCACCGGCCAATTTCGCCAAGCGCTTCCCCAAATTGACGCTGCAAAAGGCGCTCAAGGCCGTCAGCTCGGACATCAATTACGAAAGCCCGAGCGTGATCGAGCCGCGCAATCCGGTGACAGGGGCGCGGGTCACCTCGGAAAATCTCTATGCGAGGAAGATTCTCGGCATTTCCAGATACGAAGACGATCATACCTTTGCCGAGATTGGTCAGCCTCTGGACGGGCCAAAGAATTATTTCATGGTGGTCAGCAACACCAACTACAGCAACGGGTCGACCGTCACCCGCCGCAATGACGTGGCGGAAATCTATCTGAAGCGCGGTGATTCGATCCTTTCGATACCGCTAACCGCATCGTCGGAAATCGGATATTGTTCCGGAGAGGTGATCGATCCGTCCAGACCTTGCTTCAGCACCGCCTATGCGCATCTGCGGGTCGACAGCGACCTGTTTGAGACGCTGGCCAATGCCGACCCGCAGCAGGCCATCGCGTTGACGTGGAAGCGCACCGACGGGGAAATGGCGCAGTGCCCGCTCTATTTCTCGCCGCTGAGCTTCAAGGCGACGCTGCTCTCGATTGACGCAGCGCATGGCAAGGCTGCGGCCAAGCGCGAGAGGCAGCGCGCCGAGGGTTTCTAACGCGCCACCGCGCTGTTCGCCGCTGAAAGCACCGCGCGCACCGAGGCCGTGGCGATGTCCTCGTCGATCCCGCAGCCCCAGATCGTGCGCCCGTCGCTCGCGCGGCATTCGAGGTAGGCCGCCGCACGCGCATCGGTGCCGCTGCCGAGCGCGTGCTCGGTGTAGTCGGCAACCTCAAGCTCGACCCCGAACGCCTCGCGCAGCGTGCCCATCACGCTGGAGATAAGGCCATTGCCGCGGCCCGACACGCTCTGTTCGGTGCCGTCGACCGCGATGGTGCCTGCGAAGATGCGGGTGCCGTCAGCCGCGCGGCTTTCCTCGTAACGCACCAGCTGGAAGTGTTTGGGGTGGGTCTTGACGTGGTAGGCCTTGCGGAAGGCATCCCAGATGTCGGCGGCATTGAGTTCGCGGCCCAACTCGTCGGCCATGGCCTGCACGTGGCGCGAGAAATCGGCCTGCATCCGCTTGGGCAGCTTCAGGCCCTGATCCTTCTCCAGCACCCAGGCGAATCCGCCCTTGCCGGACTGCGAATTGACGCGGATCACCGCCTCGTAACTACGCCCGAGATCGGCCGGGTCGATCGGCAGATAGGGGACGCGCCACTGCTCGTCGTTCTGCGTCTCGCGCGCTTCGAAACCCTTCTTGATCGCGTCCTGGTGGCTGCCGGAGAAAGCGGTGTAGACCAGTTCGCCGCCATAGGGGTGGCGCTGGTGGACGGGCAGGTCGTTGCAATAGGTGACGGTCTCGATCACCCGGTCGATGTCGGAGAAATCGAGCTTCGGGTCGACGCCCTGCGTGTAGAGATTGAGCGCCATTGTCACGAGGCAGCAATTGCCGGTGCGCTCGCCATTGCCGAACAGGCAGCCTTCAACCCGGTCAGCACCCGCCATCAACCCCAGTTCCGCCGCTGCAACGCCGGTGCCACGGTCGTTGTGGGTGTGGAGGCTGATCACCGCGCTTGTCCGGCTGGGCAGATGGCGGCAGAAATACTCGATCTGGTCGGCGTAGATATTGGGCGTCGCCGCTTCGACCGTGGCGGGGAGGTTAAGGATGATGGGGCGTTCGGGGGTGGGGGCGAGCACCTCCATCACCGCCGCGCAAACCTCGATGCTGAAGTCGAGTTCGGCGGTGGAGAAGGTTTCCGGCGAATACTGGAAATGCCATTCGGTGCCGGGATAGCGCGCCGCCTCGTCGCGCATCACCTTGGCGCCCGCGACGGCGATGGCCTTCACCTCCTCGCGGCTCATGCGGAAAACGATGTCGCGCCATGCGGGGCTGACCGCGTTGTAGAGGTGGACGATCGCCGCCCGCGCGCCTTCGAGGCTGGCGAAGCTGGTGCGGATCAGGTCTTCGCGGCTTTGGGTGAGCACCTGCACGATCACGTCATAGGGGATCGCGTCGGATTTCACCAATCCCGAGATGAAATCGAACTCAGTCGCGCCCGCGCTGGGGAAGCCGACTTCGATTTCCTTGAGGCCGACTTCGACCAGCAGGTCGAAAAAGCGGCGCTTCTTCACTGCGTCCATCGGGTCGATGATCGACTGGTTGCCGTCGCGCAGATCGGTCGAAAGCCAGCGCGGTGCTTTCTCGATCAGGCGCGACGGCCACTGGCGGCCCGGCAGATCGATCTGGCCGAAAGGGCGATATTTGGCGGAGGGCTCTTTGAGCATGGGCATGGAAGAAGGCTCGTCGCGAGAAGGAAGGGAAGGCTGCGGCAGGTCACCCTTGGGAGCGGTGCCGCGCTTCTGTTCGCGCGCGGCCGCCTACGCCCAAGGGCGCATAAGTCGAAGCAGCAGCGAAAGTCCGTGTCCCGTCATGGCCAGCCTCATTGCCGATTATTGCGCGGGGCGCAAGCCGGGAATGGGCGCCATTGCCCGCGCGATCACCCGCAACGCGCGTCGCGGATGATGTTCTGCGCGTCGAGCATGATCGAAAGGCGCGGGTTGGTGGGATCGGGATTGACGTTGCCCGCTGCGCCGAAAGCGACGAAGCGCAGGTTGTCGGTGCGCCCGAGCATCTTGGCGATCTCCGCTCGGGTGGCCTGATCGGCGAGCTTGCCGATGAAGGGCCCCATCAGCGGCGCGCCGCAGGTGGCCGAGGCCGGATCGGTCAGCGTGCCGCGCGCAAAGGGGCCAGGGGCCGCGCCGGGGAGTTGCTGGGCGATTTGCGGCGTGGCGGTGGCGGCGGGCGCTGGCGTTGCGCCCGGCGCGGGCGTGGCCTGCGCGCCGCCGATCCGCGCGGCGAATTCCTCGGCATCATTGCCGGGCTGGGCAGGTTCGCTGCCGCAAGCGGAGAGCATGAGCGCGGCGAGGCTGAGGCAAAGGCCGGCAGGGCGGATCATCAACGAGTCTCCGAAAGAAGGTTGCGGCGTCCCTTAGCCGAGCGCAAATGACAAGAGCGTGACAATCCGCCTCAGCGATGGCGCAGCCGGTCGGGGGTGAGTTGGTCGATCGCTGTCACGCCCATCAGCCGCATCCCGCGCTCGATCTCATCCTTGAGAATGCCGAGCGCGCGCTCGACGCCCTCCTGACCTGCCGCCGCCAGCGCGTAGAGATAAAGCCGCCCGCCCGAGGCCGCGCTCGCGCCGCTGCACAGCGCCTTCATCACATGGGTGCCGCGCCGAACGCCGCCGTCGCAGATGATCTCGATCTGACCGCCAACCGCATCGACGATCTCGGCAAGCTGGTCAAAGGGCGCGCGGGAGCCGTCCAATTGCCGCCCGCCGTGGTTGGAGATCATGATCGCATCCGCGCCTATCTCAACGGCGCGGCGCGCGTCGGCAGCGCTCATCACGCCTTTCAGCACGAAGGTGCCGCCCCATTGCTCGCGGATCGCCGCGGCGGTGTCCCAATCCATCGAGGTGTCGAGCATGGTGTTGAAATATTCCGCAATGCTCACCGCCTTGCCCGTGCCCTCGGAGACATGGGTGTCGAGATTGGGCAGGCGAAATTTCTCGCGGAAGAGATAGTCGAGCGTCCAGCGCGGGCGCGTTGCGTAGCTGACGATGCTTGCGGGCGTGAAGCGCGGCGGGGTGGTGAAGCCGCTGCGCAGGCACCGCTCGCGCTTGCCCGACACGATGGTGTCGACCGTCAGCGCCAGCGCATCGAACTGCGCGGCCTGACAGCGCTCGATCATGTGGGTGTTCAGCCCCTTGTCCTTGTGGACGTAGAGCTGGAACAGCTTGGGCCCGCTGGTAAGCGCGGCGATCTCTTCGATACTGCGCGTGGCGAGGCTGGAGATGCCGAACCACAGGCCGAATTTTTCGGCGGCCTTCGCGACCGCCCGTTCTCCCTCCCAGTGGAAGGCGCGCTGCACTGCGGTGGGGGAGAGCATCAGCGGCAGGGCGGACCTGCGGCCGAGGATCGTGCAGGAGGTGTCGATCGTCTCGACTCCCGCCAAAACGTCGGGCACAAGATCGACGCTGTCGAAGGCGGCAGTGTTCCGCGCCTTGGTCAACTCGTCATCGGCCGCGCCGTCGATATAGTCGAAAACCGGGAAGGGCAGGCGCGCCTTCGCCAGCTTCCGGAAATCGTCGATATTATGGCAATCGGACAGGCGCATGGTCAGCGCCTGCCCGATTGAGGAATGACTGTCGAGTGCGCTTTTACTGCTTTTCGAAGGCCACCGAGATGTCGAGTTCGACCTCGTCGCTGACCATCGGGATGCCGTAATTCACGCCGAAGTCCGAGCGCTTGATGCTGGTCTCAGCCTCGAAGCCGACGGTTTCCTTCTTGTTGAACGGGTTCGCGCCCGCGCCGGTGAATTCGGCTTCGAAGGTGACGGGCTTGGTCACGCCGTTGAGCGTCAGATTACCGGTGATGTTCGCGGTCATGTCGCCGGTGCGCTCGACGCTGGTCGACACGAAGCGGGCAGGGGCGGGCGCGGGGCCGAAGAAGTCGGGCTTACCGCCGTCCTTGCCGGGACGCAGCAGGTGATCGGTCAGGCCCTTGCTGGCGGTGGTGACGCTGGCGACGGGAATCGTCACGTCGACCTTGGCCGCAGCGATGTTGGCCGGATCAAGCTTGAGCGTGCCCGCGACATCGCCGAACAGCCCGTAATAATCGTTGAAGCCGAAATGATTGACTTCAAACGCGATCAGCGAGTGGCTGGGATCGGCGGTGTAAGTTCCGCCAGTGACGCGCGAAGGATCGGCCGCACCGGGAACCTGCGGCGCGCCTTGCGCGAAAATCGCGGGTGCGGCGGCAATTCCGCCGGTCACGGCAATCACAGTGGCTGCTGCGGCGAGGGCGTAACGAATCATCGGGGGAAGCCTCCTGTTGGTTCAGTCTTTCAATTCCGCTCCGCGCCCAAGGTTCCACCACGCGGGCGCGGGGTCAGCATTTCACGATGCTCCGCCGGCTGCGCGCGGCGAGCTGGGCGGCGGAGTAGCTGGCGGCGATGGGATCATCCGGGCAGGCGCGATAGGCGCGATCCTGCGTCAGGCAGCCCTCTCCGCACACCTGCACCGCGCGCGGGGCCTGCCAGTCGATCCGCCACAGCCGCCCGCCGGGGGTTGCGACATAGCCGTCCATCCGGCTTTCGATATCGCTCTCGAGATCGAGCATCGACGGCACTTCGCTGTCGTAATCGGCATCGAAACCCGCGTGGGTGTGGATGCTGGCAACCGGAGCCATGCCGGGTTCGTCGAAATAGCGAAGGTCGCACGTGCCCTCGTCGCCTTCGCGCACCGGGGTCGTGTCGAGCGCGCCCTCGCTGTCCTCGAAAATGATCGCGCACAGCTCGATATTGTCGGCGATCGAGCGCGCCTGCATCGCCTCAAGCCGGGTCCGGGCGAAAGCCTGCACCTCGGGCTGCGTCACGGTGATGACGAAATCCTCGGGCCCTTTGACGTTGGAGGCCAGACGCACGACGATCACCACCCAGAGGATGGCGATCACGGCGTAGATCCACCTTGCATTGCGGCCCTCGAGCATCTGGCCCGTGCTTTGGCCTCAGTTTTTCGCCTTGTCGACCAGCTTGTTGGCGGCGATGCGGCGCATCACGGCAAGGCGGCACGCTCAGCGCGCGGGACACGGCGCGGCGCAGCGATCGGCTGATGAGTCGCGGGATCGAACAGCGGGTTGCGCCTTCGTGCACCGGTGAGGACTTCCTTCAGCACGCGCGGGGTCGTTCGCAGGGCGAGGCTGAGGGGCGAGGTCTTCGCCAGATCGCGCGTATCGCCGAGCGCGCTTTGCGTGAACAGATGCCGTTCCCGGGCGCGCAAGGGGCCGAGCACTTCGGGGTTCCTGGTGGCAGCGAGGCAAATGTCGAGAAACGGGATCCGGTTGTTCGCATAGCTGTTGAACAGCGGCGTCGCGCAGCATGATGCAAGCCAGCGCAAGACTGGCTTTTCGGTCATATGCAGGCTCGCCATGCGCTCACGCCCGCGCTGAAACGTGAGCCGAGATCCGCGAAAATTGAACAGGGCGAGGCCGCCCTGATTGTCGAGCATGGAGTCGGCCTTGCCACACAGGCGGACAAAGTCCCGGCAGTCGGAACAGTGGCAGACCACGCATTCGCCGTCGATCGGAGCGGGGAGGGCGACCGTTCCGGACACCTCCCCGCAGCCGCATGCGAAGTGCAGACTGTCTGCCACTTTGCGGTTGTGCCCCCTCAGTTTTTCGCCTTGTCGACCAGCTTGTTGGCGCTGATCCACGGCATCATCGCGCGCAGCTTCGCGCCGGTCTGTTCGATCGGGTGGGCTTCTGCCTGCTTGCGTGCGGCCTTGAGTTCGGGCTGGCCGGCGCGGTTGTCGAGCACGAAGTTCTTCACGAAGCGGCCCGACTGGATGTCGGCCAGAACGCGCTTCATTTCGGCCTTGGTTTCATCGGTTATGATGCGCGGGCCGGTGGTGATGTCACCATATTCGGCGGTGTTCGAGATCGAATAGCGCATGTTGGCGATGCCGCCTTCATAGAGCAGGTCGACGATCAGCTTGGTTTCGTGAAGGCACTCAAAATAGGCCATTTCGGGGGCGTAGCCGGCCTCGACCAGCGTTTCGAACCCGGCCTGGATAAGGTGGGTGATCCCGCCGCACAGCACCGCCTGCTCGCCGAACAGGTCGGTCTCGCATTCCTCGCGGAAGTTGGTCTCGATGATGCCCGAGCGCCCGCCGCCGACGGCGGAGGCATAGGCGAGGGCCACGTCATGCGCCGCGCCGCTGGCGTCCTGGTGAATGGCGATGAGGCAGGGCACGCCGCCGCCCTTGACATATTCGGAGCGGACGGTGTGTCCCGGGCCCTTGGGGGCGATCATGATGACGTCGATGTCCGACGGCGCCTCGATCAGGCCGAAGTGGATGTTGAGCCCATGCGCGAAGGCGAGCGCGGCGCCGGGCTTCATGTGGCCCTTGAGGTCGTTCTCCCAGATCGCCGCCTGATGCTCGTCCGGCGCGAGGATCATGATGATGTCGGCCCACTGCGCGGCGGCGGTGTTGGAGAGCACCTTGAAGCCCGCGTCTTCGGCCTTCTTTGCGGTCGCCGAACCTTCGCGCAGCGCGATGGCGACTTCGGCGACGCCGCTGTCGCGCAGGTTCTGGGCGTGGGCATGGCCCTGCGAGCCGTAGCCGACGATGGCGACCTTCTTGGGCTTGATCAGATTGAGATCGGCATCGGCGTCGTAGTAAACCTTCATTTCCTGTCCTTACTCTGGCGAATTGATTTCTTGATAGAAGTCAGCAAGTTCTTCGATCTCGTCGGCGCGACGCGAAATGGTGTCAGTGTAGCAGATTTGTGCCTGCAACCGATCAAGTGTCCCG
Organism: Erythrobacter donghaensis; assembly: GCF_002155425.1. GTDB lineage: Bacteria > Pseudomonadota > Alphaproteobacteria > Sphingomonadales > Sphingomonadaceae > Erythrobacter > Erythrobacter donghaensis. Next base: position 53,036 of record NZ_MUYG01000009.1, read on the forward strand.
CCCGAAACGAGGTAATGTTGGCAAGCGACGTCCTTGTAGCCGATCCACGCCCGCTGTTCAGCAAGGAGTGATTTGCCGACATCGGTGTCTTTGCCGCCGATGGCCTTGATCAGTCGCGCCCAATTGGCATTGAGCCGTTCATCCTCACTAACGGCGAGGGCGACGTAGCAATCCTTCGCGGCAAGGTCGGACAGCCCTGTGTTCTCGATGCAAGCATCAAGCGCCGCCTCGGCCTCAGGTGTCGGCCCCTCAGCGACTGCAGCCTGCGGCAACGCCAGCGCGGCGAGCGCGAGGGTGACGAGACGCGTCGACACGCTTAGGCCCCCTGCGGCCCGCGCAGCATCCCCACGACGCCGGTGCGGCCGACCTCGACCAGTCCCAACTCGCGCATCAAGGCGATAAAGCTGTCGACCTTGTCGGGCGGGCCGGTGATCTCGAAGATGAAGCTTTCGGTGGTGGTGTCGACGGGCCGCGCGCGGAAGATGTCGGCGAGCCGCAGCGCCTCGACCCGCTTTTCGCCCGTGCCGGTGACCTTGATCAGCGCCAGCTCGCGCTCCACGTGGGGCCCGGCGGTGGTGAGGTCGGTCACCTTGTGCACCGGCACCAACCGTTCCAACTGCGCCTCGATCTGGTCGATCACCGAGGGCGGGCCGTTCGTGACGATGGTGATGCGGCTGACCGCGTGGTCCTCGGTAATGTCGGCTACGGTGAGGCTGTCGATATTGTAGCCGCGCGCGGTGAACAGGCCGGTGATCTTGGCGAGGATCCCCGGCTCGTTATCGACTGTGACGGCGAGCACGTGACGCTCTGAGGCTGCTTCGGTGATTTTCATTTGAAACGCCCCTCCCAAACCGGATCGAACATTCGACCTGGCCGATCATTTTCCAAGATGAACCTGCGTCCTTCTTCAATTGCCGAAGCATTGTCGGTCTGGTCGCTCAGGTCGAGGATCGGATTGGTCAGCAACATCCAATCACCGTCCTCGAGCTTTTGGGCCACGTCCATACCCAGAAAACGTGCGCCTAGCTCGGATAGCCAATCCAAGACCCGCATGGAGTCGCCGGAATTGAACCAGTTCCGTCGCTCGGCCCTCGCGAGAAGGTCTGACGGTAAATCGGCAAATACGACCATCAGACCAGCGCCTTGGCTTCGTCGTCCATCGTGCCGTCGACCTTGTCGCCGTAGAGCAGCATTTCGGTGTGCGCCGCGCCGCTCGGGATCATCGGCAGGCAATTCGCATCCTGCGCGACGAGGCAATCGACGATCACCGGGCCATTGTGGTCGAGCATCCGCATGATGCCATCATCGAGATCGCGCTCCTCGGTGATGCGGATGCCCTTCCAGCCATAAGCCTCGGCGAGCTTCACGAAATCGGGGAGGCTGTCGGAGTAGCTGTTCGAATAGCGGCTTTCATAGGTCAGTTCCTGCCACTGGCGGACCATGCCCATGTACTCGTTGTTCAGGATGAAGATCTTGACCGGCAAGCGGTATTGCGAAGCGGTGCCGAGTTCCTGGATGTTCATCTGGATCGAGGCTTCGCCCGCGATGTCGATCACCAGCGCATCGGGAAAGCCCAATTGCGCGCCGATCGCTGCCGGAAGCCCATAGCCCATCGTGCCGAGGCCACCGCTGGTGAGCCACTTGTTCGGATCTTCAAAGCCGAAATACTGCGCCGCCCACATCTGGTGCTGGCCGACTTCGGTGGTGATGATCGGATTGCGCTGGTGGGTGAGCGCGTGCAGCCGCTCGACCGCCTTTTGCGGCATGATCATGCCGGGGTTCTTGGCGCTGCGTTCCGGATAGGCAAGACATTCGCGCGCGCGCCACCCGGCGATCCGTGCCTTCCATTCGCCGAGGTTCTTCGCCTGTCGGCTGCCCCATGCCTCGATCAGCTGGGCCAGCACCGTGCCGCAATCGCCGACAATGCCCATGTCGACGGGCACTGTCTTGTTGATCGAGGAACGGTCGATATCGATGTGGATCTTCTTCGAGCCCGGCGAGAAGGCATCAAGCCGCCCGGTGACGCGGTCATCGAAGCGCGCGCCGATGCAGACCATCACATCGCATTTGTTCATCGCCATATTGGCTTCGTAGGTGCCGTGCATCCCCAGCATCCCCAGCCAGTCAGGGTGCGCGCTCGGGAAGGCGCCCAGACCCATCAGCGTGGAGGTGACGGGCGCGCCGGTGATGTCTTGCAATTGGCGCAGCAGACGGCTCGCCTCGGGCCCGGAATTGATCACGCCTCCGCCGGTGTAGAAGATCGGGCGCTGGGCGTTCGCGATCAGTTCGACCGCCTCGATGATCTGCTCCGCTGGAGCCACGGTCTGCGGCGCGTAGCGGTGCGATCCGGCGCGGGTCAGCGCTCGGCGTTCAGACGGGACCGCGATCTGGACGTTCTTGGGAATGTCGATAACCACCGGGCCGGGCCTGCCGGTGGTGGCGATGCGGAAGGCTTCCTTGACCGTTGCGGCGAGATCCGCAGGGTCTTTCACCAGATAATTGTGCTTCGTGCAGTGGCGGGTGATGCCGACGGTATCGGCCTCCTGAAAGGCGTCAGTGCCGATCAGTGCGGTGGGCACTTGCCCGGTGATGACCACCAGCGGAATCGAATCCATCCATGCATCGGCAATGCCGGTGACCGCATTGGTCGCGCCCGGACCGGAGGTGACCAGCACCACGCCCGGCTTGCCCGTGGCGCGGGCATAGCCTTCCGCCGCATGGGCCGCCCCGGCTTCGTGCCGGACGAGAATGTGGCGGATGCGTTCGTCGCCGAACAGCTCGTCATAGATCGGCAGCACCGCGCCGCCGGGATAGCCGAACACGAATTCGACGCCTTGCTCCACCAGTTCGTGCACAAGGATCGCTGCACCGCTCATCGCGGGGCTAGTGTCCGAGGACGTCGGGGCAGGGGCTTTGTCCGGCTGACCGGGCACGGCGGCACTCCATTTAATCATGTCGCCGCAGCGCCGGGGGCGGGGGCGAGAGGGTGTAACAAAGAAAACAGGCCCGATGCAGGGGGGCGCATCGGACCGAGTGATGACGCCGCTAAAGGTTATAATCTGATAGGTCAACCCCTATTTGCGTAATAATGATGCAAAATACGCGTCAATGTCGATATTTTCAGATTCCCAACTGGGGCGCGCCCGCGGCCAGTCTTCGGGGGGCTGGCGCCGGAACCAGGTGAACTGGCGCTTGGCGTAGTTGCGCGTGGCCTGCTGGCCCATCGCGATCACGTCCTCGGATTCGACCTCGCCTGCCAGCCATGCGGCGATTTCAGGCACCCCAATCGCGCGCATCACCGGCAGATCGGGATCGAGCCCGCGCGCCAGCAGCGCCTCGACCTCGGCCACGGCGCCGTGATCGAGCATCGCGACGAAACGCGCATCGCAGCGCTCGTAGACCCATGCGCGCTCGGGCTCGACGATTAGCGGATGCAGCCTCACTTCATCGGCAATGCCGCCGGACTTGGCCAGCTGCCAGTCGCCCAGCGTCACCCCGGTCGAGCGCTTGACCTCCAGCGCGCGGGCGATGCGCTGGGTGTCGCCGGGATCGAGCATTGCCGCGCGTTCGGGGTCTTCGATTTGGAGCAGCTTGTGGGCTTCCCCCTCGTCCAGCGCCCGCACCGCCGCGCGCACGGCGGGGTCGATCGGGGGGATCGGGGCGATCCCTTCGAGCAGCACCTTGAGATAGAGCCCCGTGCCGCCGACGAGGATCGGCACTGCGTCAGCCGCATGGCAATCGGCGATCTCGTCCTTGGCGCGCGCGGCCCAGGCGGCGGCGGAGCAAGCTTCCGCCCCGTCCCACGCGCCGAACAGGCGGTGCTCGACCTCTTCCATTTCCTCGTCAGACGGGCGGGCAGAGAGGATCTGGAGATCGGAATAGACCTGCGCGGAATCGGCATTGATGATGACGCCGCGCCGGCCATCGGCTGCGAGCCGCCGGCCCAGATCGAGCGCAACCGCGCTCTTGCCGCTGGCGGTCGGCCCTGCGATGAGCGCGAGCGGATTTTCAGGAGTTACAGAGATGCTCATTGCGCGGCTGATAGCAGAGACGAGTAAATGTGAAACGCGTCTCGATGCGCTGTCGGGCGCTTTGGCCGATGCGGGCGCGGTGCTGAGCGCGGCAGCGATGCCCGAAGGCGATGACGATGTGCTCGAATTGCATCTGGATTCGGGTGATCCGGCGACGGTGCTGGACGCGATCGACGCAGTGTTCGCGCCGCCTGCAATGCTGGTTGCGCGAGGCAAAATCGTTGTGCCGCAGCTGTTCGTGTCGGACATGGATTCGACCATGATCGGGCAGGAATGCATCGACGAGCTGGCCGATTATGCGGGGCTGAAGCCGCAAATCGCCGCCATCACCGAGCGCGCGATGCAGGGCGAACTCGATTTCGAGGCGGCCTTGCGGGAGCGTGTGGCGCTGCTGGCGGGGCTCGACGAAGGCGCGATTGGCGCCTGCCTTGCCGAGCGGATTCGCGCAACGCCGGGGGCGAAGACGCTGGTGGCAACCCTCACCGCGCTGGGGACGCGCACCGTGCTGGTGACGGGGGGATTCCACCACTTCGCCGATCCGGTGGCCGACATGCTCGGCTTCGACCGGGTTGTGGGCAACAGGCTCGCGGTGGAGGAGGGCAAGCTGACCGGCGGGCTCGTCGGCCCGATTACTGATTCTGCGGTCAAGGCAGCGGTGCTCCGCGAGGAGGTGGCCGGGCTGGGCGAGGCGGCGCACAGCCTCGCTACGGGAGACGGCGCGAACGACATCCCGATGATCGAAGCGGCAACCTATGGCTTTGCCTACCGCGCCAAACCCAAGGCGCGCGCGGCCGCCAATGGCCGTGTCGATGATGGGGATCTGACCGCTGTTCTCAGCCTGCTCGGGGTGCCGCGCGCAAGCTGGCGAGAGGGCTGATCGCGCGGCGGGAACGGATGATCGCAAAAAGGGTTTCAATTCGGGTACCGAATATGCTATTAACACTGATGTAAGCAAGCCGCAGCTATACCCCGGCTTCAGCACAGGAATGGCCCGCATGACCGACATCGCCCGCGATCAGTATACCCGGATGTTCTCTGCCGACGGCACGGTGCTGCTTCATCCTGACCGTCCCGAAGCGCGCTATCGCCCGGTGCGGGCGGTGAAGGCGTTTCAGGCGCTGATCCGGGACAAGGAAGACACCAGCCAGGTCTTCAAGATTTTCGAATCGCTCCCTTCGGGCGACTTCATGCAGCGGGTGCAGGACCTCGCCCTGTCCGAACGCGGCGAGTTTCTGCGCAGGGCCGAGCCGAACTTGCCCGAAATCCTTGATGATCACGCCACTCTGCGCCGCACGCCCAAGGGCAGTCTCGCGCACGCCTATTGCGACTTCATGGAAGCCGAAGGGCTTTCGGCAGCGGGTCTTGTTGCCGAGGCGGAGCGGCTTGGGCGCCCCAAGTATCCCGATCTGGTGCAGTGGTTCATCGAACGCTCGCGCGATACGCATGATCTGTTCCACGTGCTGACCGGCTATGGCCGCGATGCGCTCGGCGAGCAGTGCGTGCTGCTGTTCACCCACGGCCAGTCGCCGAGCCAGGGGCACCTGCTGATCGGCTATGCCGGCGCGGCCAACATCAAGAAGCTCGCCAAGGGCAGCGCTGCCCCGATCTTCGGCGCCGTGCGCGAGGCGCATCGCACCGGCAAGGGCGCGCCGCAGCTGATGGCGCAGCCGATCCGCCAGTTGCTCGAACGCCCGCTTGATGAGGTCCGCACCGCCCTGCGCATTCCGCAGCCGGAGCAATATCGCGAATGCCACCGCATCTGGCAGGCCGAGGGGATCAACCCCTATGACCTGCTCGCCACCAAGCCTGCCGAGCCGGAGCTGATGGCGGCCTGACCGCCTTGGTCAAAGCCAGCTGGCGATCTGCTCCAGCGGCTTCTTGATTAGCGCGTGGGCGGGCACTGTGGCATCCGCCGCAGGCCGTCCGGCGACCACGATCATCACCGGCTTTTCCCATGCGGGCCGCCCGCAGACTGTGCGCAGGAAACCCATGGGGGAGGGCGTGTGGGTCAGCGTCGCCACCCCCGCCTCGTGGAGCGCCGCCAGCAGCAGCCCACAGGCGATGCCGACGCTTTCGTTCACATAATAGTTCTGCGTCTGCCCATCCTCGGCAATCCCGCCCTTGCGCTGCGCGAAGACGACGATCAGCCATGGTGCGGTTTCGAGGAAGGGCTTGTCGGCATCGGTCCCGAGGTCCTTGAGCGCCGCGAGCCATTCCGCGCCCGCCTTGGGATCGCCGCCGTCGGCCCCGTAGAAGCGCCGCTCTTCGGCCTCGGCGGCTTCGCCAATCGCACGCTTCCGTTCGGGCGAGGCGACCACCGCGAAATGCCATGGCTGATGATTGGCGCCTGAAGGTGCGCTTCCGGCAGCGGCGATGGCGGCTTCGATCACGCCGCGGGGCACGGGCTCATCGGAGAACCACCGGCACGTGCGGCGCTGCGCCATCCGCTCGGCAAAGCCGCGTGCGCGGGCCACGGCCTCGTCATCGGTGAGGCGCGGGAGGGAGTAGGGGAGGGTGTCTGGGTCGTTCATCGGCAGGCGTATGTCCTCGATCGGTCCGAGAATGGACTGTTTACTGACACTGATGTAAATGGCGAGGCCAGACCCCGTTTCGCGACTCGCGCAAAGGACGTTACACGATGGCGCTCATCGATCTCCCGCTGGTTGCCCCGGAACGCAAGATTTCGGGATTGCGGCCGTTGAAGGTGCTTCACCACTTCGGCAAGCTGGTCGAGGACAAGGAAGACACCGCACAGGTGTTTCACATCATCGAGGCGACCAAAGGCAAGCGCAGCCTCGCGCAGGCGCATGGCTTCATCCGATCCGAGGAAGGCCAGCGCTTCATGGCCGAAAGCATCAGCATCCCCGCCATGCTCGACGATCACGACCGCTGGGCCGATTGCGGGCCGCAAAGTGTTGCGGCGCATTACATCGCTTTCATGAAGCGCGAAGGGCTCTCGGCGGCGGGGCTGGTGGCGGAAAGTCACAAGTGGGCGCCGCCCGAGAGCCTGCCCAAGGATCAGACCCAATGGTATTTCGATCGTCAGCGTGACACGCATGATCTGTTCCACGTGCTGACCGGCTATGGCCGCGATGCGCTGGGCGAAGCGAGCCTGCTGGGGTTCACCTACGAGCAGAACCACAACAAGGGCATCCTGTTCATCGCCTATGCGGGCGCGCGGCAGATCAAGAAGGTGTCGGGCACCAAGGCGCCGCTGTTCGCCGCGATCAAGGAAGGCCGCAGGCTTGGCCGCGCGGCGGCGAAGATCGCGCATCAGGATATCGCCGCGCTGATGCGCGAGGATATCGATGCAGCACGCGCGCGGCTGAACATCGGAAAGCCCGAGGTTTATCGCCAGTGCCTCGCGATCCTCCAGGGCGAAGGGATCACCCGCGAGCAATTGACCCTGAGCGGCGCGCAGGCGGCCTGAGCGGCCCTTACCCCTCCATCCACTCCTCGAAGAAGCGCTGGTTGGCTGCGCGCAGGTCCGCGAGCGGCACGCCCAGCACCGAATCGCCGCCCACAGTGCCGATCCGCTGGAACCCGATCTGCGCGGTCTCGTCATTGCGGGTGCCCTTGGCGAGCGCTTCGTTGAGCGCTGCGACGTCGGGCACGGTGACGAGATAGCGGCCCTGATCCTCGCCGAACCACCACTGCGCTGGGGTGTAGTCGGGGTTGGCAGCCTCGGTCTCGGCGCCGATCCCGCCTGCCAGCGCCATTTCAGCGAGTGCGACAGCAAGGCCGCCGTCCGACAGGTCATGAACCGCGCTCACCAGCCTGTCTGCGATCAACTCGTGGATGATCTCGCCGGCATTGCGCTCCACGGTCAGGTCGGTCGGCGGGGTGCGGCCGGCCTCCATGCCCTTTACCACGCGCAGCCACAGCGAGCGGCCAAGGTGCGAGCGGGTCGGATCGGGCTTGGCCCAGAATTCCGGCCCGACGAGGTAGATCGCGTCGCCTGCGTTCTTGAAGTGCATCGTCATCATCTTCGACAGGTCGTTGATGATGCCGACACCGCCGATGGCCGGGGTGGGCAGGATTGCCGAGCCACCGCCGGTCGCCTTCGATTCGTTGTAAAGTGACACGTTGCCGCTCACGATCGGGAAGTCGAGCGCACGGCAGGCATCGCCCATGCCGTCGAGCGCGTGGACGATCTGCGCCATGATCTCGGGGCGCTGGGGGTTGGCGAAGTTGAGGCAGTTGGTCACCGCCAAGGGCCGCGCACCGACCGCGCAAAGATTGCGGTATGCTTCGGCAATGGCCTGCTTACCACCCTCATACGGGTCGGCGAAGACATAGCGCGGGGTGCAATCGGTGGTGATCGCGAGCGCCTTGCCCGTCCCATGCACCCGCACCACACCCGCATCGCCGCCGGTCTGGAGCGTGTCGGCGCCGACCTGCGAATCGTACTGCTGCGCGATCCACCCGCGCGAGGCGAGGTCGGGGGAGGCCATCATGGTGAGAAGATCGGCGGCGATATCGTCGCTCGCGGGCACTTCGCCGAGCGGCTTGATTCCCGCCCAGGCGGTGTATTCTTCCTTCGACAGGTAGGGCCGATCATAGAGCGGCGCTTCATCGGCGAGCGGGGCCAGAGGGATGTCGCACACAACCTCGCCGTTGAATTCCAGCACCATGTGGCCGGTGTCGGTCACTTCGCCGATGACAGCGAAATCGAGCTCCCACTTCTTGAAGATCGCCTCGGCCTCGGCCTCGCGGCCGGGCTTCAGCACCATCAGCATCCGCTCCTGGCTTTCCGAGAGCATCATTTCATAGGGCGTCATGCCGGTTTCGCGGCAGGGCACCTTGTTCATATCGAGCCGGATGCCAGCGCCGCCCTTGCTCGCCATTTCTACGCTGGAGGAGGTCAGCCCCGCCGCGCCCATGTCCTGGATCGCGACGATGGCATCGGTCGCCATCAGTTCGAGGCAGGCTTCGATCAGCAGCTTTTCGGTGAAGGGATCGCCAACCTGCACGGTCGGCCGCTTGGCCTCGGCATCCTCGCCAAAGTCCGCGCTCGCCATGGTCGCGCCGTGGATCCCGTCGCGCCCGGTCTTGGAGCCGACATAGACGATCGGATTGCCCAGGCCGGTCGCGGCGGAATAGAAGATCTTGTCCTGATCGGCGACGCCCACGGTCATCGCGTTGACGAGAATGTTGCCGTCGTAGGCGGGGTGGAAGTTCGTCTCCCCCGCCACGGTCGGCACGCCGACACAATTGCCGTAGCCGCCGATGCCTGCGACCACGCCCTGCACCAGATGCTTCATCTTGGGGTGTTCGGGTCGCCCGAAGCGCAGCGCATTGGCATTGGCGATCGGCCGCGCGCCCATGGTGAAGACATCGCGCAGGATGCCGCCCACGCCCGTCGCCGCGCCCTGATAGGGTTCGATGTAGGAGGGGTGGTTGTGGCTCTCCATCTTGAAGATCGCCGCCCGCCCGTCACCGATATCGATCACGCCCGCATTCTCGCCCGGGCCGCAGATCACCCACGGGGCTTCCGTGGGCAGCTTCTTCAAGTGCAGGCGCGAGGACTTGTAGCTGCAATGCTCCGACCACATCACCGAGAAGATGCCGAGCTCCACGAGGTTCGGCTCGCGGCCCAGCGCGTGGAGGACACGCTCGTATTCCTCGGGGGAAAGGCCGTGTTGTTCGACGATTTCGGGGGTGATAGCGCTCATTGAGGGGACTCCTTGCCGCGCGCCCTAGATTACTGAAGCGCGAAGGCCAAGTTGCCGCGTTTGCGGAACCAGCGATTTGTGCTCACCCACAGCGCGAGCGCGGTCAGCAGGCCGAAGGCGACGAGCGCCTGAAGATAGACCAGCAGCCCGGCGCTTTCGGGATGGGGGGCGAGCCAGTTGATCGCCTGCAACAGCAGCATCACCCCCGCCAGCACCAGCGGAGGCCCCGCCGGGCCGCGGGTGCGGCGCAGATAGAAGGCAAAGGCTGCGGCGGTCAGCCCCAGCTCCAGCGGTACCGCCACCCATGGCACATTCCACAGGCCCAGACCCAGCTTGGGCGGCGTGCCGTCGATGGTGAGATCGGGCACGTGGACCAGCCAGTCGAGCACCCAGTGCGAGATCACCACGAGGCCCGCCAGCGCCCCGGTGCGAAGACTGCGGTCGCGCAGCGCCACGATCCCGAGGAAGGCCGCCGCCCAGATCAGGGTGCCCAGCAGGCTGTGGGTGTAGGGCATGTCGTAAAGGTCGTAAGGCACCATCACGCTCGCCGCAGGGTCGATCCGCATATGCTCCACCCCGATGGTGGCGAGCGCGAAGAACCCCCAGTCGACCAGCTGCGCCGCGACGAACATCGTCGCCAGCCGGGGCCTTTCCGGGCTCACGGCAGCGGCGACGAAGGCCGGGGCGAAGTGGCCGATGAACATTTCAGGCGGCAGGCGTGGCGGGCGCGAAACGGAGCACCGCCCAGCACGCCAGCGAACTTGCCGCGCCGGTCACGAAAGCGCCCCACAGGATGTCGAGCACGCTGATCTGCGTCGACCACACTTTCATCACCGCCTGCGAGGTGAGGTCGAAGGTCGCATAGCACAGCGCGCCCAGCAGGATGCCGTTGAGCATCGCCGCCTGCACCCCGCCGCCTTCAAGGCCGGGCTTGATCGCGAACCAGCACATCCCGGCGATATAGATGAGATAGAAGGCGATCGCCGCAGGCAGATTGAAATCCTTGGCCATGATCTCGCCGATCACCGGCTTGTAAAGATTGACCGAGGCCCAGCGCAGCCACACCGCATCCAGCATGAGAAACGACAGCGCCGCGACGCCATAGGCGATGATCCACTTCAGCAGCATGAGTGCGATTATCCTGTGTTGGTTGATCCCGCCCTATGCCGCGCAGCCTTGACCGCACCGCTGCGCCCCGTCAATGCTCGCGGGCATGGACGAGGGCACTTCATCACCGGCTGCAGCCGGGCAGGACATCGCGCAGCTGAGCTTCGAACAGGCGCTCGGTCAGCTTGAGCAGATCGTGCAGCAGCTGGAACGCGGCGATGTGCCGCTCGATCAGTCGATCAGCCTCTACGAACGCGGCGAGGCGCTGCGTGCGGCCTGCCAGCAGCGGCTCGATGCGGCACAGGCGCGGATCGAGAAGATCGTGACCGGTGCCGATGGCCGGGCGACCGGCACCCGCCCGTTCGACGCGGAAGGCTGAGCGTGATGCTGGTGGAAAGCGCAAGCACGCTGCTGGGCGATGCGATCAAGAGCGTACAGGCGGACATCGATTCGCTGTTCGATGCGCTGCTCCCGGTGCCCGACGATACCAGCGCGCGCCTGATCGAGGCGATGCGCTATGCCGCGATCGGCGGCGGCAAGCGGGTGCGCCCGCTGCTGGTGTGCAGCACTGCGGGACTGTTCGGCGTGTCGCGCGATGCGGCCCTGCGTGCGGGGGCTGCGATCGAGGCGATCCACGTCTATTCGCTGATCCACGATGACTTGCCCTGCATGGACAATGACGATCTGCGCCACGGCAAGCCGACGCTGCACAAGGTCTATGACGAGGCGACCGCGGTGCTGGCGGGCGATGCGCTCCATGCGCTCGCTTTCGAAATCCTCGCCGATGAAGCCACCAGCACCGACCCCTTCACGCGCTCCGAACTGATCCTGACGCTGGGCAAGGCCTCGGGGATGCACGGCATGGCCGGTGGACAGATGATGGACATGGTCGCCGACGAGGAGGGCGTGACCTACGATCTCCACACCATCACCCGGCTGCAACAGCTCAAGACCGGCGCGCTGCTGGCCGCCAGCGTCGAGATGGGCGCTATCCTCGGCAAGGTCGCGCCGCAGGGCCGGGCGCATCTGCGCGCCTATGCCCGCGATATCGGGCTCGCCTTCCAGATCGCCGACGACCTGCTCGACGTGGTGGGCGATGAGGACAAGGCCGGCAAGGCGCTGCGCAAGGACGACGAACAGGGCAAGCAGACCTTCGTCACGCTGATGGGGGTCGAAAAGGCCCGCGAACAGGCGCGTGCGCTGGTCGATCAGGCGGTGCTGCGGCTCGCGTCCTACGGGCCAGAGGCCGACATCCTGCGCGCGCTCGCCCGCTACATCGTCGAACGCGACCGCTGAGCACAGGCAGCTCGCCACACGCATACGAACCGCAAGGGGGATACTATGGCATTCCGGCAAGTCGTTCAGGAAGAGACCTATGGCGGGGTGACGATGCGCATCCACCGCTTCGTCGAGAAGAAGATGGTGGCGCGCGGGATCCCGACCGGGATTGAGGGGCAGCTCCACTACATCGCCGAGCCGACCGACGTGCATCAGCTCGAGATTGTGCTCAACAACGCCTCGGCCCTGATCGAGCCGGGGGCGCTGCAATATTCCTACGGCAATCTCAGCGCCGAAATCGTGCGGCACGAGGCGCAGAAGGGCTTCTTCGCGCGCGCAGCGGCTTCAGCGGCGACGGGCGAATCGGCGCATGCGACGCGTTATTCGGGCAGCGGCACCATCTGGTGCGAGCCGGTGCGCAAGCATTTCATCCTCGCCACGATGGATGGCCCGCAGGATGCCCTGCTGCTCGACGACCGCGCCTTCTATGCCTGCTCGGCCGAGATTGCGCTCTCGACGCACCTGCACAAGTCGCTGTCGGGGATGTTCTCGGGCAATGGCCTCGCACAGCCCAAGATCACCGGGGCGGGGGTGTTCGCGGTCGAAAGCCCCGTGCCCGTCACCGAGATCGACGAGATCGCGGTGATGCCTGGGCAGGAAGTCGTGGTCGATGGCGACTTCATGCTGATGTATTCGGCGAATCTCGAAGTCACGATCGGCCCGCTGGTGGCAGGCCTGCGCAACGCGATGCGATCGGGTGAGGGCTTCGTCTACAAGCTGCGCGGGCAGGGCACGGTGTGGATCACGCCGTCATCGCGGATCGCCTAACCCGGCCCGAGCGCGAGAGAGGATACGCATCATGAGCCGCCGTATCGGGATCTATCCCGGCACCTTTGACCCCATCACGCTGGGCCACGCCGACATCATTCGGCGCGGTTCCAAACTGGTCGATCACCTGATCATCGGGGTCACCACCAACCCTTCCAAGAACCCGATGTTCTCGACCGAGGAACGCTTCCGCATGGTGGAGCGCGAGGTGGCGAACATGGGGCTCGGCAATGTCGAGGTGGTGGGCTTCAACGCGCTGCTGGTGAAGTTTGCGCAGAAGATGGGCGCCAATGTCATCATCCGCGGCCTGCGCGCGGTCGCCGACTTCGAATACGAATATCAGATGGCCGGCATGAACCAGCAGCTCGACGACAATATCGAGACCGTGTTCCTGATGGCCGACGTCTCGCTGCAGCCGATCGCATCCAAGCTGGTCAAGGAAATCGCGGTCTATGGCGGCGATATTGCCCGTTTCGTCAGCGCGCCGGTGTGCGAAGAGGTTAATGCCCGCGTGCGCAAACAGGGGCTGAAGGGCGATTACTGATCGGCCCGTTCCCACGCGCGGCCCGTTCATTCATTGCAGTGTCAGATCGGCGGGGCTACAGGCTCGGTCGAAATCCGGATGGAACCATGATCACAGTCAAGTTTGCCACTGCCCTCGCTGCTTTTGCTCTTTTCGCCGCGCCGCAGGCCGCCTTCGCGCAACAGCAGAAGGACGACACCCCGCCCGAGGCTTTCGGCGAGAACGCCGAAAAGCCTGACGCGGATGAGGCTGCGATGCCCGCCGCGCCGCGCACCTATGCGCCGATCAACTATGATCCGGCGGTCGATCCCGAAAACGTCTGGGTGCTCGACCTGTCGAATGGCGAGCGGGTCAAGATCCGGCTTCAGGCCGATTGGGCGCCGAGCCATGTCGAGCGGATCAAGACGCTGACCCGCGCAGGCTTCTACAACGGGGTGGTGTTCCACCGTGTGATCGACGGCTTCATGGCGCAGGGCGGCGATCCGACCGGCACCGGGCAGGGGGGCAGCGAGCTTCCCGACCTCAAGGCCGAGTTCAACCCCATGCCCCACGTGCGCGGCACCCTGTCGATGGCCCGCGCTTCGGAAGATGACAGCGCCAACAGCCAGTTCTTCATCGTCTTCTACCCGCGTTTCAGCCTCGACAAGAAATACACCAATTTCGGCCGGGTGATCGAGAACATGGAAGCCGTGGACGCGATCAACCGGGGTGAGCCGCCGCAGAGCCCGACCTATATCGTGCAGGCCTCGCTCGGCAGCGACAACCTGCCGCCCCCACCGCCGCCGGCGCCGGCCGAGGATGCGCCGATTTCGGCCGACATGCTGAGCGCGCCGCTGCCCTAAGGCTCTTCCCTCACCGGGCGCGCGGCTCTATGCGCGCGGCCCATGAAGGTAGACCTGTTCGATTTCGACCTGCCGCAAGAGCGGATCGCGCTGCGCCCCGTGCGCCCGCGCGATGCGGCGCGGATGCTGGTTGTGCGCGGGGGTGATGCGCCGTTCGAAGATCGCGGTGTTCGCGATCTGCCGCAATTGCTGAATCCCGGCGATGTGCTGGTCTTCAACGACACACGCGTGATCCCTGCCCAGCTCGAAGGTCGGCGCGCTGACGGCGAGGCCCGGATCGGCGCGACGCTGCACAAGCGGATCGACTTGCGCCGCTGGCAGGCTTTCCTCAGGAACGCCAAGCGGGTGAAGATCGGCGACCAGCTGGTGTTCGGCGGCGGGGTCACAGCGCGGGCGCAGGAACGCCACGCCGATGGCTCGCTGACCCTGTTCTTCGAGGGCGAGGAGCCTGTCGAAGTCCTGCTCGACCGCGCCGGCACCATGCCGCTGCCGCCCTACATCGCCAGCAAGCGCGGGATCGATGCACAGGATCTGGAAGACTACCAGACGATGTTCGCGCGCGAGGAAGGCGCAGTCGCGGCCCCCACCGCCTCGCTGCATTTCACGCAAAGGCTGGTCGACGCGATCGACGCCGCCGGAATCGGGCGCGCGATGCTGACACTGCACGTGGGGGCGGGCACCTTTCTCCCCGTGAAGGCCGACGATACCGACGACCACCAGATGCACGCCGAGTTCGGCCGCATCTCGCAGGACACCGCCGACCAGCTCAACGCCGCGCGCGCTGCCGGAGGCCGGATCATCGCGGTCGGCACCACCTCGCTGCGGTTGCTCGAGAGCGCGGTGGACGAAAACGGCGTGATCCAGCCCTTTGCCAGCGATACGGCGATCTTCATCACGCCGGGCTACAGGCTCAAGGCGGTCGATGGGCTGATGACCAACTTCCACCTGCCGAAGTCGACGCTGATGATGCTCGTCAGCGCACTGATGGGGCGTGAGCGGATGATGGCGGCCTATGCTCATGCCATCGCCAAAGAATATCGCTTCTATTCCTATGGTGACTCCTCGCTGCTGCTCCCGTAATCGGTAGCAATGAGCGAACCCATCCTGTCGATCCGCGGTCTCACCAAGACCTATGCCAATGGCCCGCGCGCGCTCGACAATGTCGATCTTGATATCCGCAAGGGCGAGATTTTTGCGCTGCTCGGGCCGAACGGGGCGGGCAAGACCACGCTGATTGGCGCAGTGTGCGGGCTGGTGCGGCCAAGCGGCGGGACGATGCACGCCTTCGGCCACGATCTCGCGCGCGATTGGCGGCGGGCGAGGGCGCGGATTGGGCTGGTGCCGCAGGAACTCAGCACCGACATGTTCGAAACCGTGCGCCGCGCGGTGGCCTATTCGCAAGGGCTGTTCGGCAAGCCGCACGATCCGGCGCGGATCGAGGAGATCCTGCGCAGCCTCTCGCTGTGGGACAAGCGCGATGCGCAGATCCGCGCCCTCAGCGGCGGTATGAAGCGCCGCGTGCTGATCGCCAAGGCGCTGGCGCATGATCCCGAGCTGCTGTTCCTCGACGAGCCGACCGCGGGTGTCGATGTCGAACTGCGTAAGGACATGTGGCAGCAGATCGCAGCGCTGAAGCAGCGCGGCGTCACGATCATCCTCACCACCCATTACATCGAGGAGGCCGAGGAAATGGCCGACCGCGTCGGCATCATCCAGGGCGGGCGAATTTTGATGGTCGATGAAAAAAGCGCCATGATGGAGCGGCTCGGCACCACCGAAGCGGTGATCGACCTTGCCGCACCACTCGCCGCGTTGCCGCCCGCCATCGCCGGCTTCCCGGTTGAACTGGCCGAGGGCGGCACCCGGCTCGTCTATCGCGGCGGGAACGGGCAGGGCGGGGGCCGCGCGCAGGTCGCGGATCTGACCCAGACCCTTGCGCGTGAAGGCATCGTCTACACCAGCATCGACATCCATGATTCCTCGCTTGAGGACATTTTCGTCGGGCTGCTCGGACACAATCAGGCGGAGGCGGCGTGATGCATTTCAATGTGCGCAGCGCACTTGCGATCTACCAGCGCGAGATGGCCCGGGCGTTCCGCACCGCCTTCCAGTCGATTCTGTCGCCGGTGCTCACCACCTCGCTCTATTTCGTGGTGTTCGGCAGCGTCATCGGCGCGCGGATGGAGCCGATCGGAGGGGTGCCTTATGGCGCTTTCATCATCCCCGGCCTGCTGATGCTCACCCTGCTGGGCGAGACCACCAGCAACGCCAGCTTCGGCATCTACATGCCGCGCTTCACCGGCACGATCTACGAACTGCTCTCGGCCCCCGTCGGCGTCGCCGAGACGCTCGCCGGGTTCGTCGGCGCGGCGATGACCAAGGGGCTGATCCTCGCCGCGATCATCCTCGCCACGGCGACCTTCTTCGTCGATTACGAGATCAAATACCCCCTGTTCGCCGCATTCTACATCATGCTGGTGGCGGCGAGCTTCGCGCTGTTCGGCTTCATCCTCGGCATTTGGGCCGATTCCTTCGAGAAGCTCGGGATCATTCCGCTGCTGATCCTCACCCCGCTGACCTTCCTAGGCGGCACCTTCTATTCGATTCGCGACCTGCCCGGCCCTTGGGACGCCATCGCGCTGGCCAACCCGATCGCCTTTTTGGTGAGCGGCTTGCGCTTTTCGTTCTATGGTGTGGCAGATGTGCCGATCGCCCTGTCGCTCGGCCTGACGATCGGGTTTCTGGCGGTCTGCACCACCGTAATCGCGGTGATTTTCCGCACCGGATGGCGCCTGCGCGAGTAAGCGACCGGGGTCTGCGAAAGGCTTCAGTCGGACTGGAGGCACCCTTGATCGGACATTAACGAAAAGCTGATTGTTCATTCATTGCGGAGAAAGCCGACCGTTCCTAGTTGGCGTGTTCCGTGCCGCATCCCCTGCGGCAGGATCGCACAAAGGATAAGAGAATGAAAAAGATCGCTTTCACCACGCTCGCAGCGATGGGCGCGATTGCCCTGCCGGCCGCCGCCCAGGCGCAGGATGCCCAGCCCGAAGTGACCATCGGCGCATCGGTCGGTCTGCACGACCTCGGCGTCGATGTTGACGATGCTGACCTCGATGGCTTCAGCATCGACGACAGCGGCGAAATCTACGGCGGCTTCGCGGCTGTCGACTTCCCGCTCGGCACCAACCTCTTCGCCGGTGTGGAAGGCAACGCCCACTTCGGCAGCGGCCCGATCGACGCCGAATACGGCCTGTCGGCCCGTCTCGGCCTGCGCACCGAAGGCGGCGCGAAGATCTATGCCCGCGGCGGCTACCAGTGGGTTGACCTCGACGCCGGTGAACTGATCGGCGTGCCGGAATTCGACGAAGACGATTTCAACCTCGATACCACCGCTGGTGACTACCTCGTCGGCGTCGGTGCCGAATTCCCGGTCGGCAGCGTCGTGCTGCGCGCCAATGTCGACACCATCGCGTTCGACACCCTGCGCGGCACCGTGGGCGTCGGCCTGAAGTTTTGATCGCCTGATCGAACCTGACATGCGACGGGCCGCTCGCCATCATGGCGGGCGGCCCGTTTGCTTTAGTGGTGACAGGGCCAGCGCACCTCGCTAGCGGGCGGGGCGCAATGACCGCACCCCGTTTC
Source organism: Erythrobacter donghaensis (assembly GCF_002155425.1). GTDB lineage: Bacteria > Pseudomonadota > Alphaproteobacteria > Sphingomonadales > Sphingomonadaceae > Erythrobacter > Erythrobacter donghaensis. The sequence goes on from NZ_MUYG01000009.1 coordinate 70,965, forward strand.
TCCTTCACTCTCCACGCGACCGACGGCAAGGCCCGCACCGGCATCATCGCGATGCAACGCGGCGAAATCCGCACCCCCGCCTTCATGCCCGTGGGCACTGCGGCCACGGTCAAGGCGATGAAGCCCGAGGCTGTGCGTCAGACCGGCGCGGATATCATCCTCGGCAACACCTACCACCTGATGTTGCGCCCGGGTGCGGAGCGCGTAGCGCGGCTCGGCGGCCTGCACCGCTTCATGAACTGGGACCGGCCGATCCTGACTGATAGCGGCGGCTATCAGGTGATGAGCCTTTCCGAGCTCCGAAAGCTCACCGAACAGGGCGTCGAATTCCGCAGCCATCTCGACGGCAGCAAGCACATGATCACGCCCGAGCGCAGCATGGAAATCCAGCGCCTGCTCGGCAGCGACATCGTCATGGCCTTCGACGAATGCCCCCGCGCCGATCGCCCGCGTGACGAAATCGCCGCCTCGATGGAACTCTCGATGCGCTGGGCCAGGCGCAGCCGCGAAGGCTTCGACAGCGGCGAGGAGCACGCCGCCCACGCCGCGTTGTTCGGCATCCAGCAGGGCGCACTCCACGAAGACCTGCGCCGCATCAGCGCCGACAAGCTGATCGACGTGGGTTTCGATGGCTATGCGGTCGGCGGACTGGCGGTGGGGGAAGGACAGGAGGCGATGTTTGGCGTGCTCGACTACGCGCCCGATATGCTCCCGGCCGACAAGCCCCGCTACCTGATGGGCGTGGGCAAGCCCGACGATCTCGTCGGTGCGGTCGAGCGCGGGATCGACATGTTCGATTGCGTGCTGCCGACCCGCTCGGGCCGCAACGGGCAGGCCTTCACCTGGAACGGGCCGCTCAACCTGCGCAATGCGCGCTTCGCCGAGGACACCGGCCCGCTCGACGCGCGCTGCCACTGCCCGGTCTGCACCACCTATTCGCGCGCATATATCCACCATCTCGTCAAATCGGGCGAAATGCTCGGCGCAATGCTGGTGACCGAGCACAATCTCAGCTTCTATCAGGCCTTGATGCAGGGGATGCGGACTGCCATTGCCGCAGGGACATTCGCCGATTTTGCCGCTGCCTTCCGGCGCGATTACCTTGGAAGTTCCGCTTGATGCCCAAACTGCCTGAAGACTGCCAGACCATGGCCGAAGTGCGCGAGGGCGTCGACGCGCTCGACCGCGAGCTTGTGGCGCTGCTGGCGAAGCGCTTCGGCTACATGCGCGCCGCCGCCCGGATCAAGCCGACCCGCGATGCCGTGCGCGATGAAGCGCGCAAGGCCAGCGTAATCGCCGCCGCCGTCGCCGAGGCCGAGGCGCAAGGAATTCCGGGCGATGTCGTCGGTGATATCTGGGAGCGCCTGGTCGAAGGCTCCATCGCCTACGAATTCGGCGAATGGGACCGCGTGCGGGCCTGAGAATCGCGCTTCGCAAGCCACAACGAAAAAGGGCGGCCCCGCAAGGCCGCCCTTTTTGTGTGTCATGCTGCCCGAGGGATCAGCGCGAGTAGAATTCGACCACCAGGTTCGGTTCCATCGTCACCGGGTAGGGCACCTCGTCGAGCTTCGGCACGCGGGTGAAGGTGATCTTGTCGGTGCCATCGGGCATGACGTAATCGGGAATGTCACGCTCGGCGAGGCTCTGCGCTTCGATCACCAGCGCCATTTCCTTGGCCTTGCTGCCGAGGCTGACGACATCACCGATGTTCACGCGGCGCGACGCGATGTTGCACTTGACGCCGTTCACATAGATGTGACCGTGGCTGACAATCTGGCGCGCCGAGAAGATGGTCGGCGCGAACTTGGCGCGGTAGACCACCATGTCCAGACGCTGTTCGAGCAGGCCGATCAGGTTCTGGCTGGTGTCGCCCTTCATGCGCGAAGCTTCAGCATAGGTGCGCTTGAACTGCTTTTCAGTGACGTCGCCATAGTAGCCCTTGAGCTTCTGCTTGGCGCGCAGCTGCAGGCCATAGTCGCTCATCTTGCCCTTGCGGCGCTGACCGTGCTGGCCGGGGCCGTAGGAACGCTTGTTCACCGGGGAATTCGGGCGACCCCAGATGTTTTCGCCCATCCGGCGGTCAAGCTTGTACTTGGCGCTCTTGCGCTTCGACATAAGTCTTCCTTCAATGTGCTGGGCGGCCCCATTGGCCGCCGTTCAACCCGGCATCGCTCCATCCCGGCCCAAGGGGCGGGATGCGGCCACTGCTTCACCGGGGTGCAGGGCCCATTTGCGAAGGCGCGCGCATAGCAGGATTGGCCTTCACGTCAAGCGCAGACCGCCTTTTACGGGATCGGCACTGTCAGCGTGGCGCGGCCAGTTTAGCGGGGATTGTTGAGCTCACGCCACTCTTCGACCGTGCGGCAGACCTTGGTCTTGCGGCGGCTCGATGTGTCGAGCTTGACATAGCGGCAAATGCGCTTGTCCTCTTCCGCTTCGGCTTCTGGCTTGGGAGCCTCGGCCTGCGGGGCGGCGGTTTCTTCGGGCTGAACGGTATCGCTGGGCTGCGCGGCCGCGCCGAGGGGTGCAAGCAGCAAAGCGCCGGCAAGGGCCAGCGTGGAGCGACGCGGGAAGTTCATCAGCAATCTCACTTGGTTGGGGGAGAGGGAGCGAATAGTGCTAACCCGCCTTTTGCCCCTGTCCAACACCAATCGACGAACAACTTCAGTCGCGTATGGGGCGTTCCAGCGTGCTGAGGATGCCGCGCAGGGTGCGCACTTCGAGATGGTTCCAGCCCGGCTTGGTTAGCAGGGTGCGCAAGGTGCGGCGGCTTGCCTCGGCGCGGGAGTGGGGGAAGAAATAGTCGCGCGGGGCCAGAAGCTGCTCGAAATGGGCGATCATCGCTTCGAGCTCGTCTTGCGGCGCAGGGGGCAGAGCGTCTTCGGCGGTGGGCTGCACCAGCGATTTGCCCGCCGCGCCGAGCTCCCGCCCGATGCGCGACCATTCATAGGCGACGAGGATCACCGCCTGCGCCAGGTTCAGCGACCCGAATTCGGGGTTGATCGGGATCGTCAGGATGTTGCGCGCCAGAGCCACGTCCTCGGTTTCCAGCCCCGAGCGTTCGGGCCCGAAGATGATCGCGTGGCGGCCGGCCTCGGTATGGACCAGCCGCCCGGCCTCGTCCGCGCCGATCACCGGCTTGGTGACGCCCCGCTTCCTCACTGTTGTCGCATGGACATGGGCGCAATCGGCGACCGCCTCGGCGGTGGACGCAAAGACCTGCGCCTGTTCGAGCACGATGTCAGCCCCGGCCGCCGCCGGGCCTGCCGAGGGGTTGGGCCAGCCATCGCGCGGGCTCACCAGCCGCATCTCGGTCAGCCCGAAATTGAGCATCGCGCGCGCCGCTTTGCCGATATTCTCGCCCAATTGCGGGCGCACGAGCACGATCACGGGCTTGTTGAGTTCGGCCATTTGTTCTTATTCCTTGGCCGCTTGCTGGACGGTGCTGGCAAATTCCTCGAAGTCGCGCGCTTCGGAGAAGTCGCGGTAGACGCTGGCGAAGCGGATATAGGCGACCGAATCGATCTGCCGCAGCCCCTCCATCACCAGCTCGCCGATGCGGGCCGAGGGCACTTCGGCCTCGCCCGAGGTTTCGACCTGACGCTGGATGCCGCTGATGAGTTGATCCAGCCGCTCCTGATCGATCCCGCGCTTGCGTGAGGCAAGCGCGATGGATTGTTCGAGCTTAGAGCGATCGAAGGGCTCGCGCCGGTCGCCGCTCTTCACCACCACAACCTCGCGCAATTGCACACGCTCGAAGGTGGTAAAGCGTGCCCCACAGGACGAGCACTGGCGACGGCGCCGGATCGAGGCATTGTCCTCGGTCGGGCGGCTGTCCTTTACCTGGGTATCGTCATGGGCGCAAAAGGGGCAGCGCATTCAGCGGGTTACTTCTTGATCCGCTGATAGAGTGCGAAGCCGACCCCGGCAGCGAGGCCCAAGGGCCAGGAAACGATGGGAAGCAGCGCCCCGGCCACCGCGCCCACGGCAGCGCCGGTCAGCACCGGCGCGGTTGAGGGGTGGTTGAGCCCCTCCTTGGCCATGCCTGTGACTTCGGTCTTCACATCTTCGACCCAGTCCTGGGTGGGGCGCTTGTCCATCGAGAGAGCTCCTTACATGCCGGGGTAGACGGGGAAGGCGGCGCACATCGCGCTGACCCGCTGGCGCACGCTCTCTTCGATCTGCGCATCGCCCTCGGGGCCATTTTTCGAAAGGCCTTCAACCACTTCGGCGATAAGCTTGCCAATCGTGCGGAACTCGTCCGGGCCGAAGCCCCGGGTGGTGCCGGCGGGCGTACCGAGACGAATGCCGCTGGTGACGAAGGGCGAGCGGGTATCGTAGGGGATGCCGTTCTTGTTGCAGGTGAGGAAGGCGCGATCGAGGCCCTTCTCGGCGTCCTTGCCGGTCACGTCCTTGGCGGTGAGATCGACCAGCATCGAGTGGTTGTCGGTGCCGCCGCTGACGATGCGCAGACCGTTTTCCTCGAGGCTAGCAGCGAGCGCGCGGGCGTTTTCGACGATACGGTGCGCATAGTCGCTGAAGCTCGGATCGAGCGCTTCCTTGAAGGCGACCGCCTTGGCAGCGACGATGTGCATCAGCGGGCCGCCCTGAAGGCCAGGGAAAACCGCCATGTTCAGAGGCTTGGTGTACTTCTCGTCATTCCACAGGATGATACCCGAGCGCGGGCCGCGCAGGCTCTTGTGGGTGGTCGAGGTGACGATGTCGCAATGCGGGAAGGGCGAGGGGTGGGCGCCGCCCGCAACAAGGCCCGAAATGTGGCTCATGTCGCAAAGCAGAACCGCGCCGACTTCATCGGCGATGGCGCGGAAGGCGGGGAAATCCCAGGTGCGCGAATAGGCGGTGCCGCCGCAGATGATGATCTTGGGCTTGCTTTCCCGGGCCTTGGCGGCGACTTCGTCCATGTCGATGGTCTCGGTCTCGCGGGCAACGCCGTAGGACACGACGTTGAACCACTTGCCGCTCATGTTGACCGGCGAACCGTGGGTGAGGTGCCCGCCCGAATTGAGGTCGAGCCCCATGAAGGTATCGCCGGGGTTGAGCAGCGCAAGGAACACCGCCTGGTTCATCTGCGAGCCCGAGTTGGGCTGCACATTGGCAAAGTTGCAGCCGAACAGCTGCTTGGCGCGCTCTATTGCGAGCGTTTCGACCACGTCGGCATAGTCGCATCCGCCGTAATAGCGCTTGCCCGGATAGCCCTCGGCATACTTGTTGGTGAAGACGCTCCCGGCTGCTTCGAGCACCGCGCGGCTCGCAATATTCTCGGAGGCGATCAGCTCGATCTTGTCGCGCTGACGAGCGAGTTCCTTGCCGATCGCGGCTGCAATCTCGGGATCGGCATGGGCCAGATCGTCGTTCCAGAAGCCATCCATCTGGGCGGCGCCACTCTGGTTCTGCGTGCGGGCGGCGAAATCAAGCGGGGCGGTGCTCATTGATGGGTCTCGATATGATCGGGCTGGAACGGGGGCTTGCCGAGCTTGCCGACGCGGCGCTGATGGCGCCCGGCCGGATCGCCGGCATCGGCGAATTCGGTATCAAGGAAAGTGGCGATGCAGGATTTGGCCATCTCAATCCCTACGAGCCGCGCGCCCATTGCGATGCAATTGGCATCATTATGTTCGCGGGCGAGGGCAGCCGAGAGCGGTTCGCTGACGAGCGCGCAGCGCACCTGCGGGTGGCGGTTGACGCTGATCGAAATGCCGATCCCGCTGCCGCACAGCGCGATGCCGAATTCGACCGTGCCTTCCGCGATAATCTCGGCAAGGCGGTAGCCGTAATCGGGATAATCGACGCTCTGCCCGGGTTCCGGCCCGAGGTCGGCGACCTCGTGACCTTCCTCGACCAGCCATTCGGCAAGTTCGGCTTTGAGCTCCACGGCGGCGTGGTCGGAGGCGATAGCAATGCGCATGTGGGGCCTATAGGCGCTGGAGCGGAGATTCTCCACCCCTCGGGCGAAGCTTTTCGACCGGCGGGATCAGCTCTTTCAGGCTGCAGACAGTCCTGCGTACTTGGGGCAGTCGGCCCGGCACACGCCGTCATGCGACCATTCGGGCGGACGCCACAGATAGGCGAGCTTGTCCTGCCAGCGGGTCGCGGTGTCCATCCGGTCCTTGAGCTGCCTGAACCCGACGAGTTGTGCCGTCAGCGGATTGTAATCATAGGTCGGTTTGACAAGCCCCGGGTTGGGCTCCTCATCGATATGCGCGATGCTGCCGAACAGCCGGTCGAACAGCAGTGTGACCTGGCTGTAGTTCCTGTCGATGTATTGCGGTTGGTTGGCGTGATGCACCTTGTGCATTTTGGGAGTCATCAGCACCCGGTCGAGCCAGCCAAGGCGTGGCACCCAGCTCGCATGGTTCCAGATGCCATAGGCATTGCCGAGTACCTGCACCGCGACGAACACGACCGGATCGATGCCGATCAGGGCCGCTGGCACGGTGAACAGCACTTTGACCTTCGGGTCGATGATGAAGCCGCGCGCAGCGGTGGTATGGTTGAATTCGTTGGAGGAGTGGTGGATCGCGTGGATCGCCCACAGCAGTCCGACGCGGTGGGCAAGCCTGTGGTCCCAGTAGTAGGCAAACTCGTTGATCAGGAACGCGAGCGGGATCGCCAAAGCCAGCGGCAACGGATCGACGAAGCGATAATTGTCGAACACCAGCACATAGAGCACCAGCGGGATCAGGAACCCGATCACAAGATTGAAGGTGTTGCCGATCAGGTTGAGCCCGATCGAGCAGAGCGCATCCTTGTTGTTGTAATCGGGGTTGTGCCGCAGCGCCCACAGGCGCTCGAGGATCACGCTTCCGAAATAGACACTTGCAAGAATCCAGATGGCAGCGGGGCCACCCACGAAGTCGATCGCTTGTTCGAGGCTTTCCATGCCCGCAAACTTACCGAAACAAGCCCCGTTGGGAAGCCCCTGTTGCGTTTACTGATCGAGGAACGACCGCATCTTGCGTGACCGGCTCGGGTGCTTGAGCTTCCTCAGCGCCTTCGCCTCGATCTGACGGATACGTTCGCGGGTCACCGAGAACTGCTGGCCGACTTCTTCGAGCGTGTGATCGGTGTTCATCCCGATGCCGAACCGCATCCGCAACACACGCTCTTCACGCGGGGTGAGGGACGCCAGCACGCGGGTGACGGTTTCCTTGAGGTTCGCCTGAATCGCGGCATCCACCGGGATGATCGCGTTCTTGTCCTCGATGAAATCGCCGAGGTGGCTGTCTTCCTCGTCCCCGATGGGGGTTTCGAGGGAGATCGGCTCCTTGGCGATCTTCATCACCTTGCGTACCTTCTCGAGCGGCATCGAGAGACGCTGCGCCATTTCCTCAGGGGTCGGCTCACGGCCTTCCTCGTGGAGGAACTGGCGGGACGTGCGCACCAGCTTGTTGATCGTCTCGATCATGTGCACCGGAATGCGGATGGTGCGCGCCTGGTCCGCGATCGAGCGGGTGATCGCCTGCCGGATCCACCACGTCGCATAGGTGCTGAACTTGTAGCCGCGGCGGTATTCGAACTTGTCGACCGCCTTCATCAGGCCGATATTGCCTTCCTGAATAAGATCAAGGAATTGCAACCCGCGGTTCGTATACTTTTTGGCGATCGAGATCACCAGACGCAGGTTCGCCTCGACCATTTCCTTTTTGGCGATGCGCGCCTCGCGCTCGCCCTTCTGGACCATGTTGACGATGCGGCGGAACTCGGGAAGGCTCATGCCGGTCTGCGCGGCGATGTCGGCGATTTCGGAGCGGATGCGCTCGATCGCGTCCTCCTCACGCTCGGCGAAGGCGGCCCACTTCTTGTCCTTCTTGGCGCGCTCCTTGATCCAGGCGTCGTCCATCTCGTTGCCGACATAGGCGCCGAGGAAGTCGACGCGCTTGACCTTGTGGCGTTCCGCGAGACGGAGCATCTGCCCGCCCAGCGTGGTCAGGCGGCGATTGAAGGCGTAGAGATTGTCGACCAGAAACTCGATCTTGGTCGCGTGGAACTGCACAGACTCGACCTCGGCGGTGAGGTCTTCGCGCAGCTGTTCGTACTTGGCTTCCTTGCCCGCCGGAAAAGCATTGCCTGCCGCCAGCGTCTCGACCCGTTCGGCCTGAAGCTTTTCGAAGGCGTTGAACAGCGTGGTGATGCGCGCGAAGCGTTCGAGTGCCTCGGGCTTCAGCGCGGCTTCCATCTGGGCGAGGGAGAGGGTGTTGTCCTCCTCCTCTTCCTCTTCGCGCTTGGGGCGGCCTTCGCCGTCCTCGTCGTCGTCGCTGTCGGCTTCGGGCTCGTCCTCGACTTCGTCATCCTCGCGGATGGTCGGGCCGGCGGTGGCTTCGGAGATTTCGTCGTCGTCGTCATCCTCGGCGCCGTCGGCCATCTTCTCTGCCGGCGGCTCCTTGGAAAGCATCGCGTCGAGATCGAGGATCTCGCGCAGCTGCATGTCGCCGTTGTTGAGGGCTTCGGACCACTGAATGATCGCATGGAAGGTGATCGGGCTTTCGCACAGGCCCATGATCATCATGTCGCGCCCAGCCTCGATCCGCTTGGCGATGGCGATTTCGCCTTCGCGGCTGAGCAGTTCGACCGCGCCCATTTCGCGCAGATACATACGCACCGGATCGTCGGTGCGTTCGCCCGTGGCGAGCTTCTTGTTGCCGGCGCGCGCATCCTTGGCCGGGCCCTTGCGCTCGCCATCGTCATCATCATCGTCGTCATCGTCGGGCGCGACGATTTCCTCGGCCTCCTCACCTTCGGCCTCAGCTTCGGCATCTTCGTCGCTTTCGACGATCTGCACGCCCATTTCGGACAGCGCGGTCTGGATGTCCTCGATCTGATCGGGGCTCATCTCGCCCGAGGGCAGCGCTTCGTTGAGCTCGTCATAGGTGACGTAGCCGCGCTTTTTCGCCTTGCTGATCAGCTTCTTGATCGAAGAATCATTCAGATCGATCAGCGGGGCATCTTCCTTCTCGGCCATATATCGTCACATTTTCCGTTCTGGGGTGTGTCAGGCCTTACGCGATGCGCCCGCCACCCGTTAATCCCATGTCCGCCGGTCAGGCGGCATCATCACTCGTGCCGGTCTCGAGGGCTTCTGGTGGTGCCGCCTTGCGGCGGCCAAAAGCCTTGAGACGTTCTTCGACTGCCAGGAGCTGTGCGCGCAAACGCGTCTGTTCGGCAAACGATCCTTCCGGATCGCTGTCGAAACGCGCAATCGTGGCCGCAAGCGCAGCCTCAAGCGCCGGTCTTTCGACCAGCAGCGACACAGCTTCAGCCAGTTCCTCGCACGCAGCGCCGGGATCGTTGCCTTCATTGAGGAAGGCGTAGCGGATATCTGCCGGCGGGGCAGGTTGGCTTCCGGTGCTGCATATGGCGACAGGGGCGCGCGAATCAAGCGTTTCTGCAAGTTCGAACAGCGATTCGATTCCCGGCGCGGCAGAAGGGTCGTGCCGGGCGAGGGTGGAAAGCGCCTCGGCATGGCGTGCGATCTCTTGCGGAAACCGCGTGAGACCGGCGAGCACGGCGACAAGCAGACCCTGCCGCTGGCCGCCCGCCATCATCCCCGTCAGCTGCTCGCGCGCGCCGGCGCTGAGGCCCTGCGGCAGCGCGGGTCCGGGCCGCCAGCCACCACGCTGGCCGGGCTGGAAGGCCGGGCGACCGGGCGCACGCGGCGCGCGGGGCGGGTAGGCGAAGGCCGAAAAGCGCTCGGACAATTCGCGCCGGTAGAGGCTCTTGATCTCGGGATCGGCAATGGTCTCGACATGGGCCATCAGCCGCGCCTTCAATCCCGCCTTGGCCTCGGGCGTGGCGAGGGGCTGGGCGTCCCGCTCGAATTCCCACAGGGTGTCGATCAGGCTGCTCGGGCTGGCGAGCAGCTTTTCCATCGCTTGGCGACCCCGCGCCTTGATCAGATCGTCGGGATCGAGCCCGGCGGGCAGGCGCACGATGCTGAGCGAGCGCATCGGGGCAAGCAGCGGCAGCGCGCGCGCAATCGCCCGCATCGCGGCACGTTGCCCTGCCGCGTCGCCATCGAAGCACAGCACCGGCACCTCGACCATGCGCCACAGCAGTTCGAGCTGCATTTCGGTCAGCGCGGTGCCCAGCGGGGCGACGGCATCGGCGATCCCGGCATTGGCGAGCGCGATCACATCCATATAGCCTTCGACCACCACCACACGGCCCGACTGGCGCGCGGCGGGGGCGGCGCGGTGGAGGTTGTAGAGCGTGCGGCCCTTGTCGAAGAGATCGGTGTCAGGCGAGTTCAGATACTTGGCGACGCCATCCCGCTTGTCGAGGATGCGCCCACCGAATGCGATTACCCGCCCGCGCGCATCCTGAATTGGGAGCATGACGCGGCCCCGGAAGCGGTCGTAGCGTTCGCCCTGCTCGTTGGCGGCGCGCATCCCTGCTTCCTCGAGCATGTCCTCGCCGAAAGCGGGCAGGGCGCGGGGAAGCGCTTGCCGATCCTCGGGTGCCCAGCCGAAGCCGAATTCGCGCATGATCGCGGGGCTGAAGCCACGCCGCTGGAGATAATCGCGCGCCGCTTTACCGCCCGGCTCGGCGAGGCTCTGAACGAAAAACTTCTGCGCCGCCTCGGTGACGTCGATCAGGCTCGCGCGCTGCTCCGCGCGTTTGGCCATCTGCGGGTCGGGGGCAGGGACCTCCATCCCGGCCATCGTCGCCAGCTCCTTGACCGCGTCCATGAATTGCAGCCCGGCGTGATCGACCATCCAGCCGATCGCATCGCCATGCGCACCGCAGCCGAAGCAGTGATAGAACTGCTTCTGGTCGTTGACGTAGAAGCTCGGCGTCTTTTCCTCGTGGAACGGGCAGCACCCCCTCCACTCCCGCCCCGCGCGGGTGAGCTTCACCGAGCGCTGGACGAGCGTCGACAGCGTGATCCGCGCACGCAGCTCGTCCTTCCATTGCGGGGTGATGGCCATGCGGGTTAGGTGCGCCGGATTGGGCCCGGGTTCAAGCGCCTGCCCATAAATATCCGTTCGCCCTGAGCTTGTCGAAGGGCCGCACTTTTCTTCGGGTGAAGCGCATGACCCCAAGACCAAGAACGGTGCTTCGACAAGCTCAGCACGAACGGGATTGAGTTACGATAGCGCCGCCTTCACCAGCCCGCTCGCCAGCTTGCCGTCGAGCACCGCGCCGTGGCGGGCCTTCAGCTCGGCCATCACGGTGCCCATGTCCTTCATGCTCGACGCGCCGGTCTCCGCCTTGATCGCCTCGATCGCGGCGCGGGTGGCAGCCTCGTCCATCATCTGCGGCAGGAATTCCTCGATCACGGCGAGTTCCGCGCGCTCGACCGCCGCGAGCTCGGTGCGGCCGCCCGCGTCGTACATCTCGATCGATTCGCGGCGCTGCTTGGCCATCTTCTGCAGCACGCTCGTCACCAGCACATCGTCGTCGGTGACAGGCGTGGCGGCGGTGCGTTCCTCGATGTCGCGGTCCTTGATCTTGGCGCTGATCTGGCGGAGCGCGGCGGTGCGGTCCTTCTCGCCCGCCTTCATCGCAGCGATGGTGGCGGCCTTGATATCGTCACGGATCATTACGTGTTTCCTGTGGATGGAGCTTTCGCGCGCGCCTCTAACGCAAATATCGGGCCTCGCCTAGGTTGACGCGGGGGGCCACCACGCCTAGCGGACGAAACTTAGCAACATCGCTGGCATAACCCTGCAAACGGAGCGCCCCATGGCCGACCCCGCATCTTTCCGCGCGCAACCTTCAGGGGCGACGGGAGTCCTCGTTCTCGCGGATGGCACGGTGGTGTGGGGCCGCGGTTTCGGCGCGGTCGGGGCGAGCGTGGGCGAGGTGTGCTTCAATACCGCCATGACCGGCTATCAGGAGGTGATGACCGACCCCTCCTACGCCGCGCAGATCGTCACCTTTACCTTCCCGCACATCGGCAATGTCGGCGCCAATGGCGAGGACGTCGAGAGCAAGGTCGAAGGCGCGGTCGGCTGCGTGGTGCGCGAGGACGTGACCGAGCCGAGCAACTTCCGCTCGGTCGAACGCTTCGCCGAGTGGATGGTGAGGAACGGCAAGATCGGCCTTGCAGGCATCGACACCCGCGCGCTCACCCGCCGCATCCGCCAGACCGGCGCGCCCAACGCGGTGATCGCCCATGCGCCGGACGGCAAGTTCGATATTCCCGCACTGGTGAAGCGCGCGCAGGAGTGGCCGGGGCTTGAGGGCATGGACCTCGCGATCCGCGTGACCCGCGACAAGAGCGAGGGCTGGGAGGGCGGCTACTGGACGCTCGGCAAGGGCTATGGCCGCGCGGCGCGGGATGCCAAGCCGCACGTGGTGGCGATCGACTATGGTTCGAAGGACAACATCTTCCGCAATCTGGTGAAGGCCGGGGCGCGGGTGACGGTGGTGCCGGCCAAGACCTCGTTTGACGAAGTGATGGCATTGCACCCTGACGGCGTATTCCTCTCCAACGGCCCGGGCGATCCGGCGGCGACGGGGGAATATGCCGTACCGGTGATCAAGGCGCTTCTGGACGCGGATGTGCCGTTGTTCGGCATCTGCCTCGGCCACCAGATGCTCGCGCTCGCGGCGGGCGCGAAGACGATCAAGATGCACCAGGGCCACCGCGGCGCGAACCACCCGGTGCAGCGCGTGGGCGAGGGCTGGGGCGAGACCACGGGCCTCGTCGAGATCACCTCGATGAACCACGGCTTCGCGGTCGATGTGGATACCCTGCCGGAGAATGTCGAACAGACCCATGTGAGCCTGTTCGACGGGACGAATTGCGGGATCGCGATCAAGGGCAAGCGGGCCTTCGCGGTGCAGTATCACCCCGAGGCCTCGCCGGGGCCGCAAGATAGCTTCTATCTGTTTGAGAAGTTCATCGGGGGGCTGGGGTGAAAAGGTTCCGCAGATCGGCACTCTTGCTTATCGCTCCACTTGGCGTGATCGCATGCAAACCGGCGTCAACAACGGTTGGAAGCGATCTTCCGATCAAGATCGATTTCTCCGACGGTTTCCAACAGTCGGATGCCTACGCGATCCTTCACAAGTGCAATGCTAAAAACATCGAACTGACGGTGATGCCGAGCGGCGAGCTCAAATTCGAGCCGAGCCCGAATTCGGATTACGACGCATCCGTCTGTGTGCTGGAATACATCAAAAAGTCAGGTGCCCCGATCGGACTTGTCGGAAACGCTAAGTACGTGACGCCGGAAGAAGGCCAGTAAATGCCCAAAAGAACCGACATCTCCTCGATCCTCGTCATTGGCGCCGGCCCGATCATCATCGGCCAGGCGTGCGAGTTCGATTACTCCGGCACGCAGGCGATCAAGGCGTTGAAGGAGGAGGGCTACCGCGTCATCCTCGTCAACTCCAACCCCGCGACGATCATGACCGATCCGGAGTTTGCCGATGCGACCTATATCGAGCCGATCACGCCCGAAATCGTCGCCAAGATCATCGCCAAGGAGCGGCCCGATGCGCTGCTCCCCACGATGGGCGGGCAGACCGCGCTGAACTGCGCGCTGAAGCTCGACGAGATGGGTGTGCTGGCCGAATTTGGCGTCGAGATGATCGGGGCCAAGGCCGATGCGATCGACAAGGCCGAGAACCGCCAGCGGTTCCGCGATGCGATGGACAAGATCGGGCTGGAAAGCGCGCGCAGCGGCGTCGCCAACACGCTGGAGCAGGCGCGCGAAATCCTCGAGCGCACGGGGCTGCCCTCGATCATCCGCCCCTCCTTCACCCTCGGCGGCACGGGCGGCGGGATTGCCTATAACAAGGCCGAATTCGACCAGATCGTAAAGGAAGGCCTCGACGCCTCGCCCACCACCGAAGTCCTGATCGAGGAATCGCTCCTCGGGTGGAAGGAGTTCGAAATGGAGGTGGTGCGCGACCGCAAGGACAACGCGATCATCGTCTGCTCGATCGAGAACGTTGACCCGATGGGCGTCCATACCGGGGACAGCATCACCGTCGCCCCGGCGCTGACGCTGACCGACAAGGAATACCAGATCATGCGCAACGCGAGCATCGCGTGCCTGCGCGAGATTGGGGTGGAGACGGGCGGTTCCAACGTGCAGTTCGCGGTCAATCCCAAGGATGGCCGCCTGATCGTCATCGAGATGAACCCGCGCGTCAGCCGCTCCTCGGCGTTGGCATCGAAGGCCACCGGGTTCCCGATCGCCCGCGTCGCGGCCAAGCTGGCGGTCGGCTATACGCTCGACGAGCTGACCAACGAGATCACCGGCGCGACTCCGGCGAGTTTCGAGCCGACCATCGATTATGTCGTCACCAAGATCCCGCGTTTCGCCTTCGAAAAGTTCAAGGGCGCGGCCACCGACCTGTCGACCGCGATGAAATCGGTCGGCGAGGTCATGGCGATCGGGCGCAATTTTCAGGAATCGATGCAGAAGGCGTTGCGCGGTCTCGAAACCGGGCTCGACGGGTTCAACCGCGTGGTCGAGCTGGAAGGCCAGCCGCGCGACGTGATCACCGCCGCCCTGTCGCGCCGCACGCCCGACCGGCTGCTCAAGGTCGCGCAGGCCTTCCGCGAGGGACTGTCGGTCGAGGATGTCGCCGCGGTCACCTTCTACGACCCGTGGTTCCTGCGCCAGATCGAGGCGATCATCGCCGCCGAGGCCGAAGTACAGAAGGACGGCTTGCCGCGCGATGCCGCCGGGTTGCGCCGACTCAAGGCGATGGGCTTTTCGGACAAGCGCCTCGCGACGCTGGCGGTGCGTTCGGTCGGCGTGGCGGGCGGTCTGGGTGAGACTCAGGCCAAGCGTTCGGGCCTGCTCCACGATGCGCTCGTCGCCATGGCCGGGGCCACCAGCGCCAGCGAAGTGCGTGCCCTGCGCCACAAGCTCGGCGTCCTGCCGGTGTTCAAGCGCATCGACAGCTGCGCCGCCGAGTTCGAGGCGATCACGCCTTACATGTATTCGACCTACGAAGCACCGACCTTCGGCGATCCCGAATGCGAGGCCTTGCCGAGCGACCGACGCAAGATCGTGATCCTCGGCGGCGGGCCGAACCGGATAGGGCAGGGGATCGAGTTCGACTATTGCTGCGTCCACGCCTGCTTTGCGCTGGCCGAGCAGGGCTTCGAGACGATCATGGTCAACTGCAACCCGGAGACGGTCTCGACCGATTACGATACCTCCGACCGCCTCTATTTCGAGCCGCTGACCGACGAGGACGTGCTGGAGATCCTGCGGGTGGAACAGCAGGCGGGCGAGCTGGTCGGCGTGATCGTGCAGTTCGGCGGGCAGACCCCGCTCAAGCTCGCGCAGGCGCTCGAGGATGCGGGTATCCCGATCCTCGGCACCTCGCCCGACGCGATCGACCTCGCCGAAGACCGCGAGCGCTTCGCCAAGCTGGTCAGCAAGCTGAAGCTGAAGCAGCCCGACAACGGCATCGCCCGCAGCCGTGACGAGGCCGCCGCGGTCGCCGCCCGCATCGGCTACCCGGTGCTGCTGCGCCCGTCCTACGTGCTTGGGGGCAGGGCGATGGAGATCGTCGATAGCGAAGCGCAGCTCGACAATTACATCGCCACCGCGGTCAATGTCTCCGGCGACAGCCCGGTGCTGATCGACCAGTATTTGCGCGATGCGATCGAATGCGATGTCGATGCGCTGTGCGATGGCATCGAAGTGCGCATCGCCGGCGTGATGCAGCATATCGAGGAGGCCGGCGTCCACTCGGGCGATTCGGCCTGCACGCTGCCGCCCTATTCGCTGCCCGCCGAAGTGATCGCCGAAATGGAACGCCAGGCAGAGGCGCTGGCGCATGCGCTGAGCGTCGTCGGGCTGATGAACATCCAGTTCGCGGTGAAAGATGGCGAGGTCTATCTCATCGAGGTCAACCCGCGCGCCAGCCGGACCGTGCCCTTCGTCGCCAAGGCAATCGGCCAGCCGGTGGCCAAGATCGCCGCGCGGGTGATGGCGGGCGAGAAGCTTGCCGACTTCCCCCCGTTCAAGCGCGATCTGCCCTATATGGCGGTGAAGGAAGCGGTGTTCCCCTTCGCGCGCTTCCCCGGGGCGGACCCGGTGCTCAGCCCGGAGATGAAGTCCACGGGCGAAGTGATGGGGATCGATGCGAGTTTCGAAGCCGCCTTCCTCAAGTCGCAGCTGGGCGCAGGGATGGTGCCGCCGCAATCGGGGACGGTGTTCGTCAGCGTCAAGAACACCGACAAGGCGACTATCGTTCCGGCAGTCAAGCGCCTGATCGACCACGGTTTCCGCGTAATCGCGACCGGCGGGACGCAGAGCTACCTTGCCGAACAGGGTCTGGGTGTTGAGCGGGTGAACAAGGTGGCCGAGGGCCAGCCGCATATCGTCGACAAGATCATCGACGGCGATATCGCGCTGATCTTCAACACCACCGAGGGCTGGCAGTCGCTGATGGACAGTAAATCGATCCGTCAGGCGGCGCTCGCGGGCAAGGTGCCCTACTACACCACCGCCGCCGGTTCGCTGGCTGTCGCCATGGCGATTTCGGCGATCCGGCCCGAGTCGCTTGAAGTCCGCAGCTTGCAGGACTATTATAGCACCTGACTGACACTTCCCCCACAGTTCGAAAGTCACGGGCGCCGCAAGGATTTTACGGCGCGGTGGGCTTTCTTTCCCGGTTCGGGGAGGTGGCGGGGGCAATAGACAGAAAGACACGGATAATGGCGACGATGGAAAAGGTCCCGATGCTGGCCGAGGGTTACGAGCGGCTGACCGCCGACCTCAAGGTGCTGCGCGAGGAACGCCCGAAGATCGTCGAAGCGATCGAGGAAGCCCGCGCGCACGGCGATCTTTCGGAAAACGCCGAATATCATGCCGCCAAGGAGCGTCAGGGCCAGGTCGAAGCCATGATTGGCGAGATCGAGAACATGGTCAGCCGCGCGCAGATCATCGATCCGACCACGCTGTCGGGCGACAGGATCATCTTCGGCGCGACTGTCACCCTGCTCGACGAAAACGACAAGCCGGTGCGCTATCAGATCGTTGGCCAGACCGAGGCGGACGCGAACAAGGGCCGCATCAGCTATTCCTCGCCGCTCGCGCGCGCGCTGATCGGCAAGCAGGTCGGTGACGAGATCGAGGTGACGGTGCCTTCGGGCGAGAAGTTCTACCTCGTCGACAAGATCGAATTCATCTGAGGCTTTGAAAGCGGCATGGCGCTCCCGCCTGTCCGACCTCTGGCCGAGCGCAGGGTCGCCGCGGATTTCCTCGCGGCGGGAGCTGTCAGCATGGCCGATGCGATCCCCTATGCGCCCGCACGCCCGAGCCGCCGTCGCGCTTTCGAGCGGTTGAAGGGCGCGGATGTCCTGCGCACCGACGGGCAGGGCCGCTACTGGCTTGACGAGGAGCGCTGGCACGGCCGCCGTTCGGATCGCCGAACGAAGGCGATTGTCGCGCTGCTCGCCGTGGGTGTGGCCGCTGCTGTGGCGGCGCTGCGCTGACACGACAGCGCAAAGCTCGCGCCCAGTTAGTCCTCGGGGGTGAGCAGCTTGTGGATATGGACCACCACATATTTCATCTCGGCATCGTCGACGGTGCGCTGCGCCTGCGCACGCCATGCGTCGACCGCCGCGTCGTAAGAGCTGTAGACGCCGACGACGTGGATGCTTTCCGGGTCCTGGAATTCGATCCCGCGCGGATCCTTGACGCGGCCGCCCATCACGAGGTGGAGGCGCTGGGTGGGGGTGGTTTCTGCCATGTGACTTGCCCTTGGGGAGGAAGGATGCGCGCGCCTTTAACGGCCCCAGCGCCAAGGGCAAGTCTCTAGCGGCTTTGCAAAGCCCTCAGACCTTTGCCTTGTTGCGCAGGTCGCGCACTGCGCCGGCTGCGGCGCTGCTTGCCTTGCGGGCCAGCGCGCGGGTGCTGTCGGCGGCCGAGCCTGCTGCTTCGGCGGCATTGTTGCCGAGCTTCTTCGCCTGCGTTCCCGCTGCGTCGCCCAGCGCCTCGGCGCGGTCCTGCGCGGCGCGCGCGCCTTCGACCGCTTCGTCGAGCAGGTTCATCACAAAGGCCATCGCCGTATCGCCGATCAGGTCGCTGAAGCGCGAATTGCCGCGCGAGGTGATTCCGCGCGCCCGGCGCGACACACTCGACGTCGCATCGGAAATCGCATCGCTCGCATTGTGGAAGGCCTTGCCCGCCATCCGCCGTCCGGGGCGGGTCAGCAGGCCGATCACCACGCCGGCAACGAGCGCGCCGCCGATCACGGTCAGCGGGTTGGCGCGGGTGTAGTCGATCGCGGCATCGGCGGCCGCGCGCGCCTGATCGGCGAGGGTGCGGTCGGCATTGCGGCGTTCCGCGGCTTCGATCCGGGCGCGCAGGGCATCGCGCTTGTCGATGGGGGTAAGTTCGGTCATGCGGGGTCTCCTTCAGGCGCCGGCGCGGGGGGAGCGTCGGTATCTTCGTCGTCGTCAACTGGTTCGGAATCGTCGAGCAACTCTTCGATCCGTTCGAAAATCGGCCCACGCGCCAGGAACAGCAGGAACAGGCCGACCAGAAGCGCGATCAGGCCCTTGCGTTCGCCGGCCTGCTCGCGGATTTCGGACATTACATCGCGCGCGCCGTCGCGGAACCGTGCCGAGAGCGTGGTGGTCACGCCAGAGGACACGCGGCTTGCGATGCCCTCCTGCGAAAGACTGTCGCGCAGCCGCTCGACATCCTCGGTCAGCACGGCGCGCGCCGCATCGCGGATCGCGCGGTCTTCAATGAAGCGGGGCGGCAGAAGCGTCATCCCGCGTCTCCATCGTCGAACATTGCGCCTACCACCTTGCCGTCGCGCAGTGCCAACCGCAGCAGGATCGCGACGCCGAGCAGCATCACGCCGACCACGATCGCGATCGCGCCCCAGATCGTCACATAGGGTGCCAATGCAATCACCGCGCCCACCGCCAAGGCGATCAGCGCGATATGCAAAAGCACCAGCGCGAGTCCGAAAAAGCCGAGCGCGCGGGCGCTGTGCTTGCCCGCCAGCGTGGCGCGGGTCTTCTGGTAGGCGAGTTCCGCCTCCACATAGGTCCGCGCATCATCCACCAGCGCGCCGACATCATCGCGCAGCGCGGTGAAGCTGTTGCCATCATCTTCGGCAGGGGGCGCCGGGGTGTCGCTCGGAGGCGCAGAAGCCTCGGGCGGCACCGCAAGGCCGGGGTCGGTGTCATCCATGAGACAGGGGTTCTACCAACCTCAGCGCTTCGACCCGCCCAGCATCCGTGCAAGGAAGAAACCGACGACGGCCGCAATACCGACCGCGGTGGCCGGGCTCTTGCGGATTGCGGTGCGGGCATCCTCGCCCAGTTCTTCTACGCTTTTGGCTTCAAGCTTGGCAGAGGTTTCCTGCAACGTGCGCGCCGCCTTGCGGGCGTAATCGCCATACTGCTCGCCAAGCTTTTCGTCGATCTGCGGCGCGGTATCGCCCACGACCTTGCCGAGGGAGGCGATCGCGTCAGTCGCGGCCTGCTTGCCATCGACGGCCAGTTCGCCAGCCTTGCCGAGTGCCTGATTGCCGTAGGTCTTGGCTTCGGCGACAAGATCGGTGCCCTTGCCCTTGGCCTGACCGCTGACGGTGCTGATGCGGTTTTCCGCTTCAGTGCGCAACGCGGCGGCACCGGCCTTGGCTTCCTCAAGCGCGGCGTTGAAACGGCTCTTGGCTTCGGCAACCGGGGCGCTGGTGCTGCTGGGCGCGATGGCGGGCGCATCGGCACCCTTGCTGACGGCACCCGTCTTCAGCGACGCGGCCTTGGCCGGAGCCTTCTTGGCAGTGGCGGCGCCACCTTTGGCCGGGCTGGAAGCGGTCTTGCGGGCCTTGGGAGTGGCCGCGCCGTTGGTGATGTCATTTGCCATTGTCATGCTCTCATCAGCTGTGTGTAGGTATACATGATCAAGCGTGCTTGCGCGCTATTGTTCCAGAGAATAGGGCCCGGAACAGCGCGACACACCCGGAATCACGGCGATGTGTCTTAGCATTATACAACACATTAGAGCCGGAGCAAAACATGACCGCGATCATCGACATCCACGGCCGCGAAATTCTCGACAGCCGCGGCAATCCGACCGTCGAAGTGGATGTGCTGCTCGATGATGGCAGCTTTGGCCGTGCCGCGGTGCCCTCGGGCGCGTCGACCGGAGCGCATGAGGCGGTGGAACTGCGCGATGGCGATGCCGCTCGCTATCTCGGCAAGGGCGTGCTCAAGGCGGTCGAGGCGGTCAACACCGAGATCCGCGAGCTCCTGATCGACAATTTCGATGCCGAAGACCAGCGCGATATCGACTTGGCGCTGATCGCACTGGACGACACGCCCAACAAGGCGCGGCTTGGCGCCAACGCGATCCTCGGCACCTCGCTCGCGGTCGCCAAGGCGGCGGCCAATGCGCGGGGCCTGCCGCTCTATTCCTATCTCGGCGGGGTCTCGGCGCATATGCTTCCCGTTCCGATGATGAACATCATCAACGGCGGCGAGCATGCCGACAACCCGATCGACATTCAGGAATTCATGATCATGCCGGTCGGCGCGGACAGCCTTGCCGAGGCGGTGCGCTGGGGGGCGGAAGTGTTCCACACCTTGAAGAAGGGCCTCCACCAGAAGGGCCTCGCGACCAGCGTGGGCGATGAGGGCGGCTTTGCGCCCGATCTCGCCAGCACCCGCGCGGCCTTGGACTTTATCATGGAGTCGGTCGCCAAGGCAGGCTTCATGCCCGGCGAGGATATCGTGCTGGCGCTCGATTGCGCCGCGACCGAGTTCTTCAAGGCCGGCAAATACGAGATCAGCGGCGAAGGCCTCAGCCTGACCCCGCACGAAATGGCCGATTACCTCGGAAAGCTCTGCGCCGATTACCCGATCCGCTCGATCGAGGACGGAATGAGCGAAGACGATTTCGAGGGCTGGGCCGCGCTGACTGGCCTGCTGGGCGAGAAGGTGCAGCTGGTGGGCGACGACCTGTTCGTCACCAATCCGCTGCGCCTTTCCGACGGGATCGGCCGCGGCCTTGCCAATTCGCTGCTGGTGAAGGTCAACCAGATCGGCACGCTCACCGAAACGCTCGCGGCGGTCGATATGGCGCACCGCGCGCGCTACACCTGCGTGATGAGCCACCGTTCGGGCGAGACCGAGGACGCGACCATTGCCGATCTCGCAGTCGCCACCAACTGCGGCCAGATCAAGACCGGCTCGCTTGCGCGCTCTGACCGGCTTGCGAAGTACAACCAGCTTATCCGCATTGAGGAAGAACTGGGCGACGGCGCAGCTTATGCCGGGCGGGCCTGCTTCGGTGCGCGCACCTAGGCGGTTTCCACCGCGTCGAAAAACCGTTCCATCGCGGCGCAACCCGTGGGAGTGAGGCGCACCATCACCCGGCGATTGTCCTCGGGATCGGGGTCACGCAGCACCAGGCCTTCATCGGCCAGCACTCCGAGCCAGCGCAGCCCGGTGGTGGCCGGCGCGGCTGAGCCGATGCAGGCGCTGGAGACCGAGACGCTCTTGCCCTCGGCCTGAGCGATGAAGAGGTCGAGCAGGATGTCCCACGCCGGTTCGCCGAAGAGGTCGGGATTGCCGAAGATCGCCCCGCGCTTGCGCCGAAGCGCATAGGCCTTTCGCGCAAGAGCTAGGTGGCTGCGAGATGGGCGTTGCGGCTCACGCTGGGTATGCTCGGTCCCCGCCCCCTCACCGGCCGCAAGCCGCAACCGGTTGGCAATCGCCATCAACTCATCGGCCAGCGGATGGATGATCGTCGCCTGTTCGGGAAGGTTTTCGCCATCAAGCGTGCGTGCGGTTTCGTGTGATATGTCGCCCATTCCTGCGTCCCCGGGATCGCCGCAAGGCATTTCTTTGAGGCGTCTCCCTAGCAGAACCCATAGGCCGGTTGGCCTACGCTGGCTTTACGGGTTAATACGCAGGGCTTTCTTTTAATTGGGGAAAATCAGTCGATAGGCCCGCCCGCTTAGCGCTTGCTCAGATCGCGGCGCAGTTGCTGGATGGCCGCATCGACATGGGCCGCCGCGATATGTGCACCCATCCGATCCAGCGCGGCCAACTGCGCCTCAAGCGCGGCCAGAATGGTGTGCGCGCCGCTGTCACATGGCAGGGCAGGAGAAAGAGTGTTCAAGGCCAGATCCCAACATCGCGTCATCAACATTGCTAGCCGCCACACACCGTGCGGGACAGCAGAAGCTGGTCGGATATCGCGTTAATGGCTTATGGAAATCTACAGAGGGAAACTACGTAGGCGCGGGGCCGCCCCAGATCGGCACGGCCCCTGCGCCAATCGTCAACCGAACCTGTCTTGCAGCGCCAGCAGCGCCAGCGCCGCCTTGGCCGCCTCGCCGCCCTTGTCCTTCTGCGCGGGGTCGGCGCGGACCAGCGCCTGAGCCTCGTTCTCGACCGTGAGGATGCCATTGCCGATGGCGATGCCGTCCATCGTCAAGGCCATGATCGCACGCGCACTTTCGCCTGCGACGATCTCAAAATGATAGGTCTCGCCGCGGATCACCATGCCGATGGCGACGAAGGCGTCGTAGCGATCGGCCTCGGCCGCCAGCGAAATCGCGCCGGGGATTTCAAGCGCACCGGGAACGGTCAGCACCTCGACTGTGTGGCCTTCCGCTTCCAGCGCGGCGCGCGCGCCAGCGATCAGCATGTCGTTGAGGTGGCCGTAGAAGCGCGCTTCGACGATGAGGATGTCGGCCATGGGTTTACTCCGGAATGGGGTGGAAATCGGTGATGGTCAGGCCATAGCCTTCAAGCGCGACGAGATCGGGACGGCTGTTGGACAGCAGCACCATAGTGCTGACCCCCAAATCGACAAGGATCTGCGAGCCGATACCGATATTGCGCAGTTCCTCGTCAGGGCGCCATTCGCCGGTGCCGACGCGGCCCGTGAGGATCACGATCACGCCCGATCCATGCTCGCCGATCGCCTGCATCGCGCGCTGGAGCGTGCGCTTGCGCGGCCCCGGAGCCCCCAGCACATCGTCGAACACCGAAATCGGATGAACGCGGGCGAGGGTGGGTTCGCCGGGGACGACATGGCCCTTCTGCAGCACATAGGCCTCGTTGCCCTCGATCCGGTTGCGGTAGGTGATCATCCGCCACTGCCCGCCATAATCCGAGGTGAAGGCGCGTTCCGACAGGCGCTCGACCAGATGATCGTTGCGCATCCGGTAGGCGATCAGATCGCGGATCGTGCCGATCTTGAGATCGTGCTTGCGCGCGAAAGTGATGAGATCGTCGAGCCGGGCCATGGTCCCGTCCTCGTTCATGATTTCGCAGATTACGCCCGAGGGATTGAGGCCGGCGAGCCGCGAGATGTCGACCGCCGCCTCGGTGTGCCCGGCGCGCACCAGCGTGCCGCCATCGCGCGCCATCAGCGGGAAGACGTGGCCCGGCGTGACCAGGTCGTCCGCCCCCTTGGCCGCATCGATCGCGACCGAGATGGTGCGCGCGCGGTCCGCCGCGGAAATGCCGGTGGTGACGCCCTCCTTCGCCTCGATCGAGATCGTGAAGGCGGTCTGCATCGATTCCTTGTTGTTGCGGCTCATCGGGGTGAGGCCGAGGTGATCGACCCGCTCCTTGGTGAGCGCAAGGCAGATCAGGCCCCGCCCATGCATCGCCATGAAGTTGATCGCCTGCGGGGTCGCCATCTGAGCCGGGATGATGAGATCGCCCTCGTTCTCCCGGTCCTCATCGTCGACGAGGATATACATCCGCCCGTTGCGTGCCTCATCGATAATCTCCTCAATCGTGGCGAGCACCGGCCTGTCGGCATTGGCGTCGAGAAAGGTCTCGAGCTTGGCGAGGGTTTCGGCGGTGGGGTTCCAGCTGTCCTCGGTGCAGTCACGCAAGGTGTTGGCGTGCAAACCGGCGGCGCGGGCGAGCCCGGCCTTGGTCATGGTGCCCGATGTGACGAGATCGCGAACGCGTGTGATGAGCGATGTGTTCATATGGGCGCACTATCACATCAAGGTGTGATTGCAAGCTGGCCACGTAAGATGAATCTGACAGGAAAGCGCAGGCAAGCGCGCCACCCAACCGGTCGATGTCATCGCTAAAGGAGGGATGGTGGACGCACTAGGGCTCGAACCTAGGACCCGCTGATTAAGAGTCAGCTGCTCTACCAACTGAGCTATGCGTCCATTCCGCCAAATACCCCCGAAAGGATCCGCCGGAAGCGCGGTCCGGAGCGCCGAAGCTGCATCCCGATTCGCGTGAGGCGCTGCATTTAGCGCGTCGGCCCTCGATGGCAAGGGCCTTTTCGCATCTGCGGCAGATTAGACCGACAGGCCGCGGCGCGGGGCCTCGCGGTTCCAGCGGTTGACCATCATCAGGAGGCCGATGCAGATCATGTTGGTCATCATCGAAGAGCCGCCATGGCTCATCCACGGCAAGGGGATACCCTTGGCGGGCGCCATGCCCATCACCATCAGCAGGTTGATGGCGATGTAGAAGAAGATCGTCGCGGTCGCCCCGGCGGCGAGCAGCGCGCAAAAGCGGTCCTGCGATTCGCTCGCGACCTTCCAGCCCCAGCGCAGGATCAGCGTGTACATCGTCAGCACGAACAGCCCGCCCATGAGGCCCCATTCCTCGGCCATGGTGGCGAAGACGAAGTCGGTGTGCGGCTCGGGCAGGTAGTTGAGGTGGCTCTGGGTGCCGGCGTTGAATCCCTTGCCGAACAATCCGCCCGATCCGATCGCGATCTTGGACTGGGCGATGTGGTAGCCCGCGCCCAGCGGGTCGCTCTCGGGATCGAGGAAGGTTGTCACGCGGGCGCGCTGGTAATCGTGCAGGGCGAAGAAATAGACCAGCGGCATCGCCGCCACGCCCGCGCCGCCCGCCAGCAGGAACCACCACAGCGGCAACCCGGCAAGGAACATCACCACCACGCCCCCGAAGGCAATCGCCACCGATGTGCCGAGGTCGGGTTGCAGCAGCACCAGCGCGATCGGCAGCACGATCAGCATCCCTGAAGGCACCACCGAGCGCCATGACCCGATCATCCCTGCGGGAAGCTTGGAATAGAACCGCGCCATCGCCAGCACCACTGCGGGCTTCATCAGTTCGGAGGGCTGGATGCGGATCGGCCCGGCCTCCAGCCAACGCTGGCTCCCGCCGCCGACCTGGCCGACGATCTCCACCGCCAGCAGCAGCAGCAGCACCGCGAGATAGGAAGGGTAGGTGAGCAGGTTCACCAGCTCGCGCGGGAGCGAAGCGATGATCCCGGTCATCACCGCGAACACGGCAAAGCGGATGAAATGCGACTTGGCAAAGGGCTCCATCGCCCCGCCGCCGGCTGAGTAGAGCACCAGTCCGCCGAATGCGGTGAGCAGCAGCAGCGGGATCAGCATTTCCCAAGGCTGGCGGGCGATCGGCTCGGGCACGATCCCGCTGCGGGCGGCAAGCGTGTTCATCGGCCGGTCTCAGCAGGCGAGAGGGGAAGGGGTGTGGGCGTCGGCACCGGCGCGGGCGGCGCGGCGCTGCCTGCCGGAACGCCCGAGGGGTTGGCCTCGGGCCGGGGGGCGATCACTTCATCGGCAATCGCCTCAGTCTGGGCAGCGGCGACCCGCGCCTCGGCCTCGACCCGGTCGAAGATCTCCTCCTCGCGGCGCGGCGGACGGCTGACGGTCGCGCCGCGCTCGGCGGCATAGGCGGCGTAGCGCCGTTCGAGCCGCTGCTGCGCGGTGCCGCCCCAGCCTGCCTCGAGCGCGGTCAGCGCCTCCATGCCCTTGGCCGGATCAAACAGGAAGGTCATCACGTCGCGCGCGATCGGATAGGCCGCGCCCGAACCGCCGCCGTGCTCGATCACCACCGCCCCGGCGTAGCGCGGGTTGTCATAGGGGGCGAAGAAGATGAACAGCCCGTGGTCGCGGTATTTCCACGGGCCGGACTTGCCGTTCGAGATCGAGAGCGAGACAACCTGCGCGGTGCCGGTCTTGCCCGCGATCAACACATCCGGGATCGGCAGCCGCGCGCGCCCGGCGGTGCCGGGGCCGTTGACCACATCGCTCATCGCCTTGCGGACATAGGTGACCTGCTCGGTCGAGAAATCGGCCTTGTCGAAGCCCTGCGGCTTGGTGTCGAGCGTCAGGCGCGGCATCACATGCTTGCCGGTGGCGAGGCGCGAGGCCATCACGGCGAGCTGCAAGGGGCTGGCGAGCATGTAGCCTTGACCAATCGTGGCGTTGACCGTGTCGAAGGTCTGCCATTCGCGGCCCCACTTCTTCATTTTCCATGCGGGGTCAGGGACAGTGCCGTAGAACTGGCTGGTGACGGGGAGGGGGAATTCCTGCCCCATCCCGCACAGCCGCGCCATGTCGGCGATCGGCTGCATCCCGACACGCTGGGCCATCGAATAGAAATAGACGTCACAGCTTTGGTAGATACCCTTGGCCATATTGGTCGCGCCGTGGCCGCGGCGGTTCCAGCAGCCGAACACGCGGTTGCCCACGCGCAGGCCGCCGCCGCAGAACACGGTTTCCTCGGGGTCGACACCGGCCTGCATCAGCGCCATCGACACCATCGGCTTGACGGTCGATCCGGGCGGGTAGAGTCCCTTGAGCACCTTGTTGCGCAGCGGCACGCGCTCGTCCTCGCGCAGCATCGCATATTCGACGCCGCCGATCCCGTCGGAGAAGGAATTGGGGTCGAAGCTCGGCATCGAGGCCATGCACAGGAGATCGCCGGTGCGGCAGTCCATCACCACCACCGAGCCGCTTTCAAGCCCGATGCGGCGCGCGGCATAGTCCTGCAAAGGGCCGTCGATGGTGAGGCGCACGGGATTGCCCTGCACATCCTCGCGGGTTTCGAGATCGCGCACGATCCGGCCCGATGCGGTCACTTCAACGCGCCGGGCGCCGGGCACCCCGCGCAGTTCCTTCTCGAACTGCTTTTCGAGGCCGTCCTTGCCGATCTTGTAACCCGGCGTGATCAACAGCGGGTTGGGGTCTTTCTCGTATTCCTCGGCCGAGGCAGGCCCGACATAGCCGATCAGGTGGCCGACGCTCGACGCGGTCGGATACAGCCGCGAAAAGCCGCGTTGCGGCACTACGCCGGGCAGGTCCGGCAGGCGCACGCTGAGCGCGGCGAATTGTTCATAGCCAAGCCCGCTCGCGACCTCGACCGGAGCGAAGCCGCGCGAAGTGGAGACCTTGTCCTTGATATCGGCGATCCGTGCCGGCCCGAGCGACAGAAGCTCGCCCAGACGGTCGATGGTCTTGTCGGCATCGACCAGCCGCTCGGGGATCAGGTCGACGCGGAAATCGGCGCGGTTGGACGCCAGCGCTGCGCCGTTGCGATCAAGGATCCAGCCCCGGCGCGGCGGGATCAGCGTGAGATTGACCCGGTTGCTTTCGGATTCCAACCGGTATTTCTCGTTCTCGGCGACCGAGAGATAGCCAAGGCGCAGCGCCAGCAGCACCCCGATTCCGCCCTGCACCGCGCCGATCACCACCGCGCGGCGATCAAAGGTGGCACGCAGGATCGAGGCATTGAGGAGCTTGTTCGGGCGGTCGGAAACGCCATTTCGGAACGGGAACTTGAACTTCATCAGTCGATCGTCCGCGCACGCGAGAGCCGGAACCGGTCGAGCCAGGCGACCAGCCGCGCGATCATCGGATAAAGCAGCACCGCCAGCGCCGCCTGCGGGGCGGCAACCGCGAACATTTCCGGCGTCAAGGGCGCGCCCGAGATCACCAGCGCCGCGCTCCAATAGGTCAGCGCCAGCAGGCTGGCGGCGAACCAGTCATGCCAGAAATCGCGCCAGGGAAAGCGGGTCTCGATCAGCTCGATCGCAATCATCGCCAGCGACCATAGCAGAATTGCGCTGCCGAAGGGCTGTCCGCTGAACAGATCGTCGAACGCGCCGAGCGGGGCTCCGGCCCACAGCGGCAGCACGCCGGGTCGCACCATGCGCCAGCCCAGCAGCATCAGAAAGCCGAGCGAGGGCAGCAGCGGCATCAGATCGGCCATCAGCAGCACCGGCAGCACCGATCCCAGCATGATCGAGGCATAGGGCACCGAACGCCTACGCAACGGCGAGGACGTGCGGTTGATCCGGCGGCCATAGATGTCCGAACGTGCGCGCGGGTCTAACTGCTCCATCACTCCTCCCCAGCTCCGGCGCGGGGCGAGGCGGTGGCGGCAGGGGAGGAGGAGGCGCTCGGGCCGGGGGCCGGGGCGGCGGACGGATCGGTCAGCTCGGCCACGGCGGCAGGCTGGGCAACGGGCTCGACCGCGACGAAATTGGTCGAGGCCGGTTCCGCCACCAGCTGCGCGATGCCGCCATCAGGCGTGATCTTTGCGATCACTGCCACAGCGACGCCGGGGCGGTAATATCCGCCTGCGCCGCTCGTCACCATCATGTCGCCGACCTTGAGCGGATTGACCCCAAGGTTGACGAGGCGGATGCGCAGCAGTCCGTCGCCGCGCCCTTCGGCAAAGGCAATGACATTGTCGGCAGCGCGGCGCACCGGCAGCACGCTTTCGCTGTCAGTCAGCAGCAGCACCCGCGCCGATCCGCGCCCGGCTTCGAGCACGCGGCCGACGACGCCGCGTTCGGACACCACCGGCATTCCCGGTCGCACGCCATCATTCCACCCAGCGCTGATATAGGCATGGCGCCGCCCGCTAGTGGCGGTAGAGCCGACCAGCCGCGCCATCGCCACCGGCCTGATCTCGCCTTCGGTCAGTCCAAGCAGGCCCTTCAGTCGCGCATTCTCAGCCTTGAGCGCGTTAGCCTCGCCCACGCGGATACGAGCGATCTCAAGCTCGCGGCGAAGTTCGGCGTTTTGCGATCCGGCCTGGAAATAGCCCGCGATGCCGGCGATCATCCCCTGCGATCCCGCGCGGGTTACGGCGCCCGCCTCACCCGCCGGGGCGACGACATCGCTCGCCACACCGCGCAGGGGGGCGAAGGCCGCCGGCTGCCACAGCGACAGCATCAGCAGCACAAGGCCCAACGCAGCACCCGCGCCCGCCAGCAGGTAGCCGGTGAACAGCGAATACTGCGCCTTCTTCGAAAAGCCCGAGCGGCGCGAAGAGGGGGGCGCCATGGCTTAGGATCCCTTCTGACTTAGGCGCAGCGCACTCACGCGGTCATCAGCACGCCGCGATAGATCGGATCTTCCATCGCCCGGCCCGTGCCGATGGCGACGCACAGCAGCGGGTCTTCGGCGACCGAGACGGGGAGGCCGGTTTCTTCACGCAGATGCTCGTCGAGCCTACGGATCAAAGCACCGCCGCCGGTGAGCACTATACCCTGATCGACGATATCCGCTGCCAGTTCGGGTGCGGTGTTTTCGAGCGCGATGCGCACGCCTTCGACAATCGCGCCGATGGGTTCGCTCAGCGCTTCGGCGACATGGGCCTGATTGATGGTGATTTCCTTGGGAACGCCGTTCACAAGGTCGCGGCCCTTCAGGGTGATGGTCTCGCCGATTCCGTCTTCGGGGATCATGGCGATGCCGTAATCCTTCTTGATGCGTTCTGCCGTGGCGTCACCGATCAGCAGGTTGTGGTGGCGGCGCACATAGGAGACGATGGCTTCGTCCATCTTGTCGCCCCCGGTGCGCACCGAGGTGGTGTAGGCAAGGCCCCGCAGCGAGAGAACGGCAACTTCGGTGGTGCCCCCGCCGATATCGACCACCATGCTGCCAACCGGCTCGGTCACCGGCATGTCGGCACCGATCGCCGCGGCCATCGGCTCGAGGATCAGGTGCACGTCCGAAGCGCCCGCGTTCGAGGCCGCGTCGCGGATCGCGCGACGCTCAACGGACGTGGAGCCCGAAGGCACGCAGATCACGATTTCGGGATAGCGGAACATCGACTTCTTGCCGTGCACCTTCTGGATGAAGTGCTTGATCATCTGCTCGGCCACTTCGATGTCAGCGATCACGCCGTCGCGCAGCGGGCGGATTGCCTCGATGCTGTCCGGGGTCTTGCCCATCATCATCTTCGCATCGTCACCCACGGCCTTGACCCGGCGAATGCCGTTGATCGTCTCGATCGCGACCACCGAAGGCTCGTTCAGAACGATTCCCTGATCCTGCACGTAGACGAGGGTGTTGGCCGTTCCGAGATCGATGGCCATGTTCTGCGAACCGAATTTGAAGAAGTTGGACAGAAAGCTCATGGATGAAGGTGTTCCAGTGGTGGCGGGGCGAGGGCCGCACGCCGCTGAGAGGGGCGGTGGCGGTGGAATTCGACCCGGTTATGACATGACAGGCCGCGCCTAGCGAATCCGCAGGCAAAAGGCCAAAATATTTGTCCACTGTGACGGCGATTTTATGCCGCCCACCCTCGAAATTGCGACGGCCCATCGCTAGCGTGCGACAAATGCCCGAAATCCGCCGCCTGCCTTCGTCACTTGTGAACCGTATTGCTGCGGGAGAGGTGGTCGAACGCCCTGCTGCAGCGCTCAAGGAGCTGGTCGAGAACGCGATTGATGCGGGTGCGCAGCGAATCGGTGTGGTGCTGGGCGAGGGCGGTCTTGCGCGCATCGAAGTGGTCGATGACGGGTGCGGCATGGGGCCCGATGGCATGGCGCTGGCGCTCGAACGCCATGCCACCTCCAAGCTCCCGGATTCGCTGATCGGCGCCGACGGCGCGATCGAGCTGGTGACGACGCTGGGCTTTCGCGGCGAGGCGCTGCCAAGCATCGCCAGTGTCGCGCGGCTCACCATCGAGAGCCGCGAGGCGGGCTCTGCGGAAGGCTGGCGCCGGGTGGTTGATCACGGCGCGCTGCTGGCGGACGAGCCTGCCGCATTGCCACCGGGCACGCGCGTGCGCGTCGAAGATCTGTTCGACAAGGTGCCCGCGCGCCGCAAGTTCCTGCGCACCGCACGCAGCGAATATGCCGCCTGCCTCGACGTTGTCCGCCGCCTCGCGATGGCGCGGCCCGATATTGCCTTCACGCTGGAGACGGCGAGCGATGGGGCGAAGCGCACCGTCCTCAACCTGCAAGCCGGTGAGGAGCTGGCGACCCGCGTCGCGCGGATCATCGCGCATGAGCTGAAGGACAACTCGGTCGCCATCGCCATGGACCGCGACACGCCGCACGGGGTGATGCGGCTGACGGGGCTTGCGGGCCTGCCGACCTACAACCGGGGCGTGGCCGATCACCAATACCTCTTCGTCAACGGCCGCCCGGTGAAGGACCGGCTGCTGGTGGGCGCGGTGCGCGGTGCCTATGCCGACATGCTCGCGCGGGATCGCCACGCGGTGCTGGCGCTGTTTCTCGAGCTGCCGCCGCAGGATGTCGATGTGAATGTCCATCCGGCCAAGACCGAGGTGCGTTTCCGCGACAGCGCCGGAGTGCGCGGATTCATTGTCAGCGGGCTAAGGCAGGCGCTCGCGACAGGGGATCGCCGCTCGGCGCAGGGGCCGGACCGCGCCGCCATGGGCAGGTGGGTGAGCGAGCCTGCCGCAGCGGTCGAAACACAGTCACCGGCACTTGCCAGCATCTTCTCGGGCCGCGACTGGACGGCGGCGCAACCGCGGCTCGGCGAGGCGCGTCAGGATTGGAGCGCACCGCTCCCCGCGCCGCAGGGCCGGGCCGAGGAAGCCGCACCCGTTCCCGAGGAAGCGCGCCAATACCCCCTCGGCATCGCGCGGGGGCAGGTCGCCAACACCTATATCGTCGCCGAGGCCGCCGATGGCCTGGTGCTGGTCGATCAGCACGCCGCGCACGAACGCCTCGTGCTCGAACGCCTGCGCGCCGCGGGGGCAGGGGAGGCCAACCGCCGCTCGCAGGCGCTGCTGGTGCCCGACGTGGTCGAAATGGACGAGGTCGATTGCGACCGTCTGGAGGATGCAGCGGAGGGACTTGCGCGTTTCGGCCTCGTGATCGAACGCTTCGGGCCCGCCGCGATGCTGGTCCGCGCGCTCCCCGCTGCGCTGCCCAAGGCCGACAGCGCCCGCCTGCTGCGCGACCTCGCCGACGATATCGCCAAGCACGGCAAGCAGGAGGACAGCGGCGCGCTGCTGCTCGCCGAACGGCTCGAACTGGTGTTGGCGACAATGGCCTGCCACGGATCGGTGCGCGCAGGCCGCACGCTCAGCGTCGCAGAGATGAACGCGCTGCTGCGCGAAATGGAGGCGACGCCAAGGTCAGGCCAGTGCAATCACGGGCGACCGACCTGGGTGAAGCTCAGCATGGAAGATGTCGAAAAGCTGTTTGGACGGCACTGAACCGCCCTCCGCACCGCGCGCTAGGCGCGGCGGGCGTGCTCGTCGATGTCGGGAATGATGCGATAGCGCGCCAGCACGAGGCTGAAGACCCCGAACATCACCATGCCGATCGCGACGAGGGTGAACAGCCATCCCGTCCCGGCGAGCGATTCGACCGCCTCGCCGAGCGTCTTCACGTTCGACGATCCCTTGGCCATAAAACCGGTCTCAATCAGCGACCAGCCGATCACCGCAAAGGTCACCGCGCGCGCGGCGTAACCGATCCTCCCGACCAGCTTGGTCTGATCAGGCGCGCTCGGGGAAATATTGTGCATGAACTTGGCGGTCGCGGCCTTCAGGCCCTGCGCCACCGCGGCGAGGAAGAAGGTAACGCCGAGAATGCCGATCACCGCCCCGCCGAGCGGGAAGGACAACATGCCCTGCGCCGCCTCGGACGCGCCTCCGCCCGCTCCCGCTGCTGCGCCGGTGGCGAACTTGTAGGCCGTCCACGCCAGCGCGAGGTGTCCGATCCCGCTTCCGGCATGGCCGATCCGCTGGGCCCAGCCCTTGGCGTCAGAACCCTTGTGCTCGATATCGAAAGCGGGCGAGGCGAAGCGGAACAGCGCATATGCCAGAAGACCGACCACCAGCACCCATAGCAGGACCGTACCGCCGGGGATGGAATCAACCGTCGCGAAGATGCCCGTGGTGCCCTCGCTGATCTGTCCGATCGCGCCAAGCGCGATAAAGCCCAGCACCGTATAGAGCACCGCGCGGGCGAAAAAGCCGACCCGCACCAGCATCTCTAGCTTACCCGTCCCGTTGTTCACTTGCGCGTTCCTCTTGCCTTGCCATGTGCAAGCAAGAGCCGTGTTCACGGAGACTTGTTCCTTCCGCGCTGGAAATCGTCGCGCAGGAGGGGCGGCGGTCAGCGGCGCAGCGCGCTTTCGATGTCGGCGAGCTTGCCGTCCGCCGAAGCATCCTCCGGCAACCCGAGCACAGCCCGCAGCAGGGCGGCGACCGCGACATTGTCGAACACCGGAACCCTCGCACCGCGCGCGAAGGCCGGGCCGCTGGCGATGAACACCGCGAGCATGTCCGGGTCGGCATTGTCATAGCCATGCGCCCCGCCGCTCACGGGGTAGGCGGGGGCACCAGACAGGATCGTCCAGCCATTCTCGGCGATGCAGATGATCGCCGCGACGCGCGGGTTGGTGCCGTATTTGAGGCGCGCGGGCAGGTCCTCCTTGCGCTGGCAGGTCATGTGCTCGTGCGGCACCAGCAGCGCCTCGGCGACGCGGTTGTCGGTGCCGGCGGCAGGCTCGATCGCGGCATAGGGGCCGGTCTCGACCGCGATGTAGCTCGCCCGGTCAAGCAAATCGTCGAGCTGGATCACGCGGGCCTCGTCCACCTGCCGCATCCCGTGGTCGGCGACGATGACCCAGTTGACCGCCACGCCCAGCGCCTTCGCGCCTGCAACGAGCTCGCCGATCCGCGCGTCGACCTCGGCGATGGCGGCGTTCACCTCGGCGCTGTCGGGACCGAAGCGGTGGCCTGCGGTGTCGACCGTGTCGAAATAGATCGTGGCAAAGGCAGGGCGGAGGCTCGCGGGGCGACGCAGCCAGTCGATCAGCGTGGTGACGCGCTGCACATTGGTGACGTTCTGATCGAAGCGCAGCCAGTCGCGCGGGCGCATCTCGCCGATCGCGACCTCGCTGCCCGGCCAGAACATCGTCGCGGTGCGCAGCCCTGCGCGCTCGGCGGCGATCCAGACCGGCTCGGCCTCGTCCCACCAGAAGGGGTCGAGCGCCTGACGCGCATTGCCGAGGCTGAACATCTCGCCCGGACGGCGCGGATCGATCATCGAATTGCCGACGATGCCGTTGCGGTCGGGCACCTTGCCGGTGACGAGCGCATAATGATTGGGGAAGGTCTTGGTCGGAAAGCTCGGACGCATCGACCCGCTGGCGCCTGCCTTGGCGAGCGCAGACAGGTTCGGAGTGATCCCGCGATCCAGATAATCGGGGCGGAAGCCGTCGATGCCGACGAGCACGGTGACAGGGCGCTGTGGCTCCTTTGCCGAAGCGGCAAAGGGAGCAAGGACGAGGGCGGCAATCAGCAGGATCAGGCGCATGGTTCGCCCCCTATGCACGCGGGATGTCAGAACGGCGACGGCGCGCAATCAAACGTTGAACTTGAACAGCAGCACGTCGCCGTCCTGGACGACATATTCCTTGCCTTCCTGGCGCAGCTTGCCCGCTTCCTTCGCGCCCGCTTCGCCGCCGAGCGTGACGTAATCGTCATAGGCGATGGTTTCGGCCCGGATGAAGCCGCGTTCGAAATCCGAGTGGATCTCGCCGGCTGCCTGCGGGGCCTTGGCGCCATCGGGGAAGGTCCAGGCGCGGGCTTCCTTGGGACCGGCGGTGAAGAAGGTCTTGAGGCCGAGCAGCTTGTATCCTGCGCGGATCACGCGGGCGAGGCCGCTTTCGGTGAGGCCCAGCGCCTCCAGAAATTCGCCCCGGTCTTCCACCGGCATGGCGACCAGCTCGGCCTCGATCGCGGCGGAGACGACCACCGCTTCTGCACCCTCGGCCGCAGCCTTGGCGAAGACCTTGGCGGACAACTCGTTGCCCTCGGCGGCGTCCTCCTCGGCGACGTTGCAGACATACAGCACCGGCTTGGCGGTGAGCAGCTGGGCCTGTTTGAACAGGCGCGCTTCCTCCTCGTCCTTGGGCTCGGTGAGGCGCGCAGGCTTGCCGTCGCGCAGCAGGTCGAGCGCCTGCCCGAGCACGCTCGCCATGGCCTTGGCTTCCTTGTCGCCCGCCGCGCCGCGCTTGGCAGCGGCGGGGACGCGTTTTTCGAGGCTTTCAAGGTCGGAGAGCATCAACTCGGTATCGACCACTTCGGCATCGGCGATGGGATCGACCTTGTTGGCGACGTGCTGGATGTCGTCATCCTCGAAGCAGCGCAGCACGTGGACGATCGCGTCCACCTCACGGATATTGCCGAGGAACTGGTTACCGAGACCTTCGCCCTTGCTGGCGCCCTTCACCAGACCCGCGATGTCGACGAAGCCGAGCTGGGTCTCGATGATCTTGGCGCTCTTGGCGATGGCGGCGATCTTCTGGAGGCGGTCATCGGGCACCGCGACCTGGCCGACATTGGGCTCGATGGTGCAGAAGGGATAATTGGCCGCCTGCGCCGCCTGCGTCTCGGTCAGCGCATTGAACAGAGTGGACTTGCCCACGTTGGGCAGGCCGACGATCCCGCAACGGAAACCCATGATAAATTGCCTTGGCTATCAGGAAAGCGCCGCCCTTAGCCGCGTGGCCCGCGAATGGCTAGAGCCTCACCGCTGGTGAACCGCGCGCACCAACGGCCCGGCGCGCGAATTGCCGAGCCAGTCGGTCTGCACCTGCGCGGTGACCGTGTTGATCGGCGTTTGCGGAACCGCGCCGCCGCTGACCGGCAGGCGCAAGGGCCGCGTGCCGGGGGGCTGGGCGATCAGCCCCGCGATGGCGCGGGCGACGTCCATCGGATCGTTGCTGCGGCCCGACCCGTCCTCTGCCCCCATCGCGGCGACCTGATCGGGGTAGCCCTTGTTGTGGATCGCCATCGAGCGTGCCTTGAGTGCTGCTGAGTAGATATTGCGATTGACCCAAACCTTGGTGGGATAGCCGCCGGGCTCGATGATGGTCACGTCGATCTGGTGCGGCACCAGCTCGTAGGCAAGCTGCTCGCTCATCGCCTCCAGCGCGAACTTGGTGGCTGAGTAGTGCCCGGAATAAGGCGCGATGACACGGCCCAGCTGGCTCGAAATCTGGATGATCTGCCCGCCGCCCTTGCCGCGCATCCCCGGCAGCACCGCGCGCGCCATGCGGTGCGGGCCGAAGACGTTGGTGTCGAAGATCAGGCGGGTGGCCTCCATGTCCTGCACCTCGACCGGGGAGGTGATGCCGATCCCGGCGTTGTTGACCAGCACGTCGAGCGGCCCGCCATTGATCCGCTCGGCCTCCTTCACCCCGGCGTTGACCTGCTTCAAGTCGGTCACGTCGATCCCGATGACGTGCAGGTCGAGGCTCTCGGCACTCGCCAGCGCGGTCAGTTCGTCCGCCTCGGGGCGGGGGAGGTTGCGCATCGTCGCGAATACCCGCGCGCCCTGCCGTGCCAGCACTTCCGCCGTCAGCCGCCCGAAGCCCGAGGAGCAGCCGGTGATCAGCACGCTCTTGCCCGCGAAGGAAAGTTGGGGTGTGTAAACCGGCTCGGCGGAACGGGCGCGCTGGGCGGTGAGTGCGGCGGTGGCGGCAGCTCCGGCGAGCAGGGCGCGGCGGTCGAGGCTCATGGGGCAAGTCCTTGGCTGAGGCGGGCGTCAGTCCAGACTATTGGCTCTGCGCCATTGTGCAAGCGCGTCCGGGGTGCGCAGGCGGATCAGTGTGCCGGAGTAGCCCGCCAGCTTCGCCTCGGTGCGCGGGCCGGGGCCGCTGTTCCAGTTCATCACATACCAGAAGAACGCCGCATCGAAGCGTTCGGGGCAACCTTCGGGCATATCGGGGCGCGAGCGGCCACGGTGGCTCACGATCCGCTTCGCCAGCCGCCACAGGCACAGGCGGATCGGGAAATCGAGGTAGATCACGGTGTCCGCCCGCGCGAGCCGGGGCGCGAGGGTGCTGCCGTAGTTGCCCTCGATCAGCCATTCGTCCTGCGCCACCACCTCGGCGAGGCGGGCGTGCAATTCGGCCTTTTCGGTCTCGACCCAGCCCGCCTGCCAGCCGAGTTGATCCATGTGGACGAGCGGGAGGCCCATGCGCGGCGCGAGTTCGCGGGCAAGGGTGCTCTTGCCCGATCCGCAGGGGCCGATGATGAGGACGCGGCGCATTATTCCGCCACCGATTGCTGTCGCTTGAGCGCCTCGCGCCGCTTGCGTTTGAGATAGTCTGTCAGTTCGCCAGCGCCCTTCTCCATACCGGAGGGGATCTGGTAGCGGGCCCACCACAGGTTGCTCCAATGCCGGCGAGGCAGGCGCGATCCGTCGACTTCGATTGCGACGTGATAGCCGGGTGCGCGGTAATTGTGCCGCTTCTCGATCCGCGTGATCTCCTGCCAGGTTATGCGGTGGCTCCAGAAATTGCCGGCCAGACGCAGGCCATGCGGATAGATCTCGAGCCGGAAGGCGAAGAGGTGGTTGAGCTGGAGAACCACGATGAGCAACATCAACCCGGCGCCACCAAGGATTATGAGACCCCGCCACCAGCCACCGGGTTTGGCGAACAGTGCGAAACCGGACGACGCCATCGCCGCTGCCAATATGCCGAAGATCGGCAGACACAGCAGCACAGCCAGATGCCCCCACCAGCGCTGGCGGATAATGATCGGCCCCCGCGCCACGATCACCACTGCATCCGCAGCGCCACATCATTCATGAAGCGCACGTCATCGCCTTTTGCCAGCCACGCCGCCTCTGCGCTCACCGCGCCAAGCATGGCGGCGAGATCGTCCTCCTCGGTCTTGGCGAAGTTGCCGAGAACATGGCCAGTCACCCGGTCCTTGTGCCCGGGATGGCCGATCCCGAGCCGGATACGGCGATAATCGGGCGCGCCGAGGCTGGCGCAGTGCTGGTCGATCGAGCGCAAGCCGTTGTGCCCCGCATGCCCGCCGCCCTGCTTCACCTTGACCTTGAAGGGGGCAAGGTCGAGCTCGTCATGGAACACGGTCAGCGCTTCGGTGCCCAGCTTGTAGAACCGCAGCGCCTCGCCCACTGCGCGGCCGCTTTCGTTCATGAAAGTCGCGGGCTTCAGCAGCAGGACCTTGTGGTTGCCGATCCGCCCTTCCTGCGCCCATCCGCTGAACTTCTTCTGCACCGGCGCGAAGTCATGCATGTCGGCGATGACGTCTGCCGCCATGAAGCCGACATTGTGCCGGTGGAGCGCATAGCGCGGTCCGGGATTTCCGAGGCCGACCCAGATCTGCATGATGTTTCCCTAGCGATGCTGCCCACAAAACGAAACGCCGGACTTCCCGCAAAGGAAGCCCGGCGTTTGCGAAGCCGTTACCGGCCGATCGCTTATTCGGCGTCGGCGTCTGCGTCGGCGACGTCGGCAGTGGTGGTGTCACCTTCGCTGCTCTTGAGCGCCGAGGGGGCGACGAGCGTGGCGATGGTGAAATCGCGATCGGTGATCGCGCTGGTGACGCCCTTGGGCAGGGTCACTTCGCTGATGTGGATCGCATCACCCACGTCCTTGCCGCCGACATCGATCTGGATCTCGTCGGGGATGGAATCGCTGGCGCAAACCAGTTCGAGTTCGTGGCGCACGACGTTCAGCACGCCGCCCTTCTTGAGGCCGGGCGACTTTTCTTCGTTGATGAACACCACCGGCACCGCAACTTCGACCTTCGAATCCGCCGAAAGGCGCAGGAAGTCGACGTGGGTCGGGCGGTCAGTCACCGGGTGAAAGGCGACATCCTTCGGGAGCGTGCGGACGGACTTGCCACCGATCTCGATGTTGACGATCGAGTTCATGAAGTGGCCGGTCATCAGCTGACGAACCAGTTCCTTCTGCTCGACGTGGATCATGGTGGGTTCTTCCTTGCCGCCATAGATGACAGCAGGGGTCCGACCTTCGCGGCGAAGTGCTCGGGAGGCTCCCTTGCCAGCCCGTTCGCGCGCTTCGGCCGGCAGGGTAAGAGTCTCGCTCATACGGATGCCTTTCGAATGCGTGTTTGATTGCAGTTGTCACCGGTGCGACCGCCTCCAGGGATGACCGGAAGCACCGAAGCGCGGGCCCTTAGAGAGAGATGGCCGGTTTGGCAACCGCTTTAGGGGAGGCGGCGCACGCGGTAGCCCTGCGCTTCGAGCAGCGCGACCAGCCCCTCGGGTCCGACAAGGTGCGCGGTGCCTACCGCGATCAGCGGGCGGGGCTGCTGGCCAAGCAGCGGGACGAGCGCATTGGCCCAGCGCTGGTTGCGGCCCGTGAGCAGCGGCTCGCGCAGTGCGGGGTCGGCGAGGAAGCCTTCGCGGGTGGCCTGTTCGATCGTGTCCGCATCGCCCGCCAGCCAGGCGCGCTGGAGCCGTTCGGGATCGGCGCGCGTCTTGTCGCTCTCGCGTACCACGGCGGCGAGCATCGCGCGCTGCTGCGTTTCGGGGAGACGGTCGAACAGTGAAAGCTGACCGCGCGCGCCCTCCAGCTCGCGCACGGGGCGGCCCGCGAAATCGCGCAGCACCGCGCGGTCGACGCCATTGGCGGGATCGCCCGTCGCATCGACCTGCGCGAGCGCGATGGCTGCCGCCCAGGTCTCGGTCGCGCCGAAGCGGGCCGGATCGAGATCGCCGCGCGCCATCAGCTTCGCGAGCGGGTCGGCCAGATCGGACGGAACGCGCGCGGCCAGCGGCGGCAGGCCGGGGGTCGCGGAAAGCTCGGCGTAGGTGCGCGAAAGCGCCGCGCTGTCATCCAGCGCGGCGATCTCGACCACCAGCAGATCGGCCTCGGAGACGGCCTGCGTTATGGCGGGCGTGCGCCAGCGGGTGCCTTCCGGAAGGGCGTGGATCGTGCCAAGCATCCAGCCCTCTACAGTGCCATCGGCCGAGGCGATTTCGTAGAGCAGCGGGTTCGGCGGGTCGTCGGGCGGAGGCTCTCGGCACCCGGCCAGCAGGGCGAGGAGCAGCGCGGCGAGCAGCAGCAGCGTGACCTGCACGCCGCTGCGCTGCGTCTGCGCCGTTCCTTCCCGTACCGACATGATCCTCACCCGCCGCGTGCCAGCTTACTGGACGCGGGTGACGGTGATGCCCTTTTGCGCGAGGAAATCCTGCACGCTCTTTGGCCCGCCCAGGTGGCCTGCGCCCACCGCGATGAACACCGTGCCGGGCTGATCCATCCGCGCGCCGATCCACTCGGCCCAGGCAGCGTTGCGATCAAACAGGATCAGATCGCTGATATTCGCCTCGCTCATGTCATCATTGAGCAGCGCGGCGAGTTCATCGACCTTGCCCATCCGCCAGTTTTCGACCATCGCGGGCAGGGCGGTTTCGATCTCGTCCAGACCCTCGACGGTGGTCATCAGCAGCCTGACCTGATCCTCGTTGGACAGCGAGGCGAAAAAGCCGAACTGCTGGTCGAGCGTTTCCAGCCCGATCCGCTCCTTGTCCTTGGTGCGTTCGGTGATCACGCTTTCGACCCCGCTCTCGGCGCCAAAGCCCATCTGGCCAAACTTGGCGACGGTGAGGTTGATGAACACGAACCACGGACGCAGCCGATCGAGCA
Source organism: Erythrobacter donghaensis (assembly GCF_002155425.1). Lineage (GTDB taxonomy): Bacteria > Pseudomonadota > Alphaproteobacteria > Sphingomonadales > Sphingomonadaceae > Erythrobacter > Erythrobacter donghaensis. The sequence goes on from NZ_MUYG01000009.1 coordinate 111,360, forward strand.
CCGCGGGCGACATGCCATTGGCGGCAAGCTGCGGTTCAAGCTCGGCCACCACCTCGGCAAGCTTGGCGTTCTGCTCGGGCGTCAGCAGGCCGGAAAGCGACTGATCGGGGGCAAGCAGGCCATGCTTGACCACCGCGGCCTGAATGTTGGCGATGTCTTCGGATTCGGGGCCCAGTTCCTTCACCACCAGATCGGCCGAATCCATCGCCTCGGCCACCGGCGGGGTCAGCCACTCGACGTCCTTGGGCAGGAAGTGGAAGGTGCCGAACAGGTAGATCGTGGTATCCTCGTCTGCGACCTTCCACAGGCCCGGCGTGGCGGGCGTGGTCGTGGCGACAGGCTCGGCATGATGGTCGGCCAGCGCCGGGGTGGCGGCCAGCAGCGCGAGCGGGGCGGCGGCGAGGGCAAGCAGCGAGGCAAGTTTCATCGAATGGTCCTTTCGGAGGAGTGGGTAGGGGGGCATTGAAACAAGGCCACCGGTCAGATTTTCCAGCGGGCATAGAGGAACGAGGCCAGCATCGCGACATAGGCGATGGCAAAGACCCCGAAGGCGTGGGGCGGCGGCACGAACCCTCCGGCATAAAGCGCCGCCCAGACCGGAAAGCCCGCGGTCACGGCGAAGAAGCCACCGGTGAACGCGACCAGCGAAACCTCGCGCTGGTAATCGTCGGCCTTCCTCATGTTCTGGATCGGCACGATCAGGAAGACGGTTATCGAGAGAGCGGCGATCAGCACGGCCAGCGCAGGCGACAGCTTCAACTTGTTCCAATCGCCCAGGAGCAGGTTGCCATCGCCCTGGTCGAAATAGCCGGTCAGGAACCCGATTCCTCCCGCCAACGCGGCTGCGGCAAACATGGTGATGACCTGAACGCGCTGACGTTGGCGGAGACGGGCCTCGCCGGGGCCGGGGTCAGAGCCGAGGTTCGGGTCGGTCATGTCAGCCTCCGGGCCATGTTGGCGATGAAGGATGCGATCAGCACCCCGACGAACAGGATCATCACATCGGGCTGGGGCAGCACGCCGCCGCGATAGCCGAGCCACCATGCGGGGGCGACCGTGGTGAAGAAGCGGAAACCGGCGCTCTCGCCGAAAATCAGCAAGTCACGCTCGACCTCGTCCATATTGCGGCGCGTGATGGCGGCAAGCAGCGGCATGCTGACCAGCCACAGCAGCGCTGCGCCCACAGCAAGATCGGTCGGCAGCGGGCCGTTGGAATAGAGATCGTTCGCGAGACCTCCGCCCGAGGGCCGGGCGAAGACCAGCGTGATCAGCATGGAAAAGGCAATCAGCGCGACCATTGCCCAGCCATAGCGCCGGGTGCGCGGGGTGACGGGGTCGCCCTGCGTGAGGGTGGGCCACTTGCGGAAGGTCGCGACCACGATTGCGCCGCCGATGAGTCCTACGATCATCGCACCCGCCACATCGATTGATGCGATATTGTCCTTGGCCACCTGTATCGCGCCCCACGCCATGCCGCTCAGCAGCAGCGTCAGGCCTGCCGCGAACGACAGCACCGGGACAGCAAACCGGCGAAACCGCGCGCCAAGGCTGTTGTCATCGTCTTCGGCCATGCCGGGGATATCGTCAGAGTTCGTCATCGAAAATCTCCTCGATACGCATGTCGAACAGGCGCGCGATGCGGAAGGCGAGCGGGAGCGAGGGGTCGTGCTTGCCGGTCTCGATGGCGTTCACCGCCTGACGCGACACGTCGAGCCGCCCGGCCAGCTCAGCCTGGCTCCAGTCGCGTTCGGCGCGCAGGACTTTGAGGCGGTTTTTCATTCGTCTTCGCTCGCGTCCCAGCGATCGCGCAGCCATTGGAAGGCGAAACCGGCGTAAAAGGCGAGGGTGAGCGCGATGGCGACCGTCAGGCCGTTCATGGCGAGCGCCTCGATCCCGACTGCCTCGCGCTGTGCGCCGCCGCCGCCAAAGGCATAACCAAGCTCGTTGGCTACGTCTCCGGACGCAAGGATGAACAGCGCGACGAGATAGACACCCAGCACCGCGCTCATCCAGCGCAACCCGGTCTTCAGAAGGCTTTGGAGGTATTCGTCCGCGTGGGTGCCGAAGGCGACGCTCAAGGGGCCGCCAGCCATCGATCCGAAAGCCACTGCGCTCAGCATGTTGTCCATGCCGATGAACAGATTGGCAAAGCTGAACACGGCACCGCCCACGCTGAACCAGAGCACCACGAACTGGTTGCTGCGCTCACGCTCGCCGACTGTATTGGGCTTGTAGGGCATTACATGTCCCCCAGCAGGCGCTTGACGAACAGGCCGATGTAGAAGGCGGCGATCGCCAGTATGGGCACCACGGTAGCGGGAATGTTATGGCCGTCTTCGGTGCCGGTCACGCCGTCGAAAAAGCCTTCGGCAGCGGGCAGGCCGAGGAAGGTCAGCAACATGGTCCCGAAGGCGACGCTTGCCCCGGCATTCCACAGCCCCTCGGTGTATTCGTCCGCGCGGCGAGTCGCGAGCATGACGTAACTGCTGCCGATCACGAGCAGAAGCAGGGGCACGGCAACCACCAGCGGCGCGTCCGCAACCGCAGCGACGGCGGTGAGAATGAGCGCACCAAGCCCGGTCCAGCTGGCGGCCATGAAGATGCTGGCCTTGTTCACCGCGAATCTCTCCAGCGAAGGAATTGGAAGATCACCACGAAGGCCATCATGTAGCCGATCCACACGACAATAAGGGCATCGCCCCATTGAACCTTGTCGGACAGCCAGCGCAGAGACCAATGCACTTGCTCAGCCTTCGTGTCGCCGGTCGCGAAATACCAGACCCAAGCGAGAATAAAGATTATGAGGGGCAATGCAGCGGTGGCGTAGGCCAAAACCACCGACGTTCGGCGCCACAATTGCTCAGCATATTCGTCGCGCATAAACTTCGCGCAAATCAGAAACATCGGCACGAAGAACATCAGCACCACCAATGGCGTGTAGTAAATCACCGTGACCAGGGGCGACATGTGGTCCTGAGGATCGAACCCCGTCAGACGGTCGACGAGCAATTCCAGCAGGCTGTAGACCAATGCCGCAAGCGAGGCATTCATCAGCACGAAATAGGCGCGGTAGCGCCGCTGCTTGTCTGGCTTGCCGTCGGAAATGGTCATTCAGGCGCTCTCGTTGCCACCTTTATAAGGGGGCCGGCGGAGGGGCGGGGCTAACCCCTCCGCCGGGTTGCATCACGCGCCCGGAGTGGCGGCGGGCGATGCGGGGGTGTTTTCGGCGAAGCGCATCCGGTCGGCCCGCGCATTGGCGATGGCGACGCGGATCTCCGGCGCGGCGGCTGCCAGCGCGCTCTCGCGGCATTCGCGTTCGAGCCGCAGCGAGGCGCTGTCGCGGCCTCCGTTGGCGCACATCTGGCGCGCCTTGGTGCGCACGCGCTCATCGAGCCGGGCGACACCATCGCGGGTGGTGAGGTCGAGATCGTCATGGGCGACGGGGGCCTCGAATTCGGTCGCGTTGACAGGGGCGGCGTTGACGCTGGCGGGGGCTGCCATCAGGGCGATGGCGACAGCAAGGGGGGCACCGAACGAAGCAAGCGGGGTACGGAAGGACATGGCGGATCTCCTGGGGAGGAAGAGTTGGTTGTGTCAGTGCAACCTTCCGGAATGTCAGGTTGCCCTGACTTTATGTCGTGATTCGCTGACGATGTCAAGATAACCTGACTTGAAGTCAGGCCGATGCGACAAATACGCGCCTTTCCTATTGAATTCGCTCGACGATAAACCCCTTCTCTCGCAGCATCAGAATCACCGAATCGGGCCCCTCCATATGCCCGGCCCCGACCGCCAGCAGCAGGTTGCCGGGCCGCGCCATCCGATTCTCCAGCCACTCGGTCCAGGCGCGGTTGCGGTCGACCAGCAGCACTTCGTAGAAGGCACGCCCAAAGGGGTCTTCGAGCATTTCGGTCACCGCCGCGTCACCCAACTTGCCCTGCGCCCAGTTGTGCTCGGTCTCCCAATCATTGGCGCCCGGTTCGACCAGAGCGCAGCCGTCCCACCCGTCAAACCCCTCGTCGATCATCCCGATCAGCTGCGCCTCGTCGATCCCGAATAGGTTTTCGAGCACCTGGATCGGATCCTCGATCGCCGAAATGGGCCGGCCGCTGGCCTTGAACTCGGCTTCGATCACGGTCTCCACCCCGAAATCGCGCAGCGATCCCTCGGCCGTGGCGGTGGCTTCGGCGATGGCGAACATCGCGATCATCGGCGGGGCATATTCGATCTGATCGGCGGAAAGACCCGCCAGCTGCAGCATCCGCTTGAGCTTGGGCCGGTTGCGCTCGGACAGGCGCGCGGACAGCGGCTCGGCCGGGCGGTAGCGCATCATCAGGGTCATGAATCGCAGCGCCTCGGGGGTCAGTTCGGCCTCGGCCTCACCCTCTGCCTTGTCGTCGCGGGATTCGAACACGACCTCCTGCGCCTCGCCCATCACCCGGTCGAACAGCGGGGTGCGCCAGCGGAAGCCTTCGGGCAAGACGTGGAAGGTGCCGAAGATGGTGATCGTGGTGTCGTCGTCGGCAAGGCGCCACATCGCCGGGGCGGGCTCGTAGTCCTGCCGCGGCGCAGCGCGCGCCGGCCGTGCGGGCAGAACCGCGCCGCCCCCGTGGCGGAACCCGTGCCGCCCGGTGCAGCGCAGCGGGACCGGCTCGGCGGGCAGGGCCGGCTCAGCCGCTACCTCTTCCGCCACCGAGGGCTCCTGCGCGGCGAGCGGCGCCAGTGCCAGCACGAAAGCCAGAGCAAGGCCTGTGGAATGACGAAAACGCTTCATGAATCAGGGCCTCGCGGCAATATTGATGTTGACCGGCAAGCTGCCGCAGGTCGCGCGCATGTCAAGCGCTTGCGAGCGGGCGGAGGCGCTTTGCCCCATCGTGCTGCGCTGCGGCATTGACGCTCGGGGGGCGTTCGGCCATGGCGAGCCGCCATGAGTGCTGCGCCCCTCTTTACCCCGCCTGCGCGCGATCCGTCGCGCTCGTTTCAGGACATGATCCTGACGCTCCACGACTTCTGGAGCGCCCATGCCGGATGCGTGATCCTCCAGCCTTACGACATGCGCATGGGCGCGGGCACCTTCCACACCGCGACCACCCTGCGCGCGCTGGGGCCGGAGCCGTGGAACGCCGCTTTCGTCCAGCCCTGCCGCCGCCCGACCGACGGGCGCTATGGCGAAAACCCCAACCGGCTGCAGCACTATTATCAGTATCAGGTGATCCTGAAGCCCTCGCCATCGGACATTCAGGAGCTCTATCTCAAAAGCCTCGCCGCGATCGGGATCGATCCGCTGGCGCACGACATCCGCTTTGTCGAGGACGACTGGGAAAGCCCCACACTCGGCGCATGGGGGCTGGGCTGGGAAGTGTGGTGCGACGGGATGGAAGTCACCCAGTTCACCTATTTCCAGCAGATGGGCGGCTTCGATTGCAAGCCGGTCGCGGGCGAGCTCACCTACGGGCTGGAGCGCTTGGCGATGTACATTCAGGGCGTCGACAACGTCTATGACCTCGCGTTCAACTCTGCGGGCGTGACGTATGGCGAGGTGTTCTTGGAGAACGAGCGCCAGATGTCGAAATGGAACTTCGAGGTCGCCAACACCGACGCGCTGTTCGATCTCTTCGCCAAGGCGGAAGCCGAGTGCCGCAATGCGCTGGCCGCAGGCGTGCCCATCGCCGCCTATGAACAGGCGGTCGAGGCGAGCCATGTTTTCAACCTGTTGCAGGCGCGCGGCGTGATCTCGGTGCAGGAACGCGCCAGCTACATGGGCCGCGTGCGCGACTTGGCGCGTTCGTCGTGCGAGGCCTATGCGGAGAAGATGACGCCCGAATGGCAGGCCAAGTATCCCGGATGGAGCCTCGTCTGATGGCCGACTTCCTGCTCGAACTGCGCTGCGAGGAAATCCCTGCCCGAATGCAGGCTGGGGCGCGCGTGGAACTGGAAAAACTGTTCCGGAAACAATTGGACGCTGACGGGATAAGCGCAGAGGATTTGACAATCTGGTCAACCCCCCGTCGTTTGGCATTGATCGCTCGGGGTCTTCCGTTGGAAACCGAGGCAACCTCAGTCGAGGTGAAGGGGCCTCGGGTTGGCGCGCCTGACCAAGCCATAAATGGATTCTTGGGGCGCTACCTCGCCAAACAAGAAGAGCTCGTAGAGCGTAACGGCATCTATTTTTTGGAGCGCTTGGCTGCTGGACGCCCAATCTCTCGTGTTCTTCAAGAGGCTGTGGAAACGCTTGTTCGCGACTTCAGCTGGCCCAAGTCGATGCGCTGGGGCGAGGCGTCGGTCAGCACCGACAGCTTGCGATGGGTACGCCCGCTGTCTGGCATTGTCGCACTGCTCGATGGCGATGTGCTCGAATGTGATGTGCCCGGCGTTCCAGTAGGCCGCGAGACCTATGGCCACCGCTTCCATTCGAGCGGACCGATTGTTCTGCATCACGCAGATAAGGCGCATTACCTCTCACTGCTGGCAGCAGAGAAGGTAATCGTCGATCACGATTCGCGCGCCGCCATCATCCGCGAAGGCGCGGCCAAGGTTGCCGCTGACGCAGGCCTCATGCTGGTTGCCGACGAGGGGCTGGTGATCGAGAACGCTGGCCTGACCGAATGGCCCGTCCCGCTGCTCGGCCGCTTCGACGAGGGTTTCCTCGACGTGCCGCCCGAGGTGATCCAGCTCACCGCGCGGGTGAACCAGAAATATTTCGTGTGCGAGGACGCGCAGGGCAAACTCGCCAACGCCTTCGTCTGCACCGCCAACATCGCGCCTATTGACGCAGCCGTGGTGGTTGACGGTAACCGCAAGGTTCTGGCCGCGCGGCTCTCCGACGCGCGCTTCTTCTGGGAGCAGGACCAGAAGACCCCGCTCGCCGAACACGCGAAGAAGCTGGCGCGCATCACCTTCCATGAGAAGCTGGGCACCGTCGCCGACAAGGTCGAGCGGGTGGCGCTTATGGCGCGGGGGCTTTGCGAGGAGGGCGTTGTCGCAGGCGATCCCGACCTCGCGGAGCAGGCCGCTCGGCTTGCGAAGGCCGATCTTGTCACCGAGATGGTCGGCGAATTCCCCGAATTGCAGGGACTTATGGGCGGATATTACGCCGCCAAGGAAGGGCTGCCGCAGGAAGTCGCAGAGGCGATCCGCGATCACTACAAGCCGGTCGGGCAGGGCGATGATGTGCCCACGGCGCCGCTTTCGGTCGCGGTCAGTCTGGCGGACAAGCTCGATACGATTGCCTGCTTCTTCGCGATCGACGAAGCGCCGACCGGTTCGAAAGACCCGTTTGCCCTGCGGCGCGCGGCGCTTGGCGTCATTCGTCTGATTGTCGAAAACGATCTACGCGTATCGCTGAAGGGCCTGATCACTTGCGCCTGGTCTTATGCCGCCTTCGTGGACATGGTGAACGAGATCCGGCGGCTGCAGTCCGGCACCACCGGGCCGCTTTTGCTTTCGCATGTGGGGCGTTTGCAACCGCATCTCGGCTTTGCCGCGAAGAGCGACCTTGTCAGCTACCGACAAGTGGACGGCAAGGTCGACAACTGGTCCTTCAGCGCCATGCCATGGCACCAGATCGCCAACAGCATTGCGCCGACCATCGATCCGGCACCCGTGATCGGCTTTTTCCTCGACCGCCTCAAAGTCCAGCAGCGCGAAGCGGGCGTCCGCCATGACCTGATCGACGCTGTCTTCGCGCTTGGCGGGGAGCACAACCTCGTCCGCCTTCTCGCCCGTGTCCACGCCCTGCAAGCCTTCGTCACCACCGAGGACGGCGCGAACCTGCTCGCGGGCTACAAGCGCGCGGCGAACATCCTCAAGAAGGAAGACTGGCGCGGGATCGAAGGCGAGATTTCGCTGACCGGCGAGGAAGATCCGCTGTCGGGGGTCGACGATCCCGATCTCGCGCCGGTGATCGCTGCCAAGATGGCCGAGCGCCACGCCGCGGCGGAGCATCTTTCCTACACGCCCGAACCGGCCGAAAAGGCGCTGATCGACGCGCTCGACGCTGCTGCCCCGCGCGCTGCCGAGGCGGTCGCAGCGGAACGGTTCTCCGATGCGATGGCCGCGCTCGCCACCTTGCGCGCGCCCATCGACAGGTTCTTTGAAGAGGTGACTGTCAACGCCGAGGAGGCCAACAAGCGCGCAGCACGCCTTACCCTGCTGGCGCGCTTCCGTGATGCGGTCCACCGTGTCGCCGATTTCAGCCGGATCGAGGGGTGATTTCTCTCGCATATCTTTTCGTGTCACCTTGAGCAAAGGTGTATAATTTCAAGGCCATGACCCCTGTATGGAAAGTGACACGCTGTAACCTTTGTCACGTTCCCAACACAGCGTAGGAAGCAATATGACACTGAAGACGGTCTATGTATTCGGTGGCGACGCCGACCACTCCGATCCGCGCCAGAAGGACAAGACCGTCACCGGGGGCAAGGGCGCGAACCTGGCCGAGATGGCGAGCATCGGCCTGCCGGTGCCGCCGGGCTTCACGATCACCGCTGAAGAATGCGTTGCCTATCTGAGGGATGGTGCGGATTTCTCCGACGGCTTGCGAAGTGCGGTGAGCACGGCGCTGGCCCATGTCGAGGCGACGGTGGGCAAGAAATTCGGCGATGCGGGCGATCCGCTGCTGGTCTCGGTCCGCTCGGGCGCGCGGGTCTCGATGCCGGGCATGATGGACACGGTGCTCAACCTCGGCCTCAACGATGCGACGGTTGCGGGGCTTGCGGCATCGAGCGGGGACGCGCGTTTCGCTTGGGATTCCTACCGCCGTTTCATTCAGATGTATTCGGACGTGGTGCTCGGGATCGATCACGGCCTGTTCGAGGAAGCGCTCGAGATCGCCAAGGAAGACAAGGGCTTCTACAACGATACCGAGATGTCGTCCGAAGACTGGCAGGCGCTGGTGAGCGAGTACAAGGGGATCGTCACAGAGGAACTGGGCAAGCCGTTCCCGCAGGATGTGCACGAACAGCTGTGGGGCGCGATCCGCGCCGTGTTCGACAGCTGGGATTCTGACCGTGCCAAGGTCTACCGCCGGCTGAACGACATCCCCGCCGACTGGGGCACGGCGGTCAATGTTCAGGCGATGGTGTTCGGCAATATGGGCGAAACCAGCGCCACCGGGGTCGCCTTCACCCGCGATCCGGCAACCGGCAACCGCGCCTATTATGGCGAGTACCTGATCAACGCGCAGGGCGAGGACGTCGTCGCGGGCATCCGCACGCCGCAATATCTTACCAAGGCCGCGCGTGATGCGGCGGGAGCCAAGCCGCTCTCGATGGAAGAGGCGCTGCCGCAAGCATACGCCGAACTCGCCCGCGTGTTCGACCTGCTGGAACTTCACTACAAGGACATGCAGGACATTGAATTTACAGTGGAACGTGGCAAGCTGTGGATGCTGCAAACGCGCTCGGGCAAGCGCACCGCCAAGGCCGCGCTCAAGATGGCGGTCGACATGGTGGCCGAGGACCTGATCGACGAGCGCGAGGCCGTGCGGCGGGTCGATCCGATGGCTTTGGACCAGCTGCTCCACCCGACGCTCGACCCCAAGGCCGAGCGCAACGTGCTGACCACCGGGCTTCCGGCCTCACCGGGCGCGGCGGCGGGCAAGATCGTGCTCGACGCCGACACCGCCGAGCAATGGGCCGGCCGCGGCGAAAAGGTGATCCTGGTGCGGGTCGAGACCTCGCCGGAGGATATTCACGGCATGCACGCGGCGCAGGGTATCCTCACCGCGCGCGGCGGCATGACCAGCCACGCGGCGGTTGTCGCGCGCGGGATGGGTCGGCCCTGCGTCTCCGGGGCGGGTCAGGTTTCAATCGACCGCAACACCCGCACCCTCAGGATTGGCGCCACCGAGCTGAAGGAGGGTGATGCGATCACCCTCGACGGGGCGACCGGGCAGGTGATGCTCGGCATCGTCCCGACCGTCGAGCCCGAGCTCGCGGGCGATTTTGGCGTCCTGATGGTGTGGGCGGACAAGCTCAGGCGCATGAAGGTGCGCACCAATGCCGAAACGCCCGAGGATTGCCGCATGGCGCGCCAGTTCGGGGCCGAGGGCATCGGGCTCTGCCGCACCGAACACATGTTCTTCGAAGCCTCGCGTATCTCGCTGGTTCGCCAGATGATTCTTGCCGAGGACGAGGCCGGACGGCGCCGTGCGCTGGAGAAGCTGCTGCCCGAACAGCGCGCCGATTTCACCGCGATCTTCGAGGTGATGGCCGGGCTTCCCTGCACGATCCGCCTGCTCGATCCGCCGCTCCATGAATTCCTGCCACATGCGGATGAGGACTTCGCCGAGCTTGCCGATGCGACGGGGCTGGGGGTCGATCACCTCAAGCGCCGCGCGGGGGAGTTGCACGAATTCAACCCGATGCTCGGCCATCGCGGGTGCCGCCTCGGGATCACCTATCCCGAGATCTACGAAATGCAGACCCGCGCGATCTTCGAAGCGGTTTGCGCAGTGAAGCAATCGACGGGCGAAGCGCCGCTGCCCGAAATCATGATCCCGCTGGTGGCGACCCGGCGCGAACTCGCGATCCTCAAGGCGCTGGTCGACAAGACGGCCGAGGCAGTGTTCGCCGAGGTCGGCACGCGGGTCGAATACCTCGTCGGCACCATGATCGAACTGCCGCGCGCGGCGCTGATGGCGGGCGAGATTGCCGAGGAGGGCGCGTTCTTCTCGTTCGGCACCAACGATTTGACCCAGACGACGCTGGGCGTCAGCCGCGACGATGCGGCGCGTTTCCTCAGCGTCTATGTCGACAAGGGCATCTTCCCGCGCGATCCCTTCGTCAGCCTCGATATCGAAGGCGTCGGTCAGCTGGTCGAACTGGCGGCAGAGCGGGGCAGGGCGACCCGGCCCGACATCAAGCTCGGCATCTGCGGCGAGCATGGCGGCGATCCGGCGAGCATTGCCTTCTGCGAAAGCGTGGGCCTCGATTACGTCAGCGCCTCGCCCTACCGCGTGCCGATCGCGCGGCTTGCGGCAGCGCAAGCGGCGCTGAAGAAGGGCTAGGTTCCGGCAAGCGATCGCCGCCCGGTGAGGGTGACGATCTCGAAGGTCTCGGGCGTCTTGCCGTCTGCGTCGGCGCGCGCGGCAAAGGCGGCGCGGGCGCGGGCAAGGGCGGCTTTGCCAAGCGGCGCGGCGGGCTTCGCCAGCGCATTGCCGAGGCCGGAGTCGCGCAGGTCGCTCACCAAACGGTCGAGCGATGAGTAGCGCACGGTAAGCAGGTGGGTATCAACAACCGGGTCTTTCCAACCGGCGCGCTGCATCAGCCCCGGCGCAGCGCGCGGATCGACCAGCGGGTGGATGCGGCCCGCGGGCCGCTCGGGCTCGGCAGCCAGCATGGCGGCGCGCAGGGCAGCGAGGCTCTGGCCGCCGATGAAGTGCGAGATCACCAGCCCACCGGGCGCGAGCGCGTTGCGCAGGTGAATCAGTGCGCCGGGCAGGTCGTTGACCGCATCGAGCACACCTACCACCACGATTAGATCGAAGCCGCCAGCTGGGAAGGGCGCTTCCAGATCGAGGGTTTCGGGATCATCGACCTCGGCACCGCCCGCCCGCAAATGCTGCGCCAACGTGCCCGTCCACTCGCCGAGCACAAGCGCGCGCGCCGGGGTATGGCGGAGGAAGGCGAGTCGCTCGAGCGTGTCCTCGATCATGTCCTCGGCCAGAAACCGCGCAGCATCCGGCGCAGCGGCGCGGCGGCGGGCGCGGGCGAGGCGGGCGTCGCGGCGGCGGGGGCTGAAGATCGTGGGGATCGCAGGGGCAGTCATCGCCGCTCGCCCTGCCGCGCTTGCCAGCGGAGCGCAAGCCGTGCGACACTCCTGAAATGGCAGTGGTCGCTCAACTTGCCCGCCATGTCGCCCCCGTGATCGACATGGTCTACCCCCCGCGCTGCCCTCTGTGCGGAGCGGCGATTGCGGGGCAGGAGGGGCTGTGCCTCGATTGCTGGAGCACGCTGGAGGTGCCCGCTCAGCCTGAGGCGCATGGCAGTGCGGTGCCGGTTTACGCGGCGACTTATTACACCGAGACCTCGCGCAGGCTGGTGCTGGCCTACAAGCATGGCGGGCGGATTGCGCTGGCGCGGCTGCTGGCGCGGTTAATGGCGGCGCGCCTGCCCGAGGTCACGCCCGGCCGAGCGCCGCCGGTGCTGGTGCCGGTGCCGCTGCATCGCTGGCGACTGTGGAGCCGCGGGTTCAATCAGGCGGCCTTGCTGGCGCGCGAGCTGGCGCGGATGGGCAAGGGCGAGGCCGAAGTTGCCGGGCTGATTCGCCACCGCCGCACGCCAAACCTCGGCGGTCTTGGGCGCGAGGCGCGCGAGCAGGCGCTGGCCGGTGCGATCAGGCTCAACCCGCGGCGGATCGCGCAACTGGCGGGGCGCGATGTCATACTGGTGGATGATGTGCTGACCAGCGGTGCGACCAGTAGAGCCTGCATCGCCGCGCTGGCGCAGGCGCGGCCCGCCTCGATCGCGATGGCCTGTTTTGCGCGGGTGGAGGAAGGGCACCATCTGGCGCATCCGGCGCATCAGAGTAGCCCACAAACATAACGCCCGAGGCCTTTCGACCCCGGGCGCCACGTGACGAAACGGTGAGGATCCACCCTTGCGGGCAGTGGCAGCGACCCCCTAACTTCGCTGCCGGGATCCAGTCCCTATCGTTCAACCGGTCGCGCTGACACCCCGCTGCCAGTCTTGCGGTCCGGTCACCCCCTGAACCCGGCACCGGGCGGTGCCATTGTTCGGTGGAGAACCCCTTGCGAGAGCTCCGAATGGGCTTGTTCCACGCCGCGGCCCGATACGAAAGCCGTTAGCTGCCGGCTTTGTCTTTTTTGCCGCGCCCTGTTGTTTGCGTGCAACAATCGTCGCATGAGCGCCACCATAGAGATATGATCTGTCCAAGACCCGGCCTCAATGGAGTTTCCCGTGACCGACACCCCCCTGACCACCGCCGAGCGCGAAAGCGGCGCGGTGTTTGCACCCCGCTTTGATTCGCAGGGCTTGCTGACTGCCGTGGTGGTCGACGATGCCTCGGGCGAGGTGCTGGTCGTCGCGCACATGAACGCCGAGGCGCTCGATGCGACGCTGGCGAGCGGCAAGGTACATTTCTGGTCGCGCTCGCGCGGCACGCTGTGGATGAAAGGCGAGACCTCGGGCAACGTGCTGGCGGTGCGGCAGATCCGGGTCGATTGCGATCAGGATGCGCTAGTGATCCGCGCGGTGCCCGCCGGGCCGACCTGCCACACCGGCGCGCGTAGCTGTTTCTACCGGGTGCTCGAAACGGGCAAGGGGGAGCCGCGCTTGCGTCGCGACGAAATTTGACGTTCACGTAAGCGTGAGCACACTTGACGCTCACGTAAACGTAAGGTAGATCGGGCGGATGGCTACCGCACCCGCACATTCCGCCGCCGATCCTGCCGGTGAAACGCGTCGCAACGGCGCGCATCTCGACCGTCCGGACGTGCACGCCCGCGAACAGTTCACCATTTCCGACCTTACTTCGGAATTTGGCTGCACCGCCCGCGCCTTGCGCTTTTACGAGGATGAGGGGCTGATCAATCCGGCCCGCGTCGGTCTTACCCGCGTCTATTCCAAGCGCGACCGCGCGCGGCTTGCCTGGATCATGCGCGCCAAGAACGTTGGCTTCTCGCTCACCGAAATTCGCGAGATGATCGACCTCTACGATCTTGACGATGGCCGCGTCGAACAGCGCCGCGTCACGATCGAGAAGTGCCGCACGCACATCGCCAAATTGAAGGCACAGCGCGACGACATCGACTCCTCGATCAAGGAGCTCACCGATTTCGTCGCCGAGATCGAAAAGCTCGACCTCGGCTGAGCCGCCCTCCGACTTTCCAGCACCGCACACCCAAGGGAACACGTGATGCCGACTTATACCGCCCCCACCCGCGACACGCGCTTCGTCGTCAACGAAGTGCTCGACCTTGCCAGCTACGGCAACCTGCCCGGCTTTGAGAATGCCACGCCCGACATGATCGACACGGTCATCAACGAGGCCGGCAAGTTCTGCGCCGAGGTGCTCGCGCCGGTCAATCAGGCGGGCGACGAATATGGCTGCACCCGCCACGAAGACGGCTCTGTCACCACGCCTCCGGGCTTCAAGGAGGCCTATCAGGCCTATGTCGAAAGCGGTTGGGGCACGCTGGCCCAGCCAGAGGAATTCGGCGGGCAGGGCCTGCCCCACGTGCTCGGCTTCGTGCTCGAGGAATATACCGGCACCGCCAATCAGGCCTTCGCAATGTATCCCGGCCTTACCGCCGGGGCGATCTCGGCGATTATCGCCAAGGGATCGGAAGAGCAGAAGGCCGCCTTCCTTCCCAAGATGATCTCGGGCGAATGGTCGGGCACCATGAACCTGACCGAGCCGCATTGCGGCACCGATCTCGGCATGATCCGCACCAAGGCCGTGCCGAACGGCGATGGTTCTTATGCGATCACCGGCACCAAGATCTTCATCTCGGCCGGCGAGCATGATCTCACCAGCAACATCATCCACCTGGTGCTGGCCAAGACCCCGGGCGCGCCCGACAGCACCAAGGGCATCTCGCTCTTCATCGTGCCCAAGTTCCTGCTCGACGCCGATGGCAATCCCGGGGAGCGCAACGGCGTCACCTGCGGGTCGATCGAGAAGAAGATGGGCATTCACGGCAACGCCACCTGCCTGCTCAACTATGACGGCGCGACCGGCTACATGGTGGGCGAGGAGAACAAGGGCCTTGCCGCGATGTTCATCATGATGAACGCCGCGCGCCTCGGCGTCGGCATTCAGGGCTATGCTCAGGCCGAAGTCGCCTATCAGAACGCGGTCAACTACGCGCTCGACCGGCGACAGGGCCGCGCGCTGACCGGCCCGGCCGATCCGGCGGCCAAGGCCGATCCGATCTTCGTGCATCCCGACGTGCGGCGGATGCTGATGGACGCCAAGGTCTTCACCGAAGCCATGCGGGCGCTGTGCCTGTGGGGCGCGCTGCAGGTCGATCTGACCCACAAGGCGCAGACCCCCGAAGAGCGCGAGCTGGCCGATCTGCTGATCGGGCTGATGACCCCGGTGATCAAGGGCTACGGCACCGACAAGGGCTACGACATCGCCACCAATATGCAGCAGGTCTATGGCGGGCACGGCTACGTCAAGGAATGGGGCATGGAGCAGTTCGTGCGCGATAGCCGCATCGCAATGATCTACGAAGGCGCCAACGGCGTGCAGGCGATGGACCTGTGTGGCCGCAAGCTTGCCGCGGGTGGCGGCAAGGCGATTCAGGCCTTCTTCGCGATGATCGACGAGGAAATCGCCTCGGCCAAGCAGGACGAGACCTTGAAGCCCGTCGCCGAGCGGCTTGAAAAGGCGCTGGGCGAGCAGAAGGCGGCGACCATGTGGTTCATGCAGAACGCGATGGCCAACCCCAATCACCTCGGCGCGGGCGCGCATCACTACATGCACATCATGGGCATCGTGACGCTTGGCTTCTTCTGGCTGAAGATGGCCAAGGTCGCTGCGGCCAAGCTGGCGGGCGAGCCTGAGGACAAGGCCTTCTACGAAGCCAAGCTGGTCTCGGCCAACTACTACGCCGAGCGTTTCCTCCCCGATGCGGGCGCGCTGCGGCGCAAGCTGGAAGCGGGCAGCGAATACATGATGAAGCTGCCGGCGGAGGCTTTCGCCACTGCGGCCTGAGCTTGTTTCTTCTGACTGATTTGATGCGGGCCGTCATGCGTGAGCATGGCGGCCCGTGTCATTAGGGCCTTACTCGAAGCGCCCCATCATCCGCTGCGACCCGGCCTTCAGCTTGATGCTGCCGGGCTGCGGTACCGAGGCGGGCCGCTCCCATTGCGCCGCCGAGCGTGCCGATCCGGCACGCGAGCGGGCAGGCGGTGTGGGGGCCTTGGCCGGGGCGGCCGCGACCGGCTCGGGTTCCGGCTCCGGTTCGGGCTCGACCACTTCGACGACCGGTTCCGGCTCGGGTTTAGGCGCAGGCGGTGGGGGAGGCGGCGGAGCGGCTTGCGGCGCAGGAGCGGGCGGGGCGGCTGCCGGTGCGGGCGTGGCAAGCGGTGTGGGCGCGGGCGCAGCAGCCGGTGCGGCCTGGGGCTCGCCCTCGGCGGTTCCGGCGAGGATCTTGGCGGCTACTTCCTCCACCGATCCCACCACCAGCAGCGGCTGTCCGCCGACGATGCCGACGCTGGTCTGCCCGTTTTCGGCGGTGCGTAGCCACGCGACGTTGGAAGCGACGACGAGATAATTGCCGCCGCGCGAATCGAGCTTGATGAATTTCATGCGCGCCGGTCCCCGTGTCGCGGTTGTGAGGCCTGTTTCATTGCCGCAGTAAATAGCCGATCAAGGTTAAGGAATCGCTCCATGTCTTGCCGGACTCGCTCCTCTGGCGCGCAGGGGGCTGGCTAAGCGGGGACCATTCGGCCAGACCGGCGACGGCAACATTGCACGTGGCAAAAGGGAACGGTCGGACAATGGCATGGCACCGGATGGGATTGGCGGCGCTGTTGGCTTTGGCGATGCCTTTGGCAGCGCATCCGCTGGCTGCACAGCCAATTGAAGCGGAGCACCTGCCTGCGTCCTTCAAGGCCGATCTCGATGCGCAATATGATCGGGTGATCGCCGACCTCATTCGCATCACTGAAACCCCCGCACCGCCGTTCAAGGAAGCCGCCCGCGCCGAACTGTTTGCCCAGATGCTACGCAACAGCGGGCTGACCGACGTGACCATCGACGAGAAAGGCAACGTCCTCGCGTTGCGGCCCGGGCGCGAGGAGGGGCCGGTGTTCGTCGTCTCCGCCCATCTCGACACCGTCTTTCCCGAAGGCACGCCGATCACCGTCACGCGCGACGGAGAGCGGCTGCTGGCACCGGGGATCGGTGACGACAGCCTCGGCCTCGCTTCGATCCTCGCCTGGGTGCGGGTGCTGGAGCGGCACGACATCTCCACCCGACAGTCGATCCTGTTCGTCGCCACGGTGGGCGAAGAAGGGCCGGGCGATTTGCGCGGCGTGCGCCACCTCTTCACCCAAGGCGCGTGGCAGGGACGGATCGGAGCCTTCATGTCGATCGACGGGACGGACGCCGGGCGGATCGTCCATGCGGCGGTCGGCTCGCGGCGCTACCGGCTCGTGTTCAAGGGGCCGGGCGGGCACAGCTATGGCGCCTTCGGGATCGTCAACCCGATGGCCGCGATGGCTGAGGCAGTGCGCGGCATCTACGCGATACAGGTGCCGGAGGAGCCCAAGACGACCTATTCGGCCAGCGTCGTCAGCGGCGGCACCTCGGTCAATTCGATCCCGGCCGAAGTGGCGCTGGAGATCGACATGCGCTCAGGCGATGCGGCGCTGCTGCGAGACCTCGAAACGCAGGTGCTGGCAGCAGCCGAGGTAGGGGTGGCCAGCGAGAATGCCTCCCGCTCGCAACGCGCGGGTGCGGTCTCTTTGGTGGCGGAACTGACCGGGGATCGCCCCGGCGGCGTCACGCCATCCGATCACTCCCTCATCAGCAATGCGCTCGCGGCCAGCCAGGCGGCGGGGTTCCAAGCGCGGCTCGACGACTCCTCGACCGACAGCAATATCCCCATGAGCCTCGGCATCCCAGCTGTGACCATCGGCAGCGGGGCCGGGGGCGGGCGCACCCACAGCCTCGACGAATTTCTCGTTATCGAATGCGAGCGCTTCGTCGCCGGGCTCTCGGTCGGTTTGACGGTGATCCTCGCGCAGACCGGGGCCGAGGTGCCCTGACAGCGCTTATTCTACCGGGAGGAAGTCAGGCACCGAGAGGTAACGCTCGCCGGTATCGTAGTTGAACCCCATCACCCGCGCGCCCGGTGCCAGTTCGGGCAGCTTGGCGGCAATCGCGGCGAGTGTCGCACCGCTCGAAATGCCGACCAGCATCCCTTCCTCGCGCGCGGCGCGGCGGGCCATTTCCTTGGCTTCCTCGGCATCAACCTTGATCGCGCCGTCGATCGCGTTGGTGTGGAGGTTGCCGGGGATGAAGCCCGCGCCGATGCCCTGAATCGGGTGCGGGCCGGGCTGGCCGCCGTTGATGACGGGCGAGAGCGCCGGCTCGACGCCATAGGCCTTGAAGCCGGGCCAGTGCTTCTTCAACTCCTCCGCGCAGCCGGTGAGGTGGCCGCCGGTGCCGACCCCGGTGATCATCACGTCGATCGGCGTGTCGGCGAAGTCGGCGAGAATCTCCTGCGCGGTCGTGCGCGCGTGGATCGCGGGGTTGGAGGCATTGTCGAACTGGCTCGGCATCCATGCGCCTTGCGTGCCTGCGACCAGCTCCTGCGCGCGCTCGATCGCGCCCTTCATTCCCTTTTCGCGCGGGGTGAGGTCGAAGCTCGCGCCGTAGGCGAGCATCAAGCGGCGGCGCTCGACCGACATCGATTCGGGCATCACCAGCACCAGCTTGTAACCCTTGACCGCGGCGACCATTGCAAGGCCGATCCCGGTGTTGCCCGAGGTCGGCTCGACGATGGTGCCGCCCGGCTTCAGCGCGCCGCTGGCCTCAGCATCCTCGACCATTGCGAGGGCGATGCGATCCTTGATCGAGCCGCCGGGGTTGGCGCGTTCGGACTTCACCCACACCTCGTGATCTGGGAACAGTCGGGCAAGGCGGATATGCGGGGTGCCGCCGATGGTGGCGAGGATGTTGTCAGCCTTCATGTCGATACCTCTTTCTTGAGCGCTTGCGGCTCGAAGCTGCGGGCGCGGCGCAACTCGGGGAAATACCACGCCCAGACCAATGTCACGACTATCGCACCCGCGCCGCCGAATACAACCGCGCCGGTCGCGCCGAGGATCGCGGCGGCAAGGCCCGATTGCATTTCGCCCAATTCGTTCGAGGCCGAGATCGCAAGGCCCGAGATCGCCGAGACCCGACCGCGCTTGTCGTCAGGCGTGAAGAGCTGGACCAGCGAAGACCGGATAAAGACCGAGACCATGTCGACCGCGCCCATCATCGACAGGATCACCAGCGAAAGCGCAAAGCTGCGCGAATAGGCGAAGGCGATGGTCAGCGCTCCGAAGGCTGCGACAGCCCAGAGCATCTTGACCCCTACCTCGCGGTCAAGCGGGCGGAAGGACAGGATCAAAGCCACACTTGCTGCGCCGAGCGCCGGGGCGGCGCGCATCAGGCCGAGGCCCTCTGGCCCTACGAACAAGATGTCGCGCGCAAACACCGGCAACAGCGCAGTTGCGCCAGCCAGCAGCACCGCAAACAGATCGAGCGTGATGCAGCCCAGCAGAAACCGTTCGCGCCAGACATAGATCAGCCCTTCGATCATCTGGCGCACTGGCTTCAGCGGCGGGCCTTCGTGCTTGGCGCGGATCGGGCGGACGGTGAGGATCAGCACCCCCGCCATCAGCAGCATCGCCGCCGAAAGTGCGTGCGGCAACCAGATCACCTCGGCATAGACCAACCCGCCCACCGCCGGCCCTGCGACGCTGGCGGTCTGCCAGGCGATCGAGGACAGGGCGATGGCGCGCGGGAGGAGGGCAGGGGGCACGATATTGGGCGCAATCGCGCTCATTGATGGGCCCACGAAGACCCGCGCCGTGCCGTGGGCGGCAGCGAGGATGAAGAGAATCGGCAGGTTCAGCGCGTCGGCCCAGGTCATCACTGCCAGCACCACCGCCACGCAGCCGTCGATCCCGTTGGCGAAGGCCGCGACATGGCGCCGGTCGAACCGGTCGGCGGCAAGGCCCGCCACGGGGGTCAGCAGGAACAGCGGAATGAACTGCGCGAGGCCCAAAAGGCCGAGCTGGAACGAAGCTTCGGCCACACTCATCCCATAGTCGTCGCGCGCCACCTCGTAGAGCTGGTAGCCGAGCAGCACGACCATCGACATCGTGGCGAACACCGCCATGAAGCGGGCGAGCCAGTAACGCCGGTAATCGGGGATCCGGAGCGGAGAGGAAGGTTCGGTCACGCGCGCGCCATGGCAGGCTCATGCGCGCCTGCCAAGCGGGGGAAACGGGGGCTAGCGCGAACGGCGCAGACGCGGGTTGGGCTGGAGCTGGTCGATGATCGTGGCGAAGTCGTCGAAACGGATGATCCGTTCGAACTGGAAGCCCGCGCGATTGTCGCGCACCCAGATTACATAGGCCTCGATCCGGCCTACCACGGGCAGACGGATGATGATGCGATCGCCGCGGTTAAGCTGCGTTGCGTTGTCGACCATAAAGCCATGCGCCGAGAGGTTGCTGACGTGCAGATGCAGGTCGCCGTGCACGAAATGCTCGACAATCGCCGGAAAATCGACCGGGTGCCGCGCCGCACGGCGCAAATCGGTTACGCTGAGATTTGCTCCACCCGCCACGTGCTTGCGATCCTTCCCTTCGTCTGGGGTCTGACGAACGGAAATGCCGCAGAAAGGCTGACAATTGGTAAAGAGCCGTAAGGCCTAGCGATGCACCAGCGTGTGCCGTTTCTTGCCGAGGCTGAGGCGCAGTGTCTGCCCTTCTGCCGGGAGCACAAGCTGCGCGGGATCGGTGATTGTCTCGCCGTCGAGCTTTACCGCGCCTTCCGCCAGCTTGCGCTTGGCCTCGCCGCCCGATGCGGTGAGGCCGATGGCGGTCAGCAGCGCGGCGATGCGCATCCCTTCGCTGCCCACCGCAAGGCTGGGCAGATCCTCGCCCGCGCCCGATCCGGCAAAGGTCTCGCGTGCGGTCGCCTCGGCACGGGTTGCCGCATCCTCTCCGCGGACGAGCTTGGTCACCTCGTTGGCGAGCACCACCTTGGCGGCATTGATCTCGGCACCCTCAAGCGTTTCGAGCCGGGCGATCTCATCCAGCGGCAGATCGGTGAACAGGCGCAGGAACTTGCCTACGTCGGCATCGTCGACATTGCGCCAATATTGCCAGAAATCGTAGGACGGGAGCTGCTCCTCGTTAAGCCACACCGCGCCTGCGGCGGTCTTGCCCATCTTCGCGCCGCTGGCTGTGGTCAGCAGCGGGGTGGTGAGGCCGAACAGGTCCGAGCCGTCCATTCGCCGGCCAAGCTCCATCCCGTTGACGATATTGCCCCACTGGTCGCTGCCGCCCATTTGCAGGCGAACCCCGAACTCCTTCGACAAGTGCCTGAAATCGTAGCCTTGCAGGATCATGTAATTGAACTCGAGGAAGGTCATCGGCTGTTCGCGCTCAAGCCGCAGGCGCACCGAATCGAAGGTCAGCATCCGGTTGACGGTGAAGTGCGTGCCGACTTCCTGCAGCAACTGGATGTAGCCAAGCTTGCCGAGCCAGTCGTGGTTGTTGACCATCACCGCATCGGTGGGCCCGTCGCCAAAGGTCAGCAGCTTGTCGAAGACGGTCATGATCGAGGCGATGTTCGCTTCGATCGTTTCGTCGGTGAGCATCTTGCGGCTCTCGTCGCGGCCCGTGGGGTCGCCGATCCGGGTGGTGCCGCCGCCCATCAGCACGATCGGCTTGTGGCCGGTCTGCTGAAGGCGGCGCAGCATCATGATCTGCACGAGGCTGCCAATGTGAAGCGAAGGCGCCGTGGCGTCGAACCCGATATAGCCTGGCACGACCTGCTTGGCGGCAAGCGCATCGAGCCCTGCCGCATCGGTCTGCTGGTGGATGTAGCCACGCTCGTCGAGCAGGCGCAGGAGGGCGGATTCGTATGTGCTCATAGGGCGCGCCCCTATCAGGCGGCGCGCGCGGCGTGAAGTGGCTTGCCGGACGGCGGGCGAGGGGGCAGGGATGGAGGATGCACCCGCTCATGCTTCATGTCGCCTGCGACCTCGGCCCGATCCGCGCGGTCACCGCCGCCATCACCGCGAGCGCGCAGGGGTGCGAGGCAGAATTCCGGCTCGATGGGTATGTGCCCGCCATCATCCTGCCCCCCGCGGCGGCACCCGCTAGGCAAGACAATCTTTGGCAGACGACCTGTTTCGAGATCTTCTGGCAGCCGCTCGGCGGGACGGCCTATCGCGAGTTCAATCTTTCGCCCTCGGGCCAATGGGCGGCCTATGACTTCGATTCCTTCCGCGAGGGGATGCGCGATGCGCCGGTAGAGGCCATTGCGGTCGCCTGTTCGCATGACGATGCAGGGCTGGTGCTGAAGGCCAGCATCGCGGCCGATCTGCCGGACCCGGCGCAGGTCGCGCTCAACGCGATTGTCGAGCACGCCGACGGCGGCAAGCAATATTGGGCGCTGGCCTTCCCGCCCGGGAAGCCGGAGTTTCATTCCGAAGCCAACCGCGCGCTGATCGTCGAGCGTTAGGCAGAAGCGGATCCGCCGAAGGGCCGGTTGAGCTGCACGATCTTGCCGTTGAGCACGAAGGCAAAGCTTACCCAGATGAAATAGGGCACGTTGAGCCACCCGGCGAAGCTGTCCCCCGCAAGGCGCGGCAGCACCACCATCAGAGCGACGACCGACAGCCACAGGAACACGTTCTCGGCCAGCGCCCAGTCGGGCCGCTTGAGCTTGAAGAACAGCGGCGACCAGGCGAAATGCATGATGAAATTGGCGATGAACAAAGCCCAGATTCCGATCCGGGCTTCAGGGGTGGGAGCCTGGGTCAGACCGATGTAGAAACTCCACCCCGCAAGGCCGAGAATTATCGTCCACGCCGGGCCGAACAGCCAGTCAGGCGGTTGCCACGGGGGCTTGCGCAGCTGGCGATACCACGGCCCGATCTCGGTCAGCGCCCCGCCCGCGCCGCCAAGGATGATGGCCCAGGTGGCGGCGATGAGGGCGTTGGTCCAGTCGATCTCCATGACCCCCCAACCCCGCGAGTGGCAGCAATGTTCCCGGCCCGCGCAAAGCAATTGCCTTTGCGCCGCGCCTGTTCCAACGCTGCTGCCCATGAAGAATGGCATCGACCGGCTGCTGGCCGACCCCGAACTCCTCCGCCAACTCAAGGGCCGCCGCGTCGCGCTGGTGGCTCATCCGGCGAGCGTGACGTCAGATCTCACCCACAGTCTCGATGCGCTGATCGCCGCCGGAGTGCAGGTCAACAGCGCCTTTGGCCCGCAGCACGGGCTGAAGGGCGACAAGCAGGACAACATGGTCGAGACCGCAGACGAGATGGATCCGCGCTACGGCATCCCGATCTTCTCGCTCTATGGCGAGGTGCGCCGCCCCACGGGCCAGATGATGTCGAGCGCCGACGTCTTCCTGTTCGACCTGCAGGACCTCGGCTGCCGGATCTACACCTTCGTCACGACCTTGCTGTATTTGCTCGAAGAAGCGGCCAAGGCGGGCAAGGAAGTGTGGGTGCTCGACCGACCCAATCCCGCCGGTCGCCCGGTCGAGGGGACGCTGCTGGTGCCGGGGCAGGAAAGCTTCGTCGGTGCCGCCCCGATGCCGATGCGCCACGGCCTCACCATGGGGGAAATGGGCCACTGGTTCATCGAGCATTTCGGGCTCGACGTCGCCTACAGGGTGGTGACGATGGAGGGCTGGCAGCCCGATGGCGCTGGGAATGGCTGGCCGACGTCACGCCTGTGGATCAATCCCTCGCCCAATGCCGCCAACGTCAACATGGCGCGCTGCTATGCCGGGACGGTGATGCTGGAGGGCACGACCCTGTCCGAAGGCCGCGGCACCACACGCCCGCTGGAGGTGCTGTTCGGCGCGCCCGACATCGACGCTGGCGGGGTTCTCAATGTGATGCGCAAGCTCGCGCCCGAGTGGCTGGAGGGCTGCGCGATCCGTGAATGTTGGTTCGAACCGACTTTCCACAAGCACGCAGGAACGCTTTGCAACGCATTGATGATCCACGCGGAAGGTGAATTCTATGATCACCATGCCTTCAAGCCGTGGCGCTTGCAGGCGCTGGCCTTCAAGGCGATCCGCACGCTTTACCCGGACTATCCGCTGTGGCGCGATTTCCCTTACGAATACGAGCTGACCCGTCTGGCGATTGACGTCATCAACGGTGGGCCTGCCTTGCGCGAATGGGTCGATGATCCCGCCGCCACGCCGCACGATCTTGACGTCATGACGTCACATGACGAGGCCGCATGGGTTGCGGCGGTGCGGGGTCATCTGCTTTACTGACTGACGTCACGGCCCGGCGACGAGATTGCATCGGCCCTGCGATGACACGACAACGGATGGCGGACAAACGGCCACCGATGGGAGAGAACACGACATGGCCACCACCGCCGTCACGGCGCCCCGCGCGAATTCCGTCCGGCTCACCTTGTGGATCCTGCTCACGGTCTATGTCTTCAATTTCATCGACCGCCAGATCGTCAACATCCTCGCCGAGCCGATCGCGCGCGATCTCGATCTGAACGATACCCAGATCGGGCTGATGACAGGGCTGGCCTTCGCGCTGTTCTACACCGTGCTCGGCATCCCGATCGCCCGTTTTGCCGACCGGCCTACGACCAATCGCCCGCGGCTGATCGCGGTGGCGCTGGCGCTGTGGTCGGCGATGACGGCGCTGTGCGGTCTCGCGCAGAATTTCTGGCAGTTGCTGCTCGCCCGGATCGGCGTGGGCGTGGGAGAGGCGGGCTGCACGCCGCCCGCGCATTCGCTGATCGCCGACATCGTGCCGCCGGAAAAGCGATCCTCGGCGCTGGCGTTCTATTCGCTCGGCATTCCGGTGGGCACGCTGCTCGGGATGCTCATCGGTGGCATGCTGGCTGACTACGTGGGCTGGCGTGAAGCCTTCGTGATTGTCGGACTGCCTGGCGTCATGCTGGCGCTGGTGCTGTGGTTTGTGCTCAGGGACCCGCGGCGCTCCGACGCTGCTGCGATCCTGCGCGCCAAGAACCCGCCTCCGGTGTTGCCGCTGGGACAGGCGCTGGGCGAGGTGATGGGCTCGCGCGCTTTCCTGCTGCTGTTGTGTGCCGGATCGGCAGCCTCCTTCCTTGCTTATGGCAAGACCACCTGGACCACGATCTTCTTCCAGCGCACCCACGATCTTTCGCCCGGACAGGTAGGGCTGTGGTTCGGGGTTATCGCTGGCATTGGCGGCATGATGGGAACATGGTTGGGCGGCTATCTGGCGGACCGTTTCGGCGCGAAGAACCGCCGCCATGTGCTCACGGCGCCCGCGATCGGCATGGCGCTTGCGGTGCCGCTGGCGATCGCCGCTTATCAGGCGTCAAGCTGGACGGTCGCGCTGACGCTGCTGTTCGTGCCGCAGGTGCTGAATTCCTTCTACTACGGCCCGACCTACTCCGCTGCGCAGGGGCTGGTGCCGCTGCGGGCGCGGGCGATTGCGGCGGCGGCGCTGCTGTTCTTCCAGAACCTGATCGGGCTGGGGCTGGGGCCCTTGTTCTTCGGGATGCTGTCGGACTGGCTGCAGCCGGCCTATGGCGCGGAGTCGGTGCGCTATGTGCTCTACGGCGCGGCGGTGCTGGGGCTGGTGCCGGCGTTCTTCTTTTGGCGCTGTAGCCTCCACCTCGACCGCGAGCTCGACCAGAAGGGTTAGTCCGGCGCGCGCACCGGTTGAACCAGCGTCACCAGCACGAAGCTGATCAGCATCAGCAGATACCAGCTGCCATATTTGGCGAGGCTGACCATCTGCCATTCCTTCTCCTGCCCGGGATAGTTCCAGGCATTGGCGAAGGTGGCGATATTCTCGGCAAACCAGATGAACAGCGCGACGAGGCCAAAGCCCACCAGCAGCGGCATCCAGCGATGCACCCGCCAATTGCGGAAGTGAACGCGAGTGCGCCAGAACAGCAACGCCGTGACGCCAAACAGTCCCCATCGGATGTCGAGCGTGAAGTGGTGGGTGAAGAAGTTCGCATAGATCGCCGCCGCCAGCGCCCATGTCGTCCACGCGGGCGGATAGTGGGCGAAGCGGAAGTCGAAGATCCGCCACACCCGCGCGATATAGCTGCCGACGGCGGCATACATGAAGCCCGAGAACAGCGGCACCGCGCCGATGTGCAGCACGCTCGCTTCGGGATAGGTCCATGATCCGGCCTGCGTCTTGAACAGTTCCATCACCGTGCCGACAACGTGGAAGATCAGGATCACCCGCGCCTCGCGCCATGTCTCGAGGCGGAAAGCAAGCATGGCGCCTTGAATGCCAATCGCGGCCAGCGTCAGGAAGTCATAGCGGTGGAGCGCTGCGTTGTCGGGGTAGAACAGGTGTGTCCCCAGTAGCAGCGCCAGCAGCAACCCGCCGAACAGGCAGGCCCAGCCTTGCTTGAACCCGAACAGCAGGAACTCATACAGCCACAGCCGCCAGCCCGTGCCGGGGTCGAAGGCTTCGAGGTGGAGGCGGACGGCTTCGAAGCGGGTGTGGCGTCGTGACGTCATACCACGCGGGAATGACCAGCCCGTACGCTGCCGTCAACGCCTACTCGCGCTCAGCCGGATCGTCGCCCGCCCGCGGCATCCAGCGCGCCTCACCGGGCAGCGGCGTGCGTAGGCTCACGGCCCACTTTTTCCCCCCGATCTCGACCGCACCGCGCGCCTTGCGGGTTTCGAGAAACGCCAGCAGCGCATCCATGTCGTTGATCGGAATTAACAGGCTGTAGCTATCACCACGCTGTATCGTCGCAGCGTGATCGAGCCCCGGCCATTCCTCCGGCCAGATAATCGAAGCTTCGGGCGCATATTCGTAGGGCCAGATCATGACCTCGATCGCTTCAGGTTCCCACACCTCGGACTTGGGGTTCTGGTATTCCTGCAGCAAAGTGATCATGCCCAAAAGCTTGTCACTGGCATCCCGCCGATTGCGATGCCGTGACGTCGCGCCATAGGCGACCACTGCCAGGTTATCGCGGAAATCGATGATGATGGACGACGGCTGGTCGGTGATACTCGTATAGGCCGTGTAGTCATCGATCCCCGCCAGCTTGACCTTGGCGGCCAGCGCCGCGCTGTCAGCCGCTGCGAGGGTCACCGCCTGATAGCCCGCATCGGCCCGATAGATTACCGTTCCATCGTCATAGAGCACGAAGCGGGGGGAGTCCGACCCGATCATCATCGCCCAGGGATCGGTCTCGATATAGACGATGACCGGCTCGGCATCGGCTACGGGCGGATCGGCAAAGGCGGGTGCCGCAAGAAGCAGCACTACCAACGCGGTAAAGAGCCTGCCGAGCACCACCGCTGCCATCAACGCTTGCGAGGAAGCTCAGCCATTTGCTCCGGGGAAAGCTGGATACGGCCAAGCGGAGGGGTCGGCGCCGGGCCACCGCCCTTGACCAGCACCACCGAGCAGCCATCGATCCGCCGGTCGACCGCGTAGATCATCTGCCCCATGTCCGCCGTCGCAGGCCCGCGTTCGAAGCGCGGTTGCCGACCGGGATTGTCGCCCGTCGGCAGGTTGCTGTCAGGGCAGCGCTGCCCGGTTTGAAAGCCAGAACGCAATTCGCGGATGGTAGCAACCGGCGGTTCGTCGAGGGGTTGCGCCGGGGCGGGGGGCGCATCGCTGGCACCGAGCAGGGCAAGGACGAGCGGCAGGACGAGATAGTGCATGACAGTCTCCTTCGGCTGCAAGAATATCACAAAAGCCCGCTTTTCCAACAAGCTTGGCGCAGCGTCAGCAGTTGGGAGGAATGTCATCCTTCGTCAGAAGGCGCCGGGCGAGCGATCGGTCATAGCCTCCTGCGTCGAGATGGACGGCGATGAGGGATGGAAAGTTCAAACCCGTTTCGAGCGTGACGTCGGCGGGTCCGGGCGCATTGCCTTCGTAGATCACGGCCCCACGGCCCGCTGCGCCGAGCTCGTAGGTCATGAAGTCCATCATCCGGTCCGTGCTCACCAGTTGTTCGTCCGGTGTAAGCACGAGGGCAAAGCCCATCCCGCACACGAGGCCGGGGCCCGAGAACTGCGTGACGATCAGGTGGGGGCGATCCTGGTCAGGCGGCAAGCGCTCCGAACGGGCGAGGGGGACGCTTTGCGCCGCCTGCTGCGCCGAGCATGACGTCAGCGCCAGAGCGACGCCAGCGGCGAGAACCGCGCGTGCCCTCAAGCCCCGTGCTTCCGCGACAGCTCCCGCATCGCGTCATCCAGCCCTTCGAGCGTCAGTGGATACATCCGGTCGCCGACCAGTTGCTTGATCATCTTGGTCGACTGCGAATAGCCCCACTGCTTCTCCGGCACCGGATTGAGCCACACGGTTGCAGGATAGGTGTTGGCCACGCGCTGGAGCCACACCGCGCCCGCTTCCTCGTTCATGTGCTCGACGCTGCCGCCCGGATGGGTGATCTCGTAGGGGCTCATCGCCGCATCGCCCACGAAGACGATCTTGTAATCGTGGCCGTATTTATGGAGCACGTCCCAGGTCTTGGTGCGTTCCTGCCAGCGGCGCTTGTTGTCCTTCCACACGCCTTCGTAGAGGCAGTTGTGGAAGTAGAAGAATTCGAGGTTCTTGAACTCCGCAGTGGCGGCGCTGAACAGCTCTTCGACCAGCTTGATGAAGGGGTCCATCGACCCGCCGACGTCGAGAAACAGCAGCAGCTTGACGGCATTGCGCCGCTCGGGACGCATCTTGATGTCGAGCCAGCCCTGCTTTGCGGTGCCTTCGATGGTGCCGGGAATGTCGAGCTCGTCCGCCGCGCCTTCGCGGGCGAAGCGGCGCAACCGGCGCAGTGCCATCTTGATGTTGCGGGTGCCAAGCTCCTTGGTGTTGTCGAGGTTCTTGAACTCGCGCTTTTCCCAGACCTTGATCGCGCGGCCGTGCTTGCTCTCGCCGCCGATGCGCACGCCTTCGGGGTTGTAGCCCGAATTGCCGAAAGGCGATGTGCCTCCGGTGCCGATCCACTTGTTGCCGCCCTGATGGCGCTTTTCCTGTTCCTCGAGCCGCTTTTTCAGCGTCTCCATGATTTCGTCCCAGTCGCCCAGCGACTTGATCTTCTCCATTTCCTCAGGGGAAAGGAACTTCTCGGCCACCGCCTTCAGCCAGTCCTCGGGAATGTCGACCGGGTTCTGGCCGTAATCGGACATGATCCCCTTGAAGACCTTCTGGAACACCTGATCGAAGCGGTCGAGCAGGCCTTCATCCTTCACGAAGGTCGCGCGGGAGAGGTAATAGAACGCCTCGGGAGTCTGCTCGATCACGTCCTTGTCGAGCGCCTCCAGCAGCGTGAGGTGCTCCTTGAAGGACGCGCCGATTCCGGCGGCTCTCAGCTCATCGATGAAGTTGAAGAACATGGGCCGCTGCTTACCCCGCAGGCTTCGGGCTGACCAGTCCCCAATCTTGAGGGTGGCAGGGCGCATTTTAACCCTTGGCTTACCATCCCCGGTTAGGGTGCAGTCGCACAGATAAAAGGTCGCAATCGCTCATGAACTCGCTCGCCATCGATACCGCCCACGCCCATGCCTTGGGGATGATCCCGGAAAGCTGCGGCGCGGTGACGGTTGGCTGCACCGACGTCGCGGGTGTGGTCGAGGCGGTGATCGCCTCCTCGCGCACGCTGCGTTCGGAGCACGAGGCGCTGGCCGAGACGGTGCGCGCGCTCGAGGCCGACCAGCACAAGGTTGCCGAGGCGAGCGACGAGGCGCGGCTCTTGTCCGAACGCGCGATCGAGCGCCTCAATGAAGGCACGGCGCTGATCCAGTCCTCGCTCGGGCAGATTGCGGGCCTGATCGAACTGGTCGACACGCTCAGCCAGCACGTCACCAGCTTTTCCGCCGCGATGGAACAGGTGCGCCGCAGCGCGCAGGATATCGACGAGATTGCCGAGACCACCAACATCCTCGCATTGAACGCCACGATCGAGGCGATGCGCGCGGGCGACGCCGGGCGCACCTTCGCGGTGGTCGCGGCCGAGGTGAAGAGCCTCGCCAACGACACCCGCAAGGCGACCGAGGAAATCGCCGCCACCATCGACGCGCTGGGCGGCGAGGCCGAGGTGGTGATCGGACGGATCGAGGCCGGATCGAAGGCCAGCGGCGAGGCCCGTGCGAGCGTCGCGCAGATCGAGAGCACTATCGCCAACGTCGGCGCGCTGGTCGAGGAAGTCGACAAGCAGAATGACGTCATCGCCCGCTCGACTGGCACGATCAGCGGCCATGTGGACAAGGTGCAGCGCGTGCTGACCGGCTTCGATACCGCTGCGCGCAGCAACGAAGATCGCCTCCACGGCGCGCATCGCAAGATGGAGGAGCTGGAAATCACGGCCTCCGAAATGTTTGACCGGATCGTGCAGGCAGGCCTCTCGCCCGAGGACAGCGCGATGGTCGCGCAGGCGCAGGCGATGATGCGCGAGGTCGCTGCCCATACCGAGGCTGCGATCGCCAAGGGCGCGGTCAGCATGGCGGCGCTGTTCGATACCGATTATCAGCCCGTGCCCGGCACCAATCCGCAGCTCTATCGCACGCGGCTGACCGATTGGGCCCATGCCGAATGGCGACCCTTCCTCGACCGCGCCAAAGCCGGCGACACCCGCGTTCTGGCTGCGGCCTGCACCGACATGAACGGCTTTTTGCCCACGCACCTCACTGAACGCAGCCGCACCCCCACCGGCGATGTCGCGCACGACACCCAGTTCTGCCGCAACGGGCGGATCATGCTGGAAGCGATCGACCGCAAGGCCAAGGCCAGCCAGGCGCCCTACATGATGGCGGTCTATCGCCAGGAGGGCGACGGCAATACCTATGTCGTGGTGCGCAATGTCTATGTCCCACTGGTGATCGGCGGCAAGCGCTGGGGCGATTTCGAGCTGGCCTACAGCTTCGACTGAGCGCTCCGCGCAGCCGGGCCGGGTCTTGCGGCGTTAGGCTCAAGCGGTTAACCGTTAACCTTTACGGGTAACGGAGAGACGCAATGCGGGGCCTGCGGCTCGCAGAGGTCTGGGTGCTGGCAGCCGCGCTGCTGGCTGCGGCTTGCGTGCCCGAGGTCTTGGGCGCCGAGCCGGAGGCGCGCCGGACGGCCTCGGCCTTGCCTGACACCGCAGCCCTGACCGAGGCGCTCCCCAAGCCGCCCCCGACCCGCAGCGTCAGCGAGCTTTTGCAAAGCGGCGTGGTGATCGCCATCAGCCTGTCATCGCAGCAGATGCACGTGTTCCGCGACGGGGCCTATTGGCGCTCCAGTCCGGTATCGACCGGCAAGCGCGGGAAGGAGACCCCGCCGGGGGTCTTCGCGATCCTGCAGAAGAAGAAATTCCACCGCTCAAACCTCTACAGCAATGCGCCGATGCCCTTCATGCAGCGCCTGACGTGGGACGGGATCGCGATCCACGCTGGACGCCTGCCGGGCTATCCCGCCTCGCACGGCTGCATCCGCATCCCCGATGCCTTCGCCCGCGAGCTATTCGCGATTACCGGGCCGGCCTCGACCGCAGTGATCGTGGTGGACGAGGCGCTGCCGGGTGAGGCCGATGCGCTCGCACTGGCGCAGCGCACCGATGCGCTGGTGCCGATCAACCCCGACCTGCTGAAGCGCGAGGGGCCCCTGCTGGCGAAGGCCAAGGCGGCACCGGAGGGCAGGTTGCCGGCTTCACGCACGATCGCTCTGCCGGGGCCCGCCGCAATCGCAACTGCGCTGCCGCTGGGATCGCAGACCATTCAACTCGCCGCAGCTATTAGTCCCGAGGATGCTGCCACCCAGTGGCAGGCACTGTCCGCGCGCAGCGCGGCCCTGCGAGACATGCAGATGGTGGTGATCCCGGCGATGGTGAACGGCAAGCAATATTACCGCCTGCGCGCCTCGGCGCCCGGTGCCCACGCGACGTGCACCGCGCTCAAGCGCGCCGGGATTGATTGTTTCGCGGTGAAGTGAGCGAAGATGCGCGCGTGCCGGACACTGGCCCGGCACGCGGCTCTCAAGCCGGTTGGATTAGAACCAGGGCTTGTGGCCCTCGACATAGATCCGGTTGAACTCGGCTTCGGGCTTGGTGAGGTAGAGGATCGCCTCGACCAGGCACACCACGCCGATGATCATCAGCGGGATGATGCCAATCAGCACCAGAGTGAGCAGATAGCTGATGATCGTCCCCACCAGCAGGATCACGCCTTCCTTGGTGTAACCGAGATAGAACTTGTGAACGCCGAGGCTGCCCAGGAACAGAGCAAGCAATCCGGCAGCGATCGGTGACTTGGTTTCCATGATGTGATCCCCCTTAAGGCCCTGAGGCAGGCCAAGAGCTATCGCATGAAACGCCCGGTCACAAGCCTGATCCGTTGCCCGTTTCGGACCTTTTCCTCAGCTCGGATTGCGCCGGGCCATGAAGGCGAGCCGTTCGAACAGCATGATGTCCTGTTCGTTCTTGAGCAGCGCACCATGCAGCGGAGGGATCGCGCTGGCGGGGTTGGCGCTTTGCAGGACGTCCAGCGGCATGTCCTCGTTGAGCAACAGCTTGAGCCAGTCGAGCAACTCGCTCGTCGAGGGCTTCTTCTTCAGGCCCGGCACTTCGCGCAGGTCGTAGAAGATATCCATCGCCTTCTTCACCAGCGTCTTCTGGATGCCGGGGAAGTGGACGTCGATGATGTCTTGCATCGTCTCGCGGTCGGGGAACTTGATGTAGTGGAAGAAACAGCGGCGCAGGAAAGCGTCGGGCAGCTCCTTCTCGTTGTTTGATGTGATGACGACGATCGGGCGCTCCTTGGCCTCGATCCGCTCCTGCGTTTCGTAGACGTCGAAGCTCATGCGATCGAGCTCCTGCAACAGGTCGTTCGGGAACTCGATATCGGCCTTGTCGATCTCGTCGATGAGCAGCACGGGAAGCTGCGGCGCGGTGAAGGCCTCCCACAGCTTGCCCTTTTTGATGTAGTTGCGGATGTCGTGGACGCGCTCTTCGCCCAGCTGCCCGTCACGCAGGCGCGCCACGGCGTCATATTCGTAGAGGCCCTGATGTGCCTTGGTGGTGGACTTGATGTTCCACTCGATCAGCGGGGCGTTCAGCGCCTTGGAGATTTCATGCGCCAGCACGGTCTTGCCGGTGCCGGGCTCACCCTTCACCAGCAGCGGGCGGCGCAGCGTCACGGCAGCGTTGACGGCAACCTTGAGGTCTTCGGTGGCGATATAGGACTTCGTGCCTTCGAAACGCTGCTGCTGCTCGGTCATGGGTTTTCCTGTGAGACTGAATTTCGCGCTCAGCGATAAGGGCGCGCTCGGCGCTGCGCAAGGGGGAGGGGTACTCCCAAATCAGCGAGGCAATAGCAGAATCCGCTGGGCGATGCCTTCCAGCTTGCCCTCGTCCACCACTGCCGCCGGGTTGTTCCACCCCAGCGTGAGCACCCAGTCGCGCCCGGTCTGGTCGGTAAGCAACCACGTAAGGTTGATCACCCCCGGCTCGCTCCCGCCCTTGAAGCCGATGTAACGCCACTTGTCCTTGACCATGCCGGTGGTCGCCGGGTTGATCGCCATGATTTCGAACACCTTGGGGTCGGCGGTGCGGCGCATATACGCGAACAGTTTGGCGAGGTCGGCGGGCGAGGCAAACCACTCGATGTCGAGCGCCTTGGGACCATTGGCGAATGCGGCGTTGATGACGTCCAGCGTGGGGCTTTCGCTGGCGGTCTGAACGACGTCGATGATCGCCCGCTTGCCCGCATCGCCGCTGCGCCAGTCGGCCAGCGTCTCAGCGTCACCCGCCTTGAGCATGAATAGCTGGCGGGTCGTCAGGAAGGGATCGTTAGCCGCTGGATCGCTGTGCCCGCTGTCGCGCATCAGCTTTTGCAGGCGATCCTGACCCAGCTCCTTGATCAGCTGGTCGGTGGCAGTGTTGTCGCTGATCGAGATCATCAGGCTCGCGAGCGTGTGAAGCGTCACCGGCGCGCCCTTGGGCCAGTTCTGGAGCTGCCCGCTGGGATAGCTCTTCTCGGTCAGCGCCACGACGTCGGTCCACTTGCGGCGGCCTGCCTTCACGTCCTCGGCCAGCGCGGCGAGGACATAGAGCTTGAAGGTGGAACCCAGCGCGAGGCGCGTATCGGCGTTGCGGCTGATCAGCGGCGTGCCGCCACCCAGCGGCGCGAACCATGCATTGACGCTGCCGGGCAGGGCGGCGAGTTCTGCCGCGATCGCCTCGGCGCTGTCGCCTTCGACCGCGACGGCATCGACCGAGGTGAACAGCAATTCGCTGATCCGGTTGTCTTGCGCCGGGTCGATCGCGAGGCTGCCCTTGGCGAGACCGCGCTCGAACCGGATATGCAGCACTGCGCGGGTGCCCTCGGGCGGGGCGAGCAGCGCCACCTCGATCGCCGGGCCGAACTGGCCGGTTAGTCCCGCCGCCAGCGCCTTGACCTGCGCATCGGCGACCGCGGCGCGGAAGCCGTCGGTGAAAATCGTCTCCGGCTGCACCGTGCCGTTTAGCAGGGCCACGATCTGATCCGCGCGTTGTTCCAGCGCCGTCTTTGCGACGGTGTCCCGTGCTTCAGGCATCTGCGCCAACGCCTGCGGCGGCACCGCCAGCGCCATTAGACCAAGGCACGCAAACCACTTCATCGGCACAATCTCCCTATTCGCTGCTAAAGCCGCGGCGCGGCGCCGAGGCACACGAGCGCGAATTGCGCCGCGAGCATCAGCACGGTGGCGATCTGCCATCCGCTTCCTGCCGCGCGCATTCCGCGCTCCCATGTCCACACCCCCAGAGCCAGCGTGGCGAGCCCGCAGATGATGATCGTGACCCACCCCGATTGCCCCAGCAGCATCAGGAACAACACCGTAAGAATCACCATCTGCATCAGGAAGGCAGCAGCAAACCACGCGATCGGAATCGGGCGGTAGCTGGCATCGGGGATGTGCCAATCGGGCAAGGCGCTGTCGGGACGCGAGATGCGGCGCTCGCCCGCGTAGATGTCCTCCTCGCGGGGGTTGGGATACTCGTTGTCAGGCATCGATCAGATCGCGGTCGATCTCGCCCGCGCGGTTCTGGATGAAGTTGAAACGGTGTTCCGGGTTGCGGCCCATCAGCTCGTCCACCAGACGCGCAACGCCCGCCCGGTCCTCGAATTCCTGCGGCAGGGTGATGCGGATCAGACCGCGCGTTTCGGGCGCCATGGTCGTCTCGCGCAATTGCTGCGGGTTCATTTCGCCGAGGCCCTTGAACCGGCTGACTTCGACCTTCTTGCCCTTGAACACCGTCGCTTCCAGCTCGGCCCGGTGGGCGTCGTCGCGGGCATAGCGGCTCTCCTTGCCTGCGGTCAGGCGGTAGAGCGGAGGCTGAGCGAGGAACAGGTGCCCCCGCTTCACGAGATCGGGCATTTCCTGAAAGAAAAAAGTCATCAAGAGCGTCGCGATATGCGCGCCGTCGACATCCGCGTCGGTCATGATGATGATGCGGTCATAGCGCAGATTGTCGGCGTTGCAGTCCTTTCGGGTGCCGCAGCCGAGTGCCAGCGCGAGGT
The DNA here is from genome assembly GCF_002155425.1 of Erythrobacter donghaensis. Taxonomy (GTDB): domain Bacteria; phylum Pseudomonadota; class Alphaproteobacteria; order Sphingomonadales; family Sphingomonadaceae; genus Erythrobacter; species Erythrobacter donghaensis. The sequence goes on from NZ_MUYG01000009.1 coordinate 146,580, forward strand.
CGGCGATTTCGCTGTTGGCGCGGATCTTGTCTGCGGTGGCGCTGGCGACGTTGAGGATCTTGCCGCGGATCGGCAGGATCGCCTGCGATTTGCGATCCCGCGCCTGCTTGGCGCTGCCGCCTGCCGAATCGCCTTCGACGATGAACAATTCGGTCTCGCGCCCGCCTTCGCCGCTGCAGTCGGTGAGCTTGCCGGGCAGGCGCAGCTTCTTGGCGTTCGTCGCGGTCTTGCGCTTGATCTCGCGTTCTTGCTTGCGCTTCAGACGCTCGTCCATGCGCTCCATCACCTCGCCGAGCAGCGCCTTGCCGCGCTCCATATTGTCGGTGAGGAAGTGGTCGAAGTGGTCGCGCACCGCGTTCTCGACCAGTCGCGCGGCCTCAGGCGAGGTCAGGCGGTCCTTGGTCTGCGACTGGAACTGCGGATCACGGATGAAGACTGAGAGCATCACCTCGCCGCCGGTCATGACGTCATCGGCGGTGATGTCCTTGGCCTTCTTGGCGCCGACCAGCTCGCCGAAAGCCCTGAGGCCACGGGTCAGGGCGCTGCGAAGGCCCTGTTCATGCGTGCCGCCATCGGGGGTGGGAACGGTGTTGCAGTACCAGCTGGTCGCTCCGTCCGAATAGAGCGGCCAGGCAATCGCCCACTCGACCCGGCCTTGACCCACGCCGTCGATCTCGGGGAAATCCTGCGATCCGGCAAAGGGCTGGGCTGTCACGCATTCACGCCCGCCGATCTGTTCGGCGAGGTGATCGGCGAGGCCGCCGGGGAACTTGAACACGGCCTCGGCGGGCACCTCTTCGCTGGCGAGCAAGGGCGCGCATTTCCAGCGGATCTCGACGCCTGCGAACAGATAGGCCTTCGAGCGCGCCAGCTTGAACAGGCGCTTGGGGTTGAAGCTGCGCTCGCCGAATATCTCGGGGTCGGGGGTGAAGCTGACCGTGGTGCCGCGCCGGTTGGGCGTCGCGCCGAGGCTCTGGATCGCCCCCAGCGTCGCCCCGCGCGCAAACTCCTGCGCATAGAGCTGTTTGTCGCGCGCGACCTCAACCCGGGTGTGGCTGGAGAGCGCATTGACGACGCTGATCCCCACGCCGTGCAGACCGCCGCTGGTGGCATAGGCTTTCCCTGAGAACTTCCCGCCCGAGTGCAGCGTCGAGAGGATCACCTCAAGCGTCGACTTGCCCGGGAACTTGGGATGCTCGTCGACCGGGATACCGCGGCCATTGTCGGCGATGCTCAGGCGGTTGCCTTCGTCGAGCCGCACTTCGATCCGCGTCGCATGGCCCGCGACGGCTTCGTCCATCGCATTGTCGAGCACTTCGGCGGCGAGGTGGTGATAGGCGCGGTCATCCGTGCCGCCGATATACATGCCGGGGCGGCGGCGGACGGGCTCCAGCCCTTCGAGCACTTCGATGGCGGAGGCATTGTAGTCCCCGCTCGATGTCGGGGTGTTGGCGAAGAGATCGTCGGAGGTGGGATCGGACATACCGCGGACTATAGGCCCGCGCCGCGCAGCCTCACAAGCCACCCCCGGTGCTTTTACTCACTTCCCGAAGCCGGTCGGTGCAGGGTCGACCGGATTGACCGCGCCGCCCTTGATCTCGCGCACTTCGAGCGCCCGCTCGATCACGCCATTGCGACCGAAGCGAAAGGCCCCGTCGACCCCGAGGAAGCCGCCCTTGTCGTAAAGCTCGGCCTTGGGGAAGGGCGTGCCGACCTTCCAGTCGCGCGCGACGCGCAGGGTCAGCAGCACGGCGTCATAGCCCAGCGTCGCAACGCGGTAGGGCTGCGCGCCGAAGCGGGCGGTGTAGCTGTCGGCAAAGCGGCTGAAGCGCTGGTCCGACACGGCGGCGAACAGCGCGCCCTCCATCGCCGGGGCGCGGGTGAGGGACGCCTCGCCGCTCCACAGCTCGGTGCCGAGGATGCGGGTGCGTTTGCGCAGGCCGCGCTGCAACTCCGCTGCCGCATCGAGCCCGAGCCGCGCGCTGTCCGCGATCAGCACGGTGTCGAACCCGCCTGCGCTCCGCATCCGCCCGGCAGCGCTGACGATCGAAGTGTTGCCCCGCGCGTAATTCTCGCGCCGCACCAGCGATCCGCCGTAATCAGCGAGCGCATTTTCGAGCGCGGAATAGGCGCGGGTGCCGTAGTCGCCCTCAGGCACGAGGACGCCAAAGCGCGCTGCGCCGCGTCCGCGTGCGAAAGCAACCGCGCGGCGGATCGATTGTTCGGGCATATGGCCGATCACGAAGACATCGGGCCCGGCGACGGCGGGATCATTGACGAAGGCGATCACCGGCACGCCTGCGGGGCGCGCGGCGGCCTGCACGGCGGGCACGGCATCGGCGCTGAGGGGGCCGAGGATCAGCTTGTTGCCATCGGCAATCGCCTTCTGTGCCGCCCCGCCGATCCCGGCGGAGGTATCATAGGTGGTGATGCGCAGGTTCTCTGCGCCGGTATCGAGCAGTGCCATGGTGGTGGCGTTGGCGATCGCCTGTCCGACCGGGCCGGTATCCCCGCTCATCGGTACCAGCAGCGCGATGCGGTGGCGGTTCCTGTCGGTCGGCAATGCGGTGGCCGAAGGCTCGGGCGCAGGGCCGGGCGGAGGTGCGCTGGTGGGCGCGTCGCTCTTGGGGATCACCGCGCAGGCCCCGGTCATCAGCGCCGCACCTGCCAGCGCCAGATGGCGCCCGCGTATCTGCCGTGCCGCTGCCGCCAGCCATGCGGCCCAATTCGTCCGATTCCAAAGCTTCATTCTTGCCGACCCCTCAGCCGTGCGCCATGGACAGGCCTGTGAGACCGATGGCGCTTCCAACCCTTCCCGCGTGGGAACCCATAGCCGGGCTGTATATCGTTGCGACCCCGATTGGCAATCTTGGCGACATAACGCTGCGCGCGCTCGCTGTGTTGCAAGGTGCCGCGCTGATCGCCTGCGAGGATACGCGGGTAACGGGTAAGCTGCTGAATCTCTACGGGATCAAGGCGCGGCTCCAGCGGCTCGACGATCACGCCCCGCCGGAAGTGCGCGCGCGAGTGATCGACGAAGCGAGGCAGGCGGCGGTCGTGCTGGTGAGCGATGCGGGCACGCCGCTGATCTCCGATCCGGGCTATCGTCTGGTTCGCGAGGCGCGCGCGGCGGGCATCACCGTCACCAGCATTCCGGGGCCCTGCGCCGCCGTTTCGGCCTTGGCAATGGCGGGATTGCCGAGTGACCGCTTCCTGTTTGCAGGCTTCTTGCCGGTCAAGGACAAGGCCCGGCGCGAGATGCTGGAGGGGCTCGCCGACGTCGCCGGAACGCTGGTGTTCTACGAAACCGCACCGCGGCTCGAACGCTCCTTGCTGGCCATTGCCGAGCTGTGGCCGACCCGCGAGGTCGCGGTCGCCCGCGAGCTGACCAAGTTGCACGAGGAATGTCGCACGGGCACCGCGGCGGCGCTCGCTAAACATTACGCCGCGCATCCTCCCAAGGGCGAGATCGTGTTGCTGATCGGCCCGCCGGGCGAGGACGAGGCTCCGGTGCACGACACCGACGCCCTGCTGCGCGCGGCGCTGGCCGAGGCAGGGCCGGGCAAAGCAGCGGGGATCGTCGCCAAGGAGACCGGCATCGACCGCGCGGCGCTCTATGCTCGCGCGCTGGAGCTGAAAGGCGGATGACCGGCGCCCGGACCTCCGAACAGCGCCGCGATGCCGACAGCCGCGGCCGTCAGGGTGAGGCCGAGGCGGCGATGTTCCTCGCCCAAGCCGGGTGGCGGATCGTTGCCGAGCGGGTGAAGACCAAGGCGGGCGAGATCGACCTGATCGCCAAGCGCACGGGCCTCGTCGCCTTCGTCGAAGTCAAATGGCGCGCCCGCGCGGCGAGCCTTGCCGACGCGATAGACGAACGCCGTCTCGCGCGCGTCGCCGCGGCGGTCGAGATTGTGTGGCAGGACTATGCGAGCCAAGGCGAGGATATCCGCATCGACGTCATCCTGCTTGCGCCCGGCACCAAGCCGACCCACATCGAAAACGCCTGGATGCCTTTCGGCTGATCCCTCGGAGCTTAATCAATGACCTTGCGCATCGCCGTCCAGATGGACCCCCTCGACCGGATCAACATCGCCGGGGACAGCTCTTTCGCGCTGATGCTGGCGGCGCAGGCGCGGGGCTACACTGTGTACGAATACCACGTCGAAAGCCTGACGCTGGACGAGGATGACCGCCTCTTCGCTCACGCCTTCCCGGTGAAGGTGCAGCGCGTCGAAGGCGATCACTTCACCCGCGGGGAGCAGATGCGGCTCGATCTCGGCAAGGACGTCGATGTGGTGCTGATGCGGCAGGATCCGCCGTTCCACATGGGCTACATCACCGCCACCCACATGCTGGAGCGGATCGGGCACGAGACGCTGGTGGTCAACGACCCGGCCAATGTCCGCAATTCCCCTGAAAAGGTCATGGTGCTGAACTATCGCCAATTCATGCCGCCGACGCTGGTGACACGCTCGGTCGACGAGGTGCGCCGCTTCATGGCCAAGCATGGCGCGATCGTGGTGAAGCCGATCCACGGCAATGGCGGCAAGGCGATCTTCCGCATCGGCGAGAATGGCGAAAACCTCACCGCGCTGTTTGAGGTGTTCAATCAGGCCTGGCCCGAACCGCACATGGTCCAGCCCTTCCTTCCCGAGGTCGCGCAGGGCGACAAGCGCATCGTGCTGATCGACGGCGAGGTCGCAGGCGCGATCAACCGCATTCCGGGCGAGGGCGAGTTCCGCAGCAACCTCGCCATGGGCGGCTCCGCACAGGCGACCGATCTTAGCCAGCGCGAACAGGAAATCTGCGCGGCGCTCGGCCCGGATCTGAAACGGCTCGGCCTGACCTTCGTTGGCATCGACGTGATCGGCGGTAAATGGCTGACCGAGATCAACGTGACTTCGCCCACCGGCATCGTGGCGATTGACCGTTTCAACAACACTGATACGGCGGGGATGATCTGGGACGCGATCGAACGGCGCCTTGCCGAACGCAGCGCTTAATCCTGACCCGCCTCTTCACAACGGACAGCTCGACTTCTCATGACCGACTTTCTGCTCGAACTGCTCGACAAGGGCGGATACCTCGGCATCTTCCTGCTGATGATGGCCGAAAACGTGTTTCCGCCGATCCCGTCGGAGGTGATCATGGGCGGGGCGGGGGTGCTCGTTGCCAAGGGCCAGATGACCTTCGGCACGGTCTGGGTCGTCGCCACGCTGGGCACGGTGGCGGGCAATCTGTTCTGGTACTGGATCGGCGTGCGCTGGAGCGAGGAACAGCTCAAGCGCATCATCGACCGTTGGGGCCGCTGGCTGACCTTCGAATGGGACGAGTTCACCAAGGCGCGGAACATCTTCCGCAAATATGGCGACGGGATCGTCTTCGCGCTGCGATTCTCGCCGATCCTGCGCACCATCGTATCGCTGCCGGCGGGGCTTGCGCACATGAAGCTGTGGCGGTTCTGCCTGTTTACCTTTCTCGGCTCGGGGATCTGGAACGCAATTCTGATCTTCGGCGGCAAGGCGCTGGAACCGCTGATCGAGCGGTTTGAGACAGTCGCTGGCTACGGCGTGGTCGCCTTTGTGCTCGCTGGGGTGGCGTTCTACATCTACCGGGTGGTGACGTGGAAGCCGGTCAAGGCGCACGAAAACGGCGAGTAAGTTCGCCCGCGCGCCTCAGCCTCTGGGATGCGCCTTGCGGTAATTGTCGAGCAGGCTCGCCGCATCGACGCGGGTGTAGATCTGGGTCGAGCCCAATGACGCGTGGCCGAGCAATTCCTGCAAGCTTCTGAGATCGGCTCCGGCGCTCAGCAGGTGGGTGGCAAAAGAGTGCCGCAGCGCATGGGGCGTCGCCGTGTCGGGCAGTCCGAGCGCGCGCCGCGCCTGCGCCATCGCGCGCTGCACCATCCCCGGCGACAGCGGCCCGCCCTTCGCGCCCCGGAACAGCGGTTCTGTGGCGGGCAGGGGGAAGGGGCACACCCTGGCATATTCCGCCACGGCCGCGCGCGTGATTGGCAGCACCGGCACGACGCGCTGCTTGCCGCCCTTGCCGGTCACTTGCAGCACCTCGCCCATCGCCGCATCACGGCCCGTAAGCGAGAGCGCCTCAGCAATCCGCAGGCCCGATCCATACATCAGCAGCAGCACCGCCCGATCGCGCGCGCCGATCCAATCGTCGGCGGCAAGGCCATCGACTAGCTCGGTGAGGTTCACCGCCTCGTCCGGGGTGACGGGGCGGGGGAGGCCCTTCTTGATCCGGGGCCCGCGCAGCCGCGGCGCGGCAGGATCGGGGTCGCCCGATTGCGCGCGCGCGAAGGCGATAAAGGCCTTGAGCGCCGATAATTCGCGCGCGGTGCTGGCGTTGCCGAGACCCTCGGCGCGGCGCTGCGCGAGATGCGCGCGCAGGTGATGTGCCTCTATCCGCGCTGCGCCCGCCCAGTCCTCGCACTCGCGCGCCGCCACCAACCGCGCGGCTGCCGCGACATAGGCCCGCACCGTGTGGGGCGAGCGGCGGCGGTTGTCGGCGAGATGTGCGCGCCACGCTTCGAGCAGGTCGGCGCCGCTCACGCCGCCACCAGCGTGTCGGCCACCACCTCGCCGAGCAGCGCGTCGAGCACCCCGCGCCCTTGTGGAGCGACGCCGATCCGCGTGCCTTGTGCCCACATCATCCCGAGATTTGCGAAGCGTTGAAGCGCTTCCTCGTCGACCAGACCGGCTCGCGGGAGGGTGAAGCGGGCGGACAATGCAGCGAGGTCGATACCTTCCGTCAGTCGCAGTCCCATCAGCAGTGCCTCGGTCGCCTGCTCGGGCACGGTCAAGGCGCGCGCCTCGACGATGCCGTCGCCCTGCCGCGCGACGGCGGCGAGGAAGTTCTCGGGCTTCTTGTGCCGCACCGTCGCCACGCCGCCACGCCGTCCATGCGCGCCAGGGCCGATCCCGGCGTAATCCTGATAACGCCAATAGACGAGGTTGTGGCGGCTTTCCTCGCCGGGGCGCGCATGGTTGCTGGTTTCGTAGGCGGGAAGGCCCGCAGCTCCGGTGAGCGCCTGCGTGATGTCGAACAATTCGGCCGCCGCATCGTCATCGAGCGGAACAAGCCGCCCCCGGCGCACGTCGCTGGCAAAGCGCGTCCCCGGCTCGATCGTCAGCTGGTAGAGCGACATATGCCCCGTGCCGAAGCCCAGCGCGCGGGTCAGACGCTGCTCCCACAGCTCTGGCGTATGGCCGGGCAGGGCGTAGATCATGTCGAAACTGACGCGTGCGAAATGCGCCTGCGCGGTCGCCAGCCCGGCGAGTGCCTCGTCGGCGCCGTGCAAGCGCCCGAGGAACGCGAGCTCCGCATCGTCGAGCGATTGCACACCCAGCGACACCCGGTTGATCCCTGCGCTTGCGAGCGCCGCGAAATTCGCCGCCTCGACCGACGAAGGATTGGCCTCGAGCGTTATCTCGATACCGGGATCGAAGCCCCACAAGGCTTCCGCCTCGGCCAGCAGCGCGGCGACGAGGGCGGGGGGCATCAGCGAGGGCGTGCCGCCGCCGAAGAAGATCGATGTCAGCGTCTCGCCGCCAGCCACCGCAGCCTCGGCGCGCATGTCGGCGATCAGCGCGGCCTGCCACCCTGCAACATCCACGCCCGCGCGGACATGCGAGTTGAAGTCGCAATAGGGGCATTTCTTCGCGCAGAAGGGCCAATGAATGTAGAGCGCACGCGCCACGGATCGCCTCTTCAGCCCCGCTTAACCACTGGTGCATAGACAAGCTTCATGCGCACTTCCCGTTCGATGTTCCGCCTGGCCCGGCTGACCGCTGCCGCACTGCTTATGACAGCCGCGCCTGCCGTGCCGCAAGGCTCCCCGCAAGATCCGCGTCCGCTTTATCCTGCCGAGCAGGAATGGCTCGCGCGCCATAATGATGCGCGCGCCGAGGTCGGGCTCGGCAAGCTGCGCTGGAATCACGCGCTGATGCGCGATGCGCAGGATTGGGCCGAACAGCTCGCTGCGCGCGGGGTCTTCCGGCACCATCCCGATCTCATCGCCATGGGACAGGGGGAGAACCTCTGGCAAGGCACGCGGGCGACCTATGCGCCTTCGCAGATGATCGAATTGTTCATCGACGAAAAGCGTATGTTCCGCCCGGGCACCTTCCCCGATGTCTCGACCACCGGGCGCTGGAGCGATGTCGGGCACTACACCCAGATCATCTGGCCCGAAACGCAGGAAGTCGGCTGCGCCACAGCGGTCAATGCCCGCAACGAGGTGCTGGTGTGCCGCTATTGGCCCGCTGGCAACCGGATGGGCACCGTCCTCGATCCGGGGGGCAGGTTGGCGCGGCGCTGAGCGATCCTCAGCCGAATTGCGCCGCAACCAGCTTCGCAAAGGCATCGGCGCGGTGGCTGATCGCGTGCTTTGCCTCGGGTGCGATCTCGGCGAAGGTCTGCGCGGCGCCGGTCGGCACGAACACCGGATCATAGCCGAACCCCAGCGTCCCGCGCGGCGGCCAGGTGAGGCTGCCGTCGCAGCGTCCCTCGTAGACCGCATAGTCTCCATCGGGCCACGCCAACGCCAGAACGCAATGGAACGCCGCCGCGCGGTCAACATCAGGCCCCAGCTCGGCGAGCACCCCCTCGACCTTGCCCATCGCCATATACCAGTCGCGGCCCGGAGGCCCTTCGAACCATTGCCGCTCGGCCCAGTCGGCGGTGTAAACACCGGGCCGCCCACCGAGCGCCGCGACGCTGAGTCCGCTGTCGTCCGCCAGCGCCGCCAACCCCGAAGCCTCCGCCGCCGCGCGCGCCTTGATCAGCGCGTTCTGCGCGAAGGTGGTGCCGGTCTCGGCAGGCTCCGGCAGGCCGAGCGATCCGGCAGAGATGCACTTCACCCCATAGGGGTCGAGCAGTGCGCTGATTTCCTTGAGCTTGCCCGCATTGTGCGTGGCGATCACAAGGCTGCCGGAGCCAAGCTTTCTCATTTGCGACGCTTGCCTTTGCTGGAGAGTCCGTAATCGACCAAGTGCTGCCGGATGAAGTCCACCCGGTCCCGCCCGATGGCCTGTTTCGGCAGGATATAGGCCAGTTCTCCCGTGGGATGGATGGCCAGAATTCGGTCGTTTTCATCCCACATGAGCACATCACTCCAAGCCATCGCGACATGCCCAGAGGCCTGAGTGATCGCAAACCCCTCGCCCGTCAGGGACAGGGTCATCTCCTCACGGATCAGGGCATAGTCGCGAAATGCTCGGGCAGCCTTTCGCGGGATGGTCACATAGCGTGCGAAGAGCGCAAAAGTGGGCACAATGACAAGGGCGGTGACCGCTGCCGAATAACCAGCTTCTGGCAGGCCCAAAGGCACTGCGACCACAAAGACCAGAGCAACCACTATTGCCATGAACATCGCGAAGCGAGGCAATGCGCGCTTTTGGAACATCCGCATGAGCGTGATGTGATCGGCCTCACTGATGCGATAGGCAACCGGCTCCATCACCGCGCTCCGGTGGCATCCAACTGCGCCGCAAAGATCCTGTCGCAGCCGATGCGGGCGAGGCGCAGCAGGCGCAGCAGCGCTTCCTCGTCATAGGTCGCTCCCTCGGCGGTGGCCTGCACCTCGGCGATCTTGCCGCCCGAGAGCAGCACGAAATTACCATCGGCTTCGGCGTTCGAATCCTCGTCGTAGTCGAGGTCGAGCACCGGAGTGCCCTTGAAGATGCCGCAGGAAATGCCCGCGACCTGCGCCGCAATCGGATCGTGCTTGATATCGCCCGATGCCATCAGGCCATTGATCGCCAGACGCAGCGCGATCCACGCGCCCGAGATTGCTGCCGTGCGCGTTCCTCCGTCGGCCTGGATCACGTCGCAATCCAATGTGATTTGCCGCTCGCCGAGCTTCTGGAGATCGACCACGGCGCGTAAGGAACGCCCGATGAGCCGCTGAATTTCCTGCGTGCGACCCGATTGCTTGCCCTTGGCTGCCTCGCGCTGCCCCCGGGTGTGGGTGGCGCGCGGGAGCATCGAATACTCCCCCGTCACCCAGCCTTCGCCCTTGCCGCGCAGCCACGGCGGCACGCCCTTTTCGACGCTCGCGGTGCATAGCACCTTGGTGTCGCCGAAGCCGATCAGGCACGATCCTTCCGCATGCTTGGTGAAACCGGTCTCGATCGTGATGGCGCGCATTTCATCGGGCGCGCGTCCTGAAGGGCGCATGCTTGTCTCCACTTGGAATGAGCCCCGGCCCTAGCTACCATGCTGCCCGTGAGCAAAGCCAAATTCATCGTCGGAGCAATTGCGTTTGTGGCGATCGGCGGGACGACAGCGGGCTTCGCCTACGACGTTGCCACGGACGAATGCGCACGGGCGCCCGATGGCACCTTTCACTGGGACTTGCTGGGCGAGGGTTACGCCCACTTCATCGACAGCGATGCCGCGTGCGACCCCTGGCAAGTGGTTGCTCCCGATTCGGATCTTGTTTCGATCACCATCGGTTTCACGAGTGGCTGGGGTTTCGAACCTTCGCGGCAGGTCAGGATCGAGTCGGACGGGACCATCGCTGTGCTCGAACCGACCGACGAGATGGGATTCAAGACACGCGAGATCGCACGCGGGAATGATCCGGCGCTCGCCAGAGAACTGCTCGGCAGCCTTTCGCAGTTCACGCGTTACAACCGCGTGCCCGAGAAGCTGCCGGAGGGCGCTGATCTTTCCGACCCACAGACCTTTCTGGCTGCTCCCGTCATAAGCTGTACGGGAATGATCTATGATGCCGGATCGGTCAGCATCCAATTCGATCTGCGCGAGCGCGCCAATCAGGCGGTGATGTTCGATCCTTCGTGCGCTTCCATCGCCTCGTCACGGGCAAGGGATGCTCTCTACGAGGCGCATAAAAAGGGCTTCGAGGCAGCAGGTTTCACAGGGGACATGTATACAGAGAGCAGGGAGGGCACATGAGATGACCTCGCTCCCCGTCACCGAACTGACCGAGCGCGCGCGCGAGATTTTTCGGCGCGTGGTCGAGGGTTATATCGAGAGCGGTCAGCCGGTCGGCTCCAAGACGCTGGCGTCGGACGGCACGCTCAACCTCTCGCCTGCTTCGATCCGGTCGGTTCTGGCCGATCTGGAAATGGCAGGCCTGCTCGCCGCGCCGCATACCAGCGCCGGGCGGATGCCGACCGATGCGGGCCTGCGCATCTTCGTCGACGGGATGATGCGCGTCGCCGAGCCCACGGCGCAGCAACAGGCGGCGATCGAGGCGCGGCTCGCCGAAGCGGGGCCGGTCGAGGCGGCGATCAAGCAGGCCTCGGCGATCCTCTCCGACCTCTCGGGCGCGGCGGGCATGGTGCTGGTCGCCCCGCGCGAACAGCGTCTGGCGCAGTTCAATCTGGTTGATCTCGGGCAGGGTAGGGCGCTCGCGGTGCTGGTGGGAGAGGATGGCGGGGTCGAGAACCGCATCCTCACCATTGGCGGTGCGCTCAGCCCCGGCGCGCTTGATCGGGCATCGAACTATATCACCGCGCGTCTTGCCGGTCGCACGCTGGCGGAGGCCGCGCTGGCGATGCGATCCGAAATCAACGCGGGCAAGTCGCAGCTCGACGATGCAAGCCGCGATCTGGTCGAACGCGGGCTGGCGGTGTGGAGCGAGGATGCCGCCGCGCGCCCCGTGCTGATCGTGCGCGGCGCGGCCAACCTGCTCGACGAGGCAGCGCTCGGCGATATCGAGCGGGTGCGGATGCTGCTCGAAGACCTCGAAAACAAGCAATCGGTCGCCGAACTGCTCGACACCGCGCGCGAGGCCGATGCGACCCGCATCTTCATCGGCAGCGAGAACCGCCTCTTCGCGCTTTCGGGATCCAGCGTGATCGCCTCACCCTATCGCGACCGCGAGGGAAGGGTGGTCGGCGTGCTTGGCGTGATCGGCCCGACCCGGTTGAATTACGCCCGCGTAGTCCCCATGGTGGATTTGACCGCCCGTTCGCTGGGCAAGCTCATCGCTTGAATGGAAAGCCAAACCGACATGACCGAGAATGAAAAGCCGCTGGATCAGGCGGTTGAAGACGAATTGAAGGGCGTGCCCGAGCATCTGCGCGAGGGCGGCGATACGGATGACAATATCGCCGAGGCGCTCGAATCGCTGCGCCGCGATCTGGAGACCGCCAAGCAGGAGGTGCTCTACGCGCAGGCCGAAACGCAGAACGTGCGCCGCCGCCTCGAGCGCGAGAAGGACGAAGCGCGCGCTTATGCCGCGACCGGCTTTGCGCGCGATATCCTGAGCGTGGCCGACAACCTCGCCCGCGCGGTGCAGGCGATCCCCGAAGCCTTGCGCGGTGACGACAGCATGAAGGGCCTCGTGGTTGGTCTCGAAGCCACCCAGCGCGAGCTGGAAAAGGTCTTCGCCAGCCACGGCATCACCCGCATCGCCGCGGTCGGCCTGCCGCTCGACCCCAACCAGCATCAGGCGATGCTGGAAGTGCCGACCACGGATCACGAGCCGGGCACGGTGGTCTCGGAAATGCAGGCCGGGTGGATGATCAAGGAACGCCTGCTGCGCGCCGCGATGGTAGCGGTGGCGAAGAAGCCGGACTAAGCCCGAAAAGGCAGGCCCGAAAAAGGCAGGATCGCTTCATAAGCGGCGAGCGAAGGCGCGCCCGCAACACGCGCCCCGTTACGCATCAGAAAGGCGTGCTTCACGATCTCGGCCTGCTGTTCGATCCCGTAGCGTTCCAGCGGCCAGCCCGGTTTCAGAGCATAATCGTACCGACACCATGGATGGCGGCGCATCACCAGATACCAGCGCCCGCGCGTCTGGGCCTGCCAGACGTGCACCATTTCGTGAATGAAATGGGCTTGCAGCGATAGCGATGCTGCGGCGAAATCGTCGCAATAGTGGTGCGCGTCAGGGTGAAAATGCAGGTGCCCCATCGGCGCCATGGTTACGCGTCGCGGATGCAGGGGAAAAAACTTGCGCCGCTTTATCCGCACCGGCGCATAGTCGATCGCATCGCCGAACACTGAGGCCGCGAGTGCGATCTCGCCCGGCGTCAGGGGCCGTTCCCCGCCGACCGGGCAGGCGGCGGCGATATCCTGCGGTCCGGTTGGCGAAGGCTTCAGCGCTCGTCCCCGGCGGCCTTGACCGGCGCGTCGACCGTGGCCGCAGTGCCGTCCGACAGGGTCAGCGTCACCTTCGCGGTGCCCCCCGCCTTCAGCGCATCGGAAGGCTGCATCGCCATGACGTGCAGCCCGCCCGGCGCAAAGCTCACCGGCGCATCCTTGGCGAGCGGTACGTCGTCCGCCATCGTCATCTCCATCTTGCCCGCGCTTTCGGCATAGTCGTGGATCATCGTTATCCCTGCGCCTTCGACCGTCACTTCGGTGAGGGTTACCGGCGTCTCGCCCGCGTAGGAAAGATCGAAATAGACCGCGGCGGGATTGCCCGCCACCGGCGCCATCACCACGCGCGCATTGCTGACGGTCAGGCTCCCCGCTGCCGCAGCGGTCGTCTCGCCTGCCGGGGGTGCCTCGGCCGCGTCGGAGCAGCCGGCCAAAGCCATGGCACCTGCGGACAGAACAATCGCCGCAGCGGCGTGTCGGATCGTGTTCACTCTGAATGTCTCCCTTGTGGAATGGCCGCAAAACTAGGGGGCCGCGTCTCTTGTGCCAAGCAAAACCACACCTATATCGCGCTCACAATCGAGCCGCCAAAGCGCTCTGCCCGGTTCGGGGGAGCGCCCCTCGCGGTGTCCAACAATTGTCCAGATGGATGGGGTAAAAATGGCTAAAGTTATCGGTATCGACCTCGGCACCACCAATTCCTGCGTCGCTGTCATGGACGGCGGCAAGCCCAAGGTCATCGAAAATTCGGAAGGCGCGCGCACCACGCCCTCGATCGTCGCCTTCACCAAGGATGGCCAGCGCCTGATCGGGCAGCCGGCCAAGCGTCAGGCGGTGACCAACCCCGACAACACCCTGTTCGCGATCAAGCGCCTGATCGGTCGCCGGTTCGAAGACCCGCTGACCAAGAAGGACATGGAGCTCGTCCCCTACAAGATCACCAAGGGCAAGAACGGCGATGCCTGGGTGAACGCGGGCGGGGAAGACTACAGCCCCTCGCAGATTTCCGCCTTCATCCTCCAGAAGATGAAGGAAACCGCCGAGAGCTATCTCGGCGAAACCGTGACGCAGGCCGTCATCACCGTGCCCGCCTATTTCAACGACGCCCAGCGTCAGGCGACCAAGGATGCCGGCCAGATCGCCGGTCTTGAAGTGCTGCGCATCATCAACGAGCCGACTGCGGCCGCGCTCGCCTATGGCATGGACAAGGAAGACGGCAAGACCATCGCCGTCTATGACCTTGGCGGCGGCACCTTCGACGTCTCGATCCTTGAGATCGGTGACGGCGTGTTCGAAGTGAAGTCGACCAACGGCGACACCTTCCTCGGCGGTGAAGACTTCGACAACGCGATCGTCGAGTTCCTGGCCGATTCCTTCAAGAAGAAGGAAGGCATGGACCTGAAGACCGACAAGCTCGCGCTTCAGCGCCTCAAGGAAGCCGCCGAAAAGGCCAAGATCGAGCTTTCGAGTGCTGCCACCACCGAAATCAACCTGCCCTTCATTACCGCGCGCATGGAAGGTGGCAGCACCACTCCGCTGCACCTCGTGGAGACGATCACCCGCGCCGACCTCGAAAAGATGGTCGACGGGCTGATCCAGCGCACGCTCGATCCGTGCAAGAAGGCGCTGAAGGACGCGGGCATCTCGAAGGATCAGGTCGACGAGGTCATTCTCGTTGGCGGTATGACCCGTATGCCCCGCGTGCGTGAAGTGGTGGAGCAGTTCTTCGGTGCCAAGCCGCATACCGGCGTGAACCCCGATGAAGTCGTCGCCATGGGCGCGGCCATTCAGGCGGGCGTGTTGCAGGGCGACGTCAAGGACGTCCTGCTGCTCGACGTGACCCCGCTTTCGCTCGGCATCGAGACGCTGGGCGGCGTGTTCACTCGCATGATCGACCGCAACACCACCATCCCGACCAAGAAGACCCAGACCTACTCGACCGCCGAAGACAATCAGAACGCGGTGACGATCAAGGTCTATCAGGGCGAACGCGAGATGGCGGCGGACAACAAGCTGCTCGGCAATTTCGACCTGATCGGGATTCCGCCCGCTCCGCGAGGTGTGCCGCAGATCGAAGTGACCTTCGATATCGACGCTAACGGCATCGTGTCGGTCGCGGCGAAGGACAAGGGCACCGGCAAGGAGCAGACGATCAAGATCCAGGCCTCGGGCGGCTTGTCGGACAACGACATCGACCAAATGGTCAAGGATGCCGAAAAGTTCGCTGAAGAGGACAAGAAGCGCCGGGCTGCCGCAGAAGCGCGCAACCAGGCCGACAGCCTCGTCCACGCGACCGAAAAGCAGCTCGAAGAGCATGGCTCCAAGATCGACGCGGCCACCAAGACCGAGGTCGAGGAAGCCATCGCAGCGGTCAAGACCGCGCTTGAAGGCGGCGATGCCGATGACATCGGCGCCAAGGCGCAGGCGTTGACGCAATCGGCGATGAAGATGGGTCAGCAGATCTATGAAGCCCAGCAGGCCGCCGGGCCCGAGGGCGAAGCGGCTGCTGCCGAAGCGGCGCCGGAAGAAGAGGTCGTCGACGCCGAATTCTCCGAGGTCGACGAAGACAAGAAGGGCTAAGGCCCCGATGCAATCCAATTCGCAGCCGATGCGACCGGTTCCTGGTTCCGGCGCATCGGCTGCGGTTGGCCACGGGGAATAGGTCAAAATCATGTCCAGCGCCCAGCTCGATTACTACGCCACGCTCGAATGCGCCCGCGACGCCGACGGCGCGACGCTCAAGAGCGCCTATCGCAAGCTCGCAATGAAGTTTCACCCGGATCGCAATCCGGGCGATGCCACATGCGAGGCCAAGTTCAAGGCGATCAACGAGGCGTATGACTGCCTCAAGGACCCGCAGAAGCGCGCGGCCTATGATCGCTACGGGCATGAGGCCTTTACGCAGGGCATGAACGGCGGCGGGGGCGGTGGGCCCTTCGGTGGCGGGCGTGGGCCGGATGGCTTCGCCGATATCGGCGATATCTTCGAGACGATCTTCGGCGGCGCCTTCGGCGGCGGCGGCGGTCAGCGCGCGCAGACCCGCCGCGGGGCCGATCTTCGCTACGACATGCAGGTCACGCTCGAAGAGGCGTTCCACGGCAAGTCGACCGAAATCGAGATCGAAGTCAGCCAGTCATGCGACACCTGCGACGGCACCGGCGCGACACCTGGCACCTCCGAACGCCAATGCAACCTGTGCCACGGCATGGGGAGCGTGCGCGCCAAGCAGGGTCTGTTCGTGATTGAACGCCCGTGCCCGACCTGTTCGGGCCGCGGCACGGTGATCGAAAACCCCTGCCGCGCCTGCCGGGGCGAGGGCCGCGTGGACAAGGCCCAGACCTTGAAGGTGGATATCCCCACCGGGGTCGACACCGGCACCCGCATCCGCTTGTCCGGCAAGGGCGAGGCTGGCCAGCGCGGCGCGCCGGCGGGCGATCTCTACATTTTCCTTCATGTAAAGCCCCACCCCGTGTTCGAGCGCGAGGGCACCGCGCTGCTCACGCGCGTGCCGGTGAGCTTCACCACCGCGGCGCTGGGCGGCTGTGTCGAAATTCCCGATCTCGATGGCTCGACCAACCGGCTCGAAATTCCGGCCGGGATCCAGTCGGGCAAGCAGCTACGCGTGCGCGGCGCCGGGATGCCGGTGCTGCAAGGGCGCGGGCGGGGCGATCTGGTGGCGGAAATCGTGGTCGAAACGCCGACGAAGCTCAGCCGCCGCCAGAAGGAAATCCTCGAGGAATTCAAGGCCACCGAGACCGGTGACGAATGCCCCGAAAGCCGCGGTTTCTTCGACAAGCTGAAAGACGCCTTCGGGGGTTGAGGCGCGCGCGATGCTGCCCTCGCTCCTGATCGTCGACGATTTCCTCAAAGACCCGTGGGCCGCGCGCCGTGCCGCCCTGGCGCTGGACTACGATCCGGCGCGCCAGCACGGCAATTTTCCGGGGCTCAATTCTTCCACCGCGCTCGACACGGGCGCTGTCGATGAAGCGGTGTCGCGGCTGCTCAGCGTGAAACTCGGCCCCGCGCCCGGCACCCAGCACGGCCATTGCCGCCTCACCCGCAAGGCCGACAAGGGACGGAGCGGGGTGCATATCGACCCGGCGGCCTATTCGGGCATCCTCTACCTCTCGCGACCCGAGGACTGCGCGCGGCCCGATGCCGGGGGCACCGATTTCTTCCGCCACCGCCGCACCGGGCTCGAAGCCGTGCCGCAGGATCCGGTCAAAATCGCCGCCTCGGGCTACGGCGACATCAACGCGCTGGTCGAAGAAGTGGTGAACAAGGACACCGCCAGCCCCGCGAAATGGGAACGCACTCTGCGCATTCCCGCCCGGTTCAACCGGCTGCTGCTGTTCTCGCCATGGCAGTACCACAACGCTGCCCCCGGTTTCGGCACGACGCCGGAGGATGCGCGGCTAGTGATGCTGCTGTTCTTTGCTCCCCGGACATAGAGGCGCGCGCCTAGCCCATCCGCTCGCGCACCTCCATGCGCACCTGTTCGATCAGCCCGCGTTGACAGCGTCCGGCGATCTCCTCTTCCTCAAGGATGGCAAGAAACACCGCACGCTTTCCCGCAGCGATCGTCTCGGCCCGCAGCGCGCCCGTGGCGGTCGAGGCGACCAGATCGATCATCCGCTCCGCACCGTGGAGCCGCCCCCACAGGTAGTCGTTCTCGCGGTAGTCGCGGCTGAAGAAAGCGCCAAAATTGTAGAACTCGATCCCGCGCAAGGTCGCCGCGGTGCCGCCTTCGCGGATACTGAGCGCATCATCCGGGGAGATACGGTCGATCTTGACCGGGTTGTATTCGTCCAGCCCCTCGCGCCGGGAGAGGGGCAGGGTGGCGACGTCGTAGAAGGGGAAGCCGAGATAGGTC
This sequence comes from Erythrobacter donghaensis, assembly GCF_002155425.1. Lineage (GTDB taxonomy): Bacteria > Pseudomonadota > Alphaproteobacteria > Sphingomonadales > Sphingomonadaceae > Erythrobacter > Erythrobacter donghaensis. The sequence continues at coordinate 164,545 of NZ_MUYG01000009.1, forward strand.
AGCAGCATCCGGCGTTTCAGATCCTTCGGCATGTCCTCCAGCGCGTCGATCAGCAGCTCTTCGGCGGCCAGATCGGTGGCGGGGAGAAGGCGCTCGGCGGCGAGGAAATCGAGCACCGCACCGGGATGCTGCACCGCGCCCACCGCCAATTCGCGAAAGGCGGGGGAATGCAGCACATCCTCGTCGGCGCGGCTGTAGAGCAAGAGGATTTCGTAGATCCGCTCCCGCGCACGGTCGAGCGCATCCTCGGAAATCGACGGATCGACCTGCCAGTCGCGCGCCAGTTTGCGAGCGAGCAATTGCAGGCGGCGCATGCGGAAGCCGGTGTCGTGGGCGCGGAAGAAGGCGATCGCAGCGGCAGTCGCGCCGCCTTGGGCATCGGTCAACTGATCCAGCCCGCGCGCCTCCAGCTCGCAGCGCAGCGCATGGATCAGCGGCACCGGATCGCCGCGCGAAGATGCGGCGGCTTTCAGAGTCAACCGGGCCAGTTGATCGAGGATCGCGTCGAACTTGGTCAGCGCATAGGCCCCGAAGGCATAGCCCGCTCGCTCGGCGGCGGCCTGCTGCGCTTTGGCGCGCCATCCCGCAAGCCGCTTGGGCGTGGGCCGGTCGAGCAGGAAGGTGAACCCGAACAGCTTCTCCACCGCGCGGTCGATGTCGGGCTGCAAATCCATGATGATCCGCTTCAGCCGCGCCGCATCGCGCGATTGCTGCTCGATCCGCTCCAGATCGTCGCGGATCGGCTGTTCGCGCGGAATGGTGGAGAGCGAGCCGAAGATCGCACCGAAGAACCCGATCTCGCGGGTGCGCGTGCCGGGCGCGGGGCCGGCGCCGTCGGGGCGCGGGTCGAGATAGACGAACCGCCGGTCGACCTCGCGTTGGGCCGGGCGGCCGTGGAGCGCCGAAAGCGCCGCGCCGAACGGCGCGTTGACCAGCACCGCCCCGTCGATCAGCGCGACCTCGTCCACCGTGCCGCGTGCGACATGGGCGGGCATGATCCGCGACAGGAAGGCCCCGCGCCCTGCCCAGTGATGGCCCTCGGCCGCCGCCAGCGCGTCGATCTCGGCGAGGGTGAGCGGCGGGAAGGCCCCCGGAAAGCTCGCCGTCGCGCGCGCAGCCAGCACCAGTTCGAGGCTGTCGGCCAGCCCCTGTTTGCCGGTCTCGCCCACGCGGGCCCGGAAAGTGATCGGCAGGCGATGCTCGGTCTCGTCGACCTGCAGCGGGGAATTGAGTCGCAAGGTTTCGGGATGGCCACGAAAATCGGTGGCGGTGACGACCAGATCGACCGGATAGCCCGTCGGCAGCAGTGGCACTCCGTCGCCTTCCTCGGCCATCTTGCAGAACGCCTCGTAAAGCATGGCCGAAAAGCGCGCGCCCGAAAATGGCGGGTTGAACCAGCGCCCGCGCACCAGACGCGAGACCTTGGCCCGCACCTCGGCGCGGGTTTCGAGCGAGACCGTGGCGCTCACCGCGTTTCCGGGGCGGGACAGGAACCATTCGGCGATCGGCTGCGCCCATAGCTTGCCATAGCGCCATCCCGGCTCGGCATCGGGATCGGTCAGCTCACTGACGTCGGCATTGGTGAGCCACAGGTCGGTAAGCGGCTCGAGCGAATGGCCGGCGTGGAGCGCCTGGGCGAGGAACACCGCGTTGATCCCGCCCGCGCTCGCCCCGGTGAGGATATCGGGCAGCACCCTGAGGCGCAGGCCCGACTCGCGTTCCAGCTCTCCCAGGAAATCGCGATAGGCCGCCGCCACGCCATCCAGCTGCACCGCTGCGGGATGGTGGAACGCGCGGCTGGCGCGGGCGAGGTGCCACACCTCCTTGGTGATGCCGTGCATATAGACCGCAAGGCTGACACCGCCGTAGCAGACAAGGGCAAGGCGCAGTTCCTTCTGGTGCATGCGTCTTGTCTAGCGGGGAAGACGCGACCAATGCAATTGCGTTCGTCATCTGTTCTCGATATGGGGTGCGGCTATGGCCAAGACGAAACGCCGTTACGTGTGTCAGGAATGCGGCAGCGTCTCGCACCGCTGGCAGGGACAATGCGCCGATTGCGCGCAGTGGAACACGCTGGTCGAGGATGTGCCTGCGACGGTGTTCTCGCAGAAGCACGACCTTTCGAGCGGAGGGCGCGCGGTCGCGTTCGAGCCGCTCAATGCGCCGACGAAGCTTCCGGTCAGGAAGTCCACGGGGATGGCCGAATTCGACCGCGCGCTGGGCGGCGGGCTGGTTCCGGGTTCCGCTGTGCTGCTGGGCGGCGACCCCGGCATCGGCAAGTCGACCCTGCTGCTGCAATGCGCCGCCACGATCGCGCGCGGCGGCAATGATGTAGTCTATGTCAGCGGCGAGGAAGCCGCCGGACAGGTGCGCCTGCGCGCAAGCCGCATGGGCGTGGCCGACGCGCCGATCCGGCTCGCCTCGGAAACCTCGGTGCGCGATATTCTGACGACCTTGGGGAACGGCGAGCCGCCCGCGTTGCTGGTGATCGATTCGATCCAGACCATGCATTCCGATACCATCGAGGGCGCGCCCGGCACCGTCAGCCAGGTGCGCGGCTGCGCGCTCGAACTGATCCGCTACGCCAAGGAGAGCGGCTGCGTGGTGGTGCTGGTCGGCCATGTCACCAAAGACGGGACAATCGCCGGGCCGCGCGTGCTCGAACACATGGTCGACGTAGTGATGAGTTTCGAGGGCGAACGCTCGCACCAGTATCGCATCCTGCGCGCGCTCAAGAACCGCTTCGGCGCGGTCGACGAGATCGGAGTCTTCGCGATGGCGACCGAGGGGCTGGAGGAGGTCGCCAACCCTTCTCTGCTGTTCCTGTCGGGGCGCGACACTCCGCTGGCGGGCAGCGCGGTGTTCCCGGCGCTGGAGGGCACGCGGCCCGTGCTGGTCGAAATCCAGGCACTGATCGTGCGGCTGCAATCGGGCGCGACCCCGCGCCGGGCGGTGGTCGGGTGGGACAATGGGCGGCTCGCCATGCTGCTCGCGGTGCTGGAATCGCGCTGCGGGCTGAATTTTTCCTCGGCGGAAGTCTATCTCAACATCGCCGGGGGCTACCGTCTGACCGACCCGGCGGCCGATCTGGCGGTGGCCGCCGCGCTTGTCTCAGCGTTGGCTGACCGGCCGCTGCCGGACAAGGCGGCGTGGTTCGGGGAGGTCAGCCTTGCGGGCGAGATTCGCCCCGTCGCCCACGCGCCATTGCGTCTGCGCGAGGCGGCCAAGCTCGGCTTTTCGCGCTGCTATGGTCCAGCAGGCGCGGCAACGGGTGACAGGTCCGCAGATTATCGCGGGCTTGCTGCGCTTGCGAACGTCGTTGACCAGGTGATGGGCAGCGCATAGATCACGTCTCTCATGGGCGGTCTCGATATCATCATTGCCATCATCGTCGGCGTCGCCGCGATCGGTGGGTTCATGCGCGGACTGGTGCAGGAGGTGCTGAGCCTTGCTGCCTGGGTGATGGCGGCCTTCGCCGTTCATTTTATGCACCCGGCGCTGACGCAGGGCTTGCGCACATTCTATCCGGTCGAACCGGCGGATTCGCTGCTCGCCTTCGTGCTGCTTCTGCTGATCCCCTATGCGGCGATGAAGGTCATTATCGGCACGGCCAGCGGCCCGTCGGACGGGGCCGTGCTGGGGCCGGTCGACCGGGTGCTGGGGTTCGGTTTCGGCGCGGTCAAGGGCGTGCTGATCGCGGTCTTCGCCTTTGCCTTGCTGGTGACCGGCTTCGATGACAGCTGGGGCTACAAGGGCCGCCCGCAATGGATCACGCAGGCGCGCACCTATGACGCCGCCGATCGCTTCTCGCGCCAATTGCTCCCGGCAATCGCTCAGCGTCGCGAACGGCTACGCAGCGAATCCGAACAGCAGGAGGCGGCCGCAGCGAGGGCGGGGCGCCTCGTCAAGTGAGCGCGCGCGTCTCGTCGAAGCTCTATTCACCCGAACTGCTTGGCCTTGCCACCGGCCTTGCCGACTTTCCCCTTACAAGCGATCTACCCCTGCGCGCCGAAGAGCGCTCGCGCACCTGCGGAAGCGTGATTGCGCTGGGGCTGGCGATCGACGATGATGGGCTTGTGTCTGCAGTCGGCATCAACATCAGCGCCTGCGCGATCGGGCAGGCCTCCGCCGCAGTGATGGCGCAGGCAATCAGGGGCGATAATCCGGGCCATGTCCGCCTGACCGCCACGGGGCTCGAGCGCTGGCTGGCGGGCGAGGGGGAGTTACCACTTTGGCCGAGCATTGCGGCGCTGACCCCCGCGCGCGACCATCCGGGCCGCCATGGGGCGCTGCTCTTGCCGTGGAAGGCCGCCAGCGCGGCGCTTTCGCAAGCCGCCTCCTGACGCTAGGGACACGAGCACAAGCAATCCGCCCGCACGGGCCAAGGGGATGGTGAGACATGGGTGAGGCGCAGGCGCTCGCAGACCGCGAGCCGTCCGAGAAGGAAATCCGCCTGGTGATCGGCGCGTCGAGCGCGGGCACGATCTTCGAATGGTATGATTTCTTCATCTACGGCACGCTCGCGTATATCCTCAAGGACGCCTTCTACGCGACCGACAACGAGACGCTGGGTTTGCTGCTGGTCTGGTCGACCTTCGCGGTGGGCTTCGCCTTTCGGCCACTGGGTGCGGTGCTGTTCGGTTTTCTGGGTGATCGGCTGGGGCGCAAATACACCTTCCTTGTCACGGTGACCTTGATGGGGATAGCGACGGCGGGCGTCGGACTGATCCCCACGGTCGATACCATCGGCATGGCCGCGCCGATCATCGTCATCCTGCTGCGCGTACTTCAGGGCCTTGCGTTGGGCGGCGAATATGGCGGTGCGGCGATCTATGTGGCCGAGCACGCCCCGCCCGAAAAGCGCGGCTACTACACCAGCTTCATCCAGGCGAGCGTGGCGGGAGGGTTCGTGCTCTCGATCATCGTGGTGCTCGCCTGCCGCGCACTGATCCCGGCTGACGCCTTCGCCGCGTGGGGCTGGCGCGTGCCGTTCCTGCTGTCGATCGCGCTGCTGGCGATCTCGCTGTGGATGCGCCTCAAGCTCTCCGAAAGCCCGGTGTTTCAGGCGATGAAGGCGGCAGGCGAGACGAGCGGCAACCCCTTCGTTGAAAGCATGACCTACCCCGGCAATCCCAAGCGGCTGTTCGTGGCGCTGTTCGGCATTACCGGCATCCTGACCACGATCTGGTACACCGGCTTCTTCTCAGCGATGAGCTTTCTGCGCGGGCCGATGCATGTCGCTGACCTGACGGTGGAGCTGGTGCTGCTGGTGTCGGGCCTGATCGTGATGAGCTTCTACGTCATCATCGGCAAATGGTCCGACCGGGTCGGGCGCAAGCTGCCGATCGTGATCGGTGCCGCCTTGTCGCTGGTTCTGCTGTTCCCGCTGTTCTGGTTGATGGGCAGCTTCGCCAACCCCGCGCTGGCCGAAGCGGCGGAGCGCAACCCGGTGGTCGTCAGCGGCCCGGCTTGCGAGACCGATCCCTTTGCCGAGATGTTCCAGCGCGACCAGACCGATTGCGGCAAGGTGCTCGAAACGCTCACCGCATCGGGGGTCGCCTATACCCTCACTTCGGGCGACACGGTCAGCATCAAGGTCGGCGGCAATCCGGTGGCGGTCGATCCGGCATGGTTCGTCGATGGCGCGGCGCGCAAGGCGGGGATGCAGACCGCGCTGGGCACCTATGGCTTCGATTTCAGCAAGCAGCAGCCGCCTGCCGCCAACGTGATCGGCATCGTTGCGGTGCTGCTGGCGCTGGGGATGCTCTCGGCGCTGACCTACGGCTCGGTCGCCGCGCTGCTGAGCGAGATGTTCCCGCCGCGCATCCGCTATTCCTCGATGTCGATCCCCTATCACATCGGAGCGGGCTATCTCGGCGGGTTCCTGCCGCTGATTGCAGGGGTAATCGTGGCGCGCACCGGCGATATTTACGCCGGGCTGTGGTACACTTGGGTTGTGGTCGCGTTCGGGCTGCTGGTGGCCTGGTGGGGCATTCCGGGCGGCCCACCGCGCGATTTTGCCGACGACACGGACAGCCCGGCATGAAGCTGACGCAGACCGTCTTTTGCGCCGCAATCGCGCTCGTTGCGGCTCTGGCACCGGGCAGCCTTGCCGCCCAGCAAGCCTCGCCGCCGCCTCCCGTCTTCCGCCCGCCGCCTGTCGCATTGGCGCTGCACAAGGCGCACTGCGGCCCCGAAGCGATTGTGCTGCCTGACCAGCGGATCGGCATCGACCGCATCGCCTTCACGGCCGAGCCGGGGCAGCCCGCCCGGCTGATCCTTTGCCTCGATGAACCTGCGATTGCAGAGGCGATCCCGGTCAATACGGTAGAGCGCGCACTGGCCTTCCTCGCCTATCGCCCGTTCGCGCCGTTCTGGCCCGCGGCCGAGATGCGCTGGGGCGATGATCTGTCGATCCTGCGAGACGAGGTGCGCCGCACGCCGATGTCGCAGGCGCTGGCGGATTACACCTATGCGCCGCTGATGTCGTCGCGTGCCGCGCGCGCCTTCGTCACCTCGCGCACCGCAGCCAATGCCGGCGACTATCAGCAGGCGCGCGCTGTGATCATCACCGATCTGGCGCGGCTGGATGCGGCGCGGCGCAAGGCACCCGAGCGGTTCGACGGCGATTTCGAGATGTCGCTGATGCTCTCGCGCGTCGCCTATCTTGATGCCCTGCGCGACGGACCCTCGGCAGGCGCGGATAGCTTGCGCGATCTGATCGCGCGCTTTCCGATCGCGGAGGAATATCTCCCCAATTCGCTGACCAATCACGCCGCCTTTCTGGCTGAAGCCGGACGCGGGGAAGAGGCGCTGCAAGTAATGACGCCGCTGCTCAGTGATTGGCAACGCAGTGATACTGATGCAGATTTTTACCAGATTCCCGGCAGCATGCGCGAATTCAGCTGGATCATGGCCTGCGCCCTCCACCACACTTCCTCGCCCGAGGCTGCCGCACCCTTCGTGCGGTTGGTCAACTCCCGGCGCCGTCAGCCGGTCGATCCTTACGTGGTCTGGACGCGCAGCAATGGCGAGATCAGGCTGCGGATGGCCAAGTGCATGGGCGATGAAGCCGGTTTCGTCGAGGCCGTGCGGCTGGATCCGCCGGGCATCCTGTCGAGCGCCTGGCTGGAATTGCAGGACGATAGTCGGGCGATGGTCGGCACACGCGTGTTCGACCCCGAAACCCGCCGTCGGCTCGCTGCAGAGGTCGGCGGCGACTATCGGCCGCTGCCCGAACGCTATCGCCCCGCGCTGAGGGGCTGGATGGACGAAGCTGCGGAAGCATCACCGCGTGACTGACCTTCTTCCTCCGCCGGCGACCCTGCGCCTGACGCCCGATCTGGAAGCGCTGGCGGCCAACTGGCGCGCGCTCGATGCGCTGTCCGGCCCGGCGCGTGCCGGTGCGGCGGTCAAGGCGGATGCCTATGGCCTTGGCGTCGACGCCTGCGTTCCGGTGCTGCGCGATGCCGGGTGCGAGGCGTTTTTCGTCGCGCACTGGAGCGAAGTCGCAGGCGTGATCCGGCATGTCCCTGGCGCGCAGGTGGCAGTGCTGCACGGGGTGCTCTCCGATGCCGAGTGCGCCTATGCTCGCGCCACGGGGGTGGTGCCGGTGATCAACTCGCTCGATCAGGCCGAACGCTGGATGGCGAGCGGGGGCGGGCTGTGCCATCTGATGGTCGACACCGGGATCAACCGCCTCGGTATCGCGCCCGCCGAGGCGAGCGACCCCCGCGTCGCCGCGCTCGAGATCGACGTGCTGATGAGCCACCTCGCCAGCGCGGACGAGCGCACCGCGATGAACCGGATGCAGGCCGAGTTGCTGCGCGAAGCGGCGGATGCCATCCCCCACCGGTGGCTCAGCCTCGCCAACAGTGCAGGTGTCGGGCTGGGGGCGGATTTCGCCTTCGATCTGACGCGGCCGGGCATTGCGCTCTACGGCGGCGTGCCGCGCGAAGAACTGGTGGGGCACATTCGCCCGGTCGCCCGTGTCGAGGCGCAGGTGCTGCAATGCCGCCAGATCGCGCCGGGCGAGGGCGTGGGCTACAATGCCACCTTCATCGCCAACACCCACATGCGGGTGGGCACGGTCTCGATCGGCTATGCCGACGGCTTCCTGCGCGCGCGCGGCCCCGGCAATGCGCTGTGGCACGAAGGGCGACGGCTGCCGATCCTCGGCAAAGTGTCGATGGACATGGTGGTGATCGATCTCTCCGCCGCGCCCGATTGCCGGGCCGGGGAGTGGGTCGAGGTGCCTTGGGACATCACCGATGCTGCACAGCAAAACGGCCTGTCACCTTACGAAATGCTGACGGTCATCGGGCAAAGATTGCGTCCGCGTTAGCCGCTGCGAGCGGTGCTTATTGCACTGCAATGTGTGCAGGTGCTAAGAAGATCCTCATCGGGATCAATCGACGGGAACGCGAACATAATGGTTGGCAGGGCGAAAGCGGCATCGGGCGAAGCAGGCGATGCCATCATCATCAAGAAATACGCCAACCGGCGGCTCTACAACACCGCCTCTTCCAGCTATATCACGCTGGAAGACCTTGCAAAAATGGTGCGCGAGAATGTCGAGTTCCAGGTGCTCGACGCCAAGACCGGGGATGACATCACCCACCAGATCCTGACCCAGATCATCATGGACGAGGAAGCCAGCGGCGGGCAGCAGATGCTTCCCGTCAGCTTCCTCAGGCAGCTGATCGGGATGTATGGCAATTCGATGCAGGCGATGATGCCGTCCTATCTCGAAGCCAGCATGACCAATTTCCGCGAAAACCAGTCGAAGATCCGCGAAGCCTTCGAAAAGGGCATCAGCGCGACGCCCTTTGCTGCGCTGCACGAAACCAACATGGCGATGATGCGCGCGGCGGCCGATGTGTTCATGCCGGGCATGGGCAAGGCGAAGGACAAGCCCAAGCCGGCTGCCAGCGAAGCACCCGACGAGATCGCTGTGCTGCGCGAACAGATGGCGGCAATGCAAAAGAAGCTGGACGAGCTCAGCAAATAGCCCGAAGGGCGCGGGCCAAATTTCAACTCCAGTCAGAAAGCCCCGACGTGTCCCAGATCCGCCACGCGCTTACCCTCAAGCGTGCCGACGATTTCGCCAAGTGGTATCAGGAAGTCATCTCCGCCGCCGATCTCGCCGAGGAATCCGGCGTGCGCGGCTGCATGGTAATCAAGCCGTGGGGCTACGGCATCTGGGAACGTATTCAGCGGTTGATGGACGACCGGATCAAGGCTGCGGGCGTCCAGAACTGCTACTTTCCGCTGTTCATCCCGCTGGCCAACTTCACCCGCGAGGCGGAACATGTCGAAGGCTTTGCCAAGGAAATGGCGGTCGTCACGCACCACCGCCTGATTTCGGACGGGAAGGGCGGGCTGATCCCCGATCCCGAGGCGAAGCTGGAAGAGCCGCTGGTGGTGCGCCCCACCTCGGAAACGATTATCGGCGATGCCATGGCGCGCTGGATCCAGTCGTGGCGCGACCTGCCGCTGCTGACCAACCAGTGGGCCAACGTGGTGCGCTGGGAAATGCGCACGCGAATGTTCCTGCGCACCAGCGAATTCCTTTGGCAGGAAGGCCATACTGCGCACGAAAACCGCGAACAGGCACTCGCCGAAACGCACCGCGCGCTTGAAATGTACCGCGCCTGTGCGGAGGATGATCTCGCGCTCCCCGTGATTGCGGGCGAGAAGCCCGAGAACGAACGGTTCCCCGGCGCTGTCGAGACCTGGTCGATCGAAGCGATGATGCAGGACGGCAAGGCGCTGCAAGCTGGTACCAGCCATTACCTCGGCACCAATTTCGCTCACGCCGCGGGCATCCAGTTTCAGGACCGCGAGGGTAGCCAGCAATATTGCCACACCACCAGCTGGGGGGTCTCGACCCGGCTGATCGGCGGGGTGATCATGACTCACGGCGACGATGACGGGCTGCGCGTCCCGCCCGCGATCGCGCCGCAGCAGATCATCATTATCCCGATGCTGCGCGAGGCTCCCGAAGATGCCGAGCTGATCGCCTATTGCGATCAGGTGCGCGCCGCGCTCGCCGCGCAGACCGCGCTGGGTGAGCGCATCCGCGTGCTGCTTGACACCAAGCCCGGCAAGTCGGCTGCCAAGCGCTGGGACTGGGTCCGCAAGGGCGCGCCCGTCATCATCGAAGTCGGCCCGCGCGACATGGCCGAAGGCAAGGTCGCTGTCCTGCGCCGCGACAAGCTGTGGAACGCCGAGAACGGCAAGCCCGCCTTCACCTATCCTGCGCATGGCGATTTCGTGGCCGGAGCCGGAGCGCTGCTCGAAGAGATTCAGTCCTCGCTTTATGAAGAAGCCCGCGCCCGGCGCGATGCCAATATCACCCGTGGCCTCACCAATTGGGCGGCTGTGGTCGATCACTTCGAGAAGGGCGGGAAATATCCCGGCTGGGTCGAGGTCGAGTGGGCCAAACCCACCGGCGCGGCGCTCGATGCGGTGGTCGAAAAGCTGAAGGCGGTGAAGCTCACCATCCGCAATGTCCCGCGCGGCGGCGATGCGGCGAGCGGCACTTGCATCTTCACCGGCGAACCGGCGGTCGAGCGCATTCTGGTGGCGCGCGCCTACTAGGCTTGCGCCGACCGGCAGGGGTTGGCAGACAGGGGGCATGATCAAACGTGCCCTTTTGCTTGCCGCCCTCGCGGCCGCACCGCTCGCCGCCCAGACCCATCCCGCCGAACAGGTCACCGAAGACCGGCTAAGGGCCGACGTCGAAACGCTGGTCGGCTTCGGCACCCGCCACACGCTGTCTTCGCAGGACGATCCGCAGCGCGGGATCGGCGCGGCGGTGAACTGGGCCCTCGATGAATTCCGTCGCATCGGCGCGAAGTGCGACAATTGCCTCGAAGTCATGCCGGTCGGCGAGGTGATCCAGCCCGATGGTCGCCGCATCCCGACGCCGACGCTGGTGCGCAATGCGGTCGCGATCCAGCGCGGCACCGAGCGGCCCAATGAAGTCGTGATCGTGCAGGGCCACATCGACAGCCGCGTCTCCGATGCGCTCGATTTCACCAGCGACGCGCCCGGCGCGAATGACGATGGTTCGGGTTCTGCACTAGTGCTCGAAGCGGCGCGTGTGCTGAGCGGGACGAAATACCCCTCAACCATCATCTACGCGCTGCTCTCGGGCGAGGAGCAGGGCCTGTTCGGCGGGCGGATTCTCGCCGACTGGGCCGAGGCGCAGGGCTTCACCGTCAAGGCGGTGCTCAACAACGACATCGTCGGCAATTCCTGCGGGAAGGACGGCTATTGCGAGCCCAAGGCGGTACGCGTGTTCTCCGAAGGCCCGCGCGCCGATCTGACCGATGCTTTGCGCGCCGCCGCGACCCGCTTCGGCGGCGAGAACGACACCCCCTCACGCAACCTGTCGCGCTGGGTCGCGGGGCTTGCGGATAAACACGCTGACGAAATGCAGGTCCGCCAGATTTGGCGCACCGACCGCATGGGTCGCGGCGGGGATCAGGTGCCGTTCCTCCAGAAGGGCTACCCCGCGATCCGCTTTTCCGTCGGGGTCGAGGATTACGACCACCAGCATCAGGATCTGCGGACCGAAGACGGCGTGTTCTACGGCGACACCATCGAAGAGATGGATTTCGCCTATCTCGCCGGGGTGACGAAACTGAACGTGCGCGCATTGGATGCGCTCGCCCGCGCGCCGATGCCGCCGAAGGTGACGGTGGATGCTGCGGTGAAAACTTACACCGACCTTAAGTGGGACGAGGTTCTGGGTGGTCGCCAGTTCCGCATTTTCAAACGGACGACCGATGCGCCAGCTTGGCCTCAGGAAGCGGAGCGGGTCATCGAAATGAAGGGCGACCACGGCTACGACGAAGGCGGCAACTTCGTATCGTGGCGAACCGCGACAAAGTTCACGCTCGAAGGCGTCCGCGGCGACGACTGGATTTTCGGTGTCGCAGCCTGTGCGGGCGACTACTGCTCACCCGTTTCCAGTGCCGTCCCCGGCGGCGCGTTCGAACCAGTGGCAAAGGAATAGGACCTCGTCATTGCGAGCAAAGCGAAGCAATCCATGAACCCACGTCGCCGCTTGTTGCAGCATTCGGCCATGGATTGCCGCGTCGCCTAAAGGCTCCTCGCAATGACGAAGTTGATCGGTTAGGGGTGGGCATGCCCAAGCCCCCCAAACTTCCACAAGGAATGCCGACACCGCAACAGGTGCTCGACTTCATCCAGTCCTCCGACATTCCCGCTGGCAAGCGCGAGATCGCCAAGGCCTTTGGCCTCAAGGGGCAGGAGAAGATCAAGCTAAAGGCCCTGCTCAAGGACATGGCCGAAGATGGCCTGATCGACGGAAAGAAGAGCGCCTTTCACCGCATGGGCGGAGTGCCCAAGGTCACCACGCTCAGGATCGTCGACATCGACGATGGCGACCTCATCGCCGAGCCCGACAATTGGGACCCCGAGGCCCCCGGCAAGCCGCCGCGCCTCACCATCCGCGAACCGCGCCCCAAACCCGGCGTCAAGCGCCCGCCTGCACTCAAGCGCGGTGACCGGGTGCTCGCCCGCACCGAGGAGACCGAGACGGGCTGGCGCGCGCATGTGATGAAGAAGCTGCCGTCGCGCACCGAGGGGCTGATGGGCGTGGTTGAGATCGACAAGGCCGGCAAGGCGTGGCTTGCGCCGGTCGACAAGCGCGTGCGCCAGTCCACGCCGATTGCCGATCGCGGCGAGGCCGAGGCGGGACAGCTTGTGATCGCCGAACGCGTAGGGCGTTCCGAAAGGGCAGGCGTGAAGGTGGTCGAGGTGATCGGCGATCCGCTCGCACCGCGTTCCTTCAGCATGATCGCGATCGCCAAGCACGACATCCCGTACATCTTCCCCGAGGAGGTGCTGGAAGAGGCCCCGCGCGCCGCCAAGCTCAAGCTGTCGGACAAGGCGCGCGAAGACCTCAGGCACCTCCCCATCGTCGCCATCGACCCGGCCGATGCGCGCGATCACGATGACGCGATCTCGGCCGAACCAGACGGGCAGGGCGGGTTCAACGCGCTCGTCGCTATCGCCGATGTCAGCTTCTACGTTCGCCCCGGCTCCGCGCTCGACCGCGAGGCGAGGAAGCGCGGGAACTCGGTCTATTTCCCCGACCGCGTGGTACCGATGCTGCCCGAGGTGCTGAGCGCCGATGTCTGCTCGCTCAAGGAGGGCGAGGACCGCGCCGCGATGGCCTGTCACCTCCACATCAATGCCGATGGCAAGGTCTCGAGCTTCCGCTTCACCCGCGCGCTGGTGCGGATCGCGCACAACATCGCCTATGAGGATGCGCAGAAGGCGGTGGACGAAGGCAATCCCCCCGAATACCTCGCCAACCTATGGGCCGCATGGAAGGCGCTGGCCGCCGCTCGCCATGCCCGCGATCCGCTCGAGCTGGAACTGCCCGAACGCCGCGTGGTGCTCAATGAAAAGGGCCAGATCGCTGAAATCGCCATCCGCGAACGCCTCGATGCGCACCGCGTGGTCGAGGATTTCATGATCGCCGCCAACGTCGCGGCGGCCAAGGCGCTCGAAGCGAAGACCGCCCCCGTCGTCTACCGCGTCCACGAGCCGCCGAGCCGCGAGAAGCTGATCGCGCTGCGCGATTACCTCGCCACCATGGGCAAGAAGCTGGCGCTGGGCCAGGTGGTGACGCCGGGCCTGTTCAACCGGATGCTCAAGGACGTCACCGACGAGGCCGAGAAGGCGCTGGTGATGGAGGCGGTGCTGCGCAGCCAGACGCAGGCCTATTACGGGCCGGCGAATGCGGGGCACTTCGGGCTGTCACTGGGCAGCTACGCACACTTTACCTCGCCGATCCGCCGCTATTCCGATCTGCTGGTTCACCGCGCGCTGGTCGACGCCTACAAGCTCGAACAGCCCGCCCCGCCGGGTTCAATGCCGGCCACCTCCGGCCTGTCCGACCGCGACCGCGCGAGCCTGCAGCAGGTCTCCGACGCGATCAGCCAGACTGAGCGCCGCGCAATGGAGGCCGAGCGCGACACCATCGACCGCTATGTCGCAGCCTGGCTCTCTGCACGAGTAGGCGAGGTGTTCGACACCCGCATCACCGGGGTGCAGGCCTTCGGCTTCTTCGCCACAATCGTTGGCCTCGGCGGAGACGGGCTGGTGCCGATCTCGACGCTAGGCCGCGAATATTTCCGCCATGATGAGGCCGCGCAGGCGCTGGTTGGCACCGACAGCGGCACCACCTTCGCCAGCGGCGACCGGCTCAAGCTGAAGCTGGCGGAGGCCAATCCGCTCACCGGCGCGCTGAAGTTTGTGCTGCCCGATGCCGATGCCGGCGCAATCGAGCCGCGCGGCAATCGGCCAGACGATCGAAACGGTGGGGCAGGGCGAGCACCGAAAAAGGCGGGCAAGTTCACCGTCGGCAAGCGCGGGCGTCCCGGCAATATCCGCCATCAGGGACGCCGGAAATAGCGCCGCGTCAGTGCTCGCTCATGGTCTCGTCGTAATCGGCGGGGATGACGTAGAGCGGGCAGGGCAGGTTTCCGGCGGCAGCTGAGAAATGCGTCACCAGCGGGCCGGGCGCCGCGCCCTTGGCAGCGCCGAGCACCAGCGCGGCGACCTCGGCGTGTTCTGCCAGAAACTCGCTGACGATCTTCTGGCCCTGTCCGATCTTGACCGAGATTGTCGGCATGATCCCGCTTTCGGCGAGCAGATTGCCTGCCACGCCATGCGCCAGCATCTCGGCCCGGTCGCGGGCTTCCTCCTCGATCGTCGCCTGCACCGCACCAAAGGCCGAGAAGTTCTGCTGCGGCACCAGCGCCAGCAGGTGCACCGCGCCGCCAACGGCCACCGCCCGGCGCGCGGCATAGCGCAAGGCGGAGGTCGCCTCTTCGCTCTCGTCGATGATGACCAGGAATGTGCGCATTGTGTCAGGCCCCGTTGGGCTGCGAGGTATCAATGCATTCGTATGGATTGGCAAGCCTTGCGCGCGGATTGGACATTCCGGGTCTTGCCCGACGCTAGGGAATTGGCCAGAGACGGGCCAAGGATCGAACACGGGAGTTTCAACGGATCATGGCCCTCGACATCAAGATGCCGGCTTTGTCGCCCACCATGGAAGAGGGCACGCTGGCCAAGTGGCTAGTCAAGGTGGGGGACACGGTATCCTCGGGCGATGTCATGGCCGAGATCGAGACCGACAAAGCAACGATGGAATTCGAAGCGGTCGATGAAGGTGTGATCGCAGAGATCCTGATCGAGGAAGGCACCGAGGGCGTGAAGGTCGGCGCGGTGATTGCGCGGCTTGCGGTTGAGGGCGAGGAAGCGGCGCCCGCGCCGGCTCCGGCACCTGCCGCCGAGGCTCCGGCGACGGATGGCCCCGCCGCAACGCCAACCGCCAAGAAGATAGCCGAGCAGGCCGGGATCGATCTCGCCAGCGTCACCGGCACCGGCCCCAAGGGCAAGATCACCAAGGAAGATGTCGAAGGCGCGATTGGATCGCAACCGCGTGTCCCCGCGCAGGCGGGGACCTCGGGTGGGGGGGCGCAGCCGACTGAGGCCCCCGCCTCTGCGGGGGCGCACAAGGCGGGCGCGAGCGAGCGCATCGTCGCCTCGCCGCTCGCCAAGCGGATCGCGGCGGACAAGGGTATCGACCTGGCGCAAGTGAAGGCCACCGGCCCCAACGGGCGGATCGTCAAGGATGATGTCGAGAACTTCCCCCCTGCCGCTGCGCCTGCTGCGGCCCCGGCTCCGGCAACAAGCGCCCCGGCTGCCGCCGCAGCGCCCGCACCTGTGGCCGTCCCCAGCCTCGGGGGGGATCTCGATGCGCCTTTCGAGGAGCAGAAACTCAACAATGTCCGCAAGGTCATCGCCCGCCGGTTGACCGAGGCCAAGCAGACCATCCCGCACATCTATCTCACGGTCGACATCCGCTTGGATGCGCTGCTCAAACTGCGCGGCGAATTGAACAAGAGCCTTGAAGCAGACGGCGTGAAGCTGTCGGTCAACGATCTGCTGATCAAGGCGCTCGCCCGCGCATTGCAGCGCGTGCCCAAGTGCAATGTCAGCTTCCAGGGCGACACGCTGCTGCAATTCACCCGGCAGGACATTTCCGTCGCGGTTGCCGCGCCCTCGGGCCTCATCACCCCGATCATCCGCGATGCAGGCCGCAAGGGCCTCGCCGAGATCAGCACCGAGATGAAGGCGCTCGCGAACAAGGCCAAGGATGGCAAGCTGCAACCGCACGAATTCCAGGGCGGCACGGCGAGCCTTTCGAATCTCGGCATGTTCGGCACCAAGCAGTTCGACGCGGTGATCAACCCGCCGCAGGCGATGATCCTCGCGGTCGGCGCGGGCGAGCTGCGTCCGTGGGTCGAGGACGGCCAGATCGTCGCTGCCACAGTGATGAGCGCCACCGGCAGCTTCGACCACCGCGCCATTGACGGCGCAGACGGGGCGCAGATGATGGAGGCGCTGAAGCAGTTGGTCGAGAACCCGATGGGGCTGGTGGTCTGAATTGCCGAACGAGCCTCCAAACCAACTTAGATTTTGGCGTGAAGCTCGAGGGCTGTCGCGCAAGTCGTTGGCTCAATTGGTCGATACGGCTGAGAACCAAATCTATTATCTGGAACGTGGCGAACGTAAGCTTACGCACGATTGGATGAAAAGGTTGGCCGTTGCATTGTCGATTGAACCGGCGGATTTGGTATCCGTCTCGGCCGACCGAGCACGCGGTGCCCCCCAGATCCGCGTTACCGCCATGCCGGCCGACACCAACCCCTATGGCGGGGTGTTCGGCGGGTGGCTGATGGCGCAGATGGCGCTCGGCGCGGGAAGCCTCGCAAGCCGGGTCGGGCAGGGCAAGGCGGTGGTGGTCTCGGCGACCGACTTCGCCTTTCCAGGCGCGATGGCGGTGGGGGATGAACTCAGCGTCTATTGCGACGTCGTCGCCACAGGCACCACCTCGCTGACCATCGCCGCGGAGTCCATCGCCCGGACACGCAACGGCGAAGTCACCACGCTGGTCGCCAAGGGCACCTTCAAATTCGTGCTGATCGGGGACGACAACCGCCCCCGCGCAATCGCCGCCAGTGCGGCGCTTCTCCTCCCCAAGGACAATACCAATGGCTAATCAATATGACGTGATCGTGCTCGGCTCGGGCCCCGGCGGCTATGTCGCGGCGATCCGCTGTGCGCAGCTGGGCCTCAAGACCGCTATCGTCGAGCGCGAGAACCTGGGCGGCATCTGCCTCAACTGGGGTTGCATCCCGACCAAGGCGATGCTGCGCTCGGCCGAGATCTTCCACTATATGCAGCACGCCGGCGATTACGGCCTCAAAGTGGCTGGCGAAATCGAGGCGGACCTCGCCGCCATCGTCAAGCGCAGCCGCGGGGTTGCCAAGCAGCTCAATCAGGGCGTCACGCACCTGATGAAGAAGAACAAGATCACCGTTCACATGGGCGAAGGGCGGCTGACCAGCGCGACCAGCGTGACGGTGAAGGGCGAGAAGGGTGAGGAGCAACTCACCGCCAGGCACATCATCGTCGCCACCGGTGCCCGTGCGCGCGACCTGCCCTTCGCCAAGGCGGACGGCAAGCGCGTGTGGACCTATCGCCATGCCATGACCCCCACCGAGCTTCCCGAGAAGCTGCTGGTGATCGGATCGGGCGCGATCGGCATCGAATTCGCAAGCTTCTACAACGACCTCGGAAGCGAAGTTACCGTGGTGGAAATGCTCGACCGCATCGTGCCGGTGGAGGATGCGGACGTTTCGACGTTTCTCGAGAAGAGCCTCAAGAAGCAGGGCATCACCATCATGACCGGCGCGGGGGTCGAGGGGATCAAGGTCTCCGACAAGGGCATCACCGCGACGATCAAGGACAAGGCGGGCAAGTCGGCCACCAGTGAATTCACCCACGTGATCGTCGCTGTCGGCATCGTGCCCAACACCGAGAATATCGGGCTCGAAAAGCTCGCCGAGATGGAGCGCGGCTTCATCCAGATTGACCCCTACGGCCGCACCAAGTCCAAGGGGCTGTGGGCGATCGGCGACTGCACCCCCGGCCCCTGGCTGGCGCACAAGGCGAGCCACGAGGGCGTCACCTGCGCCGAAGCCATCGCCAAGGAACTGGGCAACACCGAAGCCCACCCGCATCCGCTCAACCGCAACAACATCCCTGGCTGCACCTATTGCCACCCGCAGGTCGCCTCTGTCGGCATGACCGAGGCGAAGGCGAAGGAAGCCGGGTACGAGGTCAAGGTCGGCAACTTCCCCTTCATCGGCAACGGCAAGGCGATTGCGCTCGGCGAGGCGGAAGGCTTCATCAAGACCGTGTTCGACGCCAAGACTGGCGAGCTGCTCGGCGCGCACATGGTCGGCGCGGAAGTGACCGAGCTGATCCAGGGCTACACGGTCGGCAAGACGCTCGAGACCACCGAGGCCGAACTGATGCAGACCGTCTTCCCGCACCCGACGCTGTCGGAAATGATGCACGAAAGCGTGCTCGACGCTTACGGAAGGGCGTTGCACTTCTGATGACCGCGGCCGGAACCGAGGCGCTGAAGGGCGAGGACTGGGCGGGAGAAATGGGCGCGCGCTGGCTCGCCAGCCTCGACCGCTTCGAAGGCATGATCGCGCCTATCGGCGACGCGTTGCTGGCGAGGGCGAACTATTCGCCGGGTGAGCGGGTGCTCGATCTTGGTTGCGGCGGCGGGGCGACCACGCTGGCGATTGCCGATGTGGTGGGGCAGCAGGGCGCGGCGCTGGGCCTCGACATCGCTCCGATGCTGGTCGAAGCCGCCACCCGCCGCGCCGTCGCTGCGCACAGCACCGCGCGCTTCGTCTGCGCCGATGCCGCGACGGCGCAGCTCGACGAACCACCTTTCGACCGCCTTTTCTCGCGCTTCGGCTCTATGTTCTTCGCCGAACCGGTGTTCGCCTTTGCGAACCTGCGCACCATGCTGAAGCAGGCTGCGCGGATCGATCTCGCCGTATGGGCGCATCCGCGCGACAATGCCTGGATGATGGAGGTGATGGGGGTGGTGCGCCGCCATGTCGACATCCCGCCGGCCGTCCCCCGCGCGCCGGGCCCCTTCGCCTTCGACGATCTCGGCTATCTGGAGGAGGTTCTCAAGGGCGCAGGCTTCGCCGGCATGGAAGCGGACGCTTATCACGGGCTCCAACCGGTCGGCGGCCCCGGAGCCTCGCCGCAAGAGGCGACCGACTTCGTGCTCGCATCGATGGCAGCAGGGCGCGTGCTGGCAGAGCAGGGCCCGGAAGTGCGTGCGGCAGCCCATGCCGATCTGACCGCGATGTTCGCCAGCCATCACCGCGCGGGCGAGGGCGTGATGCTGGGCTGCAAGGCATGGCTCGTCACGGCGCACGCTTGAAATCGCGGGCAATCGGGCACATGCCGACACCATGACCACGCCCGACCCCGCCATGGACCAGCGCATTCAGGCCGCCGATGCGGCGCTTGCCGCCGGCAATGCCGCGCAGGCGCGCGCGATCCTCGAACAGGTGGCGCAGAGCGAGCCAGCCTCGCCCGCCTTCTGGCAGCGGCTTGCGACGGTGCGGCAGATGTCGGGCATGGCGGTCAAGGCGCTCGAGGCGATCGACCGGGCGCTGGCGCTCGCCCCGCTCGATTTCATGAATCTCTTGATGCGCGCGCGGATGCTCGAACAGGCCGGGCACCCGGAGGCGGGCGAGGCCTATGGCCGCGCGCTGGCGCAGCCGCGCCCTGATCCGCTGCCGCCGATGCTTGTGCAAGCCATCGCCCGCGCCGAGGCTTGCTGGGCGGAGCATCAGCAGGGGCTGGAGCGGCGCCTCGCGCAGGCGGTCGAAGCCAGCGGCGCCGATCTCACCCCCGCCGAGCGCCGCCGCATCGCCCGGCTCGGCACCAACATCACCCACCGCACCCGCGCCTACCACTCCGAGGCAACCCATTTCGCCTATCCCGGGCTGCGCGAGGCGGAGTTCCACGATTCTGAGGGTTTCCCTTGGCTCGGCGAGCTCGAAACCCTCGCCCCCGCGATCCGCGCCGAGATGGACACAGTCGCCAACGCGCCCGATTCCGCGCTGGTGCCCTACGTCAAATACAACGCCAGCGAGCCGCTAGCGCAGTGGCGGGACCTCAATCACAACCGCGACTGGACCGCGATCCACCTGATCGAACGGGGCGAAACGGTCGCCGCCAATGCCGCGCATTGCCCGGAGACGATGGCGTTCCTCGCGCACATGGATCAGCCGCAGATCGCCGGCTGCGCGGCCAATGCAATGTTCTCGTTGCTCGCGCCCCACACGCACATCCCGCCGCATGTTGGCGTCGCCAATTTCCGCCTGCTCTGCCACTTGCCGTTGATCGTGCCCAACCGCTGCTGGTTCCGGGTGGGTGCCGAGACCCGTGACTTCGCCGAAGCGCAGGCCTGGCTGTTCGACGACACCATCGAGCACGAGGCGAAGAACGAGACCGACAAGCTGCGGGTGATCCTGATCTTCGACCTGTGGCACCCCGATCTCTCGCCTGCCGAGCGGGTCGCGATAGAGGCGGCGGTCAGCGCGGCGGCGTTTCCGGTGGGGGCGTTGTAGGGTAATGCTTTATCAGCGGAAGATCGCATCCCGCTGCAGGATTTTCGGCTTCTTTCGGCAATAATCGATCGCTGCAAGCCACCGCTGGTCGAAATCCGAACTGAACCCTTTCAGGCGCGCATAATCGCCATTGGCCCGAGAAATAGCGGCAGCGAACTCCATCCCGCTCTCAAGCTTGTGCAGCTCATGCTCGCTGAAAGGTTTCTCGGGGTTGACCGACTTCCACCAGTCCATGTCGCGCACGAACTGCTCGCAGGTGTATTGCACTATGCCCATACCCTGCTCGGACTTGTAAGCGACCAGATCAAACGGCATGGCAACCACGACGGGCAGCGGCTGACCCTGCACGTCCTTCGCTGGCGTGAACGTCGAGGCGATGGCCGCATCAAGTGCGATTTTATCGAGTACTGGCGAATTGCTGGTTTGCTTGATTCGCACCTCGGTCATTTTGCCATCGACGCCGATTATCCCCTCGACACGCACCGTCCCGTGATGCCCGAGCGCTTTCTCTGCCTCGGGCAATTCCGGACGCGGGCCGTCTATGTAGGCCGGAGCAACCTTGATCTTCGCCCGGTTCGCGATGGCTTCGCTCCATGCGGGGCTGACAGCCGGAACCGTGGCGTCTTCGGGCGGCGCTTCACCTGTGGGCTGAGCGGTTGCCAAGACTGCGACAAGAAGCATCGTGATCATGGCGAGACCCCTGCTGGAATTTATTTTGTTTTGGCGGACAGGGTGGGATTCGAACCCACGGTAGGCTTGCACCTACGGCGGTTTTCAAGACCGCTGCCTTAAACCACTCGGCCACCTGTCCTATGCCTTGGCTGGCTAACGCCAGACGGCGGTATTGTCACCTGCGGTGACGTCTCCGGCGCGGGTCGCGCCTCCGACTCCAAGACCGCTGCCTTAAACCACTCGGCCACCTGTCCTCGGATTCGCCCCTAGCCAGTCTTTCCTTTCAAGTCATCCCCAGTTCGGTTGTTGGGTATTCAGTCAGAATGTGACATCCCTAGCAGCATGATTCCCCGTCTTCTTCCCGCCGCGGCACTTGCTGTCGCCGCCTTTGCCATTCTCGGTGCGCCGCCTGTGGCCGCGCCTGCGACCGCGCAGAGCAGCGCCGATGGCCTGCCGTTCGATGCCTATCTCGAACTGCTCAAGGCCCGCGCCCGGGCCGAGGGCGTGCGCGAGGATACCATCGCGCGCATGACCGCAGGGCTCACCCCCAACCCGCGGGTGATCGCGCTCGACAACAACCAGCCCGGCAGCGCCACCACCCGCGGCTATCCGCCGATGTCGAATTACATCGCCACCCATGTCGATGCCGCGCGGATCGGGGGCGGACGGTCGGTCTATCGCCAGCATCAGGGCACGCTCGCCGCGCTTGAGAGGCAATATGGCGTGCCCGGGCAGATCGTCGTCGCGATCTTCGGGCACGAGACCAGCTATGGCCGGGTCAAGGGCGACTTTGATCTCGCCCGCAGCCTCGCTACGCTCGCCTGGGAAGGGCGGCGGCGCGAGCTGTTCGCGGGCGAGTTCGTCGCGCTGATGAAGGTCGCCGACAAGGGTTATGACCGCGCGCAGCTGGTCGGCTCTTACGCCGGGGCTTTCGGCAATCCGCAATTCCTGCCGAGCGTCTATCTCCGCCTTGCGACCGATGGTGACGGGGACGGGCGCGCGGACATCTTCACCAACCGCGCCGACACCTTCGCCTCGATCGCCAACTATTTCCGCGATGCCGGATGGCGGCCGGGCCAGCCTTGGGGCGTGCGCGCCTATGTCGGGGAGGGCTTCGACGCTGGCGCCTATCGCACCCGCCTCGTCTCGCCCGTGTGCCCGCGCGTCCACGAACGGCTGAGCCGGTGGATGACCGTGGCCGAATGGCGCGCGGCGGGCGTGGTGGCGCAAGGCGGACTGGCGGACGATGTCATGACCGCCTTCTTCCAGCCCGACGGCCCCGGCACACCCGCCTATCTGGTGACCGGCAATTACCGCGCGATCCTCGAATATAACTGCTCGAGCTATTATGCGATGAGTGTGGGTCTCTTGGCCGACGAAATCGTGAACTAGCAGCCGCGCGCGCCTCGCCAAGCGGGGAGGCGGCCGATATAGGCAGGGGCGTGATGTTCCCCAGACTTCTGTTTTCCGTCGCCCTGTCGGTCGCGCTCGCGACCGGCGTTCTCGTGCCCGCGGTGCAGGCACAGGTGGCCGATGCCGCCCCGGTTCTGCCCGCCGTTCCTACCGCCGATGAAGCCCCGGTCGCGCTGCTGATCGATCTCGGCAGCGGGCAGGTGCTCCATGCGCGCAACCCAGACCGGCGCTTCATGCCCGCCTCGGTCACCAAGGTGATGACGCTCTACCTCGCCTTCGAGCTGATCGCGCAGCGCAAGCTCGACCCCGCGCAGGTCTTCGTCATGAGCCCCGCGGTCGCGCGCGACTGGCGGCGCAAGGGGTCGACCATGTTCCTCGATGCGGGCGAGCGGGTGCGGGTCGACGATCTGCTGCTCGGCATCGCCAATGTCTCGGCCAATGACGGCGCGGCCGTGCTGGCCGAAGGGCAGGCCGGCTCGGTCCCGGCATGGACCGCGATGATGAACCGCACCGCGCTCGATCTGGGGATGATCGGAAGCCATTTCGGCACCCCCAACGGTTTCCCCGACGAAGGACGCACCTTCACCACCGCCACCGATCTGGTGACGCTGGCGCGCGCGATGATCACCCGTCACCCCGACAAGTTCGGCTATTATGTCGGCCGCATGGGGTTTGATTACAAAGGCATAGCGCAGATCAATCACGATCCGATGATCGGACGGGTTCCGGGGGCGGATGGGATCAAGACCGGGTTCACCAATGAATCGGGCTTCTCCTATCTCGGCACCGTCAGGCGCGACGGGCAACGGTTGGTGCTGGTGCTCGCCGGGGTGGAAAACGGTCGGCTGCGGGGAAGGCTCGCGCGGGCCTATGCCGAATGGGGTTTTGCCGCATTTGAGCGGCGGCGCCTGTTCGAGCCCGAGGCCGAAATCGGGCGCGCGCGGGTGCAGGATGGCGACGCGCTGAGGGTAGCGCTCAAGGCGGCGGGACCCGTGGCGATCAACCTCCCGCGCGGCAGCACCGCGCCGCTCACCGCGACGATCCGCTACGAAGGTCCCTTGCGCGCACCGATCGCAGCAGGGCAGGAGGTGGCCATGCTGGAAGTCACCGCGCCGGGTATCGCGCCCGCCCGTATCCCGCTCTATGCCGCCGAGGATGTCGCAACCGCCGGCCCATTCGACCGGATCGTCAACGCCATCGCCGGGCTGTTCGCGTGACAGCCGCGGGCCGGTTCATCGCCTTCGAGGGCGGCGAGGGAGCGGGCAAGTCGACCCAAGCGCGGCTGCTGGCCGAGGCCTTGCGCGCGCGCGGGCTTTCGGTCGTCGTCACTCGCGAACCGGGCGGCACGCCGGGCGCAGAGGCGATCCGCGCGCTGCTGCTGTCCCCGCCGGGCGAGGGCTGGCCGCCCGAGGCCGAGGCCCTGCTGTTTGCCGCTGCCCGCGCCGATCATGTCGCGCACCTGATCCGCCCGGCGCTCGCCCGCGGCAAATGGGTGATCTGTGACCGCTTCGTCGATTCGAGCCGTGCCTATCAAGGCGGGGCAGGGGGGCTGGGCGATGCGGCGATCACCGCGCTCCACGCTTTTGGCAGCGGCGGCTTGCGCCCCGACCGGGTGATCCTGCTGGAAGGCGACGAGGCAGCTCTCGCAGGCCGATTGGTCGCGCGCGGGGAGGCCGCCGACGCGATCGAGGGGCGCTCGGCGGAATATCACCGCGCCGTCGCCGATGCGTTCCGGATGCTCGCGGAGAGCGATCCTTCAGGCTTTGCGCGGATCGATGCCCTCGGCGCGCCGGAGGATGTCCACGCGCGCATCCTCGCAGCGATCGGCGATCTCCTCCCATGACCGACTGGCCCAACCACGCCGAAGCCTGGCGCGTCTGGCGCGATGCTCTGGGGGGCGAGCGGATGCACCATGGCTGGCTGCTGGCGGGCAAGGCCGGCCTCGGCAAGCGCGACTTCGCCATCGCCGCCGCGCGCGAACTGGTGGCCGAGCCGGGGGTGTCTCAGCCGGAGGGCGATCACCCGGACATCATCGTGCTGACCTACGGCCCCAAGGACGAGAAAGGCGAGAAGGCGCAGGCCGAGGGCAAGCCCTTCGATCTCGCGCGCTCGATCCGCATCAAACAGATCCGCGCGATGCAGCGCCGCCTGATCACCCGCCCGACGCTGGGGAGCCGGCGCGCGATAATCATCGACCCGGCTGATGACATGGAGAAATCCGCTGCCAACGCCTTGCTCAAGAGCCTTGAGGAACCGCCAGTGGGAACGTTTTTCCTGCTCGTCACCCACCGCCCGGCGCGGCTGCTGCCGACCATCCGCTCGCGCTGCCGCACCTTGCGCTTCCCGGTATTGAACGACAGCCAGCTGGCCGCGATGCTGCACGCGGCGGGCCTGCCGTCGGACCCGCAGGCGGTTGCTGCCGCGGAAGGCTCATTCGGCACGGCGGTGCGCTTTGCCGAGCAGGACCTGATCCCGATCGCGCGCGTCATGGCGGCCCTGATCGCGGGCGGCGACGATGGCGTGACCGGGCGCGGCGAGCTCGCCCGCCTGATCGGCCCGCGTGCCGACCGGGAGCGGGTGCAGGCGGTGCTCGACCTCGCCCAGTCGCTCGTCGCCCGCGCTGCGCGCATCAGCGAGGACTCGCAGGCCCGCGCGCGGTTGATCGACGCCCACGGCGCGCTGGTCGCGCTTGCCACCGAAGCGCCCACGGCCAATTTCGATGCCGGGATGCTCCCCTTCGAGATCGGCAGCTTGCTTGTCGCGGCTGCCCCCGCTAGCGAACCGGCCCATGGCTGACTCCACCCCCTTCTACATCACCACCGCGATCAGCTACCCCAACGGGAAGCCCCACATCGGCCACGCCTACGAAGCGATCGCCGCCGACGTGATCGCGCGCTTCCAGCGCCTGCAGGGCCGCCGCGTGCGGTTCCAGACCGGCACCGACGAGCACGGCCTCAAAATGGCCCGCAAGGCCGAGGAACAGGGTCGCACCCCGGCGGATCTGGCTGACGAAATGTCTAGCTATTTCCGCGAGATGTGCGATGCTCTTAACGTGTCCTATGACCGTTTCATTCGCACCAGCGAGCCTGATCATCACCGCGCCAGCCAGGCGATCTGGCAGGCCATGGAGGCCAATGGCGACCTCTATCTCGATCGCTACGAAGGTTGGTACTCGGTCCGTGACGAGGCCTATTACGACGAAAGCGAACTCGTCGAAGGCGAGGGCGGGGCGAAGCTTTCCCCGCAAGGCACGCCGGTCGAATGGACGGTTGAGGAAAGCTGGTTCTTCCGGCTTTCCAACTACCAAGACCAACTGCTTGAATTGCTGAAGACTCCGGGCTTCCTCGAACCGGCAAGCCGCCGCAACGAGATGATCGCCTTTGTCGAGCAGGGCCTGCGTGACCTTTCGGTCAGCCGCACCTCCTTCGATTGGGGCGTGAAGGTACCGGGCAGCGAGAACCACGTGATGTATGTGTGGGTCGATGCGCTCACCAACTATCTGACAGGGCTGGGTTATCCCGATGACATGGGCGAGTTCTGGCCTGCAAGCCTGCATCTGATCGGCAAGGACATCGTCCGCTTCCACACGATCTACTGGCCGGCCTTCCTGATGAGCGCCAAGCTACCGGTGCCGCAAAAGGTGTTCGGCCACGGCTTCCTGCTCAACCGCGGGCAAAAGGAATCGAAGTCGCTCGGCAATGTCACCGATCCGCTAACGCTGGCCGAGACCTTCGGCGTGGACGCCTTGCGCTACTTCCTGATGCGCGAAGTCGCCTTCGGACAGGATGGCAGCTATTCGCCGGAAGCCATTGTTCAAAGAGCCAATGGTGAACTCGGCAACGCCTTCGGCAACCTTGCGCAGCGCACCCTTGGATTCATCGCCAAGAACCTTGAAGGCTACCTCCCGGCGATTCGCGGACACGATGCGGCCGACACCGCGCTGTTCGAAACCGTTGATCGCGCGATCATCACCGAAATTCCTCATGCTTTTGAAAATCTTGCACTCCAGCAGGCGGTCGAGGCGTGGCTTCAGGCGGTGTTCGCCTGCAACGCCTATATCGACGCGCAAGCGCCGTGGACACTGCGCAAGACCGATCCGGAGCGGATGGAAACCGTGCTCGCCACGCTCTACATCTGCATCGCGCAGCTGGCGGTGGCGATCAGCCCGGTGATCCCGGCCAGCGCCGCCAAGCTGCTCGACATGCTTGGCGTGCCCGAGGATCTGCGCAGTCTTGAGGGGATCCGCAGCCACTGGTATTCGCCGCTGGCGGAAAGCGATTATCAGCTCGCCCCGCCAACCCCGCTGTTCCCGCGGCTCGAACTGCCCGCCGAACCCGAGACTGCCTAATGCTGGTCGATAGCCACTGCCATCTCGAATACAAAGGCCTCGTCGAGGACCGCGATGGCGTGCTGGCGCGGGCGCGGGCGGCGGGCGTGGGAGCCTTCCTCAACATCTCGACCCGCCAGTCCGAATGGGATCAGGTGGTCGGCACCGCCGCGCGCGAGGCGGATGTCTTCGCGAGCGTTGGCATCCACCCGCACGAGGCCGACGCGCATCAGGATCTGGGCCGCGCCGCGCTGCTCGAAGCCACGCGCCATCCCAAGGTCGTCGCAATCGGCGAAACCGGGCTCGACTACTATTACGACAAGTCGGACAGAGACGCGCAGAAGCGCCTGTTTCGCATGCATATTGATGTCGCGCGCGAGACACAGCTGCCGCTCATCATTCACACGCGCGACGCTGAAGACGATACCTACGCCATCCTCGCCGAGGAGATGGGGAAGGGGGCCTACCCCGCGCTGATCCACTGCTTCACCGCCTCGGCCGACTTTGCTGAAAAGGTGCTGGCGCTAGGGCTGACGATCTCGCTCTCGGGCATCGTGACCTTCAAGAATGCCAAGGATTTACAGGAGGTCGCGAAGACTGTTCCTGAAGATCGGCTGCTGGTAGAAACCGACAGCCCTTTCCTTGCTCCGGTGCCGCACCGGGGGAGGGTGTGCGAGCCCGCCTATGTGGCCGACACGGCGGCCTTTGTGGCAGGGCTCCGAGGTGTGGAGGTGGAGCACCTCAAGCAGGTCACGACCGCGAATTTCTTCAATCTTTTCAGCAAGGCGCGCCCGTGAAGCTGGTGATGCTCGGCTCGGGCACCTCAACCGGGGTGCCGCGACTGGGCGGGCCGGACGGCACGGGAGACTGGGGCGATTGCGACCCCGCCGAACCGCGCAACCGCCGCACGCGGGTCTCGATTCTGGTCGAGAGCGACGAAGGAAAGCGGCTGCTCGTCGACACCTCAAGCGATTGCCGCGCGCAGCTGCTGGCGAACCGGATCGGCCATATCGACGCGGTGTTCTGGACGCATGATCACGCCGATCACTGCCACGGCATCGATGATCTGCGCGTGCTGCGTTATGGACGCGCGGGGCCGATCCCGGGATTTGCCGAAACCGAGACCGTGCGGCGGCTGCGCCAGCGCTTCGGCTATGTCTTTGCCGGACAGGAAGGCTATCCGACGATCTGCACGCTGGACACGTTGGACCGACTGCGGATGATTGCAGGGTTTGGCGTGGACTGGTGCCAGATGGCGCATGGGCCGGGTGAGACGACCGCCTATCGCTTTGAAACGGATGGGAAGAGTATCGGCTATGCCACCGATTTCAGTGCGATTTCCGATGAGATGATCGACCTGTTCTACAAGGTCGACATTCTCGTAAGCGATTGCCTGCGCCGAGAGCCGCATCCGACTCATGCGCACTTGGCGATGGCGATCGAACTCGGTGAAGCATGCAAGGCGGGCCGCGTGGTGCTGAGCCACCTCGACAAGAGCATGGATTATCGCAGCCTGTGCGCTGAAGTGCCGGATTTCGTAACCGTGGGCTATGACGGGCTGGAGATTGTCGCATGAACCCCGATCTGCTGCTGCCGATCATCACCAGTCTGGGATGGCTGATCCTCGCCGGAGTCGGGCTGCGCTCGCGGCAGCTGGGTCTGGGACAAGTGGTAAAGATGGCGCTGGCATGGATCCTGATCTTCGGCGGGCTGTTCCTGTTGGTTGAGTGGTTCATGGTCGCGCAGGGCACCGCCTCGAGCCTGATGTAGATTTTACATAATATATATTATCCATCTTAAGGATGCCCATGAGCGACACCCGCACGCAACCCCCGATCGACCGCCTCCTCGCCATCATGGCGCGGCTGCGCGATCCGGACACTGGCTGCGAATGGGATGTCGCGCAGGACTTTGCATCAATCGCGCCCTACACGATCGAGGAAGCCTACGAAGTCGCAGACGCGATCGCGCGCGGCGACATGGCCGATCTGCGCGAGGAACTCGGCGACCTGCTGCTTCAGGTGGTGTTCCACGCGCGCATGGCCGAGGAAGCCGGACATTTCGCCTTCGCCGATGTCGCGGCCGCGATCAGCGCCAAGATGGAAGCGCGCCATCCGCATATCTTCGGCGATGCCGGCGGCACGATGGACGAAGCGCGCTGGGAGGATCTGAAGGCCGGTGAGCGATCCGCCAAGGGGATCGCCAGCGCCCTCGATGGCGTTGCACTCGCCTTGCCGGCGCTGATGCGTGCCGAGAAGCTCCAGAAACGCGCCGCGCGCACCGGGTTCGACTGGCCCGATCCGTCCGGCTCCGAAGCCAAGATTGCCGAGGAAATCGCTGAGCTTAAGCAAGCCATCTCTGAACAGGACAAGGTCGAGGAAGCAGGCGACCTGCTGTTCGCCGCGGTCAACTTCGTGCGTGCCCACGGCATCAGCGCCGAAGAGGCCCTGCGCGCGGCCAATGCGAAATTCGAAAGGCGGTTCCGTGCCATGGAAGCCATCGGCGGGCCGGACTACTTCGCCAGCCTGTCGCTTGAGGCGCAGGAAAAGCTCTGGCAGCAAGTCAAGAAGTCCTGACAAATATCAGGAAAGACTGCCGAATTGCCCCAATTCCTTGGGATTGAGCCGCACGGTCAATCGCCGCATCGGGCCGTCCTCGCCAGTGCCGGCATCATCCTCAGCCAGCACGTCGCCATGGGCGTGGAGCCAGGCGATCCGCCGCCCGTCGGACACTGGCAGCACAAAGCTGACCTCGCGCGCCGCGCCGGTGAGCAGGCGGGACAATTCGGCTTCGAGGTTGTCCACCCCCTCCCCCGTCACCGCCGAGACGATCACTGCCCCCTTCCCTTCGGCAGAATCACGCAATTCAACAAGGTTTTCAGAGGTTAGAAGGTCGCATTTGTTCCACACTTCGAGGATGGGAATGGCGCTCGTCCCGGTCTCGGCATCGACCACGTCGAGGTCGGCAAGCACATCGAGCACCTGCTTTTTCTGCGCCGCGTGAGAAGGATTGGCCATGTCGCGCACATGGCAGATCACGTCGGCAGCGGTCACCTCTTCCAGCGTCGCGCGGAAGGCGGCCACCAGTTGCGTCGGCAGGTCGGAAATGAAGCCCACTGTGTCGGACAGGATCGCCTTTTCCACCCCCGGCAGCCGGATCGCGCGCATGGTCGGATCGAGGGTGGCGAAGAGCAGATCCTCGGCCATTACCGTCGCTCCGGTCAGGCGATTGAACAGCGTCGACTTGCCCGCATTGGTGTAGCCCACCAGCGCGACCACCGGCCAGGGCGCCCTGCCACGCCGGTCACGATGGAGCGCACGGGTCTTCTTGACCTGTTCCAACTCGCGCCGCAGCCGGCCCATCCGCTGGCGGATCATCCGGCGGTCGGCCTCGATCTGGGTTTCGCCCGGACCGCCGAGGAAGCCGAAGCCACCGCGCTGCCGCTCAAGGTGGGTCCAGCTGCGCACGAGGCGGCTCTGCTGGTAGTCGAGGTGCGCCAGTTCGACCTGCAGGCGCCCTTCCGCCGTCGCCGCGCGTTCGCCGAAAATCTCGAGAATCAGCCCGGTGCGGTCGATCACCTTGCGCTTCAGCCGGTCTTCCAGATTGCGCTGCTGGATCGGGGTCAGCGCCCCGTCGACGATCACGAGTTCGACCTCGTGCTGCTCGCACCAGATGCCGATATTCTCGACCTGGCCCGAGCCGAACAGCGTGTTGGGCTGCATCTGGCGCACCGGCAGCACCGCCGAATGGGCGATCACAACGCCGATCGCGAGCGCCAGCCCCTCGGCCTCGGCGAGCCGCTCAGCCGCGTCGAGATCGTAGCGCAGCGCGCGGATATCCGGGCACAGCACAAGCGCCCGCGCGCCGCGGGTCACCTCCTCGGCAAATTGGCTGTCAAAACTCAGTCGTCGACCCCAAGTTCGTCACCTTCCCTGTCATCGACGCTGAGGTCGACCGGGCTGGCGGGCTGGATGGTGGACACCGCGTGCTTATAGGCCAGTTGCACCGCGCCATCGCGTTCGAGCAGCATGCAGAACAGATCATAGGCGGCGATCCGGCCCTGCAGCATCACGCCATTCACGAGGAACATCGTGACCTGCACATTGGCCTCGGCCACGCGGCTGAGGAACACGTCCTGCAACAGCTTCTGCTTCTTGCCGCCGGCCTGACTGCCGAACTGCGCCGGGTCGAGTGCTTGCCCCGGCATGATGGTGCTGATCGCGTGCTTGTAGACCAGCTGCGACTGGCCATCGCGGCGCAGCAGGATCGAGAAATTGTCAAACCAGGTGACGATGCCCTGCAGCTTCACCCCCTTCACCAGAAACATGGTGACGGGAATCTTGTTCTTGCGCAGCAGGTTGAGGAAAGCATCCTGGAGATTGCCGCTCTGGCGGACCGGAGGCGATCCGGCTTCACCGCCACGCGGTTCGGCAGGCGCTGCGGCGCGTGCAACTGGACGGGGAGAGAGCGTTCGCCCGCTGGACATGGTCATGCCTCCTTGTTCTTGGCGGCCGATCATCCGGTCCGCAGGTAGCAGGCCACCGAAAAAATGGTGCACGGGACCTTACCTGCACCATAATGGCGCTTTGCCTGCCCCGCGACAAGGCTTGATTTCATGCAAATTTTTGCATTGCAATATTCGCGGCTTAATCTTCCTCGTCGCGGCGGTCGGCCATGCCGAGCAGCTTCAGCTTACGGTGCAGCGCCGAGCGTTCCATGCCGATGAACGCCGCTGTTTTGGAGATATTGCCAGAAAAGCGGCGGATCTGGATCGCCAGATATTCGCGCTCGAAGCTGATCCGCGCCTCGCGCAGCGGCACGCCCATGATCGCCGAGAGGCTGTCGCTCGCCAGCCCGATCTGCCCGCCGATGATCTCGGGTGGCAGCATGTCGGGCTCGACCGTATTGAGCTTTTCGCGCGGGGTCATGATGATCGTGCGTTCGACCACGTTGCGCAGCTGGCGGACATTGCCCGGCCAGTCATAGGCCTGCAGCGCGGCCATCGCCTCGCTCGAGATATCGGGCGGAGCGAGGCCCTGATCGTTGGAATAGCGGGTGAAGAAATGCTCGGCCAGCGCGGGGATATCCTCGCGCCGCTGCGACAGGGCGGGCAACACCACCGGCACCACGTTGAGGCGGTAGAACAGGTCTTCGCGGAAGCGTTTCTCCGCCATTTCGACGGTCAGATCGCGGGTTGTCGACGACACCACGCGCACATCGACCCCGATCTGGCGCGTGCCGCCCACGCGCACGAAGCTCTGATCGGTCAGCACCCGCAGGATGCGCGCCTGGGTCGAGAGCGGCATGTCGGCGATCTCGTCGAGGTACAGCGTGCCGCCATCGGCAAGCTCCAGCAGGCCGGGGCGCACCTGCTTGCCGTTCTGCTCCTCGCCGAACAGCTCCTGTTCGAAGCGCTCGGGGGTGATGCGCGCGGAATTGACCAGCACGAAGGCCCCATTGGCCCGGGTGCTCCAGGCGTGAAGCAGGCGCGCGGCAACTTCCTTTCCGGCACCCGGAGGGCCGGAAATCAGCACGCGGCTGCCGGTGCTCGCCACCCGCTTCAGCGTCGCGCGCACGGCGTTGATGGCGGGCGAATTGCCGGTGAATTCGGCGCTGCCCCAGCTACCTTCGCGAAGCCGTGAATTCTCGCGCCGTAGCCGCTCGGTCTCGGTCGCGCGTTCGACCAGCAGCAGCAGGCGCTCGGCCTCGAAGGGCTTTTCGATGAAGTCCATCGCCCCGCGCCCCACCGCGGCGACGGCGGTGTCGATATTGCCGTGGCCGGAGAAGATGATCACCGGCAGGTTCGGCTCGCGCGTCTTGATCGCGTCGAGCAGTTCCAGCCCGTCCATCTGGCTACCGTGAAGCCACACATCGAGCAGCACCAGCGACGGACGGCGTTCGTCGATCGCGGCAAGTGCCTCGGTGCTGTCGGCGGCGGTGCGGCAGGCATAGCCTTCATCGCCGAGCACGCCGGCGACCAGCTCGCGGATATCGCGTTCATCGTCGACGATCAGGATTTCGAGCGCCATGGGCTTCGTCCTTCGGTTGCAGGTGTATGGGGGAGCGAAGCGGCGATCATGCGCCGCCTTCGACAGGTTCGGGATTGCGGGCAAAGCGCAAGGTCACCCGGGTGCCGCCGCTGGGGGTGCTGGCAAAGCTCATGTCGCCGCCGTGCTCGTCAACGATCTTGTTGACGATGGCGAGGCCAAGGCCGGTGCCCTTTTCGCGGGTGGTCATATAGGGTTCGGTGATCCGCTCACGGTCAGCTGGAAGGCCAATGCCGTTGTCTTCGATGGTGATGACGATCGCCTCGCCCGCATCGCGCATCGCGACCGCGATTTCGCCGGCATAGGCGCCCTTCGCCTCGGCCGCACGTGCTTCCACCGCCTCGACCGCGTTCTTGAGGACATTGGTCATCGCCTGCCCGAACTGGTGGCGGTCGCAGCGCACCTCACGGTCGATCAGCTCCGATGACGCGACGCTGAAGGCGATGCCGGAATGGGCAACTTCCTGCAGGAACACCGCCTGCCGGACGAGATCGAGCGCATCCTCGTGGCGGAACACCGGCTTGGGCAGGCGCGCGAAGCTGGAGAACTCGTCGACCATCTTCCTGAGGTCCCCGACCTGGCGGACGATGGTGCTGGTCAGCTCGTCGAACAGATCGCGGTCTTCGTCGCCCACCTGGGTGCGATAGCGGCGCTTCAACCGCTCTGTGGCGAGCTGGATCGGGGTGAGCGGGTTCTTGATCTCGTGCGCGATGCGGCGGGCGACATCGGACCATGCGGCCTGCCGCTGATCGAGTAGCTGCCGGGTGATATCCTCGAAGGTGATCACGTGCCCGCCGCCGGTGCCCGGCGCGATCTTGACCGCGAGCGTCAGGAGCTCGGTGCCCTTCGCGTGGCTGATGATCGCGCGCTCCTTGCCCTCGGCGATCATGCGGGTGAGTTCGGGCGAAAGCACGTCGAGCGAGCGGCCGATCATGCTCGCGTCGCCATCGGGGGTGAGCAGCGCCTGCGCCGAGGAATTCATCAGCGTCACGCAGGCTTCGGCATCGACCGACACAACGCCGGCGGTGACGGATTCGAGCACGGCTTCGGTGAAGGCGCGGCGGTCGTCGATCTGGCGGTTGGCGCTGACCAGCGCCTGCGTCTGCTTTTCGAGCTGCGCGGTCATGCGGTTGAAGGCGCGGTTGAGGAGGCCGATCTCGTCCGCCCCGGTGCGCCCATCGAGCCGGAGCGCGAAGTTGCCCTGCCCTACCTTGCGCGCCGCACCCACAAGGGCCGTCAGCGGTTCGACCTGCCGGTCGGCAAACCGCAGCGCGAACCAGATCGCGAGGCCCACCAGCAGGAGGCTCACGAGAACCAGCGCAATGTTGAAGCGCAGCTGCAAGGTGCGAGCGCTCCCAGTCAGGCGCTCATAGGCGGTTACGATCGATTGCGCTCTCGACCACGAATTGAACATAGTCTCCTCGGTGGTGCGGGCGCTGTAGAGATAAACGCCCGACTGCGCGTCGATCGGCACCAGCGCCTCGATCCGTTCGGGGCTGCCGACGACCACCGCAGACTCACCGCTATCGAGCCGGGTCAGGGCCTTGCGGCTGAACTGGAGGTGGTCGGTGTCCTTCGGCAGGTTGTAGGCCACTGCCGTGCGGAACGTGCTGTCGGGCATCCGCTGCAGGATCGCGCTTTCCGAGATTTCGCGGCCCTGGGCCTGGTAGGCGTAGAAATCCGGGAAGTCGGGATCGGTGATCGGCACCCGCGCTAGCGTCTCGCGCATGTCGGTCGCCATGATGACGGAGTTCTGTTCGACGTTGCGCTGATTGGCGTCGTAATAATTCTGCGCCAGCGCGTTGGCGTTTTCCATCAGCCCGCGCGACTGGTCGGAGAACCAGAAGTCGACCCCGGTGCCGAACAGGAAGGCGGCAAAGCCCGCCACCAGCAGCGTTGGGAGCGCGGCGACCATCGAGAAGAAGAACACCAGGCGCACGTGCAGCCGCGCGGTGCTTCCCGCGGCGCGGCGCAGTGCGAGACGCCGGCCGATCAGCACCAGCAACGCCATTGCCGGGACCAGTGTCGCCATCAGCAAAACCGACACCTGCATCGTCGGCAGCAGGTCATCGGTCTCGCCCGAGCGGCTGAAGGCCGACCAAGTCGCCGCCACCGCCGCCAGCAAGGCCACCACGGCGATGCCTTCAAGCCAAAGGAAGATGTTGGCCCGCCGCGCAGCTATCAGAGTTCGCCGCCACCAGCGCGGTGACTGGCGAGGCGTCAGGCCGGTTGTTGGAAGCGGGGGGCTGGCCATCGTTGCCGCTTTACAACAATGGTGTGGCAAATATGCAAGTCCCTTCTGGGGCTCGCCCGCAAGCCTGCGCCGTCACGTGCCCGGCGTGCGACAGGCCGGAGCACGCTGGCGCCTCAGTTCGTCGTGAACCGGTCAGGCTCGAGCCCGAGCTCGCCGATCCGCTTTCGCAGCGTGTTGCGATTGATCCCCAGCAATTGCGCGGCGCGCAGTTGGTTGCCGCCGGTCCGCCCGAGCGCATATTCGATCAGCGGTTTCTCGAAGGCGGCGAGCGCGCGGTGATAGACCATTCCGGGCGGCGGGCTTTCCGCCGCCAGCCACTGCGCCAGCGCTCCGCCGAAGCCGCCCTGCCCCTCACCCTGCGGCACCAGCGCAGGCGTGACCTCCGGGCCGATGATGTCGGTGACGGCGGCGGCGTCGATCCGCTCCTCGCGCGCCATCAGCGCGAGGCGATAGACCACGTTGCGCAGCTCGCGCACATTGCCACGCCAGTTGCGCGCTTCGAGCTGCTCGATCCCGTCGGGGCTGAGCATCCGGCGCGGCAGGCCATCCTCGGCGGCGAGGATCAGGAAATGCTGCGCGAGCGCGGCAATATCCTCGCGACGCTCACGCAAGGGCGGCAACACGATCGGCACGACGTTGAGGCGGTAGAACAGATCCTCGCGGAAGGTGCCCGCGGCGATCATGGGGGTGAGATCGCGGTTGGTGGCAGCGATGATGCGGACATTGACCGCAATCTCCTGCCGCCCGCCGACGCGCCGGATGCGCCCCGATTGCAGCGCGCGCAGCAGCCGGGTCTGCGCCTCGGCCGGCATGTCGCCGATCTCGTCGAGAAACAGCGTGCCGCCATTGGCCTGTTCGAACTTGCCGATCGCCTGCGCGATGGCCCCGGTGAAAGCGCCTTTCTCGTGCCCGAACAGCTCGCTTTCGACCAGATCGGCGGGAATCGCGGCGGTGTTCACCGCCACGAAGGGCCCGGTGCGGCGATTGCCAAGCTCGTGGATCGCCTCGGCCACCAGCTCCTTGCCGGTGCCGCTTTCGCCGGTGACGAGAACCGTCAAGTCATTGCGCAAGACCCGCGTAATCATGCGGTACACGCCTTGCATCGCCGGGCTGCGACCGACCAACGGCATCTTCTCGCTTTCCCCGCCAGTGGCAGGGCCACCCTGCTCCTCGGCATTCGCGGCGCGAAGGCCCGCCGCCTGCCTCACCGCGTGCACCAGCTCGTCGAGATCGAAGGGCTTGGGAAAATATTCGAAGGCGTCGCTCTCGCTCGCCCGCACCGCGGTATCGAGCGTGTTCTGCGCCGACAGCACGATCACCGGCATGTCCGGCGCGCGCTCACGTACGGCGGCAAGGCTGGCGAGGCCATCGCCATCCTCAAGGATCACGTCGGTCAGCATCACACCAAAACTGCGCTGATCCAGCTGCTTGTCGCGCGCGGCGATGCTGGTGCAGTGGGCGATGGCAAAGCCTTCATCTTCCAGCGCGGCGATGATCACCGTGGCGATTGCGGCGTCATCCTCGACCAGCAGGATCGGACGGCTTGTGGGCATCATCAATCCTGCGCCTGTGGCAGATGCAGGCGGAAATGGGTCAGCCCGGTGCGCGCATCGCGATCATGGCTGACATTGCCATTCATGTCGCGCACCAGTTTCCTCACCAGAGAAAGGCCGAGGCCCTGCCCGGATGGCTTGGACGAGACAAAGGGTTCGAAGACATGCCCCTGCAAGGCCGGATCGATTCCGGGGCCATTGTCGGAAATGGTGATCTCGATCGGCAGCGGCACCGCGCGCCCGTTGCGGATCGCGCTGAATGCGAGCCCGCTGACGAAGCGGGTCTGAACGATGATCTCCCCGCCCCCGCCCTTGCCCAGCGCCGCGTCGCGGGCGTTGGAGATGAGGTTGATCAGCATCTGTTCCAGCGCATCGCGATTGGCCAGCACCGGTGGGAGCGAGGGGTCGAATTCCTCGCGGATCTCGACCTCGCCATGGGCGCCATTCGCCGCGCGCATGGTGGCGACGGCGGCACGGATCGCCTCGTGCGGATTGCAGGCCTCGACCGGTCCGGTGCGGGTACTGCCGAGCTGCTGCATCCGGTCGATCAGCCGGGCGATGCGATCGACCTCGTCGGTGATCATACGGGCAAGCTTCTTGTCGGCATGGGGCAGCTTGCGCGCCGCCAGCTGCGCCGCCCCGCGGATCGCGGCGAGCGGGTTCTTGATTTCGTGCGCCAGCACCGCAGGGGCCCCCAGCATCGCCTCGCCCCCGCCGGGATGGGCCGCCTCGTCATGGCCGATTTGCGATAGCGTCACGACCTGCCAGCCGGGATAGCCACCAAGCGGCGAGGCGGTGAGGTTGATGCGGATCTCGGACTCGCCAACGCGGATCGCCAGATCTCGCGCCACGAGTGCCTCTTCGCCCGCAAGCAAGCGCGCCTCGACCCGCGGATCGAGCGGGCCGACCCGATCGGTCAGCCGCGTGCCGATCAAGCGGCTGCCGCTGGTGCCGAGCAGGTCTTCGGCGGCGTGGTTGACCTCGGCGATCAGGCCCTCGGCATCGAGCAGCACCACGGCGAAGATCAGGCCCGAAAGCTGCGCGCGCGCATCGGGGCGCGCGGTGCCTTGCGGCTCTGCCGGAATGCTGGCCACGCTCAGGCGGCCTGTTGCATCAGGAACGGGGTGTAGAACCGCTCGATCTCGCCGAGCACCTGATCGGCATCGTCAATGAAGTTCGCCATGTTGCGGAACTCGGCCGAGCCGTGGAGCCCCTTAGTGTACCAGCCAAGATGCTTCCTCGCCATCTTCACGCCGGTGTCGCGTCCATAGTGGTCGAGCATCCGGTGATAGTGTTCGACGACGAGGGCATATTGCTCCTCCATCCCGGGCGCCGCACGCGCTTCGCCGGTGCGCCACCAATGCATCACCTGCCCTAGCAGCCACGGCTTGCCATAGGCCCCGCGCCCGATCATCAGCCCGTCCGCGCCCGACTGCTCGAGCGCCTTGGACGCGTCTTCGATCGCGCAGATATCGCCGTTGACGATGACGGGGATGTTCACTGCCTCCTTGACCTTGCGGATGAAGGCCCAGTCGGCGCTGCCCTTGTACATCTGGTTGCGGGTGCGACCGTGAACCGTGATCATCTGCACGCCGATATCCTCGGCCATGCGCGCAAGCTCGGGGGCGTTGAGGCTGTTGTGATCCCAGCCCATCCGCATCTTGACGGTGACCGGCACCTTCACCGCTTTGACCGTCGCTTCCATCAGGCGCACAGCCAGCGGCACCTCGCGCATCAGCGCCGAGCCTGCCAGTTGGCCGACGACCTTGCGCACCGGGCAGCCGAAATTGATGTCGATGATCGCCGCGCCGTTGCCTTCCTGAATCTTCGCCGCCTCGGCCATGCTGGCGGGATCGCAGCCGACCAGCTGCATCGAGACCGGCTCCTCGATCCGGTCCCAGGCGGTCTTCTGCGTGCTGACGCGGGTTTCGCGGATCGCCGCCTCGCTCGCCACCATCTCTGTGACGTTGAGGCCCGAGCCATAGCGGCGCACCAGCGTACGGAACGGCATGTCGGTCACCCCGGTCATCGGCGCGAGCACGACGGGCTCGGCGATGGTGACCGGGCCGATCGCGATCGGCTTCAGGGCCGGTGGAGGGGGAAGCGTGGTCATGGGAGCAGGTGTTGCCTAAAATATGGGCAGGCGCATAGTGGATTGCCCAAAGCCCGTCCAGTGCCTAAGCGATGGCACCGATGGACGCCCCTTCCCCACTCCCCCCGTTTGCAGCAATCGTGGTCGCCGCCGGCAAGGGCCTGCGGGTTGGCGGAGACACCCCCAAGCAATTCAGGGATTTCAACGGCAAGCCGGTGATCCGCTGGTCGATCGAGGCACTCGCAAAAGCGGGCGCGGATAGGATCGTAACCGTCATCGCTCCCGATACCCGCGCAGAAGCCGAAGCGGCGCTTGCGGGCATCGCCGGGGTGGAATTCGTCTCCGGTGGCGCGACCCGGCAGGACTCGGTGCGCGCCGGGCTCGAAGCGCTGACGGGACATGCGCCTGCTCACGTTCTGATCCACGACGCCGCCCGGCCCGATCTGCCCCATGCGGTCATCGCCCGCCTGCTAGAGGCGCTTGCCGATCATCCCGGTGCCATTCCCGTCCTGCCCGTAGTCGACAGCCTCGCGGTCGATGCCGCCGGCGTGATGGCGGGCAAGGCCGAGCGCGAGAGCCTTCGCCGCGTCCAGACCCCGCAGGCCTTCCGCTTCCCGTCGATCCTCGCCGCGCACCGTGACTGGAGCGGCGCGACCGATGCCGGCGACGATGCGCAAGTGCTGATGGCCAGCAATGGTTCAGTTGCGCTTGTGCAAGGCGACGAGCGCCTGAAGAAAATCACCTTTGCCGAGGACCTTGCCACACCCATGAACCAACCCGCCTTCCGCATCGGTCAGGGCTTCGATGTGCACCGTCTGGAGCCGGGCGAGGAATTGTGGCTGGGCGGCGTGCTGATCCCGCATGACAAGGGGCTGGCCGGGCATTCGGATGCCGACGTGGCGCTCCATGCGATCACCGATGCGGTGCTGGGCGCAGTAGGTGAAGGCGACATCGGCACCCACTTCCCACCCAGCGACCCGCAGTGGCGCGGGGCGCGCTCGGGGCAGTTCCTCGAACATGCCGTCGGCCTCGCGCGTGCGGCGGGCTATATTATCGCCAATGTCGATCTCACCCTGATCTGCGAAGCGCCCAAGATCGGGCCGCACCGCCCTGCCATGCGCGCCGAAGTCGCCCGGCTGATGGGCCTTGCCGAAGGCGCGGTCAGCATCAAGGCTACCACCACCGAAAAACTCGGCTTCACCGGCCGCGGCGAGGGGATCGCTGCGCAGGCCATTGTTCTCGTCACGCTTGCCTCGAAAGGAAATGCCTTATGAAAATTCGGAACCTTGTTCCCGTTATCGCCCTCGCCGCTCTCGCATCGGCTCAGGCTGCGCAGGCCCAGCAGCAGGCCTGCGTCAATCCGGACGATCTGTCGGATGCCATCGTTTATGCCATGCCGCTCGCCTATGACGCTGCGCAAACCGCCTGCGCCAACCGTTTCGAGGCAGAAGGCTTCATGGCCACCCGCGGCGAGACCTACATCGCCCAGTTCCGCGCCTCGCAGAACGAGGCATGGCCGGGCGCCTTCCGCTTCCTCAAGACTTTCATGAACAGGGACGGCGGCTCGGACGATCAGATGGGCGCGATGCTCGCCACCATGCCCGAAGATGCGCTGCGGCCTTTCGTCGATGCGCTGGTCGGGCAGATGCTCGCGAAGGAGATCAAGGGCGACAGCTGCGGCAAGATC
Organism: Erythrobacter donghaensis; assembly: GCF_002155425.1. GTDB lineage: Bacteria > Pseudomonadota > Alphaproteobacteria > Sphingomonadales > Sphingomonadaceae > Erythrobacter > Erythrobacter donghaensis. Next base: position 205,163 of record NZ_MUYG01000009.1, read on the forward strand.
GAGCGCGGGGTCGAGCTGCTCAGCCCCCTGCCGGTCGATAATGTCGGCGGACTGATTGGCTTCGTCGCCGAGATGGCCGACCTCAAGAACCCGCCGATCTGCACCGCCGCGCCTGCGATGAGCGGGAAGTAGGCACGATGCAAACCGCTTTGCTGCCTGAAGACATCATCAGCCTTGCCGAACGTGTCGTGGCCGAGAACGCCGCGGCCGGGCGCATGGTGGTGCTGGCGGAAAGCTGCACCGGAGGGCTAGTTGCCGGGGCTCTCACCGAGATCCCCGGCTCCTCGGCGGTGCTCGACCGGGGGTTCGTGACCTACACCAATGCCGCCAAGATGGAGATGCTGGGGGTTGCCAGCGACATCATCGAAACCTTCGGCGCGGTTTCGATTGCCTGTGCCTGGGCAATGGCCAAGGGCGCACTCGACCGGTCGAAGGCCGATGTCGCGGTGGCGATCAGCGGTGTCGCCGGCCCCGGTGGCGGAACCCCTCAAAAGCCGGTCGGCACGGTGGTGTTCGCCCGCGTGGTGCGCGGCGAGACAGGCGAGCCCGAGGGCGAGTTGCGCTTCTTCGACGGCGGCGGAGGCCCGGGCGGCCGCGCCGAAATCCGCCGTCAGGCGACGCTGTGCGCGCTGGAATTGCTTCTGCCGTAAAGCTGCGCCGCACGCATCTCGAAGGCTTCGACCATCTTGCGGAAAGCCTTGTCGAAATATTGGCCTGCGATCCGCTCGAACAGGCGGTTTTTGAAGGTGAAGTCGACAAGGAAGTCGATCTCGCAGGTATGCTCGTCAATCGCGCGGAACGTCCAGACATTGTCCAGATCGCTGAGCGGCCCGTCGAGGTAGTGCACGTCGATCTCGCGCGGGCGATCCTTGCGAACGCGCGAGGTGAAGCTTTCGCGGATCGCCTTGAAGCCCACCACCATGTCGGCGACCATCTCGGTCTCGGAATTTGAGCGCACGCGGGTGGCGATCACCCAGGGCAGGAATTCGCCATAGCGCGCGACATCGGCGACCAGATCGAACATCTGCTCGGCGCTGTAGGGCAGGCGGCGGGTTTCGCGGATGCCGGGCATCAGGCCGAGGCCTTGGCCCCCGAACGCACGGCATCGCGGGCGAGCTTTTCTTCCCGCGCGGCACGCATCTTCGCGAAGTCATCGCCCGCATGATAACTCGAGCGGGTGAGCGGGCTTGAGGCGACCTGCAGGAAGCCCTTGGCTCGTGCAATCGCGCCATAGGCGGCGAAGGCCTTGGGCGTCACAAATTCCTCGACGCTCGCGTGCTTGGGCGTCGGTTGCAGATACTGCCCCATGGTGATGAAATCGACCTCCGCCGAGCGCATGTCGTCCATCACCTGATGCACTTCGAGCCGCTGTTCGCCCAGCCCCAGCATGATCCCCGACTTGGTGAAGATCAGCGGATTGTGCGCCTTCACCTCTTCGAGCAGCCGCAACGATGCATAGTAGCGCGCGCCGGGGCGGATCGTGGGATAGAGCCGCGGCACGGTTTCGAGATTATGGTTGTAGACGTCCGGCCCCGCCTCGCAGATCATCTCCACCGCGCGCCGCATCTTGCCGCGGAAATCGGGGGTGAGAATCTCGATCGTGGTGTTCGGCGTGTTGCGGCGCAGCGCCTCGATCACCTTGACGAACTGCGACGCGCCGCCATCCGGCAGATCGTCGCGGTCGACCGAGGTGATGACGATGTGCTCCAGCCCCATCTTGGCCGCGGCGATGGCGGTATTCTCAGGCTCGAAGGGATCAACCGCGCGCGGCATCCCGGTCTTGACGTTGCAGAAGGCGCAGGCCCGGGTGCAGACATCGCCGAGGATCATCACCGTCGCATGCTTCTTCGTCCAGCACTCGCCGATGTTCGGGCAGGCGGCTTCCTCGCATACGGTGTTGAGATTGAGTTCGCGCATCAGCTTGCGCGTTTCGTTATAGCCCTCGCTCACCGGCGCGCGGACACGGATCCAGTCGGGCTTGCGCTGGCGGGCGGGCCGTTCTGCGGGAGGCGACGGCTGCGGCGTGCTGGCGAGGTCATTCATGGGGAGCCATTTAGGCGCACCCGCCTCATCCCGCAAGCAGGCTGGCCCTTGCAAACCCGGTCACGGCCCTCCCAAAAAAAGGAGCGCCGGGCGGGTGGCCCGGCGCTCCGTCATTCGGTCTTTGCTGTCTGATGCGAGATCAGTTGGCAGCCGCCGGAGCCGCAGGCGTGGTGGCACCGCCGCTCAGCTGGGCCGCATAGGCGCTCCACAGCATCGCGATCGGCGCGCGCGCGCCTTCGACCTGCGCCAGCGTTTCACGCGCCGCCGCGGTGTCGCCGGCCCCGACCTGCGCAATCCCGAGCCGGGTCAGGGCAAGGTTGCGATCCACCCCCGGCATGGTCAGCGCGCGTTCGTAAAAGCCCGCGGCCTTGGCGTATTCGTTGTAGCTGAGGAAGGCATCACCCGCCGCAACAACCGTGCGCAGCTGCGCGGACGCGGCCTTGGCATCGCGTTCGAGCGCTGGCAGCGCTGCCCGGTCGTCGGCAATGAGGCTCTTCGCCTGCTTGAGCTGTTCGTCGATATAGCTGTCCGAACCCGGCGCGATCTTGCCCGAGGCATAGGCCAGCTCGATCACTTCCTGCACTTCCTTGGGCAGGCGACGGGTATCGGCGGTTTCGACATAGATGATGTAGTCGTTGGCATCGTTGAGCGTGCCGACCTTGCGGCCCAGACGCAGGAGATCAAGCATCACCGGTGCCTCGAATTCGGTGAGGTTGCGGGTCAGGTTGACCGCATCGCGCCAGTTTTCAGGCTTGGGATAATCGCCCACCCAGCCCTGCACGAATTGATAGACCTCGGGAACGATTTCGTTGGTGTAGGCGACCGAAACCCCGCGGCGATACCAGTTCTCGGGCACAGCCTCGCCCTGCGCCTTACGCCCTTCAATGGCATCGGCGAGATACTTAAGTCCTTCAGCGTGATTGTCGTCGGCGAAGAACAGCTCCGCCATCGACAGCTGCAGATCGGCCATGGGCGCGGGGTAGCCGAGGTCCATCGCCTTTTGCAGATAGCTGCGGGCCGCGGCGTATTGCTGGAGCTGGTTGTTGATCTGATAGCCGACGAAATTGAACTTCGACAAGTCCTCAGGCTTGGTCTTGCCGCTCGCCAGCATTAGCTCGAGCCCTTGCAGCTGCAACGGCGCATCCTTGCCGGTGATCCCGGCGTTGAACATCAAACCGCCCAGCGCCATCTGGTCATCCGGCGACGTCGCCAGCGGAGCGAGGCCGAGGATCTGCGGCTTCAGCGCAGCAACATCCGCCCCCGGCGCCTTGAGCGCGGTATCGACCGGGTTATAGGCGGCCACGAATTCCTTCGAGTAGGACGGCTTGGACGGATCGGCCTTTTCGTCCTTCTTCTTGCGCTGGGCGTGGGCCGGGTCTGCAAAGCCCGGCATGGTCAGCAGCGCAGTGCCGCTGGCGAGCGCCACAGCCAGCGCCAGCTGACGCGCGAGGCGGCCGGGAGCCGGAATGAAACGACGGGGCGAAGACATATTGGTCACTCATATCCTCCAGTAGATACGCAGCCGCGCGCCCATTTCGGCGCGCGCCCTGCGGCGAACTCCACCCGGGCCTTTGGACGGGCCGGACGGGATTTGCAATTGTCGCTAGGCGGAGCGTGCTGAACGGGCTTTGAATGCCCTGTTCACGCTGCTTTCGCAAAGGGGCTTGGAAGTGTGGAAAAAGGCGCGGTGTTCGCGCCTTGTTCGCGCTCCATGGTGGCGAAACCCCCGGCTTGTCCCTAGATAGAGAGTGACAGCCGCGGCTGCTATGGCCCGGCCCGCACGACGCGGCACGCAAACACACACAGAAACGGCCCCGACCTTGAGCGACGACAGCGACATTCTCGATTCCCCTCCCCCGTCTCCGATGAGCGGTTTCGACCGCATCGACATCGTCGACGAGATGAAGACGAGCTATCTCGACTACGCGATGAGCGTGATCGTCAGCCGCGCGCTGCCTGATGTGCGCGATGGGCTGAAGCCGGTGCACCGCCGCATTCTCTTCGCCAGTCAGGAAGGCGGGTTCGTCGCCGGGAGGCCCTATCGCAAGAGCGCCAAGATCGTCGGGGACGTGATGGGTAACTATCACCCCCACGGCGATTCTGCGATCTACGACGCGCTCGCCCGCATGACCCAGCCTTGGTCGATGCGCGTGCCGCTGATCGATGGTCAGGGGAACTTCGGCTCGATGGACCCCGATCCGCCGGCCTCGATGCGCTACACCGAAGCGCGGCTGGCGCGGGTGGCGAACTCGCTGCTCGACGATCTCGACAAGGACACGGTCGACTTCACCGACAACTATGACGGCAGCCGCAAGGAGCCGACGGTGCTGCCGGCGCGCTTCCCCAACCTGCTGGTCAACGGCGCGGGTGGGATCGCGGTCGGCATGGCGACCAACGTGCCGCCGCACAATCTGGGCGAAGTGATCGACGCCTGTTTCGCCTATATGGACAATCCGGCAATCACGTCGGAGGAATTGATCCAGTACATTCCCGGCCCCGACTTCCCCACGGCTCCGCTGATCCTCGGCACGCATGGAGCACGGCAGGCCTATACCACCGGGCGCGGGTCGATCCTGATGCGCTGCCGGCACGAGATCGAGTCGACGCGCGGCGCCAAAAGCGAAGGCCGCGAAAGCATCGTCTTCACCTCTATTCCCTATCAGGTCGGCAAGTCCGGGCTGGTCGAGAAGATCGCCGAGGCCGCCAAGGAAAAGCGGATCGAAGGCATCAGCGACATCCGCGACGAATCCTCGCGCGAGGGCGTGCGCGTGGTGATCGACCTGAAGCGCGATGCCACCCCGGAAGTGGTGCTCAACCAGATCTGGCGGCACACGCCTGCGCAATCGAGCTTCCCCGCCAACATGCTGGCGATCCGCGGCGGCCGCCCCGAAACGCTGGTGCTGCGCGATTTCATCGCCGCCTTCATCACCTTCCGCGAGGAAGTGATCACCCGGCGCACCAAGTTTGAACTCGCCAAGGCGCGTGAGCGGGCGCACCTGTTGCTGGGTCTGGTGGTTGCGGTCTCCAACCTCGACGAGGTGGTGGCGATGATCCGCACCGCCCCCAACCCCGCCGAAGCCCGCGCGCGCCTGCTCGCCAAGGAATGGCCGATTGGCGACATCGCGCAATATATTCGCCTGATCGAAGCGATCGAGCCCAGCGCCGACGAAAGCGGCGGCACCTATCGCCTGTCCGAACGGCAGGTGAAGGCGATCCTCGATCTGCGCCTGCATCGCCTGACCGCACTGGGCCGTGACGAAATCGGCGAAGAGCTGAAGGGGCTTTCGGTCGCGATCGAGGAATATCTCTCGATCCTGGCCGACCGCGTGAAGCTCTACGGCGTGATGCGCGAGGAACTGGCGGAAATCCGCGCCACCTACGCCACCCCGCGCCTCAGCGAAATCGCGCCCGCCTGGGACGGGCTTGAAGACGAGGACCTGATCGAGCGCGAGGAAATGGTCGTCACCGTGACCCACGGCGGCTACATCAAGCGCACCCCATTGGACACCTTCCGCGCGCAAGGCCGCGGCGGCAAGGGCCGCAGCGGCATGGCGACCAAGGACGAAGACGCGGTGGTCGAGCTGTTCGTCACTTCGACCCACAACCCGGTGCTATTCTTCACCAACACCGGCCGCGTCTATCGCATGAAGGTGTGGAAGCTGCCCGAAGGTGGCCCCACGACCAAGGGCCGCCCGATGGTCAACCTGCTGCCGCTTGGCGATGACGAGCGCGTTACCAACGTCCTCCCCCTGCCTGAGGACGAAGCGAGCTGGGCCAATCTCAACATCGTTTTCGCCACCGAACAGGGCATGGTGCGCCGCAATTCGATGGATGCCTTCACCAACGTGCCCACCGCAGGCAAATATGCGATGGGCTTCGTCGAGGGTTCGGGCGACCGTCTGATCGGCGTGCAATTGCTGACCGAGGAGCAGGAAATCTTCCTCGCCAGCGATTCCGGCAAGGCGATCCGCTTCTCCGCCACCGATGCGCGCGAGACCAAGAGCCGCACCGGCATCGGGGTGCGCGGCATGAGTCTGAAGAAGGGTGGCAAGGTCGTCTCGATGGCGGTGCTCGATCCGCTCACCGCCGACATGGAAACGCGCGAGGCCTATCTGCGCGCGGCGGCGTGGAAGAACAACGACGCCGAGCCCACGCTGCCTGCCGAGCAAGTGTCCACGATGGCAGAAGCCGAGGAGTTCATCCTCACCATCACCGCCAATGGCTATGGCAAGATTTCCTCGGCCTATGAATACCGCACCACCGGGCGCGGCGGTCAAGGCATTACCAATATCGGCACGCCCGAGAGCAACCCGGAACGCAACGGCCCGGTGGTCGCCAGCTTCCCGGTCAAGCACGGCTCGCAGCTGATGCTGGTGACCGATCAGGCGAAGCTGATCCGCCTCGGCATCGATTTCCGCCACCTGATCGAAGGCGGATTCGAGAACCTCAAGGGCTTCTCGATCTCAGGTCGCGGCTCCTCGGGCGTGCGCATCTTCGATGTCGCCAAGGACGAACACATCGTCGGCGCAGCGCTGATCGACGATGCGGGCGAAGATGGCGAAAGCAGCGGCGAGGCGGGGCCGGAAGCGGTGGAGGAAGCGCCCGTCACCTGACGGGCTGCTCTCCCCGCAGGCACTGCACGATCCCGGTGGCGATCATCAGCTGCCCCGCATAGTAAAGCGGCCAGATCAGCAGCGTCGGGGCGGGTTCGAGATCGAACGGCCCCATCCGCGCGAAGATCAGCCAGTCGCTGAGCACAAAGAGCACTGCCCCGCTGCCGACGCGGTAGCGCGGGTAGTGGCTCATCCATGCCGCTGCGGCCATCGCACCGAGGAAAGCGGCATAGACAGCAATCTGCGCATCGCCGCTCAGCAGCCAGCTCACCAGCGGAGTGCCAACCAGCAAGCTGGCGCCGATCAGCTTCTGCACCGGCGACGGCCGCTTGTGCCGGTTCCTGAGATAGAGAGCGACCGCAACCACGTGGGCCACCGCGAAAAAGGCACCCCCGATGAGGAAATCGAGTTCGATCGCCACGTCCCCCGCCGCCGCCACCGCCAGCGCCGCCGCCAGCAGCAAGCCATCTGTGCGATGCTTGCCCTGCGGCACGCGCAGCAGGACGTAGAGCGCCAGCAGGCCGACACTCGCCCCCTTGGCGGCGAGGCCCCAAGTGCCCTCGAACACCGGATTGTCGCTGAGGAAATAGAACGCCGTTGCAGCTGCCACGCTCAACAGCAGCCACGGCCTTTGTTCGATCAGCGCCTGCTTTGCCATTGATCCGCTACCCGCCTCGCATGCCTTGGGACTTGCAGGCGAGCTATCACGCAATTAGGTCCCCCGCCATGACGGCAAGCGCAACTTTGCACGATGTGCACATAATCGGCGGCGGTCTCGCCGGGAGCGAGGCGGCGTGGCAACTCGCACAGCGCGGGGTGAGGGTGCGCCTGTCGGAGATGCGGGGCTCGGGCGAGATGACCCCCGCGCACCAGACCGATGGGCTGGCCGAGCTGGTCTGCTCCAATTCCTTCCGTTCCGATGACGACACCAAGAATGCGGTCGGCCTGCTGCATCATGAAATGCGCGAGCTCGACAGCCTAGTGATGCGCGCGGGCCATGCCGCTCGCGTGCCCGCCGGTAGCGCCATGGCGGTCGACCGCGATGTCTTCTCGGCCGAGGTGGAAAAGGCGCTCGTCCAGCACCCCAATGTCACCATCGTGCGCGAACGGGTGGATGCCCTGCCCGCTGCGGGGCTCACCATCGTTGCCACCGGGCCGCTAACCGCCGAGGCGCTGGCCGGCAGCATCGTGCGCGCGACGGGGGCGGAGCGGCTCGCTTTCTTCGATGCCATCGCGCCCATCATCCACCGCGACAGCATCGACATGAGCAAGGTCTGGATCCAGTCGCGCTGGAACAAGCGCACCGAGGCCAGCAACGAGGGCGGCGATTACATCAACTGCCCGATGACGAAGGAGCAATACCTCGCCTTCCACCGCGGTCTGATGGAAGGCGAGAAGACCGAGTTCAAGCAGTGGGAAAAGGACACGCCCTATTTTGACGGCTGCATGCCGATCGAGGTAATGGCCGAGCGCGGCGTCGAAACCCTGCGCTATGGCCCGATGAAGGGCGTGGGGCTCGACAATCCCTTCGACACCTCGCCCGAGTTTCCGCAGGGGCGCTGGCCCTATGCCGTGGTGCAGCTGCGGCAGGACAACAAGCTCGGCACGCTGTGGAACATGGTCGGCTTCCAGACCAAGCTGAAATACGCCGCGCAGATTGCGCTGTTCCGCACCATTCCGGGGCTGGAGAACGCCGAATTCGCGCGTCTGGGCGGGCTGCACCGCAACACCTTCCTCAATTCGCCTGAGGTGCTCGACCGCCAGCTGCGGCTGCGTGCTGCGCCGCATATCCGTTTTGCCGGACAGGTGACGGGCTGCGAGGGCTATGTCGAGAGTGCCGCGATTGGCCTCGTCGCCGGGATGATGACAGCGGCGGAACTGGCGGGGCGCGACTGGCAGCCCCTGCCCGCCACCACCGCACTCGGCGCGCTGCTCAGCCACATAACCGGCGATGCCGAGGCAGAGACCTTCCAGCCCATGAACGTTAATTTCGGCCTGTTCCCGCCGCTCCACGAGGTCGGCAAGAAGGTCCGCAAGGAGGCCTACACCTCCCGCGCCAAGGCCGATTTGGCACGCTGGATCAGCGAAACGCGCGAGATCGTGCCAGCCTGATCCCTCAACACTTGCAGGCTGGTTTTTTCGCCGCCGGCTTGGGCGCGGTCGTGGCGAATTCGCGCGGCGTCAGGCGCTCGTCGCCATTCGCATCGGCCTTCTCGAACCGCTGCACCGTGGTCACCGCCCATTCCTCGAAGGTCAGCAGATTGTTGCCGTCCTTGTCGAGCGCGCGGAAGGCATCGGTGCGGGTCGAGAGCATTTCGTTGCGGGTGATCAGCCGGTCGCGGTTGCGATCATAGCGGAAGAAGCGCTGTTCTTCCTTGCCGAGTTCGCTCACCTCGGGCGGCGCCGGGCCTTGCAAAGTGCCGGGATCGGCCAGCGGGAGCGCCTCGGGATCGACCGGCGAAGGGGCCGGCGCGGGCGGCGGTGCGCCCTCTTCGATCACCGCGCGGCCCTGAAGCCACGCTACTCCAACTCCCGCGAGGGCAAGGCCCCCCAGCAACCCAATTACAGCCTGTCGCAAAGGTCTGCCCCCTTTTGCTTCAATGGGTTGCAGACTATACCCGATCAGAGAGCAAAGATAGCCGCCTTGTACGCTGCGAGCGAGGCGCCGCGCCCCTCCATCAGTGGCCGCCCCTGGCGCTTGAGCGCGCGCCGCGCCAGGGCATCGAGCACCGCCACGCCGCGCAGACGGCGTGGGACGCGGCCGAGCGGGATCTGACGCGCCTGCCCGGCGGCGATCAATGCATCGCGTTCCTGCGGGTCCGACACCGCCGCAGCCGCATCGGCCGCCGCCCAGCGCAGCCCTGCCGCCGCCAGACGCACCGCCGCCGCCGGAGGACAATCGTCCCACAGCGCGACGAAAAAGGCCCCGCGCTGCGCACCAAAGGCCTCGGCCTCGGCCCGGTCAAAGCGTTCTGCGGTCATCAGCACTTCCCAGCCATCGACCATCGCAATCAGCGCCGCCTCGCGCCCGGCCCAGTGCGCGCCGATCGCGTCGAGCACCGCATCGCCGCGCGGCCGATCCGCTACCGGCCGCGCGAGCGCATCGCGCCACCACGCAAGCCGCATCTGGCCAAGCATCACTTCCTGCGTGCGGGTCGCGATCCGGGCCAGTCGCCGATCAAGCTGAAGAGCCGTGCTTAATGGTGCGCGAACCATTTCGCCGCTCCACGCCAAGGCCAGCTCGGCTTCGGGGGCGAGAATGTCTGAGGCCTCGGTCATCACTGAATTAACGCATAACCAACGATTTACGCCTTTGGCAAGCAAAGTGTCCCACCCGGGGACGCCAAACACCGCAACCTGCCGATGGCCGTGCTTAGGCAATTGTTAACCATAAGTTTTGGCAATCCGCTTACCCAACTCCCTTAAGGGCGGAGGCTGCATCTGGATTGTCTGCGCGATTTGCGCGCGGACGACAGGGGAAGGGCACCGTAGCAATGGCGCAAGAACAGCAGGCCAGATCGTCGTTCATGCACAAGCTGCTGCACGACAAGACCGCCAACACGCTCGCGATTTCCGCAGCGGCCTTGCTTCCGCTGATGGCCATGGTCGGCGGCGGGATCGATGCAAGCCGCTATTACATGACAGCCGCGCGCATGCAGGCCGCGTGCGACGCCGGTGCGCTCGCCGCACGGCGGGCGATGACCGACGACAACTTCACCAGCGCGCACCGCCAGATCGGTCTCAATTTCTTCGACCAGAACTTCAACGATGGCATGTTCGGCGTCGACAGCCGCGTCCGCGATTACACCAGCGACGGCGAGGGCAAGGTGACCGGCTCGGCGACCGGCGTCCTGCCCGCCTCGATCATGGCGGCCTTCGGCTATGACGAATTCAACATTTCGGTGACCTGTTCGGCCGAGATCAACATCTCGAACACCGATATCATGTTCGTGCTCGATACCACCGGATCGATGGCTGATTGTCCGGCGACTTCGGGATGCAACTCCGGCCCCGGCTCCAAGATCGTCGCGCTGCGCGAAGCGGTGATGGGTTTCTACGACACCGTCGAGGCTGCCACATCCTCGAGCGCGCAGGTGCGCTATGGCCTCGTGCCCTATTCGCAGCAGGTCAATGTCGGATTCTCGCTGCCGCGCGCCTACATGGCCAACGAGCATTCCTACCAGTCGCGCGTGCCGATCTACGAGGTCGTAGAAACCGTTATTCCGGGCAACGGGGTGAGGGTCGGCGACGACATCTTGATCTCGCAGCAGACCGAATGGATCACGCGCCTGACCACCAACCTCGGCTCGACGATTCAGAGCGACTACTATTACAACAACCGCCCCGGTCGTCCGAACAACAATGACAATGCCGACCGGACGCTCTGCCAATCGACCAATCGCGGGACCTACACGGTCGGAAGCCAGACTTGGACTGTCAGTGCAACCGTCTATGTGCGTGAGCAATATCCCTCTGCACCAATCGACACGCAGGCAGGCTGCCGCGGCACGGTTCGAAAGACCCGCAAGGCGACGCAGGATGATGTGATCCCTGATCGCACTGAACAATCGATCCGCTTTGCCTATTGGCGCTACTGTCAGGTCGACACCACCGACGACACGCCTTGTGATGTCGTCAACCCAGCGGGCAGCCCTGCTTCGTGGGAGACGGTCGATCTCTCCACGCTCTATGACGATAATCAGATCGATCTGCCGACCGGCACCAACGGCGCATTCGAAACGCACACCTGGACTGGCTGCGTCGAGGAGCCGAGCACGGTGCTGACCGACAATTACAGCCCGATCCCGGCGGCAGCGTACGATCTCAACATCAATCTGGTGCCAGCTAACGAATCGCAGAAATGGAAGCCTTCGCTGAACCGCGCCGTATGGGAACGGCGCGACTACAGCAACAACCGCACCACGGGCTACCGCAACATCAACGCCGACCAGGCCCGGCCGGGCTGGGTCTGCCCGCGTCCGGCGCGCAAGCTGTCCGAGATCAGCCGCACCGACCTGCAGGCCTACCTCGACGCGCTGAACGCCACCGGCCAGACCTATCACGACATCGGCATGCTGTGGGGAGCGCGCTTCCTCAGCCCGCGCGGTCTGTTCGCCGCAGAGAACACGACCGCGCCGAACGGTGATGCGATTGCGCGGCACATCGTGTTCATGACCGACGGTGTGCAGGTCAACAATGTCGAGAACTATTCGACCCACGGGATCGAATGGTGGGATCGCCGGATCAGCGGTGACGGCAACTCGAGCCGTGAATTCAACCGCCGCGCTTCGCGTCTGCAGGCCATCTGCCGCGCCGCGCAGCAGGAGAATATCACGGTCTGGGTGGTGGCCTTCGGCACGGCATTGACCCAGAACCTGGTCGATTGCGCATCGCCGGGGCGTGCCTTCCAGGCGAACGACTCCGCGACGCTCAACGCCCGGTTCCAGGAAATCGCCCAGAAAATCGCCGCACTGAGGCTCACGTCATGATCCGCCGCCTGTCTTCCGCCCGTGCCGCGCTGCGTCGGCTGAACGCCGACAGCAGCGGGGCAACCCTTGTGGAATTCGCCTTCGTCGGGCCGGTGCTGATCCTGATGATCCTGGGCCTGTTCGACATCGCGCACACGCAATACACCAGTTCGGTGTTGCACGGCGCGATGCAGAAGGCGGGGCGTGATCTGACGCTTGAGAACGCCAATGGCCGGCAGGCAGCGATCGACACGCGGGTGCGCCAGCAGATCGAGACTGTCATGCCCTCGGGCGCACAGGTCGACTTCATAAAGCTTTCCCACGCCGACTTTGCCGACATCGGCGAGCCGGAGGACATTCTGGGCGACGATCCAAGCAACGCGGCAGGCAACGGGGTTTGCGAAGGCGCGAAGAACGAGCGCTATATCGACGCCAACAACAACGGTCGCTGGGATGCCGACCGCGGCAAGACCGGGATCGGCGGCGCACGCGATGCCGTGCTCTTCACCGCCCGCGTCACCTATCCGCGCATGTTCCCGCTGTTCACCATGACGGGCATGCCGCGCAACGTTACGCTTGAGGCGTCGACCGTGCTGCGCAACCAGCCCTTCGACGAACAGGACAAGACGAGAATCGAGAGGAATTGTCCATGACGAAAGCCGCTCTGGCCACGCCTCTGTCCCGTACGCGCCGGTTCGCGCGCCGACTGCGGGGCGATACCTCGGGTCTGGCGCTGATCGAGTTCGCCTTTGCCGCTCCGCTGGTTCTCGGCATGGGGATGCTCGGCACCGAGACCGCCTATCTGGTGATCACCCACCTTCAGGTCAGCCAGATCGCGATGCAGGTTGCCGACAACGCCTCGCGCGTGGGTGAAGAAGACGTGCTGAATGCGCGCAAGGTATACGAGCGCGATGTCGCCGCCACCCTGATCGGGGCCGAAAAGCTCGGCGACAATATCGACATCTTCGAACAGGGCCGGGTGATCGTCTCCAGCCTCCAGCAGAATGCGCAGGGCGGCCAGTGGATCGCCTGGCAGCGCTGCCGCGGGGCGAAGGTCTACAACTCCACATACGGCGTTCAGGGCGCAGGCGCGACGGGAACGTCGTTCCCCGGCATGGGCACGTCGGGCCGCTATATCACCGCCTCGCCAGGCACGGCTGTGATGTTTGTCGAGGTGGCTTACGATTTCGAATCGATCACCCCGCTCGACCTCTTCGACGGGCGCGAGATCGTCTATACGGCGGCTTTCAATGTGCGCGACAACCGCGACCTGACCCAGCTCTATACCGGCGGTCCCGTCGCGCGCTGCAACACCTATTCGGCGGCCCGCCCGACCTGACAACAGGCCGGGCGGCGCAGGGCCTTACGCCTTGTAGCAAACCTTGCGGGCGGCCTCGGCGATCCGCGCGGCATCGACCAGCGCGAGCTTTTCGAGATTGGCTGCATAGGGCAGCGGCACGTCCTCGTTGCACACCCGCAGCACCGGCGCATCGAGGTGGTCGAACCCCTCCTCCATGCAAATGCTGATGATTTCCGACGCGATCGAGCAGGTCGGCCACCCTTCTTCGGCCACGATCAGCCGGTTGGTCTTGGCAAGGCTTTCGAGCACCGTCTGCTTGTCGAGCGGGCGCAGCGTGCGCAGGTCGATCACCTCGGCATCGATCCCCTCGTCCGCCAGCGTCGCCGCGGCATCGAGGGCGAGGCCCACGCCGATCGAATAGCTGACGATGGTGACATCCGCCCCTTCGCGCACGATCCGCGCCTTGCCGATGGGGAGCACGTAATCCTCGACATCGGGAACGTCGAAGCTGCGGCCATAGACCAGCTCGTTTTCGAGGAACACGACCGGATCCTCACAGCGGATCGCGGCCTTCATCAGTCCCTTCGCATCAGCCGCGTCATAGGGCGCGATCACGATCAGGCCCGGCACACTCGCATACCACGGCCCGTAATTCTGCGAGTGCTGCGCACCGACGCGCGAAGCCGCGCCGTTGGGCCCGCGGAACACGATCGGGCAGCGCATCTGGCCGCCCGACATGTAATTGGTCTTGGCGGCCGAGTTGATGATGTGGTCGATCGCCTGCATCGCGAAATTGAAGGTCATGAACTCGACGATCGGACGCAGGCCGCCCATCGCCGCGCCCGTGCCGATACCGGCAAAGCCATATTCGGTGATCGGCGTGTCGATGACGCGCTTGGGGCCGAATTCGGCGAGCAGGCCTTGCGTGACCTTGTAGGCGCCCTGATACTCGGCAACTTCCTCGCCCATCACGAAGACGCGGCCATCGGCGCGCATTTCCTCGGCCATGGCATCGCGCAGCGCCTCGCGCACGGTGGTGCTGGTGAAGCTGGTGCCTTCGGGAAGCTCGGGGTCACGCGCCGGTTCGGCCTTGGCCTTGAGCGGCTCGGCAGGCTTGGCGGCTTCTTCCTTCTCGGCCTTTTCGGCAGGTTCTTCAGCCGGTGCGGGCGCGGAGGCAGGCTCCTCCCCTTCCCCCGTGATCAGCGCGATCACCGCGCCCACGGCCACGTCCTCGGTCCCGGCGGGCACGAGGATCTTCTCCAGCACGCCTTCGTCGATGGCTTCGAATTCCATCGTCGCCTTGTCGGTCTCGATTTCGGCGATGATATCGCCCGGCTCGATCCGGTCGCCTTCCTGCTTGAGCCACTTGGCGAGCGTGCCCTGCTCCATCGTCGGCGAGAGCGCCGGCATCTTCAGTTCGATCCCCATGGCTCAATACTCCTCCACCAGAACATCGGTGTAGAGTTCGCTCGGCGCGGGCTCGGGCGAGGTTTCGGCGAAATCGGCGGCTTCTGCCACCTGCGCACGGATCGCCTTGTCGATGGCTTTCAATTCGTCCTCGGTCTTGCCGGTCTCGATCAGGGTCTTCTTGAGCCCTTCGATCGGATCGTGGTGGTCGCGCTGTTCCTGCACTTCCTCGCGGGTGCGGTATTTGGCCGGGTCTGACATCGAGTGCCCGCGATAGCGATAGGTGTTGCACTCCATCAGCACCGGGCCCTTGCCCGCACGCACATGAGCGAAAGCGACTTCGGCGGCGGCGCGCACTTCAAGCACGTCCATGCCGTTCACTTCCATCCCGGGAATGCGGAAGGCTGTGCCCCGGCGGTAGAAGCGGGTTTCGGCGGAGGACCGCTTGGTCGCGGTGCCCATCGCGTACTGGTTGTCCTCGACCACGAAGACGATCGGCAGGTTCCAGAGCGCGGCCATGTTGAAGGTCTCGTAGACCTGCCCCTGGTTCGCCGCACCGTCGCCGAAATAGGCGAGGCACAGCCCGCCATCCTCGTTGTACTGGTGCGCGAGCGCGAGGCCCCCGCCCAGCGCCACCTGCGCGCCGACGATGCCGTGGCCGCCGTAGAATTTGTGCTCGGTCGAGAACATGTGCATCGACCCGCCCTTGCCCTTGGAAATCCCGGCCTCGCGCCCGGTCAGCTCGGCCATGATCACCTTGGGATCGATCCCGTAGGCGAGCATGTGGCCGTGATCGCGGTAGCCGGTGATGACAGAGTCATGATCATTGTCGAGCGCTGACTGCAAGCCGATCGCGACCGCTTCCTGCCCGATATAGAGGTGGCAGAACCCGCCGATCAGGCCGAGGCCGTAAAGCTGGCCCGCCTTCTCCTCGAACCGCCGGATCAGCAGCATCTGACGGTAGAATTCCAGCATCTCCTCGTCGGAGGCGGCATAGCGCTTCTTGGCTTCGAAAGCCTCTTGCAGCGAATGGAGCAGGAAATCGGAATCATCCGCAGCTGCGGATGCTTTTGCAGGCTTTTTTGCCAAGGTCTTATCCCTCACTTTGGCGCACTCATGGGGAGGAGAAGCGCATCACTGTCCTATAGGCAGGGAGAGGGGCGCGGTGCAACGCCAAGCCGTAGCGGAAAATGCAACACGCATACGAAATCAGGATGTCCGGCTGTGAGCCGGGCTCACTCGTCGTCGAGCGTGATGACGACTTCGTCCTCGCGCATCACGCCCAGCTGATCGCGCACCAGCTCGCTCGCCAGATCGGGATCAGCCGCTTCGGGATCGAGCAGCATCACGCGGTTGCGCAGCGCATCACGCTTGGCTGAAAGCTGGGCGATCTCGGTCTCGCGCTGCTGGAGCGCGGCGGCGTTTTCGCTCCAGGCGAGCAGCCCGGTCGGCCCGGCCACGGCATAGCCTGCCAGCAGCAGCAGGCCGCACAGGGCCACCACGCGCTTCAGCCTGTTGTCCGTCCCCGGTTTACGCATGTCGCGAAAGATCCCCTTGCCGCCAGATTTCACAGAATCACACTTGGCGTGTCGCTGCAAGAGCAATGCGCTGCAATGCGCACAAATCCTTGCGGATTGATCCGCTCAGTAGCTGCGCGGCAGGCCCAGTACATGTTCGGCGAGGTATGACAGGATCAGATTGGTCGAGATCGGCGCGACGGTATAGAGCCTCGCCTCGCGGAACTTGCGCTCGACATCATATTCCTCGGCAAAGCCGAAGCCGCCGAAGGTCTGCACGCACATGTCCGCCGCCGCCCAGCTGGCTTCCGAGGCGAGCAGCTTGGCCATATTGGCCTCCTCGCCGGGATTGCCGCCCTCGTCATAGACCCGCGCGGCATGGTGCACCATCAGCTCGGCGGCGCGCATCTGGGCGTAGCAGCGCGCGATCGGGAACTGGACGCCCTGGTTCTGGCCGATGGGGCGCGCGAAGACAGAGCGGTCCTTGGCGTAGCCGGTGGCCTTTTCGATGAACCACTTGGCATCCCCGATGCACTCGGCGGCGATCAGGATGCGCTCGGCATTCATCCCGGAGAGAATATATCGGAAGCCCTTCCCCTCCTCGCCCACCAGCGCGCTGGCCGGAATGCGCAGATCGTCGAAGAACACCTCGCAGGACGAATGATTCATCATCGTGCGGATCGGCTTGACGGTCATGCCGTTCCCGAGCGCCTCGCCCATCTCGACGAGGAAGATCGACAACCCCTCCGTCTTGCTGGCCGCTTCCTCGCGCGGGGTGGTGCGGGCGAGCAGGAGCATCAGGTCGGAATGCTCGGCGCGGCTGGTCCAGATCTTCTGGCCGCTAATGACGTAGTGGTCGCCGTCCCTGACCGCGCGCGTCTTGAGGCTGAGCGTGTCGGTGCCGCTGGTCGGCTCGGACACGCCGAAAGCCTGCAAGCGCAGCTCTCCGCTGGCAATGCGGGGGAGGTAGGCCGCCTTCTGTTCCTCCGAGCCGTAACGCAGCAGCGTGTTCATGATATACATCTGCGCATGGGCGGAGGAGCCGTTGCAGCCCGAAGCCTGAATTTCCTCCATGATCACGCAGGCCGCTTCGAGGCTCAGCCCGCTGCCGCCGTGTTCCACCGGGATCAGCGCGGCGAGGAACCCGGCGCGGGTCAGCGCATCGACGAATTCCGCAGGATACTCCCTCACAGTGTCCTTAGCACGCCAGTATTCGCCCGGAAAATCCTCGCACAGGCTCCGCACCGCGCGGCGGATTTCGGCGAGTTCCTGAGTGTCGTGCGCTTGCATGGATAAGCCTGCCTTGAGATCTGCGTCCTGCTGCTAGCCGCCGGACGGGCGAGCGTCCACCTGCCGAGAATGCCAGCGTAATCGATGCGCCATCGAAACAGCACGCTGACAGCGCCGTACCGATCCGATAGGGCGCGCTTGATGTCTCAACCCGCACCCGGCCCTGCCCGCCTCACCCGTTCGCAGGAATGGGCGCTGACCCTGACGATCGCGGTGGTGACGGCCAATGCCTATTACATTCACCCGATCATCGGCGAAGTGGCGCGCGCCTTCGGCGTGGGCGAGGCCGAGATTGGACTGGTGCCGGCGCTCAACCAGCTGGCGCTGGCGCTGGGCATTCTGCTGCTGCTGCCGCTGGGGGACTTCATGTCCAACCGCAAGCTGTGCCTCGTCTTCGTGGCGGCGCAGACGGTTTGCCTTGGCGGGATGGTGCTGGCGCCGGATCTCCTGTTGTTCACCGCTGCTTCCACGCTGCTCGGCTTCGTGACGATCGCGCCCTACCTGATCCCGGCCTACGCCTCCAAGCGCATCGCGCCCGAGCGGCTGGGGCTCGTCACCGCGCAGCTGACCGCAGCGGTGATTTTCGGCATCCTCGTGGCGCGGGTGGGCGCGGGGATCGTGGCCGCCTATGCCGATTGGCGCACGGTCTACATCGCCGCTTTCGCGCTGATGGTAGCGGTGACGGCGCTGCTGCCGCTAGCGATGCGAAGCGAGCCGCCCGCGGCCAAGCGCGCGGAGGCCGGTTACGGCGCCCTGATCGCATCTGTGTTCCGGCTCGCCGCGAGGCACCCCGACACGCAGATCTCCGCCGCGATACAGGGGCTCAACTTCGGCATCTTCACGGCCAGCTGGCTGGCGCTGGCGCTGCACCTGACGAGCGCCGAGATGGGTTATGGCACGGATGATGTGGGCCTCTTGGCAGGCGTCGCGGCGATCAGCGTTTTCACCACGCCGAGGCTAGGCCGCTGGGCCGACCGGGTGGGCGCGCGCAAGGCGCGGCTGGCGGCGGCGGTGGTGCAACTGAGCGGCATCGCGCTGTTCTATCCGCTGGGGTTCAGCATCTGGGGGCTGCTGGTGCCGCTGTTCATCGTTAACATGGTCGGGCCGACGATCGACGTAACTGGACGCATGACATTGTTTACCCTCGCCCCCGAGATCCGTACCCGCCTGACCACCTCCTACATCGTGGCGATGTTCATCGGCGGGGCGATCGGCAGTGCGGCGGGAACAGCAGTGTATGACTGGGCCGGATGGGGCGGCACCTGCGCGCTGATGCTGGCGATGTCGGGCTGCGTGCTGGCGCTGTCCTTCCACGCCGAGCGGCGCTGGCGGCGGTTGCACCCACAAGAGTGGTGACCCCGGCGCGATTCGAACGCGCGGCCCCCAGATTAGGAATCTGGTGCTCTATCCGGCTGAGCTACGGGGTCCCGAGGCGCTTCATAGCACCCCGCGCTTCCCGTTCAATTCAACTTTTCGGGCGGCGCGACCGGGAACGGCAGCGGGGCGACTGGCACGCCTTCCTCGATCAGAGCCTTGGCTTCGGCGAGGCTGGCCTGCCCGTGGATCGGGGCCTCGTCACGCTCCCCATAATGCATCTTGCGGGTTTCCTCGGCGAACTTCTCGCCGACCCATGTCGAAGCCTTGAGCGCCTCGGCCTGCGCCTTGGCGAGCTGGTGCAGCGCCTTTTGCACCTCGGGCGGCATCGGCGTGTTGGCCATTGGGCGCGTCTCGGGCGGCAGCACCTCCTGCCGGGCATTGCCCTTGGCAGGCACGGCAGGCGCCATCGGTGCCTTCACCACTTCGGCACACCCGCAATGCGGGCACGCCAGCAACCCGCGCGCGCGCTGGTCGTCGTAATCGGCTGAGGAACCGAACCACCCCTCGAACCGGTGGCCTTGCGTGCAGGAAAGGTCGAAGACGATCATGACGGGTCAGAACTCAGGATAACACGGCGATTGGCAAGCGCAGGCACCTGCGCGCGAACTTCTGCGACGCGAGCAAGGTCGATCTCGCAAAAGGCGAGCCCCGGCGCTTCCCCGCCCATGTCGAGCAGCACTTCGCCCCACGGGTCGACGACGAGGCTGTGGCCATAGGTCTCGCGCCCGTCCGCGTGGCGGCCGACCTGCGCGGCGGCAATGACGAAGGCCTGCGCCTCGATCGCGCGCGCGCGCAGCATGACATGCCAATGCGCTGCGCCTGTGGGCCGGGTGAAGGCGGCCGGCACAGCGATGGCATCGCAGCGGCGGTTGCCGAGCGCCTCGAACAGCGCGGGAAAGCGGATGTCGTAACAGATCGTCAGGCCAAGCCGCCCGATCGGCGTGTCGTCCACGCTGACCACCGCATCCCCGGCGCGATAGGCGTTGCTCTCGCGCCAGCTCTCGCCGCTTGCGAGGTCAACGTCGAACATGTGCATCTTGTCATAGGTGACCGGCGCGCCCGCGCCGGGCGCAAACACCATCGCGCGGTTGGCGTAACGACCGTCGGGAAGCGCGACCGCCATCGATCCGAGAGCGATCGTCAGCCCGGTTTCCTGCGCCAGCGCGGCCAGCTGCGCAACGTGGGCCGAGGTCTCCTGCGCCACGATATGCGCCGCCCCGCGCGCCCGGTTGCGATCGAGCAGCAGCGACATTTCGGGGGTGAACAGCATCGCCGCCCCCTCCCGCGCCGCCGCCCCGGCCGCATCGGTGATGGTCGCGCAATTGGCCTCGGGATCGATCCCCGAGGTCATCTGGAGCACCGCGATCCGGGTCATCAGCCCGCCAAAAGCGCGTCGAGCTTGCCCGCAGCCTCGAGCGCGGCAAGATCGTCGCTGCCGCCCACGTGCACATCGCCGATGAAGATCTGCGGCACCGTCATCGCATTCGGCGCGCGGGCGAGCATTTCGTCGCGCTTGGCGCCGCCCATGGTGATGTCGTGCTCGGTGAATTCGGCACCCTTTTGGCTCAGCAGGCGCTTGGCGCGCACGCAGAAGGGGCAGGCGAACTTGGTGTAGATGTCGATCTGCGGTGCGGCCATCGTAATCCCTCTTGCCAAAGCATCTTGAAAGCTTGCGCGTGAAAACCAAATAAGCACAGTCACCGCGTTTCGCCAGTCTCGGGAAGCGCGGGGGCACATAGCGGGCGCTGCAATC
The DNA here is from genome assembly GCF_002155425.1 of Erythrobacter donghaensis. Taxonomy (GTDB): domain Bacteria; phylum Pseudomonadota; class Alphaproteobacteria; order Sphingomonadales; family Sphingomonadaceae; genus Erythrobacter; species Erythrobacter donghaensis. Next base: position 225,931 of record NZ_MUYG01000009.1, read on the forward strand.
CGCAGGCCCGCACCCGACCCAAATTGCTCTGGAAGAGGATTTGCACGATGTCACGTTTCGATTTCACCCCCTACCGCCGCTCCACCGTGGGCTTTGATCGCCTGTTCGACCTGCTCGAAAATCAGGCGCGGCTCAACGCGGGCGACAATTACCCCCCCTTCAACATCTCGCGCCGGGGCGAGGACAATTACCGCATCACGCTGGCCGTGGCGGGGTTTCGCCCGCAGGATATCGACATCACCGCGCAGCAGAACCTGCTGGTGGTGCAGGGCCGCAAGCGCGAAGAGGGCGATGACGGGCAGGAGCTGATCCATGTCGGCATCGCCAACCGCGGCTTCGAGCGTCGCTTTGAACTCGCCGATTTCGTCCGGGTCGAGCGCGCCGATCTTGCCGATGGCCTGCTGATCATCGACCTGGTGCGCGAAGTGCCCGACGCGATGAAGCCGCGCAAGATCGCGATCGGCGGCACCGCCACGCTGACCGCGGTGCCCACGGACGATGACGCCGCCAGCGCGGCCTGAAACTTTCTATCGGGAAGATAAGTTTAGGGGGCGGATCTCGCAATCCGCCCCCGCGACTTGCGCCGCCTCACCTGCTCCTATCCGTCCGGGTCGCAGAAGACGGACAAGAGCAGGTAAGCTCGTTTCAAAGGCTTCGCTTCGAACTCGGACCGAGCCATCCCTGCAAGAGCGACCCGCCGAAGGTTCGTCTTAAGCGACGAAGCCCTGTCAAACCGTGAAGAAGTGCCTCCCTGTAATTCGGAATGGCAATAACACGCAAGGGCAATCTACGAAACTTGTAAGGATACGACATTGAAATCCAGACTTCGGTAACAAAGGATTGCAATGCGATTTCGTAATATCAACTAGGCTGTCGCGCTGATCGATCCGCCAAGCTTCCGCAAGGCCACGCGGCGCCCGGTGAGGCGGCGGCCATCGAGGTTAAATGCCTCTGCTTGTTCGAATTTCGGCCGCTCCTGGCGCACCGCTCCCCGGCACCGGCTGGCCTAGACCAGACGCGACTGTTCCAGCGCAGCGGCAATGAAGCCGGCAAACAGCGGGTGCGGATCGAAGGGCCGCGACTTTAGCTCGGGGTGGAACTGAACGCCGACGAACCACGGGTGATCGGGCCGCTCGACGATTTCAGGCAGCAATCCGTCGGGGCTCATGCCGGCAAAAATCAGGCCCTGCTTTTCCAGCGGCTCGATAAAGGCGCTGTTGACCTCGTAGCGGTGGCGGTGACGTTCGGAGATGACCTCCGCGCCGCCATAGATGCGCGAGGTGTGGCTGTTGGGGCTGAGCTTGGCCGGATAGGCGCCGAGCCGCATCGTGCCGCCGAGGTCGCCGCCCTCTTCGCGCTGCTGGAGGCCTTCCTTGGTCATCCACTCGGTGATGATGCCGACCACCGGCGTGTCGGTGGGGCCGAATTCGGTCGAGGTGGCATTCTCGAAACCCGCGGCGCGCGCGCCTTCGATGCAGGCCATCTGCATGCCGAGGCAGATCCCGAAGAACGGCACGCCGCGCTCACGCGCAAATCGCACCGCCGAAATCTTGCCCTCGCTCCCGCGCTCGCCGAAACCGCCGGGTACGAGAATGCCATGCATCGGTTCGAGCGCGGCGATGATCGCGGAATCGTCATCGCCTTCGAAAATCTCGGCATCTATCCACCTGATGTTGACCTTCACGCGGTTGGCGAGGCCGCCGTGCACCAGCGCTTCATTGAGGCTCTTGTAGGCGTCCTGCAACCCGACATACTTGCCGACGACGGCAATGGTGACTTCGCCTTCGGGGTTGAAGTGACGGTCGGTCACATCCTCCCACGCCGTAAGGTTCGGCGCAGGCGCATCGGTGATGCCGAAAGCGCGCAGCACTTCGGCATCGAGCCCCTCAGCGTGATATTGCTGCGGCACCGAATAGATCGAGGGCGCATCGAGCGCCTGAATCACCGCCTGCGGGCGCACGTTGCAGAATTGCGCGATCTTGCGCCGGTCGCTTTCCGGGATCGGATGCTCGGCGCGGCACAGCAGGATGTCGGGCTTGATCCCGAGGCTGGCGAGCTCGCGCACCGAGTGCTGCGTGGGCTTGGTCTTCAGTTCGCCCGCCGCCTTGATATAGGGCACCAGCGTGACGTGGACGCTGACGGTCTGGTGCGGTTCGAGCTCGTTCCGAAGCTGGCGGATCGCCTCCATGAAGGGCAGCGATTCGATATCGCCCACCGTCCCGCCGATTTCGCACAGGATGAAATCATGGTCGCCCTGATCGGCGAGCGCGAATTCCTTGATCGCGTCCGTCACGTGCGGGATCACCTGCACCGTCGCGCCAAGATAGTCACCGCGGCGTTCCTTTGCGATGATGTCGCGATAGACGCGGCCCGAGGTGATGTTGTCGCTCTGCCGTGCGGAAACGCCGGTGAAGCGCTCGTAGTGCCCGAGATCGAGATCGGTCTCGGCCCCGTCATCGGTCACATAGACTTCGCCGTGCTGATAGGGGCTCATCGTGCCGGGATCGACGTTGAGATAGGGGTCGAACTTGCGGATGCGGACCTTGTAGCCGCGCGCCTGCAGGAGGGCCGCCAGAGAGGCTGCCATGAGACCTTTGCCGAGCGAGGAGACCACGCCGCCGGTGATGAAAATGAACCGCGCCATGGGAGTTGGGCCTTAAGCGTCAGGAGGGATTCGGAGCAAGCGAATTGACGCGCCAAATCGCGCGCCATCCACAGTGCCGGTGGCGGCAGGCCGCAAAAACGCAGCCGCGGGGCGATTATTGGGCGGGCTGACCCGTGGGCGCCGGGGCGGCCGAAGGCTGCGCGGCCGGGGCATCGCGAGCGGGAGCCGCCGGCGCCTGGGCCGGGGACGTTTCACCCAGCACATCGGGCAGAGCGCCCGCTGCCGGGGCATCGCGATCAAGCGTTGTCGTCACGTCGCCGACCTTGCTTTCCCGCACCGCCAGCGCGGCGAGTACGATCGACAGGGTCACGAAGGCAATCGCCAGCCACTTTGTCGCGCGCGACAGGAAATCGGCCGCACCGCGCGCGCCGAAAGCGCCGCCCGGGCTGCCGCCGCCGATCCCCAGACCACCGCCTTCAGAGCGCTGCATCAGCACCACGCCAACCAGCGCGGCGGCCACCAGGGCCTGAATCACAGTAAGGAAGATGAACAGGGACATGAAACGCTTCTCGTGGCCGGGGGCGATGGCTCGCCCGGGTGAATAGATTGCGCGCCATGTAAGCGTGCAAGCGCCGCGCGGCAAGCCCGGGCGGGCGCGCCGCGCGACATAGCCTGGAGGTCGCCTAGTTCGCCGAAGGCTCGCTGGCGGCGAGCGCGATGCCCATCAGGCTGTCGGCGGTCAGGCTTGCCCCGCCCACCAGCGCGCCGCCAACCTCGGGGACGGCGAAGATTTCGGCCGCGTTGTCGGGCTTGACCGAGCCACCATAGAGGATCCGCACCTCGCTGCCCTGCTCTTCGCCGAACAACTGGATCAGCAGCGCGCGGATTTCGCCATGCATTTCGGCGATGTCGTCGGTGGTGGCTGCGGTGCCGGTGCCGATCGCCCAGATCGGTTCATAGGCCACGGTCAGCCGCTCGGCGACATCGGCCGGCATGGCGTCGGCCGGAGGGAGCGAGGCTTTGAGCTGGGCCTTCACGAAGGCGACGGCCTTGCCCGATTCGCGCGTGTCGGCGCTTTCGCCGCAGCACATGATGATCTTCAGCCCCGCCGCCAGCGCCGCCTCGGCCTTGGCGCGCACCAGCGCATCGGTCTCGCGGTGGTTCTGCCGCCGTTCCGAATGACCGAGGATGACGAAGCTTGCCCCCGCATCCGCGACCATCGCCGCCGAGATATCCCCGGTATGCGCGCCGCCATCGGCCTCGTGGCAATCCTGCGCGCCGACTGCGATCTGCTCGGCCTCGCGGTGGATCGGGTGGATCAGGGTGTAGGGCGGCGCGAGCGCGACTTCGACCTTCATGTGCCGCTGGGCCGCACGATCGATCGTGCGCGCCTCCGACAGCATCGCGCGGGTGCCGTGCATCTTCCAGTTTCCGACGATATAGGGTCGGCGGGTCATGTTCTGCCTTTGCACTCTGAATAAAATGAGAGGGTTGGCCCGGGGCCGCGTGATTCTGTGTCGTGCTGTATCGCCCCGGGGCCGCGTCCGCTAGCCGAGGACGCTGCGCTAGTCAAAACGCGCGCGAACCTGTTGCCGCGCGGTCGCAGGGCCTCTAAAGCGCCTCAGCGCCGCGAATGCTTCGCAGCGCGCGCCGCAGGGCCTTGGCGCTCTGCCACTTGCCAGCCTCCCGTGGGGTCGACCGACAGATGATTTCGTTTTTCCGCCGCTTCTTCCAGTCCAAGATCGGTCTGCCGATCGTCCTTGCCTTTCTCGCGCTAATCGCTCTGGCGTTTGCCGCCTCCGACATCAGCGGGTCGAGTTTTGGCGGGGCCGTGTCCAACTCCGACAAGATCGCGGTCGTCGGGGGCGAGGGCATTCCGGTGTCCGATCTCACCCTCGGCGCGAATACCGCGGTGGACCAGCTGCGGAGGCAGAACCCGACGCTGACCATGCCCGAATTTGTCGCCGAAGGCGGGCTGGACGAGGTCATGCGGCAGCTGATCGATCGCTACACCATCGGTGCCTATGGCGAGAAATACGGCCTGCGGGGCGGCGAGAATCTGGTCAACAGCGAGATTCTCAAAATTCAGGCCTTCAAGGGGCTGACCGGTGAGTTCGACGAACAGACCTATCTGGCAGCGCTTGCCCGTCAGGGACTGACCCCGGCGATGTTCCGGCGCGACCTGTCCGACGGGATGATCGAGCAGCAATTGCTCGGCCCGGCCGTCGCCGCGCCGCGCCTGCCTGAAAAGATCGCCGCGCAATATGCCGCGCTGGTGCTCGAAAAGCGCAAGGGCGAGATCGCGCTGATCCCCAGCGCCTCCTATGCGCCCGCTGCTGGCCCGTCCGAGGCGCAGCTGACCGCGTGGTACAAGGACAACCGCACCAAGTTCATCCGCCCCGAGCGCCGAACGCTGCGCTTTGCCGTGTTCGGGACCGATACGCTGAAGGTCAATGCCACGCCCACCGCGGCGGAAATCGCCGAACGCTACAAGCGCGATGCCGCCCGTTTCCAGGCGAGCGAGACGCGCGCGATCACCAGCTTCGTGGTGCCCACGCAGGATGCCGCCAGGTCGCTGGCCGCGCGCATCCGTGGCGGCGCGGCGCTTGAGAGCGTTGCGCGTGAAGCCGGGTTCACCGCCTCCACCGCCGAACCGCGGGATCGCGAAGCGATGGCGGGCGCCACCAGCTTCGCCTTTGCCGAAAGCGCCTTCAAGGCCGCCGAAGGCGCGATTGTCGAGCCCGCGCAAGGCACGCTGGGCTGGTATGTGGCGCGCGTCGACAAGGTGGTGCGCACCCCGGCGCGCACGCTGGCACAGGCCACGCCCGAGATTACCGAGCAGCTCACCACTGAAAAGCGCGCCGCCGCGATCGGCGATCTGACCGCCGAAATCGAAGCCGAGATCGACGGTGGCACTGCGCTGGCCGAAGTCGCCAAGACCTATGGCCTTACCATCGAGACTACGCCTGCCCTGCTCGCCAACGGACAGGCCTTCGGGCGGCCCGATGTGCAGATCGTGCCGCAGCTGGCCGCGGTGCTCCAGACCGCCTTCCAGATGGAGGAAAGCGAGCCGCAACTGGCGCAGGTGCAGGCCGATCAATTCGTGATCTTTGAGGTCGCCCGAGTCGAGGAAGCCAGCGCCCCGCCGCTCGCCGAAGTGCGTGATCTCGCGATTGCCGGGTGGAAGCGCGCGCAAGGCGCGATCCTCGCCAAGCAGGCGGCCGAGCGGATCACCGCCAAGGTGCGCGCCGGCACGCCGCTCGCCGCTGCGCTCGCCGCCGAGAACAAGTCCGGGTTCGAGCGCGAATCGATCAATCTCGAACGCCGCGAACTGCTCTCGGGCCGCCAGCCCCGCGTCGCCCCGCCGCTGGTGCTGATGTTCAGCATGGCCGAAGGCACGGTCAAGCCGCTCGAAGGCCCGCGCGATCTGGGCTGGTATGTGGTGTCGCTCGAGGACATCACCATCCTGCCGATCGCCGAAAACAGCGATGTCGTGCAGCAGACCCGCCAGCAGCTGGGCGCGGCGCTGAGCGATGAATATCGCGGGCAGACGATCACCGCGATGCGCAAGGATCTGGGCGTCACCCGCAATGAAGGCGCCATCGCCGCGGTGCGCAAGCAGCTCGCCGGCGAACAGTAAGCGCGCAAGTCCTGTGATCGTAACGTGAGCCTGACTGCGACTGGCCTCCAGCCCGAAAACGCCGCCGCCGCCTGCGTGAGCCTGCGCGACGGGCGCCCGGCGCTGGTGTGGCGCAGGATCATCGCCGACAGCGACACGCCGGTGGGCGCGGCGCGGCGGCTGATTGTGCCGGGGCGCGGCGACTTTCTGCTCGAGTCGGTTGAGGGCGGCGAGGTGCGCGGGCGCTACAGCCTGCTCGGGCTTGATCCCGATCTGGTGTTCCGCGCGCGGGGCAATGCTGCCGAAATCAACCGCGACTGGAAGCTGGATCCTGAGGCCTTCAGCCCGCTTGAAGGCGATGCACTGGCCGAACTGCGCGCTCTCGCCGCTGCTTGCCGGGTCGATCCCATGCCCGAGGGCCTGCCTCCCGCCCTCGCCTGCCTCGTCGGCTATCTCGGTTACGAGACAATCGGGCTGGTCGAGACCTTGCCGCGCGCCGCCGACAGCCCGCTCGATCTGCCCGACATGCTGTTCGTGCGTCCCACGGTCATTCTGGTGTTCGACGGCCTCACCAACGCGCTGTTCGCCATCGCGCCGATCTGGGAGGCGAGCGATCCCGAGGCTGCGGTGGTGCGCGCAGGCGAGCGGATCGATGCGACGCTGAGCCAGCTCGGCACCGCCCTGCCCGTTGCCGCCGGCGAGGCGGTGCCCGATGCGCTCCCCGACCTCGCCCCGGTGATCGCGCCGGATGACTACAAGGCGATGGCCCTGCGCGCGAAGGATTACATCCTTGCAGGCGACATCTTCCAGGTGGTTCTGGCCCAGCGCTTCACCTGTCCCTTCACCCTGCCCCCGCTGGCGCTCTACCGCGCGCTGCGGCGGGTGAACCCCTCGCCCTTCCTCTATTTCCTCGACCTCCCCGGCTTCGCGCTGGTCGGTTCCTCGCCCGAGATCCTCGTGCGGGTGCGGGAGGGCGAAGTCACGATCCGCCCGATCGCGGGGACGCGCCCGCGCGGCAAAACCCGCGAGGAGGATGACGCCAACGAAGCCAGCCTGCTCGCCGATCCCAAGGAGCGGGCCGAGCACCTCATGCTGCTCGATCTAGGCCGCAACGATGTCGGCCGGGTGGCGGCGGCGGGGACGGTGGAGGTGACCGACAGCTTCACCATCGAGCGCTACAGCCACGTGATGCACATCGTCAGCAATGTCGTGGGGCGGCTCGACCCTGCTAAGGACGCGCTCGACGCGCTGTTTGCGGGCTTTCCGGCTGGCACCGTCTCGGGTGCGCCCAAGATCAGGGCCTGCGAGATCATTGCCGAACTGGAGCCCGAAACGCGCGGCGCCTATGCGGGCGGTGTGGGCTATTTCGCGCCCGACGGCTCGCTCGACAGCTGCATCGTGTTGCGCACCGCGGTGGTGAAGGACGGGGTGATGCACGTGCAGGCGGGCGCGGGGATCGTCGCCGATTCCGATCCCGATTACGAACTCGCCGAATGCCGCGCCAAGGCCGGCGCGCTGATCGCCGCCGCGCGCGAGGCAGTACGCGTGGCGGGCGAACCGGGGTATGGGCAATGAGCACAAGCGTAATCATCCGGCTTTTCGTTGCGATCCTCATCGCGCTCGGCCTGCCGCTCGGCGCGCTCAGGGCCGAGGACTGGGTCGCCAAGGCTGACGAACGCACTATCGTGCTCAATGATTTCGTGTTCGGCACCGGCGACACTCTGCCCGAAATCACCATGCACGCGCTCACGCTGGGCACACCGCACCGCAACGCCGAGGGCGAAATCGACAACGCGGTGATGCTGCTCCACGGCACCGGCGGCGATGCGACCTCGCTGCTGCAACCCCATTTCGGCGACGCGATGTTCGGCCCGGGCCAACCGCTCGATATCACGCGCTATTACGTCATTTCCCCGAGCAACCTCGGCCACGGGAAGAGCAGCAAGCCCAGCGACGGTCTGCGCGCCGCCTTCCCGCGTTACGATTATGACGACATGGTGCGCGCGCAATACCGAATGCTGACCGAGGGGCTCGGCGTCAGCAGCCTCGAGATGATCCTTGGCACCTCGATGGGGTGCATGCATTCCTTCGTCTGGGGGCCGAAGTATCCGGGCTTTGTCAAAAAATTCGTGCCGCTTGCCTGCAACGCGGTCGAGATTGCCGGGCGCAACCGGGTGATGCGCCAGATGGTGATCGACGGTTTCCGCATGGATCCCGCCTATAACGACGGCAATTATGCCGATCCCGCCGATCTGAAGGTGGGTCAAGCGGTCGCGAGCAATGTGCTGCTGCTGGCGGGGAGCAATCCCTATCGCATGGACGCCGACTACCCCACCCGCGCCGCCGCCGAGCAATTCTATGCCGCGCGCCGTGAAGCCGCCGCCGCGCGCCCGGTCGATCCCAACGACACGATCTGGCAGTTCGATTCCTCACGCAACTACAACCCCGCCGCGCGGTTGCACGAAATCACCGCGCCGGTGCTGTGGATCAATTCGGCGGATGATTTCATCAATCCGCCCGGCCTCGGCAATCCGGCGGCGCTCGCTTCGACCATGCCGCGCGCGCGCTTCGTGCTGATCCCGCCGAGCGCGCAGACTTATGGCCACGGCACGCACAGCCGCCCGCACCTGTGGATGGACGAGTTGCTGCGCTTTCTGAAAGAGAACCCGTGATGCGGATCGGGGTGGTTCTCTGCCTGCTGCTGGCCCTTGCCGCCTGTTCCGAGCAACAGGGTGGCGAGGCGCTGGTGACGACGCGGCTCGACGGGTCGGACAGCGAAGACAGCGTCACGCCCTCCCCCACCGCCACACCGGCGCTGGCCGCCGGGCCTTCCGCGTGCCGCCAAGTTGTGTTCGAGACCGTGCCGCTCACCGATTGCGTCGCTGACCCCGCCACGCACCGCATCGCGATGGCGAATGTCGGCGCGGACAAGCAGCCCTTCGGCTCGCTCAGCGCCTTTGCGGCTAGCGTCGACCCCAGCGACATTGCTTTCGCGGTCAATGGCGGGATGTATGGCGACGACCTCAGGCCCATCGGCTACTTCGTCCAAAACGGCGAGCGTCTGTCGGAACTGAACCGCGCCAATGGTGACGGCAATTTCTACATGAAGCCCAACGGGGTGTTCTTCGGCACCGGCAGCAAATGGCGCGTGCTGGGGAGCAACACATTCTTCGACACCGTAGGCGACCGCCCGGAATTCGGCACGCAGTCCGGCCCGCTGATGCTAATCGACGGCAAGATGCACCCCGAGATTCAGGACAACGGCCCCTCGAAGGCGATCCGCAACGGCGTGGGTGTCGACGCGAGCGGCAAGGCGCATTTCGTGATCTCCGACGCGCCGATTAGCTTCGGCCAGCTTGCCCGTTATTTCCGCGACGAACTGAAGGTGAGCAATGCGCTTTACCTCGATGGGCAGGTGTCTAGCCTGTGGGACCCGGCCACCGGGCGCATGGACAAGGGCCGCGTCGGCCCGATCATTGTGGTGACGAAGCGGGAGGCGGCAACGCCGGAATCAGTTCCGAGCGCCAATGTGCCGCCAGCAGGGTAGCTCGCTTGCGATGGCTATTGATGCTCTCTGGATTTTGCTGATCACAAGCGCCGTCGCAGCGTTCGACTATTACTTCAGGTCTCTCTTTCGCTTCTCGCCCGATTTTTTCGTCAACCATTGCCTTGATCCGCGCGTGCAGACGTTTTTCGATACTTACGGAAAATTTTTCCGATTTGGCGGGCTTGGGATACTCTGGCTAGGCTTGCTCGGTTGTTACCTATTTCGAGAGAGCGACGACGCAAATTTTCTCTATGGCAGCTTCATAACTGTCTTGGTCGGCGCAATCGTGCATCAAGGCGAGCAGGGTTGGCTGTTCCTTATGAAAAAGAAGTGATTTAGGCAGCATGTTTCCATGATCCTCGTCATCGACAATTACGACAGCTTCACCTTCAACCTCGTCCATTACCTGATGGAGCTGGGGGCCGAGGTACGCGTGGAGCGCAATGACGCGCTGACTGCGGTCGAGGCGCTGCGGACCAATGCGGCGGGGTTCCTGATCTCGCCCGGCCCCTGCACGCCCAACGAGGCGGGGATCAGCCTCGATCTGGTCGCGGCCTGCGCGGATGCGGGGAAGCCGCTGATGGGCGTGTGCCTCGGCCATCAGGCGATCGGGCAGCATTTCGGCGGACGCGTCCAGCGCGGCGGGCTAATGCATGGCAAGACCTCTCCGGTGACGCATGACGGGACGGGGGTGTTCGCAGACCTGCCCTCGCCTTTCATCGCGACGCGCTATCACAGCCTCGAAGTGGTCGATGTCCCCGCCGAACTGGTCGCCAACGCCCATGCCGAGACTCCCGGCAGCGATCATCCCTCCGTGATGGGCTTCCGCCACGCGACCCTTCCGATCCATTCAGTGCAGTTCCACCCCGAAAGCATCGCCACCGAGCATGGCCACGCGCTGCTCGCCAATTTTCTCAAGGCCTGCGGGATGGAGCCCGCGCTGCCCGCAAGGCTGACCGCATGAGCACCCTCCCCGACATCACGGCCCCGCTCTCCGAGGCCGAGGCCGAAGCCGCCTTCGGCACCCTGCTCGATGGCAGCCCGTCCGAAGACGAGATCGCCGACTTCCTCGTCGCCCTCTCGGCGCGCGGCGAGACGGCCGACGAGATCGCGGGCGCGGCACGGGCCTTGCGCGCGCGGCTGATCCCGATCGACGCTCCCGACGGCGCGATCGACGTCTGCGGCACAGGAGGCGACGGGCACCACACGCTCAACGTCTCGACCGCGGTCAGCCTCGTGGTCGCGGCTTGCGGCGTGCCGGTCGCCAAGCACGGTAACCGCGCGGCGTCATCGAAAGCGGGCGCTGCGGACACACTCGAAGCGCTCGGGCTCGATATGGACGCCGCCGGGCGCACGGCAGAGAAAACCCTCGCCGAAATCGGCATCTGCTTCCTCTTCGCCAAGAACCACCACCCGGCGATGGCGCGGATCCAGCCCATTCGGGTGCGGATCGGCCAGCGCACCATCTTCAACCTGATGGGGCCGCTCTCGAACCCTGCAGGCGTGACCAGCCAGCTGATCGGCATCGCCCGGCCCGCCTATGTGCCGATCTATGCCGGCGCGATGGCGCGGCTGGGCACCGGCAAGTCGCTGATCGTGTCGGGCGACGAGGGGCTCGACGAGTTGAGCCTCGCCGGCGGGAACGAGGTCGCGGTGGTGACCGGCAATGCCGTGCGCCTGGAGCGGGTGGATGCCAGTGCCGCAGGCCTCCCCCATGCCCCGATCGAAGCGATCCGCGGCGACGATGCGAAGCACAACGCCGCCGCATTGAAGGCCCTGCTGATGGGCAGCCCCGGACCCTATCGCGACGCGGTGCTGTTCAACGCGGCAGGCGCGCTAACCGTGGCCGGGCGCGGCGCCGACTGGCCCGAACGAGCCGCCATGGCCGCCGAGGCGCTCGACAGCGGGGCCGCACTGGCCTTGCTCAAGCGCTGGATTGCGCTAGCGAAGTGACCCGATGAACAAGCTCGAAGAAATCTGCGCCGCCAAGCGCGAAATTGTCGCCGCCCGCAAGCAGGCGATCAGCGATGAGGCGCTCACCCGCGCCGCACGCACCCAGACCGTGCCGCGCGGGTTTGAGGCTTCTCTGCGCGCACGCGCCGCAGAAGGCTATGCGCTGATCGCGGAGATCAAGAAGGCTAGTCCCTCCAAGGGCTTGATCCGCGCCGACTTCCGCCCCGCCGAACACGCTGCCGCCTATGCAGCGGGGGGCGCCGCCTGCCTCTCGGTGCTAACCGACGCGCCCTATTTCCAGGGGCACGAGGATTACCTCGTCGCCGCCCGCGCCGCCTGCGCGCTGCCGGTGCTGCGCAAGGATTTCATGGTCGATCCGTGGCAGTGTCTCGAAGCGCGCGCGATCGGGGCCGACGCGATCCTGATCATCGTCGCCGCGCTCGAAGACGGCGCGATGGCCGAAATCGAGGCCGCCGCCACCGAACTCAGCATGGACGTGCTGGTCGAAGTCCACGACGAGGCCGAGCTGGAGCGCGCCGCCGCCACGCTGAAATCGCGCCTGATCGGGGTCAACAACCGCGATCTCAAGACCTTCACTACCAGCCTCGCCACGACCGAGCGGCTTGCGCCGCTGATGCCCGAAGGCACGCTGATCGTTGGCGAGAGCGGGATCAACAGCCACGCGGATTGCCAGCGGCTCGAAGCGGCGGGGGTGCGCACCTTTCTGGTCGGCGAGAGCCTGATGCGCGCTGACGATATTGCGAGTGCCACGAGGGCGCTGCTCGGGGCAGAAGCGTAAGGCATGGGCAAGCTCACCCACCTCGGCGAAGACGGCGCGGCACATATGGTCGATGTCGGGGCTAAGCCCGCCACCGCGCGCCGCGCGGTCGCCTCGGGGCGGATCACCATGTCGCAAGAGGCAATCGCCGCGATCCGTGAAGGCAATGCGCCCAAGGGCGATGTGCTGGGCACTGCGCGAATCGCCGGGATCATGGCGGCCAAGCGCACCGGTGAGCTGATCCCGCTGTGCCACCCGCTCGCACTCGATGCGGTCAATGTCGAATTCGCCTATGAGCAGGACGGCATCCGCGCCACCGCCACCGCCTCGCTCACCGGCAAGACCGGGGTAGAAATGGAAGCGATGACAGCCGTTTCCGTGGCGCTCCTCACAATCTATGACATGGCCAAGGCGATCGACAGGGGCATGGTGATCGAAGGCGTGCGCCTGATCGCCAAGAGCGGCGGCAAGTCAGGCGACTGGACCGCCGCGCCGTGACCCCGCTGCTGAGCCTCGAGGAAGCGCAGGCCCGCCTGCTCGCCCTCGCGCCGCAGCGCCCATCGAGCGTGATGGGCCTCATGCCCTTCGATACGCGGCGCTACCTCGCCCAGGACATCACAGCGCGACGCACCCAGCCTGCGGCCGATCTCTCGGCGATGGATGGCTACGCAGTCGCGCCCGGCCTCGGCCCATGGCAGCGCGTGGGCGAGAGTCGTGCCGGTTTGCCCTTCGGCGGCACGCTCGCCAGCGGGCAGTGTGTGCGCATTTCGACCGGCGCCGTGGTGCCTGAGGGCACGCAGAGCATCGTGCTGCAAGAAGATGCCGCTGTTACGGGCGACGCCATCAGCGCCACCGAACCGCCCTCCCCCGGAAAGCACATCCGCAAGGCTGGGTTCGACTTCCGGCAAGGCGATGTGATCCTCAAGCGCGGCACAGCCTATTCGCCTGCGGTGCTCGCGCTGGCGGCCTCGGCCGGTCATGCGGAGCTGCCGTTGACCGAGCCTCCCGGTGTTGCGGTGCTCGACAGCGGGGACGAGCTGGTCGCCCCCGGCGCGCCCTGCGCCCTGCACCAGATACCGGCGAGCAACGGGCTGATGCTGGGCGCGATGCTCTATCCCTATGTCGGACGGGTCGACATCCTCGGCCCGGTCGCCGATGACCCGGCGGCGCTCGCCGCCGCGCTGGAACGCGCCGAGGACAGCCATATTCTCATCACCAGCGGCGGGGCGTCCGTGGGCGACCACGATCTGATCCAGCAGGCGCTGAAGGACTGGGGCGCCAGAATCGATTTCTGGCGCGTTGCGCTTAAGCCGGGCAAGCCGCTGATGGTGGCCACGCGCCCAAGCCGCAGCGGGCCTGATCTGGTGATCCTCGGCCTGCCGGGCAATCCGGTGTCGAGCTACGTCACCGCCTTCCTCTTTGCCCTGCCGCTGGTGCGCGCGAGCATGGGCGATCCCCATCCCCTGCCGCGCGCCGTCACCATGGTCGCAGGTGAGGACCTGCCCCCGACCGAGCGTCGCCGCGAGTTCCTGCGCGCGGTGATCGAGGGCGACCGCGTGCGGCTCGCCGGATCACAGGACTCCTCGGCCTTGCTCGCGCTGGCGCAAGCGGACTGCCTGATCGACCGTCCTGCGGGCTCACCAACACTGAAGGCAGGCGAGCCCGTACCGGTGTTCCTGCTCCGAAATGGCTGAATTCCGCGGCTCCCGAGTTGGCGGCGCTTGACTTGACCGTACGGGTTGCCTAATTGTTCTTTGTTCGTTCACCTTAATGACGGACAGACCGTGCAGGCAAAGCACCTCGCAAAGGGTGCCTCTTGGCGCACACAAGGGATTGGCACGTTGCGCTGGTAAGGCGCGGCGTGGGTGCGACCACAGGAGAATAATCCAATGCTGACCGCAAAGCAGCACGAATTGATCCGTTTCATCCAGCAGCGTCTGGAAGAGACCGGAATCTCGCCGAGTTTCGAGGAAATGAAGGAAGCGCTCGATTTGAAGAGCAAGTCGGGCGTGCACCGGCTGATTTCCGCACTGGAGGAGCGCGGCTTCCTCCGCCGCCTGCCCAACCGCGCGCGTGCGCTCGAGGTGATCCGCGAGCCGGGCGATACGACGCCCGCCCGCGCTGCGCCGCCAAGCGACAATGTAGTGCCGATGGTTCCCCCCGCGCAGCGGGTGAGCCAGGCGGTGGCAGCCAATGACGTGGTCGAATTACCTCTGCATGGCCGCATCGCGGCTGGCGCGCCGATCGAGGCGCTCGAAGGCCAGTCGACGCTCCCCGTCCCTGCCGCCCTGCTCGGCCCCGGCGAGCATTACGCGCTCGAGGTTTCCGGCGACTCGATGATCGAAGCCGGGATCTTCGATGGCGATTTCGCGCTGGTTCGCCGCACCAACACCGCGCGCGACGGCGAAATCGTCGTGGCGCTGGTGCGCGGCGAGGAAGCGACGCTCAAGTACCTGCGCCGCGAAGGTGGCAAGGTGCGGCTCGACCCGGCCAATGCGACCTATGATCCGCAGTTCTACCGCCCCGACGAGGTCGAGGTTCAGGGCAAGCTGGCGGGGCTGCTGCGCCGCTATCACTGAGATGTTCGGGGCCGAGGAGCCTCGGCGCGCCACCAACCGTGTGCGCCCTGCCCCTCGGCCACCGACGTGATCCTCTCGGCGGACAAGTCGATCGCCAGCCCGCCCGATTGCGTGAGCATCCGCCGGTCGGCCTTGAGCCAGTGCGGACGACATGAGCGCGGGAGAAAGCGCTCGGCAACGACGATATCGGCCTCGGCACAGGCCGCGGCGAGTGCGCGCTCCTCGACCTGAGTGCGCCCCCGTCCAAGTAACAGCACCCAGTCGCGACCGTCACGGGTGATGGTGAAGGTGCAAAAGGCTGAGGAACAGCGCGCACCGGGCCAAGACGCAAGCGGCACCGGGTCTGCGCTGACCCCGGCCAGCTCCATGAGGTTGTCGCGGGTATAGGTCGAGCGGCCGTCTCGCAGGGTCAGCAGACGTGTGGTGCCGCCGGGCCCCGGCATGGTGATCCCTACCTGCTGCCCGTCGCCAGCGATCAGCAGATCGGGCACCGGGGTTGCAGCGACCATTGCACTCGCCAGAGCCACCGGAACCAGTCCCGCAAGCCGCACCCGCCCGCGCCACAACGCAAGCCACAGGCCCCCCGCCGCGAAGAGCGTGACCGTGACCCCGCCGATTTGCGGCATCAGGCGTACTGCCCCTGCCTGCCCCGCGGTGAAGTGCGCGATTCCCAGCAACAGATCGAGCGAACGCTCCACCAGCCACCACGCCGGCGCGCCCAGCCCTAGCGTGTCGAGCAGCAGGCCCACCGCGATCAACGGCATTGACACGAAGGTCACCAGCGGGATCGCCACGACATTGGCGAAAGCCCCATAAACCCCGGCGCGGTGGAAGTGGAACAGCACGATCGGCGTCAGGGCCAGCTCGATCACCACGCCGGTGACGAACAGCATGACCACCCTGCGCCCGTAGCGCGCCCACAAGGGCTCCTCGCGAGCGGCGAGGAAGGCGCGCACCGGTGCGCTGTTGGAGAGGGCGACGATCGCCAGCACCGCGGCAAAGCTCATCTGGAAGCTCGGTCCAATGGCGCTCTCGGGCCACAGCAGCAGCACGAAGCCCGCCGCCAGCGCGACCATCCGCAGCGACAGCGCCTCGCGCCCCAGCGCCAGCGCGCCCAGCACCAACAATGCGGCGACGCAGCTGCGGACCGTCGGCACCTCGGCCCCGGTCAGCAGGGTGTAGCCCACGCCGGCAAGCGCCCCCACACCCGCCGCCACCACCGGCAGCCGCACCCGCAAGGCCAGCGCCGGCCACAGCGCCAGCAGCCGCAGCGCGAGAATGTAGGCCGCCCCCACCACCGCGCTCACATGCAGCCCGCTGATCGAGAGCAGATGCGTCAGCCCGGAATCGCGCATCGCGATCTCGTCGGCCTCGCTGATGCTGCCGCGGTCTCCGCTGGCGAAGGCGGCAGCGATGGCTCCCGCCGATCCGTCGACCCGCGAGCGCACGTGCGCGGCAAGCCAGCGCTGGAGCGCGGCGAGCCCGCCCGCCTCGGGCGCCGGGCGCAGCACTTCGAGCGGGCCGATCATCGTCCCGGTCGCCGCCAGCCCCTTGAACCACGCCGCGCGGGCAAAATCGTAGGCGCCCGGCAGCATCGGCGAGGCGGGCGGCATCAGCCGCGCCCGCAGCCGCACCACTGCGCCCTCGGCAAGGCCGGGAGGAACGCCATCCTCGCCGAAGCTGGCGAGCGGCACATTGATCCTGACCTTGCGCGCCGTCCCCGTCTCGGCATCGCGGATGGCGAGAGTGACGCGCAGCCGCTCGTCGGCGGGCTGGTCCTCGCGCTCAAGCACCGCGCCATCGAGCAGCACCACCGCCGGGCGCGCGATCGGCTCAGCCCCAACCATGGCCGATCGCGCCCAAATCACCGCGATCCCGAAAGCGAACACCAGTCCGCAAGCCATCAGAGCAAGCCGTAGATTGGCGCGGGTCTCGTCCGCGACCGTGCCCGGCCGCCACACCGCCAGCGCGCCCAGCGCAAGCCCTGCCCCGCCCGCCATCGCCGCGCACCATTGCCACATCTCGGGCAGCGCGAACCAGGTGATGATCCCGCTGGCAAACACCACCGCCAGCCAGGGTGCGCGGTCGAACCCGGCGCGGGCGAGAAACCCCTCTGCCGCGTCGGTCAGACCGCCGCCCATGCTGGACAATCCGCCCGCTCTTTGCCAAGGGCGCGGCACCCCTTCGCCAGCGGCATCGCTGCCGCCGGGATCGTCCCCCATCGGAATGATCGGCACATCGCGCATCGGCTTGTCCCCCGACCGGCCCGGCGTTTCGAACATCTGGCGCCAAGCCGCTCAAAGTGAACAGGAATTATCAGCTCATGGCAAGCGAAAGCAGCATCGACGCCGCGGCCCCCAAGGCCGAAGTGGTCACCCGCTTTGCCCCCTCGCCGACCGGCTACCTCCATATCGGCGGCGCACGCACGGCGCTGTTCAACTGGCTCTATGCCCGCCACCATGGCGGTCGCACGCTGCTCAGGATCGAGGACACCGACCGCAAGCGCTCCACGCAGGACGCGATCGACGCGATCATCGACGGGCTCGCCTGGCTCGGACTCGATTACGATGCCCCCCCGGTGTTCCAGTCCGACCGGGCCGAGCG
Source organism: Erythrobacter donghaensis (assembly GCF_002155425.1). Taxonomy (GTDB): domain Bacteria; phylum Pseudomonadota; class Alphaproteobacteria; order Sphingomonadales; family Sphingomonadaceae; genus Erythrobacter; species Erythrobacter donghaensis. The sequence goes on from NZ_MUYG01000009.1 coordinate 243,616, forward strand.
CCACGCGGAAGTAGCCTGGCAGCTGCTCGAAGCGGGCCACGCCTACAAGTGCTTCGCTACCTCCGAAGAGCTCGAAGCAATGCGCGAGGAGCAGCGCGCCAACAAGAAGCCGCTGCGCTATGACGGGCGCTGGCGCGACCGCGATCCTTCCGAGGCTCCTGAGGGCGTGCCCTTCACCATCCGCATCAAGGCCCCCAAGGGCGGCGAGACAACAATCCAAGACCGCGTGCAGGGCGCGGTGACGGTGCGCAACGAGGAAATCGACGACTACATCATCCTGCGCGCCGACGGCACGCCGACCTATATGCTCGCGGTAGTGGTCGACGATCACGACATGGGCGTGACCCACGTGATCCGCGGCGACGATCATCTCAACAATGCTTTCCGCCAGCTGCCGATCATCCGAGCCATGAACGCGATCGAGGGCAATTGGCCTGATCCGGTCTATGCCCATATCCCGCTGATCCACGGCAGCGACGGCGCGAAGCTGTCCAAGCGTCACGGCGCACTGGGCGTCGAGGCCTATCGCGATGAATTCGGCATCTTGCCTGAGGCGCTGTTCAACTACTTGCTGCGCCTCGGCTGGGGTCACGGCGACCGCGAGGAGATCACCCGCGAGGAAGCTACGCAGCTGTTCGATCTCGATGGCGTGGGCAAGAGCCCGTCGCGCTTCGACTTGAAGAAGCTCGAAAACCTCAACGGCCACTATCTGCGGGAGGCTGACGACGCCCGGCTGGCAGCGCTGGTGGCCACCCGGATCGGCGAGGATGCCGATGAAGCGCTGCTGACCCGCGCCATGCCGGTCCTCAAGCTGCGTGCGAAGAACCTCAACGAACTTGTTGAAGGGGCAGCATTCCTTTTCGCCAAACGCCCGCTCGGAATGACCGAGAAGGCGGCCGCTCTGCTCGAGGGCGAGGCGCGCACCATCCTGCGCAGCCTTTGCAACGCACTTGCAGCGCAAAACGACTGGACAAGCGAAGCGCTCGAAGCCACTACGAAGGCGCTCGCCGAGGAGCAGGGATTGGGTCTGGGCAAGCTCGCGCAGCCGATGCGCGCAGCGCTGACCGGCACCACCACCTCACCCGGTATCTTTGACGTTCTGGTCCTGCTGGGCCGGGACGAGGCCCTAGCCCGGCTGAACGCACAGGCGGCATAACCTGCGGGGGCAGGGCCGACACAACTTGGACAGGAGAAACATCGTGGCAGATAAGCTGGCGAAACTCGAAATCGGGGGCAAATCCTTCGACTATTCCGTGCTCGAAGGCAGCACCGGGCCGGATGTGATCGACATCCGCAAGCTCTATGCGCAGACGGGTGCTTTCACCTTCGACCCCGGCTTTACCTCGACCGCCAGCTGCGAAAGCGCGCTGACCTATATCGACGGTGATGAGGGCGTGCTGCTGCACCGCGGCTACCCGATCGGCCAGCTGGCCGAAAATTCGAGCTTCATGGAAGTCAGCTACCTGCTGCTGAACGGTGAACTGCCGAGCCAGGACGAGCTCAACGACTTCACCTACACCATCACCCGCCACACCATGCTGCACGAGCAGTTGATGACCTTCTACCGCGGGTTCCGCCGCGATGCTCACCCGATGGCGATCATGTGCGGCGTGGTCGGTGCGCTTTCGGCCTTCTATCACGACAGCACCGACATCTCCGATCCCGAGCACCGCAAGATCAGCTCGCACCGCCTGATCGCGAAGATGCCGACGATCGCGGCGATGGCCTACAAGTATTCGGTCGGCCAGCCCTTCATCTACCCCGACAATTCGCTGAGCTACACGGGGAACTTCCTGCGCATGACCTTCGGCGTTCCGGCCGAGCCCTATGAGGTGATCCCGGCGGTCGAGCGGGCGATGGACCGGATCTTCATCCTCCATGCCGACCACGAGCAGAACGCCTCGACCTCGACCGTGCGGCTTGCAGGTTCGTCGGGCGCGAACCCCTTTGCCTGCATCGCGGCAGGTATTGCCTGCCTGTGGGGCCCGGCGCATGGCGGCGCCAACGAAGCGGCGCTCAACATGCTCAAGGAAATCGGCACGCCGGACAAGATCCCGCACTATATCGAGCGCGCCAAGGACAAGAATGATCCGTTCCGCCTGATGGGCTTCGGGCACCGGGTTTACAAGAATTACGACCCGCGTGCGACCGTGATGCAGAAGACCGTGCGTGAGGTCTTCGATGCGCTGAAGGTCACTGATCCGCTGTTCGAAACGGCGCTGCGGCTGGAAGAGATCGCATTGAACGATCCCTATTTCATCGAGAAAAAGCTGTTCCCGAACGTCGATTTCTATTCGGGGATCATCCTCTCGGCGATCGGCTTCCCGACCACAATGTTCACCGCGCTCTTCGCGCTGGCCCGCACCGTCGGCTGGGTGGCGCAGTGGAACGAAATGATCAGCGACCCCGGCCAGAAGATCGGGCGTCCGCGCCAGCTCTACACCGGCCCGACGCAGCGCGACTACGTGCCGCTCGCCGCGCGCTGAGAGACTGACCTCGCATGATGATGCTCCGGGCGGCAAGGACATTTCTTGTCGTCATGGGCATCATCTGGACGCTTCAGGGGCTCGGCTGGCTCAACTGGCCTCAGGGCAGCTTCATGCTGGCCGAGCGCCAATGGGCTATCTACGGCGGTCTGACAGCAATGGCGGGCGCGGGCCTACTGCTGATCGCGGCGCGCGCGAGCAGGCCCCGGGAGTAGCTAGGCCGACGGCAATTCGAGCCGGAACAGCGCCCCGCCGCCGGGTGCAACCTCGACCGTGAGGCTGCCGTCCATCGCTTCGGCCAGACGGCGCGAGATGTAGAGGCCGAGGCCCGATCCTCCATCCCGGCCACCGGCATTGTCGCGGCCCAGACGCTCGCCCTTGTCGAAAATCCGCTCCGCCTGTTCGGCCGTGATGCCCTTCCCCTGATCCGCGACCGTCACCGCGACCCTGCCCTCCCCCGCCGTGTCGGCGCTGATCGTCACCGTGCTGGCGGGGGGCGCATAAGCGATCGCGTTGCCGATCAGATTGATGAGGATTTGGAGCACCCGGCGGAATTCGGCGGTGGCAACCGCCGCGCCGCGCTCGCCCTCGATGACCAGCAGCGTCTCCCGGTTCTGCGCGCGCACGCCGAGGATCCCCGCCGCCCGCCCCGCCGCGTCGGCGAGATCGACCGGCTCCTTCGCGGTGGCAAAGCCGGGGGTCTCGACAACTTCGAGATCGGCCAGATCGTCGAGCATAGCCGCCAGATGCTGCCCGGCACTGGCGATGGTGCCGGCATAATCGCTGTATTCGTCGCGCAAAGGCCCGGCGAGCCGCGCGCGGATGGTCTCCGCATTGGCGATGATGCGGGCGACCGGCTGACGCAGCACCGGGGTCAGCGCGGTGCCGACGAGCCGCGCCGGCGAGGCATCGGGCGTCTCGTCGTTGGAAAGCTCCACGGGCATCTCGGCAAGCGGCTCTTCGGCGATCAGCAGCAGTTCGAAACCCGCCGGGCTCTGCGCGTCCGGACCGAGTGGGATCAGCCGAACCCGCCAATGGCGCAGCGACCCGGCAAAGCTGCACATCGCCCCGTCGAGCAACCGCCAGTGCAGCGGCTGATGATGGGTGATGCCCTGCAGTTCGACCAGCTCGCTCCACACCTGCCCCGGCGTTGCGAGTGCTGCGGCCTGCAAGCCGAGCGCATCGGGCGCGCGGGCGCTCAGCACCACAATCCGCTGGCGCGCATCGAGCCGCGCGCTGACCTCGGCGGTGGCGCGGTCTATCGCGTCGAGCCTTTCGGCAAATTCGCGGGCGCTCGGCGGGGTGACATTGCTGCGCTGCCAGTTCTCGACCAGCACCTCGCAGCCCCCGCCATCCTCGGGCCCAAGCGGGTGGATGCGGGCAAAGCCAGACACTTCCGCGTCGCCATCGAAGGCGGAAAAGCTGCGCGCGATCTTCAATCCCATAGAGCGCGCCTGCTGCACCAGTGCCAGCAGTTCGGGAATCGCCAGCGTGCCCGGAATGTCGCCCCCGCAGCGCTCCTGCAACTCGGCGAGCGGCGCGTCGGCGCTCATCAGGCGCCCCTGCGCATCGATCAGGCCATAGGCGCCCAGCAGGCTGTCGGTCTGATCCATCGCGTTCACAAGGCCAGCCCGATCAGCGCGGCGGCGCGGGCTTCAGTGAGATCGGCAAAGCCGCGCGGCAGGCGGGCGGCGGGATCGAGCAGCGTCAACTGGCGCTCGGCGGCAGGCAGGCTCTGCCCGGCCGCGCGCAGCATCAGCGCAAGCCGCAGGCCCTGCCCCTCGTGACACGCCAGCACCGCCTGCGCGCGCGGCTGACGCGCAGCAGCGGCCAGCGCACTGGCGAATAGCGCAAGGCCCGCATGATCAATCGCCAGCGCCGCCAGCGCCCCGCGCCGCATCGCTGCCACAAGCCGTGCCAGCAGGCCGATCCGGCTCGCCGCCTCGTCATAGCCCGCCTGCACCTCGGCCCCGCCCGCCCCTGCATGAGCGATCAGGTCATGGAACAGTTCGGCCGGAAGCTCGCTCAGCGGCAACTCCATCCGCCGCGCGCTCTGCACGAAGCGCGATTGCGCGGCGAGCGTGCTCATGGCGAGGCTGGCGATGGCAGTATCTTCCGCGGCGATCAGCTCCTGCAACAGCGGGCTCAGCACCGGGTCAATGGCGTGGCGCTGCTGGAGCTTTTCGGCAAGCAGGCTCTCGGTGGCAAGTGCATGGCAATGGGCGAGCAGTGCCTCATGCGCCATCAGCCGCTCGGCGAGAGGATCGCGCTCGGCAGGCGAGGAAAGCCGCGTCGCCGGATCGTGCCCTCCGGCTGCCGCCAGCAATTGCGCCGCCAGATCGCCGACCATCCCGCGCACCCGCGCCAGGATCGCGTCGCTCATCAGCCCATTGGCCTCACTCATGAGAAGATGGCGCAGCACGGGGACGACAGCACCCAGCGCGCGGGACTCGCGCGCGAGTGCGTCCGCAAGGATCGCCTCGACAGCAGGGTCGGCGGCCAGGTCCATTCCGTGTTTGTCCATCCTTGCAAGGGATACGCCCCGCATAGTTAAGACCGCGTTAGATCACATTGGCGGCTTACGCAGCAGCAAAGCTGCCAATAGCCCCAAGGCGAGACACCCCAGCGCTTCCGTCAAAAGCCCGAAAGCCGCCGCTAGCGCGAGGGCGAACAGCAAGGCAGCCCGGTCGCCCGCGATCACCGCCAGCGCGCTGCCCTCTCCCCGTGCAACCAACCGGGCGAGGCCGATCACGATGGGGCCGAGCACGGCGAGCGGCTGCCACACGGGCCAGGGCGCCAGCGCAAACCACAGGCACACCGCCGCGAGCGCATCGACCGCCAGCGCCAGCGGGCCCGAGGGCCCGCGACCAGCGCCGCGTCGCTGCAAACCGGCCACCAGCGCGCTCTGATAGGCGGCAATCTGGCCCGCAAAGGCGCCGAGACCCGCCAGCGCCAACCCGGCCGCCGCAGGCCCGAAGGCTGACGTCATGACGCCAGCGAGCAGCACCACCAGCGCGACTCCGCCCGCCAGCGTTATGCCTTGGGCAAGACCCTTGGGCGCGAGCGCTCTCACCACCAGCGCCGCCAGCCCCGCCAGCGGCGCGCGCCAGTCGGGCGGCGACGCGGCACGGGCGATCATCCCACGCTCGGCCTCGCGCAGCCGCGCGGGATCGGCAGCGAGCAGCCAGCGGCCGTCGGCCATATCAGCGGCGGAGAGATCGCGGCAGGGCGTTCCGGCTTGCAAGGCGAGCCGCAGCAGCAGGCTGATCGCGTCGGAATCGGGCGGAAAATCGGCCAGCTGCTGCACCGACGCGCCGCGCATCGCCAGCACCCCGGCCCAGCGGCGCGTAGCGTCGATCCGCTCGAAATCATCCGCGTGAGCGGCGGCCAATGGGTGATCGGAGGGCAAAGCGGCAACCGCCCTCCGCCACGACCCCGCATCGCCCAGCACCGCGTGCACTGCCGCCGAATCGGGAATGAGCCCATCCGCCACGATAATCAGATCATCCTCGGCCCTGACCAGCGCAGGTAGCGCGGCAAAGCTCTGGAGCGCATGGAACCCGATCCCGCGGCTTTCCAGATCGTGCTGCACGGCGAGCAGTTCGGGCGATGGCCCCTCGGCAAGGCACAGCACACGCTCCACGCCCAGCGCCTCGAGCAGCGCCGCCTGCCACGCCAGCACCGGGCGACCGGCGAGCGAAAGCGCGGCGCGCGGGCGCCCGTCATCGCTCCGGCGAAGTGCGGCCATCAGGCCGATACGCATGCTTTTGATTGTCCCCTCGCCTTGCGGTTCAAGCCAAAGGGATTGGCGGTTTGCGCGTCGCTGTTCAAGCCGGGATGCACGGCACCTGCCTCGCGGCAGGAACGGCGCAGCGGATCAGCGGCCCGCGCTGCGGCGCAATTCGGCGGCCTGAGCGCGGGTAAAGCGCGCCAGCACGCCTTCGACCTCGCGGATCGCCATCGGCTCGCCGGGGGCTGCGTGGAGGGCAATTTCGGCGGCCTGAAGCAGGTCTTCGGCGTTGAAGCTTGCGGCGAGCCCCTTCAACCGCATCGCCGCGACGTGCCAATTGCCATCGCAACGTGCGCGCTTGAGAAGATCGAGCTGGCGCGTCGCGCTTTCGATAAAGGCCGCACGCAGCTCGCGCAGCAAGGCGGCATCGTCGCCGGCTGCTGCCGCCAGTGTTGCATCGAGGGCGCCGTGATTGAATGCCATATCCAACGGCTTAACGCGAATTGGGTTAATGCGGGGTTTATCCCGATTCCGGCTGTGGTATGACAGCGGGATGGCAGAACGGCACCAGATGCGCGCCTTGGGGCGCGGCAGCAGCGAAAACGGTTCGGGCGAGGCAGCTTCGGGCGCGGACGAGGCAATGCACGCGGGCGGCGGAGAGACGCTCGATCTGGGCGAATACGCGGCGGACGATGCCGCTGACGACGCGCCGGTTTCAGGCGGCGCGCGCTGGCTCGCGCCGGTGCTGGCGGGCCTTGTGGTGGCCGGGTGGAGCGGATTCTTCGTCTGGGCACATCTCGCCGCCATGCAGGCCGGGGCCGCCCCTGCGCAATGGGCCGAGTGGGTGGTGCAATGGGCCGTGCCGGTCGGTCTCGTCGGGATCGCCTGGCTGCTCGCCATGCGCAACTCGCAGGCTGAAGCTCGGCGATTTGCGGCCACTGCTGCACATATGAATCGGGAGAGCGCGGCGCTCGAAGCGCGGCTCAAGATCGTCAACCGCGAGCTCAGCCTGGCGCGGGAGTTTATCAGCGCACAATCGCGCGACCTCGAAGCGCTCGGCCGGATCGCGGCGGAGCGGCTGTCCACCCATGCGGGCGAATTGCAGGCGCTGATCGTCAGCAACGGCGCACAGGTCGACAGTATCGCCATCACCAGCGAAACCGCGCTCGGCAACATGAACCGTTTGCGGGACGATCTGCCGGTGATCGCCAACGCCGCGCGCGATGTGGCCAACCAGATCGGCAGCGCGGGCCGCGTGGCCGAGGATCAGCTGGCGCGTCTTTCCGGCGGTCTCACGCAGCTGACCGAAGCGGGCGCGACAAGCGAGACGCAGGTTGCGCGCCTGACCGGGCAGATCGGCGACGCGATCGGCCAGTTCGAAGCGCAAGGCACACGGGTCGAGGCGCTGATTACCGAGCGCTTCGGGGCGCTTCAGAGCGAGGCCGAAGCCTATCGTCAACGCCTCGCAACGCTCGAGGAAGAGGCGCTTGCCGCGCAGGCCGCCCGCGCGGCTGCGGCAGCCGAGGCGACCGACAGCATCGCCGCGCGCCTCACCGAAGCTACCGCCAGCGCGCAGAGCGGCTTTGCCGCCGCAATCAGCGCGCTGCACGATACCATGGTCGAAAAGCTCAAGTTGGTCGATCAGCTCGACCGCAGCACCGGCTCGGCGACCGCCCAGCGCATGACCGAACTGCGCGACGAGGCGCTGCGGATCGACAACCAGCTGGCCGAACGTGCGCGTCAGTTCGAAGAGGCGATCCAGCAGCGCCAGGCCGCGTTCGAGACGCACGAAGCGCAGGCGAGCGAAGTGCTCTCACAGCGCCTCGCCGCGCTCGACGATGCCCTTGCCCAGCGGCGCGAGGCACAGCTGGCCGAGATCGCGCAGCTGGTCGCGCATGGCGAGACGCTGACGGCCCGCGCAGGCGAGCTTGGCGCGCAAATTGCCGCGATCGATGCCTCGGCAACGACCGTGAGCGCCAATCTGGGCTCGGGCATAAGCACGCTGGCGCAGCAGCTGGCCGACAAGCGCGCGGCGCTTGCCGCGACCGAGGCGCAGCTGGCGCAGCTTACCGACAGCGGCGTGCGACTGCTCGAAATCCTGCAATCGGGCGCACGCACCTGCGAGACCGATCTCACGCAGGCGATCGGCGGTGCCAGCGGTGCGCTCGAAGAAGTCGAAGCGCGGGCGGGCAAGGTCGAGGCGCTGATGCTGCGCAGCACCGAGGCGGGCAGCGACCTGTCGGACTATCTGCTCCGCACCCGCGCCGATATCGACGCCGCAGAAATCGCCATCGCCAGCTTCAAGTCACGCCTCGCCGAGGACAGCGAGGATGCGCTCGCCAGGCTGCAAGGGCTGCGAGGCGGCTTTGCCCGATTGGCGGAGGAAAGCGGCACACTCGCGGGCGAGACACAGGATGCCTTGCGTCAAGCGCTCGCCGCGCTGGAGACCGCGATCACGCAGGCCTTCGCAACGCTCGAAGGCGGCACCCGTGACAAGGCCCGGACGCTCGCCGAAAACCTCGGCGCGGAGGCGGTCGAAGTGCTCGAACGCAGCCTGCGCAACGAGACGGCGGCGACGCTCGGCAAGCTCGAGCAATCCGCCGCCCATGCCTCGGGCGTCGGGCGCGAGGCGGCGATCCAGCTGCGCGACCAGCTGGTCAAGGTCAACGAGCTGACCGGCAATCTCGAACAGCGCGTCACCCGCGCGCGCGAATTGGCCGAGGAGCAGGTCAATAACGACTTCACCCGCCGCATGGCGCTGATCACCGACAGCCTCAACTCCGCCGCGATCGACATTACCAGCGCGATCGCGACCGAGGTGACCGACACGGCGTGGGACGCTTACCTGAAGGGCGACCGCGGCATCTTCACCCGCCGCGCGGTGCGCCTGATCGACAATGGCACCGCCCGCGACATCGCCGCGCTCTACACCAGTGACGAGATGTTCAAGGCCAATGTCAGCCGCTACATCCACGATTTCGAGGCACTGCTGCGCCAGACGCTCTCGACCCGCGATGGTCACGTGCTGAGCGTGACGATGCTGGGATCGGACATGGGCAAGCTCTACGTCGCGCTTGCACAGGCGATCCAGCGCCTGCGGACCTAATCGGAGGGCGCCGCACCCGGCGGCTTGGGCAGGATGTCGATATCCGCCGCAGTGATCCAGCCATTGGTGTAGTTGGCGACGAACAGCGCCGTCAGCACCGCGGCGATCACCCCGGCGCGCGCGGCAAGCCGGCCGGGGCGGAAATTGACCGGCGCGCTCTCGGCTTGTCCCGGCACCTTCTCGACACCCGCTTCGTCAGCGGTCTTCACGCCGAACGGCAGCATGAGAAAGCCGGTCATCACGAAGAACAGGAAATAGATCGCAAGGATCGAAGTGATCGCCATCAGGCCGCCGCCCCCGGCATGACCACGCGCACCTGCGGCCGCTTGCCCGACCAGCGCTGCGCCGCACGGCGGGCAGCGAGGCGCGCGGCTTCGCGGATCGCGCCCTCGTCCTTGGCGTCGCGGCCCTTGAGGCGGCCAATCGCGGTCAGCACATCGTTCGCAGCTTCTTCAAGGAAATCGGGCAGGTCTTCATCGAGCGGCAGGCCCACCGCTTCGATCACCGGACGGCTCCCACGCGCGAGCACGACCACGACCACGCCTTCGCCCGCGATCCGGCGGCGCATGGTGATCGCATCGCCATCGGCAGGCGAGATGATGTCGCCATCGAGCACCAGACGACCGGCGCGCACTTCCGCGAGCTTGCCCGGCTTTCCGGGCGCGAGGCGGACGATGTCGCCGTTCTTCTGCACCACCTGCGCCGGGATGCCGCAGGTCTTCCCGAGCCGCGCCTGTTCGGCCATGTGGCGGATCTCGCCGTGGACGGGCACGAGCACCTCTGGCTTGAGCCAGCTGTAAAGCGCCTCAAGCTCCGGCCGCCCCGGGTGGCCCGAGACGTGGATCAGCGCCTGCCGATCGGTCACCATCTCGATACCGCGCGCGGCAAGCTGATTCTGGATCTTGCCGATCGCGATCTCGTTGCCCGGGATCTGGCGCGAGGAGAATAGCACCACATCGCCCGCGACCAGTTCGATCGGGTGATTCATGTCGGCCATCCGGCCGAGCGCGGCGCGTGGTTCGCCCTGCCCGCCGGTGGCGATGATCAGCACTTCGCCGCGCGGCAGGCCCATCGCGGTGTCGAAATCGATCGGCTTGGGGAAATCCTCGAGATAGCCATTATCCTGCGCCACCTCGATGATGCGGTCGAGCGAACGGCCCGCGACACACAGTTGCCGCCCGGTCTCGCGCGCGACCTCGCCCAGCGTCTGGAGCCGTGCCACATTGCTGGCGAAGGTAGTGACGACCACGCGCTTGCCCTTGTGGCGCGCGACTTCCTCCATCAGCGCCTTGTGCACCGCGCCCTCGCTGCCCGAGGGGTTGGGGTTGAAGACATTGGTGGAATCGCACACCAGCGCCAGCACGCCTTCCTCGCCGATCTCGCGCAGTTCTTCCTCGGTGGTGGGCTCGCCGATGATGGGGTCATCATCAAGCTTCCAGTCGCCGGTGTGGAAGATTCGCCCGTGCGGCGTGTCGATCAGCAGCGCATTGCCCTCAGCAATCGAGTGCGCGAGCGGCAAGTAGGTGATGGTGAACGGCCCGAGTTCGATCTCGCCGTGATCGTCCTCGATGATGTTGAGTTCGACCTGGCCGAGCAGGCCGGCCTCTTCGAGCTTCCGCGCCACCAGATCGGCGGTGAAGGGCGTGGCATAGAGCGGCACGCCCAGCTCGCCCGCGAAATAGGGCACCGCGCCGATGTGGTCTTCATGCGCGTGGGTCAGGACGATGCCGATGAGGTCCTTCGCGCGCTCCTCGATAAAGTCGAGATCGGCGAAAACCAGTTCAACGCCGGGATATTCGTTGCCCGAGAAGGTCATGCCGAGATCGACCATGATCCACTTGCCCTGACAGCCATAGAAATTGACATTCATGCCAATCTCTCCGGAGCCGCCGAGGGCAAGGAACAGCAATTCGTCTTCGGGGGTAAAATCTTTTTTCACAATGTCTCTTACGTTGCGCAGGCTCAGGCGGTTTCGGCCTGGCGGGCGAGGATGGCGAGGCCATCAAGGGTGAGATCGGCATCGACGTGGTCGAAGATGTCGGTCGCGTCATCGAACAATATGGCGAGCCCGCCGGTCGCTACAACCTTTGCCGGACGGCCGATTTCGACCTTCATCTTGGCGACCATGCCCTCCATCATCGCGACATAGCCCCAGAACACGCCGATCAGCATCTGGTCTTCGGTGTTGCGACCGATGACGCTGCGGCTGGCGGGTGCCTTGATCGCGATGCGCGGAAGCTTGGCGGTTTTGCCGACCAGCGCGTCGAGCGAGAGATTGATCCCCGGCGCGATCGACCCGCCCTTGTAGGCGCCGGTGAAGTCGACCGCCTCGAACTTGGTGGCGGTGCCGAAATCGACGACGATCAGGTCGCCGCCATACTTGTGGTGTGCGGCGAGGATGTTGAGCGCGCGGTCGGCGCCCAGCGAGGACGGCTGATCGACATCGATCTCGAACCGCCACGCCGCCTTGCCCTGCCCGGCAAACAGCGGGGTGATGCCGAAATATTTCTGGCACAGCACAGTGAGGTTGTGGTCGGCACGCGGCACCACCGATGCGACGATGATCTGGGTGATCTGGTCGCGCTCGACCCCCTCGATCTTGAGCAGCTGAAGCAGCCACACGGCATATTCGTCCCCCGTGCGGCGCGGATCGGTGGCGATGCGCCAGCGCGCGCGGATGGTGTGGGTGCCATCCGCGTTCAGATCGAACAGGGCAAAGACGACATTGGTGTTCCCGACATCGGCGGCGAGCAGCATGGGGGGCGGTCCTTCTCTCAGGAAATGTCGCCAGCGCGAATGACACGTTCGCTGCCATCCGCCAAGCGCAGGCGCAAGGCGCCGTCACTTTCCTCCAGCCCCGCGAAGGAGCCGGAGAGCACCGAGCCATCGGTGTCATGGACGGTTACCGGGGAGCCCTGCGCGTGGAGCGACTGCCCGAGAAAGGCGTGGAGCGTCGGCAAGAGTCCATAAGTGCGCCAGCCTGCGAGCCTGCGGTCGAAGGCGGCGGCGAGGCTCTCGGCGAAGCTTTCGAGCGACGGCGGCGCACCGACATCGGCGAGTGCTGCGGTCTTGCGTCCCTCGACCTGCGGGGCCTTGGCGAGGTTAACCCCGATGCCGACGACGATATGCCCGCGCACCATCTCGAGCAGAATGCCTGACAGCTTGCCGCCATCGAGCAAAACGTCGTTGGGCCATTTCAATGCGAGCGGCGCATCGTCGCCCAGCGCCGCGGCGGCAGCATCGCGCACGGCGAGCGCGGCGACGAAGCTGAGCGTGGCAGGCGGCGGCCCGCCCTCACCGACCGCAACGACGGTCGAGCCCATGAAATTGCCCGCCCCATCGAACCATTCGCGCCCCTGCCGCCCGCGCCCGGCGGTCTGTCGGCGGGCGACCAGCCAGTGCCCTTCTGCCCAGCCCTCCCCGCTGCGCAGCGCGGCGGCGAGGTCGGCATTGGTCGAGCCAGTCTGTTCGGTGAGCGTGATCAAACCAGAACGATGAAGAGCGACCGGGCCGCCTTGTCGGCCAGATCGGTCAGCGACGGCGTCAGCAGGTAGCCCAGCGGCGAGATGATCAGCGCGGTCAGCCCGAGCAGCACCCAATGCCCCGTCTCGCTCTTGCCGGTGACGACGCCAGCGGGCTCATCGAAGAACATAACTTTGACGAATTTGATGTAGTAGAACGCCCCGATCACGCTCGCCGCGATGGCGATGGCGCCGAACGCCACAAGGCCTGCCTCGATGGTCGCCTGAAACACCACGAACTTGCTGTAGAAGCCGAGCAGCGGCGGGATGCCGGCAAGGCTGAACATGAAGATCAGCAGCGCCCAAGCGATTGCCGGACGGGTGACGGACAGCCCGCGGATGTCGGCAAAGGTTTCGAACAGCTCCCCGTCCTCACCCCGCAGCATCAGCAGCGCGACGAAGCTGCCGATGCTCATCGCGACATAGATGAACAGGTAAACCAGCATCGCGCTCGCGCCGTCGACATTGGCGACCGCGAGGCCGAGGAGGATGAAGCCGATATTATTGATCGAGGAATAGGCCAGCAGGCGCTTCAAATTCTCCTGCCCGATCGCGCCGAGCGCGCCGAAGATGATCGAGGCGAGTGCCATGAACATCACGATCTGCTGCCAGGCCTGCACCTGACCGCCGAAGACTTCGAACACCACGCGCGCAGTCAGCGCCACGGCGGCGACCTTGGGGGCAGTGGCGAAGAAGGCGGTGACGGGCGTCGGAGCGCCTTCGTAGACGTCGGGCGTCCACATGTGGAACGGCACGGCGCTGATCTTGAAGGCGAGGCCGGAGAGCACGAAGATCACGCCAAGCAACGCGCCGGTGCCCATGGTGCCGCTCAGCCCCGCGCGCACCGCGTCGAACGCCGTGCCGCCGGTGAAGCCATAGAGCAGGCTCATCCCGTAGAGCAGGATCCCCGAGGCCAGCGCGCCAAGCACGAAGTATTTGAGCCCCGCCTCGCCCGAACGCGTGTCTCGGCGCAGAATCGCGGCGAGCACGTAGGCCGACAGGCTGTTGAGCTCGAGCCCGAGATAGAGGCTCATGAAATCATTGGCGGAGACCATGATGCTCATGCCCACGGCCGCGAACAGCACCAGCACCGGATATTCAGCGCGCATCCCGCGTTCGGTGCCCGCCGTAGGGCCAGCGAAGAAGGCCGGCGCAACCATCAGCGCGGCGATCGCCGCGAGATAGATCAGCGCCTTGGCGAAGAGCGCAAAGCTGTCGACTTTGAGCAGCCCGCCAAAGGCAAGCGTGGCCGGGCCATCGGTGCCGAAATGCAGCCCCGGCACCAGCAGCACGCCAGCAACGAACAGCGCAGTGGCCGCCGCAATCGCGATCTTGCGCGCGGCCTTGTCACCGCCCCACGCGGCGAGCAGCAGCAGCACGAGGCCGGTGCCGGTCAGCACCAGTTCGGGAAGCGTCAGGGCAAAGGAAGGGACGAAATCCATCAGTGCGCGCCCTCCCCGGCGGCGTTGTCATGGTGGGGCAGCGCGTTCGCCGCTTCGGCGCGGGGCGTGCCGGGCGCAAGCTGTGCGTCGGAAGCCGGGGCAGCAGCGGAAAGCCGGGCTTCGAGCACCGCGATATCCTCGCGCATCGGGGCGAGGAAGCTTTCGGGATAAACCCCCATCCACAGCACGGCGGCGGCGATCGGAGCCATCATGATCCACTCGCGCGCAGAAATGTCACGCATCGCGGCGGCGTCTTCATTCACCTGCCCGCCGAACGCGACGCGGCGGTAGAGGTAGAGCATATAGGCCGCACCCAGAATGATCCCGGTCGTGCAGATCAGCGCGACGAGGCTCGATGTCTGGTAGATACCCGCCAGCGACAGGAACTCGCCGACGAAGCCGCTGGTGCCCGGCAGGCCGATGCTCGCCATGGTGAACAGCAGGAAGAACAGCGCGTAATAGGGCATGTTGATCGCCAGGCCGCCGTAACGCGCGATCTCACGGGTGTGCAACCGGTCGTAGATGACCCCGACACAAAGGAACAACGCCCCCGACACGAGCCCGTGGCTGAGCATCACGATCATCGCGCCCTCAAGCCCCTGCACGTTGAACGCGAACAGGCCGACGGTGACGATCGCCATGTGCGCGACCGAGGAATAGGCGATCAGCTTCTTCATGTCGGCCTGCACCAGCGCGACGAGCGAGGTGTAGACCACCGCGATCATCGATAGCGCGAAGACCAGCCAGGCAAACTGAGCCGAAGCCTCGGGGAACATCGGCAAGCTGAAGCGGATGAAGCCATATCCGCCGAGCTTCAGCAGCACGCCCGCCAGAATCACCGAGCCGGCGGTAGGCGCCTGCACGTGTGCATCGGGTAGCCAGGTGTGCAGCGGCCACATCGGCACCTTAACCGCGAAGCTCGCGAAGAAGGCCAGCCACAGCCATGTCTGCGCCTCGGCCGGGAAGGGATATTGCATCAGCGTCGGGATGTCCGAGGTGTCGGCCTGCGCCACCATCCAGAACATCGCGATCAGCATCAGCACCGATCCGAACAGCGTGTAGAGGAAGAACTTGTAGCTCGCGTAGATGCGGTTGTCCCCGCCCCACACGCCGATGATCAGATACATCGGGATGAGGCCGGCCTCGAAGAAGACGTAGAACAGGAACAGATCCTGCGCCGCGAAGGTGCCGATCATCAGCACCTCCATGAACAGGAAGGCCGCCATGTATTCGCCCACGCGCTTTTCGATCGCTTCCCAGCTGGCAAGGATGCAGACCGGCATCAGGAACACGCTGAGCATGATCAGCAGCAACGCAATCCCGTCGATCCCCAGCGCATAGCTGAAGCCCGCGAAGAGCTCCGCGCGCTCGGTGAACTGCCATTGCGGGCCGCCGATCTCGTAATTCGACCACAGCACGACGCCGAGCGCGAAGGTGACAAGCGTCGCCCCGAGCGCGATCCAGCGTGCGGCGTTGGCGCCCGAAAACAGGCACGCCAGCGCGCCCGCCAGCGGCACGAGCATCATCAGCGACAGGATGGGAAGGCCTTCCATTACGAAGCGCGCTCCTAAAGCAGAACGTAGGTGACAGCGGCGACCAGCCCGAGAAGCATGATCAGCGCATAGGTGTAGACGTAGCCAGATTGGATCGACTTGGCCGCAGTGGCACTGCGGTCGACCACCCAGGCGATGCCGTTGGGGCCGAAGCGGTCGATCGTGCCGATATCGCCGAGCTTCCAGAAGGCGCGTCCCAGCGCGAAGGCGGGCTTCACGAAGATCGCGTCATAGAGCTCGTCGAAATACCACTTGCGATAGACGAAGTTGTGCAGCGCACCGAAGGTCGCGACGAACTTTGCCGGGATGTCGGGCTTCGCGATATAGGCGACATAGGCCCCGGCCAAGCCGATCAGCATCACCACGGTCGCGGTCAGCTTCACCCACAACGGCACACCGTGCATCGCATGGATCAGGTCTTCATTGTAGAAGATCGCGCCGTTCCAGAAAGCTTCGCCGTCGATGAACTGCGTGTGGAACACGAAGCCCGAGAAGATGGCGCCGAGGCTCAGGATGGCGAGCGGAAGCAGCATCGAGACGGGGCTTTCGTGGGGGTGATAGCCCGCCGTGCCTTCATGGTCTTCAGGTGAAGGAACGTCGTGATGCGCGTCGTGTCCGGCATCTTCCTGCCGCGGCGCATTGTCGTGATCGGAATCGTGATGACCATCGTGAACGGCGTGCTGGATATGCTCCGACTGCGCCCAGCGCGGCTTGCCCCAGAAGGTCAGGAACATCAGGCGCCACGAATAGAAGCTGGTGAGCAGCGCCGCGACCGCACCCGCCCAGAAGGCGAACTGCCCCGCCCCGTTATGGCGCGCGAAGGCGGCTTCAAGGATCGCATCCTTTGAATAGAAGCCCGCAAAGCCGAACGCGCCCAAGATGCCGACGCCGGTGATCGCGAGCGTGCCCGCCATCATCGCCCAGAAGGTAACCGGGATCTTCTTACGCAGGCCGCCATAATAGCGCATGTCCTGCTCGTGATGCATCGCGTGGATCACTGAGCCCGCGCCGAGGAACAGCAGCGCCTTGAAGAAGGCGTGGGTGAAGAGGTGGAACATCGCCGCGCCATAGGCGCCCACGCCAGCGGCAAAGAACATGTAGCCCAGCTGCGAGCAGGTCGAATAGGCGATCACCCGCTTGATGTCCCACTGCGTTGTGCCGATGGTCGCGGCAAAGAAGCAGGTGGCAGCGCCAACGATGGTGACAATGGTGAGCGCGGTCGGCGCGGTCTCGAACATCGGCGAGAGGCGGCACAGCATGAACACGCCCGCGGTCACCATGGTCGCGGCGTGGATCAGTGCGGAGACCGGCGTTGGCCCTTCCATCGCGTCCGGCAGCCAAGTGTGGAGGCCGAGCTGCGCCGACTTGCCCATCGCGCCGATGAACAGCAGGATGCACAGGATATCCATCGTGTAGAGGCGCATGCCGACAAAGGTGATCGTCGCGCCGCTCATCGCCGGAGCCATGTCGAGGATCGCGGGGATCGAGGTCGTCTGGAACACCAGATAGGTGCCGAAGATGCCGAGCATAAACCCGAGGTCACCGACGCGGTTGACCACGAAGGCCTTGATCGCGGCGGCCCCTGCGCTGGGCTTGCGGAACCAGAAGCCGATCAGCAGATAGGACGCAAGGCCCACGCCTTCCCACCCGAAGAACATCTGGACGAGGTTGTCCGCCGTCACCAGCATCAGCATCGCAAAGGTGAACAGCGAAAGGTAGGCGAAGAAGCGCGGCTGATCCGGGTCTTCCTCCATGTACCCCCAGGAATAGAGGTGGACGAGCGCCGAAACCGAGTTGATCACCACCAGCATGATCGCGGTGAGGGTGTCGACGCGCAGGCTCCAATCGAAGCTCAGCGTGCCGCTTTCGACCCACTTGAGAACCGGCAAGACTGTCGCCGTCTCGCTCCCGCCGAGGAAGCCCAGGAAGATCGGCCAGCTGAGCCCCGCCGACAGGAACAGCGCGCCGGTCGTCACCGACTTGGCGGCAACATTGCCGATCATGCGATTGCCGAGGCCCGCGACAAGCGCAGCCAGCAGCGGCCCGAAAACGATGATAAGGATCGAATTCACTGCGAAATCACCCCTTCATCCGGTTGATATCGTCAACCGCGATCGAGCCGCGGGTGCGGAAATAGATCACCAGGATCGCGAGCCCGATCGCCGCCTCGGCCGCAGCCACAGTCAGCACCAGCATCGCGAAGATCTGGCCCGTCAGGTCGTTGAGGAAGGCGCTGAAGGCGACCAGATTGATGTTCACCGCCAGCAGGATCAGCTCAACCGCCATCAAGATGACGATCACGTTCTTGCGGTTGAGGAAGATCCCCAGGACGCCGAGCACGAACAGGATCGCGCCCACGGTGAGATAATGTTCGATGCCGATCACAGCTCGACCCCTTGGCCCACTTCGGGGCTCTTCATGACGGTTGCATCCTCGGGACGGCGACGGATCTGCTTGCCGACATCCTGCCGCGCACGCGCGCCGGGCTTGGGCGGCTGGAAGGTCAGCACGATCGCGCCAATCATCGCGACCAGCAGGATGATCCCCGCGATTTCGAACAGCACAATGTAGCGGCCGTAGAGCAACTCGCCGAGAGCGGCGATATTGCTGGTGCCCTCGGGCTGTGCGGTCACGCCATCGGGCGTCCCGAGGGTGAGGCCGCCCGCATTGTAGGCTCCCACGGCCAGAAGCAGCTCGGCGAGCAGCACCGCCGCGATCAGCAGCCCCAGCGGCGCATTGCGGCTTAGCCCCGCGCGCATCGCGGCAAAATCGATGTCGAGCATCATCACCACGAACAGGAACAGCACCGCCACCGCCCCCACATAGACGATCACCAGCAGCATCGCGATGAACTCCGCGCCCAGCAGCACCATCAGGCCGGCCGCGTTGAAGAACGCGAGGATCAGCCACAGCACCGAATGCACGGGGTTCTTCGCCATGACGACCATCACGGCGCTGGCGACGACGATGGTCGCGAAGAAATAGAAGGCGATGGCCTGTATCATGATGCGTCTCCGCCGATCCGTCTCCCCGGTGAAAACCGGAGTCCAGAAAGCGGCATTTGATCCCTTAGTCCAAGTCTGAGCCCCGGCAGGACGCCGTGGCCCGTGATCCCCGTTGCCTCGTCGCCGCGCGCCCTAGCGGTAGGGTGCGTCGGCTTCAAGGTTGGCCGCGATGGCCCGTTCCCATTTGTCACCATTCGCGAGCAGCTTGGCCTTGTCGTACAGCAGCTCCTCGCGGGTTTCGGTCGAATATTCGAAGTTCGGCCCCTCGACGATCGCATCGACCGGGCAGGCTTCCTGGCAGAAGCCGCAGAAGATGCACTTGGTCATGTCGATGTCGTAGCGGGTGGTGCGGCGGCTGCCGTCTTCACGCGGCTCGCTCTCGATGGTGATCGCCTGCGCGGGGCACACGGCCTCGCACAGCTTGCACGCGATGCAGCGTTCCTCTCCGTTCGGGTAGCGCCGCAGCGCATGCTCACCGCGGAAGCGGGGCGAGAGCGGGGCTTTCTCGAAGGGGTAGTTGATCGTCACCTTGGGCTTGAAGAAATACTTCAGCGTCAAGGCATGCGCCTTGAGGAATTCCCAGAGGGTGAACGATTTGATGAGGTGGGAGACCGAAGTCATTCCGGTAATTCCTTGCTCACTGCCGAAACCTCGAAATTGCAAAAACCGACAAACCTCTCGACGCTCTTTTGCTCCGCTCCAAACGCGGGATAGCGAAAGATGGAGATGGTGCCCTTCGGCGAGAAGGGCTCGTTGAGCGTCACTCGGTGCCTCCGCTCCATAATCGTGCCCAAAAACCAGGCCCTGCTCTCGCTCGGCTGGAAAGAACCCTTAAATTTGCCGGACAGACCGGTATCCTCAGGCGCAGACATCAGCAGAACCACTTGTTGGCCGCCTTGAGGAAACCTCTGCCAATCGCCAATCAGCCCTTCGAGCTGAAAGGTGCGACCTGCTTCATCATGCATCGCGCATTCGAAACTGCCGCTCTTGAACGGAAGCGGCGGCGAAGGCGGCGAAACCGGGGTTCGCTCCTGCGCGGCGGCAGCGCTCGTAATCGCAAGTGCGACAGACAGGGTGACAGGAGCTAACCTCATCCGAAATGCCCCGTCGCCATGAGATAACCGGACGTCACAGCCACAAACAGCAGGCTCATCGGCAGGAACACTTTCCACCCGAGGCGCATCAGCTGGTCATAGCGGTAACGCGGCACGGTCGCCCAGATCCAGCTGAACATGAAGAAGAACATGAAGGTCTTGAGCAGGAACCAGATGATCCCCGGCACCATGTAGAGCACCGGAATGTCGAGCGGCGGCAGCCACCCGCCCCAGAACAGCAGCGTGTTGAGCGAGCACATCAGCAGGATGTTGGCATATTCGCCGAGCCAGAACAGCGCGAAGCTCATCGAGGAATATTCGGTCTGGTAGCCCGCGACGAGCTCGCTCTCGGCCTCGGTAAGGTCGAAGGGCGCACGCGCGGTTTCAGCGAGCGCGGAGATGAAGAACACCACCCACATCGGGAAGAGCAGCGGGTGCACCGCATAGGCGTTGATCAGCCCGAGCCCGAAGCCCTGCTGCGCGTTCACGATGCCCGAGAGGTTGAAGGTGCCGGCAAACAGCACCACGCACACCAACACGAAGCCGATCGACACTTCGTAGGAGATCATCTGCGCAGACGCGCGCATCGCCGAGAAGAATGGGTATTTGGAGTTCGACGCCCACCCGCTCATCACCACGCCGTAAACCCCCATCGAGCTGATCGCGAGGATGTAGAGCAGACCGACATTGATGTCCGAAATCACCACGCCCGCATCGAACGGGATCACCGCCCAGGCCGCCAGCGCGACGGTGAAGGTGATGATCGGCGCGATCAGGAAAATGCCCTTGTTTGCCGCGGACGGGATGATGGTCTCTTGCAGGAAGACCTTGAGGCCGTCCGCGAAGGACTGGAGCAGCCCGAACGGCCCGACCACGTTGGGCCCGCGCCGCATCATGATCGCGCCCAGCACCTTGCGGTCGACATAGATCACCATCGCCACGCTGAACATGACGAGCAGCGAGACGATCAGGATCCCCGCGAACGTCGCGACGGTCCAGGCCCATTCATAGCTGAGGCCGAGGGATTGGAAGAAGGCGGTCATTCCGCAGCTCCCATCAATTTGTCGTGAATAGCCACCAAGGCGTGAAGCACGGCAGCGCCAATCAAAAGGTAGATCGCTTGATGTACGACGTAGAGGGCGGCACGAGACTTCTCATACCAGCCAATGATCTCATTAAGCTCCACCTGCCCCGTATCGCCAAGCCGAGTAACGACATACCACTCATTCGAGAGGCTCCATAAGAGGAATACCGGAACGAACGCATATAGTATAAACGGCAGGCGCCTGAGGAATTGCGGGAGCACGATCATTCCGCAGCCTCCTTAACGTCCGCCCCGTGCAGCAGTTCATCCGAACAACGCTGCATCACCTCGCTCGCGCGGGCGATGGGGTTGGTGAGGTAGAAGTCCTTGATCGGGTAGCCCGCAAGCTCGCCCTCGAACTTCGCGCCGCTGTCCGCCTTGGGCAGCGCTCCGTAATCTGCGAGGCCCTCTTCGCCCAGTGCGGGCACGGCGGCGATCATCTTGGCCTGAAGTTCCGAAAAGCTGTCGAAGCCGACGCTGACACCCACGCTATCTGCCAGCGCACGCAAAATCGTCCAATCCTCGCGCGCGTCGCCGGGGGCGAACACGGCCTTCTCCGCGAACTGCACCCGGCCCTCGGCGTTGACGTAGGTCCCGTCCTTCTCTGCGAAGGACGCGCCCGGCAGGATGATGTCTGCGTGATGCGCGCCCTTGTCGCCGTGATGGCCGATATAGACCTTGAGGCTCTTGGCGTAGGGCGCATAGTCCATCTCGTCCGCGCCGAGGCTAAGCAGCACCTTCGGCGAAGCGGCGACGATGTCGCCCATCCCGCCCGGCAGCGTGAAGCCGAGCATCAGCGAGGCCATCCGCGCCGCCGAGATGTGCAGCACGTTGAAGCCGTTCCAGCCATCTTTCACGAGCCCGAACTTGTCGACCAGCTTGAGCGCCGCCGGAAGCGCGCCCTTGGCGAGCGCCGCCGCGCCGAGGATCACAGCCGGGCGCTGGGCTGACTTCATGACGTCACCCAATTCCTTGGGGATGCGGTTCAGCAGCTTGAGGTCCGAGCCGAGGAAGGTCGCCTTGTAGGTCGGATCCCACTCGGGGCCGATGATGTAGACCTTCGCCCCCGCCTTCACCGCCTTGCGCAGGCGGACGTTGAGCAGCGCGGCTTCCCAGCGGACATTGCTGCCGACGATCAGGATCGCGTCGGCGGTCTCGATGCCCGCAAAGGTCGAATTGAAATTCACCGCCGCGAAGTTCGACACGTCATAGGTCATGCCGGTCTGGCGCGCTTCGGTCAGGTTCGAGCCGCAGGCATTGACCAGCGCCTTGGCGGCGAACATCGTCTCGGCATCGAGCAGGTCGCCCGCGACCGCCGCGATGCTGGCCTTGTCGCCTTCGAGCGAGGAGGCGATCATCCCGAAAGCCTCGGTCCACTCGGCGGGCTGGAGCTTGCCCTCGCGGCGCACCCAAACGCGGTCCAAGCGGCGCTTGGTGAGGCCGTCGACCTGGTAGCGGCCCTTGTCCGACAGCCATTCCTCGTTGACGTCGTCATTGACGCGCGGCAGCGCGCGCATGACTTCGCGGCCCTTGGAGTGGAGCGTGATGTTGGCGCCCACAGCGTCCGAGACGTCGATCGAGAGCGTCTTCTTCAGCTCCCACGGCCGCGCCTCGAAGGCATAGGGCCGCGAGGTCAGCGCACCCACCGGGCACAGGTCGATGACGTTCGCCGACAATTCGTGCGCCGCCGCCTGTTCGAGATAGGTGGTGATCTGCATGTCCTCGCCGCGGTACAGCGCGCCGATTTCGTCCACGCCCGCGATCTCTTCCGAGAAGCGCACGCAGCGGGTGCAGTGGATGCAGCGGGTCATGATCGTCTTGATCAGCGGGCCCATGTACTTCTCGGTCACTGCGCGCTTGTTCTCGTGGTAGCGCGAACCGCCGCGGCCATAGGCGACCGCCTGATCCTGCAAATCGCACTCGCCGCCCTGATCGCAGATCGGGCAATCGAGCGGGTGGTTGATGAGCAGGAACTCCATCACGCCTTCGCGGGCCTTCTTGACCATGGGCGAGTCGGTGCGGATTTCCTGACCATCGGCAGCGGGCAGCGCGCAGGAGGCCTGCGGCTTGGGCGGCCCGGGCTTCACCTCGACGAGACACATGCGGCAGTTGCCCGCGATGGAGAGGCGCTCGTGATAGCAGAAGCGCGGGATTTCCTTGCCCGCAAGCTCGCACGCCTGCAGCACAGTCGCGCCCGCCGGGACCTCGATTTCCTGACCGTCTACGGTGACTTTAGGCATTGCGGATGCCCTCTTCTCTTTTTTCTCTTATTCTTGCGTTCGTTTCGACCGCAGCTCCAGCAGCGATCACGAAACACCCAAGCATAATCAGCTTCGACGCGTCGGCCACAATCACACCAAATGACTGTGGGAATCCGCCAACCAAGAGAACGCCAGCTCCCACGGCAGAAATGGTGACGCCAATGCGTTTTAGAGCGCTCACTCCGCCGCCTCCGCGAACTTGGCGTTATGCTCATTGATCCGCCGCTCCAGCTCAGGCCGGAAGTGGCGGATCAGGCCCTGGATCGGCCATGCGGCGGCATCGCCGAGCGCGCAGATGGTGTGGCCTTCGACCTGCTTGGTGACTTCCTGCAGCATATCGATTTCCTCGATCGCCGCGTCACCCGTGCGCAGGCGCTCCATCATGCGCCACATCCACCCCGTGCCTTCGCGGCAGGGGGTGCACTGGCCGCAGCTTTCGTGCTTGTAGAAATAGGATAGGCGGCTGATCGCGCGGACGATGTCGGTCGACTTGTCCATGACGATCACCGCTGCCGTGCCGAGGCCCGAGCCGAGTTCCTTCAGCCCGTCGAAGTCCATCGGGGCATTGCGGATCTGCGCGGCGGGCACCAGCGGCACCGAGGAGCCACCGGGGATCACCGCCAACAGGTTGTCCCACCCGCCGCGGATGCCGCCGCAGTGCTTCTCGATCAGCTCCTCGAAGGGAATGCTCATCGACTCTTCCACGACGCAGGGCTTTTCCACGTGTCCGCTGATCTGGAACAGCTTGGTGCCCTTGTTGTTCTCGCGCCCGAAGGAGCTGAACCACGAGGCCCCGCGCCGCAGGATCGTCGGCGCGACCGCGATGCTTTCGACGTTGTTCACGGTGGTCGGGCAACCATAGAGCCCCGCGCCCGCCGGGAACGGGGGCTTGAGGCGCGGCTGGCCCTTTTTGCCTTCGAGGCTCTCGATCATCGCGGTCTCTTCGCCGCAGATGTAAGCGCCCGCACCGCGGTGCATGAAGACGTCGAAGTCGTAGCCCGAACCGCAGGCGTTCTTGCCGATCAGCCCGGCGTCATATGCCTCGGAAATCGCCTTCTGAAGCGTCTCGGCCTCACGGATATATTCGCCGCGGATGTAGATATAGGCCGCCCGCGCGCGCATCGCGTAGCCGGCGACCAGCGCGCCTTCGACCAGCTTGTGCGGATCGTGGCGGATGATCTCGCGGTCCTTGCAGCTACCCGGCTCGGATTCGTCGGCATTGATGACGAGGAAGCTCGGCCGACCGTCACGCGATTCCTTGGGCATGAAGGACCACTTGAGCCCCGTCGGGAAGCCCGCTCCGCCCCGTCCGCGCAGGCCCGAGGCCTTGATTTCCTCGATAATCGCGTCCTGCCCGCGCGCGAGCAGCGCCTTGGTGTCGTCCCAATCGCCGCGCGCCTGCGCTGCCTTCAGGCTCCATTCCTGGAACCCGTAGAGGTTGGTGAAGATGCGATCCTTGTCAGCCAGCATTGCGCATTGTCCAGTTACGCCAGAATTTCCACGCCACCATGGTCACCAGTCCGGCCGCGAGCGCCACGCGCCACAGCGGAACTGGGGCTTCCCCGCCGACACCCGCCAGCAATCCGGCGGTGAACAGAACCCCGACCGCGATGACGAGGTGGAACATGATGATCGAAAACTTTT
Source organism: Erythrobacter donghaensis (assembly GCF_002155425.1). Lineage (GTDB taxonomy): Bacteria > Pseudomonadota > Alphaproteobacteria > Sphingomonadales > Sphingomonadaceae > Erythrobacter > Erythrobacter donghaensis. The sequence goes on from NZ_MUYG01000009.1 coordinate 268,542, forward strand.
CGCCTGCATCGCGCCGGTCCCACAGGATTGGCGGACCCCGCTCGGCGAGCGCGCGTTCGTCACGCGGCTGCACGCCAATGCTGAGCGCGAGGCAGGCCACAGCTGCGAACAGCCCGGCGAGGTTCTGGCTGTTCTTGTCGATCAGGAAAAGCAGGGCCACGCCAGCCAGCCAGAACGCGCCGGAGAGGATATGCCGAGGAGTGAGCGTCATGGCCGCCTGCCCTCCCCGCCCTGCGCCTTCGCGCGCCTGATGCGCACCAGCGAAATCACCTGAAACATCAGGCCCATGCCCATCACGATCACGCCCATCTCGTAGGGCCCGGTGACGGTCAGCACCGCGCCCAATGCAAAGCCGGTGAGGCCAAGGATCGCGAAGAGCAGCGTCAACCCGTTCATCCGATCGCTCCTTGCTGCCACAGCCCGGCGAGCACAGCGATGATAAGCAGGATCACGCCGACGCGGACCAAGCCCATCAGCAGCTTGTAGGCAATGAAGCCCAGCAGCAGCGCACCGAGGAGGGAGGCGACCGTTTCCACCTTACCACGCGCTCCGATAGTCGTGGTTCTCGCTCACCATATCCGTGAGTGTGGTCGGCCCGCCCGCAGGCTCGGAGGTGTGGCGACCCGGCTCCTGCGTACCGGTCTTCGGCTGCTGGCCCGCTGCCAGCGCATCTAGCACCGCGTCGAGGCGCTCGGGGGTCAGGTCCTCGTAATTGTCGTCGTTGATCTGGACCATCGGCGCGGTGGCGCAATTGCCCATGCATTCGACTTCGGTGAGGGTCCAGAGGCCATCCGCCGACACCCCGCCCTTCACCATCCCGCGCTTCTTGCACGCGCTCATGATGTCGTCCGATCCGCGCAGCATGCAGGGCGTGGTGCCGCACACCTGCACGTGGAATTTGCCGACGGGCTTCAAGTTATACATGAAGTAGAAGCTGGCGACTTCGAGCACGCGGATCACCGGCATGTCGAGATACTTGGCGACATACTCGATCACCGGCAGCGGCAGCCACCCTTGCGTATCGGTCTCCGCCCCGACCTGCCGCTGGGCAAGATCGAGCAGCGGCATGACCGCCGAGCGCTGACGCCCTTCGGGATACTTGGCGATGTGCCAATCGGCGGTTGTCTTGTTCTCCGGCGTCCACGCAAAGCCACCCCAGCGGGCGCGCAGTTCGGGGGTATCGGGAGCGGGGGTACGGTCAGCCATCAGTTTCCACCGGCCTTGGAAGAGAGCGATTTCTGTATTTTTTCAACCACCGCAGCGTTCACATAATTGAACTGGATCGAGGCGATCTTCGCATCGCGGAAGAACACCATGGCGGCATAGCCGTGTCCCATCTGCTCCGAGAGCACCCGGCAGGTGTGGATGAAAAAGGGGTCACCGGGCACGCTGTCGTTGCGGATCTGCCTGCACTCGACATTGTCGGGCTTGCCGAGATTGGCGGTCAGCCAGGCGAGCTGTTCGTTGGCCCCGGACAGCCCATCGCCGTCCATTTCGGCAATGAAGGCGCTCTGGACGATATCGCGATAGCCGGTGGTGAAGTTGGCATTCGGTGCCAGCGCCGCCGCATCGGTCAGCACGCCAGCCTTGAGCTGCGGCTCCAGCGCCTTGAGCGCGGCAAGTTCGGCGGCGGCGGTCTTCTCGACACGGGCCTTGCGCGCTTCCGGGCTTTCTCGATCCATCAGGGCCGGCATCGGCGGCGGGAGCATCGGTTTCATCCGCGGGGCAGCCGCCCGCTTGGCGATGCGCGCAGCGTCAGCCGGATCGACCACTTCGATGTAGGAGCTGTCGGGATCCTTGCCGAGCTGCGCCTGATATTCGCCCGCCGCGCAATCCCAGCGGTAGGTGTAGAGCTTGAAGCTCGTGGTATTCAGCGCAGCGATCTGCTTTGCCGGGCAACCGATCACCAGATCGACGAAGGCGGCAGGCGTGCGCACCATCCGGTCTTCGTCGTTCAAGGCGAAGATGCCCTTTATCCGCCCGATCGCTCCATTGCGATCCTTGGCTTCGAGCGCCGCCACGAGACCATCGACCTCGGGGCCTGCTGAAACGGGCACATGCTCCTCGGCCGCCGCCGGAGCAGTAGCCGCAAGCAGGGCAAAGATGGCCGGGACGGCGGCTTTCACCGGTCACACTCCCCGAACACCACGTCGATCGCGCCCAGAATGGCGGTCGCGTCGGGCAGCATGTGGCCCTTGGACATGAAGTCCATTGCCTGAAGGTGCGAGAAGGCCGTCGGGCGGATTTTGCAGCGGTAGGGCTTGTTGGTGCCATCGCTGACGAGATAGACCCCGAATTCGCCCTTGGGGCTCTCGGTCGCCACGTAAACCTCGCCTGCCGGAACGTGGAAGCCTTCAGTGTAGAGCTTGAAGTGGTGGATCAGGCTTTCCATCGACTGCTTCATCTCGCCGCGCTTTGGCGGGGAGACCTTGCCGTCGGTCGAGGCAATCGGCCCCTGCGGCATATCGCGCAGGCACTGGCGCATGATCTTGGCGCTCTCGTAGACTTCCTTCACGCGCACCATGAAGCGGTCATAGCAGTCCGAATTGGTGCCGACCGGAATGTCGAATTCCATGCGGTCATAGACGTCGTAGGGCTGGCTCTTGCGCAGATCCCACGGAATGCCCGCGGCGCGGATCATCGGGCCGGAGAAACCCCAGGCAATCGCGTCTTCGCGCGACACGACGGCGATGTCGACGTTGCGCTGCTTGAAGATGCGGTTGTCCATGACGAGGCTCATCGCGTCCTCGAACAGCTGGAAGAAGCGATTGTCGAGCCAATCGCCGATGTCGACCAAGAGCTTTTCCGGCACGTCCTGATGGACACCGCCGGGACGGAAATAGGCCGAGTGCATCCGCGCGCCCGAGGCCCGCTCGAAGAAGTTGAGGCAATCTTCGCGCAGATCCATGATCCACAGGTTCGGCGTGAACGCGCCGACATCGAGGATGTGCGCGCCCATGTTGAGCATGTGATTGCAGATGCGGGTCAGCTCGGCGAACAGCACGCGCAGATATTGCGCGCGGATCGGCACTTCGATGTTCAGCAGCTTCTCGATCGCGAGCACATAGGAATGCTCCTGCGCGAGCGGCGAGCAGTAATCCAGCCGGTCGAAATAGGGCAGCGCCTGGAGATAGGTCTTCTGCTCGATCAGCTTTTCGGTGCCGCGGTGGAGCAGGCCGACATGGGGGTCGATCCGCTCGATCACCTCGCCGTCCAACTCCATCACCATCCGCAGCACCCCGTGCGCGGCCGGGTGCTGGGGGCCGAAATTGATCGTGTAATTGGTGATGACCTCGCCTTCAGTGGTCGGCGATTCTTCGAGATTCATGCTCATCGTCCACCCTCCTTCGAGGTGGCATCGGGGGCGCCCGGCGCGGGCTTGCCGCTGTCCTTCTTGTCTGGCGCAGGCCGAGCGACGGGCTTGGCCGCCGCTTCGTCCGCCTTCTTGCCCGCCCCGGTGTCGGCGGGCTTTTCGGTGGTCTTGGGATCGGCAACGGGCGGCGCGCCGCGCGACTTTTCGTCACCCGGCAGCACGTAGTCCGCGCCTTCCCACGGGCTGAGGAAATCGAAGCTGCGCATTTCCTGCGCCAGCTCGACCGGCTCGTACACGACGCGCTTTTCGTCCTCGGAATAGCGCAGTTCGGTGTAACCCGTCATCGGGAAGTCCTTGCGGAACGGGTGTCCTTCGAAGCCGTAATCGGTGAGGATGCGGCGCAGATCGGGATTGCCGGCGAAGGTCACGCCGAACATGTCGAACACCTCGCGCTCAAGCCACCCTGCATTGGGCCACAGCGTGGTGACGGTCGGCACGGGCGTGTCCTCGCTGGCCGAGCACTTGACCATAACACGGTGGTTCTTCGTGAGGCTCTGAAGCATGTAGACGACTTCGAACCGCTCCGGGCGGCTCGGGTAGTCGGCCCCGGCAATTTCCATGAGCTGCTGGTAGGCGTGATCGTCGCGCAGGATGCGCAGCACCTTTTCCATCGCGTCGCGCTCGACCCGGAAGATCACCTCACCGTGGGCCTCGTGGGCCTCGATCAGCCAGACCGAAATAGTCTCGCTGATGGCGTCGATCACGCCTTCGTTCGAAGCGAAGCGCGGTGCGGAATGCAGAACGGCCATGCGCCCTTACCTTTCGATCGTGCCCACGCGGCGGATCTTCCGCTGCAATTGCATCACGCCATAGAGCAGCGCTTCGGCAGTCGGCGGGCAACCGGGGACATAGATGTCCACCGGAACGATCCGGTCGCAGCCGCGCACCACCGAATAAGAATAGTGGTAATAGCCGCCGCCATTGGCGCAGCTGCCCATGCTGATCACATACTTGGGGTCCGACATCTGGTCGTAGACCTTGCGCAGCGCCGGGGCCATCTTGTTGCACAGCGTGCCCGCCACGATCATCACGTCCGACTGGCGCGGGGACGCGCGCGGCGCGGCGCCGAAGCGCTCCATGTCGTAGCGCGGCATGTTGACGTGGATCATCTCGACCGCGCAGCAGGCAAGGCCGAAGGTCATCCACCACAGGCTGCCGGTGCGGGCCCATTGGAACAGATCTTCAGTCGAGGTGACGAGGAAACCCTTGTCATTCACCTCGGTCTGCAGCGACTTGAAATAGTCGGCATCAGGCTGGCGCACCTCGCCGCCCTGCGCGGTGGTGAGCTTCGAGATGTCGGGCAGTCCTTGGGGAGGAGTAACGATGGTATTCATTCCCAGTCCAACGCCCCTTTCTTCCATTCATAGGCAAGGCCCACAGCGAGGATGAAGAGGAACACCATCATCCCCGTCCAGCCCACCCAGCCCGTCTTGCCCAGGCTGACGGCCCAGGGGAACAGGAAGGCGGCTTCGAGATCGAAGACGATGAAGCTAATCGCCACGAGATAGAAGCGCACGTCGAACTGGCTGCGCGCATCCTCGAAAGCCGGGAAGCCGCATTCATATTCCGACAGTTTTTCCGCATCCGGATTGTGCACGCCTGTCAGGCGCGACACCGCCATCGGTGCGACCACAAAGAGCACCGACAGCCCGAGCGCAACGAGCACGAATAACAGTATCGGGAGATACTGACTGAGATCGACCACAGCGATGTCCAAGCTATTAATCCCGAGGTCGCCCTAAGCCTGTCAGCCGCGCGGTGCAAGCCTGCGACTCAGGGAAAAGCCCGTAAGGATGTTGCAGGAAATCGAACAGAGCTTGCGGCGCTCCGTCCCGCCCCCGCCTACTTCATCATGCGCGCCGCGGCCGCCTCGGTTGCCTTGCCGTAAGGCGGCTTCAAGCCGCCGAGCTTGGCAATGTCGATCTTGGGCTGGTGATAGACGGCACGGGCGTGGCTGAATTCGCGGAAGCCCTCGATCGCGTGATAGCTCCCCATGCCCGAAGGCCCGACGCCGCCGAAGGGCAGATCCTCCATCGACACATGGAACACCACGTCATTGGTGGTCACCCCGCCCGAGATCGTGCGGGTCAGCACGCGCTCCTGCTCGCCCTTGTCCTCGCCGAAGTAATAGAGGCCGAGCGGGCGGTCGTGTTCATTGATGTAGTCCACCGCCTGATCGACCGCCTTGTAGGTCATCACGGGCAGGACGGGGCCGAAGATTTCCTCCTGCATCACGGTCATGTCGTCGCTGACGCCGCGCAGCACGGTGAGCGGCATCTTGCGCTGGTTGGCGTTGGCGAAATCCTCGCCCGCCGGATTGACCTCGATCACCTCCGCCCCCTTGTCGCGTGCGTCGGCGACCAGGCCCTGAAGCCGCTCGAAATGGCGGTCGGAGACGATCGAGGCATAGTCGTCATTGTCGAGCAAGCGTGGATACATCGCCGCCGCCGCTTGCGTGACACCCGCGACTGCCTCATCGGCCTTGTCTTCGGGCACCATCAGGTAATCGGGCGCGAGGCAGATTTGCCCCGCGTTCATCATCTTGCCGATCGCGATCCGCTCACCCGCCTTGGCGAAATCGGCGCTGCGACCCATGATCACCGGCGACTTGCCACCCAGTTCGAGCGTCACCGGCACGAGGTTCTCCGCCGCCGCCTGCATCACGCGGCGGCCCGTCGCGGTCGATCCGGTGAAGACGAGGTGATCAAAAGGCAGCGAGGAGAACGCCGCCGCAACTTCCGGACTGCCGGTGACCACGGCAACTTCCTCGGGCTGGAAATATTGAGCCGTCAGCTCGGCCATCAGCTCGCTGGTGCGTTCGGTGAATTCGGAGGGCTTGATCATCGCCCGGTTGCCTGCAGCGAGCACCTGCATCAGCGGGCCGAAGGCGAGCTGTACCGGGAAGTTCCACGGCGAGAGGATGCCGATAACGCCCTTGGGCTCGTAACGGACCTCGGCCTTGGCACCAAGCAGGCCGAGCGGGAACTGAACTTTCCGCTTTTCAGGCTTCGACCAGCTGTCGATGTGCTTCAATGCGTGATTGCCCGCACCCACCGTCGCCGCGATGTCCGTCAGCATCGACTGCGCATACGAACGGTTGCCGAAATCGGCGCTCATCGCCTTGGCGAATTCCTCGCCATGGTCCTTGATCAGGGCGATGGCGCGCTTGATCCGGTCCTTGCGCTGGCTCAGCGGTTCGGGGCGCGAGGCGGTGAAGGCGGCGCGCTGGTGCGCCAGCAGGGCTTCGAGTTCTTGGCGGCGATCATCGGCCATGTCGTTCTCCCGTTCGGACATGATGGGTTTTTATTTGCGACGCGTTGTCGCGCAAAGCCGCCCACCTGACAAGCATGTTGCCGCGCCCCGCACGCAATTGCCATTGCCGCAATGCAGCATTAGAGCGGGGCGCAAGGACATAATCCCACAGGAAGGACGACCCCATGACCCAGCTTTCCCCCGCCGATCCGATCGTGATCCTCTCCTATGCCCGCACCCCGATGGGCGCGATGCAGGGCGCGCTGGCGGAGGTTTCGGCGACCGATCTGGGCGCGGTTGCGGTCAAGGCGGCAGTGGAGCGCGCCGGGGTTTCGGGTGACGAGATCGACCGCGCCTATATCGGCTGCGTGCTCCCCGCCGGCCTCGGCCAGGCGCCCGCGCGTCAGGCGGCGATCAAGGCCGGCCTCCCGCTCAGCGTGCAGGCGACCACCGTTAACAAGGTCTGCGGATCGGGGATGCAGACCGTGATCATGGGTGCAGAAGCGCTCGCCAGCGGCACCATTGATGTCGTCGTCGCGGGCGGCATGGAGAGCATGACCAACGCGCCCTACCTCCTGAAGAAGCACCGCTCGGGCGCGCGGCTGGGGCACGATACTGCCTATGACCACATGTTCCTCGACGGGCTGGAAGATGCCTACGAACAGGGCCGCGCGATGGGCACCTTCGCGCAGGACACCGCCAACGCCTATCAGATGACCCGCGAGGAGATGGACGCCTACACCATCGAATCGCTCGCCCGCGCCAACAAGGCGATCGCCAGCGGCGCCTTCGCCGATGAGGTGGTGCCGGTGACGGTCAGCACCCGCGCGGGCGACGTGGTGGTCGAGCATGACGAGGCCCCCGGCAAGGGCCGCCCCGACAAGATCCCGCAGCTGAAGCCCGCCTTTGCCAAGGACGGCACGATCACTGCGGCGACCTCCTCCTCGATCTCGGACGGTGCCGCCGCGCTGGTGCTGACCCGTGCAAGCGTCGCTGAGGCCAAGGGGCTCGCCCCGGTCGCCCGCGTCATCGCCACCGCCGCCCACGCGCAAGCCCCGGCGCAGTTCACCACCGCGCCGATTCCGGCGATCCAGAAGGTGCTGGAGCGTGCCGGGTGGAGCGTCGAGGATGTCGATCTGTTCGAAGTCAACGAGGCCTTTGCCTGCGTCGCGATGTTCGCGATGCGCGATCTCGGCATTCCGCACGAGAAGATCAACGTAAACGGCGGCGGCACCGCGCTCGGCCACCCGATTGGCGCGTCGGGCGCGCGGATCATCGTCACGCTGATCGCAGCGCTGAAGGCGCATGGCAAGAAGCGCGGCGTTGCCAGCCTGTGCATTGGCGGGGGGGAAGCGACCGCCGTGGCGATCGAACTGGTCTGATAAATCGCGTTCGCCGGGCGGTGCCTAGCCGCCCGGCAGCGCTTCCGATCCCCACAGGCGCGCGGCGCTGATCCAGCCCTTGCGCCCGGCGATATCGATGTCGCACCAGCCCTCGCGGCAGGATTTCACCGCACCAATCACGCCGGGTTCGGCCCGCCACTTGACCACCGCGGCGCTGTTCGGCTCGGCCTTGATCTCCGCGAGCCCCTTGCCGATCACTACGCCGCCACGCTCGGGATTGAGCTGGCTCGCCGCGATCCAGCCCTGCGTGCCCTCGTGGTCCTCGACCAGACGCCAACCCTCTCGCACGCGCACCACCTTCACCGGCAGGCCTTTGCGCTGATAGACCCAGCTCACCGGATATTCCCCACTCGGCCCGACCCGCATGTTGACGGTCTCGTAGCGCAGGCTCGCCCAATAGGGTACGGCCCTGTCCTGCGCGCGGAGCGGTGCGGTCACGGCGGCGGCGGCGAGCATCAGCGCGAGGCCGACGAGCGCGAAGAAACGGAATCCCTGCATGAGCCAGCGATAGCGCCTCGATGACCACGGATTCAAGCCCACCGATTCCTGCAGCGCGTGCAATTCCTTGCCTTGACCGCCACAGGCCTGTGGCATTAGCCCCGCATCCATGACCCAGCGCCCCACCCGTCCGCTTGCCGCCGCACCCCGCGTGATCGTCACCCGCCACCTAATGCCGGCGGTCGAGGCGCGGATGCGCGAGCTCTTCGATGTGGTGCTGAACGAGACCGATGTGCCCATGACCCGCGATCAGCTCGCCGCAGCGATGCAGGATTGCGACGTGCTGGTGCCGACCGTCACCGACAAAATCGACGCCGATCTGATCGCAGGCGCGGGCGAGCGGCTGGGCCTGATCGCCAGCTTCGGGGCGGGGACCGAGCATATCGACCTCGCCGCCGCCGCCGCGCGGCGGATCATCGTCACCAACACGCCGGGCGTCTTCACGGACGACACCGCCGACCTTGCGATGGCAGGCATCATCGGCGTGCCGCGCCGCATCCGCGAAGGCACCGCGCTGGTGCGCAGCGGGAAGTGGACCGGCTGGGCACCCTCGGGCCTGCTGGGTAGGAAGCTGGCGGGCAAGGTGCTCGGCATCATCGGTATGGGGCGCATCGGTCAGGCGGTCGCACACCGCGCGCGGGCCTTCGGGCTGGAGATCGCCTATTACAACCGCAAGCCTCTCCCCGAAGCGCTCGAACGGATGCTGGCTGCGCGTTACGTTGCGGATGTCGATGCGCTCATGGCTGAGGCGGATATCCTCACGCTCCACTGCCCGCTGACCGAGGAAACCCGCCACCTCATCGACGCGCGCCGGATCGCGCTGATGAAGCCCGGCAGCTCCATCGTGAACACCGCGCGCGGCGAGCTGATTGATCAGGAGGCGCTGATCGCCGCGCTCGAATCGGGCCACCTCGCGGGTGCGGGGCTCGACGTCTACCCGGACGAGCCGCACGTCGACCCGCGCCTGATCGCCCACCCCAATGTCATGACCCTCCCCCACATCGGCAGCGCCACCGCCGAGGGTCGCGAGGATTCGGGGCACAAGGTGATCGCCAATATCCGCATGTGGGCCGACGGCCACCGCCCGCCCGATCAGGTGCTGACGGCGCTGATCTGAACGATCTGGACGCGCGACAAAAGCGCGCCATACTCGCGCGCCATGGCCGAGACGGATCTTTGCACCCGATGCGGGCTGTGTTGCAGCGGTGCGCTGTTCGATTTCGGCCCGCTGAAAGCAGAGGAAGTCGATCAGGCGCGGGCCGATGGTCTGGCCGTGCTGGAGGCCGAGGGCGAATTCGGCTTTGCACTGCCCTGCCCTGCGCTCGATGGCGCGTGCTGCACCACCTATGACACCCGCCCGGCCACCTGCCGCGCCTACCGCTGCAAGCTGCTGCGCGCGTTGGAGGCCGAGGACCTGACCTTTGCCGAAGCCGCAGAACGCGTCGAAGAGGCGCGCGCGATGATGGCGGCGCTCACCCTGCAATTGCCCCCCGGCATGACCGTCACCGACCTGCGCCGGATGCGCCGCCGGTCCTTGGCTACGGACGACACCGCGCCGCTGATGGCACCGCCGCATCTGATGATCGCGCTGGGGATGCTCGACCTCGTGCTTGACCAGCACTTCCGAAAGGCCTCGGAACGCCAGATCATGCCGCGCGCCTGAGACCGGTAAGGCGCTCAGGCGCTTGCCCAGATCGTGGATCACCCGCGCGATCGCCGAGCGCCTCGATCCCTGCTTATGGCAGAGCGCCGCGAAGATCCGGGCCACAAAGTGATCGCCAATTTCCGAATTTGGATCGATGAGCATCATCTACCCGATAAGGTTCGGACCGCGCTGATACGCTAAGCGGCCAGCGCAAGACAAAAGCCAATACTATTTTGATCTTGCCTCAAATACCCAGACGGTTGCGGTCTCAATAAGCAATGTTTTGAAGCGGGCTTCATAATCGTGCATTTCAACACGCAACTTTTTTGCCTTGATCGAATATGGTTGCAATGAACGCCAAACATTCCACTCATCTCGACAAGAGGAAACTGCTGCCTTCGCAAGAGTCTCTGGCTGTGAAGACTGCGATGCCCACAGATTAACCTTATCACGAACACAGTCACCAAGCTTCATGGTGGCCATATCGGCCCGCGACTGCGCAAAATCTTCTTTTACAAAAAGATTTCCGATATTTTCGATGTAGGCCACTCTGACTCTGTCCCGAAACTCTATCACCAGCGTTTCCGCTTCCGCAACTAAATCTTGGTTGCTGGTGAGAATTTTCCGCATCTCGTCGAAATGCACATCACATTTTTGAAGCGCGAAATCGACAATCCATGGTGCTTCCGGCTCAAATAGATGCTCTTTGAGCACTTCCTTTGTTTGAATGTCCATACATGAAAATGCTGCATCCATAGCTAAATTATTGGCCGCGAGTGCTTCTTCGAAATCAGCAACAATCTGATCCGACGACTGCACTGTAAACAGCAAAAGCCATGGTGCGAACGAACTCACATCAATCGCCCGACAATATCCGCTCGACCAGTTCGCCTACGCTCGGCGTGTAGCCGTTCGAATAGAACGGGTCCTGCTTGAAGCGATAGGCGGCGTGGCCGGCGAAGGCGAGGTTGTTGTCGGGATCGTCGCCGTGGGCGATGTCCTGCAGGGTCTTCTGGATGCAGAAGCTACGCGGATCGGCGAGGCGGCCGGTGGTGTAGTCGTCGTGATCCTTCCAGCTCGAGAACTGGCAGTGCGACAGGCAACCCATGCAGTCCTGCTGATCCTTGCGGATCGTGTCACGCGCGTCCGGCGTCACGAAGACGACAGTGTTGTCCGGCGTCTTCAACGGCTCGGAATGCCCGGCGCGCATCCACATTTCGGCGCGGGTCTTGTCCTCGGGCTTCACCCAGAAACTGCGCGCCTTGCCGTCTTCGCCAAGCTGCACCGTGCCCTCTTGCTCGCCGCGCTTGAAGAACGGGATCTGGCGTTCGGAGCGGTGCATCAGATCATAGAGGAACGGGGTCTTCACCGCGCTGGAATAGAATCCGGTGGGCGAGAACTTGTGGAGGAGCACATCGCCCGGTTCCACGGTGCGCAGCATGTCCTTCCAGATCTGCGGGATCGGGCTTTCCTGCGTCAGCAGCGGGCGCGTGCCGAACTGGAAGGCGATGGTGCCGAGCTCGGGATTGTCGATCCAGTCGTTCCACTCGCGCAGGAACCATACCCCGCCCGCCATCACGATCGGCACGGAGTCGGGCACGCCCTCGATCCGCATCATGTCGCGCAGGGTCTTGACCCGCGGATAGGGATCTTCGGGCTTGGTCGGGTCTTCAGCGTTGCTGAGGCCATTGTGCCCGCCCGCCAGCCAGGGGTCTTCATAGACCACCGCCGCCATCAGATCGGGCACCTTGTGGTAGCTCCGCTTCCACAGCGCGCGGAAGGCACGGCCGGAGCTGACGATCGGCAGGTAGCAGACGTTGAAGCGCGCAGCGATTTCGGCGAGCTTGTAGGGCATCCCCGCGCCGCAGGTGACGCCGGTCACCATGCCGCGGGTGTTTTCCAGCACGCCTTCGAGCACGGCCTGCGCCCCGCCCATTTCCCACAGCACGTTGATGTTGATCGCGCCCTTGCCACCCGCGATTTCGTAGGCCTTCTTCACCTGCGTGGTGGCGCCGTCGATGGCATAGCGGATCAGTTCCTGATGACGCTCTTCACGGGTGCGGCCGTGATAGACCTGCGGGATCGGGTTTCCGTTGTCGTCGTAGCTGTCGGCATTGACCGCGCTGACCGTGCCGATACCGCCGGCAGCCGCCCACGCGCCCGAACTGGCATGATTGGTCGCTGAAACACCCTTGCCGCCTTCGACCAGCGGCCAGACTTCACGCCCGCCGTAGATGATCGGGCTCAATCCCTTGAACAATGAAAACTCCCCTTCGCGCCGTCCCGTGGCGCGCATTACGGATTGGTCACATAGATGCGAGATACGCGCGCCGCAACGCTTGAGACGCCTTGCTGTTCTACCCGTTTTGCTACCCGGCGTCGCAAACCTTGATCGCATCAGGCGCGGTGCGTTTGGGCCCGCGCTGGAAACGCGCGAAATAGCCCTTGATGTCAGGGCGTTCGATATATTCGGCCAGCACATAGCCGACCGCCTCGAATTCGCAGAACAACAGCGTATGCGGCAGGCCATGCGTGCCGACCCTGCTGTCGGTTTCCACCACCACGATCTGACCGCCGCCGTTCAGCGCGGGCCACATGTTCCACAGGAAGGCGTAAGGGTCGGTCACTTCGTGATACATGTGGACCATGAAGATCCGGTCGAAACTGTCGGGCGGCAGCTGCGGATCGTCCACATCGCCAAGCTTGATCGAAATGTTCTCGAGCCGCTCCTTCTCGACCCGGCGGCCAAGCCGTTCGAGCGCTTCGCGGCTGATGTCCTGCGCCAGCACCCGGCCATCGCCGCCGACCCGCTCGGCCAGGCGGACGGTGTAGTAACCCTCGCCCGCGCCGATATCGGCCACGGTCATGCCGGGGCGGATATTGGCGAGGTCCATCACCACCTTGGCCTCGTTTCGCTCGTCACGCGCGTCCTCGTTGGAGAACTGGTTGGAGACGACCTTGGCAATCGGGCGATCGGGCTTGGGAAAAACCGCCTCGGTCGCATTCGGGCCGGGAACAATCGGCACAACGTTGTCGCAGCCCGCGAGCGCGAGCGCGGCCATCAGCGCAGCACCGGAGGCAAGAGCGTGCGCCCGCATCCGCGCCTACTCCACGTCCTCGATCTCGACCGTCTCACCCGTCACCCGCTGCGCGAGCGCGGCCGAGATGAAGGGATCGATCGCCCCGTCGAGCACCGCATCGGGCGAGGTCGAGACCACGCCGGTGCGCAGGTCCTTGACCATCTGGTAGGGCTGCAAGACGTAGGACCGGATCTGGTGGCCCCAGCCAATGTCGCTCTTGGCGGAATGCTCGGCGCTCGCCGCTTCCTCGCGGGCGCGCATCTCCGCCTCGTAGAGCCGCGCCTTCAGCATATTCATCGCGATTTCGCGGTTCTTGTGCTGGCTGCGATCCTGCTGGCTGGCGACCACGATGCCCGAGGGCTGGTGGGTGATGCGCACCGCAGAGTCGGTCGTGTTGACGTGCTGTCCGCCCGCGCCCGATGCGCGATAGGTGTCGATCTTGAGGTCGGCGGGGTTGATGTCGATCTCGAAGGTATCGTCGATCACCGGATAGACCCACACGCTCGAAAAGCTGGTGTGGCGCCGGGCCGAACTGTCATAGGGGCTGATCCGCACAAGCCGGTGGACGCCGCTTTCGGTCTTGGCATAGCCATACGCGCCGTCACCCTTGATGAGCAGCGTCGCCGACTTGATCCCGGCCTGCTCGCCCGCCTGATATTCGACCGTTTCCACCTTGAAGCCGCGCCGCTCGGCCCAGCGGCCATACATGCGGAAAAGCATTTCAGCCCAGTCCTGGCTCTCGGTCCCGCCTGCGCCGGCATGAATTTCGAGATAGGTGTCGTTCCCGTCGGCCTCGCCTGAAAGCAGAGCCTGCACCTTGTCGGCATCGGCCCGATCGGCCAGCGCCGCGAGCGTCTTGAGCCCATCCTCGACGATGCTGTCCTCGCCCTCGGTCTCACCCATTTCGATGAACTCGATCGCGTCGGCCATCTCGGCCTCGATTTCGCGCACCGTGTTGACCGCCGTCTCCAGCGTCTTCTGCTCGCGGCTGATCGCCTGCGCCTGCTTGGGATTGTCCCACAGCTTCGGGTCCTGCACCCGCGCGTTCAGTTCGTCGAGGCGGCGCAGCGCGCGATCCCAGTCGAGCGACAGGCGCACCAGCGCCAGCGCCGCTTCGATCCGGTTGATATAGGCTTGGGCCTCGGCCCGCATGGTTGATCCTTCAGTCGTGCCAAAAAGTCGGCACCGCTTAGCGGCGGCGGCGCGATTGTAAAGCGCCGCCCCGCCTTACTTCTTCAGCGCGCGCACCGCCGCAAGGGTCTTTTCGACATGGCCGCGATAATCCGCGTTGGAATGCACGGCGACGATCCGGCCATCCTGCGCGATCACATAGGACGTGCGGGTGGTAAGGCCCGAATTGCCCATCGCCACGTCATAGGCGGCGATGATTTTGGCGCTCGCCACACCCACGGGGAAGGCATCGCGGCATTCCTCGCGGCTGAAGCGCTTGAGCGTGGCGATATCGTCGTTCGACAGGCCGATCACGCTCGCGCCCGCCGCCTTGAACTGCGGCATCGCCTCAGCAAAGGCATTGGCTTCGAGCGTGCAGCCCGAGGTGAAGGCCTTGGGATAGAAATAGAGCACCACCGGCCCCTTCGCCAGGGCAGCCGAAAGGTTGAAGCCGAATTCCTTCCCCGCCAGCGCGGCGTTGGTGGCAAAGGCCGGGGCCTTGGTGCCCTTGGGCAATTCGGCCTGCGCCGCTGTCGGCGCGGTGAGCGTGAAAGTGGCAGCGCCAAACCCGGCAAGGGCGAGTGCGGCGAGCGGAGCGGTGATGAAACGGTTGGTCATGCCGCCTTCAACCCGCCAGTCCCGTCTGCGGTTCCAGCCCATTGTCGCGATCAGTCGATCCCGCCGGTATCGATGAAGTCGACCGGCTCGTCGATCGGCTCGTCCACCACTGCGCTTTCGGCATTCTTGCGACCGGCGCGGATCAGCGCGATGATCTCGTTGCGCTTGGCGGCGATAGCGTCCTGCCGGGTGTAGCGCTCTGGCTCGGTATCTGGCTTGAAGGCTTCCCAGATGATCGCCGATTTGGGATCGTCGGTCGGCCAGCCATCGAAGACGCGCTTGCCGCTGCGCCGGTCGACCCGCACCATCTGCACGCCCTGCGGCGCGACCGGGGGCAGATCGGACCACTTGGATTTGGTCTTTTCGATCAGGCTCTTGATGATCGGGGCGGAGATCGTGCCGCCATAGGCATAGCCGCCCATGTTGCGGGGCTGGTCGAAGCCCACATAGGCCCCGGCGACCATCCGCTGCGTGCCGCCGATGAACCACACGTCCTTGGGACCTGTGGTGGTACCGGTCTTGCCGAAGAGCGGCAGGTTGAGCGAATTCAGCACCGTCGCGGTGCCGCGGCTGACCGCACCGCGCAGCATGTGCATCACCTGAAAGGCGGTGCGTGCGTCCATCGCCTGCGCGCCCCTGATGCCCAGACGCGGCATCGGCTTGCCGTCCCACTTGGCCATGTTGCAGCCCCGGCAATCGCGGGTATCGGCGCGCCACAACACCTTGCCGCGGCGGTCCTGCACATAATCGATCACGGTCGGCGGAATGAGCTTGCCATGGTTGGCGAGCGCTGAATAGGCCGCGACCATCTTCGTCAGCGTGGTCTCCCCCGCCCCGAGCGCGGTCGAGGGATAGGCCGGGAATTTGCCGATCCCCATCTTCTCGATTTCCTTCACGACATTGGGCATCCCCGCGGTCATGCCGATCTGCACGGTCATGATGTTCTGCGACTGCTCGAGCCCGTAACGCATCGGGTACTGCCCACCCCGGCCCGAGCCGCGGATGCACTTCTCGCCGAGGTTCGCGCCCTGATAATAGCAGAAGCGGTTGTTATCGACCTGGGTCGAAGGGGTCATGCCGCTATCGAGCCCGGCGGCATAGACGAAGGGCTTGATGGTCGACCCCGGCTGACGCATCGCCTGCGTCGCGCGGTTGAAGTCCGACAAACGGTGGTCGAAGCCGCCCTGCATTGCCAGCACCCGGCCCATCTGCGCATCTTCCACCACTAGCGCGCCCTGCGCTTCGGGGATGGTGCGCACCTGCCAGCCATTACCAGAGGGGCTCGCCGCGATGACGTCGCCCGCCTTGAGGGCATTGGGAAGGCCGCTGAGCGGAAACTCCTTGCCATCGGCAAAGCCGATCCGTGCCGACTGGCCGCTGCGCTGCGTCACTACGCCCACGCGCCAGTCCTTGTAACTGATCCCGAGCGGCGAGGATTGCAGCTGCCCGGCCCAATTGCCCTTGCTTACATCGATCGTCGCGATCGGCCCCGCCCAGGCGCGCCCGCCGTGATAGCGCAGCAGGCCTTCGCGCAGCGCATCGCGCGCGGCGATCTGCATTTCGGGATCTAGGCTGGTGCGCACCCACAGCCCGCCTGCATAGACCGAATTGGGCCCGCTCTCCGCAGTCTCGCCGAAACGCTCGATCAGCTCGCGGCGCACTTCCTCGAGGAAATAGCCCGCATCGACAGAACGCTCGCGCCGCTGGGTGACAAGACCCAAGGGCTTGGCCGCCGCCGCGCGCCGCTCCGAGCCGGTGATGAAGCCGTTCTCCTCCATCTGGCCGAGAACGAAATTGCGCCGTTCGAGCGCCGCCTGCTCCTGCCCCTTGCGGCCATAGCGTTCGGGCGCCTTGGGCAGGATCGCGAGGAAGGCAGCCTCGTGCAGTTCAAGCTGGTCGACATCCTTGTCGAAATAGGCCCGCGCCGCCGCCTGAACCCCAAAGGAACGCCGCCCCAGTGGGATTTCATTGAGGTAAAGCTCGAGGATTTCCTGCTTTGTCAGCGCACCCTCGATCCGCCCGGCGAGGATCATTTCCTTCAGCTTGCGGGTGACCGAATATTCGTCGCCCAGCAGCAGGTTCTTGGCGACCTGCTGGGTGATGGTTGACCCGCCGACCGCGCGCTTGGTGCGCGCCGGATTGAGGTAATCGACCACCGCGCCCGCCGTGCCGAAATAGTCGATCCCCCCGTGGCTGAAGAAGGTCTTGTCCTCGGCCGAGAGATAGGCCTCGATCAGCAGTTCGGGAAAATCGGCATATTGCAGCTGCACGCGCCGCTCGCGCGCATAGGAGTGCACGATTTCGCCATCATGGCCGCGCACCACCGTGGGCAGCGGGGTTTCGTAGGTCAGCAGAGCCTCGGCCTCGGGCAGGTCGCTGGCGAGCCAGACGAAGACCGCGATCCAGATCGTCAGGAACAGCCCGAATGCGATCGCCGCCAGCTTGAACAAGCGGCTCTGCCGCCAGCGCGCGGCGAACCACGCCAGCACACCGCCAAGGTCGCGGTTGACGCGGTAGCGCGCATAGGCCCAGCCCGAGAGCGCAGCGCCATCCGCGCCAGGAACGTCAGCGGCAGGAGAGGCGGTCGGTTCAGTCATCGGCGGGCGGCAACTAGCACGCTCAAGTTGTCCAAGGCTAGCCGCAATCCGAACACAATGCCTGTCTTTCAGTTCGCATCAGCGCCGGCATCGCTGCGCCGGGCGAAGTAGACCTGCACCGCGCGCGCCAGCACGCCGGCATATTGCGCCCGGCCCTCTGCCGTGGTCAGACGCGCACGGTCAGTGCGGTTGGTGACGAAGCCGCTTTCGAACAGCACCGAAGGCACATCGGGCGCGCGCAGCACGGCGAGCGCAGCCGAGCGGCGCGGCTGGGCGTGGAAGGCGACCCGGTCGCTGCCTTCACGCAAAATCAGTCCCAGAAATTCGGCCGCATTGTCCTGCGTGCGTTGCTGCGACAGTTGCACCAGAATCGCGCTGACCGCCTCGCTTGTGCCTTCGATGGCGATGCCGTTGAGGCGATCGGCATTGTTCTCGCGCGCGGCGAACCGGGCTGCCGCCTCGCTCGAGGCTTCGTTCGACAGGGTGTAGATGCTCGCCCCGCTGACATCGTCGCGCTCCCCGGCGGAGTCGGCATGGATCGAGATGAACAGATCGGCATCGAGCAGGCGGGCGATCTCGGGCCGGTGCGCGAGCGGCAGGATGCGATCATCGCTGCGGGTCAGCGCAACCCGGATCCCGCCGGCCTTGAGCAGCTCGTCGCGCAGCGCCAGCGCGATGGCGAGCGTGATGTCCTTTTCGCTGACCTTGCGCCCCTCGGCATCGGTCCCGACCGCACCCGGATCGCGCCCGCCATGCCCGGCATCGATCACCACCAGCGGGCGGGCGGGATCGTCGGGCCCGGCGACCTCCGGCAGATCGACCGCCACGCCCGCCGCTCCGAGCGGAACCGTCACCACATAGTCGCGGCCCCAATGCGGCACCGGGATTGTCAGCCCGAGCGCAGCCGCACCTCCGAGCACAAGGGCCGGAACCAGCAGCACGATCAGCAGCAGGGTGCGATAACTCATTACACCGCTGGCTTACGTTCTTGCGCGAAGGAAACGCAATAGAGTTGCGGGGTTTGCCCCACAGTGCTAGCGATGTTGTCGGAGATGTCGGATCAAGGCGCGCTGCGCCTATTCTGCCCACCTCCCGCACCGGGGCACCATCTTTCTCTCCCGCTCCCGGTATCAAGACAGGTTGATGCAGTGACGATACGTTTTTCCCGATCGACAAGCCCGCAGCGCCTCTCGCGCTCGCGTGTCGTTTCGGGTCAAGACGCGGCGATCGGCCGCACGTTCGACATTGCAGACACGAGCTTCGCGCTCGCCGCCGCTGGCGGTCATGGCGCGATCATCCCTTCCGGCACGGCTTTCGGGCAGGCCGGTTCCCCACAATATGCGCGTCCCCTTCCCCTGCTTACGCGGGCAAGGCCGGGCGCATGGAGACTATTCAATGGCAACGCGCATGCTTATCGATGCGCGCCACCCGGAAGAAACACGGGTGGCGGTTCTGCAAGGCAACCGGATTGAGGAATTCGATTTCGAATCTGCCGAACACAAGCAGATCAAGGGCAATATCTACCTCGCCAAGGTAACCCGGGTCGAACCTTCGCTGCAGGCGGCCTTCGTCGACTTCGGCGGCAATCGCCACGGCTTCCTCGCCTTCAGCGAAATTCACCCCGACTATTACCAGATTCCCAAGGCGGATCGCGACGCGCTGCTCGCCGAAGAGGCAGAAGCGGCCGAGGAAGAAGAGCGTCTGCGCGCCGAAGATGAGGATGAAGGCATCTCGCCCGGCGCCGAGTATGACGCCGAGGACGACAGCGGCGAAGCGCTGGCCGAAGATTTTGCCGAGAACGGCGTCGAAGAAGTCGACACCTCCGACAAGGACGATGTCGCCACCATCGAAGGCGGCGCATCCGACGAAGACGGCTCCGATGACGAGAGCAGCGAAGACAGCGCCGAAGACAGCGACACTGGCGAAGAGCGTGGGCGCCGCGGGCGTGGTCGCCGTCGTCAGAGCAAGAGCGGTGACAAGGGCGGCAACGACAAGGGTGGCCGCAGCCGCGCCAAGCAGGTCGACGAAGTGCGCGCCAAGCGCATGGCGCTGCGTCGCCGCTACAAGATTCAGGACGTGATCCAGCGCCGTCAGGTGCTGCTGGTCCAGGTCGTCAAGGAAGAGCGTGGCAACAAGGGTGCGGCGCTGACCACCTATCTCAGCCTCGCCGGGCGTTACACCGTGCTGATGCCCAACTCGTCGCACGGCGGCGGGATCAGCCGCAAGATCAGCTCCACCAGCGATCGCAAGCGGCTGAAGGACATGGTCTCCGATCTCAAGCTGCCGCGCTCGATGGGCCTGATCGTGCGCACGGCGGGCATGAGCCGCACCAAGCCCGAGATCAAGCGCGACTTCGATTACCTCGCCCGCGTGTGGGACGAGATCCGCGAGAAGACCCTCGCCTCGGTCGCGCCCGCGCTGATCCATTCGGACAGCGACCTTATCAAGCGCGCGATCCGCGACATCTACAACAAGGAAATCGAAGAAGTCGTCGTCGAGGGCGAGGAAGGCTACAAGTCGGCCAAGGCCTTCATGAAGCTGCTAATGCCAAGCCACGCGCGGCGGGTGAAGGCCTACTCCGATCCGGTGCCGCTGTTCCAGCGCTATGGCGCGGAAGACCAGCTCAAGGCGATGTATGATCCGATGGTGCAGCTGAAAAGCGGCGGCTATCTGATCATCAACCCGACCGAAGCGCTGGTATCGATCGACATCAACTCCGGGCGTTCCACCAAGGAACACGGGATCGAGGCGACCGCGCTTCACACCAACCTTGAGGCGGCGCGCGAAATCGCCCGCCAGCTGCGTCTGCGCGACATGGCCGGTCTGGTCGTGATCGACTTCATCGACATGGAGTATTCGAATAACGTCCGTAAGGTCGAAAAGGCCATGAAGGACGCGCTGAAGAACGATCGCGCGCGCATTCAGGTCGGACGCATCAGCTCTTTCGGCCTGATGGAAATGAGCCGCCAGCGCCTGCGCACCGGGGTGCTCGAGGCGACCACCCGCGAATGTCCGCACTGCGATGGCACCGGCCTCGTCCGCACGGCATCCTCGGCGGGCCTGTCGGCGCTGCGCCTGATCGAAGACGAAGCGGCCAAGGGCAAGGGCACGCTGATCCGTCTGGGTGCCAGCACCGAGGCGGCGATCTACCTGCTCAACGAAAAGCGCGCCGATCTGGTCGAGATCGAACAGCGCTACGGCGTCAGCGTCGAAGTCGTCCCCGAAGGTGAGGACGAAGGCGCGAAGATGAGCGTTGCGAGCATGGGGCCGCGCCCGGCGCAGGCCCCCAAGTTCGAACCGATCATCGACGATGATGACGAGGACCTGCCCGAGGAGGAGGAAGACTTCGCCGAGGAAGAGGCCGAGGCCGAGGAGCGTCAGCCCCGCAAGCCCCGGCGCGAGCGGGCCGACAATGACGATGGCAGCGATGACAATGGCGGGCGCAAGAAGAAGCGCCGCCGTCGCCGTGGCGGACGGGGCCGCAATCGCGACCGCGAGGATGGCGCCGAGGGCGAAGCCGCTGACAACGATGCCGCGGATAACGACGCCGACACTGACAGCGATGACGGTGAAGAGCGCACCGACACCCAGACGGGTGACGATGGCGCAACCGACAGCGAAGGCCGTCCCAAGAAGCGCCGCCGTCGCGGCGGTCGCGGGCGCAAGCGCCGCGATGGCACCTATGAAGGCGACGCTGGCGAGAACGGCGAAGGCGGCGAAGGCGGCGACAATGGCGACGCGGTGAACACCGACGAAGCCGAAGCCCCGCAAGCCGAGCCCGAAGCGCCAGTCGAATCGGCTCCCGAAGCCCCGGTCGAAAAGCCCAAGCGGGTGCGTGCGCCGCGCAAGAAGAAGGTTGCTGAACCGGTGGCCGAAGATGTGCCCGCCGAACTCGCCCCCGAGATCGCTGCCGAAGGCGCCGAGGCGACTGCCGCTCCGGAGGCCGAAGCCGTGACCGAAGGGGAACCCGCACCGGCGGAAAAGCCCAAGCGCAAGCGTGCGCCGCGCAAGGCCAAGGTGGCCGAGGCCGAACCTGCCGAAACCGCCGAGGCCACCGCGCCTGCCGGTGCTCCGGCAGCCGGGGACGCTTCCGACCAGACCGATGGCCCGGCCGGTGAGCCGCGCCGCGGCTGGTGGCAGCGCACCTTCGGGCAGTAAGCCAATGATTGGGCGGCGCGCAAAAGGGCTCCACAGCGCTTTTGCCGCCGCCCTCATTGCATTCGCGCTGGCCGTTCCCGCAACGGCCCAATCGCAGCGCCCCAACGCTCCGCCCGCCAAGTCAGCGGCGCAGGCGGCCTATGACAAGGGCGATTACGCCACCGCCCGCAAGCTGTGGCAGGAGGCCTGCGATGCGGGCAGCGCAGGTGATTGCTACGAACTCGGCATCGTCTATCGCGACGGCGAGGGCGTGGAGCCCGACCGGGCGCGCTACGTCGCGCTGATCACCCGCGCCTGCGACGCCGATATCGCGGTTGCCTGCTACAATCTCGGGCACGAGGAACTGCGGGCGGTCGAAACGGGCACCGGCACCGCCTCCCTCGAGCAGTTGAGCAGAGGCCTTGCCTTCTACCGCCGCGCCTGCACGCTCGGTCAGCCCAAGGCCTGCACCAACCTCTACTTGCATCTTTCGCGCGAGGCGGCGGGCGGGGATGGCACCGCGCTTGCCGATTTGCGCCAGCTGTGCGTCGACGGGACGGGCGCGGCTTGTTTCGGCCTCGCCAGCCTTTACGACATCCACCTCGACGCGAAACTCGGCAACGATCCCGAGGCCGCTAATGCGGCGCTGTTGCTGGGTTGCGAGCGGATGGATTACGACAGCTGCCAGAACCTCGCCTGGCATTACGACCACGGCTTCGGGCTCGAGACAAACCGCGTGCGGGGATCGGCGCTCTATCACCTCGCCTGCGATGACGACCCAGGGTTCCTGTGCCCAATGGTCCCCGGCAGCGCCGTCGCCGCCTTGCCTGACCGCAAGGCGCCGGTGCAACGCCAGTGGCAACGCGCGGCGGGGGCCTACCGCGCGGCGTGTGACGACGGGCTGGCGATGGGCTGTTTCGGCTATGCCCGCTTGATCGCCAAGAGCGGCCGCGGCGCCAAGGAAGCGGAGACGATGCGCAGCTGGCTCGGCCGCGCGCTCACGCTCTCTCCGGGAATGCCGATCGCGACCGAGCTGCTGCGACGAGTCGACGCGGGCGAATTGCCCGCCGCGCCGCTGCGCTGATCAATCCGCCTCCCGGCGCGCCACACCCCATTCCATCCACCCGGCAAAGCGCGGCGCCTTTGGGGTGTAGCCCTCCCCCAGCGTTTCGACGGCAAAGCCCGCACCGGCAAGTGCGCCTGCAATCGGACGAGTGAGGTGACAGCCGCCCGCGAGCCGTTTCCACACCGGCTCGATCCGCTCCTGCCACCCGCGCACCCCCGCATCGGGCGCGCGGCCATGTTCGAGGAACAACACTTCGCCGCCGGGTCGCAGGATGCGCCGCAGCTCGGCCATCACCTGCCGCGGATCGTCCACCGAACACAAGGTGAAGGTGCAGACCACGCAGTCGAAGCGCGCATCGTCGAAAGGGATCGCCTCGCCCCGCCCCTGCCGCAAGTCCGCCGCCCAGCCCTTCTCCCGCGCCGCCGCCCGCGCACCGTCGAGCAGCCCGGGGTGCGGATCGATCCCCGCATAGGAGGTGATCGCCGCAGGATCGTAGAAGCCATGATTGATCCCGCCCCCGCAGCCCAGCTCGAACACGTCGCCCCGCGCGCGCGGCACCACCGCCGCGCGGCGCTTCATCACCTGCCCCTGCGAACAGGCGCAGGTGATGAGCCGCGGCATGACGTTCGCCTCGTACCAGCTTGCCAGTCCCATAATTTCCTCCGCGTGCTCTTTCCCCGCGCTGCAAGGCGTGGCACGTTGCGATGCAATTGCAAACAGGCTCTGGAGGGATGCTGCGCAATGACCACCAATAGCAGGGGCGACAGCAGCGGCGATAGCACGCGCAGCGCGGCGCCATCCTCATTCCGGTTCCACCCCAACCTGTGGCTTGGCGCAGCGATGCTGTTCGCCTTCCCGGCACTGGGCATGGCGATGAGCGACGAGGTCAATTGGGGCCCGGAGGACTTCGCGGCGATGGCGCTGCTGCTCGGCCTGCTGTGCGGCGCGATCGAGGCGGCGCTGCACTTCCTCGATTCGCCGCGCTGGCGGATCGCCGGGATCGGGCTTGCGGTGCTGCTGTTCCTGACGGTGTGGGCGCACTTTGCCGTGGGAATATTCAGCTAAGCGGGCACTTCGTCTCCGCGGAAATCGAAAACCCTCCCCGATTGCGCCGGGGTCAGCCGCGCAAGGACATCGAGTAGATTGGCGGCCGCATCCTGCGGCGCAGTCAGCTGGCCTTCGGGCAGGCCCGACTGGAACGGCTCCGACAGCGCAGAATCGACCGTCCCCGGATGCAATCCCACCACCACGCCGTCGGGATGGGTGCGGGCCATCTCCAGCGCGAAGTTCCTGAGCAACATGTTGAGCGCAGCCTTGGACGCGCGATAGGAATGCCACCCGCCAAGGCCATTGTCCGAAATCGAGCCGACCCGCGCCGAGAGCGCGGCGAAGGTGAAACCCTGTCCGCGCGGCATCAGCGGCAGCATGTGCTTGGCGATCAGCGCGGGGCCGATGGTGTTGAGCGCAAAGACCTCGGCCATCACCGCGGGATCGAGGCGCTTGTAGGTGCGCTCCGGCCCCGTGCCGTCGGCCAGCGTCAACACGCCGGTCGCAGCGATCACCCATCCAGGCGGATCGTCGCGCATCGCCTGTGCGGCGGCGGCGATGCTGGACTCGTCGGTCAGGTCGAAAGCGAAGGGGCGGATCGCAGGCCCCTGCGGCCCCTCGCCCCGGCGCGATCCGGCGTGGATCACCTCGCAGCCGCGCGCGGCAAGACCCGCGCACAGCGCCGCCCCGATTCCGCCCGAAGCCCCGAATACCGCCGCGCTGCGCGGTACGCGCGCTGCGCTCTGTCCTACATCATCCATGTCGGATAAAGGCCGGGGATGGGTCACCGGTTCCTGCCTTTCTTCCCTCTCCTGCGCACGCCCTTGGGGAGCCTCCGGTTTTTTGTTCCTGGACAGTGTCTCAATGTCTCCAACACGCCCGCTGCTGTGCCGCGCTCAACCCCTGTTAAAAAGGCTGCAACAGCCCCGGCTTGCGCGGGGGCGCAATGACGTTAGATAGGGGCCGACACGCAACCGGGATCACGTAATGGCCACCTTCACTCTGCCCAAGAATTCCAAGATCAACACCAACGGGAAGACGCACAAGACGTCCGCTGGCCGCGTGAAGGCGTTCAAGATCTACCGCTACGATCCCGATTCCGGCCAGAACCCGCGCTACGACAAGTTCGAGATCGACCTCGACCAGTGCGGGCCGATGGTCCTCGACGCGCTGTTCAAGATCAAGAACGAGATCGACCCGACGCTGACATTCCGCCGTTCGTGCCGCGAGGGGATCTGCGGGTCGTGCTCGATGAACATCAACGGCAAGAACGGCCTCGCCTGCACCACCGCGATCGAGGACTTGAAGGGCGAGATTCGCATCACCCCGCTGCCGCACATGGACGTGATCAAGGATCTGGTGCCGGACTTCACGCACTTCTACGCGCAATATGCCAGCATCCGCCCGTGGCTTCAGACTGTCTCGCCGACGCCGAGCGGCAAGGAGCGGCTGCAATCCCCCGAACAGCGCGAGCAGCTGGACGGCCTCTACGAGTGCATCCTGTGCGCCTGCTGCTCGACCAGCTGCCCGTCCTACTGGTGGAACAGCGACAAGTTCCTCGGCCCGGCGATCCTGTTGCAGGCCTATCGCTGGCTGGCTGACAGCCGTGACGAGATGACCGGCGAGCGCCTGGATGACCTCGAAGACCCCTTCCGTCTCTATCGCTGCCACACCATCATGAACTGCGCGAACGTCTGCCCCAAGGGCCTTAGCCCCGCAAAGGCGATCGCCGAGACCAAGAAGATGATGGCCGAGCGGGCCATCTGATCCGGTGAGTTTCAAGGACGAGGTGTTCGAACACGGGCCGTGCCCGGACAATCCCGGCTGGCACCGCTGGGATCTGAAGGACGAAACGCTGTTCAACGGCGCGGTCATGGGCAAGCTCATCACCCGCGTCGATGAAGATGGGAAGGCGCGCCTGCGCATGTTTCCCGAGCGTCGGCACACCAACCTGCAAGGCGTGATCCACGGCGCGATCACGCTATCGCTGATCGACATTTCGCTGTTCGTGACGATGCACCGGATCGGCACCGGCAATGCCGGCCCCTCGGTAACGCTCGAGCTTTCGACCCAGTTCGTCGGCGGCGGCGATCCCGAGCGGCCGCTCGACGCCGTGACCGAGATCGTGCGCGAAACCGGCAAGCTGGTGTTTGTGCGCGGGATGGTGGTGCAAGACGAGGATGTCGTCGCCAGCTTCTCGGGCATCGTGCGCAAGATGCAGCCGCGCGCCCAAGCCTGACGCTGTGCCGGGATTGCTCGCCCGCTACGACGCGCTGATCGCCAGCGGAGAGCTGCGCGCCGACGCAGACCAGCGCGCAGCCGCCGAGCGGCTGGCGCGGTTGCAGGACGAACTCGAAGCGCCGCGGCCCAAGCGCGGGCTGATCGCCCGCCTCACCGGGACTGCCCCCGCATCGACCGACCCGCGCGGTGTCTACCTGTGGGGCGGCGTGGGTCGCGGTAAATCGATGTTAATGGACTTGTTTGTCGATACCCTCGGCATCGAACACAAGCGCCGGGTCCATTTCCACGCCTTCATGCTGGAGGTCGACCGTCTGGTCGCAGAAGCGCGAAAGGCGAAACGTCAGGACCCGCTGATGGCCGTAGCTCTTCGCATGACGGAGCAGGTCCGTTGCCTCGCCTTTGACGAGATGGTCGTGAACAACACAGCCGATGCGGCGATCATGGGGCGCTTCTTCAAGACACTGATCGAAACCGGCACAGTGATCGTCACCACCTCCAACCGGCCCCCGCGCGACCTCTACAAGGACGGGCTCAACCGCTCGCTGTTCCTGCCCTTCATCGATCTGGTCGAGGCGCGCATGGATGTGCTGAGCCTGAACGGGCCGACCGACTACCGGCTCGACCGGATCGGCGATCTTGCCACTTGGCACGCGCCGATGGGCGTTGCGGCCACGGCACAGGTGCGCGAGGCCTTCTTCCGCCTCACCGACTTCGACCCCGACGATGCCGCCCACGTGCCGAGCGGCGAGCTCGACCTCGGCGGCGGGCGGACGCTGCACGTGCCCAAGTGCCTGAAGGGCGTGGGCGTGTTCAGCTTCAAGAAGCTGTGCGCTGCCAACCGCGGGGCCGCCGATTACCTCGCCATCGCGCGGGCGTTCCATACCGTAATCCTCGTCGGCATCCCGCGTATGGGCCCGGAGAACCGCAACGAGGCGATCCGCTTCACAAAGCTGATCGACGCGCTTTACGAACACCGTGTGAAGCTGTTCGTCACCGCCGCCGCAGCGCCCGAAGAGCTCTATCAGGCGGGCGACGGCGCCTTCGAATTCGCCCGCACGGTCAGCCGTCTGAATGAGATGCAGAGCGAGGCCTACATGGCGCTCGGCCACGGGGCGGAAGACTAGCCGCTGACGCCCAGCTGGCCGAGCGACTTCTCCAGCATCAACAGCTGCCACAGGGTTCGCGAATGATCCGCGCGACCTGCGATATGCGCCTCGGCCAGCGCGGCGATGGCCTTCGCATCGAAGAACCCGGTTTGCGCCAGACTGCCCGAGGCGATCCCCCGTGAGGCCCCGGCAAGCGGGCCCCTGAGCCACTCGGCGATCGGGGTGACGAAGCCCTGCTTGGGCCGGTAGAGGATGTCGCTGGGCAGGTAGCGTTCGAGCGATTTCTTGAGCAGATATTTGCCCGTGCCGCCCTTCACTCGCATCCCTTCGGGCAGTCGCGCGGCGAATTCCACCAAGCGGTGATCGAGCAGCGGCTCGCGCGCCTCAAGGCTCACCGCCATGCTGGTGCGGTCGACCTTGGTGAGGATGTCGCCGGGCATCCAGAACATCAGGTCGGCATATTGGGCCCGGTCGAGCCCGGAGCGGCCTGGCGCGGCGCGCATCAGCGCGATCAGTTCGTCCTCGGCGCGGAAACCGTCGAGGCTGGCGGCGAAGCTGTCCGAATAGAGCGCCCGCCGCGCATCCGGCAGCGTCACGGAAAGGCCGCGCGCATAGCCCTCCTCGCCGCTCTCGGCCAACGCCAGAAGGGTGGCCTTGGCGCGGAGCGGGCGCGGGGCCCAGTCGGCCTTGGGCCAGGCGCGGCCAAGAGCACCGAACAGCGGGGCGCGCAGGCCAGCAGGCAAAATGCTACGCGCACGTTCCTCGTGATGGTGGAACACCTGCCGCCGATAGCCGCCGAAGGCCTCGTCCGCCCCGTCGCCCGAGAGCGCGACCGTCACCCGCTCGCGCGCGAGCTGGCACACGCGCCATGTCGGTAGCGCCGAGGCATCGGCGAAGGGCTCATCGAACATCGCGGCAAGCTGGTCGATGGCCGAGAAATCGTCGGTCGCGACGATCCGCTCGGCATGATCCGCGCCGAACTTCGCCGCGACCTGACGGGCATAGGATGTCTCGTCATAGGCGGCGACATCGAAGCCGATCGAGCAGGTCTGCACCGGCGACGCGCTGGCCTCGCTCATCAGCGCCACTACGCCTGAGCTGTCCACGCCGCCCGAAAGGAATGCTCCCAGCGGCACGTCAGCGACCATGCGCGAACGCACGCCCTCTCGCAAAAGGTGAACCAACTGCGCCGAAAGGTCGGCCTCGCTGCCCTTCTCGCGCGAAGTGAAATCCATGTCCCACCAGCGCTGCGGACGGCCCGGGGCCTTGCCCTGCTCCAGCAGCCGGAAGTGGCCGGCGGGGAGCTTCTCGACGCCTGTCAGGATCGAATGCGTGTCGGGGACGTAGCCCCACGCCATGTAGGCCTCCACCGCGCGCGGATCGATCCGGCGGCGCAGCAGCGGATGCGCGAGCAGGCCCTTTAGCTCGGAGGCAAAGGCGATGCTGCCATCCGACAGCGCGGCGGTGAACAGCGGCTTCACCCCGAAGCGGTCGCGCGCAAGGAACAGCTGCCGCTTGTCCCGGTCGAACAGCGCGAAGGCGAACATCCCGTCGAGCCGCGACAGGCAATCGGGCCCCCAGCGTTGCCAAGCCGCAAGGATAACCTCGGTGTCGCCCGAGGTGCGGAAGGTGAAGCCAGCCTGCTCCAGTTCGGCTCGCAAAGCACGGAAATTGTAGATCTCGCCGTTGAAGACGATCACCGCGCGGCCATCGGGCGAATGCATCGGCTGCGGCGATCCGGCGAGGTCGATGATCGACAAGCGGCGGTGGCCCAGCCCCACGCCGAGATCGGTCCACACCCCCGCCCCGTCCGGCCCGCGGTGCGCGAGCGCGTCGCACATCCGCTCGACCCGCACGGGATCGACCGGCTTGGGGGTTTCGGCGTGAAAGATCCCGGCAATTCCGCACATATCGGGCGGGGGCCTAGAGCAGCGCGGCCAAGGCGGCAATCGCGGCGAGCGCGATGATGGCGAGGCCCGCACGCGAAGGCGCAAGCGTCAGCGCCTCGGCGCGCGCTAGCCAGCGCCAGCGGGCGATGGCCTCGGCGCGCCAGCCATAATCCTCGGGCTCGCGGTCGAAGAAGCGCCAAGCGCCGCCCAGCATCGCCGCGACCACGATGGCGAAGAAGATCCAGCCATAGACGATATGGTCGAACCCGCTGGCCTTCTCCGCGCCGACGAACTGCGCGACATAGATCGTCGCCCAGGCACGCACCCCGTTGGCGAGGATCGGGACGATCACGCAGGCCGCGAGGAACAGCGCCCGGTCGCGCCAGCGGGTGAAGCGGGTGAAGGCGACCAGCACGCCGAGCGTCACCATCGCGATCAGGAACTTCACCCCCGAACACGCCTCGGCCACGACGAACAGCCCTGCCGGGGTGTCGATATAGATGCCCTCGACCTGCGCGGCGACGCCGCTGGCGTGGGTCAGGGTGATGGCGATCTCGGCGGTGATGGTTTGCAGCGGCGGGATGATCTCGTCACCGAAGGGCACCAGAAAACACGCCAGCCCCAGCGGCAGAGCGATGAGCGCCGCAACCCGCAGGCCGAGGATGGTGACCACCGCGGCCTGCACCGCGCCGACCGCCCCGGCCTGCGCGATCAGATTGATCCCCGCAGCCTCGCCCGCCCCCCACACGCCGAGCGCGGCGGCCACCGCGATCAGGCCAGGCGCGAAGGGGCGCGGGGTGAGCGCCGCCAACTCATCTTCCTTGAGCGCCACCGCCCAGGCGATGACAAAGGGCATCAGCAGCAGGTGGCTATAGGTGTCGATGTTCCACCACTGGTGCAGCATCTGCCCCCAGCTTTGCGCAGTGACGGCGATCAACGCCGCGACCGCGAGCCCGAGCGCGGCAAGCGGCCCGCGCCATGCCACTGGAAGCGCGCCGCTGGCAGCTGATGGCGCGCGGGCGACGGCGGCTTCAGGCGGCATGGCGCTGGCCCTCCGCCGTCTTGCCGATGAGGCCCTCCAGCGGGGCGAGCATCGCCCCCCAGCCATGGAAATCAAGCACGAAGCGCCGCGCAGCCGCGCCGATTGCGTCGGCAGCCTCCCGGTCGGCAAGCAGGCCCGCGATCCGCGCAGCCATCGCCTCATGGTCGGGCGGGCAGACGAGCCACTGCGCGCCGTCGGTGGCGGCGATCCCGGTGGCGGCCTCGGATGTGAGGACCACAGGGCGGGCCATTGCCATCGCCTCGAGCACCTTGTTCTGCACCCCGCGCGCGATCAGCAGCGGGGCAAGCACCGCGTCGGCGGCGGCGATGAAGGGTCGCACATCGGGCACCTCTCCCCAGACATGCACGCCGGGCATGCCGTGATGGGCCATCAGTGCGCGGGTGGGATTGCGCCCGACGACATGGAACATCGCCTGCGGGAAGCGCGCGCGCAGGCGCGGCAGCAGCGCCTCGATCACCCACAGCGCGGCCTGTTCGTTGGGGCGGTAGTCCATCTGGCCGGTGAAGGTGAAATGCGGTCGCGGCTGCTGCGCGATTACCGGGTGCAGGGCGCTCGCAGAGGGGTCGAAAAAGGCGGCGTCGATGCCGTTGCCGATCACCTGCACATTGACCTTGCCCGGCGTCGTAAGCCGGCTGCGATAGAGCGCCGCTTCGGCCTCGGAGATCAGGATCGTCGCATCGGCGCGCTGGCCGAGCCGCTCTTCCTCGCGTGCCAGCAACCGCGCCTCGCGGGCGTTGAGCCACGGGCGCTCGCCCGCCGCGGCGTAGGATTCGAACTTGGCGCTGTCGACATCGCACAGGTCGATGACAACACGGCCCGCGAACTCATCGGGCACATATTGCCCCATCTGCCCGGAGAAGACGACGATTGCGTCGATCCGTTCGCGCGCGATGGTCTCCCGCACCCACGCCGCCAGCCTGCGGCTGTGAAAGGCGGTGAGGCTGACAGGCTTGCCGGTCAGAACCGCCTCGGCCCCGGCTAGCGGCAGCGGCTTGGTGCGAGGCGCAACGCAGTGCGAGGCGGCGAGCTCGGCCAGCGCCCGTTCGGCTGCAGCATCGCCATCGCCGAAGCAGCCGACATGGACCGGGCCGAGCCGCGCGAGTGCCTTGAGCAGATGGTGCGAGCGGATGCGGTCGCCCCGATCGGGCGGGAACGGCACGCGGTGGGCGAGGAACAGGACGCCGCCCATCACGCGAGCCCGCGCGCGATCCATGGCCCCACGGTGTTGGCGACGGGCAGCGGCAGCTTCTTCCAGAGCTCGATCTTCCGGCTGTAGCTTGCATCGGTGGGGTCGATATTGCGCGGCGGTGCGCCCGGCGCGGTCCATGCCGCATAGGTGAGCGGTACGGGCTCGAAGCCCCAGTTCTTCTTGAAGGCAAACGGCCCACTCCCCGTCTTGGAGCGCCCGAAATCGAAGCGGGTCATGCCCTGCCGGCGGGCGTGGCGCATAATCTCGTAATACATCACCTCGTTGGCGCGGGCGGCGCGGGCTTCGAAGACGCCGCCCCCCCAGAAGGGCAGCACCGCGCCGTCGTGATAGAAGCTGAGCACGCTCGCCAGCGGCCGATCGCCCTGCCACACAGTGAGGATGTCGCTGTGCGCGGGGAAGGCCTCCAGCATCGCGCGGAAAAGCCCGCGCGGGAAGACCGGGGTGCCGAGATTGCGCACGCTGACACTGTAGCAGGCGTAATGCGCGGTCAAATCCTCGCGCCCGCGACCTACCGTGATGCGGTGGCCGAAGCCGAGCCCCTTGCGCACCTCGGCGCGGGCCTTGCGCGGGATGGCGAGCAGTTCCGCATCGTCATCGCCCGCGAGCGCGCGTTCGAAGCCGCAATGCTTGTCCGACCAGCTCTCCCAGCCCTGCGGCACGGGCCCGCCGCGCAGTTCGATCCCGGCAAAGCCGCCGCGCGCGGCATGGCCCTCAGCCGCGTCAGCCAGTGCCTGCGCGGTGCCATCGCCTTGCGCGATGATCCCGCCGCCAACCCCGAACCCGCTCGACACCAGCGCCTTGCCGAACAGCGCCGAGCGCACCTCGGTGAGCGGCAGCCAGCCTGTCAGCACGCCCATGCGTTCGGCCACGAGCCCGGCAGCGCGCTGGCCGGAGCCCGCCGCCACGCCCGCAAGCCAGGCCGGTCGATGAAACAAGCTTGCGCCCGTCTCGGCGACGAAGCCATCGATCCGGCGCAACAGCGCGGTATCGGCGAAATCGACCGCGCGCACTGCCTCGGCGATTTTCACCGGCGCGTTCATGCCAGCGCGTCCTCGGCCCGTTCGGGCAGCACCAGCGGCTCGGCGCGCGCCGCCTCGCGGTGGGCGACCAGATCCATCCGGCCCCAGCGGAATTCATGCACCAGATCGCGCAGCTTTTCGGCCATCCGGGCAAGGCCGGTATAATGGCGGAAGCGCGAACGCAGCGGCGCGTGGCCCACCCGCGGTTGATCGGGATCGACCTCCCAGGGGTGGAAATAAAACATCGCCGGGCGGCCCTCGCGCCGGTTCACCTGCCGGATCGCCCAGCGCGAAAAGCCATAGGGCAGCACCCGGAAGAAGCCCCCACCCCCCGCCGCCACGCGCCGTCCGCCGAGGATTGCGGTGGTCACCGGCAATTCGATCATCGAAGACCACGGCAGCGGCTTGAAGGCAAAGCGGGGCGCTTCGGGCCAGCCATAGTGATCGTGCACCACCGGCGCGACGCTGGAGGAATAGGCATAGCCCTGCTCGGCCAGTTCAGCGAAGGCCCAGGGGGTGCGCCCATCGATCGAAAAGCTCGGCGCGCGGTAGCCCGTCACCGCAACCCCGCTGCAATCTTCAAGAATGGCCCGCGCCTTGCGGATATCCTCGGCAAATTCGGCGCGGGTGAAGGTGAACACCCGCGCATGGTCATAGCCATGGCTGGCGATCTCGTGCCCGGCGTCGACGATGCGGCGGATCATGTTGGGATGGCGCTTCGCCACCCAGCCCAGCGTGAAGAAGGTCGCGCTGACATCGGCCTCGGCGAACAGGTCGATCACGCGGTAGACATTGTCTTCCACGCGGGTCTTGATCGAATCCCACTCGCCCCGCGCGATCACATTTTCGAAGGCGCCGACCTGAAACCAGTCCTCGACATCGACCGACAGGCCGTTGACGATCCCCGGAAGCGGGCTGGAAGGGTCGGGAAAAGGTGCGTTCATGGCCTCAGGCGGCCCTGCGCGACGGGTCTTCCTCGAGCCATTCGATCAGCATGGTGAGCACGTGGCGGAAGGATTGCTCCTGCTCCTCGAGCCGGGCTTCGATCCGTTCGAGCGCGGCGGCGAGCCGGGCTTCGGCGATCTGCACGTCCTCGGGCGAGAGCGGTTCGCCCCCTGCCCCGTGCTGGCTCATCCCGGCGGCCTGCAATTCGCTGATCGCCGCTTCGAGCTCGGCGGTGCGCGCGTCACGCTCGGCCAAGAGCGCGGCGACTTCGGTTGCGGGCAGGCTGCCCTCGGGCGCATCAGTGGCTGCCGGAGCCGCGGAAGCCGGGGCCGAGCGCAGATCGCTGCCGCCGCGGGCGCCGCGGTTCTGATCGGCCGCCATCTCGGCAATCACGTCATTGAGCATGGAGAGGGTCAGTTCCTCGCGCTCCTCGATCACGCCGAGCAGCAGCAAGCGGTTCATCACCTGGTTGACCCGGCGCGGAATGCCGTCGGTGTGGCGGTAGAGGCCATCGAGCAGCCCCTCGGCGAAGGACGGCCGCCCGTCCCACCCGACATGGCTGAGCCGGTGGCGGACGTAATGCTCCACCTCGCCGCTATCGAGCGCTTCGAGATGGTGCGAGGCGATGATCCGCTGCCGCAGCTGCTCCAGCCCCGGATGGTGCGCGAGCGTGCGGCGGAATTCGGGCTGGCCGAGCAGCAGGCTCTGAAGCAGCGGGTGCGAACCGAGCTGGAAATTGGAGAGCATCCGCAGCTCCTCCAGCGCGCCCAGATCGAGGTTCTGGCACTCGTCCACCACCAAGAGGCAGCGGCGACCCGCGCGGGCTTCGTCCTGCAGGAAGCGCTCGATCGCGCCCAGAGCGCCGGCCTTGTCATGGCCTTCGACCTGAAGTCCGAAGGCCTGCGCTACGACATGCACGATCTCGGACCCGTCGAGCGCCGAGGTCACCACCTGCCCCACGGTCAGCGCCGTGGGATCGATCCGCTCCATCAGGTGCGCCACCAGCGTCGATTTGCCCGCGCCGACCTCGCCGGTGATGACGATGAAGCCCTCACCCTGCGCCAGGCCATAGCCGAGATAGCTCATCGCCTTCTTGTGGCTGACACTCTCGAAATAGAACTGCGGATCGGGGGTCAGCTGAAAAGGCCGTCCGCTGAAGCCGTAGAATTGTTCGTACATGAGCCGCTTGTCCCAATCAGAAATTGTAGCGCAGGCCGACCAGCGCGGTGGCGAAGGCGAAGTCCTCGGCGGTGAATTCGCTGTCGAAGTAATCGACCGCAATCGCCGCCCGGCCGACAAGGCGCTGGGTGATGGACTGGTTGTAGGCGATCGAGCCGCCGAGCGCGGTCACGTCATTGCCCGTCCCCGCCGCGTCGAACCAGTTGACGTAAGCGTTGGTGGAAATGTCCGCGCTCTGCCCGATCTGGCGGGAGAATCCGCCGGTGAGGTAGTAGCTTTCGTCGGTGAGCCCATTGGCAGGCGCGAGCGCAGTGCCCGCCGCCGCGATGAAGGTGCGCCGGTCGTAGCCTGCGCCGATGGCAGCGACGGTGCGGCCCATGTTGCGCTGGTAGGATGCCAGCACCCCGCGCCCGCGGAAGGCCGCCGCGCGGACCGAGCCGAGGCCGCCGATCAGCGCCTGCCCTTCGGTGCCGCTGACAAGGCCGCCGAAATCGCCGGTGACGGGATTGCGGATCGCCTCGAAATCGCTGCCGAGCCGGGCCAGACCGTTGTTCAGCACGCCGCCAAAGCCGCTCACCCCGTCATAGGCCGACACGGCAAAGGTGCTGCGCTGGCTGGGGGCGTAGGTGAAGGTGCCGTAATAGGTGGTCGAATCATAGCGGCGGCCAACGGCGGCCTGAAGATTGGTGCGCGATGACGGGCGCCAGAGCACGCCGACGTCCCACAGCAACCCATCGACATCGAAGGCGATCTGGCGCGGCGCGGACGTATCGGTGACGAAGCGGCCATCGGCCCCCACCACCGGGTTGCCATCCGCATCGCGCAGCGCATCGCGGCTGGAGATTTCGACATCCTCGTAGCCAGCACCCGCCACCAATGCGAGCGTGCGGCTGACGGGCACCGTCACATCGCCGCGCACATAGAGATCGCGCACCCGCTGGTCGAGCGTGTCGATATCTTCCTGAAAGCCGCCTGCGGTGACCGCCAAACCCACCGGCAGCACCTCGCCGGGACGAACGCCCGCGCGCAGTTGGCCGAGATAGGTCACGCTCTCATCGAACACGTCGACCGCATCGCCCGCCTGAGTCACCAGCGCATCGTCGGCCTCGAACCGATTGTAGCCGACCCGCGCCACGCCCTGCACGTCGACCACGCCGACGCGGGTGTTGAGACTGGGCCCGGCATAGAGGCTGTAGATCCGGCTTTCGGCATCCTCGCGCACCAGCGGATTGGGGGTCGCCCCGCCGCCACCGTCGATGCGGCTGCGCGAGGCGAGCGCACCGGCCTCAAGGCTGAGCGTGTTCGGCACCAGCGCCAGCGTGCCGCGCGCGACCCCGCTGATGGTGTCAGTGTCGACGCTGTCGTCGCCGTAGCCGATGTTGCGCTCGTAACGCAGCGAGACCGCCGCGCCCGAATTGCGCCCCTGCACGTTGATGTCGACCCCGGCGGCGACCTGCGTGAAGGTGACGACGTCATCGCCCGGGGTGAGCTCGGCCGAGACCACTTGCGAGACTTCGATATAGGGCTGCACCACGCGATTGCCGCGCTGGCCCGAGGGCTGGCCACCCAGACCGGGATTGCCCTGCGCCTGTGCAAATGCGGGCGCGCTGCCGGCGGCTGCCGCAAGCACGACCAGAATCAGCGCCGGATTGAGGGAGCGGGAACGCATGATTATCTTCCCTTCGTGCCATAGGAGCCGAAGCGCCGCCCGGAGGGGCTGTAGCGCGCGGCATTCAGCAGCAATTTGATATCCGCGCAGGCCGAAAGCAGCTGCTGCGCATCCTCCAGCGCGGCGCGGCTCGTCTCGTCGGCGCGCACCACCAGCAGCGCCTGGCCGACATGCTGGGCGAGTTCGGCGGCAGGCGAGGCGGCAAGCGCGGGGGGCGTGTCGAAAATCACGATCCGGTCTGGCGCGCCCTCGGTGAGGCGGTCGAGCACCTCGGCGGTGCGTGCGCTGGCGAGGTACTCGGCATCGCGCGAGCTGGCGAGGCCTGCGGGCAGGACGAAGAGCCCGTCAATATCGGTGCGGATCACCAGGCTCTCGGGCCGGATCGCCGGATCGGCCAGCGCGTCCATCAGGCCCTGTTCGGCTTCGATCCCGAGCCGTTCAGTGACACTCGGGCGGACCACGTCGGCATCGACCAGCAGCACCTCGAGCCCGCGCTCGGCGGCGAGTGCGATGGCGAGGTTGACGGCGCAATAGGTCTTGCCCTCACCCTGATGCGGCGAACACACGAGGATGCGCCGCGCGAGAGCGCTGGCTCCGGCGCGGGCATCGGCGAGCAACTCGCGCTTGACGATGCGGAACTCTTCCAGAAGGCCGGTGACGGTGTCTTCGGGCACGATCAACCCGCCATCGCGCAGGGTCTCGCGGTCGATGGAGACGGAAGGCCCGCAGAAGGCGACCGCGCGCGGCGGCGCGGGGGCCGGAGCGGTTTCGGGGGTGGCAGGCTCGGCCACCGGCGGCGGCGGGATTTTGGCGAAGGCTGGCGGCGCAGGTTGGGCTGCGGCTTGCGGTTGCGGCGCAGGGCGGCGCAGCGCCTGCGGCACCGGCGGCACGTCGATCGGCACGGGGGGCAGCTTCAGCCCCTCGCGGCGCGGATCGAGCCCGAAGGCGGCATCCGCACGTTCGAACAGCGACGCGGGTCTTGCGCCCTCGCGGTTGATCTTGCCCTGATCGGTCATCGTCCGTTCCCCCTCACGCAACCGACCCGACCGAGACGACCTCGATCGCGAGCAGGATCACGAACATCGCGCCAAGCCCGGCGCAGGCCCCGGCGAACTGCTTCAAGCGCTTCTGCTCGATTGCGCGCGCGGCGTCCGAGACGGTGAGCGAGATCGACCCGATCACCGGCAGACCAAAGGCGCGCTCCAGCTTCTGCGGCGTCGCAAAGCTCGATTTTAGCTGCCCGAGCGCATAGGCCGCCGCCACGCCCGCACCGAGGCCGACGATCAGCACGCCCAGCAGCAGGAGCGGGCGGTTGGGTGCAGCGGGCTTCTGCGGAACGCCGGGTTGCTGGATGATGTCGAACCGGAACTGGCTGGCCTTGTCCTCAACCTTGCCGCGCGTGCGCAGCGCCTCGCGGTCCTGCAGCAGCTTTTCGTAGTTCTGGCGCAGCACGTCGTAATCGCGGCTGATGCGATTGGCTTCGGCGGCAACCGTAGGCTCGCTCGCTTGGCTCGCCATCAGCGCGGCGAAGTTGCTCTGGATCGCGGCGCGGCGGGCCTGCAGCGCCTCGACGCTCGCCTGCCGCTCGCTCTTGATCGCGATCAGCGAGGCATAGGCCGGGTTCGGCGTGCCGCCCGCGTCATCGCCCGCCGCTGCCGCCTGCTTGGCGAGGATCGCGACCTGCCTGGTGGTCGAGACCACATCCGGGTGGCTGTCGGTCAGCCCGCGGGCGCGCAGTTCGGCCAGCTGGGTCTGGGCCTGCTGCAACGCGGCGCGCGGGCCGGTCGCCTGCGGGCCGCCCGCGATCGTGCGCGGGGTGCTCGCCAGCTGTGAGGAAATCGCCGCCAGCCCGCTTTCCGCCGCCGCCAGATCGGCATCGACATTGCGCAACTCGCTGCGCGCCTGCTGCACCTTGTTCGAAAGGCTGTCCGACCCGCCGACCAGATCGGGGTATTGCGCCTCGAAGGCGAGCCGGCGCTGTTCGGCCTGCTCCAGTTCCAGCTTGCGCTCGTCCAGCTGGCGGTCGAGATCGCCGATCGCGGTGCTGATCCCGGTGCGGCTGCCGATCACATATTCCTCGCGCATGATGTCGAGCAGCTTCTGCACCACATCGCGCGCCAGCACGGCGTTCTCGGCATCGCTCAGATCGCTCCGGCCGATGGTGGCAGTGATTTCGAACAGGTTGTCCTGCTCGCTCGTCACCTTGACCTTCTTCTCAAGCTCGGCGGTCGCGGCATCAAGCGCGCCGCGTTCGGTGATCCCTTCGCCCAGACGGGTCGAAGTGATGACCTTTTCAAGGTTCTTGGCGCTGGAGAGCGTCTGGCGGATCTCGGCGATCTGTTCCTTGCTGTTGCCGGCAATGCCGAGCTGCTTGGACAGATAGTCCTCGACGTTGACGTAGACGCGCGCCTTGGATTCGTAGCTGTTCGGAATCATGCTCACGACCAGCCACCCCAGCAGGCACACGCCCCACGCGGTCGCAATCGCGATCCAGCGGCGGTGCCACACCGACCAAAGCGCCGCGCGCAACTCGTCGAAGATCTCGCTCATGCCCGGTCAGCCTCCCTCAGAACCGGCTCTCGGGGATGATGATCGTGTCGCCCGGCTTGAGCATGACGTTGGCCGAGGCATCGCCCTTGCGGATCAGATCGGACAGGCGCAGGCGATATTCGGTCTGAGTGCCCGCCTCGCGGTTCAGGCGGATCA
Organism: Erythrobacter donghaensis; assembly: GCF_002155425.1. GTDB lineage: Bacteria > Pseudomonadota > Alphaproteobacteria > Sphingomonadales > Sphingomonadaceae > Erythrobacter > Erythrobacter donghaensis. Next base: position 307,455 of record NZ_MUYG01000009.1, read on the forward strand.
GCTTGGCGCGGTTGCCCGCAGCGAATTCGCCCAGCCCGCCGACCGCGATCATCGCGTCCAATGCGGTCATGTTCGCGCGGAACGGCAGCGAGGCCGGCTGCGGGGTCGCGCCGATGATGCGCACCTGCTGGGTGAAGTTGCCCTCCGGCGTGTTGACGATCACCGAGACGATCGGCTGCTCGATATATTTCGACAGTTCGCCGGCGATGTAGTCCTGCAGCTCGGTCGCGGTCTTGCCGACCGCCGGGATGTCCTGCACCAGCGGGATCGTCAGGCGGCCGTCGGGACGCACGCGCACCTTGTCGGCGGAAAGCTCGGGATTGCGCCAGACGTGGATGGTGATCTCGTCGAGCGGGCCGATGGTGTATTCTTCGGATGGCACGATGCTGCCATCGCCGTAGCTGGCGGGCGGAAGTTGCTTGCCCCCTGTCGAACAGGCGCCAAGCAAGGCCGCACCGAGAGTGAGCGCGGCGAGGTGCTTCAGAGGCAGACGGTGGGGCATTGATCGATCCTTGGCCATTCGGGTGCGGGAGGCCGTGCACGATGCAGGAGCGACCTGCGACACGAACCGCCCGGATATCGGGGTTCTTGTCGCTGGAAATGGTGAACAACTGGTTAGTTATACAGAGCCAAATCAGGCTGCATCCCGAAACGGGACAGCGGTTTGGCGGGGGTTAACGCGCGCCTGATCCGGCGCCGTCAGACCAGCATTTCCGCCGCCGGGCCGTGGCCGAGAAAGGCTGATGGCGAGGCTGTCGCTCCGTAAGCCCCGGCACAGAACACTGCGACCAGATCGCCCATCTCGGCGCGCGGCATCATGGCATTGTCGGCAAGCCGGTCGAGCGGGGTGCACAGGCAGCCGACGATGTTGACTTCCTCTGTCGGCTCCGCATCGTAACGCGTGGCAATCGCAGAAGGATAGTTGCGGCGCACCACGGTTCCGAAATTGCCCGAGGCCGCCAGCTGGTGATGCAGACCCCCGTCGGTGACGAGGTAGGTCGTTCCGTGGCTCTCCTTGCGGTCGATAATCCGCGTGAGATAGACCCCGGCCTCGCCAACGAGATAGCGGCCCATCTCCATGCACAATTCGGTTTCGGCCAGCGCGGGCGGCAGCTGCACCACCCGCTCGGCAAGCGCCGCGCCGACCCTCGGCAGATCGACCGGGGTGTCGCCGGGGAAATAGGGAATACCCAGCCCCCCGCCCATGTTGAGCTTCGGGCAGCCATGGCCGATCGCCTCGGTCAGCTCACCCGCCAGCGCCAGCACATTGGCCTGCGCTTCGATGATGGCATCGGTGCTGAGGGTCTGGCTGCCGGTGAAGATGTGCAGGCCCCGCCATTCCGCCCCTTCGCCGATCAGCCGCTTTGCCAGTGCGGGAACCTTGTCCGCGTCCACCCCGAACGGCTTGGCCCCGCCGCCCATCTTCATCCCCGATCCGGTCATGACGAAACTGGGGTTCACCCGGATCGCGATGCGCGGCGCAATCCCGAGCCGCCGCCCGATGGCGAGCGCGCGCATCCCCTCGCCTTCGCTCTCGCAATTGAGCGTCACCCCGGCGCGGATCGCTGCCTCCAGCTCGTCGTCGCGCTTGCCCGGCCCGGCAAAGCTGATCCGGCGCGGGTCTATTCCAGCGGCGACGCACAGCGCCAGCTCGCCCGAAGAGGCGATGTCGAAGCCGTCGACCAGCCCTGCCATATGCGCGATCACTGCAGGGTGCGGATTGGCCTTGACCGCGTAGTTCACGCCCACCCGCTGCGGCAGCGCCGCACGCAGATCGGCCATGCGCGCATCCATCAGCGCGCGCGAATAGACGAACAGCGGCGTGCGTCCGGCCTCGGCGACCAGATCGCTTGCGGACCTGCCGCCGATGGCGAGTTCGCCGCCGAGCGTGTCGTATCCGGCAGGGATCGGGCCGACGGGCTTCATGCAGCAAATTCCTTGTTGAGTTCGGCAGCCAACGCGCTGCGATCAATTTTGCCGTTTGGATTGATCGGCATCATCACGCGCCAGTGGATCATCTGCGGCTGCATGAAATTGGGCAAGTCCCGCTGGAGCTGCTTCACCAGACCCTCGCGCCCCGCCTCGTCACCGCGCACCACCAGATGCACCGCCTGCCCCAACCGCGCATGGGGTACACCGAGCGCGACAGCCTCGGCCACAAGACCGGTGCCGAGTGCCGCCTCCTCGATTTCCTGCGGGCTGATGCGGTTGCCGGCGCTCTTGATCATCGCATCCCGGCGACCGGCGAAATAGAGCAGCCCATCCGCATCACGCCGCACCCGATCCCCCGACCATACCGCCATCCCGCCATAGGTTGAGGCCGCAGGCGCAGGCCTGAACCGCTCGGCGGTCCGCTCCGGGGCCTGCCAATAGCCCTGCGCCACCAGCGGCCCGCAATGGACGAGCTCGCCTTCCTCACCGTTGGCAGCAACCTCGCCCGCATCGTTGATGACGAGAATCTCTGCGAAGGGGATCGCCTTACCCATTGAAGTCGGGTGCGAATCGACCAGCGCCGGGTCGAGAAAGGTCGAGCGGAACGCCTCGGTCAGCCCATACATCGGAAACAGTCGCGCATCGGGAAACAGGCCTCGCAAGGACCGCACCAGTTCCACCGTCAACGCACCCCCGCTGTTGGTGAGCCGTCTGAACGTCGCGCGCGCCTCATCCGGCCAGTCGATCTCGGTCAATTGCACCCATAGCGGCGGCACCGCGGCGAGCGTGGTCACGCCGTGCTTCGCGCAGGCCTTGGCCACATCCTTGGGGAAGAGGAAATCGAGCGGCACCACGCTCCCGCCCGCATACCAGGTGGAAAGCAGCTGGTTCTGCCCGTAATCGAATGACAGCGGCAGCACCGCCAGCGTCACATCGTCTTTGGCGAGCCCGAGGTAATGCGCGACACTTACCGCACCCAGCCAAAGGTTGGCATGGCTCAGCATCACCCCTTTCGGCCTGCCGGTCGAACCAGAGGTATAGATGATCGCGGCCAGTTCTGAAGGGTCAGCCGCAGACGGAGGCAGTTCCAGCCCCGCCCCCTCGGCCGCCGCCAGCGCCTCGGCCTCGCCCAGCGCCGCGCAGCCGGCGGACAGATCGCCCGGTTCCAGCGAGGCAAGCCGCGATCCCGTGCCGATAAGCAGTCGCGCACCGCTGTCGGCGAGGATATGCGCCGCCTGCGCGCGCTTGAGCAGCGGATTGATCGGCACATGCACCAGCCCGGCGCGCGCCGCTGCCAGTGGCAACAGGCAGGTGAGTTCACCCTTCGCCGCCCAGCTCGCCACCCGCGCGCCCTTCTCGGGCACCATCCGCGCCAGCCACCCGGCAAGGCGCGCAACACGCAACCTTAACTGCTTGTGGTTAAGCGTGCCCTCGCGCAGCACCAGCGCCGGAGCCTCCCCAAGCCCCGCCGCCACCGCCCGTTCGGCGAGATGGTCGAGCGGCTGCGGGGCGGGATCGGGCAGGTGCGGCATGGTCGGGAGCATTCTTTCACGTGATCGAAACGCGGTATCACGATAGCGTTAAGGTCTTGCAAGCGCTCTCTGCCCCCGCAGATGCCGCGCCGTTCGATCGTGCGGAGTGGTTTGCGCTGCTGGCCGAGACCGGTCTTGCCCCGATGATCGCGGTCGCGGGCGAGGGTTCCGAGGTCGCCGCGCTTGCCCTGACCGAAAATGCGGGGCGGATCACACCCTTGCGCAACTGGTACAGCTTCACCTGGCGGGCGCTGGCTCCGGCGGGCGCTGTGGGCGACCGGCTGCTGGAGGCGATCGCACGCCAGCTCAAATCGCGCGGCTGGCGGGTGACACTCGAACCCGTGCCGGGCGAGGATGGATCGGCCGAAAGGCTTGCCCGCGCCTTCCGCGTCGCCGGCTGGCAGGTGGCGGTCGAGCCCTGCGATATCAATCACATCCTCCCCGTGCAGGGCCGCAGCTTCGCCGAATATTGGGAGACCCGCCCCGGCCCCTTGCGCACCACGCTGAAGCGCAAGGCGAAGAAGGTCGATGTCGAGGTGCTGACACATTTCGACGCTCAGGTCTGGGCCGATTACGAGGCGATCTACGCCGCCAGCTGGAAGCCTGCCGAGGATCAGCCTGCAATGCTGCGCGCCTTTGCCGAGGCCGAGGGGGCGGCGGGCCGCCTGCGGCTGGGCATCGCCCGGGCCGAGGATGTAGCGGTGGCCGCACAATGCTGGACGGTCGAAAATTCAATCGCCTATATCCACAAGCTCGCGCATCTTGAGAGCCACAAGCCGCTGTCGGCAGGCACCACGCTTACCGCTGCCCTGTTCCGCCATGTTATCGACATCGACAAGGTCGCGCTCGTCGACTTCGGCACCGGGGATCAAAGCTACAAGGCTGACTGGATGGAGGAGGTGCGCCCGCGGTTCCGCATCGATTGTCTCGACCCGGCAAACCCGCGCAGCTGGATGCCGCTGGCCAAGCGGCTGGTCCGGCGCGGCGCTCCCTGAACGCCCCCCTATCGGTTGCAATGCTTGCACCCGGCCCCGCGCATGGCTAAGCCCCGCCGCCACAGCCTGTCACAGGGATTTGGGCACAAATGACGACCGTACCGAACATCGACAACGCAGCCGAGGAGGCCGCGCTCGAGCGCGAATTGAAGGCCTTGATTGCCGATGTGCTGGGGCTCGATCCCGAGCAGGCGGCGGCGTTCGAGACGGATTCGGGACTGTTCGGCCATCTGCCCGAACTGGATTCGATGGCGGTCGCGGGCCTGCTCACCGAGATGGAAGACCGCCTCGGAATCGTGATAGAAGATGACGATGTCGACGGCGAGATGCTTGAAACCTATGGCGGTCTGCTGGCCTTCGCCCGCGCGAAGCTTGGCCGGGCCTAGGCCCGTGTGACGCCCGCGCGGGTGCTTTTCGCGTGATCGCAACCTGGCATCCCCCGGCCCGGAACGGCACTGCGCCTGCGGAGGAATTGCTGGTCAGCTTCGACCGCAATCGCGCAGTGCGGGTGCTGGTGTGCCCGGCGTGGTTCGACGAAGCCAACAAGCTGCGGCGCTTTACCGTCGAAGTGATGCGCCGGCTGGATGCGGCGGGGATCGACAGCCTGCTGCCCGACCTTCCCGGCTGCAACGAAAGCCTTGTGCCGCTAGTAAATCAGACACTTGACGGTTGGTCTTCAGCCATGATGGCAGCCGCCGAGGCGCTGCGGGCGACCCACGTTCTGGCGATCCGTGCTGGGGCGCTAGTGGCACCCTCGGGCCTGCCGGGGTGGCACTGTGCGCCGCAATCGGGCCCGAAGCTGCTACGCGGCATGATCCGTGCGCGCATCATCGCCGCACGCGAAGCCGGTCTGGCCGAGACGAGCGAAGGTCTGATGGCGACGGGACGCAACAGCGGGCTCGTGCTCGGCGGATGGCACATCGGCGCGGATCTGTTCCGCGCGCTCGAAAGCGCCGAGCCGGTTCTCGCCCCCGGCCAGTCGGCCGTTGACCAGAGCGCGCTCGGCGGCCCCGGCCTGTGGCTCCGCGCCGAGCCTGACGAGGATGCCGGGCAGGCCGACCGGCTGGCCGCGCTGATTGCCGAAAGTGTCGGGATGTCAGCGGCATGACGCGGCTTTCTCTGACCTTCGGCTGCGGCAGCCTCACGCTGGTCGGCACGCTCGACACCGCTCCGGCAAGCACCGGCCTGCTGATCGTGAGCGGCGGCAACGAGATCCGCAGCGGCGCTTTCGGCGGACAGGCTGAGCTTGCAGCGCGGATCGCCCGCGCAGGCTTCCCGGTGTTCCGCTTCGACCGCCGCGGGATCGGCGACAGCGAGGGCGAGAATCGCGGCTTTCGCAATTCCACCAGAGACATAGCCGCCGCTCTTGATGCTTTCCGGGCGATGGTGCCGCAGCTTTCGCGGGTGATCGCTTTCGGGAATTGCGACGCGGCTTCGGCGCTGATGCTGGCAGGCGGCGCGGGGTGCGATGGGTTAATACTGTCCAACCCCTGGACGATCGAGCCGGGCGAAGGCGCAGCGGCGGACGACACCCCGCCCCCTTCGGCCCTGCGCGCGCGGTATCGCGAAAAGCTCGGCAATCCGCGCGAGATCCTGCGTCTCGTCAGCGGCGGGGTGAATCTCGCCAAGCTGGGACGCGGCATCGTCCACGCGCTACGCCCGCCGCCGCCACCGTCCAGTCTGGCGCAGGAGATGGCCGCGGGCCTTGCGGGCTTTTCCGGCCCGGTGCGCATCCTGATCGCCACCGCCGACCGCACCGCGCAGGTGTTCGAGGAGGGCTGGGACGCGGCCGACCCGCGCATTGGCCGCTGTGAAGGCGCGGGCCATGCCTACGTCGAGCCGCAGCACCGTGACTGGCTGGAAGCGCAAATTCTTGCGAGCTTGCGCGCCTAACGTTCGAAATAGCTGGTCAATTCCACATGGGTTGACCAGCGGAACTGGCCAACGGGTCGCAGCTTTTTCAGCCGGAACCCGGCCTCGACCAGCACCGCCGCATCGCGCGCCCAGCTTGAGGGGTTGCAGCTGACATAAACCACCCGCCCCACCGTGCTGCGCGCGATTTCGGCGATCTGCGCGCGGGCGCCGGCGCGCGGGGGATCGAGCAGCACAGCATCGAAGCGGTTCAACTCCTCCGGCTGCAAGGGCGCGCGGAACAGGTCGCGGTGCAGCGCCAGCACCTGCCCGCCGCTCATCGCTCCAGCGGTCTTGCAGGCGAGATGCGCCGCCCGCTCGGCCTCGACCGCGAACACCTTGCGCCCGCTCTCGGCGCGCAGGCCAAACGCAAATGTGCCAAGCCCGGCAAACAGATCGGCAACAAGCCGTGCGCCCGCCAGCCATTGCGCCGCATCGGCCACCATTCTGCTTTCCGCATCGGCGGTGGCTTGCAGGAAGGCCCCCGGCGGCAGGCTGACCGGCACGCCGCCCAGCGTCACCGTCACCGGCTCTGGCTCCCACACGGTCTCGGCACCGTAGCCCTGATCGAAGGTAAGCCGCGCAAGCCCCTGTTCGCGCGCGAAATCGAGCGCGGCCTCGGTCGGCCCCAGCCCTTCGAGCGGGAAGTGCGAAAAGCCCGCCTCGACCCCCTGGTCGGCCAGTGTCAGGTCGATCCCGACCATCGCCTTGGGCCCATGCGCTGCGACGAAAACGCGCAGCGGCGCGGTCAACGCGGCCAGCGCGGTATGCAGCACCGGGCACTCGGCCAGATCCACCACCCGGTGCGATCCGCCCTCGCGATAGCCCAGCACCGCGGCGCGCGCCGTGCGGAGGCCGTGAAGCCCCGCGCGGCGGCGGCTATGCGGCGGCGAGAGGTGGACCGGCAGCACCTCTTCCGCCGCGATCCCCTGCCCGCTCGCGGCATTCAGCACGCGGTCGCGGACGAAATCGGTCAGCGCCGCATCGTCGGCGTGTTGCAACTGGCAGCCGCCGCAGACCGCGAAATGGCGGCAGGCTGGCGCGACATGATGCGGCCCCGGCGTTATCGCGCCGGCCTCGTCCACCAGATCGCCCGGCACGCCGCCTGCGACATGGCGGCCAGAGGCGGTCACGCCGTCACCCTTTGCGGCGATGCGGATGATGGGGTCTGCGCTGGTCACAGTGAGGCCGCTAGCGCCTCTGACACGGCCTGCGCAAGCTCTTCGGGGGTGAAGGCCGGGCCGCACAGGCGCGCGGCCTCGCCGTGCGACCACACCGCCTCGCAGGCGGCGGTGAAGGGGTCGCGCCCGGTCGCCATCCGGCTGACGGCGATGCCGGCGAGCACATCGCCCGTACCCGCCATCGACAGCCAGCTCGGCGCAGGCGGCGCGAGCGCGAGGCGACCGTCGGGTGCGGCGATCACGGTGTCGGGCCCCTTGGCGCAGATCACCATGCCGCTCGCCCGTGCGAGAGCCTGCGCACGGTTGCGACGCCCCTCGGCCACCACGTTGAAGGTGCGGCAGAGGGTTTCGAGCTCGCCGTCATGCGGGGTTGCGAGCGTGGGCGCCTTGCGTTCGCAAATTTCGCTGCCGAGCAGGCGCAGCCCTTCGGCATCGATCACCAGCGGGTGCTCGCTCGCCACTGTCTGCGCGAGCCGGGTGCGCGCGGCATTGTCGGTGCCGAGCCCCGGCCCGATCAGCACCGCGCCGATCCGTTTGTCACCAAGCGCCTCGGGCAGCGCCTCCCCTGTCGCCGGGATGCTGGCGGGGAGATTAGCCGGGCAGGTCTCGGCGAAAAGTTTCACATAGCCCGCCCCGCCGCGCTGCGCCGCGAGGCTGGCGAGCACGCTCGCGCCGGGCATCGCGCCCGCAATGATCGCGCAGAGCCCGCGGGTGTATTTGTGCGCATCGGGCGCGGGCGGCGCGAGCCGAGGCCGGCCGATCAGCTGCGCGGCGCCCTCCACCGCCGCGATCCCGATCGGCACGAGCCGCATCTGCCCCATCAATGCACGGCCCGGCAGGCTCCAATGCGCGAACTTCCACGCGCCGAGCGCCAGCGTGAGGTCGAAATGCGGGAGGCGCTCGTTCAGCACCGCGCCACTGTCGCTGGCGATGCCCGAGGGCACGTCGATCGCCACCCGATAGCGGTGCCGCGCCGCCAGATCGCGCAGCAGCAGCGCGTGCTCAGCGGAGAGCGGCCGGGTGAGGCCCGATCCGAACAGGCAATCGACAACGACATCCCCACGCGCGCCGCCCGCTGTGCCAACCGGGCCGTTCCAGCGCCGCCTGGCTTCCTTCGCCGCATCGGTCGCGGGAGCGAGCGGGGCTATGACCGTCACGGCATTGCCCGCCTCGCGTAAAAGCCGAGCGATAACATAGCCATCACCGCCATTGTTGCCGGGGCCGCACAGCACTGTCACCGCCCTGCCGGCAGCGATACGGCGGATCCACTCGGCCGCCCCGCCCGCGGCGGTCTCCATCAGCGCCGAGACGCTCACCCCCGCATCGAACAGCGACTGTTCGGCGGCGCGCATTTGGGCGGCGGTGAGAACCTGCGCGGCGGTCACTGCACGGGGTCGGGCCCGCTACCGCCCTCTTTCAGCAGAGTGATTGGGAACCTGTATTCTTCGCCTTCGAGCGCAATAAGATACAAACCATCGCCTTGCCATCGTTCTTCAATGATCACCTCCGCACCATCAGCGAGCCTGAGCCCCAGATCTCCAGGCTCCTCGATCCGAACGAAGCGCCTGAAGCTGCCTCCGGGGTGATGAATTACGAAACTATCGTTTGAGACGCGCTCGAGGACACAATCGGGCGATAGTTCGGTACCTTCTCCGATGGCGCATTCGATGGTGTCCCCCGGCGGCGGCGGGCTGTCTGCCGCGCTGCAGCCCGCCAGCATCGCCGCAAGGCCGATCGCGCTAGATATCCGCAAAGACATGGGTTTCATCCTTGGCGCCGGGATGGGTGAGCGCGCCGTAGCGTGCCTTGCCCACCGTCTGACTATAACGCCACAGCGCGCCCGACTGGTAATCATGCGCCCGCGGGGCCCAGGCCTTGCGACGCTCGGCGAGCACGTCCTCGGCCACGTGGAGATCGATGGTGCCCGCCTCAGCATCGATGGAGATGATATCGCCATCCTCGACCAGCGCGATCGGGCCGCCGTCCGCCGCCTCGGGGCCGACATGGCCGATGCAAAAGCCGCGTGTCGCGCCCGAGAATCGCCCGTCGGTGATCAGCGCGACCTTCTCGCCCATGCCCTGCCCGTAGAGCGCGGCGGTGGTGGAGAGCATCTCGCGCATGCCGGGGCCGCCCTTGGGCCCTTCGTAGCGGATCACGATCACCGCACCTTCCCTGATCTGGCGCGCCTCGACCGCGGCGAAGCAATCCTCCTCGCAATCGAACACCTGCGCGGGGCCGGTGAATTCGAGCCGCGCCATCCCGGCGACCTTCACGATCGCCCCGTCGGGCGCGAGGCTGCCCTTGAGGCCGACCACGCCGCCCGTGGGGCTGAGCGGGGTCTTCACGTCGTAGATCACCTTCTGATCGGGGTTCCAGGTGACCTGATCGATGTTCTCGCCCAAGGTCTTGCCGGTCACGGTCATGCAATCGCCGTGGAGCAGGCCGTTTTCGAGCATCGTCTTCATCAGCATGTAGACCCCGCCCGCGTCATACATGTCCTTGGCGACATAGCGCCCGCCGGGTTGCAGATCGGCGATGTAGGGGGTGGTCTTGAAGATTTCGGCGACGTCGAACAGGTCGAATTCAATTCCCGCCTCGCTCGCCATCGCGGGGAGGTGCAGGCCGGCATTGGTCGAACCGCCCGTCGCCGCGACCACCCGAGCTGCGTTTTCAAAGGCTTCACGGGTGCAGATGTCACGCGGCCTGAGGTTCTGTGCCAACAGCTCCATCACCTGCTTGCCCGCCGCGGTCGCGATCTCGGCGCGGTTCTGGTAGGGCGCGGGGACCATGTTGCTGTTAGGCAGCGACAGCCCGATCGCCTCGCCCACGCAGGCCATGGTGTTGGCAGTGTACTGCCCCCCGCACGCCCCGTGCCCGGGACAGGCGACCTTTTCAAGCGCGATCAGATCCTTGAGCGGGCAATTCCCCGCCGCATATTGCCCGACCGCCTCGAACACGTCCTTCACGGTCACGTCCTTGCCGTCATAGGTCCCCGGCAGGATCGAGCCGCCATAGACGAAGATCGAAGGCACGTTCAGCCGCAGCATCGCCATCATCATGCCCGGCAGGCTCTTGTCACATCCCGCAAAGCCCACCAGCGCGTCATAACAGTGCCCGCGCATCGAGAGTTCGATGGAATCGGCAATCACCTCGCGGCTGATCAGCGAGGACTTCATCCCCTGGTGGCCCATCGCGATGCCATCGGTCACGGTGATGGTGTTGAACCGGCGCGGGGTGCCGCCGCCTGCGATCACGCCCTCGCGGCAGACGTCGGCCTGCGCGTTGAGGGTGGTGTTGCAGGGCGCAGAGTCGTTGCCCGCGCTGACCACGCCCACGAAGGGGGCGGCGATCTCTTCCTCGGTCATCCCCATCGCGTAGTAGTAGGAGCGGTGCGGCGCGCGCTCAGGGCCGACCGAGACGTGGCGGCTGGGGAGCTTCGACTTGTCAAACTTCTGCGACATAAGATTTCCCGTAGACAGCGATTTGCGACATGCCCTTGCCGTCAGGCGAGCGCCAACGCAACCCTTTGCGCAACATCCGCCAATAGCGCGGCCCAGCGCGCGTGGTCGGCGGGGGTCTGCGTGAGATCCTGCCGCAGCTCGACGCCGAGATAGGGGCGGCCCTCGGCCTCTGCATGGCGGTTCATGGTGTAGTTGAGATCGCGCCCCGAATAGGGGAGGTTGTCGCCGACATTCAGCCCCTCGGCTTCGAGCAGCGGAATGGCGATCCGCGCGGCGCGGTCATCGGTGTTGTAGAGCACGCCGACCTGCCACGGGCGCGCTTCCTCGCGGCTGGCGAGCTGGGGTGTGAAGGAGTGGAGCGAGAGGATCAGCGCCGGTTCGCTGGCGGCCAGCCACTCGGCCAGCGCGGTGTGATAGGGGCGGTGGAAGCGGTTCAGCCGCGCTTCCCTGTCCGCGCCGACATTGCCGGGGATCGGATGCCCGTCGCTCGCCTCGGGGACGAGGCCGGGGGCGTCCTCCTCGCGGTTGAAGTCGCAGACGAGGCGGCTGACCGCGGCGATGTGAGCGGGGATGGCGTGTGCTTTCGCCAGCAGCTCGGCGATGTCCTCGGTGCCGATGTCGAGGGCGATGTGATCGTGGAGCAATCGCGCGGGGACACTGAGGTCGATGTCGGCGGGAGCGGCGTTCGAGGCGTGGTCGGCGACGCAAACGATGCCGCCGGGCACGGGTGTGCCGATCTGGCGGTAGGGGGCGGTCAAAGCCCCACCTCCGTTCGCCCTGAGCTTGTCGGCAGCGAAGCTGTTCCGCAGGAACAACGGCCGTTCTTCACTTCGGCCGCAGAAAAGAAACAGTGCGGTGCTTCGACAAGCTCAGCACGAACGGGTTCAGAATTAAGCATTCTCACCGCAGCCGCCCCGCCATGGTCCACCAGCCCTTCGGCATCGCCGCCGCCGCCGCATCGCGGGCCTCGGGGGTGTCATAGAGCGCAAAGCAGGTGGCGCCCGAGCCGGACATGCGGGCGAGCCACGGGTTTGTGGCGGCCAGCGCCGCCAGCACCTCGGCGATCACCGGGCACAGCGAAATGGCCGGGGCTTCGAGGTCGTTGCGCCCTTCCCTCGCGATCTTCGACGCGGGGCCTTGCGGCAGGACGCCGCGATCCGCGCCGTCCCACGCCTTGAACACCGGGCCGGTCGAAAGCGGCACGCGCGGGTTGACCAGCAGGACGGGGGTTCCGGCGAGGTTGTCCTCGACCGCAAGCTGCTCGGTGCCGGTGCCGAGGCCGATATGGGTGCGGCTGAGGACGCAGGCGGGCACATCCGCGCCGAGCTTCGCCGCGCGCGCCTGCCAGTCGTCAGGCAGCCCGTGGAGCGCCTCGACGATCCGAAACACCGCCCCCGCATCCGCCGACCCGCCGCCAAGGCCAGCCGCGACGGGGAGGTTCTTCTCCAGCGTCACCGCGAGGCCTTGCGGGCGCGGTAGGGCGTTCAGGGCGCGGGCGACGAGGTTGTCGAAGGGATTGTCCAGCACCCCCGCAAACTCGCCGAGCGTGGTGACGCTATCCTGCGCGGCAGGCGCCGCGCTGAGCACATCGCCCGCATCGACGAAGGCGAACAGGGTCTCAAGCTCATGATACCCGTCCTCCCGCCGCCTGCGGACATGCAGCGCGAGGTTGATCTTGGCGTAGGCGGTTTCGCGCATCACGTGTTCCGGTCGATCCGTTGGCCGACTGTCCACTCGGCCACATCCCAATCATAAACCGCGCCGGTCGCCGCCTCGACCGCATACCAGCCAAGCAGCACGCTCCCGCAGCCTTCCGGATCGCGGCAATAGGCGTTGACGCGCAGCAGATAGTAGCCGGGGTTATTGTCATCTTTGCCGCCGTCGCAGCTTGCCATCTGCTCTGCGCGGTAGGTCTTGTTGGCAGCGAGCACGGACATGACGCGCACGCACGCCTGATCGTCGGAGGTGACAGCTTTCTCCGCATCGACCGGCGCGCAACCAACGAGCGACGCCGCGACAAGGAGCGCGAGGTTGATCTTGGCGTAGGCGGTTTCGGTGAAAATGGCGTGGCCCTAGCGGTAGAAATTGCACTCGATGCTCTCGAATTCCCCGAGCGTCGGTTTGTAAATGATCGTGATATAGTTGCAGTGGCCGCCAAATTGCATCGGTAGATCTTCAGTTTGCGCATGCCAACGCGAGGATCCCACCGGCGCGAATTGCGACATGATCTCAGCTATCCTGCGATTCTCTGCCTCGATATGGGCGTCCGAGCATGTTTCCCATTGAATGTTCGGACGGTCAGCTCCATTTTCCTGAATGAACCGCCCGCACTTCATGCCCTTTTCATAGGGCGGACGCGGACGCCAGTAGACTGCCATCACAGCGCCATCAGACAGTTTCACGTAATTGCGTGAGTATTCCGAAAGCGGTTTCGCGCCCTCGGGCAAGACGATGACGGACTCGATATGGTTGCTGATCGTGAGTTGCTCGGGGCTTCCCTGTGCGGCGACGGGAGCCGCAACCAAAGCGGCGAGGACTATGGCCGCGCCCGATACGACTGCCTGCCCGATCCTCGCCCTCATGCTCAGCCCTCCCTCACATATTCGGATAGTTCGGCCCGCCGCCGCCTTCCGGCGTCACCCAGTTGATGTTCTGGTTGGGGTCCTTGATGTCGCAGGTCTTGCAGTGGACGCAGTTCTGCGAGTTGATCTGAAACTTGGGCTCGCCGGATTTCTCGTCGACCAGCCATTCGTATACCCCCGCCGGGCAGTAGCGCGCCGAGGGGCCGCCGTAGACCGCCAGCTCGCTTTCCTTCTGCAATTCGAGGTCCTTCACCTGCAGGTGGCAGGGCTGGTCTTCGGCGTGGTTGGTGTAGCTGTATGCGACGTTGGTGAGGCGGTCGAAGGTGATAACGCCGTCGGGCTTGGGATAGTCGATCTTCGGATAGAGATCGGCGCGGCCCGTTTGCTCATAGTCGCGGTGGTGCTTCATGCTGATCGGCAGGCCGATCTTGAGGGTGCGCATCCACATGTCGATGCCCGCCAGCACCGTGCCGATATCCCCGCCGAATTTGGCAACCGCAGGCTCGGCATTCTGGACGACCTTGAGCTCGTCGGCGATCCAGCTGGAGCGGACGGCCGCGTCATATTCCATCAGCTCGGTCTTCTCGTTACCCGCCGCGATCGCCGCCGCGATGCTCTCGGCCGCCAGCATCCCGCTCTTCATCGCGGTGTGGCTGCCCTTGATGCGCGGCACGTTGACGAAGCCCGCCGCGCAGCCAATCAGCGCGCCGCCGGGGAAGGCGAGCTTGGGCACGGACTGCCAGCCGCCTTCGTTGATCGCGCGCGCGCCGTAGGACACACGCTTGCCGCCTTCGAGATATTCGCGGATCGCCGGGTGGTTCTTCCAGCGCTGGAATTCCTGATAGGGCGAGACCCAGGGGTTCTTGTAATCGAGCGCGGTGACGAAGCCCAATGCCACCTGACCGTTCGCCTGATGGTAGAGGAAGCCCCCGCCCCAGCTTTCGCTTTCGGTCAGCGGCCAGCCCTGCGTATGGATCACGCGGCCCGGCTTGTGCTTCTTGGGGTCGATGTCCCACAATTCCTTGATGCCGAGGCCGTAGACCTGCGGCTGGCAGTTCGCTTCGAGGTCGAAGCGCTTTTTCAGCTGCTTGGTAAGGTTGCCGCGCGCGCCCTCGGCGAAGAGGGTGTATTTGGCGTGGATCTCCATGCCGGGCTGATAGTCGCCCTTGTGGCTGCCATCGGCGGCGATGCCCATGTCCTGCGTGATGACACCGGCGACCGCGCCGCTTTCATCGAACATCACTTCAGCGGCGGGGAAGCCGGGGAACACCATCACCCCCAGCCCCTCGGCCTGTTCGGCCAGCCAGCGCGCAAGATTGCCGAGGCTGCCGGTGTAGCAGCCCTTGTTGCTCATCAGCGGCGGCATGATCGCGTGCGGCATCGAGGTCTTGCCGGTCTTCGACAGCACCCAGTGCCAGTTGTCGGTGACCGGGGTCTGCGCCATCGGGCAGCCCATGTCGCGCCATTCGGGGAAGAGTTCGTCGAGCGACTTCGGATCGACCACCGCGCCCGAGAGGATGTGCGCGCCGATTTCCGAACCTTTTTCGAGCACGATCACTTCAAGCTCGGCGTTGATCTGCTTGAGCTTGATGGCAGCGGCCAGACCCGCCACCCCGCCACCGACGATCACGACATCGCAGGGCATTGATTCACGTTCGACCATCGGGCTTTCCTGATCCTTGCAAGGTTTGGGCGCGCTCGCCGCACATTCCGGCGAATTGGCTATGGCTTGCACTTGCTAACTGGGGTTCCCCCCGTCAAGACCCCGCATTGTTAGCATGACCCGTCCCGAGCTCTCCCTGGCACGTGAATTCGAAGCGGCGCTCGCCTGGTGGCGGGACGCGGGGGTGGACTGCGACTTTGTCGATGACGCTACGGCGTGGTTGGCCGATGCCGCCCCGCTAGAGCGCGATGCAGCGAGTGCAGGACGGCCTTCCGCAGACGGAGCGCGCACCGCGCCGCCCGGCGCTATCGCTGCATCCGCCGCGGCCACCGCGCCTGCCGCTGCCGCCAGCCCTGCCACACCGCGCCGCGATCTGCTGGGCGATTCGCCGCCGCAAAGCCTCGCCGCCTTCCACGATTGGTGGCTCACCGCCCCCGCACTCGAAACCGCGCGTGCCTTCCCCCGGATCGCGCCGCGCGGCGGCCCCGAACCGGCGTTGATGGTGCTAGTGCCTCAGCCCGAGGAGGCCGACCGCGACATCCTGCTGAGCGGGCCGCAGGGGCGGCTGCTCGCCAATATCCTCGCCGCGATGGGGCTGGCGGAGGACGCGGTCTATATCGCCGCTGCCCTCCCCAGCCACACGCCGATGGCCGATCTGGCGACGATCGCCGCGAGCGGGATGGATGCGGTCACCGCGCACCACATTGCTTTGGTGAAGCCGGCCCGGCTGATCGCCTTTGGCACCGGCCTTGCGCCGATGCTGTCCGGGCACAGCGAACAGCCTTTACGTGAAATCAACTATACCGGGGGCAAGGTCCCGGTGCTGTCGAGCGAAACGCTCGATTCCCTGATGGACATGCCCCGGCTCAAGGCCCGGTTCTGGCGGAGATGGATGGAATGGTCGGCCACACACTGAAGCGCCCCGGCGTGGCGCTGGCGGCAATGGTGCTGGCGGCGGTCGGCCTCCATGCGCCTGCCGCCGCGCAATCGGGCGATCTGGTCGCGCGCTGGAACGGCGCGACTCCGGCCGATGGCGCGGTGGGCCCAGTGCTCACCCCCGATGAGCGTGCCACCTATCGCCAGCTCTTCGCCGCGATCGATGCCGAGCAGTGGGACGTGGTCGAAAGCCTCATCGCCCAGCGCCGCGACGGCGTGCTGACGCAGGCTGCGCTGGCTGAGTATTATACCCACGCCAAGAGCCCCAAGGTTTCGCCCGAGCAGATCACCGCTTGGTTTGCCGCCGGAACCGATCTGCCGCAAGCCGAACAGCTGGCGAAGATGGGGGCCAAACGCGGCGTGACCGCCCTGCCCGCCCTGCCTGCCGCACAAGGCATGGCGCGCCAGCCCTATGCCCCCAAGCGCATCCTGCCGCGCAGCGTCACCGACGGGACCATGCCTGGCGAAACCGCCAGCGCGATCCTCGCCGCGATTAAAGGCGACAATCCCGCCGAAGCCCAGCGCCTGCTGGCCGAGGTCGATCCTCTGCTCTCCAGCGATGCCCGCGCCGAGTGGCGCCAACGGGTGTCGTGGAGCCACTATATCGAGAACAATGACACCGCCGCGCTCGAACTCGCGCGCACCACTGCCGAGGGCAGCGGGCCGTGGGTGGCCGAGGGCGCGTGGGTCGAAGGGCTTTCGGCCTGGCGGCTGGGCCATTGCTCGCTTGCCGCCGACGCCTTCGTCAGGGCGGCCGGCAGCGCCGAGAATGTCGAACTGGCCGCCGCGGGCCATTACTGGGCGCATCGCGCGCTGGTGCGATGCCGCGAGCCCGGTCAGGCACAGCAACACCTCAGCGCCGCCGCGCAATACGACGAGACGCTCTACGGGATGCTCGCCGCCGATCAGCTCGGGGTGGAGCTGCCCGCCCATGCCGCGCCGCAGCCCTTCAGCAAGGATGACTGGGCCGAGCTTGCCCAGCGCCCCAATGTCCGCGTCGCCGTGGCGCTGACCGAGATCGGGCGGCCCGGCTTGGCCGATGAAGTGCTGCGTCACGAAGCGCGGATTGGCCCCGCCTATCAATATGCCGCGCTCGCCCGGCTGGCACGCGAGCTTGGCATGCCATCGACCCAGCTGTTCATGGCGCACAACGCTCCTTACGGCACCAGCAGCGATCCCAGCTTGCGCTTTCCGGTCGCGCATTGGCAGCCGGTGGGCGGCTGGCAGGTCGATCCGGCGCTAGCCTTTGCTCATGCCTTGCAGGAGTCCAATTTCCGCGCCAGCGCCGTCAGCCCGGCCAATGCGCGCGGCCTCATGCAGATCATGCCGGGCACCGCGCGTGACCACTCGGGTCGCCTCAGCCTCGGCGCTTCGTACGAGGATCTGAACGACCCGCAGGTCAACCTCGCCTATGGCCAGCGCCATCTCGAGATGCTGCGCGACAGCCCCGCGACCGGCGGCATGCTGCCCAAGATCATGGCCGCCTACAACGCGGGCCTCACCCCCGTCGGGCGCTGGAACTACGAGATCAACGACCAGAACGATCCACTGCTGTGGATGGAGTCGATCCCCTATTGGGAAACGCGCGGCTATGTCGCGATCGTGATGCGCAATTACTGGATGTACGAGCGCGCCGCCGGGGTGCCCTCGCCCAGCCGCCGCGCGCTGGCGCAAGGGCGCTGGCCGGAATTCCCGCGCGCTGCTACCACCCGCTCGGCCAGACTGGAGCCGTAAGCGGGAGAGACGCAGCGTGGCGATTGACGAAAGCCGGACCTTCAAGCCGATCAACATCGCCGTCCTGACCGTTTCGGACACACGCACGCCGGAGACCGATACCTCGGGTGATATCCTCGCAGGGCGTGTGACGGGCGCGGGTCACCATCTGGCGGCACGGATGATCGTCAGGGACGACGCGGCGCTGCTCGCCGCGCAGTTCGAGGCGTGGATCGAGGATCCGGCAATCGATGCCGTGGTCAGCACCGGCGGCACCGGCCTCACCGGACGCGATGTGACGCCCGAGGCGCTCGCCATGATCGCAGACGCGCGCGACATCCCCGGCTTCGGCGAGCTGTTCCGCTGGCTCAGCCTCAAGACCATCGGCACCAGCACCATCCAGTCGCGCGCCTGCGCCGTCGTGGCGCGCGGCACCTATATCTTTGCACTGCCCGGATCGAACGGCGCGGTGAAGGACGGGTGGGACGGCATCCTCGCCGAGCAACTCGACAGCCGCAACCGGCCCTGCAACTTCGTCGAACTGATGCCGCGATTGAAAGAGGTTTGAGCGTTCAGAGGAATACCGCTCCTTCCGGGTCGATCACAGCGGCGCATATGCGAAAATCTTCTAGCTGCGCTTCGGAAAACGGGCGTTTCAAGAGATATAGCGGTCGCTTCTTGTCTTGGCCGTAGAGCTTGATGAATGTGCTGGTCTCGATCACTCGATGAAACGTTGACCATTCCAGCCTGATGCTGCCGCCTTGTCCTTTTAGCTCCAGTCCCCGCAAGTCCCACGACAGCAGAGCTGACGATCCGACCTCGCTCCCTTCGTCCACCAGCGCACGCGCCTTCTTCGTATAACACCAGTAGTCCCTGACGTAAAAAAGCATTGGGCTTAGCGAAACCACGTAGAACATCGGGTAGGTATAAAAGCGCGGGTCGAACACGTGAAACTGCCAGACAAAGAAGGCATATAAGGGTAACCCTACCAAAAGCAGATTGCGGAGATCGAACGCATCCTCGGCAAAGGTGCTCCTTGCCAAGGCCAATCCCTCTTCTGGGAGCCAGTTATAGCTAATCTGCCTTTCCATATCTAAGACGATGGCACAGAACACTTTAAACCCATGTTAAAAGGGTAATTTTTCCATGCGTTGCGTAGGCCTCAAGGTAAGGCCCGATTGCCCTTTTGCCTCTCCAAGACCCCTATCATACCCCACTCACCTCCCAATTTCTGCTTGGCAACCCCGCCTTTGTTCCGTAAATGTTCCACGTGAAACATTCGGGCGTAAAAGGACGTGGCGCACAATCCGGGGCGGTCTCCGCCCGCTTCGGGCTGGCGGAGCGCGAGGTGGATGGCGACTGGCGCGACCATGTCGAAACGCTTGATGGCCCGCCGGTCAAGCTGCGCACCAACGTCACAGAGGAGCGGCCCAAGTCGATCCTCACCTTCAACCAGTCGCCCGATGTGCCCTTCGACCGCTCGATCAACGCCTATCGCGGCTGCGAGCATGGTTGCGTCTATTGCTTCGCGCGGCCCACCCACGCCTATCACGACCTCTCACCCGGCCTCGATTTCGAGACCAAGCTCTTCGCCAAGCCCGAGGCGGCGGCGCTGCTGCGCAAGACCCTTGCGAAGAAGGGCTATACGCCCCGGCCCATCGCGCTCGGCACCAATACCGATCCCTATCAGCCGATCGAGCGCAGCTACCGCATCACCCGCCAGATTCTCGAAGTCTGCCTTGAGACGCGCCACCCTGTCACCATCACCACCAAGTCAGACCGGGTGATCGACGATGCCGACCTCTTGGCGGAACTGGCGCGCGCCGATCTGGTGGCGGTGTCGATTTCGGTGACTAGCCTCGACCCGGTGCTTTCCGCCAGGCTCGAACCGCGCTGCGCTGCCCCGGCCAAGCGGCTTGCGGCTTTGGGGCGGTTGGTTGAGCTCGGAGTGCCGGTGCATTGCTCGCTCTCGCCCGTCATCCCCGCGATCACCGACGAATTCCTCGAAGGCATCGTCGCCCGCGTGGCGGAGCTGGGGGTCAAGAGCGTCGGCTGGATTCCGCTCCGCCTCCCCCACGAAGTCGCCCCACTGTTCCGCGAATGGCTCGCTGTCCACTACCCCGATCGCGCGGGCAAGGTGATGAGCATTGTCAGGAAGATGCGGGGTGGGCGCGACAATGATCCGAACTTCCACAGCCGCATGAACCCGCAAGGCGTATGGGCCGATCTGATCCGCGCGCGCTTTCGCGTCGCGTGCCGGAAGGCGGGGATCGAAAAGGCGCGCATCGTGCTCGACACCTCGCAATTCCGCCCGCCGGAAAGCGATAGGCAGATGCGCCTTCTTTGATTATGTCCGCTGACGGACACGTCTTCACTCAGGGGGAAATTATCATGCGTAGGATGGGAATTCTGGCCGCGGCGGCGCTCGCCACGGGCGGGCTGGCAAGCGCGGCGCAGGCACAGGGCAGCGAGACGATTCAAGTCTTCACCCGCGCCGATCTCGAACGCGCGCTGACCAATCTCAACGCGACCTTCGAGAAGCAGGAAGAATACCGCAATATCGACATCACCTTCGAAGACTCGATCCTCGCCGACGCCCTGTTGCTCGCCTGCGAGGACGAGGAGACGGAGAAGAACTGCTACGGCACCTCGATCCTCGCCACCTTCGAAAATCCCGAAGGCGCCACCCGCGAGACCATTCTCAAGGCGATCAACACCTATAATTACAACGAGAATTTCGGCCGCGCCTATCTCGACGATGAAGACACGATCTCGGTGCGGTTCTACATCATTTCGGACGGCGGGATCACGCGCGAGAATTACGAGACGCAGATCAGCCTGTGGACGAGCTCGCTGAACAACTTCTTCGGCTACCTCTACCCCGAGGCTGCGACCGAAGGTGAAGCTGAAGCCGCCACCGATTCGTGATGGGCTGAGCGGGGTGCGGCAACCCGCGCCCCGCTATCAGCCAAACCCCCCGCCCGCCTCGCCCGGCGCAAACCGCATCAACCGGCTGTCGATCAGTGCGGCGGTGCGGTTCACCACCGCCTGCTGATACTCCGCGTCCTTGATCATCGCGAAGAACGCGCCCGCATCGGGGTATTGCGCGATGAAGCCGTCGTGCCAGTCCTTGTCGCCCGGCCCGGTCACCATCGTCTCGAACCGCCCGCGCCACACAATGCTGCCGCCGACGCGCTGGAAGATCGGGCCGCTGGTCTTGCCATATTCCTCATAGGCGCGCCGGCCGCTCCAGCCCTTGCCCGCGTGTTCGTGCCCCCCGGGATATTCGGCCAGATCGCGGTAGCGCAGAAGGTTGAGCATGTGGATCGGCCTGTCGCGCGGCAGGTCCTTGAAGGCGGCAAAATTCTCCGGCGATGGATCGATGTAGAACTCAGCCATTTTACCATCCCTCTCCCGTCAGGTCGCATTGCATGTAGACCGTATCGAGCTTGCGCCCGAACTTGAAGCCGACATTGCGCATCCGCCCCGCATGGACGAAGCCCAGCTTGCGGTGCAGCGCGACCGAGGCCGGCTCGCCCCCGCCAATCACCGCGATCATCTGCTCGAACCCGCATTCGCGCGCCGCCGCGATCAGGTCACCGAGAAGCCGGGCGCCGATACCCTGCCCCCGCGCAGTATCGGCGATGTAGATGGAGTTCTCGCAGGTGCGGGCATAGGCAGCGCGCGGACGGAACTGGGTGGCGTAGGCATAGCCGAGCACCACCTCGCCCTGTTCCGCGACCAGGAAGGGCCAGCCCTGCGCCGCCACCTCGGCGATCTTCACCGCCCATTCGCCCACGCTCGGCCCCGCGCTGTCGAAGGACGCGGTGCCGTGCGCGACATGGTAATCGTAGATTGCGCAAACGGCCTGCGCGTCATCGGCACGCGCAGGCCGGATCGCAACGTCAGCCAAGCGTGTAGTCCGCAAAGCGATCGCGCAGGTCTTTCTTGCTGATCTTGCCGGTGGCGGTGTGCGGGATGTCGTCGACGAATTCGACCGCATCGGGCAGCCACCACTTGGCGATCTGCGGCTTCAGGTGTTCGATTACGTCGTCGGCGCTGACCTCGACCCCCGCCTTCTTCACTACGAACAGCACCGGGCGCTCGTCCCACTTGGGGTGGGTGATGCCGATGCAGGCCGCCTCGGCCACGCCCGGATGCCCACAGGCGGCGTTTTCCAGCTCGACCGAGCTGATCCACTCGCCGCCCGACTTGATCACGTCCTTGGTGCGATCGGTCAGTTGCAGCGTGCCGTCAGGGTGGAGGATGCCGACATCGCCGGTGTCGAACCAGCCATCATTGCCGACCGCGTCAGTTTCCGCCTTGAAGTAGCGCTTGATGATCCACGGCCCCCGGATCTGGAGCGCGCCGCTGGTCTTCCCGTCGCGCGGCAGTTCGGTCGCCATGTCGTCGAGATCGACCGTGCGCAGCTGCACGCCGAAGATCGGGCGGCCCTGCATCGCGGTCTTCTCGATCTTCTGTTCGAGCGTGAGGGTATCCCAATCCCAGGTCGGCCCGCCGACCGTGCCGATGGGGGAGGTCTCGGTCATCCCCCAAGCGTGCTGGACGCGGGTGCCGTTCTTCATCAGCCGCTCGATCATGAATTTCGGCGCCGCCGAGCCGCCGATCGTGGCCGCTTTCAGCGGTGGCAGGTCGAGGCCCTCGCGGTCGCAATACTGGAAATGCGCCAGCCACACCGTCGGCACGCCCGCCGAATCGGTCACGCCCTCGCGCAGCATCAGATCATGCAGCACCGCCGGGTCGTTGACAGCCGAGAACACGAATTTGATCCCCGCCATCGCGCCCGCATAGGGCAGGCCCCAGCTCGCCGCGTGGAACATCGGCACAACGGGCAGCATCACCGAGGCGCTCGAGAAGTTGAACGCCGCCGATTGCAGCCCCGCCATCGCGTGCAGGATGGTCGAGCGGTGTTCGTATTGCACGCCCTTGGGATTGCCGGTGGTGCCGCTGGTGTAGCAGATCATGCAGGGGTCGGTTTCCGGCCCGGTGACCCATTCGAAATCGCCATCTTCCGCGCCGATCCAGTCCTCGAAGGCCGGAGCGTAGTCGCCCGAATCATAGCAGATATAGTGTTCGACCGTGGGCCAGCGGCTCTTCATCCGGTCGACGATCGGCTGGAACGCCGCGTCATAGCACAGCACCCGGTCTTCGGCGTGGGTGACGATATATTCGAGCTGATCGTCAAACAGGCGCGGGTTCACCGTGTGGAGCACCCCGCCCATCCCCGCCACGCCATACCAGCTGACGAGGTGGCGTGAGTGGTTCATGGCGAGGCTCGCCACCTTGTCGCCGGGCTTCAGGCCAAGCCGCTGGAGCGCCTGCGCCATCTTCAGCGCATCGCGGCGGATGCCGGCCCAGTCGGTGCGGGTCTCGCTGCCATCGGCCCAGCGGCTGACGATCTCGCGCCCGCCCGCCTCGCGCGCCGCGTGATCGATCACCGCGGTGACCCGCATCGTCCAGTCCTGCATAGCTCCAAGCCTTGATCCGGCCATTGTCTCTTGTCTCCCATCAGCGAGCGTCGCGGCGCGCTCTTCGTGTTCTAGGGCCTAACAGTGCCCGTGAAAGCAGCCAATCGCAATCATCTCGTCGCCTCTGCAACACAATCTGTCGCAGGCATGAAACATTGTCATCGGGATCGCCTTGTTCCCTGCACATCAACCACAGGCGCCAATGATTGGCGAATTGCGCGTCCGGCTACCGGAACGGCAACCTTTTGCAGGAACACACAACATGAAGTCGACATCTCTCCTTCTAGCCACCGCGGCCATGACCATCGCCGCACCGGCCTTTGCGCGTGAAGGCCAGCCCTATATCGGCATCAACGGCGGCGTGATCCTTGAAGATCAGGTCGATGTCGATACCGTCACGGACCCGGCCATCAACCTGGCCTTTGCCGACACCAAGACCGGCGTCGATGCGGACATCGTGTTCGGTTACGACTTCGGCGCTTTTCGTCTCGAAGCGGAAGGCGGTTACAAGCAGGCGGGCTACGACGGCCTGACCGTGCTGAACTCCGCCATCCTTCCCGACGGGCTCACCGTCCCTTCGGGCACGGTCGTCCAGAACCAGCGCGATCTCAAGATTTACAGCGGCATGATCAATGCGCTGGTCGAATTCGGCAACGACGACGGCTTCCAGGTCTTCGGCGGCGGCGGCGTCGGTATCGCCAACATCGATCTCCCGGTGCAGGTCGCCGGTGTCGGCACGGTGGTCGACGACAGCTCGACCGATTTCGCCTGGCAGCTGCTGGCCGGTGCCCGCGTCGCGCTGAGCGACAATGTCGATCTCGGCGTGAAGTATCGCTATTTCGTCGCCAACAATTTCGGCTTCCAGGCGGCGAACGGCGCCCGGTTTGAAACCGACTTCGATTCGCACTCGGTGCTCGCCAGCCTGACCTACAACTTCGGTGGCCGTCAGGAGCCTGCGCCCGCTCCGGCCCCCGCACCGGCTCCGGCCTACACCCCGCCGCCGCCGCCGGTGGTTGCCGCACCCCCGCCGCCGCCGGCCCCGGTTTGCAACTCGGGTCCGTTCATCGTGTTCTTCGACTTTGACCAGTCGGACATCACCCCGGCGGCCGCGAACATTCTCAACAGCGCCGCGACCGCCTATGCCAATTGCGGCACGGCGCGCGTGATGCTGGCGGGTCACACCGACACAGCCGGTAACGCCGCCTACAACGTGGGCCTGGCCGAGCGTCGCAACGCCTCGGTCAGCTCCTACCTCGCGAGCCGCGGTGTCCCCGCCGGGCGCATCAGCAGCGAAGCTTTCGGCGAAACCATGCCGAAGGTTCCGACCGCCGACGGTGTGCGCGAGGCCCAGAACCGCCGCGTGGAAGTGACCTACGGCCCGGGTTCGGGCATGTAAGCCACAGGTTCCAAGGAACACGAAGAAAGGGGCCGGAGCAATCCGGCCCCTTTTTTGTGCCCCGCGTGAATGGTGTCAGGCGACCAGCCTGAGATTGCTGCGCTTCCTGAGCGGCACCAGCGAGACGCGCCCAATGCCGTCGACCGCCGCGAGCCGCTCCGCGAGCTCTCCCGTCAGCACGAAATTGCGCCCGAGCCGCATCTCCACCTCGCCCCCATCGGCGAGCGTGAGGCGCACCACCACCTCGCCCGATCCGGTCGGCCGCTCGCCGCGTGCGGCCTCAAGCTCGATCTGGAGTTCGCGAAGGGCTTCGAGGTGGGCGATATCGGCGGTCAGCTCCATCGCTGTCGCGCCGACCACTGCCGCCAGTGGCCGCGCGCCGCGCACGGTGAGGCGCGGGGGTTCGTCAGGGTTGGGGCTGTCGAGCTCGACCGTCAGCAGCAGGCACTCGCCCGCCTGCGCCCAGCGTTCGAAATCGGGCACCAGCGCTTCTTCAAAACAGGCGGCGGAGAACTGCCCCGAGGAATCGGAGAAATCCGCGCGCACGAAGGTGCCGCCCTTGCGGGTGCGCGCCTTGGTGATGCCTTCGACCAGCACCGCCATCACCGCAGAGCCGCGCCCGCCCACCGGTGCGCCCGCCTCCATCAGGCTCTGATAGGTGCGCGCGCCATTGGCCGAGGCGGCCTCGCGATATTGCTGCACCGGGTGAGCGGAGAAGTAGAAGCCGAAATTCTCGCGCTCCTTCGCCATGCGGTCGGTGCGGCTCCATGGCTCGCAGGATTGCAGGCGCAGATCTTCGGCAGGCCCGGCATCGCCGCCGAACAGCCCCGCCTGCCCGCTCGAACGCTCCCGGATCGCGGCATCGGCGACCGCCATCAGCAGATCGGCATTGGCAAACAGCAGCGCGCGGTCGGGCTCGAGGCCGTCGAAGGCGCCTGCGCAGATCAGTCCTTCGAGCTGGCGGCGGTTCATCGTGCCCTGCGGCACCCGCTCGAACAGGTCCTTGAGGCTGGCGAAAGGCCCGTTCGCTTGCCGTTCGGCAACGATCGCCTCCATCGCCTTTTCGCCGACGTTGCGGATGCCCGCGAGGGCATAGCGCACCGCATAGCCCGTGTCGGTCTGCTCGACGGTGAACTCGGCTTCCGAGGCATTGATGCAAGGCGCCAGCACCTCGACCCCGCCCTGCCCGTTGGGATAGCGGCGCGCGTCGTCGACGAAGACGTTCAATTTCTCCGACTGGTGCATGTCGAAGCACATCGAGGCGGCGTAGAATTCCTCCGGGTAATGCGCCTTCAGCCAGCCGGTCTGATAGGCGAGCAGCGCATAGGCCGCCGCGTGCGACTTGTTGAAGCCGTAGCCTGCAAACTTGTCGATCAAGTCGAACAGCTCGTTGGCGCGCTTCGCTTCGATGTCCGAATTGGCCTTGCACCCTTCGACGAAGCGCCCACGCTGCGCGTCCATCTCGGCCTGCACCTTCTTGCCCATCGCGCGGCGCAGCAGGTCCGCGTCGCCGAGCGAGTAACCGGCCAGCACCTGCGCGGCCTGCATCACCTGTTCCTGATAGACGAAGATGCCGTAGGTTTCGGCGAGGATGCCTTCCAGCTTCGGGTGCGGATATTCGATCGGCACGAGCCCCGCCTTGCGCTGGCCGAACAGCGGGATGTTGTCCATCGGGCCGGGGCGATAGAGCGAAACGAGCGCGATAATGTCGCCAAAATTGGTCGGCTTCACCGCCTTGAGCGTGCGGCGCATTCCTTCGGATTCCAGCTGGAACACGCCCACGGTGTTACCGGCCTGCATCAGGCTGTAGACCGCCTGATCGTCGAGCGGCAGCGCGCCCAAATCGATGGTAATCCCGCGCGCCTCCAGCAGGTCGACCGCCTTGCGCAGCACCGAGAGCGTCTTCAGCCCGAGGAAATCGAACTTCACCAACCCCGAGCTTTCGACATATTTCATGTCGAACTGCGTCACCGGCATATCCGAACGCGGATCGCGGTAGAGCGGCACCAGCTGCGCCAGCGGCCGGTCGCCGATCACCACGCCTGCCGCGTGGGTCGATGAATTGCGCGGCAGGCCTTCCAATTGCATCGCAAGATCGACGAGGCGTTTCACCTCCTTGTTGTCGTCATACTCGCGCTTGAAATCCGCCGCGCCGTTCAATGAGCGCGGCAGCGTCCACGGATCGGTCGGGTGGTTCGGCACCATCTTGCAGAGCCGGTCCACCTGCCCGTAGCTCATCTGCAGAATGCGCCCGCAATCGCGCAGCACCGCGCGGGCCTTGAGCTTGCCGAAGGTGATGATCTGCGCGACGTGGTCGCTGCCGTATTTCTGCTGCACGTAGCGGATCACCTCGCCGCGGCGCGTTTCGCAGAAGTCGATATCGAAGTCGGGCATCGACACGCGTTCGGGATTGAGGAAGCGTTCGAACAGGAGCCCCAGCTTGATCGGGTCGAGATCGGTGATTGTCAGCGCCCAGGCCACCGCCGAGCCCGCGCCCGAACCGCGCCCCGGCCCCACCGGGATGCCATTGTCCTTGGCCCACTTGATAAAGTCGGCCACGATCAGGAAGTAGCCGGGGAAACCCATCTTCACGATCACGTCGATCTCGAATTCGAGGCGGTCGAAATAGACCTTCCGTTCGTCCTCGTTGAGATCGGGGTAGGCCGCGAGCCGCGCCTCGAGCCCTGCGCGCGAATCCTCCGCCAGCATGCGCGCCTCGCCCGCAAGGTCGCCTGCCAAGCTGGGCAGGATCGGCTTGCGATAGGGCGGCGCAAAGGCGCAGCGCTGCGCGATGACGAGGGTGTTGGCGGTCGCCTCGGGGAGGTCGGCGAAGGCCTCCTCCATCATGCTCGCGGACTTGACGAAAGCCTGCGGGTTGGAGCGCGGGCGATCATCCGCGTCGATCTGGGTCGAATTGGCGATGCACAGCATGGCGTCATGCGCCTTGTGCATGTGGGGTTCTGCGAAGTTGGCAGGGTTGGTCGCCACCAGCGGCCAATCGCGGGCATAGGCGAGGTCGATCAGTGCGTCCTCGGCACGCTCGCAGACGGGATCGCCGTTGCGGGCAAGCTCGACATAGAGCCGCCCGGGAAAAAGTGCGGCGAGGCTGTCGGCCAGCCGCTCCGCCGCGTCGTGCTGGCCTTCCGCCAGCAGCCGCGTCAGCCCGCCCTCGCCCGCGCCGGTCAGCGCGATCAGCCCCTCGGTGTGGCCTTCCAGATCGGCGAGCGTGACGTGTGGATCACGCTCCAGCGGCCGGTCGAGGTGCGCGCGGCTGACGAGGTGGCACAGGTTGTCGTAACCCGCGTCATCCTGCGCAAACAGCGCGAGGTAATCGACCACCGTGCGCGTCTCGTCCCGCGCCACGCCGAGCAGCGCACCGATGATCGGCTGCACGCCCTCGCCCTTGCAGGCACCGGCGAAGGCCATGATGCCGTAAAGCCCGTTGCGGTCGCAGATCGCGATCGCGGGATAGCCGCGCTCCTTCGCCAGCTTGGCGATGTCCTTCGGATCGATCGCCCCTTCGAGCATCGAATAGGACGACAGCACGCGCAGCGGAACGAAGGGAGCGAAAGCCATGGCGCCCAATGTAGGATTTTGCGCCGATTCCGGAAGCGCCCCCGCGCGCTAATTCTCCACAGGCGCGGGATAAGTCAGAGCAGCTTCTCGATGTCCTTCGCGATGCTCTCGGGCTTGTCGGTCGGGGCGTAGCGCTTCACCACCCTGCCGTGCCGGTCGATCAGGAACTTGGTGAAGTTCCACTTAACCGCCGTGGTGCCCATCAGGCCCTTCTTTTCAGACTTCATCCAGTCGTAGAGCGGAGAGGCGTCTGGGCCGTTCACGTCGATCTTCGCCATCAGCGGGAAGGTGACGCCGAAATTGACCTTGCAGAACTGGTCGATCTCCTCGGCATTGCCCGGTTCCTGCGCGCCGAACTGGTTGCAGGGGAAGCCCAGCACCTCAAAGCCCTTGTCCTTGTAGGATTGGTAGAGCTTTTCCAGCCCGTCATACTGCGGGGTGAAGCCGCACTTGCTGGCGGTGTTGACCACCAGCAGCACGGTGCCGAGCTTGTCCTTGAGGTCAAGCGGCTGTCCCTTGTTGGTGGTGACGGTGAAATCGGCAATCGTGGTCATGCGGTCTCTGCCCAGCTGATCGTGTCAATCTCCGCCTTGTGCGGGGAAACCGGGGCTGCTGGCAAGCGCCATCGCTTCAGCGGCGGTGTAAACGCGGTCACCGGCCTTACGGATGACATAGTTGCCGCGCTCGGCCTCGGGCATACTCGCGATGTGCCGGATCATTTCGGCAAAGCTGCCGCGCATCAGCGTCGCAGCGCCCGCGTCGGCGGTGACGATCGACGCGCGGTCGTCCCACGCCTGCTCGCCCGAGCGCAGGGTGTCGCCGTTGAAGGTGCTCGGATGGTCGGTCATGGGAAATCTCCTTTCCCCTACCAAGCCGGAAAGCCGGGCTAAGGTTCCGTCGCCCTAGACCAGAACGCCTTCCTTCAGCCGCACCACGCGGTCCATCCGCGCGGCGAGCCGCTCGTTATGGGTCGCGATCAGCGCTGCGCTGCCCTCACCCC
This sequence comes from Erythrobacter donghaensis, assembly GCF_002155425.1. Taxonomy (GTDB): domain Bacteria; phylum Pseudomonadota; class Alphaproteobacteria; order Sphingomonadales; family Sphingomonadaceae; genus Erythrobacter; species Erythrobacter donghaensis. Next base: position 336,822 of record NZ_MUYG01000009.1, read on the forward strand.
GCACCAGCGCGAGGAATTGTTCGAGCACGGCGTCGGCGGTCTTCTCGTCGAGATTGCCGGTCGGCTCGTCGGCCAGCACCAGCGTCGGCCGGTTGGCGAGCGCGCGGGCCACGGCGACACGCTGCTGCTCCCCGCCCGAAAGCTGGCTCGGCCGGTGCGAGAGCCGGTGGCCGAGGCCGAGGCTGGTCAGCAGGCTGTCGGCCCGCGCCACCGCATCGGCGCGCGGAGTGCCCAGGATCATCTGCGGCATCACCACATTCTCGCGCGCGTCGAAATCGGGCAGCAGGTGGTGGAACTGGTAGACGAACCCCAGATGCTCGCGCCGCAGCGCGGTGCGCCCGTCGCCCGAAAGCTGCTCGGCGCGGCTCCCGCCGATCGTGATCGAGCCCTCGAACCCGCCTTCCAGCAGGCCGACGGCTTGCAGCATGGTCGACTTGCCCGATCCCGAGGGGCCGAGCAGCGCGACAATCTCACCCGGCTGGATGTCAAGATCGACCCCGCGCAGCACCTCGATGCGCGTGTCCCCCTGTTCGAATGTGCGGCGCAGTCCCTTGAGGCTGACGATGGGTGTGGTCTCACTCATAACGCAGCACCTGCACCGGATCGGTATTGGCCGCCTTGAAGGCGGGGTAAAGCGTGGCGAGGAAGCTCATGCCCAGCGCCAGCAGCACGATTCCCAGCACCTCCCATGGATCGGTGCGCGACGGCAGGGTCGACAGGAAGCGCACTTCCGGGTCCCAGATCTGCTGCCCGGTGACGAAGGCGATGAAGCTGACGATCGGCTCCCGGAAGAAAAGGATCACCGCGCCCAGCATCAGCCCCGTCACCGTGCCGATCGCGCCGACGGTGCTGCCGGTGGTGACGAAGATCTTCAGCATCGAGCGCCGCGTCGCGCCCATCGTGCGCATGATCGCGATGTCGCGGGTCTTGGCGCGCACCAGCATGACGAGGCTGGAGAGGATGTTGAACGAGGCAACCAGCACCATGAAGCTGAGCGCGAAGAACATCGCCACGCGTTCGACCTGCAGGGCCTCGAACAGCGCCGAGTTCATCGCCTTCCAGTCGGCGATAATCGCCTTGCCGGTGAGGCGGGCGGCGAGCGGGGAGAGGATTTCGCCGACCTTGTCGGGATCGGTGACGGTCACTTCGATCTGCGCAACGGAATCGCCCATCAGCAGCAGAGTCTGCGCCTCCTTCAGCGGGAGCATCACGAACTTCTCGTCGAAGGTATAGATGCCCACCTCGAAGATCGCGCCGACTTCATAGCCGACCTGGCGGATCGAGGTGCCGAAGGGCGTGGTGCGCCCCTGCGGATTGATGATGGTGATCGTGTCGCCGACCCGGATGCCGAGGTTCTGCGCCAGCCGGCTGCCGATTGCGACCTTGCCCGATCCGCCCGACACGCTGCGGATGTCGCCCATCAGCACCTTGTCGCCAAGTTCCGTCAGGTCCGCATCGGTCTGCCCGCGCAGGAAGATCGCCTCGACGCGCCCGCCGAAGCTGGTGAGCAAGGGCCGCTCGATCATCGGCGAGGCGGAGGTGACGCCCGGCGTCGCCTCGATCTCAGCCATCAGGCGCTGCCAGTCGCTGATCTTGCCGTCGTAGCCCTGCACCACCGCATGGCCGTTCAGCCCGGTGATCTTGTCGAGCAATTCGCCGCGAAAGCCGTTCATGACGCTCATCACGACGACCAGCAGCGCAACCGACAGCGCGACCACGCCGACCGAGATTCCGGCCACAAGCGCAATGAAAGCCTCCCCCCGGCCGGGCCAGAGGTAACGCTTCGCGATCATCCATTCGAAGGGAGAGAGCATGGGTGGTGTCAGGTGCCCGTTATTGGCTGAACGCTGCCTGTAGAGGCCTCGGCGGCTGGCGGCAATGGCGTGTTGCGCCGTGGCCGCGCCGGGGAGGCTGTCACACGCCAGTCAGCAAAAAGGCAGGGCGGCGGGGTGTGCTTTGACTTGTAATTGATCCGTCACATCGCCATTGGAGCGGTGCGCCGCGGCGGCCGGGTCCGCGGATAGCTCTGGTGATGCCGATGACGCCCCTCAATGTGACTCACCCCTTCTGCGATGCCGATGGCGACAAGCTGCGCGAGGAGTGCGGGATTTTCGGTGCCATCCGCGCCAATGATGCCGCCGCGACCACCGCGCTCGGCCTCCATGCGCTGCAGCACCGCGGGCAGGAAGCCGCCGGGATCGTCAGCTATGACGGCAAGGAATTCTACGCCAGCCGCGGGCTTGGCCATGTGGCCGAGAATTTCTCCTCTTCCGAAGCCATCGCCGCCCTGCCCGGCCATATGGCAGCAGGCCATGTGCGCTATTCCACCACCGGCGGATCGGGGCTCCGCAACGTCCAGCCGCTTTATGCCGAGCTTGCCAGCGGCGGCTTTGCGGTGGCGCATAACGGCAATATCTCCAACGCCATGAGCCTGCGCACCGATCTGGTGAACAAGGGTTCGATCTTCCAGTCGACCTCGGACACCGAGGTGATCATCCACCTCGTCGCCACCAGCCGCTATCCCACTATTGCCGACCGGCTGGTGGACGCGTTGCGACTGGTCGAGGGCGCCTATGCGCTGATCGTGATGACGCCCGAGGGCATGATCGCGTGCCGCGACCCGCTCGGCATCCGGCCGCTGGTGATGGGGCGGATGGGGGATTCGATCCTGTTCGCCTCCGAAACCGTCGCCTTCGACGTGGTCGGGGCCGAGGTGATCCGCGAAGTCGAACCGGGAGAGCTGGTGCTGGTCGACTTCGCCGGAGAGATCCGTTCGGTCCGCCCCTTCGGCAGCCCGGCGGCGCGGCCCTGCATCTTCGAGCATGTTTATTTCAGCCGTCCGGACTCGGTTTTCGCCGGGCGCTCGGTCTACGAAGCGCGCAAGGCGATCGGCATGGAGCTGGCGCAGGAAGCCCCGTGCGAGGCCGATCTGGTTGTGCCGGTGCCCGACAGCGGCGTGCCTGCGGCGATCGGCTTTGCGATGCAATCGGGCCTGCCCTTCGAACTCGGCATCATCCGCTCGCACTATGTCGGGCGCACCTTCATCCAGCCGTCCGACGGCGCGCGCCATTCGAGCGTGAAGCGCAAGCACAACGCCAACCGCGCGCTGGTCGAAGGCAAGCGCATCGTGCTGATCGACGATTCGATCGTGCGCGGCACGACCAGCCTTAAAATCGTCGAGATGATGCGCGAGGCGGGTGCCAAGGAAGTCCATTTCCGCGTCGCCAGCCCGCCCACCGCGCATTCCTGCTTCTACGGGGTCGACACGCCCGAACGCTCCAAGCTGCTCGCCGCGCGGATGGAGCTGGAGCCGATGCGCGAATTCATCAAGGCCGACAGCCTCGCCTTCATCTCGATCGACGGGCTCTACCGCGCCGTGGGCAAGGAAAAGCGCGACAAGGCCTGCCCGCAGTTCTGCGACGCCTGCTTCACCGGCGACTACCCCACCAGCCTCACCGACCTTGCCATCGCCGAGGCCAAGAACGCCGAACTTCCCTTTGCCGATCCGAAAGCTGCCTGATCCCATGACCGATACGACGAAGCCGCTTTCCGGCAAGACCGCGCTTGTCACCGGCGCGAGCCGCGGGATCGGCGCTGCCACCGCGATCGCACTGGCGGGCGCGGGCGCGCACGTCATCCTCGTCGCACGCAAGGTGAAGGCGCTGGAGGCGGTGGAGGACACGATCCATGGCCTCGGCGGCACGTCGACCATCGCCCCTGTCGACCTGACCGAGCCCGATGCCGTCACCCGGCTCGCCGCCGCGATCGGCGGACGCTGGCCGACGCTCGACATCATGGTGCTGGCCGCGGCCTATCTGCCCGAGCTGACCCCGGCTTCGCAGATGGAGCCCAAGCAGTTCAATCAGGCGCTGCTGACCAACGTGGTCGCCACCCAGGCGCTGCTCGCCGGGTTCGATCCGCTGCTGCGCCGTGCCGAGGCGGGGCGGATCATCGGCCTGACCAGCAGCGTCGGCAGCAACCCCCGGCCCTATTGGGGTGGCTACAGCGCCACCAAGGCCGCCTTCGAGAACCTGCTCGCCACCTATGCCGCCGAGGTCGAGCGCCTCAGCCCCCTGCGCGTGGCGATCGTCGATCCCGGCGCGACCCGCACCGAAATGCGCGCCCGCGCCTATCCGGGCGAGAACCCCGAAACGGTCAAGCCCCCCGAAGTCGTAGCCGAGCGGCTGGTGGCGCTGCTGGCCGAAGGGTTCGAAACCCTCCACCGTGAACGGATCGACTGACGCGGGAACATCCCTACCCGCGCATTAACCATTTGCTGCAAGCCTCCCTTAACGAAATGAGTCGCATTTCGCGGGGTGGACCAAACCACCGCGAGACCGCAGCACAGGGTTAACCAACATGCCGTCAGGTTCAGACATCTATCGTGCCGCAGCGCAGGAAGATCGCTGCGGCCCGCGCACGCGTCTGACAATCCCCGCCACCTTGCGCGCCTCCGGCGGGCGGGCGTTCCAGAGCGTGGTGCACGATCTTTCGATCTCGGGCTTTTCCGCCGCATCGATCAACCGGATGCACGAAGGCCAGATGTGCTGGCTGACGCTGCCGGGGCTCGAGTCGCTGCAGGCCGAAGTCGTGTGGTGGGACAATTGCATCGTCGGCTGCGCGTTCAGCGAGCTGCTTAGCCCGATCGTGCACGACAACATCCTGCAGCGTTACAGCAACCTCGGCGCCTATCGCCCGTGATCCGGCGGCGGCGGGGTGCCGCCGTGCGCCTCAGCGGACCTCGGCTGCGACCTTGCGGCTGAGGTCGAGGATTTCGCCCCGCGTCGCCCCGCCGCTCGCCTGCATCCAGTTGCCGAAATAGGCGAACACCACCCGCTTGTCGGGGAACAGGGTGATCCCTTGCCCGAAGATCCCCTGCGCGCCAAAGGTGCCCTGCGGATAGGTCCACCACTGGTAGCCGTAGCCAAAACCGCTGTCGCCGAAATCGACCTGACTGTCGGTCGCTTCGGCGAACCAGCCCTCGGGCACCGCGCCCTTCCCGCCTTCAAGCACGAACTGCCCCATGCGCGCATAGTCGCCGAGCGTGATCGACAGGCAGCACCCGCCGATATTGCCGCCGCGCGGATCGACCATCCAGAACAGGCCGCCTGCGAACCCAGCCGGGTCGATGATCTTGGTCTTGGCATATTCCGCCAACGGCTGTCCGACCGCATTTTCGACCAGCACGCCGATCAGATTGGTCTCCCCGGTCTTGTAGACCCACTTCGTCCCCGGCTCGGCCTCCCGCGGGAGCGCCTTCATCTGGGCGACCATGGCATCGGGGCCATATTCGGAGACGAACCGCGCCATCTGCGCGACATCGGAATTGGGGTCGGTGTAGTTCTCGTCCCACTTGACCCCGCTCGTCATGGTGGCGAGCTGGCGCACGGTGACGCCTTCGTAGGCGCTGCCGGCAAGGCCAGGGATATACTGCGTCACCGGATCATCGAGGCTGGTGATGAATCCATCCTTGACCGCCGCGCCGAGCAGGGTCGAGGTGAAGCTCTTGGCGACCGAGAAGCTGGTCCAGCGATCCTGCGGGCCCATGCCGAGGCCATAGGCTTCATAGGCGACCTTGCCGTCGACCAGCACCATAATCCCGGCCGTGCCGGTTGCGGCCATCGCCGCCTGCAATTCGGCCTGCAATTCGGCGCTGAGCGGCGCGCCCTTCTCGAGCGGGCGCGGCCTTGCGGCAGCGGGGACTTCGTGGCCGGCAAACCACTGCTCCATTGCGCGGAAGCGCTCGCTGCGCTGTTCATCGCTCCAGAACAGCACCTGCAGATCGGACGGATCGCGCGCGGGCGGCTGAACGAGGCGCGCGGCAGGCGTCGCCGGGCCTTGGGTCGCGGCCTCGGCGGCCGGTTGCGCTGCGGCTTGCGGCTCCGCGCTGGCAGGCGCTCCGGACAGCAGCGCCGCCAGCACCAGCCCCGAAACCGCGCCTCTGATATTGCCGAGGTTCATGGCCATTGTCTCACCCTCTCCCGATCCTGTGTGAGGGGCTTAGGCGGGCACGGGGGCAATCGGCAAGCCCTGTCAGCCGTCCTTCATTTCCTTGAGCGCCGCCAGCGCCCGCTCGCGCGCGGCCTTGTGAGCGATGATCTTGCGCGGATAGCCCGAAGGCCTGCGCCCGAATTCCTCCGGGTCGTGGACGTAAGGCTCCTCCAGCCCCTTCAGCTCGGGCAGATAGGTGCGGAGATAGCGCGCCGCGTCGAACTTCTCCGACTGAGTCAGCGGGGCCATGATCCGGCTGAACATGTTGCTGTCCACCCCGGTGCCCGCGGTCCATTGCCAGTTGGTGGCGTTGGAGGCGTAGTCGGCGTCGCACAGCGTGTCCCAGAACCACTTCTCCCCCTCGCGCCAGTCGATCAGCAGGTGCTTGATGAGGAAGCTCGCGGTGATCATCCGCACGCGGTTGTGCATCCACCCGGTCTGCCACAGCTGGCGCATCCCGGCATCGACGATCGGATAGCCGGTGCGGCCTTGCTGCCAGGCCTTGAGATCGCTGGCGGCTTTCTCGTCGGTATTGGGATCGCGCCAGCCGAACCGGTCGAAATCCTCGCGGTAGTTCTGCGTGGCATAGCCGGGGAATTGCAGGATGGCGTTCTGCGAATAGTCGCGCCAGATCAGCTCGCCCTCGAAAGTGCGCCAGCCATCCGATCGCTTGTGCTTGAAGCGGTGCCAGATCTGGATCGGCGAAATCTCGCCGAAGTGGAGGTGCGGGGAAAGGCGCGAGACCTTGTCGACGCTGGGGAAATTTCGCTTGTCGTCATAGTCGTCGAGATCGGCTTCCCATGCTTCGAGGCGCTCGTGCGCCGCGTCTTCGCCCACCTGCCAGAAGTCGCGCATTCCGCCCGCCCAGTCGGGCTTGGTGGGGAGGAGGTTCCAGTCGGCCAGGTCGTCGCTCGCGGGCCAGCTGTCCGGCGAGGACAGCGTCTCGGGTGCAGGCAGTTCGTCGCGCGGGGGGAAGACGGCGCGCATCGCGCGGGAGAAGGGCGTGTAGATTTTGTAGGGATCGCCGCTGCCCGTGGTGACGCTGCCCGGCCGCATCAGGAAATTGCCGTCGTAGAGTTGCAGATCGTGGCTTTCGGCGAGCTTCTTCTGCGCTTTCCGCCACCAAGGCTCGTAATGGCGGTTGGCATGGATGGCGGTCGCGCCGGTCTGCTTGGCGACCTTGGCCAGTTCCTCAACCGCATCTCCGCGGCGCAGGATCAGCTTCGCGTGCCTTTGGGCGAGGCTGTTCGACAGGTTTTCGAGCGAATGATGCAGCCACCAGCGCGAGGCCCCGCCATAGGCGTGGTGCTTCGGGCTCTCGTCATCGAGCACATAGACGCACACCACCGGCCCGGCCTTGGCGGCATGGTAGAGCGCGGGATTGTCGGCGAGGCGCAGGTCGCGGCGGAGCCATACGATTTGGGTTTGGGGCATCGGTTACTCTGGTTTCTGGTTTCCTCACCCAACGCCGTCATGCTGAACTAGTTTCAGCCGCTACCCTCATTTCCAATCCCGTCATGCTGAACTCGTTTCAGCATCCATGGTGCCCCCCGAGCGGACATTGGCGGAGGAAGAATGGATCCTGAAACGAGTTCAGGATGACGAACTAGGGAAGTTCCTCACACCGCACATCCGGCAGCGCCACCGAGAACCGGTCCCGCGAGAGCGGATCGTAGGAACGGGCGTCGTAGAGGATCACCGAGCCGTCGTCGGCGCGGGTTGCAAAGGGCGCGCGCGACCAGAACAGGAAGGCGCCAAGCCGACTGTTATCCCCTGAGGCTTCGGTAAATGGGCGCACCTTGCACTGCACAGCCTTGGAATTGGCATAGCCATAGCCAAACGCGGCTCCATCCCAGTCGCTCGAAATCCAGCGCCCGTCCCCAAGCTCCGCAATCTGCTCGCGCCGCCAGAATTCGAACGGCACGGGTGCCGCGATGTGGGCGAGCGGATAGGGTTCGGTCCTTGTGCCGCGCGTTTCATAGTTGAGCCAGGTAATCGCCCCGTTCACCCCGATATAGGCCAGCATCGCCGCCACGCCCAGCCGCCCCGCGCGCGACCAATCAGCCCCCGTCTTCTCCCGCCGCCGCGACACCCAGATCGCCGCGATCAACATCGCCCACAACCACGGGTCGATGATGAACAGCGTATCGCCGTAGAACCATTCCGAGGAGAACGGCTCCAGCAGCCGGATGCCGTAGACGTTGAGCCAGTCGAAGAACGGGTGGCTGAGGCAGCCGATGAAGGCCATCGCATAGAGCCAGCCGAAGCGCATCGGCAGCCGTCCCTCGGGCCGGGTGCCGCGCTTGGTCTGCCAGCGGTCGAAGGTCCACAAGATCCCCGCCAGCACCAGCGGGAGCAGCACCAGCGCGGGCGGGCCGTGGGTGATCCCGCGGCGGAACGCGAGATGCTCGGTGCCCTCGAGCCAGAATAAGCACGCCGCGTCCACGTCCGGCAGGTTCGCGCCGATGATCAGCGCGGGCATGGCGAGTCCGGTGGTCTTCTTCAGCCCCGCCTGCCCCAGCACCGCGCCGACGAGGCTATGTGTCAGATTGTCCATCGGAAGAATGGCTAGCGCGCCGCCGCCAATCTAGCGAGTGGAAATGCGCCGAAGCAGCGCCTATCGCACCGGCAAAGACACCGGAGAGAACCTCGATGACCGACACCCCTTACATCCGCCCCGACATGAAGGCCTTCCTCGACATGATGGCGCAGGTGAACGGGCCCAAGCTTGTCGACATGACGCTGGAGGAAGCACGCGCGTCCTATCAGGCGCTGCACAACCTCGCCGACCGTCCGGCGCGTGCACTGCCGGTGATCCGCGACCTTGCCTGCCCCGGCCCCAATGGCGAGATTCCGCTGCGCCTCTACGACGCCCGCGAGAGCCGCGAAGGGCCGACGCCGGTGATCGTCTTCTACCACGGCGGCGGCTTCGTGATCGGCGACCTCGACTCGCACCATGCGCTCTGCACCGAGATCGCCGCCCTGGCCGATCTGCCGCTGGTCGCGGTGCACTATGCACGCGCGCCCGAAGCCCCCTTCCCCGCCGCGATCCTCGATTGCGAGGCGACGACGCGCTGGGTGGCCGCTGGGCCCGAGGCGCTGGGCCTCACCCCCAGCGGAATCGTCACCACCGGCGATTCCGCGGGCGGCAACGCCACCGTGGTGGTCGGCCAGCTGCTCGCCGCCGATCCCGCGCACACGCCCGTGCTGTTGCAGGTGCCGATCTTCCCGCTGGTGGCCGACGCCAACGGCTCGGACAGCATGGCAGCCTTCAGCGAAGGCTTCGTCCTTACCGCGGAAAGCATGGGCTTCTTCGACACCGCCTACGCCGCCGACCGCGCCGATCCGCGCGGCTTCCCCATCCTCGGGCGGCACGACGACGCCCCGCCAACCATCGTCGTCACCGCCAGCCTCGATCCGATCCGCGATTCGGGCCGCGCCTATGCAAAGGCGCTGGTCGATGCCGGGCGCGATTGCCTGTTCATCGAAATGCGCGGGGTGACGCACAGCTTCACCAACTTGCGCGCAGCCGTGCCGAGCACGCAGGGCGATCTCGAACGCATTGTCGCCGCGATGCGCTTCATGCTGGAGAACCCGGCATGAGCTTCGACCACCTCCCCTATCGCCCCTGCGCGGGCTTCATGCTGGTGAACCGCGCAGGGCTGGTCTTCGTCGGCGAGCGGATCGACCCCTCCGCGCACGGCTACTGGCAGATGCCGCAAGGCGGAATCGACAAGGGCGAGGACGTGCGCGCCGCCGCGCTGCGCGAGCTCGAAGAAGAAATCGGCGTCGGCCCCGACAAGGTCGAGGTGATCGCCCCCGCCTCACGCCCGATCCGCTACGATCTGCCGCCCGAACTGGTCGGCAAGGTGTGGAAGGGCAAGTATCGCGGGCAGGAACAGCACTGGTTCCTGGGGCGCTTTCTGGGCGAGGACACCGACATCGACCTCGAAGCGCACGACCCGCCCGAATTCCACGCCTGGCGCTGGATCGCGCCGGAGGACCTGCCTGCGCTGATCATCCCGTTCAAACGGGCGGTTTACGAGGAAGTGCTGGCGGAATTCCGCAGCCTGATTTGAGGGCTTAATTCGCCGTGGCGGCGTCCGCGCTGCTCTCCACCGCCAATTTGGGCGAGGGGCCGCGCGCGATGCTTGATTGCAGCGCGACCGTTTCGGGGCATTCGTCACCGCACAGCGATTGCAGCTTGGCGAGGTTGCGCTTGGCTTTCTCAAGCGCGCCCTTTTCCACCAGCGCCGCGCCTTCGCCCGAGATCGCGGCGAAATTGCCCGGATCGCGCTCCAGCGCCTCACGGTAGTAACGGATCGCCTTGCCTTGCAGGCCCTGCTGGCGTGCGGCTTCGGCGAGGTCGATGAAGATCGGCGTATAGGCGGGATCGACCGCCAGCGCGGCTTCGAAGGCGTCGATCGCGGCTTGCGAGTCTCCCGCAGCCAGCGCCGCCTGCCCCTGCCCGATCAGCACCCCCGCGCGCGGATCGGGGTCGCCGATCTCCGCGCTCGAAATGCTCGCCGTCATGGCCAGACACAGGGACAGAGCGGCGGCAGGGGGCGCGAAACGCATCAGAAGCTCCTTCAGTGCATGGGACCGGGAACCGGAAAAGGTGTCCATAACATGCGAGGCTATCACGGTGAACGCAAGCAGGCGATGAAAAAACCATCCGTGCCGTCGTGGAGCGGATCGAGACGGATTCCCGCCCCGCGCGGGCGGCCGAGCGGGAGCGTCAGCGGCTCGCTGTGCCAGCCGGGATGGCGAGCGAGGAAGGCGGTGATACGGTCCGGCCCCTCGGCATCGAGCACCGAGCAGGTGACAAAGGCAATGCTGCCGCCAGGGCGGGTCAATTGCGCGGCGAGATCGAGCACGTGGTCCTGAAGAAGGTTCAGCCGCCCAAGCTCGACTCTATCGAGCCGCCAGCGCCCCTCGGGACTGCGCCGCCATGTCCCGCTGCCCGAGCACGGCGCATCGACCAGCACGTGATCGGCCTCGCCCGCCCAGGGGGCAAGCGCTCGCATTTCCTGACCCGGATCGAGCAGCACGGTGTGATCCACCGCCGCCCCCGCGCGCGCCGCGCGCGGCGCGAGGTTGCCGAGGCGGCGCTTGTCGGTGTCTGCAGCAACGAGGCTCGCGGCATTTCCGAGCCTTGCCGCGAGCGCGAGGGTCTTGCCCCCGCCGCCTGCGCACAGGTCGATCACCGTGTCGCCGGGGCCGACGGGCAGCGCCTCGACGATCAGCTGGCTGCCGCAATCCTGCACCTCGATCTGCCCGTCCGCATAGGCCTCCCACTGCTCGACCGGCGTGCCCGAGGCAAAGCGCAGCCCCTGCGCCGAAGGCAGCGGCTCGCCCGGTTCGGGCAGCGCGATGGTGCTGCGGTCGGCCTTCAGCGCATTGACCCGGATATCAAGCGGCGCGCGGCCCAGCAGCGCGGCAATCTCGCGCCCGCCGAGGTCCGAAGCGCGCAAGCTTGCGGCGAGCCACTTGGGGGCAAGGCCGGTGTTGGCGGGTTCTTCGCCCGCGCCGATCGGGGCGGGGCCGTGGGGGGAGCCGTCGAACAGCGCTCTCACCGCCTCGTCCTGCCCCGCCACCGCCAGCATCGCCGCGCGGCCACTGGCGGGCACGGGGCCGCACAGGCGGATCGCGCGATAGACGAGATCGCGCACCGCGCGCCGGTCTTTCGATCCGGCATAACGGCGCGCGCGGAAATAGTCGGCGATGATCCGGTCCGCAGGCGCACCTTTGGCGCGGGCGGAGGTGATAACGGTATCGAGCAGCTCGATCGCCGCCTGTATTCTAGCGGCGGGGGTCATGGTGTGTCCTCAGCGTGTGGGATAATTCGGCGCCTCGCGGGTGATCGCGACGTCGTGGACGTGGCTTTCCGAAAGACCCGCATTGGTGATGCGCACGAATTGCGCGCGGCTCTGGAGATCGGTGATCGTGCGCGAGCCGGTATAGCCCATCGCCGCCTTGATCCCGCCGACCAGCTGGTGGACGACGTCCGCCGCCGGGCCCTTGAACGGCACCTGCCCTTCGATCCCCTCGGGCACCAGCTTTATCGCGGAAACGTCCTGCTGGAAATAGCGGTCGGCCGAGCCCCGCGCCATCGCGCCGACCGAGCCCATGCCGCGGTAGGCCTTATAGGAGCGCCCCTGATAGAGGAACACCTCGCCCGGGCTTTCAGTGGTGCCCGCCAGCATCGAGCCGATCATGACGCTCGACGCGCCTGCCGCCAGCGCCTTGGCGGCATCGCCCGAGGTGCGCAGGCCGCCATCGGCGATCACCGGCACGCCCGACTTGGCGGCCTCGGCAGCGCTTTCCATGATCGCGGTCAGCTGCGGCACGCCCACGCCTGCAACGACGCGGGTGGTGCAGATCGAGCCCGGCCCGATCCCGACCTTCACGGCGTCCGCCCCCGCATCGACCAGCGCGCGGGTCGCCTCGGCAGTGGCGACATTGCCGGCGATCACCTGCACCCGGTTGGAGAGCTTCTTCACCCGCTCGACCGCACGGGCGACTTCGATATTGTGGCCGTGCGCGGTGTCGATCACGATCACGTCAACCTCGGCATCGACCAGCGCCTCGGTGCGTGCGAAGCCGGCATCGCCCACCGTGGTCGCCGCCGCCGCGCGCAGGCGGCCAGTGCTGTCCTTGGTGGCGTGGGGGTAGTTCACGGCCTTTTCGATATCCTTCACCGTGATGAGGCCGATGCAGCGGAAGGCATCGTCGACCACCAACAGCTTCTCGATCCGGCGGGCGTGCAGGAGCCGGCGCGCCTCTTCCTGCCCGGTGCCGAGCGGCACGGTGGCAAGGTTTTCGGTGGTCATCAGTTCGCGCACGGGCTGCATCGGGTTCTCGGCGAAGCGCACGTCTCGGTTGGTGAGGATGCCGACCAGCTTGCCGCCCGAGTCCACCACGGGAATCCCGCTGATCCGGTTAGCCTGCATCAGCGCCTGCGCCTCTCCGAGGGTCGCGTCGGGGTGGATCGTGATCGGATTGACCACCATCCCGCTTTCATAGCGCTTCACGGCGCGCACCGCGGCGCATTGCGCGTCGATATCGAGATTGCGGTGCAGAACGCCTATCCCGCCCAGCTGCGCCATCGCGATCGCCATGTCAGCCTCGGTCACGGTGTCCATCGCCGAGGACAACACGGGAATGTTGAGCGCGATCTCGCGCGTCAGGCGGGTCGAGGTATCGGCCATGCTCGGCAAGACGCTCGATTCCGCCGGGCGGAGCAGAACGTCATCGAAGGTAAGACCGAGCGGGATATCCATGTGCGCCACTTTCTGATGGTCGAGAGAGGGTTCTCCTCCAGCGGGAGAATCGTGGCGGCCCATGTAACCGCACAAGCGCCAAAGCGCTAGGGCTGCGCGGCGGCGGGCGCGGGAAAGCGCGCAGGGTCGGCCACCACGCGGATCACGTCCTCGTGCAGCAGCAGATCCTCGATCGCCCCGCCAAGCTCGACGGCCGAGGTCTCGTCCGAGGGGCGGTGATAGCGCGAGGCGATGAAGGGATCGAGCACCGCGCGGCTGCCATAGGTGCTCGACAGCAGCACGGTCGGCACCCCGGCCTGGATCAGCGCCCAGCCATCCTGACGCTGGAGATAGCTGTCGGCAAGGCTCTGATCGCCCACCCCCCGGCCCTGCTGCACGATCGCCTCGCCGAGCACCGCATCGAGCGCCGGGTTGCGCCCTGCGCCGATGATCCCGAGCGGACTGCCTGCGGGCGCCACCGCCATCATGTCGAAATTGAACGCTGCCACGATGCTCTCGAGCGGCAGCGGCGGCGCTTTGACGAAGGCGCGGGTGCCGAGCAGCCCGTCCTCCTCGGCGCTGACGGCGAGAACATAGATGTCGCGCGCCAGCGGCGGCCCGGCCTTCAGCCGCCGGGCGAGTTCCAGCATCATCGCCACCCCGCTAGCGTTGTCCGCCGCGCCGTTGCAGATCCGGTCGCCTGCATAGGGTGCGCCGCATTCGCCCAGATGGTCCCAATGCGCCAGCAGCAGCACGGCGCCCGATCCGGGCTCGCTGCCGGGGATCTTGCCAATCACGTTCTGGGTGGGGTATTCGCGCCTGTCGGCGGTCGCCTCGATGGTCATGGCGAGATTGAGTTCGAGCGGGGCGAAATCGGGTTTACCTGCCTCGGCCTTGTACCGCTGCCAGCGCCGCGCGCCCACCACCTTCGCCACTGCGGCATCGGTCATATAGGCCGAAAGCGTGTCGAGCTGCTCGCTGGCAAGCGCCACGCGCGCGCGGCCTTCGCGGCGGCGAACCTCGGCCAGCGCTTCGGCGTCGGGCACGACGGTGACGACTGCGGTCGCGCGCTGACGGAACAGCGCCTCGCGCCGCGCCGCATCCTGCCCCGGATCGGCCAGCATCAGCGCCGCCGCACCCGCCAGCGCATCGCCCAGCACCGAGCCATCCCCCAGCCCGACGAACACCACCGGAACCCCCGTCCCCGGCCCGCCCGCCGCCAGCGCGCGGCGGCGCGGCGTGAAGACGGCGGCCTCGGTATCGGACAAGGTCACGGCCTTGCGCCCCTGCCCCAGCGTCAGCTTGCCGGTCAGCGGTTCGACCTGCACCAGATCGACCGGCATCAGCCAGTAGGAGCCCGGATCATTGGTGCCCGAAACCAGCCCGACCTCGCCAAACCGCTTTTCGAGATAATCCTGCGTCGCCCGCCCGCCCGGCGTGCCCGGCTTGCGCCCGGCGAATTCGTCGCTGGCGAGCACGGCGATGTCGGCGCGCAGCCGCTCGGCAATGTCGCTCTGCGCTAGGCCGGGCGCGGCAACGGGCGGGGCCTTGGCACAGGCTGCAAGCGCGAGGCTCGCCAGCGCCAGTGCCAGCAGGCGGATGCGCGCCCGCATCATTCGGCCGTCCAGCCCCCGTCGAGCGCATAGTTCGCGCCGGTGATATTGCGCGCCGCATCCCCGCATAGGAACACTGCGAGTGCGGCGACATCCTCAGGCGTGACGAAGCTCTTGGTCGGCTGCTTGGCGAGCAGGATGTCGTTCATCACCTCTTCGCGCGTCATCCCGCGCGCGGCCATGGTGTCGGGAATCTGGTTTTCGACCAGCGGCGTCCAGACATAGCCGGGCGAAATGCAGTTGGCGGTGATGCCGCAGGTGGCGAGTTCAAGCGCGATGGTCTTGGTAAAGCCCGCAAGGCCATGCTTGGCCGCGACATAGGCGCTCTTGAAGGGCGAGGCGACCAGCGAATGGGCGCTGGCCGTGTTGATGATCCGCCCCCATCCCTTCGCCTTCATCCCCGGCACGGCGGCCCGCGTGGTGTGGAACGCCGCCGAAAGGTTGAGCGCCATAATAGCGTCCCACTTTTCCGGCGGGAAATCCTCGACCGGGGCGACGTGCTGCATCCCGGCATTGTTGACGAGAATGTCGATGGGGCCAATCGCGTCCATCATCGCGGCGATGGCGGACGCGTCCATCAGATCGGCGCCGTGATGGGCCGCGCCCAGTTCCGCGCACAGCTTCGCGATCTCGCCTGCGTCGCCAAAGCCATTGAGAACCACCTCGGCGCCTTCGGCCGCCAGCGCGCGCGCCACGGCGAGGCCAATCCCCGAGGTCGATCCGGTGACAAGGGCACGCTTGTCCTTGAGCATTCGGAACATCTCCTGCACGTTCGGATTACAGGTCTTCGCTTTTGCCGCAGGACGTGCGCCTGTCCAGCAAATTGCTGAGCCCGTGGGGGAAGGAAAGGATTACGCCGATGCGGTTGGGGCCATTCGATACATCACGGATCAACGTCCGCTCGTCGGACGGTGGCGGCGGCGGAGGCATGGGCCGCGCGGGCGGACTGGGCTGCGGCACGCTGGCGATCGCGCTGATCGGCGCGCTGGTGTTCGGGCTCGATCCGTCACAGACCATCGGGCTGATTGAGGGCGTGCAGCAGCAAACCGCGCCTGCCGGGCAAGGCGCGGGCGGTGGCGGGCAGCAGCTGAGCGAGGCGGAAGTCTGCACGCAAAGCGAATATGCGACCGAGGCCTGCAATGCGCTCACCAGCCTCGACGCAACGTGGTCAGCCGCTTTCACCCGCGCGGGCCTGCCGTTCGAACAGCCGGTGCTCGATCTCTATCGCGGCGGCCGGGTCAACACCCAAGGCTGCGGCAGCGCGACCTCGGCGGTGGGGCCGTTCTACTGCCCCTCCGACAAGGGGATCTATATCGACACCGGCTTCTACGATCAGCTCGCGCAGATGAGCGGCACCGGCGGCGATTTTGCGCGGCTCTATGTGATCGCGCATGAATATGGCCACCACATCCAGAACATCACCGGCCTCGCCGGGCAGGTGCGCGCCGCCCAGCAGCGCAATCCGCGTGCGGCGAACCAGCTTCAGGTGGCAATGGAGTTGCAGGCGGACTGTTATGCGGGCATGTGGGCCGGCAAGAACCGCAACCTGATCGAACCGGGCGATCTGGAAGAGGGCCTGAAGGCCGCCAGCGCGATCGGTGACGACACCCTGCAGCGCAACGCAGGACAGCGGATCAACCCCGAAGGCTTCACTCACGGCACCAGCCGCCAGCGCATGGATGCGCTGCGGCGCGGGCTTGAGGCGCGCAATGATGCCGCCTGCGACGTATTTTTCGAAGGAAACTGAACGCATGAACACCACCCGCATCCTCGCCGCTGCGCTCGCCCTCGGCCTCGGCAGCGCTGCCCATGCGCAGGCCATGCCCGAGCCTGACGCCACCGAGGTTGCAAAGACCCCGCTGCGCGATCTCAACATCGACGCGCGCGACATTCCCGAGGTGCTGCAAGTGGCGGTGCGCGATCCCTATGCGACGCAGGGGATGGACAAGTGCGACGCGCTGGTCACCGAAATCGCCGCGCTCGATATGGTGCTGGGTGCTGATTACGACATCGCCCTCGACGATGGCGGCGACCGGTTCAGCGAGGGGCGGATCGGCCAGAACGTGGTCGGCTCGATCCTCCCGTTCCGCGGGATCCTGCGCGAAGTGACGGGCGCGGCCAGCAACGACCGCGCCCTGCGCGCCGCGTACACTGCGGGGATGGTACGCCGCGCGTTTCTGAAAGGCTGGGGCTATGGCCGGGGTTGCGCCTACCCGGCCCGCCCGAAGGCGACGGAGCAGTAGGGCTCAGCCCTCCTTGTCGCTCCAGCGCGCGATCTGCTGATCGAGCGTGCGCAGCACCTGCTTGCGGGTTTCTTCCGGAATGTCCCTGTCGGCGGCGATCTCGGCGCGGGCTTCCTCCAGCCCCTTGCGGGCCGAAGCGAAGATGCGGCTCTGACAGATGCTGACGATCTGCACGCCATCCTTGGTGGTGGTTTCGGAGACTTCCTCGCTGCCGGGCTTGCATTCCTGCCGGACGACCACGTGCTGGCTGATGCTTCTGGCCTGTTCGCTGGCGGCAAAGGCCTGTTCGAGAATGTGCGGCAATTCGGCCCGCACGCGCTCGGCTTCGGCGAGACCTTCGCGCAAGGCGGCGAGCATTTCCTCGCGTTCGGCACCCTGAGCGGCGCGCATCCCATCAAGCTGGCGGGCCAGCATCGCGCCGTCGGGCGCGGCGCGGAACACGAAGCGCGTGCGGTGCTGCTTGCCGTCCTTGTCGGTCCAGGCGTGTTCGGTCACTTCGGTGTCGCCTGCGACCTCCGCACCATCCTCGTCGATCATGACGACCACCGGCGGCGCGGGCGGTTGCGGAGCGACAGGGCCCTCGGGCGGCTGCGGCGCGTCGGGAGCGGCGGGCGGCGCGGTCGGGGACGGCGGTGCGGGCGGTTCGGGCGCAGCAGGCGCCTCGGGCACGGCCTCGCTCGCGGCGTAGGAGATAGAGGCAGTCAGCGGCAGTGCCAGCAGGCCCGCGCCCAGCAGCGCGCGGCCCGCCAGACGGCGGCGGGGGGACAAGTCGGACATGGCAAGGCTCCTCAGGCGGTGGATGATCGACGTCTCGCCCAGCACCGGACAGGCCATCGGGGCGGTGAGCGCGGCGTGGTGGGTCCCGCCGGGCGCGGCGGCAAAGCGGGCGATCAGCGCGGCATAGGCGGCGCGTTCGTGGGCCGAGCGGTGCGCCATCACACGCGCATCGCAGGCCGCTTCCTGATCGCGGCGCAGCGCCAGCCAGCCATAGCGGCCGAGCGGATTGAACCAGTGCAGCGCGAACAGCGGCTGGACGAGGATGTTGACCAGCAGGTCGCCCGCACGGTGATGCGCGAGCTCGTGCGCCAGCGCGAGATCGCGCGCAGGCCGATCGTGCAGCGCCATGAAGCCGGGCGGCAGCGCGATCACGGGATCGATCACGCCAAAGGCGAGCGGCGCGGTGGTCGCAGGGGTCTCGACCAGACGGATCGTGCCGATGAGCCCGCCCAGAGCGCCGGGCGCGCGGCCCATCTCGCGGCCCTCGGCCAGCAGCGCGTCACGCAGGTCGAAATAGGCACCGAAGCGCCGCCACAGCGTGACCGCCGCCCCGCCCAGCCAGACGGCGAGCAGGATTTCGGCGAGCGGAAGCGCATCGAGCCACGCCATCAGATCGAAGCCTGCCGAGACGGGATCGGCGGCGGGCGCTGAGACGCTGACGGCAAGCGGCGCGGGCGCATCGCCTGCGGGATGCCACACAGCGGCATCGAGCGGCGCGGCAATCAACGGCTCGCTTGCCGCAACCGGCGCGGGTGCGGCCGTCTCGGGCGCCATCCACGCGGGCAAGGTCAGCGGCGGCAGCACCAGCCGCGCGGCGGGCAGCGCCCACAGGGCATAGGCCACCTGCGGCCCGAACATCCGCGTCACCGGGCGGCGCAGCAGCAGCACTGCGGCGATCAGCACGCCGGTCCACACCAGCGTATGCAAAAGGCTGAGGGTCATGGCCGCAGCTCCTTCAGCAGAGCCTCGATCTGGGCGAAATCGGCCTCGCTCAGCGCCTCGCTCTCAGCCAGATGCGCGACCAGCGAGGCCGCACTTCCGCCGAACAGCCGATCAACCAACCGCCGCGATTCGCCGCCGAGATAGGCCGCGCGGGCGATCAGCGGGGTGTAGAGGAAGCGCCGCCCATCGGGCTCGGCAGCGAGCGCGCCTTTCTGGACAAGGCGCGAGAGCAGGGTCTTGACTGTCGCGAGGCTCCAGCCTTTCTTCGCGCAGACCTCCGCGCACACCTCGGCAGCGGTCTGGCGCGGGCGATCCCACAGCACTTCCATAACCGCGTATTCGGCCTCGGTGATGCGATCTGCGGTCGGGGTATCGGACGGGTCTTCGGGGGGCCTCACAGCGCATCTCCCTTGCTCTGATTACACCTGTAGTCATGATGACTACAGGTGTAAACCTTGCGCGCGGATGAATGAGGGCCTTCCCACCTTGCGCTTCGTTCAAGCGGCGATACACCCGGACGAATGACATTAATGCGCGCCCTCACCGCCCTTAGCGCCCTCGCGCTGACCCACCCCGCCGCCGCGCAGGAGGAATTCTTCCCGCTCACCAACCCGGTCGAACTCGCCCCCGGCGAGACCGACACCGCGGTGGGCGAGCTGATCTTCCGCGGCGGGGTGGAGATCACGCCCGACATCGCCACAATCGGCGGGCTCTCGGGGCTCGAATGGCACGACGGGCGGCTCTACGCGGTCGCCGATGACGGGCGCCGGGTGGTGATGACGCCCGAGGATCTGGGCGCGCGGCTGGTCGATGTCTCGTCGATCGGGCTTGCGCCGCTGCTCGACGCCAAGGGCGGCAAGCTGACCGCCAAAACGCGCGGCGATGCCGAGGCGATCACGCGGCTGCCCTCAGGCGAGTGGCTCGTCAGCTTCGAGCAGGACCACCGCATCTGGCGCTATGCCGACCTCGCCGGCCCCGCCACCGGCTTGGAAGAACGCGCCGCCGCGCTCATCGCCGGGGCCGAGGCCAATGCCGGGATCGAGACGCTCGCGGGCTTCACCGGCGGGCTGCTGGCCTGCGGCGAATGGGTCGATCCTGCGCGCCCCAACTGCCTGCGCATCGCCGAAAGCGGCGCGGCCCCCTTCCACCTCGCCGCGCCCGAGGGAATAGCGGCGGCAGGCGGCGTTCCGACCGATGCGGCCTGCAAGACCGATGGCACCTGCTTTGTCCTGTTCCGCAGCTACAACGCGAGCGAAGGCAACCGCGCCGCGATCGTCGCGCTTGCGCCTGATAACACCCCCACCACCCTCGCCGTGCTCGCCGCGCCGCTGATGCTCGACAATTTCGAGGGACTGGCGGTGCGCGAGGAGCCGGGGAAGACCTTCCTTTACCTCGTTTCGGACGACAATTTCCGCAACTGCGAGGATGGCGACAAAGCAGGCTGCCAGCGCACGCTGCTGATGAAGTTCGAGCTCGCCCCGCCGCCCGAGGGCCCCGCCCCGCTCACGCCGGAGGATTTCGCAGGCTCACCCGCCGCCCGCCCGGCGCAGCGCCCCTTCCCCGAAGCCGCCTTCGTCAGCGTGGTGCTGGAGACCAGCCTCGGCCCTGTGACCATCGCGCTCGAGACCGAACGCGCGCCCGTCACCGCAGGCAATTTCCTGCGCTATGTCGACGAGGGCCGCTTCGACGGGGCAACCTTCTACCGCGCGATGGATCTGATGGGTGAGCGCCTGCCCTCGGGCATCGTGCAGGGCGGCGCTCGGAACGACCCCGCCCGCGTGTTGCCTGCAATCGCCCATGAGCCGACCACCGCCACCGGCCTCTCGCACGTCCACGGCGCGCTGGCCATGGCGCGCGGCGCACCGGGCACCGCCGACGGCGATTTCTTCGTGATGATCGAGGATCAGACCGGCTTCAACGCCGATCCCGCCGCCGCCGATCCGGCCTGGCGCGATGGCTTTGCGGTGTTTGGCCACGTCACCGACGGCATGGCAGTGATCGCCAGCATTCACGCCGCCGCGCGCGACCCCGAGGCTGGCGAGGGCGTGATGAAGGGGCAGATGCTGGCCGCCCCGGTCACGATCATTGCGGCGCGGCGGGCGGCGCCTTCTTCGCCCGCGCCGTAGCCAGAACCGTCTCGTCGAAGGCCGGACGGCCGACGGGCGCGCTGGCGATACGCGGCTTGCCGGCTTCCAGCGCCGGGAGCCAGGTGCCCACCTCACCCCCGATGCTGACCTGCGGCAGTGAGGCGAGAAAGCGCGCTTTCGCTTCCCAGTCGGCAACCGCGCGACCCGCTTCCCTCGCGGCCTCTTCGAGGCTGACGGGCTGACGCAGCGCGCGGTTGATCAGCGCGTCGCCAAAGAACGTCCAGTCGTTCTCGGCAACGCAGCCGAAGGAGGAGCGCGTGGCTGCGGCGGCGGTCAGGATTGCGGTGTCGGGGCTGGCAAGCGCCGGTACGAAAACGCCCGAATAGCAGGCGCTGAGGATCAGCACCCGCCGCCGGATTCCGGCCTCCTCCAGCGCGCGCTTGAGGCTGACGGGCGAGAGGATGCCATAGCCGCTGTCGCCATAGTGGTAGGCCAGCCCGATATCCGCCCCGTGGCTGGTGGTGTAGAGCACCAGCACATCCTCGCCCCCGTCCATCACGCTGCCGAGGTGGCTAATCGCCAGCAGCAGCGCGGAGATCGAGCCGTGCGGCGCATCATCTCGGGTGCCGTCCGGCCCGGCAAGCGTCAGCGTGCGGCCCTCGGCACCATAGCGCGCAGCCAGCACCCGCGACGCCTCGCGCGCCTCGCGGGCGAAGACGGGATCGCTGTCGAGCGCGACGGTGAGGACATAGGCCTCCGCCACGCCTGCGCGCTGGGGCTGGAGCGCAGCGAGCGCGGCATCGAGCCGCCGCCGCTGCTCGCGCACCTCGGCCGGGCGGGCGCCGCGCTGCAATTCGGGGCTGAGTTCGAAGGACTTGCGGCGCTCCGCCCGGCTCTCCCCGCTACCGAGATCAGGCCAAGGGGCAGTGTGCGGCGGAGGCTGAACGGGGGTTGGCGCGGAAGATTGGGACAGGGCAGGCGCGGCGAGCAATGCCGCGACGATCCCCAAGATGATCCTGCCCCTGTTCATCTAGGAGGAAGGTGACCCGCGGCGGTCCTTGCCGTCAAGACAAAGTTTATGCGTCGCCCTGCGCAGCGGCCCATCGGGCTCAGTTATACATGCCCGAATAGGTTCGGCCCGGCCCGATCAGATCCGCAACCTTGAAGCTCTTGGGACGCGACCTGATGATCTCCCACTGCGGAATTCCCGAACCGGCGGGATAGTCATCAACGCCCAATGGGCCTGCATGAGGGACCACCTTGCACAGCCGATCCGGCCCTTGATAGACGAAAGTTTCCCGGCAGATTTTTTCCTTGAGACGGCGCAGTTCAAACCCGTCTTGCACCAGGCGCTGTTCAGCTGTTGGCCCGTTGGCGAAAGCTGGCAGATGGCCGCGTTCAATGCCGCCGCTCATCTGGGTATATCCTCTGAATTCGAAGTCCTCAGGCGTCAGGACATCTATCAGGAACAGTAGCTTGTAACCGTCAGTCAGACGACCGTTCCGGAAACCCAGTCGTCGCTCAAGCTCGCTGGCCGATTGCATCCGCACATATTTGGCCTGCGTGATATATCCTGCGGCCTTTTCCACCGTTCCGATCGTCATGACAAACCCCCCTGCCAAACATGGCGCAAGGTATAGCACCGCGCCGCGGCAAGAGCATCAGATTTGTCGGGCGCTGGAGCACCATGAACAAGGCCCGGTCGCTCGCGCAACCGGGCCTCGTTGTCGTCAGCAGATGTAGACGATCAATATACCCGCGCCTTGGGCTCGATATACTTGATATCGTCGGTCAGCGTGTATTCGTGCACCGGGCGATAATCGATCCGGCTGTTCGAGCCGCGCCCGCCCCAGCCGTCGAACCAGGCGATGGTGTGCTTCATCCACTCGGCATCGTTGCGATCGGGGAAGTCCTCGTGCGCGTGGGCGCCGCGGCTTTCCTTGCGGTTCGCTGCCGAGGCCATCGTCACGTTGGCCTGCGCCATCAGGTTGTCGAGCTCGAGCGTTTCGATCAGATCGCTGTTCCAGATCAGCGACTTGTCGGTGACGTGGATGTCCTCCATCCGCTTGTTCTGCTCGGCAAGCTTGGCAACGCCCTCGTCCATCAGCTTCTGGTCGCGGAACACGGCGCAGTGCTTCTGCATCGCCTTCTGCATCTCCGCACGGATCTGCGCGGTGGGCGAGCCGCCCTCGGCATAGCGGAAGTGATCCAGACGGGTCAGCGCGAAGTCCGCGCTGTCGGCGGGCAGTTCGGGCTGCTTGGCCTTGGGCTTGAGATTGTCGCGCAGGTGATGCCCGGTCGCGCGGCCGAATACCACGAGATCGATCAGCGAGTTCGAGCCGAGGCGGTTCGCCCCATGCACCGAAACGCAGGCCGCCTCGCCCACGGCATAGAGGCCGGGGATGACGGTGTCCGGGTTGCCGTCCGGCCCGAGGGTAACGACCTGCCCGTGATAGTTACACGGGATGCCGCCCATGTTGTAATGCACCGTCGGGGTGACAGGCAGCGGCTCGCGGGTCAGATCGACGCCGGCGAAGATCTTGCCGCTTTCGGTGATCCCCGGCAGGCGCTGGGCCAGCACATTGGGATCGATGTGATCGAGGTGGAGGTAGATGTGATCTCCCTCCGGCCCGACACCGCGCCCTTCACGCATTTCGAGCGCCATCGAACGGCTCACCACATCGCGCGAGGCGAGGTCCTTCGCAGAGGGCGCGTAACGCTCCATGAAGCGCTCGCCTTCGGAGTTGGTGAGGTAGCCGCCCTCCCCGCGCGCGCCTTCGGTGATGAGCACGCCCGCGCCGTAGATGCCGGTCGGGTGGAACTGCACAAACTCCATGTCCTGCAAGGGCAGGCCAGCGCGCAGCACCATCCCGCCGCCGTCGCCGGTGCAGGTATGGGCCGAGGTCGCGGTGTAGTAGCAACGCCCGTAGCCGCCGGTCGCCAGCACCACGGACTGTGCGCGGAAGCGGTGGATCGTGCCGTCATCGAGGCACATGGCGATCACGCCGACGCACTGCTTCACCCCGTCACGCTCGTCCATGATGAGGTCGAGCGCGAAATATTCGATGAAGAAGTCCGCGTCATACTTCAGGCTCTGCTGATACAGCGCGTGAAGCATCGCGTGGCCGGTGCGGTCGGCGGCGGCGCAGGTGCGCTGCACCGGCGGGCCGGCGCCCATGTTCTGCATGTGGCCGCCAAAGGGCCGCTGATAGATCGTGCCATCGGCATTCCGGCTGAAGGGCACGCCCGCATGCTCCAGCTCATAGACCGCCGCCGGGGCCTCGCGCGCGAGGTATTCGATCGCGTCCTGATCGCCCAGCCAGTCCGACCCCTTGACGGTGTCGTACATGTGCCAGGTCCAGTGATCGGGGCTGTTGTTGCCGAGCGAGGCGGCGATCCCGCCCTGCGCCGCCACGGTGTGGCTTCGTGTGGGGAACACCTTGGAGATGTTCGCGGTGCGCAGACCCGCTTCGGCCGCGCCCATCGTCGCGCGCAGGCCGCTGCCGCCCGCGCCGACCACCACCACGTCATAGGTATGGTCGATGATCGAATAGGCGCCCTTCAGATGCGCGCCTCCCACATCATTGGCCGTTCCCTTGGGTGCTGCGGTTGCCATCAGGCGTTACCTCCGAATGCGAGCGCGGCAACGCTGAAAATCCCGAAGGCGCCGCCGCCGATGGTTGCAAGATTGAGCGCGGCGATGACCGCGAACTTGGTGCCGGCTTCGTGGACATAGTCCTCGATCAGCACCTGAAGACCCAACCGGGCGTGCCAGAACAGGCTCACCACCAGCAGGATCATTGCCGTCGCCGACAGCGGCTGCGAGAGCCACTTGGCAACATTGGCATGGCTGTAATCGCCCAGCAGCGCGAGGCTGACGAGCAGCCAGCTCATCAGCACCACATTGCCGATCGCGGTGAAGCGCTGCACCAGCCAGTGATGCGCCCCGTGATGCGCCGCGCCAAGCCCGCGCACGCGTCCGATGGAGGTTCCGTTACCCATGTTCTTGGCTCCTCAGCGCAGCATGATCACGGCCCAGAAGGCCGCGGTGAGAATGACAGCGATGATCGGCGAAAGCATCGACCACATGCGATTGGTATCAAGCTCGTAGCCCGCACCGATATCCAGCACGAAGTGGCGAAGCCCGCTCATCATGTGGGTGAAGAAGGCCCAGCTGAGGCCTACCAGCACAATCATGCCGGGGATCGATCCCATCACGGCCTGAAAGGTGGAATAGGCCTCGGGCCCGCTGGCGAGCGCGCCGAGCCACCACAGCAGCACCGCCAGCCCCACCAGCGCCAGCCCGTCGCCGGTCGCGCGGTGGAGGATCGATACGAGCATGTGCGGCCCCCAGCGCCAGATCTGGAGATGGGGCGAAAGCGGTCTTTGGTTCATCGTGATCCCGTCTGGTGCCTGTTTGGTGCGTCCCACTTAGCGTTCCTGCCACGCGAGGCAAGCGGGGAGCAGTGGACACAGCTTGCAAAGTTTCGGATAGGCGATTGCATGGGACACATTCTTGTAACCGGATCAAGCCGCGGAATTGGCAGAGCGGCACTGGCAGCACTGGCCTCGCGAGGGGCCAAGGTGATCGGCCACGCCTCGAGTCCGCAAGCCGCACAAGATAGCGGCGTGCCGATCATCGCCGCCGATTTCGGCGATCCGCTGAGCGTTCAGGCGCTGTGGGATCAGGCGCTCGACATTGCGGGCGGAGAGATCGACGCGGTGGTCAACAATGCCGGGCGGTTCGAGGCGAACCGGCTCGACCGGTCGGACATCGAGTGGCTCGATGCGTGGGAGGATACGCTGCGCGTCAACCTCACCAGCGCGGCGCAATTGTCGCGCTTTGCGGTGCTGCACTGGCAGAGCCGCGGCTTTGGCGGGCGGCTCGTCCACGTCGCCAGCCGCGCCGCCTATCGCGGGGACAGCCCGGCGCATTGGCACTATGCCGCCGCCAAGAGCGGAATGGTGGGGATGCACAAGACCATCGCCCGAGCCTATGCCGGACAGGGAATTCTGAGTTTCGCGGTCACCCCCGGCTTCACCGACACTGCGATGGCAGGCGATTACCTCGCCTCGCGCGGCGGGCCGGGGCTGCTCGCCGACATCCCGCTGGGCCGGGTCGCCACCCCTGAGGAAATCGCCGCCATCATCGCCTTCTGCGCGCTCGACGCGCCCCCCAGCATGACCGGCGCGGTCATCGACGCCAATGGAGCGAGCTTTGTTCGCTAATACGACGTGGAAGCTCACCGCCCACGCCCCCAAGCCCGTCGTGCAGGCGGCGCTGCTGGCGCATGATCTGATCGACGATTGGGACTACGAACTCGTCATCGCCGGGCGCGAAGTGGCCGAGGACCGGCCCGACGACTGGGTGCTCGAAGGCTGGTATCCGCGCAAACCCGGCAAGGCGGAAAAGCAGGCGCTCGCCGGGCTGTTCGAGGGCAAGGCGCCGCCGATCACCGTCGAGGAACTGCCGCCCGAAGACTGGGTGACGCTGAGCCAGCACAACGCTCCGCCGATCCGTGCGGGGCGGTTTCACGTGCACACGCCGGACTACCCCGCCGATCCCGAACTGATCGACTTCGTGATCCCCGCCAGCCAAGCCTTCGGCACCGGCCAGCACAAAACCACCGCCGGGTGCCTCGAACTGCTGGGCCACATGAAGGCGAGCGGCGTGGTTGCGCGCAATGTCGCCGATATCGGCACGGGCACCGGGCTGCTGGGCTTCGCCGCCCTCGCCCTGTGGCCGCGCGCGTTATGCACGCTCACCGATATCGACCCGGTCTGCACCGGCGTGGTCGAGGAGAACGCGCGGCTCAACAATGTCACGATGGGTGCAGGCGCGGGCGAGGCGGTGATGATTATCGCCGACGGGATGGACGATCCGCTGCTGCAAGTGCGCGGGCCCTACGATCTGTTGATCGCCAACATCCTCGCCGGGCCGCTGGTCAGCCTCGCGCCGGATTTCGCCAAGGCCGTGAGCCCCGGCGGCAGCCTGCTGCTCGCCGGATTGCTGGCGGGCGAGCAGGAAGCGGCGGTCAAGCGCGCGATGCATCTCGCCGGCTTCCGCATGGCGGCCCGGCTCCAGCGCGGCGATTGGGCGATCCTGTGGCTGCGCAGGCGCAATGTCCGGGGACGGCGCTGACGGGTGCTTGCGGCCTAGGCCGCAATCGCGCGTTCGATCCAGTCGCGGGTATCGGGGATCGCCGCCTCAACCTGCGGCAAATCATTGACGCACAGGAACTTGAACTGCGGCTGGAGCGCGCGCGCCAGATAGGCGCGGATATCCGGCAGGGGGTAATCATGCACCGCGCCCGTGCGCAGGTGCAGGTGATCATCAACCTCGTGCAGCACCGCCTCGCCCGCGGCAATGCAGGCATGGTTGTGGAGCCCCTGCGGCAGGAACTGCGACACGCAGCGGAAGCGGTGGCTCATATTGGCGAGAAATTCGTCGCGGTGCCGATCGTAGAGCCGCTCCATGACCGAGCGGCGCAGCGGATGAACGACGTGCGCAGCGTGGAACAGTCGCTCCGCGCCAAATCCGGTCAGCGCGGCGGCGTTGATCTGCGTCAGCGGGTTGAGCAGCGCGGGATCGGAGCAACTGCCGGGATCGGCGGCGATGGCGCGGGCATCGACCCAGCCGCCGCGCAGCACCGGCCTGTCGCCACAAAACAGATCGCCCGGCGCCAGCGGCCCGGTGAGAAACACATCGTCATTGAAATAGACGAAATGCTCCGCCAGCCCCGGAATGCGCCACAACAGCGTTTCGATCGCCAGCGAATTGAAGGTCGGCAGCACCTCTTCGTGACCCGCGAAGACGGTGAGATGGTCGACAATCGTGATCCGGTCGGTCAGCTCGCGCGGCAGGCCGGAAAGATCGGGGCTTTGCGCATCGGTGACAATCCAGATCCGCCCGATCCACGGCGCATGATTGGCAATCGAGCGCAGGCAATAGCTCAGCTCGTCATTGCACGCCCAGCGGTGCGGATTGATCGCATTGGCGTTGCGCGGAGCAAGGGGCTGGAATTGCTGGCGCTTGGCATGGTGCAGCGGATCGCCGCCGTCCACCCAGGTGATCACCGCGTCAATGCGCGCAGTGTTGTCAGTAATTGGCATGATACCCGTTCAGGCAAGTGTATGGTCTGCCACAATAGAACAGGACGCGAGCGCCTTTGGCGGCGGGCACGGCGCAAGTCAATGATGCACCCCGCGCGCAGGGCGTCAGCGCAAGCTATTCGGCAGGCTCCGCCCCGCCGCCCTCGTCCAGCTTCTTGCCGGTGCGCGTCCAGGGGTAGAGGAACTGCCCGCCATAGCCCTTGGGCACGTCCTCGGGGATGCCATAATCCTTCGGCCAGCGCCCCTCGGGCAGGTGGAAGGTGCCGAACAGCTTGTCGATCCAGGGGAAATGGATCGCGAAATTGACGTCGAAGGCCTCGCGCTCCAACCCGTGGTGCCAGTGGTGGAAGCGCGGGGTGGCGATCCAGTGGCCGAGCCGGTTGAAATCGCCCCCGACATTGGCGTGCAGCAGCGACGACCACACATAGATGAAGCCGATATAGGCCTGCATCACCGAAGCGCCGAACCCCAGCGTGAACAGCGGCAGCGAGGTCACCGCGCGCAGCAGGATCACCTCGACAATATGCATCCGCGATCCCGCCAGCCAGTCCATCGACTTGGCGCTGTGGTGCACCGCATGAAAGCCCCACAGAAACGGCACCTGATGGAACAGGCGGTGATACCAGTATTGCAGCATGTCCGAGGCGACGAGCACGATGACGAACTGCACCACCCACGGCAGGCTGGCGACACCGGCGCGGAACGCCTCCCAATGGCTCGTATTGGCATTGATGATCTGCGAGGGCGCCAGCGACAGGAAGGCGAGCACCTGCACGAACATCGAGCTGACGAGGAAGTAGAACAGATCCTCGCGCCATTCCTGGCGGAACAGGCGTTGTTCCCGCCGGTGCGGCACAAAGCGTTCAAGCGGGGCGTACATGAAGCCGGTCGCCAGCAGATTGACAATGAAGAAATCGAGCCCGAAGAACATGCCCCAGCCGCGCGCATTGTCGGCCTCAACCGTCGCGCCGCCGAGCAGCGCCGCGCCCAGCCCAATCGCCAGCGCGGTCATCCCCAGCACCTTCCGCGGGCGCAGCAGCAGGCTCAGCAGCGCCAGCGCATAGCTCGCCAACAGGATCAGGTGGATCGCGCTGCGGAACCCCGGCCAATCGCGCACGATCTGCAATTCGGGTGTGGTGAACCACGCGGGGAATTTCAGCGCGATCACCATCGCAAAGCCGCTCACTGCGAACAGTATCGCGAAGAAGCCCGCAAACCACCCCGATCCGAAGCGCCGCACCGCGACCGGCGATTCCAGATCGCGCATCAGTTTTTTGAAATAGCCTGCCATGGCGCCCCATATGCCCCTGTTCTGACAGCGGTATATCACAAGAGCGGTTACCGAACAGCTATCGGCCCGAAACTCTCCCCACGCGCGGCGGGCCGCAGCAGAGGTGAGATGGTGGATGGAACCCTCGGCCCGCGCACCGCTTGGTTGAAGGGAACCCTCTCAAGCAATCCTCACAAGGAGTTTCCCCATGTCCCGCACTCTGCTCATCACTGGCGCATCTTCCGGCATCGGCGCCGCCACCGCGCGCGCCACCGCCCAAAAGGGTTGGAACGTCGCGCTGCTCGCGCGCTCGGAAGAAAAGCTCGCCGATCTCGTCGGCGAACTTGGCGACGCTGCGCTGGCGCTCCCCTGCGACGTCACCGACCGCCAGGCGCTCAACGAGGCGATCGACACAGCCGCTAGCCATTTCGGCGGGCTCGACGCGGTCTTCGCCAATGCCGGCAAGGGCACCGACAAGCCGGGGATCGAAAAGGGTGATCCCGACGACTGGCATGACATGATCCACCTCAACATCCTCGCCGTGCTCAACACCGCCCACGCCGCGATGCCGCACCTGCGCAAGACCAAGGGGCACTTCGTCGTCACCGGCTCCAAGGCCGGGCGCGATCACATGAAGGGATCGGTCTATTCGGCGACCAAGTGGTTCATCCACGGGCTATCGGAAAACATCGCCGAGGAAATGCGCGAATGGGGCGGCCGCGCCACCGTGATCGCGCCGGGGATGGTCAACACCGCCTTCTTCGACGAGCCCAAGCCCGACAAGCTCCAGCCCGAGGATGTCGCCGCCGCGGTGGTCTTCGCGCTGGAGCAGCCGAGGACGTCGGCAGTGCGCGAAATCTACCTGATGCCCAATGACTAGCCGCTGACGAGCGTCTCCTCCAGCAGCGCCAGCGCGTTGCGGGTAAAGGCGGCCATGTTGGCGATCCGGTCATCGAAAGCGGTGTCGAGGGGGCGCGTGAATTCGCCCCCCGGCCCCGCCAGCGCGGCCACGCTGCGCCCGGCGGGTGCGCCGCTCGGGTGGGTCGATCCGCCCACCGAGCCGCTCTCTGCCAGCCCCCATGCCGCGCCGAAATTGTCGCGGATCGCGCGGGCCTGAAGCAGGGCGTAATCCTCCGACGCGCCGCGCATCCCGGCATAGGCCTCGCGCGGCAAGGCGAACAGAATTTCTCGGGCGCGGAAGGAATAGACCACACCCCCGCCGACGAAGAAATCGAGCGCCCCCGGCACCGTCAGCAGGCTCGCCGCGATCAGGCCGCCGGTCGCCCCATCGGCCACCGCGACCTTCTCTCCGCGCGCGCGAAGCAAGGCGGCAATCCGCTCCGCCTGCGGGTGCAACTCACGCAGAAGATCGCTCACGGAGCCACCCGCGTGATCGTGATGATCTCGCCATTTGTCTTGGAGCCCGTCGGCATGGCCGCAGTCGTGGACCGCGTGATGCGCGCGGTGACCGGAAGGCCGGTGACGGGATCGATGTTGATGCCGAGCCGGTCGGTGATGCTGAGCGCGCTGATTTCCTCTGCCAGTGCGGCAACGCCCTTCGTCGTGGCCTTCGATTTGATCCGCTCGATCAGCGAGAGCATGACCATGCGCAGCGCCTCGTCATCGACCTTTGCATCCTGCACCAGATAGATCTGGCCATCACGCATCCGCACCACGACGACCTGCAATGTCGCTGGGATCGGGTCGGGCCACAGCGGCGTGTCGATCTCCGTATCGCCCTCAAGCGTGGCGCCCGAGACGAATTCCAGCCCGCCATAGCCGAGCAAGGCAGGCCAGCCGCGGATCATCAGCGCCGGGGCCTGTTCGGCGGAGGCGTTGATGAAGGGATCGAGCGCGCTGCGCACCGCCGCCAGCGCGCCCTCGTCCACCGGCTCGCCCGAAAGCTTCGCCATCGCCTCGGGCATGGTGCGCAGGCTGTCCTGCAACGCAGGCCAATCCTGCATCCGCACCATGTCGCCAGCGGAATCGAGTTCGACCACCATCGGCAGGAGATAGACACGAAGAGCAGTCGGCACCTGGCCAAGCACCTCCGGATCGCCGAGATCGAAGTGTTGCCCCTCGCTGCTGAGAGACAGCGCTTTGAGCGTCAGATCATAGCCGGTCTCGGTCTTCGCGAAGGTCAGCCGCTGGTCGAATTCGACCACGCTGTCCCCGCTCGCCCGCTTGCGTTCGAACCGCAGGCGGTAGGTGAGCGGTGTGTCGAGCGGAGGCGCAAAGGGGATGGTGAGGCGCTCGGCCGTCATCGTGAAAGTGGGCGGAACAGGCGGGCTGTCGGCGGGTGCTTCCTGCGCCATCGTCGGGGCACCGAGCCCGAGGCACAGGGCGGCCAGCAGCATGGCTTTGCGTTTGATGGCGATCATCGCACTTCCCTGCCGCCCCGCCTCACCCGGCCTCGGCGACAATCGCCGCCCAGCCCGCCTCGTCGACCACTTCGATGCCGAGTTCGGCGGCCTTCTTGAGCTTCGACCCCGCCCCCGGCCCGGCGACCAGCAGGTCGGTCTTGGCGCTGACCGAGCCCGCCGCCTTCGCGCCGAGGCGTTCGGCCTGCGCCTTGGCCTCGTCGCGGCTCATGGTTTCGAGCTTGCCGGTGAAAACAACGGTCTTGCCCGCCACCCGGCTGGCAACGGTCTTGACCTCGAAACGCGGCGGGGTGACTTCAGAGAGAATATCCTCCCACACCGCGACGTTGTGCGGTTCGTGAAAGAAATCGCCCAGCGCCTCGACCACGCTGGGGCCGATACCGTCGATCGCGGTGATTTCGCTCACGGCGTCCGCGTCACCTTCATGGGCGCGCTCGGCCAACGTTCGCAACGCGGGCAATTCGTGCAGGTGCTTCATCAGATCGCGCGCGGTCACCTCGCCGACATGGCGGATGCCGAGGCCAAACAGCAGCCGCGCCGCATCAGGCGCGCGCTTGGCCTCGATTGCGGCAAGGAGATTGTCGATCGACTTCTCCTGCCAACCTTCCAGCGCAAGGATATCGCTGCGCCGCTTGCGCAGGCGGTAGATGTCGGCGGGGCTTTCGAGCCAGCCCAGCGCGAAGAATTGCGCGATGGTCTTCTCGCCCAGCCCCTCGATATCGAGCGCCTTGCGGCTGACGAAATGTTCGAGCCGCTGGGTGCGCTGCGCCGGGCAGATCAGACCGCCGGTGCAGCGGACATCGACTTCGCCATCTTCCGCCACCGCCTCTGACCCGCATTCGGGGCAGTGATCGGGGAAGGCGAAGGCGGGACGGTCTTCCTCACGAGTCAGGTTTTCGACCACCTGCGGGATCACATCGCCCGCCCGCTGGATCACCACGCGGTCGCCGACGCGAAGTCCAAGCCGCGCGATCTCGTCACGATTGTGGAGCGTCACGTTGGTGACGGTGACGCCGCCCACCAACACCGGCGCCAGCCTGCCCACCGGGGTCAGCTTGCCAGTGCGACCGACCTGAATATCAATGCCCTGCACCACAGTCTCGGCGCGCTCGGCCGGGAACTTGTGCGCCAGCGCCCAGCGCGGGGCCTTGGCGACGAAGCCCAACCGCTCCTGCCAGTCGAGCCGGTCGAGCTTGTAAACCACGCCGTCGATATCATAGGGCAGATCAGGCCGCGCCTTCCCGATGGCATCGAACCGCGCGACCAATGCCTCCGCCGCGCCCTCGACCCGCGCGAACAGCGGGGAGACAGGGAAGCCCCAGGCCTTGAGCGTCTCGACCACCTCGGTCTGGGTCGCGCCCGGCACCGCCGATGCCGCGCCCCAGCCATGCGCCCAGAACCGCAGCGGACGCTTGGCGGTAACGCTCGCATCCTTCTGCCTCAGGCTTCCGGCAGCCGCATTGCGCGGGTTGGCAAAGAGCTTTCCGCCCGCTTCATGCTGCGCAGCATTGAGTGCGGTAAAGGCCTGTTTTTCCATATAGACCTCCCCGCGCACCTCGAACACCTCGGGGACGCCTGCGGGCAGGCTTTGCGGGATGTCGCGGATGTAAGCGACATTGGCGGTCACGTCCTCACCCACCTGCCCGTCCCCGCGCGTCGCGGCCCGCACCAGCTTACCGTTCTCGTAACGCAGCGAGCAGGAGAGGCCGTCGATCTTGTCCTCGGTGGTGACGGCCAGCGGCTCGCCTTCGGGAAGGTTAAGGAAGCGCCGCATCCGCGCCAGCCACTCCGCGACTTCCTCGGGGCTGAAGGCATTGTCGAGGCTCATCATGCGAACCTCGTGGGTCACCTTGCCCAGCGGCGAGGCGGCGATGGCGTGGCCCACCTTGCGCGAGGGGCTATCGGCGCGCACCAGATGCGGAAAGGCCGCCTCCAGCTCGGCATTGCGGCGCACCAGCGCGTCATACTCCGCGTCGGAAATCTCGGGCGAGTCTTCCGCGTGATACAGCCGGTCGTGATGCGCGATCTGGCGGGCCAGCCGCATCAATTCATTGGCAGCCTCCGCTTCGGAGAGATTTGTCGCGTCGGTCATCGGTCAATCACACCCGTCAGCACCAGCAGCATCTCAAGTTCGTTGGCGGCATAGACCGGGTCTCCGGGGGTGATGATCGCGAAGTGGCTCGCGCCCGGGTTCTCGCGGATGGTCAGGGTCTCCGCACCTTGCGCGAGGCTGGCTTGCGTTGCGGCAGAGGGCGCGGGGAGCTTTGCCTGCACGAACAGCACCCGCTCGAGCCGGGGCGCAATGGTGGCGGGCGCAATCGCCGTGTAGCGTTCGGGGAAGCGCTGGGGCTCGCCGCCCATGAAGGGATCGACCGCCGAGAACTGGCACAGCGCGTCGAAGGCGGGGCGCTCGGCCCCGACATCGCCGGGCCCGTCGAGCACGATCGCCCCCGCCACCGGCACCGCCGCGCGCACGCCGACGGGGCCGTCCGCCCCGTTCCCGCGCGCCAGCCACAGCGCGGGAAGTCCGCCTGCCGAGTGGCCGACCAGCGTCACCCGCGCCCGGTCGATCGGATAGCGCGCGGCGACCTCGTCGATCAGCTTGGCTGAAGCCGCCCAGTCCGCGAAAGACCCCGGCCAGCCGCCGCCATCGCCGACCTCGCGGTAATCGACATTGAGCGTGGCGATGCCTTGGCTCTGCCAGCGCGTGGCGAGCGGGGCCATGTAGGCTTGGCTGGCGATGCCGGTCTTCCAGCACCCGCCATGATAGATCACCGCCAGCGGAAACGGGCCGTCTCCCTCGGGCAAGCGCAATTCGGCAAAGCCGCGCGGGTGGTCGGCATAGCGCAGCACCGCGTCGGGCTGCGATGCGACGAGGTTGGCGTCGGTGCCATAGGTGGCGTTGTTGGGCTGCACGGCGGCGGGAGCCTCCTCGGGCGAAGGGGTGGCGGGGGTGCAGGCGGCGAGCAACATTGCACTGGCGCTCCACCACCCCCATCCCCCTCCTCTAAAGAGGAGGGGAGTATCGCGGCACCGCGTCACGTCTCCCCCTCCTCTTTAGAGGAGGAGGAGACGTGACGCGGTGCCGCCTGCGCGTCCCGTTCAATCTCGATCGGGATCCCGGTCGGCATGACCTCTTCGGGGCGGTCCCGGTTCGCGATCCAGCCGGACGCCATCACCACAAGTAATCCGGCGAGCGGCAGTCCGAAACCCCACAGCACCGCGCGCCCCGTTGCAGCGCCGATGATCTTGAAAAAGACCGCCATCAACGACCCGACAATGAACACTAGGCCGAGGCCCGCGAGGATGAAGATTGCTGCAATGCCATCGCCAATCCCGCCGACAAACATCACACCCCCTCCAGCAGCCGGTCCGCCTGAGCGCGTGCCTCGGGAGTCACTTCCGCCCCCGACAGCATCCGCGCGATCTCCTCCTGCCGTCCGGCAGAATCGAGCAGCACTACGCTCGTCTTCGTCACCGTGCCGCTTGAGGCCTTGGCGATGAAATAGTGCTGCACACCGCGCGCAGCGACCTGGGGCGAGTGCGTCACCGCCAGCAATTGGCCTTCGCGCGAGGCCAGCCGCGCGAGCCGCTCGCCGATCGCGCTCGCCACCGCGCCGCCCACGCCGCGGTCGATTTCGTCGAAGATGATCGTCGCCGCCCCGCCCTGCTCGGCCAGTGCGACCTTGAGAGCGAGGATGAAGCGCGAGAGTTCGCCCCCCGAAGCGATCTTGTTCAGCGGCGCGAAGTCCGCGCCTGGGTTGGTGGAGATCAGGAACTCCACGCTGTCCATGCCCGAAGCGCTCCAGCGGTCTTCCGGCAACACGGTGACTGCGGTGCGGAACCTTGCGGCATCGAGCTTGAGCGGGGCCAACTCACCCGCGACCGCTTCATCGAGCCGCCCTGCCCCCGCGACCCGCGCGGCGTGCGCGGCTTCGGCCAGCGCGACATAGGCAGTGCGCGCCTCCTTGGCGGCAGCTTCGAGCGCATCCAGCTGCGCCTCCCCGCCCTCGATCGCGTCGAGCCGCGCGCGCATGGTGCGCATCAGTTCGGGCAGATCGTCGACCTCGCAGCGATGCTTGCGGGCGGCGGCGCGCAGTTCGAACAGGCGCGTTTCGGCGCGTTCCAATTCGTGCGGATCGTGCACCAGTGCCTCGGCGGCGAGGCGCAGCTTGTCCTCGGCCTCGGTCGCTTCGATCACCGCACGATCGAGCGCGGCGAGCGCTTCGGTCAGCAGCGCGTGCTGATCGGCGATCCGGTCAAGCTTGCGCGCCGCGACCCTCAAGGAAGCGAGTGGCGAATCCGACCCGTCCCACACATGGCGCAGGGCCTCCAACTCGCCCGAGAGCTTCTCGCCCTTCTGCATGTCGGCACGAGTCAGCGCGAGGCGGTTTTCCTCGCCCGCGACCGGCTCCAGCTCGGTCAATTCGGCCAGATGGGCGATCAGCAGATCCTGATCAGCCTTGGCCTGTTCGACCGCATCGCGCGCCTCGGCCAGCTGCGCCTCGGCCCGCGCCCAGTCGGCATAGGCGCGCTCAAGCCCGGCGACGTCGGTCCCGGCATAGCGATCAAGCAGCGCCCGGTGCCCGCGCGGGTTGACGAGGCCGCGGTCATCATGCTGGCCGTGGAGTTCAACCAGCGCAGGCGCGAGTTCGCGCAGCAGCGCGACGCTGGCGGGCTGATCATTGATGAAGGCCTTTGACCCGCCGTCAGCGCGCACCTGCCGCCGCACCATCAGCGGCTCGCCCGGTTCGATGGCGATATCGGCATCGTCGAGCGCGGCGGCGATTGCGGGCGGGAGCGCTGCGAATTCAAAGCTGGCGGTAACGCTCGCCTTGTCCTCGCCCGCGCGCACCAGAGCGCTGTCCGCACGGTCGCCCAGCACCAGCCCCAGCGCATCGAGCAGGATCGACTTGCCCGCCCCCGTCTCCCCGGTGAGCACGCCAAGCCCGCGCGCGAAATCGAGATCGAGCGCTTCGATGAGGACGATGTTGCGGATCGACAGGCGGGTCAGCATGGGCGTGAGAACAGATAGCGCACAGACTGGCGCGCGTCACCTGAAGAACGCGCGCCAATCCCCAAGCGCAAGCGCCTATTCCCCGGCGGCGGGAACGGGCGCGTTCTTCACGTGGGTGTCGAACCAGTCGATCATCTCGGCCAGCGTGTGCAGCACCGACTCGCGCCCGCGATAGCCGTGGTCCTCGTGCGGCAGCATCACCAGCCGCGCGGTGCCGCCGGTGCCCTTGACCGCCGCGAACATGCGTTCGGACTGTTCGGGGAAGGTGCCGGGGTTGCTGTCGTTCTGGCCGTGGATGAACAGGATCGGCTCGTTGATCTTGTCGGCCGCCATGAAGGGGCTGAGGCGGTAATAGGTCTCCGGCGTATCCCAGAACACGCGCCGTTCAGACTGGAAGCCGAAGGGGGTGAGCGTGCGGTTATAGGCGCCCGAGCGTGCGATCCCGGCGCGGAACAGATCGCTGTGCGCCAGCAGGTGCCCGGTCATGAAGGCGCCATAGCTGTGTCCGCCCACGCCCACCCGCACGCCGTCGCCAAAGCCGCGTTCGACGGTGAAATCCACCGCCGCCTGCGCGCTCGCCACAACCTGTTCGATGAAGCTGTCGTTGACCGTTTCCGGGTCCGCGCCCACCACCGGCATCGCCGCCCGGTCGAGGACGGCATAGCCCTGCGTCAGGAAGAACAGCGGCGAATAGCCGCCGATGCGGGTGAACAGCCATGGGGAATCGCGGTTCTGCCCGGCGGTCGCCGCGTCGTTGTATTCAAGCGGATAGGCCCAGATCACCACCGGCAGCTTGTCACCCTGCTTGTAGCTGGCGGGCAGGTAGAGCGTGGCGGTGAGATCGACCCCGTCGGCGCGCTTGTAGGTCACCAGCTCGCGCTTGATCCCGGTGAGTTCGGGATGCGGATCGGGGAAGTTGGTCAGGAACCGCGCGGTGCCGCCATCGTGCAGGCGGACATTGCCGGGGTTGGTCGGGCTTTCGTAGGAGGTGACGAAGGTGCTGCCATCACGGCTGAGCACATCGACCACGGTCTCGAACTCCTCGCCCGCATTGCGCCACAGCTCCTCGGTTTCCAGCGTGGCAAGGTCGAAGCGGCGCAGGAAGGGGCGGTAGCCTTCGGGCGTCGCGCCGAGGCCTGAAAGCAGCAGCTTGCCGTCCACCATCCGCGCCACGCGGGTGCCGCGGTCGCTGGTGGTGAACAGCGGATTGCCCGGATCGGCATAGGCGTCCTGCGCATTGCGGATGCTCAATTGGCGCGGGGCATTGCTGCCGGTGACATCCACGAGCGTCTGGCGAATCTCGCGCGTGTCGCGGTCGTAATCATAGGCGACGATGTCGTCGCTGCCCTCGATCCCGAAGGCGCCCGAGGCACGGTCCTCCATCCGGGCGAGCACCCGTCCCTCGCCCTTGAAGGGGGCGGCTAGCGCAAACAGATTGTCGCGGTTGTCGGTCTTCACCCGCGGATCGCCGCCATCCTGCGCTTCGGTCCAGAGCAGCAGCGCATCCTCGGTCGGATGCCACTGGATGCTGCGCCGTCCGGTGACGACGCCCTGAACGGGAAGCGCATCGGCGAGCGGCTGCTTGGCGATGGTCTCCACCAGCTTGCCGTCCATCGTGTAGACCGCGCTGGTGGTGGGGAAGCGCGACCACGGCACCTGATAGGAGAACGGCGGCTCCAGCCATTCCATCAGCAGATATTTGCCATCCGGCGACGGCGCGACCGAGGTGTAGATGCGCGCAGGCCCCACCGTGCGCTTGCGGGTTCCGTCTGCCGCCATGATGACCGGCTGCGAGGTCGTCATCCAGGTGAACATCGCCTCGTCATGCGGGTTTTCGAGCAGGTCCTGCCAGGTGCGGTTCTGCGCCTGCTTGCCGCCGCTGGCGGTCTGGATCGCCGGCCCGCGCGGGGTGAGGGATTCGACCGGCATGGGGCCGCGCCCCTCGGGGATGGTGAGAACCAGCAGCGACCCGTCGGCGAGCCATTCGGGCGACTGGAAAATCGGGTTGAGCCCGCCCGTCATCACCTTGCGCGCGGCGGCGGTGGCGGTGTCGAGCACGTAGAGATCGACCGCGTCGGGGCGCGTGTTGGCGAACACCACCTTGCCCCCATCCGGCGTCCAGGCAAAGCGCGACAGGTCGGCATCGGCGGGCAAGGTGACCGTGCGGGTCTGACCGCTGGCGATGGTCTGCAAGCTGAGGCCTACCGCCGAGCGGGTGCGGTGGCGATCATTTGTCGCCGCATCGAGCCTGAGCCCGGCGAGCTTTTCCATCGGCTTGGCGAGATCGGCGACCGGCGGCAGCGCCTCACGCTCGATCAGCAGCAGCTGGTCACCGCCGGGCGAGACCGAAACGCTTGGCGCCGGGGCGCGGGTGACGATGTCGGCAACGGCAGCAGGCGGCAGGCGATAGCCATCCTCCTGCGCCGCCGCCATCGCGGGGATGCTGACACAAAGCCCGAAGGCGGCGGCAAAGCGGATGGTTCTGGAAATGGCTGTTCTCCCCTGATCACAGGACTTTGACCAAGCCCGTCAGGCTGGTCAAGACCCGCGCAAATGCAGCGGAGAGATTGGAAAAGAGGGCAGTCACACGGCTGCATAGCAGCCGCATTGCCGACTGGCCTCAAGCAGCGGAGCGATAGGCCACGAAGAACACCCGCCCGCAGCGGGCGCGGCTTTGCCGCGCGTCTAGCGAGGACGTGCGCCCGGACGGGCGCACCCAAACCTAAGACGCGGTCACGCCCTCGGCATGACGGTTCACCAGCTTGAAGGCGCGCTCGTACCATTCGTTACCCGGGTAATTGGCGCCCAGCACCGCGGCATACTTCACCGCTTCCTGCGGCACTCCAAGCGCAAGGCTGCTCTCGCACAGGCGGTAGAGCGCTTCGGGCGTGTGGCTGGTGGTGTCGAACTTTTCCACGACATTGCGGAACCGCATGTCGGCGGCGAGCCACAGGCCCATGCGCTGATAGTGGCGGCCGATCTCCATTTCCTTGCCCGCAAGGTGATCGGCCACAAGGTC
The DNA here is from genome assembly GCF_002155425.1 of Erythrobacter donghaensis. Lineage (GTDB taxonomy): Bacteria > Pseudomonadota > Alphaproteobacteria > Sphingomonadales > Sphingomonadaceae > Erythrobacter > Erythrobacter donghaensis. The sequence goes on from NZ_MUYG01000009.1 coordinate 376,537, forward strand.
GAGCTTCAGACGCGCGTCAGCCGCATATTCGGTCTGCGGGAAGCGCCGGTTGACCTCGCGCAGCGCGGTCTGCGCCTGCTCGGTGATCTTCTGGTCGCGGTTCACATCGCTGATCTGCTCGTAATAGGAGAGCGCGATCAGGTAATAGGCGTAAGGCGCATCCTTGTTGCCCGGGTGGATCGACAGGAAGCGCTGCGCGTTCTGGATCGCCTTGTTGTAATCGCGCGCGGTGTAATAGCTGAAGGCGCTCATCAGCTGCGCGCGGCGGGCCCAGGGCGAATAGGGGTGCTGGCGCTCGACCTCGTCGAACAGCGCCGCAGCCTGCAGCGTATTGCCCCGATTGAGCCGCCGCTGCGCCTCGGCATAGAGCGATTCGACGTCGCGCGCGACATAGGCAACGTCCTTGCCCTCGGTCCCGCCGGCACAGGCGGACAGGGAGGCGAGCGTAAAGGCGGCGAGAGCAGCGCCTAGAACAGAGCGGGGCGCGAGGCGGATGGTGAGCTTCGATTGCATGCCGCGCGGTATAACGAGGGGTAGCGTGAATGGGAAGTGAAGGTGTGGGGGTTCTAGCGCGGCGGCCATTGCCCCGCAGCCTTCATCGCCAGCACCTCATCCGGCCCCGGCGGCGGCCAGGGGTGGCCGCGATCTTTTAGCACCTGAATGAGACGGTCACGGGCGCGGCCCTTTTCGGAGGTGGGGTCCAATCGGACGAATCCAAGCCAAAAACCAATAGTCACGCCCGACTTGTCCGACGCAAATGGCGACGCTCCGCGCGAAAGAAGGTAGTGCGCAAGCTCGAACTCGCCCGATTGCACTGCATTACTCAAAGGCGTGTCGCCGTTGGCATCGGCTGCGTCGATACTTGCACCTGCATCGAGCAACATTTCGGCAACATCACGCCGCCCACCTGACGCAGCACGCCAGATCGCACTCTGCGATCCGACAATACCATTCGGGCTTGCGCCTGCCTCCAGCAGATATTGCACAATCCTGAAATCCGCACCGCTTGCAGCGATGGCGATAGGAGCGCGTTCGGCAGGAACATTCGGATTGGCGCCGCGGCGCAAGATTTCGCGAACAGCCTCGACCTTGTTGCCCTGCACTGACAATGTCAGCAGTGTATCATTTTGCGGGCCAGCAAAATCAAGTTTGCCTGCTGCTGCGGCCCGCGCGATTTCGTTTGCCCCGCCACCATCGACAATCGCCTGAGCTGCTTGATGCACAACGGGATCGGGGAACGCAGCGTCGGGAACTTGAGTCATTGAATCACCATCTCCACCCCGACAGCTTGCTAGTAAAATCGCAAGCGGCAAAGTCGCCGCCTTTGCTATCGCCGCTGTCAGACGAAAGCCAATGCCGCAAGTTTTCACTGGCAGCCCAATTGCTTCTGTTGCATTTCGATTCCGTCGAGAAGGAGCCCAACGCCATGTCCTTCTAATACGCCTGGCGGTTCCTTGCTTGGCGGTAGCGGCAGTGGACGGCGAGTCCCGTAAGCCTGCGGGAGTACTGGAGTTCCTGTGACTTCGTTCTTGGCGATCCAGAGCTTGAGCGGGATCTTGAGAATGCCCCCCACTTTGGGGATCGCTCCGACGGCGGAGGTCAAGCCCTTGAGCACAGGTTTGCGGTTATCTTGCAGCGCATTGAGCGGATCTGCCGCGTTGAAGTAGGCATTGACCGGCCCGGCAAATGATGCTGGCCGACCGGTTACTGTATGCATGTTCAGACCGGCTGCGTTGTAGGTCGATGCGCCATAGCCCGAAACATACGCAGCCGCAGATGCCATCCCTCCGCCGAGAGAGTGTCCGGTGAACGAAACCGCAGCTGGCTTTTGCCCTTGCATCTGTGCGCGCCAATCAGCGAGCCTGATTTTCTCAGCGATTTTCATGGCGTTGTTATAGTGGGGCGTTTCGAAGCCGGAACCTTGTTGGACATTGGATAGCCAGTCCCCCCCCGTTTGGGTTCCGCGAAATGATACAACAAACTCGTCCGTTCCGTCTGCCTTTATGCGCTTGTACACGCGCGCTCGGAATGTTTCTCCATCAGGTTCAAGCAATTCTTTTGGATTCTCGACACCCATGAATTTCTTGAGAGCAACGGCATCTTGTGGGTCATTGGGATTAAGAGCCGACCATCCGGAGCTTGCCATGTGATCCTCAAGCCGTTTTTTGCGCTTGGGATCGTCATCCTTGCCTTGGTTCATATAGGAATGATCAGCAAGAACTGCCTTGTCTTTGGCCTCAGCCAAGCGGGTGCATTCGGCCTTCTTGAAAGGACATTCCTGCGTGGGGCATCCGGCAACTTCCTGACTTAGGTTTTCATGTGCAGTGCCGTATGCATTCTTGATCTGTTGTTCGCGTGCACTGATTGATTTTGCGCGAATGGCGTCCTTTGCCGCGACTGCCCCTGCAACGGCAGCATCCTTGGCAGCCACCGCTCCGGCCACGGCGGCATCCTTCGCCGCTACAGCCCCCGCAACAGCCTGATCCTTGGCCCAGACAGCCGCATCTTTGGTCGCAATCGCGCCCGCAACAGCCTTGTCCTTGGCCCAGATTGCAGCATCCTTGGTCGCCTCGGCAGCGTCGGCGATCTTGTCCTCTACGTAATTGACCGCCCTGTAGGTGTTATACGCGGCCTTGGCCGTCACCGAAGCGACTTTGAAGGCAACCTTGAAAGCGGTGCCCCAGCCCATTTACTGCTCCAGAATCCGGAACAATTTGACGGTGAATTCCTCCAGCAATTCGGCCTTGCGGAACTCGTCCTCATGGCTGGTGAGAATGCCTTTGGCGGCCGGGTTCTGCTCGACGAAATCAGTCCCCAGCAGCCCTGCGGTGATGGCAAAGGCACCGATCGTCTGCTCGGTGGTGAGGCCGTAGGACCGCGCTTCCTCCACCAGCAGGCGGACCTGCGCGGAAAAGGCGGGCTCAGGCTCGGAGGCAAGATCGGGCACGGCTTCGCGCAGCACCTTGCCGAGCTTCGCGATGAAGCGCGCCTCAGCGTCATGCTCGAATGCGGCGAAGACCTCGGGCCCAAGCTTCTGCATTATTTACCCCCAATGCCGTGCCTTCGTATCACAGGATCCATGCGATGAAAACGCACAGCGTCGTCAGCCCCCTAAGGCAACTGCCTCCGCTTGAACCGCCGCGCGCTCGCCGCGTCGCTGTCGTCCTCGATGAAGGTGGCGAGGTTGCCGAGGTCGATGCTCAGAGGGTCGTTGTCGCCGTCCATCTCGGACATAGCGATGCGGTCGGAGGCGGAGACCACGCGATAGCGGATTATGGCGAGGCCCTACGTGCGGCGCACGTCGATCATGCTGCCTTGCATTAATAGAGCGCCAACAACCCCACATCGCAACGCGCTTGCCATTGAGGCAAACCCATTTCACATTGTGTCTTCAACACTTTGCAAGGAAGCCGGACATCGAACGCGCGCGCGCAGGACCCAGCGTAGCCAATCTCTTCGCACGCGGCGCCATCAGCCTGGCTCTCGCAGGCTGTGTCTGCAGCTGCCAGCCAACCACCTCACAGAACACTGTGGCCAGCAAATTCGAATGGTACGCCACCGAAAGCGCGCCGAAGGAATATCCCGTCTATTTGCTGACGTCGTTTTTCCGTCTGCGCGATGGCGCAATCGAAGGGCTGCCCAGCGACCGGGTGGTCAGCACCGGCTGGGGGGAACCGGGCTCGGTCCAGCTGATCGGTGACCCGTTCAAGGCTCCGCCCCAATTGCTCGACATCAGGTGGTACGATCTGATCGCGCGACAAGGCTATGGCGGCGAAATCGCGGTGGACAGCGATGCCATCGAAGACCGGATGCGCGCGGGCCTGCGCAACGAGGATGGCGGTGAGGCGCACCGGGTCGAAGCTGTGCTCGTCGGCATGGCCCCCGGCGGCGATCTCGGCCTGTGGGTCACCGGCGGGCGCGTGACCCATCTGGTGTCGATGCACCGCCTGCCGCTGATCGACATCCCGATCGCAGACATGTCCAACGATCCGGCCGACACTCACGCGACCTTCGCCGACCGCTACCTCGATCTGCTGCTGCCCGGGAAAGCCGCCGGGGCCGACCGCATCCCGCCGCCCGAGGGCCAGTGGCAGGCCTATGCCCGGCGGACCGATTACCGCCCCATCGTGACCGGCGAGTTCAAGGGCGATCTGTTGTGGATCACCTTCCGCAACGGGGAGACCGACTGGTTCGATCTCTCCGGCGCGCGGGCCCAGCCAAGCTCGGTCGAAGCGGCGGGGCTGGCGCTCCCGGTCAAGGCCGACTTTACGTGGAGCGGCCCCACGGGGCGCAAATTCGTGGCTCTGGTGGAATTCGATCCGGCCGAGGTTGAGCAGGCCTTCACATCGCTCGCCGAGCGGAGCGATGCGCGCCCGCTGGTGATCGAGTTCGAGCCGGTCGAGAGCACGCTGACGGTGGACGTGTTCCTGCGCGCGGGCAACCAGTTCTACCGGTTCGAGAAAGCCAAAACGGTCGTCTTCGCCCCCTGACGCCGCGGCCGGATCGGACTTTCCTACTCGGGCGAAATATGGTGCGCTTGCCCCCATGACCCGCCGCAAAGACCCCCGCTCCGCCCGCTCCCCCGTCCCCGCCGGAGAGCTGCCCCCCTTCACCCCCGTCCCGCGCCTGTGCAACCGGCACGACGGCTGGACGCCCGAACGCCAGCTCGGCTTCATCGAGGCGCTCGCCGACACCGGCAGTGTCGAGGCCGCTTGCAAGGCCGTCGACATGAGCACCGTCGGTGCCTACCACCTGCGCCGCCAGCCCGGCGCCGAAAGCTTCCGCAAAGCGTGGGAGACCGCGCTCCAGCTCGGCGTGCAGCGGGTCGAGGATGTGACGATGGACCGCGCGCTCAATGGCGTGGAGGAACCGCTCTACTCATACGGCAAGCTCATCGGCACCCGCCGCAAGTACAACGACCGGCTGCTGATGTTCATCCTGCGCAACCGCGCGCCCGAGCGCTTTGCCGCAGGCGGCGGGCCGCGCGGCCTCAACGCGGTCAGCCAGATGCAGCTCGACAGGCTCAAGAAGCAGTGGCGCAAGGAATGGGAGGCCGAACAATGCCATGTCTCCCCCGCCGATGTGCGCGCCAGCATCGACCGCAAGATCGAGGACCTCCGCCGCCGCATCGAACGCGAGCGTCCCAACCGCTACGCCGCGCTCAGCGACGAAACCCGCGCCGCCTTCGCCCACTTCTGCGCCCTGCGCGACCGCGACCTCGCCGCGATGGACGCAGACGAAAACACGCGACGCATGGTGGAGGCGCGGCTCGACACCCCCGCAACCCACTTCGACCCGCCGGAGGTTCCGCTGCTGCCGGAACCGAAGCGTGCTGCGGAGGAGGACGGCGGCGTCCCCAAGGCGCCCGAGTGGGTTCGCAACCGGCGGAAGAAGGCACCGCCTCCGCCGCCTCGGACGGAGTGGACGCTTAAGGATGAGGGGTTTGATCCGTAGGGGCGAGGCGGCGCTGAACCTCCATTCGGAGAGGGGGGACCATTGTAGCCCGTGAAGAGGCGCGCAAAAACGATGCGAAGACAGGAAGCGCATAGAGTTGAAATTAACGTGGCACTCTGTGAGCCCCTCGCCCGAACGAGTTCAACGAACCCACATTTTTGACTGCGCAAGATGGCTCCGTTGACAAATCAGTACTGTCAACCAACGTTCATTTGGCGACTTGCAGGGACATTTCCGCAACCCTGCATCGGAACGATCGCTGCAGCAATCTCTGATAATCCCCTACTTTTCCACCGCGAAAGTTCAAATGTCTCAGGATTATGATATTCCTTCGGCCTTAGCCGACGCTAAAAATTCTGCGGGGCGAACAGCGATTAACCATATCCAAAAGTAAGGCAGCTCAAATGCGAATTGACTCTATAGAAGTTCAAAACTTCAGAGGGATAAGAGAAATTGCTCTTCATGACCTTAAAAGTACAGTCGTAATCGCGGGAGCAAATGGCTCGGGGAAATCATGCATATTTGATGCAATTCGCCTCCTTAAATCTGCATACGGCGGCTACCAACAAAACGAATGGCATCATTGGATGTCAGAATTTCAAATAAATTTTACCAGTAATTCAGACGCTTTTCGATCTTTCTTTCAGGATCAAAATAAGAAACTGTCGATAAGATGCGAATTCAGATTAAATCCAAGCGAACGGAAATATCTGGAATTGCATGGTGAAGAACTGGTTCGCAATTCTGTCTGGAGATTAATAGCTCCAGAAATGTATGGTTGGTCATCCTATCGAGCGGCACCTATGGCTGCACAATATAGGGACCGCGAACCTGAGGTGACGGAGAGAACTCTACAACAACTCGAAATCTTGATGAAGGAATTAGCTCAGGAAACAGTCGTTGGTCATTTATGGGCTGATTCAGGTTCCGACATTCACTTTTCTCCCTCGAAGGCACTGGAAATTATCTTCAGTAGCTTTCTCCCGGGAGAGCTTGGACTGATTGATTATCATGGCCCTCAACGAATGTATAATCGCGAACTCCTTCAAAACGTGAATCTCGATTTAACGTCACAAGATCAACATAGCAAGCAACACGCTCTTTATAATTATAATAATAAATACAATACAGTCAAAACGGAAATGGCTAGTAGCTACATAAAGGAGCTTTTGGCGAAGGAGGCCGGTGTTCCTTTTTCTGAGCAAAATGCGATTGCGACCACCCTAAAAGAATTATTCGCGACATTTTTTCCCGACAAATTTTTCGTCGGACTAAAGCCGACAGCAGATGGCGGCTTAGAATTCCCTGTTCGCACCGCATCGGGCGCAATTCACGACCTCAACGAATTGAGCGCCGGCGAAAAAGAGGTTCTTTTCGGGTATCTTCGGATCAGAAACTCCGCACCTTGTTACTCAATTATTCTGCTAGACGAGCCTGAGCTTCACCTAAACCCGAGGCTAATTCAGGGATTGCCTCAATTCTACCATCAACATCTAGGGGTAGCATTAGAGAACCAGATCTGGCTCGTCACCCATTCAGACACCTTGCTACGCGAAGTAGTGGGGCGTCCTGAGTACTCGGTCTTCCACATGACCGGCGCGTCAGTCGACACCAAAACACCCCAAATTTCCCAGCTCACCTTAGCTGAGGATGCAGAAAGGGCATTGATCAGTCTTGTTGGCGACATCGCCGCTTACCGGCCGGGCAAAAAGGTTGTTCTCTTCGAAGGTGGGGGGGACTCAGAATTTGATGTTACATTTACGACCCGATTATTTCCTGAGCTTTCACAGAAAGCAAATGTCATATCAGGCGGAAATAAATTACGAGTCAGAGAACTTCACGACGTCCTCGATCAAGCCTCAAAGACAGGGTCAATACCCTTTAATGTTTACTCAATAACTGATCAAGATAGCGAAACGAAGGAAGTTATATCCTCACCTCGCTTTCAGTGGGATGTGTACCATATTGAGAACTATCTACTTGAAGTGAAATTCCTAAAATCTGCATTGACTGAGCTTGGCGAAAAGATCGCGAACGAGTCGGATGAAAAGATTTATGACTGCCTACGCATGGCCGCAGCCGGTTCGCTCAATAGCCTATTAAGCCACGAAATTTCGTCTCATGTTCGAGCCAAGATGCGACGGCTGTTACAGTTAGGCTTCGATCCTCAACGACCTGACATTGGCACAGCCGTCCATGAAGCATTCGTTCGATCATCTGAAAGTATCGCAGCCCTTCGGGATGGGGAACTAAAGAAGTCGTCAATATTGGCGCTAGAGGCACGGCTTCGCAAAAAATTTGAAAGACAGCTTGGCACTGACACGTGGCGAAAAACATTTCGCGGCCGCGATATCTTGAGGCAATTCGCGCACCAGAATTGCAGAGCGTCGTACGAAATACTTAGGAACGTAATTATCTCACGTATGGCGGACGCCTCATACAAGCCCGCAGGTATGCGCAAGATTATCGACGTTATTCTCAATGATTAGGACTTTTACCGACGTGATAATCACTCCTCCCCCATCCGCAGCGCCGCAATAAACGCCTCCTGCGGAATGCTCACATTCCCGTACTCTCTCATTCTGGCCTTCCCCTTCTTCTGCTTGTCCAGCAGCTTCTTCTTCCGGGAAATGTCGCCGCCATAGCACTTGGCGGTCACGTCCTTACGCAGCGCGGCGATGGTTTCGCGGGCGATCACCTTGCCGCCGATCGCGGCCTGGATCGGGATCTTGAACAGGTGACGGGGAATCAGGTCTTTCAGGCGCTCGCACATGCCGCGTCCCCGCTCCTCCGCGTTGGCGCGGTGGACGATCAGGGACAAAGCATCCACGGGTTCGTTATTGACGAGGATGTTCATCTTCACGAGGTCGCCCTCGCGCGTGCCGATCTGTTCGTAGTCGAAACTGGCATAGCCTCGCGAAATCGACTTCAGCCGGTCGTAGAAATCGAACACCACTTCGTTGAGCGGCAGTTCGTAACTCACCTGCGCTCGGCCGCCCACGTAGGTCAGCTCGGTCTGGATGCCGCGGCGGTCCTGGCACAGTTTCAGGATCGCGCCGAGGTATTCGTCGGGGGTGTAGATCACCGCCTTGATCCACGGCTCCTCGATCGCGTCGATGCGGTTCTCGTCCGGCCAGTCGGCGGGGTTGTGGATGTCGATCACCTTGGCATCCTCGTAGCGCGAATGGCCGAGGTGGATGCGGTAGACCACGCTTGGCGCGGTGGTGATGAGGTCGAGATCGTATTCGCGGCTGAGGCGTTCCTGGATGATCTCCAGATGCAGCAGGCCGAGGAAGCCGCAGCGGAAGCCGAAGCCCAGCGCGGCGGAGCTTTCCATCTCGTAAGAGAAGCTGGCGTCGTTGAGGCGCAGCTTGCCGATACTTTCGCGCAGCTTTTCGAAGTCGGCGGCGTCAACGGGGAAGAGGCCGCAGAACACCACGGGCTGCACTTCCTTGTAGCCCGGCAGTGCCTCGGTCGCCCCGCCCTTCACCGTGGTGATGGTGTCGCCGACGCGGGCCTGTTCGACTTCCTTGATCTGCGCGGTGATGAAGCCGATCTCGCCCGGGCCGAGCTCGGCAAGGTCGGTGCGCTTGGGGGTGAAGCAGCCGACGCGGTCGACGAGGTGCTGCGTGCCGCCCTGCATGAACTTGATGTTGAGGCCCTTGGTGAGCTTCCCGTCGATCACGCGCACGAGGATGACGACGCCGAGGTACGGGTCGTACCACGAGTCCACGAGGCTGGCGGTGAGCGGGGCGTCGATCCGGCCCTTGGGCGCAGGAATGCGTTCGACCACGGCCTCGAGCACTTCCTCGATCCCGATGCCCGATTTGGCGCTGGCGAGGACGGCGTTGGATGCGTCGAGCCCGATAATGTCCTCGATCTCCGCCTTGACCTTCTCGGGCTCGGCGGCGGGCAGGTCGATCTTGTTGATGACGGGGACGATCTCGTGATCGTGCTCGATCGACTGGTAGACGTTGGCGAGGGTCTGCGCTTCCACGCCCTGTGCGGCGTCGACGACCAGCAGCGCGCCCTCGCACGCGGCGAGGGAGCGGGAGACCTCATAGGCGAAGTCGACGTGGCCGGGGGTGTCCATCAGGTTGAGCTGATAGGTCTCGCCGTTCTTCGCGGTGTAGTTGAGGCGCACGGTCTGCGCCTTGATGGTGATCCCGCGCTCCTTCTCGATGTCCATGTTATCAAGGACTTGCTCGGACATCTCACGCGCGGTCAGACCCCCGGTGAACTGGATCAGCCGGTCGGCGAGCGTCGACTTGCCATGGTCGATATGGGCAATGATCGAGAAATTGCGGATCTTGGAAAGGTCAGTCATCAACCCGCGACTTAGCCGCGACTTGGGCCGATGTCATTCGCCAAAAACGCAACACCTAGGCGGGTTGTTTCGCATAGCCGAATTTGGGAATGGCGCCGCCCTTTTCGATGGCGAGAAATGCGCCGGGCGACAGCGCCGCCAGCGGGGCTCCAGCGGCGGCGAGTGCGTAGGGGGAAACGCGGCTGCGGGTGCATAAGCCGCCCGATCCGTCCTCGATCAGAGATTGCTCGAACTCCAGCCCCTGCACGTCGCCATTGGAGCGCGTCACGGTTGCCACCGCCAGCTGGCCGCCACCCAGATCGACCACGAACTGCGTGCCCTTGGGCACATCGGCAAGGCCCTCGATCAGCGCGCCGGTCTTCGAGAGGTTGCGCAGCGTAACCTCGTAGGCATAGTCGTCGTGGATCACCTGGATCTTGCGGAACACCGTCCGCCTGCGCGCGCGGCGGGTGCGTTCGGCTGAGGGCTCGATCTTCCACGTCCCGCCCGCCAGCTCCTGCGCCAGCGTTGCAGCATCGACCGGTTCGCTGAAGATCGGGCCTTCGAGAAAGCGCACGCCGCCCGTGGTGAGTGCAGCGAGCAGGCCTGCGCTCTCGATGCCGCCCGCCATGGTATCCATCTGCAAGGCCCCCGCCAGCGCCACGATCGCGCGCACCAGTCCGAGCTCGCGGCTATCCTGGCGTTCGGCATCGGCCACCAGCTTCTGGTCGATCTTGATCGCATCGAAGGGCGCGCGGCGAAGATAGGCGAGCGAGGAATAGCCGCTCCCGAACTCGTCGAGCGTCAGACGCACACCCAGCTTGAACAGCGCGGCGAGCGTGCGGTCAACGACGCTTGCATCGCCGAAGAACACCGCCTCGCTGATTTCCAGCTCCAGCCGCGCAGGCGTGAGTCCGGTCGCGGTGATCGCATCGCCGATGCGGCTGACGAAATCCTCGGCCAGAAACAGCGCGACCGGCACATTGACCGCCACCCGCACGCTTTCGGGCCAGAGCGCGGCCTGTTCGCAGGCCGCCGCAATCGCCCAGCGCCCGACATCGCCGAGCATTGCTGAGCCTTCGACAATCTGCGCGAATTCCTCTTCGTCGATGATCCCGCGCTGCGCATGGTTCCAGCACACATGCGCCTCCAGCGAGGCGACCGCGCCGCTGGCGGCCTCGACGATGGGTTCGAACCGCAGGAACAATTGCTCCTCGCTCAGAGCCGTGCCCAGTTCCTGTTCAAGCCGGCGGCGGAAGATCGTCTCGTTCTCGAGCTCGCCCGAGAAAAACCGATACTGCCCACGCCCGCCATTCTTGGAGGCATAGAGCGCAAGGTCGGCCGCACGCACGATCTCCTCGCGGCTCACGCCGTCATGCGGAGCGATGGCGATGCCGACCGATGCGCCGATGACGCAGCGCCCCTCTTCGAGGCTGTAGGGCTGGCGCAGCATGGTGATGATCTTCATCGCCAGCTCGCCCAGCACCCCGCGATCGTCGCAATCGGGGATCATCACCTGGAATTCGTCGCCGCCCAGCCGGCCGATCTCGCAGTCACGGTCAATCGCGCGGGTGAGGCGCGCGGCAACCTGCTTGAGCAATTCGTCGCCCGCCGCATGGCCGAGCGTGTCGTTGACGTGCTTGAAGCGGTCGAGGTCGAGCATCATCACCGCACAGCTGCGCTTCGCGGTTCTGAAAGCGGTCAGCGTGGTTTCGATCTGATGCGCCATCCGGTGGCGGTTGCTGAGCCCGGTGAGCGAATCGTAGCGCGCCAGCCGCGCGGTCTCCTCTTCGCGGTGATATTCCTCGCTGATGTCGGTGCCGGTGCCACGAAACCCGGCAAAGCTGCCGCCCGCCGCCTGCACAGGCTGGCCCGACAGGCGCAGCACCGCGCCCTCGGGGCGGCGCGCGGCGCGCACCGCGATCCCGGAAAAGCCCTTGTGCGCCCCCAGCATCAGCGCCAGCGACTTGCCGCGCTCTTCGCGGTCGGCGGCGCAGAAGATCGCACTGAGCGGCTGGCCGACAAGATCTTCCAGCGGCACATTCAGCCGCGCGGCAATCGCGCCCGAAAGATAGGTCAGCCGCCCTTGCGCATCGCTGGCCCAGAACCAGCCCAGCCCGGACTGTTCGAGCTCGTCGAGCATGGCAAGGCGCTCGCGATCCGACAAAGCGGTGGCCGCAGGCGCGGCAAGCGGCGCACCGCGGGCAGCGGCGGGGTTGCGGGACGACAAGAGACCCTTGAGGGACATGCCGTGTATTCATCCTCCTGAGCGCGACGTGCCCATGACCGTCGGGGTGATCGGTCAGGGCCTCGTCTCCAAGGAGTAAAGTCCGATGGTTATTTTTGTCCTAAGATCCGGGCCCGGCGTTGCCCCAAGTTCACCTCATCAGGCTGGCGCCAGCCTCTCCAGGCGGGCCCTTGAGCACAGCGATGGCACCATCGGCGCGCCGGCGGAGGGGCTGGTGGAATTCCACCCCGACCCGGTTATCGCGCGCCCAGCGCACTTGGGCGGTCACCGACGTGTCGGCGGAAAATTCGATCCGCATCGCGCTGCCCGGCGGCATGTTCCACAGGCCTTCGATCATCGCCCCGCCCTCTGAGATATTGCGCAGCGTGGCGTTGATGCGGTTGCCGCCATGCACCACCACGACTTTGCGCAGAAGGTTCTGGCGCGGCGCGCGGGCGCATTGCGGGCCGTCGGCCTCCGCCACCAGATCGCCCGAGACCAGCGCGGTCGCCTCGGCAGCGGTCATCGGCGCGAAGTAGATGAAGCCCTGGATATGGCTGCACCCGAGCAGGCGGACGAGTTCGAGTTCGTCGAGCGTCTCCACGCCCTCGGCGGTGGTGTCCATGTGCAGCGCCTGCGCGAGCGAAGTGATCGAGGCGATGATCGCGCCGTTGCGGCTGCCTTCCTCGGTCGCGCCCTGCACAAAGCTGCGGTCGATCTTGATCTTGTCGAAGGGCGCCTTCTTCAGATAGCCCAGCGAGGAATAGCCCGTGCCGAAATCGTCGAGCGCAAGCCGCACGCCGACGCGCTTCAGCGCCCGGAACATCGCTTCCGTGCCCGAGCTGTCGCCCATGAACACGCTTTCGGTGATCTCCAGCTCGAGCCGCGAGGGCGCGACCCCGCTATGGGCCAGCGCATTGGCGACGATGGCCGGCAGATCGGGATTGGCAAATTGCAGCGCCGACACGTTCACCGCACAGCGGATCGAACGCGGCCAGCGCGCCAGATCGGCGCAGGCGGTGCGCAGCGCCCATTGGCCGATGCGGTCGATCAGGCCCGCGTCCTCGGCGATCGGGATGAACTTCACCGGGCTGATCGGTCCACGCTTGGGGTGGTTCCAGCGCATCAATGCTTCGAACCCGACGATCTTCTCATCCGATGAATGGACCACCGGCTGATAGTGCAGCTCAAGCTGGCCCTTGGCGATCGCATCGCGCAAATCCTGCTCCAGCTCGGCGCGCTCTTCGGCGGCAGCGTGCAGGTCTTCGGCGTAGAAGCGGTAGCAGCCGCGCCCGGCATCCTTGGCGGCATAAAGCGCAAGGTCGACATTGCGGATCAGATCGTCACTCGATGCGCCATGTTCTGGCGCGAGCGCGATCCCGACCGACGCGCCGATCACCACGCTCTGGCCCTCGATCGAATAGGGCTGCGACAAGGAATTGATGATTTCCTGCGCCAGCTGGCCCAGCATCGCCCGATCCCGGTGGCCGGGGATGATGACCTTGAATTCGTCGCCGCCCAACCGGCCGCAGCGCCCGCCGGTGCCGATGGTTCGTTCGAGCCGCTGAGCAACCTGCCGCAGCAGCGCATCCCCCGCCGGGTGGCCGAGGGTGTCGTTGACCTGCTTGAAGCGGTCGAGATCGAGCATCAGCACCGCACATTCACGCTCGCGCCCGCTGGGTGCGGCGAGGATCTGCTCCAGCGCCTGGCTCATCTGCACACGGTTGGCGAGGCCGGTCAGGGAATCGTAGTGCGCAAGGCGCGAGACCTGCTGTTCGGACCGGCGCTTTTCAGTGAGGTCGGTGCCGTGGCCGCGGAAGCCGCAGAAATTCTTGTAGCTGTCATAGACTGGCCGGCCGGTGAGCGCCCACCAGCGTTCGTCCGCACTGGTGGCGGCGCGCACTTCGACATCGTGGAACGCCGAGCGGGCCGAAAGGTGGAAGCCGAGCGTGCGCTCGGCATCCTCGGCACCCTGGCTGGGATCGACGATGTCGCCAAGCGGGCTGCCGATCACCGCTTCGCTGGTCTTGCCCAGCACCAGAGCCGCCTTGGGCGAGATATAGGTGATGAGCCCGCGCCGGTCGGTTTCCCAGAACCAGCCCTGCCCGGTCTCCTCGAAACTTCGCAGGATATCCTCGGCGCGCGCAGCCACCCGTTCGCGCGCTTCGCGGGCAACGCGGCGGCTTTCGGCGGCCTTCCATTCGAGCCGCGCGATCAGCGACAGGGTGATCGCCGCTGCGACCACAGCGGCATAGGTGAGCAGGCCCGGAACCAGCACCGCAAAACCGGTCCAGCTGGCGATGTTGGCGCTGAACAGCGAGATGATCCGCGTGCCGAACAGCGCAGCGGCTGCGGCGTTGATGCAGATCAGCGTGGCGATTGCCCATTGCCAGGGCAGGCCTTCACCCACCCAGAGCGCAAGAGCAAAGCCCGCGCAGGCCATCGGCAGCACGATGCCCACCAGCATCACCGCGTAGCGCACCGACCCCACGCCCTCGGCGCGGCGTTCGATTGCGGCAAGCAGCGCACCGCAGGCGAACGGCGCCGCCGATGCCAGCGCCGCAGCCCAGATGAGAGTGGACGGCAAGCCCTGCGACACCACCACCGCGATGGCATAGGCAAACAGCAGGAACAGGGACATGCCGCCGACCTTGCGGGGCATGAAGAAGCTCTGCTCGATGGCGGGCTCGTCGATCCCGGTGTTCAGTGCGCCGGGAAGCAGTTCCTGCGCACGTTCGATCCCCCGCCGTTCGGCGCGCGCTCGCTGTTCGCGCGGGCCCGCGTTCGCCTCGGCCTTGGCCCTGGCGAGAGACCGCAGCTCGCGCCCGCTCCCGATGGGGGGCGGTTCGGGCAACGCAAATTTCCGGATCGGTTCGCCAGACATTGTGGCTGCCATGCCTGAGGATCGCTGAGAAAAGCGTTAATTGCGGTGCTTAATTCTTTCAGGTTCGCTCCCCGATCGGCAGGCTGGCAGCGCGCGGCGGGCTTGCAACTTGGCGGCAGGCGCTGCATTCTGGCCAGCACCAGCCACGTTAACCGATTGCCGTTCAAGGCAACCAGCAAGATGGCCGCGCAAAGGGGATTCCATGGCACGCAGCGAAGTGAAGCTTGAAAACGAAGCCGCCCAGTCGACCAACGCATTGGGCCCGCTGATCGGGGTGGCGCGCGAGGACTTCGTCAGCGCGGTCGCCCTGCTGCTGCGCGAGACCGCGTCAGACCCGTCGCGCTTTATCCGCCACTCCACCGCGATGGCGCAGGACATGGTCAAGATCATGACCGGCAAGAGCGAACTCGCCCCCGATCCCAAGGACAAGCGGTTCATGGATCCGGCGTGGCAATACAACCCCTTCTTCCGCGCCGGGGCGCAATATTACCTCGCCGTGCAGAAGGGCATGAAAAACTGGCTGGAGGAGCTTGAGCTTGACGAGCTGGAGCGCAACCGCGCGAATTTCATCGCGAATATCATTCTCGATGGGCTCGCCCCCACTAACTCGCTGGTCGGCAACCCGACCGCGCAGAAGCAGATCATCAATTCGGGCGGCCTCAGCCTCATCAAGGGTCTCCAGAACGCCTATAACGACCTCGTCCACAACAAGGGCATGGTCAGCCAGGTCGACAAGCGGCCCTTCAAGCTGGGCGAGAATATCGCGACCTCGAAGGGCGCGGTGGTCTACCGCGACGAGATCATGGAGCTGTTGCAATATGCGCCCACCACCGACGAGGTCTACGAGATCCCGCAGCTGACCATCCCGCCGCAGATCAACAAGATGTACATCAACGATCTGTCGCCGGACAAATCGGTGATCAAGTGGCAGGTCGACAACGGGGTGCAGACCTTTGTCATCTCTTGGCGCAATCCTTCGAAGGATCAGGGCCACTGGGGCATGGCCGATTACATTGCCGCCTGCGAAAAGGCGCTGGAGGTGGTCTCCTCGATCACGGGATCGAAAAAGGTTAACGTTTCGGCCGGGTGTTCGGGCGGGCAGACCGCGTCGGTGCTGGCATCGAAACTGGCGGCGACGAACAACCCGATCCTCGGCACGCTGACGCTGATGGTCTGCGTGCTCCACCCCAAGCCGACTGATATCGAAGCCGGATCGCTGGTGAGCGAGAACGGGATGCAGCTCGCCCGCCAGCGCGCGATGAAGCAGGGCGTGATCAAGGCCGACGATCTGGCCCGCGGCTTTGCCTGGCTGCGGCCGAATGACCTGATCTGGAACTACGTCATCAACAACTACCTGCTCGGGCAGGACCCGCCGGCCTTCGACGTGCTGTTCTGGAACGCCGACGCGACCAACCTGTCCTCCAGCCTGATGGGCGACTTCCTGACGCTGTTCGAAACCCTCGCCTTCACCAAGAAGGGCGAGGTCGAAATGGCCGGGCACAAGGTCGATCTCAGCAAGGTGACCGCCGATCTCTTCATCCTCGGCGGGGTGACCGATCACATCACCCCATGGAAGGCGACCTATCGTTCGACCCAGCTGTTCGGATCGAAGGACGTGACTTACGTCCTCTCGCAGAGCGGCCACATGCAGGCGATCCTCAACCCGCCGGGCAACCCCAAGGCCAAGTATTTCGTGCAGGCCAAGCCCGGCAAGCTCCCCGCCACCGCCGACGAGTGGTTGCAGGGAACCGAAGAGGTCAAGGGCAGCTGGTGGCCGCTGTGGATGGAGTGGGTGCAGAAGCGCTCGGGCAAGAAGAAGCCCGCCCCCGCGACGCTGGGCAACGAGACCTATGCGGCCGGCGATGCTGCACCGGGACTCTACGTCGTCGAAGAAGTCTGATACAGCACACCTCGCGCCAAGGGCGTTCCGGCAGCGGAACGAAGGCGCAAAGTTTGTGGGCGCGCGCGCTAAGGGATCGGCGTGCGCGCCCAACCCGCCCTCCTTGCGGGGGCGAAGAAAGGACGTGAATAGGTGACCAATCCCATGGACGACGCGGTCGTCTCGATGGAGCAAGTGGGCGGCCGGACGCTACGGACTGCTGCCTGGCGGCTCGATATGCCTTCCGACCATCTGCCGGTTCTTTTCTTCAACGGCATCGGCGCCAATATCGAGGCTGTGGCCCCGCTGGCGGCAGCCATGCCCGAACGCGGCTTTATCATGTTCGACATGCCGGGAACGGGCGAATCACCCGATCCGCTGATCCCCTACAACCCCTTCACCATGAGCTGGACCGCCGCACAGCTGCTCGACCGTTTCGGGCTCGATGAGGTCGACGTGATGGGCGTGTCGTGGGGCGGCGCGATGGCGCAGCACTTCGCGCTCCAGCATCCGGGCCGCACCCGGCGGCTGACGCTGATCGCGACCACACCTGGAATGCTGATGGTGCCGGGCAACCCCGCCGCCTTCACCAAGATGGCCAACCCGCGCCGCTATATCGACCCCGAATTCATGAACGAACACTTCGCCACCCTATACGGCGGGGTCGACAAGGATGGGGCCGCGCACCAGAAGGATAGCCATATCGGACGGCTGAAGCCCCCCTCTCCGCGCGGCTACATGTATCAGCTGATGTGCATGCTGGGCTGGACGAGCCTGCCCGCCCTGCCCTTCATGACCAAGGAAACCCTGATCATGATGGGCGAGGACGATCAGATCGTGCCCGTCATCAACGGCAAGATCCTGAAGGCGATGATCCCCAATTCGCGGCTTCAGACTTTCGCGGGCGGGGGGCACCTGTTCCTGCTGACCCATGCTGACGAAAGCGTGGCCGCGATCCGCGGCTTCCTCAACGCGCCCGATACGGAAAAGGAAGCGCGGCGGATGGCGAGCGCGGCGGCCTAACTCAGGCCGCGCTCAGGGCGCGGGCGGCGCGATCAGGCCAAGCGCCTGCATCAGCACCGCCTGCCCCAGCATCACCGCCAGCCAGTGCAGCGCCGCCGAGGCCGTCTGGCGCGCGGGCAAGCCATAGGCCATGAAGGTCACCCACAGAACCGGCACGACGAAGCCGATCCAGATCACCACCGCACTGCCCGCCGCCATCACCCACGGGCTCGCCTGCGCCGGGGCGAGAATCAGCGCTCCGGCAAGGATCGCGGCCAGCCAGAACTCGGCCAGCGCCGCTCCAGCCAGCACCGCCCAGCCCGGCCGGTGAATGCCCGAACCGCGCAGCCAGACCATGCCGATGGCAAGCCCCAGCAAAGTCGCCGCCGCGATCGGCACGATGTTGATGACAATGTAGATCATGCGCGCTCCCTCAGTGTGGCAACGCGCAGGCCGGCTCGAAGTGCCGAAGGATGCCGCACAGGCCCCTTGCGAGGCCCGTGCCGCCCTCAGCGCGGGAGTTCGGAGACCCCCATCAGCGCTTCGTCCACCGCGCGCGCGGCCTGCCGGCCTTCGCGGATCGCCCAGACCACCAGGCTCTGCCCGCGCCGCATGTCGCCGCAGGCGAAGACGTTTGGCTCGCTGGTGGCATAGCGTTCGGTATCCGCCGCGACATTGCCGCGCGGGTCCAGCGTCACGCCCGCCTGTTCGAGCAGCCCGGCCTTTCTCGGCCCGACAAAGCCCATTGCCAGCAGAATCAGATCGGCGGGGATGGTAAACTCGCTGCCCGCGATTTCCTGCATCTGGCGGTCGACCCACTCGACGCGCACGCATTCGAGCCCGGTGACCTTCTCGCCATCGCCGATCACCCGCTTGGCCAGCACCGCCCAGTCGCGCTCGACGCCTTCCTGGTGGCTTGACGAAGTGCGCAGCTTCATCGGCCAGTCGGGCCAGGTCAGCGCCTTGTCTTCCTTTTCGGGCGGCTTGGGCATGATTTCGAGCTGGGTAACGCTTTTCGCGCCCTGCCGGTTCGAGGTGCCGACACAGTCGCTGCCCGTGTCCCCGCCGCCGAGCACCACCACATGCTTGCCGGTCGCGGTGAGGCTGCCGCGCGGGGCGGCGCGCAGTTCGTCGTCACCCGCGACACGCTTGTTCTGCTGGGTCAGGAACTCCATCGCGAGCCGCACGCCAGGCATCTCCGCGCCCGGGATCGACAGCTGGCGCGCGTCTTCCGCGCCGCCCGCCAGAACCACCGCGTCGAAGTTTTCCTGCAAGGACTTGAAGGAGATATCGACGCCCACCTCCTTCGAGGTTTTGAAGGTTACGCCTTCCGCTTCCATCTGTTGCGCGCGGCGGTTGATGAGGTGCTTTTCCATCTTGAAGTCGGGGATGCCGTAACGCAGCAACCCGCCGACGCGGTCGCTCTTCTCGAACACCGTCACCGAATGCCCCGCGCGCGCCAGCTGCTGCGCGCAGGCCATGCCCGCCGGGCCTGAGCCGACCACTGCAACCGACTTGCCGGTCTTCTTCGCGGGCACCTGCGGATGGATCCAGCCTTCCTTCCACCCGCGATCGACGATGGCGCATTCGATCGACTTGATCGTCACCGGCTGGTCGATGATGTTGAGGGTGCACGCCGCCTCGCAGGGCGCGGGGCAGATACGGCCGGTGAATTCGGGGAAGTTGTTGGTGCTGTGAAGCATCGCCAGCGCGCGCTTCCAGTCCGCTTCGTACACGAGATGGTTCCAGTCCGGGATCAGGTTGTTCACCGGACAGCCGTTGTGGCAGTAGGGAATCCCGCAATTCATGCAGCGCGAAGCCTGTCCGGCCAGCGTCGCATCATCCGGCTGGATGATGAATTCGCGGTAATTCTTCAGCCGCTCCTTGGGATCGAGATAATCCCGCTCGCGGCGGTCCAGCTCGAGAAATCCGGTTTCCTTGCCCACGAGGTCAAATCTCCGATTTGGCCGAAGCCCCCGCGCATGCGGGGGTCCAGCTGACTTTGTTGTTGCACGCTGCCGGGCCGGCAGCAGGATCCCCGCATTCGCGGGGATGACGAAATTGGCAAATCATTCCGCCGCGACGCTTTCGGCCTCGTGGCGTTCCGCTTCGAGCTTCTTCAAGGCCGCCGCATAGTCGCGCGGCATTACCTTGACGAAGCGCCCAAGCGCCGCGTCCCAGTCTGCCAGCAGCTCACCCGCCAGTTTGCTGCCGGTGTGAAGCTGATGGCGCTCGACCAGGATGCGCAGCCGCTCGGCATCGTGGCGCAGCATGTCACCCATGCCGAAGTCGTTGACGCTGCGCGGGCGCTGGGCCGGACGACCTGTACCCTCATCCGCGTCCGGCGTGGCCGAAATCGGCAGCAGATCGACCTGCGCGTGGTTGACGAGGACTGTGAATTGCCCTTCGGCATCATAGACATAGGCGACCCCGCCGCTCATGCCTGCTGCGAAGTTGCGCCCGGTCTTGCCGAGCACCACCACCACGCCGCCGGTCATGTATTCGCAGCCGTGATCCCCGGTGCCTTCGACCACCGCGATCGCGCCGGAATTGCGGACCGCGAAACGCTCGCCCGCCACGCCGTTGAAATAGGCCTCACCCGCAATCGCGCCATACATCACCGTGTTGCCGACGATGATGTTGTCCTGCGCCGCGCGCGGGGCTTCGGCAGGCTGACGCACGATGATGCGACCGCCCGAAAGGCCCTTGCCGACATAGTCGTTGGCATCGCCGACCAGATCAAGCGTCACCCCGTGGGCGAGCCACGCGCCAAAGCTCTGCCCGGCCACACCCGTCAGGTTGATGCGGATCGTATCGGTTGGCAGGCCTTCGTGCCCATGGGCCTTGGCGATCTCGCCCGAGAGCATCGCGCCGACCGTGCGATTGACGTTGCGCACCTCGTATTCGAGCTGCACCGGCTGCGTCGTGTCGATGGCGGTGCGGCAATCGGCGATCAGCCGGTTGTCGAGCGCGCCTTCGAGCCCGTGATCCTGCACCCCGCGCTGGCGCAGCGAGGCGCCTTCCTTGATCGGCACCTGATGGAGGATGCGGCCAAGATCGATCCCGCGCGCCTTCCAGTGGCGTTCCATCCGGCGCGTGTCGAGCCGGTCGACCCTGCCGACCATCTCGGCAACCGTGCGGAAGCCCAGCTCGGCCATGATCTGGCGCAGTTCCTCGGCGACGAAGAACATGTAGTTGACCACGTGCTCGGGCTGGCCGGTGAAGCGCGCGCGCAGCACCGGGTCCTGCGTGGCGACGCCGACAGGGCAGGTGTTGAGGTGGCACTTGCGCATCATGATGCACCCGGCCGCGATCAGCGGGGCGGTGGCAAAGCCGAACTCGTCCGCGCCGAGCAGCGCTCCGATGGCAACGTCTCGGCCCGTCCGCAGCCCGCCGTCGACCTGCACCGCGATGCGTTCGCGCAGATCGTTGAGCAGCAGCGTCTGCTGGGTTTCGGCCAGACCGATCTCCCACGGGCTGCCCGCGTGCGTCAGCGAGGTCAGCGGCGAAGCGCCCGTCCCGCCGTCATAGCCCGCGATGGTCACATGGTCCGCGCGCGCTTTCGAGACGCCCGCTGCGACCGTGCCGACGCCCACTTCGGACACAAGCTTGACCGAAATCCGCGCGACCGGATTCACGTTCTTGAGATCGTGGATCAACTGCGCGAGGTCTTCGATCGAATAGATGTCGTGATGCGGTGGGGGCGAAATCAGGCCCACGCCGGGCGTCGAGTGACGCACCGCGCCGATGCGCTTGTCGACCTTGTGGCCGGGCAGCTGCCCGCCCTCGCCCGGCTTTGCGCCCTGCGCCATCTTGATCTGGATGTCGTCCGAATTGACGAGATATTCGGTCGTCACCCCGAACCGCCCGGAGGCGACCTGCTTGATCCGGCTGCGCATCGAATCGCCATTGGCGAGCGGCTTGAAACGGAACGGCTCCTCCCCGCCCTCGCCCGTGTTCGAGCGCCCGCCGATGCGGTTCATCGCGATCGCCATGGTCGAGTGCGCTTCGTGGCTGATCGAGCCGAGGCTCATCGCGCCGGTCGAGAAACGCTTCACGATTTCGGCAGCGGGCTCGACTTCCTCGAGCGGGATCGGCGTGTCGGCCTTCTTGAATTCAAGCAATCCCCGGATCGTCAGCAACCGTTCCGACTGCTCGTTGATCGACTTGGCGAATTCCTCGTAATTCTTCGGGTCGTTCCCGCGCACCGCGTGCTGCAATTGCGCGACGTTTTGCGGCGTCCAGGCGTGCTCCTCACCGCGCAGGCGGTATTGGTAGATCCCGCCGACATCGAGCATCCCGTCATAGAGCGGGTTGTCGCCATAGGCCTGCCCGTGGCGGCGCAAAGCCTCCTCGGCGACTTCCGCGAGGCCGATGCCTTCGATGGTGGTGGCGGTGCCGGTGAAATACTTCTCGACGAAGGCGGAGGACAGCCCGACCGCGTCGAAGATCTGCGCGCCGCAATAGGACTGGTAAGTCGAAATGCCCATTTTGGACATGACCTTGCGGATGCCCTTGCCGATCGCCTTGATAAAGTTCTGCTGCACCTTGGTGGCGGGCAGATCGGGGTGACGCTTGGCGCGCAGGGCCTCCAGCGTCTCCAAAGCGAGATAGGGGTTGATCGCCTCCGCGCCGTAGCCCGCCAGCACGCAGAAGTGGTGCACTTCGCGCGCTTCGCCGGTTTCGACCACGAGCCCGGTCTGCATCCTGAGGCCCTGCCGCACCAGGTGATGATGCACCGCCGCAGTCGCGAGCAACGCGGGCATCGGCACGCGCGCGTCGTTGTGCCCACGGTCGCTGAGGACAAGGATGTTGTGATCCTGCAGCACTGCCTCGGTCGCGGCCCAGCACATTTCTTTCAGGGCCATTTCAAGGCCTTCAACGCCAGTGCTCGCATCCCATGTCATGTCGATGGTGGCGCAGCGGAAAGCGCCGTCGAGCGCTTCTTGGACCGAACGGATCTTGGCGAGATCCTCGTTCGTCAGGATCGGCTGATCGACTTCGAGCCGCTTGTGCGTCCCCGCATCGCGGCCCAGCAGGTTGGGGCGCGGGCCGATCATGCTGGTGAGGCTCATCACAAGTTCCTCGCGGATCGGATCGATCGGCGGGTTGGTGACCTGCGCGAAGTTCTGCTTGAAGTAATCGTAAAGCAGCCGCGCGCGGTTGCTCAGCACCGCGATCGGCGTGTCGGTGCCCATCGACCCGATCGGATCGTCGCCGTCCACCGCCATCGGCTCGAGGAAGCGGCCGATATCCTCCTGCGTGTAGCCGAAGGCCTGCTGGCGCTGGAGCAGCGTTCCCTCTTCCGCCGGAATCGCCGCCAATTCGGGCACGATATCGGTGATGTCTTCGAGCTTGTACTGCGCCTGATGCAGCCACTCGGCATAGGGCTCGGCATTGGCGAGATCGGCCTTGAGCTCGTCATCCTCGATGATGCGCCCCTGTTCGAGGTCGATCAGCAGCATCTTGCCGGGCTGGAGCCGCCACTTGCGCACGATGTCTTCCTCGCGGAAGGGCAACACGCCGCTTTCCGAAGCGAGGCAGACGATATCGTCCTTGGTGACGCAGAAGCGCGCAGGGCGCAGCCCGTTGCGGTCGAGCGTCGCGCCAATCTGGCGGCCATCGGTGAAGCACACCGAGGCCGGGCCGTCCCAAGGCTCCATAAGCGCGGCGTGATATTCGTAGAAGGCGCGCCGTTCGGGGCTCATCAGCGCATTGCCGGCCCAGGCTTCGGGGATCAGCATCATCATGGCGTGGGCGAGCGAGTATCCGCCCGCGATCAGCAGTTCCAATGCGTTATCGAGGCAGGCCGTGTCCGATTGCCCGTGCGGGATGATCGGCCACATCTTGTCGAGATCGGGGCCGAGCAGCTCGCTTTCCATCGTGCGGCGGCGCGCGTTCATCCAGTTGACGTTGCCGCGCACGGTGTTGATCTCGCCATTGTGGGCGATGAAACGGAACGGGTGCGCGAGCCGCCAGCTGGGGAAGGTGTTGGTCGAGAAGCGCTGGTGGACGAGGCCCAATGCCGACACGCAATCGGGATCGCGCAGGTCGTCGTAGAAGCTGCCCACCTGCGTCGCCAGCAGCAGCCCCTTGTAGACGATGGTGCGGGTCGAGAAGCTGGGCAGATAGGTCTCGGTCACGCCGGGAAGCCCGTGCTTTTCAGCAAGGCTCGCGAGCGGGTTCTGCACCTGCTTGCGGATCGTTAAAAGCTTGCGCTCGAAGGCGTCCTGCGAGGCGCAATTGGCCCCGCGCGCGATCACCGCCATCTCGATCACCGGCATCGAGGCGATTACTGCTGCACCGAGGCCCTCCATCGTGGTCGGCACGGCCCGCCACCCGATGAAGCGCTGGCCTTCCTTGGCGGTGAAGGCCTCCATGCGACTCTTCACGAAGTCGCGCGCCGCCGCGTCCTGCGGCAGGAAGCACATGGCAATGCCGTACTCGCCCGGCTGCGGGAGATCATGGCCTTCGGCCACGGCCCAGCGGCGGATCAGCGGATCGGGAATCTGGATCAGAATCCCCGCGCCGTCGCCCAGCAGCGGGTCCGCACCCACCGCGCCGCGATGGTCGAGCTTTTCGAGAATCTCCAGCGCCTGCGCAATGATCGCGTGGCTTTTCTCTCCCTTGATATGCGCAACCATGCCGACGCCACAGGCGTCATGTTCGTTGGCGGGGTCATACAGACCCTGGGAGGAGGGATATCCCATGGCAAAAGTCCGATCTGTCAGATGCCGACAGGCGCGAACCCGTAGTCGCATGATCGCTCATGCGCAGGAACACGCCTCTTGGCAGGTCACGCGGAGCGGCTGTGCCATGTGAAGGTCAGCGCCGGCCCCGTTTTCGGGCCCCTCATGCCGGCAGGAAGCGGATTTGGCAAGGGTCTCGCGCGAAGTAATATTTCTCGCAGACCTATTCAAACTATTCTTAGATTGCGCGCGATGCACCCTCTGGCGGGATCGGTTGCAGCTTTTGCGTGTCCCGCGCGGATCAGGCTGCCCCGCGCCGGGGCTGAAGCTGGGCGAGCGCGGCGTGGAGCGGATCGCCCTCACCCTCATGTGCCGTAGCGTCGCGCACCGGCCCGCTGATCGCGGCGAGCGCCTTCAAGGCCTCGGCCAGCGCAGCCTCGCGTGCGGCCAGATCGGCGGCCGACAGCGAACGGGCGGGCGGCGTGGTGCGGTGCTCGTGCAGCGCCCCGGCGAAGCGCTCGACCATCTGTGGCAGGCTCAGCTCGCTGGCCGGGACCGAACGCAGGCGGGAGAGCGCGGCGGTGCCGGGATCGGGCGGCGAGGCGACCGCGCGCAGCGCAGCGACTTGCGGCACAGGGCGCGGCGCGGGCGCGGCAGGCTCGGCCACGGACGGTTGCGGCTCGGGCTGGGAGACGGCGACCGGCGCTTCCGGTGCCTGCACCTGTTCCTCGACCCACACCGCGTTGCGGCCCGGCAATTCGGCAAATTCGGACAAATCGAGTTCGCGCAACACAGCGGCGGCGAGCGATTGCGGCGCGGGTTCTTCGACATCCGCATCGCGCCACGCGGGCGTGGCAAAGGGCATGGTCTCGATCGGCTCGTCGAGGCTGCGGCTGCCGAGATCGCGCACCGGATCGATCGGCCGCATCTCGCGCGCGGCGCGGCGGACGATCGAAGGCTCCCCCGCGCGGCGCCGGGCGGCAGCGCCCAGGCCTGCGGCGATCATGAACAGCGCGCCGCCGATCAGCAAACCGACAAAACCGGCCAGCACCGGCTGCACCGGAAGACCCAGATTGCCGATCATCAGCCTGCGCGTCGCCGCCTCCACCATGGATGCAGGCAGCACGACCACTACCAGCACGCCCAGCGCCAGGCCCCACAGGCCCAGCAGCGGCGCAAAGGCCCGGTTAGCGACCAGCGCGCTCTTGTTGCCCTTGCGCGACTTGCGCGACGTGCGCTGCTGCGATCGACCCTGCTGCTGACGCGGTTTCATGCGTTTCTCATCCTGCCGTCGCGGCCCTGCGCCCCGCAGCGCCGCTCTCTCCCCCGGCTAGCAAGAGATGGTAAACAGAGAGATAACCGCGCGCATTCATCGCCCAGTCGTGACGGGTGCGAACATGGGTCTGCGCCCGGTCTTTCATCGCCTCCCACCCCGCGCGCGCATCCAGCAGACCGGCGAGCGCGGCGGCGCAGGCGGCGGGATCATCGGGGGCGAAGAGAGTGCCTGTCACGCAGTCCTCGATCAGTTCGCGGTGTCCGCCGACGCCGGAGGCCGCCACCAGCTTGCGCTGGGCCATGGCTTCCAATGGCTTCAATGGCGTGACCAGATCGGTGAGGCGCTGGCTCTTGCGCGGATAGGCCAGCACATCGACCAGCGAATAATAGCGTTCGACTTCGGTGTGCGGCACCCGCCCGGTGAAGATCACGGCCTCGGGCTCGGGCAGCGCGGCGGCCGCGGCGCGCCAGGCCTCCGCCATCGGCCCGGCCCCCACCAGCAGCAGCCGGGCCTCGGGATGAGACTGGCGCAGGATCGGCATCGCCGCGATCAAATCGTCGACGCCCTCATAGGCATAGAAGCTGCCGATATAGCCGATCACCGGATCGCCCTGGGCAATGCCAAGCTGCGCTGCCAGGCCCTCGTCGCGCGCCACCGGCTCGCCGAACAGATCGAGATCGACCCCGTTGCGCATGACATGGATGCGGGTCTCGGGAATGCCGCGCTGTGCAAGATCCTGTTTCAGCCCGTCACAGATGGTGAACAAGGCGTCGGCTGATCGCGCCACCCGCGTTTCCAGTGCGCGGGTCAGACGGTATTTCAGGTTGCCCTCGGTTCCGGTCAGATTGCCGACCGCCGCATCTTCCCAGAAGGCGCGGATTTCATAGACGAAGGGAACGCCGAGCGCCCGCGCGGCGCGCTGCGCGGCGGCTCCGCACAAGGCGGGTGAATGGGCATGAATGATGTCGGGCCGCCATTCCTCGGCCAGAGCGAGGATCGTCGCGGTCAGCGCTTCGACCTCGTCCATCTCGCGAAAGCCGGGCAGGCCTGCGGGGGTGCCGGGCGTGCGGTGAAAGGTCAGCCCATCGGCCTCCTCGCACACCGGCCCGCCGGGCGCCTCGTGATTGTGTCGCTGGCCGGTGATCCCGCGCACTTCCAGCCCGTGCCCCTCCTGCGCCTTGAGGATCGCGCGGGTGCGGAAGGTGTAGCCCGAATGGAGCGGCAGCGAATGGTCGAGAACGTGCAGGACGCGGGTCATGACGCGTCTACTATCGCAGGCGTGCTTAACGCGCCGTCAACTGCATCGGCGTAAGGCTCGCGCATGAATACGGCCCGGAGCCCCTTGCGATGATCGATCATGTCGCCCTGGCGATCGGCCATGCCCTGCTGGCGGTGGCGATGCTGCGCCTGGTGCTGCGCGCCGGGCTGGACGATGATCCACTGATCGGCGAAATCGAATCCGAGGCCGCCGACCGCCGCAAGCGCACCAGCAGCGCCGGACGCAGCGCCGCGCGCCGCGCACAGGGTGCGGGCGATCAGGAAGGCGAGCAGCGTCCCGATGCTTGATCTCGTCTTCCTCGCCTTCATCGGATATGTGTTGGTGCTGGGCCTCAAGCGCCCGTTCCTGTGGGTGCTGCTCTATGTCTATATCGACATTCTTGCCCCGCAGCGGATCGGCTACACCATCATCACCACCCTGCCGCTGTCGCTGATCGCCTTTGCGGCGGCCTTTGGAGGCTGGCTGGCGCTCGACCGTAAGACCGGGGCGCGCTTCACGCTCAGACAGGGCCTGATGCTGGCGCTGCTGATCTATTGCTGGTGGAGCACCGGCCATGCCGATTTCCCCGAAGACGCGCTGACCAAATGGGACTGGGTGTGGAAGGCGCTGCTGTTCGCGATCTTCCTCCCCCTCACCCTCACCACCCGTGCGCGGATCGAGGGGCTAGCGCTGGTGCTGCTGCTTTCGGTCGCGACCATCGTGATCGGCACGGGGATGAAGACCGTGCTGGGCGGTGGAGGCTACCAGAACCTCAAGTTCTTCGTGAACGACAATAGCGGGATCTATGAAAGCTCCACCCTTGCCACGGTGGCGATCGGGCTGGTGCCGTTGCTGTGGTGGTTCGTGAAGCATGGCACGATCTACCGCCCGCACTGGATGGTGACGGGCTTTGCGGTGGCGCTGACCTTCGCCTGCTTCCTCGTCCCCATCGGCACCGAAGCGCGCACCGGCCTGCTGTGCATCGCGGCCTTGGGCGTGCTGATGCTGCGCTACACCCAGCGGCGGATCCTGTTCATCGCGGGCGCGGGCGTGCTCGGGCTTGTCGCCCTGCCCTTCCTGCCGCAGTCGTATTACGACCGGATGGCGACCATCGCTCAGCCCGACGGCGACGAAAGCGCCTCCACCCGTGTGGCGGTGTGGGAATGGACGCTCGATTACGTCGCCGAAAAGCCCATGGGCGGCGGGTTCGATGCCTATCGCGGCAATCGCTTCGAATATTCCATGCCGGTGCGCACCGTGGACGGCAACACCACCAGCATCGAATACAAGGAAGTGGTCGATCAGGGCCGCGCCTATCACTCCTCGATCTTCGAGATGCTGGGCGAACAGGGCTGGCCGGGTTTGATGATGTGGCTGGCGCTGCATCTGCTCGGCCTGTGGCAGATGGAGCGACTCCAGCGGCGCTGGCGAAGGGCGGAAGAGGAGGCCGAGCGCTGGATCGCGCCGCTCGCCGCCGCGCTACAAATGGGCGCGGTGATCTATCTGGTCGGGGCGACGTTCCAGGGGATCGCCTATCAGCCGGTGATGCTGATGCTGGTGGGCCTGCAGATCGGGCTTCACACCTATTGCCGCCGGATCGATTCGGCGCGCGCGGCGCTGGCCCGCTCCGCCCCGCGCCGTTCGCCCTCCCCCACGCCGCTCCCCGGTGCCGTAGCGGCACATTAGAGAGCGTTGCGCTCCCCCCTGTGTTGCGCCATGAAGCCCCCGCAAACGCAGCGCGGCGGGCACGCGATCCCGTCGGCGAACGGCAAGGAGGAAGCCTCATGAATCCGCAGGAATTGGCCGCCAAGGTCGGCGAAGTGATCGGCACCAGCGAATGGGCCGAAATGAGCCAGGAACGCATCAACCAGTTCGCCGAGGCGACGGGTGACCACCAGTTCATCCACGTCAACGAAGAGATGGCCAAGATGACCCCCTTCGGCGGGACGATTGCCCACGGCTTCCTGACGCTGTCGATGATCCCCTATCTGGGTGCCCAAGGCGGCGCGCCGCGCATCGACGGGGTGAAGATGGGCGTCAACTACGGCGGCAACAAGACCCGCTTCATCGCCCCCGTGCGCGCCGGCAAGCGCATCCGCGGCCACTGGAAGCTCACCGAGATGATCGAGAAGCGCCCCGGCCAGTGGCAGCAGACCTGCGAGATCACCATCGAGATCGAAGGCGAGGAAAAGCCCGCGCTGATCTGCGAGTGGATCACGCAATACTTCGTGTGAGGTTCACTTCACTCTAGATCGTCATCCCGGCGCAGGCCGGGACCCAGAGCGACAAAGCTCCGCCCTGACCGTCTCTGGGTCCCGGCCTTCGCCGGGATGACGGCAGAGAGCAAAACACAAAGGATACTTTCATCATGGCACGTGACGCCGTAATCGTTTCCACCGCCCGCACCCCCATCGGCCGCGCCTATAAGGGCGCCTTCAACGCCACCCCCGGCGCCACCCTCGGCGCGCTGAGCCTTGCCCCCGCGATCGAACGCGCCGGTATCGAAGCCGGCACGATCGACGATGTGGTGTGGGGCGCCGTCCTCACTCAGGGCACGCAGGCCGGCAATATCGCCCGCCAGGTCGCGCTGCGCGCCGGTTGCCCGGTGACCGTCAGCGGCCAGACCATCGACCGCCAGTGCTCCTCGGGCCTGATGGCGATTTCGACCGCAGCCAAGCAGATCATCGTCGACAACATGGACATCGTCGTCGGCGGTGGTCAGGATTCGATCTCGATGGTGCAGACCCCCGAGATGCGCGTCTCGCCCGACCGTTCGCTGATCGCGATGCACAAGGACGTGTACATGCCGATGCTCGGCACCGCCGAGACGGTCGCCAAGCGCTATAACATCAGCCGCGAAGCGCAGGACGAATATGCCTACCAGTCGCAGATGCGCACTGCTGCCGCGCAGCAGGCCGGCAAGTTCGATGACGAGATCGTCGAAGTCACCACTACCATGAACGTGGTCGACAAGGAGACCAAGGAAGTCTCGCAGCGCGAAATCACGCTGTCGAAGGACGAAGGCAACCGCCCCGAAACCACGCTCGAAGGTCTCCAGAGCCTCAACCCCGTGATGGGCCCGGGCATGAACATCACTGCGGGCAATGCCTCGCAGCTGTCGGACGGTTCCTCGGCCAGCGTGCTGATGGAAGCCAAGCTTGCCGAACAGAAGGGCCTCCAGCCCCTCGGCCGCTATGTCGGCATGGCGGTCGCAGGCACCGAGCCTGACGAAATGGGCATTGGGCCTGTGTTTGCGATCCCCAAGCTGCTGAAGCAGACCGGTCTCAAGATGGACGACATCGGCCTTTGGGAGCTGAACGAAGCCTTCGCGGTGCAGGTGCTCTATTGCCGCGATCAGCTCGGCATCCCCAACGATATCCTCAACGTCAATGGCGGCTCGATCTCGATCGGCCACCCCTACGGCATGACCGGCGCCCGCTGCACCGGCCACGCGCTGATCGAAGGCAAGCGCCGCGGCGCCAAGTACGTCGTCGTCACCATGTGCGTTGGTGGCGGAATGGGGGCGGCTGGTCTCTTCGAAGTCTTCTAAAACGGAACATTCTTTCCGCGTCGGGGCTTGTTTCTCCTGTTCACAAATACAGGAGACGAACATGGCTACCGACGCGGAAATCCGCAGCAAGTTCTGGAAATCGCTCAAGAGCGACATGACGATGTTCCTCGGCATGGCCGGGGGCGAGGATGGCCACGCCCGTCCGATGACCGCCCAGCTTGAGGACGATCTTTACGAAGACGGTGAGTACAAGGGCCCGGTGTGGTTCTTCACCTCGACCGACAACGGGCTTTACCAGCTGGTGCAGCAGGCCGAACTGGCGGGGAAGACCCCGCGCGCGATGGCGCATTTTGCCTCCAAGGGTCACGACATCTGGGCGAGCGTCCACGGCAACCTTTCGACCACCCGCGACCGCGCGACCATCGACCGGCTCTGGAACCGCTTCGTCGCGGCCTGGTATGACGGCAAGGACGACCCCAAGATCGCGCTGATCCGCCTTGACCCGCAGAATGCCGAAGTCTGGATCGACGCATCCTCGGTGGTCGCGGGCATCAAGATGCTGCTCGGGATCGATCCCAAGGAAGATTACAAGGACAAGGTTGCCCAAGTGCAGCTTTGATCCTGACGGCATGACGTCATGACGGCGGCGCGGGAGGCGACTCCCGCGCCGCTTTGCATTGTGTTCCCGAAGGGCAGCAGCCTTGCCCGCCAGCGCGTAACGGCGTGAGGGGTTTCGTAATCCCCCTGTGCGAAACTCCGGTGCCGTGACCAAGGACAACACCTCCACACCTGCCGTGCCCCCGCGTTTCTTCGCGCAATTGCTGCTGCCCTTTGCCATTCCCGCCCTTCTGACCCTCGCGCTCGTCCTTACCGTCGGCGAGGGCTCGCCGCGCAATACCGCCCCCGGCTCCGGGCTCAAGGCGGCAGGGTTCGGCGCGGCGATGCTGACATGCCTTGCGGTCTGGCTGCTCGCCACGGGAGGGATCGCCGACCCGCGCGCGCGCAAACTGGCGGCGATCATGTGCGGTATGGTCGGCCTGATGGGCTGGCCCGTCTGGAGCATGGGCGTGCTGCCCAGCGTGAACGGGATGCGCCTCGGTCCGGCAGAGACGATCCGCATGACGCTCGAGCGAACGGAATTCACCGTCGCGCAGCGCAGCAGCACCCGCAATCACTGGGCGTGGCTCCGCCCCGATACGCCGGATTCCCGCGCAGCGGCAGGACGCTACTTCATTCCCGAGGCAACCTATCGGCAGTGGAATGGCGAGCAGCCCCGCAGCGTTACCGTGACGACAGCTCCGGGCCTTCTCGGTGCGCAGGTGGTAACGGGGTATGGACTGCCCGCGGATCAGACGCGCTAGCGTCTGCCTCTCACCCCACAACGACCCCGCGCCAGAAAGCGATGCGGTCCTTGATCTCGGACGCAGCGCTTTTCGGATCGGAGTAATACCAAGCGGCGTCGGTATTGGTTTTGCCGTCCACCGTGATGCTGTGATAATGCGCGGTGCCCTTCCACGGGCACACCGTGGTGGTGGCGCTGTCACTCAGCACCGCCGGATCGACCGCCTCGCGCGGGAAGTAGTGGTTGCCTTCGACCACCACGGTCGCGTCGCTCTCGGCGATAACGGCGCCGTTCCATGTTGCCTTGACCATGCTTCCTGCTCCTCCAGCGATGCGCACACCAGTCGCGCAATTGTTAGCGAGCCGCCGCCGCCCTTGCCCGCCAACCCACTTTGCGACATTCTCACCCTCATAAGGGAGAGAGAATATGGCGCAATACGACCTCATCATCCGGGGCGGCACGATCGTCGACGGCACCGGGGCCGCCGCCTACACCGGCGATGTCGCGGTGAAGGACGGCGTGATTGTCGCCGTCGGCCGGATCGCGGGCAGCGCCGCCGAGGAGATCGACGCGCGTGGCAAGACCGTCACCCCTGGCTTCGTCGACATCCACACCCATTATGACGGGCAGGCGACCTGGGATCAGGAAATGGCGCCCTCGAGCTGGCACGGGGTGACGACCGTGGTGATGGGCAATTGCGGCGTCGGCTTCGCGCCCGCCAAGCCCGACCGTCACGAGTGGCTCATCAGTCTGATGGAGGGGGTCGAGGACATTCCCGGCACCGCTCTGGCCGAAGGGATCACGTGGGACTGGGAGACCTTCCCCGAATATCTCGACGCGCTCGAAAAGCTGCCCCGCACGGTCGATATCGGCACCCATGTCCCCCACGGCGCGGTTCGCGCCTACGTGCTGGGGGACCGCGAGCAGCCGGGCGCGGTGCCCACGCCCGAGGACATCGCCGCCATGGCGCAGATCGTCGAGGAAGGGGTGCGTGCGGGCGCACTGGGCTTCTCGACCTCGCGCACGGTGC
Organism: Erythrobacter donghaensis; assembly: GCF_002155425.1. GTDB lineage: Bacteria > Pseudomonadota > Alphaproteobacteria > Sphingomonadales > Sphingomonadaceae > Erythrobacter > Erythrobacter donghaensis. The sequence continues at coordinate 409,395 of NZ_MUYG01000009.1, forward strand.
TGCACAAGTCGGTCGATGGCGAACTCGTCCCCGGCACCACCGCCACGCCCGAGGAACTGATCGCGATCGGTCACGCGATGGGCCGGGCGACCGCGGCGGGCGGCCATGCGGTGTTCGAGATGGCGAGCGATCTCAAGCGCGAATGGAATGAATTCGGCTGGATGGGGCAACTTTCGCGCGAGGCGAAGATCCCCGTCACCTTCGCCGCGCTGCAATCCATCGCCAAGGAACTCTCGCTCGACGAACAGATCGCCCAGATGCGCGCCGAGAACGACAATGGTGCGAACATCGTCGCCCAGATTGCACTTCGAGGCAATGGCATTGTCATGGCATGGCAGGGTACCGTCCACCCCTTCCGCTTCCGCCCAAGCTGGATGGCGATCGCCGATCTGCCGTGGGAGGAGCAGCGGGCGAAACTGCTCGATCCGACGTTCAAGGCGCAAATGCTCGCCGAACCCAATGATTACACCGACGCGCCCAAGGATATCGGCGGGGTGGTGATGGCGATCAGCATGGGCTGGACGCTGCAATTCGAAATGGACCCCGATTTCGACTACGAACCCGGCCCCGAAGCGAGCATCAACGCCCGCGCAGCTGCGGCCGGGATGGCCCCGCAGGAATATGCCTATGACCTGCTGTGCCGCGATGAGGGGCGCGGGTTCATCTACCTGCCGATCCTCAACTACGCCGACGGCAATCTGGATTTCCTGCATCCGCTCCAGCACGCTGACGACACGGTGAATTCGCTCAGCGATGGCGGCGCGCATTGCGGGACGATCTGCGATGCGGCCTCGCCCACCTTCATGCTGGAGCACTGGGTCAAGTCGCGCCGGCGCGGGGCGCGGATCAGCCTCGAACAGGCGATCAAGCGCCAGTGCCGCGACACGGCGGTGCTTTACGGGCTTGCGGATCGCGGAGTGATCGCGCCGGGATACCTCGCCGATCTGAACGTGATCGACATGGACGCGCTCCAGCTCGGCAAGCCGTGGCTCGCCTTCGACCTTCCGGCGGGCGGCAAGCGGCTGCTTCAAAAGGCGACCGGCTATGTCGCGACGATCAAGAGCGGCGTGGTCACCTTCCGCGACGGGCATTGGACAGGCGAAACCCCCGGCGGCCTCATCCGCGGCCCGCAGCGGGTGGAGCTTGCCGAAGCGGCGGAGTAATCCGCCGCCGTCACATCAGGGTTCGATCACGATCCCCTTGGCCGGGTCGACCGCCCCACCGATCATGGTGAGGAAGGTCGTGCGCGCACCTTCAAGACCCTTGATCCGCACGATCTCGACCGTGCCCTCGACCGCACCCAGAAAGGCGTGCCAGGTTGCAGCGACCATCTTGCCGCCCTCGATCGGCCCATGCTCCTTGAAGAAGCTGACGAAGTGGTGCGGCGCAAAGAACAGCTCAGGCTTGGGCCCCGCAAGACCGCCGGTTTGCCCGAACCCTGCGCCGCGCTCTTCGATATGGGTCGCGCCGACGAGGCATGAATATTTGAGCGCATCGTCATAGTGGCCGTGGATCGCAGCCAGCAGCGCCGGGTTGCCTGCGAAGTCGACCGACACCGTATCGACCACCGGCAGGCCGCCAAGATCGTCATAAGCGACAACCTGGTCGTACAGCCCGGTGCTCTCGACAAAGGCGACATTGCCCGGCGAGGTCAGCCCGATCCGCTTGATCTGCGGCGAGTTCTGCCGCGCCACGCTGGCCAGACCCATCGCCGTCTTGGACGAGGCGCTGGTGAGCACCACCTGCCCCGCCCCAAACCAGTTTTCCGAGCGCATGAAATAGTCGATCATGAAGCCGGTCTTGAACAGCGGCCCGTAGATCATCCGCTCCGCCTCGCGCGCGGGGTCATGTTCGGGGTCTGCGGCGAGCCGGGTGTAGGCATTATAGACCGGGCTCATCGGCTGGCGATAATCGGTCATGTCGGAAAAGCCGCCCGAATGAATCTTGCCGGGGATCACGTCCAGATGCGTGGCCATCGGGAGATACCCATAGACCCGCTCGCCCACTTCGATGTCGGGACAGCGACTTTCGATCACCCGCGCATGGCCCCACATCGGGACGATGCCGAGGCCATCAGGGGCAGGGAAGAAGTCCCAATATTTGAAACCATCGCCCACCACCGCATAGGTGACATTGTTGGCGGTAACCGAGAAACTCTCGACCGCCAAGCGCACCGCGCCATCGGTGAGGGATCCCATTGGCACCTCGGCCAGCACGGCATCGGTGAGCGCGTCCTTGCGAACGTGAACCTGAGCGGCGTTCATCGGCATTCCCCTCCTTGTCGGGCGGGGATCACACCCGCATCGGCATCAGCACATACAACGCACGGGCGGACTCGTTTTCGCGGATCAGCGTCGGCGCGCCGGCGTCGGCGAGGTGGAGTTCCACCATGTCGCTGTCGATCTGGCCGAGGATGTCCTTCAGGTAGTTGGCGTTGAAGCCGATCTCCAGCCCTTCCGAGCGGTATTCCGCCGCCAGTTCTTCCGCCGCGGTGCCGTTGTCGGGCGAAGTGACCGACAGCGTCACGCGGTCCTGATCCAGCCCGATCTTGACCGCGCGGGTCTTTTCAGTGGCGATGGTGGCCACGCGGTCGACGCCCGAGAAGAACAGCTTGGGATCGACCTTCAGCAGCTTGTCGTTGGCAGTCGGGATCACGCGGCTGTAATCGGGGAAGGTGCCGTCGATCAGCTTGGAGGTCAGCACCACCCCGCCTTCACCGCCCAGCGTGAAGCGGATCTTGCTGGCCGACAGGTCGATCAGCACATTGCTGTCGAGCGCTTCGTCGAGCAGCTTGCGCAGCTCGCCCACGGCTTTGCGCGGCACAATCACATCGGGCATTCCGGCGGCGCCTTCGGGGCGCGGCAGGGTGAAGCGCGCGAGGCGGTGGCCGTCGGTGGCGGCGGCCTTCAGCAGCGGCTCGTCCTCGTCGGTGACGTGGAGGAAGATGCCGTTGAGATAGTAGCGCGTTTCCTCGGTCGAGATCGCGAAACGGGTGCGGTCGATCAGCTCGGCGAGCATCCGCGCCGGGATTTCGAAGCTGGTCGGCAGATCGCCTTCAACAATCACCGGAAAATCGTCGCGCGGCAGGGTCGGCAGCTTGAAGTTCGACCGGCCGGCCTTGACCTCCAACCGGTTGTCGCTGGTGGTGAGGCTGACCTGGCTACCCTCGGGCAGCTTCCTCGCAATATCGAACAGCAAGTGCGCCGAAACGGTGATCGCACCGGGCTGATCGACCGAGGAGGCGCTCATGGTTTCAACCACTTGCAGATCGAGGTCGGTCGCCATCACCCGCACGCCGCCGCCGAGGTCGGCATCGATCAGAACGTTGGAAAGGATCGGGATGGTGTTGCGGCGCTCCACCACCGATTGCACGTGGGAAAGGCACCGCAGCAGCGTCGCGCGTTCGATCGTGGCCTTCATCGCTTGTCCCTATCGGTCCTGTGTATGGCAAAGGGGCGAAGGAATCGCCCTCAAGCGCCGGAAAGTCATGCAAACCTTAGCGTGGGTGGCGCGTCGGGCAAGTTGGCGGCTTTGCGAGGGGCGACGCGGCTGGGGATAAGGGGGCGCAAGAGGCCCTCGCCCTACCCCAGCATCGCCATCCCGCCGTTCACGTGGAGCGTTTCGCCCGTTACGTATGCGGCCTCGCGGCTGGCGAGGAAGGCGACGGCAGCGCCGATCTCGCTCCCCTCTCCCATGCGGCCCATCGGGATACGCCCGTTGATCGCGGCCTGCTGCTTCTCGTCGAGTGCGGCGGTCATCGCGGTGCGGATGAAGCCGGGGGCGACGCAATTGGCGGTGATCCCGCGGCTGGCGACTTCCTGCGCGAAGGCCTTGGTCATGCCGGTGAGGCCCGCCTTGGCGGCGCAGTAGTTCATCTGGCCCGGATTGCCGGTCGCGCCGACGACGCTGGTGATGTTGATGATCCGCCCGAAGCGCGCCTTCATCATTGGGCGCGCCGCGGCACGCATCAGGCGGAAGCTGGCTTCGAGGTTGATGCGGATCACCTGATCCCATTCCTCGTCCTTCATCCGCATGCCCAGGTTGTCGCGGGTGATGCCGGCGTTGTTCACGAGGATGTCGATCGTCCCCAGCGTGTCGAGCGTCGCCGGGATCAGCTCTTCGACCTGGGTTGGATTGCCCAGATCGCAGGTGATCTCGACATGACCATCGTGGTCGTGGTGCGGATAGGCTTCGTTGAGCTCGTCGCGGAAGGCGCGCAGCTTGGCCGCGCTCGATCCCGAAAGCGCGAGCCGAGCGCCCTGGCTGGCCAGCGCATGCGCGATGCTCGACCCGATCCCGCCGCTGGCGCCTGTCACCAGCGCATTCATGCCCTTCAGGGAAAACATTCCGCCCCGCTCCTATTGTGCCGTAAAGGTGCGCATGCTGGTGCGCTGCATCGCCTTGGTTGCGAGAAAGGCCCCGACATATTCGGCCTTCGTCACATCCAGCCCCAGCCCAGTTTCGACCATGAAGGCGCCGAACACCACCGCATTATCATTGCTGACCGTGGCATCGCCGCCCGTCATTCCGATCATGACCTGCTCCTCGATGGCGGTCCACAGCTTGGTGCGATCCCCCTTGGCGAGCGCGGCCTCGACCTTAGCGATTTCCGCCGGCGTGAGCGGTCCATGACGGCGCATCCCGATTTCCATCAAGCGGCCCAGTTCGAACAGGATCGCAGGCTGGAGATCGGCCTGCTCCCATTGCAGCTGGTCGCCGCACTGCATCGCGGTGCTGCCAACCAGCGCGCCGAGCTGGTTCAGCGCCGGATTGTCGCCGCCGCTCAGGAGATCGATCTGCGGCAGCAGGCCATCGATCTGCGCGCGCTGTTCGGGGGTGTAGGCCTGTTCGGCGCAGGCCAGTTCCTTGACATCGCCCGCGTGCCCGGGCGCAGCGATTATCAATGCCGCGCCCGCCAGCACAAACAATCCGCGCATCACAGCATCTCCTTCGCAAAGGCCTCGAGATCCTGCATGGTCACGAGGCTGGTCACCTGCGCGTCCTTGTCGGTCCGACCGACCATCGGCCCGACCACCTTGCCGCCCAGTTCGACGAAGCTTTCCACCCCATCGGCGCGCATGGCAAGCACAGTTTCCCGCCAGCGAACCCGGCCAGTGACCTGTTCGACCAGCAGCTTGCGGCTTTCCTCGGGGTCAGTGACGGGCGCAGCGGTGACGTTGGCGTAGAGCGGTACCGCCAGCGCGCCGGGCGGGGTTGCGGCAAGGGCATGGGCCATGCGTTCTGCCGCCGGGGCCATCAGCGAGGAATGAAACGGGGCCGAGACATTAAGGATCATGCCGCGCTTGATCCCGAATTCCTTCACCAGCCCGACCGCCCGCTCGATTGCCCCCGTGTGGCCCGAGATCACCACCTGCGACGGGTCGTTGTCGTTGGCGACTTCGCAAACTTGACCTTGCGCGGCAGCCTCGGCCAGCGCCTTCGCCTGCTCGACATTGGCGCCCAGCAGCACCGCCATCGTGCCCTCGCCAAGCGGCACGGCGGCCTGCATCGCCCATCCGCGCAGCTTCAGGAGGCGCGCGGCGTCGGTCAGCTTGAACGCCCCGATCGCGGCGAGCGCGGTGTATTCGCCGAGCGAGTGGCCCGCGACGCAGTTCGCCTGTTCGAGCAGCTTCACGCCGAAATCGCGCTCGAGCACGCGCAGGGTGGCGATGGCATTGGCCATGATCGCGGGCTGGGCGTTTTCGGTCAGCGTGAGGCGGTCTTCAGGCCCCTCGCGCATCATCGCCGAAAGGTTCTGCCGCAGCGCATCGTCGACCTCGCCGAACACGTCGCGTGCCGCTTCGCTCGCCGCGGCAAGCTCCGCGCCCATGCCGACCTTCTGGCTCCCCTGCCCCGGAAAAATGAACGCGCGCATATCAGACCCCATCCGTTATGATTTGGGGCGCGCCGTTACGTCCGCACGGGCGGGCTGGCAAGGCCGAAGGGTACAACCCTGTTGGCAGAATAGTGCCCGATCAGCGCCCGGCCGAGGTAGGGCACGCCCATACGCGCGCACCAGAATTGCGCGATTTCTTCCTCGGTCTGACCGAATTCGACGTAGTTTTCCGGCACATCGGTGATCGCGCCCAGCCTGAGACCGGCCAGCCGCGGCAGCGTTCCGGCCAGGTGGAAGAACAGGCGGTCGACCGAATACATGTGCTCAGCCACTTCCTCGACCATCAGCACGTGGCCGGTAAGGTCGGGCATCATCTGCGTGCCGGTCAGCATCGCCAGCGTGATGAGGTTGAAGGCCGCCGCCGGGGTCGTGCCGTCGAGGCTGGGTTCGACCCCGCTGGTGTCGCCCTCGAGCCAGCGCAGCACCCGCCGGATCGCCTCGCGCCCGCCTTCGGACCGGGAACTCACCGGCATGTGGCCGTGGACGCACTGGCCGATGCGCGCCTTGTAGAGCGCGGCAAGCAAGTAGCCCGCGTCCGAAAAGCCGACATAGGTCTTGGCCCGCGCCGCCTCGTTCATCCGCACCACCGCCGCCTCGGCAATGCGGTTCGAGCCGTAGCCGCCCTTGGCGAACCACACGACATCGAAGGCCGGATCATTGGCGCAGTCGAGCAACGCGGTCAGGCGGGTGAGATCGTCCCCGGCGAAGTGGCCGTGCTGCGCGAAGCACTGTTCGTGGAAGGTAACGCGCACCTGCGGGAATTCGGCGGCGACCAATTGTTCGAGCGCCGCCTGCTGTTCGCGGGTGATGGGCGTGGCGGGTGCGCAGATGGCGATATTCGTCATGTGCCCCAGACTATGGCGCTTGTCAGGGGGCGCGCAAGCCAATAACCCAATGCGATATGGATAACGGGATCATCGCCGGGTCGCTCGCAGGGCGGCCGCTGTTCTTCTGCGGCATCGGCGGGTCCGGAATGCTGCCGCTGGCGCAGATCGCGCATGGGCTTGGCCACCCTGTTGCAGGGTCGGATCGCAGCCGCGATCAGGGCCGCACGCCCGAAAAATTCGTCTGGATGGAAAGCGCGGGCTTCACCCTGTTTCCGCAGGACGGCAGCGGCGTGTCCTCACCAGAGCAAGTGCTGATCGCCTCTGCCGCAATCGAGGACAGCGTGCCTGAAGTGGTCCGCGCGCGCGAACTTGGCTGCCCGCGCCTCAGCCGCGCCGAGCTGCTATCGCACCTGTTCAACGCCGCCGATTTCTCGGTCGCGGTCGGCGGCACCTCTGGCAAGTCCACCGTCACCGGGATGATCGCCTGGATCCTGACCGAAATGGGCCATGACCCGACGGTCATGAACGGCGCGGTGATGAAAAACTTCATCTCGCCCGCAAGCCCCTTCGCCTCGGCCCGGATCGGATCGCGCGACCTGTTCGTCAGCGAGGTGGACGAGAGCGACGGCTCGATCGCGCTCTACCGCCCGACCATCGGCGTGCTGCTCAATGTCAGCCTCGATCACAAGACCATCGAGGAATTGCGCGTGCTGTTCGGCAATTTCGTCGGCAAGGCCGGGACAGCGGTGATCAATCTCGATAGCGCGGAGGCTGGTTATCTCGTCCCCCGCGCGCAGAAAAAGGTGACCTTCGGGGTCAGAATACGCTCCGCCGATATCACGGTAGATCCGGATTCGATCGACCAGAGCGAGCTCGGCCTGCGCGCGGCGGTGATCGACAACCGCAAGCGCGAGGTGTTTCCGCTGATCCTGCCGATGCCGGGCCTGCACAACCTCTCCAACGCCCTGGCGGCCATCGCGGCGGCGAGCGCGGCGGGGATCGCGGTGGGCCATGCCACCTATGCCTTGCGCAGTTTTCAGGGGCTGGCACGGCGCTTCGAGGTGATCGGCACGACCCCGTCCGGCACCACGGTAATCGACGATTTCGGCCACAACCCGGAAAAATGCGCCGCCACCCTGCGCACGCTCAAGGCGACCCCCGGCCGGGTGGTCGCCTTCTTCCAGCCTCACGGCTACGGCCCCTTGCGCCAGATGGGTGAGGAACTCGCCGCGACTTTCGTGCGTGAGCTTGGGCCGGACGATGTGACGCTGATGTGCGACCCGGTCTATTTCGGCGGCACGGTGGATCGCTCTGTCGGCAGCGAGCGGATCGTGGCGCTGATCAAGGACGCTGGCGGTTCGGCCGAGCATATCCCTGCCCGCGAGGACTGCGGCGACCGGATCGCGGCCCTCGCCCGCCCCGGCGACCGGATCGTGGTGATGGGCGCGCGCGACGACACGCTGACGGAGTTTGCGCGATCGCTTCTCCCCCGCCTCCCCTGAGCCTCTACGCCCGCGCGCGCCGCCATGCCTGGTACATGGCGGGAACGCTCGTGTTCTCGCTGCTGCTGATCGCGACGACCGACCAGCTGTTTGGCCATTCGACGCTCGCCTTCGCCGCGGCCATCGTGCTGCTGTTTGTCGTCAACCGCCCGATCCTCGGCTTCAACTGCCCGAGGTGCGGCAAGAACGCGTTCTTTCGCGGCCGGTTCGCGGTGGTCTGGCCCAACCGCATCTGCACCCGGTGTGGGCTCGATCTCGACGAGGCCCCGCCTTCGCAAAATCGCTGATGGCTGCGCGGACGGGGCAAGTGTAGCCAGTCGTCCATGCACCCCCGAGATTTCAGCCTCGACACCCTGCTCACGAACTGCGCGCAACGTCATGCGCAACGGCTGGCGACAGTCGACGGCACGCAGCGGCTCACCTGGGCCGAGCTCGATGCCCGCGTAACGAATCTCGCATGCTGGATGCTGTCGCGCGGGATCGCGCCGGGGGATCGCATCGCTCTGCTGCTGACCGACGGCGCGCCGTTCCTCACGACCCTGCTCGCTTGCGGCCGGATCGGGGCGATTGCGGTGCTGCTCAACTGGCGGTTGGCCCCGGCAGAACTCGCGTGGATCTGCGGCGATGCCGAGCCTGCCATAACCTTCGTGAACCCGCGCTTCGCCGCCCTGCTGGCCGGAGCCGAAGCGGGCGAGGTGCACGAGGTCGACGAGGCCCACGCGGCCGACGGAGTGTTCGAAACCCTTGTCGCCGGTTCCCACGGGTCGGTCCGCCACCCCGAAGACCTCGCGCTCACCCCCGAACGCCCGTTCTACATGATGTACACCAGCGGCACGACGGGCAAGCCCAAGGGCTGCCTGCAGGCGGGCAGCGCGGTGGCGGCGAGCGCGCTCGGCTTCGCGCAGCATCGCGGATTTCGGCACGACGAGGTGCTGCTGTCGGTCAATCCGCTGTTCCATGTCGTCGGCATGCAGCAGGTCGCCGCGATGCTCGCCTGTGGGGGCACAAGCGTGTTTGCGGGCCGCGACGATGATAGCGCGGCGATCCTCGACCTGCTCCACCGCGAAGGCTGCACCACTACCAGCGCCTTTCCGACGATCTGCTTTCCGTGGGCCACGATGGAGCCGGTGCGCGGTGGGCGGATGCCGCTCACCAACTACACTGGCGGGGCGGGTATGGGCCGCCCGCAGATGTATGAGTTCATCGAGAAGGAGTGGGACGCGCGCGTCGTCGGCGGCTATGGCCAGACCGAGATTTGCGGCTTCGCGACCTTCATCGACTACCCGGACATGCTCGAAGCCTCCCGCTCGATCGGCTGGACTCTGCCCCATGTGCAGATGACCGTGCTCGACCCTGACGGCCATCGCCTGCCCCACGGCGAGGAAGGCGAGCTGGCCTTGCGCGGGCCTTCGGTCATGCTCGGCTATTGGCGCAACCCCGAGGCGAGCGAGGCTGCGCTCGGCCACGGCTGGCTGAGGACGGGCGATCTCGGCACGATGGACGATCGCGGGCGCGGCTATCTGCTGGGCCGCGCCAAGGAGCTGATCAAGACCGGCGGCGAAAACGTCTATCCGGCCGAGGTCGACGCAGTCTTCGCCGCCATGCCCGAAGTCGCCGACGCGGGCTGCTGCGGCGTGCCCGACCGCAAGTGGGGCGAGGCGGTCAAGGCCTTCGTGGTGCTGAAACCCGGCCAAACGCTAACCCGCGCGGAAATCACGCAACGCTTCAAGGGCCAGATCGCAGGGTACAAGCGCCCGCGCTATATCGAATTCGTCGATCAGTTGCCGCGCGATCCGATCGGCAAGCTGCTGCGCCGCGAGCTCTCGGCCCGGCCCGTTACGCCCGATCAGGCAGCGGGTTAGCCGTTCATCGCGGGCTGGCCACGCCCTGACGGACGCCCATCACCCGCTGCGCCAAAGCCTTGCAATCCTGTCGGGGATTTGCAATTTCCCTGTCATGCAGATTGGTCCTCACGCCGGGGGCGCGGCAAGGGAAACTGATCTATCATGGCAGGTTACGAGCTCACCGGGGAACGCCGCCTGACGCGCATCAAACGCAAGGTGCAGCAGTTTTTCGGACCCTGGGGCGTGTTTTTCCAAGGCTTTCTTGAGCATCCGGTGATGGTCGGCTCGATCATCCCCTCGTCGCGCTTCACCATCCGCAAGATGCTCGCGCCGGTCGACTGGAGCCGCTGCAAGCTTTTCGTCGAATACGGGCCGGGCGTGGGCACCTTCTGCCGCCCGGTGCTCGACCGCCTGCCGCGCGACGGGATGCTGATCGTGATCGACACCAACCCGCTGTTCATCGACTATCTGAAGCGCACCATCGGAGACAGCCGCTTCATCGCGGTGCACGGATCGGCCGAGGATGTGGAGGAGATCATCCGCGCGCACGGCCACGAACAGGCGGATTACGTGCTCTCGGGCCTGCCTTTTTCGACCCTGCCTGACGGTGTCGGCCCGCGCATCGCGGCGGCGACGGCGCGGGCGGTGCGTCCCGGCGGGGCCTTCCTGACCTACCAGTTCAGCAAGTCGGCGCGGAACCTCACCGCGCAGCATTTCGACCGGGTCGATGACGGGTTCGAACTGCTCAACATCCTCCCCTGCCGCCTAGCCTGGGGCTGGAAGGCCGAGGGGCAGAAAACGGAAGCCGCCTAAGCCTCAAGCACGCGCCGCCCGGCTTCCTCGCGCTCCACGGCGCGGGCGTAGGCAGGCCGCGCAGTCAGGCGCTCGCGGTAGGCCTTGAGGTTGTCCGGCACACCCTCGTCCAGCCCGACGCTTTGGGCCAGAATCAGCGCATAGCCGATGCAGATGTCGGCCACGGTGAAGCGGTCGGCGCAGAGGTAATCGCGGGTCTCGAGCCGCTGCTCGACCTTGACCAACCGCTTGTGGAACCACTTGGCATAGGCCTCACCCGCGGCTTGCAGGCCCTTGTCCTTCTCGAACAGGCAGAAGCGCATATAGACCGTCTGCGGGAAAGTGATCGTCGCATCGGCATGGTAGGTGTAGTCGAGGTATTCGCCATAGTCCCGCTCCCCTGGCGCGATGGCGAGATCGGTGAAGCCGCCGCGCGTGGCGAGGTAATGCGCGATCGCGCAGCTCTCGGTCAGCTTCGTCTCACCATCGACCAGCATCGGCACTGTGCCGAGCGGGTTGATCGTCGTGTAGTCGGGCGCAAGATAGCGCGGCGGAAACGGCAGGATTCTGAGGTCGATATCGACCCCCGCCTCTTCCGCCGCCCAGGTCGCACGCAGGCCGCGGGAACGGGCGCAGGTGTAGAGGATCGGCTTTGTCATGCGCGCAGGCTTAATGCCCCTCGCCCGCGCCCACACCCAGCACTTTGTGCAGGACGAAAGCGATGATGGAGCCGAGGATCAGGCCGACCACGGCCGAAAGCGCGGCATAGGTCACCCAGCCCGCAACTCCACCCAACATACCGGCAGCGCTGGCCACAGCACCCTCTGCCCCGTGAACGACGCCGTAGATGGCGTGGAATCCGATCTCATCGGTTCCATGGAGAATGATCCCGCCACCGACCCACAGCATCGCCACGGTTCCAATCAGAGAGAGAGCCACGAGGAGCTTGGGCACGAAACGCAGCAGAAAGTGACCAAAGGCCTGCTTAGCCGAGTTGGACTGCTTTGTAAGATAGAGTCCGATGTCGTCGAGCTTCACGATCAGCCCAACTGCGCCATAAACCACCACAGTAACCACTACCGCGACCAGCGCCAGCGCCAGCCCGCGCTCCCACCACACATCCAGTTCGAGCGCGGCAAGGGTGATCGCCATGATCTCGGCTGAGAGGATCAGGTCGGTGCGGATTGCGCCACCAACTCGCTTGTTTTCGAAAGCAACGGGGTCTTTGATGTCGTCCTCAAGCGTTTCGCCGTGCTTAGCGCCGCCCAATTTCTCCATCACCTTTTCCGCGCCCTCGTAACACAAGAAGGCTCCGCCCAGCATAAGAATGTAGATAATCGCACCGGGCAGAAATTCTGACAGCAAAATAGCACCGGGCAGCAAGAAGACGAGTTTGTTGCGCAAACTGCCCTTGGTGATCTTCCAAATGATCGGCAATTCGCGCGCGGGAGAGAGCCCGGTGACGTAGCTCGGGGTGACCGCCGCATCGTCGATCACAACGCCCGCGGTTTTGCTCCCCGCCCGCCCTGCGGCAGCCGCGACATCGTCGATCGAGGCGGACGCCGCCTTGGCGATCACCGAGATGTCATCGAGCAGTGCAACCAGTCCTGACGGCATATGTCTTCCCCTTGGCGCGAATCATGTGCGCCAAAGCAGCGCCTGCCCGTCCGGTTCCATGCCGACAAGACTTGCAATTCATCGCCAAAGCTGTAAGGGGCCGCGCTTCGCATGGGAACCGCCCGGCGATTGATCGAAGAAAGCCGGAGGGGCCCCGCGTAAGGCACGCGGATCAGCCAGCGATCGGCATGGAGTGAAAGGACGCAAGATGGCGCTCTACGAGCACGTCTTTCTTGCGCGTCAGGATCTGAGCCAGGCTCAGGTTGACGCGCTGGCGGCGCAAGCCACCGAAATCATCGAAGCCAACAACGGCAAGGTCACCAAGACCGAAACCTGGGGCTTGAAGTCGCTCGCCTACAAGATCGAGCGTAACCGCAAGGCGCATTTCGTGCTGCTCAACATCGACGCCCCCGGCTCGGTCGTTGCCGAGCTCGAGCGCCAGACCCGCATCAACGAAGACGTCATCCGCTACATGACCATCCGCGTGGAAGAGCACGAGGAAGGCCCCAGCGTGATGATGCGCAAGAACGAACGCGAGCGGAAGCGCCGCGAAACCCGTGAGGAGCGCGACTGATGGCACGCCCGTTTTTCCGCCGCCGCAAGTCCTGCCCGTTCGCGGCCAAGGATGCCCCCAAGATCGATTACAAAGACGTGCGCCTACTGCAGGGCTTCATGTCCGAGCGTGGCAAGATCGTGCCGTCGCGCATCACCGCCGTTTCGGCGAAGAAGCAGCGTGAACTGGCCCAGGCGATCAAGCGCGCGCGCCAGATCGGCCTGCTGCCCTTCATCGTGAAGTAAGAGGAGAAGGACACATGGATATCATTCTCCTTGAGCGCATCGAAAAGCTCGGCTCGATCGGTGACGTCGTCACCGTGAAGGACGGCTATGCGCGCAACTTTCTGCTGCCGCAGAAGAAGGCCCTTCGCGCCAACGAAGCCAACAAGAAGGTCTTCGAAGCCAACCGCGAACGCCTCGAGAAGGAAAACGCCGACCGCCGCACCGATGCTGAAAAGCAGGGTGAAAAGGTGGCGGGCGCCGAAGTGGTGCTGATCCGCGCCGCCTCGAACGCCGGTCAGCTCTATGGTTCGGTCAGCGTCCGCGACATCGTTGCTGGCCTCGCCGATCAGGGCCACGATGTGGACAAGCGCATGGTCATCCTCGGCGCGCCGATCAAGGCGATCGGGATGCACGATGTCACCATCGCGCTGCACCCTGAAGTGCGCGTGACGGTGAAGGCCAATGTCGCCCGTTCGGACGACGAAGCCAAGCTGCAGAGCGAAGGCGTCGACGTGCTGGCCGCAATGTTCGAAGACGAACAGCGCGCCATCGAGGAACAGGCCGACGCGACCCGCATCGACACCAACCTCGAGCCCGGCGAAATTCCGGCCGAGCTGATGGAAGACGGCGACGACGCCTGATCCTTCCGCCTCACAGCCAGAAAACACAGCAGGGCGCGAAGATCACCTCGATCTTCGCGCCCTTCTTGTAAACAGCCTGTGCCCTGCGCAAAGGTGCTGCCATACAACGATAACAACAAAGGAGCAGAGCAACTGCCATGATCGACATTCCCGCCATTCTCAGCGCGCTTCAGCACCACTATGACGACGCGGTGCGCGCCTTGCGCGACGACGTGATCGCCTTCGGGCGTGACGGCACCGTGCCGCCGCAGCGCAAGCGCGAGGATGGCAGCTATGCCTATCCGCAGATCACTCTGCGCTATGCCGGGATCGGCGCGCCGCGCGATCGCAGCCGTGCCTTCGGGCGGCTCGAGATGCCGGGCACCTACACCACCACCATCACCCGCCCCGATCTTTTCGCGCATTACCTGACCGAGCAGCTGACCCTGATCGGCAGTGCCTATGAGGTCGAGATCACGGTCGAGCGCTCGCGGCAGGAAATCCCCTTCCCCTATGTGCTCGATGGCGAGGCGGGGGCGGCAATGGTCGGCATTTCGCCGCAGGATATCGCCGCGCACTTCCCCTCTACCGATCTTGCGCTAATCGGGGACGAGCTGGCCGACGGGATCGAATTTGCCGAAGATCAGGACATGCCGCTGTCGTTGTTCGATGGCCTTCGCACCGATTACTCGCTCGCTCGGCTCAAGCACTACACCGGCAGCGAAGTGAGCGATTTTCAGGACTTCATCCTGTTTACGAACTATCACCGCTATGTCGATGAATTCGTGAACTGGGGTGCCGCGCAAATCGGGCAGGATGGCTATGTCGCCCTGACCGGTGCGGCGGGGCTCGATATTCGCGAGCCGACCGCCCACGCGCAGGATCAGCTCAACGACACCGCATGGCGCCGCCACCAGATGCCCGCCTATCACCTCATCCGCGAGGACGGGCGCGGGATCACCCTCGTCAATATCGGCGTCGGCCCTTCCAACGCCAAGACCATCTGCGACCACCTCGCGGTGCTGCGCCCCCACGCTTGGCTGATGATCGGCCACTGCGGCGGCCTGCGCTCGACCCAGAAGATCGGCGATTTCGTGCTCGCCCACGCTTACCTGCGCGACGATCACGTGCTTGATCCGGTGCTGCCTCCCGAAGTGCCGATCCCGCCGATTGCCGAAGTCCAGCAGGCGATGGCCACCGCGGCCGAGGAGGTTGCGGGCGTGCAGGGCGCGAACCTCAAGCAGCGGATGCGCACCGGCACCGTCGTCACCACCGACGATCGCAACTGGGAGCTGCGCTATTCCTCCTCGGCGAAGCGCTTTTCGCAAAGCCGCGCGATCGCGATCGATATGGAGAGCGCCACCATCGCCACGCAGGGCTACCGCTTCCGGGTGCCCTACGGCACGCTGCTGTGCGTCTCGGACAAGCCGCTCCACGGTGAGATCAAGCTGCCCGGACAGGCCAACAAGTTCTACGAGGAAGCCATCGCCGCCCACCTCCAGATGGGCATCGTCGCCTGCGCCATGCTGCGCGACGAGGGCGACCGGTTGCACTCGCGCAAGCTGCGCGCGTTCAATGAACCGCCCTTCCGGTAGGGCGCGTCAGGCGACGGCGGTCGCTTCCAGCTCGACCATGATCGCCGGATCGTAAAGCCGGGCCACGCCGAGCAAGGTGCAGGCGATCTGCGCTCCGGCCGCGATATGCAGTGCGGTGGTCTGCTCGGCCGTCGCCATGAAAGTGTCGACATCGGTGGTGTAGATATTCATCCGCACAAGATTGGCCGGGGTCATGCCGGCGGACTCCAGCGCGGCGACAAGGCAGTCCCATGCCGCCTTGTATTGCGCCACGAGGTCGCCCGGATGGAGCGCCGCCCCGTCGGCATCCGACGCGGTCTGCCCGGAAAAATAGACCGTGCGGGCGGCTCCGCTGACTTCGACGGCATGGTTGAGCCCGAAGTGCTGGAGCCACGGTGTCGGATTGTGGGTCTTGATCTGCATTGGCTTGTCCCCCCTCTGGTAGAGACGCAAGCCTAGCCTATCCCTGCCCCTTTGTCTTGGTCGCCCCGCCCTTCGCGTTGGCGGCGATGAAGTCGATGATTTGCCCGGCAATATCCTTCCCGGTAGCGCTCTCGATACCTTCCAGACCCGGCGAGGAATTGACCTCCATGATGACAGGGCCGTGATTGCTCCGCAGCATGTCCACCCCGCACACGTTAAGCCCCATGCGCTTGGCCGCGCGCACCGCGGTCGAGCGTTCCTCGGGGGTGATCTTGATCACCTGTGCGCTGCCACCGCGGTGCAGGTTGGAGCGGAATTCGTCGGGCGCGCCGGTGCGCTGCATCGCGGCGACCACCTTGCCGCCCACCACCAGCGCGCGGATATCGGTGCCGCCGGCTTCCTTGATGAACTCCTGCACCAGAATGTTGACGTTGGCCCCGCGGAAGGCCTCGATCACTGACTTGGCGCTGCTCATCGTCTCGGCCAGCACCACGCCGATGCCCTGCGTGCCCTCGATCAGCTTGATCACCACCGGCGGGCCCTTGACCGCTTTAATGATCTCCTCGGCAGCCTTGGGGTCGTTGGCATAGGCGGTCAGCGGCAGGCCGAGGCCGTGCTTGGCGAGGATCTGCAAGCTGCGCAGCTTGTCGCGGCTGCGGCCGATCGCGACGCTTTCGTTCAGCGACCAGATCCCGCGCATCTCGAATTGCCTGAGGATCGCGAGACCGTAGTTGGTGATCGAGGCCCCGATGCGCGGGATCACCGCATCATAGGCCGCTACGGCTGCGCCATTGTAGAACACCTGCGGCCGGTGGCTGGCGATATGCACCGTGCAGCGCAGCGTGTTGAGAATGTCGAGCGTATGGCCGCGCGCCTCGGCAGCCTCTTTCAGGCGCTGGTGCGAGTAGAGATTGGCGTTGCGCGCCAGCATCGCGATTTTCATGGAATACCTTTCAAGTCCGGCATTTTACCGGCGGCCCGGCCCCTTATCCGCATTCGCTGGCGATTGCAGCCACGAATGACCGCTATCCACCACCATCCGCCGCCGGAGCGCGGTGCGCCCGATCAGCATCGGAAACTGCATCTGGGACCGGTCCGCAAGGCTGATCTCCGCACGGAAGGTGAGATTACCGACGGTCAGCGGCGTCTTTATGACAAAGCGGGTCTGCTGCTCGCCGTTCGACGACGTGATGCCGCGCACATCGACATGCACCGCCTCGCAATGATGGCGCTCCCCGCCCCAGTCGACCGCGAAGCGCACGAAGCGCTCGCCATCGCGCCGGAAATCGTCAAGCACGTGGGCGTGGAGCGAGGATGTGCGCGCGCCGGTGTCGATCTTTGCGGGGATGCCCGCAAGGCCCAGCTCGGGCAGGCTGACGAGCTCGCGCCAGCCGACGGTGAGCGGAGGTCGCGCCACCTTCACGGCAGGATCGCCATCCCGTCCCCGCCCTCGCCGACCTTGAGGCGGCGCAGCACCGTGCCGCTGGCGTAGTCGACCTCGGCCACGGTGTCGCTGGCGGTCTCGGCAACGTAGATGCGGCTCCCGTCCTTCGACCACAGAATGGTGACTTGCTGGCGCGCCTCAGCCTCGGCCGGGGAGGAGACGGCGATGGTGCGGATCACGCGGGCTGCAGCCGTGTCGATGACGCTGAGGCTGCCGTCCGCCAGATCGGAAGTCACCGCGACATCGCCCTGCGGACGCACAGCGATGCGCAAGGGGAAGCGCCCGGTTTCCACCGTATCGCGCACTTCCATCGTCTGCGGGTCGAGCGCAAAGGCCTGATTGGAGCCGCGCGCCGAGACCCATAGTGTCTTGCCGTCAGGGGAAAGGGCAATGCCCTCGGGCTCCTCGCCGACCGTGACGGACACAGGCGGGCCTGTCTCACCCCCCAAAGCGATACGCGTCACGGTGCGCGAGCCAAGGTCGGTCGTCCAGACCACCGCCCCATCAGGCGAAACGGCCAGCATGTGGCTTCCCTGCTTGCCGGTGCGGTAGACAAGGCCGACGTGTTCGGGCGAGTCCTTAGGACTCATCAGAACATGCACCGCCTGTTGCCCTTCGGCAGTCACATACAGGCTGCCATCCGTGTGCCAGACTATGCCGTGAGGGCGGGCATTCTCGCCAAGGTCATGGCTGGCGACCTTCACCAGATCGCCGGTGCGGAACACGTCGACCGTTTGCCCGCCATAGCAGGCGAGCGCAACGTGCTCGCCATCGGGCGAGGTTGCCAGCTCGTGCGGGTTGGTGCAGCTCGGCAGGCGCAGCACCTCCTCGCCGGTGGCCAGATCGACTTTCGAGAGCGTGTTCCCGCGCTTGGCGGCGACGAACAGGGTGGGCGGCATGGTCGCCGCCGTGCCTACCGTTTCCGGTACGATTGCAGGCGTGCAGGCGGCGAGCGCCATCAGCGCCCCCGCCCCCATGATGATACCCGCCCCCGCTCGCATCACCAACCCGCCTTCTCGCCCTTGTTCTGCTTGTCGAGCCACGCCTTGAGCGGCGCGAAATACTCGGCCATCGCCTTGCCCGACATCTGCCGCTCGCCGGTGAAGGCTTCGAGCGCATCGGGCCAGGGCTTGGAGGCTCCCATCTCCAGCATCGCGTTCAGCTTCGTGCCGACGTCCTTGTTGCCGTAGAACGAGCAGCGGTGCAGCGGCCCTTCCCATCCGGCGGTGTCGCAGGCGGCCTTGTAGAACTGGAACTGCAACAGGCGCGCAAGGAAGTAGCGGGTGTAGCTGACATTGCCGGGGATGTGATACTTCGCGCCCGCGTCAAAGCCATCCGCCGGACGCTCCACCGGCGGCACCACGCCCTGATAATCGCGGCGCAGCTCATTCCAGCCCGTGTTCATCGCGGCTTCGGGGATCGAGCCGTCATACAGCCCCCAGCGATAGCGATCGAGCAGCAGGCCGAAGGGCAGGAAGGCAACCTTGTCCATCGCCTGACGCAACAGGAGGCCGATATCCTTGTCGGCGCTCGGCACGTCCTTGGGGTCGAGCATGTCGATCTGCACCAGATATTCCGGCGTGATCGACAGCGCGATCATGTCGCCGATCGCTTCGTGGAAACCGTCATTCGCGCCCGTGAGGTAGAGATAATCCTGCTTGTTGTAGGCGCGCTGGTAGTAGTTGTGGCCCAGCTCATGGTGGATCACGATGAAGTCGTCGCCGTTCTGCTTGATGCACATCTTGATGCGCAGATCGTCGACATTGTCGATGTTCCAGGCCGAGGCATGGCACACCACCTCGCGATCGGCAGGCTTCACAAACTGGCTGCGCTCCCAGAAGGTTTCGGGCAGCGGCGCGAAACCGAGCGAGGAGAAGAACTGCTCGCCGACCTTGGTCATGCCCACGGCATCGAGCTTCTTCTCGGCGATCAGCGCGGTGAGGTCGTAACCGATATCGCCCGCGCCCTCGGGGGCGACCAGCGGATAGATATTGCCCCACTCCTGCGCCCACATGTTGCCGAGCAGATCGGCGCGGATCGGGCCGGTGCGCGGCTGGACGGCATCGCCGTATTTCTCGTTGAGCTTGCGGCGCACATAGGTGTGGAGCGCGATGTAGAGCGGCTTCACTTCCTGCCACATCCGCTCGGTTTCGGCAGCGAACTGCTCGGGCGGCATGTCATAGCCCGAACGCCACATCGCGCCATAATCGGCAAAGCCCAGCTCCTTGGCACCCTCGTTGGCGAGCGCGGTCATGCGGGCGTAGTCTTCGCGCATGGGTGCGCCGACATTGTCGTGCCAGCTGGCCCACATTTCCTTGAGCTCTTCGGGCGTGCGTTCGAGATTGCCCATTTCGGCCTCGATATCGCTGCCGTTGATCGGTTCACCATTGAGCGTCCCCTTGCCCCGCCCGTAGGCCGAGCCAAGGCGCGTGGCGATTTCGTTCAGCTCCTCGGCCGCGCCATCACGGCTCGGGGCAGGGAGCAGCACCGAATTGCGCAGCATGTCGAGCTTGCGGCGGGTTTCAGCATCGAGCCCCGCAACCTGCGCATAGCGCGCAGCCTCAGCGGCATAGCCGACCTGCTTGACCGTCAGCTCGGCGCCGTATTGCGCGGCCATCGTGTCGGTGTCGTGGTTGATATAGGTCGCGTTGATCCACGAGATATGGGAATTTTCGACCGAGAAGTCGGCCAGATCGGCCTCGACCTTGGCGAGCCAGGCGCGCGCGTCCTCGGGCGTAAGAGCGGTTTCGGCAGCAGGCGCGGCCTCGGCGGTGTGCGCGGCAAGCGGGGTGGCAGCAACAATCGCGAGCGCGACGACGGCGCCCTTCAGCAGGGGGGCGGAGAATTTCATGCGTCAGTTTTCCCGTCAGTCGTGTGACAATGGCGGGGGTTTGAACCGGCGCGGCGCGGGAATCAACCCGCCTGCGTCAGGCTGAAAGGAAGGCGGCGATGGCCTCGCCCAGCTCGGGCTGGGTGACGCTGTTCATGTGGGTGCCGGGCACCTCGATATAGCGCGCATCGGGGAGCAGCGCGGCAAGCTCGCTGGCCGAGCCGTTGTCGTCATCCGCATCGCCGCAGATCGCCGCGACAGGCATGGTGACATTGGCGAGCAGCGCTAGGTCGAAATCGTCCATCGCATCGAGCAGCAGCCGCGCCGCGATCCGGTCGATGCCCTGCGACTTGAGGAATGTGCGCGCAGTGAAGGCCGGATCGCCGGGGCGGATGGTGTCGAATTCGTCGATCACCCGCTTGAAGAAATCCGCGCGCCGCTCCCACCCGGCCAGCCCCGCCACACCCATGCCGCACAGCGCCAGACGACGCGGTTCGAGAATGCCGTGGGCGACCGCATGGGTCGCGGTGCGTGCGCCGAGCGAGAAGCCGACGAGGTCGAAGCCCCCCGGCTCCAACGCCAAATGCTCGGCCAGCGCGGCAACATCGCGCACCAGCACGCCCGGCGGATAGGCGCTCGGCCCGCGCGGGGCCTCGCTCTCACCATGGACGCGGAAATCGAGCATGATCGCCCGAAAGCCCGCCGCCGCCAGCCGCGCGCCGTGGCCCCACTTGATCCAGTTCATGTGCGCGGAGGAGAACAGCCCGTGGAGCAGGATCACCGGACGCCCCTCGCCCTCGATGTGATAGGCGAGCCGGGTGCCGTCGAAGCTGGCGAAGTCTTCACGCATCACGCCGCACCAATCCCTTTTGCTCCATCCGCCACTGCGCCATCGCGATGCGATCCTGCCCGAAGAACGGCTCGCCACCGAACACAAGGGTCGGCACGCCCCAGTGACCCGCCGCTTCGAGCGCGGCCTGATTGGCGGCGATTTCGGCATCGAGCGCCTCCGCCTCGGCGGTCGCTTCGGCATCGAGTTCGGCAAGATCAAGCCCGGCGCGCGCTGCCGCTCTGGCGAGGTGCTCGCCTTCGTGCCAGCCTTCAGCTCCGCCCCAGATCAGCTGTGCGGCCTCATGCGCGAAAGCGAGGCCCTTGCCGCGCCTTGCCGCCGCCTGCCCCAGCCGGGTGATGCGGTAGATATGGGGCTGCTCTGCCGCGATGGTCCGTGTCATCAGATCCTGCACGATCGGATCGGGCCGCGGCGCACCGAAGGCAATGCCCTCAAACTGCGCCACCCGCAGCACATCGCGCAAGGTGTAGCCGAGCCAGTTGGGGTGATTGCGTTCGAAGAAATCGGGCTGCCGGATCGCCAGCGGGTAGACCGGGCGCAGGGTGATCGCGAGATCATAGGCCTCGGCCATGGCCCGGTAACGCCCCACCGCAAGATAGGAATAGGGCGAACGAAAGCTGAAAAACAGATCGGCCTGGAGCGTCATGCAATGTGCCTCAACGGAAGAAGCACTGCGTACCGGCATAAAACATCTCGACCTTGTCGCCGGTCACGAAACCGCCGATCGCTTTGCCCAGAGCGAATTCCTCGCCCAGCGTGCTGCCTTCGACCTTGGCGAAGCCGGGCGCCGCTTCAAGCGTCGCACGGGGCGATCCCAACTGGACATCGCCCGGAAGCCGGATGGTTCCGCGTGCCGCGGAATCGCCGTCCTGCGGCGTGTGCCAGTTCCAGCCGACCAGCCGTCCCTGCTGGAAATGCGCGGTCAATCCGCCGCCGAAATCAGTGAAGGTCATAGGCCCCGCCCCGCATTCGGGGTTCTGCCCACTGCGCAGCACTGGCCCGAGCGCGGCGGCGAGCGCCGCTTCAACCTCCTGCTGCCCGGCGGCGAAGTAGAACGCCTCGGCCCCGGCGGTCAGGCCCTCGGCGCGCAATTCGACCATGTCGGCGGCGACCGGCGCCTGCGCGCCCTCGCCCTGCTGGCGTTCGGCCGGGCTCGGCACGTCACCGCTGTCGCAGCCCGCCAGCGCGAGCGCGCCGGCCAGCATCACGAGTGGCATTCGCATCGTCATCGCTCCGTCCCTTGCCACCACGCCGCGCCGCGCACCCACGGCAGCGCCAGCACCGCGCCGAGCCCCGCTAGCGCCATATCCTTCTGCGCGTCAAACATGTCGCCCTGTTCGCCGTTATAGGCCCCGGCAGCCTCGGGGGCGAGCGCGAGGGTCAGGCTCCATTCGAAGATCTCGTAGACGCCGCCCACCGCCAGCACGGCGGTGACCGCGAAGAACAGCGCCATCCGCGCCGTAAGCCCCCAATATCGCACCCCCGCCTCGACCAGCGGCGCCGTCGCCAGCACACCGAAGGCGAAGTGGACCAGCCGGTCGAAATGGTTGCGTTCCGCGGTCAACGCGGGAAGCCACTCGCCATAGGGTACGAAGCTGTAGGACCAGCGCGCCGCGAAGAGGTGCAGCATCACGAAAGCGGTCATGCACGCGGCCGAGGCGTTGCTCACCGGCGTGCGGCGCAGCGCGCGCCACGCGAATGGCAGGCCGATTGCCACCGGCCCGACCTGCAGCCATGTATTGCTAGGATAGAGCGCGCCCCAAGCACTCAGCGGAATGCCGAGGGCCACCACCGCCAGCATCCCGGTCTGTGCCCGTGGCAAAGACGGCATGGTAACGGGGTCAGCCCTTCTTGAGATGCCGCCGCCCGAGCAGTTCGGCGATCTGCACCGCGTTGAGCGCGGCACCTTTCCGCAGGTTGTCCGAGACGCACCACAGGGTGATCCCGTGCTCCACCGTTGGATCGTCGCGCACCCGGCTGACGAAGGTCGCGGCATCGCCGACGCATTCGATCGGGGTGACGTATCCGCCATCCTCGCGCTTGTCGATCAGCATCACGCCGGGGGCTTCGCGCAGGATGTCCATCGCGGCCTCGGCGCTGAGCTCGTTCTCGAACTCGATATTCACCGCTTCCGAGTGGCCGACGAACACCGGCACGCGCACGCAGGTCGCGGTCAGCTTGATCTTGGGGTCGAGGATCTTCTTGGTCTCGACCACCATCTTCCACTCTTCCTTGGTCGAACCATCGTCGAGGAAGGTATCGATGTGGGGGATGACGTTGAAGGCGATCTGCTTGGTGAACTTTGCGGGCTCCACCGGATCGCCGACGAAGATCGCGCGGCTCTGGGTGAACAGCTCGTCCATCCCCGCCTTGCCCGCGCCCGAGACCGACTGGTAGGTCGAGACGACCACGCGCTTGATCGTCGCGGCATCGTGCAGCGGCTTCAGCGCCACCACCAGCTGTGCGGTCGAGCAGTTGGGATTGGCGATGATGTTGCGCTTGGTATAGCCGTCGATCGCATCGGGGTTCACTTCCGGCACGATCAGCGGAACATCGGGGTCCATACGATAGAGCGACGAGTTGTCGATGACGATACAACCAGCCGCCGCCGCCTTGGGGGCATATTCCTTGGCCGGGCCCGAGCCTGCCGCGAACAGCGCGATGTCCCATCCGGCGAAGTCGAAATGCTCGATATTCTTGCACTTGAGCATCTTGCCGGTGTCGCCGAATTCGACTTCCGTGCCGACCGACCGCGACGAGGCGACCGCGGCGACCTCGTCGCACGGAAACTCGCGCTCGGCCAAAACCTGCATCATCTCGCGCCCGACATTGCCGGTCGCGCCGACCACTGCCACCCGGTAACCCATGTGAACTCCTGCAATCCTCCGAGCCAGCCGTCACCCTGAACTTGTTTCAGGGTCCATCCGGCCGCTCACGCCGCCGCTCTATGGTGCGAGATGGATGCTGAAACAAGTTCAGCATGACGAATAGCTATGTCGAGAGAAGAAAATTACTTCGGAGGCGTTACTTCGTGCCGCTGGAGAAAGCGGAAGATCGAGTTCCACACATGCGGACCGATGTTCGGGCCGGAGACGCGGTGGGTGTAGCCGGGGTAGAGCATCATCTCGAAGGGCGTGTTGCTTTCCTGAAGCACGCTGATGAGTTCCGAGGAGTTTTCGAACACCACATTGTCGTCCGCCATGCCGTGGATCAGCAGCAGGGGATCGGCGATCTTGGTGGCTTCGGGGATCGCGCTGGCTTTCTCGTAAGCCTCGGGCACCTCGCGCGGATCGCCCATGTAGCGCTCGGTATAGTGCGTGTCGTAGAGCTCCCAGCGGGTCACCGGCGCGCCGGAAATGCCCGCCGCATAAAGGCCAGGGTCGGCCTCGAGCTGCTTCAGCGTCATGTAGCCGCCATAGGACCAGCCATAGATCGCGACCTTGTCGGGATCGACGAAATCGAGGCTCTTCAGCCATTCCGCCCCCGCCTTCTGGTCGCGC
Source organism: Erythrobacter donghaensis (assembly GCF_002155425.1). GTDB lineage: Bacteria > Pseudomonadota > Alphaproteobacteria > Sphingomonadales > Sphingomonadaceae > Erythrobacter > Erythrobacter donghaensis. The sequence continues at coordinate 433,891 of NZ_MUYG01000009.1, forward strand.
ACCTCGGCCCCGCCCATCGCGCGGTAAAGCGGCTGTTCGAAGTCCACGCCCCGGTTGGCCGAACCGCGATTGTCGAGCACGAAATAGACATAGCCCTTGTCGACGATCGACTGCGCGAGCGCCCCACCCCAGCCCTTGGTCACCATCTGCGGCCCCGGCCCGCCGTAATGGCTGAAGAACACCGGGTAGCGCTTGCCCGGCTCCATCTTGGGCTTGAGCATCATCCAGTGCAGCGGCGTGCCGTCCTCGCCGGCAATGGTGCCGTATTCGGGGGTCACATGGCTCGCGAGGAAGGGCGCATAGGGGTGATCGCCCTCGACCCGGTTCTCCTCGATCCACGCCACCCGCGCGCCATCGGGCGTGGCGAGATAGGACTGCGGCGGCTGGGCCGGATTGGAACGGCTGACATAGAGCAGCCTCCCCGCGCCATCCATGCTCGCAGAATTGGTGAAGTCGGGATCGGTGAGCAATTCCGGCTCCCCCGTCCCGTCCAGCCGGGCGCGGTAGATCTGCTGGGTCAGCACATCCTTGGTCGCCTGATAGGTGAAGGTGCCCGCCGTCTCGTCCACGCCGACAAGGCTGGTCGTGGGCGAGGCGCCAGAGGTAAGCTGCTGCCACTGGCCGTTCGCATAGCGGTAGAAATGGCCGTAGCCGTCCCGCTCGGACCACCACAGCAGCGATCCATCGCCGAGAAGGCGGTAATTGTCCGAGAGGTTCACCCAGTAATCGGGCCGCGCGGCGTCTTCGGTGAACCAGATCTGCGAGGCACCCGTCGCCGGATCGACCTTGAGCATGTCGATCTTTGTCTGCGCGCGGTCCTGCCGCTGGACATAGATCGCGCTGCCATCCGGCGCCCAATCGACCCGCGCGACATAGATATCGAGGTCGACGCCGAGATCGACCTTCACGCTCCCCGTCCCGTCGGGGTTTATCACGAACAGTTCGACCACGGCATTGTCGGTGCCCGCCGCCGGATAGCGCTGATCGAACACCTTGGTGCCCGTGGCGCCGATCGCCGCGCGGGTGACGATGCCGACCGCGGCTTCATCGGTGCGCTGGACGACGATGCGGCTGTCGTCCGGGCTCCACCAATAGCCCTGCAACCGCGCCATTTCCTCCTGCGCGACGAATTCCGCCTCGCCCCAGCGGATCGTCTCGGCCTCGTCTGCTGGCGTGATCGGGGTGGCCTCTCCGCCGACCGGGCCGACCCACAACCGCCGGTCGCGCACGAAGCTGACGAAGGCACCCTTGTTCGAGAGCTTGGGGTTGAGTTCGGTGCCCTCGGTATCGGTCAGCTGCGTCACCGTGCCGTCCAGCTTGGCGAGGAACAGGTCGCCATCCAGAGGCACCAGCACGCCGCTGCCATCACTCGCCCACTGGTAGGAGATGATGCCCTTCAGACTTCCGACGCGCGCGCGTTCGCGCTGCATCTTCTCGTCCTCGGACAGTTCGCGGCCCGATCCCAGCGCCTCGGAATCGACCAGCATCCGCCATTCGCGGGTGTCGATGTCATAGCCCCACAGGTCGTAGCGGTCGCGATCATCGGCGCGGTTGCGCAGCAGGGTGAGATAGCGCCCGTCCGGCGAGAGCTTCACCTGGCGCGGCGCGGGGCCATCGAGACCGGGGGAGGCAAAGACGCGTTCAAAGGTAAGCGGGGGAGCAGCTTCAGCCATCGTGGCGGTCTCCGCCAGCACGGGCGTTGTCAGACAGGTGGAGAGGGAAAGGGCAACCGCAGCAAGAACCGAACGCATTCAAAGCTCACCTCGTCATGGCAGACCGCACAGGTTGCGGTGCGCTCCGTTCCTCGCAACCGCGCGGCGCAAAGGCAAGAGGCACGAACGAAAAGGGCGGCCCCGCAGAGCCGCCCTTCGCAAATTCACAAGCTTGAAAAAGCCTTACGCCTTGGGGGCGTTCATCTTGCGCTCGACGATACGCGCGCTCTTGCCGGTGCGGCCGCGCAGGTAATAGAGCTTGGCGCGACGCACCACGCCGCGGCGAACCACGGTGATGCTCTCGACGATCGGCGAGTAGAGCGGGAAGACGCGCTCGACGCCTTCGCCGAAGCTCATCTTGCGCACGGTGAAGTTCGAACCCATGCCGCGGTTCGAACGGGCGATCACGACGCCTTCATAGTTCTGAATACGCTCGCGGTTGCCTTCCTTCACCTTCACGCCGACGCGGACGGTGTCGCCAGCGCGGAATTCGGGGATGTCCTTGCCGGACTTGGCGATTTCTTCGGCTTCAATCTGCTGGATCAGGTTCACTGGTCCGGTTCCTTAGTTTTGCGCCGCGCGCCAGAGGCAGGCTGGACCCGAGCGCCCTCATAGCGCTCCCACAAGTCCGGCCTGCGTAACCGTGTGTCGTTCTCGCTTTGCAGCTTTCGCCACGCCGCGATCTTCGCATGATCCCCCGATCGCAGCACTTCGGGGATCGTGCGCCCTTCCCATTCCTGAGGTCGGGTGTAGTGCGGGTATTCGAGAAGGCCGTTTTCATACGACTCCTCGGTCCCGCTCAAGGCCGCGCCCATTACGCCGGGAAGCAGCCGAATGCAAGCGTCAAGGATGGTGAGCGCCGCCATCTCGCCGCCGGAGAGCACGATGTCGGCGAGGGAGACCTGCTCGATCTCCGGCCGGGCCTCGAACAGGCGCTCGTCGAAGCCTTCGAACCGCCCACACAGGATGATGACGCCGGGGCCTTGGGCGAGTTCGCGGATGCGCGCTTGCGTGATGGGTTTCCCGCGCGGTGTCATGGCGAGGATGGGGCGTTTTCCTCCCCTCCCCTCGGGGAGGGGATCGAGGGGTGGGGGCTCGGCGTTGGCGGAGGCAGAGCGTCCCTCGACCGCCGAACCCCCATCCCCAACCCCTTCCCCCTGGGGAAGGCGCTTTTGAACGCTATCCAGAGCCCTCCCCAGCACATCGCACTTCAGCACCATCCCCGCCCCGCCGCCAGCAGGGGTATCATCAACGGTCCGGTGCTTGTCCTCGGCAAAGTCGCGGATCTGCACCGTATCGCAGGCCCACTTGCCTTCGGCCATCGCGCGGCCTGCGAGCGACACGCCGAGCGGCCCGGGGAACATTTCGGGGTAGAGCGTGAGAATAGTGGCGGCGAAGGTCATGTCAGCTCCGCGGGTCCTGTTGCGTTTCGCTTCTCGCCCTTGCGATGCTCTTGCGAGCGACAACGAATGCAAGAGGCCAGCCGACAAGCGTCACGATAGCGGCGCATACCATTAAGGCGTCAATCGCCCCGCTGTTGCGATTGTCATCCATAACCGCGACGAGAAGTATCAGCAGCGGTGTCAGCACCACAGGCAGAGTCCCAATTGCTGCTAACAAACTGACGCCGAGCTTTGGGAGAAAGACCTCTACATCGGGCGCCGTCCGGCGAGAAAGCCACAGCCCTGCCAAGCTCACTGCAACCCCGAGGATCAGTCCGCCAGTTACGGGCTCGTCCATGAAACCCCATCCTTCGCCCGCATATCGACCGTCAGCTCGAACACATCAGGCCGCGCGTAGTGTCCGTCCGTATCAAGATTCGCCAATCCTGCCGAGACTTCGCCAAGGTCGAGCTCCACCAGCAAAGTCTCCTCCCCCTCGCCCGCCTGCGCGAGCACGCGGGTATCGGGGGCAGCGATCAGGGAGCCGCCGCGGTTGAGCACTTGCGCGGGGATCGCCTCCAGCAACTCGCGCGCCGCCTCGTCACCACCAACCCGCTCCAGCCCGTCGAGCAAATCGTCCTTCATCTGCACCAGCCCCGCCGCCAGCACGAAGCACCGCCCCTCCATCGCATAGTGCCTTGATGCGATCTGGTGGCTCTCGCGCACCGTCGGCCAGGCGGCGATATGCACGTCCTCGCCGAGATTATGCATCGCCGCGCGAGCGAGCGGCATCCAGTGCTCCCAGCAGATCAGCGTGCCGAGGCGGCCCCACTCCGCCTGATGCACGCCCAGCGTCGAGCCATCCCCGCGCGCCCAGATCAGGCGCTCACCGTGGGTCGGCACCAACTTGCGGTGGTCCATCACCGGCAGGCCCGGACGGAAGGTCAGCTGATTGTTCACAAGGCTGCGCCGAACCCGCTCATGCGCGCCGATGCTGATGATCGCCCCGCTCGCATCGGCCAGTTCCTGCAACGGCAGCAGCCGCGCGTCATTGGCGACCACGGCTTGTTCAAGCATGATCGCATGGAGCGCGCGCGTGCCGGGATGGTCCCACAGCGCCGCGCCGGGCGCCTCGTCGAGCCACAGCGGATAGCCGCCCAGAAAGGTCTCGCCAAAGGCCACGACCTTCGCGCCAGCCTCAACGGCATCCCGCGCGAGGCGCAGGGCCTTGTCGATCCCCGCAGAAAAATCGAGCGGGATCGGAGCGGCCTGAACGACAGCGACGGCCAAAGAACCTGGAAGCGTGGTCATGCCCGCCGCTTACGCGCGCAAATCAGCCTCCGCAACCGCCGCAGCCGCCGCCGCAGCCCGAGCCGCCGTCGCTGCCACCGTCGCCCCCGCTGTCGCCGCTCTGCTGGCGCAGCGCATGGACCGGCTCCCAAGGCGTGCCGACCAGCACCCCGGTGCCGAACAGCGCCACCGCCATCGCCGCCTCGTCCGGGCGCGGGGCCTGGTTGAGACGGCCGTTGCGGTGCCGCAGTTCCTGCACCGCCGCCACGCCTGCCGCGGTGCGCGGGTCGCAAGTAGCATAGCGCATCACCGCCAGCACCACGGTCAGCACCAGCAGCGCGACCAGAAAGCCGGTCGGCTCACCCAGCGCGCCGCCCGCTCGCTGGCGGTAGAGGCCGAGCAGGAACAGGATAACAAACGGCAGAATTGCGATCAGCCGCAGCCGGGTGTGCTCCTCGGGCCGCAGCAGCAGGCCCGCCCGGCACAGCCGCGCTGCCACACGCTCGGCATGGACTGCCACCGTCCGGCGCGCATCGGCGAGCGTCACCGGCGCATCGGTCGCCAGCAGCGCCCGTGCGGCTGGCGTCACCGGATGATCGCGCGCCGCAATCCGGAGCTTGCCCTTTTCCGCCTCGACCAGCGCGCCGCGCACATAGAGATCCGCCAGCAGCGAATCGGCCAAGCGCCGCCGCCCGCCAGCCAGCACTGCCACGCTTTCGAGATCATGGGCCTCGCCGCACCGCCCCGCTTCGCGCAGGATGGCGGGCAGCCGCCATGCCAGCGCGCTCGCCAGAGCGAGCATGACGCTGTAAAACAGCAGAAAGTCGCTGCCCGTCCAGGACGAGAACAGCTGCATCACATCATCCTTCCCGCGAGCCATCCTGCCACGAAGACAGCGAGACCCAGCGCCAGCGCGACCCGGCGTGGAAGCATGATACCATCGAAAAAGTTAACGCGAACTCCCCGTGGGTCGATGGCAAAACGCCTATGCGCGTCAGGCCAGATATCGGCCGGAGGCAGCGCGCCGAAGGCAGCTTCGTAAGCTGCGAGCGTATCGGCATATTGTCGGTAATATCGCTCACGCTCGACCGGGCCGCCGGCTGTGGGGCCATGGTGCAGATCGGCGCGCAGGACCTCGGGGCAGAAGCTTTGCCAGTAATCGCGGCTATAGGTGAGGTGGAGATGCCAGGCCTGATCGACCGCATCGGACGGCGTGACCGGGTGCCCGGCGGTGACGGCGAGATAGCAGAAGCGCTTGTATTCGCCGATCACCCGTTCGGCGTGGGCTTCGTCCCAGCGGTTCTCGCGGGCGAGCCGGGCGGCGAAGGTCAGCGATGCGTCAGGAGGGCCGATGTGGTGGTCGGCGATACGTTGCCACAGCGCGGTATCCTCGGCGCGCATGTCGCACCCCGCCTATTCGAACACGCTGGTATCGAGCACGGCCGAGCGATCGAGCCGCCGCTGCGCAAGCCAGGCGACCGGCAGGGCAACCAGCACGAGCGCCAGGACCATCACCAGCAACGCACCCAGCAGGGTGCTGCTGGCGGGTATTCTGCGCATCCCGGTGTCGGCCAGCAACACTGGAACGATCGTCACCAGTGCACCGCCAAAAGCGCAGCCTGCGACCCGGACGAAGCGCTCGGCAGAGGGCCAGAACCACGAGGCCAGCAGCACTGCGCCAAGCGTCGCAAAGGCGCAGCTCAGGCAATAGGTCAGCATGAGAAACAGAAATGCGAGCATCGCCGCCTAGTCTTCGGCGAAAGCAGCCGCGATCACAAGCCGGTGTTGATCCCATTCCGGCACGGCTGTGGGGACCATCGGGACCATGAAGGTCTTGGGCCCCTTTTCAGGTGCCGGGTCGCGGGCAATTTCGATGATGTCGGTCGCACCGAAATTCTCGATCGCGGCGACCGTGCCGACAGGATCGCCCGCGTCGGTGATCACGGGAAGCCCGAGCAGATCGGCGTGGTAGAATTCACCCTCGGCCAGCGGCGGGAGCGCATCGCGCGGGACGCTGAGCGCGGTGCCGCGCAGCTTTTCGGCATCGGCGCGGCTGGTGCTTTCGGCGAAGCGGGCGATCCCGCCGCCCTTGCCGTCGTCGCGCACCTTGACCAGCGTGAGCGCGCCATCGTTGAAGCTCTTGTGTTTGGCGAGCGTCGCAACGCCTTCGCCAAACAGCTTCAGACGCACCTCGCCCGCCACCCCGTGCGCGCCGATGATGGCGGCGAGGGTGACGGGCGCGGGCATAGTAGCTTAGCCTTCGGCCTGTTCTTCGGCGGCGGCTTCTTCAGCAGGCGCTTCTTCAGCAGCAGGGGCCTCTTCAGCGGCAGCTTCTTCAGCAGCGGGCGCTTCTTCGGCGGGCGCTTCTTCGGCCGGGGCAGCGGCAGCGGCCTTGGCTTCTTCTTCAGCGGCGCGCTTGGCTTCTTCGGCTTCGGCGATCTTGGCGGCACGCTCTTCAGCACGCTCCTTGGCCTTTTCGCCCGGCTCGCCCTTCTTGGGGTTCACGCGGGCCGCACGCTCCTTGATGCCGGCGGCATCGAGGAAGCGGGCCACGCGGTCGGTCGGCTGCGCGCCGACGCCGAGCCAGTAGCGGGCGCGGTCTTCGATCAGCTTCACGCGCTCGGGCGAGTCCTTGGCGAGCAGCGGGTTGTAGGTCCCGATCTGCTCGAGATACTTGCCGTCGCGGGGCGAGCGGCTGTTGGCGACGACTATGCGGTAATAGGGACGCTTCTTGGCACCGCCGCGCGAGAGCCGGATGGAAATCGACATGATGTTACCTTTCGATTGAACTTGAACTGTTGAACTGAAACTTCTGACTTGAAACTATTTCTTGCGGGGCGGACCACCGAGACCGGGCAGACCTCCCATCCCGCCACCGCCGAGGCCGGGCAGGCCGCCGGGCGGAAGGCCGCCCATGCCGCCCATGCCGCCGCCCATCGGACCGCCGCCGCCACCGAACATCGCAGCGAGGCCCTTGAGCCCGCCCATCTTCTTGATCTGCTTCATCGCGCGCGACATTTCCTGGTGCATCTTGAGCACCTTGTTGACCGTCTGCACATCGGTGCCGCTGCCCGCCGCGACGCGCTTCTTGCGCTTGGCGTTCATCAGGTCGGGATTGGCGCGTTCCTTGGCGGTCATCGAGGAGATGATCGCTTCCATGTGAACCAGCACCTTGTCGTCCATGCCGCTCGATTGCATCGCGGCCTTGGCCTTCTTCATGCCCGGCATCATGCCCGCCAGCATCCCCAGCCCGCCCATGCCGCGCATCTGCTTGAGCTGCATGGCGAGATCGTCGAGGTCGAACCTGCCCTTCTCAAGGTTGCGCGCGAGCTTTTCAGCGTCCTCTTCCTTGATCGTCGCGGCGGCGCGCTCGACCAGGCTGACGACGTCGCCCATGCCGAGGATGCGGTCGGCGACCGAACCGGGGCGGAAAGGCTCGATCGCGTCGAGCTTTTCGCCGGTGCCCGCGAACTTGATCGGCTTGCCGGTGACCGCGCGCATCGAGAGCGCGGCACCGCCGCGGGCATCGCCGTCCATGCGGGTCAGCACCACGCCGGTCAGCGGCACTTCGCTGGTGAAGGACTGCGCGACGTTGACCGCGTCCTGACCTGTCAATGAATCGACAACCAGCAGCACTTCGTTGGGCGCCGAAACGCTGGCGACAGCCTTCATCTCGGCCATCAGCGCGTCGTCAACGTGGAGGCGGCCCGCGGTGTCGAGCAGCAGCACGTCGAAATTCTGAAGCCGCGCGGCTTCCATCGCGCGGCGGGCGATGTCGACCGGCTGCTGGCCTTGCACGATCGGCAGGGTCGCGACATCGACCTGCCCGCCGAGCACCGCCAGCTGCTCCTGCGCCGCCGGACGGTTGACGTCGAGCGAGGCCATCAGCGCCTTCTTGCCGTGGCGTTCGCGGATCAGCTTGGCGAGCTTGGCGGTGGTGGTCGTTTTACCCGAACCCTGCAGGCCGACCATCATGATCACGACCGGCGGCTTGGCATCGAGCTTGAGGCCTTCGACCTCCATCCCGCCCAGCGTTTCAACCAGTTCGTCATGGACGATCTTGATCACCATCTGGCCGGGGGTGACCGACTTCAGGACATCTTGGCCGACGGCCTTTTCGGTGACGGAATCGATGAAGCGGCGGGCGACGGGGAGCGCGACGTCGGCTTCGAGCAGCGCGATCCGCACTTCGCGCATGGCGTCGCGCACGTCCTGCTCGCGCAGCGCACCGCGGCCCTTGAGCTTGTCAAAGACCCCGCCAAGACGGTCGGACAGCGTGTCGAACATCGCCAACTTCTCCTGCCGGGAGCCTTGGCCGCCCGGAAAATGCGAAAAACGCCGGCGGACGAAACCTCGTCGGCCAGCGTTGCGAAGGGAGCTCCAGCAAGGAGCAAACTCTCCGACTTTGATCAGGATGACTGGTGGAGCCTAGCGGGATCGAACCGCTGACCTCAACACTGCCAGTGTTGCGCTCTCCCAGCTGAGCTAAGGCCCCGAGCCAGTCATCATGCCAGCAAGGCTAAGCGCCCTGCTTGCGGGAGGCGGCCATTAGTGGGGCCGACCTCCCTTGGCAAGCTTAAATTGATCGAACCGGACCAAATATCCTGACTTCGGACCGTCAGGGCTGATCCGGCCGGAACGCGGCCGCGAGCGCACGCGCGCGAGCCGCAGGTGCTCCGGCGCACCGCGCCGGAAACGCACCGAGGGAAGCGAAGCTGTGTCGCCAAAGGCGGCACACCGGCCGCGGAGGCGGCCCCGCAATCAATCAGCTCTCGTCGTCGTCGTCGTCGCCCGAAGTGGCCACACCGAGATCGTCGTCACCGCCGAGATCGACGTCGTTGTCGGGCGAATCGCCGTCCTCGTCGATGTCCTCGATGTCTTCCAGATCGTCGATGTCGTCATCGCCGCTGAGATCGGCGTCAGCCTCGACGTCCTTCTTCTTTTCGACTTCCTCGAAGGGAATCGGCTGCTTGGACTTGAGCACCGGCTCGGGCGACCAGTTCTCGCCGCATTCGATGCAGGTCACCGGATCGTCCTTGCCGAGATCGTAAAATCGCTCCCCGCACTTGGGGCAGGTACGCTTGGTACCCCATTCAGGCTTCGCCATCGTCATTCCTCAAAACGGGCCGGCCCTGACAGGGCGGGCCCAACAGCTGCAAAATCGTGGGTGGATTGATCGGAAAAGTGGGCTCCGGCAAGCCCTTTATCAAGAGCCCGGCGGACAGACGCGGCGCGCCTTGCCAGAAGCGCGGGGCGCTGTCAAAGACCGCGGCCTTATGACCAGCCATCGCTTTAGCGCCGCCGGCCCGCTGACGGGCGCCATCCGTGTCCCCGGCGACAAGTCGATCAGCCATCGCTCGTTGATGTTTGCAGGGCTCGCCGTCGGGCGCAGCCGCATCACCGGGCTGCTGGAGGGCGAGGACGTGCTGGCGACCGCTGCGGCGATGCGGGCCTTCGGAGCGCAGATTGCGCGCGGGGATGACGGCGCATGGACGGTCGATGGCGTGGGTGTCGGCAGCCTCTTGGAGCCGAAGCAGGCGCTCGACATGGGCAATTCAGGCACGTCGACGCGGCTGCTGATGGGCCTTGTCGCGAGCCATGCGATCACCGCGACCTTCACGGGCGATGCGAGCCTCTCGGGCCGCCCGATGAAGCGCGTGATTGATCCGCTTTCGCTGATGGGCGCAAGTTTCGAGGCGAGCGCGGGCGGCACCCTCCCCCTGATGCTGCGCGGCGCGAACCCTGCCGTGCCGATCACCTACCGGCTCCCGGTGGCGAGTGCGCAGGTCAAAAGCGCGGTGCTGCTCGCCGGCCTCAACACCCCCGGCATCACCCGCGTGATCGAGCCCGTCCACACCCGCGACCATACCGAGCGGATGCTGACCGGCTTCGGCGCGAAGCTCGAAGTGGGTGAGGAGAAGGGCGAGGCCGTTATCAGCATCCACGGCGAGGCCGATCTGAAGCCGATGGACGTGGTGGTGCCGGGCGATCCCTCCTCCGCCGCTTTCTTCATGGTCGCAGCCACGCTGGTGCCGGGGAGCGATCTCACGATCCTGAACGTCGGCCTCAACCCGACCCGCGCGGGCCTGCTCCACGTGCTGCGGCAGATGGGCGCGGACATTGAGGAGGTGCACGCGCGCGAAGTGGGCGGCGAGCCGGTCGCAGACCTGCGGGTGCGCCATGCGCAGCTTTCGGGCATCGATGTCGATCCGGCCATCGCGCCTGCGATGATCGACGAGTTTCCGGTGCTGTTCGTTGCCGCCGCGCTTGCGCAGGGCACGACCCGCACGACCGGCCTTGAGGAACTGCGCGTCAAGGAAAGCGACCGCCTCGCCGCGATGGCCGCCGCGCTTACCGCCGCGGGCGCGCGGGTGGAGGAGCACGAGGACGGCCTCACCATCCACGGCACCGACGGCGAACCGCTCCGCGGCACAGCGAACGGGCAGGTCAAATCGTTACTCGATCACCGCATTGCCATGAGCATGGCGGTGGCAGGCCTCGTCAGCGAGGGCGGCGTGGACGTCGACGACATCAGCCCGATCAATACTAGCTTCCCCACTTTCATGGGTCTGCTGGCCGAGGCGACGGCGTGACAAAAGGCCTCGTCTCAACCATCATCATCTTCACAGGTGGTTTTCTTGGTTGGGCCATCTACCGCCATTTCTCTGGTGGGGCGCCGATCACTTTGGCGGAGATCATCCTTATCTGCGTCGCAGCGCCCTTGGCTGGAGCTGTGCGCTGGCTCACTCACGACAAGTTACGTGATTGGCTGCTGCGCAAGGCATCTCGCGAGAAGCATGATCGGGAGCAGCCATGAATACCCCGCTCGACTGGCCCAGCATCATCGGACTTGCCGGCACCGCCTGCATCATCGGTGCCTATGCCTATCTGACGCTGGCAAAGGCGACTAACCCCTTCCTGCTGCACGGCACCAACCTGCTCGGCGCGGCGCTGCTGACGGTCAGCCTCGTCTACCACACCAACTGGGCGAGCCTCGTGCTCGAATTCTTCTGGGCCGCGATCGCGATCTACGGGTTGGCGAAGGCGTGGCGCAATCGGGCGGGCGAGGATAGGAGCGGGGGATGAGCCGCACCTTGCAGCACCTCGGGCGAACACCGCTGACGCGCCGGATCGTGGCGGCGGCGATCCTGCTCGGCGCGGCGGCAGGGGTGACATGGCTGCGCGCCGAGAGCGATCAGGTGTGGATTGAGCTGGGGCTCAACCTGTTTGCCGCATGGGCCGCCTTCGGCTTTCTCCACTTCCGCTGGCGCAAGCGCGAGCAGACCGAACTGACCCCGGCCAAGGCAGAGGACATCTTCTCATGAGAACGCTTTTCGCGGCGCTGGCCGCTTTCGCATTGCCCGCTGCGGCGTGGGCGCAGACCACCGTCCTCCCCACCGATCCCGCCGCCGACTGGTCGGTCGCCACCTCCGAACACCGCATCGCGGTCGAGGGCGGCAAGGTCTGGGCGCGGGTCAACGGCACCATCGGCGAGGGCGCGACGCCCGTCATCATTATCCACGGCGGCCCCGGGGGCACGCATGTGAACTTCGGCGGCCTGCTCAGCCTCGCCGACCAGCGCCCGGTGATCCTTTACGACCAGCTCGACAGCGGAATGTCCGACCGGCCCGAAAACCCCGCCAACTGGCGCCCCGAACGCTTCGTGGCCGAACTCGAGGCTATCCGCCGCGAACTGGGCGTCGAGCGCTGGCATGTGATCGGCCATTCCTGGGGCTCGGCCCTCGCGCTCGAATATGCCGCCGCTTATCCGCAGCACACCGCATCGGCGGTGCTGAGCGGCACCTTCCTGTCGACGTCGCACTGGATCACCGGCACCAACCTCTTGATCCGCGACCTGCCCGATGACGTGGCGGCCACGATCCGCGCCTGCGAGGGGCCCACCCCGCCCGCCGCCGAAGTGTGCGAGCCCGCAACTGCCGCCTTCTACGCCGCCTACAACGGCCGCGCCGACCGCCCTGCCCCCTCCCCTGAGGCGCTCGCCTATCGCAAGCGCTATGGCGGCAAGGGCTTCAACGCCACGGTCTACAACGCGATGTGGGGGCCGACCGAATTCCGCGCCTCGGGCTCGTTGGCGAGCTACGATGCCTCGGGGCTGCTCTCCCGCGTCGATGGCAGCCGCATCCTCTTCGTGGTCGGCCAGTATGACGAGGCGCGGCTCGACACCGTGCAGGATTTCGTCGCGCTCACTCCGGGCGCGGAACTCGCGGTGGTGCCGGGCGGCAGCCACGCCTTCATTTCCGAGCGTCCCGTCGTCGCCGAAGCGATCTACCGCGACTGGATGAGCCGGATCGACGCGCGGGAAGCCGCCAAATGATCATCGCCGTCGACGGCCCGACCGCATCGGGCAAGGGCACCATCGCCAAGGCGCTGGCCGCGCATTTCGGCCTGCCGCATCTCGACACCGGGCTGCTCTACCGCGCGGTCGGGCGGCAGGTGCAGTTGGCGGGCGGCGATCCCGACGACCCCGCAACCGCGCTGGCCGCCTGCGACTTTGCCGACAGCCTGCTCGAAGACGAGATCCTGCGCTCCGAAGAGGTCGGCGGCTATGCGAGCCGCGTCTCGGTGCATCCCGATGTGCGCCACGCCCTGTTCCAGCGCCAGCGTGCCTTCGCCACGCAGCCGGGCGGCGCGGTGCTCGACGGGCGCGATATCGGCACAGTGATCGCGCCCGAGGCCGAGGTGAAGCTCTATGTCACCGCCAGTGTGCAGGAACGCGCACGGCGGCGCTGGCTGGAGATGACGGGCCGCGAGATCGACATCCCCCTCGCCGAAATCGAGCGCGACATCGCCGCCCGCGACGCGCGCGACATTAATCGCACCGACGCCCCCTTGCGCGCCGCTGCCGATGCGCTGGTGATCGACACCACCCATTTCGGCCGCGATGCCGCGATCGAGGCCGCGATCGAGGCGGTAGTGGCGCGGATCGGGTAGGCCGGGTTTTCCTTGCTTTTCGAAGCCGTCTCGCCTAGGCGCGCCCCCGTTCTCGCAATCCAATCTGGTTGAAAGAACCTGCACGTCGGCATGGGGCCACGCGCAGAAGTCTGCCTCTTGCCCCGCCAGCCCCGGCAATGGTGCCTGGGAAGCGGAGAAAGACCCCGGAAAAACCGGTGGCCGGTAGCACAACGAAACAGGACTCTGATCGACTATGGCGAGCACTGCCAATCCCACCCGCGCCGATTTCGAGGCGCTTCTCAACGAACAGCTCGGCGGCGCCGGCGATGAAGGCTTCGAAGGCCGCGTCGTCAAGGGCACCGTCACCGCGATCGAAAACGGCTTTGCCGTCATCGACGTTGGCCTCAAGAGCGAAGGCCGCATCTCCCTCAAGGAATTCTCGCGTGGCGAGGACGACCACGGCCTGACCGTCGGCGGCGAAGTCGAAGTCTTCGTTGACCGCGTCGAGAACGCCGATGGCGAAGCCATGCTCTCGCGTGACCGCGCCCGCCGCGAAGCCGCGTGGGACAAGCTGGAAAGCGAATTCGGCGAAGGCAAGCGCGTCGAAGGCCGCATCTTCGGCCGCGTCAAGGGCGGCTTCACCGTCGACCTCGACGGCGCCGTGGCCTTCCTCCCCGGCTCGCAGGTCGACATCCGCCCCGTGCGCGACGTCACCCCGCTGATGGACGTGCCGCAGCCCTTCCAGATCCTCAAGATGGATCGTCGCCGCGGCAACATCGTCGTTTCGCGCCGTGCGGTGCTCGAAGAAACCCGCGCCGAACAGCGCAGCGAGCTCATCAATGACCTGGTCGAAGGCCAGATCATCGACGGCGTGGTCAAGAACATCACCGATTACGGTGCGTTCGTGGATCTCGGCGGGATCGACGGGCTGCTGCATGTCACCGACATGAGCTACAAGCGCGTCAACCACCCGAGCGAGGTCATCAATATCGGTGACACCGTGACCGTGCAGATCGTGCGCATCAACGCTGAAACGCAGCGCATCAGCCTCGGCATGAAGCAGCTCGAAAGCGATCCGTGGGATGGCGTTGCTGCCAAGTACCCGGTCGGCATGAAGCTGACGGGTCAGGTGACCAACATCACCGAATACGGCGCCTTCGTGGAGCTGGAAGCGGGCATCGAAGGCCTTGTCCACGTCAGCGAAATGAGCTGGACCAAGAAGAACGTCCACCCCGGCAAGATCGTCTCGACCTCGCAGGAAGTCGACGTGATGGTGCTGGAGGTCGACAGCGACAAGCGTCGTATCAGCCTTGGCCTCAAGCAGGCCCAGCGCAATCCGTGGGACGAGTTCGCCGAGAAGCACCCGGTCGGCAGCGAAGTCGAGGGCGAAGTCAAGAACGCCACCGAATTCGGCCTGTTCATCGGCCTCGATGGCGACGTGGACGGCATGGTTCACATGTCGGACATCGCCTGGGGCATCTCGGGCGAAGACGCGCTGGCGCTCCACCGCAAGGGCGAGATGGTCAAGGCCATCGTGCTCGATGTCGATGTCGACAAGGAGCGCATCAGCCTCGGCATGAAGCAGCTCGAAAAGGGCGCGCCTTCGGCTGAAGCCGCCACCACCGGCAGCGCGCTGCGCAAGAACCAGACCGTCACCGTCACCGTGCTCGAAGTGCGCGACGGTGGGTTGGAAGTGCAGGTTGGCGAAGACGGTGCGACCGGCTTCATCAAGCGCAGCGACCTCGGCCGCGACCGCGACGAACAGCGCCCCGACCGCTTCCAGGTCGGCAGCAAGATCGACGCAATGGTGATCGGCTTCGACCGTTCGAAGAAGCCCAACTTCTCGATCAAGGCCCGTCAGATCGCCGAAGAAAAGGAAGCGGTTGCGCAGTTCGGTTCGTCGGATTCGGGCGCTTCGCTCGGCGACATCCTCGGCGCCGCGCTCAAGAAGGGTCAGGATTGATCGTGAGGCGCTCGCCCATCCGGGCGAGCGTCCTCGGGTAATCCGCGTTGGAATTCAGGCCCGTCTGCTCACCCGAGCAGGCGGGCCTTTCCTATTACGAATCGGAGGCGTAAACTCGCTCCCATGATCCACGTTCATCAATTCTCCTGTCTCAGCGACAATTACGGTTTCCTCGTCCACAATTCGGTGAGCAAGGAAACCGCCGCGATCGATACCCCCGATGCCGCCGCCTATCTGCGCGAGGCCGAGGCCAAGGGTTGGCGCATCACCCAGATCTGGAACACCCACTGGCACCCCGACCACGCGGGCGGCAATGCGGCGATCAAGGATGCGACCGGGTGCACGATCTATGCTCCGGCGGAGGTCGAGGGCAAATTTCCGGTCGACCATATCGTTGCGCATGATGACTACGTCGCGCTCGGTGAGCACCGCGCGCGGGTGATTGATGTCTCCGGCCACACCAATGGCCACATCGCCTATCACATCGTCGAGGAGGGCATCGCCTTTGTCGGCGACAGCGTGTTCGCGCTCGGCTGCGGACGGATGTTCGAGGGCCAGCCCGAGCAGTTCTGGAACAGTCTCGAGCGGATCAGGCGCATGTCGACCGCGACCAAGCTCTACTGCGCACACGAATACACCGCATCCAACGCCCGCTTCGCGCTCTACGCCGATCCCGACAACGCTGCTCTGCAGGCCTATGCCGAAGAGATTGCAGACAAGCGCGCCCGGGGCGAGCCGACGGTGCCGACCACTCTGGCGCGCGAGCTCGCCACCAACCCCTTCCTGCGCGCCGATGACCCCGCGATGATGGCTCGCTGGGGCGGCAATGCTCCGCACGAAACCTTTGCCGCGCTCAGAGCGGCCAAGGACAATTTCTAGGACGATGCAGGCCCTGAAGGTTGAACGCCTATCGGACGACCTGTCCGGCGTGACGCTGGCCGACTGCCCCACCCCGGCCCGCGCGCCGGGCGAGGTGCTGGTGGCGGTGCGCGCCGCCTCGCTCAACTTCCCCGACCTGCTGATGACGCGGGGGGAATACCAGTTCAAACCCGAAGTGCCCTTCACCAGCGGGCTCGAATTCGCGGGCGAGGTGCTGGAGGCGGACCCCGCCAGCGGTTTCGCGCCCGGCGACCGGGTCATGGGCGGCAATAAGACCGGCGCCTTTGCCGAGCTTGCCTGCGTGCCCGCCGACAAGCTGTCGCCCATCCCGCGCGGCATGGACTTCCCCGCCGCCGCCGCGATGGGGGCGGCCTATTCCACCGCCTTTACAGGGCTGGTCGAGATTTGCGGCCTCAGCGAGGGGCAATGGGTGCTGGTCCACGGGGCGAGCGGCGGGGTGGGCCTCGCCGCCTGCGATCTTGCCCGCGCGCTCGGGGCCCGCGTGATCGCCACCACCGGCAGCCCGGCCAAGGCGGAGCGCATCGCCGCCCTCGCCCGCCCCGAAGCCGTGATCCTCGCCGAGGGCCGCTTCCGCGAACAGGTCGCCGAACTCACCGGCGGGGCGCTGGCCGACATCGTGTTCGACCCCGTGGGCGGCGACGTATTCGACGAATCGACCCGCTGCATCGCATTTGGCGGCAAGCTGGTGGTGGTCGGCTTCACCTCGGGGCGGATCGCGGAGGTCTCGACCAATATCCCGCTGATCAAGGGCTTCAGCATCGTCGGCCTGCGCGCGGGGGAGTATGCCCGGCGCTTCCCAGAACGCGGGAGCGCGATAAATCGCGCCATCGCCCGCCTTGCCGAGGAAGGGGCAATCAGCCCCGCGATCGACCGCACCCTCCCGCTATCGCGTTGGCGCGAGGGCTTTGAAGCGATGGCAAACCGCGAGCTCGTGGGCAAAGTCGTGTTGGTCCCCGGCAGCTGACTCACCAACGAAAAAGGGCGGCCCCTGCGGACCGCCCTCTGTCTAACCGGAAATACCATTTCGCTCAGAGCGAGGCGATCACCTCATCCGCGAGCTTCTTGTCGGCCTTCTTGTCGTGAGCCTTGGCTATCAGCACCTTGGAAGCGGCGGCTGCGGCGGTGACCGCCTTGGCCTTGACCTCGGCAATCGCGGCGCGCTCGGCAGCGGCGATCTTCTCTTCGGCCATCTTCTGGCGGCGTGCGACCATCACTTCGCCATCGGCCTCGGCCCGGGCGAGGATAGCGTCGGCTTCCTCGCGGGCCCCAGCCAGCATCGCCTCGGCGTCCTTTTCGGCGCTGGCGATCTTGGCGGCATATTCGGCCCGCAGCGCTTCGGCTTCGGCGCGGAGGGTCTTGGCTTCATCAAGCGCGGCGCGGATCGCGGCGATCTTGGCGTCGAGCCCACCGGCGATCACGCCGGGGACCTTCTTCCACAGGAACACTGCGAGCAGCACGGTCATCGCCAGCGCGACCCACTGGTAGGTGTCGAGGCCCAACACGCTGGGCTCGGAATGACCCTCGGCCCCGGAGGCGAGCAGGATCAGAATGTCAGCCATGCGCCATCACCTCCTTGACTGCAGCCTGCGCCGCAGCCGGTTCGACATCAGCCCCGGCAACGCGGGCGACGATGTCGCGCGCGGCGTCCGCGGCGACGTCCTCAATCTCGGCCATGGCGCTGTTACGCGCAGCCGCGATCGCGGTTTCGGCCTGGGCCAGACGCTCGTCGAGGCGCGCCTGGGTTTCCGCCAGCTTCGCCGCATTGGCCGCCGCGGCCTTGGCCTTGGCCTCGCCGATCACGCCCTGCGCCGCGGCGCGGTTGGCGTTCTCACGCTTGCGCCAGGCATCTTCCTGCGCCGTCGCCTCGTCACGCGCCGCCTGTGCCGCCGCCAGATCGCCCGCGATCTGCTGGTCGCGCAGGTCAACCGTGCCCATCACCTTGGGCACCATGCCAAGGCCGACGACAAGGAAGGTGAGGCCGAAGAACACCAGCAGCCAGAACACCTGGCTTGAGAGCGTCTCGGCGATTTGATCGATCTGAGGCATGGGTCGCCCTTGTTTACGCCGGTGTTATCGACAGTTCGCGCAAGGAACGCCGGCCAGCGGAGCGCATCTGCGCTCGCCGGTCCGGCGTGCCGGATCTTAGCGGAAGATCAGCAGAACGGCGATAACGAAGGCGAGCAGGCCGAGAAGTTCAGCAGCCGCGAAGCCGATGAACAGGCGGCCCTGCTGGCCGTCAGCAGCGCCCGGATTGCGCAGCGCGCCTTCGAGGAACGAGGCAAACACGTTGCCCACGCCCAGCGCGGCCATGCCGGCACCGATCGCAGCGAGACCGGCACCGAGGAGAGCAGCAGCAGTTGCGTCCATGATTATAAACTCCTTGAGAAAAATCTGTGTGTTGGTGAGGGTTGTGAAGAGAGCGTCTCAGCCCTCAGTGAAGGTTTTCCGCGTCGTTGATGTAGAGCGAGGTCAGGAGCGCGAAGACATAGGCCTGAATGCCCGCGACAAGGATCTCCAGCGCGCTGATCGCGACCATCAGGACAAAGCTCGGGATGCCGATCGCCGCGCCCAGCGCCGGGCCCGCGCCGCCGCCGGCGATCACGAAGCTCGCCAGCACCTTGAGCAGCACGTGGCCCGCCATCATCGCGACGAAGAGCCGCAGTGCGAGGCTGAAGGGGCGCACCATGAAGGACACGAATTCAATGAGGCTGATCGGCAGCGCCAGAAACGCGGGCGTGTTCGACGGCCAGAACAGCGAGAAGAAGTGGAAGCCGTGCTTCCAGAAGCCCACGATCAGCACGATCGAGAAGCTCATGATCGCCAGCACGCCGGTCGCGGTGAAGTGACTGGTGAAGGTGAAGGCGTGGATCCCCGGGATCAGACCGACTGGCACCAGGCCGAGCAGGTTCCCGAACAGGATGAACATGAACAGGGTGAAGATGTAGGGCACATATTTGCGCCCGGCCTTGCCGACGTTGGCCTCGAGCAGGTCGTCGATGAAGCCGGTCATGCTCTCGACCGCCATCTGCCAGCGGCCCGGCACCAGCTGGCGCTTCATGCCGCCTGCGACGAACACCCAGACGAGGACGGCCGTGATCGCCATCCACAGCGCGGAGTTGGTAAACGCGATGTTGATCCCGTCGGACAGCTGCCAGTCCGAGCCCAGCAGGGGCTCGATGGTGAACTGCTTCATCGGATCGACCTTGCCGGCTTCGGCAGCTTCGACGGCCTGCACGGCCGCAGCCATGTTGCCTTCCGCTGCCCTCATGCCCTGTTCGGCTGCCACGATCGAAAGATCCCCAAATGTTTTACATCAAACGCGCCCCTGCCGATGGTCGGGAGACGTCGGGAAGCGGCCTAGCCTGCTTCGTCCTCGTTCTCGCTGCCGCCTGCGGGGCGCGTATTCGCGCTCAGAATAATGCTCCTGAAGGCCGATGCCGTTCCGAGGAACAGTCCGGTCAACAGACCCCAGGGCGCGATGTCCAGCAATGCGTCAACCGCAAAGCCGATCACCAGGCCACCGATGATCCCGCCCAGAAGATTGGCCAAGGCACGGTTGCCGCTGCGGTAATTCGCATCGACACCCTTCACCTGCGGCCGGTTGCGCTGGTCTTCACGCTCGCGTGCGGCCTTGAGCCGCGCTTCGAGCGCGTCAATCCGCGCATCCTCGTGAATGGGTTCTCGGGCGGGTTTCTCGTCGCTCATGGTGTGGCCTTTAGAGGCAAGGCCGAGCCACATGCAACAAGGTGCCCGCCGAGGGCGCCGCCCCCTTAGAAGGGGGGCACATTTGTGTCAACATCGCGCGAGGACACTTTTGTGCAAGTGCGAACTTGTTTTTCGCTCGCCCATCCGGGCGAGCGTCCTCGGCGAGTCTCAGACCCTGCGGGCCTGATCGCCTGCGGGCGGGCGGTCGCCCTTGCGGTCGCTCAGGCGACCGAGGCCCGCAATCGGTGGAATGTTGGCTCTGTCACGGCCCGAAGGGCCGCAAGGGCGACCGCCCGCCCGCAGGTGCTCGAGCCTGAAAGGCTCGAAACGCACCGAGGATGTGCCCGCGGAGGCGGGCACACAAACATCAGGGACAACGCGCATCCCGAATGGGAGGCGCGGTGGTGCGGGTCTGCCAGCTGCCGTCAGGCGCCTGATACTTCTCGCCCGGCACGGTGCGCGCGATCGCCTCGCAGCCCGAGGTCAGCGCATAGGCTTCTAGCGTGGTTTTCTTTTCCTTGGCCTTTTCGGCATAGACCGCGCGGCGCTTGATGTTGATGTCGTCGACCATGCGCTGCAAGGCGGGGTTGGCCGCGCCGACGATGCCGAGATAGCCATCGGGCTGTTCGCCCACTGTGCCCCCCGCGCGCGCTGCGGCATAAGCCGGATCGCGCTGCTGCGAGAGCGCCGGGCTCGCCGCGAGGCCCATTGCCGCCAGTGCGGCAAAGCCTGCAAGAACCGAATTGCGCATCATCATTCTCCTAGCGAAGCGCGGCATATCTCAAAAAATATCCGCGTTCTCGTCAATCGTGTTGGCCGCGTCCTGCGACAGGGCGTAGACCACATCGGCCCTGATATTGATGTCGAGCTGGATCACGATCGGCTTGTCCGGGGCCTGCACGTTGATGCAGCCGACAAGCGCCATGCCCAGCCCGGTCAACACCGTAATGGCCTTCATTGTCCGTCCCCCTGCCTGCGCCGCCAATCGCGCGCCATGTCGCGCTGCTGTCGCATTGTGCCGGGTTCGGGTCAATTTCATCGCTGTCATGGCAGGGGAACGCTTTCTGAAGGTTGAACGGGTCACGGCTGAGACTCGGGTATCGGCGGCGGGGGCGGCGCCACCGGATCGCGCGGCACGAGCCTGCCGTTCTCGATCCTGAACAGACCCATGCTGACCGGATCGCCCCACGCCGCCGGATCATTGTAGCCGCGGGCGATATAGGCGAGCTGCGTGAAGGTCTCCGATCGCACGCTGATGCGGAACTGGATCGGCAGTTTCGCCAGCCTGCGGGTGATGAAATTGCGGCTCGCGCCCTCGCCCTGCCGGATCCCGTCGAAATCGAAGCTGGTGATGATCTCACCCGCCAGATCGCCGTCAAGCTTCACCTGCATCTGGCGATAGTCGAGCGAGCGCAGCGCCGCGAAGGCATAATTGCCCATCGCGCCGAGGTTTTCGTAGGTCAGCTCGCCCAGATAGGAGACATTGCCCCCGCCGGCCCGGGCGATCAGCAGGCCACCCTCGATCCGGCCATTGCCGTTGGCATCGAAAATGATCGGTACCGTGCCATCGAACACCCCGGTGGCGCTGATATTGCCGAGCTCCATCTCCGACACGAAGGTGGCCGCGTCCAGCCCGATGATCTCGAACACATAACGGCGTTCTTCCGGGCGGCTGAAATCCATCGTCAACGGGCGCATCAGCAGCGTGCCGCCCATGAAGGGAAAGCGCGCATCTTCCAGCGCCAGCAGCGTGCCGTCCTTGAGCTCGAACTGCACGGTGCCGGCCAGCGCCTCGACCCCGGGGTTGATCGCCGCGATCCGCAAGCGCTGGTCG
Organism: Erythrobacter donghaensis; assembly: GCF_002155425.1. Taxonomy (GTDB): domain Bacteria; phylum Pseudomonadota; class Alphaproteobacteria; order Sphingomonadales; family Sphingomonadaceae; genus Erythrobacter; species Erythrobacter donghaensis. Next base: position 455,590 of record NZ_MUYG01000009.1, read on the forward strand.
GGTGCGGTGGTGAGGTTGAGGAGGTCGGTGAAGACCACCTTGCCCGCCACCCCGCGCACCGGCCCGAAGGCGGCGGCAAAGTCGAAACCGTCGCTGGCGAAGGTGCCGCTGCTGGTGATGTTGTCGCCGCGCCAGTCGATCCGCCCGTCGCCGGTGATGGTGCCATCGGCCAAGGCGATCACCCCCTTGGCGAGATAGGACAGGTCTTCGGGCTGCAAGCTCTTGTCGAACACCACCCCCGGCACGCTCAACCGCGCGCTGCCGGTGGCGGTGCCAAGATCGTGAGCGATGGTGACGGCGGCGATGCTGCGGCGCGATGCGGGCGCGCGCAGCACGGCATCGGCGGTGATCCGGCCATCGGCGAGGGTCAGACGCGCACCCTCTGCAGCGAGCGGTTCGAACCGTGCGAGAGCGCCGGCCACGGGCCGGTCGGAGAGGGTAAAGGCACCGCCGGTGATGTCGAGAGCCCCATCCGCAAAGCTCCAGCGCCCCGACAGCGCATCGAGATCGAGCGGGACCGCCGCCAGCCGCGCGCTGCCCCCGGCAAACTCGCCCTCGATGGCGCTGCCAAAGCGGCCCGAGAGGCTGACTGCGGTCAGCCGCGTTTCGCTGGAGCCGCTGCCGATCACGGCATCGGCACCCTCGGCCATGAAAGGTCCGGGATAGCGCAGCAGCAGGCTTTGCGCGGCGAGCCTTGCGGGGCTCTCGCTCAATTGTCCGGAAAGGTTGACCGGCCCGGTGCGCGCGGCGAGCCTCAGGCTGTCGCGCCACGCCAGCATCGGGCCGCCGCCGGGTTCGGGGCACAGCGTGATCGACTGACGGTCCAGCGCGAGGCCTGAGAGCGCCAGCTTGGAGAAGCCCAGCGGGGTGCAGCGCGTGCCCATCGCCAGCCCGCCCGCCGACGACCAGCCGCCTTCGATCGGCACGGTCAGATCATTGACCCCGCCGCCCGGCAGTATCCCGCTAGCGGTCATCACCCCGTCAAAGCCGATCGCCCCGCCGCGCCCGCCGCGCAGCGTCAGACGCGGGATGGCGATGTGGTTCGGCCCGGCGGCATAATCGGCCATGGCGAGGCGCAGCGACCAGCTGCCGTCGGCGTCCTGCGCCATCCGGCCATTGAGGTTCGGCAGGTCCGCGCCGCCGACAAGAATATTGCCGTTGAGGCCCGTCAGTCCGCCCTCACCGATCCCGGCGCTGACCCGCGAGAGCGCCACCACCCGCGCGCCCCTGCGGTCGGCGAGGCTGGCGTCGGAGACGATCAGCGCGATCTCGCCGGCCTTGTGACGCAGGGTCGCATCGGCGCGGAAATCGGCCTGGTCGAGCGCGCGGGTCAGCCCGCCGCGCAGCCGGTTCAGCAGGGGCGCGACCAGCGTTCCCTCGGCCCCGCGCTCTGCGGCGGCGAGGCTGGCAGTGAGGTCGGTCGCCGGGATGAGTCCTGCGCCGCGCAGCGTGCCCTCCCACTGGCCGCGCGATCCATCCGCGCTGCCGCGCCAACTTCCCTCCGCGCCGAGCCGCGCAAGCCGGCCTTGCGGAGCGGTGACGTCGAGCAAGCTCAGGTCATGCGCGAGCGTCAGCCGTTCGGGTGCCCAGTTGAGCGTGGCCGTGCCGTCGACCTCCGCTCCGGTCAGCGACGCATAGGCTACCCGCTCTCCGGTGACGGCAAAGTCGATTTCGGCGGCGGAGAAATCCTTGGTGAGGCTCGCACGGGTGCCGATGTCCGCGGTGCCCAGCTTTGCTCCGCCGCAGGCGACGCCGCCCAGTCGCAGCGGGCCGTCAAGCAGGGGGGCGCCATTATCCGTGGTGAGAGCGCCGTATAGCGTTACGCGCTCGGCCCGGCAGTCCGGGGTGCCGATTCCGGGTGCAGTGGCGGCAAGCTTTCCGGCAAAACCGTCGTCCAGCCGCCCTGAACCTTCCAGCTTCACGCCGATGTTGCCGTAATCGCTCTCCACCAGCGCCCGCGCATCGCTGATCGCGAGGTCGATGGCGGGCAAGGCGGGCGCTGCGTCGGAGCCGGTGAAGACCAGTGGATCGAGCGCGCCGAGGCTGAGCTTGCCGCCGCGATAGCTGGCGAAGGCACGCGCGCCCTCAACGCTCACCTTGCGCACCTCGGGCCCAGCCCAGCCGACACCGATATCCACCGTGACGCGCCGCACGGTCAGGTCAGGGCGCGCCGGATCGCCGATCACCAGGTTTTCGATCACCTGACGGCGCGGGCCGATGCTGACGATGTCGTATGTGGCGGGAACGCCGTTGTCGGCAAGATAGCCGTCGATCACATTGCCCGCGATTCGCTCGCGGCTGAGCCAGACAGCCCCGCCCCCGAGCAGCGCGGCGGTCGCGACGCCCAGCGCAAGGCGCGCCGGCCAGCGCTGCGGGATCACCCGCCGCCTGCCGCCGCGCTGGCCTGTCCCGTCTTGCTCCACATCCGCCACCGGCATTGTTCCCGACCCTTGCGCGCATCCCCCGGCAAAGGCAATGATGCATGAGGTTCAACGCTTTCCCGGAGGTCGCCTTGCCGGAAGCTGAAGACAGTTTCGATTTTCTCGACAGTGCCGTTCCCGATTTCGATGCCGGCAAGGCCGCGGGCGACGGCCATCGCAGCCGGTTGCGTGCCCGCTTGCTGACCGGCGGGGCGGAGGCGCTGGCCGATTACGAAGTGCTCGAATACCTCCTGTTCGCCGCGATCCCGCGCGGCAACACCAAGCCGATCGCCAAGGCGCTGCTGGCGCAATACGGCAGCCTCGCGGCGGTGCTCAATGCCGATCCCAAGGCGCTCCAGCGGGTGAAGGGCGTGGGCGAGAATTCCGCCGCTGCGCTGAAAGCCGTCGCCATCGCCGCGCGGCGCATGGCGCGCGGGGAGATCATCGGCAAGCCCGTGCTCGGCAGCTGGCAGGCACTGATCGACTATCTCACCACCGACATGGCGCATCTGACGGTGGAGCGCGTGCGGGTGCTCTATCTCGACACCAAGAACCGACTGATCGACGATCATCACGTCGGCGATGGCTCGATCGACGAGGCCGCAATCCACCCGCGCGAGGTGATCCGCCGGGCGATGGACGTAGGCGCCTCTGCGATGATCCTCGTCCACAACCACCCCTCCGGCTCGCCCGAACCCAGCCGCGCCGACATCCAGATCACCCAGCGCATCGCCGAGGCCGGACGGCACATGGGAGTGACCGTCCACGATCACGTCATCATCGGGCGCGAGGGGCACACCTCCCTGCGCGCCAAGGGGCTGATCTAGCGGTCGAGATTGTCCTGCGCGACCGGCGCATCGGCGCGATTGTCATGACGCATCCGTCCTGTTAGCATCGCGATGCTGCGTGATTTGCAGCGTGGATCGGATGAGGCTGGGGGGCCATTCATGACGACCAACGCGCCATTGCCCGATCCCGAAGCGGCGACCGCCCCCCCTCAACGCGGCGGCATTCTCGGCTGGCTGGGCGTCACCGCCGGCAAGACCTTTGTCGAATCGTTGTTCTCGCACATCTGGGGGATGCTGATCGTTTTCCTGTCTCCATTGGCGGGGTATCTTGCGCTTTGGCAGGCTGACGTCGCTCCCAGTCCGAGCGAGATCGCCGGTCGCCTTTCAGGCCAGCCGCGCCAACCGCTCATGCCGACCCGGTCGGCAGGTATCGCCGAGGTGGTGGCGCAGGGCGAAGGCGCCTCGGGCGACAAGGCACGCGCGGTGCAGGTCCGCGTGACCGAAAGTCTGCGCGCGATGCCCGCGGGCTTCGGGGGCATCAAGGTGCGCTATGCGCTGGGGCCGATCCGCAGCGGCAACGGCGCGACGAGCGCGACCAGCGTCCGCTGGGCGCTGAAGTCCGATACCGGCAATTGGCTGATCTGCCCCGACATCCCGCTCAGCTTTACCTCGGAGCGTGGTCTGGCGGACGCGATCGCCAAGCGCATCAACAACAGCTTGCTGGCAAGTGAAACCGGGGGACAATTGCAATGCGGATGACGACGATCTTAGGCCGGGCGGTGCTGGCAGGTGCAGCGCTGCTGGCATTGCAGGCTTGTGGAGAGACGCAAACCGATGCGCCCATTGCTCCGACCACGACCACGCCAGAACCCGAGCCCGATCTGACAACCCCCTCGCCCATTTCCGAGACCGCACCATCACCACAAAGCTGCGAGGCGACGAGCTATTGTTCCGGCCCGCTGGTCGTAAGCGCTGACAACCTCACCCTGACCCGCTTTCGCAAGAACGAAATCGAGGTGGTCGGTACGCTCTCTTTCAACAACCGTTCCGGCGCAGACCTGAAGCTGGCACTGCTTCAGGGCCAGCTAACGCTCAACACCGACAAGGGCGTCACCGCCGATCAGGGCAATATCTACACATCGGGGCTCGGCGTGTGCCGCACCGAGGGTTCTGCATGCTTCGACGCAGAGCCGGATACCTTCCGCCTGATCGCGCCGGGAGACAGTCCGGCGAGGCTCAACGTGAAGCTGCAGGGCCGGTTTGAGCCTGCTCTCGCCCCGTTGGTGGCGCAGATCGAAACCGGCACGCTGACGGTTGAGGCCTACACGGTTGCAGCCGACGGGTCGCGTCAGGTGCACCGCATTGCGCTCGCCAATACGCCGATCACCAATCTGGTGACGCAATAGCATCGGGCGCTCTTGCCATCGGCGGCGCGCGGCTTTAGCCGCCGCCGGGTTCCCTGATCCAACTGGAGCCGCCCGATGGTCCCCCGCTATGCCCGCCCTGCCATGACCGCTCTGTGGGAGCCGGAGGCGAAATATCGCATCTGGTTCGAGATCGAGGCGCACGCGACCCAGAAGCTCGCCGATCTTGGCGTGGTGCCGCAGTCGGCGGCCAAGGCGCTGTGGGACTGGTGGGCGACCGATCCCAAGATCGACGTCGAAGCGATTGACGCGATCGAGGCGGTGACCAAGCATGACGTGATCGCCTTCCTCGACTGGGTCGCGCGCGAAGTGGGCGAGGAAGCGCGTTTTATGCATCAGGGCATGACGAGCAGCGACGTGCTCGATACCACGCTTTCGGTGCAGCTTGCGCGGGCGAGCGACATCCTGCTGGCCGACCTCGACGCGCTGCTGGTGGCGATCCGCACCCGTGCCGAAGAGCACAAATACACCCCCACCATCGGCCGCAGCCATGGCATCCATGCCGAGCCGGTGACCTTCGGCCTCAAGCTCGCGCAAGCCTATGCCGAGTTCGACCGCTGCCGCGCGCGGTTGGTCGCGGCGCGCGCCGAAATCGCGACCTGCGCGATCAGCGGCGCGGTCGGCACCTTCGCCAATGTCGATCCGCAGGTGGAGGCTTACGTGGCCGAGCAGCTCGGCCTCGCGATCGAGCCGGTCTCGACGCAGGTCATCCCGCGTGATCGCCACGCGATGTTCTTTGCGACACTGGGCGTGATCGCCAGCTCGATCGAGCGCCTCGCGGTCGAAATCCGCCACCTGCAACGCACCGAAGTTCTGGAAGCCGAGGAGTATTTCTCTCCCGGCCAGAAGGGCTCCAGTGCGATGCCGCACAAGCGCAACCCGATCCTGACCGAGAACCTCACCGGTCTGGCCCGCGTAGTGCGCGCCGCCGTGACCCCGGCGCTGGAGAACGTGGCGCTGTGGCACGAGCGCGACATCTCGCACTCCTCGGTCGAGCGCTACATCGGCCCGGACGCAACCATCACGCTGGACTTCGCGCTGGCGCGGCTGACCGGGGTGGTCGATAAGCTGCTCGTCTACCCTGCGCGCATGGAAAAGAATATGAACCGCATGGGCGGGCTGATCCATTCGCAGAGAGTGCTGCTGGCTCTGACGCAGGCCGGGCTGGCGCGCGACGATGCCTATCGCCTCGTCCAGCGCAACGCGATGAAGGTGTGGAAATCGGACGGCGCGCTTTCGCTGCTCGATCTGCTCAAGGCCGATGCCGATGTCACCGCCGCGCTTCCGCCCGAGGTGCTGGAGGAGAAGTTCGACCTCGCCTACCACTTCAAGCATGTCGACACGATCTTCGCGCGGGTGTTCGGCTGAGGGCGGCGATGCTGGACTCGGGAGCCAAATCGCCTAGGTTCGCCCCTATGGCAGGCCAAGTGGAGAGACACGCCTCGTGAAGATCCTTCGCACTATCCTGTGGGTTCTGGCAGCCTTGGGCTTCCTGATTTTCGCAATCTACAACTGGCAGCCGGTTGAGCTGACCCTGTGGCAGAACCTCGTGCTCGAAACCAAGGTGCCGGTGCTGGCGCTGCTGGCCTTTGCCGCCGGGTTCCTGCCGATGTGGGCGCTGCACCGCAGCGTTACCTGGAGCATGGGGCGGCGCATCCGCACGCTTGAAAATTCTCTCAAGGCCGCCGCAACCGCGCGCGCGCACCCCGCCGATCCGGCGCCTGTGGAGACACCTGTGGACAAGTTCGGGAAATCCCCCGGCGCCACGGCCGATATTCTCAGCCCCGCCGATGCCCCCACCAGCAGCGGGAGCGATGGCAAGTGAGCAACCCTATCTTCCTTGCGCTCGACGTACCGCAGCTCGAACCGGCCAAGGCGCTGCTCAGCAAGGTCAAGGCGCATATCGGCGGGGTGAAACTCGGGCTTGAATTCTTCTGCGCCCACGGCGCGCACGGGATGCACGAGATTGCGCATTTCGGCCTGCCGATCTTCCTCGACCTCAAGTTCCACGACATCCCCAACACCGTCGCCAAGGCGATGCAGGCGATCCATGTGCATGAGCCCGCGATCGTCACCGTCCACGCCTCGGGCGGGCGCGCGATGATGGAGGATGCCAAGGCCGCCGCGGCTGAGGGCTGCAAGGTGGTGGCCGTGACGATGCTCACCAGCCTCGATACCGCTGACCTCGCCGCAACCGGCGTTTATGGCAGCGCCGAGACACAGGTGATGCGCCTCGCCGAGCTGGCGCACGAGGCCGGGCTCGACGGGATCGTGTGCTCGGGGCAGGAGGTCGGGATGGTGCGCAAGGCGTGGAAGGACGGGTTCTTCGTCGTCCCCGGCCTGCGTCCCGCAGGGCTCGCCAATGGCGGAGGAACGGGCGACCAAAAGCGCGTCGTTACCCCGCGTCAAGCGCGCGACAACGGGGCGAGCGTGCTCGTCATCGGCCGGCCCATCTCCCGCGCGGAAGACCCGGAAGCCGCCGCCCGCGCGATCGAGGCGACGCTGTAGGGCACCACGCATGGTCGACCATGCCACCCCCAACCTGCCCGCGCGCGACTTCGCGGCGACGGCGGCGTTCTATGCCGGGCTCGGCTTCGAAGAGGACTACCGCTCCGAGAGCTGGATGATCCTGTCGCGTGGGCCGAAAGATAACTGCGCGACGCTGGAGTTCTTCCCCTACCCCGATCTCGACCCCTACCAGTCGTCCTTCAGCTGTTGCCTCAGGCTAGACGATCTGGGCGCGATCATGGCGCAGGTGGAAGCGAGCGGCGTGCCGGACGCGCGGCAGGGCATCCCGCGCTATCACCCCGCCACGCCCGATCCGAGCGGGCTCACCATCGCCTATCTGGTCGACCCTGACGGCACTTTGCTGCGGCTGATCCAGAACGATTGAGACACTCTCGTTCGTCACCCTGAACTTGTTTCAGGGTCCATTTCTCCTTAGGCGCAGCAAGCTTGTGGCGGCACGATGGATGCTGAAACGAGTTCAGCATGACGAATTTGGGGCCATGACAAACGTCACCATCACCACCGCCACCAGCGCCGATGCAGCCGCGCTGAAGCAGCTGCTCGAAGCCGCCTATCGCGGCGATTCGGCGCGTCAGGGTTGGAACCAGATTGTGTTGAAAAACTCCTCCTTGCAATCGGGCTAAAGTATTGATTCTATGTCTTGGCAGACAAGCGGAGACGGTCGGATGATGGGTGAGCGGACGGTGGCGCAGGAGGCCCTGTTCTACAGCTTCAACCTGGAGCGGCATGTTCCGCAGGATCATTTGCTGCGCTCGATCGATCGGTTCGTCGACCTGTCGGGCATTCGCGAACATCTGCGTCCCTTCTACAGCTCGACCGGACGACCGTCAGTTGATCCCGAGTTGATGATCCGGATGCTGATCATCGGCTACTGCATGGGCATCCGGTCCGAGCGGCGGCTGTGCGAGGAGGTGCATGTCAACCTCGCCTATCGCTGGTTCTGCCGCCTGGGGCTGGAAGGCGATGTGCCCGACCACTCGACCTTCTCGAAGAACCGTCACGGTCGCTTCCGCGACAGTGATCTGCTGCGCCAGCTGTTCGAGACGACCGTGGCGCGCTGCATCGCCGAAGGACTGGTCGGCGGTGAAGGGTTCGCGGTCGATGGCAGCCTCGTGCGCGCCGATGTGAACCGCCAGCATGCCGTCGATCAGGCCGATGGCTTGCCGGACCCGGCCACCAGCCATGCCGTTCGCGAGTATCTGGCTGTGCTCGACGATGCGGCCTTCGGGGGCGCAACCCCGGTGCCGCCCAAGCAGTTGGCGGTGGCCGATCCGGCCGCACGCTGGACAGCGGCAAGCCGCGAGCGTGCCTTCTTCGCCTATGCCACCAACTACCTCATTGATCTCCAGAACGCAGTGATCGTCGATGTCGAGGCGACCACCGCCATCCGTCAGGCCGAGGTGACCGCCCAGCGCCGCATGATCGACCGGACGCAGGAGCGCTTCGGCCTCTGGCCCGAGCGGCTCGTGGGCGACACCGGATATGGCGATGCAAGGAACCTGTCCTGGCTGGTCGAGGAGCGCGGCATCGAGCCGCACATCCCTGTGTTCGACAAGTCTGCCCGCCGCGATGATACCTTCGAGCGTTCGGCCTTCACCTTCGACCATGAGGATGACAGCTATATCTGCCCTGCTGGCAAGCGGCTGCGCCAGAGGCAGAAGGTCTATCGCGAGGAACGTCCGTTCGTCGATGAGAACGGCATGTTGCGTTACCGCGCCAGCAAGCTCGACTGCAGTGCCTGCGCTCTCAAGCCGCGCTGTTGCCCGACCCAACCAGCGCGCAAGATCCTGCGTTCAGTCCACGAGGGCGCCCGTGATCTGGCCCGCGATATCGCCACGACCGACGCCTATCTGGTCTCGCGCCGCCAGCGCAAGAAGGTCGAGATGCTGTTCGCGCACCTCAAGCGCATCCTCAGGATGGATCGCCTGCGCCTGCGAGGTCCAAACGGCGCAAGAGACGAGTTCCTCCTCGCAGCCACCGCCCAAAACCTCCGGAAAATGGCCAAGCTGATCCCCATGCCAGCCACCACAGCCCCCGCATAAGCGGGGGCGAAGCCTCAGAGCGCCGCTCAGGCTCGCGCCAGCGCCGATCTCAGCGCCGGGTTTTTCAACACAATC
>NZ_MUYG01000008.1:0-265000 GCF_002155425.1 Erythrobacter donghaensis
CTCCCCGGTGATGAAGGTGCCCGCATCGGTCAGGCGGCGGCCATAGGCGAAGACATCCAGCGGCGCGGGGTTGGCAAAGCCCCCCACGCCCGACCCGCCCTGATTGACCGCAGGATCGAAGCCGATGATCGACAGGCCCCCATTACCCACCAGAATCCCGCCCTGTTCGAGCGCGGTCCCGGTGTTGCGCACCAGCAGCCCGCGGCTGAGGGCGATGTTGACCTCGCGCGCCCGGATATAGCCGAGCGGATCATTGCTCCCCGGTGCGGCAACGGCGAGCAGCGCGTCGCGTCCGGCGAATTCGGGATCGAACCGCAACTGCGCGATCATGTCGGCATCGGCGACCCAGATATAGCCCGATTGCAGCGACAGGATCCCGGAGAGCGCATTCGCTTCGTCGGTGATGCGGATGCTGCCCGGCGTGACCAGTTCGATCCGCTCGCCCGAGCGGATTGAAAGCTCGTCGGCTAGGCCGGCGCCGATCAGGGCGAGATCGCCCTCGATCCGGATAATCCCGCTGGCGAATGCCCCTGCGCGGATGCTAACCCCGGCGAAACCGCCGTCCTGGCTGCCAATCAGCGACAGGTCACGGATGATAAGATCGGGCTGGTCGGGGTCGCTGGTGGCGGTCACCTCAGGCACCCGGATCGTGAGCCCGCTGCCGGTGATCCGGCGCGCCTCGTCCGCGGTGAGGCTCCAGCCTTCGCCTTCCGTATTGCCGCCCAGAATCGCGGTGAAATCGGTGTTGAGCGAGGTCAGCACCACACCGGCCGCGGCGATGCGCGCTCCGGGAAGGATGTCGATCTGGCGCGAGGTCAGTCTGATCCTGTCGCCCCGGAGTCCGGCGAAGCCATCATCATCGCCCAGAATGGCGATCGCGCCCTGACTGGTGATGTCGATCACGGTCACCGGCTGCGCGGTGTTGGCGGGCGTACCGATGAAGCCGGCCTGACCGGTCTCGATCCGGATATTGCCGGTGGCATTGGCGCTCAGCGTATCGGCAACAGCGATGATGCCGCTGATCGCGCTCAGCACCGATGAAGGCGGCGTGCCGTCGACCCGATCGCCGGTGGCCAGCGCGGTCAGGTTGACGGCATTGACCACACCGCTGGCGATATCGACCACGAAGCGCCCGGCGAAGTTCTCTGGCAGGGCGTCTGTCGATCCGCTGGCATTGGCGAAGAGGTTGATTGTGCCAGCGGTGATGGCCGCATCGCTGTCGTCGCGGATCTGCAGCACGGCAGTGCCGCCGAAGGCTTGGCCGGTGGCGCCGGTGACGGCATTGGCCGCAATCTCGATCAGGTCGGCGCCGATCTGCGAGGTGCCGCCAATGGAGACCCGCGCCTCGCCCGCACGCGCGATTCCCCCCTGCCCGCGCTCGGCGAAGGCATTGGCGGTGACAAACAGCTCGTCAGCCGTCACCGTGGAGCGAGCAAGATTGAGCTCCACCCGCGCGCCGGTGGCATTGCCCGAGGTCGCGCCCTCGCCGCCGCGATAGATCGATTCGACTCGCAGGATCCCGGCGCTGCTCTGATTCTGGTTCACGGTCAGGCTCGAGTTGTTCAGCGTGACGCTGACCGGGCCCTGATTCGAGTTGATCGGCAGCGCATTGCCGCCCCGCAGCGCGCCATCGCCGCCGGTGACATTGTTGGCGATCAGCAGCTCGCCGCCGACGGTGAGGTTCGAATCGAGCAGATCGACGAACAGGAACCCGCTCTCGGCATCGCCGCCCACCCCGTCTGTCGCCTGTGCATCGCCGCCGCGTGCGGTGGTCTCGATCCGCAAGGTGCCGCCGCTGAAATCGGTCTGCGACAGGTTGAAGCTTGCGCTCGCACCCTGCGCATCGCCGCCGCGCGCGAAGCCAAGCCCGCCCTGCGCCGCGCCGCCCAGCACGATCCCGCTCTGGCCCTGCCCGTCGGGCGTGAAATTGATCGTCGCGCCGCTGGCGCTGAAACTGACCACCCCGGATTCGCCGTTGCTGATCGCATCGCCGCCGCGCTGGCCGCTGCCGCCGGTGATCTCGTCACGCACCGTCAGCACGCCGATCACGTTGAGTGTCGCGTCGCGCACCTCCACCTCGTTGCGCCCGCCAAAGGCGTCGCCGCCATCGCCGGTGCCCGAGCCATCGCCGCCGATCCCGCCGCTACCGCTGCCGATCAGCCCGAGGGTCGCCTCGGCCCCGTTCAGGACCCGGATCTGGCGCGAGCCGCCGAAAGCTGTCCCGCCGTCGACGTTGCTGGTCGAAGCCCCGCTGTTGCCGCCTTGCGAGAAGACAGTGAAGACCGTCTGGCCGGTGATGATCCGCGATCCGGCCCCATCGGCCAGTATCTCGGCAAACCCGCCCCCGCCGAGGCCGCCGGTGCCGCCCTCGACCGAAGAGCTTCCGCCGAACCCGCGCGCCGTCAGGGTGATCACCGGGATCGCGCCGATATCCGCCGCCGGATCGAGCGGCAGTTCGATGCCGCCGCCTGCCTCAGCACGCAGGCGGATGGTGCCGCCGTTGCCATCGCCGCCAAAACCGTCGCCGCCATTGGTGCTCCCACCGAATCCGTCGGCGTTGAGGATCGCGCCATCGCCGGGGGCGAACTGGAGGTCGGTCGGGACGTTGCGCTGCACGATCAACCGGCTGCCGGCGCCGATGCTGACAAGCTCGGCCTGCCCGCCAAAGCCGTCGCCGCCTTCGTGCACCGCGCCGGTGCCGCCGCGCCCGGTGGCGATGGCTTGCAGCGAGCCGAAGGTGAGGCTCGTCCCCCCCTGCGCCTGCACCAATGCGCGTCCGCCCGTGCCATTGCCCGCGGCAAAATCCGTCTGGCTTTCGCCCCCCTGTCCGCTGGCGAACAGCTGGGTGTGGCCTGTAGCGGTGAGGCTGCCGGGCGCGGTCGCCCCGATGTTGCCGATGAAGGCATCGCCGCCCAGCCCTTCGCCGCCCGCGCCGTCGGCGCTGGTTCCGCCGGTGCCCGAGGTATCGAGCAGCACGCTGCCGAGGGTGATGATGGTGCCATCGGTCTCGATCGCGGCGCGCCCACCGATCCCGTCGCCGCCGCGCCCGAGATTGGCAAAGCCGCCCGATCCGGTGGCCAGCAGGCTGAGGTCGAGGCTGTCGAGCCGCCCGCCCTGCCCGCCGACCACGCTGGCCGTGCCGCCGAGCCCGGTGCCGCCCGTGCCGCCAGTGCCGCCGGCGCCGAGCGCCTGAATCAGGACCTCGCCGACACTCACCGCCCCGGCGTTGAGCTTGAGCGAGGCATTGCCGCCGCTGCCGTCTCCGGCACGACCGGCGCGCAGATTGACGCTCGCATCCAGACCGCCGCTACCGCCAAAGCCGCTGGAGTCGATTGTGAGGAAGGCAAAACCGGCCGTGCCGTCACCCAACGCGCCGGTGCCGCTTAGCAGCGCCACGCCCGCTTGCGCGGTCCCGCCCGTGCCGTTGCCGCCGCGTCCGGCAGAGGCTGCGGTGGCCCCCGCACCGCCGGTCCCGCCTGTCCCTTGCGCCGAGGCGAGCGCATTGCCGCCGACGCTGAGTTCGCCGAAATCGCCGTCGGCCAACAGATAGGCCCCGCCATTGATGGTGGGATCGGCCTGATTGGCGGTTCCGGCATCGCCGCCGAGGCCATCACCACCCGCGCCGCCTGCGCCGCCGCCTTCGCCGCCGAACCTGCCGTCCCCCCCGCGTCCGTCGACACGGACGCTGGCGAGCCCGGCGATGGCGAGACGCCCGCCCTCGTCGGCGGAGCCGACTGCCTGAAACAGCGCCGTGCCGCCGCGGCCGATCCCGCCTGTACCGCCTACGCCGAATTCGGCATTTCCGCCGCTGGCCGAAGCATCGGCGGAAGCGTTACCGCCGAGTTCGATCGTTCCGCTTTCGGCCAACGCGCCCGCCACGCCGCCGAAGGCATCGCCGCCGGTGACACCGCCGCCGCCACTCGCCCCGGCCTCTGCGAGGAACGTGCCGCCCACCCGCGCCAACCCGCGGTCGCGGGCGATCATCCGCGCCACCCCGCCAAGTGCGAGCCCGCCGCTTCCGCTGACGTTCTGCCCGCCCGAAGCGAGCGCCAGCAGGTTGAGCGCGCCCTCGATGGCAAGCACCCCGTTCCGGTCGACCACAATCGTCGCCTCGCCCGCATCGGCCAGCGCGCCCGGGCCGGTGATGCTGGAACTGGCATTGGCAAAGGCATTGGCGCTGAGAACGGCATCGCCGCGCACCGTGATATTGCTCGATCCGGTGATCGCGATCCGGGCATTGCCGCCGAAGGTATCCGACGCGGTGGAGGGGCTGGTCGTGTCGCCGTTCGCTCCGGTCGCATCGGCCAGCACGAACAGGTTGCTGCCGAAGCTTGCCTGCCCGCCGCCGCTCACCAGCACTTGCGCGGTGCCGCCGCGCGCTTCGGCGCCGGTGCGGATATTGCCGAGCGTGGTGCCGAACGCCCCTGCGCGCACGTTGGTGAGCCCGCCGATCGTCACCTGCCCGCCGTCAATCGCGATCTCCGCCAGCCCGCCGCGCGCGCTGCCGGCGGTGCGGTTGAGGTCCTCCGCCCCGCCAAAGGCCTCCGCGGTGACCGTCACCCGGCCACCGATCGTGAGCACCGAGGTCGACCCGCTCGACACGATCCGCGCGGTTCCGCCGGTAGCATTGATCTCATCAAGCGATTGCAGGCTGGAACTCACCACCCCGTAATCGCGCGCGTCGACCAGCACGTCGCCGTCGATCGTGAAAGTGCCGCCCGACACCGATCGGACCGCTGCGCCAAGGCTGCCGACCAGCCAGAGGTTGCCCGCATAGGAGGAATTGCCAGCGGCGGTTTCAGCCACCGTCTGCCCGGTGCCGATCGCCAGCACGTTCGATGTCGCGGCCAGATCGCGCAAAGTGATATCCGCCCGCACGTCGCTGGTCGCGCGGGTACCGCGGAACTCGACCGAATCGAAATCGTCGCGGATCGAGCCGGTGTCGACGTCGCGGCCCGAGACGTCGTAATTGGCCGCCAGAATGATCTCGCCGTTGATCACGCCTGCGCTCTGCGCCGGATCGAAGCCGAGATTGCCCGAAAACAGCATCGAAATCGGATCCTGCGAGGCACGGGCCAGCGCGTAGATCATGTGATTGTCGCCCGCGCCGGTGCTCGACGGGCCGCCGATATTGCCGTCAAGCGTCACCACCTGCCCGCTCGCCGCGGTGCCGACGGGGATGGAGATATCGAACAACCCGTTCGACAGGCGCAGGTTCACTACCTCGCCCGCGACATAGGCGTGGGTGCCGTTGACCCGCGCCGTGCCGGACATCTGCACGTCTGCGGCGACAACGGCAAAGAAGGAATTCTCCGCCAGCGCGCTGATCCGCGCGCGCGGGTTCACCTGCACCCGCGCAGTCGATCCGGGCTGGCCCTGCAGGGTCAGGAACCCGCCGCCGACGAAATCGTCGAAGCTCTGCGGCGTGGTGTCGAGCGTGGTCAGCAGCAGACTGCCGACATCGAAAGTCGCGGTCTCGCCCACCAGAATGCCGGTCGGCGAATAGAAGGCGAGAAACCCGCCCGGCACGAACTGGCCCGATGCATCGCGCACCTGCCCCAGCACGCTGCCGTTGATGACGACGATGTTGTTGTTCTGGGTCGGCAGGATGCGGTTGAGCACCGCGAAATTGTCCCCCTGCGCGGCGCGGAAGATCGCGGTGGCCCCGGTGCGCAAGAAATCGAGCGCATTGCCCGAATTGTCGACATCCGGTGTCCAGTCGATCACCGCGGTGGGCGAGAACACGTCGACCTGCGTGGTGGTGCCGTTGGGGGTGGTGATCTCGGCCGATCCGACCACGACATTGCCGCCCGCGGCAATCCCCTGCGCCGCCGCGCGCTGGGGCACGCCCAGCACCAGCGCGAGCGCCAGCGCCGTGCTGCCGCAACCGACCATCAGGCGTGAACGTTTGGCATGCGTGCGGGTCATCTCAGAATCTCCACGGGAACAGGCGGGCGGTGAGCGTGAACATGAAGCGCACGTCGCCCCTTTCGGCAGCAAGATCGGGGCGGGTCAGGGGCACCGCGACGAGGAAATCCCCCTGCACCCCCGGCCCCCAGGCCATGCGGACCCCGGCGCCGGCCGACCACAGCCGGTCGGGGTTGGTCGCGCGGCGGCTCGGGTCTTCGTTCCAGACATGGGCCACGTCGGTGAACAGGTAGGTCTGCCAGGCAGTCGCGGTGATGCTTTCAGGCATCAGGGTGCCGAAGCGCACTTCGAAACTGTTCATGATGCCGCTGTCACCCAGCACCGCGCCCGGATCATAGCCGCGCCCGATCGAGAAACTGCCCGCCGCGATCTCCTCGAAGGCGGGGAGCGCATCGCCGGTGATCTGCGCCTGATTTTCCAGCACGAAAGCGAGCTTGGGGATCGGGCGATATTCGAGATCGGCGTTGAGCCGCAGCAGGCTGGGGGTGGGATCGGCCTCGATCCGGCTCGGCGGCGCCACCCCGCCGAACAGGCAGGCGAGCAGGTTGGGACGGCAATCGGGACTGGCCGAGAGCACATCGAGCCCCTGCCGCGCCTCAAGCGCATAGCGCAGCCGGAATTTAGGCTCGAACGGGGTGTAGCCGTCCCCGCGCTGCACCGAACCGCGGTCCAGCACCTCGCCCGCAACCCGCGCAAAGACCATCCGCACCCGGTCGCGCGTCAGGGCAATGTCGTTCACATCGACATCCTGATCGACCAGATCGACCCCGCCATCGACATAAAGGCTGTGCTGGCGCGAGCGGATGATCGGATAGCTGGCGAACAGGCTGGCAAACAGCGTGTCGGCCTCGACATCGAAGCCCGCGATGCCGGTGTCGGGATCGGTTTGGCTGAGCGTCAATTGCCCGCCCAGCCGCAGGCCTTCGCTGCCCACCCGAAAATCGTGGCCGATCTGGACGGTCTGCTGCTCGCGGAATTCGAGCGTGCTGAACACCGCCACAGACGTGCGGTCGCCGAGGCCCGTGACGTCGTAGATCTCGCCCCGCACCGTGCCCCCGAACCGCCCGATCGCGCGCGAGCCCAAATTCTGGACGTTGACATCGACCATGCCCTTCTGGCGCAGCACCGCGATCTCGCCCACCAGATCGCCCGGCGCGCCGCCCGCAGCCGGACGCAGCGACAGGCGCACGTCGAGCCCGGGCAGATCGTCGGCGAGCAGCAGGTAACGCTCGGCCTCGTTGGTGTTGAACACCTCCGCTTGCGTCAGCTTTTCGAGATAGCCCGCGACCAGCCGTTCCGAAGGCCCCGCCTCGCCGCGCACGCGCACTGCCGTCAGCCGTCCGAACACGACCGTGAAATCGGGGACGCCATCCGACAGGCTCTGCTCGGGGATTTCGACCGTGGCGAGATAGCCTTGGCGGCGCAGGATGGCGTTGGCCTCGGCGCGGATGTCGCACAGCACCGCCACCGGCAGTTCGCGCCCGACGTAATCGGCATAGGCGCCTTCAAGCGAGAGGCCCGGCACTCGCTCCAGCCCGGCAAAGGCCGCGCCTTTCACGGTGAAGCGGATGTCCTTGAAGTCGGGCCGGTCGAGCGCGCAGGGCGGGCGCTCCATGTCGCCACCGATGGTGAGCGTCGGGGCCTGTTCGGCGCGGCGCAGTTCGGGCGGGATCAGATCGGTGCGGTTGGGCGGGGTGATGCCGGGCGGCAATTGCTGCTGGGCAAGCGCCGGGCTGGCCACAGCCGCCAGCGCGGTGGCCGACGCGGCGAGCGCGAGCAGACGGCGGAGCGCAAGCGGCACGGGGCCGGGCCGCTCAGCTGGCAGGCTGGTAAGACGGTGCAGCAATGTCCCCCCCACAAATGTGCGGGACGACAAGAGGGCAGGCAGTGCGCAATCCCCCGTCGTCACGCCCGTTGGCAACAGCACGAGCGACACGGCACTTCCCTTGTGCCGGTCGTCGTTTCGTTGCGACCCCTTCCTTGCGGCGGAACCTACTCTTGCGTCCCGCAAACACAAGCGCACAGCGCACTTGCCGTGCGTCGGCAGGACACTTTGTCGCGTTTACACAAATGTTAGCGCTGTCACCGGCGCGCAGGTGGAGTGCGAGGCCGGTGGGCGGGGCCCGTCAGCCAGCCGCGGAGAGCATCACCTTGGCCGAAGCGCCCGACAAGGCGCCGGGCTCGGCGGGGAGCTTGGCCGGGCGGGCCGCGCCGGGATAGGCCTGCTTCAGAAGCGCCAGTGCCTCAGTGATGCGGGCATGGGCGGCGGGGTTCTCGGCCTTGATCGCCGCGCCGTGGGTGGCAAAGGCGCTGGCGGCGACGGCGGCAAAGCCATAGCCGTCGAGATAGGGCTCGTAGGCGTCGTTGCTGGCAAGCTGGCGATACATCGCGCTCGACCGCTCGATCATGTCGGCGATCACCCCGGTGGCGACCTTGGCGCTGCTGGCGTCGCTCTTGGGCGCCTTGGTCGCGGCCTGACGCAGCGCGGCGATGATGGCGTCATAGGCTGTATTGACCTCGGCCACCGGCTTGCCCGCAAAGGCCGCGTCGGAGGCAGCGGTGAACAGCGGCTTCACATCCTTGACTCCCAGCTTGGTGAAGGTCGGGTCTATTTCGACCAGCACTTCGCTGACCGGGTGGGCGAACATCTCGGCAGCGGCCTGCTTGTTGCCCGCCGCATAGGCATCGCGCGCGGCGGCGACATGGGCTTCGGCGACCGCAAGCGCGATGCCATAGGCGACCGGATCGGTGGCCGCATCGGCAGCTGCGACGCCGCCCTCGCCTTCGCCGCCTGCCCCCACAGCGCCTTCACCCTCGCCCCCGGCGCTCTCGCCGCTCTCGCCCGCGACTGCCGCGCTTTCGCCGCCAGCCTCGCCCCCGGCCTCACCGCCCGCTTCGCCGCCGCAGGCCGCGAGCAGACCGCCCGCCAGCGCCGTGCCGAGGCCGAGCTGGGTCCAGAGTTTGAGCGTGCTGTTCATGACGGGCGTGATCCTTCGGTGGGGAGAAATTACGTAGTGCGCTCCCCATGGAGCAGATGATAATGGTTCGCAAGAGCCTATCGCCTGGAATGTCGCTCGCCGAACGGCGTGGGCGGTTCGTCGATGGCGCACAATGCCTCTTCCCAGCCGCTGCGCATCTGGCCTAACAGCGCGCCTTCGCCCGTCCGCGGGCCAAGCCATAGCCACTGCGTCCCTGCGGGCGCGGTGCAGCGCAATACCAAGGGGAAGCACCTGATGAAGAATTTCCTGCTCGCCGGGGCCAGCGCCCTGATGATCGCCGCGCCCGTCGCAGCCACTGCCGACGAAGGCATGTGGCTGCCGAGCCAGACCGGCGCCATCGCCGAAGACATGAAGGCCGCCGGGCTTGAACTCGACGCCAAGACGCTGGGCGACCTCAATCGCCCGCCGCTGACCGCGATCGCCTCGCTCGGTGGCTGTTCGGCCGCGTTCCTTTCGCCGCAGGGCCTCGTTGCCACCAACCATCACTGCGTTGCGGGCTCGCTGCAGTACAATTCCTCGCCCGAGAACGATTATCTCACCAACGGCTTTCTCGCGAAGACGCTGGGTGACGAACTCCCCGCCGCGCCGGGCAGCCGGGTCTATGTGATCGAGGATCTGCGCGACGTGACCACCGCGATGCTCAAGGGCGCCGACAAGCTTGAAGGCCGCGCGCGTTACGACCGGCTGCAGGCCAACCGCACCGCGCTGATCGAGGCGTGCGAGAAGCAGGCGAACCGCCGCTGCGACGTGCGCGCCTATTTCGGCGGCGCCCAATATTGGCTCCAGCAGCAGCTCGAGATCAAGGACGTTCGCCTTGTTTATGCTCCGGCGGCAGGCGTCGGCAATTTCGGCGGTGAGAAGGACAACTGGATGTGGCCGCGCCACACCGGCGATTTCTCCTTCTACCGCGCCTATGTCGCGCCCGATGGCTCCTCGGCCGATTTCTCGAAGGATAACGTGCCCTTCAAGCCCAAGGCGTTCCTGCCGATCGCCAAGACCGGCGTGAAGGAAGGCGACTTCATCATGGTCGCAGGCTTCCCCGGCACCACCGAGCGCCTGCGCACCGCCGAGGAAGCGCGCTTCGAATTCGCCGAACTGCTGCCTTACCAGCAGCGGATGCTGGCCGAATATGGCGATCTGATCGACGCGCTGACCGCGGGCAACCAGGCCGCCACCATCGCCTATGCCGCGACGCTGCAGGGCGTTGAGAACTACGAGAAGAAGATCGCGGGCCAACTGGCCGGAGCCGATGCCATCTCGCTGATCGAAAAGAAGCAGGCCGAAGAAGCCGCCTTCCGCGCATGGATCGCGGCCGATCCCAAGCGTGAGGCGCAATATGGCGCAGCGCTGGCCGAGCTCGATCGGCTGATCGCCGAAGAAAATGCCGAGGCGCTGGCCGATGCCCGCCGCGGGATGCTGGGGCGCAGCCAGATGCTGGGCGCCGCCACGCGCCTCTATCGCTGGGCCAACGAGCAGGCCAAGCCCGAAAAGGACCGCGAGCCGGGCTACCAGCCGCGCGACAAGGCCTTCTTCGTTCAGTCGATGCAGCGCATCGAGCGCCGCTATGTGTCCGAGATCGAGCAGGCGATCTGGGCCGACGCGCTGGAGGAATATCGCCAGCTGGCGCCGGAAGACCGCAACCAGAGCTTCGATGCCTATATGGAAAGCCGCGACATCGCCTCGCTCTATGCCGCCACGCAGCTGGGCGACACCGCCACGCGCATGGCATGGATGGACAAGCCGGTCGCCGAATTCCGCGCCAGCAACGATCCCTTCATCCAGCTGGCGGTCGCCATGTATGACGAAGGCCTCGCCAATGAAGCCGAAGCCAAGGAACGCTCCGGCACGGTCCAGAAGGCCCGCTCCAAAGTGATGCAGGCCCGCCTCGCCTATGCCGCCGCGCAGGGCAAGACCATGTATCCCGACGCCAACGGTTCGCTGCGCTTCACCTATGGCAAGGTTACCGGCAAGGCGGTCGACGGGCAGATCTGGACGCCCTTCACCACTGCCGAGGGGATCGTCGCCAAGCACACCGGCCGCGGCGAATTCGATGCGCCCGACACAATGATCAAGCTGATCAAGGCGAAGGATTACGGCCAGTATGCCTCGCCTGAGCTGGGCACCCTGCCGGTCGATTTCATGTCGACAGTCGACATCACCAACGGCAATTCGGGCTCCTCGACGCTGAATGCGCGCGGTGAGTTCGTGGGGCTGGCTTTCGACGGCACGATCGAGGGCGTGGTCAGCGACTGGATGTATGATCCCGCGATCAACCGCACCATCCACGTCGACAGCCGCTTCATGCTGTGGACCATGGAAAAGGTCGACGGCGCGACCCGTCTGCTTGAGGAAATGGGCGTCGCCGCCGAGTGAGCGGGACCGCTAAAATCTGAATAAGTATGCGGCGCGTGGGATTTCCACGCGCCGCCTGCTATTGCTCCTCGCCAGACGGCAACAAGCGGGGAGAGAGCAATGCAGGACGTGGTGGTGGTCGATATCGGCGGGACGCACGCCCGCTTCGCGATTGCCAGCATCGCTGCCGATGGCGCGATTGCTCTCGACGAGCCCGAAACGCTCCACACCGCCGATCACGCCAGCTTTCAGACCGCCTGGCAGGCCTTCCGGGAGCGCAAGGGCGGCACCCTGCCCAAGGCGGTGAGCATGGCGATTGCCGGGCCGGTTGGCAGCCCCGGCAAGCCCAATCCGGTAATCCGTTTCACCAACAATCCGTGGATCATCCGCCCCGCGCTCATCAACGAAAAGCTGGGGGTGGAGCGCTTCACCCTCGTCAATGATTTCGCCGCCGTGGCCCATGCCGTTGCGCGTGCGGATGACAGCCAGTTCCTGCATCTCGCCGGCCCCGACCAGCCCTTGGGCCGCGAGGGCACGATCAGCGTGATCGGCCCGGGCACCGGGCTTGGCGTGGCGCATCTCTACCGCTCGCCCGGCCACTACCGCGTGCAGGCGACCGAGGGCGGGCATATCGACTTCGCCCCGCTCGATTCCATCGAGGACGCGATCCTTGCCCGGCTGCGCCAGCGACATATCCGGGTCTCGGCGGAGCGTGTGGTCGCCGGCCCCGCCATCGTCGACATCTATCAGGCGCTCGCCGCTCTGGAACACCGCACCGTGCCCGAACAGGACGCAATCACGATCTGGAACCTTGGCACCAGCGGCGAAGACCCGCTCGCCGCCGCTGCGGTCGACCGCTTCTGCCTCTCGCTGGGCTCGGTCGCGGGGGACCTGGCGCTGGCGCAGGGCGGCTTTGCGGGCGTGGTGATCGCCGGCGGGCTCGGCTACCGCATCCGCGAGACGCTGCTCGCCTCGGGCTTCGGCTCGCGGTTCAAGGCCAAGGGGCGCTTTGAAAGCCTGATGGCGGGCATCCCGGTCAAACTCATCGTCCACCCGCAGCCCGGCCTGTTCGGCGCGGCAGCGGCCTTTGCTTCGGAACATTCATGAAAACCATCGCCTCCCTCGAAGCCCGGCTGGGCGACCTGCACCAGCGCACGCGCGAGACCCCGCTGTTCAACCCGGTGTTTCAGCTGTCGCTCGATCTGTCGCGCGCGCTGGAGGGGGGCGAGGTCAGCCTCGACGATCTGACCGCGCTGGTCGCCGAGCTGGAATGCGATGGGCTGAAGGCCCGCGCGGGCAAGCTGCGGCGGCTGCTGGCCCCGCCTGCTGACCCCGCGACGCTCGCCGAAGATGGCGAGGATTTCGAAAGCTTCGCCGCGCGCTGGCAGCGTCCGCAACTGCATGCGGTGTTCACCGCGCACCCGACCTTCCTGCTCACCCCGGCGCAGGGCGAGGCGGTGGCGCGCGCGGCTTCGGCCGAAGGCGCGATTGGCGATGCCGCCTGCACCGTTTCGGCGGCGCGCGAGCCGGTGACGCTCGATTACGAACACGGTGCCGCGATGGCCGCGATGGCCCGCGCGCAGGACGCGCGCGACGTCATCACCGCCCGCATCCTGACCGAAGCGCAGGGGCGCTGGCCGGACGAATGGCGCTCGCTTCGCCCCCTGCCGTTCCGCTTCGCCAGCTGGGTCGGCTACGACATGGACGGGCGCACCGATATCGGCTGGCACACCTCGATCGGCTTCCGCCTCGCCGAGAAGGCCGAGCGGCTGGCGCGCTACACCGCCAGCCTTGAAAGCCTCGACGCCGCCCACCCGCTGCTCGCCACGCTGAAACCCGCCGCCGCCTTCGCCAGGGCGCGCGCCGAGGATTTCGCGGGCGACCTCTCCAGCGCCGATGCCCTCGCCGCCGCCGCCAACCGGCTGACGACGCACAGCGCGGACAACCTGCTCTCGCTCACCCCGCTGATCGCTGCGCTGGAAAGCGAGGCCGAGACCGCCGCGCCTGATCTCGCCGTCAAGCTGCTGACGCTCGCCGCCGCGATGCGCGCCGATGGGCTCGGCATGGGCTGGATCCACTTCCGCGTGAACGCCAAGCAGCTCCACAACGCGATCCGCCGCCGCCTCGGCGAGGACGAGCCGATCGACCTCGCCAGCAAGGGCGCAATTGCCACGCTGCGCCGCATGGTCGAGGAGGCGCGTCCGCTGCGCACCAATTTCGCCGCGCTCGCCACCGAAAGCTCGACCGCGATCCGCCAGTTCCTCGCGATGGCGCAGATTTTGAAGCACATCGATGCCGACGCGCCGATCCGGATGCTGGTCGCCGAATGCGAACAGCCCGCCACGGTGCTCGCCGCGCTCTATTTCGCGAAGCTGTTCGGGGTGGAGGACAAGGTCGATGTCTCGCCCCTGTTCGAGACCGAGACCGCGCTGGAGCACGGCGGCCGCTTCCTCGACGCGCTGCTCGCAGAGCCCGCCTACCGCGCCTACGCCCGCACCCGCGGGCGCGTGGCAGTGCAGACCGGATTTTCGGACGCGGGCCGCTTTGTCGGCCAAGTACCCGCCGCCCTCGCGATCGAGCGCTTGCAGGGGCGTCTCGCCGAAGCGATGGCCGCCAACGGCCTCGGCGATGTCGCTGCGCTGGTGTTCAACACCCACGGCGAAGGCATGGGCCGCGGCGCGCATCCGGCGAGTTTCGCCGACCGGCTCGAATGGCCGCTGTCCCCTTGGGCGCGGCGGCGATTTGCACGCGCCGGCATCCGGCTGGAGCCCGAGGTCAGCTTTCAGGGCGGCGACGGCTATCTGTTCTTCGCCACGCCCGAACTGGCGCTCGCCACGCTCACCCGCATCGCCGAACTGCGCCCCGCCGAAACCGACATGGCCGCGCCCGCCGATCCCTTTTACCACCGCACCGACATCAGCCTCGATTTCTATCGCGCGATCAAGGAGCATCAGAGCGATCATCTGGCCAGCCGCACCTATGCCCGCGCGGTGACGGCTTTCGGGCTCGGCCTCTTGAACCCCACCGGCAGCCGCGTCTCGCGCCGCCAGAGCGACATCAACGCGGACCGCGAGATGAGCCTGCGTCAGATCCGCGCGATCCCGCACAACGCGATCCTCCAGCAGCTCGGCTACCCGGTCAACATCATCGCCGGGATCGGCAGCGCCGCCGACACCAACCGCGAGGAAATCGCCGCGCTGCTGACCGATTCTCCGCGCGGACGGCAGATCATGCGGTTGGTGAGCGCTTCCAACGCGCTCGCCAGTATCAAGACCGTGGCGGCCTATGGCGAGCTCTACAATTCGGCCTACTGGGCGAGCCGCACCTATCGCGGGACCGAAGATCACTTGGCGGGTGCCTGCGCCGCGCTGGCCGAATATCTGGTCGGCGACGACCGGACGGGCGTGTTTCGCCGCCTCGCCTCGCGCCTCAGGATCGATGCGATCAAGCTCCACCGGCTGACCGACCTGCTGCCCGAAGCGACGTGGGGCGCAGCGCGGGACGAGGCGCGCGAGCATGTGCGCCGCCGCATCGGGGTGTTGCAGGCGCTGCGTCTCGCGCTGCTGCAACACATGTTCCTCAAAGCCGTCGCCGTCCCTGCCTTCAGCCGCGCCAACGACATCAGCCGCGGCGACGTGATCGAGATGGTGATGACCTTGCGCGTCGAGGAAGCCCTCGCCCAGCTGCGCCGCGCCTTCCCCGTGCGCGTCCCCGGCCCGCGCGATTTCCCGCTGGACGAGGCGAGCGACTACCCCGACGGCGGCGAGGAAGGCTATGGCGCAATCGAGCGCGACTTCATGACGCCGATCGCGCGGGCGCATGAATTGTCGCTGCGGATCAGCACCGCGATCGCGAATGAGTTCGGCGCGCACGGGTAATCCCGATCCGACCCGCACTCGCCGGCTAAGCACTGGTCGGTCGCGGAGCGACCGCAAGGGCGCCAAAGCTTTCAGGCGCCCGCCCGCAGCGGAAGCGAAGCTGAACAGCCGAAGGCTGGACACCCGGCCTTAAGGCCGCATGAGCGAGGATTTCGCACGCCGGATGGCGTGCGAAAAACAATTACCTCACCGTACTGCCCCGCACGATCAGGCTCACCGGCACGCGGCGGCGCGCTGCGGCGGTGTCATCCAGCACGGCTTCGACCAGCGCCGTGCCCGCTTCGGCGGGATCGGGCGCAATCGTGGTGAGCGGCGGGCGGCTGTAGCGGCCTGCCACCAGATCATCGAAGCCCATCACGCCGATATCCTGCGGCACGGCAATATCGGCGGCAGCAAAGGCCTCGATTGCGCCCAGCGCCATTGCGTCGCAGGCGGCGAAAAGCGCGTCGATATCCTCTCCCCGCTCGATCAGGCGCCTCGCCGCGCGGCGGCCTTCCTCCTCGCGGGTCGGGGCGTTGACGGTGGGAGCAAGGCACGGCTCGAGGCCCGCTGCACGCATGCCTTCCGCATAGCCTTCGTAGCGTTCGGTAAACTGCACCTGAGGGGTATTGAGCGCGCCGAGGAAGCACGGTCGCTTGTAGCCCGCCGCCAGCAAATGCTCGACCGCCAGCCGCCCCGCCGCACGATTGTCCGAACGCACCCAGTCGAGCTCGTCGAAGGGCGATCCCCAATAAGCCACCCGCCGGCCTTCGCTTTCGAGGCTGCGGAAATGCTCCCACGCCGCCTGATTGGTAGTGGTGCCGATCACAACCAGCCCGTCCGCGCGGCCCTGTTCCTGATGGTGACCGAAGAATTCGCCGGGCCGTGCCTGAAAGCTCACCAGCGTCTCGAACCCGCGTTCCGAGGCGGCGACGCACACAGAGCCGAGCAGGGCATAGGCGAAGGGATTGATGCTCGCCGCGCTGTCGCCTTCGCGGCAGATCACCACCACCGCGAGCGTTCCGGTCGAGCCCCGGCGCAGGCGCGCGGCGCGTTCGTCGACGAAATAGCCGAGCGCCTCGGCCGCCTCGATCACCTTGCGGCGGGTCGCCTCGGCAATTGCGGGGCTGCCCGACAGCGCACGGCTGACGGTCGGCTGGCTCACGCCCGCCCGCTCCGCCACATCGAAGGATGTCGGCCGTCTTTTCGGTCCCCCGTTCATAGGCCAAGCTTCTAGGGCGGGAAGGCGCGCGCACGCAAGCGCGGGCGTGCATTTGCCCTGCATTGCTATTCGCACTGGATTTGTGGGGCGAGGTCTTGCATTTCTCGGACAGCGCGCGGATTGTGAACGTTAGCAAAAATATTGCGCGCTATGGGAGAGAGCGACAATGGCGATGGCACCTGGGGTGAGCGCGGCGGCGACGGCGGGGGATGAGCTGGGCGATGAACGCCAGATCCATGCTCCGGGGCTGAATTATTTCGTCTTCGCGCTGTTCTTCATCTTCGGCGGGATCACCAGCCTCAACGATGTCATCCTGCCCAAGCTGAAAGAGCTGTTCACGCTCAGCTACACCGAGGCGATGCTGGTGCAGTTCTGCTTTTTCACCGCCTATCTGCTGATCGGCATTCCCGGCGCGGAGCTGGTCAAGCGCGTGGGTTATATGCGCGGCGCGGTGGTTGGCCTCTTGACGATGATGGCGGGATGCCTGCTTTTCATTCCGGCAAGCCAGACCGCGACCTACGGCTTGTTTCTGGGCGCGCTTTTCATTCTCGCCAGCGGCGTCGTGGTGGTGCAGGTCGTCACCAATCCGCTGATCAGCCTGCTCGGCCCGCAAAAGACCGTGCACAGCCGGTTGACCTTCGCGCAGGCGTTCAACAGCCTCGGCACCACGATTTTCCCGCGCGTCGGATCGGGCCTGATCCTCGGCGGGTTGGCAGGCGTGTCCGCCGCGGAGCTGAGCGGCGCCGAGCTCGACGCCTATCGCACCGCCGAAAGTTCGGCGATCGTTTCGACCTATATCGGCCTTGCCGTGGCGCTGGCAGTGATCGCGGCGGTGGTGTGGATCTATCGCAACAAGCTCCCCGCCGATGCCGGGGCCGGCAACGAAGCAGCGCTGACGACGCCCGGCCGCTATGTCGCCGGTCTGGTGCCGATCGTTCTTGGGGGCTGGCTGGTCATTCAGGGCGGCTACTGGATCGCGGGCAGCGAACTCATCGGCATCGCGCTGCTGATCGGGGGGCCGGCGGTGTGGTTGTGGGGCAACCCGCTGCTGACACGCACGCGCTTCTCTTATGGCGCGGCCTGCATCTTCCTCTACGTCGGCGCGGAAGTCGCGATTGGTTCGCTGATCGTCAACTACCTGATGCAGTCGAACGTCATGGGCCTCACTGAACGGGCGGCGGGTGATCT
This sequence comes from Erythrobacter donghaensis, assembly GCF_002155425.1. Lineage (GTDB taxonomy): Bacteria > Pseudomonadota > Alphaproteobacteria > Sphingomonadales > Sphingomonadaceae > Erythrobacter > Erythrobacter donghaensis. The sequence goes on from NZ_MUYG01000008.1 coordinate 17,547, forward strand.
CATCTTCCTCTACTGGGGCGGCGCGCTGGTCGGGCGGGTCATCGGTTCGGCGGTGCTGCGCTTCGTTAGCCCCGGCATGGTGCTGGCGGGCGTGGCGGCAGGCGCGATCCTGCTGGTCCTATTCTCCACCAACGCCACCGGCACCACTGCGGGCTACAGCCTGCTGATGGTGGGCCTGATGAATTCGATCATGTTCCCGACGATCTTCAGCCTCGCCTGCGAGAAACTGGGGGCCAAGGCCGCGGATGGATCGGGGATCATCAACATCGCCATCTTCGGCGGCGCGGTCATCCCGCTGCTGACCGGAATGCTCGCCGATGCCAGCGGCAGCCTCGGCACCGCGATGCTGCTGCCAATCGCCTGCTACGCGGTGATCGCGGGCTTCGGCTTCTATGCGAGAAGGCCCGCCTAAGCCATCGCCCGACTTGAATAAGTATGCGCCCACTGGCGGATAATTCCTCGTGCGCCTAGGTAGGGCGCACGAGGAAAGGGCACTCTGCATGAGCTTCACCGCTGACCGTCTGCTGCTGTTCGGAGCCACCGGCGACCTTGCGCAGCGGATGCTGCTGCCGAGCCTCTTCGCGCTCGACGCCGACGGGCTGCTCGCGCCCGGCCTCAAGATTATCGGCACTGCCCGCAGCAGCATGTCCGACAGCGAATACCGCAATTTCGCGCGCGCGGCGCTGGAGAAATATCTCCCCGCAGACCGGCGCGGGCGGATGGCGGATTTCCTCAACCGGCTGAGCTACCAGACGCTCGATGCCACCACGCTCGAAGGCTATGACGAACTGGCGAAGAAGGTCGGCACGCCCAAGCGCGGCCTTGCGATCTTCCTATCCACCGCGCCCAGCCTGTTCGGCCCCACCATCAAGGGCCTCCAGTCCGCCGGGCTGACGGGGGCCAATGTGCGGATGTGCCTCGAAAAGCCGCTCGGCACCGATCTTGCCACCAGCTGCGAGATCAACGACGCGGTCGCCGAGGCTTTCCCGGAAGAGCGGATTTTCCGCATCGACCACTATCTCGGCAAGGAGACAGTGCAGAACCTGCTCGCCTTGCGGTTCGCCAACATCATGTTCGAGCCGCTGTGGAATGCGGCGCATATCGACCATGTGCAGATCACCGTCGCCGAGACCGTCGGTCTCGAAGGCCGCGTCGCCTTCTACGACGATGCCGGCGCGATCCGCGACATGGTGCAGAACCACATGCTCCAGCTGCTCGCGCTCGTGGCGATGGAGCCGCCCGCCCACTTCGATGCGACCGCGGTGCGTGACGAGAAGGTCAAGGTGCTGCGCGCGCTGCGCGATGTCGACAAGGGCGAGACCGTGACCGGCCAGTACCGCGCGGGCGCGATCGGCGGGCAGGCGGTGCCGGGCTATGACGAGGAGCTGGGCAAGGACTCAGACACCGAAACCTTCGTCGCGATCAAGGCGCATGTCGACAACTGGCGCTGGAAGGGCGTGCCCTTCTACCTTCGCACCGGCAAGCGGATGCCCAAGCGCGTGACCGAGATCGTGATCCAGTTCCGCTGCGTGCCGCACTCGATTTTTGCTGGAAAGGGCGCGACCATGCAGCCCAACCGGCTGGTGATCGGCATCCAGCCCGAAGAGAACATTACCCTGTCGCTGATGGCCAAGGTGCCCGGCCTCGACCGTGAGGGCATTCGCCTGCGCTCCGTGCCGCTCAACATCGCCATGCCCGATGCCTTCAGCGGCGCGGTGCGGCGCATCGCCTATGAACGCCTGCTGCTCGATCTGGTCGAGGGCGACCAGACCCTGTTCGTCCGGCGTGACGAGGTCGAGGCGCAGTGGGAATGGGTCGATGCGATCCGCGCCCTGTGGGATGCCGAGGGCCTGACCCCCAAGACCTATACCGCTGGCAGCTGGGGCCCCTCTGCGGCCATCGCGCTGGCCGAACGCGACGGAGTAACGTGGCATGAGTAAGCCTCTCAACGATACCCTCCACCGGGTCACGCAGCGTGTGATCGAGCGTTCGAAGCCCTCGCGGCAGGCCTATCTCGACCTGATCCGGCGCGAAGGCGACAATATGGGCGAGCGTAGCGCGGTCTCGTGCTCCAACCTCGCCCACGCCTATGCGGGTGCGCTGGAAGATCAGACGGCGCTGATGACGGGCAAGGGCGCCAATATCGGGATCGTCACCGCCTATAACGACATGCTGAGCGCCCATCAGCCCTATGGCCGCTATCCCGACCGGCTGAAGATTTACGCGCGCGAGATCGGCGCCACCGCACAGGTCGCAGGCGGGACACCCGCAATGTGCGACGGGGTGACGCAGGGCGAGACGGGCATGGAGCTCTCGCTGTTCAGCCGCGACGTGATCGCACTCAGCACCGCGGTCGCGCTCAGCCACGCGATGTATGACGGCGCGCTGATGCTCGGCATCTGCGACAAGATCGTGCCGGGCCTGTTGATGGGTGCGCTGCGGTTCGGGCATTTGCCGACCATCTTCGTGCCCTCCGGCCCGATGCCCACCGGCATACCGAACAAGGAAAAGCAGCGCGTCCGCCAGCTTTATGCCGAAGGCAAGGCGACCCGCGCCGAACTGCTCGAAAGCGAGATGAAGAGCTACCACTCGCCGGGCACCTGCACCTTCTTCGGCACCGCCAATTCCAACCAGATGATGATGGAGATGATGGGGCTGCACATCCCCGGCAGCGCCTTCATCCAGCCCGGAACGCTGCTGCGGCAGGCATTGGACCGCGAGGCGGTGCACCGGGTCGCGGCGCTGGGGCGCAAGGGCGAGGATTACCGTCCGCTCGGCCACGTCGTGGACGAGAAGGCGATCATCAACGCGGCCGTCGGCCTGCTGGCGACCGGCGGATCGACCAACCACGCGATCCACCTGCCCGCCATGGCGCGCGCGGCAGGCGTGATCTTCGATTGGGACGATCTCAGCGAGCTTTCGGGCGCCGTCCCGCTGATCGCGCAGGTCTATCCCAATGGCTCGGGCGACGTGAACAACTTCCACAACGCCGGGGGCATGGGCTACGTGATCGGCGAATTGCTCTCCGAGGGGCTCGCGCATCCCGACATTCTCACCGTCGGGCGCGGCGATTTCTCCGACTACGCCCGCGAGCCCGGCCTTGATGCAGAGGCGCTGGTGTGGCGCGAGGTCGGCCCCTCAGGTGACGACACGATGCTCCGCCCGGTCACGAACCCGTTCAAGCCCGATGGCGGGATGCGGCTCCTGCAAGGCAATCTTGGCCGCGCCTGCTTCAAGACCTCGGCGGTGGATGAAAGCCGCTGGACGATCGAGGCGCCGGCCCGCGTGTTTCAGGATCAGGCCAGCGTTGCTGCCGCCTTCAGGGCGGGCGAGCTTGACCGCGACGTGGTGGTTGTCGTCCGTTTTCAGGGCCCGCGCGCCAACGGGATGCCGGAACTGCACAAACTCACCCCGGCCCTCGGCGTGTTGCAGGACCGCGGGTTCAAGGTCGCGCTGCTCACCGACGGGCGCATGTCGGGCGCGAGCGGCAAGGTGCCCGCCGCGATCCACTGCACGCCCGAGGCGCTCGGCGGCGGCCCGCTTGCGAAATTGCGCGACGGCGACATCGTCAAGGTCTGCGCATTCACCGGCACGCTTTCGACCACCGCCGATCTCGCAGGCCGCGAGCCTGCCGCAGATCCGCAGCCAGACATGGGTACGGGCCGCGAATTGTTCGGCATGATGCGCCGCTTTGCCGACGGGGCCGAACAAGGCGCCAGCGCGATGCTCGCCACCGGAGGAATGTGACAATGAATATCGACGCCATCATGCGCACCGCGCCGGTCATCCCGGTGATCGTCATCGACGATGTCGCTCACGCCGTCCCGCTGGCCGAGGCGCTGGTGGCAGGGGGCCTGCGCGTGCTCGAGGTCACGCTGCGCACGCCTGCTGCGCTCCCCGCGATCCGGGCGATGAAACAGGTCGAAGGCGCGATCGTTGGCGCTGGCACAGTCACCAACCCGCGCGAGCTGGACGCGGCGCTGGAAGCGGGGAGCGAATTCATCGTCTCTCCCGGCCTCACCGAAAACCTCGGCAAGGCTGCGGTGGCGGCAGGCGTGCCCTTCCTCCCCGGCATCGCCAATGCGGGCGACATCATGCGCGGGATGGATCTGGGGCTGGATCGCTTCAAGTTCTTCCCGGCGATGGCGGCGGGCGGATTGCCCGCCCTCAAGGCTTTGGCTGCACCTTTCGGCCAGTGCCGTTTCTGCCCCACGGGCGGGATCAGCCTCGACAACGCGCCCGAATGGCTCGCCTTCGATCCGGTGCTGTGCGTGGGCGGTTCCTGGGTCTCCCCCAAGGGCGCGCCGGACAAGGCCATGGTGGAGCGGCTGGCGAAAGAGGCTTTCGGCTTGCGCTGATTGCAGACACCGTTCGCCCTGAGCCTGTCGAAGGGCCGCATTTTCTTTCGGCAATCGGCGCAGAAAAAGAACGGTGCTTCGACACGCTCAGCACGAACGGCGTTTGTTTTACTTCTTCAGCAGCCAGCCGAAAATCTCCGGCAGGCGCGCGGCCCAGGCGTTTTCTTCGTGCTCGGCGCCTTCATAGACCCGGCTCTCCCAGTCGCGGCCCCGCTGCCAGCCTGCCGCGGCAAAGCGCGCGTCGACGACCTGCTGATAGGGCGCATAGAACTGATCGAGCGTCGCGGTGCCGTGGTCCAGCCACACCCGCCGCCCGTCGGGTGCGCCCAACCTTGCGGCGAACCATGCGTCCCACAGCGCCTTTACGCTCTCGCTCTCGCGTTCAACGCTACGCGGATCGACCGCTGGCCAGTGCGACGAGACGCAGCCTGCCCGGCCGAACACTTGCGGCGCTTCGAGGAAGGCATAGCAGCTCATCAACCCACCCATGCTCGATCCGACGATGGCGGTATCGTCGCGCCCCGGCCGGGTGCGGAAGGCGGTGTCGACCCATGACTTGAGCGGCCCGGTGAGCCAGGCGAGATAGCGGTCCGACACAACCTCGCCGCCCGCCGCCGCGTCCATCTGCGCCTTGAGCGCCGGCGGTGCGGCGTCATAGGCGCTGCGGGGGAGATACTGGCGATAACGGTCCGCTCCCGGTGCCCAGATGCCGACGATGATGTGCGGTTCGACCGTGCCGCTCGCCATCGCCGCCAGCATCGCCTGATCGGCGGCCCAGATCTTGTTGAAGTTGGACTTGGCCACGTCGAACAGGTTGTGCCCGTCATGCATGTAGAGGACAGGATAGCGACGTTCAGAGCCGTCGTAGCCGGGGGGCAGCCAGATCGTCAGGCGTTGGTCCGGCAGGCCCGCTGCGGGGAACTGCTGATACTCGATCAGCCGCGCCGGATACTCGAAGACAACGGGGGCCTCGGCGTGGAGCGGTGCGGTCAGCCCCAGCAGGGCCAGACATGCGACAAGCCAGCGAAACATCTGCAACCCTCTCTCCGGACAGGCCGACTATCGCTGCGAGGGGGCGCGGACTCAAGCCTCGAGCGCGGCCTCGGCCAGCATCAGGGCTCCGGTGATCCCAGAATCGCCACCGAGCCGCGGGCGGATGATGGCATGGCGCGCGCCGCCGGGGAGGTAGCCCGCGTCGAGCTCCCGGGCGCGGGCGGCGATGCGCTCGACGAGGCTGGGGGTGTTCGACACGCCGCCGCCGAGCACCACCTCGCCCACCGCGAGGCTGGCGAACAGGGTGTGGCAGGCCTGCGCGATGGTCTCAGCGATGATCGCGTGAGCCGGGTGATCGGCGGGCAGTTCGGAGAGCGAGGCACCCCAGCGCGCGGCGATGGCGGGGCCGCTGGCGAGCCCTTCGAGGCAGTCGCCATGCACCGGGCAGATGCCGGGAAAGTCGCGGTCGTCCGCGTGGCGACGCGGGAAGAAATGGCCCATCTCGGGGTGAGCGATGCCGTGGACGGGCTTGCCATCCAGCACCAGCCCGCCGCCGATGCCGGTGCCGATGGTGAGGTAGGCAAGGCCCCCCTCGCCTCCGCCCGCTGCGGCGTGCTCAGCGAGGGCGGCGGCGTTGACGTCGGTGTCGAAGCCCACCGGCACGCCCAGCGTCTGGCCGAGCCAGCCGGCGATATCGCAGTCCGCCCAGCCGGGCTTGGGGGTGTTGGTGATGAAGCCCCACTTGGGCGCACGGCGATCAAGCTCCACGGGGCCGAAGCTGCCGATGCCGAGCGCGGTGAGGCCGCCCTGCCCCGCCAGCCACTCCGCCGCCTCGGCCAGCGTGGTCTCGGGCGTGCGGGTGGGGATCGTGTGGCGAGCGAGGATACGGTCCGGCGAGGGGCCGACCGCGAGCACGAACTTGGTGCCGCCCGCCTCGATGCCCGCGAGCATCAGGCGGCGCGCTCGGGCGCAAGCGCGGCGAGGTGCGCGCGCTCGCCATCGAGCGTCAGTTTGAGCAGCGGCGCGGGCACCCCGCCAAAGCCGCCGCCCGGCAGCACATCGACGAAGGAACACACGGTGAGGCTCGCATCGACATACCAGCTATAGGTCTGCTGCGGCCGGTCCGCCGGGTTGGCGAGCACCAGTCCGGTGCCGTTCAATGGCCGCCACGGTCCTGCCATGCTGTCTGCGACCATGCCGTAGAGCCCTCCCGGTGCGTGGCGCAGGCCTTCCGCGAAGGTCACGGTCTGCGTCGACCAGAAGGCGTAATATCGTCCGGCGTGAAACACCAGATGCGCGCGTTCGAGCTCGTTGTTCACGCCCTCGGCGTGGAGCAGCGGGGCGGCCAGTTCCCAGCCCGCCGCACTCTTGCGGGCGAGGCCGAAGGCGCCGTTGAAGGCGTTGGTCGATCCCGCCAGCGAGGCGGTGAAGGCGATGTAGTCGGTGCCATCCGCCGGGTCGCGGAAGAAGGCGGGGTCGCGGAAGGCCTTGATCTTGCCTGCTTCGCCCTCATGCGCGTCGGCGGGCATGTAGTGCGGGCCGTAGCCCGTCACCAGCGGGGCGGGCTGCGACCAGTTCTGGGGCCAGCCATCCGCGCCGAGCCGTGCGTGCGAGGCCCACAGCTCCTGCTGGTAGCCCCCCGCCTTGGCGCTCGTCCCGGCGGCGGTGAAGAACAGCGTCAGCACGCCGTCGTCGAGCAGCGCCGAGCCGGCCCACTCGCGCTCGTAAGGCACGGCGAAATCGGGGAGCACCGGGCCGCAATCGGTCCAGCCATCGCCGACGCGCTCGATCCAGTGGATCTTGGCCTCGAAGTGCCGCAGCGCCGGATCGCCGCGGTCGGGCGCGGTGAGCGCCATCCACATGGTGCGGCCCGCCAGCATGACGCGCTGCCCGGCGGCGTACTGCACCGGCCACATGTCCCAATAGTAGCGCGCCGGATCGAGCCCCGAGCGGTCGGGCGCGCCCACCGGCGGGATCAGCGCCGCGTCGCTACTCGCGGGCCCGAGCGCGCGCACATGTTCGGCTGTCCAGGCGCTGGTCATGGCGGCAGTCTGTCCCACTTCATGCATCACAAGACAGGCTGGCCGCACGCACCCCAAGTCTTGGGGGAGATCAGGTGCGGCGGCCAGCCCATGGGCCTCGGCGGCGGTTCGTCAGAAGTCGAACCGCACCGAAGCAAGCACCGTGCGCCCGGCGATCGAGCGGGCCCGGACGATGTTGTTGCCCGGGATCGAACCTTCTTCTGCCTCGGTATAGCCGGTGGCGTTGAACAGGTTCTGGGCGTTCAGCCCGACCTCGATCCGCTCGATCGGGCGGAAGGCGAGGAAGGCGTTGACCTGCGCGAAGGCGGGCAGGACGAGATCATTGTTATCCTGCGTGAAGCTTTCGGTGGTGCCCACGATGTTCGCGCCCAGCGTGAACATGTCGGCATCGTATTGCGCGGTCGCTTGATAGACGAGATCGGCCTGACGGCGCGGCGTGTTGCCGATGGTGGCCGTGTTGAGCGCGTCCTTGATCTCGGCATCGGTCCAGGTCGCACCCGCCGAAAGGCTGAACGGCCCGCTGCGATAGCTGCCTTCCAGCTCGATCCCGAAGGCCTCGAAAGTGGTGTCGAACAGCACCAGCGGGGCGATGTCGACATTGGTTTCCGAGGTTTCGGCATAGAAGCCGGTGGCATAGAGCGCGAGCCCGCCGGATTGATACTTCAGACCCGCCTCGAGCTGGTCGACCCGTGCGACCACCCCGGCATCGCCGCCCGGCAGGCTGCCGTCGGTGGTGCTGACCGCCGGGCTGAACAGCGAACGGTCCGCGGTGTGGCGGCCGCCCTGACTGTAGCGCGCGAAGATCCCCAGATCGTCGGTGAGCAGATAGTTCGCGCCCAGCGAGAAGCTGAAATAGTCGAAGTCGTAATTGACCGGGCGCGCATTGGTAAGCGGGAGCACGGCGGTCTGCGCTTCGGCGGGGCTGATCGTCCCGTCATTGTCGAAGTCGAAGCTGGCGATCCCGGCGCCGAAGCCGCTGTCCGATCCGGTGATCGTGCCGCTGGCATCGCCATAGTCGTAACGGATCGAGGCGTCGATCGTCAGGCGGTCGAAATCCAGCGAGACCGAGGCGAAGGGCGCATAGGTCGAATAGTCGACATCATAGCTGCGGCGGCAGCAATTGCCGAAGAAGCTGGCGCTGTAGCCGACCGTGCCGTTCTGGGTGACGAGATCGCCGCCCGCATCGCGGATGTCGACCAGCACCGCCTGCCCCTTGCCTTCCACGGTCTGCACATGGCTGGTCCACAGCCAATCGGTATCGACCGTCTGGCGCGACATGTAGAAGCCGGTGGTGAAGTTCGCCGTGCCGCCGCCGAAATCGAATTCCTTGTTCACGCGGAAATCGTTGGTGACGTTGTCGAGGCTGTTGAGGCGGACGTTGAAGACCACGATGTTGGCGAGCAAGCCATTGCCGCCGATATTGGCCGCGTTGGCAACCTGCCCGGCATTGGGGCCAGTGGCGAATTCGATGGTCGAGCCTGCGCCGCCGATGCCGTTGGCGATGGTCTGCGCAGAATCGGCCCCGGCCGGGAAGGGCGACTGGAAGCTGCCCGAATTGTCGGCGAAGCGGAAGCGGTTGGTCAGCGTCCAGCCGCCGCCCACGTCGATCTCGGCCTCGATCCCGAAGGCCTTGGACTGCACCGAAAGACCGTCACGGAAGTCGTAGCTGGCCGGGTTGTTGCCCCCGTCAAGGCTGACGGCCGGGGTCAGGAAGGGGCTGTAGAGCGAATCGGTGCGCGGGTCGAAACCGGGGATCGCCTGATAGTCGGGATTGCCGCCCGAGCCCGTGACGCGCACCGGCTGGGGCAGGATCGTCGGGGTCTTGTCGTCGAGATACTTGGCATGGAAGCGCACGTATCCGCCGTCGAATTCCTTGGTGATATTGGCCTTGATCTGGCCGCCGTCATAGCCGTTGTAGCCGATGTCGCGCGGGCCTTCGCCGGTGCGGTAGAAGCCGCCGACGTGAAAGTAGAGATCGTCCGCGAGCGGTGCGCCGTAATCGAAATCGAGCCGGTAGCTTTCGAAATCGAGGCCGACCGAACCCTGGATCGCGCCGCCTTCCTGCGCGCCGGTCTTGGAAATGAAGTTGATCACCGCGCCCGGCGCGTTCGACGCAAAGGTCGAGGCCGAGCCGCCGCGCACCGCTTCGACGCGGGCAACCGAGCGGTCGGCGCGCAGGAAGTTGTCGGCGTTGCCGAAGATGATGTCGCCGAATTCGAGGATCGGCAGGCCATCTTCCTGAAGCTGGATGTAGCGCGCACCGCCGGTCGAAACCGGGATGCCGCGAACCGCGATATTGGCGTTGCCCTCACCGCCCGATGCTTCGGAGCGGATGCCCGGAATCTGGCGGATAAGATCGGCCGAGGACGGCGCATTGAGATTGGTCAGGGTGTCGGCGCCGATGGTGCTGACCGAGACCGAGCTTTCGATCCGGTTCTGCCCGCGCGCAACCGCGGTGACGATGATTTCTTCGCCCTCGGCCTCGTCCATGGCGGCATCGCCGGTGGCATTGTCCTGAGCAAAGGCGGGGGTCATCAGCAGGCCGGACAGGGCTGCACTGGCGCAAAGCGCATAACGCAATTTCATGGCTGTTCTCCTCTCGGGTGCGCGCTTCTTTGGCGGCGACGACCTATGGCCTAACCAACTTGCAAACGTTTGCAACAGGAATCTTGCAAACGTTTGCAAATGACGTGGAAACATGTCACTTCTGTGCCACAGCATGGCATAGACCATGCAGCAAAGCTTTTGGGATTGAGGGATCATATGTCGGAAAAGCCGCGCCTTTCGCTGCTGCGAATCATCGAGATGAATATCGGCTTCTTCGGCCTGCAGTTCAGCTTCGGGCTGCAGCAGGCCAATATGGGGCCGATCTACGGGTTTCTCGGCGCGGACGAGGCGGAGATGCCGCTTTTGTGGCTGGCTGGGCCGATGACCGGCCTCATCATCCAGCCGATCATCGGCGCGATGAGCGACCGCACCAACACCCGTCTCGGCCGCCGCACACCCTATTTCCTGATTGGCGCGGTGATCTGCACGCTCTCGCTGTTCGCCATGCCTTATTCCTCGGCGCTGTGGATGGCCGCGAGCCTCTTGTGGATCCTTGATGCGGGCAACAACATCACGATGGAGCCCTACCGCGCCTATGTCGCTGACCGGCTCGCGCCCGACCAGCGATCAACCGGGTTTCTGACTCAGAGCGCCTTCACCGGCCTTGCCCAGACGCTGTCCTACCTCGCCCCCAGCCTGCTGACCGCCTTCGTCGCGAAGGACGTGCTCGACGCCAACGGTATTCCGGTGATCGTGCGGGTGGCTTTCATCATCGGCGCGATCCTCTCGATCTCGACCATCGTGTGGTCGGTGTGGCGGGTGCGCGAACTGCCCCTCTCCGCCGAGGAACAGGCCGAGCTGGCCGCCAAGCCGCTGACGGTGCGCGCCACCTTCGCCGAAATCGGTGACGCGATCCGCGACATGCCGCGCCCGATGCGCCAACTGGCCGGCGCGATGCTGTGCCAATGGTATGCAATGTTCGCCTATTGGCAGTACATCACCTTCGCGGTGGGCCGCTCGCTCTACGACACCAGCGATCCGGCGAGCTCTACTTTCCGCGACGCGACGCTGACCACCCAGCAGGCGGGCGCGTTCTACAATTTCATCGCCTTCCTCGGCGCGCTGGTGCTGATCCCGGTGGTGCGCCGCTTCGGCGCGCGCCACACCCACGCGGCGTGCCTTGCCGCCTCGGGCGCGGCGATGCTGCTGATACCGGGCGTTTCCACTCCAATCGCGCTGTTCGTGCTGATGATCGGGATCGGGATCGGCTGGGCCGGAATGATGGGCAACACCTACGTCATGCTCGCTGACTGCATCCCTCCGGAACGCAACGGCATCTACATGGGGATCTTCAACCTCTTCATCGTGATCCCCATGCTGATCCAGACGCTCACCATGCCGCTGATCTACCGTCCGCTGCTGGGCGGCGATCCGCGCCATGTGCTGATGCTGGGCGGGGTCTTGATGCTGGCGGGCGCTGTGGCTACGCTGCTGGTGGACGCCGGGCATCGTGCCCCGCGCGGACGGGAACTGTCCCTTCACTAGGAACCACCATGCCCGACCGGGACACCAAGGCGACGGTTCGCAACATCACCGATCTGGCCCGGCTGGCGGGGGTCTCTCCCGGCACGGTCAGCCGCGCGCTGGCGGGCAAGAGCCTCGTGAACACCCAGACGCGTGAAAAGATTCAACGTCTGGCGCGCGAACATGGGTTCCGCCCCAACCAGATGGCGAGCGGCCTCAGGCGCCAGAAGACCGGGGTGATCGGCGTGGTGATCCCGCTGGGGCATGACAGCCGCCAGCAGATTTCCGACAGCTTCTTCATGACCCTGCTAGGCTTCCTCGCCGACGAGCTGACGCGCCACGGATACGACCTGATGCTGCGCCGGGTGGTGCCCGAAACCGACGCCGACTGGCTCGACCGTTTCATCGGTTCGGGCATGATCGACGGGGTGATCGTGATCGGCCAGTCCGACCAGTTCGATCGGATCGAGGAGGTCGCCGACGGCTACACGCCGATGGTGGTCTGGGGCAACCATGCCGAGGGCCAGCGCCACTGCGTGGTGGGCAGCGACAACCGGCTCGGTGGCAGGCTCGCAGCGGAGCGGCTGATTGCGGCCGGTGCGCGGCGGATCGCCTTTCTCGGCGATACCACCGCGATCGAATTCGCCGCGCGCCTCGCCGGAGCGCAGGATGTCGCCGCGCGCATGGGCCTGCCCCCGGTGCTGGCGCTCCCCACCCACCTCTCCCCCGACCGGGCGAGCGAGGAAATCGCAGGCCACCTTGCCGCCCATGCCGGTGAGATCGATGGGATCTTCGCCGCCACCGACACGCTTGCCGCGCTGTGCCTGACCGAATTGCGCCGCCAGGAAATCGCCGTGCCCGATACCGTGCGGCTGGTCGGCTTCGACGATTTGCCGATCGCGCGCCAGACCGTGCCGCCGCTCACCACCGTGCGGCAGGATATTGCCGCCGGCGCGCGCGGGCTGGTCGATCTGCTGCTGCGGCGGCTGGCGGGGGAGACCACCGAAAGCCTCGTCCTGCCGCCCGAGCTGGTGGTGCGCGAAACCGCCTGAGCGCTTGCCACCGGCATCGCCCACCCCTAGGCCCGCCGCGATGGACATGGCCGACCTTCTCCAGCGCTATTTCGGCACCCGCGACCTTGCGGAGGTCTCACCGGCGGCGCTACCTGCCGGGACCGAGCGGATGCGGGTCGATCTCGGCATGACCGCCGATCCCGGCCACCGCTTTGCCCTGTGGAGCCTGCTGCTGGTGCTGGGCGAGGGCCCCGATCTCGATGTCGCCTTCAAGGACGAGGAAAGCCGCGAGGCTGCGCGCAACCTGATGGACCTCATCAACGCTGCCCCGCCGGAAGATGCCCCGACTGAATAGGTCTGCCCTTGCGATGAAAGCGCAAGCCAAACCCGGCAAAAGCGTGTATGGGGCCCGCTTTGACGCTTCGCGCGTCCCCGATTTTGCCTGTCCGCCTGGTGCGAACGGCCCTTTTTCCTGAAAGCTTGCCTCCATGTCCTTTCCCGATCTGCCCGCTGGCCTCGCCGAGGCCCTGACCGCGCGCGGCTATGAAACGCTCACCCCTGTGCAGTCCGCCGTGCTCGAACCCGAAGCCCACGGGCGCGATCTCGTCGTCTCGGCGCAGACCGGCTCGGGCAAGACGGTCGCCTTCGGCCTCGCCTTTGCCGATCAGGTGCTGGGCGAGGATGGCCGCGTGGCCCGCGCGTCGGGCCCGCTCGCACTTGTGATCGCCCCGACGCGCGAACTCGCGCTCCAGGTCGCGCGCGAGCTTGACTGGCTCTACAAGTCGGCAGGCGCGCGCATCGCCACCTGCGTCGGCGGCATGAGCCCGCAGGTCGAACGCCGCGCGCTGCAAGCGGGCGCGAGCATCGTCGTCGGCACGCCGGGCCGGTTGCGCGATCACCTCGAACGCGGCGCGCTCGACCTTTCGGCGCTCGCTGCCGTGGTGCTCGACGAGGCGGACGAGATGCTCGACATGGGCTTCCGCGAGGAGCTGGAAGAAATCCTCGACGCGACGCCGGATGAACGCCGCGTGCTGATGTTCTCGGCCACCATGCCCCGCCCGATCGAGGCGCTCGCGCGCCGCTATCAGCGCAATTCGCTGCGGATCGAGACCGGCGGCTCGGAGCGCGGGCACGGCGATATCGCCTATCAGGCGGTCACCGTCTCGCCTTCGGAAATCGAGAACGCGGTGGTCAATCTGCTGCGCTTCCACGAGGCGGAAACCGCGATTTTGTTCTGCGCCACCCGCGACAATGTCCGCCACCTCCACGCAACCTTGCAGGAGCGCGGCTTCGGCGTCGTCGCACTGTCGGGCGAGCATTCGCAGCAGGAACGCAACCAGGCCTTGCAGGCCCTGCGTGACCGCCGCGCGCGGGTGTGCGTGGCGACCGATGTGGCCGCGCGCGGGATCGACCTGCCCAGTCTCAGCCTTGTGGTTCACGTGGAGATCCCCCGCGATGCCGAAACGCTCCAGCACCGTTCGGGCCGCACCGGGCGCGCGGGCAAGAAGGGCATTGCCGTCCTCATCGTCCCCTTTCCGCGCCGCAAGCGGGTGGAATCGATGCTCCGCCACGCGCGCATCAACGCCGAATGGATCGGAGCGCCGAGCCGCGAGGATATCGTCGCGCAGGATCGGGTGCGGCTGCTCGACAGGCTGATGCAACCGGTTGAAGTGACCGATGGTGACCGCGAGCTGGCCGACAAGCTGCTCGAAACCAAGAGCCCGCAGGAAATCGCGGCGATGCTGGTGCAGGCGCACCGCGCATCGATGCCCGAGCCGGAAGAACTGCTGGCGCAAAGCCAGGAGGCCCAGCGCGAGGCGCAGAAGGCCCGCCACCGTGAAGGGTTCGAAGACACGGTCTGGTTCCGGATGGATATCGGCCGCCGCCAGAACGCCGATCCGCGCTGGATCATGCCGCTGATCTGCCGCCGCGGGCACATCACCCGCAACGAGATCGGCGCGATCCGCATCGCTCACGCCGAAACCTATTTCCAGATCCCGCGCGCCATCGCAGGCAAGTTCGCCGAGGCGGTCGCCGCAACGGCAGGCAGCGAGGAGAACGGCGGCTATATCGCGATCGAGCACTCGCAAGAGCCGCCGCGCATGGCCGCGCGCGAAAATGCCCGGCGTGGCAAGCCCAATGCCGGTCCCGCGCCGCAGCGCCACTTCAAGGCCAAGCCTTCCGCACCCGGCGGCGCCCACGCCAAGCCGAAGCACTTCGCCAAGGGGCCCGGCAAGCCGGGCGGCCCGTTCAAGGGCAAGGCGAAACCCAAAGACCGCGGCTGACGCGTCTCTACCAGCGGATCAGCCGGGGCACGATCGCGCGGCCCAGCAGCGCCATCGCGAACACCGGCGCGCTGTGCCACAGCCCGATATGGACGATATCATTGTCCGGGCAGTGGAGCGCAAAGGCAAACGTGCCGAAGGCCCCGGCGGCGATCCCGGCGACCAGCCCCGCCCGGTCAGGCGCGGTTGGCGCGCCCCGGCGCAGCCACATGACCAGCGCGGCGAACACGATCAGCGAAGCCGCCGCGCCCACGGTGAAACACTGCACCCCGTGATTGGCAAGGTGGAGCGGGATCGTGTCCCCGCCTCGGCTCAGCCCGATAATCAGCGCCGCCAGCGGCAGCGCACCGGCCATCCCTGCCGCCCAGCGCCATCCGCCATGTTCGTTGCCCACCAGCGGACGGCTCATCACGATCACGGCGAAGCTGGCGGCAAGGCCGAGGCCCAGAAACAGCCCCGTCGATACGAGATGCATCGGATCGAACCGGCCCGCCGCAAGATCGGCGCGCAGCCCGTACATTGCCACGACCAGCACCGTCGCAGCAGCGGCCGCGATCAGCGTCAGCGCCATGCCGGTCCCGAAGCGCAGCGGCTTCACGGGCTCAAGCCCGCCGACCAGTTCTGCAATCAGGGCCTCGGAGTTGCGGGAGGGGGTGCGGGGCATTGTCATTCTTTCTCAATCATGTGGGCGAGCTTCTTCAGCCCGCGGTGAATATTGACCTTGACCAGCGCCTCGCTCTGCCCGGTCGCGGCGGAGGCTTCGGCGATGCTCAGGCCCTCGATCTTGACCAGCGCGATCACCCGTTCCTGCGCAGGCGGTAGCAGGCCGAGCAGCCGGTCGAGGCTGATGCGCGCCGCGATCGCGGGCTCGTCGTCGGTGCCGATCAGCTCCTCGTGCAATTCCTGCGCATCGGCGCGGTAGAGGCGGCGCAGGTGATCGACCCAGCGATAGCGCGCGATCGCTGCGAGCCACGGCAGGAATGGCCGCGCCGGGTCCCACGAAGCGCGCTTGGTGTGGAGCGCGATCAGCGTTTCCTGCACCAGATCGTCGAGCTGCGCGGGCGCGATCCGGCGGCTGTAATAGCCGCGCAGCCAGCGCTGGCAGCTTTCGAGCAGCGTCGCATAGGCCTGCCGGTCCCCGGCTTGCGAGAGCGCCATCAAGCGGGCGAGCGTGGCTTCATCGGCTCTCATGCCTCGCGGTTCGCGCAGGCGCGGCGCAAGGTTACACCGCGCAGCAAAAAGCCCCGCCCTCGGCTGGCCGGGAGCGGGGCTTTTTGCATTTGGGCAAGCGTCCTCAGCTGAGCGCGACGTGGCGCTTCAGGTGGTGGTCGACATTGCCGAACTCGCTGTCGAAGATCGTCAGCCGCTTGAAATAGTGGCCGATGGCATATTCGTCGGTCACGCCGTTGCCGCCGTGGATCTGCACCGCTTCCTGCCCGATCAGGCGCGCGGCCTGCCCGACGCCGACCTTCGCCGCGCTGACCGCCTTCTTGCGCTCGACCTCGTCCGAGCCGAGGCGCAGCGTCGCGAGATAGGTGAGCGAGACGGCCTGCTCGTAAGCGGTGTACATGTCGACCATGCGGTGCTGGAGCACTTGGAAGGAGCCAATCGGCACGCCGAACTGCTTGCGCTGGCGGCTGTATTCCACCGTCATCGCATGGGCGACCTTCATCGCCCCGCAGGCCTCGGCGCACAGCGCGGCGATGGCTTCGTCGGTCACGAGCTCGATCAGCGCCAGCCCCTCGCCCTCGGCACCGATCAGCGCTTCGGCAGGGACCGACACGTTCTCGAAATAGACTTCCGAGGCGCGGCGGCCATCGACCGTCACATAATCGCGGGTTGTGACCCCAGCGGTGTCCTTGGCCAGCACAAAGACCGAGACGCCCGAACGATCCCGCCGCTCTCCGCCGGTGCGGGCGGTGACGATCAGGTGGCTCGCCCAAGGCGCGCCGATCACGACCGCCTTGTGGCCATTGAGCACATAGCCCGCACCGTCCTTCTTGGCGGTGGTTTCGAGGTCGGCATAGTCATAGCGGCCCTTGGGCTCGGCATAGGCAAAGGCGAAGACGCAGCTGCCCGCCACGATCCCGCCGATATGCTCTTCCTTCTGCGCCGCGGTGCCGCCGTGCTTGAGGAAGCCGCCCGCGCAGACCACGGTGGGCAGGAAGGGCTCGATCACGAGGCCCTTGCCGAACTCTTCCATGATGACCATCGCATCGACCGCGCCGCCGCCGAAGCCGCCGTCGGCTTCGGAGAAGGGCATCCCGAGAATGCCGAGCTCGGCCAGCTGCGCCCACACTTCGGGCCGCCAGCCTTCGCTCGACGCGATCGCCTTGCGGCGCTGCTCAAACCCGTATTGCTCACGCACCAGCCGCGAAAGGCCGTCGCGCACCATGCCTTGTTCTTCGGTGAAATTGAAATCCACGAATTCTCTCCCGTCGTCAGCCGCTTAGAGGCCGAGGATCATCTTGGTGATGATGTTGCGCTGGATCTCGTTCGATCCGCCATAGATGCTGGTCTTGCGCATGTTGAAATAGGTCGCCGCAGCATGGGCCGCATAGTCCGGGCCGACCGGGTGCTCGTTCGACCCGTTGTCGTTCGACACCCCGCCCATGTACGGCGCAGAGTATGTGCCGACCGCTTCCAGCGTCAGCTCGGTGAGGCGCTGCTGGATCTCGGTGCCCTTGATCTTGAGGATCGAGCTTTCCGGCCCCGGCCCCTTGCCCGCCTGCTCGCCCGCCAGCGTGCGCAGTTCGGTGATCTCGAGCGCGGCCAGATCGATTTCGAGCTGGCTCACCTTCTTGGCGAAATCGAAGTCCTTGATCAGCGGCGCGCCGTCCAGCGTCTCGTGCGTGGCGATCTCGCGCAGCTTTTCCACGCCGCGCTTGGAGCGGGCGACGCCGGCAATGCCCGAGCGTTCGTGGGCGAGCAGGAACTTGGCATAGGTCCAGCCCTTGTTCTCGACCCCGACAAGGTTTTCGACCGGCACGCGCACGTCAGTGAGCCAGGTCTCGTTGACCTCGTAGCCGCCGTCGAGCAGCTTGATCGGCTTCACTTCCACGCCCGGCGTCTTCATGTCGATAAGGATGAAGCTGATGCCTTCCTGCGCCTTGGCGGTGGGATCGGTGCGGCACAGGAAGAAGCCCCAGTCGGCGTGCTGTGCCAGCGTCGTCCAGGTCTTCTGGCCGTTGATGACGTAGTGGTCGCCGTCACGCACCGCGGTGGTCTTGAGGCTGGCAAGGTCGGAACCCGCGCCCGGCTCCGAGTAGCCCTGACACCACCACACTTCGCCGCTGCGGATGCCCGGCAAGTGCCGCGCCTTCTGCTCTTCGTTGCCGAAGGTGTAGATCACCGGGCCGACCATCGACACGCCGAAGGGCAGCGGCATCAGCGCGTTCACGCGGGCGTTCTCTTCCGACCAGATATAGCGCTGGGTCGGGGTCCAGCCGGTGCCGCCGTATTCCACTGGCCATGCGGGCACGGACCAGCCCTTCTGGCCCAGCACCTTGTGCCAGGCGAGGAAGTCTTCGCGCACCATGTCCTCGCGCATGCCAAAATCGGCGAGGTGCTTGGGATAGTTCTCGGCGATGAAGGTGCGCACTTCCTCGCGGAAGGCCTGCTCTTCGGGGGTGAATTCGAGGTTCATGGTCGCTCTCTCCAGATGGCCGTTTGTGCTTTGACATACGCTTTGTCATGCCCGGCGGACGCGGAAAAGAGGCAATTGTGAGGGCCCGCGTCGCCGTAGCGGCAAGGCGAGCGGTATTAGGCGACGGGGCGAGCCAAGGGGGCGAATCGGGCTGCGCCGATTCCCCCGATCTCACATTTCGAGCGGGCCATGCTGGATATGCGGCAGCACGTGCCGCGCGAAGAGATCGGCTTCCTGCATGTGCGGATAGCCCGATAGGATGAACGCCTCGATCCCTTCAGCCTGATAGGCGCGCAGCTTGGCGAGCACCTGATCGGGCGTGCCGACGATCGCCGCCCCGCAGCCGGAACGCGCCCGGCCGATGCCGGTCCACAGGTTCTCCTCGACGAATCCGTCGCCGTCGGCAGCCCCGCGCAGTTCCTGCTGCCGCTGGACACCGTAGTTTTTGGCATCGAGGCTCTTCTCGCGGATCGCGCGGCCCGCCTCGTCGTCGAGCTTCGAGAGCAGCCGGTCGGCATAGGCGCGCGCCTCGTCCTCGGTCTCGCGTACGATCACGTGGACGCGGTAGCCGAACTTGAGCGTGCGGCCATAATTGGCGGCCCGCGCCTTAAGGTCGGCGATGTTCTCGCGCACCTTGTCCATGGTGTCGGGCCACATCAGGTAGACGTCCGCCGCCTCGGCCGCACATTCGCGCGCTTCGTGGCTGAGGCCGCCGAAATAGAACGGCGGGCACTTGCCGCTGAGCGTGGTGATGCGCGGCGGATCGAGCTTCAGCTTGTAGAACTCGCCTTCGAAATCGAGATGCTCGCCGTTCAGCAGCGTTTTCACGATCTTCATGATCTCGGTGCCTCGGCGGTAGCGCGGGCCGCTCTCGATTTTCTCGCCCGGCATGTCGGACGAGATGATGTTGACGTTCAAACGCCCGCCGGTGCCGGCGGCATTGGGGCCGAGGATGCGGTCCAATGTCGCGATCCGGCGCGCGAGCTGCGGCGGCCAATCCTCGCCCATGCGGGTCGCCCACAGCAGCTTGATGCGCTTGACCTGCGTGGCGACGGCGGCGGCGAAGATCGTGGTGTCGACGCCAAGCTGGTAGCCCGAAGGCAGCAAGATGTTATCGAACCCGCCCTCCTCGGCGCGAGTGACGATGTTGCGGCAATGCTCCCAGCTGGATTGCAGATAGGGATCGGGGACGCCGAGTAACTCGTAATCATCGTCGCACAGCGCGGAAAACCACGCGATTTCGCATTGTTGGGTCATATCAGGTTCCTCCGATTTCCCGTTCGCCCTGAGCTTGTCGAAGGGCCGTTTTTCTTTTGGGCTGGGGTGGAAAAGAATGTGCAGGGCTTCGACAGGCTCAGCCCGAACGGTGAAAGGTCAAGGCAAAGGCACGCCCCGCGCCGCGATCAGCACGGCGTACCAGTCGGTGCGCGTCCAGCGCACCTTGAGCGCCTCGGCCCCTTCGGCGATCCGCGCGGCGTTCTGCGAGCCGATGATCGGAATGATGCCCGCCGGGTGTGCCATCAGCCAGCTATAGGCACAGGCCGTGCGCGAGACGCCTTGCGCCTCGGCCACAGCATCGAGCGCCGCCGCCACAGCCTTTTCGCGAGCGGTTTCCGGCGCGGCGAGCCTGCCGCCCCCCAGCGGCGACCATGCCATCGGGGTGAGGCCAAGCATCATCGCCTGATCGAGTTCACCGTTCTCGAAGCAGTCGATCCGCAAGGGGCTGATCTCGGGCTGGGTCGTCGCCAGCTTGTTTCCGAGGAAGTGCTGGAGCGCCGCGATCTGCGCTTGCGTGAAGTTCGAGACGCCCAGCGCGCGCACCTTCCCGCTCGCCACGGCGTCGTCCAGCACCCGCGCGACCTCCTGCGGGTGAGCGAGAATATCGGGGCGATGGATCTGCCATAGATCAACCGAATCCACCTGAAGGCGGCGCAGCGAATCGTCGATCGCCTTGCGCAGATAGTCGGCGCTCTGGTCGTAGGGCAGCGGCGGGAGAATGCCGCCCTTGGTCGCCAGCACCATGCGGTCGCGCAAGGCAGGTTCGGCGGCGATCACCTCGCCCAGCAGCACCTCGGCATCGCCGAAGCCGCCAGAACCGTCAAAGCCATAAATGTCGGCGGTGTCGAGGAAGGTGATCCCGGCATCGAGCGCCGCATGCACAAGCTTCGCGGCGTCCGCTGTGGTGCGCCCGTCCTCGGCCAACCGCCACATGCCCCAGGCGATGGGCGAAACCTCGATAGTGCTCGCGCCAAGGCGGCGCGTTGCAGGCGGCAGGGGCAGTTCACTCATGGTCAGTTCCTCTTTGGGGGCGCGACCGAGGCGCGCTCGACAAGGTCGTGGGGCAGGCGCTTGTGGGTGATGTCCCCGCCTGTGATCAGGATTTGGGTGGCGGTGCGGGCAAGCTCGGCCATCGGCTGGTGGATGGTGGTGAGCGGCGGCCACACGGTGCGCGCCAGCGTGGTATCGTCGAAGCCCGCGACCGACAGTTGATGGGGCACGTCGATCCCGCGATCATGCGCCACGGCGAGCACCCCGGCGGCCATGTCGTCATTCGACGCGAAAATCGCCGTCGGCCGGTCAGGCAGGCCCAGCAGCGCATTCGCCCCGGCGACACCGCTGTCGAAATCGAACGCGCCATCGACCACGAGGCCGGGCTCGAACGGAATGCCCACGCGGTCGAGCGCGCGGCGGTATCCGAAAAGGCGGTCGTCAGAGGCCATGTGGTTGGTGTGGCCCTTGATGAACCCGATCCGCCGATGCCCTGCGTTGATCAGATGCGTGGTCATGTCGTCGGCGGCCTGCGCGTCGTCCATGAACACGCTCGAGGTCAGCGCATGATTGGTCCCCGGCGAAATCCGCACGAAGGGCACGTCCATCCCCTCCAGCGCGCGCAGCACGGGATCGCAATCGGTGACGGGGGAGGAGAGGATGATGCCATCCACATGGGTCTCGCTCACCAGCCCGCGCACCTGATCGCCGACCCGCGGATCGGCGACGTCGACGGGCTGGGCGAGCAGGCGGATGCCGGCCTCGTGGCACACATCCCAGCAGCCCTTCTGGATCTGGAACATGTAGTACGGGCTATGATTGTCGTAGATCAGCGCGACCTGATTGGACTTTGCGCCCGACAGGATGCGCGCGGCGACCGAGGGGCGGTAATCGAGATCGACCATTGCCCGCTCGACCCGCTCCCGCAGCTCGGCACTTACGTAAGGGTGGCCGTTGAGCACCCGGCTGACGGTCTTGACCGCCACCCCGGCGCGTGCGGCGACATCCCGGATATTGGCGCGGCTCATGCGGCTACTCCCGCGAACAGGGATGCGAAGGCACTTTCGGGGCGGTAGAACACCGGCGGCTGCCCGATGGGCGCGGATACGTCGTGCCAACCCGGCGCGTAATCCGCGCCGCTCCACAGGTGCCGCCAATCGCCATCCGGCAGATAGACCTTGCGCATCACCGCCCCCGCCTCGATCACCGGTGCCACCATCATGTCCGCACCATAGAGGTATTGGTCCTGAATGGTGAAGCTCTGGCGGTCGTCCGGGTAGTGCAGGAACAGCGCGCGTTGGGCCGGAAGCCCCGTGGCCCGCGCCTCGGCGACGAGGTGCTGCACATAGGACGCGAGGTGCGCGTGGATGCGGCTGCAGCGGACGAAGCCTTCGATCAGTTCGGCGGTGGAATCGATCTGGAGGTTTTCGTCCGGCCGGTTGCCCTCATGCGTGCGGTACACCGGGCTGAAGGCGCCCAGCTCGTACCAGCGCAGCAGCAGTTCGGGCGTGCGGATATTGCCGAACAGGCTGGTGTAGCCGCCAACATCGGAATGGCTGAAGGCATTGCCGACGAGGCCCGATGACAGCGCGGCGGTGATCACGGTGCCGATGCCGTCATGGCGCGAGAAGTCGACCGACTGGTCGCCCGCCCACAACAAGGGGCAATGCGCCTGCACCCCCGTGTGCCCGGCGCGCATGAACCATAGGACGTCGCCCGTCCGCCCGCGCGAGGCAACTGCGCGCGCGTTGACCTCTGCCCAGCGCACCGGCCAGCGGTTGTGCTCCTGCATCGGGTCGCCATCGAACAGGCGCAGATCGGTGGGGAGGTATTCGCCGAAGTCTGCCATCCAGCCATCGAGCCCGAAATCGAGCATCCGTTGGCCGATCACCTCCTCGGCGAACCATTCGGCGGCGGCGGGGTTGGTGAAATCGACCACGCCCGCGTGAAACTCGCCGAAGTCGACGGCATAGGGCTCGTCGCTGTCGAGGCACTTGGCGAAGTATCCCTTGGCGGCAGCCTCCGGGTAGAGCGGGCCGTCGACCGCGAGATAGGGGTTCACATAGCCAAGGAAGCGAATGCCGCGCGCCTTCAGAGCGGCGATGCGCGCGGGGAGATCGGGATAGCGCTCGGCGTTCCACTGCCAGTCCCAGAACAGGCGGCGACCGAAGCTGGTCTCGCGGATGCCGACCCAGTCTTCGCACCACAGGCCCGCGACCGCGGCGCCTGCGTCAATCAGGGCTTCGAGCCGCTCGAAGCTCGCCTCACCCTGCTTAAAGCCGACGATCGCACCCCCCAGCGCCCACTCGGGCAGCGCCGGGCGCGAGCCGAAGCGTGCGCCAAGCTGCCGGGTGAGATCGGCGGGCGCGCCTTCGAACAGGTCGATGCGGGCCTCGTGCGACCAGACATGAACCCGCAGCCGCCCGGCTTCGCGCGCGTCGAGTTCGACATATTCGGCGTTGGCGAGGCTGATCGCCCACCCGGCCGAACACAGCACCGTTGGCTCGGGATAATTGGTCGTCCAGTAGTCCCCGCCGGCAAAGCTGCCGTCCGCGCTCGCCTGATCGGTCAGCGGCGTTCCCGGCTCGCGCCCGACACCCGGCTCGCTCGTCCACATCGGGAAATTGCGGCCATTGAGAACGAGGTAGCTCATCTGCTCGCCCCCACCCCACAGCACATCATCGGGCGCGAGATCGAAGTCGATGGTGACGCGGTCATGTCCGGTCGGCGCGACGAGAGTGAGCCGGGATGCATCAGGCGCAAGATTCGCGGCCAGTTTCACGCTGCCATCGGCGCTCGAGAGCACCATCGCGTCCTCCCCCGCCACTTCGCACTGCGATAGTGGCATCGCCGCCACAGGGGCATCGGCGAGGCGAAAATTGCCGCGCACCATCGTCACCTGAGGATCGCCCGAAGCCACGGAAATAGCGAGGCTTTCAGGCCGGTGTCGCAGCACAACCCGCCCGGCCAGCCGCAGGTCAAAACCCCCCTCGCTTGGCGTCAGCTGCACCATTCCAGCCCCGTAATCCTCCGCAGACCTGTCCCTTGGCTCTGTCTGACACCGCTTGACAGATCGGGGTAGAAAGCGCAACCCGAAGGCTGAAAGATCGACCGCACGGGCGATGGTCTTGTGACACGCCCGAAAGAACCGATCACGACGCAGGGGAGAACATCACGATGCCGACCACCACCCGTATTGCGCTCAAAGCGTTGGCCCTGTCGGCCAGTTCGCTCGCGCTGATCACCACTGCCCCTGCCATGGCGCAGGTCGAGGAAATCATCGTTACCTCGCAAAAAGTCGAGGAAAATGTGCAGGATGTGCCGATCGCCATCACGGCGGTGAGCGGCGACCGGCTGGATCAGGCGCTGGTCTTCAGCCTCGAGAACATCTCGACCGTCGTCCCCTCGGTGACCTTCCGCAAGGGCACCACCAGCGCCAACAGCGCGATCGTGATGCGCGGCGTCGGCACCATCAGCTTCTCGGTCGCGGCCGAGCCCAGCGTGTCCACCGTTGTCGACGGCGTGGTGCTGAGCCGTTCGGGCCAGGCCTTCATGGACCTTGTTGACCTAGAACGGCTCGAAGTGCTGCGCGGTCCGCAGGGCACGCTGTTCGGCCGCAACGCCTCGGCCGGCCTCGTCAATATCGTGTCGAAGGGCGGCACCGACACATTCGAGGCTCAGGCCAGCGCCGACTGGTTCGAAGGCGACGAATACCGTCTGCGCGCCGCAATCTCCGGCCCGCTGGCCGAGAACATCAGCGCGCGCCTGACCGGTTTCTACGGCACCTTCGATGGCAACATCACCAACATCAACGGCGGCACCAACAACACCGTCAACGGCTATGAGCGCTACGGCCTGCGCGGGATCGTCGATTATGACGACGGCAGCAACAAGGTCCGCCTGATTGCCGACTATTACGAGGCGGACGACGACTGCTGCGCCGACGTGACCGGGGTCAGCCGTGGCAATGCGGTGCAGGATGCCGAGCTCGGCCTGCCCGGCGGCCCGGCGCAGGGCGAAGACCAGCGCTTCATCAACCACAACCTCGTCACCCGCACGCAGGACAAGCAGTGGAGCCTGACCGGCACCGGCGATTTCGACATCAGCGACACTTACACGCTGAGCGTGGTGCTGGGCTACCGCAACTGGTTCAACCGCGAGCTGCGCGAAGGCGACTTCCTGCCCCGCGCCATCGTCGGCGTGGGCGAACTGCACGATAACGGCGTGGTCAAGACCGAGCAGGTCTCGGCCGAAATCCGCATCGCATCGGACCAGAGCAAGGCCTTCTTCTATCAGGCGGGCGCCTTCATCTGGCAGTCGGACAACACGCAGGACTTCACCCGCAACAACATCACCTGCGCCAGCTCGACCTTGCCGCTCGCCCCCAGCGGGGCGCGGCCGTGCAATCTCAACGATCCGGTCAACACGATCTTCCCGACCGCCACCTCGCGCAGCGAAGTGCGATCGGTCAACTACGCGCTGTTCAGCCAGGCGACCTATCGCTTCACCGAGCAGCTCTCGCTGACCGGGGGCCTGCGCTACACGTGGGACGATCTTGAGTTCACCCACACCCGCGCGCCGGGGATCAACCGCACCACCGGCCTCCCGGCGACCGGTCCGGGCGTCAACGGCAACCCCGCGGGCGGCACCATCGCCAACGGCGGCAACGGCACCAACACCTCCTCGGGCGAGACCACCAACGGCAACCTCTCGGGCCGCGCGGTACTGCAGTTCGAGCCGTCGGACGACATCATGCTCTACGGCTCCTACACCCGCGGCTACAAGGGCCCGGCGTTCAACGTGTTCTTCAACCACACCGCGCCCAACAACGCCCGCCCGATCGACGAGGAAATCTCCGACAGCTTCGAAATCGGGGTGAAGTCGCAGTTCCTCGATCGCCGGGTGCAGCTGAACGTCGCCGCCTTCTCGGTCGAATATGACGGGTTCCAGGCCAACAACTTCGTGCTGATCAACGGCGCGACGGTGTCGAACCTGACCAATGCCGGGACGGTGAAGAGCGAAGGCTTCGAAGCCGATCTGATCGTCAACCCGGTTGGCGGGCTGAACCTGCGCGCGAGCGCGGCCTATGCCGATGCCCGCGTCAAGGAGTTCAACCCCAACCCGCTCACCAATGCGCCGAGCGCGATCAACGGCACTCAGCTGCCGCTCGCGCCCAAGTTCGTCTACACTCTCGGCGGCGATTACACTGCCGATCTGGGCGACAAGGCGGTGCTCTACCTCAACACCGATTTCCGCCACACCAGCCGGCAGTTCTCCGATCTGGGTGAGGCGGGGCCGATCGATCCCTATGGCATCTGGAACGCCTCGGTCGGGTTCTCCGATCCGGAGGACAAGTATCGCCTGACCTTCCACGTCCGCAACATCACCGACGAGAGCTACGTGCTGCTCAACGTCGAGAACGGACGCCGCCTGCAGATCCCGCGCGATGCGGATCGCTATTTCGGGGTCAGCTTGCGCGCCCGGATGTGATGAGCACCTTCAGGTCGTGACATCACCAAACGGGGCCGCCGGAGCGATCCGGCGGCCCTTCTTGTCTGCCCCCGCGATGAAATCTAGGAACCCTTGATGCACGCCAACCCCTCGCCCATTGCCGCGCGCCTGCGCTGGTCGCTGTTCACGGTGCTGTGCATCGCGGGGGTGTTCAACGCGATGGACCGCCCGATCATCGCGATCCTCAAGCCCGACATGATGGCCGATTTCGGCTGGAGCGACAGCGATTTCGGCGATCTGGCCGCAGTCACGCAGTTCTCCGCCGCCTTCGCTTTCCTGTTCACCGGCTGGCTGGTGGACCGGCTGGGGGTCAACCGCTCGATGCAGGTGGGCGCATCTGCCTGGAGCCTTGCTGCGATGGCGCACGGCTGGGCGCTGACGACATGGCAGGTGGTCGCTGCGCGCGTGGGTCTCGGCGTGACCGAGGCGGTGCAGACCCCGCTCACCATCAAGACCGTCGCAGCGCTGTTCCCGCCCGACAAGCGCAGCTTCGCCTTCGGCTTTGCGACATTGCTAGCGGGCGCGGGGACGATTGCGATGCCCTTCGTCATTCCGGCGTTGGCGCTCAGCGTCGGCTGGCGCGGGGCGCTGGTGGCGGGCGGGATCGGCGGCTTCATCTCGCTGCTCGCATGGATGTGGCTCGCGCGCGGCATCAGCCAGCTGCGCCAGCGCGGCGGGGAGGAAACGGCGGCGGAAACCGCGGGCGGCGAGGCCTATGGCCCGATCCTGATGAACCGCCAGACCTGGGCGATCGTCGGTGCCAAGGCGCTGTCGGACATGACCTGGTGGTTCATCAATTTCTGGCTCGCCGATTACTACCGCAAGGAATTCGGGCTCTCAACCCTGGAACTGGCGGTGCCGCTGGCGATTGCCTTTGCCGGATCGGGCCTCGGCGCACTGCTGGCTGGCTGGGCCTCGACCCGCTTGCTCGAAGCCGGGTGGAGCCCCAACCGGGTGCGCAAAGGCGTGATGCTGGTCTCGGCGCTGATCGTCGCTCCGCTGCCGCTGGTGCTGGAGCTGAACGCGTTCTGGCCGGTGGCGGTGATGATCGGCGTGGTGATGGCCGGGCATCAGGGCTTCTCGCTCTCGCTGTTTTCGACCATCACGGACGTCGTGCCGCAGGTTAAGGTCGGGCGGGTGACGGCCTTCGGTGCCTTCATGGGCAACATGGGCGGCGTGGCGATTTCGCTCGTCGCGGGGCGGGTGCTCGATGCGGGGCTCGGCTTCGTGCCGCTGTTCATCTTTGCCGCTTCGTCCTATCTGGTGGCACTGGCATGGTTCCAGTGGCTGCTGCCGGAGATCCGCCGTCCGGAAGAAGCGGACGCCGTCTTCGCCTGAGGCCGGGCGGTTGCCAAACCGGGCGACGCGGGCTAGGAATATGACACCGTGAGACAGATAACGGATCAGCCGGCATGAAGCGCGACGCGCGCCCCGATTTCGAGGCCTTTGCCGGCGATCTGTTCGGCGAGATGGTGCTTGCCGAAAGCGCGGCCGCCACTCCCCGCGCGCGCCGTCCGCTCTCGCGCTTCGTCCCCGGTCTTGCGATTGCCGCCATCGCGGGCGCGGCGGCGGCGTGGCTGGCGCAGAACTACGGGGTGCCGGTGATCCTCGCCGGGCTGCTGATCGGCCTCGCGCTCAATTTCGTCGCGGGCGATGTGCGCACCCATGACGGGCTCGACGCCGTCTCGCGCCATGGCCTCAGGGCCGGGATCGTGCTGCTGGGCTTTCAGGTGACGGCGATGCAGGTGATGGGCATGGGCGCGGTGCCGTTCCTCGGCCTCGCGCTGGTGATGGCCGCCGCGCTCGCCGCCGCGCTCGCCGCGGCGCGGGTGACGGGGCAGAGCCCTGCCATCGGCCTGCTCGCCGGGGGCGCAACCGCGATTTGCGGCGCATCAGCGGCGCTGGCGCTCTATGGCGTGATCGGGCGCGAGCGGGTCGATCAGGCGCAGTTCACGCTGACGCTGGTGATCCTTGCCGCCGCATCGGCCATCGCGCTGGTCACCTATCCGATGCTGGCGACCGCGCTCGATTTTTCCGACGCGCAGGCCGGGTTCCTGACTGGAGCCGCGATCCATGACGTCGCGCAGTCGATCGGCGCAGGCCTTGCCGTGTCCGACGCGGCAGGCGCGCAGGCGACGGTGGTGAAGCTCACCCGCGTCGCCCTGCTTGCCCCGCTGGTGACGCTCGCCGCCTTGTGGATCGCGCGCGTGCAGCCGCTGCCCGCCGGGGTGGGCAAGGCGCGCGTGCCGCTGCTGCCCGGGTTCATCCTCGCATTCCTGGCGCTGGTCGCGGTGAATTCGCTCGTCACCCTGCCCGCCCCGCTGGCGGCGCACGCGCTGACAGCCTCCAAGACCCTGCTGCTGCTCGCTGTCACCGCCACCGCGATGCGCACGCGCACCGACCTGCTGCTCGACCTCGGCTGGCGCGCGGTGATGCCGGTGCTGGCGGCGACCATCGCTTCACTTGTGGTCGCGCTCGCCTTCGCGATAGGGGTGATCCCATGAGCACGATGTTCGATCTGGCCGTGATCGGCGGCGGCGTGAACGGCGCAGGCGTCGCGCGCGACGCCGCCGGGCGAGGGGCGCGAGTGCTGCTGCTGGAACGCGGCGATCTGGCCGAGGGCACTTCGTCCAATTCGACCAAGCTGATCCACGGCGGCCTGCGCTATCTGGAGCATTACGAATTCAGCCTGGTGCGCGAGGCCTTGACCGAGCGCGAGGTGCTGTGGGGCATCGCGCCGCACATCATCTGGCCGCTGCGCTTCATCCTCCCCCACCGCCCCGGCCTGCGCCCGCGCTGGCTGCTGCGGCTGGGGCTGTTCCTCTACGATCACTTGGGCGGGCGGAAATATCTGCCCTCGGCCAAGAGCATCGATCTGGCGAACCACCCCGCGGGCGCACCGCTGAAGCCCGAATTCAACCGTGCCTTCGCCTATTCCGATGGCTGGGTGGACGATGCGCGGCTGGTGGTGCTCAACGCGCGCGACGCCGCCGATCGCGGCGCAGAAGTGCGCACCCGCTGTGAAGTCACCGCGCTCAGCCGTGAGGGCGATCACTGGCGGATCGCGGCGGGGGGCGAGACCTTTACTGCCCGCGCGGTCGTCAACGCAGCCGGGCCGCGCGTGCTCGATCTGCTGGGCCGGGCAGGCGAGCCGACCACCCAGCGGATGCGGCTGGTGCGCGGGTCGCACATCGTGGTGAACAAGCTGTTCGACCATAACTTTGCCTATTTCTTCCAGCTGCCCGACGGGCGGATCTTCTTCGCCATTCCCTACGAGAGCGACTTCACCCTAATCGGCACCACCGATGTCGATCACACCGGCAGCCTCGACGAGGTGCACGCCAGCCCTGAAGAAATCGCCTATCTGTGCGAAGGCGCCTCGGAATATTTCCGCACGCCCGTCACCCCGGCCGACGTGGTCTGGACCTATTCCGGGGTGCGCCCGCTGATCGATGATGGTTCGGGCAAGCCGGAAGCCGCGACCCGCGGCTACAGTTTTGAGCTTGATGGCGGGGCGGACGGCACCGCGCCGCTGCTCTCGGTGTTCGGCGGCAAGATCACCACCTATCGCGAACTGTCGACCGAGGCGGTGGAGAAGCTGGCGCCCTTCCTGCCGGTGCTGCAAGGCGCGGACTGGACAGGCAGCGCGCCCTTGCCCGGCGGTGATTTCGGGCGCTTCGATGCCCCTGCTCTCGCCCGCGAACTGATGGCGCAGTATCCCTTTCTGAGTGAGCACGACGCGGCGCGGCTGGTGCGCCTCTACGGCACGCGGGCACGGTCGATCCTCGGCACCGCCAGCACCGCCGCCGACCTTGGCGAGGATTTCGGCCACGGGCTTACCGCCGCCGAAGTCGACCACCTTGTCGCACACGAATGGGCCCGCACACCCGATGACATCCTGTGGCGGCGCACCAAGCTGGGGCTGCGCTTCACGCCTGAACAGACGGCCCGCCTAACGACCTATCTCGCTGAAAGGATCACCCCTGCATGACCCGCATCGTAGCCCTTGGCGGCACGGTCAATCCCGGCTCCTCCACCGAGCAGGCGCTGCGCCTTGCCGCCAGCGTCGCGGCTGCCGAAGGGGCCGAGGTGACGGTGTTCGGCGGCGAATACCTCACCGCCCTCCCCCACTATCTCGGCCCGGATCACAGCGCCGGATTGGGCTCGGAAATGGTTGCTGCGGTGCGCGCGGCGGACGGACTGCTGGTCGCCGCACCCGGCTATCACGGCACTATCTCAGGCGTGGTCAAGAACGCGCTCGATTACCTTGAGGATCTGGCGAAGGACGAGCGCCCCTACCTCGATGGCCGGGCCGTGGGTCTGATCGCCACGGCTTTCGGCGATCAGGCCTCGATGTCGACGCTGCTGACGATGCGCGCCATCACCCACGCCCTGCGCGGCTGGCCGACCCCGATGGGCGCAACGATCCGCACCTATCGCGGGCTGTTCTCGCCCGACGGCGAGTGCCTTGACGAGCGCGCGCGCGGACAGCTGGAACTGGTCGGCAAGCAGGTCGTGCTCGGCGCGAAGAGCTTTGCCGCCGGGCGGGATCTGGCGTGATGACCGCGGCGCTCGACCACGATCTCGACGGCGCGCTCGCGGCGATTGCCGCGGGGCGGATCGTCGTGCTCGCGGGTGACCGGCTGCGCGGCGGGGATATCGACTTCATGTGCCCGGCCAGCGCGGTGACGCCCGAGGTGATCAACTTCATGGCCACCCACGGGCGCGGCCTGATCTGCCTCGCGGTGACGCCCGAGCGCGCCGCGCGGCTGGGGCTGACGCTGATCAATCCCGGCCCGCACCGCCAGACCGGGCGCCCCTTCGCCCGCTCGATCGAGGCGGCGCATGGGGTCTCGACCGGCATTTCCGCCGCCGACCGCGCGCATACCGTGCAGGTCGCCATCACCGAAGGAGCGTGCGCGGCGGACATACACTCGCCCGGCCACGTCTTTCCGCTGATCGGTCAGCCCGGCGGCGTGCTCGCGCGGCCCGCTGCCTGCGAAGCTTCGATCGACCTCGCGCGGATGGCGGGCGTGGGCGATGCGGCGGTGATCTGCTCGATCATGCGCGACGATGGCGAAATGGCGCGGATCGACGATATCGGCGATCTGATCGCCGCGCACCGGCTCGCAGTAGCGGATATCAGCGCGCTGATCGAGCGGCTTGAAAGGGCAGACGCATGAGCGAGGGCAAGCTCACCCGCCGCACGCTGATCGCCGGGGCAGGCGTTACCGCGCTGGCCGCACCGGTGCTGGCGCAGCAGGCCGGACGGCTGATCGACCTTGGCCTCCCCGGCGGGCCGAGCCTGCGCCCGCTGGAACCCGTCTTCCCCGGCAAGGGCGAAATGATTGTCCACCGCGTCCGCCCGCCGGTGCTGGAAACGCCGATGAGCGCCTTTCGCGAGGGCGTGATCACGCCCAATGACCGGATGTTTGTGCGCTGGAACTGGCCTTTCCCGACCGAAATCAAGGCGAACGAGCACCGCGTGGCGGTCGGCGGCGCGGTGAAGCGGGCAGCGTCGCTGACGCTGGACGAGGTGGCCGCTGCGGGCGAGCATGTCTCGGTCGTCGCGGTCAACCAATGCGCGGGCAACGGGCGCGGGCTATCGCAGCCGCGCGTCACCGGTGGGCAGTGGGGCAATGGCGCGATGGGCTGCGCGAAGTGGACCGGCGTGCGGGTGCGCGATGTGCTCGCCAAGGCCGGCGGCACCGCCCCCTGGGCCAAGCGCGTGCGCTTCGCCGGGCTCGACGTGCCGCTCACCGACGGCGCGCCGCAATTCATCAAATCGCTTCCGATGGACATGGCGATGCGCGACGACGTGCTGGTCGCTTGGGCGATGAACGACGAACCGCTCCCGATCCTCCACGGCTTCCCCTTGCGGATCGTGGTGCCGGGGTGGTTTTCGACCTATTGGGTCAAGATGCTCGCCACGATCGAAGTGATCGATGACGAGGAAGACCCGAGCCACTATATGGCGGACACCTATCGCTTTCCGGCAGCGCCGGTGCAGCCGGGCGACAAGGGCTTCCCCACCGTCCCCATCACCACCATGCCGCCGCGCAGCTTCATCACCAGTCATGCCGACGGAGACACCGTCGCGCTCGGCAAGCCGCTGGTGCTGGAGGGGATCGCCTTCGGCGGCGATGCCGCACTCGACCGGGTCGATCTGGTCGGAATGGGCTGGGAGATTCCCTGCACCCTCGCCCCGGATGACCTTGGCCCCTACGCTTTCCGCCGGTGGTGGGTGGAGCTGCCGCAGGTCGCGGGTGATTTCGAACAGGTCGGCGTGCGCGCCCGCAACGTGAACGGCGCGGTGCAGCCCGAAACCTTCGTCTGGAACCCTTCGGGCTATGCCCGCAACGTGATCGAACGCATCACCCTGAGGGCACAATGAGAGCGCTTGCCATCCTCCCCGCACTCGCGCTGCTGGCCGCCTGCGACAGCGCGCCGGGCGTCTCCTTCGCCGACGCCAGCATCACCCTGCCCGACGATCCCGTCGACCTTCCCGAAGGCCCGGGGCGCGAGGAAGTGCTGGCCAATTGCACTGCCTGCCATTCGCCCTCGACCATGTTGCAACAGCCCAAGGTGCCCCGCGAAAAGTGGGAGGGCATCGCAAAGAAGATGATCGAGACCTACAAGGCCCCGGTCGACGAGACGACGATCCCGAGAATCGTGGATTACATGGTGTTCGTGCAGGAACAGGGCGAAGCGGCGCAATAGGCAGCTGCTCTCAGGCGCGCAGCTCGCGCTGATAGCCTGCCCCGTCGCGCAGCAGCCCCGCGACCGCGTCGGCGGCGACAGGTCTGGAGAAGAGATAGCCCTGAATGTTCTGGCATCCCTCGCGTTCGAGCACTTCGAACTGGGCGATGTCCTCCACCCCTTCAGCCAGCGTTTCCATCCCCAACGCGCCTGCAAGCATGGTGATCGCACGGATCATGGCATGGCCATTGGTGCTGGTGCCGAGGTCCTCCACGAAACTCCTGTCGATCTTGACCTTGTCGAAGGGGAAAGAGCGCAGGTAGCTGAGCGATGAATAGCCCGTGCCGAAATCGTCGAGCGCGATCTTGACCCCAAGATTGCGCAAGCTGTGCAGCGTCGACAGCGTGGTGTCGACATCGGCGATGAAGATGCTTTCGGTGATCTCCAGCTCGAGCCGGTGCGGCGGCAGGCCGCTGGCCGACAGCGCCGACAGCACCGTGCTGGCGATCCCGCTGGCGGCGAACTGCTTGGGCGAGACATTGACCGCCACGCTGACATCATCGGGCCACATGCTCGCCTGATGACAGGCCTCGCGCAGCACCCATTCGCCGATCGGGATGATGAGGCCGGTTTCCTCGGCCAGCGGGATGAATTCGACTGGATTGACCCGCCCGCGTTTGGGATGGTTCCAGCGGATCAGCGCCTCGAACCCGGTCAGGCGCTTTTCCGCCAGCGAATAGAGCGGCTGGAAGTGGAGCTCGAAGCCGCCGTCCTTGATCGCGGCGCGCAGGTCCAGCTCCAGCTGGCGGCGCTGGCGGGCGGCTTCATCCAGCGCGGGTTCGAAGAAGTGATACCCCGCCTTGCCTTCGTGCTTGGCCCGGTAGAGCGCGAGGTCGGCGTTCTTCATCAGCGTGATGCCGTCCTCGCCATCGACCGGGGCCATCGCGATGCCGATACTCGCCCCGCAGGTCGCGGCCTGACCATTGACCGAAAGCGGACGATCGAAGCTGCGCTGGAGTCCGTCGGCGATGTTGCCGAGGCTCGCCTTGTCGTCGATTCCATCGATCAGGATAGCGAATTCGTCGCCCCCCAGACGTGCGATCAGGGCATCGGGGTGGTCTTCCCTGAGGTGATCGGCGACCATCCGCAGCAGTGCGTCACCGGCGGGGTGGCCAAGCGTATCGTTGACCATCTTGAAGTCATCAAGATCGACATAGACGACCATCACCCGCTCCCCCGCACGGCGCCGCGCGAGGGTGTTGGCGAGCTGTTCGGTAAACAGCTTGCGGTTGGGAAGACCGGTCAGCCCGTCATGCAGGCCGACATGGATGATCTGCCGCTCGCGCTCCTCGATCGCGGCGACCATCTTGTTAAAGCTTTCCGCCAGCCGCCCGATCTCATCATCGGTTTCGACCGCAAGCGTGACTTCGCGCCCCTCGCCGATCAGCCGGGTGGCGGTATCGAGCTGCTGCAGCGGCTCGGTCACGGTGCGCGCGACCTTCCAGCTGAGGCCCAGCACCAGCGCGATCCCGCCCGCGGCGAGCGCGATCAGCCAGCCCTTGAGACTGCTGTAAGCGGCGAGCGATTCGTCCAGTGCGTGGCGCAGCACCAGCCGCGGGGCGATCCCGTCTTGCAGCACCGCCAGATCGGAAACGTGATAGAGCGAGCGTTCGCCTGCGGCTTCGCGTTCGAACACGGCATCGGCGGCGGCGTCTTTCAGCCACGGGGCCTGCGCACCCGCTTCGACCACCTGCGCATCGAGCGCGATCGGGGCGAGTTCCACCAGCCGGTCAAGCTCGGCGCGGTCGAGGGGTTGGGCGATCACCAGCCAGCCGATCAGATCGGGCGCCTCGATCGGCGCGGCGGCGGCGAGGGCCAGCCCCTTGTCCGACGCGATGATCCCGCGGGTGCCGCCTTCATCGAGCCGGGTCCACAGCGTTTCAGGCGCGGGGACACCGCTGGCATCGGCGGCGAGCACCTCGCCCTCCAGCGTCAGCACGAAGGCCATGTCGCTGCGCACCCGGCTTTCGAGGCTTTCGAGCGCGCTGGCGATAGTCGGCGCATCACCGGTGGCGACCGCCTCGCGGAAGCCGAAATCACGCGCCAGCACTCCGGCCTGATCGCCCATCTGCCGCGCCCGGCCGGCGAGGATTTCGTCGAACACGCGGGCATTGGCACCAAGGTCGCGCGCCGCACCTGCCTCGGCAAAGCGTTCCAGACCGCCGGCGGCAAGGCTCACCACCAGTCCCAGCACCGCCGCAAACAGCCCGGCGTAAAGCAGCGCGATGCGCGCGCGCAGCGATCCGAAGCGCAGCCCCGACACGCGCGCCCATGCCGCGCGCGCGGGCAATCGCACCAGCGCCGCCGGGCTCACTTCACCGCGACCTTGAGCTTGTGCGCCTGCGCGCCGCCGGTGATGGTGATCGCGGATTTGCTCTCGTTGGCCATCCCGCGCAATTGCGGGTGCCATACCGTCAGGCTCGCCCCGCCGCCCGCCATGCCGGTGAGGGTGACATAGCCATTGCCATCGGTCTTGCCCGTAAAGGGCGTGTCTGTGACGCGGATGTAGCCGCGCATCTGATCGTGGATATTGCACCCCAGCTTGACGCTGCCGGTCACGGCAAAGGTGTGGCTGCGGGTCTGATCGCGCCCATAGAGATCGATCTCGAAGCGGGCGGGCTTGGAGAAGGAATAGATCGAATGGCGCACCGTATCGAGATTGGGAAAGGCCACGGTGCTGCCGCGGGCGACGATCAGCGTGCCGGGGGTGAATTGCAGGCTCTTCTGCGCCATGCCCATCTTCCAGGGGAAGCGAATCGCGCCCGCCGGGGGCTTGGCACTGCGCAGTTCCACCACCGCATCGCGCACCGGCAAGCCGGCCTCGTCGACCACCTGCACGCGCAAGCTGGCAGGGCCGGCTGCTTCGGCCAGTGGCGCGCCTGCGAGCACGATCCCGGCGGCGGCGAGGCCAGCAAGGGCAAGTGCCGCGCGGGGGCGGGAGACGGTGTGGGGGAGGCAAATCGGGCGCATGGCTGAGGGTGGCCTTACGGCACACCCCTTAAGAAACCTTCGCCGCATGGTTTAGGGCAATTTTACCCTTTCAGGCTAGCCGGGCAGGCGAGATGACGATGTGCCTTGCCAGCCTGATAGTGCTTGCGACTGCCGCGAGCGCTGTCCCCACCCTGCCCGCCGATCCCGACGCGCCCGCAGCGACGGCCCCCGGCGTGCTTCCACCGCAGATCGCCTATATCGAGGTGCTGGACGCCGAGATTCCGGCGATGACTCCGGCCCCGCCACCGCTCGCCGCCCCGGCCACGGCGCGCGCGCTGCAACCGCTGGGTGAGAGCACGGCGCTGGCGGATGAGGGCTTGCGGCTGGGCAAGGTTGATCTGTTCAAGGGCGGCAAGCTGCTGCTCACCAATGGCGTGACCACTGTCGAAGGTTCATCGGGCGGGGGCCTTGCGCGCTGGGCGACGATCGGCGGGCGGCAAATGCCCGGCGGGATCGGGGTTTCGGCCCATGCCACTGCTGTCGAACTGCCCGACTATGGCTGGCGCTCCTACGGCGTGGCGATCGGGCTCGGCGACCGGGTGGAGCTCTCCTACGCCCGCGCCAATTTCGACACCCGCGATGTCGGCGCGCTGCTGGGCATCGGGCAGGGCTATACCTTCAATCTCGACACCTTCGGCGCAAAGCTGCGGGTGGCGGGCGATCTTGTTTACGGCGAAAGCTGGCTGCCGCAGATCGCGGTTGGCATCGAGCACAAGCGCAGCGCCGACGGCGCGCTGGTGCGCGCGCTGGGGGCGGCGGACGACGAGGGCACGGACTACACGCTCAGCGCCACCAAGCTGCTGCTCGCGCAAAGCCTGCTGGTGAATGCGACGCTGCGCTACACCGAGGCGAACGAGCTCGGCCTGCTCGGCTTCGGATCGGCAGCGGGGGCGGGCTACAGGCTGCAATTCGAAGGCTCATTGGGCTACCAGCTGTCGCGCCGCGCGCTGGTGGGGGCGGAATATCGCTCCAAGCCCGACAATCTCGGCCTCGGCGATGATGACTGGATTGACATCTTCGCCGCCTATGCCCTGACCAACAATCTGACCCTGACGGCGGCCTATGTCGACCTGGGTTCGATCGCCACTTTCTCCGATCAGCGCGGCGGGTTCCTGTCCGCGCAGGTCGCGTTCTGACACTGCCTCCGGAGTTTTTGCCATGCTGCTGCTGACCGCCACCACTGCCGCCGCATTGCTGATCGCCCAGCAGGCCCCAGCCGAGGGGACCGACTGGGACGCCGAATTCGGGGTCGAGGTAAAAGAGCGCGATCCGGTAACGGGCGAGCTGCCGGTTGATCCTTACGAACAGTCCAACGCCAACGCCGGGGCCGCGCCCTATGACAGCGCCGCGCTGGTCGCCGACTTCGGCGGGCGCGAGGGGATCCGCCGGATTGCCGAGCGCACAGTCGAATTATCCGAAGCCGATCCGCGCATCGCCGATATCTTCGCCGCGCATGACATGGTGCGTCTCAAGCGCACGCTTGGCGAACAGTTCTGCTACCTGCTCGGCGCGGGCTGCGATTACACCGGGCGCGACATGGCGGCCTCGCACGCCGAAATGGGCGTGACCAAGGCCGACATGAACGCGCTGGTCGAGAACCTTCAGACCGCGATGCGCGAGGCGGGCGTGCCCTTTGCCGCGCAAAACCGACTGCTCGCCAAGCTCGCCCCGATGTCGGGCAAGGTGGTTACGCGATAGCGATCAGAAAAGCGGGTGCCGACGGGGCCTGCGGGGGGGCATTGGGCGGTCGGCACCCGGCGCGCATCACCAGCCGAAGCGGATCGATGCGCGCAAGCTGTAGCCGATCTCGCCGAACTGTTCTTCCAGTCCGAGCTCGCCTGCGATCTTGTAGCTGCCATCCCCGCCCAGCGCGCGGGCGCGCGCGAACCAGCCGCTGTCGCGTCCTTCGGGGTTGAGCGTGAAGAGGTTACCCTCGCCATAGCGCGCGCGGGTCGCGCCGAGATCGCTGGTCAGCAATTCGCGCCAGCCGCCTTCGGCCTCGAGCCGGAACCAGCCGGTATCGCGCGCCTGCATCCCCCACAGGTCCGCACCCACGGTAACCGCGCCGTTGATGCCGACTTCCTTGCTGGCGCGGTCCTCGACCGTCAGGTTCAGCGCATCGCCGCCGCCGGTCTCGGTGTAGCCGTCTTCCTTGAGGCGCAGATAGTCGATCACCAGCGAGGGGCGGAAGAAGAAGAACTGCGACCCGCCCTCGATCGACACGCCGCCGGTGGCGGTGACGAAATCGCCGCTCCAGTCGCGCTGGATGGTGTAGTTGACGGCATCAGTGCCCGTCCCCCCGGCAAACACGCGGCTGCCCGAGAAATCCGCCTTGCCCGCGCCGACGCGCGCAAAGCCGATCACCGGGCCGAATTTGCCGCGCCAGTGGACGCCGGCTTCATAGCTGTCGCCGAGCACCGAATTGTCGAACGGGCCGTTTGTGTGCTTGCTCCACAGCCAGCTGCCGGTCACGCCGACCGCGCCGAAGCCGGTGAGGTATTCCGCCCCGCCCCGGAACCCCAGCCCGGTAAGGTCGAAGGCCGCCGAATCCCCGCGCGCCTTGTCGAGATTCCAGTTGGCGAAATCGGCGATGATGCGGAACTTGCCTTCCTCGTCGAAGGGCGTGTTCGGGTCCATGAAGTGCCGGTCGAAGGCGCGCAGGCCCTGGCTCAGCCCTTCGAAGGTGCCCCCGGCGTGATCGGGCAGGGTCTGCGCGACATAGGCCTGAAACACTTCGGCATTGTTGATCCCGAGGAACAGCCCGGCGACCTTGTCGTCCTCGTCCAGCGCGGCGAACAGGCTGTCGAAGGCCGCACTTTCCGAAGCGTTGAGGCCGAGGTCGGCGGTCGCCTTGCGGGTGATCGCGACATTGATGTTGTTGCCGCTGACCGCCAGAGCGGCCTTGTAGAGGAACGGCACCAGCGCGCTGTCGGCGGTGAGGTTGCTTCCCCCCGTCAGGCTCCCGGCCGAGATCACCGTGTAGGTGCCGCCCGCCGTATCGAGATCGGCAAGGCGGATGCGGATCTTCGATCCCGTGGCGAAATTCGCGGTGCCGGTGACGGTGATTGCGGTGTCGGTGCCCGCCGCGCCGCCCAGCGTCGCGCCGATGACGCCGTTCGCGCCGATATCGAGGCTGGCGATCGTGGCCGGGCCGGTCAGCGCGAGCGTGCCGCCCGCGAGATTGACCGCGACATTCTGCGCATTGGCCAGCCGCCCGCCGAAGCCTGCCGTGTCTGCAATCCGCAGCGTTCCCGCGCCGCCGCCGAAATCGGCGGTGCCGCTGAAGATCGCATCGCCGCTCATCAGGAGCTGGTTGGTGCCCCCGCCGAAGCTGACCGTGCCGCTTGCCCCGCCGTCGAGCAGCTCGAGCAGGTCATTGCCGCTGCCGAAGCGGATGTCGCCGATGATCGAAGGCGCGGGATTGCCGCTGCTGACTGCGGTCTGGCGGACAATGCTGCCCGCGGTGCGCGCCGACAGGTCGATGGCGACATTGCGGTTCGAGGCCGTGTCGGCCCCGCTCGCCGAGATGGTGCCGCTGTTCTCGATCAGCCCGAGCGTGCCCGAACGGTCGAGAATGGCGACAGCCGATCCGGCCTTGGTGGTGGCCGCCGTGATCGACCGCGAATTGCGCAGGATGCCGAGGCTCGCATTCTGGTCGACCAGCAGCGCGGTCGCCTGGCCGGTGGTGGTGTCGGTGCCCGCGACGCTGGCGGCGATGGTGCCCGCGTTGTTGATCACGGGCACGGTGGTGCCAGCGCCGAGTTCGAGCGCGGTAGCATTGGCCGCGCGCGCCGCGCCGCCGATCTGGCCGTTGATCTGGATCCCGTTGACGATGGCGACGTCTCCGCCGCGCCCACCGATCCGCATCCCCGTGCCGGTGACGCCGCTATAGACCCCGTCGCCCAGGATCGTTCCTGCCATGACGATGCCGAAATTGTTTGAGGTGCCCTCGGTCGCGCCGATGGCGATGTCGTTTGCGCCGCCGATCTGCACCGCCGGAGCCGCGCCATAGGCGATGATGCGGGTGTTGCCTTCCTTGGCGTCCTCGATCCCGTCCTTGTCCTCGTCATTGTCGTTGGGCAACGCGTTGGCGGGTGCGATCTCGAAGATGATCCCCTTGGCGACATTGCCCTCGATCACCAGCGCGCTGCCGCCTTGCAGCAGATCGTCGGCATCGAGCCGCGAGACATCCGCCGGAGCAGGTACGGTCCGATAGCCGCTTACCGTGATCGCGCTCTGGACTTTCAGGGCACCGCCGAGATTTCCGCCCAGCACTGCCCCTTGCGCATTCAGCCCACGCGCGGTGATCTCGCCCGCCAGTCGGACGTTGCCCGAGATGTCGCTCATCGCCACGCCAACCGAATTGTTGCCGGTCACGGTGGTCTTGCCTTCATGCGTGAAGGTGCCGGTGATCGGCCCGGTCGCGCGGATGCCGGCGGAATTGTTGCCCTCGACCAGAATCGTGCCGGTGTGGCTGAGATTGCCGGTCAGCGCGCCGTCTATGCGGATCGCGGTGCGGCCCGTACCGATCGCGAAGAGCCCGTCGAGATCGCCGTCATTGTCGGTGTCGGTCGCGGTGTAGGTCTCGTCGATGGTGATCGTGCCGGAATTGGTGATGTTGGCGGTGCGCGGCCCGGTCACCAGAATGCCGGTGGCGTTGTCGGCATTGCTGATCGCGATATTGCCCGCGTTGGTCACCGAATTGTTGCTGTCGACCGTCACCGCCGTGCCGCTCGTCACTGTCACCGATCCGGTCGTCTCGATCCGCACATCGGCGGGCTGGCCGTTGTTGACGGTCGAGGTCACCACCGGGGTTGTGCGCGCGGTGGTGATGACGGTCTGCGCGGCCAGCGGCCCTGACAGAGCGGCAAGCGCGGTGCCAGCCAGAAGCGTGCGGGTGTTCATGTTCGGGGTTCCTCCTGATCCTTTGTCTCAGGAGACGGAGACCTTGCGCGCGCGCCTTGGCCCGATGTGCAAAAAAGTCAGAACCGCGTGTCGAACCCGATGCGGATGGTGCGCGGCTGAAGCGGGGTGATCTGCGCCCGTCCGGTCGAGAAGGGCGTGCCCAGCGCAAAGCGATTGCCCTGACTTTCGAACAAGTTGGAAAGCGTCAGCGTCAGCCCGGCATTGTCGCGTCCGAAGCGCACGATCAGCCCGCTGTCGAGGTAATCGCCCTGCAATTCGCCCAGCTCCGGCCCGACCCCGAGGCGGGATTTGCCGACATAGCTGATCCAGCCATCGGCCAGCAGCGCGGTGCCATTGCCGAACTCGCGCCGCCATTGCAGCCCGGCCCGGCCCGAAACCTGTGCGATATTGGGGATGCGCCCCAAGCGCGGCGCAGCAAGAACGCGCGCTGCGCTTTCGGCCCCGCGGGGCGGCACGATATCGAATCCGGCCAGCGAAAACGGAGTCAGCGCGAAGAATTGCGGCACGTCGACCCGGCTGTCATTGATCGTCGCACCCGCATCGAGCCGCAGCCCCGGCGCCAGGCGCACGCTGCCCGACACGCTCGCCGCGAGGATCGTGCCGTTGCCGATATTGGCGGTCGAAGGCAGGCCGCCCTCGTCGATGAAATCGGCCTGAATGTCGCGCCAGCGGGTGTAGGAGAGGCTCGCCGAGACATCAAAGTCGCCCCGCCCCGGCACGCCCCAGCCGCCTCCCAGCTCCACCGTGCGGGCGTGGTCGGATGTGAACTGGCGCACGAAATCGCCCGACACCGCCAGCCCGCCGGGGCGGAAGCCCTCCTGATAGCGCAGCCAAGCGCGGCCATCATCGCCGACATCGACCAGCGCCGAGGCTGAGGGAAGCCACGCGGTCTGCCGCCGGGTCGCCGTCACCGCCCGACCTGCGATCGCGACCGGCAGCGGCACGTTCTCGCCCTCCCCGCCCAGCTCGACACTGGTGACACGCAGGCCCGCCGCCAGCGTCAGCACGGGCAGCAGGCGGTAGCTCGCCTCGCCATAGCCGGTGATCTCGAACACGGTGTTCTCGACCCCGGTGCTGGCCGTTTCGGGCTCTCCCGCAGGCCCGATCCCGCGGGTCAGTGTGTTGCGGTTGTCGATGATGCTGCTGCCCAGCACCCAGCCGAGCGCACGCCCCGGCAGGGCGGGCTGCCAGATGCGGGTCTCGTTGGCGATCATGCGCGTTTCATTGCGCTGGCGGAACACCCGTGGGATGCCGCCGGGCGCGGTCGCGTCGTAGCGTTCGGTCAGATCCTGCGCGCCGATCCCGGTCGAGGACTTGATCCTGACCCCGCCGATCGCGCCGTTCACCACCAGTTGCGCCTGGCCGTATTGCGCGCGGCTGCCTTCGGTGACGCGGGCCGAGCTTTCGAGCCTGCGTCCCTCGCGGTCGGCATATTGGCTGTCCTGGCCCTCGGTATCCTGCCCCAGCAGGATCACATCGGCGCTCCAGTCCGGCGCAAGATCGAGCCTCAGCGCTGCCCGCCCGGCGAGGATCTCGGTGCGGTTGACGTTGCGCTGGCCCAGCGCGGGCTTGTCGATATAGCCGCCCAGCGTCGCCGCATCGAAATTGAGCCTCAACGTCGCGGTCTCGCCGACCAGCGGCAGGTTGATCGTGGCATTGGCATCGCCGCCCGGCTCGCCCCCGGCGATCAACGCCGCCCCGCCCGAGACCACCAGACTGGTCTCACCCGGCTCCGGCGCACGCGGCACCAGCCGGATGATCCCGCCAAGCGATCCTGCGCCATAGAGCGTGCCCTGCGGCCCTTCGAGGATCTCGACCCGCTCCATGTCCGACAGGCGCAGATCGGGATCGGGCGCGTTGTAGGACAGGCGCAGGTCGCCGAAATATTGCCCCACCGTGGC
Source organism: Erythrobacter donghaensis (assembly GCF_002155425.1). GTDB lineage: Bacteria > Pseudomonadota > Alphaproteobacteria > Sphingomonadales > Sphingomonadaceae > Erythrobacter > Erythrobacter donghaensis. The sequence continues at coordinate 60,311 of NZ_MUYG01000008.1, forward strand.
CTGCGTCGGCCCGGTGAAGCTCGAATCCGCGATGCCGCGAATGAACAGCTTGTTGCGCCCGCTGCCCAGATAGGTGGAGCTGACCGCGGCGCTGCGCTGCATGATCTTCTCGGTCCCCCCCACCCCGCCGCGGGCGAGCATTTCGCCGCCCAGCAATGTCACCTGCGCTGGCACCTCGGTGAAGGTGAGGTCGCGCTTGCTGGCGGTGACGATGATCGGCGGGCCCTCGGCCTCGGGAAGGGGTTGCGGCGCGGCGGCGGATGCGCGCGGTGTTTCGGCGGCGGGGCGCTGTCGCCCGGCCTTTGCGGTGCGCGGCGGAGCGGCCACCAGCCGCCATGCATCGGGGCCGACCTTCACCGCCTGCATCCCGCTCGCGCGCGCCAGTTTCCTGACAGCGCTCGCGGCATCCATCCGGCCCTTGATCGCGGCGATCTTGCGGCGTCCCAGCGCCGGATCGGCGATGACGATGCTGGCATCGGTCGCCCGCGCGATCGCGATGGCGGCCTCGGCCACGGTGCCGGGCGGAATCGCAAGCTCGACCGGACGCGCCGCCAGCCCAGCGGGCGCGGCGAGGACGGCTATCGCGGCAAAAGGGACGAGCTGACGCATCGGATTAACGGGCCGCGATCACCCAGCCATCGCCGCCATTCTGCGGCTGCACCCGCACCCCCAGCAGCGGCTCCAGCGCGCGCGGATCGGCGCGCATACTTTCAAGCGCGATGCTGCCCGACAGCCGGGTTGCCCCGTCATCGCTGGTGAAGTCTATGCCGGTCGCGCGGGAAAGTTCGGCGGCGATCTCGGCGAGGCTGGCATCGGCAAAGCTGATCCGCCCGCGTCGCCATTCGCCCACTGCCGCGACGTCGACCGGGGCGACGTTAAACCGCCCTCCGGCACTGCCCACGGCCCGCTCGCCCGCATCGATCCTGACGGCCTGCGCTTCAGGGTCGATGATCACCGCGCCCTCGGCCACCGCCACGTCTAGCCCCTCGCCCGCAAGGCGCACGTCGAAGACCGTTCCGGCATCGACCAGCCGCGCCCCGCCCGCTTCAAGGACGAAGGGGTCCGCCGCATCATGTCGGATCGTGAACAGCGCCTGCCCGGCTTCGAGCCGTGCGGCGCGTGCGTCTGCGACCGCCAGACGGCTCCCGCCGCCAAGTTCGACTGTGCTGCCATCATCCAATGCGATCATCCGCGTCTCGCCCGGCGCGGTGGTGTAGAGCGTCTCGCCCTGCGGCCAGACACCGAGCAGGAAAGTGGTCGCCAGCACCAGCACCGCCGCGACCGCTCCGCCCAGCCACACGCGGTGCCCGGCCAGCCAGCCGGGGTTGTCATTGGCGGCGCTCGGCGCTGGCTCGGCCTCGGCTTCGGGTTCAGGAACCAGCGCTGCCGCCTCATCCAGCGCGGCCTGCACCGCATCATAGGCGTCGGCGTGCGCAGGGTCGGCCTCAAGCCAGTCCGTAAAGCCGTCCCAATCGGCAAAGTCGGGCTCGCCCGTCCTGATCGCCCAGGCAAGCGCTGCATCGCGGATCGCGGTCTGGTCAGGTGTCATTTCGAACAGTCTCCTGACTGCAAGACGGAGTCGCACGCCTCAAACCTCATCGAACGCCTTCCGAGCCTCAAGGATACGCGCATAGGCGCGCCGCAGATCGCTCTCGACCGTGCTCAGGCTGACGCCGAATTCGGCGGCGATGTCGCGCTGGGCGATGCCATCGACACGGTGGCGGCGGAAGATCGCGGCGGCGCGCGGGCCGAGATCGGTCAGCGCGGCCTCTATCGCGGCGACCTGCTGGCGCGCGGCGATTGCGCGCTCGGGGCCGGGCGCCGGGGCGATATTGTCGGCTAGGCCCGGCTGCGTATCGGCCCAGGCCTTGTCGCGCAGGCGGGACTGGCGCTCGGCACGATAACGATCGATCATCAGCCGGTCGGCGGCCCGCATCATGTAGCCGATGCCCGCCGCCGCCTCGGGATCGGCCGCGCCCGACAGCCGCAGCCACAGCTCATGCAGCAGGTCCTCCGCCGCCTCCCCAGCCCCACGCGCACGCAGAAAGCGCAGCAGCCGGTCGCGCTCGGCGAGAAAGGCCTCCGCAAGCGGGGCGTTGGGGGCGGCGGGCGGTTCGAACACGGGACTCGCGGGGTCAGCATTTGACGGCCCGCTGGCTGAACGCGGGCCGAATGCCGCCCTCATAGGCACAAATCAAAGGCCCGAACAGGCCCGAGCAAAAGCCTCGGCGCGCCGCGCGATCAGCCCTGCTGCGCGAGCCGCATGAGGTTGCCGACCGCCTGCGGCCCCGTCGCGCGCAGCTCCTGCAAGACCGCCACCCGCGCCGCATCGCTGCGGTCGACCCCTGCGGCGATCTTGCCGAACCCGTCGAGCCGGCTGCGGCGAATCCATGCGCCCAGGCGCTCATCGCCGAACCACGCGCCCTGATTCATGATGTTGACGATGTTGGTGGTGAGGTAGCTCTTGAGATCGTGCGGGAAGGGCACGGTGCGGCACAGAGCGTTTCTCGCGGCATCGTCATCGGGGTAATGCGCCTCGACAAAGGCGATCAGCGCCGCCGAGAAGCATGGCTGCGGCACGCGCACCAGCTGGGGGACGATGCGGTCGCCTTGGAAGATCGGCACGGCAGCGCGCGGCTCGACCGCCGAGGCGGTGCAGTCGATATAGAGCGCACCCGCCACTGCCGGTTCGCTGCCCTCCTCCAGCATGATCGCGTCAGGCGTGATCGCAGTCACCCGGCCCTTGCGCACCACATTGGTCACGCGCCGCAGCTCGGCGACTTCACCGTGCGAGATCGTGGCATAGTGGAACATGGTCGGAGTCACGTCCGGGTCGATCCGCAGCACCACGCCCGCCGTTTCGAGCCGGGCGAAGATATCCTCAGGCGACGTCCCCTCGGCAAAGGCCCGCATCTGTGCGAGCTGGCGGCCGAACACCGCGTCGAAGAACTCCTCACCCGGCTGGGTGCCGGAACGGTCGATCAGCCAGCTGTCGCGCGGCTTGATCCACTGAATTGCTTCGGAAGGCGTGCCCATCGCGAGCAACCAGCCGATCGCATCCATCGCGGTTTTGCCCGCGCCGAGCACCACGAAGCGCGTGGGCCGCTCGCTTTCCAGCCACAGCCGGGGGAGCGCACCGGGGGGCACCATCCTGACGCCCTCCTCCACCGCGAAGCGCGGAGTGTGGTTGGCGGGAATGACCGGGCTGTTGTGGGTGGTGTCGACCGTCTTGCGGCGCACCGTGATCGCCGTCTCCTCGCCCGACATCAGCGACACCGCCCGGCCATCGCCGCGCCACTCGGTCATCGGCAGATAGGTCACCCGGCCCGAAGCCAGCAGGCTCTGGCGCATCACGCGGTCATAGTAGCCGCTCACCTCCGCGCCAGACGCGAGTTCGTAGAGCCCCGCGTTGACGCCGTGCGTGTCCTTGCGATTGGCGCCCAGCGGCAGCGAGTTCACCCCGTAAAAGGCCGAGGGCTGGTGCAAAGCAACGAAGCCATAGGCATCGTTCCAGTGCCCGCCGGGCCGCGACTGCCGGTCGATGATCGTGATATGGGCATCGCTCTCGGCGAGGAGCGTGTCGGCAAAGGCCATTCCCACTGCGCCAGCGCCGATGACGAGATAGTCGGTTTCAAGGGACGTCACGAACGGCTCCGATCCTGGGTTGGATGATTCGATTTACAATGTAAATTTACACTGTAAGCTTGATCCGTCAAGTGATCGCTGCAAACCTGCCCTGGACTTCGAAAGGCCCCCACGTGTCCCGCCCGCTGACCGACGACGAACTCCACGCCTTCAAGGCGCGCCTGTGCGACGTGGCCGAGGGCCTGTTTGCCGAGCGCGGGGCGGAAAATGTCTCGCTCCGCCAGATCGCCGCCGCGCTGGGGGTCAGCCCGATGACACCCTATCGCTATTTCGCCAGCCGCGACGCAATCCTTGCCGCAGTGCGCATCCGCGGGTTCGCGCGCTTTGCCGAAAGGCTCGAGGCCGCCCATGCCGACACCCCGGGCGACGGCGCGGCCAAGGCGCTGGCGATGGGGCGCGCCTACATCGCCTTCGCGCTGAGCAACGCCAACACCTACCGCCTGATGTTCGAGCATCACCAACAGGAGGACACCGATGACGGCCCGCTGGGCCGCGCCGTGGCCCGCGCCCGCGCGACTCTGTCGGTGATCGGCGACCGCTTGATCGCGCGCGGCCTGCCCGAAGCCGAGGCCCGCGCGACCGAGGCGCTGATCTGGTCAACGCTGCACGGCGCGGTCGCGCTCGAACTGGCGGGCACCATGCCGCCGGGGTCGGCTGAGGACACTCTTGCCCTTCTCGCGCGCAGGCTGGCTCCTTCGCGCTGACCGCTGTCCGCCTTGCCCTGCCGGGTGGTGGCCTGTTCGTCGATAACATCATGCGTTTCGTCGTGTGCTGCCCCCACAGCCCGCCGTCCGGTGGTTAGGACAGGGCAACGCGGGGCTTTGTCACAGGTCGCATGGAAATTGCCTCGGGCCGGGTCAAAGCCTTTGACCTGCCTCGGCTCCATCGGCCATCATTCCCCCGCCGCAATGCAATGGCAGCCATCGCCTTGGGGAGTGCCCGGGGGACGAGGCTGGCCCGGTCGGGGAGAATTCACGTGGACAGACGGGACTTTTTGGCGCTCAGCACCTTCTTCACGGGCGCTGCGCTTTCACCCTCGATCTTCGGCAAGGCGATTGCGGCTGAGCAATTGCAGGACCGGATCGACATCGCCGTGAAGAAAAGCCTCGCCGATGCGGCGCTGGCTGCGGCGACGAGCGCGGGGGCAAGCTACTGCGACGTGCGCGTAGGCCGCTATCTGCGCCAGTTCGTCATCACCCGCGAACGCAATGTCGAGAACATCGTCAACACCGAAAGCACCGGCACCGGCGTGCGCGTGATCGCAGACGGGGCATGGGGCTTTGCCGCGACCGACGTGATGACCGAGGACGCGGTCGCCGCCGCCGCCCGGCAGGCGACCGCGATCGCCAAGGCCAATGCCCGCATCCAGACCAGCGCCGTCCAGCTTGCCCCCACTCCGGGCGTGGGTGAGGTCAACTGGCGCACTCCGATCAAGAAAAACGCGATGGAAGTGCCAATCGCCGACAAGGTCGCGCTGCTGATGGATGTGAACGATTCGGCGCTGAACGCCGGGGCGAGCTTCGTCAATTCGCTGCTGTTCCTCGTCAACGAGCAGAAATATTTCGCCTCGACCGACGGTTCCTACATCGATCAGGACGTGCACCGCATCTGGGCGCCGATCACCGTCACCGCGGTCGATACCACCACCGGCAAGTTCCGCTCACGCGAGGGGCTTTCGGCGCCGATGGGGCTGGGCTGGGAATACATGGACGGGCGGGCCGAGGACAAGTTCGTGCTGTCGAACGGCCTCACCACCTACGGCATGTCCTACGACATGAAGGAAGACGCGATCGCCGCCGCGAACGAGGCGCAGGCCAAGCTCAAGGCGCCTTCGGTCAAGCCGGGCAAGTATGACCTCGTGCTCGATCCCAATCACCTCGGCCTGACGATCCACGAAAGCGTCGGCCACCCGCTCGAGCTTGACCGCGTGCTGGGTTACGAGGCGAATTACGCCGGCACCAGCTTCGCGACGATGGACAAGCGCGACGAGGGCTTCAAATACGGCAGCGACATCGTCAACCTGTTTGCCGACAAGACCCAGGTCGGCAGCCTCGGCGCGGTCGGTTACGACGACGAAGGCGTGAAGACCAAGCGCTGGGATCTCATCAAGGACGGCGTGCTGGTCGATTACCAGACGATCCGCGATCAGGCGCATATCGTCGGCAAGAACGAGTCCGACGGGTGCTGCTATGCCGACAGCTGGTCATCGGTGCAGTTCCAGCGCATGGCCAACGTCAGCCTCGCCCCCGGCAAGACCAAGATGAGCCCCGAAGACATGATCGCAGGGGTCGAAAACGGCATCTACATCGCCGGGCGCGGCAGCTTCTCGATCGACCAGCAGCGCTACAACGCGCAGTTCGGCGGGACGGTGTTCTACGAGATCAAGAACGGCAAGCTTGGCCCCATGATCGAGGACGTCGCCTACCAGATGCGAACCCCCGAATTCTGGGGCTCCTGCTCTGCCATCTGCGACGAGACTGACTATCGCATGTTCGGCTCCTTCTTCGACGGCAAAGGCCAGCCAAGCCAGATTTCGGCGGTGAGCCACGGCTCTTCGACCACCCGTTTCGACGGGATCAACGTCATCAACACCGCCCGGTCGCTGGGCTGAGCTGCGCGCGAGGAGAGACAGACATGAGCATTCTGACAGAAGCGCAGGCCAAGGCCATTCTCGACAAGGTGATCGCCTTTTCGACCGCTGACGAAATCAGCGCGCAGATCGGTGGCGGGATCAGCGGCAATGTCCGCTTTGCCCGCAACGATATCTCCACCTCGGGGATCGTCGACAGCACATCGCTGGGCGTGCAGGTCGCCTTCGGCAAGCGGGTGGGCACGGCCTCGATCAACCAGTTCGACGATGCCTCGCTTGAACGCGTGGTGCGCCGGGCGGAGGATCTGGCGCGGCTGGCTCCGGAAAACCCGGAATTCATGCCCGCGGTCGCCAAGCAGACCTACACCCCGACCGACACCTACAGCGCCGCCACCGCCGCGCTGACCGCCGAGGCGCGGGCCAAGATCGCCGAAGCCTCGATCCTGCCCTGCCGTGAGCGCGGGCTGATTGCGGCGGGCTTCCTCGAAGACGGCGCGAGCTTCTTCGCCCATGCCAATTCCAACGGCAATTTCGGCTATCAGCAGTCGACCGTCGCCGACTACACCTGCACCGTGCGCACCGAAGACGGCCGCGGATCGGGCTGGGTGGCGAGCAACGTGCAGGACGTGAGCGAGCTTAATGCCGGCGACGACGTGCAGATCGCGATGCGCAAGGCCGCTGCCTCGGTCGAAGCGCAGGCGCTGGAACCGGGCAAGTACACCGTCATCCTCGAACCGGCGGCGGCTTCGGGCCTCATCAGCTTCATGATGAATTTCTTCAGCGCACGCTCGGCGGATGAGGGCCGCAGCTTCCTGTCGAAGCAGGGCGGCGGCAACAAGCTCGGCGAACAGATCATGGACCCGCGGGTGATGATCTACACCGATCCCGCCCACCCCGGCGTGCCCGCCATGCCGTGGGACGACGACGGCTTGCCGCGCGAAAAGACGATGATCATCGACGCGGGCAAGGTCGCCAACCTGCAATACTCGCGCTACTGGGCGAACAAGCAGGGCAAGCCCGAGACTGCCGGTTGGGGCAACACGATCATGGAAGGCGGCACCAAGTCGACCTCCGAACTGATCGCGGGCACCGATCGCGGCATTCTGGTGACGCGCACCTGGTACATCCGCATGGTCGATCCGCAGGCCGTGCTGCTCACCGGCCTCACACGCGACGGCACCTTCTACATCGAGAACGGGCAGCTGAAATATCCGATCAAGAACTTCCGCTTCAACGAAAGCCCGGTGATCATGCTCAACAATATCGAGGAACTGGGCCGTTCGGTCCGGGTCGAGGATGGCAGCATGATGGTTCCGGCGATGAAGCTGCGGGACTTCACCTTCACCTCGCTGTCGGACGCTGTCTGACGGTGCATCATGAACGGGCGCGGGTCACATGAGCCACAGCGGCATGACCCGCGCCGGTTTCCTGAAGCTGCTTGGCGGCGCGATCGCGGGTGCGGCGCTTCCCGGTCCGCTGGCCGCCCTGCGCGCGGGCGGGCCCGGCATGGGCGGCTACGACTTCTGGTTCACGCGGCTCAAGTACAATTCGGGCGACTGGGACGTCGACCAGCGGATGCCCGCCAACCTCATCACGTCACTGATCGATTACACCTCCCTGCGGGTCGATCCCAAGGAGCACGTCGTCGACCTCGCCGACCCCCGGATGCTCGCCGCGCCCTTCTGCTATCTCGCCGGGCACAAGGCGGTTGAATTCTCCGACGCGGAACGCCGCAATTTCGAACGCTATGTGAGGAACGGCGGCTTTGTCTTCGTGGATGATTGCAACCACGACATCGACGGGCTGTTCGCCAAGTCCTTCGAAAGCCAGATGGGCCGCATCTTCGGCGGCGATGCGCTGAAGAAACTGCCGAACACCCACCCGCTCTATTCGAGCTTCTTCACATTCGACGGCCCGCCTGCGACGTCATTTGAACTCAACGGATGGGGCGATGACCTCATTCACGATTACCTCAAGGGCATTACCATCAATGGCCGGCTGGGCCTGCTCTACAGCAACAAGGATTACGGCTGCGAGTGGGACTACGACTGGCGCAACAAGCGTTTTCTGGCCGAGGACAACACCCGCTTCGGGGTCAACATCATCATGTATGCGCTGAGCAATTGAAGGGTTCGCAAGGAGTGACGCAGATCGAACAGCAGACGGGCAAGCTTGGCGAATTGAAGCACGCGATCGCGACCGCGATCGTCGGGCAGAAGGACGTGGTCGAACAATTGCTGATCGGCCTCCTGGCGGGCGGGCATTGCCTGCTCGAAGGTGTGCCCGGCCTCGGCAAGACGCTGCTGGTGCGCACACTGGGCGAAGCGCTGAAGCTCGATTTCCGGCGGGTGCAATTCACCCCCGACCTGATGCCGAGCGACATTCTCGGCACCGAGCTGCTGGAAGAGGATCACGGCACCGGCCATCGCTCGTTCCGGTTCCAGAAGGGGCCGGTCTTCACCAACCTTTTGCTCGCCGATGAACTCAACCGCACGCCGCCCAAGACGCAGGCCGCGCTGCTCGAGGCGATGCAGGAAAAGACCGTCAGCTATGGCGGGCAGACCTACCAGCTGCCCCGCCCCTTCTTCGTGCTGGCAACGCAGAACCCGCTGGAGCAGGCGGGCACCTACCCCCTGCCCGAAGCGCAGCTCGACCGGTTCCTGCTGCTGGTGCGCGTCGGCTATCCTACCGCCGCGGAGGAGCGCGATATCCTTGCGCTCACCACCGGCAAGGCCGGGGATGCCGTGCCCTGCGTGATGGCAGCCGAGGACGTGCTGGCGCTGCAAGCGATGGTGCGCGAGGTCTATCTGTCCGACGACCTGCTCGAATGGATCACCACGCTGGTGCGCGCCACGCGCCCCGGCGATGCGCACGCCCCTGCCGATGTCGCGACCTATGTGCGCTGGGGCGCAGGGCCGCGTGCGGGGCAAGCGCTGGTGCTGTGCGCCAAGGCGCGCGCACTGCTCCACGGCCGGCTCGCCGCCACGCGCGAGGATATCGCCGCCCTCGCCGCGCCGGTGCTGCGCCACCGACTGCTGCTCAGCTTCGCCGCCGAGGCCGAGGGCAAGAGCACCGACGACGTGGTCGCCGCCCTGCTCGCGCACCTGCCCCCGCCCGCGGCCTGATTGATGGCGCGCGCGCCGCTCACCATCCCGCCGGAAATCCGCAGCCGGCTGAAGCGGCTGCGGCTGACGACCCGCCGCGACATGGGCTCACGCGGGTTCGGGATGCACGCCAGCCGCAACAAGGGCGCGGGCCTCGAATTCGCACAATACCGCGCTTACGAGCCGGGTGACGAGCCGCGCCGGATCGACTGGAAGCTGTTCGCCCGGTCGGACAAGTTCTTCGTGCGCGAGGCGGAGCAGGAAAGCCCGGTCTCGGTCTGGATCCTGACCGATGCGAGCGCCTCGATGGCGCAGGCCGACCGCGCGCGGCCCGATTGGCAGCGCATCGACGCTGCCGGGCTGCTCGCGCTGTGCACGGCGCAACTTGCCTTGATGCAGGGCGACCGCTTCGGCTGGATCGCGTTGCGTGATCATGGGCTGGTCGTTGCCGATCCGCACCGAGGTCGTGCGCAGTTCGAACGGATGCAGATCGAGCTTTCGCGGCTCGAAGGCGCGGGCGGTTTTCCCGACGCGCACGCCCTCGCGCCGCTGTGGGAGCGGATCGGCGCGAACGACCTTGTGCTGTTCCTCTCCGACTGTTTCGACGAAGGCGGGATCGCGCTGATCGAGCGGCTCGCCAAGGCCGGGCGCGAGGTGCTGGCGGTGCAATTGCTGACCGTCGAGGAGCGTGATTTCCCCTTCGATGGCGGCTACCGCTTCCTCGAACCGGAGACCGGCGAGGCGCTGATCGGTGACGGCAAGGCCCTGCGCGAGGATTTCCTCGCCCGCTTCGCCGCCGCGCGCGCCGCGCTGGCCGAGCGGCTCGACAAGGCCGGCATCCGCCACACCGCGCTGGTGCTCGACGAGAGCATCGACCGGCCACTCCACGTCTTTTTCGGCCGTGGAGCGCCGCCCCCGTGACCCCGCAAACATGACCCCGCTGCTGCTCGCCCCGCTCGGCCTTGCCGCGCTCGCTGCGCTGTTGGTACCGCTGCTGATCCACCTGCGCCGCCGGACCGAGGAGGTGCCGGTGGAGTTCGCCGCACTGCGCTGGCTCGACCCACGCCCGCGCCCGCGCAGCCGCTTGCGGTTCGACGAGTGGCTGCTGCTCGCGCTGCGGCTGCTGCTGGTGGCTTGCCTCGCGCTGCTGCTGGCGCGGCCTGCGGTGCTGGGATGGCATGACGACACGCCGCAGGTGCTGGTCGCCCCCGGCGTCGATCCCGCCGCTGCGCGCGCCGCTGCCGGCGAAGATGCAGAGTTGCGCTGGATCGCGCCGGACTTCCCCGATGTGGCAGACGGCACGCCGGTCCCCGATACGCCGGTATCGAGCCTCATCCGCCAGTTCGATGCCGAGCTGCCGGAAGGCACACCGCTGACAATCCTCGTGCCGCCGGTGCTGGGCGGGGTCGATGCCGGGCAGCTGCGCCTGACGCGCGAGGTGACCTGGCGGATCGTCGACAGTCCCGCCCTCCCGGTCGAAGCCGCTCCTCCACCAGCTCCGGCGCTGGCGGTGCGCCATGCCGAGGGACAGACAGCGCCGCTGCGCTACTTCCGCGCCGCTGCGCAGGCGTGGAGCACAGCGCCGCGGTTCGAGGCGGCAACCGGCGATGCGCTGCCGCCAGCCGATCAGGTGCTGGTCTGGCTCACCCCCGGCCCGGTTCCGCAGGCGGTCACCGACTGGATCGACGACGGCGGCACCGCGCTGCTCGGCGACACCGCCGCCATTGCCATGCCGGCGACCACGCAAACCCTGTGGGCGGACGAGGCCGGGCAGCCGCTGGTGGAGGGCGGGCCGCTGGGCGCAGGCCGGGTGCTGCGCTTCACCCGTCCGCTGGTGCCCGCGGCCATGCCCGACCTGCTCGCCCCGACCTTCGCCGAGAGCTTGCGCGATCTCGTCTCGCCCCCCGCCCCGCCCCCCGCGCGCGTCGACGCAGCCGCCTACGCGCCCACGGCAGGCGCCGCGCCCTATCCCCTGCCGCCGCGTGAGCTCTCCGCCTGGCTGGCGGTGCTGATCGCGCTCCTGTTCTGCGTCGAACGGTTCCTCGCCACCCGTCGCAAGCGGTTCGCCACATGAGCCGCCCGGTCGCCGCTGCCGAATGGCTCCGCCCGGCCCGCCGCCGCGCAGTCGCGGATCATGTCGCGATCTGGAGCCCGCTGGCGCTGGTGCTGGGCGCGCTGGGCTGGGCGCTGGAAGGATTCGCGCTCGCGCTGGGCCTGTTTGCGCTGGCCGCACTCGCGCTCGCATGGAGCGCCAAGAGCGTCGCCGCAAGGCTCGACCGGACATGGCTGGTGCGCAGTCTCAATGCGCGCGAGGCGGGACTCGAAGACAGCGCCGCGCTGGTCTTTGCCGCCGACGCGTTGACACCGTTTCAGCAGATGCAGGCCGACCGCATCGCCGCGCGACTCGCCACGCTCGACCCAGAGCGGCTGGCCGATAGCTGGTCGCAGCGGCGCATCGCGCTCGCCTGGGCGCTTGGCGCGGCGGCGCTAGCGGCCATTGCTTGGTGGCAGACGCAGCAGTCCGCCCCGCCCCCGCTCGCCCCAACCGCCGAGGCAACCGCCACGCCCCCCGCCGCGCCGCGCCTCGTCGGACAGCGCGTGCGGATCGTGCCCCCGGCCTATACCGGCCTCGCGCCCAGTTTTTCCGACAGCCTCGACATCCGCGCGCCGGCGGGATCGCGCATCGAATGGACGTTCGGCTTCGACCCCGCCCCCGCCTCCGCCGCGCTGCAACTGGTCGGCGGCCAGCGTATCCCGCTGTCGCAAGGCGACGACGGGTGGAGCGGCGCGCTGCGGCTCGATGTGCCCGCGCTCTACCGGGTCACTGCGGCGGGAATGGAAGGCGAACTGCCCGCCCACCGGCTCGAACCCATCCCCGACGAGCCGCCGCAGGTGCGCGTAGTCGAGCCTGCCTCGGGCCTCGTCACCATGACCCCCGGTCAGCGCAGCTGGCGTATCGTCTTCGAGGCGAGCGACGATTACGCGGTCGATCCGCTCGCCCGGCTGACACTAACCACCGCGATCGGCCAGGGCGAGAACGTGCGCTTTGCCGAGCGCAGCCAGACCGTGCGCGGGACGGGCGATCCGCGGCGGCGACGCTTCGTGATCGACCTGCCGCTGGCAGCCTTCGGGCTCGAGCCGGGGAGCGATCTGGTCGCCCAGCTGACCATCGCCGACACGCGCTCCCCCAGCCCCCAGATGGTGCGCGGCCCCGGCTTGATCCTGCGTTACCCCGCCCCGCAGCCACCGCAGGCCGAGGGGCTCGACCTCATGGCCAAGCAGCAGATGCCCGCCTATTTCCGCAGCCAGCGGCAGGTGATCATCGACACCGAGGCGCTGATCAGGCAGCGCGGTAGCCTCTCCGCCGATGAATTCATGGTGCGCTCGGACACCATCGGGGTCGATCAGCGGCTGTTGCGGCTGCGCTACGGCCAGTTCGTCGGGATGGAGGCGGAAGAGGCACCGCGCCCGCCGCTCCCCACCGCCGACAAGGACGAGCCCGCCGAGCCCGAGCACTACGATGGCGACGGCCACGATCACGGCGCGGCACCCGAAAGCCCGATTTTCGGATCGCTCGGCGATGTCACTGCCGAATATGGCCACGTCCACGACGAGAGCGAGGCGGCGACCCTGCTCGATCCCGATACGCGGGAGCTCCTGAAGAAGGCGCTCGATGCAATGTGGCAGGCGGAGGTGAGCCTTCGCACCGGCAAGCCGGAAGCGGCGCTGCCGTTCGAGAACACAGCCCTCGACTATATCAAGCAGGTGCAGCAGGCGAGCCGGATCTACCTGCCGCGCATCGGATCGCAGCAACCGCCGATCGACATGACGCGGCGGCTGACCGGCAAGCGCGCAGGGATCGTTGGCAAGGGCGCACAGCTGACGCCCTTTGCCATCGACGATGCCGTGCCCGCGACCGCATGGCGCGCGCTGGCGCAGCCGGGGGCGATCGACCTTGCCGGGCTCGACCAGTGGGTGCGCGCCAACACTGGGCGCATCCGCGATCCGCTGAGCGTGCTCGCCGCGATTGATCGGCTGCGCGCAGCACCGCAATCGCGGGCCCTGCGCGAAAAGCTGCGCGGCGCGCTGTGGACGGTGCTCACCCGCCCGCCGACGACCGTCCACCGCCGCCCTGACGGTGGCACGCTGGGCCGCCGCTACACCGAGGGCCTGCGTTGATGCCCGATGCGCAAACCCTAGCTGCGCTGCTGATCGGCGCAGGTGCGCTGGCAGCAGCGGTGCGGCTCCTGCTGCTGCGGCGCGGGTGGGCGGGCGGCGCGCTCGCGGCACTTTCGCTGGCCAGCGGGGCGCTGCTCTGGCTCACGCTGTTCCCGCCGCTGCTCCCGGTGGGGGGCGAGACGCTGGTGGTGGCGACCGCCGAGAGCCCTCCCGGCACCCGTGCCGCGCCCGGAGAGCGGCTGGTCGCCCTGCTCGAAGCCCCCGCCCTCGCCGGGGCAGAGCGCGTGCCCGATCTCGCAACCGCGCTGCGCCGTCATGGACAGGTGCAGCGTTTGCGGATTGTGGGACGCGGCCTGCCTGCGCGTGATCGTGACGCCGATGCCGGACTGCCCACCCGCTTTGACCCGCTGCCCCTACCGCGCGGTCTCGTCCGGCTCGATCCGCCTGCCGACACTCCGGCGGGAGGGGTGTTCGCGCTGGGCGGCGCGGCGCAGGGCTTGGAGGGCGGGACGGCGGAGCTGCTCGATCCGGCGGGCCGCGTGGTCGATAGCCGCGTGATCGGCGCAGACGGCGCCTTCACGCTCGGTGCCGCCGCCCGCGCACCGGGCCTCGCGACCTTCACGCTCAGGCTGCGCGCAACCGACAAGGCGCTGGTTTCGGACACCCCCGTTCCGCTGCGCACCCTCGCCGCGCCTGAGCCCTTGCGCGTGGCGCTGATCGGTGCCCCCTCGCCCGAGGCGAAGTATCTGCGCCGCTGGGCCGAGGATGCGGGGTTCGACCTTGGCTCCAGACTCAATGCGGGGGCAGGTGTCGATCTGGGCGGAGGCGGCGGCGTACGGCTCGATGCCGCCTCGCTGCGCAAGACCGATGTGGTGATCATCGACGATACCGCGCTCGCCGGCCTCGGCGGCGGCGGGCGCGCGGCGCTGGCGCAGGCGGTTGCGGGCGGGCTCGGCGTGGTGGTGCGGATGACCGGCCCGGCCTCGGCGGCCAGTCGCGGCCAGTGGCGCTCGCTCGGGCTGGCCGTGGAGGGCGGCACCGAGGCCGCGCCGATCGCACTTCCCCCTCTCGCCGCAGACGCCGATGCGCTCGCCGCGCTGCGGGGGCCTGGGAGCGGGGATGCGCCCGCCGGTCTCAACACGCTCGAAGACCCCGTCCCCGAACTTGGACGCTGGGCCGTCAGCGCCGGGTCGCAACTCGTGCCGGCCGTCACCGATGCCGAGGGCGCTTTGGTGGCCGGCTGGCAGCAGCGCGGACAGGGTCGGGTGTTGCTGTGGACGATGCCCGAAAGCTTCGCGCTGGTGCTGAGCGGGCAGAGCGATCGCTATGCGCAATGGTGGAGCAGGGCCCTCAGCGCCGTGGCCCGGCCCGACCGGCAATTCCGCCCGACGCTGGCACCGCTGGTGCAGACGGGCGAGCGCATGGCGATCTGCGGGCTGGCCGAGGGCGCTCGGATCACCGCTCCCGACGGCGCCGAAACCGCGCTTGCCATCGATCCGGCGGCAGGAGCGGCGGGCTGCGCGGCGTTCTGGCCCAAGGTCGCAGGGGTCTACACGATCCTCCAGCCCGGCGATGAGGCGGAGGCTCGGTTCGACTTTCTCGTGCTCGTCGAAGGGGCCTTGCAGACGATCCGCGCGGCCGAGACGGGCGCGGCCACCGCCCTCTGGGCGGCGCGGCAAGATGCCCCCTCCGCCCGCACCCCGCCCGAGCGGCGCGGGCCGGCGTGGCCGTGGCTGCTCGGCTGGCTGGCGCTGACCGCAGCTCTATGGTGGGGCGAGCGCCGCCTCAGGAACGCGGCGGCCTGACATCGCCTCCCGGCGTGCCGAGCGGCGGGAGCGGCTGCGGCACCAGCGCGGGCACCGGCTCGCGCGCGATGGTTTCCTTGAGGAGACCAACCGCGGCTTCAAGCTGCGCATCGCTGCCCTCGAAGGTCGCGTGCGGCAAGTTTTCCACCTCGCGGTCGGGCGATACTCCGCGCCCCTCGACGATCCAGCGGCCGTCGATCGCATATTGCGCGTTCTCCGCCGCACGCACCATGCCGCGATCGGCGAGGCTGTTGCGGTCCGATAGCCAGATCCCCGCTCCCGCCGTGCGCGTACCCACCAGCGGGGCGATGCCCAGCGCCTTGACCGCCGCGGCAAAGGTCTCGCCATCGGAATAGGTGCGCTCGTCGATCAGCACCGCGACATGGCCGCGATAGGCGTTCTGCATGTTGGTGGTGGCAATTCCGCTGCCATCGGGCTCGGCCCAGAAGGCCCAGGCGCGGCGCAACAGCATGGCGACGATGAAGCTGTCGATATTGCCGCCGCTGTTGCCGCGCACATCAATGATCAGCCCCGGCTTTTCGAGCAGCGGGAAGTAGTCGCGGGCGAAGCTGGCAAGATCGTTCGGCCCCATCGCGCGCAAGTGCAGATAGCCGATCTGCCCGCCGGAAAGCTGCGCGGTCGCGGCCCGCTTGGCCTCGACCCAGTCGCGGTAATGCGCGATGTAATTGCCATCCAGCGTCATCGGCTCGACAATCGCACTGAGCCTGCGCCCCGCACGCGTCAGATCGAGCCGCACCTGCTGCCCAGCCTTGGCGGCGAGCGCGGTCTGGAGGTCGGCATGGGTGGCGACCGCACGGCCATCGATCATCCGGATCACGTCGCCCTCGCGCACGTCGACGCCGGGGCGGCGCAGCGGCGGGCGCAGGTCGACCAGATCGGCCTCGGCGCGCAAAATCGTGTCAATCCTGAGCCCGCCTTCGACCGGTGTGACCTTCGCACCGAGGAAGGCCATCGCCGGGTTCTCGCGGTCGCCCGGCACCTCGCCCCCGCGCACCTGACTGTGCAGGATCCCGATTTGCGAGGCCATCTCGCCCAGCACCACATCCAGCTCGGCGCGGCTGCCGATCCGGTCGAGGAACGGCTCGCGCGCGGCCCGCACCGCGTTCCAGTCGACCCCGCGCAGCGCCGGATCGTAGAGGAAATCGCGATGCAGCCGCCACGCGTCCACGAACATCTGCCGCCATTCGGCGCGCGGATCGATGGTCAGCCGCCAGTCGCCCAGCCGCACCTGATGCGGCCCCGGCTTGTCGGGCTGCTTGGCCGCTGCCGGAACCAGCCACAGCTGCGGCTTGTCATTGGGCCCGCCGAGGATCAGCGCCGTCTCGCGGTCGGCGGACAGCTCCATGCCCCGCGCACCGGGGGCGAAGACCTCCTCGCGCGGGTCCTTCTTGTCGATTGCGATCGAGACCAGATTTTCGTCGCGCCGGGTGTAGAGGAACTTTTCGGTCGCCAGCAGGAAGCCCTCGACCCCCGGCTTGACCGGAAGCTTGTAGAGCCGCTCGGCCACGCCATCGAGCACGATGTTGGCTTTGGCTTTATCGGCCTTGGCGCCCTTGTCCTTGCCCTTGCCGGCCTTTTGCGGGGTCTCGTCCGGGGCGGCGGTCTCGCTCGCTTCGGTTTCGGCGTCGGGCTCGGCGGTGCGGGTCAGCTCGTTGTCCTCGCGCATCCGGAACGCGGCCTTGGGATCGAGCTGGAGCGCATAGGCCTCGCCGCGTTCGCGGAAGGCGGGGCCCATGTTGCGATCCCCCCACGGCGCACCGGGCGAGGGGGTGAAATTGCGGTCGGAGAGGAAATAGAGCCAGGCCCCGTCATGCGCGAAGGCCGGGGCATAGCTGTTGTACTTGCCGGAGGTCGCCTGCACCCGCTGCCCGGTTACAAGGTTCTGGATGATGATGTCGGCGGTGTTGCCGCCATTGGTCGTTCCCGCTTCGGCATAGGCGATGTGGCTGGAATCGGGCGCGAAAGCGAGGTCGAAGAAGGCATCGTCGCTCCCCGTGGCGTTGCGCGCCAGCAGCGTCACGCGGCCGGTGGCGACATCGACCTTCTGCAGCCGCGCTTCCTTGTCCCAGACCACGATCGTCTTGCCGTCGGGGGCGATGGCGAAGGACCAGATGTGCGCATCATAGCCCTTGGTGATCGGAACCGGCGTGCCGGTGCCATCGGCGGGCATGGCGACGATGTCGCCGCGATCGCCGGAATCGAGGATCATCATCACCCGCTTGCCATCGGGCGTCGGCACCGCCTGCCGCGCGCGGGCGGCGAGCGGCACGGGCAGTTCCACGCGCCGGATCTGGCCCGGCGCGGCGAGCGTGGTGCGCCCGCGCGCGGTCACCGCCACGCCTTCGCCCGACGGCGCGATCCGCGCACTCTCGAACCAGCGCAGCGGGTCTTCCAGTGCGCGCACGCGGGTCTGTTCGCGGTCGGTGACGAGGTCGATGCCGATCTTGCGCAACTCGCCGGTACTGGCGCTGAACACGTGGAGATCCGCGCCGTTCTGGAGGAAAATCTCGCCCGCATCCTGATAGGTCTGCAGCACCGGGAAAGGGAGTTCGCCCGACATCCGGCGCACGTCGCTGCCATCCTCGGCGACCGACCAGACCGCGTCCTTGCCGCTCTTGTCGGAGACGAACCAGATGCGCCCGCCATGCGCCATCGGCATCCGGATCGGCGCACCGAAATCGGCGAGCAATTGCACCGCCTCGGCCTCGGAACCGCCATCCCAGCGCCACAGCTGCTCCATCCCCCCGCCGCGATAAAGCACGGCATTGTCACGCGCCCGGGCATAGAGCCCGCGCCGGGTGACGAACAGCGTCCGCCCGTCCGCGCCATAGGTCGCATCATTGGCGCGCCACAACGGCACGGGCTGCGCCGCGCCGCCTGCCGGATCGACCGTGTGGAGCACCTCCCCCTGCCCGCCGCCGGTGATAGAGGACGAGAAAATCACCCGGCCATCGGGCGTCCAGCCGATCGTGCGCACAAAGCCGCCCTCGAAGGTCACCCGCTGCGGCCTGCCGCCGGCGACCGGCATGACATAGACATCGCGGTCGCTGTCGTAGCTGGCGGTGAAGGCGATCATGGTGCCATCGGGCGAGATGTGCGGCTCGCTCTCCTCGCCCTCGTGATTGGTGAGCCGGATCGCGCTCCCACCGCTGCGAGCGCTGCGCCACAGATCGCCTTCGCTGGCGAAGACCAGCACATCGCCGCTGGCCGCAGGGTGCTGGTAGAACCCCTCCTCGGCGGTCGCTGGCAGTGCGGCAAGGGCAAGCAGGCTGGCGGCACCGAGGAACAATGGCTTCATCGAAAGGCTCCGTGAATGGCTGTCACGGAGTGAATGTCGCGCTTTGCCGGATCGCGCAAGCGGGCCTGTGTACGGGGCGTGTCAGCGCAAGCCTTGATCCTCGTGACGGCCTAGTCGAGCGCAGTCTTGGGGAACATCCACCGCGTCGCGGCGGGCGGCGCGAAGGGCTCCCAGTGGCCCTCGGGCTGCGCGAGGCGATCGGCAATCGCAAGCATGACGCTGGGGTTGACCCCAAGCCCGCAATGGCTGGCATAGACCTCGATGTTTTCGGTCGGCGTCGCGCCCGGCTTCTGCACCGATCCGCGCCAGTGGACGATGCCGTCGGTCTTGGTGAGGATCGAGGTGGTCGGCACAGGCGGCGCCTGATCCAGCCGCCGGAAGCGCCCGCCGCGCATTGGCTCGGGCTCCTTGCCGTTGAGCAGTTCGAACAGGCGCGAGGCATTGGTGTGATTGCGGTCGTCCGAAATCGGGCTGCCGAGACTGATCACCAGCCGCACCCGGTCGGGGTGAAGCTTGGCCAGCTCGCGCGCCAGCACCCCGCCGAGGCTCCAGCCGACCAGCGAAACCTTGCGCCCGCTATCGTCGTTCAGCCGCATGAGCTGCGCTTCGAGCCGGGCGATCAGCGCATTGTCGACCCGGATATTGCGCCCGCTGTCCCAGCCATGCGCGTCGTAGCCCAGCCGCGCCAGCAGCCGCCGCATCGGCACGGTGGAGCTGTTGCTGGCCATGAAGCCCGGCAGCACCTTCACCGCGTGTCCATCGCCCTTGGGCAGATGCGCGAGCAGAGGTCGGCTCATGAAAAACGCGCCCAGCTCGAACATGGCACGCCCTTCGGCGAGCGTCCAGATCCGGTTCGGCGGGCGCGGCGGCGTTTCGAAGATCGTGTCAGTCGCGGCGGCAGTGGCCATGCTTTTGTCCTTTGTTGTTATGGTCTTGCGGCCGGTCATGCAGGCTGGGCTTTGCCGGTGGCGCGTTTGCGCCGCTTGGCAGGTTCGGGCTTGGCTTCAGGAGCGGCAGCAGCGGTGGCTGCGGCCAGCAGCTCGGCGAAACTGTCGGTGATGCAACCGACGTAGACATCGGGATCGGGGAGCAATTCGCGGTCGGCGGTGAAGGCGATGGTCGCCTCGTCGCAATAGGATTGCACCACATGGCCGAGGCCGAGCCCGTCGGTGAGGCACAGCAGCCCCATCATGCTCTCCAGCCGGGCGCCTGCAAAGTGGATCGGCACCGGCGGGCCGGGCACGTTGGTGACGATGGTGGTGAACGGCGGGGCCGCGCCGCGATTGGCGAGGCCCAGGCGGGTGTAGAGCTGCGCGCCCAAGGCCATGAACAGCGCCGGGGAAACCTTGCTCATTTCAGTCATGTTGCGCGCGCCGATGGCGTCGGACATGGCCTTGGAATTGGCGGTCTGCGAATAAACGAACGCGAGCCGCCCGGCCGGGTCTTCGATATGCGTGCCGAGCGGCGCGATCATGGCTGCGACCTGATTGCCCATGTCGCCCTTTTCCGTGCCCGCGCGGACCGAGATCGGGGCCATGGCGGTGAGCGTCTTCTTCGGCAGGTCGTCCTTGGAGAGGAGATAGCGGCGCAGCGCTCCGCCGATGATGGCGAGGAACACGTCATTCACCTTCGCGCCTTCCGCCAGCGCGCGGATCGCCTTGATCTCGGCGAGCTTGAAGCTCTTCCCCTCGACCACGCGGTGCGGGCTGATCGCCCGGTTGAAGCGCGACTTGGGCGCGATGAGATCGGGGCTGACGGTGAAGTCCTTGACCACTAGGCCTTTGATTGCCTTCGCCAGTCCGGGCGCGGCCTTGGCGGCGACTTCCAGTTGCTTGAGCGGATTTGTCACCGCGTTGAAATAGCTCTTGCCGAGCAGTTCGATGGGATTGGGGATGCGCTCGGGCTTCCACGTATCGGGGGTGCTCGGAGGCGGATCGCCGGGGCGCAGGGTGTGGAGCGCCTCCATCAGGTCGATCCCGCTCATCCCGTCAATCGCGGCGTGGTGAACCTTGGTCACCATCGCGAAGCTGCCGGGGGTTACGCCGGGGACATTGTCCAGCCCCTCGACCACGGTGAACTCCCACGGCGGGCGATCGAGATCCAGCGGGCGGGCGAAGATGCGCGCGGCCTGAATGCAGAGCTGCCGCCAGTCGCCGGGCTTGGGCAGGGCGATATGGCGCACGTGATATTCGAGATCGAAGTCCGGATCCTCGACCCAATAAGGGTAATCGAGATCGAACGGCACCCGCACCAGCCGCTGGCGCATGGTGCGGCTCAGCTGCGCGCGCTCGCCGATAAATTGCAGGATGTCCTTGAAGCGCACGAAGCTGCCGGGCGCGGTCTCAGGATTGTAGACGAGGATCGAGCCGATGTGCATCGGCGAATTGCGCGTTTCCAGCGCCACGAAGGACGCATCCATCCCCTGCAATTGGCGCAAGGTTCTCTCCCCGGAATGCCCTCTTGATGAGGATTTATTGCGCGCAAGGCTAACAGACGCACTGGCGCGGTCAACTTGCCGCCCCCGTAAGGCGCTTACGTCGCGGCGCGGGGAAGCAGCGCCAGCAGCGCGAAGCTCGCCAGCCAGTGTTCGCCCATGTAATCGCCCGCGACATGGGGGAGCGCGGCGGCGAGGTGGTCTGCGGCGCGGCGTTGCAGGAGGTCGTCCGGCGCGGTGCGGCCGAGCGCGCGGGCGATGTCCTTGAGGCACCAGGCGCGGCTGAGGTTCAGCCCGTCGAGGTGCGCGATCTTGCCGTCCGAGCGGTCGGAGACGGTGACGGAGCGGCATTCGCGCTCCAGCCAGCCGTTGGCCTCGACCAACCGCTCGAACCACGGCGCGAAGGCGAGGTGGGGCAGGACCTCGCTCATCAGCAGCGCAGCAGTGAGGACGGGGGAGAGGAATTCGTCGCCGCCCGGCTCCCAACCGGCATAGTCGCGCCGGTGGGCGAAGGCGCGGGTGGCCCAGTCGTCGATCAGGGTGACGAGTTCGGGGTCACGCTCAATCGCCCAGCGCCGCGCCAGCACCAGCGCAAAGGCGGTGTTGAAATGCGTGCCGACGGTGATCGGATAGGTGAGGATGTTCAGATAATCGTGTAGCCGCTTGGCAAAGGCGCGCGCCAGCGGTTCGAGCCTTTCGCCCCACGCCTTGTCTCCGTGCCGCGCGGCTTCGTGATGCAGATACATCAGCCAGCCCCAGCCATAGGGTCGCTCGAACCCGCGTGCCGAGGGGCGTTCCAGATAGGCCAGTTCCGTCGCCAGCTTCTCGGGCGTGAAGGTCGTGTCGGCCAAGGCCTCGATCTGCGCAGCCTCAGGCATGTCGGGATAGAGCCGCCGCAGCGTCAGCAGCGTCCACCAGCCGTGGACGCAGGAATGCCAGTCGAAACTGCCGAAGAACACCGGATGCGCGGCTTGCGGCAGGCGCAGATCCTCCGGCCCGGTGAAGACATGGTCGTCCTTGTAGGGAAAAGGCCGCGCCACATGGCCCAGCGCAATCGCGGCAAAGCGGCGGGCGGTGTCCTCGGTCAGTTCCACAGCCAGAAGCCCCCCACATAGATGATCACGACATTGCACGCCCACAGCGGCACGGCGGTGCCGATCTGCTGGCGGATCACGCCGTTCTCGTCCTTCAATTCGAGCAGCGCGGCGGGGACGATGTTGAAATTCGCCGCCATCGGAGTGAGCAGCGTGCCGCAGAAACCTGCCAGCATCCCGACCGCGCCGATCACTGCCGGGTTGCCGCCATATTCCCCGATCAGCAGCGGGATACCGATCGCCGCCGCCATCACCGGGAAGGCGGCGAAGGCATTGCCCATGATCATGGTGAACATCGCCATGCCGAGGGCGAAAACGACGACGGTCAGGAACACACTGCCTTCAGAAATGATGCCCTGCGCCACGCCGCCGATGATCTCGCCCACTCCCGCCAAGGCGAAGACCGCGCCCAGCGCTGCCAGCATCTGCGGCAGGATCGCCGCCCAGCCGATCGAATCGAGCAGCCGCCGCCCTTCCTCGGCCGGAGCCATCAGCGGCGGACGCAGCCACACCATCGCCCCGGCGAGCGCCGCGACGACGCCCACGCCGAACAGGATCAGCGTCTCGCGCCGCGCCTCGAACAGTCCCGTCTCGCCGAAGGGCGTGTAATTGTAGAGCAACGTGCCCGCGACCGCCGTCAACGGCACGACCAGCGCAGGCAGGAACAATCGGTTGCCGAGCTGCGCTGCAAAGGCCTGCCGCTGCGCGGGCGATGTCGTGGGCGGATCGCTGCGCTTGAGCCCGCCCAGCCCGGCAATCGCGACCATCGCCAGCACCAGCCCGCCATTGGCAAGGTCGGAAAGGTGGCTGCCGAGCAGAAAGCTTGCCGCCAGCAGCCCCCAGAAGGCGGCATTGCCCCAGCGCCTATCCTTCGCCGACAGTGCCGCCCAGACCGCAAAACCCGCTCCGGCGAGCACATAGAGCCACTCGTAAGTGATCATTTGCCCGCCCTCCCCAGCCGCCGGTCGAAGGCGAGAATGCGGCCGGCGTGGATCACGAAGGCGCAGATCGCGGTCGGGATCGCCCAGACCGAGAGTTCCAGCGGCGTAAGCGGATAGCCCGCCGCCTCGAACACGCCCTGGATCAGCAGGATCGAGGCGATGGCGAAGAAGATGTCCTCGCCGAAGAACAGGCCGACATTGTCGGTCGCGGCAGCCATCGCCTTGACTTCGTCCCGCGCGTCCTCGGACAGGTCGCCGTGGGTCTTGACCGCGGCGGCCTCGGCCATGGGAGCGACCAGCGGGCGGACGGCTTGCGGATGCCCGCCGATGTCCTTCATTCCCAAGGCCGAGGCCAGCTGGCGGAAGGCGAGATAGGCGACCAGCAGCTTGCCCATGGTCGCCCCGCGCATCCCTTCGATCACCGCGCGGGCGCGCTGCTGCAGACCGTAGCGTTCGAGCAACCCAATCACCGGCAGGATGATCCACGTCACCGAGATATAGCGGTTGTCGTTGAAGGCCTTGCCCAGCGCCTCGATCACCGCGACGAGGTCAAACCCCGCCAGCACGCCCGTCGCCAGCGCGGCGCTGACCACCACCAGCAGCGGGTTGAAGCGCAGCGCAAAGCCCAGAACGACGATGGCGATCCCCGCCAGCGGCCAGTAGTTCATTCCTGTGTTTCCCCAAAGCCCCCGCCGCCGGGCGTCAGGATCACGAAGGTGTCGCCCGGCTGCATTGCCGCCGATCCGGTCGCGCCCAAGTCCTCGCGCGTGCCGCCGGCGCGTTCGATCCAGTTCCGCCCCGGCGCCGGATCGCCCCCGCCCGCGAGCCCGCGCGGGGGCACCTTGCGGCGATTGGCGAGCATGTTGGCGCGCATGGCTTCGAGGAAGGTCACGCGCCGCACCACGCCATCGCCGCCGCAATGCCGCCCTGCCCCGCCCGATCCGCGGCGGATGGCGAATTCGTCCAGCCGCACCGGCAGGCGGGTTTCGAGGATTTCGGGATCGGTCAACCGGCTGTTGGTCATATGGGTCTGCACTGCGCTTGTTCCGTCATGGTCCGGCCCCGCGCCGGAGCCGCCGCAGATCGTCTCGTAATATTGGTGCGCTTCGTTGCCGAAAGTGAAGTTGTTCATCGTTCCCTGCGACGGCGCGAGCCTGCCGGTGGCGGCGAAAAGTGCGTCTGTGACGACCTGACTGGTTTCGACATTGCCCGCCACCACCGCCGCGCCGGGGCGCGGGTTCAGCATCGAGCCTTCGGGCACGATCAGCGTCACCGGCCGCAGGCAGCCGTCGTTCATCGGGATCGCGTCGTCGATCAGCGTGCGCAGCACATAGAGCGCGGCGGCGCGGGTGATCGAGCGCGGGGCGTTGAAATTGTCGGGCAGCTGATCGCTTGTGCCGGTGAAGTTGAACACCGCCGAGCGGTCCTGCCGGTCGATGCGGATCGCCACCTGCACCTGCGCGCCATTGTCCATCGGATAGGCGAAAGCGCCATCCTCCAGCCCGCTGAGCAAGCGGCGCACGCTTTCCTCGGCATTGGCGAGGACGTGGTTCATATAGGCGGCGAGCACCTCTGCTCCATGCTCGCGCGCTGCGCCTGCGAGTAACTCCGCACCGCGCGTGCAGGCGGCGAGCTGCGCGCGCAGATCGGAAAGGTTGCGGTCGGGATTGCGGGCGGGGAACTGCGCTGTCGCCAGCGCAGCGCGGATGGCCGCCTCGCAGAACCGGCCCTTGTCGACCATCAGCAGATTGTCGATCAGCACGCCCTCGTCGGCGATGGTGCGGCTTTCGGGGGGCATGGAGCCGGGGGCGATCCCGCCGATATCGGCATGATGCCCCCGCGCGGCGACGAAGGCGTCAGGCTCCTCGCCCGCATCGCCATAGAACACCGGCACGATCACCGTGATGTCGGGCAGGTGTGTGCCGCCGCGATAGGGATCGTTGAGGACATAGGCGTCGCCCCTGCGGAAGCCCCTGCCATCCCGCGCCGCGCCTCTGGCCTCAATCACCCGCGCGATGGAGTCCCCCATGCTGCCCAGATGCACCGGAATATGCGGCGCATTGGCGATCAGCGCTCCGCTCGCGTCGAACAGCGCGCAGGAGAAATCGAGCCGCTCCTTGATGTTCACCGAGGTCGCGGTGGATTGCAGCACCACGCCCATTTCCTCGGCGATGGCCATGAAGAGGTTGTTGAAAATCTCGAGCCGTACCGGGTCGACCGCCGTGCCCGCCGCCCGTTCGCGGGCGAGCGGCGCGGTGCGGGTGAGGACGAGGCTACTCTCGTCCGCCAGCCGCGCCTGCCAGCCTTCCTCGACCACGGTGGTCGAGCCGGGGTCGATGATCAGCGCGGGCCCGGCCACCGTCTCGCCCGGCTTCAGCGCGGTGCGCGCCACCACCGGCCAGTCGCCGGGCAGCATCGCCGCGACCTCAGCCGTGGTTGCGGGAAGGCCCGCAGCCCCTGCCAGCCCGCCCGACCGGCCCCGCGCCTCGACACTCAGCGCCTCGACGATGATCGTGCCTTCCGCATCGGAATAGCCGAAGCGTTCGCGGTGGAGTCGGCGGAAGGCTGCATCCATCGCCGCCGCCTCGTCGCAGGGGATCGCCAGCAGGCTGTCGCTCCCTGCAAAACGGAGGCGTGCGCGAAGCTCGGTGCGGATCGCCTCGGCGGCGATGCCCTGATCCAGCAGATCGCTCCGCGCCTGTTCTTCCAGCGCGGCGAGTTCCTTCGCGAAACTTTCGCCCAGTGGCCGCATCAGGCTGACCTCGCGGATCGCTTTCACCGGGGCGAGACCGATGCCATAGGCCGAAAGCATCCCGGCGAGCGGATGCACCAGCACGGTCTCCATCCCCAGCGCATCGGCGACGCGGCACGCATGCTGGCCGCCCGCTCCGCCGAAGCAGGCGAGCGCATAGGTCGTCACGTCATGCCCGCGCGCGACCGAGATCTTGCGGATCGCCGCCGCCATGTTGTCGATGGCGATGGCGAGGAAGCCTTCAGCGATAGCTTCGAGGCTGCGCGGCTCGGGGAGTGCGGCGGCGACCTCCTCCAGCCGTGCGCGGGCCGCTTCGGGGTCGAGCGGTTCATCGCCGTCCGGGCCGAACACGGCAGGGAAGAAGGCGGGGTCGATCCGCCCGAGGAACAGGTTGCAGTCGGTGACCGTCAGCGGCCCGCCCTTGCGGTAGCAGGCGGGGCCGGGGTCGGCACCGGCGCTCTCCGGCCCGACACGAAAACGCGCACCGTCGAAGCGGCAGATCGAGCCTCCGCCCGCCGCCACGGTGTGGATCTGCATCATCGGTGCGGCGACCCGGACACCTGCCACCACGCTGTCGCCGGTCAGCTCGACCGCACCCGCATAATGCGCGACATCGGTGCTGGTGCCGCCCATGTCGAAGCCGATCAGGCGGTTGTGACCGAGCGGTTCGCACGCTGCCACCATCCCCACCACCCCGCCGGCCGGGCCCGAGAGGATCGCATCCTTCCCCCGAAACGCGCCGACCTCCGCCAGCCCGCCATTCGATTGCATGAACCTGAGCGCCCCCGTCGCCGGCAGGCTCGCCGCCAGCTGATCGGTGTAGCGCCGCAGTACGGGGGAAAGATAGGCATCGACCACGGTTGTATCCCCGCGCGGGATCAGGCGGATCAGCGGCGCGACCTCGTGGCTGACGCTGACCTGCGCAAAGCCTGTTTCGCGCGCGATCTCCGCCAGCCGCGCCTCGTGCGCGCGATACTGCCAGCCGTGCATCAGCACGATGGCGAGCGCATCGAAGCCCTCGGCGCGAAGCCCCTCGAAGGCTGCGCGGGCCGCAGCCTCGTCGAGCGCGCGCAGTACCGTGCCGTCCGCTGCGACGCGCTCTTCGATCTCGACCACTCGCGCGGGCAGTTGCTCGGGGAGCACGATATGGCGCGCGAAGATGTCGGGCCGCGCCTGTGTGCCGATCCGCAGGGCATCGGCAAAGCCGCGCGTGATCGCCAGCGCCAGCCGCTCGCCCTTGCGCTCCAGCAGGGCATTGGTGGCGACCGTGGTGCCGATCCTGAGCTCGGCGACCGGCCCATCGCCATATTGCGCCATAAGCCGCCGCACCGCCTCGCTCGCGGCGTCGGCATAGTGGCCCGGATTTTCGGACAGCAGCTTGGCCGTCACCAGCTGGCCGTCAGGCGTGGTGGCGACGACATCGGTAAAGGTGCCGCCGCGGTCGACCGCAAAGCGCCAGGCGGGAGATTGTGTCACAGGCATGCCGCCCGAGTGTCGTCCAGTGCTGGCAACAAAGCAACCGCGGCGTCCGCCCTACCCGATGTTGGTTGAGGCCCTCGAACTGTAGCGCCTAGCCAGCCCGTCACCAGTTCCACATCGTGCCATCGGCCAGCCGGGCGACGGGCAGTTGCATCGGCGTGTAGGGATACTTCGCCGCCAGCGCCTCGTCGATCTCGACCCCGTGGCCTGAGGCTTCGCCGACGATCATGTGGCCGTCTTCAAACCGGTAATCATGCGGGAACACCGCATCGGTCTCGGGCGTGTGGCGCATATATTCCTGAATGCCGAAATTGGGCACCCAGCTATCGAAATGGAGCGCGGTGCCCATCGTCACCGGCGAGAGGTCGGTCGCGCCGTGGCAGCCGGTGCGCACCTGATAGAGGCTGGCAAGATCGGCGATGCGACGCAGATGCGTCACGCCGCCCGCGCCGACGATGGTGGTGCGGATATAGTCGATCAGCTGGTTCTGGATCAGATCCTTGGCATCCCAGATCGTGTTGAACACCTCCCCTACGGCGAGCGGCGTGGTGGTGTGCTGACGCACCAGCTTGAACGCCTCCTGATTCTCGGCAGGGGTGCAATCCTCCAGCCAGAACAGCTGGTAGGGCTCAAGTAGCTTGCCAAGCTGCGCAGCCTCTTGCGGGGTGTAGCGGTGATGCGCATCGTGGAGCAAGTGGTGATCGAAGCCATAGGTATCGCGCAGCCGCTCGAACAGCTTGGGCACATAATTCAATGCCTTGCGCGTGTCCCACCCGGTGACCGAGGGCAGCGCCGCATCCGCCGGCTCGTAGAACAGCGTCCCCCGGCCCACGCCATAGGCCTTCTCGACCCCCGGAACGCCGCTCTGCGCGCGGATCGCCTTGTAGCCCATGGCGATGTATTGACCGACCGCTTCGACGGTGGCGTCGATATCCTCTCCGTTGGCGTGGCCATAGACCATGATCCGGTCGCGGCTCTTGCCGCCGAGCAGATCGTAAAGCGGCATCCCGGCCGCCTTGGCCTTGATGTCCCACAGTGCCACGTCGACCGCCGCGATCGCGCGCATCGTCACGGGCCCGCGCCGCCAATAGGCACCGCGATAGAAATACTGCCAGATATCCTCGATCCGCCGGGCATCCATCCCGATCAGCGCCGGGCAGACGTGATCCTCGAGATAGGAGACAACCGCCAGCTCGCGCCCGTTAAGGGTCGCATCGCCGATCCCGGTAAGCCCGCCTTCGACCTCGATCTTGAGCGTGACGAAATTGCGCCCCGGGCATGTCACGATCACCCGCGCCGATTTGATCTTCATCGCTGATATTTCCTGTCGTGTCGGGCCGGGCCGGACGATCCGGCAGGCTCTTGTGGTGTGGTTGAGCGGTGCGAGGCGGGGGCCGGGTCTGCCACGTGTGCTCAGCTCCGCGTAGCGGCGAAAGCCCGCACACTCGCCCCCGCGCCGTGCTCTGCGATTGCGATATAGCTGCGGGTCAGCGCTGCGACGAATTCGGCATCGGCAGGAAGGGCATCTCCGAAGATCGCACCGATCGACAGCAGCGAGCGGACCTGCGCAGCCGAATCGCCGCCGGCACGCGCGAGCGCAGCGGCCAATTCCGCGGCGAGCGGATCGTCGACTACAAAAGAAGCGCCAGCATCGTCGCGCCCTCCCTGCCAGCGCATCCAGCCCGCCAGCGCCAGCGTGAGTGCAGGCGGCACCCCGCGTCCGGCCTTGCGATAGTCCTGAATTGTCCGAAGCCAGCGCTGCGGCAGCTTCTGGCTCCCGTCCATCGCGATCTGATGGGTGCGGTGCATCAGCGCGCCATTGGCAAAGCGCGCGCGCAATTGCGCCCGGTATGCGGCAGGATCGAACCCTTCGACGGGATCGAGCGTCGACCCGGCCTCGTCCCACAGGGCGTCGATCAGCGCGCCGAAACCGGGCGCGGCCATGGCGTGGTGGACATGGGTGTGCCCCGCAAGCCCGCCGAGATAGGCGATGGCCGAATGCGCGCCATTAAGCAGCCGCAGCTTGGCCCGTTCCCACCCGGAGACATCGCGGGTGAAGGTCACGCCCACCGCGTCCAGCGCAGGCTTGCGATTGCAGAACCAATCCTCGACGACCCACTGGGCGAAGGGCTCGGTCTTGACCAGCGCCTCGTCGCGCCAGCCGGCCGCGCTTTCGAAATTGTCGCGGTCGTCGGGCGTGGTCGCAGGCACGATCCGGTCGACCATCGAGGACGGGAAGGCAACCTCCGCCGCGATCCACTGGGCGAGCGCCGGATCGATCGCTGCGGCAAGTGCGATCACCGCCGCGCGGGTGCGTTGGCCGTTTTCGGGAAGGTTGTCGCAGCTCAGTACGGTGAAGGGGGCCGTCCCCTCTGCCCGGCGCGCGGCAAGTCCCGCGACCAGATAGCCCGGCGCCGTCTGCGGGGCGGCGATGTTGGCGATGTCGGCCGCAACCGCCGGATCGTCTTTGCGCAGGGCGCACGTCACGGGGTTGAGGCAATAGCCCTTCTCGGTCACGGTCAGCGTCACCAGTGCCACGGCCGGGTCGGCCAGCGCGCGCACCAGCGCCGCCGGGTTGTCCGGCGCGAACAGCACCTCGCGGACCGATCCCACCACCTGAGCGGTCTCTTGCCCGTCATCGCAGACCAGCATGGTGAAGAGGCCGTCCTGCGGGTTCATCGCCTGCGCCACATCCGCCGACCGCAGGCTTGCGCCGCGGATCATCCAGCCGCGATGCCCCGCCGCCGTCAACGCATCGAAATACCACGCCTGATGCGCGCGGTGGAACGCCCCCGTGCCCAGATGCACCACCCCGCAAGGCTGGCCTCGATCATAGTCGGGCCGCCCCCAAGTGGCAGGCAAATCCGCCAGCACCGCATCCGACAGGCGTGAGGCCCGCTTCATGCGCGCGGTTCGCCCAGCTTGTAAGCAGCCTTGACGAGATTGTAGGCGAGATCCTGTGCGACTTGGTGCGCGTCGTCCTCCAGCATCCGGTGCTCGGCCACTAGGCGCGCGAGGAAAGCGCAGTCCATCCGCCGCGCGACATCGTGGCGGGCGGGGATCGAGAGAAACGCGCGGGTGTCGTCGTTGAAGCCGACCGTGTTGTAGAAGCCCGCCGTCTCGGTCGTGTTCTCGCGGAAGCGGCGCATGCCTTCGGGGCTGTCATGAAACCACCACGCAGGGCCGAGCTTGAGCGCAGGATAATGCCCGGCAAGCGGAGCCAGTTCGCGCGCATAGGTGCTCTCGTCGAGCGTGAAGACGATGAGGCTGAAGCGCGGATCATTGCCATGCCGCGACAGCAACGGGTGCAGGGCGGTGACGTAGTCGGTGCGCATCGGGATATCCGCTCCCTTGTCGCGCCCGAAGCGGGCGAAGACCTGCGCGTTGTGATTGCGCGAGGAACCGGGGTGGAGCTGCATCACCAGCCCGTCCTCAAGGCTCATCCGCGCCATTTCGGTCAGCAACTGCCCGCGGAATATCTCGGCGTCCTGCGGCGAGCCTTGGCCTGCCAGCACCCGGGCGAACAGCGCCTCGGCCTCCGCACGGGGCAGATCGGCGGTGGTGGCGGTGGGGTGGCCGTGATCGGTCGCGGTGGCGCCGTGGCGTTTGAAATAGGCGCGGCGATCGATCAGCGCGTCGAGATAGCCCTGATAGGTCGTAGTATCGCAGCCGGTGATCGCACCCAGCTGCGCGACATTGGCGGCGAACCCTTCATATTCGGGATCGAGAACATTGTCCGGACGGAAGGTCGTGATCACTTTCCGCCCCCAGCCATCGCGCTGCAATCGGGCGTGATGCACCAGCGGGTCGAGCGGGTCTTCCGTGGTCGCGATCAGCGCGATATTGAACCGGTCGAACAGCGCGCGCGGGCGGAAATCGTCCTGTCGCAACTGGGTGGCGATTGCGTCGTAATAAAGGTCGGCCGTCGCTTCGCTGAGCGTTTCGGTGAGGCCGAAGACCTCGGAATAGACCCAGTCGTGCCACAGCCGCGACGGCGTGCCGTGAAACAAGTGATAATGCGCCGCAAACAGCCGCCACACCTTGCGCGGGTCGGTCTCCACCGGCGCGCCTTCGGTGCCGGGCAGCCCCGGCACGCCCAGAGCCTCGAGCGGGATGCCCTGACTGTACAGCATCCGGAATACATAGTGATCGGGGGTGATCAGCAGCGCCGCTGGATCGGGGAACGGCGCATTCTCGGCAAACCACGCGGGGTCGGTGTGGCCGTGAGGGCTGATGATCGGCAGGCCGCGCACCCCGGCATAAAGCCGCCGCGCGATCGCCCGGGTTGCGGGATCGGACGGAAACAGCCGGTCCTCGTGCAGTTCAAGCCTTGCCACTTCGATCCCTCTCCCCGCCAGCCCAGCTTATCCTTTCACCGCATCCGCGCCGGTGCCATCTTCGGCGCAAGCAACTGGATGGCGGCAAAGGCGATCAGATCGCCCAGACCCGCATAGATGACGATCGGTACATAGGACCTGGTGAGCTCCAGCGTCCAGCCGGTTGCCTGCGCAATCAGGATTCCGCCAATGGCGACGAAGCGCCGGGGATACATGGCGGCGATCATGATCGATGATGTCTCAAGGGAGACCATCAAATGCCACTCAAAGTGCGGCATCGGATGTGGTGCCAACTTTCGCAAGAAAGCGTTTTGTTTTGTAAACACAACGCTTTAGAATGCTCGATTGGTAGCTGAGAAAGGGACCGCATTAGCCAGGGCGCCACCACATCAACCGCCCTCACTCAGCAAAACAGGCGACACCTGACATGAGACCGCGAGTGAGGCCGATCAGAGAATACCTCAGAAAACGTCTTATTCTCAGTATTTTATTGAGGGTAGGTGGCGGAGCAGGAGGGATTCGAACCCTCGATACGCTTTTGACGTATACACACTTTCCAGGCGTGCGCCTTCGACCACTCGGCCACTGCTCCGTTTGCCGGTTAGGGCAAGGGCGGCGCACTAGCGGCGAAATGCGAGCTTCGCAAGGCGGCACGGTTTGGTGGGCTATCGGAATCATGGTAAGGGAGTCGCATTGGCAAGCGCTGCGCGGATCCGGCATTCCCTGCGAACGCTGCCTTGAAAGCCCCTTTCCGCTCCTCGGACGTGCGGAAAGGGGTTTTTGCTTTAGCGATGTGTGTGGCAGAACGCTTGCCATGAGAACCGCACTCCTAGCCGCTGCGGCGGCCCTCGCCCTTGCCCTTCCCCTCGCCGCGCAAGAAGAGCCCAAGGGAGCACCCGCGCCGTCGGAAATCGTCGCCGCAGCGCCCAAGGCAGACTGGGTTGCGATCCCGGCGGAGGATCTGCTGGTGATGACCCTCGCCCCCGATGCCGAGGGCAAGTCGCGGCAGGTGGTGATCCAGCTGATGCCCGCGCCCTTTTCGCAAGGCTGGGTCCACAACATCCGCCTCTTCGCGCGGTCGGGCTGGTATGATGGCATCTCGGTCAACCGGGTGCAGGACAATTACGTCACCCAATGGGGCGATCCCAATTACGACAACCCGGAGGCGACGGGGAAGCCGAAGCCCCTGCCGGAGGGGCTGAAGGTGATGGGGGAAGCGGAGTATGTCGCCCCCGATATACTCGCCATCTCCGACGCGCGCGGACGGCCGCGCTTCAATTATGCGTTGGGTGCGACCGTGATGCGCAATGCCATGATCGCAACCAACAGCGGTGTCTCAGTCCCACGAGAGCTGCAGGAAGCGTTGAAAAGCGGGAAACCTCCCGCGACCGAAGAACCGCCACGAATGGGCGATGCCTATGCCGACTTCGTAACGCTGGCACTGGGCTGGCCGCTTGGCGGAACAATGGGGGAGGAAGGCAACCCGTTCTGGCCCGTCCACTGCTACGGCATGGTCGGCGTCGGGCGGAACTATTCGCCGGACACCGGCTCAGGGGCGGAGCTTTATACCGTGATCGGCCATGCGCCGCGCCATCTCGATCGCAATATCGCGCTGGTGGGCCGGGTGATCGAGGGGATGCAGCACCTCTCCAGCCTGCCGCGCGGGTCAGGCGCGCTCGGGTTCTACACCGACGAGGAAGCAGACAAGCGCACCGCCATTACATCGGTACGAGTGGCCAACGACCTGCCGACGAGTGAGCAACCACGCTTCGAATACCTATCGACCGAGAGCGATACCTTCGCGACCTATGCCGAAGCCGTCGCCAACCGCCGCGATCCCTTCTTCATCGTGCCCGCTGGCGGCGCGGATATCTGCAACATCCGCGTTCCGGTGCGGCGGGTGGCGGGAGCGCAATAGCCCGCCTTCAATCGGTGCGCGGCCCCGCAAAACCCTTGCCGCGGCTGTCGATCTGGGGATCGGGGTTGTCGTTCCACCACGGCACGTCGGTCCAGGGTCGCACGTCGACCTCGTGGCTCCAGCAATTGCGCGGCTGGTGCGCGAGGTGCCAATAGGTCCCGGCCAGCGCCGCCGGGTCGATCACGCCGTCGGTGCCCTTCCCGGCCTTGAAGGCATCGAACTTGTCGCCCAGCAGCTTGCCGAGCGTGTCGGGAGCATCGACCGGGCCGTCGACGATCACATGGGCGACGTGGATGCCCTGCGGTGCGAACTCGGCGTTCAGCGTCTGGCACAGCATCCGCCGCCCGCCCATCGCCGCCGCATGGCTGTGCTGCCCGGCATTGCCGCGCACCGCCGCGGTCGCTGAGGTGACGAGCAGCGTGCCGTGCGGGCCTCCGTCGCGGGCGCGCGCCACCATGTGTGGGAACAGCGCGTGGGCGAGGCGGAACACGCCGTAGGTGCCGAGCCGCCAGCCCAGCTCGAAAATGCGATGCGGGGTCTGTTCGAGCGCACGGTTCCCGATCTGCGCGCCGAGGTTGTAAAGCGCGCACGCGATCGGGCCAATCTCGGCCTCGGTGCGCTCGACCAGCTCCTCGATGCTGCCATCCTCGGCGGCGTTGAGCAGCGTGCCTGAGGCGCTTCCGCCCGCGGCCTCGATCTGCGCAACCATCCGCGCGAGGCCCGCCTCACCCGAGCGGCGCGCGAGCACCGTGTGATAGCCCCCGGCGGCAAAGCGCATGGCGGCATTGCCCCCGATCCCGGCCCCTGCGCCGATCGCGAGGAACACGGGCTTGCGGCTGTCGGTCATCGTTCCCTCTCCCGTCATGCTGAACTTGGTTCAGCATCCATGGCGAGGCTTGGCTCGTCTTGCTTGAAGACAGAGCCAGCCCGCCAAATGGACCCTGAAACGAGTTCAGGGTGACGGCAAGGAGCAATTTTACACCGTCTCCAGCGCCTGTGCGAAATCGGCGATCAGGTCGTCGGCGTCCTCGATCCCGACACTGATGCGAACGAGATTGTCGGTGATGCCAAGCATGTCCTTCCTCGCCTGCGGCACCGAGAGGTGCGTCATCGAAGCGGGGTGGCTCGCCAGCGTCTCCGTCCCGCCGAGGCTGACTGCGAGCTTGGCGATGGTGAGGTTGTCGAGGAAGCGGAAGCACTCCGCCTCGCCGCCCTTGATGAATACCGAGAAGGTCGAGCCCGCACCGAGGCAATGTCGGTCGTAGATGTCCTTCTGACGCGCGTCCTCGATGAATCCGAGATATCCCAGCCCTTCGACCTTGGGATGCGAGCGCAGGAAGTCGCAGACCTTCGCGGCGTTCTCGCCCGCCCGCTGCATCCGCAGTTCGACCGTCTCCAGCGAGCGCAGCAGCATCCACGCGGTGTTGGGATCGACGATCCCGCCCATCGTGTTGCGCAGCGCGCGCACCGGTGCGATCCACTTTTTCGCGCCCGCAATCGAGCCTGCAACAAGATCGGAGTGCCCCCCGACATACTTCGTCAGCGAATAGGCGACGATGTCCGCGCCATGCTCCAGCGGGCGCGACCAGAGAGGGCCGAGGAAGGTGTTATCGATCGCGATCGGGCATTCGGCCAAAACCGCATCGCGCGCGTCCCTCACCGCTTCGACATCGACCAGCGCGTTGGTGGGGTTGGCCGGGCTTTCAAGGTAGATCATCGCCACCTTGCCGCCCTGCTCGTCGGCCTGCGCCTTGGCCTTGGCCAGCACGGTGTCGAGTTCCTCGCGGGTCGCTCCGGCGGGAAAATCGACATAGCTGACCCCGAAGCGCGAGAGCACCTTGGCGACGAAGCCCTCGCTCGCCGCGTAAAGCGGGCCGGAATGGACGATCACGTCGTTCGCGCTGGCATAGGCCATCATCAGGATGCAGATCGCGGTCATGCCGCTGGAGAAGGTCAGCGCGTCCTCCGCCCCGTCCCAGACCGCGAGGCGATCTTCGAGGATCTCCTGATTGGGCCCGTTGAAGCGCGAATAGACAAGGCCTTCCGCCCCGCCTTCGCGCAGGCCGGTGATGCCTTCGAAGTGGCGCTTGCCCGCCGCCGCGCTCTCGAAAGCGAAGGTGCTGGTGAGGAAGATCGGGGCCTTGAGCGAGCCTTCGGACAGCACCGGATCATAGCCGTGGCCCATCATCAGGGTTGAAGGCTTCAGCGGGCGGCCGCCGATCTCGCGCTTGGCGGGCTTGGGCTTGCGGCGGGGGGTGGGGGTTTCGACGGCGTCGACGGCGTCAGTCATGACAGCGCATCCTTCCTTGTGCTCACGCTCCCAGGAAGGCGGGAGCCGGTCGCGGTGGGCCGGGCGCCCGTTCCTAACCTCCGCAGGAACGCTTCTCCCAAAGCCGCCGCTGTGCTGGAGAAACGACTATCGCGCGCGCACGATCCTTTCAAGTGCAGCACCGATCATTTCACACGAGCGACGCAATTGCCCACACCACGCCGACGATCAGCACCACCCCGGCGAGGTCGATCAGCAGCCCTGCGCGCACCATCGATTCGATCCGGATGCGGCCCGTCGCCCAGGCGATGGCGTTGGGGCCGGTGCCCGCGGGAAGCATGAAGCCCCAGCTCGACGCCAGCGCCGCGGGTAGCGCGAGCAGCACCGGATCGGCCCCCAGTGCCACCACCAGCGCCGCCACCACCGGCATGATTCCGGTCGCGGTGGCGACATTGCTGGCGAATTCGGTCACCACGATCACCAGCGCCACCACGGCGAGCGCGATCGCGATCAGAGGCCAGCTGGCGAGCGGGAGCAAGGCCTGCCCGATCCAGTCGGCGAGGCCCGAAGCCTGCATCCCGCCCGCCAGCGCGAGCCCCCCGCCGAACATGAAGATCACGCTCCACGGCGCGCGCTCGGCCTCGGGCCAGACCAGCAGCGGGCGGCCCGTGCCGTCGGGCAGCAGGAACAGCGCGAGCGCGGCGATCACGGCGATCGTCCCGTCGCCCCACGCGCCCTTGGGCAGCATCGGAGCCACGAGCGGCTGCGTGACCCATGCGAGAAAGGTCAGCCCCACCAGCAACGCGACCCGCATCTCGGGTGCGCTCCAGGCAGCCTTCCCGGCCATCGCGGCGCGGGCGGCGGCGAGGTCGAAAGGATGCTCGGCCACGCGCTGCACCCGGGCGATGATCCCCGCCGCCAGCGGCACCGCCAGCAGCACCAGCGGCACGCCATAGAGCGACCACTGCGCAAAGGTGATCCGCACCCCGGCAATCTCGTCAAGCAGGCCGACCGCGATCGCATTGGTGGGCGAGCCGACAATCGTCCCGAGCCCGCCGATGCTGGCGGCAAAGGCGATCCCCATCGGCAGGGCGCCGAAGAGGCCATCTTGCCGGGTCGCTTCGTCGTCCTGGAGTCCTTGTCGCCCTACCGCTGCGCTACTTGAGGGCGATGCTTGTCGCCCTACCGCTGCGCTACTTGAGGGCGCGCCCCCTTCCAGCACCGCCAGCGCCATCGGCATCATGATCAGCGCGGTCGAGGTGTTGGAGATCACCATCGAAAGGAGCGCGGCGGCGATCATGAAGGCCAGCAGCAGCCGCGCCGCGCCGCCTCCCGTGCCCACCAGCCGCAGGATCGCGAGGCTCAACCGGCGGTGCAGCCCGGTGCGCTCGATCGCCAGCGCGATGAAGGCTCCGCCCAGCAGCAGGAACAGGATAGGCGAGTAATAATCCGCCGCGGTCGCCTCGGCGCTGGCCACCCCGGCGAGCGGCAGGACGACGAAGGGCAGCATCGCGGTCACCGCCAGCGGCACGGCCTCGGTCATCCACCAGGCTGCCATCCATGCGACCAGCCCCGCGACCAGCCACGCTTCGCCCGCCATTCCGGCAGGCGGCGCGGTCACCGCCGTCAGCACCAGCGCCAGCGGGCCGAGAAACAGGCCGAACACGCGCGGGCCGATCCGGCGTGCTGTCATCCGATCTGGCCCTTCCCCGCGCATCACGGCGACAGGCCTATCAGCACGAACGCACGGCCGGCAAGCCGAACCGCCCGCCGCTGGCCCGGATTATTCGACCGCGTTCTGGTTGGGCGGATCGTCCGGCAGGCTGATATTGGAGACGAACACCCGCCCGGTGCGCTCGCCGCGGCGCTCCATGTTGCGCAGCTTGGTCTCGCGCGCCTGCATCAGGTCGCAGGCCGCGAAACCGATCTCTTCCGCACAGCCGATCAGCGGATCGTCCATCGCGCCCGGCGCAGATGCGGCGAACAGATAGTTGGGCGGCCGCGCCCCGCCGTGCAGGTCGGCGATGTCGTGCTCGCTGATCGTCGCCCTGACCTCACGCGTTCCGGCCAGCATCTCCACCGTGGGCCCTTCGGCGAAGGCGGCAAGATGGCTGCGCAGATCACCCTCGAAATCGCGGAAATAGAACGGAGCGACCTCGGCATAGAGGCTTGCCACCTCAAGCCGGTCGCCGCGCATCTGCGTGCCGCGCAGGGAATTGACGAAGTCCGCCGCCGCGA
This sequence comes from Erythrobacter donghaensis, assembly GCF_002155425.1. Taxonomy (GTDB): domain Bacteria; phylum Pseudomonadota; class Alphaproteobacteria; order Sphingomonadales; family Sphingomonadaceae; genus Erythrobacter; species Erythrobacter donghaensis. The sequence goes on from NZ_MUYG01000008.1 coordinate 98,415, forward strand.
CATCGAGCAGCGAGCTGACATTTTCCGCGTTGAAGGCATGGCGCTGCAATTCCGGCCCGCCGATCTCGCCGCGCCAGAAGCCATAGATGACCTTGGGATCCTTCCAGTTGCGGAAGACGATCTCTTCCCGGATATCGCGCAGCGAGACGTGGATACCGCGCAGCGTGATGAACTTGGCGTCATCCAGCGGCACGCCGCCCACCTTGATCTCGCGCGGTTCGCGCACCGGCCATTCCTTCGCGATCATTTCCATCATCGCGACGTTGTGGAGGTTGAGCCAGAACGCCAGCTGCTCGTTGCGCGGCAGGGCGGAAATGTCGAGCGTGCCTGCCACACGCTCCAGATCCTCGCGATATTCGGTGAAGCTGTTGATCACATCCTTGTCGAAGAAGCGGAACAGCACCATCGAGCCTTCCAGCCGGTAACGCGACTGCGGCCCCTGCGCGAGGCGCGAGCCGATCGGCGGATCGGGACGGCGCATCCCCTGCCGGTTGGACGGGCCCATCGCCACCAGAATGTTCTTCAGCGCGTAATCCCAAACCTCGTAATCAATCGAGTGGCGGATCGGATCGCTGGTGGGTGTGAAGATCGCCAGCCGATTATCCGACAGCGACGGTCGGGCCTCAGACTGGGCCATTGCGGGCACATAATGGCGATCTTGGGTGTCGGATTGTCGATGCGTCGCGGGCGCTTCCGCCGCTGCCATCGCAGGCAGGGCCAGCGCGGCGCCAGTCAAAATCAGTTGTGTGAACCTCGAACGCATAGAATCTCTCCCACCAGATCAATCATTCCGTCCGAAAAACAGGATATCTCAAGTCGATAAACCTCACATGAATGCATGTTCATGCAGATAGGTCATTCCACCGCGTTCTTGTTGGGAGGATCGCCGGGCAGGTCGATGTTGGAGAAGAACACCCGCCCGGTCGGCTGGCCTTTGCGCTCCATCGCCTCCAGCTTCCGTTTGCGCGCCGCGATCACGCTGCAAGCTGCATCGCCCCATGCGGAGGGACAGCCGGGGATCTGAACCGCCATGTAGGCCGGCGGACGCGCACCGCCATGGAGATCCGCAATGTCCGGCTCGCTGATCGTCGGGCGGATCTCGCTGGTCCTGGCCAGCAGTGTCAGCACCGGCTCGTCGGCGAAGTCGGTCAGATGGGCGCGCAGGTCGGTCTGGAAGTCGGGGAAATAGAAGGGCGCAACCTCGGCATAGAGCTGCGCGACATCCAGCCTGTCGCCCCGCTTCTGCGTGCCGCGCAGGGAGTTGACGAAATCCGCCCCCGCGATGTCCAGCAACGAGCCGACATTGGCTCCGGTGAAGGCATAGGATTGCAGCTGCGGCCCACCGATGTCGCCGCGCCAGAAGCCATAGATGACCTTGGGGTCCTTCCAGTGACGAAAGACGATCTTTTCGCGGATATCGCGCAAGGACACCGGGATACCGCGCAAGGTAATGAACTTCGCCTCGTCGAGCGGCACCCCGTCCAGCTCGATATCGCGCGGCTGGCGCACCGGCCAATCGCGGGCGATCTGCTCCATCAGGGCGACGTTGTGGAGGTTGATCCAGAAGGCGAGCTGTTCGTTGCGCGGGAGAGTGGAGATGTCGAGCGTTTCGGCCACGCCCTCAAGGTCTCGCCGGTAGTCGGCAAAGCTGGCGATCACGTCGTCGTCGAAAAAGCGGAACAGCACCATCGACCCTTCCAGCCGATACCGCGACTGCGGCCCATGCTTGATCCGGGTGGAGGTCAGAGGTTCCGGGCGCGGCGCGCCCTGCCGGTCCGAGGGGCCCATCGAGATCAGGATGTTCTTCAGCGCAAAATCCCAGATCTCGTAGTCGATCGTGTGGCGGATCGGATCACTGGTGGGGGTGAAGATCGCGAGCCGATCGTCCGACAGCGAGGGCCGCGTATCAGCCGGGCCAGACGCCGGGACGTAAGGCGCAGCGGGCGGTTGTGCCCCCGCGGCTTGATCAGGCGCCGCAGCGGTCTCGGCCGCGGCCATGGTCGGCATGGCGAGGCACGATCCGGCGATCAGCGCGATCGCGACGTTCGACAACATGTCATCTCTCCCACCAGATGAATTGTCCGTCCAAGGCCCCTAATCCGTCAGCCATAATGCCCGAAACAGCACGCATTTCAATCCGCTATTCTATTCGATCTCGTTCTTTTCAGGGGGATCGCCGGGCAGATCGATATTGCTGAAGGTCACGGTGTAGGTGCGTGGCCGGGTGCGCCTGATATATTCCAGCTTGCGGGCCCGCTGCGCCAGCAGGCCAAGCACCGGGGGGCTCAGCCGCCCGTCGCGATAGAAGGCCGAAGGCCGCCGCCCGCCGGACAGATCGGCGATGTCGTGTTCGTAGAGGCTAGCCTTTACCGTCTCGGTCCGCGGCAGCATCTCGGCGACCTTGCCTTCGACATGCGCTGCGAGATGCGTGCGCAGGTCGGCCTCGAAATCGGGGAAGAAAAAGGGTGCGGCCTCGGCATAGAGGCGCGAGACATGAAGCGTGCCCCCGCGCCGCTCGACACCGCGCCGGGAATTGGCGAATTCGCGCGCGACACTGTCGAGCTGTGCCGAAAGTCCCAATCCCTGAAACGCGCGGCGCTGCATCGCCGGCCCGCCGATCTCGCCGCGCCAGAAGCCGTAGATCACCGCCGGGCTTCGCCAGTTGGCAAAGACGATCCGCTCACGGATCTCGCGTGGCGACAGCGGCACCCCTTTGACCGTGACGAAGCGCGCTTCATCAAGCGGCACTTCTGCCACCATTATCTCGCGCGGCACGTAAACCGGCCATGCAGCCCCGATCTGTTCCACCAGCGCGACATTGTGGAGGTTGAACCAGTAGGCAAGCTGCTCGTTGCGGGGCAGGGACTGGATGTCGATCTGATCCGCCAGCGCTTCCAGTTCGCGGCGGTAGCGGGCGATGTTGGCGATGGTTTCGGCATCCATCACATCGAAGCCGACCATTGCCCCTTCGAGCCGGTAGATCGAGTTGTGCCCGAACCTGCGCGACCCGCCCGCCCCGCCGGGCGGCATCTTGCGCAGCGGCGGACCCATGGAGACGACATAGGCGGCCAGCGCCTCGCTCCAGACGCTGAAATCGAGGCGGTCCTCACGTCCTGATGGGCGAGGTGTGAAGGCAGCAAAGCGGTCATCCGGCACCCTTGCCAGCCCGGCTGCCTCGGGAGGCGACGCAAGGGCGTGACCGGGTGCGTATAGCACCGCCGCAGCGATCAGCACTGGCAGGCTATGCTTCGCCACCACCCCGTTCTCCGCCAGCGGAATCCTGACGAAAGCAATGTTATCTCGGGCAAATATACCCTTGATGAACGGAGGCGCCGCGCGGTTACTCCACCTCGGCCGGTTCGCCCTCAGCGCCCGGTGTGGCGACGTTGGTCATGGTCACGGTGCCGGTGCGGCCGCGGCGGATGATTTCCTGGAACTTGGTCTCGCGCTCCTTGAGCAGCGCGGCCATGGCCTGCGGGATGCGGAAGCTCTTCGACATGCCGTCGGTGGTGATGTTGGTGACAGTGGGCTCGCGCACACCGCCTTCGAGGTCGGCGATGTCATATTCGCTCACCACCGGATCGGCCCCGCGCGTCTGGGCGAGGATCGCGGCGGTCTTCTCGTCGGCATAGCGGGCAAGATGCGCGCGCAGGTCAGCCTCGAAGTTGGGGAAGAAGAACGGCGCCGCCTCGCGGTAGAATTCCGAGACCTGCAGCGTTCCGCCGCCATCCTGCGTGCCGCGCAGCGAATTGACGAAATCAGTCGCGCCGCGCGCCAGCAGGCGGGCGACGTTTTCGGCGTTGAAGGCCTCCCGCTGAAGCGAGGGCCCGCCGATCTCGCCGCGCCAGAAACCATACATGACTAGCGGATCGTTCCAGTGGCGATAGACGATCTTCTCGCGGATATCGCGCAAGCTGAGCTTCACGCCCTCGACCGTGATGAAGCGCGCGTCATCGAGCGGCACGCCATCGATCTTCAGCTCGCGCGGCTGGCGCACCGGCCAGGCATTGGCAAGCTGTTCGACCAGCGCGACATTGTGGAGGTTAATCCAGTAGGCAAGCTGTTCGTTGCGGCTCAGCGCCTGAATGTCGACGATGTTCGCCGTGTTCTCCAGATCCTTGCGATACTCGGTGAAGCTGGCGATCACGTCCTTGTCGAGAAAGCTGAACATCACCCGCGTGCCTTCCAGCCGGTAGCGCGAGACATGGCCATATTGCCGCCGCGAGCCGAAGCTCGGATCGGGCCGGGGCGCGCCTTCGCGCAAGCTGGGGCCCATCGAGATGACGATGTTCTTCATCGCCTCGTCCCAGATCGAATAGTCGATTCCGTCGTTGTTCGGGGTCTTGGACGGCTCGAAGGTCGCCAGCTCGGCCTCGGTCGGAGCGGCGGCGTGGGCCGGGAGGGCGAGACCGAAGGCGGCACCCGCCAGCAGGGCGGTGCGCAGAAGGTGAGGGGGCAGGAACGGCATCGGGGTATGGTTTCCTGTCAAGGCCAGCGCCCGCAGAAGGGGTGCCGACGGGGATCGGTTAGGGGCTTGGCAGGGTCAGGACAGGGCTCGCACCCTTCTCTCCCCCACCGGCACGGCAATAGCACCGATAAGTGCAACGGTGTTGCCCGTAATCGGTTTCCGTCTGCATCCTGTCGAAAGGACAAGCCGTTGGTCGGCTGAGGTTGTTTGCATGGCGGCGGGTGGCCAGACGCTGGCCACCCGTCATCGCAGGGGTGCGCCTATTTGGGCGCGAGCACCATCAGCATCTGGCGGCCTTCCAGCCGCGGGAAGGCTTCGACCTTGGCGTATTCGGCAACATCGTCCTGCACCTGCTTCAGCAGATCCATGCCGAGGTGCTGGTGCGCCATTTCGCGCCCGCGAAACCGCAGGGTGATCTTCACCTTGTCGCCGTTTTCGATGAACTTGTGCACGTTGCGCATCTTCACGTCATAATCATGCGTGTCGATGTTCGGGCGCATCTTCACTTCCTTGATGTCCTGGGTTTTCTGCGTCTTGCGCGCCAGGTTGGCCTTTTTCTGGGCCTCATAGCGATACTTGCCGACATCGAGGAACTTGCACACCGGCGGGTCCGCGTTGGGGGACACTTCGACGAGGTTCAGGCCCTTTTCATTGGCCTGTTCGATCGCTTCGCGGGTGTACATCACGCCAAGGTTTTCGCCTTCGTCATCAATGACGCGGACCTTGGGGACGTTGATCATGCTATCAAAACGAGGGCCGCTTTTTACGGGCGGGGCCATCGAGCGCCGGGGTGGACGTGATATGGGGTGTTCTCCTGTGGTTATGACTTGTCGGGCGCTCCTTAGTCCGAAACGCGCAGCAACGCCAGATGGAGTCTTACGCGGCCGCCTGCCATAGCGGAAAGCGCGCAATCTGGCCGCGTGCGGGCATCAGCGCTTCGATCGCGCGGGCTGGCGACAGCGCGGCGCGGATTTCAGGCGCGGCGGCGTCCATCCCGCCGGTGAGCGTACCGAAAGCGGGGAGGATCATCCGCTCGGCCCCGCTGCCAGAGCGACCCATGACGGCGCAGGGGCGCGCAATATGGCGGTTGCGGACATTGACCCTGAGCTTGGGGTGATAGTGGCCCGACAGCTCGGGCGCGGTCTCTCCGGCGCGGGCTTCATGGCGCAGGATGATCCCGCCCAGTTCAAGCTCGGGCAGGATCGCCCCGCCGAAGCCCTTGGGCAGCGCCTCGTCATGATTGCCGGTGATCCACACCCAGTCGAGCGACCGGGTCAGCGCTTCGAGCATTCCGGTGCAATGCGCATCGAGCCGCAATGCGCCCGCATCATCGTGGAAATTGTCCCCCAGCGTGATCACCCGCCGCGCGCCCGTCTGCCGCACCGCATCGGCCAGCCTCTCGAGCGTGTCGCGGCTGTCATAGGGCGGGAGCATCTGGCCGCGCTGGGCGAACCAGCTGGCCTTTTCCAGATGGAGGTCAGCAACCAGCAGCGCGCGTTCCGCCGGCCAGTAGAGCGCACGCCCCTGCCCCAGCAGAAATTCCTGCCCGGCAAAGGCGAAGGGGGCGAACATAGCGCGAACCATGACGGGCCTCTGCCCGCAAATTTTCGGCTTTGCAACACAGTCAGCGCTCTTGTGCCCGACGCGCCATCGCCTATGGTGCGCGCGAATGACGGACGGGGATGTATGACGGACTGGACACCTTACACGGAGCGCGCGCGCACGTGGTTTGAAGACTTGCGCGATCAAATCTGCGCCGAATTCGAGAGCATCGAGCGCGAGGCAGGCTCCGACGCCGCCTTTCAATACACGCCCTGGCAGCGCGAGGAGGAAGGCAATCCCGACCCCGGCGGCGGGGTGCAGGGGCTGATGAAGGGCAAGGTGTTCGAAAAGGTCGGCGTCAACGTGTCGACCGTGCGCGGCAGCTTTGCCAAGGAATTTGCGGGCAGCATCAACGGGGCGAGCGCCGAGAACCCCGGCTTTGTCGCCACCGGGATCAGCCTTGTCGCGCACATGAGCAATCCGCACGTGCCGGCGGTGCACATGAACACCCGCTTCCTCACCACCACCAAGGCATGGTTCGGCGGCGGCGCGGACTTGAACCCCCCGCTCCCCTATGAGGAGGACACCGCGCAATTTCACGCGGCGATGAAGGCCGCCTGCGATCCGCACGGGGCCGACTATTACGATCGCTACAGCAAGTGGGCAGAGGAATATTTCTACATCCCCCACCGGCAGGTGCACCGCGGGGTGGGCGGGCTGTTCTGCGACCATCTGGAATGCCCCGACGATGCGGCATGGCAGGCCAATTTCGCCTTCATTCAGGACATCGGCAAGCAGTTCCTCGAAGCCTTCCCCGCGATCGTGCGCAAGCGCATGAACCAGCCCTTCGACGCCGCCGACGAGGCGGAGATGTTCGAATACCGGGGCCGCTACGCCGAGTTCAACCTCGTCTACGACCGCGGCACGATCTTCGGCCTCAAGACCGGCGGCAATATCGACGCGATCCTGATGAGCCTGCCGCCGCGCGCGACGTGGTCATAGGGCAAGGCGGCGATCAGTCCTGCAAGGGTGCGTAGACCCGCACCCAGTCGACATACATTGCCACCTTACCGGCTTTGATCGCATCAACCGTGGCTTGCGGCATGCCGTTATAGGGGTGTTTGATGCCGTTGGTCTTGAATGGATAGGCACCGCCGATCGCGAAATTGAGGATCAGGTGCTTCTTGTTGTCGAAGCGCCATGGGCCGTAATGCTCCACCATCGGCCGCGTGACGCGATAGGTCAGTCGGCCATCGACTTCGAACAGGACAGACTGGCTGGTCCATTCGACGGCATAGGTGTGCCAGTCGGTCACATCGGTTTCCGGGGCGAATACAAACTTGTTCACCAGCGGCGTCTCGCCCGAATAGCCCGGCCCGTGCAACGCCACGCCAGTCCAGTCGAGTTCGCCGACATATTCCATGATGTCGATCTCGCCGGTGCCGGGCCACTCGCCGTTGCCGAGCATCCAGAAGGCTGGCCACACGCCAACCGCATCGGGCATCCTGATCCGCGCCTCGATCCGGCCGTAGGTGAACTCGGCCTTGCCCTGTGAATTGACCCGTCCCGAGATGAAGTCGGCTTTACGATCCTTGCGCGTGTCCACGCCGGGCCGGTAGACTGGCCGCAGCACCAGCGCGCCGCCTTCGGCACCGGCGACATCGCGGGCGATCTGGATCGTGTCGGGGCTGTCGAGATAGGCCTGCTGCTCGTTGTTGACCCAGAAATCCATGCCGACAACGTTCCACTTGCTGCGATCAAGCGCGGGGCCGTCGAATTCGTCCGCGAACAAAAGTGCGCGCGCTTCGCTACCGGTGGAGGCCTTCGGGTGCTCCGCTGCGGCGCCAGTTCCGGCAATCAGGGCGAACGCCGCTATGGTTGCATGGCGAACGGCTCGGTTCATGGTGATGTCTCTCCGCTTGATCCCGCTCATGCGATAGCATTGCCCGAGGCGCGTGCCATCCGGCTGAAGACGAATTCAACCATGCCGGGCATTTGCCGCTTGCCCGTGTGCCGTGCGGGACACATATTCGCTAGCGATGCTCCGCCAATACGAACTCGTCGAGAAGGTCCTCGAATACGACCCTGACGCCGACGAGGCGATGCTCAACCGCGCCTATGTCTATACCGTGCAGAAGCACGGCTCGCAGAAACGCGCGAGCGGCGATCCCTATTTCTCGCATCCGGTCGAAGTCGCGGGCCTGATGACCGACCTGAAGCTCGATCAGGCGACGATCATCACAGCGCTGCTCCACGACACGGTGGAGGACACCCTCGCCACGATCGACGATATCGAGGTGCATTTCGGCCCCGAAGTCGCCCGGCTGGTGGACGGGGTGACCAAGCTCTCCAAGATCGAGGCCATGCCCGAGAACGAGCGTGCGGCCGAAAACCTGCGCAAGTTCCTGCTCGCCATGTCCGAAGACATCCGCGTGCTGCTGGTGAAGCTCGCCGACCGGCTGCACAACATGCGCACGCTGCACTTCATCAAGTCACCCGAAAAGCGCCAGCGAATCGCGCGTGAGACGATGGATATCTACGCCCCTCTCGCCGAGCGGGTGGGGATGTATGAATACATGCACGAAATGCAGGCACTGGCCTTCCGCGAGCTGGAACCGGAGGCCCATGCCACCATCACCAACCGGCTCGAACAGCTGCGCTCACAGGATGGCGGGCAGGTCGATGCGATTGCGCTGACGATCAAGCAGCGCCTCGCCGAAGCGGGGCTCAAGGTCGAGGTCTACGGGCGCGAGAAGCACCCCTATTCGATCTGGCACAAGATGGCCGAGCGCCATGTGAACTTCGAACAGGTCACCGACATCATGGCCTTCCGCGTCCTCACCGAAACCGAGGAGGACTGCTACCGCGCGCTCGGCATCCTGCACACCACGTGGCAGTTCCTCCCCGGCAAGTTCAAAGACTACATCTCGACGCCGAAGTCGAACGGATACCGCAGCTTGCACACCTCGCTGATGTACGAGAATTCGATGCGGGTCGAAGTGCAGATCCGCACCCGCGACATGCACCGCACCAATGAATTCGGCCTTGCCGCGCACTGGGCCTACAAGCAGGGCGACCAGCCCGATGGCGCGGTGGGCTGGCTGCGCGACCTGATCGAGATCGTCGATGCGAGCCACGATGCCGAAGAGCTGCTCGAGCATACGCGCATGGCGATCTATCAGGATCGCATCTTCGCCTTCACCCCCAAGGGCGCGCTGTTCCAGATGCCCAAGGGCGCGACGGCGGTGGACTTTGCCTTCGCCGTCCACACAAATCTCGGGCTTCAGACCGCGGGGGTGAAGATCAACGGCCGCCACATGCCGCTGAGGACCCCGCTCGCCAATGGCGATGTGGTGGAGATCATCAAGAACCCGCATGCCTCGCCGCAGCTGTCATGGCTCGCCTTCGTCGTCACCGGCAAGGCGCGCGCCGCGATCCGCCGCGCGGTGCGGGCGAAGGAGCGCGCCGAAGTCGCCACCATCGGCTCCAAGCTGTTCGACGAGATCGCCGCGCGCGTCCCCGCCCGCATCGGCAAGAAGGCGATCCGCGCCGCGATCGAGCGGCTCGGCATGGAGGAGCCCGACGATCTGATGTACGCGATCGGCGCGGCCAAGATCACCGACCGCGAGGTGATGGAAGCGCTGGTCCCCGGCTGCACCGCCGAGATCGCCGAGGACGAACAGTGGGAGCGGCGCGAGCGCGCGATCTCGATCCGCGGCCTCACACCGGGCGTCGCCTTCGACCTCGCGCCCTGCTGCCACCCCGTCCCCGGCGACCGCATCGTCGGCATCCGGCGCAAGGGGGAGACCGTGCTGGTTCATGCGATCGACTGCATGGAACTGGCGAGCGGGGTCGACAGCGACTGGATCGACCTCGCCTGGGGCAACCAGTCTTCCGGCGCGGTCGGGCAATTGTCGGTGACGATCTACGACCGGCTGGGCACGCTGGCGGAAATGGCGGGCATATTCGCGCAGAACAAGGCCAACATCATCACCCTGATGCAGGCCCAGATCGATCACCCTTTCGTGACCTATGATGTCGAGGTCGAGGTGCAGGATTCGGTCCACCTCAACCGCATCATCTCCGCCCTGCGCGCCAGCGACGCGGTGGCGCAGGCCGAGCGGCAGTGAAGGCGCGACGCCGGCTGGGTTAGCCGATCAGCCGCGCCATTCGCGGCGTTCCTCCGCCGCGCGCAGGACTTCGTAGCTGGTCTGGATCAGCTGGAACTGCTTGGCGGCCTCGGCATCGCCGGGCTTCACGTCGGGGTGCACTTCCTTGGCGCGGGCACGGTAGGCTTTCTTGACCGCGTTGAAATCGGCGTCCGATTCCAGCCCCAGCACCTCGAGCGCGCGCATCTCGTCGGCCGAGCGCGAGCCGTCGCCCGATCCGGCCCAGCCGTAATGCGCGCTTTCGGCATAGCCCGCACTCTCGGCGCGTTCGGCCTTGGCGCGTTCTTCCTTTTCGGCGGCTTCCAGCCCTTCGAAGTAATCCCACTTGGAATTGTATTCGGCCGCGTGCTTCTGGCAGAAATACCAGCGGTCGGGGCTGTTGGGGGCCTTGGGCGCGGGGCAATTGCCCGGCTCGTCACACCCGTGGCGGTCGCAGATGCGGACATTGGTCGCTTCCTGCGAGGAGCCATAGGGCCGCCAGCGCGGGAAGCCCCAATCCATCGATCGGCGCGCGCGGCTCATCGGCGAGCCCGGAGGCGGAGCCGGGTTCGGGGTGTGCGGGGGGGCATGTCGTTGGTCGATTGTCTCACGCGCTCAATCTAGGCGAGGTGGCCGCCAATGGGAAGGCGTGAGATGCGGGAACCAGTTGCAATGTGAAATGTTGCATTGCGCAAAGCCCACCATCCGGCGCAGGTCTGCGCTGCGTCCGAAAGTTTGATCATGAGCCCGCAACTGACCCTCTCCAGCCTGTTCTGCGTGCTCGCGCTTGCGGGTCTGTGCGTGGTCACCTCGGCGCGCGAGCTCAGCGGATTCGGCGCGCCGGTCGCCGAGCGGCAGGCCGAGGTCGCCCCCGGCCTGCTCAACGGCTAGCAATCAGTTGATGATCACGCTCGCGGCGCGGCGGTTCTGCGCCCAGGCGCTTTCGTTCGAGCCAAGCGCGACCGGGCGTTCCTTGCCATAGCTCACCACCGCGATGCGGTTGGCGTCCACGCCCAGGCTGACCAGATAGGCCTTGGCCGCATTGGCACGGCGCTCGCCCAGCGCGATGTTGTATTCGCGGGTGCCGCGTTCGTCGGCATGGCCTTCGATGGTGAAGGTGATCTGCGGATAGCGCGCGAAATACTGCGCCTGCGCCTGCAGCGCGGCGGCATCCTGCGTGTCGATATTGTAGCGATCAGTATCGAAATAAATCGTGGTCGAAGAACCGACGGCCGCCGCAAAGTGCCCCTGCGTGCCCACGGTCGGGCCGGTGGGCGTCACGGTCGGGGCCGCCGTCGCGGCTGGGCGCGGGGTGCTGACCGGATCGGGCGGGAGCACCTCGGGGGCCTTCTTCGAACAGGCGGCAAGGCCGGTGGCCGAGGCGAGAAGCAGGATCGTCGCAAGCTTGGTGTTCATCGCTCTTGTTCCTTTCACGAGAAAATCAGGGGCGGATCGGGCCCCAGGCGGGGTCGGAGGCGTCGACCGGGGTCGGCAGGCGGCGTTCGTTCTGGCCGGTGAGATCGACCTGCCAGATGCCCGAACGGCCGGTGTTCTTCTCGGTGCGGAAGAACTGGATGATGCGGCCATTGGGCGCCCATGTCGGGGCCTCGTCCTGCCAGCCGCGAGTCAGAACGCGCATATTGCCGCCAGAGGTATTCATCACCGCCACGTTGAAATCGCCGGCGATGCGCGTGAAGGCGATCTGGTCGCCGCGCGGGCTCCATTCAGGCGTGGCACAGCGCCCGCCGAAGAAGCTGATACGCTTCTGGTTGCTGCCGTCGGCGTCCATCACATAGCACTGCTGGCTGCCCGAACGGTCGCTTTCGAACACGATCTTGGAGCCATCGGGCGAATAGGAGCCGCCGACGTCGATCCCCGGCGAATCGGTCAGCTTGATGCTCTGGCCGCCGGTCGCAGGGACGCGGTAGACATCGGTATTGCCCGCCACCGCCATCGAATAGAGGATATACTTGCCATCGGGCGACCAGCGCGGGGCGAGGGTCGGGTTGCGGTTCTCGGTCACCAGCACCTGCTTGCCGCTGCCGATGTCATAGACATAGATCCGCGGATTGCCGTCGACATAGGAGAGATAGAGGATCTTCGAATAGTCGGGCGAGTAACGCGGGGTGAGCGCGGTGGCGCTGCCCAGCGTCAGGAAGCGGTGGTTCGCACCGTCCGAGTCCATCACCGCCAGCCGCTTCACGCGGCGATCCTTGGGGCCGGTCTCAGCGATATAGGCGATGCGGCTGTCGAAGAACGGGCTCTCGCCGGTGAGGCGGCTGAAGATGAGGTCGGAGCACTTGTGCGCCGCGCGCCGCCAGTCGGCCGGGCCGACCACCCAGCCCTCGCGCACCAATTGCTGCTGCAGCGCGACGTCGAACAGGTAGCAGCCGACCACCAGCTTGCCGTCGTCGCGCGCGCGAACATAGCCCTGCACCAGCATCTCGGCGCTGCGCCCGCTCCAGGTGCTGTAGGCGGGCGCCGGGATCTGCGCGAAGCTCGGCTGCGGCAGGCTGTCGGGGCCGACCGGCTTGAACAGCCCGTTGTTCCTGAGGTTGGCGGTAATAACCCGCGCCATCTCGCGCCCCAGCGCGCCGGTGCCGTCGGCATTGGCCGGGGTCGCGCGCTCGCGATCAGTGGCGAAGGCGGGGATGGCGATGCCGATGTCAGACCATGCCGCCTCGTCGGTGATGCGGATGACGACATCGTCGCTTTCGCTCTCGATCACCTCGACCGGCCCGCCTTCGGATTGCGGCGCGCCCAGATCCTGCGCCGACACTGAGACTGCGGTTCCGGCAAGCAACAAGGCAAGCAGCGCCTTCATCACGAATTCCTATCAAAATCTAAAGTGAATGTGTTCTGGTCGGCTGGCACCGGAAAGGGAACCGTGAATTTGCCAACCAGCTTGATCGCGCGCACCGCTTCCTCGCGGTGGCGGTCGACCTGATTGCGGTTGAGATCGGTCACGCCCCGTGTGGCGCCGACCAGTTGCGGCTCGCCCGCCAGCGTGCCGTCAGGGTTGAGTTTGAAACGCACGCGCGTGACCAGCTTTTCGGCATCGGGCCCCTGCGGCACGCGGCCCTGCCACTTGAGGCGCACCTGCCGCCCGACCGCGCTCTGGAGCGAGGCGAGTTCATTGGGGCCCAGCGTCTTGGCTGGCGGACGGGTTTCCGTTGCCGTTGTGGAGGAGCCAGCGCCCTCGCCAAACGCCTCGTCGAACCGCGATCCGCCCCCGGCCTTGGTGGCAGGCTTGGACGGCGCGGCAGCAGCCTTCTGCGGCGGGGTGCGGTCCGGACGCGAGCGGTCGCGGCTGGGTGCGGGCTGCTGCGCGGCGGGTTTGGGCTTGGGCTGCGTCGTCGGCACGGGCCGGGCGGCAGGCTCGGGCCGGGCGGCCGCAGCCTCGGGCGCGGGAGCCGGGTTGAGGTCGAGCGTCGGCGCGGTGGAGGGACGGCTCTCCGCGACCGGATCGGGCGCCGTTTCCTCGAGGCCGACATTGGTCGCGAGGCTGACACTGATCCGCTCGGGAAACACGGTAACCTCCGAGCGGATGGTCTGCATCAGCAGCACTGCCACCAGCGCGCCATGCAGCACGACCGCTGCGGCCAGACCGATCTTCTCTTCGTTACGGAGCGCGATGTCAGCCATACTCTGCCCGGACTATGGAGCCGAAACTGAACCGTCGGTGACCAGCGAGATCTGGGTGAAGCCAGCCCGGCCGAGCTCGCCCATCACCGCCATCACCCGGCCATAATCGAGATTGCGGTCACCGCGCAGCACGATGAGCGGCGGCTCGCCCCCGCGGTCAAGTGCTTCGAGCGCCGCCGGAAGCCCGCCAATCGGGACCGGCGTATCCTCGATATAGATCCGGCCCACGGCATCGACCGAAATGGTGATCTGCTCGGGCTTTTCCTCGACCGGCGCGGCGCGGCTGTCGGGCAGGTCGATCGGCACGCCGACGGCGGGGAGCGTAACGGTGACCATGAAGATGATCAGCAGCACCAGCATTACGTCGACCAGCGGCGTGACGTTGATCTCGGCCATGGCAGCGCGGCGGCCGCGCTTGCCCCGGCGGCGACCAGAAGAGACGCCCATCCCCATTATGCGCGGTCCAGCTCGCGGCTCAGCCCGGCGTGGAGCCGGTCGGCAAAGCGCTGAAGCGTCGCCTCGTAACGATCCACCGCCCCCCCGAAGCGGTTATAGGCGATCACCGCAGGGATCGCCGCAAACAGGCCGATGGCGGTGGCGAACAGCGCCTCGGCAATGCCGGGGGCGACCACGGTGAGGCTGGCGCTCTGCTGCGCGCCGATCTGGAAGAACGAGTTCATGATCCCCCACACCGTGCCGAACAGGCCCACGAAGGGCGCGACCGACCCGACCGTGGCGAGGAAGTTGAGCCTCCCGGCGAGATCGTCGGCCTCCTCGGCGATCTGGCTGTCCATCGCCGCGGCGATACGCTCGCGGGTGGCGGCGCGGTCGACTGGCTGCTTGGCGGTGGACTTGCGCCATTCGTCCAGCCCCGCAGCCGCGACGCGGGCGGCGGGGACTTCCTTGCGCGCCTGCTTGGTCAGCAAGCCCTCACGGTCGCGCTGCTCCCAGAATTCCTCCTGATAGGCCTGCGACTTCTTCGACAGCGCGCCGATCCTGAGGGAAAAGGAGACGATGATCGTCCACACCCACAGGCTGGCGAGGATCAGGCCGACCATCACCGCTTGCACGATGATGTCGGCAGTCAGGAAGAGTTCGACCGGATCGAGCCGGGTCGGGGCGGCAGCGGCGCTGAGCAGGGCAAGCGTCACGGTGTCAGTTATCCTTGTTCATGAAAGTCTGGAACGCAGCGCGCCACTCTGGCGGCTGGCGGCGCGGGCGGCCGTCGAGGGTGATGAAGCCGACGCGCAATGTCGCCTCGCACAGGTCCTCCCCGCCCCGCCGAGCGATCTGGTGCATCCGGCAGGAGGCCGCGCCCAGTTCGGTGCAGCGGGTTTCGATCACCACATCATCATCGAGCTTGGCGGGGCGCAGGTATTTGAGGTTGACCTCGGAAAGGGCATAGGCCCCCTCCCCCGTCTCGATCGCGGCGCGCTGGTCGATCCCCAGCAGCCGCAGCAGATCGCTGCGCGCCCGCTCGAACCAGCGCAGGTAATTGGCGTGGTAGGTGATCCCCGACAGGTCGGTATCCTCGCAATAGACCCGCACCGCATAAAGGTGCCGCGCGCCATCAAAGACGCCGCCGGGAGGGTTGGGACGGAATGTCATGCCGATGCGCTCCGCCTTAGCCTACCGCCGAGAACCGGGGCAAGTATGGGATTTTCACATTCAACCGGTGTGGCAGTCATCCCGTCGCCGCTTAGCGCCGCGCGATCATCGGGCCCAATGGCTCTCCGCCGAAGATATGGACGTGCAGGTGCGGCACTTCCTGCCCGCCATGCGCGCCGATATTGGCGAGCAGGCGGTAGCCGGGCTCGACGAGACCTTTCATCCGCGCCACCTTACCCACCGCGCGCACGAAACCGGCGATTTCGGCGTCGGAGGCCTTGGCGCTGAAATCGTCCCAGCTGACATAGCGGCCCTTGGGGATCACCAGCGTGTGCACCTCGGCCTGCGGGTTGATGTCCTCGAAAGCGAAGGCCCAGTCATCCTCGTAGACTGTTTTCGAGGGGATTTCGCCGCGCAGGATCTTGGCGAAGATGTTGGCATCGTCATAGGGCTGGGTCGGGTCGATCGGCATCAGTCTTGGCTCCGTGCGGCTTTCTCGGCGAGGCCGGACAGGCCCTCGCGCCGGTCGAGTTCGGCGAGAACGGCGGAGAGCGGCACGCCCTTCTCGGCAAGCAGCACCAGCAGGTGGAAGAGGAGATCGGCGGCCTCACCCACCAGTTCGGCCTCATCACCGGTGAGCGCGGCGATCACCGTTTCGGTCGCCTCCTCACCGAGCTTCTGGGCGATCTTGGCGAGGCCCTTGGCATGGAGCTTCGCGACGTAGCTTTCGTCAGGCGAGGCGGTCAGGCGCTGGGCTATCGTGGCTTCGAGGCGGGTGAGGGTGTCCATTGGCTGTCCATAGATTGGCGGCGCGGGGACTTAAAGCCCCCCCTTATCGGCATTCCGGGAACGAAAAGGGTTTCACGCAGAGGCGCAGGGGAAGCAGAGGCGCAGAGAGGTTCCGCCCACAGCAAAGCCGCTTTCATTATCACACGAAGACACGAAGATGTCGCACCGGGCCGCATCGCGCACTGCCCTCTTCGTGTCTTCGTGTGAACTCCATGAAGGCCGCCGACGCGGCAGGGCGCTACACCTCTGCGCCTCCCCTTTCTTCTCTGCGCCTCTGCGTGAAACACCCGCGGCGCAGCCGCGTAACTTCTAAACGCCCCGCGCCGGAAGTCCTGCCGCCCGCAGCGCCACGTGGGCTTCGGCGATGGTGTGGTGGCCGAAGTGGAAGATGCTCGCGGCGAGCACCGCGCTGGCGTGGCCCTTGGTCACGCCTTCAACCAAGTGGTCGAGGCTCCCCACCCCGCCGCTCGCGATCACCGGCACGCTGACAGCGTCGGCGATTTCACGGGTGAGTGCGAGGTCGTAGCCCTTCTGCGTCCCGTCCCCGTCCATCGAGGTGACGAGCAACTCGCCCGCGCCCAGCCCGGCGACTTTCAGCGCATATTCGACCGCACCAATCCCCGTGGGCTTGCGCCCGCCATGGGTGAAGATCTCCCAATTGCCGCGCGGCGTGCGGCGCGCATCGACGCTGGCGACGACGCACTGGCTGCCGAAGCGCTCGGCGATCTCGCCCACCAGTTCGGGCCGTGCGACGGCGGCGGAGTTCACCGCGACCTTGTCCGCCCCCGCCAGCAACAGCGCGCGCGCATCCTCGGCGGAGCGCACCCCGCCGCCGACGGTCAGCGGCATGAAGCACACCTCCGCCGTGCGCCGCACCATGTCGAGCAGCGTCCCGCGCCCTTCATGGCTGGCGGAGATGTCGAGAAAGCACAGCTCGTCTGCACCCGCCGCATCATAGGCGCGCGCCTGCTCGACCGGATCGCCCGCGTCCTTCAGGTCGACGAAATTGACGCCCTTGACCACGCGGCCATCGGCCACGTCGAGGCAGGGGATGACACGGATGCGCACACTCATCGGGCGGGGCTCAGGATTACGGTCACTTGCGGCTCCTTGCGCGGGCATTCCTCGCCGCTGCACGTCTTGTCGTCTTGCGCGGCGTGAAAGGCGGCGGGCCACAGGCAGCTGAGGAAAAACGCCCCCGCCATGCCATAGACCAGCCCATTGTTGCCATAGCGCGGGGCGAGGAAATGCTCCGCCGCCAGCGCCAAAGCCATGAAGACGATGATGTTGATGAGCGCAATCTCGACCGTGCCGACCGTCACCCCCGCAAGGAAGGTGAGGCACAGGAAGAGGAAGCCCATCAGGCGCATGTCACGTCCGCGCGCCCATCGCAATCGCCGCCGCCAGATCGAGCCGTCCTTCATAGAGCGCGCGCCCGGTGATGACCCCCTCGATCCCCTCGTGCGCGTTGATCGACAGGATGTGGATGTCGTCCAGCCCCTTCACGCCGCCGCTGGCGATCACCGGGATATCGACGCGGCGGGCGAGGTCCACCGTGGCCTCGATGTTGACGCCCTTGAGCAAGCCGTCACGCCCGATGTCGGTGAACAGCAGCGAAGCGACGCCTGCATCCTCGAAGCGGCGGGCGAGATCGGTGACCGGCACGTCGGAGACTTCGGCCCAGCCCTCGGTCGCGACCATCCCGTCCTTCGCGTCGACCGCGACGACGATGCCGTTCTCCCACTCGCGGGCCATCTCCTTGACGAACTCGGGGTTCTTGAGCGCTGCCGAGCCCATCACAACCCGTGCGACGCCGAGGTTGAACCAGCCCTCGACCGCGGCCGCATCGCGGATGCCGCCGCCCAGTTGCACATAGCCGGGAAAGGCCTCGACGATGGCTTCCACCGCCGCCCGGTTGCGGCTTTCGCCCGCGAAGCTGCCGTCGAGGTCGACCACATGGAGGTGCTCCGCGCCGGCCTCGGCGAAGATCAGCGCCTGCGCGGCGGGATCGTCGCCGTAGATCGTGGCGCGCTCCATGTCGCCTTCAGCGAGGCGGACGACCTGACCGCCTTTGAGGTCGATGGCAGGGAAGATGATCAAGGGAACCACTCCAGAAAGCGCCGGAGCGTCGCCAGCCCGTAAGCCTGGCTCTTTTCCGGGTGAAACTGCACGCCGATGATGTTGTCGCGAGCGACCGCCGCCACCAGCCCCTCGCCGTGATCGGTCATCGCTGCGACATGGTGCGGATCGGTCGCGGCGAAGTGATAGGAGTGGAGGAAATAGGCCTCCCCCTCCTCAATCACCGGATGATCTTTCGCATGGGGAAGCAGGGCGACGTCGTTCCAGCCCATGTGCGGCACCTTGATCGCCGGGTCGGAGGGCTCGATCAGCCGCACCTCGCCCGGGATCCAGCCAAGGCCGGGGGTGGTGCCGTGTTCGAGGCCGCGGTCGGCCAGCAACTGCATACCCACGCAGATGCCGAGAAACGGCGCACCACCCACGTGGACGCGCTCGGTCATGGCTTCAACCATATGGGGGATGGCGTTGAGGCCCTCGGCACAGGCCCTGAAGCTGCCGACACCGGGCAGCACAATCCGGTCGGCGGCGCGCACCACATAGGGATCGGCCGTAACGGTGACCTGCGCTCCCGCCGCCTTCAGCGCATTGTGAACCGAATGCAGATTTCCGGCCCCGTAATCGACGAGGGCCACAACCTCAGCCACCGAGCTGCCCCTTGGTGCTCGGGATCGCACCGCCCTTGCGCGGGTCGCGTTCCACTGCCTGCCGCATCGCGCGGGCGAAGCCCTTGTAGAGGCTCTCGCAGATATGGTGATTGTTGCTCCCGTAGAGCAGCTCCATGTGGAGCGTGATCCCGGCGCTCTGGCTGACGGAATGGAACCAGTGCTCGATCAGCTCGGTGTCCCATTCGCCCAGCTTTTCCTGCGTGAACTTCGCCTTCCAAACGAGGAAGGGCCGCCCCGAAATGTCGAGCGCCACGCGGCTCAGCGTCTCGTCCATAGGCGAGTACGCCGCGCCATATCGCCCGATCCCCGCCTTGTCGCCCAGCGCCTGCGCAATCGCCTGTCCCAATGCGATCGCCGAATCCTCGGTGGTGTGGTGCTGGTCGACATGGAGGTCGCCCTCGACCTTCATCGTCACGTCGATCAGCGAATGGCGGCTGAACTGTTCGACCATGTGATCGAGAAAGCCGATGCCGGTGCTGACGTCATAAGCGCCGGTGCCGTCGAGATCGACGTGAATCGCGATTTTCGTCTCGGTCGTGTTGCGCTCGACAGAGCCGGTGCGCCGAGGGGTTTGGGCGGGGGTGCTGGCCATGGCTTCGCGCTATAGTCCGCCGCGCGCGCATGACAAGCGCCCCCCGCACGGCACAGGACGGATGAGGCTGGAAAGCCCAGCCAAACCCCACTTGCCAAGCGCCAAGGGGCTTGACCAAGCGCCCGCCGCGCGCCACCACCTCAATCATCATGAACCCTGACACCCCCGATAGCCTGATCCCCTACGACGAGATCGTGCAGGAAGCCCTGCGTGCCGTGGTCGGCCGGGTGCTGGGTTCGATCGTCAGCGGCGGCGGCACGCTGCCGGGCGCGCATCATTTCTATATCACCTTCAAGACCGCCGCCCCCGGCGTGTCGATCCCGCCGCACCTGCGCGAACGCTTCCCGGACGAGATGACCATCGTGCTCCAGAACAAGTTCTGGGATCTTGAAGTGCTGCCGCACAGCTTCTCGGTCAGCCTGACCTTCAATCAGGTGCCGGCCAAGCTCACCATCCCCTTCGGCGCGATCACCGCCTTCGTCGATCCGGCGGTCGATTTCGGCCTGCAATTCCAGGCCGCAGTCGAAGAGCTGGAGCCCGAGGCGCATGAAGACGCCGAGAATGACGGGCCGGACACCGATCCTGACGGTTCCAATGTCGTCAGCGTCGATTTCGGCCGCAAGAAATAGCGGCCATGGCGCGGATCGGGCGGGGGCGACGGGGCAAGAACAAGGCTGGCGCGGCAGATGCGTCAGGCCGGCAACCCGGTTCAGACAAGCGCTCCGACCCCACCGGCCCCGGCGGCCTGCCTCTCCCAAGCCCGGTCGCGGGCACCAATCTTGTCATCGCCAACATCGTGCTGCGCGCGGCAAGCGGCATGCTGCGCAATCGCATGGAAAAGGGCCTGCTGATCAAAAGCTATGACAAGGCCGAGGCGGAAAAGCTGATTGATGGGCGATCGGTCGCCACTAGCATCGCCCTGTGGGGCGCAAGCCGGATTGCCACCCGCTCGCCCATCGGTCTGGCCGTGGTGGCTGGCGGGCTGGCGGCCAAGGTGTTCTACGATCGCGGCAAGCGGCTCGAGACCAAGCGGCGTGAGCGCAAGGCCACTCGCAAGCCCCCCGCCGACAGCGAATCCTGACCCGCCCTTGATTTGCGCCCCCGTGTTGGGGCAACGGGGCCTATGGGCGATTCCTCTCACCATTCCGAAGACCGGCTCCACCGCCGGGGCCTGATGTTCATCCTGTCCTCGCCCTCGGGCGGAGGCAAGACCACGATCTCGCGTAAATTGCTTGAAGTGGATTCGGCAATCAGGCTGTCTATTTCAGCTACCACCCGTCCGCCAAGGCCCGGCGAGGTGAACGGGGTGCATTATCACTTCGTCAGCGACGCCGAGTTCGATAAGATGATCGAAGATGATGACTTCTACGAATGGGCGCACGTTTTCGGCTTTCGCTACGGAACGCCCAAGGGCACAATCCGTGCAGCCCTCAAGGATGGGCAGGATTTTCTGTTCGACATTGACTGGCAAGGCACCCAACAGCTTTATCAGAAGGATCAGCAGGACGTAGTCCGGGTTTTTCTCCTTCCACCGAGTATCAGTGAACTTGAAAAGCGGCTTCGGGGGCGCGGGACGGATAGCGATGAAGTGATTGCGACACGCCTCGCAAAGGCGCGAACGGAAATCAGTCAGAGCCTCCCAGAAGGCGCTCTTGAAGACTACGAGACCACGAAACTCGCCCGAGCCAAGGCGGAAATCAGTCACTGGGACGGCTATGATTATGTCGTGATCAACGACAACGTGGACGATTGCCTCGTTAAAGTGCGTGCCATCCTCGAGGCGGAGCGCATGAAGCGCGCTCGCCAGACGGGACTGATCCCATTCGTGCGCGGGTTGATGATCTAGAGCACTCTATTCGGGCGGCAATTCGTCGGGCCCGCGTCCGGGCTCGTCGATGTCGGGCGGCGTCGGTTCGGTTTCGGGCGGCGAAGGTTCTGCCGGGGTCGGCTCGGAGGGCGGCGGCGTTTCGACCGGGGCCACATCGGGCTGGATGGTGTCGGGATTGGGCGTCGGGATCGTGGCCATGTCTGCCTCCGTGGATTCGGGCCTGCGTGCGTCCAACAATCATGCCGCGCCGCAAATGTGCCGGCGCGGCGTGATATTACGCCTCGTCGCCGAATTCCGCGAGGGTTTGCAGATAGGCGTGATCGCGCACCAGCAGCGCGCGGCCTTTGCGGGCGACGATCCCCTGCGCCTCCCATTCCGACAATAGCCGGCTGACATTCTCGCGCGCGAGCCCGGCGAAGGCGCCCAGATCGCTCTGGCTCGGGTGGTAGCGCAGGCGGCCGTCTGCGCTGTCGGGATCGACCAGCCGCACCAGCGCGCGGGCGAGGCGCGGGGCCATCGAGAAGGTGCGGTCGCTCTCGATCACCAGATTGAGCTGCCGCACCCGCCGCGCCAGTTCGCGCATCACGCCTTCGACCGATGCCGGGCTGGCGGTTGCCGCGTCAAGGAACGTGCGCGAGGGGAGGATCAGGACGCTCGATGGCACCGCAGCGGTCACCGTGGCGGTGCGCGGACCGCTGTCGAGCATCGCGATCTCGCCCACCAGCTCGCCCGGGCCGCAATAGTTGAGGATGATCTCGCGCCCCCCGGCGCTGACCATGCTGATCTTGAGCCCGCCGGTCAGCACCACCACCGCGAAATCGCCGGTTTCGTCGCCTTGCGCGATGATCGTCTCGCCCGCACGCAGATCGCGGCGCGTGGCCTTGCGCAGCAGGATTTCCAGCTGATCGGGCGCGAGCGCACGCAGCAGCGTGTCGGGTGCGAGCCTGCCGATAAGGTCGTCGAGCGTGTCCATGATTCCCCCCGCCGCGACGATATGGCCTCGCCGCGCGCGGGGCAACCGGGGCTTGCGGAGAGAAAAACATGCGAAAGGGCGCGCTAGCGTGATGAACATCACAGACCGCGCCGCAGGTCGTGGGCAAAAGGGTCTCAACACGGCTGGGGGGCCCGCAAGGGGGGCTCAAGACAGCAAGAGTTTGACGAGGCGACCCAAGCGGGGGGTGCTATGCCTGCCGCTACTTGGCCCACATCCCCGGCGATCCGGGGGTGTGGGCCTTTTTCGTCACGTTAGCGGCGCTCGGCTCAGTGCCCGCCGCCGCTGGGATCGGCGAAGTGATTGGGGAGCAGCGCGTTGACCACGCCGCCGTCGACCGTCAGCGTCTCGCCCACCACATAATCGCCCGCGCGGCTGCACAGGTAGATCGCGGCGGCGGCCATGTCCTCAGGCGTGCCGATGCGCTTGGCGGGGATTCCGCTCGCGCTGGCGTCGGGCGCGTCCTTGGCGGCCTTGTTCATCTCGCTCGGGAAGGCACCGGGCGCGATTGAGGTGACGATGATATTGTCCTGAATCAGCCGCGCGGCCATGCGCCGCGTCAGCTGGATCACCGCCGCCTTGGAGGCCTGATAGGCATAGGTTTCCCACGGGTTGATCCGCTGCCCGTCGATCGAGGAGACGTGGATCACCTTGGCCGGATGCCCCTGCTTGCCGCCCGCGACCAGCAGTTCGTGCAGCTTCTGGGTGAGGAAGAACGGCGTCTTGACGTTCAGGTCCATCGTCCGGTGCCAGCCCGCCTCGGAGAATTCGAGATAGGGCTGGCCCCACGCCGCGCCGGCATTGTTGATAAGGATGTCGAGATGGCTTTCACGCGCCTTCAACTCGTTGGCGAGCGCCACCATGCCATCCATCTGGCTGAGGTCGGCGGGGATGCCGATCACGCGGTCCGCGCCAAATTCGTCGATGGTCGCCTGCATCTGCTCGACCTTCCGCGCCGAGATATAGACCTTGGCGCAGCCCGCCGCGAGCAGACCCTCGACGAACATCTTGCCGATCCCCCGGCTGCCGCCGGTGACGAGGGCAACGCGGCCTTCGAGGCTGAAAAGTGATTGAATGTCCATGTTTTAAATCTCCATCCCCATCCCGGACTTGATCCGGGACCCCGCTCACTTCTTTCCCGCCGCGGGCAAATAGCGGGGCCCCGGGTCAAGCCCGGGGCGGGGTATCAATCAATACCCGCTCAATTCGGCCACGCGGTTGGCGTGATAGTATGCGTCGCCGAGGAACTCGGCCAGCGCGCGGTCGCGCTTCATGTAGAGGCCGATGTCGTACTCGTCGGTCATGCCGATGCCGCCGTGCATCTGCACGCCTTCCTGCACCGCGAGGCGCGCGGTCTTGGCGACCTTGGCCTTGGCGACGCTCGCCATCAATTCGGCGTTGACGCTGCCCGCATCGAGCAGCTGCTGCGCCTTGATGGTCACCGCGCGGGCGATCTCGACTTCGGAATAGAGGTGGCTGGCACGGTGTTGGAGCGCCTGAAACTCGCCGATCAGCTTGCCGAACTGCTTCCTCTGCTTGAGGTAATCGACCGTCATGTCCATCGCCCCGCGCGCGACGCCCACGCCTTCCGCCGCCGCGCCGACCCGGCCCGCCAGTAGCATCGCATCGAGCACGGCACGTCCGCCGTCGACCTCGCCGATCACGGTGTCGCCGTCGAGCTCGACCCCATCGAACTTCGTGTGGGTCGCCATCGAGGAATCGACGAGGCGCACTGCGTCATGGCTCATGCCGCTAGCATCCTTGGGGACGGCGAAGAGGGTGATCCCGTCCGCGTCTTCATCGGACCCCGAAGTGCGCGCCGCGACCACGATCATGTCGGCGCTCGCGCCCTGAATGACGAAGCTCTTGGCGCCCGAAAGCTTGAAGCCGTTGCCCGACTTCTCGGCACGGGTGGTGATGCGCTCGGGCCGGTGCTTGGCGGTCTCGTCGATCGCGACCGCGGCCACGGAATCGCCCGCGATCAGCCCCGGCAGATAGCGGCCCCTCAAATCGTCCGAGCCGTGCTTCAGCGCGGTCGCGGCCAGCACCGAGGAGGTCAGAAACGGCGAAGGCGTGAGGTTGCGGCCGATTTCCTCGAGCACGATCCCGGCCTCGACATGACCCATGCCGAGCCCGCCGTCGGCCTCTTCCACCAGCATCCCGGTGAAGCCCATTTCGGCCATCTGCTTCCACAGGCCGTGGCCAAAGCCGTCCTTGCAATTGCGGTCGCGCCAGTGGCGCAGCTGCTTGGCGATATTGCCTTCCTCGGCGATGAAGCCGCGCGCGGTGTCGGCGAGCATCGCCTGATCTTCGTTGTGATACAGGGGCATTGGTTTTCCCTCCTCCTCATCCGTCACCCCTGCGAAGGCAGGGGTCCATCTGGGCCCGCTAGGCAGGATGGATCCCCGCCTTCGCGGGGATGACGGCAGTTGTGCGTGTGTGTGGCTTACGCCCCCGGCAGATCGAGGATGCGTTTGGCGATGACGTTGAGCATCACTTCGCTCGTTCCGCCCTCGATCGAGTTGGCCTTGGTGCGCAGCCATGCCTTGGAGGGCTTGCCGTTCTCGGTCGCCTCGCTCTCCCATTCGAGCGCGCGGCTGCCGCCGACTGCCATCACCAGCTCGTGACGGCGCTTGTTGAGCTCGGTCCCGGCATATTTCATCATATTCGGCTGCGCGGGGTGCGCCTTGCCGACCTTGATCTCGTCGAGGAACTTCTCGCCCATCGCGGCATAGGCCATCGCATCGACATCGAACATCGCGAGTTCCGCACGCAGCACCGGGTCGATATCGTCGCCGGTCTTGGCCGCATGGCGCTTCATCGCCGCACCGATCGCCGCCGCGCGCTCGCCGCCATCCGCGCCCGAGATCATCTCGCGCTCGTGGCCGAGCAGATACTTGGCGACGTCCCAGCCGCGGTTGATCGTGCCGACATAGGCGGGGCAATCATCGCCGTAGGACTTGGGCACGGCGACATTGTCGAAGAAGGTCTCGCAGAAGGGCGAGGAGCCAGAGATCAGCTTGATCGGCTTGGTGGTGACGCCTTCGCTCGCCATGTCGAACAGCATGAATGTGATGCCCTGATACTTGTCCGTCTTGTCGGTGCGGACGAGGCAGAAGATCCAGTCGGCCTGATCGGCGTAGGAGGTCCAGATTTTCTGGCCATTCACCACCCAGTGATCGCCCTTGTCCTCGCCGAAGGTCTGCAAGCTGACAAGGTCCGAGCCCGAACCGGGCTCCGAATAGCCCTGACACCAGCGGATTTCCCCGCGCGCGATTTCGTTGAGGAAGCGCTGCTTCTGGCCTTCGGTGCCGAAATGCAGCAGCGCCGGGCCGAGCATCCAGATGCCGAAGCTGCTGAGCGGCGGGCGGGCATTGATGCGGCCCATTTCCTCGCGCAGCACCTTGGCCTCGGCAGGCGAGAGCCCCGCGCCGCCGTATTCCTTGGGCCACATCGGCACGGTGTAGCCCTTGGCAACGCAGGCTTCGAGCCACGCCTTCTGTGCATCGTTCTTGAAGGTGGCGCGGCGGCCGCCCCAGTAGATGTCGTCCTCGCCGCGCACCGGCTCGCGCATTTCGGGCGGGCAGTTCGCCTCCAGCCAGCTGCGGGTTTCGGTGCGGAATGCTTCCAGATCGGCCATGACCGACTCTCCTCTCTCGTCTCTCACTTGACGCTTACGTTAGCGTCGTTTTCGCAAGCCCTGCAAGCGGTCTTCGTGCGGGCACGCGTGCCGTAGCGTCAGCTGCAATGCGCGCGGCGTGCGATTGACGCAATGTGCAATCAGTCTAGGTTCGCAACCCAATGCAGGAGAGAGAAATTGGCCGGATTCGGCGGTTTGCCTGATCGAGGGAACAGCCACGCATGAGCATGATGACAGGGCCGCTTCCGTGGCGGCTCAAGCTGATGCACGGCTTCGGCGCGGTCGCCTTCGGGGTGAAGGACGGCGGCTTTTCGTTCTTCCTGCTACCATTCTACAATCTGGTGCTGGGCGTGGATGCCGGGATCGTCGGCGCGGCGCTGGCGACGGCGCTGATCATTGATGCGCTGGCCGATCCGCTGATCGGGCACTTGTCGGATCGCACCTATACCCGCTGGGGCCGCCGCCTGCCGTGGCTTTACCTTGCCCCGATCCCGCTGGCGCTGATGTGGGCGCTGCTGTGGAGCCCGCCCTTCACCGGGGTGCCGACCTTCTGGGAGATCGTGGCGCTGGCCGTCGGTGTACGCCTGCTTCTGTCCGCCTGCGAGGTGCCCTCGATCAGCCTCGTGCCCGAGATCACCGGCGATTATGTCGAGCGCACCACGCTGTTCCGCTACCGCTTCCTGTCGGGCTGGGTCGGCGGGCTGACCATGTCGGTGCTGGCTTTCACTGTCTTCCTGCCGACCCCGGAATCGCAATTGCAGCCCGATGGCTATGCGGTCTTCGGGATGGTCGGCGCAGTGGTGATGCTGGTGTCGGTGACTGGATCGGCGGCTGGGCAGCATCCCTATGTTGCGCGATTGCCCGACAGCGCGCCGCCGCCTTTTTCGCTGAGGCTCGCCTTTGCCGACATCTTCGACGCCTTCCGCGAGCGTGCCTTCATGATCTTCGCTTTCGGCGCGTTGGCGGCCTATATCAGTCAGGGCGTGACGCTATCGATCACGCTCTACGTGATCCGCTATGTCTGGCAATTCAGCGAGACTGCTTTCAAGATCTACCCCGCCGCGCTGGGCCTGTCGGTGGTAGCGATGTTCATGATCGTCGGCCCGCTGCATCGCCGCTTCGGCAAGCCGCTGAGCGGTGCGGGCGGTGCGGTGGGGGCGCTGGTGCTGGCGGGCATTCCCTATGTGCTGCTGCTGATCGGGCTATGGCCGCAAACCGGAACGGTGCTGTCGACCGTCCTGTTCATGGGCTTCATGGTCACCGCCAACACCGCCGGAGTGGTGGCGATCATCTCGGCTACTTCGATGGTTGCCGAGATTGTCGAGGCCTTCGAGGAGCGCACCGGCAAGCGCGCCGAGGGGACCTTTTATGCCGGTAACTGGCTGATCCAGAAATCGGCGACCGGCGGCGGCATTCTGCTCACCAGCCTGATCGTCGAGGTGATCGGCCTCGCACCGGGCACGGCGCAGGATGCGGTGGCGCCGCAAGTGGTGACGAACCTTGCGCTCGCCTACCTGCTGGTCTCGGGGGTGCTGGCGCTGACGGCGGCCTTCTGGCTCGCCCGTTTCCCGATCAGCCAGGCCGATCACGAAGCCCGCCTCGCCGCGCGCATCGCCCGCGAAAGAGCCCCCGCAGGAGCGCCCGTGCCGCAGAAATGAGAGCTTGGCGCATAGGCCATGCTCTGCCACGGTCACCCAGAGAGTCGCCAAAGAGATTTGGTTGCGAATAAGGACGAGAGAGGAACCCCCCATGGATTTCGAACCCACCGAACGGCAGGCCTATTGGGCGGGCCGCGTGCGCGATTTCATCGAAACGCACATCCGCCCCAACATGGGCACCTACAAGGCGCAGGACGCCGAGGGTGACCGCTGGAAGGTGATCCAGATCATCGAGGACAAGAAAAAGCTCGCCAAGGAAGCGGGCATCTGGAACCTGTTCATGCCGCCGCGCAACGACAGCCACCACCACGTGGACGACACCTTCGAATTCGACGGCCCGGGCCTCACCAACCTCGAATATGCCCTGTGCGCCGAGGAAATGGGCCGCATCGGCTGGGCGTCGGAAGTGTTCAACTGCTCCGCGCCCGACACCGGCAACATGGAAGTGTTCCACCGCTACGGCACGCGCGAGCAGAAGGAAGAGTGGCTGCGCCCGCTGATGAACGGCGAGATCCGTTCGGCCTTCCTGATGACCGAGCCCTACACCGCCTCCTCGGACGCGACCAATATCGAGACCCGGATCGAGCGGGACGGCGATCACTACGTCATCAACGGGCGCAAGTGGTGGTCTTCGGGCCTCGGCGATCCGCGCTGCAAGATCGCGATCGTGATGGGCAAGACCAATCCCGATGCGCAGCGCCACGCGCAGCAATCGCAGATCCTGATGCCGATCGACACGCCCGGCGTGAACATCATCCGCCACCTGCCGGTGTTCGGCTATGACGACGCGCCGCACGGCCATATGGAAGTCGAGATGGTCGACGTGCGCGTCCCCGCCGAGAACATCCTGCTGGGCGAAGGGCGCGGGTTCGAGATCGCGCAGGGCCGCCTCGGGCCGGGCCGTATCCACCATTGCATGCGCACCATCGGCGTCGCCGAAGAGGCGCTCGCCAAGATGTGCCGCCGCCTGCAGGAGCGCGAAGCCTTCGGCAAGCCGGTCTACAAGCACTCGGTTTGGGAAGAACGCGTCGCGCGCGCCCGCATCGACATCGACATGACGCGCCTGCTGTGCCTCAAGGCAGCCGATATGATGGACAAGGTCGGCAACAAAGCGGCCAAGCAGGAAATCGCGATGATCAAGGTGCAGGCGCCCAACATGGCGCTCAAGATCATCGACGATGCGATCCAGGCCCACGGCGGCGGCGGCGTTTCGGACGATTACGGTCTCGCCAATGCCTATGCCCACCAGCGCACACTGCGGCTCGCCGACGGGCCGGACGAAGTCCACGCCCGCTCGATCGCGCACATGGAGTTCGCCAAGCACGCGCCGGTTCCGGGGCCGACGGCCAACGCCCTGCGCGGCGATCACGGGCGCGCTGCCAATGACGGATCGAGCTTCAGCTCGGGCGACATGGGCGTGGCGCGGTAATACAGAGAACCGTTCGTGCTGAGCCTGTCGAAGCACCGCTTTTTCTTCGAGCAACGGACATGAAGAAGAACAGCCCTTCGACAGGCTCAGGGCGAACGGAGAGTGGAAGTAATGGCAAAAGCCGCCATCCTTGAACAACCCGGCCAGGGCCTCTCCATCAAGGAGGTCACCTATGCCGAACCCGGCCCGCATGAAGTCCTGATCGACACCAAGGCCTGCGGGCTGTGTCACTCCGATCTGCACTTCATCGACGGGCACTATCCCCACGCCCTGCCCGCGATTCCGGGGCACGAGGCAGCGGGGATCGTGCGCGCGGTGGGCAGCGAGGTGAAGACGGTGAAGCCGGGCGATCACGTCGTCTCCTGCCTCTCGGCCTTCTGCGGACATTGCGAGTTCTGCGTGACGGGCCGCATGGCGCTGTGCCTCGGCGCGGACACCCGCCGCACCAAGGGTGAGGCGCCGCGCATCACCTTTGCGGATGGTTCTGCGCCGGTCGCGCAGATGCTCAACCTTTCGGCCCTGTCGGAGCAGATGCTGATCCACGAGCACGCCTGCGTCGCGATCGACAAGGACATGCCGTTCGACCGCGCCGCGCTGCTCGGCTGCGCGGTGACGACCGGCGCGGGGACGATCTTCAACGCCTGCAAGGTGACGCCGGGCGAAACCGTGCTGGTGGTCGGCTGCGGCGGGGTTGGCCTTGCCGCGATCAACGCTGCGAAAATCGCGGGCGCGGGCAAGATCATCGCCGCCGATCCGCTCCCCGAAAAGCGCGAGCTCGCCAAGGTGCTGGGCGCGACCCACACCGTCGATGCGCTGGCCGAGGATGCCGCCAAGCAGATCATCGCGCTGTCCGCCGGCGGGGTGCATTGGGGGATCGAGGCGGTGGGCCGTCAGGCTTCCGCCGATCTCGCGGTCGCATCGCTGCGGCGCGGCGGGACGGCGGTGATCCTCGGCATGATGCCGCTCGATTGCAAGGTCGGGCTCGGCGCGATGGACCTGCTCGGCGGCAAGAAGCTGATGGGCGCGATCATGGGGATGAACCACTTCCCGGTCGATCTGCCGCGTCTGGTCGATTTCTACCTGCGCGGCCTGCTCGATCTCGACACGATCATTGCCGAGCGCATCCCACTCGAGCGGGTGAACGAGGGTTTCGAGACGATGCGCAAGGGAACCTCCGCGCGCACGGTTGTGGTATTCGACTGATGGACATCGATTTCGACAAGGAAATGGTCGGCACGGTCGCAGTGACCGAGAAGGACGCGCTCGACCTCGCCGCCCTCACCCGCTGGTTCGAGGCGAATGTCGAAGGCTTCGAAGGGCCGATCAGCTACACCAAGTTCAAGGGCGGCCAGTCGAACCCGACCTACCGGATCGACACGCCGGGGGCCTCTTACGTGCTGCGCCGCCAGCCCTTCGGCAAGCTGCTGCCATCCGCCCATGCGGTCGACCGCGAATATGCGGCGATGACCGGGCTCTTCCCGACCGGCTTCCCGGTGCCGCGTACCTACGGCCTCTGCGAAGACCCCGAGGTGATCGGGTCGAAATTCTTCGTGATGAGCATGGCCGATGGGCGGAGCTTGTGGAACGGTGCCCTCCCCGGCCTAACCCCGGATGAGCGCCGCGCGCACTATCACGCGCTGATCGACACCATGGCCGACCTGCATCTCAACCAGCCCGACGCTATCGGCATGGGCGACTACGGCAAGCCCACCGATTACTGCGCCCGCCAGATCGCGCGCTGGACCAAGCAGTACAAGCTCTCCGAAACCGAGCACATGCCGGAGATGGAAGCGCTGATCGCATGGCTGCCGCAGACGATTCCGCCGCAGCATGGCTCGAGCGTGGTCCACGGCGACTACCGGCTCGACAACGTGATCTTCCACAAGGAAGAACCGCGCGTCATCGCGGTGCTCGACTGGGAGCTTTCGACGCTGGGCGATCCGATTGCCGATTTCAGCTACCTCATGCTCAACTGGTTTCAGCCCGCCGATGGCCGCGCGGGGCTGCTGGGGCTGGATCTTGAGGCGCTGGGCATTCCGACGGTCGAGGAAGCGGTGGAACGCTATGTCGCGCGCACCGGCTATCCGGTCCCGCCGATGGACTGGTATTTCGCCTATAACCTGTTCCGCCTTGCCGGGATCATGCAGGGGATCAAGAAGCGGGTGATCGACGGCACCGCCTCCAGCGCCCACGCCCAGTCGATGAGCGAAAGGGTACGCCCGCTGGCGGAGCGCGCCTACCAGTTCGCACTGGCTGCCGGAATGCCAAAATAGGCGATCCATCCACCCCTTAGCCCTGAGGGGCCGCCGGGTTCCGCTTGCCGAGCTTCCCGGGCGCGGCTAGGCGCGCGGGACGCATATAGTCCGCCGGAGAACCCGCATGAGTGATGACCTGATCGCCGCCATTGAAGAGGCCTGGGAAAACCGCGCCGAGATCACCCCCGGCAGCGATGTGCGCAATGCGGTCAATGATGCGCTCGCCCTGCTGGACAGCGGCAAAGCGCGCGTGGCCGAGCCTGACGGGAACGGCGGCTGGCAGGTCAACCAGTGGCTCAAGAAGGCGGTGCTGCTCAGCTTCCGCCTCAACGAAAACCGGGTAATGGAATATGGCGCGGCGGGCGAATGCGCCTACGACAAGGTGCCGCTGAAGTTTGCCGGCTGGGGCGAGAACCGCTTTGGCGAAGCCGGTTTCCGCGTCGTGCCCGGCGCGGTGGTGCGGCGCGGGGCGCATATCTCCAAGGGCGTCGTGCTGATGCCGAGCTTCGTCAACATCGGTGCCTATGTCGGCGAGAACACCATGATCGACACCTGGGCGACGGTCGGCTCCTGCGCGCAGATCGGGGCGAACGTCCACATTTCGGGCGGCGCGGGGATCGGCGGTGTGCTCGAACCGCTGCAGGCCGAACCGGTCATCATCGGCGACAATGCCTTCATCGGCGCCCGCGCGGAAGTCGCCGAAGGCGTGCGCGTGGGCGAAGGTGCGGTGCTTTCGATGGGTGTCTATCTCGGCGCATCGACCAAGATCGTCGACCGCGCGACCGGCGAAGTGCACATGGGCGCAGTGCCGCCCTATGCGGTGGTCGTGCCCGGCTCGATGCCCGGCAAGCCCCTGCCCGACGGCTCGCCCGGCCCCTCGCTCTACTGCGCGGTGATCGTCAAGACGGTCGATGCCCAGACCCGCTCCAAGACCGGAATCAACGAGCTTCTGCGCGACTGAGAGGGGCGCGGGTTCGGAACATTCGCAGCCCTGAGGGCTTAGTCTCCTGTATTGAACATGCAGGAGAACATGATGTCCGAACCCCAAACCCAGACCCGCATCGATGAAACCGACGCGAAGGCTGGCTCCACCACGGGTCACGTGCGTTGGGTGCTGGCGATCAGCGTTTCGCTGGCGATCGTCGCGCTGACGCTGATCTGGGTCACCGGTGCGCTGTCGCAGAACGATGTCGAGAGTCAGGGCACGGCCAGCGCGCGCGACGCGGCGGTTGCCGAGCAGCAGGGCGACGCCAGCCAGTCCTCGATCGACGGCATGGCCGATCCGGCCGAACAGTAATCGGAAAGACCCGATGTCGAACAGTTTTCGCACCGGCCAATACGTCACCTGGTCATGGGGCCAAGGCACCGCCAAGGGCCAGATCAAGGAACGGTTCGAGCGTGAGGTGACGCGCACGCTCAAGGGCTCCGAAGTCACCCGTAACGGCGATGCCGACAATCCCGCCTACCTGATCAAGCAGGAAGACGGCGACGAGATTCTGAAGCTCGGCAGCGAGCTCGAAGCAGCCGACTGATCCGGCCCCCGCACCCTTCGCAGGAACGATGTCTGCACTCGCGGATTGATTGACGCTACGGAATGTGTTTCCCTAGCGTCAATCAGTCGAGGGAGAGCAGTCATGAGCGAACAGAGCACGCCCCACAACATCAGCGATGAAGCCGCACGCGGTGCGGTGAGCAACACCGGCCTGCGTTATGTGCTGGGCTTCAGCCTCGGCTTTGCGGTGATCGCGATGAGCCTTGTCTGGATCATCCCGGCCCTCGCGCGCGCGGCGCATTGATCACTCGGCGGGGGCGGGCTTGCTGATCAGCGTTTCGATCGGCGGCTCGCCTGCGACGCTGGCGGAATAGGCTTCCGCTGCACGCATGACGCGTAGGATGTTGCGGCTCGCGATCATCTCAAGTTCGGCCTGTGAATAGCCGCGCCGCGCGAGTTCTACGAACAGCCGCGGATAGCCGCTGACATCCTCCATCCCCACCGGCCCGCTCGGCATCCCGTCGTAATCGGCGCCGATGCCGATATGCTCGATCCCCGCGACCTTGCGGATATGGTCGATATGGTCGGCGACATCGCCGATCGGGCTCTTGGGCTCGGGATTGGCGGCGAGCCACTTTTCCAGCGCGGCAGCCGCAGCTGCGGGATTTCCGAGGTGGACGACCTTCAGCCGCGCGATCTCGCCCGCGCGGCGCGCGTCCCACTGGCGCAGCTCCTCGTTGATGAAGCGCGGCAGGGCGACCACCATCACCACACCGCCATTCTCGGGCAGGCGCGCGAGCACCGAATCGGGCACGTTGCGCGGATGATCCGTCACTCCGCGCGCGCCCGAATGGCTGAAGATCACCGGCACCTTCGCCACGTCGAGCGCATCATGCATCACCTTTTCGCTGACATGGCTGAGATCGACCAGCATCCCGATCCGGTTCATCTCGCGCACCACGTCCTTGCCGAAATCGGTGAGGCCATTGTGCTTGGGATTGTCGGTCGCCGCGTCCGCCCAGGGGGTGTTGCTGTTGTGGGTCAGCGTCATGTAGCGCGCGCCCATCGCGTGGAACTGGCGCAGCACGGCAAGGCTCGATCCGATCGAATAGCCGCCCTCCATCCCCAGCAAGGACGCGATCCGCCCCTCGCGCATCGCATTCTCGACCGCGTCGGCGGTTTCGGCGTAGCGCAGCGCGCCCGGATAGCGCGCGATCAGCCGCTTGGTGACGTCGATCTGCTCGATCGTCTGCTGCACGGCGGCGGGCTCGTCGTCATTGTGCGGGACATAGACCGACCAGAACTGCGCGCCGACCTTGCCTTCCTTCAGCCGGTTGAGGTCGGTGTGCATCGGTCTGCCCGTGCCCTCCGGATCGGCGCCGTCCAGCGTGCTTACAAAGTCAAGATCGTTGATCTGATTGGCATAGCGCGAGCGCAGTTGGCCGGGCGTGTCGTTGTGCCCGTCGAACACCGGCGCAGCTTCGAGCGCGGCGCGAGCGGTGGCTTCGGCCTGTTCCTGGCTGACGGTCTGCGCGGCGAGCGGCGCAGCGGCGAGCAACGCGGCAGCGATGACGGCGATCGAGGGGGCGGCGGCTTGCATGGTCTCAGGCACTCCCGGTAAGGCGGCACCAGCGTCACAGGACAAGGGGCCGAACATGAGCGATAGCGCGCAAATCCTGATCGAACAATTGGGCCTCGCCGCTCACCCCGAAGGCGGGTGGTATCGCGAGACGTGGCGCGGTGACGCGGGGCCGAATGGCCGGGCGAGCGGCACCGCGATCATCTTCCTGCTGCGCGCTGGCGAGGCCTCGCACTGGCACACGGTCGATGCTGCCGAGCTGTGGCTGTGGCAGGCGGGCGATCCGATTGAATTGCGCCTCGCGGCCAGCGACGCGGGCCCGGCGCGCAGCGTGATCCTCGGCAGCGATATCGTGGCAGGCCAGCAGTTGCAGGGCCTCGTCGGCCCTCGCGAATGGCAGGCGGCGCGGCCTTATGGAGCGCCGGTGCATGGCTACAGCCTCGTGTCCTGCGTGGTGGTGCCGGGGTTCGACTTCGCGGGCTTCCGTCTGGCGGCCCCGCGGTGGGAGCCGGGCAACGGAGCCCCCGCATGATCCGCGCCGTGCTGCGCTGGCTGCTGGCGGTGTTCTACTTCGTCGCCGGGGTGATCCACCTCGTGTCGCCGGAGCCGTTCCTGACCATCATGCCCGCATGGGTGCCTTTGCCGCACGCGGTGGTGCTGTGGACGGGCGTGGCGGAGATCCTCGGCGCCATCGGGCTGGCCCAGCCCTTCTCCAAACCCTTGCGACAGGCCGCCGGGTGGGGCCTTGCCGCCTATGCGCTGTGCGTCTGGCCCGCCAATATCAACCACATGATGATCGACATGGCGCGCGCGGATGGAGGTCTGGGCATGGGCTATCACTTGCCCCGCATGTTCGCGCAGCCAGTGATCATCTGGCTGGCGCTATGGGTTGGCGAATGCCTGCCGCTGCGCCGCAAGCCTGCATGACACCCGAAGACGCGATCCTCGCCGTGCTTGCCGAGCGCGCCGCGAATGCGACCATCTGCCCGAGCGAGGCCGCGCGCCTTCTGGCCGGACCGCAGGGGGATTGGCGCGCCGAGATGGCAGCGATTCACGCCGCGACCGATGCGCTGGTCGATCAGGGCGCGCTTCGCCTCTCGTGGAGAGGCGCGCCCATGCAAAAGCGGCGCGGACCCTATCGGATCGCGCGCCGCTGATATTACCAGGCAAGCCCGCCAGTGGCGGCGGGCCGCAGGACTTACTTGAGGTGCTTCGAGACCGCAGCGGTCATCTTGAACATCGAGATCTGGTCCTTGCCGATCACCGCGCCGAGCTTGGCGTCGGGATTGATCTGACGCTTGTCGGTCTTGTCCTGAAGATCGTTCGCCTTGATGTATTCCCACACCTTCGAGGTCACCTGAGCGCGGGTCATCGGGCCCTTGCCGATCACGGCTTCGAGCTCGCCCGAAAGCGTAACCGGTTTCTGAAGTGCATTGGTCGTGCCAGCCATCGTCTACTCCCTTATGTCTGTGGCAGGTTGATCACAAATCATCATCCCAGCCCGCATCTTCATCCTCCCCGCCGCCAGTATAGGTGGCGTGGAGAACTGCGCAGGCCGTAATCGTCCCTTGCAATGATGCAAGCAGTTCCGCTCGCCCTGCGCCGGGCATCAGCACCAGCGGCAGGTCGGTCGCGAACAGTTGAAACAGGTAGTGGCGCGTCTCGCCCTCGGCAGGCGCAGGCAGCAGCCATTCGGAATTGCCGGCCTTGTTCTTGCCGGTGCGCGGCGGGGTTTCGCCTTCGAGCAGCTTGCCGCGCTGCCCGGCGAGGCCCCAGACCAGCCATTGCGTGGCGGGATCCTTGCCGCTGTCCGAAACCTCTTCGACCACCAGCACCAGCTCGGCCGAGCCGGGCGGCGGCGCGCTCCACTCCAGCGGCGGGGCGACGGCGTCTTCCTCGTCAGCGGTGAAGCTCGCGTCGAGCTCTTCGCCCGCGCGGAACGCGGGGCTGGTCAGCGCAAAGCCGCCGCGCGCGATCGTCTGCGCCGAACCCAGCGTCGCAATCGCGAGGCCGGGATGGCGGGCGGGCGCGGGCACATGGGGTGCAAGCCAGGCTGGGAAATCCGTCATGATTCTGTCAGGTCCTTGCCCTTGTGCTAGTGCGTTCGGGTGGCCGAGACGAGACTTGGCAAGGCGATTTTGCCCGCTTTCTGCGGAAAACCCTGCAAATGCAGGCAAAAAGGTCACGCTTTTGCCCGTTTGACTGCGGATTTCCCCTTATCCCGCTTGCTCTTGCGGTCGCGCCCATGCATTTCTGGCGCGCCGGACACCCCCCTCGTCCGGGCAATTCTTTCGGAGATGGTCGCCCCGATGAAGTCCGCACGCCTTGCTTTGAGCCTTCTGCTTTCGGTCAGCCTTGTGGCCTGTGGCGGAGGGGGATCGTCCTCATCTGCCCCGCCGACCGGCGGCGGCGGAGGCGCGGGTGGCGGCGGCACGCCGACGCCTGCGGCCTGTTCGCTGCGCGCGCAGCAGGACTTTGCCGACAGCGTGCTCAACGAGTGGTATCTCTTCCCCGATCTGCTGGCTCCGGCCAACCCGGCCAGCTTCAATTCGGTGCAAAGCTTCCTTGATGCCCGCGTCGCTCCGGCCCGCGCGCAGAACCGCGACCGCGGCTTCACCTTCGCCACCTCGATCGCCGAGGAAAACGCGCTGATCAATTCGGGCTCTTCGGCCGGGTTCGGCATTCGCCTGTTCTACGATACAGCGGCGCGGCGGGTGTTTGTGCAGGAGGCCTACGAAGGCGCAAGCGGCTTTGGCGCCGGGCTTGACCGGGGGAGCGAGATTACCGCGATCGGCACAAGCAGCGCCGATCTGCAGACGGTGAGCAGCCTGTTCGCCAATGGCGGGGTGCAGGCGGTGGTCAATGCGCTCGGCCCCTCGACCGCGGGGACAACCCGCGTGCTGCGCTTCACCCAGCCGGGCGGCGCGGTGATCGAGCGGAGCATCACCAAGACCGATTTCCCGCTCGATCCCGTGTCGGATCGCTACGGCGCGGTGGTCCTCAACGACGGTGGCAAGCGGGTCGGCTATATCAATCTGCGCACCTTCATCATCGCCGATGCCGCCACCCAGCTGCGCGCTGCCTATGGCCAGTTCGCCGCGCAGGGCGTGACCGAGCTGATCATCGACCTGCGCTATAATGGCGGCGGGCTGGTGAGTGTCGCCGATACGATGGGCGACCTGATGGGCGCCGGGCGCACCGGGCAGGTGTGGAGCCGCACCGTGCTGCGCCCCTCGAAGGCGGCAGAGAACGAAACCCGCCTGTTCCGGCCCGAACCCAACGCCATCGCGCCGACCAAGGTCGCGGTCATCACCACCGGTTCCAGCGCTTCGGCGAGCGAGCTCGTCACCAATTCGCTGATCCCCTATCTCGGCACCAACATGGCGCTGGTCGGGGCCAATTCCTTCGGCAAGCCAGTCGGACAGGGCGGTTTCGATCTGCCCGCCTGCGATCTGCGTGTGCGGGCGGTGGCATTCCAGACGGTCAACGCCAACAATCAGGGTGAATACTACACCGGCCTTGCCAGCGTGGTGCCCAACACCTGCCGCGCGGGCGACGATATCTCGCGGTCCTTCGGCGATCCGCGGGAGGCCTCGATCGCGGCGGCGCTCGATTTCCTCGGCGGGCGGGCCTGCACCCCGATCACCGCGGGCGGCGGCGGCACCACCGCAGGTGGCCTGACCGAAGGCCAGCGAATCCGGCAGGGCCTCGACCTGCCCGAGCGCCAGCCGCTCCAGCCCGATCGCCCC
This sequence comes from Erythrobacter donghaensis, assembly GCF_002155425.1. Taxonomy (GTDB): domain Bacteria; phylum Pseudomonadota; class Alphaproteobacteria; order Sphingomonadales; family Sphingomonadaceae; genus Erythrobacter; species Erythrobacter donghaensis. Next base: position 136,572 of record NZ_MUYG01000008.1, read on the forward strand.
AATGCCGCCCAGCGCGAGCTGCCAGGCTTGTTCTAGAGCCCGTCAGGTACCGTCGCAAAAGCCGGGATATTGCCCAGATCGACCCAGTCCTGCTTGCTCTTGGCATAGCAGTGGATCGCGGGCTTGAGGATGCTGGTATCGTCCAGCGTCCCGGCCTTGATGAACATCATACCGGGCGGCGATTCGACGCGGGTGAAGACCGGCGATCCGCACTCGGGGCAGAACTGCCGCCTGACGGTAGCGCCGCTGTCGCCGGTGTCGTTATAGGTCTTGAGCGTGCCCTCGAAGCTGACCGCATCCTCGGGCACGCCGATGATCACCGACAGCGCGCTGCCCGCCTGACGCTGGCAGTTCTTGCAATGGCAGGTGACGCACAGCAGCGGATCGCTTTCGCAGGTGTAGCGCACCGCGCCGCACAGGCAGCCTCCGGTGATGGTCATGGCTTTCCCCCCCTTGTCTGGCCCGGCGCGCTAGGGCGCAGCGGGGCCGGTGAACGGCTGACTATCCGTATAGCCGCAGCCCTCCCTTGTCTCCCCGCCCAAAGCGATAGTGGCGACAAAGGGGAAGCGCCGGTCGCTCATCCCATCGCTGCACTGGCCGGGGGTGAGCGTGGCGGTGAAGGGCTCCTCGAACAGCGTGCCGGAAAATCCCATCCCGCCGTTTCCCGCAAAACGGGTGACGGCAAAGTCGAAGCCTTCGGGGTGATCGGGGTTGCTGTAGCGAGCGGTCTTGCCGGTTATGGTGACGTTCCAGAACGGCTCGGTGCCGATGAGGTTGACGACTTCGTCCGGCGCGACTGCATCGAAAGACTTGCCCTTGGGGTCGATGCCGTCGGTCTTCGCGGGCGAGCAGGCAGCGGCGAATATCAGCGCGGCGAGCGCGGCAGGGGTGCGGATCATCGGCGTCTCTCCTCGGCTGATGCGGCAATAGGCCGGAACCAGACATGCGCCAAGGGGTTGGCTGCCCATGGACTTTACCCCCACCCGCGCGCGCGGTCAGGCGCGCCTCACCGAGTTTCTCCCCGCCGCCGGTCGCCGCTATGCCGAAACCCGCAATGCTGATGACGGGCCGCGCGAAGATAGCGGGCGCGGCAATGTCAGCCAGCTTTCGCCCTGGCTCCACGCCGGATTGCTGCGCGAGGCCGAGGTGCTGGAGGCGGTGCTCGGCCAGCATTCCCCGAGCGCGGCGGAGAAGTTCATCGCCGAGGTGTTCTGGCGGATCTACTTCAAGGGCTATCTCGAACAGCGTCCGGCGATCTGGGCAGACTATGTTACGGCGCGTGACGGGGCGCTCGCGGCGGTCGATGCCAATGCGGGCCTGCGCACGGCATACACGCAAGCGACCGAGGGTCGCACCGGGATCGAGGCCTTCGATGTCTGGGCGGAGGAACTGGTCGCGACCGGCTACCTCCACAATCACGCGCGGATGTGGTTTGCGAGCATCTGGATCTTCACGCTGAAGCTCGACTGGCGGCTCGGCGCGGATTTCTTCCTCAAGCACCTGATGGACGGCGATGCGGCCTCGAACACGCTGTCGTGGCGCTGGGTCGCGGGGCTGCACACCAAGGGCAAGCAATACATTGCGCGGGCCGACAATATCGCGCGCTACACTTCGGGGCGGCCCGAAGGCCCACTGTCTGCCGATGGGCTCGCGGGGGACGAGGCGGAGCCGCTGACCGAGCCGGAAGACTACACCCGCCAGCGGCTCGACCTGCCGGGGCCGGTGAGCGAAGCCGACTTCGCGCAGCCCTTCGCCCTGCTGCTGCACGACGAAGCCGCGCACCACGCTCCGCTCGCCCTCCCCGCAGCGCCCGCGCTGGTGATCGGCGCCGCGCGGCCCGAGGCGCGTTCGCCGGGAAGCCTCGGCGACCACGCCCGCAACTTTGCCGAAGGCGCGCTCGCCAGCGGCATGGCCGAGGCTTCTTCTGCCTTCGGCTGCCCTTCGGCGGAATGGCGCGCAGGCGAGCCGCTGGCCCCGCTGCTGGATGCGGCGGGGGTGAAGCGGATCGCCCTCCCTTACCTCCCCACCGGATGGACGCGGGATGCGCTGTGGCCCGACCTCGCCTCGCTGGCTGCCGAGGGGCGGGTGATCACCCTGCTCGGCGATCTCGACCGCGCCACCTGGCCGCTCGCCAAGGCAGGGTTCTTCGGCGTGGCCAAGGCGATCGACGGCCTGCTGGGAGAATGCGGGATCGGCGCGGGCGGGTGACACGCGGCAGGGCCGGGCACTTCGCGCCGCGGGGTTAAGCGGGCATTTACTGCCAGCCGCTAGGGTCGCCCGAAAATACGCCCAGAGGTTCGCGCTCCATGCTCTACCCCAATCGCTTGCAGGCGGCCCTGCTGTTCGACCGGCAGGTCCACGATCTCGAAGCGATCATGCGCAGCTTCACCCGGATCGAGGGGATGCGCACTCCGGTGGCTTTCAGCCTGTCGGAGGCCAATCCGGGGCGCTTCTACCGGCTGTTCCATCCGGCTGAAGAGCTGATGGTGACCTTCGAATATTGCGAGCACCCCTGCGCGCCCGAGGTGTTCCGCCCGACGCTGTCCTCGCCCTATACCGGCATCGTCACCCCCGACATCCGCGACCGCCTCAACCGGACGCAGACCCATATCCTGCTTGAGGTGTCGCATGGGGTGTTGGGCGGCGTCGAAAGCGACCCCAAGATTGCCGCGATGTTCGAAGCGATCGGCCGCCCGCCCTCGGGCGCGACGCGCGAGCAGTTCGAGCGCCGCCTGCAAGTGCTCGCGCTGATGGCGCGGATCGCGATCGAGCACGCCATGCCGCTGGCGGTGCACTGGACCCAGTCCGATCTGCTGCTCGGCGGCGAGGTGTTCGACAAGCTGGCCGCCGATCCGGAGCTTCCGGGCCCGCTCCACATTCACCCCCAGCTGTTCGGCCCCCGCCCCGCTCCCGGCGACGACGCGCTGGTCGGCATCCGCACCTTTGGAGCGCGTCACTGGCTCGGGCGCGAGGTCATCATCGAGCCGAGCGTGTTGCCGTGGCTCGCCAATGTCGAGACGATCTTCACTTTTCTGCGGATCGCGACCGTGCCGAACGGCTACGTCATCCCCGATGGCGACACCTTCGGCCCGGAGGATCGCAGCCTGTCCTACAGGGTGCTGCATCACGATGAGGGCGCGATGATCGGCGATGTCGATCCCTCGCCTGCCGACATGCCGCTTTACGAGCTGGTGCCGCTGAAGCACCTCGCCCACGGTCTGGTCTCGCCCCAGCATGTGCCCGACACCCGCGTGATCGACGACACAGCCTTCCCGCCCGATCTGATGCCGGTCGATCAGGATGCGCGCATGGCGCTCGCCAACGAGTGGTTCCAGAAGCGCAAGCTGGCCGAGGGCATCGGTGGACGGTTCGAAGTGCGCCATGCCGACGCGCCCGAAGCCCCGCCGCCGCCGCCCGCGCCGGTGGTCCGTCCGACCCCGAGCCGTCCGGGCCTGCCGAGCCTCAGTGGGCGCGGGCTGCGGGCGCGGGTGTTCGGGCGCAAGGAAGCCTGAGGCCCCTTACGCCCGAAAAATCGCTCAGATCTGCTTGTCGGGTGAGGGATCGTGGGCATGGCGCGCGGCCTTGCCGAAGATCCGTTCAAGCCGCTCGGCCATGGTGTTGGCGGCAATCCGCGCTGCCGCATCGACATCGGCAGCCTTGCCGGTCACCCCGACCGGACGGCCGCCGCGCGGGCGCGCCTCGATCGTGCAATGCTTGTCGTCCGCGCCATGCTTGCGGCCGTTGACATCCGTGACATGCACCTCGACCCGCGTCAGCCGGTCGGCAAAGCGTTCCAGCCGCTTGCGCACCTGCGCTTCGATCCGCGCGGCGACTTCCTGCGTGCCCATCACCGAACTGTCGGTGTTGAACTGGAACTGCATGGTGCTCATGAATGTCTCTCCTTCTTGGGGGTCAGTTTTCTGTTGCCCAAGGGAGATATGGGAGCGCAAAGCCCCGCTTGCCAGAACTATCGGTCAGGCGGTGCCCTGAATCAGACTTTCGGCTTCGCGCTTTTCGGCGCGGATGCGATCGGCCTTGACGCGCTCTTCAGCGGTCTTGCGTGCCTGTTCGGCGAGGCCCCGCCAGGTCTTCTCCGAGCGCAGCTCCCGCTCGCGCACGTTCTCGAGAATCGCCTTGTCGGCAAGCGCCGCAGCTTCGTCGGCGCGTTCGCAGTAGAATTCGTAGGTCTGGGCCATGGGGGGTGTCCTGCCTTGGGAGGGGAGAGGGCGGGCGGGTATCGAAGGTGGCGGGCGGGATGCTGCATCAGCACCCCGCCCCGCCGGAAGTCTTACGCAGCCGCGAGGTTCACGGCGCTTTCCTTGCCGTTGCGTCCACGCTCGAGTTCGAAGCTCAGACGCTGATCCTTCTCGAGGCTGTGCATGCCGGCGGCCTGCACGGCGGTGATGTGGACGAAGCTGTCCGACGAACCGTCGTCGGGCTGGATGAAGCCATAGCCCTTGTCGGTGTTGAAGAACTTCACGGTTCCGGTCTTGGTGGTCATGGGGTGTTCCTTTCAAGAACAATCAGTGTCCACACGGCACAGCGCCGCGTGGCTAGTGCGTCGTATCGTCCGATGAAAGGAAGTCGTCGTCTGGTTAACGCCGGGGCCATGAGGTTGAAACCAAGGGCAAGCGGCGGAGCGCAAATTTCGAAGTCCGTCGCAAATTTCGACGTCAGCGGGGACTGTGTAGCACAGCTTGCCCCGATCACCTAATCGGCCCCCTGCGGGCACCCGATCCGATGCGCGAGGAAGGGGGGGAATTTGTTTTCCGAAGGCGCCTCCGCGCCCTCGTCCTCGGTGCGTTTCGATCCCGCAGGGATCGAGCACCTGCGGGCGGCCGGTCGGCCTTGCGGTCCGTCCGTTGGCGGACCGAGGCATCGGCAAAGCCGGATTGTCACGCTGATCCGGCCCCGCGAGGGGCCGCGAGCGCACGCGCGCGAGCCGCAGGTGCTCCGTAGCGAAGCGAAGGAAACGCACCGAGGACGTGCCCGCGGAGGCGGGCACGCAAACCAAATAAGCGTTACAAAGGTGACACCGTGTCACTTTTCCTTCTTCCACCCATTCTCTTGTAATGTCCGCATAAGTTCGTCATCCGACCAGCCGGACGGACAGAAGTTTTCGCGCGCGAAATCCTCCGAATGGCCGAATTCGTCGGGGTCTTCGGGGGTCAAAGCCCCGGTTGCCACCGTCGCCCCGCTGGCGATCTTCGCCAGCAGGCTCTCGAAATCGCGCGCATGCCGCTCGGCCATCGGCTTCAGCCGCCCGAACACCGGATTGCCGCCCATCGTGCTCGACCGCAGCAGCGCCCGCGTCAGGCTCTCGTCATAGCGGCGATAAGAGCCGACCTGCTCGCCCTTGTAGAACACCGGCCGCTCGACGCCGTTGAGCGCGCGCTCGAGCGCGGCGTGGGCGAGCACATCGAAGGAATGGTGAAACGCCACCTCCCACGCCAGATCAAAGGCCTGACCCTTGAGCCGCGAGCGCAAGCGATAGGCCGCCTGCCGCGACCGCCCCACCGACTGCGCCGCCTCGCTCACGGAGTGCGTCGCCGAGAGCGCCCGCAGAAACGCCGCCTGCATATCAAGCGACCACCCATCCGAGCGCGGCCGCCGTTCACGGGGCGGCGCGGTCTCGGGGGCGGAATCGGGGACAGCGCGGAGCTTGGCAGCTGCGGCGCGGGGCGAGCGGGGGGTGTGGGCGCTGGTCATCGGGGGAGGATGACTCAGGGTGGGGGGTGTAGGAAAGGGGGGCGGCCATTCCACCTCTCACGAACGAAGCGCTTTCAATTCAGAAAGAAAATGCTAACCGATAGACATGCAGCAAATTAAAGCTTTCGTTGGCCACAGCTTCACGGAAGACGACGAGCTATTAATCTCGTCCTTTTTAAAAATGTTCGAGCAAATACGTGGTGTACTGCCTTCTTTCGTATATCAAAACGCACAAGCGGCAGAACCAGAAATTTTGGCAAATAAAGTTCAGAGATTAATGGCAGATTCCAATACTTTTATTGGAATCTGTACGAAGAAAGAATTTGTCGTCGATCCATCTGCTCAATCTAATTTGCTTGGATTTTCAGTTTATCGAAAAGATCATTTGACTTGGAAAACTTCAGATTGGCTCATTCAAGAGATAGGCATCGCGATCGGTCGAGCGATGTCAATGGTCATATTGCTGGAAGAGGGTTGCCGCCTTCCTGGAAGCCTTCAAGGTGACGTGGAGTATATAACTTTCAGCCGCCAAGCCCCCGAAAAGGCCTTCGGTAAGCTCCTTGAAATGCTGAAAGCCCTAAACCCTACTAAACTTACTTCATTAGATAACTCTACAGAGTTAGAAAATGAAACTGATTTCGCGCCTTTAAATAAAAGCGAGCGCCCAGTTTCTATAGACATCGATCGAAATCCTGATGAGACTTGGAGTTTTAACGCTTATCTCCAAGAATACATTTGGCTATTGGCAACAAATGAATTCGATCGAGCAGAGGAAATTAGTAATGCCTTTGCTGCCTCGACGCACGGGCAAACCGACGAAGCACTTTCTGAATGGAAGGCGAAATGCGAAGAATCGAAACTAATATTCAGCAGCTCAGGCAATCTTTCCGAAATTGCAGATTGCGTGCAAAAATATCCCGACAACCCCAAAATACTTTCATATTATGCGTCGGCGCTTCGTATCTATAAAGAAAATAGCGTTAGTGCTCAGTACTATGTATTAGCGGCAGAAAAAACCAAAGATACGTTTGAGATGGTTAGCCATCTTATGGAAGCGGCAATTGGTTACGCACGAGCCAATGATTTAAAGAGTGGATCAACCCTGATTGAGCAGGCAAAGCAGTATATTAAAACTGACATTGCCATTGAGATTTCATTCTTAAAGGCCCTCTCTTTATATGCAGACGAAGTTAGTGACTCGTCCTTAAAAATCGAGGCCCTAGAAAGAGTTGTTTTGATTTCACCCGGTGACGATGATGCGAGATTTTCGTTAGCTTATGCTCATTCCGAGTTCGGAAATCAGGAAATGGCATTGCATCATTACACTGCAATTCCTTATGCGCGCAGAACTAATTTTACATGGAATAATTTGGGCGTCGCATACCAGAGTCTTTCAGTGCCCGCACGGGCAGTCGCAGCCTACGGAAAGGCGGCGGAAGACGGAAACACGCTAGCCATGAGCAATCTAGCTTATCGCCTGATGCAGGCAGGATTCGTCAATGAGGCTCGTGAAAGGCTTGAAAAAGCACTTCAAGATGCCAATCCACACAAAAACGTTGGTGAGGCATATGCGGAACTGCGGGACATAGAGGAAAATGAAAATACGACTGTGAAAAAAATTCTCGATACAGCATCGTCAAAAATTGAATGGTATCGCGAATTGGGGACCGCCATTTGCAAAGATCGTATTCCAAACGTTAATCAAATTTGGAGTGGCCCACACGGTGATTTCATTATTGAGATAACAGATAATATCTTCAGTGCAAGATACGAATATGTCGTAAAAAACAACGCTCTTGCACTATCTTCAGCAATCACGACAACATCTCGATATGAATGTGTTTTTAAGGGTCATATGCTAGGGCATAGGGCAACTGGCGAATTCAAAAAAACCAGAATCGGAAGCACAGCATCATCGCTCCTTGGCGATCTAGACTTCACCAAGGTTTTCACTTTAATATTTAACGATGGTTTCGACGAAGCAGAGGTGATTGAGGATGTAAAGAGCACATCTCTTAGCCGTTACAGAATTCGTCTTGATAAGCTGTCCAATTCCTCTCCATCAGATTGAACTCAGTCAGGATGGCTAGAAGTCTACGCTGACGCCGAGAACGGCGTAGCCGGTGTGCTACAGGAGTCGGTTAAGGCACCCGCACCTCCACAATGCTGCGCATACCCCGCGCTCCGCAGCGCGACGCCTCCCCCCTTACGCCCCCCGCCCCACTCCGCTAAGCCCACCCCATGCCCTCCGTCACCATTCTGATCGACGCCGATGCCTGTCCGGTAAAGGACGAGATCTACCGCGTCGCCGCGCGTTTCCGCGCCGAGGTCCGCGTCGTCAGCAACGCCCCCTTCCGCATTCCCGACAGCCCGCGGGTGAAGCGTGTGGTGGTCTCCGACAGCTTCGATGCGGCGGATGACTGGATTGCCGAGGCGGCGGAGGCTCTGCCCCAAGGCACATGCGTGGTCGTCACCGGCGACATCCTGCTCGCCGAGCGCTGTCTCAAGGCCGGGGCGCGGGTGCTCAAGCACAATGGCGAGGAATTCACCCCCGCCAGCATCGGCGGCGCGATTGCGACGCGCGCGATCATGGCCGATCTGCGTGCCGGGATGGACGGAGTGGGCGGCGGGCCTGCGCCCTTCAGCAAGGCGGACCGCTCGCGCTTCCTGCAGGCGCTCGACCGGGTGATGGTGGCGATGGCGCGCTAGGGCGCGCATCGCCCCGCTCACCTGTCGCGGTAATGCTCGACCGGCTCGCCCACCACGAAGCGGGCTGCGGTGACGTCGGCTCCGGCGATGGTGCGGGTGTGGCGGATGCGGGCGGCGAGCAGGGTGATCGCATCGCCAAAGGCGTCGCGGCCCGCGCGGGTGGTGGCGCGGCTCTCTCCCACCAGCGCGATCTGGTGCGCGTGGAGCAGCTGGTTGAGATCCATGGCAGCGAGGGCCTTTTGGGCAGGAGGGTCGTGCGGGGCGCGCACGTGATCAGGGGCTCCCGGCGAACCGGAAGCCCCCGACAATGGTCAGGTTGACCGGCGGTCAGCCCTGCTGTTTGGCAGAACTGTCGCCGCTGCCCTGTTCCATCTGGAGGTTGATGGCGTGTGCCTTGCCACCATCGACCTGCTTGGTTTCGTAGCCGTAGCGCTGGTCGGCCTTGGGCTCCTGGGCCTGCTGCTGCAGGTCGGACTTGTTGAAGGCCAGAGCGTCACCGCCCTTGTCCGGCGTGATCATCCCGGCACCCTTGGCGCTGTCGTACGACTTGATCTTGCCATAATGGGTCATGATGATGATTCCTTTTGTGTCCGCGCGGGCCATCAGGTGTGATGACTTGTGCCCGGGGCCAAAAGCCGCGTTTGAATAGGCCGACAAATTTATTGTCTGGTTAAGATCCATGTTTGACTGGTAGCCATACTGATATGGTGCCAATCAGCATTTTTACAATACTTGTATTGAATTTGATTTCTTCACTATTTCGTCTTGATTGACGGATGCGTCACAAAGGCGCAAGGCTGCGGGCGGGCATTCCGCCCTGATGGGAACATCCTATGGCCAAGGGCCAAGCCAAGAAAAGCCGCGAAACCCGCAAGCCCAAGAAGGACAAGGGCCCCAAGACCAACGCCAGCCAGCCAAGTGTCAAGCCCGGCGGGATCAAGGGTCTGGAGAACATGAAGAACAGCTGAGGGGCCTTACCCCTCCCGCAAGCGGGAGGGGGGTTGGCGCGGCTCAATCATGCTCGCGGTTGCCAGCGCCGACATAGAGCTCGCGCCCGCCTTCGTTGTAGCGGCGGCTCATCTCCTCCATGCCCTTCAGGGCCGCCTGGCGGCTCGCCTCGGCGGTGTCCGCGCCGAGCTTTTCCGAGGCAAGGAAGCTTTCGGGGCTGCTGTTCTGCTTGGCGGCGAAATCGCGGACGTCCTGGCTGATCTGCATCGAGCAGAACTTGGGCCCGCACATCGAGCAGAAATGCGCCGACTTCGCGCCTTCGGCCGGGAGCGTCTGGTCGTGATATTGCTCGGCGGTTTCGGGATCGAGGCTGAGGTTGAACTGGTCGCGCCAGCGGAACTCGAAGCGTGCCTTGGAGAGCGCATTGTCGCGCACCTGCGAGGCCGGATGGCCCTTGGCCAAGTCCGCCGCGTGGGCCGCCAGTTTGTAGGTGATCACGCCGACCTTCACATCGTCACGGTCGGGCAGGCCGAGGTGCTCCTTGGGCGTGACGTAGCAGAGCATCGCGGTGCCATACCACCCGATCTGCGCCGCGCCGATGCCGCTGGTGATGTGGTCATACCCCGGTGCGATGTCGGTCACCAACGGCCCCAAGGTGTAGAACGGCGCTTCGCCGCAGACCTGCAGCTGCTTTTTCATGTTCTCCTTGATCTTGTGCATGGGCACGTGGCCGGGGCCTTCGATCATCACCTGCACATCCTGCGCCCAGGCGCGGTGGGTGAGTTCGCCCAGCGTGTAGAGTTCGGAGAATTGCGCTTCGTCGTTCGCATCGGCGATGCTGCCGGGGCGAAGGCCATCGCCGAGGCTGTAGGCGATGTCATAGGCCTTCATGATCTCGGTGATCTCGTCGAAGTGCTCGTAGAGGAAGCTCTCCTTGTGATGCGCGAGGCACCATTTCGCCATGATGCTGCCGCCGCGCGACACGATCCCGGTGACACGCTTGGCCGCCATCGGGACATAGGCGAGGCGCACCCCTGCGTGGATGGTGAAGTAGTCGACGCCCTGTTCGGCCTGCTCGATCAGCGTGTCGCGGAAGATTTCCCAGGTCAGCTCCTCGGCCACGCCGCCGACCTTCTCCAGCGCCTGATAGATCGGCACGGTGCCGACCGGCACGGCGGAGTTGCGGATGATCCATTCGCGGGTGTCGTGGATGTTGCGGCCCGTGGAGAGGTCCATGATCGTATCCGCGCCCCAGCGGGTCGCCCAGACCATCTTGTCGACCTCGCTCGCCACGTTCGAGGCCACCGCGGAGTTGCCGATATTGGCGTTGATCTTGACGAGGAAGTTGCGCCCGATCGCCATCGGTTCGCTTTCCGGGTGGTTGATGTTGTTGGGGATGATCGCGCGGCCCCGGGCGATTTCGTCACGCACGAATTCCGGGGTGATGATGGTCGGGATTTCCGCGCCCCAGCTCTGCCCGTCGCGCACCATGTCGGCCGCGATTTCGCGCCCCAGGTTCTCGCGCTCGGCGACATATTCCATCTCGGGGGTGATGATGCCGCGGCGGGCGTAGTGCATCTGGCTGACGTTCATCCCCGGTTTGGCGCGCAAGGGCCGCTTCACCGCGTTCGGGAACTGCGGGACGCCGCCGGAGCGATCGGGGCCGAGCTGGCCGTTATCCTCGGGCTTCACCTCGCGGCCATCATATTCCTCGACATCGCCGCGCGCCATGATCCAGTCGCGGCGCAGCTGCGGGAGCCCGGCGTTGATGTCGATATGGGCATCGGGGTCGGTATAGGGACCGGAGGTGTCATAGACCCGCACGGAGGGCTCGCCCCCCTCGAGATCGATCTCGCGCATGGCGACACGGATGCCTGAACCGGTGCGCGCGCCGACGTAAATCTTGCGGCTGCCACGGATCGGCCCGGTGGTGACGCCGATTTCGACGGGGCTGTTGATGTCGGCCATCTTACTTGTCCTTGATCTGGAGATTGATGTTCTTGATTGCCCAGCCGAGCATGTCGACAAGGCGGCGCTCCTGCTTGGAATAGTCGAATTCGCCATGCGGCCAGTCGGGGTGCGACATTTCCTTGGCGCGCAGCTGGGCAAGCGTGCCGGCGAGCTGTGCGGCGGCGATCAGAATGGCATCGTCTGATGGCTTGAAGTCGGCCACGGCTACTCTCTCCTTGAAGACGGATGGAGCGCGGGCGCATTGGTGCAATCGACCAGCCCACTCCCTCCGCCTGTGTTAACAGGTTCAGGTTCGACGGGTCGGGCAGAGCTTACCTGCCCCTCTCAGCCATGAAGCAGGCTCCCCGGGGATGGGAGGGGATTAGGCCAAGGCAGGGCCTGAGTCCAGCATCACGCCACCCCGCCCGCCGCCTGCCATTCTGCAATCGCCTCGATCGGAAACAGCAGCATGATGACGTTCAAGGTCAGATTGTCGCGCACCACATAGCCCGCGACCAGTTCGCCAATCAGCGCCAGCACCAGCGTCACGCGCCACGGCAGGCGCAGGGCGAGCCAGAAGCCGAAGCTCATCCAGCCGATATCCGCGAAGGAGTTGAGCACGCTATCGCCTGAATAGCCGAAATTGGCAGTTACGGCGCGGAAGCGGCCGATCACCATCGGGGTGTTCTCAAGCACCTCCCACGATGCCTCCAGCAGCACCGCCAGCGGAAAGCCCCAGCGATAGCCCTGCGCCCCGCCGATCCCGCGCTTCACGAACAGCCACCAGCCCAGCGCGTAGAAGATCATGCCGTGGATGATATGGCTGGGCGTGTACCAGTCGGTGATATGCTGGCTGTTGCCCGCATCGTTGATCTGCCCGTGCCACAGACTGACATAGCCGCATTCGCAAATCGGCGTGCGGCCCATGGCGAGCAGGATCGCGATGGTGACCGCCGTGATGGCGAGCGCAACGAGAATGGTCAGCCGATCCGGCACGAGCTTGGTCATGCCGTCACGATAGGCGCTCGCTGCGCAAACGGCTATCCGACAGGAAAGCGATTTCCCCGCCCGATCAATCGTCTTTGGCCGCCCCCAGCAGGCACAGCGCCAGCAGCAAGGTTGCCAACACGCCCGATCCGCCCGCCAGCGGGATCGCGCCGAGCACGTCGCGCCCCATCGCCATCGACAGCGTGTTGGCGATCATCGCGACCGCGCCGACGAGCGCGGTCACTCCGCCAAGCAGCCTGCCGCCGCGCGCCACCGCGCTCAGACCCGCCACCAGCGCGGCAAGGCCCAGCATCAGCTTGGCGGCGTTGTAGACGAAGAAGGAATAGGCGACCACCGCCCCCGCCGCCGGGGCGAGGCCCTCGACCTTGCCCGCCGCCTCGCCAAAGGGGCCGAACATCGTCAGACCGACGCCGACCTGCACCACGTTGAGCGCGGCGCTGAAGGCGATCGCCGAGAACGCCAGCGTCAGACCCTTGGACCTGACCATCGCCGAACCGGCAAAGGCGGCGAGCAGGCTGAACAGCAGCCCCTCCCCGCCCCACAACAGCTGACGCGGCACATCGACCTTCGCGATGTAGAGCGCAGTATATGCCGACTGGTTGAGCGCCGCGACGATCAGCAGGATTGCGACAAGCGTAACGGTGCGCTGATGCGTGAATTCCATGGAGGACCCCCGGGGCTCGTGCTAGAGTTGTCGTGCTGCCCGGTTATTCTCCGCCGTGCAGGAGGAAGTTACAGCGCTGGACGCAGCCTCACTCGATCACCTTGCCCCGCACCATCACGAAGTCGACCTCTTCCAGCACCGTCACGTCCGCCAGCGGATTGCCGTCCACCGCGATGATGTCCGCCGAATAGCCGGGGGCGAGCTTGCCGATCTGGTTTTCCATGCCGAGCACCTTGGCCGCCACGGTGGTGGCGCTGGCCAGCACTTCGCGGTCGGTCATGCCCTGTTTCTTCATCAGCGCCAGTTCCTCGGCATTGCGGCCATGGCTGTAGACGCCCGCGTCTGTGCCGAAGGCGACCGTGACGCCATATTGCCGCGCGCGGCTGACGAGGCTTGCCATCAGCGGCTGGACGGCGCGGATCTTCTCTTCGACCACCGGGGTATAGACGCCCTTGCCCAGCCCTTCGGAGACGCCCTCAAGCGCCATCAGGGTGGGCACCAGCACCGTGCCGTTGGCCTTCATCGCCTTCGCGGCGGCTTCATCGAGATAGGTGCCGTGCTCGATCGAATCGATGCCCGCTTCGGCGGCCTGCTGGATGCCGCGCGCGCCGTGGGCGTGGGCCATGACCTTGAGGCCGAGCGAATGGGCAGTGTCGGCGATCGCCTTCATCTCGGCAGGGGTGAAGTGCGCCTCCAGCCCCCGGCCCTGCTGGCTGAGCACGCCGCCGGTGGCGGTGATCTTGATCACGTCGCTGCCGTTCTGGCTGGCGAGCCGCACCTTCGCGGCGCATTCGACCGCGCCGGTGCAGGTGAAGCCCGAATCGAGCAGCTCGTTGACCTCCGAACGGAAGCCGTTGACGTCGCCGTGCCCGCCGATGATCGCCAGCGCCGGTCCCGCCGCGACGATGCGCGGCCCCGGCACCAGCCCGTCCGCCGTGCCGCGCCGCAGCGCAAAGGCGGTGTCGCGCCCGCTGCCTGCCTCGCGCACGGTGGTGAAGCCCGCAAGCGCGGTCAGCCGCGCGTTCTTGGCCCCCACGACCACGCCCCATTCGTCGGGCTCGGTTGCTTCCTTCCAGAAATCGCCGCCGGGATCGCCGGTGAGGTGGGTGTGGAGATCGATCAGGCCCGGCAGCACGGTCTTGGTGGCGAGGTCGATCGTGCGGTCGGCGGCGGTGGCATCGTGGCCGGGGATGATCGACACGATCCGCCCATCCTCGACCAGAATCGTCGCCGGGCCGCTCGGCTCGCTCGCGGCATCGGTGATCACGGCCCCGGCGCGGATCGCGATGGTCTCGGCGGCCAGCGGGCCTGCCAATGCAGTGCTCGCCAGCGCGGCGGCGGCCATGGCGAGGTGGCGGAATGTCGGCATGGTTTCTCTCCCCTCAAGTCCTTGGCGAGCGTGATGGCGCGCGCGCGCGGCCAAGGCAAGCGCTGCGACGAAAAACGCGGGCGATCAGACTATTCGCTTGGGCGCCGCCGCGCGGCTGGCTATGTTCGCCTGCGATTCCAAGACGAAGACAGGGGCGATTGAATGATCCGAATTTCTGCGACGCGATATGGCCGCGGCCTGCTGGCGGCGATGCTGGTGCTGGGCACCCCGGCGATGGCACAGGATGCCCCGCCGCCGATGGCCCCGCCGCAGAACCGAGTGGCAGTGCCGCCCGCGGCAGGCAAGCTCGCCAATCCGCAGCCCGATCATCCCGCCTATTCCGATCTGATCATCGCGATCGAAGGCGCGGTCGACAAGGAAGTCGTGCTCGGCAATGCCATGGCGGTGGTCGGCCAGCAGCTGCGTGCCGATCCCAATGTCGGCGCGGCCGAGGCGGTCAGCCCGGGGCTGGTGGACGAGATTCTCGCCGGGATGCGTCCGGTGATCGACCGGCACAATGACCGCGTCACCAAGGATTATCGCCCGCGCATGATGGCGGTGATGGCCGATTATCTCACCCCCGAAGAGGCGAGCGGCGTGGCGGCCTTCTATCGCTCGGATCTCGGCCGCAAGCTGATGAGCGGGGTGATCTCCAACTACAACATGGAAAGCGTGATCGCTGCGGGCATGAAGGAACAGCAGGTGACCGAGGCGCAGGTGCGCGGCGACATCACCGAAGCCGTGACCAAGGGCATGGCCCAGATGGACAAGAGCGACATCGAGGCGATCGGCCGTGAGGCGCTCGCCAACCCGGCGCTGCTGAAGCTCCAGCGGATCAGCCCGCAGATCAACCGCCTGCGCACCCAGATGGAGAACGAGCCGCTCAGCCCCGCCGACGATGCGGAAATCGTGGCAGTCGTGGAGGCGGTCTTCGCCAAGCGCTTCCCGCAGTAAACCCGATCAGAACGTGTAGGCGAGCCCCAGCCCGAGGATGAACTGGTTGGGATCGCCGCGCGTGGCGGTGTAGGGCGTGTCGGCAGCGTCGCCCAGCAGGCGCGACATGCCGCCGATGCCGGTGATCGCCCAGCCGCCGTTCAGCGGCTTCCCGTCGAGATCGTATGTCAGGATCGCGACCGTGCCGATGCGGTTGAGCCCGCCCCCGGCGCGGAATTGCGGCAGGCCGGTGGCGGTCGCCTGCGCGGGGCTGACGCTGAAGTAGTAGTCGGCAAAGCTGTCATCGACGAACTCGGCGCTCGCCTGCACCTGCAAGGCAAAGCTGCGCCCCACCGGCGCGCGGTAGCTGATCTGCGGCTCGACGATCATCCCGCCATGCGCGCCCAGCACATCCCAGCGGGTCTGCACGCCGAGGCTCAACTGGTCGAAGGGCTTGACCACATTGGGGAAGGCCACCGCGACATTGCCGCCCACCTCCAGCGCCGCATCAAGCTTGCCCGCGCGCGCCACCACCTCGTCACGGATGCGGTTGTTGCGATCGTTGCGGAACCGGAACGCCGGGCCGAAGGCGACGCGCGGCCCCTTGCGCGGAGCGAAGGAGGGCTTGGCCGAATTGAGATCGAGCACGAAGCCCGGCCCGTTGGGGCTGATCCCCACCCCGCCCACGCGGCCCACGATCAGCGGCAGGGGGAAGGCGATGTAATCGTCCGACCCGGCATAGCTCGGCACCATCCCGACGCCGAGGCCGATGGTCGCCCAGGTCTCGTCGAACACTGGCCGCGCGAAGGCGAAGGGCGGCGCGCCGGAGGCAGGCGCCTGCGGGGCGGGCTGGACGGTGACTTCGGCTTGGGCCTCAGCAGCGGCATCTTCGCGCTCCTCGGCAAGAGTGGAACTGGCGGCGAGCGCGGCCATCAGCGCCAGCGGGGACAGCATCGGGCGAGGGAACATGGTGCGATCCTTGTTGCAGGGGCCGTCTAGCAGGGCCTTGTTGCAGGGGCGGCGGGGTTGCCACCTCAAACAGCGGCGCGCGCTTAGGTTCCTGGGCGAGATGTTGCAACATCATGTTTGCGCTTGCGCGATTGCCCATCGCGCGAGGCTGGCCTAGGGCAGAGGCTTGATGGTCGATTCACCCCCCAATCCGGCACCGCACGCGCCTGCCTCGCAAGCGGGTGCTCCCCGCGGCGACGCCGCCCCGCTCGATGTCGCTATCGTCGGCGGCGGGCTGGCCGGCGGGCTGATCGCGCTCGCGCTGCACCGCCACGCGCCCGGCTGCCGCTTCGTGGTGATTGAGGCGGGCCGGACATTCGGCGGGCACCACCGCTGGAGCTGGTTCGAAACCGACATCCGCCCAGGCGCGCGCGGGCTGATGGCAGGCTTCCAGCTCAATGGCTGGGACGAAGGCTACGACATCACCTTCCCCGCCTATGGCCGCACCCTGCCGACCGGCTATCGCTCGCTCGCCAGCGCCGAATTCCACCGCGCATTGATGGACGAACTGCCCGGCGAATGCGTGATGCTGGGCACCAAGGCCGCCAGCCTTGATGCGGGCGGCGTGACGCTGAGCGATGGGAGCCGGATCGCGGCAAAGCGCGTGATGGATTGCCGTCCCTTCGCTCCGTCCAAGGCGCTGTCGGGCGGTTGGCAGGTGTTCCTCGGCCAGCAATATCGCTGCGAGACGCCGCACGGCCTCACCCGCCCTGTGATCATGGATGCGAGCGTCGACCAGCTTGCCCCCTACGGCAATGGCGAGGCCTATCGCTTCGTCTATGTCCTGCCGCTGTCGCCCACCGATGTCTTCATCGAAGACACCTACTATGCCGATCAGCCGAAAATGGACGCCGAGGTGCTGAAGGGCCGCATCGCCGAATATGCCCACCACAAGGGCTGGAAGGGCGAAATCGTCGATCAGGAAGCGGGCATCCTGCCGGTGATCTCGGGCGGAGATTTTGGCGCAGCCAGCGCCGAGGTCGCAATCCCCGGTGTCGCGCTGGCAGGCGCGCGCGGCGGCTTTTCGCACCCGCTCACCAGCTACACCGTGCCGTTCGCGGTCGATAATGCGCTGGCAATCGCCCACCTTCTCGCCCGCAAGCCCGACCTTTCGGGCGCGGAGCTTGCCGCCTTCTGCCAGCGCCGCGCCAAGCGCCACTGGCGCACGACGGCCTATTACCGGATGCTCAGCCGGATGCTGTTCGAGGCCGCCGAGCCGGGCAAGCGGGTGGTGGTGTTCGAACATTTCTACGCGCTGCAAGGCCGGCTGGTGGAGCGCTTCTACGCAGGCAAGTCGACCTGGCCCGATCGCCTGCGCATCCTTACCGGCAAGCCGCCCGTAGCTATCCCCCGCGCGATCCGCGCGCTATTTTCTTCAGGCAAGCCCCTCAACATGGAGACCCCGGCATGAACGCCGATGCGAAGCTGAACCTTTCGGGTGCGAAAGGCGTGAACCCGGCGCTGGCCGAACGCTATGCCGGCCGCACCGCCTGCGTGATCGGATCGGGCTTTGGCGGCATGGCGCTCGCCATCCGGCTGCAATCGGCCGGGATCACCACCACCGTGATCGAAAGCCGCGACAAGCCGGGCGGGCGCGCCTATTTCTGGGAGCGTGACGGCTTCACCTTCGACGGCGGGCCGACGGTGATCACCGATCCGCCCTGTCTCAAGGAACTCTGGGCGCTGACCGGCCACGACATCGCCGAAGATGTCGAACTGATGCCGGTGATGCCTTTCTACCGCCTCAACTGGCCCGACGGCACGAATTTCGACTATTCGAACGACGAAACGAGCCTCAACGCCGAGATCGCCAAGCTCAATCCGGCGGATGTCGCGGGCTATGCGCGCTTCCTCGAATATTCCGAGCGGGTCTACAAGGAAGGCTACCTGAAGCTCGGCACCGTGCCGTTCCTCGATTTCAAATCGATGCTGAAGGCCGCGCCTGCGCTGATCAAGGAGCAGGCCTGGCGTTCGGTCTACGGCATGGTTTCCAGCTATGTCGAGAACGAGAAGCTGCGCGAGGCGCTGAGCTTCCACACGCTGCTGGTCGGCGGCAACCCGATGAACACCTCGTCGATCTATGCCCTGATCCACAAGCTCGAAAAGGACGGCGGCGTGTGGTGGGCGCGCGGCGGGACCAACCGGCTGATCGCGGGCATGGTCCGCCATTTCGAGCGTTTGGGCGGCACGATGCGCGTCGGCGATCCGGTGGTGCAGGTGCACACGCTGGGCACCAAGGCCACGGAAGTCGAGACCAAGAGCGGCTTCCGCCAGCGCTTCGATGCGGTCGCCAGCAATGCCGACATCATGCATTCCTACAAGGATCTGATGTCAAACAGCGCGCGCGGCAAGCAGATGGCGAAGTCGCTGAACCGCAAGAGCTACAGCCCCTCGCTCTTCGTCGTCCACTTCGGGCTGGAGGGCACCTGGCCGGGCATCCCGCATCACATGATCCTGTTCGCCAAGCGCTACAAGGGCCTGCTGGACGACATCTACAAGAACGGCGTCATCCCGGAAGATTTCGCGATCTACCTCCACCACCCGACCGTCAGCGACCCCTCGATGGCCCCGGCAGGCAAGAGCACCTTCTACGCGCTCGTCCCCGTCAGCCACATGGGCAAGATGCCGCTGGACTGGGACGAGGTCGGCCCCAAGCTTGAAAAGATGATCCTCGACGAGCTCGGCCGCCGGTTGATCCCCGACATCCACGACCGGATCGTCACCAAGTTCAGCTACGCGCCCACAGACTTCAAGGCCGATCTCAACGCCCACATGGGCAGCGCCTTCAGCCTCGAGCCCGTACTGTGGCAGAGCGCCTGGCTGCGCGGCCACAACCGCGATGACGTGATCGACAACTACTACCTCGTCGGCGCGGGCACGCACCCCGGCGCAGGCATCCCCGGCGTGGTCGGCAGCGCCAAGGCCACCGCCGGCCTGATGCTGGAGGATCTCGCCAAGGTGCCTGCGTGACAGCGCTGCTCGCCGCTCTGCTGGCGGGGACGGTGTCCATGATGGGCCCCTCCCCGCTCGCCGACCTCGGGCATGCGCCGCAGTGGCAATCACTCCCGGTCGACGATCAGGGCGAGGGCTGGATCGATCCGACCTGGCATCAGCAGGCCGAAGTCGATGGACGGCCCGTGGAACTGGTGCTGGTGCGCATGAACCTCACCGATTCCGACGGCAAGCCGATGCTCTTCGATGCGATCATGGCGGTCGATTGCCCTGCACAGACCATCGGGATGAAGGAAAGCTGGCTGTTCCTGTCGCGCTATGGCGACAACCGGCGCGCGCCGATCACGACGATCGACATGACCTTCGCCAGCACCCCGCCTTCCATCGGAGATCTCGCGCTGCTGGCCCACGCCTGTACTGGAGAGCGGAAATAATCCTCCCCTTCAGGGGAGGGGGACCACCGAAGGTGGTGGAGGGGCGCGCGATGATCAGAGGCCAGAGAGACACCGTCAAAATCGCCCGGAAGCTTCGCGCGGAGATGACTCCGCCTGAAATCGCACTTTGGCAAGCACTGCGAAAGAGACCGGGCGATCACAAGTTTCGACGACAGCATCCAGCGGGAATTTATGTGCTCGATTTCTTCTGCGCAAAAGCCCAGTTGGCAATCGAAGTCGATGGACGGGGTCACGACGCGCCGGCCGTAATCGCCAACGATCAGGCGCGATCGCGGTTTCTTCGGGAGAACGGAATTGCGACGACCCGCATTCCAGCAAAACTTGTGCTTGAAGATATCGAGGCGGTGGTTAGGCGGCTGGTGCAAATCTGTGACGAAAGACTGGAAGGCATGACCTGCTCGCCCCTCCCCCATCCTGCGGATGGTCCCCCTCCCCTTGCAGGGGAGGATTTATGAAACGCCTCGCCATCTATTGCGGATCGGCCTCGCCCGAGGATCCGCGCTATGTCGAACTGGCCTACGCGGTCGGCGCCGAACTCGCCGCGCGCGGCATCGGGCTCGTCTATGGCGGGGGCAAACTGGGCCTCATGGGCGCGGTCGCCAAGGGCGCGAAGGCAAACGGCGGCGAGGTGATCGGCATCATTCCCGAAAGCCTCGTGCGCGCCGAGGTTGCCAATCACGACTGCGACGAACTCGTCACCGTGTCGGGCATGCACGAAAGGAAGCAGCGCTTCACCGATCTCTCGGACGGCTTCATCACCATCCCCGGCGGGGTGGGCACGATGGACGAGCTGTGGGAAGCGATGAGCTGGTCGCAGTTGGGCTATCACTCCAAGCCCGTCGGCCTGCTCAACGCTTTCGGCTTCTACGACGATCTGCTTGCCTTCAACGCCAAGATGGCGGCGGTCGGCTTCGTGCGGCCCGCGCATCAGAACATCCTGATCGCGGCGACCTCGATCCACGAATTGCTCGCCAAGATGGAGGCCTATCAGCCCCACACCCCGATCTTCCGCATGAAGGCCGAGGAGCTCTAATGTTCGTCCCCACGCGAGTCCCCGCGCAGGCGGGGACCTCAGCCAGTTACGAACGAGGCCCCCGCCTTCGCGGGGGCGCACGGGGTCTGAAGTGAGCATTTCCCCCGAACGCCGCGCCGCGCTGGTCGAGCACGCCCGGCTGGCGATCAAGCGCGGCTCGCAGAGCTTCTCCGCCGCCGCGCGCCTGTTCGACCGCGAGACCCGCGAGCGCGCCTGGCTGCTCTACGCCTGGTGCCGCCGGGCGGACGACATTGCCGACAATCAGGACATGGGCGGTGAGCTGGGCGACCAGTCCGACCTTGCCGAACGCCTCGCGCGCATCCGCCGCCTGACCGCGCTCGCTTTCGAGGGCAAGCCGACGGGTGATCCGGCCTTCGATGCCTTGGGCGTGGTGGCCGCCGAGGTTGGCCTCACGCCCCAGATGGCCGAGGACGTCATCGCCGGCTTCCAACTGGACGCCGAGGACTGGCGCCCGCGCACCGAGGCGGACATGCTGCGCTATTGCTACCATGTGGCGGGCGCGGTCGGCGTGATGATGGCGGTGGTGATGGGGGTTTCGCCAGAGGATCAGGAAACGCTCGACCGGGCGAATGACCTCGGCCTCGCCTTCCAGCTTTCGAACATCGCACGCGACATCGTCGAGGATGACGCGGCGGGGCGCTGCTACCTGCCGATGGAGTGGCTCGCCGAACAGGATATCGAGCCCGGCCAGCACACCAAGCCGCATCACCGTTCCGAACTCGCCGAAATGGCCGCGCGGCTGGTCGCGCTGGTCGAGAAGCACGAGGCCGCAGCGCGGGTGGGCGCGGCCAAGCTCCCCTTCCGCAGCCGCTGGGCGGTGCTCTCGGCGGCGCGCATCTATGGCGCGATCGGCCGCAAGGTGAGGAAGCGCGGGCCCGAGGCGTGGAACAGCCGCACCTATGTGCCGCGCGGCGAAAAGGCGCTGTATGGCGTGCGCGCGTTTCTCTCGGCGGTGATAAACCGCGAGAAGATGCCCGCGGGCGGGATCGACTGGGGGATTGCGGACTATCGGCCCGCTTCCTTGTCTTCTGGTCCGCCCCAACCGTCTGCCCGGGCTTGACCCGGGGCCCCGCTTGTTCTGAGCGGGCACGAAGGAAGCGGGGTCCCGGCTCGGTGACCGGGAAGACGTAGTTTCTTTTGCAACCAAGCCGGGCTAATCCGGGACCATGATCACCAAACTTCTGATCGCCAACCGCGGCGAGATCGCCTGCCGGATCATGCGCACCGCGCGCAGCATGGGGATCGCGACGGTCGCGGTCTATTCCGATGCCGACGCCAAGGCGCTGCATGTGCGGAGCGCCGACGAGGCGGTGCATATCGGCCCCTCGCCCGCTGCCGAAAGCTATCTGGTCGGCGCGAAGATCATCGCGGCGGCCAAGCAGACGGGCGCGGATGCGATCCATCCGGGCTACGGGTTCCTCTCGGAGAACGCCGACTTCGCGCAGGCCGTGATCGACGCAGGGCTGATCTGGGTCGGCCCCAAGCCTGCCAGCATCCGCGCCATGGGCCTCAAGGACGCGGCCAAGCAGCTGATGCGCAGCGCGGGCGTGCCGGTGACGCCGGGCTATGACGGATCGGACCAGTCGGTCGAGCGGCTGACCAAGGAGGCCGAAGCGATTGGCTACCCCGTGCTCATCAAGGCGGTCGCGGGCGGTGGCGGCAAGGGGATGCGCAAGGTCGATGCCCCCTCCGATTTCGCCGCCGCGCTCGAATCCTGCCGCCGCGAGGCCAAGGCCAGCTTCGGCAATGATGAAGTGCTGCTCGAAAAGTGGATCACCTCGCCCCGCCATATCGAGGTGCAGGTGTTCGGCGACAGCCACGGCAACGTCGTCCACCTGTTCGAGCGCGACTGCTCGCTCCAGCGCCGTCACCAGAAGGTGATCGAGGAAGCCCCCGCCCCCGGCATGGACGCGGCCACCCGCGAAGCCATCTGCGCCGCCGCCGTGCGCGCCGCCAAGGCGGTGGACTACGAGGGCGCAGGCACGATCGAATTCATCGCCGATGCCAGCGAAGGCCTGCGCGCCGACCGCATCTTCTTCATGGAGATGAACACCCGCCTTCAGGTCGAACACCCCGTCACCGAGGAAATCACCGGGGTCGATCTGGTCGAATGGCAGTTGAGGGTCGCGAGCGGGGAGCCGCTGCCCAAGCGGCAAGACGAGCTGTCGATCAACGGCTGGGCTATGGAAGCGCGGCTCTATGCTGAAGACCCGGCGAAAGGGTTTCTGCCGAGCACGGGCACGCTTCAATCCTTGTATTTCGGACATGAGCCCGATTGGGTTCGCATCGAAACGGGTGTGCTTCGAGGTAGCGAGATTTCCCCTTTCTACGATCCGATGATCGCTAAGGTCGTTGTGCATGGTGCATCGCGTGACGAGGCACGCGAACGGCTGCTCGGGGTGCTTGATGAACTGCAGGTCTGGCCGGTCAAATCCAATGCCCCCTTTCTTTATAAGCTTGCGGAGCTCGAAGGCTTCGCAAGTGGCGACGTCGACACTGGCATCATCGAACGTCAGGGCGAGAGCTTGCAAGCGCTGTCCGAACCAGATCCCGACTTTCTGTCATGGTGGGCCGAAACCATCACCCCGGCATATTCGCCCTTTGCATTTCGTTTGAATTCCGCCCCGCAGACGAGATCTTATGTTCTTGTGGACGGCGAGCCTATCGAAGTCGAATTGCGAAGTGCGGGCGAAAGCCGCGTGAAGCATATCGACGGAGAGACGCTGCTCACCAATCGCGGTCGGACCTTCAAATTGTCTAGCTGGCGCGCCGACGCAGGAGGCCAAGCCTCCGCCGCCGATGGCGCGATCATTGCGCCGATGCCGGGCAAGGTCATCGCGGTCGATATCGCCGAGGGCCAGACCGTCACCGCCGGGCAGCGGCTGATGGTGCTCGAGGCGATGAAGATGGAGCACGCTCTACCTGCGCCCTTCGACGGGGTGATCGAGGGGCTGACGGTGAGCGCAGGCGCGCAGGTGCAGGTTGACGCGGTGCTGTGCCGGGTGGTGCCTGCGTCGGGTGATGAGGCGTGATCCTCCCCGGAACGGGGAGGGGGACCACCGCAGGTGGTGGAGGGGACTCGCCGCAAGCACAGCCCTCAACCGGGAGTCCCCTCCGTCAGCGCTGCGCGCTGCCACCTCCCCGTGCCGGGGAGGATCGATGACCTGGGCCAAACAACTCGAAGAACTGCGCCAACGCGAGGCGCTCGCCGAGCAAATGGGCGGCGCGGACAAGGTTGCGCGGCAGCATGGGCGCGGGAAGATGGATGCCCGCGCGCGGCTCGCGGCTTTGTGCGACGAGGGCAGCTTCCGCGAGATCGGCAAGATTGCAGGCTCGGCCAAATATGACGCCAACGGCGACCTTCAATCCATCACCCCCGCCCCTTTCCTCTTCGGCAAGGCGCTGATCAATGGCCGCCCGGTCGTCGCCACCGCCGACGACTCCACCATTCGCGGCGGCGCGGCGGATGCAGGGATCAGCCGCAAGATGGTTCAGGCCGAGCGGATGGCGCATGAGTTGAAGCTCCCGATCATCCGCATGATCGACGGCACGGGCGGCGGTGGATCGGTCAAGACGCTCGAACAGATCGGCGCGACCTATATCCCCGCCGTGCCCGGCTGGGGCGACGTGGTGACCAATCTCGACACCGTGCCGGTGGTGGCGCTCGCGCTCGGGCCGACAGCGGGTCTCGGCGCGGCCCGGACTGTGGCAAGCCATTATTCGATCATGGTGAAGGGACTCTCGCAGATCTTCGCCGCCGGCCCCGCCGTGGTCGATGGCCTCGGTGATGCCTACAAGGGCGGAGCGGCCAATCACGAGGAAGCCAAGGAAGCGCTCGGCGGCTCGGCGATCCACACGCGCAACGGGGTGGTGGATGACGAGGTCGCCTCCGAGGCCGAGGCCTTCGCCCGCGCGCGGCATTTCCTCAGCTTCATGCCCGAATATGTCGGCCAGCCCGCCCTCCGCATCGCAACCGGCGACCCGGCGGACCGGCGCGAGGAGGCGCTCCTCAGCCTCGTCCCGCGCGAGGACAAGCAGGTCTATTCGATGCGCCGCTGTCTCGACATGGTGTTCGATTCCGGCACGGTGTTCGAGATCGGCAAGCAATGGGGCCGCGCGGCGATCACCGCCCTCGCCCGGCTCGATGGCTGGCCGGTCTGCGTCATCGCAAGCGATCCCAGCTACCTCGGCGGATCGTGGGAGGCCAAGACCTCCGAGAAGGTCGAACGCTTCGTCCGCCTTGCCGACCAGTTCCGGCTGCCCATCGTCCACCTCGTCGACAACCCCGGCTTCATGATCGGGCGCGAGGCGGAGATGGCGGGGACGATCCGCTACGGCGTCAATGCGATGAATGCGATCTACCGGGCGACGGTACCGCTCGCGAGCATCGTCCTGCGCCGCGCCTATGGCATCGCGGGCAGCGCCATGAGCAATGCCGAGCGGTATCAGTATCGCTATTGCTGGCCCTCGGGCGACTGGGGGAGCCTGCCCATCGCAGGCGGGCTGGAGGTTGCCTACAAATCCGAGCTGGAAGCCGCGGACGATCCGGCGGCGCTGCTGAAGGAAATCCGCGAAAGGCTGGCGAAGGTCACCTCGCCCTTCCGCTCCGCCGAGCGCTTCAACGTCGAGGACATCATCGACCCGCGCGACACGCGGCCGCTGCTGTGCGAGTTTGCGGGGCTGGCGTGGAGAAGTTTGGGGGCTGACAGCTAGGCTTTAGCTGTTTGGCTCCGTGCCCAACGCCGCTTCCGCATCCGACGGCCCGAACAGCTTGCCCTTCTCGCTCAGCAGCACCAGCACCAGACAGGTGAGGCCGCTCGCCAGCAGGGCCAGCGCCAGCGGGCGCGCGGTGCCGTCAAAGGCATAGCCGATCGCCCCGCCCAGCAGCGCGGCGGTGGTCATGCGCACGAAGCCGTGGGCCGAGCTTGCCGCGCCCGCGATGGCGAAGAAGGGGTTCATCGCGATCGCGCCGAAATTGCTGCCGATGAAGCCGAGCAGCGCCATGTTGATCGCCATCAGCGGCACGAAGACCCACAGTGCCTCCTCCGGCTGGAAGGCGAAGAACACCTGGCAGGCGCTCACCACGATAAAGGCGAACAGCGCGGTGTGGCTCACCCGGCGCGCGCCGAAACGTTCGACGATGCGCGAGTTCGACCAGCTCGCCACCGCCATCGACCCGGCGCAGATCGCGAAGATCATCGGGAAGATGTCGCCCGCGCCAAAGGTCTCGGTGATCAATTGCTGCGAGGAATTGATGAAGCCGAACAGCGCGCCGAACACCAGCGCCGAACCGATGACGTAGCCAAAGGTGCTCGGCAGGGCGAGCGCGCGGGTCATGTTGCGGGCGATGGTGCGCGGCAGGATGGGCTGGCGGTTGGCCTCAGTCAGGCTCTCGGGCAGGCGGATGTGGACCCACAGGCCCATCACCACGCCCAGCACCGCCATCGCGCCGAAGATCGCGCGCCAGTTGCCGAATTCGAGGATGCCCTGCCCGATCGTCGGCGCGACCGCGGGCACCATCAGGAAGATCACGAAGATCAGGCTCATCATCCGCGCCATCTTGTCCCCGCCCACCCGGTCGCGGATGATGGCGGGGGGAAGCGCGACGATCCCGGCGGCGAAGAAGCCCTGCACGCCGCGGATCGCGATCAGCGCGTCGTAGCTCGGCGCGAGCGCGCAAAGGGCCGAGAGCAGGATATAGACCGCCACCGCGCCCAGCAGGATTGGCCGCCGCCCGAAGCGGTCAGCCAGCGCGCCGGGGACCAGCGAACCGAGCCCGCCGGCCAGAAGATAGATCCCGATCACGAACTGCCGGTCATTCCCGCTCACCGCCAGATCGGCCGCAAGCGGATCGAGTGCGGGGAGAATCGCGTCGATCCCGAAGGCGTTGAGCGCCATCAGCAGCGCCATCATCCACAGCAGCTCGGTGTCACCGAGCGCCTTGCGGAAGGGTATCGAGGAGGCGGGCGAGGTGGCCATCGCGGGGCCTTTGCCCATGGGTTCGCCGGAAGACCACTGTTCTTTTCGCATCTGCACAAAATGATGCGGCGGGTGAAATGTTCCAGCAACGGTTCCTTCGCGCGCGCCAAGGTTCTATTTGCGCGGACATGGCCGCGCCGCCTCCCTTTCCCGCCGATGACGAAGCGCCCGCAGACCAGCCCGGCCTGCGCAAGATCATCCATGTCGACATGGATGCCTTTTTCGCCAGCGTCGAACAGCGCGACAATCCCGAGCTGCGGGGTAAGCCGGTCGCGGTCGGCGGCGCGGGCGGGCGCGGGGTGGTGGCGGCGGCGAGCTACGAAGCGCGGGTCTTCGGCGTGCGCAGCGCCATGCCCTCGGTCACGGCCTCGCGCCTGTGCCCCGATCTCATCTTCGTGCGCCCGCGCTTCGATGCCTATAAGGAAGCCAGCCGCCAGATCCGCCGGGTGTTCGAGCACTACACGCCGATCATCGAGCCGCTGAGCCTTGATGAAGCCTATCTCGACGTCACCGAAGATCGCTTGGGCATCGGCAGCGCCACGCGCATCGCCACGCTGATCCGGCAGGAAATCCGCGCCAAGACGCAGCTGACCGCGAGCGCGGGAGTGAGCTACAACAAGTTCCTCGCCAAGCTCGCCAGCGACCAGAACAAGCCTGACGGGATGTGCATCATCCGCCCGGGCGAGGGGGCGCAGTTCGTGGCGGGGCTGCCGATCCGGCGCTTCCACGGGGTCGGGCCCAAGGCCGAGGCGAAAATGCAGCGGCTCGGCATTGCCACGGGCGCTGATCTGGCGGCGAAGGACATCGCCTTCCTGCGCGAGCATTTCGGCAGCATGGCGGACTACCTGTTCCGCGCCGCGCGGGGGATCGACCTCCGGCCCGTCGCCGCGCACCGGATCCGCAAGTCGGTCGGCGGGGAGCGCACGTTCTCGGAGGATATCGACAGCGGCGGGGCCCTGCGCGATACGCTTGAGACGATTATTGGCATCGTGTGGGAGCGAATCGAGGCTTCGGGCGCACGGGGGCGGACGGTGACACTGAAGCTGAAGTTCACCGATTTCCAGATCATGACCCGCGCGACCTCGCTCCCGCACTATCTCAGCGACCGGGAGGAGTTCGCCCGACTCTCGCGGGCGTTGCTGGAAGCGGAGTTGCCGCTGCGTGGGCCGATCCGGCTGATGGGGCTGACGCTATCGGGGCTGGAGGGGGCCGAGGACGACAAGCCCGCGCGCGACGAGGCGCAGCTAAGGTTGCTGTGATGTGCGGGCCACCTGTCGGTGGCGCAGACCACCCGCCAGCGCGACGAAAATCCTCAACTCACCCCGCGCCCCTTCCACACTGCGATCCGTGCGCGGGTGGTGGTGCCCAGCGGTTCGGGCAACGAGTGCGAGGGGAAGAACCGCGCCACCGTCACCTCGCGCCGGTCGGGCTGCGGGCGCTGATCGCACACGGCGGTGAAGATGTGCGCGGTGTGAGGCGAGCCCGACAGCACTTCTTCCAGCGTGCCGATTGGCTCGATCCGGGGCAGCTCGACGCCCAGCTCCTCGCGCACCTCGCGCCGGGCGGCGTCCAATGGGTCTTCGCCCTTGCCGAGCCCCCCGCCGGGCAGGCTCCACACGTCGGGGCCGTAGGAATGCTTGAGCAGCAACACATCGCCGCCGAGATTGGTGATGATCACGCTTACGCCGGCAATCGGCGTCTTGCGCCAGCGCCGCCAGCGGTGCCGCACGCGGTGCGCAAGCGGCAGCAGCGCGCGGTGGAGCGGGGCGGGGACGAAGTGCGGCATCAGGCGAACACGGTGACGGGAATGCCCCGTCGCCGCGCTTCGCCGAGCAAGCGCGCGATGGGAAGATCGTTTGCGCCCCGCATCGCCGCCTCGAACACGGCGCGCTTGTCCGCCGCGCCGCCCAGCGTAAAGACCAGCGCCTGCGTATCGCACAGCGCGGGAATGGTGAGCGTGATGCGGTCGAAGGGCGCGTGGGCGGGGAGCGGGTCGGGGGTCAGGCGGCGAATGGCCACCGGGTCATCGACCTTGGGATCGGTGTTGGGAAACAGCGAGGCGATGTGCCCGTCCGGCCCCATGCCGAGCCATGTCAGCGTGAAGGCGGGCGGCGTGGCATCCTCTGCCAGCGGCATGATTGCCGCGCCTGCCGGTTCCAGCAGCGCGCGGATCTTGCCGGTGTTGGAGGCCTCGTGATCCTCGGGCACGATGCGGTCGTCATTGGGCCAGACCTGCCAGCCCGCCCAGTCGATTCCGCCGCGATCGATCAGCGCGGCGAGGATGGGAAAGGGGGTCGACCCGCCGGGAATGGTGATGGCTCCGGCCCTGGCCCCGCCCAGCCGGCCCGCCAGCCAATCGGCAACCGCGCGCGGATCGGCGCTTTCGATGATCGTGATGTTGGCCATGGGTGCGATCATAGCAAAAGGGCCGCCCCCGGCAACAGGGGCGGCCCTTGTTTAATCGCTATCTAGAGGCGATCAGCCGAGGATCGAGGTGAGGAACCACACGCGCTCTTCGGCCATGTCGGTCCAGTCGTCGAGCAGGCCGTCGGTGGCGTTGTCGCCGGCCTCTTCGGCCAGTTCCTTCATGCCCTTGAGGCGATCGACCATCTTCTGATTGTCGTCGCGCAGTTCCTTGACCATGTCGTCGGGCGAGAGGTCGGTGCTGTCCTGGTCCTTGATCTGGGTGTGCTTCGCGACCGCGCCGATCGAGGTCAGCGTCATGCCGCCCTGCTTTCGCACGCGCTCACCGATGGCATCGATCTGGTCGCGGATTTCGATCGCCTGCTCGTCGAACAGCAGGTGCAGATCGCGGAAGCGCGGGCCGGTGATATGCCAGTGGAAGTTCTTGGTCTTGGTGTAGAGCGCGAAGTGATCGGCTAGCAGACCGTTGAGTTCGTCGATGAGGGCGGCTTTCGAATTGGCTTTGGTGTCGGCCATGGGAATCTCCATTGGTGTTTGCGGCGCGCGGATGCTGCGCCTGCGTGACAGGGTTGCCGATATAACAGCGCAGCGGCGAAAATGTTTCATCGCAGTCGCCCCTCGCCCGCTGTGACAGGCGGTCAGGCTGCGGCGAAGCGGGCGTCCAGTCCGATGAACAGCGCCGCCAGCGCGAGGCCTGCGGCAAGACACAGGCGCAGGCCTCTCAGCGGCCAACGCGCCAGTACGGCACCCCCCGCGCTCCACCCGGCCGCCACCGCCGCCGCCCCGCCCAGCGCGCCGCCCAGCCCTGTGGTGAACGGCACCGCAGTCCACGCCGCAAGAGCGAAGACGGCAAAGCGCGCGCCGTCGCCAATCTGGCGGGCGAGCAACACTATGGCGATCGCGCCGAGGGATCGGGTCGGTTCCTGCGGGGATTGGAGGCGCACCGGAAACGCCAGTTCCAGCGCCGCTGCCCCCAGCGCAAAGGCGACGAGCATCTGGCCTGCGCGGCGTGGCAGGAGCGCGGCGAATTCCGCGCCGATCCATGCCATTGCACCGGCGGAGGCGATCGAGGACAGCACCGCGACCGCCAGCAGCGCCCCGCTTGACCCCAGCGCGTCAGCCCAGCGCGCCACCATCCACTGATCGCGCCCGCCCGTCGCCAGCGCGAAGGCCAGCAGAGCGGCGATCAGGAACCCGTCCACGCCGCGCCCGTCATGCCCCGCGCGTCACGCTGCCCAGGGCCCGGTGATCGCAAGCGTCGCGGTCGGCCCATAGGCGTTGACGAACAGCACCCGGCCATCGGGCGAGAAACAGCCGCCCGCCAGCTCGGTCTGCGCGGTCAGTCGGGCGAGCGAATAGGCCTCGCCCGCCGGGGTGATCCCGCGGATGTGGTTGTCGACGATGGCGGTATATTGGTCCTCGCACACAATCAGGTGCCCGTTGGGGGCGACGGTGAGGTTGTCGCCGTAATCGAACTGGTCCTTGCTTGCGCTTTCGAAGAACAGCTCGATCATGTCGGGCGCGCCTGCAAGGCCCGGCGTCAGCTTGAGGATCTGCCCCAGCTGCTTCGCCCCGCCGCTGGTGCAGCAGGCGAAGACCTCGGACTGGCCGCGCTTCACGCCCATGTGCAGGCCCTCGCCGCGCGCGACCAGCGCCGCGCCTCGGGCGGCGGCGCGCTGGCGCAGGTCGTCCTTCGGGGCTTCGACATCGTCAAGATCGACCCAGCTGACGCGGAAGGACTGGCCCACCGCCATCGCCGGGCTTTTCCAGTTGCGGGTATCGGCCAGCCCCTCGACCACCATCGCCTGCAGGCGCCCGCCCTCGGCCAGCCTGCCGGGGGTCTTGGGAATGAAGCGATAGAGCACCCCGTCGTCGCGGTCTTCGGTCATGTAGACGATGCCGGTCGCGGGATCGACCGCGGCGGCCTCGTGATTGAAGCGGCCCATCGCGGTGAGCGGCACCGGATCGACGAGGCCGCGCGCCGAGGCGGGCACCTCGAACACCCAGCCGTGATTGCGCTCCAGCCCGTCGCCATATTGTTGGCCGGGGCCGGTCGGCGCTTCCTCGCAGCTCAGCCAGCTGCCCCACGGCGTCACCCCGCCCGAACAATTGCGGATCGTGCCGCCAAGGCTGCGGAACTGGCGCTTCACCTGCAGGGTCGCGGCGTCGAGCACGATGGTGGTGGTGCCGCCGGGGACGTATTCGCCATTGCGCTTGCCGAAGCCCTTGGCGATTGGCCCGCCCGCGTCATGGCGCGGTTGCAGTTCGTGATTGCGAACCAGCGCGATCTCGCCGTTCCCAATGTCGAAGCAACCCATCCCGTCGGCGCGATCGGGCACGGTGCCGCCGTCGTTCATCGCATCGCCGAGGCGCGAGATGACGCGGTAGGAGAAGCCTTCGGGCAGGTCGAGCAGCCCCGCCGGATCGGGGCGCAATGGGCCGTAGCCCGCAAAGCCCCCCGCTGCGCCGGACCGAACGGCCCCGGGCGCGCCATCGCTCCCCGCGGTGCGGATCGTGCAGCCGCTTGCGGCGAGCGCGGCAAAGGCGGTGGCGGTGGCGCCGAGAAAGCGGCGGCGGTCGGGCGCGGGGACGGTGACAGTCATGCCCGGCGGTTTACCGGCCACCCTCCAGCGCGGCAAGCACATCGTCCCAGCGCAC
This sequence comes from Erythrobacter donghaensis, assembly GCF_002155425.1. Taxonomy (GTDB): domain Bacteria; phylum Pseudomonadota; class Alphaproteobacteria; order Sphingomonadales; family Sphingomonadaceae; genus Erythrobacter; species Erythrobacter donghaensis. The sequence continues at coordinate 168,392 of NZ_MUYG01000008.1, forward strand.
ATATTTGAAATTCTGCGCCCGAGGCGGGTTGATCCCGTCCTGCGCGATGAACAGGCCTCCGGGGAAATCGGGCCCAAAATCTCGGGGGTCGAGCGCGATCCCGTCGGTCTCCTCGGTCGCGCCAAACGCGCCCGCGGCGATGCGGAACCGCCCGAGTGGCTCCATGCCGGGAAGGCGATAGACGGCATAGGCGTTGTCGCCCTGCGAGGAGGCCACAAGGTAGCCGCCGTCCTTGCCCTCGGGCGCAATTGCGAGGCCTTCGACATCGGCCACCAACATACCCGTGCCGACCGGAGCGACGATTTCCTTCGAACCCGTCGCGATATCGATCGCCCAGATCCCGGCGGCTTCCTCCCCGACATAAAGCGTGCCGGTACGGTCATCGACGACGCAGCCTTCCGGCTGCGAAGGGACGCTGGCAAGCACCGATGACTCGGCAATCGCGTCGCCATGATGCCCTTCGCTTATCCGCGTCTGGTAGATCACGCCGTTCTTGGGAGCGGAAAACGCGGTGAACGATCCATCCGAGGCGAGCATACCCAAGCATAGACCATAGCCTTCACCGGGGCCGACAGGCACACGCTGCGTGGCATCAAATTCCAGCTTCCACGGGTGAAACAGCGTGATCGAAAGATGCGCCGTGGCGAGATCGCTGCGGTCGCTCGCCACAATCCAGATACTCGCGCCGGTCTGGATCAGATCGACATTGTTGAGCCCCGGCGCGGCAAGGAACGACACCTGCTCGCCCTTGAGGTTATAGACGTAAAGCCCGCCCTTCTTGTCGGTCCCGACGATCAGGCTGGCGGCGGGGTCGGCCGCATTGCGCCAGATCGCCGGATCGTCCGCCGCGTCCGCGTTGGCGGTGCCGACTGGCGGGGTTTCGGCCCGCGCGGTCACGCTCACCGTCGGATCGCCCGTGATCGCCGGGGGCACCGTCGCGCAGGCGGCGGCGATCCCGAGCGAGAGCAGTGCGAAGCCGTGAAGGGGTCGGAGCATCAGAAGTTCGCCCTTACCCCGAACTTGAAGGTCGAACCATAGGCCTCGTATTGCAGCAGACGGCGACGATCGTTGAAGTTCTGGAAGGCGAAATACTTGGCGTCGTTGACGTTGATCCACTCGGCGAAGACGCGGATCTGCTTGGTGATGTCGTAGCGCGCCGACAGGTCAAGCTGGAAGTGGTTGTCGACGAAGCGGTCGGTCTCGGCATCGTCGCCCAGCTCGTCGAGATAGCCGTCGCGGTAGGTGCCCGCCGCGCGCAGGTCGAGCCCGCCCTTGCTGTAGCCGAGCACCACGTTGAAGGTGTTCTTCGATGCCGAGGGCAGTTCGATGTCCCGCAGATCGGCAAGATCGCCGTCGGTCGGCACCGATCCGGTCGCGTCCGTATAGGTGTAGTTGGCCTGAAACAGCATTCCGTCGAAAGGCGCGGGCAGCATGTCGAAGGTCTGCGCGAAGCTCGCCTCGAAACCGAAGATGTCGCCGGAATCGCCGTTGATCGGGATCAGCGCCTCCTGATAGTCGACCCCGTTGAAGCTGCCCGGATCGCCGTCGCGGATCACCACTTCGAAATTCTTGACGCGCTTGTAGAACACGCCTGCGGTGATCGCGCCGTTACTGCTCATGTAATATTCGACCGTCCCGTCGAAATTCCACGCTTCGAAGGGCTGGAGGTCGGGGTTGCCGAATTCGGCCTCGCCATCCTCGTTGATGGTGAAGCGCGGAGCGAGGCGCGACAGGCGCGGGCGCACCAGGCTGCGATAGGCGGCGGCGCGCAGGATCAGGTCGCTTTGCGCGGCGTAGCGCAGCGTCAGGCTGGGCAGCCACTGGGTGTAGTCGCGCTCGAAGCTGACGGGCGTGACGATGACGTCAGGCTCGGCATCAAGCACGGTGTTGCCGTTCAGCTCGTTGCTGGTGCGCTCGACCCGCACGCCGCCGATCGCCAGCAGCTGCCCGGTTTCGTAACGGCCCATCAGATAGCCCGCGGTGATATCCTCGGTAACGCTGTAGTCCTCAATCGCCGAGCCCAGCGCGGTCTCGTAGTCGTCGACCTCGAAATTGGCCGCGTTGGCGAGGAAGAAATCGGTCGGCGCGGTGCGGCCCGACATCGGGCCGAGGTCGACGATCGGGTAGCGATAGGGCCCGAGCACGTCGGCAAGCGTATAGTCGCCGTCATAACCGCCGAAGAAGGTCAGGTTGAAATCATAGCTCTTGTCGCGCCAGCGCTGCTTGGCCCCGGCCTGCACGGTCAGCTCGCCATCACCCAGCGCAAAGACGCGGGCGATGTCGGCCTTGAGCGCGAATTCCTCGTCCTGGCTGTCCGACAGGTCGGTGAGTTCGAGGCGGTTGAAGCTGTAGCGCGTAGGATCGTTGAAGGCCGCGGCCCCGCCGGTCAGCGAATAGAGCGGCACGCGCTCGTCGCTGAAGTCGAAATCGATGCCTACCCCGGCATTGGTGAAGCGCGCGCGGAAGCGGGTCGGGTCGAGCGAGAAATCCTCGCGCTCGGTCGACTTGGCGTAGCTTGCCAGCCAGCCCACCTTCCATTCGCCCGTGTCGGTATCCCCGCCCAGCACCAGCGAACGGATGCGCTGGCGCTCGAAGCGGTCCTTGTTGTCGCGGCGCACTTCGATGCGGCTTCCACCAGCCCCGGTGGTGTCGCTGAACTGCGCGCTGTCGGCGTCGCCGCCCACCGGCTCGCCCGACGGCAGGATCACCAGCCGGCGGCGGTATTCCTGATCGTCGAACTGGCTCCAGTTGCCGCGCAGGTAGAGCTTGGTGGTGTCGGTCGCGCGCAGATCGAACGAGAGATAGGTGCTGATGCGGGTGCGCTCGACATCGTAATCGCGGTATTCGATGCCCGGCGAATAGTCGACGCCGCTGGCCGATGTTTCCCAGAAATCGGCTTCGACGTTGTCGGTTTCGAACTTGCGCTCGTAATAGCTGACACCGCCCGCAACGCCGAAATTCTCGCCCAGCCGCTTGGCGAAATCGAGCGCGCCCTTGGGCGTCACTTCGTCCGAATATTCGTTGTAGCTGCCTTCCGCGGTGAGGGTCAGCAGATCCTTCTTGCGGTCGAACACGCTCGGGGTGCGGATCTCGATCGAGGCGCCGATGGTGTCGGCGTCCATATCGGGGGTGAGCGACTTCTTGATCTCGATCGATTCGATCAGGTCCGAGGACAGCACGTCGAGCGCCACCGCGCGGGTGTCGCTTTCGGGTGCAGGCAGGCGCACGCCGTTCAATGAGGTCGCGTTAAGCTGCGGATCGAGACCGCGGATCGAGACGAAGCGGCCCTCGCCCTGATCGTTGAGGATGTTGACGCCCGGCAGGCGGCGCAGGCTTTCGGCGACGTTCTGGTCGGGAAACTGGCCGATCGCGTCGCGGGTCAGCACGTCGGACACGCCGTCCGCCGCCTTCTTGCGCGACAGGGCCGAGGCAAGGTTCGCGCCCTGGCCGAGCACGAGGATGTTGGAGCCACTTTCGCCCAGCACGAAGTTCTGCCGCACGGTGCCGGTGGCCGGGACGGTAACGGTGAACTGCTGCGGCTGCGCGCCGACATAGCGGGCGGTGATGGTGTAGGTGCCCGCCGGAACATCGCCGATCAGGTAGCTGCCGTCACGCTGGGTGACGGTACGGCGGCCGAGTTCCTCGATCACCACTTCCACCGCGTCGAGACCGGCGGTTTCGCTGGCGTCGGCGACGACCCCGGCGACTTCCCCGGCGAAAGCAGGAGCGGCGAGACTGGCGGCGAGCGCCAGCGCGGCGCTGCCCGTGGCGAGACGGATAGAGTTCATCGAATTTCCCCTGTGCCTGCCCGCTGGTGCGGGCGCTTTCGGGGGGCGGTTAGCGCAGGGTCATGACAGCCGGGCGAAGGCCCGGTTACGGATCGATGACGGCGCCAGGTGTGGCGCAAATGTCGCGAATTGAAGAGGTGGCGCGGGCGGCGCGAAAGGCCTAGCCTTGCGCAAAATCCATCAGGAGAGGACAGGGATGAAACTGGAACCGGGCATGGCAGCGGTCGTCACCGGCGGGGCGAGCGGGCTGGGCAAGGCGAGCGCGCAAGCCTTTGCCGATGCGGGCCTGAAGGTCGCGATCTTCGACATCAACGACGAAGCGGGCGAGGCCCACGCGGCAGCGATCGGCGGCACGTTCCACCATGTCGACATCATGGACGAGAGCTCCGTCGAGGCCGGTTTCGCCGCCGCCCGCGCCGCGCATGGGCAGGAGCGCGTGACGCTCCACTGCGCGATGGCGAGCCGCCGCGGCAAGACGCTGGGCTGGGACAAGGAGGCGGGTGCCTACAAGCGGCTCTCCACCGAGGACTACGCCTTCGGGGCCGAGGGCATACTGGTCGCCAGCTACCGCGTCGCGAGCATCTCGGCGCTGGGGATGGCGAACGCCGACCCGGTCAATGACGACGGCGAGCGCGGCTGCATTATCCTCACCGCCAGCGTCGCGGCGCAGGACGGGCAGATCGGGCAGGTGATCTATGGCAGCTGCAAGGCCGGGGTGAACGGCCTCGTCCTTCCGATGGCGCGCGACCTGATGGACTTGGGCATCCGCGTGAATTCGGTCATGCCCGGCATCTTCGCCACGCCGTTGATGCTGGGGATGAAGGACAGGAACCCGCCAATGTGGGTGCAGCTGAACGCCAGCGTCCCCTTCCCCAAGCGCCTCGGCGAGCCGGAGGAATTTGCTTCGCTGGTGCTGGAGATCGCCCGCAACAGCTATATCAACGGGCATCAGTTCCGGCTGGACGGGGCCATCAGGATGCCGCCGAAGTAATTCCGTTTCCACGTCGTCATTGCGAGGAGCCGCAGGCGACGTGGCAATCCATGAACGAACATCGCCGCCTGCGGGAAGGTCAGTCCATGGATTGCTTCGCTCCGCTCGCAATGACGAGGAATTGTGCAATGACCACCGCCACCAACGAATACCCCACCAAGGCCTATGGCGCGACTGCGCCCGACAGCGGCGTCGGGCCGATGCAGATCACCCGGCGCGGTCTGCGCCATGACGATGTGCTGATCGACATCACCCATTGCGGCATCTGCCACTCGGACTTGCACGCCTCGCGCAACGACTGGGGCGGGACCACCTATCCGATCGTGCCGGGCCACGAGATCGTCGGCATCGTCGCGGATATTGGCGAGAGCGTCACCCGCCATGCGGTTGGCGACCGGGTGGCGATCGGCTGCATGGTCGATTCCTGCATGGAATGCGCGCATTGCGAGGCGGACCTTGAACAATATTGCCGCAATGGCGGGATGACGGGCACCTACAACGGCACCGACCGGCGCGACGGCTCGCCCACCTATGGCGGCTATTCGGAACGGATCGTGGCCCGCGAGGAATTCGTGCTCAAGGTGCCCGATGCCCTGCCGATGGCCGAGGCCGCGCCGCTGCTGTGCGCCGGGATCACCACCTACTCGCCGCTTCGCACCTGGAAGGTCGGCCCCGGCAGCAAGGTCGCGGTCGCCGGGCTCGGCGGGCTCGGGCACATGGGCGTGAAGTTGGCAGCGGCGATGGGGGCCGAGGTGACGGTGCTCTCCCGCTCCGAAAGCAAGCGCGCGGATGCGGAGAAGCTCGGCGCCCATGCCTTTCTCAACACCACCGACAAGGACGCGATGAAGGCGGCGCGGGGGCGTTTCGATATGGTGCTCAACACCATTCCGGTGCGCCACGACGTCACGCCCTACCTCCACCTGCTGCGGATCGACGGGGTGCAGGTGCTGGTCGGGATGATCGACATGCTGCCCGAACTGCACACCGGCGTGCTGCTGGGCCGCAAGGTGCTGACCGGCAGCGGGATCGGGGGCCTCGCCGAAACGCAGGAAATGCTCGATTTCTGCGCGGAAAAGCAGATCCTTCCCGAGATCGAGGTGATCGCGATGCAGGACATCGCCGCCGCCTATGAGCGGATGGAGGCGAGCGACATCAAATATCGCTTCGTCATCGACATGGAGAGCCTGCGCGGCACCTGATCGCAAACTGCGCGGATGACGTATCGACCCCGCCCGGCGCGGGGCGATATTGACGCCTGCAAACTGTTGCAGGATTGCCACGCAAGAAAGTTTTATGAACCGCTACGCAAACATAACCTTTGTGCGCTGCACAAGGTTGGCCGATTATGCTTGCGACGTGACGGGAACCCGATTCTTCGGATAAAATCTTCTGCACGGCCCACGCAGGTGGAACGATCCAAACCTCTTCATGGAGCGTTCCTTATGTTTATTCGTTTCGCATCGGCCGCCTCGGCTCTGACCCTTGCCGCCGTTGCCATGCCCGCTTTTGCGAGCGACGCCGGCGCCGCTGAGGCCGCCATCGACACCACCCAGGACGAAGAAATCGTCGTCGTCGACACTGCTGCCGACGACACCGCCGTCGCCGTGCGCGCGATCGCGCCGATCGATCTGGCGACCGCCACCGGTCAGGAAGAAACCCCGGCGATCACCGTCTCGGGCTCGGCCACGCTGGCCTCCGACTACCGCTTCCGCGGCGTGTCGCAGACCGATGAAGGCATGGCGATTCAGGGCGGCTTCACCGTCTCGCACTCGAGCGGCTTCTATGTCGGCACCTGGGGTTCGAACCTCGCAGGCTGGGGCACCTTCGGCGGCTCCAACATGGAGCTCGACATCTTTGCCGGTTACGCCATGCCGGTCGGCGAAGGCACGCTCGATGTCGGCGTAACCTGGTTCATGTATCCCAGCGGCGCGGACACCACCGACTTTGCCGAGCTCTATGCCAAGCTTTCGGGCGATGTCGGCCCGGTCTCGCTTACCGCGACCGTCGCCTACGCCCCGCAGCAGGAAGCGCTGGGCAATGCGTTCCCCGTGGGCGCCGCGCCCGATCCGGGCGACAAGGAGGACAACCTCTACCTCGCCGGTGACCTCGTCTACGGCATCGCCGACACCCCGATCAGCCTCAAGGCGCACCTCGGCTATTCGGACGGCAACCCCGGCCTTGGCCCCAACGGCACCTCGATCGCGCCGACCGGCACCTATTTCGACTGGCTGATCGGCGCGGACGTTTCGCCGATCGAGGGCCTGACGCTGTCGGTCGCCTATGTCGATACCAGCATCACCGAAGCCGAAGCCAACCGCATCCGTCCGAACTTCGCCACGCTGGCGGGGGATTCGATTTCGGATGCGACCGTGGTGTTCTCGGTCACCGCATCGTTCTGATCAAATCGGACGCAGGAGAGGGGCGCTCTGCCACGCGGCGGAGCGCCCTTTTTCCTTTGCGCCTTCCCTTTTGCGCCCCCCGCCGATAGGTTTTGCGGCGCAACCCGCATTGCGGGGCAAAGGGAGAGAATGATGATGCGGATCGCGGCTCTGGCGACCGGTGCGGCTGTGCTGGCGCTGACACCGGCCAGCGGGGCTCTGGCGGGCAAGCGCTACGAAGCCACGATCACCCGCACCACTTACGGCATCCCCCATATCGAAGCGCGCGACTGGCGCGGGGTCGGCTACGGTGTCGCCTATGCCTATGCCGAGGACAACCTGTGCCTGCTGGCCGAGGAATTCGCTACCGTGGCGGGCGAGCGCTCCCGGAATTTCGGCCCCGAGGGCAAGGCGGTGCTCGGCTTCGAGGAGATCGACAACCTCTCCTCCGACATTTTCTTCCGCGCGGTGCTCGACCTTCCGGCGCTGCGCGAGGGTGCCAAGGCGCTCCCCGCGCGGGTGCAGGGGCTGATCGATGGCTATGTTGCGGGCTATAACCGCTTTCTGAAGGATGCAGGCGACAAGGGCATCCCGCCTGAATGTCGCGGCAAGGCGTGGGTGCGCCGCATCACCGCCGACGACATGCTGCGGCTCAACGAAAAGCAGATGCTGCTCGCCAGTTCGCTGAACCTTGCCGCCGCGATTGCCAATGCCGCCCCGCCGGGTAGCCCCGCGCCCAAGGTTGCGATCAGCATGCCGGATCCGCAAGAGCTCGGCATCGGCAGCAACGGCTGGGCCTTCGGGGCCGAGACCACCGCCGACGGGCGCGGGCTGGTGATCGGCAACCCGCACTTCCCGTGGAAAGGCCCCGCCCGCTTCTGGCAGATGCACGTGAAGGGCCCTGAAGGCTACGAGGTGATGGGCGTCGGCCTTGCAGGCACCCCGCTGCCGACGCTGGGCTTCAACAAGGATGTCGCCTGGACCCACACCGTCACCGAAGCGCGGCACTTCACGCTCTACCAGCTGACGCTCGATCCCGCCGATCCGACCCGCTACATGATCGACGGAACCAGCGAGGCGATGACGGCGCAGACCGTCACCGTGCCGATGCCCGAAGGCCAGCCCGCCGTCAGCCGGACGCTCTATTCGACCCGCTTCGGCCCGGTTTTCGTGGTGCCGACACGCGGGATCACCTGGAGCGCGCAGAGCGCCTTCACGCTCAAGGACGCCAATCGCGGCAACCAGCGCGGGATCGAGGCGTGGCTGCGGATCGGCGAGGCGAAGAATGTCGGCGAGGTGCAGGCCGCGGTGAGCGAGACGCTCGGCATTCCGTGGGTCAACACCATCGCCGCCGATCGCTATGGCGATGCGCTCCATGCGGATGTGACCGCGGTGCCCAATGTCTCGGCGGAGATAATCACAGCCTGCTCCCCGCCGATTGCCGGGCTGTTTGCCGAATTCGCGGTGTTGCTGGATGGCGCGCGCGCGGCCTGCGACTGGGAGATCGCCGCAGGCACCGCCGCCCCCGGCCTGATGCCCGCGAGCGATCAGGCGGCGACCATCACGCGCAGCTGGCTGACCAATTCGAACGACAGCTACTGGCTCAGCAACCCGGCGATGCCGTATCGCGCCCTGTCGCCGATCCTCGGGCGCCATGCCACCGCGCGGTCGCTGCGCACGCGGTCGAACTTCGTCGAGACCGCCGCGCTGCTGGCCGCAGGCAAGGTCGATCACGCCCGCGCGCAGGACTTCGCCTTCGCGAACAAGAGTCTCGCTGCGGACATGGCGGTGGACGCAATGTTCCTGCTGTGCACGCAAGAGGCACCCCTGCCCGAGGCGGTGGTGCGCGGCTGCAAGGCGCTTGCCGGATGGGACAAGCGCTTTGACAACACCAGCCGCGGCGCGGCGCTGTTCCGCGCCTTCTGGCCCAAGGCGGCGCGCCTGCCGGGGCTGTGGAGCGTGCCCTTCGACGCCGCCGATCCGGTGAACACCCCACGCGACCTCGCTACAGACGGCGCGAAGGGCGAAAAGCTGCTCGCTGCGCTGGGCGAGGCTGTGGCCGAACTCGACAAGGCCGGGATCGCGCTAGATGCACCGTGGGGCGAAGTGCAGCGGGTGATGGCGGGCAACGAGGCGATCCCGATCCACGGCGGCCCGGGCGGGCTCGGCATCCTCAACGTGCAGGAAGCCGCCGCTGCGTCTTGGGGCCTGACCCCGCGCCACGGGACGAGCTATATCCAGATCGTCGGCTTCGACGAGAACGGGCCGGTCGCCGACGCGATTCTGAGTTACGGCCAGTCCACCAACCCCGCCTCCCCCCACGCCGCTGACCAGACCCGCGCCTATGCCGAAAAGGACTGGCATCGCCTGCCGTGGCACGCCGAGGCGATCCGCGCGCAGGCGCTGGGCAAGCCGAAGCGGATCGCGGAATAGGGCGGCGCGCCGTGGCCCCGCTTCCCAAGGCGCTCGCATTCGACGTGTTCGGCACGGTGGTCGACTGGCGCACCAGCGTCGCGCGCGAGTCTGCCGGGTTTCTAGAAGCGATCGGGCTTGGCGGGCGCGATCCTGCCGAATTTGCCGACGCATGGCGCGCGCAATATATCGCTGCGATGATCGGCATGAAGGCCTCGGGCCGGGAGTTCGTGGTGCTCGACGTGCTCCACCGCGAAATGCTCGAGGCGACCCTGCGCGATTGCGGCGCCGATCCGGCAACGCTCGACGAGAGCCTGCTCGCCGACTGGAACCGCGCCTGGCACCGGCTCGATCCCTGGCCCGACACCGTGGCCGGGCTGACGCGGCTGAAGGCGCGCTTTCCCATCCTTACGCTCTCCAATGGCAATATCGCGCTGCTCTTGGCGATGGCGCGGCGCGCTGGCCTGCCGTGGGATGCGATCCTCGGTGCCGAAGTGAGCGGGTTCTACAAGCCCGACAGGCGCGCCTATCTCCACACCGCCGAAGTGCTCGGCATCGCGCCGGGCGAGCTGTGCCTTGTCGCCGCGCATCACGGCGACCTCGCCGCCGCGCGCGCCGCGGGGCTGCAATGCGCCTATGTCGACCGCCCGCAGGAATATGGCGGCGCGCCCGCACCCGACGCGCATCACGAACAGGCGTGGGAATGGTCGGCGACCAGCCTCACCGACCTCGCCGATCAGCTCGGCTGCTGAGCGCGGCCGCGCGCGCTTTGCGTCATTCGCCCCTCCCCGCTTGACCGCACCGGCTGTCTCGCGGCAAGGCTGCGGGCCTGCCCGGTGTTGGGCGATGGGGCGAGGAACGTTGATGACGAAGGTGTTCAAGGGGCGTTGGCTGGCGATGCTGGCGGCAGGTATCGGGCTAGGCCAACCGGCGGCTGCGCAGTCCTTCATCGAAGGCCAGTTCGATCCCGCCATCCCGACACTCACCGCCACCGCAGGCCACGCGCCGGGAACGCGGATCACCACGCCCGATCAGGCCTATGCCTATCTGAAGGCGCTCGCCGAGGCCGCGCCCGACCGTGCGCAGCTGGTGCAATATGCGGTAAGCTGGGAAGGCCGCCCGCTCTATTACCTCGTCCTCTCCGCGCCTGCCAACATGGCCCGTATTGACGCGATCAAGGCCGACATGGCGAACATCGCCGCAGGGCGCGCGGGCAACGGCGCGGCGCTGCCGGTGACCTGGCTGACTTACGGCGTCCACGGCAACGAAATCTCCTCGACCGACGCCGCCTTGATGACCGCCTATCACCTCCTCGCCGCCGAGGGCGATGCGCGCGCGGCGAAGATCATGGCGAACACCATCGTCGTCATCGACCCGATGCAGAACCCCGACGGGCGGGCGCGCTTCGTCAACAATTTCCTCGCATCCACGGGAATCGAACCCGCCGGTGACCGGCAGGCCGCGGAGCATGACGAGCCGTGGCCCTCGGGCCGCGTGAACCACTATATGTTCGACCTCAACCGCGACTGGTTCACGCTCTCCCAGCCCGAAACCCGCGGCAAGGTCGCCGCGATCCGGCAGTGGAACCCGGTGGTGGTGGTGGACCTGCACGAAATGAGCGGGGACGAGACCTATTTCTTCAGCCCCGCCGCCCAGCCCTTCAACCCCAACCTCACCCCTGCGCAGGTGCGCGCCTATGAGCTGATCGGGCGCTACAACGCCGCCGCCTTCGACGCGCGCGGCGAGCCCTATTTCACGCGCGAGGTCTATGACCTGTTCTACCCCGGCTACGGCGACACCTGGAACGCGCATCAGGGCGCGATCGGCTCGACCTACGAACAGGGATCGGCCCGCGGGCTGGTGTGGGAACGGCGCGACGGAACCGAGCTGACCTATGCCGACGGGGTCGAGAACCACTTCACCGCCAGCCTCGCCACCGCTGCCGCGGTCGCCGACAATGCCCAAAAATTCCTCTCCGATTTCGCGGCCTATCGCAGCGGCAATGCCAGCGGCGCAGCGGGGCGCGGCACCTATGTGATCGATCTCGGCACGCGGCGCTGGAATGCCGAGCGGCTGGGGCGACGCTTGGCCGAACAGGGCATCACCGTGCTGCGGCGCGAGGGCGGCGCGAGCGTGTGCGGCAAGTCCTATCCGGCAGGCTTCCTCGCCGTGCCGCAGGCCCAGCCCGCCGCGCGGCTGATCCGCAGCCTGCTTGACCGCGACACGCCCCTGCCGCCCGATTTCCTCGCCGAGCAGGAGCGCCGCCGTTCGGTCGACCTGCCGCATGAGCTTTACGACGTCACCGCCTGGTCGGTCGGGCCGATGGCGGGGGTCGACGTGCAGCTGTGCAACGCGCCCGCCGGCGGCGATCCGCTCAGTGCCACCGCGCCGATCGTCGCCAAGGCCGAAGGCTCGGGCAGCTTCGCCATTGCCGTGCCGTGGACCGACAGCGGGCAGGCGCGGCTTGTCACCCTCGCCCTGCGCGAAGGGATCGACGCGCGCGTCACCGACCGCGCTTTCTCCACCGGCGGGCGCGAATTGCCGCGCGGCACGGTGGTCTTCCCCGCGGGCAGCAACACGCCCGACAAGATGGCGCGCCTCGCCGAACTCGCCCGCGAGGTCGGCGCGCATACGGTCGCGATGGAGAGCGGCTGGGTCGACAGCGGGCCGAACCTCGGCAGCGAGCACTTCGCGCGCCTCACTCTGCCGCGCGTCGCGGTGGCGTGGGATGACGGGGTCTCGCAACTCTCCGCCGGGGCGCTGCGCTATGTGCTCGAACAGCGCATCGGGCTTCCGGTGACCCCGATCCGCACCAGCCGCCTCGCCCGCGCCGATCTCAGCGAGTACGACGTGTTGCTGGTGCCCGAAGGCGATCCGTCGAGCGTGCTCGGCGAAGGCGGCCAGCGCGCGATCCGCAGCTTTGTGCAGCGCGGCGGGGTGCTGGTGGCGATCGGCGACAGCCTCGAGACCTTCAGCGGCGGTGACAACCCGCTGCTCGCGGTAAAGCGCGAGGCCGCGCTGGGCCGTGAGCCTGCCGCAGCTGGAGACGATGCCAAGGGCGACCTTGCCGAGGCGGTCGCGATCACCAGCGATGCCGAATATCGCGAGGCGATCAAGGATCAGGCCGCGCTGCCCGATACCCTCCCTGGCGCGCTGCTCAACGTAGTGGGCGAGCCCGACCATTTCCTCTCCGCCGGTTACGACAAGGGCGCGGTGGTGCTGGCAACGGGGACGCAGATCTTCACGCCGCTGGGCCGGGACGAGGGCGTCAACGTGATGCGCTTTGCGGCCCCCGGCAATCTCATCGCCAGCGGCTATGTGTGGGACGAGAACCGCAAGCAACTGGCCTACAAGCCCTATCTGATGGCGCAGCGGCAGGGACGCGGGCTGGTGATCGGCTTTGCGCATGATCCCTCGACCCGCGCCTATCTCGAAGGGCTCGACCTGATGATCGCCAACGCGGTGCTGATCGCGCCGTCGCGGGTGCGGTGACACGAGCGCGATAGTGTCCTAGCGATTTGACACGAGCTGTGTCATGCTGACGGGCATGGCGCTGTTCGAAGCCCTTGTCGCTCTCCATGTCGCCACCGGGGTGGTGGGGCTGACGGCGTTCTGGGGGCCGATCGCGACCAAGAAAGGCGCCGCGCGGCACCGCCAGTGGGGCCGCGCCGCCTGCTACGGCTTTCTCGGGGCGGGCGGGCTGGCGATCGCGATGGCGCTGCTGTCGCTCTACGGGCCGGAGCATCGTCACCCCGAAATCACCGACCGCGCGCTTTATGAAGGCCTGTTCGGGTGGATGATGCTCTATCTGGGCATGCTCACCATCGGCTTTGTCGACTATGGCCTCGCGGTGGTCAAGCACAGCCGCAACCGGCGCGCCTTGCGGGCGGTGCGCTATCAGGCGGTGATCGCCGCCGTGGTGATCTCGGGCGCGTGGTGCGGGGTCTATGGCTGGGGCGTCGGCCACCCGTTGATGGTGCTGGTGGCTGTCATCGGGATCGTCTCGATGCTGATCCAGCAGCGCTATATCTGGCGCACCGACGAGCCGCCGCGCACGACCACCGCCCTCAAGCAGCGAAGCGGTAGGGCAAACGAATATGTCGGCGAGCATTTCCGCGCGCTGATCGGCATGGGGATTTCGGCCTACACGGCGTTCCTCTCGGTGGGGCTGATCCGCCTTGTGCCCGAGCACGTCTTCAACCCCGCGATCTGGGCCGGGCCGAGCGTGATCGGGGTGAGCCTGATCCTCTATTTCACCCTCAAGGGCAAACGCGCCGCGACCCCGCGCGCGTCAGGGGTGCGCCCACATCCGCAATAAGTTGGCGATGGTCTTGTCGAGCGTCAGCAGCTCCGCCGACTGGCTGGGCAGCTGGCCGCGCAGCGCGGTGCGCAGGTTTTCCAGATCGAACAGCATCTCGCGCTGGCCGGGATCGGCGACCAGACTCTCGATCCAGCCGACGCACACGATCCGGGTGCCGCGCGTCACCGGCTTGACCTCATGGATGCTGCCCGAGGGGTAGAGCACCAGATAGCCCGCCTCGCCCTTGACCTCCTGCGTCATCCCGGCGGTGTGCACCACCAGCTCGCCGCCGTCGTATTCGCCCGGCGGGGTCAGGAAGAGGGTGAAGGAGAGGTCAGTGCGCAGCCGCCTTGCGCCCTGTCCCATCAGGGCATTGTCGACATGCGCGCCATATTTGCCGTCCACTCCGGTGCGGCTGACGATCAGCGGCGAGAAGCGACGCGGCTGCGCGGCTGCGCGCACCACGGTATTGTCGTCGACGATCCGGGTAAGCTCTTCCTGCAAGGCGCGGCCGGGCGCGGAGTCCATCGCCGCCTGTTCGTTGCGCTTGACCTCGCGCGCGACCGAGCCCGCGGTCTCGCGCCCGTCGCGCCATTCGAGCATGGCGATCCGCTCGGCCAGCGCGGCGAGATGGCTTGCATCGGGAATGGCGTTGATGACGAGGATCATAGCAAGGGGCTTAGCCGCACGGAGCGGGCCTGCAAAGGGCCGGCCGGGGAGAGGACGCATCCCCCGCCGAGAGCTGCAAGCGCGCTCAGCCGCCCTTGCCGGAAGTGCCTGCCTCGATCAGCGCAACCGCCTTGGCGCTGGCGGCGGCGGAGGTCTCCTTGCCGTCCTTGATCGCATCGGCGAGAGTCAGGAGATCATTGGCAATGGTCGTCCCCGCACCCGCTTCCTGTGCGATGCGGATGCCGCCATGGGCCTCGGCCACCGCATCCCACTTGGCACGCACCGCATCCCAATAGGCTCTGGTCTTGTCCCAATAGGTCTCGGCGGCGGCGACATTGTAGCCGTCGAACCGCTCATAGGTGTTGAGGACATACTCCTGCACCACCGGCTTGGGATCGCCACCTTCGGCAGGGGTGATCATCTTGGTGTTGTCCTGCCAGTGGATCCACCCGGTCGGCGTCAGCTGGTGGCGGTTGATGCCCATGTAGTGATCATAGACAGGGCCCCGGATCGCATCGCGCCGGGCGAGCGGGCGCGCGGTCCAGTTCGATCGCCAGCGGCGGATGCCCTGCGTCACCTCCCACTCGCCCCACCCGGCATAGCGCGGGCTGTCATCGACCTGATAGACCGTCTGCGACCAACGCCCGGCGCGCATCTTTTCGGGCACCGGGGTCAGTTCCCACGTGTCGCCGCCCTTGTAGGCGAGGATCACGTCGGGCTCATATTCCCAATCCTGCCGCCAGTGCTTGACGACATAGGGATTGGCCTCGTCCCCGGTGACGAGCAGGTGCTGAAGCACGATGCGCGTGCCGGTGTCCTCGATCACGCGGACAGACTCGTAGCCGCCCGAAATCTTGCGCTCCAGCGGGGTGTAGCCCGCCATCCAGGGGGTCGATTCCTGCATGTCGAAGGTGACCTTGAAGTCGCCCGCCATCGCAAGGATAGTCTGGCGATCCTGCTCGAAGGCGGCCTTGGCGGCTTCCGCGGTCTGGACGATAGGGCCGTCAGCCAGCGCCGGGGCAGGCGCGGCGGCCAGCGCCAGCGCGGCGAGGCCGGTGGAGAGCAGGGTCTTTGTCAGTCGGGTCATGGTGTCCTCCAGAGGGTTCAGAAACGGTAGCTGGCCGAAAGGCTGAGGTTGCGGCCCGGCCGGGTGAAGGTGTCGAGGATGCCCGCGTCATCGACACTTAGCCCGCGCAGATCGGACCACAAAGCGTAGCTCTCGTTGGTCAGGTTGAAGAGCCCCGCGCGCAACTTCAGCCGGTCGGTGACGGCGTAGAAGGCGGTAAGATCGAGGATCGTGGAAGCATCGGGCCGCACGAACAGATCGGTGCCGTCCTCGGCGCGCCCCACTTCATCCTTGTCCTTGCGGGCGTTGTGGGTGAGGATCAACTCGCCCCCGAACCGGCCCGAAGGCGCGCAGTAGCCGAGACCCGCGACCACGTTGAAGGGGTCCACGGTGTCGAGCGGGGTCCGCATCCCCGCCGGGTTGATCGTGTCGCCATTGACATAGGCAAAGGCCAGCCGCGCGTGGAGGCCGCTCTCCAGCTTCATCTCCGCCCGCGCCTCGACCCCTTCGATCCGCGCGCGGTCGAAATTGACGAACTGGAAGACGGCGGGGTTCTGCGGGGTGAAGCCGCCGCTCACAACCTGCTGGTTGATGAAGTCGTCATAGTCGCCGCGAAACCCGGTGAGTTGGAGCGAGAAGATGTCGCCGACATAGCGCGCGCCGACCTCCCAGCTCTCGCTGGTCTCGGGCCGCAGATCGGGGTTGGGGATAGAGGTGTAGCCGCCCGCGATGAATTCAAAGAAATTGTTCACCTGCGACGGCGTGGGCGCGAGGAAGCCTTGCGCATAATTGCCGAACAGCACCACATCGCGCGCCAGCTTCACCGTGGCGCCAAATTTGGGGCTCAGCCGGTCGCCGCTCTGGCCCGAGGCGGCGAAGGTCGGCAGCAGCGGGTCGGCCGTGGGGTTGAGGTCGTAGAAGTCGAACCGCAGCGCCGGGAACAGGGTCAGCACACCGCCAGCCAGACTGATCTCGTCGGCGATGAACACCCCGCCCAATGTAAAGTCGGTCGCGGGGAAGGCGCGGGTGGGGAAGGTCTCGCCGCGCCCCGGAACCGTGCCGTCGCGCAGCCCCTCCTGCCGCGTCCAGCTGACATCGCCGCCGATCGCGATGCGGTGGGTCATCCCGGCCAGCGCGAAGCCGCTGCGCACTTCGCCCGCGGCGCCATAGACGCGGTTTTCGAAGGTGTTCAGCCGCTCACGATCGGGTGCGGGTATGGCGGTGAGGCTGGTGCGTTCCTCACGGGCAAACTGGCGGTCCTCGGCATCCTGCCAATAGGCGGAGAGGAACGCGTATTCGATCGCGTCGCCGGGCGTGCCGTCATAGGTCCAGTCGAGCGAGGCGCGCTTGCGCTGGTTGGTGTCGCGGGCGTTCAGCGCATCGACCGTCCACACCGGCGCAGGGCCGAAGGTGAAGGCCGGGCCGAGGCCGCTCAGCACCTCGGTCTCCACCGCGCTGTCGAGCCATTCGCCGGTCAGGCGGATGCTGTGCGGGCCATTATCCCACACCAGCTTGGCGAGCACCGCGTCGCTGCGTCCGTCCTGCGGATTGGGCGCAGTGCGGGTGGGGCCGGTGCCCTCGACGCGGCCGCGGTTTTCCAGCTCGCTGAAGTCGCGGCGGGTATAGGCGATCATCGCAGAAAGGTTGCCGGTCTGCCCAGCGAGGGTGGCGGTCTGCGCGAATTCATTGTCGTCGCTCGAATATTGCGAGGTGACGAAGCCGCCAACGTCCGCGCCGCCGATGATGTCGACGGGATCGGAGGTGACGAAGCTGACCGCGCCCGCAAGGCCATCACTGCCATAGAGCGCCGAGGCCGGGCCGCGCAGGATCTCGACCTGCTTGACCAAACTGACGTCGGCAAACCCGCCGCGCCCGGCGGCCTGCGGACCGAAGCTGAAACCTTGGGGGGAACGGATGCCGTCGACCTGGATCAGCACCCGGTTGCCGCCGATCCCGCGCACGGTGAAGTCCTCGTTGCGCGCGCGACCGGTTGCGCCGATCGCCGCGCCGAAGCGGGCGGGCGCGCGGCGGACAGAGACGCCGGGTTCGAAGCGCACCAGATCCTTGATGTCAGTCGCGAGCTGATCGGCGATGTCCTGATCGGTGATGACCGTGACCGTCGCAGGCGCTTCCTCCTGCAACACAGGAGTGCGGGTCGCGGTGACGGTGATGCGCCCGGTCTGCTGCTGGCTTTCCGCCTCGGCAGCAGCGGCGGATTCGGCGGCGGCGTTCTCGGCGAAAGCGGGCGCAGCGAAGATGGCGAGCGGAGCGGCGGAGAGGGCAAGTCGGGTAATCAGAGACACAAGCGGGGACTTCCTGCTGGAGGAGAGGGAACGCCCGGCTTGTGGTCTTGTTGCGAATGAGAGTCAATAGTAATTGCTAATAGGAATCGTTCTCATTTTTGTTATCCAGCCGAGCGCCCGTGCCCGGCGACCTCGGCGGCGCTGGCAAAGTCCTGACAATCAGTCGATTTCAGCGCCCTCAGCGGCGCAGCAGGCCCTCGGCCAACAGGCGGTTGACCCCGGCGGCAACCTCGTCCGGGCTCATGTCGCCGGCAGCGCCGTCCTCGCCCCATACGACATAGCGCAGGCCGACGAAGACGTTCATGCCCATCATCGCCCAAGCCTCGAGCTCGCCCAGCCCGTCGCGGAATTCGCCCGCCTCCGCTCCGGCGCGCAGGCGATCGGCGATGCGCGCGGCGATGGTTTCGTAGTGTGCACGGTAGCTCGCCGGATCGACGAATTCGGCCTCGTCGATGATGCGGTAGATTTCCTTGTGCTCGGCGGCGAAGTGCAGAAATGCCGCCAGCGCGGCGCGCTCGATCTCGATCGGGCCCATGCCTTCGTGCAGCGCGGAGCGAGCCGAGGTGCGCACCTTCTCGCTCATGTCGCCGACCAGCGCGCGGAACAGCGCGTCCTTGCTGTCGAAATAGGTGTAGAAGCTGCCCAGCGCCATCCCGGCGCGCCGGGTGATCGAACTGACCGAGGCTTCGTGGAAGCCCTTCTCGCCGAATTCCTCCGCCGCCGCGTCGAGCAGCTTGCGCAAGCTCCGCCTTCCGCGCTCGGTACGCGGGGTCTTGGCATCGCTCACGGCGGCCTGTGCGACTGTAGTCGCGGTGCCCGGACTGTTGCCCATCAGCTACTCCCTCCACGCTTTCGGTAGGCTGCGCAAGCACTCCATACAAGTCTAAACTTGAAAGGTGGTTCAACTTTCAATATTGAAGCGGACACAAGAGGGACAGGAGAGGAACACCCCATGATCAAGACACGTTACGTCCGCGCCGCGCTGCTTGCGGGAACCGCCGGACTCGCCGCCTTTGCCGCACCCGCCATGGCGCAGGACAGCGCTGCCGACGCTGCCGCAGAGGTCGATGCCGCCGCCGCCGAGGAAGAGGGCGTGATCTACGTCACCGCCCGTCGCCGCGAGGAACGCCTGATCGACGTGCCGCTCTCGGTCACCGCATTGTCGGGCGATGCGCTGGTCAAGCAGGGGGTGCAGGACATTGTCGCGGTCGCGCAGCAGGTGCCCAACATCACGCTTGAGGTGAGCCGCGGCACCAACACCACCCTCACCGCCTTCATCCGCGGGGTCGGCCAGCAGGACCCGGTCGCCGGGTTCGAAGCAGGCGTCGGACTCTATGTCGACGATGTCTACCTCAACCGCCCGCAGGCCGCGGTGCTCGACATCTATGACGTCGAGCGGATCGAAGTGCTGCGCGGACCGCAGGGCACGCTCTACGGGCGCAACACCATCGGCGGGGCGATCAAGTACGTCACTGCCCGCCTGCCCGACGACACCAGCGTCAAGATCCGCGGCACCTATGGTTCCTACGATCAGGCGGATCTCATCGTCACCGCCTCGACCCCGATCAGCGACAGCCTCAAGATCGGCGCGAGCGGCGCGCGCCTTTCGCGCGGGGGCTTCGGCGACAATCTGACGCTCGGCACCGAGAACTACAACAAGGACGTGTGGGCCGCGCGCGGGACGATCGAATTCGACAACGGGCCGCTGTTCGTGCGCCTCTCGGGCGACTACGTGAAGGACAATTCCGAAGCGCGGCAGGGCCATCGCTTCATCCCCGGCCTCGTCAGCGGCGCGCCGGTGCTCGATAACGTGTTCGACACCCGCGCCGGGCTCAACATCGTCGACCAGGAGGTCGAGGCCTGGGGCGGCGCGCTCAACATCGCGCTTGAAGTCAGCGACACCATAACTTTGAAGTCGATCACCGGCTACCGCGAGGACAAGTCAACCACCCCGATCGATTTCGACAGCCTGCCCGCAGTCGATCTCGACGTGCCGGCGATCTATGAGAACGACCAGATCAGCCAGGAACTCCAGCTGCTCTACGAGGGCGACCGGCTGTCGGGCGTGCTCGGGTTCTACTACCTCGACGCCAACGCCTTTACCGCTTTCGACGTGGCGCTGTTCACCACGCTCAACGGGTTGACCGCGCAGACGCTGGGCGACGTCAACACCAAGACCTGGTCGGTGTTCGGCGACTTCACCTATGATCTGACCGACACGGTCAGCATCTCGGTCGGCGGGCGTTATACCAACGACAAGCGTTCGAGCCGGGTGCTGCGCACGACCTTCCTCGGCGGGTTCTCCAACCTGTTCGGCGGCACCGGGGTTGCCGCGGCGGTGACGAGCAACTTCAACGGCAGTGCGACCTTCAAGGACTTCAACCCGCGCGCCTCGATCAGCTGGCAGCCCAACCCCGACAACAACCTCTATTTCACCTATTCGCAGGGCTTCAAGGGCGGCGGCTTCGACCCGCGCGGCCAGACCAGCGCGTGCCGCAACGCCACCGGCGGGTCCTGCACCCCGCAAGAGGTGTTCGACTTCATGGCCTTCGACCCCGAGACGGTCGACAGCTACGAAGTGGGCTACAAGGCCTCGTTGCTCGATAACCGGCTGAACATCAGCATCGCGGCCTTCCTCGGCCAGTATAGCGATGTGCAGATCCCCGGCTCGGTCGGCTTCGATGCCAACGGCGACGGGGTGAACGAGAGCTTCATCGGGATCACCTCCAACGCCGCTTCGGCCGACGTCAACGGGATCGAGTTCGAAGGCTCGGCGCTGGTCGGCACCGACTTTGCGGGCGAAGGCAGCCGCTTCAGCGTCAACTGGTCGCTGGGCGTGCTCGATGCCAAGTTCAACACCTTCATCGACAATTTCGGGCGTGACGTTGCCGATCAACGCGTGTTCCAGAACACGCCCGACATCACCGCGCATATGGGCTTCACCATGGGCGTGCCGGTGGGCGAAGGGATGATGGACTTCATCGGCCTCGCCTCGCTCCGGTCGGATGCGAGCCAGTTCGAAGTACCCAACCCGTTCCTCGATCAGGACGGCTTCGTGCTGGTCGATGCGAGCATCGTCTACACCGCCGACAGCGGGCTGTATTCGATCGGGCTGCACGGCAAGAACCTGTTCGACAAGGAATATATCGTCGCAGGCTACAACTTCGTCGCGGGCGGTGTGGGCGGAGCGCCGTTCATCCCGACGCTGGGCCGCGAAGGTACGCTGACCGGCTTCTACGGCGATCCGCGCCGGGTGTTCGTGACCGCGCAGATCAACTTCTGATCGCCACGCAGACGACAAAAGGGCGGCGGAACCACGATCGGTTCCGCCGCCCTTTTTGTGTCTGGCTTAGCCTCAGTGCGCCATCGGCGCGGTCTGCGGGGTGAGCGGAGCCGTTTGCGGTGCGGGCTTCGGCGGCGGGGGCGTCGGCTCGCTCGGCTGCTCGGCCGCCTTCTTGTCGAGATAGCGCTTGGCGAGACAGCCGCCCACGCCGATCACCGCCATCGCCGGCAGGCTGACACGCGCGATGATCGCGGGAACGGCCCCTGCGACAACGGCGCCGGTCACTCCGCCTGCGGCCTTGTGCCGCTTGGCCACGCTCGCGCCGATGCCGGCGCCAATCAATTTACGGATCATGGTATCGTACCTCCTTGACGAACCAAGCCTTCCGGGCGGCGGGATGTTCCATCGCGATTGCGGCTTTTCTTGCCAAGCCCAAGCGGGCATAGCGCGGCCCATGCACGACATTCGCCTGATCCGAGAGAACCCCGAAGCGTTTGATGCAGGCCTCGCCCGGCGCGGGCTGGAGCCGCTCGCCGCGCAGCTGATCGCGCTCGACGAGCAGCGCCGCGCCGCGACCACCGCGGTGCAGGTGGCGCAGTCGCGCCGCAACGAAGCCTCGAAGCTGATCGGCGCGGCGATGGCCAAGGGCGACCGCGAGGGGGCCGAGACGATCAAGGCCGAAGTCGCCGCGCTCAAGGAACAGATGCCCGCGCTGGAGGCCGAGGCCGAGACGCTTGCTGCCAAGCTGAAGGCCATGCTCGAAGTCATCCCCAACCTGCCGGGCGCGGACGTGCCCGATGGCGCGGGCGAGGAGGAGAACGTCGAAGTCAGCCGCTGGGGCACCCCGCGCGCCTTCGACTTCACGCCGCGCGAACACGCCGACATCGCCCCGGCGCTGGGCATGGACTTCGAGACCGGCGCAAGGCTCTCGGGCGCGCGCTTCACCTTCCTGCGCGGTGGCATGGCACGGCTGCATAGGGCGCTCGGGCAGTTCATGCTCGACGTCCAGACCGGCGAACATGGCTATGCCGAATGCAACCCGCCGGTGCTGGTGAATGACGCGGCTATGCGAGGGACCGACAAACTGCCCAAGTTTGCCGAAGACAGCTTCTTCGCTGCCGACATGAGCACTCGAACGAAGCTGTTTTGGAACGCAATGCCTTCAGATTTCGAAGCGCAGATGGCTTCAACTGAAGAGGGACAGTTTAAGCCTGCGGTGCAAGGGATGCTCGACACGGCAGACACAGCTGAACAGTTCTGGCTCATCCCCACTTCGGAAGTCTCCCTCACCGCCAGCGTCATGGGCGAGCTGCTGGACGAGGCCGCGCTCCCCATGCGCCTCACCGCGCTCACCCTGTGCTTCCGCTCCGAGGCGGGCGCGGCGGGGCGCGATACGCGGGGGTTCATCCGTCAGCACCAGTTCGAAAAGTGCGAGCTGGTCAGCATCGTGCGGCCCGAGGACTCCGAGGACGAACACCAGCGCATGGTCCGTGCCGCCGAGACCATTCTCGAGCGCCTCGCCCTGCCCTATCGCAAGCTGCTGCTGTGCACCGGCGACATGGGCTTCGGCGCGCGCAAGACCTATGACCTCGAAGTCTGGCTCCCCGGACAGGGCGCTTTCCGCGAGATCAGCTCCTGCTCCAACACCGGCGACTTTCAGGCGCGCCGCATGAACACCCGCTACCGCGTCGCGGGCGAGAAGAAGACCGAGTTCGTCCACACCCTCAACGGCTCGGGCCTCGCCGTCGGGCGCACGCTGGTGGCGGTGATCGAGAATTACCAGAACAAGGATGGCAGCGTGACGGTGCCCGAGGCGCTGCGGCCCTACATGGGCGGGCTTGAGGTTATCCAGCCACAGTAACAACTTCCGTCATCCTGAACTCGTTTCAGGATCCATCCCTCCGCAAGCACCGGCATTGAAAGGACAAATGGATGCTGAAACAAGTTCAGCATGACGACGTTGAGGGTGAGGCATGAGAATCCTCCTCACCAATGACGACGGCATCCACGCCCCCGGCCTCAAGGTGCTGGAAGAGATCGCGCGGCAATTCTCCGACGATATCTGGATCTGCGCGCCGTCCGAGGAGCAGTCCGGCGCGGGACACTCGCTCACGCTCACGCGCCCCGTGCGGCTGCAACAGCTGGGCGAGCGGCGCTTTGCCGTCACCGGCACGCCCACCGATAGCGTGATGATGGCGCTGCGTACGGTCATGCCCGATGCGCCCGATCTCATCCTGTCGGGCGTCAACCGCGGGGCCAACCTTGCCGACGACATCACCTATTCGGGCACCGTCTCGGCGGCGATCGAGGGCGCGCTGGCAGGCATCCGCTCGATCGCCTTCAGTCAGGTCTATGCGCGCGAGGGCATGGGCGATGACGTGCCCTTCGGCGCGGCGCGCGAATGGGGGCCGCGGGTGCTCGCGAAGCTGATCGACGCGCCGATGGCCGAACGCACGCTGATCAACATCAACTTCCCCGCGCTCGCCCCCGAGGCGGTCAGGGGCATCCGCGTCGTGCGGCAGGGCTTCCACGACTATTCGCGCGGCACCATCGTCGAAGGCCGCGACCCGCGCGGCTATCGCTATTTCTGGTTCGGGCTCGACCCGATTGAGCACACGCTCGACCACGGCACCGACCTTGAGGCGATCGAGGACGGCTTCGTCGCGGTCACACCCTTGCAGCTCGATCTGACCCACTATTCGACCATCGGCATCCTCGCGGAGCGGTTCGGCGACTGATGGCGCAAGACGTCAGCCTCAACCCCTTCAAGCGCAAGCGGAAGCGGACCGAGCCGTTCCGCCCGCTCAAGCGCGAGGTGCGCCTGCCGGTGTGGGGCGACGTGTTCATCCGGCTCGGCGTCGCTTTCTTCCTGCTGGGCATGGTCATCATGATCCACTGGTGGGACCGCGACGGGCTGGTCGACAATGTCGACAAGCACATCAGCTTCATCGACGTGGTCTATTTCACCATGATCAGCGTCACCACCACCGGCTTCGGCGACATCGCCCCGGTGTCCGACCGCGCGCGGATGATCGAGGCGCTGATCGTCACCCCGGTCAGGATCGCGGTGCTCTTCATCTTCGTGGGCGCGGCCTACGATTTCGTCATCAAACGCAGCTGGGAGAAATGGCGCATGGCCCGGATTCAGGAGCAGCTCACCGATCACGTGGTGGTGCTGGGCTACGGCGTGTCCGGCTCGCAGAGCGTGGGCGAGCTGATCGAGCGCGGGGTCGATCCACGCTGCATCGTGGTGATCGACCCTTCGGAAGACCGCCTGGCGGAGGCGGAGAAGCTCGGCGTCAACGTCATGGCCGCCGATGCCACGCGCGACGAGACGCTGAAGGCGGTGCGGATCGATGCGGCGCAGACCGTGCTGGTGAGCGCCGGGCGTGACGACACCTCGATCCTGATCGTGCTGACCGTGCGCCACCTCGCGCCCGACGTGCCGATCAGCGTGGTGGTGCGCGCCGACGACAACGAGCTGCTCGCGCGGCAGGCGGGGGCGAACAATGTCATCAACCCGGTGCGCTTCACCGGGCTGCTGCTGGCCGGCAGCGTCAAGGGCGCGCACATCGCCGATTACCTCGCCGACCTCGCCAGCGTCGGCGGGCGGGTGCAGTTGGTCGAGCGGGTGGTGGGGCCTGAGGAGTGCGGCAAGCCGATCACCGACCTCAAGAGCGGCGGCCAGGGCCTGCGCCTCTACCGCAACGGCCGCGCGATCGGCTTCTGGGAGGAAGAGTGCCAGACCCTCCAGCCCGGCGACGTGGTGGTCGAGATCGTGCCGACGGCGGGGAACGGGGCGGAGTAGCGGCCGCAGGGCGGAAGCTTGCGCGGCTTTGCGAAGAAGAGCTGCCGTTCGGCTAGCGACCCCTCAGCGGCCCTCTACTACTCGTCGCCCCGTGCTTGACACGGGGTTTGGCTTTTCTTCCTCTCAGGTGGCGAAGCAAAGGAGCCAAGCCCCGTGTCAAGCACGGGGCGACGGTGAGGAGAGGTGGCAGCTTACCACCCACTTGCAGACCCAAGCCCCGTCGATCGCTTCCGCCAAAACCCGCCGTCGGCTCCCCCTCAACTGGCAATCGCCCCGGAGCGGGTGTCCCTTCCCTCACCCCCGAAACCACACGAACACCGCGCCCATCGCCGCCATGCCGACGAGGAAGTGCCCGGCGTCGATCAGGAACAGCGCGAGCGGCTTCCTGAGGTAGAGGTAATTGATCCCGATCGCGGGGATCATCACGCCCACGGCAAAGCCTACCGCCATCATCATCACCACGAAGGCGGGCGGATCGGTGCGGGCGAGGAGGTGCCACAGCACCATCGCCACCAGCATCTCGAAGGCGAAGGTCAGGCCGAAGATCAGCGCCATGTTGCCGCTTTGCAGCTGGCTGTTCGACAGCCCCGCCGCGCGCTGCCACGGCCCTGCAAAGATCACGCCATACCACAGCGCCCCGACCAGGAAAAAGGCGGCGGTTCCGGCGAGCACCGGCACCAGGGCAAAGTCGTTCATGCTCGCGCTCCCGTGACTAAATGACGTAGGCGAATTCTTCCTCCGCCTCGGTCGCCTTGCGGCCGCGCATTTCCGCATCGAGCTGCACCACGGTGCGGCTTGCGGTCTTGACGAACAGGCCGGGCACCAGCGCGTGGACCATGCAGGCGAGACCGCCCACCACCATGCGCCAGCCGAAGCTCAGGGCGGTGCGGGCGTGCTGGCCATAGGTCTCGCCAATGGCGCGCGGGTGGTCGGTGAAGAGCTTGGCGATCATGCCCCGCGTCATGCCTCTTGCGGGCGACAATCGTCAAGCCCGCTGCTTCGATGTGCCGACCGGCAATACCGGCTTCCCTTTGCGACCAAGGCCTTGCATATCTTGCGCTATCCAGACCAACGCAGGGGGCAGACAGAGTGGGCGTAAACATCAAGGGCATCGACAACATGACGGTCGAGGAGATCGTCGAGGCGGTCGATGCGGGCGGGCGGTTCGTGGTCTATCAGTGGGCGGTCTCGGTGATCTTCGCCTCGTTTCGCAATTCGACCGACATTCTCTTGGTGCCGGGCACCAGCAACCGCATCCTGAAGGGCCTGCCGTGGACGCTGCTGACCTTCGTGCTGGGATGGTGGGGCATTCCGTGGGGCCCGATCTACACCGTCCAGTCGCTGTGGCAGAACCTTTCGGGGGGCAAGGACCTGACCGAGGCGGTGTTGCAAGAGATCATGCACCCGCGCGACTATGCCATGCGCAGCGGCCACCAGCCGTCCTTCCCGATGCCGGAGGCCTAGGCCCTCGCACGGGTAAAGCGTGACAGCGGCGCGCTGCGGGACTATGGGCGCGCCGTCATGACCTCCGCGCCCCTCTCCCTCCCGGACCAGAAGAAGATCGGCATGGTCAGCCTCGGCTGTCCCAAGGCCCTCGTCGATTCCGAGCGCATCCTCACCCGGTTGCGCGCCGATGGCTATGCCTTCGCCGAGGACTATGCGGGGGCCGACGTGGTGCTGGTCAACACCTGCGGCTTCCTCGATTCCGCCAAGGAAGAGAGTCTTGCCGCGATCGGCGAGGCGATCGCCGAGAATGGCCGTGTGATCGTCACCGGCTGCATGGGCGAGGAGGCCGACGCGATCCGCGCGGCGCATCCCAGCGTGCTCGCGGTGACGGGGGCGCACCAGTATGAGCAGGTGGTCGAGGCGGTGCACATCCACGCCCCGCCGAGCCAGGGCCCGTTCGTCGACCTGATCCCGCAACCCGATATCAAACTCACGCCTCGACATTATTCTTACCTCAAGATTTCAGAGGGTTGCAACCACTCCTGCGCCTTCTGCATCATCCCCGATCTGCGCGGGAAACTCGCCAGCCGCCGGATCGACGCGGTGCTGCGCGAGGCGGAGAAGCTGGTCGCGGCGGGCACCCGCGAGCTGCTCGTCATCAGCCAGGACACCAGCGCCTACGGAGTCGATATCCGCCACGAGAGCCGCTCGTGGAAGGGTCAGGACGTCCGCGCGCACATGACCGACATGGCCCGCGAACTGGGCCAGCTTCGCACCCCTGAAGGCCAGACGCCGTGGGTGCGGCTCCACTACGTCTACCCCTACCCGCACGTCGATCAGGTCATCCCTCTGATGGCCGAGGGGCTGCTGACGCCCTATCTCGACATCCCGTTCCAGCACGCCAACCCCAAGGTGCTGAAGCTGATGAAGCGCCCCGCCAATGAGGCCAAGGTGCTCGAACGGCTGAAGTCGTGGCGCGCGATCTGCCCCGATATCGCGATCCGTTCCAGCTTCGTGGTCGGCTTCCCGGGCGAGACCGAGGAAGACTTCCGCTACCTGCTCGATTGGCTCGAGGAAGCCCAGCTCGACCGCGTCGGCGCCTTCCGCTTCGAGCCGGTCGAGGGCGCGGCGGCCAATGCCCTGCCCGATCAGGTGCCCGAGGCGGTGAAGGAAGAACGCTACGCCCGGATCATGGAAGTGACCGAGCGGATCAGCGCCGCCAAGCTTGCAGCGAAAGTAGGCCGCACGCTCCCCGTCATCATCGACGAGGTCGGCGAGCCCGACGAGGACGGCGACATTGGCGCCACGGGGCGCTCGCAGGCCGATGCGCCCGAGATCGACGGCGCGGTCTATCTGCGCAATGTGCCCGGGAGCCTCAAGCCCGGCGACATCGTCGAGGCCACCATCGAGGATGCCGACGCGCACGACCTGTTCGGGGCGATTGCCGGACAGCAATAAGCGTTACAAAGCGGACACCGTGTCCGCTTTGCAAACCGGCTTCACCCTCCTGAATTGCAATCGCTTTACCTGTGCACGCGCAAGCGGACGGACAGGGGAGCAGGGCCTTTGTTGCGCGCGCCGGACGCAGAGGCAAAGGGGTGAGGATCGACGATGGCAAAGAGCAGCGCACAGCGATAGCCGCATGGCGCGGCTGTAGGAAAGCGGCGCCCTTTTGCGTTAACCCCTCCCCCGCCACCGTGCCGCCAAGGGACGCGGAGGTGTTAGCCTCTGGCGGTAACGCGGCTAACACGGCATAACCTTAGCCCATGATCCGCACATTCGCTCTCCCGCTCGTCTGTCTTGCCCTGCCCGCTGCGGCGGTGGCGCAATCCGATGCCGACCGCGCGGCCGATGCCGCCGAGGTGGTCACCGCGCAGGCGCAGCGCACCTTCGAAGAGGTCGATCCCGATCTGGCGATGGACCCGGCCGACGATGCCGCTGCGGTCTATGCCGGGCTGCCGCCGCCGACCGCCGCTTCGGCGTTCTCCACACCCGACATCGCCCCCGAACCCGAGGCCGAGGCCGAGGCCCCGCGCGGCCCGGCGGTGCGGATGATCCCCGCCCCGGCGGTGCAGCCGCTTGTCGAAGCCCCCGCCGTCGCCGCGCCGACACCGGCGGCACTCACCAGCGACGATCCTTTCGTGATCAAGTCGATCCTGCCGATCGAAGGTTCGATCCGCTACGGCGACTGGTTCTGGGACGAAAGCGCCGCGCCCAAGACCGGCAAGCTGGTGATCACCGTCGACCTCGACGCGCGCGTGATCAGCGCCTTTCGCGACGGGCACGAGATCGGCACCGCTGTCGCGCTGCTCGGCACCCAGCGGCACCCTACACCGCTCGGCACCTTCCCGATCCTGACCAAGGAGAAGGACAATATCTCGGAGAAATACAACAACGCGCCGATGCCCTGGACGCTGCGGCTGACCTGGGACGGGATCGCGATCCACGGCTCGCCGGTGCTGAACGGCTATGCCAGCCACGGCTGCATCGGGGTGCCGGACGAATTCGCCGCCAAGCTGTTTGCGGCTTCCAAGCGCGGCGACAAGGTGATCATTACGCGCGGCAAGATGATCGGGGTCGGCGACAAGGTGATGTGATTGGAGACGGAATACCGTTCGCCCTGAGCTTGTCGAAGGGCTGCACCTCACTTTTGGCGGCATTGCCGCGCAAGAAAGAAGAACGGTCCTTCGACAGGCTCAGCATGAACGGTCTAGTTCACGCTCCCCCGCGCCGGTTCCGGCCGGAAGCGCCAGACGCGCATTGGCACACCGACTTTCTCGACCCGCTCCACCCCCGGCACCGCCATCACCCCACCCAGTGAGGCGTTCTCTCCCGCCCACAGCCGGTCCCATGCCCGCGCGGCCTCCGCACGGGTGGCGTGCCCGCCGAGCTCGCGGATGATCCTGAGGATCGTCTCGATGCTGATGATCCGCGGCGCGTTGGCGCAATAGCTGAAGCCGGGCGCGGTGCTGTCGCCCTCCTCGCGCATCACCATCTCGTGCCAGTCGAGTTCGGCATACCAGCCCAGCGCCTGCCACGCTTCGGCCAGATGGCCCGCGCTGGCGGCGAGCTGGAGCGGGTCGAGCCAGTCCGCATCGGCCAGCGCGGCGCGCAGCCGGGCGCGGTCATAGGCGGGGTCGGTGTTGCTCGGGTCTTGTGCGGGGACAATCCCGGCAGCCGCGACCACCGCCGCCAGCTCCGCCTTGCGCCAGCCGAGGAGCGGGCGCAGCAGCGGGATCGCGCTGCCCTCAATCACCGTGGCGGCGCGCACTCCGGCGAGGCCCGCCAGCCCGCTCCCCCGATTGAGGCGCATCAGCAGGGTTTCGGCCTGATCGTCGGCATGGTGCGCAGTGGCGAGTGCGCCCAGCCCCTCGGCGCCCGCCCATTGCGCCAGCGCGGCATAGCGCGCGCGGCGCGCTTCGGCCTGAAGATTGCCGGGAGCGAGCCGGACGCTGATCGGCGTGAAGGGAATGCCGCGCTCCGCCGCCACGCGACCGACCAGCGCGACCTCATCCGCCGCCTCGGGCCTCAGGCCGTGATCGATGCTGGCGACCGCGATCCGCCCCGGCAGGGCCTCGGCGGCGAGCAGCAGCAGCGCGAGCGAATCCGGCCCGCCCGAGACCGCCAGCCCCAGCGCTCCGTCGCGCTCATCCTCGGGCCAGAGCGCTGCGAGGTCGGCGACAAAGCGGCGGACGGCGGCCTCTAGCTGCACTTCACCTTGGCGACGCTGGTCTTGTATTCGTCAGCCAGCCGCCCGGTAGCGATCAGCGGATAGGTCGCCGCGAATTCAGCGAGCGCGATGCAGGCTTTGGGCATGTCGCCCTTGGCGATCTGGGTCTGGCCGAGATAGAGCAGGCTGTCGGGCGCGCGGTCGCCGTTCTTGTTG
This sequence comes from Erythrobacter donghaensis, assembly GCF_002155425.1. Taxonomy (GTDB): domain Bacteria; phylum Pseudomonadota; class Alphaproteobacteria; order Sphingomonadales; family Sphingomonadaceae; genus Erythrobacter; species Erythrobacter donghaensis. Next base: position 198,722 of record NZ_MUYG01000008.1, read on the forward strand.
GCCTGATAGTTCTTGAGGAACCAGCGCGTCGCCTCGTCATACATCTTGTCGTCGAGGAAGGCGCGGCCCAGCAGGTTGCGACCAAAGCTGATGCGTGAATGGTTGGGATATTGCTCGACGAACTTCAGGAGCTGCTGGCGCGCTTCGGGGAAGAACCCGGCGTTCCAGAGGCGGAAGCCGTAGGAATATTCGTCATCCCCCGCGTCCGCCGTCTGCGGCTTGGTGATCGCCTGCACCGCGGCCAGCCGCGCGGGTGACGGGGCAGCAACCGGCGTGGTCTGCGCAGGTGGCGGTGCCGCCACGGTCTGCACCGGCGGTCGCGCAGCGGGGAGCGGCGCGGGTGCGGGCGCCGCAGAGATCGAGGGTGTCGTCACCCCCGCCGCCGGAAGCGCCGGAGCGGTGCTGAGCGGGGCATTGGCCGCGGTCTCCAGCGCCGCCAGCCGCATCTCCATCTGGGAGAGCGCGTTGGCCTGTTCCTCCGACCGCGCGGTGAGGCGCTGCAACTGCCCTTCCAGCGCATCGAGGCGCACCAGAATATCGGTCACCGCGGTCGTCGATGGCGCGCCGGTGGCGGTCTGCGGCGTGGTCGCCGGGGTGGTTTCGGGTGCGATCTGAGGCTCGAAGAAGCGCCCGTCCCCGCCGGGGAAGACCTTGCGCTGGAGCGCGCGCACTTCGGCCTCGACCTTGCGCAGCCGGGCTTCGGCAGCGCTGTCCTGCGCGGCGGCGGGCAGCGGTGCGAGCGTCGCGGCGATCAGCGCGGCGCCGACAAGTCGCAGAGGAAGGTTTCGCGAGGGTTGGGTCATGGTGCGTCGGGCTCCCTGGCTATGGCCGCATGGCGTGGCGCAGGCCACATGAATATCATCGGAATCCCTGCCCCCTGCCGCCGCGCAAGTCGAGAGCGGCAGACCCCCTAATCAACGGGAAAAGGATTAACGCTCGCCCGCCGGGGCAGGCTCGGGCGCTGTCGCAGGTTCAGATGGAGGCGCGGAGGCCCGTTCGCTGACAGACGCGGAGACGGGCGTGGTCCTGACAGCGGCAGTTTGCGAAGCAGCAGGGCGGAGCGCTGGAGCCTGCGCGCCGGTGGCGACCGGCGCAGCGCTCGGCACGGCAGCGGGCGTCGGAGCCCGCGCCAGCAGCGCTGCCGCCGAAACCGGCGCGCCCGCGATCGTCACCGGACGGTCGGCCAATCGCGCGACGTCCTTCCCGCCGACTGTCAGCCCCAGTGCATCGGGGCGGCCGGTGTTGATGCGCGGATCGGTGGCGGTGGCGGGAACCGTGATCGTCTCGCCCTGCTTCAGGGTGCGCTCGACCAGCCGCTCGCCGCCTTCTTCATAGAGCCGCAGCCAAACGCCTTCCTCCAGCGCGGTCAGCACCACTGCGCCGCCCGCCGCCGCCTCGGGCGCAGCGGACGGTGCGGCTGCGACCAGCGCGGGGCTGGCGGTCGCCTCGGGCTCGATCAGCGAGCCGGGCACGCTGCCCGCGCCGAAATAGCTGTTGTAGAAGGCAAAGGCCCCGACCGCGAAGACCAGCACCGCCGCGCCCATCGCCCAGACCAGACCGGACGACGGCAGCCGCGCCGGATCGCCCGGCTCCATCGTTGCCGAAGGCACCACGCGGCGCATTGACCCGTCGGCCAATTCGGCGCGCACCGCATCGGTAATTTTTGCCGGATCGAGCCCGACCGCCTGCGCAAAGGTGCGCGAAAAGCCGATCGCATAGGCGCGGCTGGGCAGGCTTTCGAAATCGTCGGCCTCGATCGCTTCAAGATGCCGGCGCGGGATCCGCGTCAGCGCAGCGACATGCGCGATGTCGAAGCCCTGTTCCTCACGCGCGCGGCGCAAGGTTGCCCCCGGCCCGGCAAGGGGCAGTTCTGGCGCAGTGTCTGCGCTGTTTGGTTCTTCGCTGTCCATGACCCGGGTCCGCGCCTTCTTGCGAGGCTGTTGTGTGAGTGTTTGCGTGAATTGTCCTTGAACGGGACTCACCCGTTCAGGTGATTTCTGTCAAGCGTTGCCGCATCGGGTGGGCGTGTTGTGGCCACGCTTCTCCGCAAGGCTCGCCTTAATCGTACTCGATCCCGCGCTCATCGGCCCAGCCCGACAATTGCGCGCGCAGGCTGATCGCGGGATCGGCCAGCCAGCCGGTCATCGCGGCGGTGAGTTCGGCAAGGTCGACCTTGCGCACCAGCTCCTTGATCGGGCCGACCGCAGCGGGCGTGATCGAGAGGCGGCGGTAACCGATCCCCATCAGGGCCAGCGCCTCCAGCCGCCGCCCGCCCATTTCGCCGCACACGCCGATATCGACGCCCGAGCCGACCGAATTCTGGATCACCCGGCGCAGGAACCTGAGGATCGAAGGGCTGAGCCAGTCGTAACGCTCGGCCAGCTTGGGATTGGCGCGGTCGGCGGCGAACAGGAACTGGGTGAGGTCGTTCGTCCCGATCGACAGAAAGCTGAGGCGCGGCAGCAGCATGTCGAGCACCTCGGCCAAAGCAGGCACTTCCAGCATCGCGCCGAAATTGATCCGCTCGGGCAGCAGCTTCTTCTGGTTGCGCAGGAAAGCGAGCTGTTCGTCGAACACCGCCTTGGCCGCATCGAACTCCCACGGTTCGCTGACCATCGGGAACATCACATAAAGCGAGCGCCCGGCGGCCGCTTCGAGCAGCGAGCGCGCCTGGATCTTCATCAGCCCTTCGCGTTCCAGCGCAAGGCGCAGCGCGCGCCAGCCCATCGCCGGGTTTTCGTCCTGCGCGGCGATCTCGGATGCGAGATAGGGCACCGACTTGTCGCCGCCGATATCGACCGTGCGGAAGATCACCGGCTTATCGCCCGCCGCCTCGAGCACGTCGCGGTAAAGCCGCGTCTGGCGCTCGCGCTGGGGCAGGGTGGCGGAGACGAGGAACTGGAACTCGGTGCGGAACAGGCCCACCCCGTCGGCTCCGGTCAGCGCCAGCGACGTCATATCGTCGCGCAGACCGGCGTTCATCATCACCTGAATGCGGGTGCCGCAGCGGGTGAAGGGCTCGACATCGCGTAGCGAAGCGTAGGCCGCCTGCTTTTCGCGGCTCTTGGCGAAGCGCGCCTGAAAGGCCTCGGCGACCTGCGGCAGCGGGCGCACGATGGCGCTCCCCGCGCTGGCGTCGAGCAGTATCTCGTCGCCCTCGCGGATCGCGGTGCGCACGCCCCCGCCCTTGCCATTGTTGATGCGCCCGATCACCGGCACGTTCATCGCCCGTGCGACGATCACCACATGTGCGGTGAGCGAGCCTTCCTCGAGGATCACGCCCTTCAGCCGCCGCTTGTCGTATTCAAGCAGCTCGGCCGGGCCGAGGTTGCGGGCGATGAGGATGGTGTCCTTGCGCAGCCCCTGCGACGCGGCGGTGCCGACCTGCCCTGCGACGATGCGGATCAGGCGGTTCGCCAGATCCTCCAGATCGTGCATCCGGTCAGCCAGCAGCGGATCGTCGATCTCGCGCATCCGCATCCGGGTGTGCTGCTGCACCCGCTCGATCGCAGCTTCGGCGGTGAGGCCGCTGTCGATCGCCTCGTTGATGCGCCGCGACCAGCCTTCGTCGTAAGCGAACATCTTGTAGGTCTCGAGCACCTCCTCATGCTCGCCCCCCGCGCCGAATTCGGCCTGGCTGGCGAGCGTGTCGATCTGCTCGCGCATCCGGTCGAAGGCGCGGTAGACCCGCTGGCGCTCGGCCTCGGTGTCCTCGGCCATGACCTGCGTGATCTCGACCCGCGGCTGGTGATAGACCGCCACGCCCGCGCCCAGCCCCTTGACCAGCGTGAGGCCGGTCAGCGTCTGCGGCCCGGACTGTTCGGCGGTCAGGCCGCGGGCTTCCTCTTCATCGACCAGTTCGGCATTGGCGATCAGTTCGGAAAGCACCATCGCGGTGGTCTGGAGCGCCTCGATCTCGACCTCTTCGTAGCGGCGCGGTTCGACATGCTGGACGCACAGCACCCCCACCGCGCGTTCGCGGTAGACGATCGGCACGCCGGCGAAGGAGTGGAACTTTTCCTCGCCCGTTTCGGGGCGATAGAGGAAGTCGGGATGGGCCTTGGCCTCGGCGAGGTTGAGCGTTTCGACCTTCTGGGCGATCGCGCCGGTCAGGCCCTCGCCCACGCCCATGCGGGTGACGTGCACCGCGCTCTGGTTGAGGCCGCGGGTGGCGAAGAGTTCGAGCATGCCTTCGCGCAGCAGATAGATCGAGCAGACCTCGCTCGACAGGCACTCGCCGATGATCTCGACCACCTGATCGAGCTTGCCCTGCGCGTGCATGCGCGAGGCCATGACATCGGTCAGGCGGGTGAGGATCTGGCGGGCGGCGGCAGCGGCGGTCATGGCCTGCAGGTTTACGGAGGACACCGCTAACCTGCAATGGCGCAGATCGCTGCTGCGCCGCGCGCCATCACGTTACGCCGTCAATGCGCGGCGATTTCTTCCTTCAATCGCAGTTTCTGCTTCTTGAGTGACTGGATCATTGCGGTGTCGGGCACGGGCCGGGCCATTTCGTCGCGCAGCCGGGCTTCGAGGCCGGCGTGCTTGCTCTGAAGGGCATGGAGGTGAGACAACACGGCTGATGATGCCATAAGGCGTTCTCCTGTCAAAAGCGGGGGAATGCCCCCGTGCAGGCGACTCGGCCAAGGATGCGGTCGAGCCGCAGGTTCGAAAGAACCACAGCAAGGCTAGCTTGCAAAGCCCTGACGGATCGTAAATCGATGCAATCGCCATTACGCAGGACGAACCGTGATAGGATCGGCCCCAGATTTGTGCGCGTGCCATCTACCCAAGCTGTGCGGGAACGCGTAGCGGGAGCCTGCATTGGGGCGGGTCACAGGCCCCGCGAACGCACGCGAAGGAAGACAGCCGACGATGACCGAGCAGGAGCTGCGGAAAAAGCTCGAATTGCTCAAGACCGAGCACCGCGACCTCGACGCCGCAATCGCCGCGCTGACCGAGGCCGCGCGCGGGAGCGCGTCAGCCGACATGCTCCAGATCGCCCGCCTCAAGAAACGCAAGCTGCGCCTCAAGGACCAGATCGCGATCATCGAGGACACGCTGCTGCCCGATATTATCGCGTAACCCTTCCAGTCCCTCCCCGTTCGGAACGAATGGGGAGGTGGGCGAGGCCGTCAGGCGTCGCTCGGAGGGGTCATTCCTGTTGGCGCTTGCCCCTCCGTCAGCCGCCTGCGGCGTCTGCCACCTCCCCATCCCTGCGGGACAGGGAGGAACTGACGCGATTCATCCTTAACAACCCATCAATTCTGTTCCCGGAAGGGACGGATGTGAAAATTGCTTGGAAAGTAACCATAGTCATATGGCGGCCCGCGTCGGCCAAGCGTAGGCATGTGCGACATGGCTCGCACCACCAGTCTTTCGCGCCCGATCATTGAGGCGCTCTACTCCGAGGCGCTCGTTCTGGCGGACGAGGTGCGCGCGGTGTTCGCGGCCGGCGTCCGCGAACCGCTGGCGGGTGAGGACGCTTTCGCGCGTCTCGCGCTGTCGACGGAAGGCCTCAAGACCACCACCCGGATGATGCACGTGCTCGCCTGGCTGCTCAACCAGCGGGCGCTGTTTTCGGGCGAGCTCAGCGAAAATCAGGTGCGTCTGCACGGCGCGCTGCCGCCCGATCGCGGCTCGGACGAGGCGCAGCTGGCGCTGCTGGAGCCCGAGACCCGCGAGCTGATCGCCGATACCGAAAAGCTCCACCAGCGCATCGCCCGGCTGGACGAGGCATGGCGCCAGCATTTCGAAATGACCTCCCCGGCGCGCGCCTTTCAAGACCGGATTGGGCGGGAGCTGGGAAGGTTCGGTTAGGGACTACGCGGCAGCGAGGGCCTTCTTCCACGCCGCCAGCCTTGCGTCCCTGACCGCATCCTCCATCGCCGGTGCGAAGGTCGCGAGCCGCCCGCGCATTGCCTGCGCCGCGCTGGCGAGGTCGGGGTAGAGCCCCGCGCCCGCCGCCGCCAGCATCGCCGCGCCCAGCGCCGTCGTCTCGACAAAGCCGGGCCGCTCGACCGTGACGCCCAGCATGTCGGCGAGGTCCTGCGCCATCCAGTCGTTAGCCGCCATGCCGCCATCGATCCGGAGCGTCTCCCACGGCGCGCCGTCGGCGGTGAAGGCGGCGCACAGGTCGTGGGTCTGGTGCGCCATCGCCTCCAGCGCCGCGCGGGCGAGCTGCGCCTTGCCGCTCGCAAAGCTGAGCCCCGCGATCACGCCGCGCGCCTCGGCCTGCCAGTGCGGTGCGCCGAGGCCGGAGAGCGCGGGCACGATCACCACGCCGCCCGCATCCGGGATCGAGCGCGCCAGCGCCTCGGTCTCGGCGGCGACCTCGACGATGCCGAGCGAATCCCGCAACCACTGCACCAGGCTCCCCGCGACGAAGACCGAGCCTTCGATGGCATAGGTGCGCGCACCCTCGATCTGGGTCAACACCGTGCCGAGCAGGCGATGGGTCGAACGCGGGATCGTCTCGCCGTTGCAGGTCAGCACGAAGGCCCCGGTGCCGAAGGTCGCCTTGGTCTGGCCCGGTGCAAGGCACGCCTGCCCGATGGTCGCCGCCTGCTGATCGCCCGCCAGCCCGGTGATCGGGATCGCCCGGCCCAGCAGCGCCGGATCGGACATGGCGAGCGGCCCGGCCATGTCGACCACGCCCGGAAGCGCCGACAACGGCACGCCGATGAGATCGCAAAGACCCTCATCGAACTGCGCGTCCTCCAGCCCCATCAACAGCGTGCGGCTGGCGTTGCTGGCATCGGTGATATGCGCCGCCCCGCCGGTGAGCTTCCATGTCAGCCAGCTCTCGACCGTGCCGAAGGCGAGCGTGCCCTTGTCCGCCGCCGCGCGCACTTCGGGAACGTTGTCGAGCATCCAGCGCATTTTGGTGCCCGAGAAATAGGGGTCGAGCAGCAGCCCGGTGCGTTGCTGCACCCCGGCCTCATGCCCCGCCTCGCGCAGCGCCATGCAGAAGGGCTCGGTGCGGCGGTCCTGCCAGACGATGGCGTTGGTGAGCGGCTCGCCGCTCTGGCGATCCCACGCCACCACGGTCTCGCGCTGGTTGGTGATACCGATGCAGGCGATCATCGCCGCCCCGCCCGCCTTGGGCAGCACCTCGCGCGCGCAGGCGAGGGTTGTGTCCCAAATTTCGCGCGGATCGTGCTCGACCCAGCCGCTTTGCGGGTAATGCTGCTTCAGCGGCGCCTGCGCGCTGGCGACCAGCACGCCGTCACTCGCGAACAGCATCGCGCGGGTGGAAGTGGTGCCTTCGTCGAGGACGAGGATGTAATCAGACATAGGGAACCCTCTCTCTTTTCCTGTCTCCTAGCCGCGCTCGGAGCACGAAGTCGAGATGCGTCTCCCCGCCCCGGGCTTGACCCGGGGCCCAGCTTCCTTCCCGCTTGCCCCATCCAAAAAAGCAGCGGGGTCCCGGGTCAGGCCCGGGACGGGGGTTGCCGACAAGGAAGCACAGGCCCAAATGAACCCCATGGTCACGATCCCTCCCCAGCCTTGGCCCACCGGCCTTGCCGATGATGTCGAACCGCTGGTGCGCCGCGTGCTCGCGCCCAATCCCTCGCCCTATACCTTTACCGGCACCCAGACCTATGTGGTGGGCGAGGCGACGGGGCCGGATTGCGCGGTGATCGATCCGGGGCCGAACGATCCCGACCATATCGAGGCGATCCTCGCCGCGATTGCGGGGCGCAAGGTCATTGCGATCATGTGCACCCACACCCATCGCGACCACTCCCCCGCCGCCGCGCCGCTGGCCGAGCGGACGGGCGCGCCGATCGTCGGCTGCGCGCCTTTGGTGCTGGCGGTGGACGTTTTGGAGAAATGGGGGCCGCGCTCGGACGAAGCTTTCGATCCGACCTACGCCCCCGACCGCGTGCTCGAAGATGGCGAGGGGATGCGCGGCACCGGCTGGACGCTCACCGCCGTCGCCACGCCGGGGCATACCTCGAACCACCTGTGCTTCGCGCTGGAGGAGAGCGGCGCGCTGTTCACCGGCGATCACGTGATGGGCTGGTCGACCAGCGTCGTCATCCCGCCCGATGGCGACATGGGCGATTACATGGCGAGCCTCGACAAGCTGATGGCGCGCGATGATGTGCGCTATCACTCGGCCCACGGCGCGGCGATCGAGAAGCCGAAGCAGCTCGTCCGCGGCATGATCGGCCACCGCCGCCAGCGCGAGAACCAGATCCTGCGCCTGCTGGGCGAGGCTGCGCGGCCCGTGAGCGACTTCATCCCCGCCATGTACAAGGGCCTCGACCCGCGCCTGATCGGGGCGGCCGAAATGAGCGTCACCGCGCACCTCATCGATCTGGAAAAGCGCGGGCTGGCCGCTATGGCAGGCGATATCTGGCACATCGGGAAGGGCGCAGAATGATGAAGACGACACTCAAGGCGGGGCTGGCCGCTGCACTGGTCATACTGGCCTGCGGGCCGCTCGCCGCACAGGAGAGCCCGCAGCAGGCCTTCACGGCGGCTGTCGGTTCGCTCACTCAAAGGCTCGGCCCGGTCGAAAGCGGGCTTGAGATCGCGACCACCGATGCCGCCGCCAATGCCGCCGATCTTGCCGCGATCGAGCAGGCGCTGGACGCCTTTGGCACGCCCGCCTTCCCGCTCGATGGCTTCGCCACCTTCGAATCCGTTTGCGAGCCGCTCAACCGCCTGTCGGTGCGGCACGTGCTCGACGGCGCTTCGGCGCTGCGCCGCCCGGCCGATGCCGCGCCGCCGTCCGCGGCAGAAATCCAGACCTTCACCGCCCAGCTTCAGACGCTGCAGTTGCAGAATGCCGCGCGCTATCAGGACGCGGTTACCGTGCTTTCGGCGGGTGGGCTGCGCTGCATGGTGAAGCACTTCCCGACGCTGTCGGCGTTTCTCGCCGGCTTGCCCGAGGCCGAACGCACGCCCATCCGCATCGATGGCGCGCGCAAGATGCGGCAGGGCGGCGCGCAGACGCTGATCGGCTTCACGATGGCGCTGCGCGATCCGGCCACCACGCCCGCCAACAAGGCGCGTCTGAGCACCTATCTGGCCGAGGTCGCCGATCCCCTCGCCGCCGCGCTGACGCCCGAACTGCGCGCCTATGTCACCGCTACGATCGACCAACTGCCCGCGACGCAGGATGCCGATGCGCTGGCGACGACCGCGCTGGTGACAACCGCGATGGCGACCACGGCGTGCGAGGATCTCTGCCGCTACTGACACGCTTTTCGCTCGAAAAACGTGGGCCAGTGCCTATATCGGCGGCTCCTGATGTTATGGGGACTGAGACGATGAGCCTGCTGACCCGCAACCCCACCGGCACCGATCTGCTGGCCGAGATTGACCGCCTCCGCAAGGAGAAGAACGCGGTGATCCTCGCGCATTACTACCAGACGCCGGACATTCAGGACATCGCCGACTTCGTGGGCGACAGCCTCGAATTGTCGCGCAAGGCGGCGGCGACCGATGCGGACGTGATCGCCTTTTGCGGGGTCAAGTTCATGGCCGACACCGCCAAGATCCTCTCGCCGCAGAAGACCGTTATCCTGCCCGACATGGACGCCGGGTGCTCCCTTGAAGACTCCTGCCCGCCCGAGAAATTCCGCGCCTTTCGCGAAGCCCACCCCGATCACATCGCGCTGACCTACATCAACTGTTCGACCGAGGTGAAGGCGCTTTCGGACGTGATCGTCACCAGTTCCAGCGCCGAGACGATCCTTGCGCAGATCCCGCCCGAACAGAAGATCATCTTCGGCCCCGACCGGCACCTGGGCGGCTATCTCAGCCGCAAGTTCAACCGTGAAATGCTGCTGTGGCCCGGCGTGTGCATCGTGCACGAAGCCTTCTCCGAGACCGAATTGCTCAAGCTCAAGGAGCAATACCCCGATGCGCCGATCGCCGCGCACCCGGAATGCCCGCCAACGATCATCGACCACGCGGACTATGTCGGCTCGACCAGCGGCATCCTGAACTTCGCCAAGACCTTCCCCGGAGACACCCTGATCGTCGCGACCGAGCCGCACATCATCCACCAGATGGAAAAGGCTCTGCCCGAAAAGACCTTCATCGGCGCGCCGGGTGCGGACGGGAACTGCTCGTGCAACATCTGCCCCTACATGGCGCTGAACACGATGGAGAAGCTCTACATCGCGCTGCGCGACCTCTCACCGCAGATCGAGATCGAGGAAGGCATCCGCCTGAAAGCCAAGCGCAGCCTCGACCGGATGCTCGAGATGGCAAGCGGCACGGTCGGCATGGGGGATCTCGGCAGGGTCGCGTTTTCAGGGGATTAGAGCGAATTCCCAAGCTAGGGAAGCGGAATAGCAAGCGATTCAGTGGCCCGGTAGATTGGGCGCATGAAGCACATCTCAGAAATCGTCCGCGCCTTCATCAAGGCAGACCAGCCGCGCTTAGGCTTGATAGCGTTGACCATCTATTGCGCCAGTGCCGTGGCCGTGGCGCATGCCGCCCTAGGTGCCAGCTTTCGCTGGCATGACGTGGTGTGGTTGTGGCACCAGCTTTCCTAACGCGTCACCCCAGCGAAAGCTGGGGCCTCGGGCTGTCATTTACTACGCTCCTCAAATGGTGCGGCGGCTTTGTCGACATTATGACCAACTGACGGCAAGAGGTATTCCAGACAGGTGTTATTAGCAACTTGGCTGCGCCCGCGATGTAGCACCACAAAAACAAGACCGCCTTTTCGGGCGATTGATCCGCACCGCCACGGGCGCGGCTGGCACAATCCCGGACACTGGGGAACACTCACATGACCGCGCGCATCAGGCTTTGGTGGCTGACTCTCAAGGGCAGCTACTGGTTCTACCCGGCGGTGCTGGCGATCGGCGCCTTTGCGCTGTCGTTGACGACGCTGCATCTCGACCGCACCACCAACACCGCATGGCTCGCCGAAATCGGCCTGATGGAGCTGGCCGGGCCCGACAGTGCATCGGACATCTTGGTGCTGGTGGCGGGCGCGATGCTGGGCGTTGCCTCGACCGTGTTCTCGATCACCATTGCCGCGGTCGCCTATGCCAGCGGCACCTATGGCCCGCGGTTGCTCAACAATTTCATGGAGGATCGCGGCAATAAGGTCAGCCTTGCGGTCTTCATCGCGACCTTCGTGTTCTGCGTGAACGTGCTGCGCACCATCAGGCACGACGGCGCGAAGACCACTGGCTTCAACGGCGAGGTGTTGGAGCTGACCTCCTTCGTGCCCAACCTGTCACTGCTGATCGCCTACGGGCTGATCATCGTCTCGGTCGGTACGCTGGTCTATTTCCTGCACCACATCCCATCCTCGATCCGCATCCACACCGTGCTCCAGACCATCGGAGAGCGGCTGATCGACGATATTCGCGAGGTCTATCCCGAAAAGCCCTCGGCCCCCGCGCCCGCCCGCGATGCCGAGGGCGCGCCGATCACCGCCACCCACACGGGCTATGTCCAGTCGATCAGCTTCGATGCGCTCGCGACGCTGGCCGCGGCGACGGCCACGCGGATCACGCTCGACTGCCGCACCGGCGATTTCGTCCATCCCGGCATGGTGCTGGCCCGCTGGACGCGCGATGAGGATGGGGAAGAGGGCGCGCCGTTCGATTCCGCCAAGGCGCGCGACGCTTTCATGCTGGGCGGGATGCGGACCTCGGATCAGGACTTGCGGTTTCTGGTCGATGAGCTGGTCGAGATCGGCCTGCGCGCGCTGTCGCCGGGGATCAACGACCCCTTCACCGCGATCACCGCGATGCACTGGCTGGGCGCCGCCACCGCCGAACTGGGGCAACGCGACCTCGACCACCAGAGCGGCGATGACGAGAGCGCGGCGGGGCAGCGCGTGATGCGGCGCGTGGTCACCTTTGCCGACTATGTGCGCCGCGGCTTCGGCTCGATGCGCAGCGGCGTGGCGACCAGCCCGCTGGCGGCCATGGTGGCGCTGGAAACCATCGCCAATGCCGCGCAGGTCCTCAACGACGAGACCCGCCGCGCCGATCTGATGCGCGAGGCCGCGCTGCTGTTCGAACAGGCCGGCACGGCGCTGGTCGGCCCCGATCTCGCGATGGTCGAAGCGCGGTATCGTGCGATCGAGGCAGCGGGCGGTTAGGCGCGCGCGGCTGTGCCAATCTCGCTGTCATGGGTTGGAGCGGGTCAGGGCCTTGTTCGCCTTTCGTCACCCCAGCGAAAGCTGGGGCCTAGGGCGGCCCTGTGATAAGCCATCGCGATGGAGCGCGGCGGCTACATCTACATCATGACCAACAAGCGCTACGGCGTGCTCTACACCGGCGTCACCAGTGACCTTCCGGCACGCATCATGCAGCACCGCGAGGGTAAAGGCGGGGCCTTCACCTCCCGTTACAAGTGCACCCGGCTGGTCTATATCGAACACCACCCCACAATCGAGGACGCCATTGCTCGCGAGAAAGCGATCAAGGCCTGGCAGCGCATGTGGAAGATCGAGGCGATCGAGAAGCAGAACCCGTCTTGGGATGATCTTTTCCTCACGATCAACGCTTAGTCGCCCTAGGCCCCAGCCTTCGCTGGGGTGACGATGAAGGCTATTTCGCCCTAGCCCTGCTCACCGCCAGCGCCGCGCCGACCAGCACCATGCCGACGATATCGAGTGGGGAGAGCACCTCGCCGAACGCCAGCCAGCCATAGATCGAGGCGACCACCGGCTGGGTCAGCAGCGCGAGGCCGACCACCAGCGGCGGGAAATATTTGAGCGCGAAGACCATCAGCCCCTGCCCGATCAACTGGCTGCAGACGAACAGGCCGATCACCGGCGTCCAGTCGGTCGGCCACACCGGCTCGCCCAGCAGCAGCGCGATGGCCAGCAGCACCGGCGCGCCGAACAGGCTGACCCAGACCAACAGGCTCCATGATCCGAATTGTCCGCGCGCGCCCTGCAACGTCAGCAGATAGACCGCATATAGCAGCCCCGCGGTCACGCTGAACAAGTCGCCCACCAGCGTTTCGTGGCTGATCTCCAACGAGCGGCCCAACAGGATCGCCGCGCCGGTCAGCGCGAAGATGATCGCCAGCCACTCCAGCCGCCCCGGCAGGGTGCGCGCGACCAGAAAGCCCCAGAACAAGAGCACGATCGACCCGGCATTGCCGAACAGCGTCGCATTGCCCAGCCGGGTCATCCCGATACCGATGTGCCAGCTGGCGAGATCGAGCGCGAAGGTCACCGCGCCCAAGGCCACCAGCGCCAGCGTTGTGGCGGGCATTCCCGTCAGCCGCTGGCCGTTGGCGCGGGCCAGCAGCACGAGGAAGGGCAGCGCCAGAAACAGCCGCCAGAACCCGGCGGCGACGGGGCCGGTGTCCGCCACCCGCACGAACCACGGCCCGATCGCGAGCGCGACATTGCCGCCGATCAGCGCAAGCAGCAGCAGCCATGCCGCCGGAGGGGCGCGTTCGCCGACAAGTTCTGCTTTGCCCGCACCCTCATTTTCCATGCTTGCGCCCTAGCCTCGCGCCCCCCAATTGGATAGCCAATCGCAACCGACGCTGAAGGATTACCCACACATGCATGATGCCTTGTTCCAGCCGCTCCAGATGGGCGCGCTCCGTGCCAAGAACCGCATTCACATGGCCCCGCTCACCCGCGGCCGCGCGGCCGAGCCGATGTTCGTGCCCAACGCCATGATGGCGACCTATTACCGCCAGCGTGCCGGCGCGGGGATGATCCTCACCGAAGCGACCGGCATCAGCCGCGAAGGCCTCGGTTGGCCGAGCGCCCCCGGCATCTGGAGCGATGAGCAGGTCGAAGCCTGGAAGCCGATCACCAAGGCGGTGCACGAGGAAGGCGGCCTGATCGTGATGCAGCTGTGGCACATGGGGCGGATCGTCCACCCGGTGTTCCTCGATGGCCAGCCGCCGTTCTCCGCCAGCGCCACCACCGCGCCGGGCGAAGCGCACACCCCGCAGGGCAAGCAGCCCTATGCCGAAGCGCGCGAAATGACGCTGGAGGACATCCGCCGCACCATCCACGATTACCGCCGCGCCGCCGAAAACGCCAAGAAGGCGGGCTTCGACGGGGTGCAGCTGCACGGCGCGAACGGCTACCTCGTAGACCAGTTCTTACGCGACAAGACCAACCTGCGCACCGACGAATATGGCGGCAGCCCCGAAAACCGCACCCGCTTCATGCGTGAAGTGCTCGAAGCGCTGATCGACGTGTGGGGCGCGGACCGCGTCGGCATCCGCCTGTCGCCCAATGGCGATTCGCAAGGGACCGACGACAGCAACCCGCCTGCGACCTTCGGCGCCGCCGCCAAGGTGTGTGAGGAACTGCGCCTCGCCTTCGTCGAACTGCGTGAACCGGGGCCGGACGGCACCTTCGGCAACACCGACGTGCCCAAGCAGAGCCCGCTGATCCGCAAGATCTATTCCGGCCCGCTGATCCTCAATTCGGACTACACCGCCGAGGAAGCCGTCGCCGATATCGAGGCGGGCAAGTGCGATGCGGTGAGCTTCGGGCGGCCCTATATCTCCAACCCCGATCTCGACAAGCGGATCGCCGCGGGCGCGCACTGGAACCCCAACAAGGACGTGCCCAAGAGCTGGTACTTCCCGATCCCCGAAGGCTACATCGACTACCCGACGCTGGAACAAGAACAGGCTGAGGCGGCGGAGTAAGGCGCAAGCCCTCGGCAGCGTCCGCTTCGGGCGCTGCCGGGGCAAAAGCGGTCGTTCGGGTTTCGACCCCGTTGCGGACGTCGGCTTGCGAGCGGCGACTTTCTGAAAGCGGCCACATGTTCATCGGGTCCGGAACCGCTGTAGTCGGAACTTTCCGCCCATTCGGCCAAAGGTGTTCAATGCCATGGCTCGCAACTCGCCGCTTGCTCTGATCTCCCACTGCCCCCACAAGCGTCCGCGAAAAGATAGGGAGAAAGAGATTGCTGTTCCACACAATGGTAGGCTCCAACGACATTGAGCGGTCGCGTCAGTTCTACAACGCGGTTCTGGGTGTTCTGGGAATGCCAGAGCCGATGAACAATATTGCCGGAAGCGGGCATATGCGCCTCTTCTACCCGAACCCGGGCGGAACAAACTTCATCGTCACTCAGCCGATCAACGATGAACCTGCCACCGTGGCGAACGGGGCTACGGTTGCTTTCTCGTGCAATTCGCCCGAACAAGTTCAGCAATTTCATGATGTGGCCGTAACCAACGGCGGAACGTCGATCGAAGACGCTCCCGGCCCGCGAGAGTCTGCGATGGGAACGATCCACCTGACCTACGTGCGCGACCCTGACGGCAATAAACTCTGCGGGATCCACATCCCCGGGTAGAGTTTCCACCCCTTTTTGGACCGGCCCACTGAGCGATTGGAAGTTCGATAGGGCCGGGATCAACCCTCCACATGTTTGGTCAACCAGTTGACCGCCTACTAGCGGCGACTCGAGCTTGACGCCTTCCCGCCCGATTGCGGCCACTAATTTCCGCATTCACAGCGGCAGCGGGTGACGGATCAGATTATTCGGCAGGGGCCGGGGCGGCGGGGGCTGATTCGGCCCCTTCGCTTGGCGGCGCGTCATTGATGCCCGCCATTGGCTCGACATCGGGCTGCTCGGCATCGACATCGCCCACCGGCGCGGCCTGACGCGGTGCGAGCGGGGCTTGCGAGGTGACCTGATCGAGCGGGATCATCGCGTCCGAGATCGATCCGTCCAGCACCTCACCCGACGCCGCGCCGCCCTGCTTGGCAGCAGGCGCGGCCTCATCCCCACAGGCTGCGAGGGCGAGGGCCAGACAGGCAAGAGGCGCAAGGCGGATCATCGGCACGCCCTTTTGGCGGCAGCATCGAGCGCGTCAAGAAAATCGTCGCTCGTGGCCATCAGGGCGTCGTCCCATTGCTCGGCCGACACGCTGAGGCCCAGTCGCGCCAGCGACGTGACGCCATATTCGGCGATCCCGCAGGGCACGATCCCCCCGAAATGCGCAAGGTCGGGGTCGAGATTGACCGAAAAGCCGTGCATCGTCACCCAGCGCCGCACGCGCACGCCGATCGCGCCGATCTTGGCCTCGCTGCCGTCGATATCTCGCGTCCAGATGCCCACACGGCCCTCAGCGCGCCAGCTTTCCACCCCGAAACGCGCGAGCGTGGCGATTACCCAGCCCTCGATCGCGTGGACGAAGCAGCGCACGTCCTTCCCGCGCTCCGCAAGGTTCAGCACCAGATAGCCGATCCGCTGGCCCGGCCCGTGATAGGTATAGCGCCCGCCGCGTCCGGCCTCGACCACCTCGAAGCGCGGATCGACCAGTTCGGCTGGGTCCGCGCTGGTGCCCGCGGTGTAGACCGGCGGGTGTTCGAGCAGCCACACCAGCTCCGCCGCGCGGCCTTCATGCACGGCGGTGTTGCGCGCCTCCATCTCCGCCAGCGCCTGCGCATAGGGCACGGGCGCAGCCTCGCGCCGCCATTCGATCGGAAAGCCGGGGCCGGGTGCAGGAGCAATGCTTGCCATGGCGCATCGGTGGGGGCATTGAGCGGCGAGATCAAGAGGCGATTGCGCGACACGCACCTCGCGATGAAAGGGATCCGACATGGCAAACCGCAAGCTCGACATGGGAGCCGCCTGGACTCAGGCGACCGCGCTGATGGGCGCCAATCGCGACACGCTCAGTGCGATTGCCGGGCTGTTCTTCTTCCTGCCCGCGATGGCGAGCGCGCTACTGGTGCCCGAGCTGGCCAACCCGCCCCAGCCCACCGCGCCGCCCGATGCCGATCCGCAGCTGGTGATGCAGGCGATGATGGACCAGATGACCGCCATCTATGCCGCCAACTGGCCGCTGCTGCTGGCGGTGCTGGCGGTGCAGTTCCTCGGCTCAATGAGCCTCTTCGCGCTGCTGACCGATCGCGGGCACCCGACCGTGGGCGAGGCGCTGGCGACCGGGGTCAAGAGCCTGCCGTCCTATCTCGCCGCGCAGTTCCTGACCGTGATCGGCGCCTCGCTCGCGATCGGCATTCCGCTCGGGGTACTCTCGGCATTCGGCGGGCCGGCGGTGGGGCTGCTGGCAGCGCTGCTCGCGGTGGTGCTGATCGTCTATGCGATGATCAAGCTGTCGCTGATCGGCCCGGTGATCGCCATCGAGGGGCAGCTGAACCCGCTCGCGGCGATGGGGCGGTCGTGGCAGCTGACCAAGGGCAACAGCCTGCGCATCTTCGCCTTCATCCTGCTGCTGCTGCTGGTGATCGCGGTCATCCTCGGGCTGGTCTCGGCGGTGGTGACGCTGATCCTGTCGGCAATCGGCGGCAGCGTGGCGACGATCGGCGGCGCGGTGATCGATGCGCTGGTGAGCGCGCTGATGGCGGTGATCTTTCTCACCGTGACGGTGACGATCTACCGCCAGCTCGCCGGGCCCTCGCCCGAGCGCGTCGCCGACGTTTTCGAATAGCGACGCGCGGGGCAAGCACGGCGATGGCCGACAGTCACCCTGGCCACGACCACGAGCTGAGCGCGCCCGCTGCCTCCACCGGCGCGATCCCGCCGGCGCGCATGGCGCTGCTGTTCATGGTGATGCTGGTGACCGCGGCGGGCAACACCGCGATGCAATCGGTCATGCCCTCGATCGGCACGGCGTTGCAGGTCGAGGACGTGTGGATCAGCCTCGCCTATTCGTGGTCGGCGCTGCTCTGGGTGGTGTGCGCGCCGTTCTGGGCGCGGCGATCGGACCAGCGCGGGCGCAAGGCGATGATGGCGCTCGGCCTGACCGGCTTCATCACCTCTTTCGTGCTGTGCGGCGCGGCGCTGTGGGCGGGCCTCGCAGGCTGGATGTCGGCGCTGTGGGCGCTGATCGCCTTCGCCGCCGCGCGCAGCCTTTATGGCGGCTTCGGCAGCGCCGCGCCGCCTGCGGTGCAGGCCTATGTCGCCTCCCGCACGCCGCGCGCGCAGCGGACGCAGGCGCTCTCGCTAATCGCGTCGAGCTTCGGGCTCGGCACGGTGATCGGCCCCGCGCTTGCCCCGTTGATGGTGGTGCCCTTCCTCGGGCTGGGGCTGACGGGCCCCTTCCTTGCCTTTGCCCTGATCGGGCTGGCCGCGCTCGTCCTGCTGCGCCTGCGCCTGCCCAATGACGAGCCGCGCTTCGCCGCGCGCGGACAGGCGGTCGCCTATTCGAGCGGATCGGGCGCGCCTGTCGATCCGCAGGAAGCCAGCGAGGCCGAGGACGGCACGCCCCCGCCGCGCCTCAGCTGGCGCGATCCGCGGCTGCGTCCATGGGTCTTCGCGGGGCTGTTCGGCGGCCATGCGCAGGCGATGGTGCTGGGTATTGCGGGCTTTCTCGTGCTCGACCGGTTGGGGCTGCGCGACACGCCCGCCGAGGGCGCGGGGCCGGTGGGGCTGGTGCTGATGAGCGGTGCGATCGCCACGCTGCTGGCGCAATGGGGGCTGATCCCGCGCTTCGATCTCGGCCCGCGCGCGGCGACCTTGTGGGGGATCGCCACCGCGGCTTTCGGGACAGTGCTGCTCGCCATCGCGGGCGATCTTCACCTGATCGCGCTCGGCTATGCCATCGCCTCACTGGGCTTCGGGCTGTTCCGCCCGGGCACCACCGCGGGCACCTCGCTCGCGGTGACGCGCGCCGAGCAGGGGCAGGCGAGCGGTATCGTCGCGTCGCTGGCGGGGGCGAGCTACATCTACGCCCCGGCGCTGGGCGTGTGGCTCTATGGCCATTCGGACTGGCTGGGCTTCGGGCTGATCGTGGCCCTGTGCGCCATCGTGCTGGTGCATGGGTGGTTCAGACTGCAGGCGGACCGGGAGCTGACGAGGGAAAAGGTGTGATTGCGAACGCGCATCCGCGCGTTCGTCCTCGGCGAGCTTCAGGCCCTGCGGGCCTGATCGCCTGCGGCTCGCGCGCGTGCGCTCGCGGTCGCTACGCGACCGAGTGCAGCGCCAGCCGCTAGAGTATCTCGAGAACGATATCCTGCGGCCGGCAAAGCCTCACCCCCTTCTCCGTCTCCACCAGCGGGCGCTCTATCAGGATCGGATCGGCGACCATCGCCGCCAGCACCGTCGCATCGTCGGCGTCGGGCAGGCCGCGTTCCGCCGCATCTGTGCCGCGCAGGCGCAGGCCCTGCTGCGGGGTGATCCCGGCATCGCGGTAGAGTTGCGCGAGCTTTTCCGCGCTCGGCGGAGTCTTGAGATATTCGATCACCCGCACCTCCACCCGGCTGAGATTTTCGAGGATCGCCAGTGTCTTGCGCGAGGTGCCGCAAGCCGGGTTGTGCCAGATCGTTGCCTTCATGTCAGTTCTCCATGCTCGGCAGATCGGCCCGCCGACCGGCCTTGGTGACCTCAAAGCCACATTTTTATGATAATCAATCGCAATTGCACACAAGACTTGCAGATGCGAATGGCTTGCAATAGCTGAGCAAACCAGACGACCCGAAAGGTATTCCATGATTCCCGCTTTCGCCCGCACCGCCCTGCTGCTCGGCTGCGCGACCATCGCTTTCCCCGCCCTTGCCAATTCTGACGCCAACGCTGACGCCAGCGCCTCCGCCGACAATGCCGACGCCGCCACGCTCGCCGCTGCCGCCGAATCGAGCGCGCAGGCGATCATCGTCACCGGCCAGGTGCTCTACACCGACCAGATGAACGCGACCAAGACCCCCACGCCGATCATCGACGTGCCCCAGTCGCTCAGCATCACCACCGCCGACCAGATCACCCGTCAGGGCTTCGACTCGGTCGCCGACATCGTGCTCTACACCCCCGGCGTCACCAATTCGCAAGGCGAAGGCCACCGCGATTCCGTGGTGTTCCGCGGCGTCCGATCGACCGCCGATTTCTTCGTCGACGGGGTGCGCGACGATGTCGAATATTACCGCGGGCTCTACAATCTCGAACAGGTCGAGATCCTGCGCGGCCCCAACGCCCTGCTGTTCGGGCGCGGCGGCACCGGAGGCATCCTTAACCGCGTGACCAAGAAGGGCGTGGTGGGCGAGACCTTCACCGGCTTCCTCGCCTCGGTCGACAGCTTTGGTGCCACCAACCTGTGGGCCGACGTCAACCTCGCGACCGGCGACAATGCGGCGCTGCGTATCAACGCCGCCTATGAAAGCCTGAACAACCACCGCGACCTGTTCGATGGCGAGCAGATCAGCGTGAACCCCACCTTCCGCGCCGAATTGGGCAGCCGCACCACGATCGATCTTTCCTACGAATATCTCGATCACGACCGCTTCATTGATCGCGGCATACCGACCGATAACAACGGCGATCCAGTGCGCTTCCTCCAGCGCATCACCTTTGCCGACCCGGAGAACAACTACGCGACCTTCCGCGCCCATGTGCTGCGCGGCACGGTGCAGCACAGCTTCTCCGACAGTCTCAAGGGCAACTTCACCGGATCCTGGGGCGATTACGACAAGACCTACGCCAACTACTTCCCGGTCAATTACGACCCCGCCACCAATATCGTGGCGATGGACGGCTATATCGACAACGGCCAGCGCCGGAATCTGATCGTCTCGGGCAACCTGATCGGGGAATTCGCCACCGGCGGGATCGGCCACACGCTGATCGTCGGCGGCGAATACATCGACACCAGCAACGACAACAACCGCTTCAACGCCGTGTTCGACACCGCCCAGGCCGATGGCCGGCGCACCGATGTCGAGTTCTTCGACGCGCGCCGCGACTTCCCGATGCGCGGCGGGGTCGGCACGCTCGCCGACGGGCGCACCACCCGCTACGGCTTTACCTCGCTCAACGACGATACCGAGGCCGACCTCACCGTGTTCTCGGCCTATATTCAGGACGAGGTGAAGCTCGCCGACTGGCTGCGCGTGGTGCTCGGCGCGCGGTTCGACAGCTTCGACATCACCGTGCTCGACAACCGCACCGGCATCGTGCGCAGCCGCAAGGACGAGGAAGTGACCCCGCGCGTCGGCCTGATCCTCAAGCCGCAGGAAAATCTCTCGCTTTACGGCAGCTATTCCGAGACCTTCCTGCCGCGTTCGGGCGACCAGTTTGCCGATCTGGGCGGCGGGGCGGACGCGCTCGACCCCGATACCTTCTCCAATCTCGAAGCAGGCGTGAAGTGGGACGTGCGCCCCGATCTCGCGCTGACGGCCTCGGTGTTCCAGATCGAACAATCCTCGCCGCAGGTGGCGGACGAGAACCCCGACACGCTCGAGGTGATCGAAAGCAAGATCCGCGGGTTCGAGGCGCAGTTGCAGGGCCAGATCACCCCCGGCTGGTTCCTCAGCGCGGGCTATTCCTACCTCGACGGCGAACAGCAGAGCCGCACCGGCCCGACCGGGCGACGGCTGCGCGAGCTGCCCGAACACATGTTCTCGATCTGGAACACGGTGCAGGCGACCGACAAGCTCGGCTTCGGCCTCGGCCTGACCGCGCAGGACGAAACCTTCGCCGACAACGGCAACACCGCGACCCTGCCCGCCTATGCGCGGGTCGACATGGCGGTGTTCTACCAGCTGAATGACAAGCTGCGCCTGCAGGTGAACGTCGAGAACCTGACCGACGAACTCTACTTCCCCAACGCCCACTCGGCCAACGAGCTGACCGTCGCCCCGCCGGTCAATGCTCGGGTGACGATTACCGGGAGGTTCTGAGCCGGATGCCTATTCCGAGGGCGCGACGCGCAGGGCTGGCACGGCCTTGGCCGCGTCCTCGGGACTGATCGCGGGGGCCGGGGCGGCGCTGATGCTCTCTTGCCGCTGGGCCACGCGCCCGGCCTGCTCGACCGCTTTCACCAGCCGCGGATAGACCCCGCAGCGGCAGATATTGGGGATCGCGCCGTCGATATCCTCGCGCGTGGGCTGGGGCGTGCGCATCAGCAGCGCGGCGGCGGCGATGACGATGCCGGGGGTGCAGTATCCGCACTGGATCGCCCCTTGCGCCACCATCGCCTGCTGCACCGGATGCGAACGGTCGCGGCTGAGGCCCTCGATGGTGGTGATCAGCCGCCCCTCCGCCTCGGCCAGCGTGATCGCGCAGGACCGCAGCGCCACCCCATCGACCAGCACCATGCACGCGCCTGAACACTCCGGCCCGCCGCCACACGCCTTGGTGCCGGTGAGGTTCATCGCCTCACGCAGCGCGTAGAGCAGCGGCATCCGCGGATCGAGGTCGAACTCGACCGGCCGCTCGTTGACGGTCATGCGGGACATGGTGGAACCCTGCTAGCGGCCTACTGCCGCCAGCTGTCGTCGATGCGGTCGATCTTGCGCTTCCACGCCTCGAAGTCGAACATGCCTGCGCCGCCCTGCCCGCTCATCACGGCAAGGTCGCGCTGGTGCACATCGACCACATCCTGCGGGACCAGCACGGGATCACCCATGCTGAGCGTCGCCACCTGAATTTCGCAGGCGCGCTGCAAGGCCCACATCTTGACGAACATCCCCTGGAGGGTGCGGTCCATCACGACGGGGCCGTGGTTGCGCAGCATCAGAATGGTGTGGTTACCGAGGTTCTGCACCAGCCGCTCGCCTTCTTCGGCGCGCACGGTGACACCCTCGAAGTCGTGATAGCCGATCTGGCCCTGAAAATTGCAGGCGTAGAAATTGGTCGGCAGCAGCCCGTCCTTGTGGCTCGCCACCGCCATCGTCGCGGTGGTGTGGACGTGGCAGATCGCATCGGCGCGGCCGCCCAGATGCTTGTGGAAATAGGCGTGCTGGGTGAAGCCCGCCTTGTTCACCATGTAGGGCGACCCGCCGACGTTGTTGCCCTCAACATCGATCTTGACGAGGTTGCTGGCGGTCACTTCACTATACAGCAGCCCGAAGGGATTGATCAGGAACGTATCCTTCTCCCCCGGCACCTTCAGCGAGATGTGGTTGTAGATCGATTCCGACCAGCCGAGGTGATCGAAGATGCGGTAGCAGGCGGCCAGATCCAGCCGCGCTTGCCACTCTTCCTTGCTGCATTCGATTCCGGGTTTCAGCTGGGTCGCCATGGCGTGATCCTCTCCGTCGTTCCTTGGCCCAAGCTATCGCACGGCGAGGGAATGTTTTGCAAGGCATGGCAAGCCCGGCTAGGTCACCAGCGCGATGAATGCCCCCGCCCCTTCTTCTGCGAAACTGGTGAGCGGCAGCATTCCGGGGCACCTCGTCAGCCAGACTTTGCCCGCAGTGATCGGCGTTGCCGCGATCATGTCGATCGGGATCGTCGATGCCTATTTCATCGGCCAGCTGGGCAGCGAGCCGCTGGCCGCGATCAGCTTCATCTTCCCCGTCGCCGTGTCGAGCACCTCGCTCGGCGTGGGCGTGATGGTGGGGATCAATTCGGTGGTCGCCCGCGCGCTGGGCGAAGGCGATTTCGAGCGCGCGAAGCGGCGCGCCAATTTCGGGATCGTCTTCGCCGCGGCATGCGGGGTGCTGATGGGCCTCGCGCTATGGTTGCTGATCGACCCGATCTTCACCGCGATGAACGCGCCTGCGCATCTGATGCCGCTGATCCATGACTACATGGTGCCCTATGCGATGGGCTTTCCGCTCAGCCTCGCGATCATGGGCTTCAACGGCGTGCTGCGCGGTCAGGGCGAAGCCAAGCGGACGAGCACAGTCAGCATCGCCTATGCCGCCGCCAACTGGGTGCTCAATCCCATCCTGATCACCGGCGCTTTCGGCTTCGAGGGCTACGGCATTGCAGGCTCTGCCTATGCCACGGTGACCGGGTGGGGCGTGGGCGTGCTGGTGGCGCTGTTGCTGCTGCGCGGCACGGCGCTGCCGCTCAATCTCGGGGCTTTGCGCGACTGCAGCCTGATCGATCCCGCCAAGGCGATCATCAAGGTCGGGCTGCCGGCGGCTTTCTCCAACGCGATCAACCCGCTGGGCCTCTCGATCCTCACCGCGCTGGTGGCGCTGGAGGGCGAGGCGGCGGTGGCGGGCTTCGGTGCGGCGGGGCGCTTGCAAAGCTTCGTGATCGTCCCGCTGCTCGGCCTGTCGGGCGCGATCGGGGCGATTGTCGGGCAGAACTGGGGCGCAGGGCGGATCGAACGCGCGCGCGAGGCGACGCTTTATGCCGCGGGCTTCTGCGTGGTGTGGGGCCTGCTGGTCGCGGTGGTGATGACCTTTGCCGGGGCCAGTCTCGCTCGGGTGTTCACCGATGATCCCGCCGTGGTCGCTGAATTCGATCTCTACCTCACCATCGCCGCCTGGGGCTATGCGGGCTTTGGCCTGCTGATCGTCGGCAACGGGATCATGAACGCGGTCGACAAGGCGGGCTTTGCGCTGGGGCAATCGGTGGCGCGGGTGTTCCTCGTGATGCTGCCGGTGGCGCTGGTGTTGCAGCCGGACATGGGCAGCGCGGCGATCTTCACCGCAGAGCTTGCTGCCAACCTGTTCGGCGCGATCTCGGCAGTAGTGCTGGTGCGTTACATCTTCGCACACAAGGCACCATCCGGCGCGCATCCGGCAGCCGCGCGCTAGGCGGATGTTAACCAAATCCGCCCCATAGACCTGCGGCTGAAAGGCGGCAAAAGGGCGCACGACCTCATGGACGATCTGCTGGCGGATTTCATCGCCGAGACCCGCGAAATGCTGGAGGCTTCCAGCGGCGAACTCGTCGCGTGGGAAGCCGATCCGGCCGACCGCGCGCGGCTCGATGCGATTTTCCGCTTCGTCCACACGGTGAAGGGCAATTGCGGCTTCTTCGATTTCCCCCGCCTCGCCGCTCTGTCCCACGCGGCCGAGGACGCGCTGGCCGATTGCCGCGGCGGTCGCCGCGATCCCGACGGGCCGCTGGTGACCGCGGTGCTCGCCATCATCGACCGGATCGCGGCGATGGTCGATGCGATCGAGGCGGGCGAGGACTTCCCCGAAGGCGGCGACGAAGCGCTGATCGCGGCTCTTGATGTTTCACGTGAAACGCCAGACGACATGGCAACCGATGGGCAACGAGGCGGCGACGACACCGCAACAGCCCACCTTACCCATCCCCCGGCCAAGGCCCTGTTCAACCCGGGCGAGGAGCCCGCCACGCTCGCCCGCCGCGCCGACGCTGCCGGGGCCCAGCGCACCATCCGGCTGCCGGTGGAGTTGCTCGACCGCGTGATGAGCGGCGTGTCCGACATGGTGCTCGCCCGCAACGATCTTGCTCACCGGCTGCGGCAGGCGGGCAACCAGCCGACCATCGACGGCCCGTTCGAGCGGCTCACCACGATCCTCTCCGACGTACGTGACGCGATCACGCGGATGCGGATGCAGCGGATCGAGACGCTGTTCGGCGCGCTCCCGCGGCTGATCCGCGATCTTTCCGCTGAACTCGGCAAGCAGGTGATGGTCGATCTCGACGGCGGCGATGTCGAGCTCGACCGCGAGATGATCGAGACGATCCGCGATCCGCTGACCCACATCCTGCGCAACGCCATCGACCACGGGGTCGAAGCGCCCGCCGCCCGCCTTGCGCAGGGCAAGCGCGAGATCGGCCTCGTCGCCATCGCCGCGCGCCAGTCGGGCAACACCATCAGCATCGTCATTGCCGACGACGGGCGCGGGCTCGATGAAGATCGGATCGCCTCGAAGGCGGTCGCCACCGGCCTGATCTCCTCTGCCGAACGCGCGCAGATGAGCCGCGACCGGGTGCTCAACCTGATCTTCGAACCGGGCTTTTCGACCGCCGAGACCGTCAGCAATGTCTCGGGCCGCGGGGTCGGGCTCGACGTGGTGCGCCAGAACCTCGAACGGGTCGGCGGCTCGATCAAGGTGACCAGCGTGCCGGGCGAAGGCACCACCTTCAGCCTGCAAATCCCGCTCACGCTCAGCATCATCGCCGGGTTGACGGTGGAGACCGGCGGGCAGCGCTTCGCGATTCCGCAATCCTATGTCGAGGAAATCGTGCAGGCCTCCTCCAGCGCGCTCGACCTCAGCTGGCTGGGTGAAAGCGCGTTGGTCACGTTCCGCGGCGTGCGGGTGCCGTGCCTGATGCTGGGCGAGGTGCTCGGGCTGCCGCGCGCCGAGAGCGAGACGGGCGAGCCGACGATGGTGATGCTGCGCCTCGCCAGCGGCGATCTGTTCGCGCTGGCGGTGGAGGGCATCCACAATCACGGCGATCTGGTGGTCAAGCCGCTTGCGCCCGCTGTGATGCGCTCGGGGCTCTATGCCGGATCGACCCTGCTCGACGATGGCACCCCGGTGCTGCTGCTCGATGTCGCCAATATCGCCGCGCAGGCCGGTCTCGTTTCGGACACCCGCGCGCGCGTGCTGGCCGCCACGACCGAAGATACCGCCGCTGCCGAAACCACGCCGCGGGCGATGCTGTTCACCGATTTCAGCGGACGCCGCGCGGCGGTGAGGCTGGAGCTGGTGCAGCGCATCGAGACTGCGCCGGTCAGCGCGATCGACCGTACCCACGCCACCGCGCGGGTGGTGATCGACGGGTTGATCCTGCCGCTCACCGGCCTGCCCGATGGCCCCCTCCCCGCCCGCCGTGTGCGCCTGCTGCGGCTGGGCGATGGCACCTGCGATCTGCTCTATGCCGTGCGCGAGGTCGAGGATGCGGTCGAACTCACCGCCCCCTTGCAAGCCGTGCCCGAAGACCCGCTGGTCGAGGCGGTCACGCTGATCGGCGGGGTGCCGGTCACGCTGCTTGATGCCCACGCGCTGTTCGCCCGCTACGGCGAAGCACCGGTCGCGGCCGAGCGCACCCGCTGCATCCTGCCCGAAGGCGAATGGGCGCGCACCATCCTTGCTCCGCTGGTCGCGAGCGCGGGCTATGACGTGTTGCCCGAAGGCGAAAGCGACACCGGCGCGATCGGCCCGGACGCGATCAGAATCGTGTTCGAGGACGTTTATGAAGTCGCCGAAGCGCTGGGCCGCGATCTGCCGGGCACGGTGATTCGCCTGCGCGACCAGCCCGATGCACCCGCCGGATGCGCGACCGTCTATCGCTATGACCGCGAAGGCCTGCTCGCCGCGCTCGCTGCGGCCAGCCGCAGCGCCCGAGTGAGCGCCAGGGCCGGAGAAGCCGCATGACCGGAGCCCTGCTTGTCATCATCCAGATCGCCGGCCGCCGCTGCGCGCTGGGCGCGCTGGAGGTGAAATCGGTGATCGAGATCGGCACCATCACCCCGGTGCCGCGCGCGCCGCACTGGATCAGCGGCATCACCGCGCTGCGCAGCCAGGCGCTGACCGTGATCGACTGCCGCCGCGCGCTGGGCCTTCCGTCCGGGGACTGGCCGACCGATCACCGCGCCGTGGTGGTCGCCGATGGCGGCCATGCCTATGCGCTGCTGGTCGATTCGATCGAGGATATCACCACCGCCGCGGGCGAAGTCGGGCAGGTGCCGGGCGGGTTCGGCGCGGAATGGTCGCGCATCGCGAATGGCATGATCGAGACCCTGGCGGGCCCGGCGCTGCTGCTCGATCTGGGATCGCTACTGGCGGGGCCCGAGGCCCTCTCGCGCGAAATCGAGACGCTGGTTTAATCCAATCCTTACCAAATCAACCCTAGGTTGGCCGCGCCAATCGCAGGAACGCCCATGAAAACATGCCTCATCGTCGATGATTCCCGCGTGATCCGGAAGGTGTCGCGGCATATCCTGGAAACGCTCGGCTTTGCCGTGGACGAGGCCGAGAACGGCAAGCTCGCGCTCGACGCCTGCGAGGCGGCGATGCCCGATGTGGTGCTGCTCGACTGGAACATGCCGGTAATGACGGGGATCGAATTCCTCGTCGCGCTGCGCCAGCGCCCCGGCGGAGACAAGCCCAAGGTGGTGTTCTGCACCACCGAAAACGACGTCGCCCACATCCGCGAGGCGATCAGCGCAGGCGCAGACGAATATGTGATGAAGCCCTTCGATCACGAAACGCTTCAGATCAAATTGCAGCTTGTCGGGTTTGCGTGACCCCTCCCCAATCCCTGCCGCGCACGGCCCCTGCTGCTGCGGCTGACACCGCCACCCGCCGGCCTTCCGCCCATGGCGGAGCGGCAGCCGCGATCCGGGTCATGATCGTCGACGATTCGCTGACGGTGCGCACCATCTTCAAGCGCATGGTCGAAAGCGATCCGGCGCTGGTCATCACCGGCACCGCCAGCAGCGCCGAGGGCGCGATTTCCCAGCTCTCCGCTGCGCCGGCCGATGTGGTTCTGCTCGATCTCGAAATGCCCGGGATCGGAGGCCTCGATGCGCTGCCCGCGATTCTGGCGACGCCGGGCGGGCCGCAGGTGCTGGTGGTTTCCTCGCTGACGATGGACGGGGCCGAACACACCATGGCCGCGCTCCAGATGGGGGCGGCCGATACGCTGCTGAAGCCGCGTCCGGGCGGCTTTACCGAAGACTATCGCGCCCAGCTGCTCGGCAAGATCCGTGCGCTCGGCACCCGCGGGGCCGATCAAGCCACCGCCCGCGTGCCCGAGCCGCCTGCGCCCAGCTTCGTGCGTCCCAGCCTTGCCCGCCGCACCACGCGGCCCGAGGTGGTGGCAATCGGCGCTTCGACCGGCGGGATCCACGCGCTCGGCCTGATGCTGCGGCGGTTGGGGCCCGAATGCGATGCGCCAATCCTGATCACCCAGCACCTGCCTGCCTCCTTCATGCCGGTCTTCGCGCGCCAGGTCGAAACCGCCTGCGCGCGCCCGACCGACATTGCCGAAGATGGCATGGCGCTGACGCCGGGCCGCATCCTGATCGCGCCGGGCCACGGCCATATCGTCGTTCAACGCAGCGGCGCGCGGCTGCTCGCGCGGATTTCGTCCGAACCCGCGCCCAGCGGGTGCCTGCCCTCGGTCGATCCGATGCTCACCAGCCTTGCCGAGGTGTGCGAAGGCCGTGCGCTCGGCGTGATCCTGTCGGGCATGGGGCGCGACGGCGTGGTCGGCGCGCAGGCGCTGGTCGCGGCGGGCGGCATGATCCTTGCGCAGGATGCCGATACCAGCGCGGTGTGGGGCATGCCCGGCGCGGTGGCGCGTGCGGGGCTCGCCAGCCTCGTCGCCTCGCCCGAACGGCTGGCCGATGCGGTGATGGCCAAGACCGGCGCGGTGCCTTCCGCCCTGCGGCAGGCGTAGCGGCGATGGATGTCAGCGAAGCCTCCTTCCAGATCATCGCCGATCTCCTCGAATCGCGCACCGGCCAGCACCTGACCGAAAGCCGCCGCTGGCGCGTCAATTCGGCGCTCGCGGGGATTTTCCGCACGCACGGGATCAGCAATATCGACCAGCTGGTGTGCCTGCTCGCCGCCCCGCCGCGCGGGCTCGACGGCCCTGACCTCGCGCAGGAGGTGGTCGAGGCGCTGCTCAACAACGAGACCTATTTCTTCCGCGACAAGCCGACCTTCGACCAGCTGCCCGGCGAGATCCTGCCCGAGCTCGCCCAGCGCCGCCAGGGCGCGCGGCGGCTGTCGATCTGGTCGGCAGGCTGCTCGACCGGGCAGGAGGTCTATTCGCTCGCCATGCTGTTCATCGAACAGGCCGAGCGCTGGCAGGGCTGGACGATCGACATTCTCGGCACCGACGTGTCGCACCGCGCGATCGAGGCGGCGCGCAGCGGGCTCTACAGCCAGTTCGAGGTGCAGCGCGGGCTGGGCGTGACTCAGATGCTGCGTCATTTCGCGGAAACCGAGCGCGGCTGGCAGGTCAGCCCCGACGTGCGGCGGATGGTTCGCTTCCAGCAGCACAATATCCTGCGCGCGCATCCCGGGCGGATGGCCTTTGACCTCGTATTGTGCCGCAATGTGCTGCTCTATTTCGACCGGCGCACCCGCGCGGAGGCCTTTGACCGGCTGGCGCAGGCCGTGCTGCCCGACGGGTTTCTGATGCTGGGCGCGGGCGAGACCGTGGTCGGCCACACCGAACGCTTCGTGCCGACCTCGCGCCGGGCGAGCTTTTTCGAGCCTCCGTCATCCAGCGCGGCGCTCCAGAAAATCGCGTGATTTCGTGCGTCTCGCGCGCTTCGCGGGCGGGCGGCTTTACCCTTCCTTAGCCGCTGGCGTTTAGCACGTTTGATCAAAGGCGCGGGTCATGCGCGCCCATCGGGACAGCGTACGAGTGATAAAGACCAAGCACCCCCTGCGACTGACGCCTGTCGGGCTGGTGGTCATCCCGATCGGGGTGGCCAGCCTGATGACCGGCGCTCTGATGCTCGCGGTCAGCTTCAGCGACCATCTGGCGATCGGATCGCCGGCTGCGCTGATGATCTCGGCGATTCTGATCTATGCCGCGACGCTGTTCTTCCTCGGCCGCAGCGGCATTGTCACCATTCGCGGGCTGGATCAGCGCGCGCACCGCGACATGCTCACCGGCCTGCCCAACCGCCATGCCTTACACGAAGACATCCTCAACGCCTCGCGCGGGGACGAGGAAGTGGCGCTGGCGATGATCGATCTCGACAGTTTCAAGCAGGTCAACGACCACTATGGCCACGCCGTTGGCGACCAGCTGATCGCCCAATGCGCCGATCTGCTGCGCGAAGTCTGCGGCGACGAAGTCACCTGCTACCGCCTCGGCGGGGACGAATTTGCCGCGGTGATGCATGGCAAGGTGGCGGGCACCATCCTCGAAGGTATCTGCCGCACCTTGCTCGAACGGCTCGGAAGCCCGATGCCGCTCGGCCACCGTCAGATCGCGGTCGGCGCGAGCATCGGGCTCGCCCGCTCGACCGCCGACCTGCGGGTGCCGTCGTCCGAGATGCTGCGCCGCGCCGACGTGGCGATGGACATGTCCAAGCGCGGCGGCAAGATGCGCTGCACCTGGTTCAACGAAAGCTTCGACCGCCGCCGCGAGCGCGTGCGCGAGATCGAGGACGAGATCCGCACCGGCATCGCCGCGGGCGAATTCCACCTCGCCTATCAGCCGCTGGTCGGGGCTGAAAGCAAGCGCATCGTCGCGGTCGAGGCGCTGCTGCGCTGGGATCGCGGCAATCGCGCAGCCCTCGGGCCCAATATCTTCATTCCCGTCGCCGAGGATTCGGGTCTCATCAACCCGCTCGGCATGTGGGTGCTGCGTCAGGCCGTGTGCGACGCCAGCCGCTGGGACGACATCACGCTGTCGGTCAACATCTCGGCGGCGCAGCTGCGCAATGCCGAATTCCCGATCAAGCTGGGCGAGGTGCTGGAGGAAACCGGCTTCCCGCCGCACCGGCTCGAACTCGAAGTGACCGAGACCTGCCTCGTGCTCGATCCGATCGTGGCCGAGCGCACGCTGGGCGTGATCCGCAGCTTCGGCGTGCGCATCGCGCTCGATGATTTCGGCACCGGATATGCCTCGATCGGCTTCCTGCGGCGCTTTCGCTTCGAAAAGCTCAAGCTCGATCGCAGCCTTGTCGAACTGGCGGGCGTGGACGACGGCAGCCGGGCGATGATGCTGTCGAGCATCGCGCTCGCCCGCGCGCTCGACATGGGGGTGACCGCCGAAGGCGTCGAGACCGAGGAACAGGCCGAACTGGTGCGGCTCGCCGGGTGCGACCAGATTCAGGGCTGGCTCTATTACAAGGCCCTGCCCGCTGCCGAAATCGACCGGCTGATGGCCGAACAGAACCACCGCCTCGCAAGCTCTGCCGGGCACGGGCACAAACGCGGGCATGGGGACGAACAGGCAGCATGAGCGCGCTATCCGACATTGCTCTCAACCTCGAAGCCGAAGCCGCAGCCGAGGTGCACGGGCCTGCCCCCGCCCCGGCCAGCCAGCCCGCGCGCCTGCGCGCGTGGTTCGACCGGCTGAGCATCGGCGGCAAGATCACGCTGTTCTTCAGCGCCAATCTTGCCTTCGCGCTGCTCGCCGGGCTGTTCGTGGTCGGCGGCTATGTCGAACTGGGCAAGCGGACGGAACAGATTGGCACCACCCATTCCGCCGCGCTCGAGGCCGAGCGCCTGCTGGTGCAGCTGAGCGAAAGCCAGCGCCATGCCGAAATGCTGACGGTCCAGGGCGGCGACCGGCGCGCGCGCGCCGCCAGCGAGGCGCTCGATCAGGCTGCCGTGACAGTCGCTGCGCTGGGCCAGGCGGTCGGCGATGGCAACGCCAAGGCCGACGCGCAGCTTGCGCGGATCCGCGAAGGCGTGACCGATCTCAGCCGTCAGGTTGCCGCCTTCGACGCCGAAACCGCCGACCCGGTACGCCGTCAGCGCATGGCGCGCGAGATCGCGGCCACCAGCGGCTCTGTCCTGACCGCCGGCACCGCGCTGGCGGCGCAATTGGGGGCAGAGGTCGACACCGCCTCAGCCGCAGGCGAAGCGCTGATCTCGCAGCTTCTGGTGATGTGGATCGCGCTGGCCACGGTGCTGACGCTCATCACCCTGTTTGCGCAGCGCTATTTCCACCGCAATGTCGGCGCGGTCCTGACCGCGATGGCGCGTCAGATGACCCGCATCGCGGCGGGAGAGCGCGATGTCGCGATCAGCGGCAAGACCCGCGCCGACGAGATCGGCGAAATGGCTCGCGCCACCGAAGTGTTCCATCGTGCCGGGGTGCGGCTTGAAAAGCTGAGCCGCGAACGGGCCGAACGCGCGCGTGCCGAGCTCGACGAACAGTCCCGCCAGCAGGGCTTGCGCGAAGAGGCGCAGCTCGAGCGCGACAGGGTGCTGGCCGGGATCGCCGACCAGTTCGAAACCACCGTCGGCGAGGTCGTCACCGGCCTTGTCGCCGCCTCCAGCCAGCTGCAATCCACCTCCAGCCTGATGGCGACCACCGCCGCCGACGCCAGCAACCGCACGGGCGAAGCGGCCAGCGCGATGCAGGAAGCCACCTACGGCGCCAGCGCGGCCGCGGCGGCGAGCGACGAATTCGCCATGTCGATCGGCGAGATCAGCCGGCAGGCAGCCTCATCGGCGCAACTGGCGCGCGAGGCGAGCCTGTCTGCCCGCAAGGCCGACAGCACGATCGGCGCGCTTGCCCTGTCGGCCGACGAGGTGGGCCAGATCGTCGAACTGATCAGCACCATCGCCAAGCGCACCAACCTGCTCGCCCTCAATGCCAGCATCGAAGCGGCGCGCGGCGGCGAGGCCGGGCGCGGCTTCGCGGTGGTGGCGAGCGAGGTCAAGGAACTCGCCAACCAGACCGCCCGCGCCACCGAACAGGTCGCAGCGCAGATCCGCGCGATGCAGGACACCACCGGCGCCAGCGTCAGCGCGCTGCGCGACATCGCCAGCCAGATCGAAAGCCTCGAGACCACCGCCATTGCCATCGCCAGCGCGGTCGATCAGCAATCGGTGGCGGGCCATGATCTGGCGCGCAGCATCGATCTCGCCGCACGCGGCACCGAAAAGGTCGCGGGCCATGTCGAGGATGTGCGCGCGCTGTCGCTCTCGACCGGGGCTGCCGCCAGTCAGGTGCTCTCCAGCGCCACCAGCCTCGAAGGTCAGGCCACCACTTTGCGCACGCAGGTGCAGGACTTCCTCTCCCGCGTGCGCGGCGGCTGACGACCGGGCTTTCCCGCTGCCGATCCTCTCTCGGTCAAACTTTTGGAAAGGATTATCCTTCACAAAAGCTTTCAGAGAGACCCCGGGGATCGCAGCATGAACATGATGAGCCTGCAAGAACGCCGCGAAGAACAGGCCGTGCCTGACTTTGTCCGCCAGATGCAGATGGAAGAGAGCATCGATCCGGTCGATCCGGGCGAGCCCCCCGCCCCGCCGACGCGCAGCTCGGTGCTGGAGCGGATGAGCTGGTTCCGCGACCTGCCGCTGGCGCGCAAGATCAACACCGTGTTCGGCACTTTCCTGGCTGTCGGGTTGCTGATGGTGCTGGTGCTGGGCCTTGGCCTTGGCGAATTGTGGAACCGCTACAACGCCTCGGCGGGTTTGCAGCAGTCGCTGGTCGCCGCCGAAACACTGCAAGCGCGCAGCGGCGACCTGCGCTACCATTCGGTACGGGTGCTTTATGATCGCGGGGCCGAGCTACGCGAACGGCAACGCGGCAGCGAAAATGCGGCCGGCGCGCAGCTCGCATCGGTCGAGGCTGCGCTGGGCCGGCAGGCGCCCGAACTCGCTCCGCAAACCGCAGCTGTGCGCGCCGAACTCACCCGGTTCGAAACCACCTTCGCGCGCGCCAGTGATGCCGTGCGCGCAGGCGGCAGCGCCAATGCCGCCGCCGCCGATGTCGCCGCACAGGGCGATGCCCTGATCGCCGCAGCCACGCGCCTGTCGGCCGATCTTGCCGCCTATAGCGAGACCCGCGAAGCGAGCGGGATTGCCTATTTCTTCAACATGATCCTGATCATCGCCGCGCTGGCCATTCTGGGTGCGGCGGTGCTGCTGATGGGCCTCGCCTATCTGTCGCGCGACTTCTCCGCGCGGATCGTCGAGATCACCGGGGCGATGACCCGGCTGGCCGACGGCGACCGCAATTTCACCATCGCCGGGCAGGAGCGTCAGGACGAGATCGGCGCAATGGTCCGCGCGCTCGACCTGTTCAAGCGCGCCAGCAGGCGGATGGAAAGCTGGGCGCGCGAGCGTTCGGAAAAGGCCGAGCAGGAATTGCAATTGCAGCAGGAGCGCGAGCGCGAGCGGCTGGAGGCCGAGGCCAAGCGCGCGGCGCTGCTCGACGATGTGGCGCGCCAGTTCGAGCGCACCGTCGGCGACGTGGTGAGCGGCGTGGCCGCGGCATCGAGCCAGCTCCACACCACCGCCACCCGCATGGCCCAAAGCGCCGAGGAAGCCAGCCGCCGCACCGGCGAAGTCGCGTCCTCGATGGAAGAGGCCAATGCCGGGGCTACGGCTGCCGCCGCCGCAAGCGACGAATTCGCGCTCTCGATCAGCGAGATCAGCCGTCAGGCGGCCTCCTCCAGCGAACTGGCGCGCCTCGCCACGGTCGCCACCGGCGAGGCGGACGAGACGATCTCGGCCCTCGCCGCTTCAGCCGAGGAAGTCGGCCAGATCGTCGAGCTGATCCAGACCATCGCCCAGCGCACCAACCTGCTGGCGCTGAATGCCTCGATCGAAGCCGCCCGCGGCGGCGAGGCGGGGCGCGGCTTTGCGGTCGTCGCCAGCGAGGTCAAGGAGCTCGCGATGCAGACCAGCCGCGCGACCGAGAAGGTCGCCGAACAGATCCGCGCGATGCAGTCCACCACCGGCGCCAGCGTCAAGGCACTGCGGGCGATTGCCGGGCAGGTGCAGGATCTCGAGTCCACCGCCGTCTCGATCGCCACGGCGGTCGACCAGCAATCGGTCGCAGGCCGCGATCTGGCCCAGAGCATCGACCTCGCCGCACGCGGCACCGAGAAGGTCAGCGCGCATATCGAAGACGTGCGCCAGCTGTCGCTCTCCACGGGCGCGGCGGCCTCGCAGGTGCTGCTCAGCGCCAACGAGCTGGAAGCCCAGGCCAGCCACTTGGGCGATCAGGTGCGCGGCTTCCTGCGGACCGTGCGGGCGGGTTAGATTACTCCGGCTTGGCGTGCCAGAAGGCACGGTTGATCACGCTTTGCAGCAGATTGGCCAGCATGATCAGGCCGAACAATAGCACGGCATAGGTGGTGCCGGTCTCCACAAGCTTCGGAGCAGCGGCAGGCCATGACCAGATCATCAAAATGATGCCCAAGGCCAGCGACGTGGCACCGGCGGCAATCTGCGCCGTAGCAAGCCGCATCAGCCGCTTCGCATGGGGCGTGTCCTTCGCCAGCGCAGCGAGGCGGTGATCGGCCCAGGTCTCTCCGATCCAACGCAGATGGCCGGTCAGATAAAGGATCAGCAAGGCCCCAGCCGCCACCGCAGGCATCAGTCGCAACGCGAAGCGCGCATAGTCCCGCCAGCCTGCCTCGCTCGACGCCACCTCGCCGAAAATCCGCCATTCCTCCGGCGCGAAGGGGATCACCACCGCTGCGATCACCACCGCGCCCGCCGCCCACAGCAGCATAGTGAGCGCCAACGCCTGCCCGATCATGGTCAGGTAATCGGGCACCCCCGGCACATAGCGCGTCCCGAACGGTGGCGACGGATCATCGGCGGGCTCAGGCGCGCGGGCTGCGGTCAACCACGCGATGACCGCCTTGTAATAATCCGCGCGCGTGTTGTCCCATGGCCTCGGCACCTGCCAATATTGCACATGCGCCAGGCCGAACAGTTGGCGGCCCGTGCGCCGGACATTGTGCAGGCGCGGCAGGTTGGTGCCCGGCGGTGTGCCCTCAGGCTCGGCAAAGCGGTCGATGGCGCCGGCGACGGGATCGGTGTTCGCTACCAGATTGACCCAGGCGCAATCGGCGAAGATTTGGCGCTCCGGCCCGGCATCGCGCGGCTGGGTCTCGAAGGCGACGATGCGCGGCCACAGCGCGGCAAACTTGTCGAGCGGACTGCCATAGGTCACCAGTCCGCGCAGCCGCGCAAACAGCGCCGGGCGATTGATGCAATCGCGCTTGCCCAGCCAACCGGGGCGCGCGGGCATCATGCTCTCGATATCCTCGCGCAAGGGGCAGTCGGGATCGGTGGTGAGTGCATCGGGGAGCGCCTCCCACACCGCCCGGGGCAGATAGTTGGGCAGCGTATGCCCGATCTCGCCAATCCCGTTAAAGGCCACCACCGAGCCAAGACTGTGCGCCATGATATACCAGCGCGAGTGCGGGCGGGCCGCCATCGCCACCATCTCCGCCACCATCCGCCGCCGGATCGCGACGCGGCGCGGGTGTCCGGGATCGGAAGGTAGCCCCTGACCCGGCCGCGCGCGCTCCTCATAGGCCTGCACATCGCCGAGATACTGCACCAGCAGCGAGGGCGAGGTGCTCACATCGCCGAGCGTCCCGGCCACCTTCTTGAACAGCGACCATGACAGCACCGTCAGCACCGCCACCAGTCCCGCCCAGGCGAGGCCGAAGCGGGTGAGCAGCTGGTGGCCCAGCTGACCCCCGACCGAGCGCGGCATGGCCACAGCAGGGCGGCGCGGCCGGGGACGAGAGGGGCTATCCTTGTCGAGGGAATCGAGGCCCGAGGCATCGCGATCGAGATAGATCGGCGCGCCCCACTGCCCCAGCCCCCAGATCCAGAACCGCACGCTGTCGATCAGCCCGCTGCGATGGCCAAGATCGGCCCACCACACCTCGTGGCAGTGAAAGTCGATCCCCTGCGCGGGCTGGTTGCGATAGCGCAGGCTGACGGTGATCGGGGCGGGATCATCAAGCCGCGGCTGGCCGGGCGGGCGTTGCCAGTGATCGGTGCGATCAACAACGGAAACGCTTGCCGTCTCCCCGCCGTAGCGCCGCAGCAGTTCCGCCAGTTCGACCACCGACTGGCGCAAATGGGCCCAGCGCGCCTGCTCGCCTATCCCGTGGACGAACAGCAGCCCGACGGATTCTGCCACGGGCGGCGGCGACACGGGGCGGTCAGCCGTCATGGCCAGTTCGCTCGCACACGCATGTCATGCGGCAGTCTGTGTCGGTGAAGATACTGGCTCATCCCACCCCCCGGTTTGCGTGCGGGGATGATGACACAGCTTTACTGGAGCGGACAAATCAAAACGGCGTTTTCGGGAGCATGTGGCGCATCGTGAGCAGGCTAGCTGCGGGCGGCGAGTTCCTCCATCTCGCTGACCTCGCGGGCAAAGCGTTCGGCGGCGAGGCCCGGGGCGTGGACGCGGAACGCTTCGGAGAGGGCGCGGTAATACCACAAGACCTGGTCGCGGTCGGCAGTGAAGCGCTCCCACACCGCCGCTCCGACGGCGCGCAGATCGGCGTTGATTGCGCTGGCATTATGGGTCTTGTCGGCGAGACTGACCGCAAGGCTGCGGGCGGGCTTGTGGGCGAGGCTGGCGATATAGGCTTCCTTGCGCGGGCGCCATGCCGGCTTCTCGGCCTCATGGCTGTCCGTGCAATCGGCGACGATCGCTGCGACGCCCTCACCGAAGCGGCGCCGGATTTCCTTGAGCTGCGCGAGCCCGCCCTGATCCTCGACCGCATCGTGGAGCAGCGCGGCAATCGCCTGATCCTCGTCCGCCCCGTTCTCGAGCGCGATCGCCGCCACTGCGAGCAGGTGGGAGACATAGGGCACGCCCGAACCCTTGCGGATCTGGGTGCGGTGGAGGCGACTGGCGTAGGCGAGCGCTTCGTCGAAGCGGTCGGTGAGGATGGGAGTGCTTGTCTGGTCGCTCATTGCCTGTCCTTTCATGGCTCGACCAACACCGCCCGCGGGAAACGCCGATCGCGCCCGGCAGCGAGGCTGCGGGCGTGAGGGGGATTGATCTGTGTGGGTTTTGACGGTGGTTGCGGGAGCTGACCCACGTCATAACCCTGATATTCAGGGGTTGCAGGGCAAGATGGTTGCGGGGGCTAACCCGCAACAGGCCCTGCCCCCTGAAAAACGTCAGGATTCGCTAGGGGCGCACGCCCGCAACCCTTTCAACCTGCTGTTCAACGCCTACGACATCACGGACGTCCGCAAGAAATCCGCTCTCTGATCGGCTTGACCGTTCAGAGCGCAATGGCGCGAATGATCCTCAGTGGTGTTGCGGGCCGAAAGGCAGCAACCCATGGCACGTGGGAAGAACGGCAAGCGAGACGCACCCTTCTCGCTTCGCCTGACATTCGAAGAGCGGGCGCGGATCGAAGCGCAAGCGGGCGAGATGCCCGTGGGCGCATACATCAAATCCCTGCTGCTGGCAGAGGATGCACCGAAGTACCGCAAGCGCCGCAAGCTGCCGGTGGAGAACCGCGAGTTACTGGCCCAGGTGCTGGCCTGCCTCGGGGCAAGCCGTCTGGCGAGCAATCTCAATCAGCTCGCCAAGGCGACGAACGTCGGCAACTTCTATTTTGATCACGATACGAAGCGGTCGATCAAACAGGTCTGCGATGATGTTCGGGCCATGCGCATTCTACTCATGCGCGCCTTGGGTCAGAATACCGATGAGCCCAAGCCTGCGGAATCGCCCTCGCAAAGTTTCGCGCGCGCCAAGGCGCCGAGGCTGCGGTCATGATCTTGAAGGGCTCTCAGCGCGCTGGCGGTGCGCAGCTTGCCGGGCACCTGCTCAATGAGCGGGACAATGATCACGTCACGCTCGGAGAGATACGCGGTTTCGCTGCCGATGATCTGCACGGCGCGTTCAAGGAAGCGCAAGCGGTCGCCTCTGGCACGCGCTGCAAGCAATATCTGTTCTCGCTGAGCCTGAATCCGCCGATTGGCGCGGATGTATCGGAACGCGATTTTGAGCGCGTGGCGGATGCGGCTGAGAAGGCTCTCGGCCTTGAAGGCCAGCCGCGGGCCATCGTCTTTCATGAGAAGGAAGGCAGGCGACATGCGCATGTCGTCTGGTCGCGCATCGATCCGAATGAGATGCGCGCGATCAATCTCGCGCATTTCAAGAACAAGCTGACCGCGCTCTCGCGCGAACTCTACCTCGAACATGGCTGGCAATTGCCAAACGGCCTTAAGCCGGACGGGCTGCGCAACCCGCTCAATTTCTCCTTGGACGAATGGCAGTGCGCCAAGCGCGAAGGCGTCGATCCGCGTGAGATCAAAGCAGCATTTCGGGATGCTTGGAACCGCTCGGATAACAGACAGGCATTCGCCAATGCGCTCGCCGAATACGGCTATTTCCTCGCGCAAGGTGATCGGCGCGGCTTTGTCGCGGTTGATCTGGGTGGCAATATCCATGCGGTCGCGCGCGCAGCGGGCGTCAAAGCCAAAGACGTGGCCGTCAAGCTCGGTGATCCGGCGGCGCTGCCGCCGGTGGGTAAGCTTGCCGAAGAGTTGGCCATGCGTCAGAG
Source organism: Erythrobacter donghaensis (assembly GCF_002155425.1). Taxonomy (GTDB): domain Bacteria; phylum Pseudomonadota; class Alphaproteobacteria; order Sphingomonadales; family Sphingomonadaceae; genus Erythrobacter; species Erythrobacter donghaensis. The sequence continues at coordinate 238,286 of NZ_MUYG01000008.1, forward strand.
CGACCAGCTCAAGCGCTTCATCGGCGAGGTCAAGGCGCGCCATGCGCAGCAATTAGCGCCACTCGAAGCGTCGCGCGCGCAGATGCGCGGCGTGCACAAAACCGAGCGCGCGCGCCTCAAGGCCAAACAGGAAGAGCGCTGGCAGGCCGAGACCGAAGAACGCGCAAAGCGCGTACGCACAGGTTTTGCCGGACTTGTCGACAGGCTGACAGGCAAGGCCAGAGCCATCAAAGAGCAAAACCGGCTGGAGGCCTATGAAGGCCTGCGCCGGGATCAGCGTCAGCGTGATCGGCTGATCAGCGACCAGATGGTCGAGCGCCGCGCGCTCCAATCCCAATTCACCGAATTGCGCCAACGGCAAAAGCAGGACCGCCGCGTCCTTGCCCGCGATGTGATGTCCGCATTGCGCCAGTCCGAGCGCCTCAAAGCTGCACGGGAAAGGGACAACAATCCACGTCCCGATCCTGCGCACCCACGCCGCAAGCGCGGCATTTCCCTCGACCGCTAGAATGAAGGAATGGTCCAATGAACTTGGATACGAAAACGCCTGACTGGAAACTCGTTGCTGGTGCGGGAGCCGGTAGTCTCATCATCATCAAGCTCATCATGATGGGCATCGAGAGCTTTGCCATCGGCACGATGCAGATGATGATGATCGCCATGGCGGGAGCCTTGGGCTTTTTCCTCGGCTGGTTTGGCTCGCCGCAAGCCAGGCCGTTTCGCATCGCGATGATGGTGATCATCGCAGGGCTGCTGCTGCTGATGGGCATCGGCGATGCCGGTCCTGCCGGTGTCAGCATCACCAGCATGTATGCCTTTGCCGCTTTCATTGTCGGACTGCTGTATTGGGTTGGTGGTGTGGTGCGTGCCTTTGCCACGCCGCCCACCACCTTCGGCTCTGCTGAGTGGGCAACGCTGCCTTACCTCGAAGACAAGGGGATCATCGGCGAGACCGGCATTCGGCTTGGTGTGTTTCCTGCCGGTGTTGGTGATGATGATCGGCACCGCCCCATCCACTATGCCAGTGATCGGCACCTTCTGACGATTGCCCCGACCCGCTCGGGCAAAGGCACCACCGCAATCATTCCGAACTTGCTGACCTATCAAGGCTCGGCGCTCGTGATCGATCCGAAGGGCGAGAACGCGATGATCACCGCCGCGCGGCGCGAGGCAATGGGGCAAGACGTCTATGTCGTCGATCCGTGGATGATCACCACCAGCAGCAGCATCGCGCGCTTCAACCCGCTCGACTGGCTGGAAGCGGGCGATATCGACATCACCGAGAATGCGATGCTTCTGGCCGATGCTTTGGTGGTGCCTGATGGCAGCGGCGAAAGCTTCTGGATGGAAGAAGCCAAGGCGCTGCTCCAAGGCATCATCCTCTATGTCGCGACTGACTCACGGGAAGCGGGCAACCGGCATCTGGGCCGGGTGCGCGATCTGCTGCTGCTCGATGGCGATGACATGAAGCTGCTGTTCGAGCGCATGTTGGAATCGCATCATCACATCGTGATCAGCACGGGCGCGCGGTGTCTGCAAAAAGAAGAAAAGCTGCTCGCCAATGTCGTGGCCTCGGCACAGGCGCAAACGCACTTTCTCGATAGCGCGCGCATCCGTGATAGCCTCGCATCCTCGGACTTCAAGTTCGAGGATCTGAAGGGAAAGGCCATGACGATCTATCTGGTCCTGCCATCTGACCGGCTGAATGCCTTCTCGCGCTGGCTGCGCTTGCTTATCCAGCAAGCGATCACGGTCAATGCGCGCAACATCGCCATCAAGCCCGAAAAGCCAGTCCTCTTCCTGCTCGATGAAATGCCCGCCCTCGGTCGTCTCACCATGGTCGAACAGGCGTTCGGTCTGATGGCAGGCTTTGGCATTCAGCTCTGGGGCATCGTTCAGGATGTGAGCCAGCTCAAGGGCATCTATGGCGACGGCTGGGAGACGTTCATCGGCAATAGCGGCATGATCCAGTACTTCGGGAGCCGTGACCGCATGACGGCCGACTATTTCTCGGCGCTTTGCGGTGTGACGACGGTGTGGAACTTGTCGAGCGCGATCGCGCGGGCCTTCAGCTCCAGCTCGGGCCAGGGCGGCATGTCCTCAAGCAGCTCAACCACCACCACCGAGACGACGTCGGCGAGTCAGCGCCAGCTCGCCTATGCCGACGAGCTGATGCGCATGCATGAAACCAAAGAGCTGATCCTGATTGAGAACCTCAATCCGATCATCGGCACCAAGGTGCGGTGGTTTGAGGATGACGGCCTCAAAGCCCTTGGGCGCAACCTGCACGACGGCAATTGACCGATCACCAGCAAGGGGAAAAACGATGCCGGACCGGCAACCGCCCAAACTGTCCGCCCGGGAAACCGGGCGGACTTCTTTTACCAAGAGCGATCTTCAACAGGCAAAGCCTAGCTTGAGCCTGAGCAAGGACCGAACCAGTTTCAGTGCAGCGGAGCTCAAGCGGGATATGCCGTTGCGCGATCAGGACAATGTGCAGATGCGCCCCAAACCGCGCGGGATAACCCTAGACAACCCGCGCTTGGCCCCGCCCGGAATGAGCGGGATCAAGACCGGTGATCGGGCGATAGGGCTAGCCCGATCATCTGCCCTATCAGACAATCGACCGCCCGCCCGACCGACCCTCAAGAAAGAGCCGGGCAATGGGGCAAGCATCCAGCCGCAGGATTGTTGCGACGAATATGCGATGTTGAGACTTAGGTCTCTCCTACTTACTCGTGGATCTAACGGCATAACCAACCAGCGCTTTAACTAGCGGACACTCCCTGCTTTTCAATTCCACCCAATGCTTTAACGTAGTGCAGATATTCGATTCGGGGGTTCGAATGCCGGGTGACGATTGGGATTTGAGTGACTCGGACTTTCAATTCTTTCCGGATGGGAAGTACCCGGTCCAACTGAAGCATGGCTTCGATCCGGCCTATCATGGCGAGTATCGCGGCTTCTACCCGGAAGATACGACGAAAAGCGTGGCGCAGCAGTGGCGGCCCGAATCCAGCCGTTTCGATGGACGGACGCCCCCGCACGGGGCGCTAGACATCTATGCCCCCTTTGCCCCGCACCCGTTGGAAACCCCGGTCTGCGCAGTGGCTGATGGGGATTTGGTGTGCCGGGTCGGCGATGTCTCCCCAAACGGGGTCTGGAACCGGGCAGAAATTCATTTCGGCAAGCACCAGAAGTATTCCTATGGCCACCTGTCACGCTTCGAAGGGCGCAACCGCAAAGGCGTGAAACGCGGCGAGGTGATCGGCTATGCCGGATGCACTGGCAACGCCGACACGCAGCAGGAATGCAGCAAGTGCGGCGAATGCCGGGTCAATTCCGGCCACGTGCACCTGATCGAATTCAAGGACACGCACATTCAGCCGCCGACCAAAGTCAATCCGCTGATCAGTACCGGGCTGAAGCTGCGTTACGGCGCGGGAGACGATAGCAAGACCATCGACTGCAAAGATCTGGTGAAGCCGGTCGGGTCCGGGCGTCCCGACGTGTGGATGCCGCCAGGACCAAGCGGAAACCAGCCCCGCCTCATAAGCGAAACGGTAACCGTGCCATTGCGCGCTGGGGACAAGGGCGGCAAGGCCGTGCGCACACCGCTGGCCAAGCCGTTTCAGCACCTGGAATTTGCCGACACCAAGTTGCTGGAAAGCTCGCGCGACTTCTACGCCCTTTGCGATTTGCGACGTAGCCGGGCTGCCGACGCCAAAAGCCCGCTGGGCAAGTTCCTGGAGACACGCAGGGCCGCCGCGCTTGACCTGCTGACGATCGGCGGCACATCCATGTTGGGGGAGCTCAAGGGCCGCGTGCTGAAGGCGGACAGAACCGTGATCGGGCTGGAAGCCGCAGACCCCGACACGCAAGTGGCCGAATGGGTGATGCGCCACCTTTCCTATCTTAACCAGATGCTGTGGGTAGCATTCGGCGGTCCGGCCCTGAACGCCTATGCCACCAACGTCGCAGGCACGAGCGGGGGCGATCGCTACAAGATGTCAGGCGCGCTTGGGACCACCGAGCTGGCGCTGGCGGACAAGGCTTTGCTGGAATGTGGCGGCGGGCTCGGCGGCAGCGCCTGGCTGAGCGCGTCCTCACCCTACGCGCGCACGGCGATCCATCGCAGCTGGATCGACCTGGAGGCGAGCGACGGGAAGGTGGAGGAGAAATGGGTCTACGCGGTCTCCTTCGGAGCGGGTAGCCTGATGCACGCGACCGTGTCGCACAGCATGGCCGACTATCGCTTTGGCGGCACCAAAACGGGGCAGGAGATGGAGGAGCGGATTGACGACCATATCTCCGCCCTGCGGCAGACGGCTGCAAGTGTGGTCGATGTCAATCACCGGATCATGCTGCATTCCGTGGCACTGTCGGGGACCGGCGGGGAAGAAGCACAGCACCTCGCCCTTGCCGAATTGCGACCCCTAATCCAGTCGGCCGTGGATCGCCTGCTTGATTGCGCGCTAGCCGACCTTGCCTTTGCGCAGGCCCTGCTAGACCGCCTGATCGTCGGCAACCGGGTGCTGTTCGCAGAATTCTGCAAGTTGGCAAACAAGGGAGAGAAAGACACGCCGTTCTCGCCCACGCTCTACACCGTTACGCTTGACGTACCGGCGTAGGGCGATGGCGCAGGGGGCAGGGGGCAGGACATGATTGACCACGCCTTCGTCGTCGAGCACCTCCCTAAAGAGGGCGATCCGGCCGGCGTGTTGGAACTGGCGCTACGCCTGTCGGATGCCTCGGGCGCGCTCTCGCTGACGGTGCAGGCGGGCAGCAAGAGCGCCTCGTTCGAAGTCGAGGAAGACGAGGGAGACGGCGCCTGGCGTATCGCGGATGCGGGCCGGGATGCGTTCGCCCAGCTGGGCCTGATGGGGTTCAAGCCGCACGCAAATGCCACACTTGCTGCCGTGCGCATCGTCGTGCGCCAGCCACCGGCGGGCGGCGACTACACCTGCGACCACCCCTATTTCGCGCTGTACCTGGACTGGACAATCGATGCCCAGACCAAGGGCGCATGGACCTTTCCCAGCGGCCAGTTGGGTGCAGAGGTGGACGCCCACCTGACGCTGACAGCGGGCATTTCGTGCATTTACGAGCCCGCGCGGACGCAGGCGATCGGCGCACGGGCGCTGCAACTGCGGCTGGACCTGGATTTCATCGCCTGCAGCACCGGCTGGTTCCCGCTGCCGCTGGTCGAACTGGGGCGCTGGCCGGGCGATATTCGCGGCCTGTTCGCCTGGCTGGGCGGCTTGCTGCAAGACTTGCCCGACCCGCCCGATTTCCCGGACTTGCCACGCCTGCCGCCGTGGAACCTGTCCCTGCCACTGCGCGCGCGCCTGCCGTTCGGCATCCGCTTCCGCGAGGCCTACGTCATCCTGAGCCAACCCACGGCTGGCGCAGGCAAGGTGATCCAGGCCCGCGCCCACAAACCGGTGCTGGAATGGAAGCTGACCGGCGGACAGTATGAGTTCTCCGACGTCGACCTGGCGCTGACCTACGACGCCGGAACCGGCAAGTACCAATACACTGCCACCCTGTTCGAAGCGAAGTATCCGCGCGAAGTCGATCCAGCCCCGACCGAGCCCGATGCCATCAGCCTTCCCTTCGGTGCGCTGGAGCTGCGTGCCTCGGCATGGCGGCTGACAGCAGGCATTTTCGGCAACGACAAGGGCGCCTGTCCGGAACTTGTGCTGGAAGCCGGTGACGTTTCGCTTACGTCATCGCTGTGGTCTGCCGAAGAGCCGCTGTGGCAGGCAGATGCCCTGCGACTGCACCTGCGCGATATGACCCTGCTGACCTGTCCGCAGGAATTCCAACTGTTCGCCAATGCCGATTCCGAATGGCGCGTTCGCTATCAGAAGCCGCATCACACAGTGGCCAAGTACAGCGAGGCAAAGGCCCCGGAACCACCCCCTGACGAAGATCCGGACAGCGAGTTCCCGCTTGAGTTCATCAAGGGCCAGTTCGATCTCGAAGGCCACCTGTTGGTGGCCTGGCGCCAGCAGAGCGGTGCCCTGCTGGACAAGTTGGCCAGCATGGTGCCGGGCCTCGTTCCCGAGCAGGCCGGTCCTTCCACACCCGGTGACAAAAAGGTGGTGGCGCTGGAGGTGGCGCGCTTCGGCGGTTCCGGCGGCGATGACCTGCAAGCGCGCATCGAGTGGTTCGACGAGACGGCGCCCGCGCCCGCAGCCGAGCCTCGGGCCGCGCCTTCCGCCAATCCGCCGGCCCTTGCGCTGGACGAGCACTGTTCGGATACACTTGCCAGCGGCGCAGTCCTCCTCACCCTGCCAAAGCCGGCCAGCGGGTCCACCGCTCCGCTGCCGGTCAAGCGGGCCGCCTATCGGCTTGACCTGCCCTTGCTCGACATTCGCATTGCCGAGCCGCAAGCACGCTCGATCCTGTTCTACAAGCCGGCGGGGGAGCAGCCGGTGCTGTCGTTGCTGCACCTCTACGGCGGGGGAACGGAAGCAGCGCCCGTCCCGGTGGTCCACGCGGCCATCGACCTGTCGATGGGCGATGGCGACCAGCGCGAATTGCTGCCGACCGCCCCCAAGCCCGATGCCGGCCAGCCCCCCGCCCCCCGCAAGGAGCCGCCGTTCTTGGAACTGGGCCTGGCTGCGCGAGCGGACAAGGTCGCCCTGGCCGTGACCAGCTGGCAACTGGGCAAGCACCCCAAGGTCCTGCGCGCCTATCGCAATGCCCTGCCGTTTGTGCCGTTGCTGGCCGATCTGCACACCGATAACCAGAATTGCACCGACCTGCCGAAACGGCCCGCCCCGCCGGTGCCGCCGCTGCGCCTGCACCCGGGCTATTTCGGATCGCCCAACCCGCTGGTGGGCGATCAGTGGCAGCTGTCGATCCAGGCCGCAGTAGAGCGCAGCCTGCGTTCGCTGCTGTCGTCATCCGACAAGGCCGGCTTCCCGATTTCCTTCAAGATCACAAGTATCTGCTGCGATCTGGAGGCGGGTGCCCCCGCCGACAATACGTTCCTGCCGCCACTACTGGTCAACGCGCAGCTTACCATCCAGGCAGATATTTTCGGCGATGCCGAGCAAGAGGATATCAGCTGCGATGCGCAGTTCCGCTTCGACCCATCGGACATGTCGCTCACCCTGGAAAAGGGCGGCGGGTTCGACATCAAGAGCAAGCTGGAGCAGGTGCCCGCCTGGGCCACGCGCATGGGCTTCCCCGAAAAGCCTGGCGACTACCAATATTCGCAGGAAATCGACCTGCTGGGCCTGAAGGCGACCTTCTATCGCCCGATTCCGGAAGAGCAGGACGCCAGTGGCAAGGCCGCCTTCCTCACCCTCGACCTGACCGGCGGCAAATTCGAAATCGCCTTGGCAGAGGGCGTCAACGCCGTCCTGCGATACGAAGATTTCGGCGATGAACCGCTGACCTTCGATGTCGACCACTTCCGTATCGGCCCCGGCGGGTTCGATATTGCTGCAGCGCTGAAGACCGCCAGCGTGAAGCTGAAAGGCCTGTCCAACAGCTTCACCCTCAGCAAGGCGCGGCTGCTGGTCACCAACAGCGTGATGCGCCGCCTTACGATTGGCGGTGAAGGCAAGCTGCCGGATATCCTGGCGCGCACGCCGGTGAAGGTAAGCTTCACCCTCTCGCAGGGCAAGAAAGGCGGCGCGATCCGGATCGACGATGCCTATTGCGAATTGCAGGAGCCGGGCAAGCCGATCGAAACGCAGGACCTGCGCTACGTCTTCAAGATCGACGCCCTCTCGCTGCGCTACCTGCGCGAAGGGGAACAAGGCCGCCATTGGTTCTTCGAAATTTCTGGCAGCGCGACGTTCAAGCCGGGGGCAGATGAATTTACCAGCGGGTTGCTGGAAAACCTCGGCTCCATCTCGGTGGAATTCGTGCGTGCCCCACTGAGCGACGAGTTCGCCGATCACCTGGAATTTATCGTCGAGCTGAAGACGCCGAAACGCTTTTCAGTGTTCGGCCTATTCGAGATGGAGCTGCGCTCGTTCGGTTTCGCGCCCATGCACGATTTCGATAGCGGGAAGAATAGAAAGCCGGCCATCATACTGGGCGGACAATGCGAATTTGCCGACAGCGGTGACGTTATCTCGGCAGAAATCGATTTTCACCGGCTCTACCTCGGCATGCCGAAGGACAATGAGAACGTACCCCAGATCGAATTCGGCAAGCTGACGGTTACCATTCGCAGCGATGCCGGGTACGAGATCAGCGGTTCGGTGGATTCGCGCGACGACGAGACTCAGAAGGGCTTCATCGGAAGCGGCAGCTTGGCGATCCCGGGCTTTCCCCACATCGCTGCGGCATTTGCCTTCATGCGCATCCGCGAACCCGGCAAGCCATGGCGGCGCGCGTGGTTCATCGCAGTGGAGGGTGCCGGCCTGTCCTACCAGCTTGCGCCCTTGCCGATCTACCTGCGGCAGGCGGGACTGGGCTTCGGCTATCGCATGACCTTGCCGTTGCTGGCCGAACGGCCCAGCACCGTTCCGGCACTGAAGGACTATCTGCTCAAGGCGCTCGACCAGCACTACACGCTGGCTAAGCCGGAGAGCTGGGTTACCAAGTATGACGGCACCTGGGCCGTCGCGCTTGAAGGCGTCTTCACGCTGGGAACGGCGCAAAAGGACCCAATCAAGTACGACGCCGAGAAGGAAGCGAAGCTGCGCACCGTGATGGTGCAGGCGCTGGCGGCGATGGACAAGGATGGCCTGGTAGCGGGCGCCAAGTTGTGGCTGCCGGTTTCTTACCAGGATTTCCGCAGCAAGCCGGAGATCCTGCAGCGCCCGCTGGCCAAGGGCTTCCTCAGCTTCTCGCCCAGCCAGCAGCGGCTGCTGGCCTTCGCCCGCAAGGAAAATAACGCCTACTACGGTCCAGAGAAGGACCCGCTGACGCAGCTCTTTCGCACCATACTGGAACCGGTGCAGTGGCAGGCGGCCGTGCTGGCAGAGCCGGGGCGGCTGCGCGGTGAAATCGGCTGGAAGGACCGGCTGGTCTACCGCATCAAGCTGGGCCCGCTGGACCTGCAATGCCGCGGCGGCATACTGTACGCGGTGGAGCAGGGCCACGCGGTCTACGGCGTCTATTTCTCCGCGCGGGGCGGCCTGGGCCTTAGCGCCAAGGCGGGCGGGCGAAGCCTGGGCATGGAGATTTCCGCGCAGGCCGATGTGCGGTTATCCGCGCAATTGATGTTGGCGCAGGACCTGCGCAATCCGCTAACCGGCACCAACGTTTACGCCCGTACGTCGTTCGATGTGAACGTGCGTTTCTCGGTCAGCGCGTGGATGCGCATCAAGGCCGGGTTCGTGAAAATCACGATCCGGATCGGGTTCTCCGTTTCCTTGCAGATCCTTGTCGCGCTTGAGCTGGGTTTTGTAGACGGACGGGAACTGGGCTTCAAAGGCCGCGCCACTGTCTCGATTAAGGCTTTCGGACGCCGCTTGCGGGTGGGCGTGCACGTGGGCGTGAACGAAGACGCGGTCGACAAAGCGCGCAGCAAGATGGCCAGGTTCACGCACTCCATGCTGGACCCGGTTGGCAGGCCGCCATCGGATACGGCAGCCTCTGCGCTGCTTGCCGACCCGGCGGTGATCGAAGGCACGGCGCGTCTGCTCTCGTCACCGACGGCAGTGAACATCTATGCCGCGAGCACCGACGGTGAAAGCGCCAACGCAGATGCCGAATATGCGGTCGCTACCATCGAGACCAGGCTGACCGACGGCACGCCAGCCTGGCTGTTGTGGATCATGCCGCTGCCAGCGCAAGACGGCGCGGCGCTGGGCTTCTACCCCCTGCCCCCGCAAACCGAGAATGAAGCCAATCCGCCGGTATGGGCGACAATCACCAACCTTCAGGCACAGCCCGATTCATCACTCTACGCCATCTCTCCAAGCTCCCAGGAATGGGAAGAAGTCACTGGCGATACGCACAATATCATCTGCCGCGACAGGGCTGTGCTGCCCGTTCAGGGCGAGAACGATGCACCTGGCCCTGATCTGGATGGTGGCAAGCTTGAACTGCGGCGCATGATCGCTGGCTGCTACATGCCAAAGGACCGCGAAGCGAAGAGCTTCCCGTTCGAATTCACCGGCAAACAGACAGATCTTGAAGCGCCGGCCAGCGACATCGCCGCGTCGCCCGAGGATCAGCTGTCCGACAGCCGTTTGGGCAATGGTCCGCGCTTCGAACGGCAAGCGCTCGATACCAACGATCCTTTCGACCAGGCACTGGCCGCGGCGATCGAGCAAGACGAAGCCGATGCCGTCGACGAAGGCCCGGACTTCACCTTGACCGACAAGCAATGGCAAGACGCGGCACTGGGCAACCAGGGTTTCCTGCTCAAGCAGTTCCAGCAGGATATCGACGAATACCGCCGCGCAGGCGCCATAGACGTGAGCAAGCGACTTGAGGCAGCTGCGGGTTCGACGGCCACGGTGTGGCACAGCGGCATGGTGCTGCTGGCGACCGGCGCGCTGCCGGCCTGGGTGCGGGATCGCGAACACCATGTCGACGCCACGCCCGAGATCAGTTTCCTCGAAAGCCCCGCAAAGGGTGGCAAGCTGCGCCCCATAGTGGAACCCGAAAAGGCACGACTCGATGGGAACAACGTCCGCCTGGCCAGCCCCCCGATCGCCCATTTCGACGAGGAAACTTTCGCCTTGTCGTGGCAACTCGACTGGACCGATGGCGAGGGACCTAGCGCGGCACCCGGTATCGGCACGGATGTCGAAAGCTTCGTCAGCCATTACAGCATCGAACTGTACCCGCTGGGCGGCGCGGCGGGTGCCTCGCGGCCGCTGTTTCAGCGCGAAGTCCTGCCCTCAGTGCTGCTCGTATCCTCGAAAGATGGGAAGGAACCCGGCAAGGAGCTGAAGACGCCCTACAGTTTCACCATCCGGACCGAGGAATTGTTTGGCCGCGATGGCAGCAACGGGCAGCAGCTGGCACAGGTGTTGGCCGTGGTCACACCGCACGGCCAAGCGGGCGAGGTGGGCGAACCCTTCACCATCGTCGCCAGGCTGGAGCCGCGCCTCACGCCGCTGCCGCCCGATGCGCCCGAACTGCTGCTGACGTGCGAACTCGCCGAGGATGAGCCGGACAAGGACGTGTTCGTTGCCCGGCTCAAGTGGCAACGGCCGCCCTTGCCCAATCAGCAAGGTATTGCAGCAACCACCCATTGGGAACTGGTCTGCCGCAAGCTGGCACACGTGCCACTGGGCCATTACCCGCAAGCCGGATCGGCAGCGCAGGACGGCACCGGCAACATCGGCGAGGACCCCAGCCCCCGCCCGGGGGACCTCTGCCTGCGGTTTGAAACCAAAGCCGCGGACGAGACGGCCGGTGGCAACGTCAGCTGGACCTTCCCCCGAGCGGATGCTGACGGGACTTCCGATTGGCGCGATCACGAGGGTCGGCCGCTGGCGGGCACCGAACAGAAGGCGCTGCGGGATTCGCTGGTCAATCGCGATAGCGCAGCCAAGAGCGGTGGCCACGCGTGGCAGCTGTTCCTGCGCGCAATCACCGTACGCGAGATTTCGGGCAAGGAACATGCCGCCGCATCCAGCATGGTGCCGCTGGAGATGTACGCAGGGCCGGAGGACACGACCGCCGCTGCAACCGATAGCACAACGCGCGTGCAGCTGGATCACTTCGAATGGCCGCAACGCCTGTCCGGCCCGGTCCTGTTCCGGCCACAGGTAGAGGCCGGCACCATGCTGGTGCCCTTCATAAAGGACGAGGGCAAAGAGGGTTCCGGCCTCTCGATCGACTATATCGAGGCTACCAGTGACGAACGGGTCGTGTCGGCCAGCTGGTGTGGCTACATGCCGCTGGGCGCAGCGTCGGATAACGTGCCGCTGACCGCCTTTGCGGGCTTCCGCCTGATGGAAGCGAGCGAAGACGGGCTGGATAACCTTGATCATGCCGAGCGTTCGGCAATTGACCGGGCACGGGAGATTGCCGTGTTCGACGCCGTCGACCCCGCCATCGCTGCCGCTACTCCGCAAACCCTGGGTGCGACACAGGATTGGCAAGCCTGGTATCCCGCGCAGCACAGCCTGATCGGTTTTCTGGCTGGCAAGCGCGCGCGCGGGGACCGTCGACCGCTGCCAGACGCCTCTCGCTCGTGGTATTCGTGGAGCGATGCGGAGCTTGTATGGCCGGCACCCGGTCCGGTCGATGCTGCGGAAGAAGACGAAGGCGACAACGAAGCCGGCTATGCGCAGCCCGAGTTGCACCAGTTCCTCACCAAGCTGGTCAAGGCGCTGCGGGCCGAACTGGGCGACGATATTGAGCTGGTGGTTTCCGCCGGCCTGCCGGACAAGGACCACGGCAGCCACAGCGCCTGGCTGAAAGACGGCAACCTGCCCGAACTTGACCCCTATGGCTGGGCCTCGCTGTGGTACCTAGGACTGGCGCGAGAACTGTCCGCACGCAAACGTCACACCCTCCAGCCGATTGCGGCAAGCGAACTGTTGCATGCCTGCGAGGAATGCGCGCAGACACTGGTAAAGCAGTATCCGGAGCTGGGACCGCACCTGATGCTGGATATTCCGCTCCGTGCAGATGCCGGGGCGAGCGCCTCGGCCAGCGCCCGGTCGCTTGATGATCTCGCGCTTGACCGCGTGCAGCTGGCCTTGCGCCCGACCATTCGCCCGACCCATGCCTACCTGCATGCCCGCTTGCCGCAGATAGCAGCCTTGCCGCCGCCGAATGATAACGACACCTCCTTCGCGGTGCAGTTCCTGGGCGTAACGGTAGACGAAACACTGTTGCAACGCGCGGCCGAAACACTTCAAGTTGAAACGATCTCACTGGCCCACCTCACTTTCAACCAGTTGCGCGCAGTCCTGAAAGAACTGAAGCGCGATCCTCAAGGTGGGCCGGAGAGCCTCCGTCAAGGTCCCGCTGCAGAGATCCTAGTGAAGGCGCCAATGCAGACCGAAGGCGGCGGAACCGCGGATCTGCATTGGCTCAAAGATGCGCTCGAGACGGATTGGCCGACGGCGGATAGGCACGACGAGGACAAGCCAGCGGGACCTTCCGTTGTGGAAGGACTGGTTGTGTCCATCCTCGACCGGCCACTTTCTCTGGTCGCGGCAAACAGCGCTGAAACCGGGTCCGGAATGGAAGGCGATTTTCCGCTCTGGCCGCATGGCCGCTTCGCCTCTGCCCCCGACAATGGCAGCAACGCCCCCGACGAGTTGTACCGCTACTTCGGACTGGAACCCTCGCCTGACAACCCGCCAGAGGATTCCGAACACGCCAGGATCAACAAGGCATATCCTAACTGGGCACGCCGCTTCTTCAGCGTTGCGCCGCTCGATGCGGCCGCGCCTGCCCCTGCCGCATTCCGCTTTGAGGAGCGCAACGCTGCCACGGCCGCACCGCTGACCGGGGCCGTCTCGACGCTGGCCCCCAGTGCCGACGGGACCTTCAGCGTGAACCGCAAGCTCAATCTGCAATGGGCAACCACCCGCTCAACCTATGTCGCCGCCATCGGCCGCTATGATCGCCTGCTGGGAACCATGGCCGCCAATGGCGCGAACCGTGCAGAGGCAGCGCAAGTGCCGGAAGCCGTGACCCACTACTACCTCCCCCGCGTGCGCAAGGTGGAGCCGCCCCAGCTGCTCGGCGAACGGCTGGTCACCAGCGACGATGGGATCGGGCACCACGAGCTGGTTTTTGCGCTGCATGCAGAGGACGGGGCCCAGCAATCCAGCCTGACGCTGGCACGCAAGCTGGACTACCGCGGCGAAAGCTTTCTGCCTTCGCGCCATTTCGTCCACGAACCATGGGCCGCCCGGATCGTCGGCAACGCCGAGCCTCCGGAATTCTCGCAACCCAAGCACCCCGCGCGCACAGAACGGCTGAATTTCACCGCGGCCGATGCCAGCTTCCTGCTGGACATCCCGGCTGCCCGTTTCGGCGCCACCAGCCGGCTGTTCCGCTGCGAGCCCTACTTCTACGAAACCACCCTACGCTGGCATGCCAGTGCCGGATTGCGGCACTCCGCAATCATGGATGCGCAACTGGCGCGGCCGGCATCCGGGTTGTCGCAGACGCAGGACATCACGCTGAGCCGGGCGGAGCCCGCTCGCACTGCTTTCGAGAGCCCATTCACGGCCGTCAATGCCCGGATCGCCTGCTGGCTGGAGGAGCTGTCGACACTGGGAGGCAACCTGTCGCTGGCGGACCATTTCAGACGCGAAGCGGTTCGCCTCATGGTTCGTTTCCCCCGTTACTTCGAAAGCCTCGACGATGCAGGCGAGCGGGCGCAGGAAGATATATACTTGGGCTATGGCCGCTTACCGGACTACGAAGCTCGGCTGACGCTGACGCTGGACGTTTCCGACAACGCCCTGCCGCTGGCCATCGTCCATCCAGTGGCGGAGGGAGACAGCCTATTCGCGATCGAGGCGTGCAACAGCGCCAACTATGCCTGCACGCTGGAACAGCCCCAAACCGGCCAGTGGGACGCAGGCCTGCAGCTGTCGTGCACCATCGGGCAGGTCGGCGAGACCAGCAGCGCCAGTGTCGATGTGCCGGAGAGTTCGTTGGCGCGGGACCCTTCGCAAGAGGGTAGCGAAGCCGTATTTGCCGCAACGGCGTTGCCTGTCACGGGCAGGCTTGCGCTGCTTGCGCCGCTGGCCGCGCGGCTGGATCGCTACATTGACGAGGCGGGTGCGAAGCAACTGCGGCTGGTCGAGGTGGGCAGGCTCGCCCTTGAGAATCTTCGCCCCCTTACCCGGGCGGGCGGCACTGACGGGCCAATCAATCAGAACAATCTTGCCGTCGCCCTGCGCATGATCTTCGACGGCGAGCGCAAGGCCGCCGCGCTGGCTGCAACCCATGGTCTGCCGGACATACCGATTGGCGGGATCGAATCGGACCTTTGCACCGCCATCGAAAATGCGCCCGCAGCAGCGCTGCGCATGCTGGATGATACTGGTCTCAGCCAGCCCTTGTGGAATGCCTGCGCTGCGGCAGGATTGGATCTGTGGGCGCTGGATGCGACGGCCGGGCCATACTGGACGCGATTGGCCGAGCGGCCCACCAGTGCAATGGCGGTCATTGCCACCGTGGGTAGCCCGGATGATGGCTGGCATGCGGCCCTTGACCAGTTCCTGGCGCTGGCCTTGGCAGTGACCGCCCAGCCGCGGCTGGGCAGCGCGACCATCCTCGCCCGCTCGCGGCAGGCAGGGGACGCGGCTGCCAGCCTTTTCCCCGGCGTCCTGCGGATGCAGGCAAGGGCGGCGATGGCATCGCAGCAATTCTCGGTCTGGGTGCAGAAGAGCAATTACCGGCAAGTGCAGTGGGGGAGGCGCGAGGCATGATCTTCAAGGTTCAGAAATGCCTGCTGCCGCACCTTTACGAGCGGAAGTGGCCGCGAGAGCGGTACTTGAAACCGAGTCGGAGCTCGGACATCGTTTACGCCTATCGTGATCCCCCGCCGCCGGGAACGGTACGCCTGTACGGTGCCAACTGGTCATTCATGCTAGTCGGAGAGCTCCAGTCGAAGGACCAGAAACCGGGCCACCACCGGTTCCTGCCGCGTGAGTTCTTTGCCCAGCCGCCAGCTACCTTCGGCGACTTCTACCAGAACGTCTTCGCCGTCGATGTCTATCGAAGCACGACGAGATACCCGGCGAACCCGTTCCACTATTTTCCAGTACCGGACTACAAGAAGAACGCGCAGAAGGTCAGGCGACACTCCACGTTGACCCTGCAACGCCTGCAAGGCAGCCGGATCAGGAACCCCAACCTCTACCAGCTCTCACTTGGCTGGCTGGAGGTTCCGGTGTTCGACAGCACCTCGCAACAGCAGGCGGTCGGTCGGCGCGGCCTGATCGACAAGCTTTGCCGTGCCCTTGGCCTCACACCGGAAGCGGGCAACGGCAGCCAGTCGATCTACCTCTACCCTGACGGCTTCTGCATCTTCGCCAGCATCGCGCTGCCGTGGCGTGACCTTACGGACCGGGTTTCGGGCTGGTTCAAGGTCACCGCGCGGACTTCCGCAGATGGCTCCGTGACGGGCGGGCTGGCCCTGTGCTTCGACAGCCACCTGCCCGGCAACGAAAATGGCGACTTGCTTGCAGGGTGGCAAAAGGCGGCCCGGGGGCTGGACAATGTTTTGCTCCACGATGCTTTGGGCGCCGAAATCACCAGCAGGCCGCAATGGTTGGACATTGCCCGCAACCAGACCGCCGATCCGCGCGAGTTCTTCTGGCCAGGGCGCTACACACCGATCAAGCTTGGCGACAAGTTGGTTGGCGATCTGGCTGACTTGGCAACCCTCTCGCGCCCGGCTGATGGTGAGGTGCAAGTCGGCACCAGCTACATCAAGGCCAGGTTGACCCCCGGGCGATCCGCGGCGCAGGCGCTCGCCAGCCTAGAGATTGCCGGGGGCGTGGTCTCGATCCGGAGGAGAGACGGCGCCAGCGAAATCGAAATCTCGGCTGGTGCGGCGGCGGGGCAAGGATCGCTTGCCAGCTTGTCCTACAGGTACTCGCGGCAACAGAAATCCGCTTCGGAAGACATCACTATCGCCGCTAGCGGCGACGCCGGGCAGCCGCTGGAGCTGGCCATTCCGCTGGTGGAGACGGCCAGCGCCCTGCGGCGCGAAGCGGGCCTGCCGCTGCGGGTGGTCGAAGCGGACGAACAGGTCGACCCTGTCGGCGCCTTGTGGACTTTCTCGCCGCTCGACAACGGGTGGCTGCACCTCCCTTTCCCCGATGCGACGCTGGCCGGGCTGGACCGGCTCCTGCGAGAGGATGATGCCGACGAGGCCACAATCACATCGGCACAGTCCGACGGTAGCGTTGCCGGCGGCATCCTGATGGGCAACGCGCGCAGCCTGCCAGGTTACGATGCCGGCCATCGCGAGTGGTCGCTGGGCGTGGTCGGCGGGCAACAGGGGTGGTTCAAGCTCAAACTCGTCAACCAGGCCGCCCAGGGTATGCCGCCGCATTGGTCCATCGCCGCTGCCTGCGCGGGACTGGTGGGCTGCTCGGTGGAGGTCGAGGGGATGCCGCTGGTCACGCCGTTCCGGCAAACCAGCGAACGCCTGCTGCCCGACCACGCCGAACGCGCCTTGCGCACGCGGGGGTTGCGAGCCACTTCGCCGCAGGACCTGCGCGGTATCGAGCGACGCATGTGGCAACACGCCGCCGAAGTCGAAGGCGACCCCGCGCGCCGCTTCGTGCGCGCCCGCGTGCTGTTGGACGCGCTAACAATCACCGCGCCGCAAAAGGCCGGGGCCGCGGTGAACCTGGAGGGAACGGTCGACCTCGATATCGCCATTCGGTCTGCCCACCCGCCCAAGCGGCCGGCCGAGACCGTCCCGCCGCAACTGCAACCGTGGCTGTGGGTCCGGCACGATCGCGCCGCGATGATGCAGAACCTGCCGCTGGCACGTTCCGGCGAAGCCGCGCGCATGCCCGGCGGGGAACGCGAACTGCTCCCGTTCGGCCCGCAAGCCAGCGGCAACAGCTACCGCTTGCGACTTGGCGAGGGCTGGCAAATGGACCGGCTGCACGCGAAGCTGGAGGATCACGAGCGCGCGCCCAAGTTCACATGCGCGCTGCTGGACGGCACCATCATCAGCGAACTGGGCATGGCCTCGCTCTCCCTGCCCAGCCTGTCGCTGTTTCCCGCCAGCACAATCGCCGATGACAAGCGGCTGGACCTACCCGGCCTCGGCTGGCCGGTCTCCTCGTCCGGCAACATTCGCGCCGGTTGCCATGCCGAGTTGCGGCACGACCTGGCCTGGCGCGACGAATATCACGCGCTGGCCCGGTTCGCCGCCGAAGACAGCGGCGATGCGACGGACGGCGCGGCCCCGGCCAGCGAGTCCGATGGGGCCTTCACCCCGTCTCCCGACAACTGCCCCGACCACGCTGCCACAGCCGCCTGGCGCGACCTGAATCGCTTGGCCGCCACTGCCGCGACTGACCGGCGGCATCTATTGCGCCGCGTCACCGGGGGCAGCGGCGGGTTCCTGCTCACCCACGATTTCGATGGCGGCTCGCAACTGGCGGGAGTTACGCTCGACCTTGCCCCCGTGCTGCAACCACCAAGTCAGCCAAGCCAGTTGGTCCGCGTCGGCCGGATTGCCCTTGGCAGCAATCCGCAAGGTGTGCTCGGCGGCTTGCCCGAAACCTCGGACATGCTCGGCCTTAACGGCACCTTCAACAACCATAGCTATCGCTTCGGCACCGCCGACCTGACGCTGGCCGATGGTGCTTTCACCGACCAGCTCGGCCAGCAATCGAAGGCAGCCGAGCTGCACGGAGCTTGCTGGGTGCGGTCATTAGGCGCCACCAGTCTGGTCTCGCTCGCCGCTGAGGCAGAGGCGCGGTTCGGCAATCAGACGCTGCGGTTCCATTTCTGCGACGTGCCCACGGGCGTGGCGGGAACGGCATCGCCCGCCACGTGGAACGATATCGGCACGGCCCAGCACGAAGGGCTGCGCTGGTGGATCGTCGGCAATGAAATGCCACCGGAATACGCCGGGGATGCCCCGCTGATCGCCTGCGAGGGCGGACTCTATTTCGAACCCCTGCACAGCGCCGCGCTGGAAGGCAGTGACGGAAGCCCGCTGACCTGGCGCATCGCTGGCCGAATGGGCCTGGTGCGCAACGGCCGCTTCCTGCCGCAGCTTGGCGCACAGAAGGACGACAAGATCGAACTGGTTGTGCAACAGTGGGCCAACGGCAGCTGGATCGCTTGGCTGGACTGTAATGCCACCATCAACCTGCCGCTGGACGTTGTCAGCGACAGTCCGGACCTCGCCGTGCCGCCCATTCTTGCGTGCAAGCTGACCACTGGCAGCAACGCGGAAACCGCCTTGTCGATCGGCGACGCCATGCTCCATTTCGACCTGTTCGGGGAACCGGCCACTGTCCCGCTGGCGGTGGTCGGCAGCCTGCAAGATGACAGGTTTGCCCTGCGCCACGATCCGACCCGCCCACCTGCGACCCCCGCCACCGATCCGCGTTTCAGCATTGCCAGTGACCTTGTCGCCGTTGCCGTTGATCGCGACCAGACCCGTATCGAACTGGCGTGGGCCTTCACCGCCGATCTCTCAGAAGGTGACCTGGCGGCCAGGCTGACCGTGACGGTCAACCATCCGGCATACCAGCCAGCCGGTACCCGGACTGCGAAACTGGTGCTGGGCGAATCTGGCGAAATGACCTGCTCGATTGCCGCACCAGCGGTGGAATTCCGCAAGGATGTGCTGGCGCTGGCCTGGCAGGCGGACCGCGGCAGCTGCAGCTTCGCCCCGGATTGCTGGCTCCGGCTGCTGGGGCAGGCGGATTGCGACGGGACGCTGGTGACCACGCTGGCAGCCAAGCGGCCTGATGGCGAAGCCGCGGCGGTCGAACTCGATGCCGAATGGCGGTTTACCCAGCCCGGTTCGCCGGTCCTGCGTATCAACGGATCGAACGGGAAACTGTCGCTCCATCTGCATGGCGGCCTGCAACTTGACGATGCGCGCCATGGTGCCGCGATCGCCTTTGGCGGCAGCAAGGTCGGCGCGCTGGGGGCGTCGGCAAGCGTGACCGCCCATGTCGTCCACCAGCTGGTATCGACCGATGGCGGCAAGGTGGCCTTCCCGGTGGTGGATGCAGCCCTGTTCGAACGGCAGGCAGATGGCAGCTGGATCCTCGATCTAAGCGCCAGCGCCATTGTCTATGCTCCCGGAAACGGCGACGCCTTGCTGTGCCAACTGGCGGCGCGGCGCCCGTTCGATCCCAAGACAGGCCGGCTTGGCACGCCGGTCAATTCGGCGGCCAGCTTCTGCGTCCCAATCCAGCCGGTAAGCAGCAGCAGCATGCGCGGTGCGCGGGCCCGCCTGGGGAAAGCGCTAGAAGTCGGTGAGAACAAGGAAGGGTGGACGGATCGCCTGCTTGCGGCTTCTGGCCAGGCACCACTTTACGTCAGCGCGCAGGCCGGCGAAGACCTTGGCGCGCTGTTCGCCATGGCCCACGACGGCAAACCGCTCGGTTCCATCGCGCTGGGCCTGCCACCGGCGTGGGACGACCGGCACGGTCCGCTGGACAACTTGCTGGACTACGTCCACTATGTTGCGGCGCAGTTGGACGAGATCGGCATCCTCGCCCCACCCACCGCTCCCGAAACGTTGGGAGGCAAGCTCGTCCGCGTGATCGGACCCGACGCGCATGGCGACCGCATCGTGGCCTATTCCAGCGTTGCAGGGGCCGAGCTGGCGCAGGACGTGGGTGATGCGAAAGTGCGGGCGACCTGGCTCGAACAGCTGTTCCTTGGCAATGGCAGCCGGTCGCGGGTGGCGGCCATTATCGAGGCAGGCAAGGACGGCACGCGCCGCTACTCCGTCCATGCCGGCAAGGTCGCCCGGCTGCGGCGCGCCTATAACTTCGGGAGTCCGTGGCAAGGTCACCTGCCGCAAGCAGCCGATCCGCGCCGGTCCGTCGACGGGTCAAGCATGGGGCTGGCCTTGCCCGCCGGTTATCGCGCCGTCGCCAGCCGCGCGCTGGACCTGTCCTACCGGGCAGACGACTACGGTGCCGAGCAGGCCGCAACCGAGACCAGCATTGCCGCCCATGCGCTGGAACGCAGCTGGACGCTCGAAAGCGGAGCCGCAGACCGGTTGTACAGCGTGGACGCGGGCTTCATGCTCGCCAGCCGACAAGCCATCGCGTTCCGGCCCCAGCAACCGCTGGGCGACAAGGATGGCCAGACCCGGCGGCTCACCCCGATGCTGGATGATGGCGCAGCGTCAGCCGCGGCGGCGGGCCTGGTGCCGTCGACCTTGCCGACCGGCCTCCTGCGCCAATTGCCGCGCGACCTGCCCAAAAGCCCCGCCAAGCGCGAACAGTTCTACGCACCTGCCGCCATGACCGAGCGCGACATTTCCGGTCGCGCAGGCGCCGCGCACACCCGTCGGCTGGGAATGCTGATCGGCGCCGCGTGGAAAGAAGAAGACAGCGTGCCACCGCTCGTCGTCGGCGAAACGCCGTTCTTCGGCCGTCTGCCCCGCCCGCCGGAGATCGCCACAGCGGATCGCTTGCGGGCAGACCAGTTCACGCCGCGCAATTTCACCGCCAGCAGCAATCCGTGCTTTGCCCTCTACGGCACGCGCGCCGCCTCTCCTTTTGCGCGGCCGCGCTCGGCAGCCCTGGGCCGCGAGCCGATGAGCGAACACTTGTGGAGAGGCGAGCTGCTGTCTCCCGCAGAAGGCGTGTTCTACCCGGCATGGGCCGGGCCGATCAGGTTCCGCATCACGCTGGCCGCAGGCACGCCGCATGCCAGTGCCCGCTGGCATGTGCAGGACGTCCTACTGAAACTCTCGGACAGGTCCTTCCCCATCGACCTTGTGAAGGTCAGACTCCTCGACGACGAATACGAGATCACGGTGCCTGCCGATTTCCTGCAGGCGCTGCAGAACCTCGAAGTGGCCGGCGAATGCCTGCTGCGACTGCAACTGGTTTTGCAGGAGGACGACGGCGGCGAAACCTACACCAGGATGGCGCGCGTGGTGTCCCTGCGCCTGCCGGTCAGCCCGCGAGGGGCGAAGGGGCCATTGCAGCCCGCCTATCTGCACTTCGAGGACCCGGCATTGAACGAAACGCTGCAATTGCCCTCCCGCCTGGCAGCGCGCCGCGCGATGGCCGCCGACCGGGAGAAGCTGCGCGCCGCTGACATGCTCACGCTGGCCTGGGTGGTCGATCCGCAGGCGGTGAACCTGACTGTCTCGCTGACCTATTTCAGCGCGCGGCGCGATGAGAAAGGGGAGGAAGGCATCGTGCTGGAGCCGGTCTCCGGCTGGCAGGTGGAGAGCGGAATCTGTGCGGCGCTGATCGATTGCGCCAGCCTGAAAGCTGCCCCGGGACAGCCGGAATTTAAGGGACTGCAGCGTGGCGGGGTGCTGGTGGTGTCAATCAACCAAACGAGCGCCCGGCGAACTGACCAGCAAGACGGCATTACCATGCGCTTCGAAGTGGTCGAGTCCTCGTTTCTGCCGCGCAACAAGGCGAGCTACGCACTGATCGCTCTTGCGACGGCAAAGCCCGACGGACCTCGTCTTTTCGCACCGCTATTCGTGCAGTCACCCGCTCCGACCAATTGCGACCTGCTCGACCCGCGCGACCTGTTGCAGGGCTTTGCCCGCTTCGTCGCGAACGAACGATGGACCTATTTCGTCCCGAGAACCAGGGCAGAGACAACACCGGCAGAGCGCTACGTCCTGCAGAAAATCTCACACGACGGGGGCACCTATCTGCCCCCACGTCTCGCAGATTGGACCGAACTCAGCTGAACATCGCGCCGACACGAAAGCATGGTCAGCGGCGATACTGATTAACAATGGGGGAAATTATGGGATTGATTGCAGACCTCGAAAACGCAGTGGGCAAGCCAATCGAAAAAATCTGCCCCAACCATTTTCACAACCACGCCAACAATCACTGCGCCCATTTTGTCAGTCATCTCGTCGGTCTGTCATTCACCTACAATTGCGTGGAATATCAAGGCGGGGCTGGCAAGCCCGGCAACATCCGCGTGCACGAGATCTTTGCGCAGTGTCCCTTGGTCGGCAACTTTTCCGATGCCGATCCCAGCCGCACCCAATTGGTCTTTGTTACGCGCAAGAACAATGTCGAGCTATCCCGCAAGTGGATGGGCAATATCCCTCAGAAACATGTCGGGGTGTACTGCAATGGACACGTGTATCACTACTCGAACACGGCTAATGCTGTCGCAAAATGGACACCCGAGAGGTTTTTGCAGGTGTTTCAGGACAACTACGCTGGCGACCAAGGCCTCTTCTTCGGCACTATTCCAGGCGAGAGCATAAAACTGGATGTCGACCTTACGGGTGCTACCGTGAACAAGGGCAAGGCTTTTGCTCTTCGCAAGGACGGCCGGGATTGGCATGCAAGGGAGTTGCACGAAGCTGCGGGTAGCGAATTCTTCATCGGACGCGAAGTGCAGCAGGCCGGACGGCAATACTACGGCATCCACCAGCCCGCGAGTATGCGCCACGGGCGCCGGTTCCGCGCTGCCGATCACTTGACTGACATCGATCACTGGGCGGTGCTGCTGGAACTTACGGGGCATTGCGAGAGCGACAACTATTTCAATCTGGTCAACACTTACGACCGGGCCAAGTTCACCTATGGTTTCTATCAGCTGGCCGCACACACGCCTAATGACAACTTCGTCCTGCTGCTGCGCGAACTACTGCGCCTGCCCAGCGCGAACAGCTACTTTCCGGAACTCAAACTGATCAATAGCCAGGTTCACTGCGTGAAGGACGACGGCAGTACCACCAACCTGGAGCAACCCTTTGGCGGTCAGTTGCAGTTCCTGATGAACTTTCTCAACCCACTCCGGGTGCCGATCGATTCGCAGGAAGTCCTGAACGCCGCGCGACTGATGCATTGGACTGCCGCCGACCCGCAGTGCCGCAAGGCACAGGTCCGGATCTCGGCAGAAATCCTTCAGCGCAAAATGTCGAGACTATACAGCGGCTGGTACAATCTCGACGGTGTCAGCGACGTGATTTGCGGGATCATCGCCGACATCCATCACCAAGGTCGTGGAAGCAAGACGACCGTGCTGGAGGCACTGAAACAGCCCGACCCGAGAGCAGCATTGTTGACAGTAAACAGTGCCAACTATGGATCGCGAAACCAACGTCTGGGCGACAAGATCGCCGAGTTCGAAGCGGCCGGTATGCTCGGCAAGAAGCACTACGACGCAGCCTCGAATGAATTTGTCACAAGTGCTTGAGAGAGTAAGACAGTTCACTCTAGGTTTCCCCGTGGCACTTTTGCGCGCGATGCTTGCTAGGTGCCAGTCTCTGCCGAGAAGTGTGTCGAAGTGGAGGGATTTGGGAAGCGTCCGCTATATTGATCGCAATTCAGTTCCAAAACCGAAGATTTTCTCCTCGGAGAGGATGGAGCGCACCGAAGCCGCTCTGCGAACCTCCTTGTGCGAAAGCGACGACCGGCTGAAGTCGCAGCGTCGCTTCGCATTCGATCGCGGTCTGTAGTGCGGACCTTGCACGTGGTGCGGATGCTCGATCCCGAGGCGCCTGTGCTGCGCGATGACGGACGAAACCTGATCGATACCATATTTCGACGCAAGTGCGGCTACTGCGAGACCTTCGCCACCGCATGAAACGACGGCGATATCGAGCATTACCGGCCAGAGAAGAGAGTTACCGAAGCAGATGAAGCGGGCAAAGAAGCACTCGGGCTACTGGTGACTGGCCATGCGGTGGGAGAACCTGCTGCTGAGCTGCCAGCACTTCGCAAACAGCTCATCATCCCGCCTGACGCAAGCCCACAGGAGAGAGGACATCCTGCGCCGAGGGCGTTGGTGGCTTCAGGCAAGCTGAACCGCTTTCCGGTCGAGAGCAATGCATGGGTGGTCGATCACCTCGCGGACGTGGCCAGCGAGAACCCTCTGTTGCTCAATCCGTGCGGGACGAATCCGGAGGATCTGTTCGGGTGGGAGTTCCAGCTGCCGCTGTCCACCGTCATAGCCCGGAACAATGACATACGCGCGGAACGCACGATCGATATCCTCGGCGGAGACGGATCCTCGCCCGCTTGCAACCAGTCTTGGATGCCGCGGATGACACAACCGCCCAGCTGCATCTGAACACCGTATTGAAGGATATTGAGGACCTAAAGACGAGTTGTGCGGCCGCCTAGCCATTTGCCGGGATGGCAAGGGGATTCTGTCGGGAACTCGAAGAAGAAGTAACTGGAGCCTTGCATTAGACGCCTTCAGGCGCCGGGTTTGCGCCCCAGGTCCAACGTGGCACGCAAGGCCCGAATGTGGAACGGCACTCGCTCCACGCCAGCTTCGACTGCCACCTTGGTATTCCAGTACTTGAGATGCGTGAACAGCCGCCGCTTGCGATCGGCTTCAGTCACGTCGGTCTCATCAGTGCATGGAAGCACCGATATGTCTTTGATTCCGCTTAGATACGAGCCATCATCTGCCTGAATTCCGAACACCTCGGCCACTGGGCCAGAGATCAGGTCGCCACATATGATGGCGGATCGCGGAGAATAGATATTGGTCCAGGTAGTAAAGGCGAACATTGCGGCATGGTGCGGGCGGCGCGGTGACCGCGGATCAGCATCGTCGCCGAAACTATCCAACGGTGAGGGGCGATAGGAGAAGTGGTAATGGGCATCGAAAGTCTTTGCATCGTACTCTAGGATTGGCGGGCACGATGGCAGTTCGCGCACGGCTTTAGCGCGCTCGAGCGCGGGGCGATCGCGGGCCATCAGGAACTCCGCATGAGTGAGCGGAGAGCCGATCGAAATAAAGTCGCTGACCAGCCAGCGGCTGCGATGTCGACGCGCCTCGTCAAAGACCTCACGCTGCAAGCGGCGATATTTAGTCGTCCATTCAGCGTCGCCGCCGGATTCTCGACCTTCGCGAATATGTTGTTCGAGCGCTGCGCGGCATGGCTGGAAGGTGACCGTGCCATCTAGCTGCTCCCCAAGCCGCGCAAATGCGTGCGCAAGGATGTCATAAGCGACGATCGTGCCAAGCGAATGGCCAACCACCAGGATCCGCTCATAATCGGCATCGCCCCATGTGCCGTCTTCTTTGCGCCCCATCAGGCTTTCGAGCAATTGCACCCCGTTTTCCCGTATGGCCTGCCGGATCGCGATATTCTCTGGCTTCGCCTGGACGTAGCGCACCACATCGCCCACGTGGCTCACCATTACCGCGATAATGCTGGAGCTGATTAATGCCACCGCGCCCAAGCCCAGCTTCGTCAGCGGCGCTGGTTCGGACGGTCCCGCGTCGACTAGGTCAAGGCCGAAGGCCAACACCGCCGTACCAACCACCAGCGTCAGCATGCAGAGAGCTATCCAAGTCGGCAAGATTGAACGTGGCACCCGCTTCCACGGATTGCGGAGTACCAGAGAGCCAAGCCACGTTTGCACCTGTGCCCAAGTCGTGCCGGTCACGCGGTACGCCCAATAGTATTCAAAGAAGTCGATCCGCGCTCCGCCGACGCTTTCCTCAGTGGTGATCCGGTTTAGCTCAAAACTGCGGTTCCGTGCGTCTGGCTTGACCCATGACGCGTTGTTCTGGCGGTTGAAGCTACCGGTGTCGGGATGAGGCTTGCCCTTTCGCGTCAGCGAAAGATCTGTTGTCCACGCGGCTTCAACAAACCCCTTGATGGTATCCATTGGCACCTGCTCGCCGATGCCGTGCATGATGATCACCGCTGTTTTCCCGCCCATCACACACTCCTGCCTCTCAGGTAACCTGACGAACGCGAAGGTGCCCGTTGAAGGTGTCGCAATCCAGCGGAAACTGCCCGCAAGAAATTCGCCTCAACTTGCGCATTTCGCCTCAACCAGCCCCTAGATCCCGTCAAAACGTCAATCGATACTCCCAAAGGCGCTTCCTAATTGCTTGCGGAAAGAAACACAAAAAGCCCCACTGGTAACAGTGAGGTTAAAAAATCATGGGTTTTCAATGATACGGTGGTTGCGGGAGTTGGATTTGAACCAACGACCTTCAGGTTATGAGCCTGACGAGCTACCGGGCTGCTCCATCCCGCGTCACCTTGTATGGCGTTCCTCGCTCATGCGACCTGAAGGTCGCGTCGCTGCGGGCGGCCAGCCGGCCTTGCGGTTCCTGCGGAACCGTTTGGCCTCTTCCAGGACCACTTGAGGGCCGGAA
>NZ_MUYG01000008.1:267500-376237 GCF_002155425.1 Erythrobacter donghaensis
CCTAACGGCTTAAGCTCGCATGCTAGATTAAGTCACTGACCCATTATGCAAGAGGTACGCTGTCACCCCCTATGGGGCTCCAACTGCTTGTAAGCATCCGGTTTCAGGTACTGTTTCACTCCCCTAATCGGGGTGCTTTTCACCTTTCCCTCACGGTACTGTGTTCGCTATCGGTCATGTACGAGTATTTAGGCTTGGAGGGTGGTCCCCCCATGTTCAGACAGGATTTCACGTGTCCCGCCCTACTCTAGTCCTTCATCATCACTTTCGCATACGGGGCTGTCACCCGCTATGGCCAAACTTTCCAGAATGTTCTGCTAGTTGAAATGAAGGCACTGGCCTGGTCCCGGTTCGCTCGCCACTACTACGGGAATCTCTGTTGATGTCTTTTCCTCCGGGTACTGAGATGTTTCAGTTCCCCGGGTTCGCTTCACCAAGCCTATTTTATTCAGCTCGGTGATACCTTATCCACCTCGCCCGGCTGGCCCTAAAGCCAACTGGAAGAAATGGTGAAGGTGGGTTTCCCCATTCGGAAATCGCCGGATCAAAGTTTGCTCACAACTCCCCGACGCTTATCGCAGCGTGCCACGTCCTTCATCGCCTGTACATGCCAAGGCATCCACCAAATGCTCTTACCTCACGCTTGAGAATCCACACTATCAACGACAGGCCTGCATAAAAGCCTGACGCTTGAAGATAGTGGGAGAATTATCTCAGCCAGATAATCAATTTGATTGATTTGTGATGCACGATCGTGCGCCACAAGCCCGAGAGCTTGCGCGTTACAATCCATGCGCCACGGCATCGATTTAAAAACCCATTCACAATGTCAAAGATCGGCGACGCTGACTAATCAGCACGATCGCCTGCCCTGCCGAAGCAGGATCTGGTTTCGTTTCATCTATCGGAAATTTGATGTGCCTGGTGGAGCCTATCGGGATCGAACCGATGACCCCCTGCTTGCAAAGCAGGTGCTCTCCCAGCTGAGCTAAGGCCCCTTATAAGGCATGGTGGGCCTGAGAGGATTCGAACCTCTGACCTCACCCTTATCAGGGGTGCGCTCTAACCAACTGAGCTACAGGCCCACACCACCGCATCCGGCCGCCATTCCCGAAGGAACAGGCTGCCGCGTGGGCGTGAGCCGGCTCAGGCACACAGCACACCAGTGGCGTGCTGTATTCCGATTGATGAAAGGACATGAGGACGACGGCAATGTTCTTTGGAAGACCGCGAAGCACTTCCGGAGGCTAGCCCCGGCGCTTTCGCAAGTATCCTTAGAAAGGAGGTGATCCAGCCGCAGGTTCCCCTACGGCTACCTTGTTACGACTTCACCCCAGTCGCTGAACCCACCGTGGTCAGCTGCCTCCTTACGGTTAGCGCACTGCCTTCGGGTGAATCCAACTCCCATGGTGTGACGGGCGGTGTGTACAAGGCCTGGGAACGTATTCACCGCGGCATGCTGATCCGCGATTACTAGCGATTCCGCCTTCATGCCCTCGAGTTGCAGAGGACAATCCGAACTGAGACATCTTTTGGAGATTAGCGCATCCTTGCGGAATAGCTGCCCACTGTAGATGCCATTGTAGCACGTGTGTAGCCCAGCCTGTAAGGGCCATGAGGACTTGACGTCATCCCCACCTTCCTCCGGCTTATCACCGGCAGTTTCCTTAAAGTGCCCAACTTAATGATGGCAACTAAGGACGAGGGTTGCGCTCGTTGCGGGACTTAACCCAACATCTCACGACACGAGCTGACGACAGCCATGCAGCACCTGTC
This sequence comes from Erythrobacter donghaensis, assembly GCF_002155425.1. GTDB lineage: Bacteria > Pseudomonadota > Alphaproteobacteria > Sphingomonadales > Sphingomonadaceae > Erythrobacter > Erythrobacter donghaensis. Next base: position 269,277 of record NZ_MUYG01000008.1, read on the forward strand.
ACTAGGTCCCCGAAGGGAAGAAATCTGTCTCCAGAAGTCGTCCTAGGATGTCAAAGGCTGGTAAGGTTCTGCGCGTTGCTTCGAATTAAACCACATGCTCCACCGCTTGTGCAGGCCCCCGTCAATTCCTTTGAGTTTTAATCTTGCGACCGTACTCCCCAGGCGGATAACTTAATGCGTTAGCTGCGCCACCCAAGCTCTATGAGCCCGGACAGCTAGTTATCATCGTTTACGGCGTGGACTACCAGGGTATCTAATCCTGTTTGCTCCCCACGCTTTCGCACCTCAGCGTCAATACTTGTCCAGCGAGTCGCCTTCGCCACTGGTGTTCTTCCGAATATCTACGAATTTCACCTCTACACTCGGAATTCCACTCGCCTCTCCAAGATTCTAGCTTCCCAGTTTCAAGGGCAGTTCCGGGGTTGAGCCCCGGGATTTCACCCCTGACTTAAAAAGCCGCCTACGTGCGCTTTACGCCCAGTAATTCCGAACAACGCTAGCTCCCTCCGTATTACCGCGGCTGCTGGCACGGAGTTAGCCGGAGCTTATTCTCCCGATACTGTCATTATCATCTCGGGTAAAAGAGCTTTACAACCCTAAGGCCTTCATCACTCACGCGGCATTGCTGGATCAGGCTTTCGCCCATTGTCCAATATTCCCCACTGCTGCCTCCCGTAGGAGTCTGGGCCGTGTCTCAGTCCCAGTGTGGCTGATCATCCTCTCAGACCAGCTATGGATCGTCGCCTTGGTAGGCCTTTACCCCACCAACTAGCTAATCCAACGCGGGCCCATCTAAAGGCGATAAATCTTTGGTCCGAAGACATTATCCGGTATTAGCTCAAATTTCTCTGAGTTATTCCGAACCTAAAGGCAGGTTCCCACGCGTTACGCACCCGTGCGCCACTAGACCCGAAGGTCTCGTTCGACTTGCATGTGTTAGGCATGCCGCCAGCGTTCGTTCTGAGCCAGGATCAAACTCTCAAGTTGTGTCACACACCAAACCAGCATGGGTATAACCCCACCCTCCAGTCTGGCATGAGCTGCAAGGAGCCAATACCTGCACTGTCAAACGTAATGGATACGAATGAACATGCTTACCATCCGGGCAGGCGTGGAGCCTGCGATCGGATGTGGCATCGGCTTGAATTAACCGGTTACCGGAGCCTTGAGGTCCCCGGACCGGGCGCCGTCGCCCACATGTCCCTTCATCAAAAACCAACGATGTCAAAGAGCCGCCAGACAGTAATAGCGGACAGCGCTTGGTTCCCCGATTTACACCGGGGGACCGGCTATCCGAATTTGTTGGCGACCGAAGCGTTGTTGCGGTGGCGGTGGAAGCCGTCAGCGCCGCGTCGGTGGAGCCCATCTATGAGGGGTTCGTGATTCGGTCAACGGCTTTTTGCAATTTTATTTCAGAGCCGCGCAAGAACCGCAGAATTCCGCCATTTTTTCCCTATTTTTGCGGGCCGTCCACCCCTTCGCACCGGGGCAGAGGCACGAATCAGACCCGTAAATCGGGGTGAATCGGGGGGTGAATCGCGTCTTAGACCCCCGTTTTGCCCGCTCAGACCCGCTTCGGACCGCGATCCTGCCGTGAATCACCCTGTGCCGCTCGGCCACCACGATTCGAGCCGTTGTTGGGACTATCGCGCGGCAGTGGTAGGATGGCGCCAACACACGCGGGAGAGTGCCTTTATATGAAACCACCTCTTATGCTGGCGGCCTGTGCCCTTGCCCTGCCGGGGATCGCCGCAGCCGAAACCCCCGCTCCGCTTCCTGCTGCGCCATCGGCCACCGGACTGGTCGATCCCGCCGCCGAGGTGCTCGCGATCGAGCATGAGCGCTACAGCCGCATGACGCTGCCCGTGATGGTCGAAGGGGTCGGCCCCTTTGCCTTCATGATCGACACCGGCAGTCAGGCCACGGCGATCACCCATGATCTGCGCGCGCGCGTGCCCCTACCCGCGGCGGGCCGCGCCACGCTGGTGGGCATGGCCAGCCGCCGAGAGGTGGAGCTTGCCAGTGTCGGGCGGATCGACTTCGGTTCGAGCAGCTTTACCGACTTCCTCGCCCCGGTGCTGGAGCGCGAGCATGTCGGCGCGGACGGGATCATCGGGCTCGACGCGCTGCAGGACTTCCGCGTGCTGATCGACTTCCGCAAGCAGACCATCGCAGTCGAGGACGCGACGGAAAAGCTCAAGCGCGGCGGGTTCGAAATCGTGGTGCGGGCGCAAGGGCGGCTAGGGCAGCTGCTGATCACCAACGCCATGGTCGAAGGGGTGCGTGCCACCGTCATCATCGATACCGGCGCGCAATCGAGCCTCGGCAATATGGCGCTGCGCGAAAGGATCCGATCCAAGCGTGCCGAGCAGGTGATCACCACCGACGTCAACGGTGTCGATATCGTCGGCCAGCTCGCCTTCGTGCGTTCGCTCGATATCGAGGGACTCTCGCTCACCAATGTGCCGCTGACCTTTGCCGACACTCCGGCCTTTGCCGCGCTTGGCCTGACCGATCAGCCGGTGCTCAGCCTCGGGATGCAGCATCTGGCGCTATTCGACCGGGTGGCGATCGATTTCAGCCGCAAGCGCATCATGTTCGACGTGCCCGCCGATATCGCGCGTGCCATGCGCGAGGCGAAGCGCGGCGGGAGCTACCGCCCGCGGTTCTGACCCGGCGTCCCCAGCGCTCATGGGTTGCGGTGATGGGCCTGCGCGCCCACATCAGGGGCCATGCCCCCCGAAACCGCCCCCGCCGCCGATCCTGCCAACCCGCATAAGAAGACTCGCGCGCGCGACGTGGAGAGCTGGCCGACGCTGAAGCGCTTCCTTCCCTACCTGTGGCCCAAGGATAATACGCCGCTGCGCCGCCGCATCGTGATCGCGATGACGCTGGTGCTGGCGGCCAAGGCCGTCACCCTCGCCCTGCCCTTTGCCTACAAGGGGGCGGTCGATGCCATGTCCGGCACGGCAAGCGAGGGGCTGACGGTCGCGCTCGCGCTGGTGGCTGCCTATGCGCTGGGGCGCTTCACCTCGGTCGCCTTCGACAACCTGCGCAATATCGCCTTCGAGCGGGTCGGGCAGGTCGCCTCGCTGCATCTGGCCGAAGACGTGTTCCACCGTCTGCACCGCCTGAGCCTCAGGTTCCACCTCGCGCGGCGCACCGGCGAGGTCACCAAGATCATCGAACGCGGGACCAAGAGCATCGACCAGATGCTCTATTTCCTGCTGTTCAACATCGCGCCCACCATCATCGAGCTAATCGCGGTAGGCGTGATCTTCTACATCAATTTCGGCATCGACCTGGTGCTGGCGACTGCAGTGACGGTTGTCGCCTATGTATGGGTGACGCGCGCGATCACCGAATGGCGCACCAAGCTGCGGCGCGAGATGAACGATCTCGACGGCAAGGCGCTGCACCGGGCGGTCGATTCGCTGCTGAATTACGAGACGGTGAAATATTTCGGCGCCGAAAAGCGCGAGGAAGAACGCTATTCGCAGGCCGCGCGCGCCTATGCCGAAGCGGCGATCCGGTCGGAGAATTCGGTCGGCCTGCTCAACATGGCGCAATCAGTCATCACCAACGCGCTGGTCGCGGGCGCGATGGCCTATACCGTGTGGGGGTGGAGCACCGGCAGCCTGACCGTGGGCGATCTAGTGCTGGTCAACACCTACCTGATCCAGCTGTTCCGCCCATTGGACGTGCTCGGCTGGGTCTATCGCACGATCCGCCAGGGGCTGATCGACATGGCCGAGATGTTCCGCCTGATCGACACCGATATCGAGGTGAAGGACAAGCCCGGCGCACCCGCGCTGATCGTCAATCGGCCGACCGTCGTGTTCGACAATGTCACCTTCGGTTACGATCCTGGGCGCACGATCCTCAACGGCCTGAGCTTCGAGGTGCCCGCCGGTTCGACGACCGCGATCGTCGGCCCTTCAGGCGCGGGCAAGAGCACGATCGGGCGGCTGCTGTTCCGCTTCTACGATCCGCTGCAAGGCCGCGTGCTGGTGGGGGGCGAGGATATCGCCACCGTCACGCAGGATTCGGTGCGCGCCGCGATCGGGATCGTTCCGCAGGACACCGTGCTGTTCAACGAGAGCCTTGCCTACAACATCGCCTATGGCGCCGAAGACGCGGATCTGGCGCGGGTCGAACAGGCGGCGCGCGATGCCGCGCTCACCCCGCTGATCGAACGCTTGCCGGATCGCTACGCCACCATGGTGGGCGAGCGCGGGCTGAAGCTGTCGGGCGGGGAGAAGCAGCGCGTCGCGATTGCCCGCACGCTGGTCAAGAACCCGCCGATCCTGCTGCTGGACGAAGCGACCAGTGCGCTCGACACCCGCACCGAGCAGGAGATTCTCGGCACGCTGAAGCGCATCGCGCAGGGCCGCACCACCATCGCTATCGCGCACCGCCTGTCGACGATTGCCGATGCGGACAACATCCTCGTGCTCGACCACGGCCGGCTGGTGGAAAGCGGCGATCATGCCGGCTTGCTGCGCGCGGGCGGGCTCTATGCCGAAATGTGGGCGCGGCAGGCGAACGAGCGGCGCGAGGATGATACGGCCCCGGCCGAGGCCGCCGAATAGGAGGCCATTGCCCCGCCGCCGGGCGCTCGTTACCTCTCGTGGCATCGCCCCCGCCGCCGCGCGGGGGGCCATGGAGAGAGAGCCCCGAACGATGAGTCACCTTCGTCTGCTTGCCGCCCTGCTTGCCACCGCCGCCGCGCCGCTGGCCGCGCAGGATGCAACTGCCCCTGCCGAGACCCCCGCCGTGCCGATCCCTGCTGCGCTCACCGCCGAGGCAATGCCGCCGATCCCGCTCGACATGGCCGAGCGTGCCCGGCCCTATCTCGAAGCGCGCGGCGCAGGCTTTGCCGGGTGGGATCCCAAAAGCCGCGCGGTGCTGATTGCCACCCGCTTCGCCAACGTCAGTCAGCTTCACCGGGTCGAGATGCCGATGGGCGCGCGCACCCAGATCAGCTTCGAGGCCGAGCCGGTGCGCGGCTCCTACGCGCCGGAAAAAGGTGACATCATCCTCGTCACCAAGGATCGCGGCGGGGACGAATATTTCCAGCTCCACAGCCTCAAGGACGGCCGCCTCACGCTGCTGACCGACGGGAAGAGCCGCAACCAGCCGGGCGCGTGGAGCGCGGACGGCGCGCTGGTCGGTTTCAGCTCGACCCGCCGCAACGGGGTGGATTCCGACCTCTACGTGATGGACCCGCGCGACCCCGCGACTGCGCGGATGGTGCACCAGAGCGCGGGCGGCGGCTGGGCGATCACCGCCTTCTCGCCCGACAAGGCGAGCGCCTATGTTGCCGATTACAACTCGGTGCAGGATGTCGACCTCTACCGCCTCGATCTCGCCAGCGGCAAGATGACCGCGATCGGCGATCCCAAGGCCGAGATCGCCTATGGCGGCATGGAAATCGCACCCGACGGCACCTTGTGGGTGACGAGCGATCAGGGCTCGGACTTCCAGCGCCTCGGCACGCTCGACCCGGCAACGGGCAAGTTCACCCCCGTCACCACCGAACAATGGGATGTCGACGGGTTCGACATCTCCGATGACGGCACGACCATCGTTTACGAGGTCAACGAGGCGGGCTCCGACCGGATGCGCATCCTCGATGTCGCGAGCGGCACGGTCACGAAGGTCGATGCGCTCCCCGCAGGCCAGATCGGTGGTATCGAAATCGCGCCATGGGGCGAGATCGGCTTCAGCTTTTCGAGCGCCAAGAGCGCGGCCGATGTCTGGTCATTGGACCCCAAGACGATGCAGCTGACCCGCTGGACCCGCAGCGAGACCGGCGGGCTCGACACCGAGGTCAATGTCGAACCGCGCATCGTCACCACCAAGAGCTTTGACGGGCTGGAGGTGTCGGGCCTGCTCTACCTGCCCGATCCGGCGAAGTTCACCGGGCCCCGCCCGCTGATCGTCAGCGTCCATGGCGGGCCGGAAGGGCAATCGACCGCGGGCTTCATGGGGCGCAACAACTACTACCTCAACGAGCTCGGCATCGGGGTGTTCTACCCCAACGTGCGCGGCTCGACGGGGTTCGGCAAGACCTTCGTCAGCCTCGACAACGGCCCCTTCAAGCGCGAGGATTCGGTGCGCGACATGGAGGCGCTGATCGACGCGGTGCGCGCCGATCCGGCAGTGGACGCCGACAAGGTGGGTCTGACGGGCGGCTCCTATGGCGGCTACATGTGCTATGCCGCCGCCGTGCAGTTGAAGGCCAAGCTCACCGCCACGCAGTGCACCGTCGCGATCAGCAACTTCGTCAGCTTCCTCGAGAACACCAATCCTTACCGTCAGGACCTGCGCCGGGTGGAATATGGCGACGAGCGCATCCCCGAACAGCGCGCCAAGCTGACCGAGATCAGCCCGCTGACCCGCGTCGGCGAGATCGAAAAGCCGATGTTCGTCATCACCGGTGCCAACGACCCGCGCGTGCCGAAGTCGGAAGCCGACCAGATGGTCGCCGCAATCCGCGCGAATGGCGGGGAGGCGTGGCACCTTGTGGCCGCCGACGAAGGCCACGGCTTCGCCAAGAAGGCCAATTCCGACTACGCCTTCCTCGCGCAGCTCGTGTTCTGGGAAAAGCACCTGCTGGGCGAATAGTCAGCCTGCTTGCGAGAGGCGCTGGAGCCGTTCCAGCGCCTCCTCGCGCCGTTCCCATGGCACGAAGATATGATCGTGGTGGAAGCCTGCCACGACATTGCAGGCGATCCCCGCGCTGGCGAGCGTGCCGGAGACCGCCGCCGTCAGCCCCACGCCGTCGAGCGCGGAATGCACCATCAGCGTGATCCGCGCGAGGTCGCCCGCCGTGCCCTCGCGCGCCTGCGGCATGATCGCGGTGACGCCTTCATCCTCGCGGATCAGCGCGAAGGCCTTCATCAGCTCCGGCGTCGGCTTGGCCTCGTCGAGCAGATCGAACCGCCAAGGCTCCGGGTGCAGCTGCGGGGCCATGCCCGCCAGCATCCCGGCAAGATCGCCGACCGGGCCGCTCCCGCTCACAGGATGTACTTGGAAAGGTCGGTGTTGCCCGCGAGCCCTTCGAGCCGGCCGCGAACGTAAGCCGCATCGATGGTGATCGTCTCGCCGACATGATCTTCGGCCTCGAAGCTGATCTCTTCAAGCAGCCGCTCCATCACCGTCTGCAAGCGCCGTGCGCCGATGTTCTCGACGCTCGCATTCACCTGCGCAGCGATGCGGGCGATTTCGGGGACGGCATCCTCGGCGAAATCGAGCGTCACCTGCTCGGTGCCCAGCAGCGCCTTGTATTGCGTCACCAGATTGGCACGCGTTTCGTTGAGGATCCGCACGAAATCCGCCTCGGTCAGCGCGCGCAACTCGACCCGGATCGGCAGGCGGCCCTGAAGCTCGGGCAGCATGTCCGAAGGCTTGGCGACATGGAACGCGCCCGAGGCGATGAACAGCACGTGGTCGGTCTTCATCGGGCCATATTTGGTTGCGACCGTCGTGCCCTCGATCAGCGGCAGCAGGTCGCGCTGCACGCCTTCGCGGCTGACGCTCCCGCCGCGCACGTCGCTGACCGCGATCTTGTCGATCTCGTCGAGGAAGACGATCCCGTTGGTTTCGGCATTGGCAAGCGCCGCGCGGGCGACATCGTCCTGATCGAGGCGCTTATCGGCCTCTTCGTCGACCAGCCGGTCCCACGCATCGGGCACGCGCAGTTTTTGGCGGCGGGTATTCTTCCGGCCCAGCGCCTTGCCCATCATGTCGGAGAGGTCGATCATCCCCATCTGGCCGCCCATATTGCCCATGTCGAAGGGCGCTGCGGGGGTGTCACGCACCTCGATCTCGACCTCGACATCGTTCATCGCGTTCTGGACAATCCGCTGGCGGAAGCTTTCGCGGGTCGCCTCGGAGGCGTTGTCGCCCACCAGCGCGTTGAGCAGCCGCTCCATGGCGGCGGTGCTGGCGGCCTCGCGTACGGCTTCACGGCGGCGCTCTTTCTCGAGCCGGATCGCTTCCTCGACCAGATCGCGGGCGATCTGTTCGACATCGCGGCCGACATAGCCCACTTCGGTGAACTTGGTCGCCTCGACCTTGATGAAGGGAGCCTCGGCGAGCTTCGCCAGCCGCCGGCTGATCTCGGTCTTTCCGCAGCCCGTGGGGCCGATCATCAGGATGTTTTTCGGCGTCACCTCGTCACGCAAATCCGCGCCGAGGCGTTGGCGGCGCCAGCGATTGCGAAGCGCGACGGCGACGGCGCGCTTGGCATCGGCCTGACCGATGATGTGTTCGTCAAGAGCGGCGACAATCGCCTTGGGGGTCAGCGCGCGCGATCCGGGCGCTTCGGGATGTTCGATCGGCATGGGGTCTTTCTGAATTGCGTCTTCGTTCCATGTGGTCCCCCATGGCGCGCGGTTCAAGCACCCGGGGACTGTGCGGTTTTGCGCTTGTGAGCGCTCGGGCTTGGGCATAGGCTGGCTGCCGACGACATCGGAAGGGGGTTGAAATGCGTATGATTTTCGCAGGCGCGCTGGGTCTGGCGCTGACGGGCTGCGGCCCTTCGTTTGAAGACAAGATCGTGGGCACCTGGGAATGCATTCCGGCCGATCAGCCCGAAAAGGTCTCGGTGGTGCTGACCATGATCTACGGCAAGGACGGCTCGGTGAAGGGCGGCATGGCGGTCAACGACACATCCGGCCCGCAGGCGCTCGAATTGCGCGGCAAGCTCGATGGCACCTGGACCTATGACGGGACGACGCTGGGCCACACCATGACCGAAAGCTTCGAATCGCTGGCGGTCGACGGCAAGACCCTGCCCGATGCCGAGGTGCCGCCCGAGGTGAAGGCCAATTTCCGCAGCCAGGACAGCTACGACGATCCGGTCGATCTCGTCGAAGACCAGTTGGTCTGGTACGAAGGCGAGGAGCGCAAGACCGTCGCCGCGCGCTGTTCCAAGAAGGTGTAAGGCCGGCCGCTAGACGGTCTCGACTGTCAGGTTGCCGTTGGTGAAGACGCAGATCTCCGCCGCGACCGCCATCGCCTTTCTCGCGATGGTCTCCGCGTCGCTCTCGTAATCGGCGAGCGCGCGGGCGGCGGCGAGCGCGAAATTGCCGCCCGATCCGATCGCGGCGATCTCACCGATGGGTTCAAGCACGTCGCCATTGCCGGTCAGCACCAGCAGCGTGTCATGGTCGGCGACGATCATCAGCGCTTCGAGATTTCGCAGATACTTGTCGGTGCGCCAGTCCTTGGCGAGCTCGACAGAGGCCCGCATCAGCTGGCCGGAATATTGCTCAAGCTTCTTTTCCAGCCGCTCGAACAGGGTAAAGGCATCCGCCGTCGCTCCTGCGAAGCCGGCGATGACGCTGCCGTCGCCGATCCGGCGCACTTTGCGCGCATTGGGCTTCATCACGGTGTTGCCCATCGACACCTGCCCGTCCCCCGCGATGACGGTCGTGCCGCCGCGCCGGACGCCGATGATGGTGGTGCCGTGCCATTGCACGAGGCCGTGGGCCGAGGGATCGTGTGTCATGCCGCGCAATATGGCGCGCAGGCTGTCAGGATCAAGCGGGCAGGATCAAGCCGCGCCTACGGCCCGCCCGCACCGCCGCCCGGCAAGCCACCGCCACCGACCTGGCCGATATTGCCGAACAGGTCTTCGAGGAAGCCGCGCTCGCGGCCCAGCGTCGGGGTCTTGTTGCCATTGGGGTCGAGATAGACCACCTTGTCCACGCCGCTGCGCCGCACTTCGGTCACCTTGCCTGCCGCATCGAACTGCACCGCCAGCACGCCATGCTCGCGAATACGCGGGCGGCTGAAGGGGCGCTGGCCGGTGATGCTCGAGACATAATACCACGTCGGCGTGCCGAATTGGCTCGTAAAGGTCGGGCGGCCCAGCGTGCCTTCGACCGAGCGCTGGTTGTCGATTCCGGGCTGGATGGTCGACGTCAGCAGCGGATCGTCGATATAGCCGCGCGACTCCCGGATCGCCGTGCAGCCGGGCAGCAGCGCCGCCGCGCCCGCCAGCATCAGCGCAAGTCCAGCCTTGCGCCCGTTCGTCCTGATCGCGCCTGCTTGTGTCATCTGCGCCAAACCGTCTCAATCCCGTCCTGCATTCGCGCACCCGCGCGCACTTGTCCCTTGGGGGAAGGCCTTTAAGGGTCTAGTCGCCTGCTGGCAACGCACCATATGGGAAAGCGGTGGCGGCATTGCGTTGAACCGCAGTTGAACGCATCCGCCGCTCGTGCGTTGGCGTAGTCAGCGATGGGCGTTGTCAGCAAGGGGTAGCGCGGCCCCGCGCATCATCGAACCCTCCCGCGTGAAAGGCTGTGCATCCGATGTCGTTCCTCTCCCGCCTGCTCGGCACTGCCCCTGACCCGCGCGAAGGCGTGCGGCCGCTGTGGCACCGCGTGATCGAGCTGGCCCGCGATCCCGACTATTTCACCCAGTGCGGGGTGGCGGATTCGATCGCCGGGCGGTTCGACATGATCACCGCCGTGCTGAGCGCGGTGATGGTGCGCATCGAAGCGTCCGACCTGCGCGCCGAAAGCGCGCTGCTGGCGGAATTGTTCGTCGAGGACATGGACGGGCAATTGCGCGAATTCGGCGTGAACGACGTGGTTGTGGGCAAGCGCATCGGCAAGCTGATGAGCGTGCTGGGCGGGCGCCTCGGGGCCTATCGCAGCGCGCTCAACGCCGGGGACATGGACAAGCTGACCGCCGCGATCGGGCGCAACGTTACCTTTGCCGAAGGCGCGGACGAAGCCGCCAGCGCCGCCGCCGTGGCGCGCCGCGTGATGGCGCTTTTCGAGCGGTTGAAGCGCTTCTCCGACGCGGAAATGCTGAAAGCGAGCGCGATCTGGTGAGCGCCGCCCTGCCCCCGTCCGAACTCGCGCGCTGGATCAAGACCCGCCCGCTCCCCGGCGCGCCGGTGGTGATCGAGGCGAGCGCCGATGAGCGCGCGGCGCTCGCGGCGCGGTTCGGCCTTGGCGCGGTCGAGAGCCTACGCGCCGAAATCGCGCTCGAACAGCGCCCCCGCGCGATCCGCGCGACTGGACGGCTGACAGCGGCGATCATGCAGCCCTGCGCAATTTCGGCGGAGGATTTTCCCGTCGCGATCGACGAGCCGGTCGACCTGCGCTTCGTCGCAGCGGACGCCCGCCCCGCGACGCCGGAGGAAGAGATCGAGCTCGAAGCCGATGATTGCGACGAGATCGAATATGACGGCGACATGTTCGACCTGGGCGAAGCGGTCGCCCAGACCCTGGGCCTCGCGATCGACCCCTATGCCGAAGGGCCGAACGCCGACGCCGCGCGGGCCGCGGCGGGGATCGTCAAGGAAGGCGAACAGGACGGCCCGCTCGCCGCGCTGCTGGCGGGGCTGAAGCGAGACTAGGCTTCATCCCTTCCACGGGTTGAAGAACAGCGCCTCCACCGGAACGTCGAAGAAGGCCGCCATGCGATAGGCCATCGGCAGCGAGGGATCATACTTGTCGGCCTCGATCGCGATGATCGTCTGGCGCGAGATTTCCAGCCGGTCCGCAAGGTCCGCCTGATTGAGCCCCCGCCCCTTGCGCAGGTCGCGCAGGCAGTTCTTCACTCCGTCTGCCCCCGCCCGCGCAACCGCCAGACCAGCCAGACGACGAAAAAGCCCGCGAACTCGGCAAAGAACAGATAGATCGCGCCGAGGCTGATGTCGCTATGGCGGCCGAAGAACACGGCGAGATAGACCAGCATCACCAGCGCGCCGAAGTTGCCGCCCCAATACCAGCTGATGAGCTGGCCCTGCTGCTGCAGATCGTCGGTCTTGCGCCACCACAGCCAGCCTGCCGCCATGACGAGGCCACACACCCCGACCAGCAGCGGGAACACCCAGACCGGATTGTCGCTCGCCCGCGCTGCCGGAACGATGAGGCCGATCACCACCCCCGCCAGCGCCGCCACGCCGAAGGAGAGCGCGCAGAGCATCCAATATTTCATCCGGTGAGACATGATCGCGGCTCCTTGGGCGGCTTCAGAATGTTCAGATGCTTTTACATTTCTCCGCGAATGTCAAAACCTTTTTACATCGCGCCCACGAAAAAGCCCCGCAATCGCTTGCGGGGCTTTTGGAATTGCCGTGTTGCCGGTGCCGATCAGAACGGGATGTCGTCGTCCAGATCGTCGTAGCCACCGCTGCCGCCCGAGGGCCCGCCGCCGAAGCCGCTGCCGCCACCGCCGCCGCCGCCGCCGCCCGAGGAACCGCCGCCCTGATCCCAGCTGCTACCGCCGCCCCCACCCGAACGACCGCCGCCCGAACCGCCACCCATCCCGCCGCCGCCACCGGCGCCGTCAAGCATGGTGAGCGTGCCACCGAGGCCCTGGATCACGATCTCGGTCGAGTAGCGATCCTGCCCGTTCTGGTCCTGCCATTTGCGGGTCTGGAGCTTGCCTTCGACGAAGACCTTACTGCCCTTCTTGAGGTAGCGTTCGACCACGCCGACCAGCCCTTCGGAAAAGATCGCGACGGTGTGCCACTCGGTCTTTTCCTTGCGCTCGCCGGTCTGGCGGTCCTTCCACTGTTCGGAAGTCGCGATGCGCAGATTGGCGACCTTGCCGCCATTGCCGAAGGTGCGGATTTCCGGATCGGCCCCCAGATTGCCGATCAGCATGACCTTGTTGAGCGAACCCGCCATCAAATACCCTTCCCGTCAATATCTTGATCCCGCGGCCGCCAAGATGCGCCGCGAATCCGAGTCAGGCAATAGGCAAGCTTGGGGCGCGGCGCATCCGCGCAGGACTGGTAATCCCCGGCTTACCGCGCCGGATAGCGCAGCCGTCCGAGGAACCGCGTCAGGCTCGGCAATTCGCGGTCCTTGTTCAGGAACTGCGCCTTGACCTTCTCGAACCGCATCACCCCGTCGATCCGCCGGTCGAGGAAGGCGTAGGTATCGGCCTTGCCCTCGCTGTCGTCATTGACGAACACGGCCAGTGTCGCCGAGTAGATTCCGGCGAGGATCGCGCGCTTGGTGTAGTGGTTGTAATCGGTCGCCGTGTCGCCCGCGAGCCGCCACATGATATCCGCCGATTGCCAGCCGAGCTTCAGCGCGCGGGCCGCGTTCTGCGGCTGCGCCATCACCGCAAGCGCGCGGCGCACGGCTTCGTCGATATGCGCGACCGCCTCCAGCCTGGAGGCGACCAGCGTGCGGATCCGTTCGCGGATCTTCAGCGTGGCGAGCTTTTCGGCGGGCCATTCCTCCGCCATCGCCTGATCGACGCTGGCGATCCATGCCGCGATCATGTCCATCGGCTTCGCCCCCGGAAAGGCGAGCCGCGCGATATCGACGTCGGCCCCCGCCATTTCGGCGGCGGCCACCAGAGCGGTCTCGTTCCACCCATCGAAAATCGCCGAGGCGGCAATATCAGGGGCGAGGGCGACGCGCAGTTCGTCGAGCGTCAGATCAGCAAAATCGGTCATGTCAGAAGGAAGGCCCATAGTCTTTCTTGGTTCCCGCCTCGCTGCGTTTTGCATCGGCGTTGGCGAATTCCTGCTTCATCAGCGCATTGCCGTTCTGAAGCTCCATATAGTCGCGCGCCGAGCGGCCGGAATTGTCGTTGCGGTCGGGATCGGCGCCCTTGGCGAGCAGCAGCCGCACCATCGCCACGTCGCGCGCGTGCACGGCGGCGATCAGCGGGGTTTCGCCCGTCTGGTCGGAGACATTAATCTGCGCGCCCTTCTTGATCAGCTCCTCGACCCCATCGGTAAAGCCGCGCGCGGTCGCCAGCTGAAGCGGGGTCATGCCCTTCTTGTTGCGGATGTTCGGATCGGCCCCGCGTTGCAGGAGAAACCGCACCCACAACAGATCGCCGCGCTGGACCACCAGATGCAGGCCGGTGTCGCCGCTGGTGATGTCGCGGGTGTTGATCAGCTGGCTGCCCGGCTGATCGAGCATCTCGGTCGCCTCGTTGCCGTCACGGTCCTTGACCGCTTCGAGAAACTTGTAGCCTTCCGACTGGAACTGCGCGGCCACCGGAGCGGTGAGCGCGAACATGCTGGCAATCGCGGCGATAGCCCCTAATTTGCGCAAAACACCATGAGGCAAGGTTTGATCCTTTCGCATTACCTGTCACACGTCAGCCGTGTGGGACGGCGCGCGAGGCTTAGCCGCAGCGCCTTTCGCAAGCCACCAGTTAGCAGAGCATGAACCGCAACAACAACCCTTCCGCCGCCCGCACCGTCGCTTTCGCCTTCGCCGCCGCCTGCGCGCTGGCGCTTGTCGGCTGCGACAGCGCGCCGCCTGCGCCCGAGCCACCGCTGGCAGGCGCCGCGATCGGCGGCGACTTCGCGCTGACGAACAGCGCCGGCGAGACGGTGAAGTGGAGCGATTTTGCAGGCAAATACCGGATCGTCTATTTCGGCTACGCCTTCTGCCCCGACATCTGCCCGACCGACATGCAGCGCGTCGCGCAAGGCCTCAAGCAGCTGAAGGAAAGCGACCCGGCCAAGGCGGGCAGGATCGTGCCGATCTTCATCACCGTCGATCCCGAGCGCGACACGCCTGCGGTGGTGGGCGAATTTGCCGCAGCCTTCTCTCCCGACATCATCGGCCTCACCGGCACGCCCGAACAGATCGCCGCCACCGCCAAGGCCTTTGCGGTGGGCTACAGCAAGGGCGAGCCGGTCGAAGGCGGGGGCTATCTCGTCGACCACACCACCGTCACCTACCTGTTCGGCCCTGATGGCGCGCCGATCGCCACCCTGCCGACCGACAAGGGCGCCGAAGCGGTCGCGGCGGAACTGGACCGATGGGTGAATTGAGAGACCGCTTCTGGGAGCTGCCGCTGGGCGAGCTGACCCGGCCCGAATGGGAGGCGCTGTGCGATGGCTGCGGGCGCTGCTGCCTGCACAAGCTGGAGGACGAGGACACCGGCGAGGTGGTCGACACCAACATCGCCTGCCGCTTGCTCGACACCCGCACCGCGCAATGCTCCGACTACCGCAACCGCAAGGCCTTCGTCCCCGATTGCCTGCGGCTGACCTTACGGATCGTCGAGCAGGTCAGCTGGCTCCCGCCAACCTGCGCCTATCGCCTGCGCGCCGACGGGCGGCCCTTGCCCGGCTGGCATTACCTCCTCTCGGGGGACCGCGATGCGGTGCGGCGTGCGGGCGTCTCGATCGTCGGGCGGGTGGTGAGCGAGGTCGATGCCGGGCCGATGGAGCATCACATCACCGAATGGCCCGCGCCTCGCAGGGACTGGCAA
This sequence comes from Erythrobacter donghaensis, assembly GCF_002155425.1. Taxonomy (GTDB): domain Bacteria; phylum Pseudomonadota; class Alphaproteobacteria; order Sphingomonadales; family Sphingomonadaceae; genus Erythrobacter; species Erythrobacter donghaensis. The sequence goes on from NZ_MUYG01000008.1 coordinate 284,505, forward strand.
ATCGATGCCGAAGAGGCCGGATCATGATCGACTGGCTGCGCGGAGCCTCGGCGCGGCAGGCGCTTGATCCCGAGATCGAGCTGGGCGGCACGCGCGTGCCGATCGTGCTCAAGCGGCTGCGCTCGGCGCGGCGGCTGACGCTGCGGCTCGCGCCCGATGGGTCGGAAGTGCGCATCACCATGCCCGCCTGGGCCGAGGGCCGCGAGGCGATCGCCTTTGCCCATTCACGCACGGGCTGGCTGGCGCAGCAGCTCGCCAAGCTGCCGCCGCGCGCCGCGCCAGCACCCGGGGGCGAGGTGCGCTACCGGGGGCAGGCGCTGCGGCTGGAATGGGCCGCGCAGCACCCGCGCCGCCCGGCGGTCGCCAATGACACCCTGCGGATCGGCGGGCCGGAGACCGGGCTGGAAGCGCGGCTCAAGCGCTGGCTCGAGGCCGAGGCGCTGGCGCTGGCCGAAGCCGACATGCGTGACTATTGCGCCGTCGCCGGGCTCGATCCCGTACCGATCGGGCTGACCCGTGCGCAGCGCCGCTGGGGATCGTGCTCGGACAAGAGCCGCATCCGCATCAACTGGCGGCTGGTGCAGGCCCCCGATTTCGTCCGCCGCTCGGTGGTCGCGCATGAGGTCGCGCATCTCGTCCATTTCGACCATTCGCCCGCCTTCCACTGCCTGCTGGCGCGCATCTTCGAAGGCGAGATTTCGGCGGCCGACCTGTGGCTGAAGGAGCATGGGCGCGGGCTCTACGCGAGCTTCGGTTAGAGCGGGTTGCTAGGCGCTCCGAATTGTGCAGGCATGGCGGCGATGGTTGCACCCCGCCTCTTCAACCTCGGCTTCATGACAACGGCGGCAGAGGGGTTGGTCCGGACCGGAGTTCTGTCCTTGGACATTGTCACACGTGTCTCCCACACGGCGCGGCGCGGGATAAGGCGCACCCTTTGCCAACGGCCTCCGCGCACCCTATAATGCAGTCATGCGCATCCTCCCCTCCCGCTTCAACCCCGTTGGCGGCATTGCCGATTTCTGGAACGAGATCCGGCGGCCCCAACCCTATCGCTGGCCGATTCTGGGCCTGTCGATCCTGCCGGTCGCGCTCGCGCTCTATTGGGGGGCGACGGGCACCACCGTCTATGCCGAGCCCGAACGGCCGAAGATCGAGTACATCACCACGCTCGACCCGACCCGCACCGACGCCGAGATCGCCGCGGAAAACCGCGCCAATCAGGAAATCAACGAGCTGCGCAAGGCCGAGGAAGCCCGCATCGCCGAGCGCAAGCGCGATTTGTACAAGGCGTTGGGCGCGGCGAGCGGCATGGATGTCGAGGCGATCGAAGCCAAGGCCGAGGCCGAACGCAAGGCCGCAGCCGAACGCGAAACTAAAGCCAAAGGGGCCGAGGTTGCTGCCGCTAATCGTCCGGGCGAAGGCACCGCCCAATAGCCGCCGCTCTGCCGCCTTCCGATCACGACTGGATCGCCGCCGCCGCGCGCCTCGCGGCGCGCGCGCGTCCCACGAGCCGCCCCAATCCCGGTGTCGCGGCGCTGGTGGTGCGTGATGGCCGTGTGATCGCGCGCGGCTGGACGCAGGCCGGCGGGCGGCCCCATGCCGAGGCGCAGGCGCTGGAAGGCCTCTCACCCGAGCAACTGACTAAGGCCACGCTCTACGTCACGCTCGAACCCTGTGCCCACACCTCGCCGCGCGGCCCCGCCTGTGCTGACCTGATTGCCGCCGCGCGTCCGGCGCGAGTGGTGGTGGGCCAGCGCGACCCCGACCCGCGCACCGCGGGCAAGGGGATCGCGCGGCTGGAGGCGGCGGGGATCGCGGTGACACTGCTCGACGATCCAGCATCGGCAGCCAGCCTTGCAGGCTTCCTCACCCGCCAGCGGCAGCGACGCCCATGGGTGACGCTCAAGCTGGCGATGTCGCTCGATGGCTGCATCGCGCTCGCCGACGGCACCAGCCAGTGGATCACGGGCGACGCGGCGCGCGCCCATGTCCATGCTCACCGTGCGCGGCACGACGCGATTCTGGTCGGCGGCGGGACATGGCGCAAGGATGCGCCCCGGCTCGACGTGCGCCTGCCGGGACTGGAAGCGCGCTCGCCCCGCCGGGTGGTGCTGTCCCGTGGCAATGATCCCGCCCAAGGCGTCACCGCCCTCCCCGCGCCCGAAGCCATCGCCGATCTGGAGGGGGTGCAATACCTCTATGTCGAAGGCGGCGCGGCCACCGCTGCCGCCTTCCTTGCCGCCGATCTGGTGGACGCGCTCCACATCTACACCGCCCCGATCCTGATCGGTGAGGGCCTGCGCGCGCTCGGTCCGCTAGGCCTCGCCGGATTGGCCGAATCCCATGGCCGCTGGCAGCTGGCCGAGCGCCGCCAGCTTGGCAGCGACCTCCTCACCGCCTATTGGCGCACCCGCTAGCTTCGCAAGGAACCGCCCGCTCATGTTCACCGGCATCGTCACCGCCATCGGCACCATCGCCGCCGCCGAGCAGCGCGGCGACCTGCGCCTGCGCATCACCGCCCCGCTCGACCCTGCGCGGATCGACATCGGCGCTTCGATCGCCTGTTCGGGCGTGTGCCTGACCGTAATCGAGCGCGGCGGAGAGCCGGGCGCGGCGTGGTTCGATGTCGACCTTTCGGGCGAGACCGTCAGCCGCACCGTGCCGGGGATGTGGAACGCGGGCGCTCAGCTCAACATCGAACCCTCGCTGCGGCTGGGCGACGAGCTGGGCGGGCACATCGTCACCGGCCATGTCGATTCGGTCGGCGAGGTGGTCAAGGTGGCGCAGAGCGGCGACAGCTGGCAGGTCGCGATCCGGGCGCGGGCGGACATGGCGCCCTTCATTGCCGAAAAGGGCTCGATCACGGTCAACGGCGTGTCGCTGACGGTCAACGACGTGCGCGACCGGGCCGACGGGGCGTGCGACTTCCTGCTCAACATCATCCCCCACACCGCCGCGGTCACCACGCTGGGCGCGCTGGCGGTGGGCGACCGGGTGAACCTCGAGATCGACGTGCTGGCACGCTATCTCAAGCGGATGCAGAGCCTCGCAGCGATGCGTTAGGGAGTGGCGGGCGCGCCTGCCTTGTAGCGCGCGAACCACGCCAGCACCGCCGCCGCCTTGGCCGCGCTTTGCGAAGGCCGCGCGGCGATTCCGCCGTGGCTGGCGCCGGGCACCTTGACCAGTGCGGTGGGCACGCCGCGCAGCCGGAGCGCGGTGTAATACTGCTCCGCCTCGCTCACCGGGGTGCGGTAATCCTCCGACCCCACCACCACCAGCGTCGGCGTGGTGACATTGCCGACGAGCGAGAGCGGCGAGAGCTTCCAGTAGAGCTCCGGGTTCTCCCAGGGCTGCGCGCCCAGCCAGTAGCGCCCGAAGAAGGCGGGGTTGTCGGCAGTGAGCACCTGCGTCGTCCAGTTGATCACCGGCTTCTGCGTGACGGCCGCCTTGAAGCGGTCGGTCTTGCCGACGATCCAGCTGGTGAGCACCCCGCCGCCCGATCCGCCGGTGACGAACAGCGCCTCGGGGTCGGCCACGCCTTCGGCAATCGCGGCGTCGACGATGCTGATGAGATCGTCATAGTCGTTGCCCGGATAGGCCTTGTCGATGCGATTGGCGAAGTCCTCGCCGTAGCTCGTCGACCCGCGCGGATTGGCCGATAGCACCGCGTAGCCCGCGGCGGCGTAGAGCTGGTTGTCACTGGCAAAGTGCGGGCCATAGGCGGCGAAAGGCCCGCCGTGGATCTCGAGGATCAGCGGCACCCGCGTGCCGGGGGTGTAGCCAGGCGGCAGGGTCAGCCAGCCTTCGATCGGCAACCCGTCGAAGCTGGAGGTGGCGGTGATCTTGCGCACCGCGCCCATCGTCTTCACGGCCTTCAACGCGGCGTTGAGGTCGGTGAGCGTGCGGGTCTTGCCGCCCCCCGCCAGCATCAGCTCCGCCGGAAAGGTCGGCGCGCCGCCGGTGAAGGTGATGGCATCATTGGCCGCGACCGAGAAGCTGCCGCCGGTATAGGGCCGGTCGAGCCCGCCGCCGCTCAGCCCCTCGGCAACATCGCGAATACGCCCGTCGAGCCCGATGCGCGCCACCCGCGTCTCGCCGCCGATGTCGTATTGGGCGTAGAGCCCGGTGCCATCCGCATCCCACACTACGCCTGCCGGGCTGTAGTCCCAGTCGGCGGTCAGGTTGCGCAGGCCTCCGCCGTCGGGAGCCATGACGTAGAGATCGTCATTCTCGTAAGCCCGCCCCGCATCATCGAAGCCGAGGAAGGCGATCAGCTTGCCATCGGGCGAGACCGCCGGGTCGTGGTCGGGCCCGTCGCGGCTGGTGAGCGCGCGCACCTGCCCGCTGGCGATATCGAGCGCGTGGATCTCGCTTTCGACCGGATCGCTCTGCCAGTCCGCCTTGCGGTTTGCACCGAAGAAGAGCGTCTTGCCATCGCGCGAGAAAGCCAGCGTGCCGCCATCATGATACTCGCCGAAGGTCAGCTGCCGCGCCGCGCCGCCGGTGGCTGGGATCATGAACAGCTTCTCGAACCCCGGCTTGAGATACCCCGCCCCGTCGACGCGGTAGGCGAGCAGATCATAAACCTCGAGCGGCTCAGCCCACTTCGCGCCTTCGGGCTTGCCGTCGGGGGCCTTGCCCAGCTTCGGCCCCTCGGCTGCCACCAACATCGAATAGGCGATCTGCGTGCTGTCGGGCGACCAGGTGATGCCCGAGGGGCTGGTGGGCAGGCCTGTCAGCCGCACCGCCTCGCCGCCTTTCAGCCACGTGACCCACAGCTGCGCGCTGCCCCCGCTTGTGGCGACATAGGCGAGGCGCGTGCCGTCGGGCGACCAGCGCGGGGCGAAGGCATCGCCCTCGCCCGTGGTGCCCGCCAGCGGCACCTGCTCGCCGGTGCGCGTATCGACCAGCCAGATCGTGCGGCGGGCGCGGTCGGTCATGATGTCGTTGGCGGCGCGCACATAGGCGATGCGGCTGCCATCGGGGCTGATCTGCGGGTCGCTCGCCATCGACAGGTCGAACAGATCGCGCGCGGTGAAGCGGGTCTCCGGGCCGGTCTGAGCGGCTGCCACAGCTTCGGCAGGCGCGTCCTGTCCCAGCGCGGGGGCGGCCGTCAGCAGCAGCGTGGCAGCGGCAAGGGCAAGCGAGGAGGACTTCATGCGGCAGGGCTCCCGTCAGGCAGGGGATGACAATGGCGGCAAGGCTAGCCGCCCTGCCCCCGCGCGCCAAGCGCCGGTTTCAGCCCCGGCGCTTGAGGATCAGGTAGAGCGCGCCCTCGCCCCCGTGGCGGATATGCGCGCGGCGCACCGCGGTGATCGCATCGGCGTGGCGGCTGGCGGCGAGCCAGTCGAGCAGCTTGGCGCGGATCGCCCCGCGTTTGGCCATGCGGTCAGCCGGATCGACCGGCCGCTCGCGCCCGGCCACCACCAGCACCACCCGCGCCTGCATCGCCCGGGCCTGATCGAGCGCGGTCATGATGCGGTCATAGGCGGTATTGAGCGTGTGGCCGTGCAGATCAAGCGTCAAGTCGGGTTCAAGCCGCCCGGCCTTCATCCGCCGGTCCCAGTGCGAATCGAGCCCCGGCGCACGCGGCGGCGGCGGAGCGGCAGGAGGCTTGGCGATGAGTGGTCGGGGAGCGGGCTTCGCCGGTTTGACGAATTTGCCCGGCGGGGCCGGCGTGGCCTTGGCCGGTTCGGCAATCCCAGCCTTGGCGAGGGCAGGCGGCGCGGGACGCTTCTTCCCCGGCAGCGGCTTCACGCTCGAAGCCAGATGCGCCCAGGCGGTCTGCTCGCCAGCGGTCAGCCCGCGCGGTGCCTTCATCGCCCGGAGAGCCGCGCGGCGGCGGCGCGCGGGATCAGCACCAGCGCGCGCCCGCGCCCGCTCATCCCGCCCGCGATCCGGCGCGCATCCTCGCCCGCACCCCAGAAGGTGTCGAACCGGTTCGCGCCCTTGATCGCCCCGCCGGTGTCCTGCGCGATCCACAGCCCGCTGGCCTCGGCCCGGTCGAGTTCGAGCCACACCGGCGCGCCCAGCGGGACAAAGGCCGGGTCTGCCGCGACCGAATTTCCGCGCCGCACCGGCACGCCGAGCGCTCCCAAGGGCCCGTCGCCGTGCAATTCCTGAAAGAAGATCCAGCTCTTGTTGAGGCGCATCAGATCGCGCCCTTCCGCGAGATTCTCGCGGATATAGGCCATGATCCCCTGCATCGATCCCGAATATTGCCCCGGCCCGCTGCCCAAAAGGCCGCGCTCGCGCATCACGCCGCCGATGCCGACATATTCGCGCCCGTTCTGCCCGGCATAGCCGATACGGATCACCTCGCCCTCGGGCGTGCGCAAGCGGCCCGAGCCCTGGATCTGGAGGAAGAAGAATTCCACCGGATCGGCGGCCCAGGCGATCACCGGCACGCGGCCCATCAGCGCCCCATCCTCGATCGCGGCGCGGTCATGGTAGAGCACGAAGCGGCCCTGTTCGTCATAGCGGCCCAGCGGCGGGCGGCCGGTGCGCTCGGCTGGCGGGATATCGTCGGGCCAGCCGCGCACCAGATCGGCGGGCATGGCATAGACCGGCACCTCATATCCGGCCCGCCGCGTGCGGCTGCCGGCGATCTCGGGCTCGAAATAGCCGGTGGCGAAGGCCTTGCCGTCGCCGACCTGCACCGGGGTGAAGTGTTCGGCGAAGAATGCGCGGGCGCCCGAAGGCGACGCCGAGCGCGCGGCCTCGCAGGCGCTGCGCCAGTCCTCGCGGCGGGTCAGCCCGCTGGCATCATCGCGGTTGAGCAGCTTGGGGCAGGATTCGATGAAGCTCGCGAGCGCGCCGCGCGCGTCGGCATCATTGACCCCAAGCCCGGCGAAAGCGGGGCCAAAGGCGACTCCGGTCAGCATTGCATTGGCGCCGACGGGTGCGGTTGGCAGGCTCGGCGCGGTCACGACCGGCGGAGGCGTAGTGCCTTGCGGAATGATCCGGCCACAGGCACTCAGCGCCAGAAGCAGGGCGACAGCAAGCACCGCACGCATGGTTCTACTCTCCCTTGCGGACAGGCCCTGCCGACCCGCCTTACGCCGTCGCCGAAATTAACCCTCGTCGGTTTCGTCGAGCAGCCAGTTGGGATCGCGCGAGGAAATATTGCGCGAGAAGGTCCACACGTCGCGGCTCTCGATCGCATCGTCGAGCGATCCGGCGATGACATTGCCATCTTTGTCGCGGGTGACGGCGGCAATATCGGCCACGAACAGCAGCGCGATGCGCGCCATCCGCCCGTCGAGCGAGGCCGAGTGGATGCGCACTTCCTCGATCCGGATCAGCGAGTTGGCGAGCGTTTCGCCCGCTGCCTCGCGCGCGTCAATGGCGGCGGTGAAGCCGGCATAGACATCATCGTCGCACAGATCGCGCAGGGTCTCGCGGTCGGCGTTCCAGAAGGCTTCGAGGATCATCCGGTAGGCGCCCTTGGCCCCATCGAGGAACTGGGCGAGGTTGAACTGGCTGTCTGCCGCCGCGATTTCGCGCAGCGCGCGTTCGACCGCGGGCATCACGCCTTCAAGCTCGACCATGCGCGGCGGCGCGACCGGAGCGGGCGCCGCAGCCGGGCGCACCGGCGCCTTTTCGTCCGATTCGAAGCGCTGCGGCACAGGCTCCTCCTCCTGCTCCGCCCGGCGGCCCAGCACCGAATAGAGGCGCAGGCCGAGGAAAGCGGCGACCATGGCGAGGATGATGATTTCGGGCACTATACCAATCCGATCTTCGAACAATGGAGAGGGGCAAAGCTACGGTGCACCTTTGTCCAACGATGCTACCCTGCCTTAAATGGGGCCCAATTACAATTCGACAACGCTGCATAGGTTCCGTTGCGGGCTTAACGGGACGGGCCGAGTGACGCAGGCCGGGCGTGCGGCGATGCAGGCGCGGTTGCGGCGGCTGCGCGCCCCTGCTAGGCGCTCGCGCAAGCGCAGGGCACCTGCCGGGATGCACCGTGCGCATGAACTGTTACCCTTTATTCCAGCAACCTTGCGAAAGACACCCAGCACCATGGCCGATGAAGAAGGCGTCCTCACCAACCTCGACAATCAGAACGCCGACACGCCGCAGCCCAATGGCGCCGATACAATGCCCGCGGTCGGCCTGATCACGCAATATGTGAAGGACCTTTCGGTCGAGAACCCCCATGCGCCCGACTCCTTCCAGTGGCCCGAGCCGCCGCAGATCGACGTGCAGTTCAACATCGGGGCCGAACCCGCCGGGCAGGACGTGCATGAGGTGACGCTGAAGCTGACGCTCACCGCCGCTTCGCAGCGCGGGACGATCTACGTGATCGATCTGGCCTATTGCGGGCTCGTGGGGATGCGCAACGTGCCCGAGGATCAGGCCCACGCCTTCCTTTATGCCGAAGCGCCGCGCCTGCTGTTCCCCTTTGCCCGCCGCGTCGTCGCCGATGCGGTGCGCGATGCGGGCTTCCCGCCGCTGCTGGTCGATCCAGTCGATTTCGGCGGGATCTATGCCCAGCAGCTCGCCGCGCGCCGCGCCGAGGAAGCTGCGGGCGGCGATCCGGTCAAGCCGGTCACCGGCAACGCCTGATCTGCACGCCCGGCACGGGGCCTGAGCGATGAGCCTGCTCAAGAACGTCGGCACCATCGGCGGGCTGACCGCTGTCAGCCGCCTGTTCGGCTTCGCGCGCGACATCCTGCTCGCGCGGGTGCTGGGCGCGGGCGGGGTGGCGGATGCGTGGCAACTGGCGTTCCAGCTGCCCAACCTGTTCCGCCGCCTGTTCGCCGAGGGCGCCTTCGCCTCCGCCTTCGTGCCGCTGTTCAACCGCCACATGGCCGCAGACGAGAACGCCGCGCGGCGCTTTGCCGGCGAGGTGCTGGCGGTGCTGCTGCCGATCCTCGTGCTGTTCGGCGCGGTGATGATGGTGGCAATGCCGTGGGTGCTGTGGGCCTTCGCCAACGAAGACCTGCGCGGCGATGCGGCGACGTATGACCTTGCTGTCACCATGGGGCGGATCGCCTTTCCCTACCTGATGTTCATGAGCCTCGCGACGCTGGTGGCGGCGATCCTCAATTCGCTGTCGCGCTTTGCCGCCGCCGCCGCCGCGCCGATCCTGCTCAATATCTGCCTGCTGACCGCGCTCACCTGGGGCGCGCTGCAACCCGCGGGCGAGGCGACCCGCGCCGCGACCGGCGTAGGCCTTGCCATCGCGGTGTCGGTCAGCGGGCTGCTGCAATTGCTGTGGCTCTACTGGTTCATGCGCCGCGCAGGCTTCCGCATTCCGCGATCCATGCCGCGCATCACCGCCGAGGTGAAGCAGATGGGGGTGCTGATCGTGCCTGCCGTGTTCGGCGCGGGTGTCTATCAGATCAGCCGCTTCATCGACCTCGCCTTCATCCGCGGTTTGCCCGACGGGAGCCTCACCTACATGGCGATGGCCGACCGCTGGAACCAGCTGCCGCTCGGCATCATCGGCATCGCGCTGGGCACAGCGATCCTCCCCGCGCTGTCGCGCTACATTGCCAAGGCCGAAGACGAGGAGGCGGTGCGCCTGCAGGCCAATGCGGTCGAGCTGGCGATGCTGCTGACGCTCCCCTGCGCGGTGGCGCTGTTCGTGACCGGCTTTGCCTTCGTGAAGGCCTTCATGGAAGGACAGGCCTTCACCGCCGAGGATGCGCAGACCACCGGGATGGTTACCTCCGCGCTGGTTGTCGGCCTGCCCGCCTATGTGCTGGTCAAGGTGCTGACCCCCAATTTCTTCGCCCGCGCCGACACCCGCACGCCGGTCTATACCGCCGCTGCTTCGCTGGTGGTCACCGTGGGCCTCAACATCGCGTTGGTGCCGGTGCTGGGCGTGGTCGGGCTGGCGCTGGCAGGCGCGATCGGGGCGTGGGTCAACATCGCGCTGCTGGGCACCATCCTCGCCCGGCGCGGCTATTTCCGCCTGCCGCCACGCGTGCTCGGCCGGATCGGGCGGATCGCGCTTGCTTCGGGCGCGATGGGCGCGGCGCTGTGGGGGTTGATGCAGGCGATCACGCCGTGGCTCGATGGCCCCTTCCTCACCCGCCTTGCCGCGATCGGCGCGATCCTTGGCGTCAGCTTCGTCACCTATGGCGCGGGCACGGTGCTGCTCGGGGTGCTCGACAAGGCGACGGTCCAGCGCCTATTGCGCCGCCAGCCTTAAGCAATTCACGGGAACATCATGCGCGTCGTCTCCGGCATCCAGCCCACCGGCAATCTCCACCTTGGCAATTACCTGGGCGCGATCCGCAACTGGGCGGCGATGCAGGATTCGCTGGAGCCGGGCTCCGAGGCGCTGTTTTTCCTCGCCGACCTGCACGCCCTGTCGCAGCCGCATGACCCGGCGGGCCTCAAGGCCGCGACGCTGGAAATGACGGCAGCGCTGGTCGCCTGCGGGATCGATCCCGACCGTTCGGTGCTGTTCAATCAGGCGCAGGTGCCCCAGCATGCCGAGCTGCAATGGCTCTTGAACGGCACCGCCCGGATGGGCTGGCTGAACCGCATGACCCAGTGGAAGGACAAGGCCGGCAAGAACCGTGAGGGCCAGTCCGTGGCGCTGTTCACCTACCCCGTGCTGCAGGCTGCCGACGTGCTGCTCTACCAGACCACCCACGTGCCGGTGGGCGAGGATCAGAAGCAGCACCTCGAGCTTGCCCGCGACATCGCTCAGAAGTTCAACAACGATTTCTGCCCCGAGGACGCGCCGGTCTTCACCCTGCCCGAACCGATCATCCCCGCAGAAGCAGCGCGGATCATGTCCCTGCGCGACGGCAGCGCCAAGATGTCGAAGTCCGACCCCAGCGACATGAGCCGCATCAACCTCGCGGACGATGCCGACACCATGGCGCAGAAGGTGAAGAAGGCGAAGACCGATCCCGAGCCCCTGCCCTCGGAAGAGGCGGGCCTCGCCGACCGGCCCGAGGCGAAGAACCTCGTGGGCATCTACGCCGCTTTGTCGGGCGATCCGGTGGCGGCGGTGCTAGCGCAATACGGCGGGCAGGGTTTCGGCGCGTTCAAGCCCGCGCTGGCGGACCTGCTGGTGACGACGCTCGGCCCGATCCGCGACCGCTTCGTGGCGCTGAAGGAGGATACCGAAGCGCTCGACGCGATCCTCGCCCGCGGCGCGGCCAAGGCGCGCGAGCGCGGCACGCCGACGCTCGATGCGGCCTACAAAGCGCTCGGACTGGTGCGACACTGACGCGGCATTTCTGCGACGAACCGCTGGCACGCCGCGACGAATATTCAATTCCGGTTCATTCGCGGGTAATATGGTATCGCGGGTAAGCGCCGTTGCCTTGTATGCAATGGCCTCCAGACAAGGGTTGTGCCATGTTGCCGAAGATGAACTCGATGAAGCCTCTTGCCCGCGTCGCGCTGCCATTGGCGCTCGCACTCGGGCTTTCCGCCTGCGCCACGCCGTTCAAGGCGGATGTGTCGCGCTTTGCCGTGCCGCTGCCTGCGCCGCAGGGGCAGACCTTTGCGGTCGTGCCGGAAGACCCCAAGCTCGCCGGCGGGCTTGAATTTGCCACCTATGCCAACGCCGTCGCGGCCGAAATGCAGCAGCTGGGCTACACCCGCGCCGCCTCGCCCGAGACGGCGGACATGCTGGTGCGCTTCGATTACGACGTCGACAACGGGCGTGAGCGGGTGCGCAGCACGCCGGGTGTCGGCGGTGCCTTCGGTCCGTGGGGTCGGTGGGGCGGTTGGGGCGGCGGCTTCGGTGCCTGGGGCTTCGGCTTCAACGATCCGTTCTTCGGCGGGCCCGATGTGCGCAGCTACACCGTCTACACCAGCGCGGTCGACCTGAAGATCGACCGCCGCGCCGATGGCCAGCGCCTGTTCGAAGGCAAGGCCGAAGCCGTGTCGCGCTCCAACCGCCTGCCGCGCCTGGTGCCGAACCTCGTGGATGCGCTGTTCACCGACTTCCCCGGCAATTCGGGCGAGACCGTGCGCATCACGATTCGCGACGATGGCGAAAATACCGTGCGCCCCACCGATTGATGGTGTAGACCAACAGACAAGAGTCCCTTGGACGGGAAAAGAGAGGCGGCGCCAGGGGATCGGCGCCGCCTTTTTTGTTGCGCCGGACAGGGGTATGCTGTGCCCATGATAGCCCGCTTCGCCATCGCCATGCTTGGCCTAGGCCTCTCCGCTCCGGCGCTGGCCGGGAGCGACCCGGTGCCGCTTGCGCCGGAGCGGTGGGTGTCGTCATATTGGCCGCACTGTCTCTATCACGGCTGCGGCGGCGAGGGGACGGTGCGGTTCGCGGTGACGGTGTCGCCGCAGGGCCGGATCACCGCCTGCACGATCCTCGAAAGCAGCGGCGATTCGCACCTCGACCGTGAGGCTTGCGAGCTGGTGACCCGGCGTGGGCGCTTCAATCCTGCGCGCGATGATGACGGCGAACCGGTCGAAGGACGGTGGGAATCGCGCATCACCTGGAAAGTCCCCGACGCACCGCCCGAAAGCGAAAGCCCCGCAGGCTGAGGCGATCAGGGTCCGGCGTCCTCCGCCGCATCGGCTTCCATCGGGTCGGCCTCGCTCTTCAGGGTGAAGTCGTTCGAATCCACCGCCAGCCTCGCATCATCCTGCCACGCGAGCGCATCCAGCGCGGCGGCGCGCAGGCGGGCGTAATCGTCGAAGATGCAGAACCGATCCTCCCGGCGCGCCGCCAGCGCCTCGGCCGCCTTGGAGCACAATACGCTGTAATGCTGGAACGTTTCGGCAGGTTGTCCGCCACTTACCCGGACGATACCATAGGCATAGGCGGTCTTGCCCTCATCACCCTCGACGGGAAATTCCACCAGAAAGGATCGGTCGGGCACAATCGGCGCGGCGTTTTCATCCTCGACCGCCTCCGCAGCGAAGAGCGCGGGCCGAGGTGGCTCTTCGCGCAGTAGATCGAAGGCGACATCGGAAGAGCCCCCGCCATCGGGGTCGGAAAATCGCAGGAAGCCCTCGTCGCCCGGCGCGATCAGTGCAGAGAGGCCCTCATCCCCGACATAGAGACCCATCAGACCGGGCGTATCGCGTTCGTCGACCGGGATCAGCCGGGTCTCCGCCACCCACCCCACGCATCCGCCGAGCAGCAAAGCCAAACCAGCGGCAAGCAGACAGCGCATGAACATCGGCGGGCCTCCCTTTGCATCGATGCTAACCGCCGCGCACGCCTGCAGCAATCGACCTGTCGGAGCGTCACATGGCGCCTCAGTCGCGCGCCGCCTCCGTCTCCTCCAGCAGCGCCAGCGTTTGCGGATGGGTGGAAAGCGCGGCGCTGCTCCAGTCGATGACGGTCGCATCGGACAGTGTGCCGCTGCGGGCGAACAGGACCAGCGAGCCTTCGATGGGGTAGACCGGCCCCTGCGGCCCGAAACAGGCGTCACCGCCATCATAGCTGCGCAGTTTGAGGCGCCGGGGCACGCGTGGTCCGCGCGCCTCGCTGTGGAGCCGCAGTGTCGCGACGCGGTATTGCGCGCCCCGCCGGTCTTTGCGCCAGCCGGACAGACGCACGACCTCGGCAAGGACGATCCGGTCGGCGGTGCGCCACAGCTGGTCTTCCCGCGCCAACTGAGCCGCTTCGGCCTGCACCCGCGCCCTTTCCTGATCGCGCCGCGCCTGCGCTTCGATGCGCACACGATAGACTTCCTCGGTTTCGCCGGGGAGCATGGGTGGGGGCGGAAGATAGGGCGGCGAGCACGCGGCGGCAGGGGCTGCAAGCAGGGCGATGCCGACCCCTGCGGCCAGCCACAGATCAGAGCTTGGCATGACCCCCGGTCGAGCCGAAGCCGCCCTCGCCGCGTGTCGTCGCGTCCAGTTGCTCGACCTCGTCCCACGCGGCCTGCACCACGGGGGCGAGCACCAGTTGCGCCACGCGGTCGCCGCGGGCGATGACGAAGGGCTCGGTGCCGTGGTTGATCAGGATCACCTTAAGCTCGCCGCGATAGTCGCTGTCGATCGTGCCGGGGGTGTTGGGCACGGTGATGCCGTGTTTCAGCGCCAGCCCCGATCGCGGGCGCACCTGAATTTCGTAGCCCTCGGGGATCGCCAGCGCGAGGCCGGTCGCCACCGCATGGCGCGCTCCGGGCGCGAGCGTCACGTCCTCGGCGCTGACCACGTCCATCCCGGCGGCACCTGCCGTGGCATAGGCGGGGAGCGGCAGGCCCGATCCGTGCAGCAGGCGCTTCACGGCAACCCTGACAGGTGGGCTCATTCCGCAGCCTCAGCGTGGAGCGTTGCCGCGATGCGCTCGACCAGCGCCATCGCGACCGCGGCCTTGGGCATTTCCTCGAGCGTTTCGATCCCGTCTGCGCTGATGATGCTCACACGGTTGCGGTCCCCGCCCATCACGCTTCCGCTGACATCATTGGCGATGATCCAGTCGGCGCCCTTGCGCTTACGCTTGGCCTTGGCGTTTTCGATCACCTTGTCGGTTTCGGCGGCAAAGCCGATCAGCAGACCGGGGCGGTTCACCCCGGCGGAGAGGTTGATGAGGATATCGGGGTTTTCGGTCAGCATCAGCACCGGCGGCGCCGATTCGCGCTTCTTGACCTTGCGGTTGCGGTAATCCCGCGGCCGCCAGTCCGCCACCGCGGCGACCATGACCGCAACATCGGCGGGCAGCGCCTGCCGCACGGCCTGGGCCATGTCGTTGGCGCTTTCGACATCGATGCGGTTCACCCCCAGCGGAGTCTTGAGCGCCACGGGCCCTGCCACCAGCGTCACCTCGGCACCCAGCGCGGCGGCGGCGGCAGCGATGGCGAAGCCCTGCTTCCCGCTCGAGCGGTTGGCGATGTAGCGCACCGGGTCGATCGCTTCCCAGGTCGGCCCGGCGGTGACCAGCACGTGTCGCCCGGCGAGCGGACGATAGCCCGCATCGACCCCGAAGGAATCGCCATCGGGCACTTCGCCCAGATCGGCCTCGATCTCTTCAGGCACTTCGGGGGCGAGGAATTCGGGCGCGGCCTTGCGCGGATCGACGGTGTGGTTGATCGCCCCCGCGTCGATCGGCGGCGCAGCCGCGGCGCTGCCCTTGCGCGCGAGCAGCGGTCCGCCCAGATCGGGCGCGAAGTCGGGGGTGGGTTCTTCCTCGGGCAGCGGCAGGTCCTCGGGCTCGGGCAGTTCCTCGAACTCGGCCTCGATCTCCTCGTGCGTGCGCTTGGCAGTGGAACGCGGGATGAGGCGCGACAGGAACCCGCCGAGACCGCCTTCGGGCATGGCGGCGCTGCCGTCATCCTCTTCCTCGGGCTCAAGCGCTTCGACCTCGAAATCGGGCGCAGGCAGGCGCGCGGGGGACGGGGCAGACGCAAGTGCAGGCTCGGGCACTTCAAGGCCGAGAGCGCCGGCGACTTCGCGCCAGATCGCCTCGGGCTCGGGCAGGCGGCCATAGCCGAATTCGCCGCAGGCCATCGGGCCTTCATCCGGGTGCAGCACGGTGACGCCCGCCGCCTTGAGCGTGGCGATGTTGCGACGGGTCGCTTCGTGCTCCCACATCCGCACGTTCATGGCAGGCACGGCCATCACCGGCTTGTCAGTGGCGAGGATCAGTGTGGTGGCAAGATCGTCGGCGATGCCATTCGCCATCTTGGCGACGAGATCGGCGGTCGCCGGGCAGACGACCACCAGATCGGCCTCGCGGCTGAGCTGGATATGCCCCATCTCGGCCTCGTTCTTGAGGTCGAAGAGGTTGGTATAGACCTGATTCTCGCTGAGCGCGGCGAGCGAGAGCGGGGTGACGAATTGCTGGCCGCCCTTGGTCAGCACGCAGGTGACCTCGGCCCCGCCCTTGCGGGCAAGACGCACCAGTTCGCAGGCCTTATAGGCCGCAATCCCGCCGCCCACGACCAGCAGGATGCGGGGCGCTTTGCCCAGTTTCGCCTCCTGTTTGCTCATAATGCCTCTGCCTCTTGCCCCGCTGTGCCGGATGTCAGCCATAACCGAGGCTGCTTCCATCGCAAAGCTTGGTTAACTTTGCCTTTAGCCCCGCGCAAAAGCACGGCCAGCCAGCTCGTAGAGTCCGCGCGGGGCGAAAGCCAGACCGATGCCATAGGCGGGGAGCGCCAGCTGCGACCAGTAGAAATTCTCCGGCCGGGCGAACAGCGCGACCATCGTGAACAGGCCGGCAAACCACAGCAATGCAAACAGCCCCAGCCGCCCGCCGATCGCGGCCCAGCCGACCAGCGGGAGGATCGCGATGGGCGCGGCAAGGGTCACGGGGAGCAGCGCCAGCCCGGTCAAGCGCGCCAGCGCCATCAGCGGCAGGCCATATCCGATCAGCGCATCCCACCCCTGCGAAGCGCCATCGCCCGGCATTCGTCCGGCCTCGACCGCAAGGTAATGCAGCACCATCCCGCCCGCGAACACCGCCAGCAGCATCGCCACCCCCGCCGCCTCGCGCCAGCGCCGCGCGGCCAGCGCGAAGACCAGCCACAGCAACACGAAGGGCACCGCCAGCTCGCGCACCGCCAGCGCCGCGGCGGCGGCGAGCAGTGCCGGCCACCAGCGCTCGGGCCGATAGAGCAGCAACGCGAAGGTCAGCCACAGGCCCGCCCACAATTCGTGGATCAGCCCCGCCAAAGGCACCACCGCCGCCGCGCCGCCGAATGCCAGCAGCACCAGCGCTGCCACTCTTTCCGGCAGCGCGACCAGCCCGTTCAGCCGGGTATTGGCCGCCCACAGGCAGGCGGCCACCAACCCCAGTTCCAGCCAGCGCACCCCGTCCACCCCGATGAGGGCTTGAAGCCACGCCAGCGTCGGCTGGCGCACCGCGACGAAGGGCTGGGTCGGATAGTTGCTGGCGCGCTGTTCGTCCATCGCGGCGGCGTAATAGCCCTCGCCCGCGCTTACCCGCGCGGCGATGCGGGCATAGAGCGCCAGATCGCCGTTAGACTTGGGACGCGCGGCGGCAGAGGCGGCCTCGGCCTTGGCGGTGATGCGTGCGCGTTCGGCCTGATCGACCGGCGCGGCGGCAGCCACGGCCCAGGCCATCGCTCCGGCAAGCAGCGCCAGCACCAGCACCGCGGCCCAGCGCGGCAGCCGGGCCAGCGGGCGGCCGAGCGCCTCCCACCGGTCCAGCAGCGTCACGCCCCCCGGCGCGAGGCTCATCCGATCCAGCCGAGCGCCACCGCGCCCCACATCGCGCCCGCACCCACCAGCGCGCCCAAGATGAGGTGGCCAAGAAGCCCGCTCCCTTCGCGCTTGTCGGTGATCAGCCGCACCTCAGGCAGCGGCGGCGGTTCAGGGGCGCCGCCCTTGGGCGGGAACATTTCCTCCACGCGCCGGATCAGGCCCGGCAGGCGCAGCAGGGTTTCGGTGTCCTGCTTGACCCGGTCCGCCAGCGCCGCTTCCGGCCCGAGCTCGTCACGGATCCAGCTGCGCACATAGGGCGCGGCGGTGTCCCACATGTTGATGTCGGGATTGAGCTGGGTGGCGATGCCTTCGACCATCACCATCGTCTTTTGCAGGAGCAGCAGGTGCGGCTGGGTCTGCATGTCGAAATCGCGGGTGATCGCGAACAGCCCGTCGAGCATCTGCCCGACGCTCAGCTCCTTCACCGGCTTGCCCCGCATCGGCTCGCCCACGGCGCGCAGCGCGGTCGCGAATTCGCCGACCGAGTGGTAGCTCGGCACATATTGCGCCTCGAAATGGATTTCGGCGACGCGCTGGTAATTGCCGGTGGTCAGCCCGTAGAGAATCTCCGCCAGCCATTGCCGCGCGCGCCGGTCGATCCGGCCCATGATCCCGAAATCGATCGCGACGATGGTGCCGTCATCCTCCACGAACAGGTTGCCCTGATGCATGTCGGCATGGAAAAATCCCGCGCTGATCGCCTGGGTCAGGAAGCTGATGACGAGCTTTTCCGACAGCGCCGCCAGATCATGCCCGCGCGAGCGCAGTTCGTCGACGCGGCTGATCTTGATCCCGTCGATCCATTCAATGGTCATCACCCGGCCATTGGTGCGGTCCCAGTCGATACCGGGGATGCGATAGCCGGGAACGCCCGCCATCTGTTCGGCCAGTTCGCTGGCGGAGGCCGCCTCGCGCCGCAGATCGAGTTCCGAGTTCGTCCAGCGCTTGAAATTGGCGATGGTCAGGCGCGGGCGCAGGCGGCTGGCCTCGCCGCCCATCGCCTCGACATGGGCCGCGGCCCATTCATAGGTGGTGATGTCGCGCGCGAATTTCTCGCGGATGCCGGGCCGCAGCACCTTGATCGCGACCTTGCGGCCATCGGTGGTGACGCCCTTGTGCACCTGCGCAATGCTCGCCGCGCCAACCGGCTCGGGATCGATTTCGGCAAACAGCTTGTCGATCGGCTGACCGAAGCTCGATTCAATCGCCGCCTTGATCTGCGCGAAGGGCACCGGAGGGAGCGAATCTTGCAGGCTCAGCAGATTGTTCGCCGCTTCCTCGCCGACCAGATCGGGTCGGGTGGCGAGGCTCTGCCCCAGCTTGATCGCCGCCGGGCCGATCGCGCGGAACGCTCCGGCATAGTCGCGCGTGCCGCCTTTGCCGGTCAGCGTTGCAAGCCGCGCCAGCCGCACGAACTGGCGCACCGGCGCGGGCGCATTGGGATCATTCTCGATCCCCACCAGGGCGCGCCTGCGGGCGAGCGTCACGCCCCAGCGGGCGAGGCGGATCAGGTGCGTGGCTGAACTCGTCACGCGCCTAGATCTTCCACCCCGAATGGATCGCCACCGCGCCGCCGAGGATGATTTCGGCCTTGGTGTTCACGAACCCGGCCGCGCGGATCATGCTCTCGAACTCAGGCGCGCGCGGGAACTTGCGGATCGATTCCGCCAGATAGCGATAGCTGTCCGCGTCCCCCGCAATCGCCTGTCCCATGCGCGGCATGATGTGCATCGAATAGAGATCGTAGATCTCGCGGAAACCCGACCAGTCGGTGACCGAGAATTCCATGCAGAAGAACCGCCCGCCGGGCCGCAGCACACGGTAGGCCTCGGCCAGCGCCTTGTCCTTGAAGGTGACGTTCCGGATGCCGAACACGATGGTGTAGGCATCGAAAGTGTTGGCGGAGAACGTGACCTCTTCAGCGTTCTGGTGCGAGAAGACGAGGCTGCCCGCCCCTTCCGCCTCGTCGCGCTCCATCGCACGCTCGGCACCCACATCCAGCATTTCCTGATTGATGTCGGCGACGGTGACGTTGGCGCCGCGATCCGCCATGCGGAAGGCGATGTCGCCCGTGCCGCCCGCCATGTCGAGGATGTTCTCGCCCGGCTGCGGCTTCACGCGCCTGACGAAGCGATCCTTCCACCCGCGATGCATGCCGAAGCTCATCGCGTCGTTCATGATGTCGTATTTCTTCGCGACGCTGGAGAAGACCTCACCCACGCGGCGGGTTTTTTCCTCGGGCGTGACATCTTCGAAGCCGAAGGAGACGGTGTCGTCAGTGCTGTGTGTCATGCGGCGTTCCCTAGAGGGAATTGAGCCGAGCGCAAAGGGTGTTACAGGGTGCGCCATGTGCGAAGTTTGCAATGCCTGAGCTGCCCGAGGTCGAGACGACGGTGCGAGGTCTCGCCGCTTTCCTTGAGGGCGAGCGGATCACGCGCGTCCAGCTTAATCGCCCGAATCTGCGCCGGCCCTTCCCCGCCGATCTGGTGCAGGTGATGACCGGCGCGACCGTGAGCGCCCTGTCGCGCCGCGCCAAATACGGGCTGATGCACCTCAATCGCGGCGCGACGATGATCTTCCATCTCGGCATGAGCGGGCGCTGGCGGATCGATCCCGAGGTGCCCGACACGCACGATCACCTGCTGCTGGAGACCGCCCACCACCGCTTCGCGCTGTGCGATCCGCGCCGCTTTGGCTCGGTCGATCTGGTGGGAACCGAGACGCTTGACGCCTGGCCGCAATTCGCAGCCCTCGGACCGGAACCGCTGGGGCCGGGGCTCACGCCTGCGCACCTCAAGGCCGCGCTCAAGGGCAAGACGCAGTCGATCAAGCTGTGCCTGCTCGACCAGCGGATCGTCGCAGGGCTAGGCAATATCTATGTCTGCGAGGCGCTGTGGCGCGCCGGGATCCGGCCGACCAAGCCGGCGGGCAAGGTGACGGGGCCGCAGCTCGCCCGGCTGGTGCCCGCGATCGTCGCGGTGCTCGAAGCCTCGATCCGCGATGGGGGTTCGACCTTGCGCGACTATGCCCGGCCCGACGGCGAACTCGGCTATTTCGCCAGCAGCTTCGATGTCTACGGGCGCGAAGGGCAGGCCTGTCGCCGCGATGATGGCGGGGTGATCCAGCGCATCGCACAGGGTGGGCGCAGCACGTGGTTCTGCCCTGTCTGCCAGAAATAGGCGAGAATCGTTGACCTCGCGGGCCAATCTGACTATGCGCGCTGCTTTCCGGCGGTAGGGCCCTACGTCCGCTCGCCCTTTTCGAGCAAACCGCCACCAGTTTTTCGGCACCATTTTCCCGGCCGCCCCAAGCGGCCCGAAGCAAACGCGAGACAGACACGAATTATGGCCAATACGCCGCAAGCCAAGAAGCGCATCATCCGCAACGCCAACCGCGCCGCCATCAACGGCGCGCGCATCAGCCGCATCCGCAGCTTCATCAAGAAGGTCGAATCGGCCTGCGAAGCTGGTGACAAGGAAGCCGCTGCCGCTGCGCTCAAGGCAGCCCAGCCGGAAATGGCCCGCGGCGTTGCGCGCGGCGTGCTGCACAAGAACACCGTGGCCCGCAAGATGTCGCGCCTGACGCGCCGAGTCGCCACGCTCTGACCCGATTCGCCCGCGATCCGCAGTTGCGCGCAGCGCAAGACTACGGGTTGATACGGCGTCACAAAGCTAACGGGCCGCGCTGTCGAAGCGCGGCCCGTTTGCTTTGTGGCAAATGCGACAAGCCTATCCTGAAAAAATGTCAGGATTCCTCGCGATTCGCATGGTAAAGAAGGTGTAATTCCATTGATTTCAAAGACTTGAATGCAAGTCTGCGGCATAGCGCCGAGTCAACAGGAATATTTCACTTTTTTTAAAAGTCCGCGCTTGCGCAAAGCCCGCCAGCGTTCTTTACAGGAACTCCAACCGGCGCGGGACAGCCCGGGTGGCACTTACAAACTGGCTGACAGGGGGGGACCCGGGATCGCCGATTCTGGGGAGTGAAAGGCAGTGCCTGTCGCATCGGTATTACAATTGGTCTGCGGGCAGCCTGCTCGCCGGGCGCTGGAAGAATTGGGGAAGAGGTTGTGCACAGGATCGACAGCAGGATGGACAAGGCGCGGGCAAATGGCCGTCAGGCCGATGAACATCTGATGGAAGACTCCGAAGCTGTAAATCTCGCGGCCGACTGGGCTGATATCAGTCAGGGCCTGCGCAAGGATCTCGGTCACCAGCTACACAGCCAGTGGATCAAGCCGATCCAGCTCGGCGCGCTGAACCGCGAATGCGGCACGCTCGATCTCTACCTGCCGACCGAATTCTCGGCCAACTGGGTGCGCGACCGGTTCCACGATCGCCTCCAGCTGGCCTGGAGCATCGCGCGCAGCGAAGTGCGCAAGGTCAATATCGTGGTGCATCCGGGCCGCCGCCAGCTGCCCGACCTGCGGCTTGACGATGGCCGCCGCCCCGCCAATGACGGCGCGAGCGCGATTGCGCTGGCCGCGGGCGCGCTGGGCGATGCGAGCTTCACCTCCTCGGTCGGGCTCGACCCCTCGCTGACCTTTGCCGCCTTCGTCACGGGCGAGGCGAACATCCTCGCCTGCAACGCGGCGCAGCGCATGGCCGCGCTCGAACAGCCGCAGTTCTCGCCGCTCTATCTCAAGGCGGCGACCGGTCAGGGCAAGACCCACCTGCTCCACGCGATCGGCCACGGCTATCTGCAAGCTCACCCGCGCGCGCGCATCTTCTACTGTTCGGCCGAGCGCTTCATGGTCGAATTCGTGCAGGCGCTGAAGTCGAGCCAGACGATCGAATTCAAGGCGCGGCTGCGCAGCTTCGACCTGCTGCTGGTGGACGATATCCAGTTCATCATCGGCAAGGCGAGCGCGCAGGAAGAGCTGCTCTACACGATCGACGCGCTACTGGCCGAGGGCAAGCGGCTGGTCTTCGCCGCCGACCGCGCTCCGCAGGCTTTGGATGGCGTCGAACCGCGCCTGCTCTCGCGCCTGTCGATGGGTCTGGTCGCCGACATCCAGCCCGCCGACATCGAGCTTCGCAAGAAAATCCTCGTTTCGAAGCTCACCCGCTTTGCCGCGATCACCGTGCCCGAAGATGTGGTCGATTTCCTCGCCCGCACCATCACCCGCAACGTGCGCGAGTTGGTGGGCGGCCTCAACAAGCTGATCGCCTATGCGCAGCTGACCGGGCAGGACGTGTCGTTGCAGCTCGCCGAAGAGCAGCTCACCGATATCCTCAGCGCCAACCGTCGCCGGATCACGATCGACGAGATCCAGCGCACCGTGTGCCAGTTCTACCGCATCGACCGCGCGGAAATGAGCAGCAAGCGCCGCGCCCGCGCCGTGGTGCGCCCGCGGCAGGTGGCGATGTATCTCTCCAAGGTACTCACCCCGCGCTCCTACCCCGAGATCGGGCGCAAGTTCGGCGGGCGCGACCATTCGACCGTGATCCACGCGGTGCGTCTGATCGAAGACCTGCGCCAGCGCGACGCCGACATGGACGGCGACGTGCGCAGCCTGCTGCGCCAGCTCGAGAGCTGATCGGCCACAGCCCTTCCCCCGGATTTGCACCGCTCTTTCGACAGGCCCATGCACAGGCCTGTCGACAGGTGGTCCACAGGTTGTAAACAGCCTGTCCATGCCTTCTCAGCGCCTTTCTCCCGAGTTGATCGAGCTGCCCTCGGGCTGGCTCCCCGCGCTGTGGCGCGGCGCGAAGTGCCGCTGCCCGCGCTGCGGCGAGGCACCGCTGTTTCGCGCATGGCTCAAGCCGGTCAACCGCTGCGGGCATTGCCAGCAGGACTGGTCATTGCAGCAGGCGGACGACTTCCCGGCCTATATCGGCATCTTCGTGGTCGGCCACCTGCTCGCGCCGGTGGTGATCGCCATGATTTCGGGCGGAGTCTCGGCGTTGCTGACGCTGACGATCCTGCTGCCGGTGGCAGTGGTGATGCTGCTCGCCATGCTCCAGCCGACCAAGGGCGCGGTGATTGCCTTCCTGTGGTGGCACGGCATCGGCGCCTTCAAGCAGGAGCGCCGGAAGGACGCGGGCGAACCATGAGCCTGTCCCCCGCCCGGCTCGAACGCTTCGCCCGCCATATCGTGCTGCCCGAAGTCGGCGGCGCGGGACAGGTGCGGCTGGCGCAAAGCAAGGTCGCGATCATCGGCCTCGGCGGGATCGGCTCGCCGGCGCTGCAATATCTTGCTGCGAGCGGGATTGGGCGGTTGGCGCTGGTCGATGACGATGTGGTCGATGTGTCGAACCTCCAGCGCCAGACGATCTTCACCACCCGCGACGTGGGCTATGGCAAGGCAGTCTCGGCGCGCCGCTGGCTCGCCAATTTCGACGATGCGCTGCATGTCGACGTGTCGGACGCGCGCATCACGCCGGACAACGCCGCCGGGCTGATCGCGGGGTCTGACGTGGTGCTCGACGGCACCGACAACTTCGCCACACGGCTTGCCGTCTCGGACGCCTGCGTGGCGAGCGGTATCCCGCTGCTTTCGGCTGCCGTGGGCCGGTTTCAGGGACAGGTCGGCGCTTGGACCGGGCACCTGCCGGGCGAGGCCTGCTACCGCTGCTTCGTCGGCGACGCCTTCGATGCCGAGGACTGCGACACCTGCGCCGACGACGGGATGCTCGGCGCAATGGCGGGCTGGGTCGCGACCTTTGCGGCGATGCAAGCGATCAAGGTGCTACTGGCGGGTGTGAGCGCGATGGGCGATCCGGGCTTCGGCAAGCTCCATATCCTCGACGGGCTCGATCCGGGGATGCGCACCATCCGCATCGCCAAGGACCCGGCCTGCAAGGCGTGCGGTTCACCCGCCTAGCACCTCGCCAACCCATTGCGGCACCAGCACGCTCGCCGGGCCGTGGCGCGATTCATGGAAGAAGCGCGAGCCTTCGGAGGGTTCGAGATTGAGTTCGAGCGTGCGCGCGCCGTTGCTGCGCGCTTCCTGCACGAAGCCTGCCGCCGGATAGACCGCGCCGCTGGTGCCGATGCTGACGAAGAGGTCGCACCGCTCCAGCGCCTGATAGATCCGCCCCATCTGATAGGGCATCTCGCCGAACCACACCACGTCCGGGCGCAGGGTCGGCGCGCGGCAGACGGGGCATGGCGGACGCTCAATCATAGTCGCCTGCCACGGCGCACGGGTCTCGCAAGACGTGCACAGCGCGCTCTTGAGCTCGCCATGCATATGCAGCACGCGCGCCGATCCTCCGCGTTCGTGCAGGTCATCGACATTCTGGGTAACCAGCAGCAGGTCGCCCGCGAATTCGCGCTCCAGCCGCGCCAGCGCCATGTGCGCGGCGTTCGGTGCGACCTCAGCGAGCGCGGCGCGGCGCATGTCGTAGAAATTGAGCACAAGGTTGGGATTGCGCGCAAAACCCTCCGGCGTGGCGACGTCCTCCACCCGGTGCTGCTCCCACAGGCCTCCTGAGCTGCGGAAGGTGTCGATCCCGCTCTCGGCGGAAATCCCTGCGCCGGTGAGGATGACGATACGTTCAATTCCTGCGCCCAAACCCGTCTCCGTTCGTCCTGAGCTTGTCGAAGGACTGTCTTTCCCTTTACGGCAGTGAAAGCAAGGGCGGGGCTCCGACAAGCTCGGCCCGAACGGAGGTTTGCGCAATGCTGCAATTCGGGGTGATCGGACACAAGGGCCGCATGGGACAGGCGCTGGAGACGGCGATTGCCGATGCGGGGCATGCCTTGTGCGTCGGCGTGGATGCGGGCGGCAATATCGGCCCGCTGGCGGTGCAATGCGACGTGCTGGTCGATTTCTCCGCGCCCGATGCACTCGCCGCAAACCTCGGCGCGGCGCGAGTGGCGGGCAAGCCGATCGTGGTCGGCACCACTGGGCTCGAAGAGCCGCATTTCGTGATGCTCGCCGAGGCCGCGCGCGCCATTCCGGTGCTGCAATCGGGCAATTTCTCATTGGGCGTCACGCTGATGGCGCATCTGGTGCGCGAGGCCGCCGCAAGGCTCGGGCCGGACTGGGATATCGAGGTGCTGGAGATGCACCACCGCATGAAGGTCGACGCCCCCTCGGGCACCGCCAAGCTGCTCGGCGAGGCGGCGGCGGCGGGGCGCGGCATTGCCCTGTCCGACAACATGGAGAGCGGCCGCCACGGCATGACCGGCAAGCGGGCCGAGGGCGCGATCGGGTTCGCCACCCTGCGCGGCGGCACCGTCGCGGGCGAGCATTCGGTGATCTTCGCCGGGAGCGAGGAGCGCCTGACCCTGTCGCACTCGGCGGAAAACCGCATGATCTTCGCGCGCGGGGCGGTGAAGGCGGCGGAGTGGCTGACGGGCAAACCCGCAGGGCGCTACACCATGAACGACGTGCTGGGGCTGTAGCGCGGTGGAGGACGATTTCGACGCCCTCGCCTATTACCGCGAAACGGTCAGTGTGATGGTCGCGGGCGGGTTCTTCAACGAGGATGATCTTGAAACCTACATCGCGGACATGGCCTTCGATCCCGATGGCGCGCCCCATGCCAATGCCGTGCGGGAGCATGCGCGCAGCGTGATGGAGGCCAAGCGCGCGGCCGAGGCCGGGTGGCCTGCCGTAACCGACTGGGACCGCCTCGCCCGCGCCTTCGACGCATTGGAGGCAAGCGGCATCCTCGCACTTCACAATGCAGGCATGACCACCAGCGATGCGCATGGCGATGCGTGGGACCTGATCGGCCGCGACCCTGCGGGAACGTGGCGCGGGTTCGCCTTCTATCACGGGCAGGACCTGGAACGGGCCGTGGCGGGAGACCCGCTGTTCATCGGCTTTGATGCGGTTGCCGAGGGGGCCAAGCCGAAGCGGGGCGTGGGCGAGGAAATCGTCGCGGCGCTGAAGGCGGAAGGCTTTAAGCCGGAATGGACCGGCGACCCCGAGACGCGGCTCGAGGTGCCCGGCATCATCTGGCAGAAACGCACCGACTGGGTGCGCCCCGCAGGACCGCCCGCCGCCGGGAACGGCTTCTGGCGCAGGCTGTTCGGCTGACACATGACCAAGGATCAAATCTTCGAATTCTTCCGCCGTCTGGCCGAGGACAATCCCTCGCCCCAGACCGAGCTGGAATATGGCAATGCCTATCAGCTGCTCGTCGCCGTGGCGCTGTCGGCGCAGGCGACTGATGTCGGCGTGAACAAGGCGACCCGCGCGCTCTTCGCCAAGGTCGCAACGCCGCAGCAAATGCTCGACCTCGGCGAGGACGGGCTGAAAGAGCACATCAAGACCATCGGCCTGTTCAACTCCAAGGCCAAGAACGTGATCGCGCTCTCGCAAATCCTCGTCGAACAATATGGCGGCGAGGTTCCCGATACGCGCGAGGCGCTGGTCACGCTCCCCGGCGTGGGGCGCAAGACCGCCAATGTGGTGCTCAATTGCTGGTTCGGGCAGGAAACCTTCGCGGTCGACACCCACATCTTCCGCGTGGGCAACCGCACCGGGATGGCCAAGGGCAAGACCCCCGAGCAGGTCGAGGCCAAGCTCGAAAAGCGCGTGCCCGCGCCCTTCCGGCGGGATTCGCATCACTGGATGATCCTCCACGGGCGCTATGTCTGCAAGGCGCGCACACCTGAATGCTGGCGTTGCACGGTCGCGGACCTGTGCTCGTTCCGCAAGAAGGTGCTGGAAAACCCGCGCGGGTAAGCCGCCCGATCCGTTGCGAATCCATACCATTAGGTGCCGTGCGCGAATCGGGTTAGCTTCCCCGGACATATCAGGGGAGATGAGCCATGCGCTGTTTCGTGTCGTCCCGCCGCGCTCTGATGCTGAGCGCCTGTCTGTCGCTAGCGGCCCTTCCCGCGATGGCGCAGGACGCGGCCCCTCCCGAAGATGAGGATGATTCCTCCAACGCGGTGATCGTCACCGCAACCCGCATCACGCAGGGCGGCGCCCAGGATGTGAAGCACTTCCGCTCGATCGCGCTGGATGAACTGGGCGAGGCGAGTTTGCCGCAGGCGGCGGGCTTCACCGTCGAAGGCCTGCTGAGCGAGCACGATCTGGTGCTGCCGTCCAAGAAGGCCTGCGCGCAGCTGTTCTGCGTCGCCACCCACGCCAAGCCATCGGCCCGCGCTGCGGGCGAGCATTTCATCGGCATCGGCTTCGACAGCGGGATCGATGCGGAGGCCTACAAGGCCGAGCCTATCAGCCTGATCGCGCTGGTCGACCGTTCGGGATCGATGTCGGGCGAGCCGATCGCGCGGGTCAAGGAAGGCCTCCATGCGGTTATCGACCGGCTGGGCGAAGGCGACCGGATGGGGATCGTGATCTACGGCACCACCTCACTCATCCACCAGCCGGTGATCGAAGTCGCGGGCAACAAGGAGGCGCTGCACCGCGCGGTCGATGCGATCGAAATCAACGGATCGACCTCGATGGAGGCCGGGATGCGGCTGGGCTACACCGCCGCCATGGTCGAGCTCGCGAACAGCCGCGGCAAGACCCGCATGATGCTGTTCACCGACGAGAACCCCAACACCGACGACACCTCGCCAGAAGGCTTCATGGCGCAGGCGATCGAGGGATCGCGCAATGGCGTGGGCCTCACCACCATCGGCGTCGGCGCGCATTTCGATGCGGGCCTCGCGACGCAGGTGTCGAGCGTGCGTGGCGGCAACCTGTTCTTTGTGCCCCGCGAAGGCTCGGCGAGCGAACTTTTCGCCAAGGAATTCGGCAACATGGTAAGCGAGGTCGCGCAGGATCTCGTGATCTCGATCGACCCGGCCGACGGGGTCAAGGTCGGCGCGATCTGCGGCGTGCCGGGCGAGCTGATCGCCGACGCGGGCAATGGCACGGTGACGGTAACCATCGGCAGCGCGTTCCTCTCCAGCAATGGCGGCGGGATCTTCGCCACGCTCGAAGGCGGCAGGAAGGATGGCGCGCTGGCGGACATTTCGGTCAGCTACACCGCCGCGACCACCCAGAAGCGCGAGAGCGATACCGACCGCGTGGCAGTGTCGGACGAGGGCATTCCGGCGAACCTCGTCAAGGCCGAGGTGCTGGTCGACCAATATGTCACCACCCGCGCCGCGTTGGCGCAATATCACGAGCGGCGCGATGCCAAGGGGGCCGCCGCGATGCTCGCCGCGCTGTCGGACCGGATCGCGTCCTCCGGCGTCGCGGGGCTCGATGGCGAGGTCGAACTGGTCGCCGGGCTTCAGGCCAAAGCCAACAAGCTTGCAGGCCTCGGCGGGCGCACGATGCCCTTCGAACTGTTCGGCGACTGGAAGGTGGTGCGCCACAAGGGCGTGACCGATGTGTCGCGCGGCGACCTCATCGCCATCACCGACGACGGCGAATTCATCACCGAGCGCACGCGCGGGCGCGCCAAGGGGGATGAAATCTACCAGAGCTACGCCGTCAACGAACGCCAGTTGCACATCGAGGGCACCGACCTCGTGTTCAACTACCGCATCCGCGGCAACCGGCTGTTTCTGCAGAATGGGCTGGACGGGGTGGAGATCGTGATGGAGCGCGACACCACCATCTGACCGGCGCGGGTGCAGGCAAGGGCGGGGCGGATTAAGGCGCGGTTCAAGCGGTGGGGCGATGATGCGGGTTTCCCCCGCAGGAGAACCGCCATGCCCCCACGACTGTTCGCCCTCGCCCCGCTGCCGCTGATCCTGTCGGCCTGCGCCCCGCCAGACCCCGCCGCCGAGGCCTCGCGCACCGCCGCAGCCATCGCCGCCGCGCCCGAGGTGACTGTGAAAGGGCCGGGCGAGCGCTGCATCAACCGCTCGCAGCTCCGCAATACGGTGGTGCGCTCCGAGCGGGTGATCGACTTCGAGATGCACGGCGGCAAGGTCTATCGCAACACCCTGCGCCAGAGTTGCCCCGGTCTCAATTTCGACCGCGCGATCGCTTACGAAACCTCGATCGACCAGCTCTGCACGCAGCAGATCGTCTATTCCCTGCAGAACATCGGCGGCGTCCCCCGGCGCGGCGCAGGCTGTTCGTTGGGCGAGTTCGTGCCCGTGGAATATGTGCGGAAGACCGAGGGCTAAATATCGTCCGCGCTGGCCAGTTCGGCCGCATCGAGTTCGCCGGTCAGCGCCGCCACGGTCACCGCCACAGCGGCGTCGCCGGTGATGTTGGTGGTGGTGCGCATCATGTCCATGATCCGGTCGATGCCCGCCACCAGCGCGATCGTCTCCAGCGGCACGCCGACCGCGCCGAACACCAGCACCATCATGATCAGGCCCGCGCCCGGAATCCCCGCCGCCCCGATCGCGCCCAGCGTGCCGAGGATCGAGATCGTGACATAGTCGCTCATGTCGAGCTGCACGTTGAAGGCCTGCGCCCCGAACAGCGTGGCAAGGCCGAGATACATCGCCGTGCCATTCATGTTGATCGTCGCGCCCAGGCTGATGACGAAGCTCGCCACCGAGTTCGAGACACCGAGGTTGCGCTCGGCGCAGCGCAGCGTGACCGGAAGGGTCGCGTTGGAGCTGGCGGTCGAATAGCTGACCGCCATCGCATCCACGATCCCGCGGAAGAAGCCGACCACGGGCTGGCGCGCGATGAACTTGATCATGCCGCCATAGAACAGCGCGATGATCAGCGCGCAGCCGAGATAGTTGAGGAACACCAGCTGGCCGAGTGCCTTCAGCGCATCGATCCCCAGCGTGCCCGCCACCCACGCCATCAGCGCGAAGACGCCGAAGGGGGTCAGCTCCATCACCACCATGGTCACCTTCTGCATCACCACGCTGCCGCTCTCGAAGATCTTGAGGACGGGATCGCCCTCTTCCTTCGCCATCAGGATCCCGATCCCGATCAGCAGCGAGAATACGATCAGCGGCAGCACGTTGACGTCCGCCATCACCTGCACCGGGCTGGAGGGCACGATGTCGAGGATCATCTGTTCGAAGCCCTGCGCGGTCTCCTGCCGCTCACGCGCGCGTTCGAGCGCGGCGGCGTCGAGTGCGACACTGCTCCCGTCGATCCCCGCGCCCGGCTGAGCTAAGGTGCCGATCGCAAGGCCGAGCCACACGGCCATCTGCCCGGTGACAAGGAACAGCAGCATCGCGCGCCAGCCGACCGAACCGAGCTTGCGCAAATCGCCGATGCTGGCGACGCCCGCAACCAGGCTGAAGAAGATCAGCGGCACCACCAGCATCTTGATGAAGGCGATGAAGATATCGCCCACGATCTTGATGCTCGCGGCCCCCGGCCCCCACAGATAGCCCACGACAATGCCGAGGATCAGCGCAGCGATGACCCGCTGCCAGAGAGGGATGCGCAGCCAGGCGTTCAAGCGGAGTTTCCTTCTTCAAGCGCCAGCGCGGCGCGGGCGATGCGGGTATAGATACGGGCCAGCGCGGCAAGATCGGGGATCGCCACCGCCTCGTCGCGCTTGTGCATGGTCGCGTTGCACAGGCCGAACTCGATCACCGGGCAGACAGCGCGCAGGAAGCGCGCGTCGGATGTGCCGCCGGTGGTGCTGAGTTCTGGCTTCATGCCGGTTTCGGCCTCGACTGCGTCGCTCACCAGTTTGGAGAAGGGGCCGGGCTCAGTCAGAAAGGGCTCACCCGAGATCACCGGGCGCGCGGTGCCGCCGTGCTTGGCGGCAATCGCCATGACCCGCTCGGACAGGCTCTTGCCGGTGTGGAGGTCGTTGAAGCGGATCGAGATGCGCGCCGCACCCGCTGCCGGGATCACGTTGTGCGCGCGGTTGCCGACGTTGATGTCGGTGATCTCGAGGTTGGAGGGCTGAAACCACTTCGTCCCGGTGTCGAGTGTCAGCGCGTCAAGCTCGGCGAGGATCGCCACCAGCTTCGGCAGCGGGTTGTCGGCAAGGTGCGGATAGGCGACGTGGCCTTGCGTGCCCGCGACGTCGATGAAGATGTTGACCGATCCCCTGCGGCCGATCTTCACCATGTCGCCCAGACGATTGACCGAAGTGGGTTCGCCGACGAGGCACAGGTCGGGCTGGATGCCCTCGGCGGCCATGTAATCGATCAGCGCGCGGGTGCCGTGGAGCGCGGGGCCTTCCTCGTCGCCGGTGATGATGAAGCTGATCGTGCCCGCCTCCGCAGGGACATCCGCGACGGCAGCGACCATCGCGGCGATCGCGCCCTTCATGTCGACCGCGCCGCGCCCGTGAAGCAGCTCGCCGCGCTCCTCCGGCGTGAAGGGATCGCTCGCCCACCCATTTTCTCCGCCGATCGGGCCCGGCGGGACGACATCGAGATGCCCGGCGAAGGCGATGTGGCGCGATCCCGGCGGTCCGGCGCGCAGAGCGAAGAGGTTTTCGACCGGGGCCTCGTCGCTTCCTTCCGGCCCCTCGCCGCGGGTAAAGCGGTGGACGGCGAAGCCCAAGGGGGCCAGCATCGCTTCGAGTTCGTCGAACACCGCGCCGGTCGCAGGCGTCACCGAAGGCGCGGCGATCAGGCGCTTGGCAAGGTCGAGAGTGTCGAGCATTACCCAAGGCCTAGCAGGAGTTGCCGCCAATGCCCAAGCTTGATCTTGCCGCCATTCCCCAGACCAATGCGACCGGCTATCCGCCGCCCTTCGACGCGGCGGTGGAGGGACGCTGGTATCGCCGTCTGGCGCCGGTCGCGGGCCTCTCGCTGATGGGGGCGAGCCACTGCACCCTGCTGCCCGGGGCCTACTCCTCGCAGCGCCACTGGCACCGCGGTCAGGATGAGCTGGTGGTGATGCTGGCGGGCGAGGCGGTGCTGATTGACGACACCGGGGAGACCCCAGTGGCAGCGGGCGACGTGCTCGCCTTCCCCGCAGGAGAGGCCAACGGGCACTGCCTCCACAACCGCTCCGAGACCCCATGCGTCTTCGTCGCCATCAGCGCAGGCAGCCGCGAGGCGGACAGCGGCGAATACTCCGACATCGACATGGTGTTCGACGCGGACGGATACGCCCGCAAGGACGGCACCCGTTACCCCGCCCAGCGCATTCCGTGATCGACCTCACAGGCTTCGCGCTGGCGGTCTTACTGGTGGAGCTGACACCGGGGCCGAACATGGCCTGGATCGTCACGCTCACATTGTCCGAAGGGCGGCGTGCCGGGCTGGGTGCGATCACGGGGATCGCGCTGGGCCTCGCCGCCAATGCGGTGCTGAGCGTGGCAGCGGCGAGCCTGATCCTCGCCCAAGGCCCCGCGCTGACCCGCGCCGTCTCGCTGCTGGCGGCGGCGATGATGGCGTGGCTGGCGTGGGAGGCCTGGCGCGACACGGGCGAGAGTGCGCCCACCGCCACCCCGCGCTCCGGGGAGCAGCGCCACGCGCTCGCCGGGTTCGTCATCAATTTCCTCAACCCCAAGTCGGCGCTGTTCCTGATCACCGTGATGCCCCAGTTCGTCACCGGCGTGCGGCCGAGCCTTGCACAGGGGCTGACGCTGGCGAGTGTCAGCGTCGCCATCGCCACCGCGGTGCACCTAGCGCTGGTGCTGGGGGCGGAGCGGGCGCGCGGCGTGCTGATGGCCGAGGCGCGGGCGCGGATCGTGCGCCGCGTGCTGGCGCTGGTGATGCTTGGCGTGGGCCTGTGGTTTGCGGGCAAGGCGTTCTAGCGCCGCCGATCGTCCTCGACCACCAAGGGCCCCGGCGCGAAGGCGCTGGTGAGCAGATCGGCGATCCTGAGCCCCGCCTGCTGCACCCGCCGCTTGGCGATCGGCACGCCGCGCACGATGTCTTCCTGCGTCAGCGCGGTCTTCTCCGGCAGGGGTGCGCTGCACAGGTCGTCGGTATCGAAGGCGGTCGGATAGACGAAGCTCCTCGCAATCTCCCAGCTTTCGCGGCCCCAATCGTCGGGCGTGCCCCCGGCCAGATCGGCGCGCTCGGCGGGCGTGTAGCGCCGCACCACCGGATCGGCGGGATCGCTGATCGCGCGCTCGGCCAGCGGGCCATCCCAGATCGAGTGCAGGTTCAGCCCCGGCTTGATCCCATAATCGGCCTCACGATCATTGCCGCCCCGGTCCTCGTTGTCGCCCGAATGGAGCGGCATGTGCACATCGCCCGCGAAGTGGATCATGAAAGCGAGCGCCTCCAGCCGCACCGCCGGCGGCAGGCTCTCGTCGGCAAGGATACGATGTGCGCGGGTGATCTGCGCGGTGACGCAGTTGCCGCCCGCGCAATTGCCGCGCGCATTGAAAGCCTCGCATACCGGCGCGGTGCGATAGTGCCAGGCAGCGGTGTAGCCCCAGCGCCAGCCCTCGCCGCGCACGCAATCGGCCCAGACTGCGGCATCCTCGATGGTCTTGAGCGGGCAGTCGGGCGTGCCGAGCTGCTTCTCGTAAGCGAGCAGTGCGCGGATCTTGGCGCGCACCTCAGGCGAGACATTGGCCTCGGCAATCGCGCCGGTTTGCTGGTGGGCGTAGAACCCCCATGCGCTCGCGGGCGCAGGCAGCAGGGCGAGCAGCGCCGCGCAGATGGAAAGGAGAACCCGCATCAGCGCACCATCTCGAACTGTTCGATCACCCATTCCTCTTCCTCGGCCGCGCCCGCCCATTCGCGCATCCAGTCATGCTCGGTGATCGCCTCCATATAGGCCTGCGCAAAACCCGGCACGCCGATGCCGTAGGTGACGAAACGGGCGACGACGGGCGCGTAGAAGATGTCCGCCGCCCCGAAGGTGCCGAACAGGTAGGGCCCGCTGCTGCCGTGCCGCGCGCGGGCTTCAGCCCACAGGGTGAGGATGCGCACGATATCGTGCTTGGTAGTGTCCGACAGGCCGGGCAGTTCCACCCGGCGGCGGATGTTCATCGGCATTTCGCGGCGCAAGCTGAGGTAGCCCGAATGCATCTCGGCCACCATCGCACGCGCCATCGCGCGCGCGGCCTCGTCCTTGGGCCAGAACCGCTCGCGCCCCACCTTGTCGGCGCAATATTCCATGATCGCGAGGCTGTCCCACACCACCGCCTCGCCGTCCCACAGGATCGGCACCTTGCCGCTGGAGGGCTGCACTTCGCCCATGTCCTGCTTCAGCCGGTCCCACTCCTCGCCCATGATGGGCACGGTGAGTTCGTCGAAATGCAGGCCCGACTGCTTGACCGCGAGCCAGCCGCGCAAGCTCCAGCTCGAATAGTTCTTGTTGCCGATGATGAGTTTCATGTCCGCTTGCTCCACCTTGCCGGGACTGATTATCGGGCTGCCGTAGATATTCAGGCTTTTCCTGTCGAGCGTGAACGGGCTATCGCGGGCCGATAAGGAGCCGCCGCCATGACCCTGCCCCCCTTCCACCTCGCCTTTCCGGTCGACGATCTCGCCGCCGCGCGCGCCTTTTACGGCGGCGTGATGGGCTGCGCCGAGGGGCGGTCGAGCGCGGAATGGATCGATTTCGATTTCCACGGCCACCAGATCGTCGCCCACCTCGCGCCGGGGCAGGCGGGCGACCGGGCCAGCAACCATGTCGACGGCCACGGCGTGCCGGTGCCGCATTTCGGGCTGGTGCTGACCATGGCCGACTGGGACGCGCTGGCCGAGCGGCTGCGCGCGGGCGGCTGCGATTTCGTGATCGAGCCGACCATTCGCTTCAAGGGCGAGCCCGGCGAGCAGGCGACGATGTTCCTGCGCGACCCTTCGGGCAATGCGCTTGAATTCAAGGCCTTCGCCGACCCCGCCAGCCTTTTCGCCACCTGACCCGCTAAGCTTGAAAGTCCCCCGATGAACACCCCCAAGCGCCTCACCCTCGGCGCGGCAGCGCTGTCGCTGTCCCTCCCCTTCCCCCTCGCCGCGCAGGACAGCCCAGACGGCGATACCGACTGGTCCGAGGATTTCTCCGACGAGGCCAGCCCTGCCGAGGCGATCATCGTCACCGGACGCGGGCTCGATCCCGCGCTGTCGAGCGCGATCTACGCCACCACCATCCTCGAACGCGAGACCATCATCGCCAGCCCCTCAGGCCGGATCGAGGATGTGCTCAGGGGTGTCGCGGGCTTCCAGCAGTTCCGCCGTTCGGACAGCCGCTCCTCCAACCCCAGCGCGCAAGGGGTGACGCTGCGCGCGCTGGGCGGCAATGCCACCAGCCGCGCACTGGTGTTGCTCGACGGGGTGCCGCTGGCCGATCCGTTCTTCGGCTACATCCCGCTCTCGGCGATTGCGCCCGAGACGTTGGGCACCATCCGCGTGACGCGCGGCGGCGGCTCGGGCCCGTTCGGCGCGGGTGCATTGGCCGGGACGATCGAGCTGGAGAGCGCCGAGCCCTCTGCCACGGCAGGGTTCCTCGGCAGCGCCGCGATCAACGACCGTGCCGAGACCGAGGCGAGCGGAGTGCTCACGCAGAAGCTTGGTAGCGGGTTTGCTATGGCCAGCGGGCGCTGGGACCGGGGACAGGGGTTCTTCACCACCCCCGCGGACCAGCGCGTCCCCGCCAGCGCGCGCGCCGCCTTCGACAGCTGGAATGCCGCCTT
Organism: Erythrobacter donghaensis; assembly: GCF_002155425.1. GTDB lineage: Bacteria > Pseudomonadota > Alphaproteobacteria > Sphingomonadales > Sphingomonadaceae > Erythrobacter > Erythrobacter donghaensis. Next base: position 319,994 of record NZ_MUYG01000008.1, read on the forward strand.
GCGCACCGTCGCCCCGCTGACCGACACGGTCGAAGTGCAGGCCCGCGTCGCCGCTTTTCGCGACAATCGCACGCTGCGCTTCGACGGCGCGGATTCCTTCAGCAATGGCGAGGAAGCCTCGATCCGCTTCGTCGGGCGGGGCGACTGGCAGTTCGATGCGCTGGCCTATATGCAGGCGCGCGATTTCGGCAATGTGGTGATCTCCTCGACCCGTTTTACCCCAACGCTGGATCAGCGCCGCACGCCTTCGACCGGGATCGGCGGCAAGTTCGAGCTGCGCCCGCCGCTGCTCGAAGCGCACGATATCCGCATCGGCGTGGACTACCGCCGCGCAGACGGGGAATTGCAGGAGGAGGCGATCAACACCGTCTCGGGCGCGATCACCGAACGCCGGCGCGCGGGCGGCGCGACGAGCAATCTCGGCATCTTCCTTGAAGACGACTGGCAGATCGGCCCGCTCACGATCAACGGCGGCCTGCGCGCCGATCGCACCAGCATCACCGACGGCTTCTACCGCGCGGTCAGTGCGAGCGGGGTGCCGGTCAGCACCCTCGTCGCACCCGACCGCAGCGACTGGGCGCTGAACTGGCGCGCGGGTGCGCTGCTCTACGCCACCCGCCGCCTCGATCTGCGCGCGGCGGCCTATACCGGGCTGCGACTGCCGACCCTCAACGAACTCTACCGCCCCTTCGTGGTCTTCCCGGTGGTGACGCAGGCCAATGCCGCGCTCGAGAACGAGCGGCTGGAAGGCTTCGAGATCGGGTTCGACTGGCAGCCGGTGAACGCGCTGGTGCTCTCGGTGACGGCCTACGACAACGAGGTCGAAAACGCCATCGCCAATGTCACGATCGGCCCCAACCTGCGCCGCCGCGCGAACCTGCCCGCAATCGAAGCGCGCGGGATCGAGGCCAATCTGGCGGCAAAGTTCGGTGCCTTCAGCATCGATGGCGCGCTGGCCTGGACCGATGCAGAGGTGCGCGGAGAGGGCGCATCGCTCCCGCTCGATGGCAACCGTCCGGCCCAGACCCCGGCCTTTTCCGGCACGCTGACATTGGGCTGGCGGCCTGCCGATGGCTGGCAGCTGGCCGGAACGCTGCGGCACACCGCCGCGCAATTCGAGGACGATCTCGAAAGCGACCGCCTGCCCCCTGCCACCACGTTTGACCTCTTCGCCGCCGCGCCGCTGTGGGGCAAGCTGTCGCTGATCGCCCGTGCGGAGAACCTGACGGACGAGGCCATCGTCACCCGCAATCAGGGCGGATCGATCGATCTCGGCGTGCCGCGCACGCTGTGGCTGGGTGTGCGCTACGGGTTCTGAGCGATCAGAACTTCAGGCGCGACTGGTAGGTGGCCGTCACCGCCTGCCCATCGGCATTGCGGCCCGGTTCGAAGCGGCTTTCATCGCTGAGCAGCTGGCAGACCTTGGCGTCGAGCGCCTCGGCCCCGCTCGAGGTGACGATCTCGCACGCCGCCACCCGGCCCTCGGGCGAGACGGTCAGGCGGAAGGCGACCTGATCGCCGGTGACGTCGCCGGTCGGCAGGTCGCCGGGGTTGATCGTGGGGAAGCGCAGGGGCTTGGGCTTCACCACCGCAATCGTCGCCGGGTCGCGCGGGGTCATCGCGGCGGCGCAGGCCTCCATTTCGGTGATCGCGGTCGGCAAGCCGTCAAGGTCGAGCAGGATCGGCCGCTCCTCGCCGAGGACGATGCTCGCGGTTCCCCCTGCGCCGAGCAGGCGGCGCAGCTGTGCGCTGGCAGGCGCGGTGAAGCCGGGCGTGCCGTCGCTGGTGCGCGCGCCTCTCGCCTCGAAGGCGATCTCCTCCGCGCCGACCACCAGCACCGCGGGTTGCTTCTCGCCCACCGCGATCGTCATGGCCGGGTGGTGCAGGCGCAACATGCTGCCGCCTTCGGGATTGAGCGCGACCAGCAGGAAGGCCTCGCCCGGATTGCCGCTGACCGCGCAGGAGCCGGGCGCATCGTAGAGCTTCCACGGGGATGCGGCGGGCGGCGGCTCCTGCCCTTGCGCGGCGGAGGCGAGCAGGGCGGCGGGCAGGGTTCGGATCATGCGCCGCAGGCTAGCGCGCGTGGGCGGCGCGGCCAAGCCTTGCGCGCATCGGGTCAGCGGAACCGTGCCGGTTTCAGGTCGTATCTGGCGAGCTTGTCGTAGATCGTCTTGCGCGGGGTTTGCAGCAGCGCCTGCACCGCGGCGATGTCCCCCCGGCACTGGCGCAGCGCATCTTCCAGCACGGTGCGCTCGAAATCGGCGACGGTTTGCGCCAGCGGGCGGCTGCCGCCGGGAACCGGGGCAGAGGCCGGGCTGTCCTCCGCGTGATCGACAAGGCCCAGCACGAAGGCGCGGGCATAGCCTGAGAGTTCGTTGAGGTTGCCGGGCCAGTCATGGGTCTGCACGTGCCGCCACACGCCTGCGCTGATCGCCGGAGCAGGCAGATCGAGTTCGCGCGCATGGCGGGCGACGAAGCGGCGGAAGAATTCGGGCAGATCCTCGCGCCGTTCGCTGAGCGGCGGGAAGGCGATCTGCACCGCGCCCAGCCGGTGCCACAGCGGATCGCGCGCGACCTCCGCACCCATGCTCCCGGCGAGGCGGGCGATGATGATGCGGATGTTCAATCGCCGGGGCTGCGCGGCGCCAATCGGGAGCACGGCGCGCTTTTCCACCAGCGACAGCAGCCGCGCGGTCAGCACCGCAGGCGCGGTCTCGATCTCGTCGAGGAACAGCGTGCCGCCATTGGCGCGCTCGATCAGCCCGGTGCGCGACAGGCCGCCGCCCGCCGGATCCCGCCCGAACAGCAGCAGTTCGGCATCCTCATGCGCCAGCACCCCGGCATCGACCGCAACGAAGGGCCGCGTCCGGCGCGGGCTGCATTCGTGGATCAGGCGCGCGGCGTGGCTCTTGCCGGTGCCTGCCGGGCCGGTCAGCACCACATCGATCTCCGAGCGCGCCACGCCTTCGATCACCGAGCGCAGCCGCTGGGCGATGGCCGAGCTGCCGGGGATCGCCCCCTCGGCGCTGCGCCCGGCCTCGTCGCGCAGCCGCCGGTTCTCGAGCGCCAGAGCGCGCCGCTCGGCCGCCCCCCGCACCGCGCGGATGAGGTCGGCCGAGGCATAGGGCTTGGTGAGGAAATCGGCCGCGCCGTTCTTCATCGCCGCCACCGCCATCGCGATATCGCCGTGGCCGGTGGTGAGGATCACGGGCAGATCGGGATCGACCTCGCGCAGCGCGGCGAAGAAGGCGATACCGTCGATCCCCGGCATCCGCACGTCGCTCACCACCACGCCGGGGTAATCCGCCGTCAGCCAGCCGAGCGCCGCGCGGGCATCGGGAAAGGCGGTGACCTCGGCCCCTTCGAGGCTGAGCATCTGCATCGTCGCCTCGCGCAGTGGCGGATCGTCTTCGACCAGCGCGATCTGGAGCGGGGAGGCGAGCGCGCTCATGCGGCGGGCATGACCATGGTGAAGCGCGCGCCCCCGCCGGACGTGTCTTCGCAGGTGAGATCACCGCCGAGCTGACGCATGATGTCGCGCGCAATCGCGAGGCCGAGGCCAATTCCCTCGGGCTTGCCGGTGACGAAGGGCTGGAACAGCGTGTCGCGCAGCGTCTCAGGCACACCGGGGCCGGTGTCGGTGACGCTGAGATGCAGCGCGGGCCCCTCGGCAGCGATGGCGAGCGCGATCTGGCCGCCGGGCGCGCAGGCCTGCACCGCGTTCTGGAGCAGGTTGACCAGCACCTGTTCCAGCTGGACATGGCGCGCCCGCACTTCAGCGGCGGCGGCCTCGGGCGCGGGGAGCGTCAGCGTCAGCCCCTTCTGGCGGATCTGGTCGCGCAGCAGCAGCAGCGATCCGTCGATCACCTCGGCCAAGGTGACAAGACGCGGTTCTTCGGCCGAGCGGCGGCTGAAATTGAGCTGTTCCTCGGTGATTTCGCCGATCCGGCCCGCCAGCGCAGCGATGCGGGCGAAGTTCTCTCCGGCCTCCTCGGTGCGTGCAGCATCGAGCAGGCGCTCGCCGTTCTCGGCAAAGACCCGCATCGCGGCGAGCGGCTGGCGGATCTCGTGCCCCAGCCCGGCGGTGATCTGGCCGAGCGTGGCGAGGCGGTTGGCCTGCTGGAGCTGCTCGCGCAAGGTCGCGGTCTGCGCGGCGGTGGCGGCGGCGGCGCGGGCCTCGCGCTGGCGCTGCCACAGCCATGCCCCCGCCGCCGCCAGCGCCAGCAGCGCGAGCGCGGTGACTCCCGCGAGCCTGCCGTTGGCGAGCGCCACCGACACGCGCGGGGCCGGGTCCGCGAGCAGGTGCAGCTCCCACCCCACCGGAGCGATGGGCTGGATTTTCTCGATCATCCTGACCGGAGAGGCCCCGCTCCCCAGCCCCGGCAACGCCAGCGGGCGCGGCTCGGCGACGCCATACCGTACCGCATCGCGCGCCGGATCGCGCGGACTTGCCGAACCAGGCGCTTGCGGCGCGGCGCGGAAGCGCCAGTCGGGATCGCTGGCGAGCAGCACGATCCCGCCCGCATCGGTCACGAAGACCCCGTCCTCGGCATCGCGCCATTTGGCCTCGAGGCTGTCGAATTCGACCTTTACCGCCACAACGCCCAAAGGCCGCTCCGCCGGGCCGACGCGCTGCGCGAGATAGAGCCCCGGGCGGCGGCTGACCGTGCCCAGCGCAAATTCGCTTCGGGTGCCATTCGCCAGCGCCCCGGCGAAATAGTCGCGGAAGCCGTAATTCGATCCGATGAAGCTGTCGGGCCGGTCCCAGTTGCTCGCCGACAGCGTCATGCCCTTCGCGTCCATCAGATAGATCGCGGCGGCATTGGTCTGCTGCGCCAGCGCGGCGAGGCGGCGGTTGAGCACGGCCTGCTGCCCGCGCTCGCCCGCCAGCAGTGCGGCGACCTCCGGGTCGGCGGCGAGCACGCTGGGCACGAGGGTGAACTTGTTGAGCTCGCTCTCCAGCCCGGCGGCAAGAATTGCGGCCTGGCTGGTGGCGGCGGCGCGGGTTTCCTCGAGCGCGCTGACCCGCATCGCCCGGTCGAGCGCGAGCATCGCCAGCCCCCCGATCAGCAGCACCGCCAGCCCGGCAATGCCCGCCAGATACCAGCGCCCCAATCTGCCGCCCGTCGCCAAACCCCGCTCTCCCTGTTGGAACCGCTTGTGCGCTTTTCCGCACGGGCCGCAAGATTTTTGTGCGGAAATCCGCACAAATTGCCCAGCGACCGCGGACAAGTCCCTGAAACTCCGTGGTTGGCCCAGAGTGTCACAAAAGCTTGCGGCGCGCCCTTCCCTCTCCGATCCTTGGGCGCAAAGAACAGATCAACGGGGGAGCCGGCGACCTATGGGTTCGCACACCATCACTGCAAGCGACGCTGCGCCGGTGCGCCTGCCGTTCTACCGGCAGCTTTACGTGCAGGTGCTCACCGCGATCGCGCTGGGCGCGATGGTGGGCCATTTCGCACCCGAATTCGGCGCCAGCCTCAAGCCGCTGGGCGATGCCTTCATCAAGCTGGTCAAGATGATCATTGCCCCGGTGATTTTCGTCACGGTCGCCACCGGGATCGCGGGGATGCGCGATCTGAAGGCGGTCGGCAGCGTGGCGGGCAAGGCCTTTGCCTATTTCCTCACTTTCTCCACGCTGGCGCTGATCATCGGCCTTGCGGTTGCCAATCTGGTGCGCCCGGGCGAGGGGCTCAACATCGACCCCGCCACGCTCGATACCGCTGCGGTCGCCGACTATGCCAACAAGGCCGAGGCGACGACGATCACCGGCTTCCTGCTCTCGATCATCCCCGAAACCCTGTTCAGCGCGGTCACCGACGGGCAGATCCTGCAGGTGCTGCTGGTGGCGATCCTCGCGGGCGTCGCCATCGCCGCGACCCGCCCGGCGAGCGATCTGGTGACCGATGTGCTCGCATCCTTCGGGCAGGTCATCTTCAAGCTCGTGAATATGCTGATGAAGCTCGCCCCGATCGGTGCGTTCGGGGCGATGGCCTTCACCATCGGCGAGTTCGGGATCGGCAGCCTCGCCAATCTCGCCGCGCTGGTGGGGACGTTCTACCTCACCTCGCTGCTGTTCGTGCTGGTGGTGCTGGGGCTGGTGGGGTGGTTCACCGGCTTCTCGATCCTCGCGCTGATCCGTTACCTGCGCGCCGAATTGCTGCTGGTGCTGGGCACCTCCTCCTCCGAAGCCGCGCTGCCGAGCCTGATAGAGAAGATGGAACTGGCCGGATGCCGCAAGGCAGTCGTCGGGCTTGTGGTGCCGACGGGCTACTCCTTCAATCTCGATGGCACCAACATCTACATGACACTGGCCGCGCTGTTCATCGCGCAGGCCGTGGGCGTGGAGCTGTCGCTGGCCGAACAGCTGACGCTGGTGCTGGTGGCGATGATCAGCTCCAAGGGCGCGGCCGGGGTGACCGGATCGGGCTTCGTGATCCTTGCCGCCACCCTTTCGGTGGTGCCGAGCGTGCCGGTGGCGGGGATGGCGCTGATCCTCGGGATCGACCGCTTCATGTCCGAATGCCGCGCGCTCACCAATTTCATCGGCAATGCGGTGGCGACGATCGTGGTGGCGAAGTGGGAAGGCGCGCTCGACGAGACCCGCCTCGCTGCCGCGCTGGCGGGCACGCCCATGCCGCTCCCGCCCGAGGATATCGAGCGCCACGAGCGCAGCGGGCCGGTGAGCGAGAAGCTCGCCAAGGTGCTGGAGAATACGCCATGATCCGCCTCGCCCTCGCCGTGCTGCTCGCGCTGTTCGCCCCCGCCGCGCTGGCGGCCGCGAACGATACCGAGCGCGAGGAAATCCGCCTGTGGCCGGGCACCCCGCCGGGCAATGGCAAGGTCGAAGGGCCGGAAGTCCTCGGCGAAAAAGGCGCAGGCTTCGGCGCGGTGTCGAATATCGCGACGCCCCGGATGCGCGTCTTCCGCCCCGCCCGGCCCAACGGCGCGGCGGTGCTGGTCGCAGGCGGCGGCGGCTATTTCCGCATCCAGCTGTGGAAGGAAAGCACGCCCGCCGCCGAGTGGCTCGCCGCGCAGGGCTTCACCGTGTTCGAGCTGATCTACCGCCTGCCGAATGACGGATGGGACTCCACCGCACCCTTCATGGACGCGCAGCGCGCGATGAAGATCATCCGCACCCGCGCGGGCGAATTCGGCATCGCGCCCGACAGGATCGGGATCATGGGCTTTTCGGCGGGCGGGCATCTGGCGGGCTTCACCGCCTATCAGCCGGGCCGCGCGCTTTACGAAGGCAAGGACCGCTTCGAGCACGTCTCGGCCCGGCCCGATTTCGCGGTGCTGCTGTTCCCGGTCGTGACCCTGCGCGCACCCTATGACACCACCCGCACCCGGCGCGAGATCGTGGGCGACAAGGCGACCCCCAAGGCCGAGGCCGCCTGGTCGCTGGACACCTACGCGGACAAACACGCGCCGCCGACCATCATCTTCGCCTCTGCCGACGATCCGACCACGCCGCCGGGGCACGGCATCTTGCTGTTCCAGACCCTCATCGCGGCCGGGGCGAGCGCGGAGCTGCACCTGTTCCGCGACGGCGGGCATGGCTGGGGTCTGGGCCAGCCCGATCAGGTCATCAGCCAGTGGCCGAAGCTTTTTTCCAAGTGGGCGCAATCACTTAAAATCATTGAAAAACGGGGAGAATAGGAATGTCCACCAATCGATTTGGCAGGTTCACCCTGCTGTGCGGCGCCAGCCTGATCGCGGCGCAGGCCGCCCACGCGCAGGAAGCCGAAACGCCGCCCGCACCCGCGGCGGAAGAGGAGCGCGTGATCACCGTCACCGGCACCCGGATTCAGGGCGCCAAGATCAACGACGTGCTGCCCGTCACCGTGGTCGACGAAATCGACATCGCCAACGTCGCGGCGACATCGGGTGACGAGCTGTTCCGCTCGATCCCGCAGGCGGGCGGGGTGGCCTTCAACGAACAGAACGACACCACCGTCAACAACGCCCGCGGCGATGCCGCCTCGATCAACCTGCGCGATCTCGGCACCGGCAATACGCTGCTGCTGATCAACGGCCGCCGCATGGTGCTGAACCCCGGCTTCCAGACCGAGCTTCTGGTGCCCGTGGTCAGCCCCGACACCAACGAAATCGCGCCCGGCTCCGTGCGCCGGATCGAAGTGCTGCGCGACGGCGCATCGGCGATCTACGGCGCGGATGCGGTCGCGGGCGTGGTCAACACTGTGCTGCGCGGCAACCGCCGAGGCGGCTTCATCGAAGGCGAATTCCGCGCCTCGGAAGGCACCAGCCTTGAAAGCTACGCACTCGCGGGCGGCTATGGCTTCGACTTCGCCGGGGGCCGCGCCAACCTCACGGTCTATGGCGGCTATTTCCATGAAACCGGCATGCCCGCGTCCGACCGCGATTATGCCGCCGACGACAACCGCCTGCCGCTGGTGGTGGGCACGCCGTTCGAGGGCGACAACCAGTTCAACAACCGCAACACCTTCGGCCCTTTCGGCCAGTTCGACATTCAGGCGCCCAACAACCGCACGCCGCTGAATGACGACGATTTCTACCTCCAGCCCAGCACCTTCCCCAATTGCCGGATCGATCTGGGCGACGGCCTGTGCGCGCGGGCGGGTATCACGCCGGATATCGCGGTGCGCTACAACACCAATTTCGGCACCACCATCATCAGCGAAAAGACCCGCTACAACGTGATGGGCCTGCTGAATTACGAGCTCACCAACAGCCTCGAAGCCTATTTCGAGGGGAGCTATTACCGCTCGGAGAGCGAGCGCTTCATCACGCCTGCCGCAATTCTCAGCGCGGTGCCGGTGGGGATCAGCCGCAATGCCTATTGGAACCCCTTCGGCCCCGTCACCTTCCCCGATGGTACGCCCAACCCCAACCGGATCGGCGGCACCACCATCCCCACCGGAGGGGCGGATGTGATCATGGAGCGCTATCGCTTCGTCGATGCGGGCAACCGCTCGGTCAACGTGACCAAGGATTCCTACCGCCTCGTCGCGGGCCTCAAGGGCAATTTCGGCTCGTGGGATTTCGACACCGGCTTCGTCTATTCCGAAGCGCGCACCACCGATCTTGAAGGCAACCGCGTGTCGCTCACGCTGCTGCAGGACGCGATCAACAGGTCGACGCCCGATGCCTACAACCCCTTCAACGGCGGCTGCGTGACCGGCGATCCGGGCAATGGCGATTGCACCCCCAATCCCACCAGCAGTATCGACCCGTTCCGCATCAGCGTGTTCCGCAAGGGCGGCACCAGTCTCGCGCTGGCCGACTTCAAGGTCAGCCGCTCCGACCTCTTCACCCTGCCCGGCGGCGATGTCGGGATTGCGGCGGGGATCGAATGGCGGCGCGAGACCTTCTTCGACGATCGCGACCCGCGGCTTGATGGCACGATCACCTGGACCGACAGCGTGATCCCGGGCGTGACCTTCGGCTCGGACGTGGTCGGCACCAGCCCCTCGCCCGACACCAACGGCTCGCGCGAGGTGTGGTCGGCCCATGCCGAAACTTTCGTGCCACTGGTCAGCGAGGACATGAACATCCCGCTCGTCAGCGCGCTCAACCTCCAGCTGGCGGGCCGGATGGAGCACTTCAAGGATATCGACCAGACCGCCATCGTCCCGCGCGTTGCCGCCTCGTGGACCACGGTGCCGGGGATCACCTTCCGCGGCGCATGGTCGCAGGGCTTCCGCGCGCCCAATCTGGTGCAGGTCAATGACGAAGGCACCACCCGGTCGAACACGCGCGACGACTTCGTGATCTGCGCCGCGCAGGTCGCCAAGGGCCAGCTCTCCAGCCTTGCGGTGTGCCCCGGCGAAGGCGTGATCAGCTTCCGTTCGGGCACCGACCGGCTCCAGCCCGAAGACAGCGAGAGCATCAACCTCGGCGTGGTGCTCGAACCCGGCTTCATTCCGGGGCTCACGCTGACGGCGGATTACTGGCGCGTGAAGCAGACCGGGCTGGTCGGCACCTTCGGCGATGACAACGCGATCGCGCTCGACCTGCTGCGGCGGCTTGCGGGCGGCACCAATCCGGCGGTGGTGCGCGCCGATCCCACCCCCGAACAGGTTGCGCTGTTCGCCGGCACCGGGCTGGCGGCGGCGGGTGAGATCCTGTTCGTCGACGATCCCTATCTCAACCTCGACAGCCGCGTTTCGAAGGGCTGGGACTTCGGCCTGTTCTACAACGTTCCCGATTTCGGCGCGGGGGACATCCGCCTGCGCTTCAACGCCGCGCGGCTGACCAGCTTCGTGCAATCGGCCGGAAACGAGGGCGAGGAACTGCTCGAAGGGATCGCAGCCGGGCTGCTGCCGCCCGAAGTGGTGGTCGGCGGCCTCGGCCAGCTGCTCGAGATCGAGGGGCGGCCCAAGTGGCGCTTCTCCAGCTCGGTCAACTGGGGCATGGGCCCGGTCGATGTCGGGTTGTTCGCGCAATATGTCGGGCAAGTGTGGGACACCAGCGTGAGCCGCGACGTGCCGTTCGAATCGGCCGATCCCAACATCAACTTCTTCCGGGTTGACGACATTCTGACCCTCAACCTCAACGTGTCCTATTCCTTCGAAAAGGGCGCACTGGATGGCACGCGCATCCGACTGGGGGTCAACAACCTGTTCGACAAGGACCCGCCGCTGGCGGACGAAAGTCTGGGCTTCTTCAGCGAACTCCATTCGGCCCGTGGCCGGGTGTGGCGGGTCGAAGTGCGCAAGAACTTCTGATAGGTCTCCGGCCCATGGGCAGCGCGATGCGACACCTGTGGGCCGGAGCAGCCCTGCTGGCGGGGGGGCTGGCGACGGCGGCTTGCAGTCCTGCGCCCCCGCGCACGGCCTCGGCGGCGGTGGCGGGCGACTGCCGCTCGGCCAGCGTCACCCTCGCCTTCGATTTCGACGGCGCACCGCCGATGGCCTGTGCGGTGACAGGGGAGCGCGCCTTTACGCTGCTCGTCACCCCCGAACACGCCCCGCCGATCAATCCCAGCCCGTGGTATGCCTTCCGCTATATCGCGGACGGCGATGCGCCGGTGAGCGTGACGCTGCGCTATCTCGAAAGCGGGCACCGCTATGCCCCCAAACTGGCGACCGACGGCGGATGGCGCGTGCTTGAGGCAGAGGTGAGCGCCGACGGCAAGACTGCCCGCTTCGATGTGCCGCCGGGCGCGGGTCTGGTCGCCGCACAGGACTTGCTGGTGCCGCTGCAAACGGGCGAGGCGCTGGCGCGGTGGAGCAAAACCTCCGGCGCGGCGGTGTTCCCGATCGGCAGCTCGCATGATGGCCGCCTGATCGAGGCGATCCGGCTCGGCCGCGTGGATGCGCCGCGGCTGGTGGTTTTGATCGGCCGTCAGCACCCGCCCGAGGTGACCGGCGCAATCGCGATGGAGGCCTTCGTCGATGCCCTCGCGGCGCGAGCGGGCAGCCTCGGGGATGTGCAGGTGTTGGTGGTGCCGATGCTCAACCCCGATGGCGTGGTGCGCGGCCACTGGCGCGCCAATCGCGGCGCGGTGGATCTGAACCGCGACTGGGGCCCCTTCACCCAGCCCGAGACGCGCGCTGTGAAAGCATGGCTCGGCACGCTGCCTTCCGGGGTGCGCCCGGTGCTGATGGTCGATTTCCACTCGACCGGGCGCAACCTGTTCTATGTGCAGGGGCCCGACGAAGCGACCCCGGCGCAGGCGGCGTTTCTGGCGCGCTGGCTGGGCGGGAAGGAAGAGGCCTTCCCCGGCTACCCCTTCACGCTCGAACCGCGCAACGCCAATCCCGGCAGCGGGACGACCAAGAACTGGTTCCACCAGACCTACGCCATCCCCGCCTACACCTACGAAGTCGGCGACAATGCCGACCGCGACGCTGCCGCCGCCGCCGCGCGCGCGCTGGCAGCAGATATGCTGGAAGCGCTGGCGGAGTAGGCGGCTCAGGCGGCTTGTGCGGCCTCCAGCGCGGCCCCGGCGGCCAGCCATGCCTCTTCGGCCTCGGCCAGCCGGTCAGCCGCTTCGGCCCGCTGCTTGAGCAGGCCCTGCATCGCCGACCCGTCCGCTGCGAGGATCCGCTTGTCCAGCTGCGCCAGATCGGCGGTCAGGCGGGCGATGGCGGCTTCCGCCTTGCTCTGCTCCGACTGCGCCGCGCGCAGGTCCGCACCCGCGTTGCGCGCGCCCTTGGCCTTGCCGCCGCGATCCGCCTTGGGCTGATTGCGACCCAGAATGAAGTCGATGTAATCATCCATGCTGCCCGCATATTCTCGCGCCGTCCCGCCATCCACCAGCACCAGCCGGTCCGAGGTCAGCTCGACCATGTGGCGATCGTGGCTGATCAGGATCACCGCCCCGGAATAGCCGTTGAGCGCCTGAATCAGCGCCTCGCGCGCGTCGACATCCAAGTGGTTGGTCGGCTCGTCGAGGATCAGCAGATGCGGCGCGTCGCGGGTGATCAGCGCCAGCGCCAGCCGTGCGCGCTCCCCGCCCGAAAGCTTGTCGACCCGCTGGTTCGCCCGCGGCCCGGAAAAGCCGAACCGCCCCAGCTGCGCGCGCACCGCGCCTTGCGAGGCCCCCTCCATCGCGCGGTTCATCAGGTCGAGCGGGGTGTCCTCCCCCGCCAGTTCCTCGACCTGATACTGCGTGAAATAGCCGACCTTGAGCTTGCCCGGCGCATTGACCGCGCCCTCCGCCGGGGCAAGCTGCGAGGCCAGCAGCCGCGCCAGCGTGGTCTTGCCGTTGCCGTTGCGGCCCAGCAGCGCGATCCGGTCATCGGCCTCGATCCGGAAGTTCAGGCGCTTGAGGATCGGCGGCGCCTCGCCATAGCCGACCGCCGCCTGTTCCAGCGTGATCATCGGCGATTTCATCTCCGCCGGATCGGGAAAATCGAAGCTCAGCGAGGGGTCTTCCATCAGCGCCGCGATCGGCTGCATCTTGGCGAGCATCTTGGCGCGCGACTGCGCCTGCTTGGCGGTCGAGGCGCGGGCCGAATTGCGCGCGACGTAATCGCGCAGCCGCGCCGCCTGCGCATCCTGCGACGCCTTGGCCGCCGCCAGCTGCGCCGCCCGCTCGGCCCGCTGCTTCTCGAAGGCATCATACCCGCCGGGATAAAGCGTCAGCTGCCCGCCCTGCAGGTGCAGGATGTGATCGACCACCTTGTTGAGCAGGTCGCGCTCGTGGCTGATCACCACCAGCGTGGCGGGGTAGGACTTGAGGAAGTTCTCCAGCCACAACGTCGCTTCCAGATCGAGGTGGTTGCTCGGCTCGTCAAGCAGCAGGATATCGGGCTCGGAAAACAGCAGCGCGCCCAGCGCGATCCGCATCTTCCACCCGCCCGAAAAACTGTCGACCGGGCGCTGCTGCATCTCCTCGTCGAAGCCGAGGCCATTGAGGATCTTGGCCGCGCGCGCCGGGGCGGAATAGGCGTCGATGGCGAGCAGGCGTTCGTGCACGTCGCCCATGCGGTCCATGTCGGTGCAGGTTTCGAGCTCCGCCAGAAGTTCGGCGCGCTCCGTGGCGGCGGCGAGAACGACATCCTCAGGCGTCATCGACCCGCTCGGCGCTTCCTGCGCGATATAGCCGATCCGCGCGCGCGACGGTTTGGAGATTTCGCCATCGTCGGGCTCGATCTCGCCGATCAGCGCCTTCATCAGCGTCGACTTGCCCGCGCCGTTACGGCCGATCAGCCCGACGCGCGCGCCCACCGGCACGGTCGCGCTGGCGCGTTCGAGAATGGCCCGGCCGCCAAGCCGCACGGTGACGTTGTCGATGGTAAGCATGGGCGGCCCCTTAACAGCCTATCGCCGCCCGCCCAAAGGAAAAGCCGTTTGCGAACTTCTCGGCGGTGACGGGCATGGCCGAGACCCGGTTGGAGAGCAACAACGGGCGATGCCCATGCCCTTCGCGCCAGTAGCAGCACCGCGCCAACCAGCGCATTAAGCGTTACAAAGCGGACACCGTGTCCGCTTAGTAGGCGCGGTTATTTATTTATTCTTTCAATGCCCTATACCGTTCCGCACCATGCGGACGGACAGGGGAGAGGGGGCTTGTCTGGCCTACGGCGGTCACGCGACCACCCTGACAGCGATGGGAAACAGCGGCGCGGACTTTAGCGGCTGAGTGAGGTGTAGGAAATGGTGGCAAAAGCTGGCGTTCCACCGAAAGCTGCCGTCCGGGAAGCGACCCCAAACCTACCATATCAAGTTCGTCGCCCCGTGCTTGACACGGGGCTTGGCTACTTCTGCTCCGTGTGGGGTGCGAACCATTGCTCCCAAAGGTCATTCCATTCGGGATTGTCCGCCTCGATCAGCGCAAACTTCCAGTCGCGCCGCCATTTCTTGACGAGTTTCTCGCGGGCAATGGCGCCTTCGATGGTGTCGTGGCGCTCGACATAGACCAGCCGCGTCTTAGCGAAGTCTTTGATGTGACGGGAACCCGTCCCTTCGCGGTGCTGATATACTCGGGCCAACGCATCCGCTGTGACGCCCACATACATACCGCCACGAAAGCGGTTCGCCATGATGTAGACCCAGCCGCCCTGCTCCATGCGCCGGGTATCGCGCCAACGCGGCAGAAAGAAAAGCCAAGCCCCGTGTCAAGCACGGGGCGACGGTGAGGAGAGGTGGCGGAAAACCACCCACCTTCTGCCATCAAAGCCCGCACCCCGGCCGCCCAAAAGCAGACCCGCCGCTAGCCCATCCAACCTTCGCCCAGCGCATCCGCCACCACGGCGGCGCGCAGGGCGGCGATGCCCATGCCTTTTTCGCTGCTGGTGAGGTGCAGTTCGGGGTAGGCGGCGACATGCTTGCGCACTTCGGCGGCGGTCGCTTCGGCGACCTTGTCGAGCTTGCTTGCCTTGATCTTGTCAGTCTTGGTCAGCACCACGCGGTAGCCGACCGCTGCCTCGTCGAGCATCTTCATCATCGCGCGGTCGACGTCCTTCAGCCCGTGGCGACTGTCGACCAGCACCAGCGTGCGCGCCAGCACCGCGCGGCCGCGCAGGTAGGAATTGACCAGCGCCTTCCACTTGTCGACCACCTTCACCGGGGCCTTGGCAAAGCCGTAGCCGGGCATGTCGACCAGCCGGAACAGCGGCAGCGCGCCCTCTTCCTCGGGCCGCCCGACATCGAAGAAATTGAGCTCCTGCGTGCGCCCCGGCGTCACCGAGGCGCGGGCGATCGCCTTCCTCCCGGTCAGCGCGTTGAGCAGCGAGGACTTGCCCACGTTCGAACGCCCGCAAAAGGCGATTTCCGGCACCACAGGATCGGGCAGGAATTGCAGCTGCGGGGCGGAGCGCAGGAAATCGACCGGCCCGGAAAAGAGCCGCGATGCCGCTTCCTCGGCTTGCGCGTAGTCCTCGGGGTCATCCACGCCCGCTACCCCTTCGCCGCTTTTTCGGCGATCGCATTGGCGGCCTTCAATTGCGGGTGCTTGGAGTAGAGATAGCTCTGCTGCGCGACAGTGAGGATGTTCGAGGTCACCCAGTAAAGCAGCAGACCCGCGGCAAAGGGCGCCATCACGAACATCAGCATCCACGGCATCAGCGCGAAGACCTGCTGCTGCACCGGGTCCATCACCGCCGGGTTGAGCTTGAAGGTCAGCCACATGGTGAGCCCCAGCAGGAGCGCGAGCGGCCCAATGGCGAAGAAGCCCGAGACTTCGAAAGGCAGCAGGCCGAACAGGTTGAGGATATGCGCAGGATCGGGCGCGGAGAGGTCGCGGATCCACAGCACGAAGGGCTCGTGCCGCATCTCGATCGCCAGAACCAGCACCTTGTAGAGCGCGAAGAACACCGGGATCTGGATGACCATGGGCAGGCAGCCGGACAAGGGATTGACCTTCTCGTCCTTGTAAAGCTTCATGATTTCCTGCTGCTGGCGCTGCTTGTCGTCCTTGAAGCGCTCCTGGATCTCCTTCATCTTGGGCTGCACGGCCTTCATCGCGGCCATGCTGGCAAAGCCCTTCTGCGCGACCGGGAACATCAGCCCGCGGATGATCACGGTGAGCAGGATGATCGCCACGCCGAAATTGCCGACCAGCCCGTTGAGCGTGCGCAGCAGCCACAGGATCGGCTTTTCGAAGAACTTGAACCAGCCCCAGCTGATCGCGAGACCGAAATTGGTGATGCCACCGTCTTCGTACTTGTCGAGCGTCCCGCTTTCCTTGGCGCCGGCGAACAGGCGCGTGTCCTGCGTCACGGTGCCGCCGGTGGGCACGGTGCTGGCGGCATAGAGCAGGTCGGAGCGGAACAGGTCGCCGGGCAGCGAACGGAAGCTCGCGTCGTCGACCTTGACGTTGCCCTTGCCATCGCCGGGCACCAGCGCGGCGAGCCAGTATTGATCGGTGAAGCCCAGCCAGTCGGGCGAGCCTTCGGGCACTTCCTGCCCGATTTCGGCCAGCTCCTTGTAGGAATGCGGATCCCACAGGGTCCCGCCGAACACGCCGACCGGGCCGGAGTGCGAGACGAACTGGTCGATCGTCGCATTGGTGCTGGTGCGCTTGATCAGCGCGAAGGGCTGAATGATCGCCGCCGCCGGGCTGTTGTTGGTCACCGACTGGGTGGCGGTGATCATGAAGTCCTTGTCGATGGCGAAGCGAATCGCATAGGTCACGCCGGCCGCATCGGTGTGCGTCAGGGTGACGGGCGTTTCCGGGGTCAGCTTGCCGCCATCGGCCTGCCATACGAGGTTGGAGGGCTGGCGCGCGCCGCCGCTGACGAAGCCGAATTCGGCGAAATACTGGACGCCGGTGCCCTCGGGCGCGAGCAGGCGGACGGGGCCCGAATCCTTCTCCACCGTCTCGCGGTAATCCTTGAGCACGATGTCATCGATCCGCGCGCCAACGAGGTTGATCGACCCGGCCACGCGCGGCGTGTCGATCGCGACGCGGTTGCTGCCAGCGAGCGCGGTCTTGAGATCGACCTTGCGCGGTGCGGCGGCCTCTCCCCCAAGCGTTGCGGCCCCGGCAGCGACCGGCTGTCCGCTCGTCGATGCCACAGGCGCAGCGGCGGGCGCGCCCGTTTCCGGCGTCACAGGCGCGGGCACGGCGGCTTCGGGGTAGAAATAGCTCATTCCCGCCTGCCATCCGAAGAGCAGCAGAACCGAAAGCACGACAGCGAGCAGAAGGTTGCGATTATCCAAGTGTATGCCCCGAGACTATGCGACGACAGGTGTATTATGGGGATAGAACGGTCCCGTTTCCAGACCCCCTAGGGCACCGGATCATGTCCGTGTCCGCCCCAGGGGTGGCAGCGCATTAGCCGCTTGAACGCCATCCATCCACCCTTGAGAGCACCATATTTGCCGAGCGCCTCAATCGCGTATTGGCTGCAGGATGGCGAGTAGCGGCACGAGGGCGGCAGAATGCGCGACGGGCCAAGCTGCCAGCCGCGCGCGATGAGGATCAGGAGCTGCTTCATTTGCGGCGATTCCCGCGTCTTGGCCTACGCCCGCCCGCCGGATCGCCGCGGCCTTCGCGCGCCCGTTCGAGCGCCTTGGCGAGCTCGTCTGCCATCAGCTGAAAATCGCGCTCCACCCCGCCCGCGCGGCCGATCAGCACGTGATCGTGATCGGCAAGGCCCTGCGTCGGCAGCGCGGCACGCAGCAATTCGCGAAACCTCCGCTTCATGCGGTTGCGCATCACCGCATTGCCGATCTTCTTGGTGACGGTGATCCCGTAGCGGATGCCCTGCCCGTCATTGGGCCGGGTCAGCAGCACGAACCCGGCCCGCGCATTGCGGGTGCCGGAATTCGCCGCAAGAAAATCGGCGCGCTTGGTGAGCGTCTGGATCGGAGGTGTGGCGTTTGTCGCCTGAGTCATTTGTTGAGGCCCTCAAACGCCGGGCGGCGGACATCCGTCCGCCTTGGATTCGACCCTTCGGCCGGCGCGCGCCAAGTCCTTTTGGCGCGCTTGCGAACCGCTGCGCGGTTCGGGGGGCTCTTTCCAAGACCTCGGCAAACGCAAACGGGCTCCCGAAGGGAGCCCGCAAGGGCGACTGCCCGTCGCGACCCGTGCCGCGAAAGCCAAGCGGGCCGGATGGCCCGCGCCCGGCGCCTGAGGGCGCCAGAAAATTACGCGCAGAGCTTCTTGCGGCCGCGTGCACGGCGGGCGCGGAGCACCTTCTGGCCGCCGGGGGTCGCCTTGCGGGCGAAGAAGCCGTGACGACGGGCGCGCACGAGATTGCTGGGTTGGAAGGTACGCTTCATATCATCCTCGAAACAAGAGACCGGCGAGTGTCCCGCGAGCCTGTGCCCGCACACCAACCGGGGCCGCATCGCTGCGACCGCAAATCAGACCGGGGCCGTTATGGGAAAGCCGCCAGAGAGTCAAGCAGCCCGGCACCCGGATCGGCGTAAGCCAGCCTGGGAGCGATCATCGGGGCCACGGGCATAGCACCCGGCAGCTCCCACGCCGCCAGCCGACCGAGCGACTGCGCCACCAGCCCGCCGAGCGCGTCGCCCGACCGGGCCAGTGCCAGCCGCACGCCCGCCGCCGCGTCGCCGTCGATCCGGCGGGTGGCGGGCACAATCCAGCGCTCCATCTCGTTGGCCTCCAGCCACAGCGCGCTGGCGTGGGGCACCGAGTTGGTCATGGCATAGAAGGCGCGGGCCTCATCGGCGCTCATGCCCATTTCGGCATAGTAATCGAGATAGAGCCGGTTTTCGGGCGCATCGGGCGCGAAGTCGGCCGGCTCGCGCCCGCGCTCATCCCGCCAGGAATGCACCGCGAACAGCGCGCCGGGCTCGGTGGTGCGGCGGGTGCCCGCGAGGAACAGCTCGACCGCGCCCGAGCGTGCCGATCCGCCAGCGGGGACATGAGTCGCAAGCCCCGCAGCGCGGATCGCGCGGCCCAACGCAAGGTTCGCCAGATCGTGATTGGTGCCCGGCGCATCGGCGAATTCGATCACCTCGAGCCCCGGAAAGGCGGCGAGCATCGCGGCAAAGGCCTGCGGGCTGGCCGCATCGGTCGAAGCGACCAGCGCCGCGCGCTTGCCGTCGATCACGCGGAAGGGGCCGAAACGCGCGATCCCCGCACTCATGGCGCTTTGGCGCGGAGCGTGAGCGATGAAGCGCACCGGCTCTTCGGTGACGGTGGTCTCAGTGTAGGAGCCGGGCGCGGGCTGGGCGAAAGCGGGGACAAACCCTGCATCGCCATCCTCGGCAACGCGCACCCATTCGCCGGTGGCCGGGTCCCATTCCTCGACCCAGCTGACCGTGGTCACCACCCGCGCGGTCTGCTGCGCCAGCGCCGGGGCGGCGGGCAGCAGCATCGCAAGGGCGGCAAGCAGCAGGGCAAGGGCGCGTTTCATGGCCCCGCACCATCACCCCGCGTCCTTTCCCAAATTGCCAAGATTTATGCTTTAGAAAACCCTTAGCGTCCCTGCGGAGGCGCGCGGCAAGGTTCAATTAATCCTGCGCATCGGCTCGACAAGCCTCTCACAAAGCTGCACAATCCGCGCCGGGGTTAAGACGGGGGCAGGCATGGTCGCATTGGTGAGGACGGTGGCCTACCTCGGGCTGGAGGCCCGCGCGGTGGAGGTGCAGTGCCACATCGGCCCCGGCCTGCCGCGCTTCAATGTCGTCGGCTTGCCCGACAAGGCAGTTAGCGAAAGCCGCGAGCGGGTGCAGGCCGCGCTCGCCGCACTGGGCCTCGCGCTGCCGCCCAAGCGGATCACGGTCAACCTCTCGCCCGCTGACCTTCCCAAGGACGGATCGCATTTCGACCTGCCGATCGCGCTGGCGCTGCTCGCGGCGATGGGCGTGACCGATGCCGAACAGCTGGGCGACTGGATCGCGGTCGGGGAACTCGCATTGGATGGGCGCGTGGTGGCGAGCCCCGGCGTGCTGATCGCCGCGCTCCACGCCAGCACGCTCGGCACCGGCCTCATCTGTCCTGCGGAACAGGGCCCCGAGGCGCGCTGGGCGAGCGGGGTGCCGGTGCTCGCCCCGCGCGATCTGACCGGGCTGCTGGCGCATCTAAAGGGCAGCCTCGTCCTGCCTGAACCGCAGCGCGGGCAGGTGAGCGAGCCGATGATGGGCAATGATCTGAGGCAGGTGAAGGGGCAGGAGGTTGCAAAGCGCGCGCTCGAAATCGCGGCCGCCGGGGGCCACAACCTGATGATGGTGGGCCCGCCGGGATCGGGCAAAAGCCTGCTGGCGAGCTGCCTGCCGGGCATCCTCCCTCCCCTCACGCCATCCGAGGCGCTGGAGGTGTCGATGGTGCAATCGGTCGCCGGGATGCTCGAATCGGGGCGCATCAGCCGCGCCCGCCCGTTTCGCGCGCCGCATCATTCGGCGAGCATGGCGGCGCTCACCGGCGGCGGGCTGAAGGTGCGCCCGGGCGAGGTCAGCCTCGCGCATCTGGGCGTGCTGTTCCTCGACGAATTGCCCGAATTCCAGCGCCCCGTGCTCGATTCGCTGCGGCAGCCGCTGGAGACGGGGCAGGTCGATGTGGCGCGCGCCAATGCCCATGTCACCTTCCCCGCGCGGGTGCAGCTGGTGGCGGCGATGAACCCGTGCCGCTGCGGCTATGCGGGCGATCCGGCGAGGAACTGCAACAAGTATCCGCGCTGCATTGGCGACTATCAGGCGCGGCTGTCCGGCCCGCTGCTCGACCGGATCGACCTTCACGTTCACGTCGGCGCGGTCAGTGCGCTCGACATGACGCTGCCCCCGCCTGCTGAGGGCAGCGAGGCCGTGGCTGCGAGGGTCGCTGCCGCCCGCCAGCGCCAGACCGCACGGGGCGTCAGGTCGAACGCGGAACTGGAGGGCGATCGGCTCGAACATCATGCCACCCCCGACGAAGCCGGGCGCAAGCTGCTGCTTCAGGCGGCGGAGAAGCTGCGTTTGTCGGCGCGCGGCTATACGCGGATGCTGCGCGTCTCGCGCACCATCGCCGATCTCGCCGAGTCCGAAACGGTTGGCCGCGTTCACATCGCCGAAGCCCTGTCCTATCGGCTGATGACAGGCTAAGAAGCGCGCGAAGGCCACCCCCCTAGCGGCCTTGTCAAAGGCGCATTGGCGATTTCGGACGATATTCTCGCAGTGGAGGCCGCGGAGCGGCGGGGCTTTGCCGCTCGTTGGGCCGGCCTGCGCGAAGCTGCGCGCTCTCGCAAGCTAACGAGCCTCGCCATTGCGCTGGCACTCGAAGCGCTGATCCTGCTGCTGCTCTTGACGCTGGGGACGCAATTCGCGGGCGAGCCGGACGAGAAGGTGGTGATCACCGAATTCGCCGCCTCCACTGTCACCCCTTCTGCCGAGCCGGAAACCGAGACCGAGCCCGAGCAGCAGGCAGAAAGCCCCGACAGCGCGCCGCAGCCGACGCCCGATCAGGCCCTGCCGCAGCCCGAGCAGCCCTTCGCCTCGCCCTTCGACACCAATCCGCGCCCGGCCCCGTCGCCCACACCCCAGCCCGAAGCGCGGCCCGATCCCAAGCCCTCGGCCAGCCCTTCGCCCAAGATCGGCGCCAAGGTCAGGCAGGGGCAGTCCTATGGCCCGGCCGACACCGGCGATCCGCGCAGGGCGGGCGACAGCCAGCAGGTCGGCACCGCGCCCAATGGCGAGCCGCTGTATGCCGCGCGCTGGTATCGCGAGCCGACCGATCAGGAGCTGGCGGGCTATCTCTCGACCGCCAGCGGGCCGGGCTATGCGCTGATCGCCTGCAAGACGGTGACGGGCTATTATGTCGAGGATTGCCAGCTGCTGAGCGAGGCGCCGCAAGGCGCGCAGATCGGCCGCGCGGTGATGGCCGCCGCGTGGCAGTTCCGGGTGCGTCCGGCGCGGATCGGCGGGCGCGAGCAATTCGGATCATGGGTGCGCATCCGAATCGATTATTCAGTGCGGCAACGCCCGCGCTGACCGCGCATCAGCCTGCCAGGTGCTCCCGCACCACGGCGACGAATTCCGGCCCCCACGTCTCCAGCTTCTTCGCGCCCACACCGGGAATTCGGCCCAGCTCTCCGAGCGTCTCCGGGCACTGGTGCGCCATGTCGCGCAGCACCGAATCGTGGAAGATGACATAGGCCGGGAGGCCATGTTCGCTTGCGAGCGCCTTGCGCTTGGCGCGCAGGGCTTCGAACAGCGGATTGCCGACCGGGTTGGGCGCGTCGTTCCCGCCGCGTCCGCGCCGTGACCGGCGCTGGCGCACCGGTGGCTCGGCAAGGGTGATGCTGCGCTCTCCCTTCAGCACGCTGCGCGCTGCGGGCCCGAGCATCAGCCCGCCATGCTCGGTCGCCGCCAGCATCCCGCGCGCCACCAGCGTGCGGGTCAGCGGGCGCAGCAGCCTTGCGGATTGCGCATCGACGATCCCGAACACCGACAGCCGATCATGCCCGCGCGAAGTGATCCGCTCGTCGTTCTGCCCGGTCAGCACCTTTTCGACATGGCCGATCCCGAAGCTCTGCCCGGTGCGATAAACCGCCGAGAGCAGCTTCTGCGCCAGCTCGCTCGCATCGACCACCTGCGGCGGATCGAGGCAATTGTCGCAATTGCCGCAAGTCTCGGGCGGATTCTCGCCGAAGTGGCGCAGCAGCACCGCGCGGCGGCATTCGGGGGTTTCGACCAGCGCCGAGAGGCTGTCGAGCTTGGCCTTCTCCACTGCCAGCCGTGCGGGTTCGACTTCGGCGAGCCACTGCTGCGCGCGGGCGAAATCGGAAACGCCCCAAAACAGATGTGCGTCCGCCGGATCGCCATCGCGGCCCGCGCGGCCGGTTTCCTGATAATAGGCCTCGATCGACTTGGGCAGCCCGGCATGGACCACGAAGCGCACGTCGGGCTTGTCGATCCCCATGCCGAAAGCGATGGTCGCGACCATCACCATGCTTTCCGAGGCGACGAATTCCGCCTGCACCCGCGCGCGGCGCTCCGGCTCCAGCCCGGCGTGATAGAACCCCGCCTCTCGGCCTGCGCGGGTAATCGCGGCGGCAAGGTCTTCGGCCTGCTTGCGGCTGGGCGCATAGACGATGCCTGCGCCCTCCAGCCGCTGGAGCAGTTCGGTAATCTGGCGCGTGCCATTGTCGCGCGGGGTGATGGCATAGCGGATATTGGGCCGGTCGAACCCGGCGACGATCAGGCCCTCGTCGGCAATGCCCAGCTGCTTGAGGATGTCCGCCCGCGTCGCCTGATCCGCCGTGGCGGTGAGCGCCAGCCGCGGCACATCGGGGAAGCGATCCAGCACCGGGCGCAGCATGCGGTAGTCCGGGCGGAAATCGTGCCCCCATTCGGACACGCAGTGCGCCTCGTCGATCGCGAAGAGCGCGATCTCGGCGCGCTCCAGCAGGTTCTGGAAACCGGGGGTCGAGGCGCGTTCGGGCGCGACATAGAGCAGATCGAGTTCGCCGCTGCGAAAGGCCTCGGCCGTCGCGGCATTATCGCTGTCGGCCGAGGTCATCGAAGCGGCACGGATTCCCGCTGCAGTGGCCGAGCGGATCTGGTCGTGCATCAGCGCGATCAGCGGGGAGACCACCACCGCTGTCCCGGCGCGGGCCAGCGCGGGGATCTGGTAGCACAGGCTCTTGCCCGCGCCAGTCGGCATCAGCGCCAGCGTGTGCGCGCCCGCCATCACCCGGCCGATCACCGCCTCCTGCTGCCCGCGAAAGGCGGGGTAGCCGAAGGTGCGATGCAGGATTTCGTGACATTCGGGAGGCAGGCTCACGCTCATGCGCGGGAGCCTTAGCCCAATGGGTGCGCCATGCCACCCGCAAGCGCGCAGCTATCGACCGGTTTTGCCGCGCGAATCAGCCCGCGCGTGCGGTCTTGGAGGCCAGATCGATCACATCGCCGTGGCCAAGGGCCTGACCGGGGGTCGCCAGCGTGCCGTCAGCGCGCTTGCCGAGATCGGCCGGGCGGGTCAGCCACAGATCCTCGTGGCCGAGGATGCGGCCATCATGGGCAAGGATCGAGACCGGGCCGATCGGCAGCCGGTCACGCTCGTCGACCAGCACGGGGTCTTCGATTACCCGTTCACCGCCGTATTTCTGCCCCCACTGGCGCAGCGCCAGCATCGCGGGGAGCAGGTCGAAGCCCTTTTCGGTCAGGCGATATTCGATCTTGCGGCGATCATCGGCGCAGGGCTCGCGCTTGAGAATGCCATGCTCGACCAGCTTGGCGAGGCGGTTGGAGAGGATGTTGCGGGCGATCCCGAGCTCGCTCAGGAATTCCTCGAAGTGCTTGAGACCGTTGAAGCTGGCGCGCAGGATCATGAAGGACCAGCGCTCCCCCATCACTTCGAGCGCCTGCGGCAATCCGCATTCGATCAGCTCGCGCAGCGGTTCTCTCAATTCACCCATTCGCCGTGTCCCTTCCCCGTCCGGGGTCATGTGTAACCGATTTTGCAGGCCGCACAAAAAAATTTCAGTTTTCAGTTGCAACTCACAACCTAGTTAGATAGGTAGCGAATAGCAACCGGTTTCGAATCGAAATGTTGCATTGCAAAATTAGACGAGTGAGACCACGGGGGCTCCTGCCCCCTCTTTGAAAACAGGCAAAGGATACCCCGATGATCAACACCCTCTCCATCCCCCGCTCCGGCAAGCTCGCAATCCTCGCTTCGGCGCTGGTCTACACCGGCCTCAGCTTTGGCGTGGCCACCGGCGCCGCTCCGCTTCAGGCGGCGGGCAGCCCCTATTACACCGCCACCCTCTCCGCCCCGACGAGCGAGACCAAGGCCGTGACCGACGGCGTGGCCTGGGCCTGCAAGGACGCGACCTGCGTCGCCAAGAAGACCAGCGCCCGCCCGCTGCGCGTGTGCCGCGCGCTGAACCGCAAGTTCGGCGAAGTCGCGACCTTCAAGGTCGATGGTCAGGACATCACCACCGAAGAACTGGCGAAGTGCAACGGCTGATCGCCGCCTGACCTGACACGATGTCCCTCTCTGTCGGCGCGCCTCTCCAGCCCGACAGAGCTCCACGACCCCCGGTACGCTCTCCCCAGTGCGTGGCCGGGGGTTTTGCATTTCGCGATCCTATGTGAGTCCCCGCGCAGGCGGGGACCTCAGGCCTTTCCACCAGCAGATCCCCGCCTACGCGGGGAATCACCGTTCGGTTTGCAGGAAACCCGCCGCCACCAGCGCCGCTTCCAGCGTGGCCGCATCGGTGAAGAGATGCGCGTCCCAGCCGCGCGCGCGGGCGGCTTCGATATTGGCCGGGTTGTCATCGGTGAAGAACAATTGCGCACCCGCGCGCCCGCTGCGTTCCTCGACGATTTCGTAGATCCGCGCCTCGGGCTTGGCGACCTTCTCGACGCCCGAGACGATGATGTCCTCGAAATGGTCGAAGATCGGCTGGGTCGGGCGGAACATCTGCCAGAACTCGTCGCCGAAATTGGTGAGACAGAACAGCGGCACGCCCGCGCCCGCCAGCCGCTCGACCAATTCATGCGATCCCTCGACCGGCCCCGGCACGGTTTCGTTGAAGCGCGTCGCATAGGCGCGGATGTGCGATTCGTATTGCGGGTAAAGCGCGATCCGTTCCGGCACCATGTCCGCGAGCGCGCGGCCGCGATCATGCTCGAAGTGCCATTCCTCGGTCACGACGTTGGCGAGAAACCAGTCGAGTTCCGCGCGGTCGTCGATCAGCTTTGAGAACAGCGCGCCCAGCTGCCACTGGAACAGCACCCGCCCGACATCGAACACCACGGCTTTCTGCATCACGCCCTCAAACGCCCATCTTCAAACGGCTGCGGCCCGCGCTCCGGGAAGGAGGCGGGACGCAGAATTCCTCAGCCGCCCTTGCCGGGCAGCCGCGCCGAATCAGCCCTGGCGGGCCTTGAAGCGACGGTCGGTCTTGTTGATCACATAGGTGCGGCCGCGACGACGGATCACGCGGTTGTCGCGGTGACGGCCCTTGAGCGACTTCAGGCTGTTGACGATCTTCATGGCGCTTTTTCCAAAAGAGAAGCGCGCCGGAATCGGTCCGACGCGCGGAAATTGAAGCGTGCCGTTAGCGGCGCGCGGGGCTGGCGTCAATGCGAACCTGCCCCGGGTTCTGGTTGGAGCATCGCTTTTGGCGGAAAACCGGTGCCCACTTTTCCGCGCGATGCTCTACGCCCCCAAATCGCCCAATTTGCGCTCCCACGCCAGCGCATGGGAGATGATCGTGTCGAGATCGGCGTGGGCCGGCTCCCAGCCCAACGTCGCCCTGAGCCGCGCGGGATCGGAGATCAGCGAATCGGGGTCGCCCGCGCGGCGCCCCTCGATCCGGCGCACCAGCTTGCGATTCGTCACCCGGTCGACCGCGTCGAGCACTTCGGTCACGGAAAAGCCCCGGCCATAGCCGCAATTCATCGTCAGCGAGCGCTGCGGATCGGCGATCAGCGACTCCAGTGTCAGCACGTGCGCAGCGGCGAGATCGCTGACATGGATATAGTCGCGCACCCCGGTGCCATCGTGCGTGGCGTAATCGGTGCCGAACACGCTCACCGATTCGCGCTTGCCCAGCGCGGCCTCGATCGCAACCTTGATGAGGTGCGTCGCGCCCGCCGTCGATTGCCCGCTGCGCCCCTGCGGATCGGCGCCCGCGACATTGAAATAGCGCAGCACGCCATAATTGAGCGGATGGGCGGCGGCGACATCGGCGAGCATCTGCTCGGTCATCAGCTTCGACCAGCCATAGGGATTGATCGGACGCTGCGGCGTATCCTCGCTCACCGCCGCGACATCGGGAATGCCATAGGTCGCCGCGGTCGAGGAGAAGATGACATGCGCCACCCCCGCCTTCACCGCCGCAGCGATCAGCGCCCGGCTTTTCGCGGTGTTGTTGTCGTAATATTTGAGCGGATCGGCGACGCTTTCGGGCACCACCACCGATCCGGCAAAGTGCATGATCGCGCGTGTCCCCTGCTCGGCAAAGATCCGCGCCAGCAGATCGGCATCGGCGATGTCGCCTTCAAAGAAAGGCACGCCATCGGGCACGGCGAAGCGGAAGCCGGTCACCAGATTGTCGATCACCGCCACCGGCCAGCCCGCATCGCGCAGCGCCAGCACCGCGTGGCTGCCGATATAACCGGCGCCGCCGGTGACCAGAACGGGGGGTTTGGCGGAACTCTGCATGTCGCCGGGCCTTATCACGCAAATGCGCTTAGAAATCGTCAATCAGGCGCTCTATAAGCGGCTGTGCACGAAAGGAACCCTGCCATGCCTCACCCCCGCCCGCTTCCCCTGCTGGCCGCTGCAGCTGCCGCTCTTTCCCTGTCGGCCTGCGCCACCTCGCCCTATACCGGCCCGGTGGAGGTCACCCGCTTCGTCGCCGCGCAGCCGCAGGCGCTGGGACAGGGCACGATCACGCTGGTCTTCCCCGACGAGGTCACCAACCAGGCCGCCCGCAGCGCCGTGACCGCCGCCGTCACTGCCGAGCTCACCCGGCTCGGCTACACCGTGCTGCCCGAAGGCGTCCCCGCGAGCCAGACCGCGACGGTGCGCACCAGCCGCAATCCCATCGCCGCCGCCCCGGTCGAGCGGCGCGGCCCGGTCAGCGTCGGTGTCGGCGGGCAGACCGGCGGCTTCGGCAGCGGGGTCGGCATGGGGGTCGGCATCAATTTGGGCGGCGGGCGCGAAGGCCCGGCGGCGATGACCGAGCTTTCGGTGCGCATCACCGAGGCCGCGGGCGCAACCCTGTGGGAAGGCCGCGCGCAGATCGCCACCGGGGTGAAGTCGCCCTTCTCGCAGGTCGACACCAGCGCCCGCACGCTCGCCGCCGGGTTGTTCAAGGACTTTCCCGGTGGCAATGGCGAGACCGTGACGCTCGACGCGAAAAAGCTGCAAGGACAAAAATGACCCTCTTCATCGACGCCGGTTTCGACAGCGGCAATATCGACGTGCTGGGGATCGAGGGCGCGACCGCGCGCCTTGCGATCCGCCGCGACAATGCCTCCGACTTCTTCCAGTGGTTCCACTTCCGCGTCAGCGCCCCTGCGGGCGAGGAAGTGGTGCTCAAGATCACCGGCCTCAACGCCAGCGCCTATCCGGGCGGCTGGCCGGATTATGACGCCTGCGTCAGCGAAGACCGCGCCTATTGGACGCGCGCGGCCTCCAGCTTCGACAAGGACGAGGACGGCGGCACGCTGACGATCCGCTACCTTCCGGCGGGCGGCGTGTTCTGGTGCGCCTATTTCGCGCCCTACTCGATGGAGCGGCATCACGACCTGATCGCCGAGGCCGCCTCGTCCAAGGGCGTCGATTACATCCGGCTCGGCACCACGCTCGACGGCCAGCCGATCGATTGCCTCGAGTTGGGCGAAGGGCAAACGCAGGTGTGGCTCTACGCCCGCCAGCATCCGGGCGAGACGCAGGCGGAGTGGTGGATGGAGGGCGCATTGGAGTGCCTAACCGATCCCGCTGATCCAGTTGCGCGCGCGCTGCGCAAGCACTGCCGCATCCACATCGTCCCCAATTGCAACCCCGATGGCTCGCGGCGCGGGCATCTGCGCACAAATGGCGTCGGCACCAACCTCAACCGCGAATGGGCCGAGCCGACCGCCGACCGCTCGCCCGAAGTGCTGGCGATCCGTAACCGGATGGACCAGACCGGCGTCGATTTCGCGATGGATGTTCACGCCGACGAGGCGATCCCGGCGGTGTTCCTCGCCGGGTTCGAGGGTATCCCCTCGTGGAAGGAAGAGCAGGGCGAGGGCTTCTACCGCTACCAGCGCATCCTCGACCGCCGCACGCCGGACTTCCAGACCAAGCTCGGTTACCCCAAGGCCCCGGCAGGCCGCGCGAATCTCTCGATGAGCACCAACCAGCTTGCCGAACGCTTCGGCGCGGTCGCGATGACGCTGGAGATGCCCTACAAGGACATCGCCGACTTCCCCGAGCCCGAACAGGGCTTCTCGCCCGAACGCTGCAAGCTGCTGGGCCGCGAATGCATGGCGGCGCTGGTGGAGTGGCTGGAGGCGCGGGAGGGCTGACACTGGTCTTCGTCCAGGATCTCGTCGTCAGTCGAAAACTGCCGGACGCGCGGCTTTACAGAAGTTCCGCGTCCGCAGCCCCCCCTGTCGCAAAGTTGCCACACCGCGTAACTTTGTGCAGCACCCTCTCGGTAAATAATTCTCGCGTCTTTCAACTTCGATTAGAGCGGCGAAAGTTCAACCAAACTGGGGAAAATACCTTGAAGACTTTTTCCGTTTCGCTCGCGCTTGCCGCGGCTGCGATCGCCGCTCCTGCTGCCGCTCAGGACACCGACAACGGTGGTTTCTTCGTCGGCGTCGTCGGCGGTCTCGACGTGATCAACCTTGAAGCTGCCGGCGAAGACGCCAGCGATTCGGGCGCCGTTTACGGCGTGACCGCTGGCTATGACTTCAAGGCGGGCAATGCGATCCTCGGCATTGAAGCCGAACTGACCGACACCTCGATCAGCAGCGACGTCGGCGATGCCGGTGTCGACATCTACGGCGGTCTGCGTCTCGGCCTCGAAATGGATGCCAACGACATCATCTACCTGAAGACCGGCTACAGCCGCGTCGATGTCGATCTGGCCGACGATCTCGAAGGCGTGCGCGTCGGCGCGGGCTTCGAGCACAATTTCGGCGGCTTCGTCGGTCGTCTCGAGTATCGCTATTCGACCTACAACATCAGCGAAGTGCTGGGCCTCGACGCGAACGACAACCGTCACCAGGTCGTCGTCGCGGTCGGCGCCAAGTTCTGATCGAGCGACAAATCGCAGTCAACGGACGGGCCGGAAGCATGGCTTCCGGCCCGTTTCTGTTTTCAGGTGCCGGTCAGGCGAGGTGCGAAGGCCCGAAGGCGTGCGGCAGCAGGGAGGATAGCGCCACCCGCCGCACGTCGTCCTTGCTCACGCACAGCACCAGCGGATCGGTCGCGCCCAACGCGGCGACTTCGTTGAGGACCTGACGGCAGCGACCACAGGGCGTGATCGGCTCGCGGTCGGCCTTGAGGCCCACCACCGCGACCGCGACGAGACCGCCGCGCCGCCCTTCGCCCAGCGCCTTGGCGACCGCGACGGTCTCGGCACACAGGGCAAGGCCATAGCTCGCGTTCTCGATATTGCAGCCGGTGATCACCGCGCCATCATCGAACAGCAGCGCCGCGCCGACGGGGTAGTCGGAATAGGGCGCATAGGCCTGCTCGGCCGCAGCGAAGGCGGCGTTGATGAGGGCCTGTTCTTGCGTTTCGTCGAGCGTCATTTCTGCACCACCACCCATTCGACCGGATCCTCGCTCGCCTCGGTGACCAGCGCGGAATTGGCGCTCCATAGCAGCCAGGGCCGCCCGGCATAGTCTGGCCGCGCCCGGTCGCGCGCCAGCCACAGATCGCGCGTGAGCGTGGTCGCGGTGTTGTGCCGCGCCTGAAAGGTGGGGGAGAGCTTGAGGATCACCGGCTTGCCCGCATGAGTCTCGATCTGGTTGATCAGCGTCATCAGCTCGCTTTCCACCGCCGCATCGCTGACCTTCGGATCGCAGCCATCAGCCACGCCGCCAAGCCCGATCGCCGGCGGCAGCAGGTCGGCATCGCGCGGCACCATTTGCGCGAAGGCCCCGCTCTGCACATCGGCGGGTGCGCAAGGATCGAAATTGAGCACCACGCCGACCTTCAGTCCCGCCGCACGCGCCGCCGCGAAGCGCTGGGCAAAGCTCGCGCCGCCGCGCGTGGCGAGCTCGTCGACCAGCGGCAGATAGACGAATTGCGCGCCCACCGCTTTCAGGGTGGGGAACTTGAACGAGGCGCCATCCGCCGGGAGCAGCGCGCCCTGTTCGGGATAGCGCCCCTCGTCGGGTCGCCAGCTGCGCATGTCCCACCACAGCCATGCCGCGAAGGCGAGGCCGAACAGCGCCGCCAGCGCCAGCAGCCGGAACATCCAGCGCCGCGGCGCGCGGCGCGCGGTCTTCTTGCCCCCTCGCGCCATGCCTCAGCCCTTGATGTGGAGCACGCAGATCAGCGTGAACAGCCGCCGCGCGGTGGCAAAATCAGTATCGACCTTGCCCTCCAGCCGCTCCAGCAGCAGCTCCGCCGCGCCGTTGTGAATGCCGCGCCGGGCCATGTCGATCGTCTCAATTTCGGCCGGAGTCGCCTTGCGGATCGCCTGATAATAGCTGTCGCAGATCGCGAAATATTCGCGGATCGGGCGGCGGAAGCGGGCCATGCCGATCAGCAGCGTTTCGAGCAATTGCCCGCCGGTGTCGGCGATGTCCATCGCCAGCCGCCCGTCGGTGACCGACAGGTGCAGGTGATAGGGCCCGCTCGCCCCGCGCTCGGCAGAGCGCAACGGCTTGAAGCTGTTTTCCTCGATCAGATCGTAGATCGCGACCCGGCGTTCCTGCTCGACATCGGCATTGCGCCACAGGATCGTCGCCTCGTCGAGCGTGACCTGGGCAATGCGATAGCCCCCCGCAGCACCGGGCGCGGAGGAAGCAGGCAGGGAATCGGGCGGGCGATCGGCCATGGTTCAACGCCTTCGCAGATGCAGGGCACGCACTTCAAGCACTTCGACGCACTCTCCCCACTATCCACAGCATGCGAAATAAATATTGGCGGCGATGGGCCTTGCTTTCGACCCCGCCCAGAGCGCATCAGGCCGCCATGGCCGAACCCGAAAAAGTCACCCCGATCAAGCCGCAAGCCGCCGATGGCGATGCGGCCCTGCCCAAGCTGCCCGCCAATATCGAGGCCGAGGCCGCCTTTCTGGGCGCGGTGCTGATCGACAACCGGGTGCTGGAAGAATTGCAGGTGCCGATCCGGGCCGAGCATTTCTTCGAGCCGCTGCATGATCGCATCTACACCCGCATTCTCGCGCTGCTGGAACGCAACGCCACCGCCTCGCCCGTAACCCTGCGCCCCTATTTCGAGGCGGACGAGGCGTTGAAGGAGCTGGGCGGCACGTCCTATCTCGCGCAGCTGACCGCCAGCGGCGCGGGCCTGCTCGCCCCGCGCGAGCTGGCGCAGCAGATCTACGACCTCGCCCTGCTGCGCGAGCTGGTGAGCGTGGGGCGCGGGCTGGTGGAAGGCGCGCTCGATACCTCGCAGGACACCTCGCCGATGGACCGCATCGCGCAGGCCGAAGCCGACCTGTTCCGGGTGGCCGAGGGCGCCGCGACCGGCCGCGAAGCCTCGACCTTCCGCGAGGCGGCGATGCACGCGATTAAGCTTGCCGAAATGGCGATGCAATCGGGCGGGGGCCTGTCGGGCAAGACCACCGGGCTTGCCACGATCGACCAGAAGACCTCGGGCCTCCACGCGTCCGACCTCATCATCCTTGCCGGGCGCCCCGGCATGGGGAAGACCTCACTCGCCACCAACATCGCCTTCAACTGCGCCGAGAAGCACCTCGACTGGCAACATCAGGGCGGCGAGTTCAACTATGGCGCGCCGGTCGCCTTCTTCAGCCTCGAAATGAGCGCCGATCAGCTGGCGACCCGCATCCTTGCCGAACAGGCCGAGATTTCCTCCGAATCGCTGCGCAGCGGGAAGCTGAGCCGCGAGGACTTCAACCGGCTCGCCAGCGCCAGCCAGCGGCTTGCCGAGCTGCCGCTCTATATCGACGACACGCCCGCGCTCACCATCGCGGCGCTGCGGACCCGCGCGCGGCGGATGAAGCGGCGGCACGATATCGGCCTCATCATCGTCGACTACCTGCAGCTGCTGCAAGGCTCGGGCCGGGCGAACGATAATCGGGTGAACGAAATCTCGGAGATCAGCCGGGGCCTGAAGACGCTGGCGAAGGAATTGCAGGTTCCGGTGATCGCGCTGTCGCAGCTTTCCCGTGCGGTGGAACAGCGCGAGGACAAGCGCCCGCAGCTTTCTGACCTGCGCGAGTCCGGCTCGATCGAGCAGGACGCGGACATGGTGTGGTTCATCTTCCGCGGAGATTACTATCACCTGCTGGTCAAGCCCGACACGCCCGACGCCAGCTCCACCCCCGACGTGCAGGAAAAATACCGCGCCTGGGAGGAGAAGTTCGAACAGATGGTCGGCCGCGCGACGCTGATCGTGGCCAAGCAGCGCCACGGTTCGACCGGCAACGTGCCGCTCCACTTCCAGAGCGACATCACCAAGTTCACCTCGCCCAATTTCAAGGACTATTCGGACTACGGTTACGAATAGGAGGGGTTATGCGCTGGCCGCAAGGCTGGGCACTTGCGGCTGGGTTTCAGCGCGCGTTTCGGCCTTGACCTGATAGAGCGCGCGGTCGGCAAACTCGAACAGCGCGTCGGCATCGGCGCCGTCCTCGGGCCATTGCGCCACGCCGATGCTCGCGCCGACCTGCAAGGGCACATCGTCGATGGCGTGCGGGCGGGCGAGCGCGATCAGGATGCGTTCCGCCAACGGCGCGTCACGCAGCGGCGAGTGCGGCGGGATCAGCACCGCGAATTCATCACCCCCCTGCCGCGCCACCAGCCCGTCATCCCCGATCGTCTCGCGCAGCCGATCGGCGATCGCGCACAGCAGCTTGTCGCCGATCGCGTGGCCATGGACGTCATTGACCGGCTTGAACCCGTTAAGATCGAGCAGCGCCAGTTTGAAGCCGGGTGCGTCTGCTCCCTTGCCAGCACCCTTCGCCAGCAGCGCGGCGATCCGTTCATCGAGCGCGCGGCGGTTGGCGAGGCCGGTGAGCGGGTCGGTGTGAGCCAGATCGCGGGTCTGGTGCTGCAATTGCAGCAGATCGACCAGCATCGCGTGGCCTTGCAGGATGAAGCGCACGAGGATCGCGGTGCCCAGCAGCAGCGACATCGCCGCCCCCACTTGCGCCGGCCGACCCGAGGCCAGCATCAGCATCGAAATCGGCACCACTCCGATCACCAGGTTGAGGATCGCGGCAAAGCGGATCGCGGACAGGCAATAGGCCGTCGCCAGCGAGCCCATGGCGATGATCATGGCGAAGCTGGAATGGTTTTCGACCGGCGAGGCAAACCAGTTGAGCACCGCCCAGCTGCTACACATCACCCCGACCCAGCCTGACACGCTGGCGGCCTTCTTCACGATCAGCTGCGCCCGGCGCAGGCTCATGCGGCGGCCGCGCGCAAGCCAGTTTTCGATCAGCCCCAGCACGCACAGCACCGCCAGCAGCGCGGGCATCCCGTATTTGATCCCCCAGTGCAGATCGGCCGCCCCCGCCCAGGCCGCCGTCGGCGTGGTGGCGAGCAGCATCAGATACATCATCGGGGTCTGGGTCTCGACCCGCCGCGCGCGCAGCAGGGTGAAATCGTCGCGGATAGCCGCCGGAATCGGCGGCACGAAGCGCGTGCGAAAAGTGTGAAATCCCCAACCCATTCCGGGGCTTCTACGGGTAGAGAATGAAATGCGCGTTAATCACGTGTGTTATCGTGGTTCACTGACGTGAACCGCATACCTCCCCACCCGGCCACCAATGATAACATCATGATATAGTGGCCGGGTGGGGAGGCGGGGCAGGCGGTATGAGCCGCACTCAGCGCGTGCCGAGCTTGCTCACCCGGTAATCGGCAAGGCTCATCCAGTAAGCCACCCGCCAGCGCATCCGGTTGACGAAAGTCGCCTTGCGGGCATAGCGCTCGCGCGTCATCGGGATGCTCGCCGCCTCCATATGATCGATCAGCCCGCGCAGGGCCTCCGCCAGCCCGGCATCCTCGATCCGCACCATCAGCTCCACGTTGATCCGGAAGCTGCGCTTGTCGAGATTGGCGCTGCCGACATAGCTCGCATCGTCCACCACCAGCAGCTTCATGTGCAGCTTGCACGGCTGGAACTCGAAGATTGTCACCCCGGCGCGCAGCAGCCTGCCGTAGAGCAGCCGCGCCATGTTGATCGCGGCGCCGATGTCGGATTTGCCCGCCATCACCATCCGCGCCTTGCCGCGCCGTGCCAACCGTTCCATCTGGCGGCGGAAGCTGCGCGGCGGGGAGAAATAGGCCGACACCGTGTCGAGCCGCTTCGCATCGACCAGATCCTGCCGGAACATCCAGGCCCAATGCCCGCGTCGCACCAGTGGCCCGCCGACCAGCAGCCGCACCGGGCCGTCCCCGCCGTCCCACTCCTTGACGATATCGCGCAGCTGCCGCAGCCGGCTGATCCGTCCGGCCGCCTCGCTATCGGTCCAGTCCTTGAGCAGGCCGAACCAGCGGGTGAACTGCTCGACCACCGGGCCTTCGATAACCACCGACAGATCGCACCAGCCATTGTCGCAAGGGGGCGCGAAATAGTGGTCCGAGACATTGGCCCCGCCGGTCATCACCCGCGCCTCGTCAGCGATCACGAACTTCTGGTGATTGCGCACCAGATAGCGCGTGCCCCACTTGGGCGAGAAGATCGCGAAGCTGCCGCCCGCCTCCCTGAGCGGCTCGAAGAATTCCTCGCCCGCGTCATTGCCGAAATCATCGACGAGCAGCATCACCGCGACCCCGCGCCGCGCCGCCGCAACCAGCGCATCGCGCACCATCGTGCCGGACTCATCGCTGTCGAACAGGTAGTAGAACACCTTCAGGCTCGTCTCGGCGCTGTCGATCAAGTCGACCAGCGCGCGCCGACGATCAAGCCCGTGCGGGTAGAAGATGAAGCCGTGGCCGGCCGCCTCGACCTCGAACGGATCGGGATCGCGATAGTCGTCCATGTCGGGGGTCGAGTCGGAGGGTTCAGGAGCCATGGCGCATGGCTTAGCCGCAATCGGGGGCCGGATAACAGGCCCTGCGCCAGAATGCGGCGGATGCGCCGTTCTGGTCGTCGGGTATCAGAGCGGCGTGAAGGTCACCTTCAACCCGTCCTTGGGCTGCGGGATCGGCCAGTCCTGCCATTCGGGATTGTAACCCTCGGCAGCCTCGATGCGGTAGCGCTGGAGGAGCTGGGCGAGCAGGATCTTCACCTGCATGTAGGCAAAGTGGAGGCCGAGGCACATGTGCGCCCCGCCGCCGAAGGGCACCCAGGCATATTTGTGCCGCGCCTTCACCTTGTCGGGCGTGAAACGCATCGGATCGAAGATCAAGGGCTTGTCCCAATACTCCTCCGAATGGTGGGTCCAGTAGATGTTGATCCCCACCATCGCGCCCGCCGGAATGCGGTAGCCGCCATATTCGAATTCCCTGAGCGCGCGGCGCGGCATCGAGGGCACCGGCGGCACCATCCGCAGCGATTCCTTGAAGGCCATTTCGGTCAGATCAAGCTTGCCGAGGTCATCGTAGTCGAGCGGGCGGGGATTGCCCTCCCCATCCGGCCCGCCGGTGACCGCCATGATCTCCGCGCGCAGCTTCTCCTGCCATTCGGGATTGGTCGCGAGGTGATAGATCAGCGAGGTTGCCGAGGATGTGATCGTGTCATGCGCCGCCATCATCAGGAAGTTCATGTGATCGACCACCTCGTCGACCGGCAGCAGGCTGCCGTCCTCGCGCGTCGCGGTGGCGAACTGGCTGAACATGTCCTGCCCGCCGCCCTCTTCGCGGCGGCGCAGGGTTTCCTTGGTGAAATAGTCGACCAGAAAAGCGCGGCCATCGACGCCCTTCTTCATCTTGGTGAAGGGCAGCGGCTTCCTCACCGGCGCGACCGAGGCCTGCACCATGTCGACGAAAGCCTCGTTGATGCGGTCGGCTTCCGGCCCCCACGGCAGGCCGATGAAGCTTTCCGCCGCCAAGTCGAGCGTCAGCTTCTTGATGTCGGGATAGAACAGCCGCGGCCCGGCCCATCCCGCCACTTCGCGCGCAATCCCGCGATTGAGCGCGCCCGAATAGTGCCGCATCGGCTCGGGCTTGAAGGCGATCGAGAGCGCGCGGCGATCGATCCGGTGGTGCTCGAAATCCATCAGCATCAACCCGCGCGGGAACAGCTG
Organism: Erythrobacter donghaensis; assembly: GCF_002155425.1. Taxonomy (GTDB): domain Bacteria; phylum Pseudomonadota; class Alphaproteobacteria; order Sphingomonadales; family Sphingomonadaceae; genus Erythrobacter; species Erythrobacter donghaensis. The sequence goes on from NZ_MUYG01000008.1 coordinate 356,689, forward strand.
GTCGAGCACCGGGCCCCAGCCCTGCTCGCTCGAGAAGATCTTGTCCTTGTTGAACAAGAGCAGCTCGTTCGCCTCCGCCCCGATCAGCGCGATCTGCCAGCCGCCGAAAGCGCGGTTCTTGTAGACCTTGCCGTGGGTGTTGATCATCCGCTCGGCAAAGGCGTGCGGATCGGCGAGCATGGTGAAGGTGTTGCCGACCAGCGGCCAGCCGCCATCGCCCGGGATATGCGCAAGGTCAGCCTCAGTCAGGCGGCCCTCGCCCCAGTGGCGGGGCGCATCCGTGGGCGCGGTGTCGCGGGGCTTGGGGGCTTCGGCAAGGGTGGCCATGATGGGTCGGGGCTCCGGATGAAGGTTCGGATTCGCAACTGAGTCTGGTGTAAATGTCGCGGGCGGTCAATTCCCGTGCCGGGCGGCTGGCATCATTGATACGCCGACCAGTTGCCGCGCACCATGCCGATACCGCCGAGCCGAATCACCTCATCGACAAGTGGCATCAGCTTCTCCGGGCGCTTGCAGCCGATATTGACTGCGGAAAAGCGATAGCCCGCCGCATCGGCGCGCTCGAGCTCGAGCGTCTGGCAGTGCACGTAGAGCGTGTCAGGCGGATCGCCTGCGTGCCATGTGCCGACTTCGTAATCGAAGGTGCCCGATTGCTCGGCCAGCGTGTTTAGCGCCGCCATCGACTTGCGCGACAGCCGCCGCCGCTTGGGCTTGAGGTCCACCCACGGCGACCGGATATCCCTCCGCACGAAACCCCCGCCGACCACTTCGAGATACCCGCTGCCATCGGGCCGCGCGGTGATTGTGACGCTGCGCCAGAACAGATCATGGCCCGAGGTGAAGGTGAAACGCATCACCTGCCCGGCTCCATCGGGCAGCCCTTGCCACAGCGGCTTGAGGCCCGCTTCGCACATCCGCTTTGCAGAGAACCCGGCATACACCGCCCTCTCGCGGACCTGCGGCGGGAGGATTTCGCAGTCATCCGCGGCAGCGGCAGGGGCGGCCCAGCAGGCCGCCGCCAGCGCCAGCGCCGCAGCGCGCCTCAGATCCATCCACCCAACTCGCGGCGCAGCATCGCCTCGATCATCGCAAGGCCGTGGTCCGAGGTGTTGAGGCAATCGAGCACGGCGTAATCCTCGCCGCCCGCTTCGCAGAATTCCTCGCGGCCTTCGATCGCCAGTTCTTCCAGCGTCTCGACGCAATCGGCGGCGAAGCCGGGGGCGGCGACCACCAGCCGCTTGGTGCCCTTTTCGCCTTCCGCGATCAGCGTCGTGTCGGTCGAAGGCTCGAGCCACGCCGCCGGGCCGAAGCGCGACTGGAAGGTGGTCTCGAACCGCACGCCTGCGAATTCCGGCCGCGTGGCCAGTTCCTCGCGCAGCAGGCGGGCGGTCTTCATGCAGTGGCAGTAATAGGGATCGCCCTTTTCCAGCGTCTGCTGCGGCATCCCGTGGAAGCTCAGCAGCATCACCTCGGGCTTGAACGTCAGGGCCTGCACCTGCCGGGTCAGGTCGTCGGCCAGCGCGGTGAGGTAATTGGGATCATCGTGATAGGGCGGCACGAAGCGCAGCGCGGGCTGCCAGCGGAGCTTGCCGAGCACGCGGGCGATCTCGTCGAACACCGTCGCGGTGGTGGCGGCGCAATATTGCGGATACATCGGCGAAATCAGGATGCGATCGCAGCCGTCGGCCATCAGCGCCTTCAGCCGGCTTTCGATCGAGGGGTTGCCGTAACGCATCGCCCAATCGACCTGCACCTTCTCTCCGAAACGCCCGATCATCGCCTCGGCCTGCCGCGCGGTGATGTCGGCCAGCGGCGAGCCGCGTTCGGTCCAGATCTTCTGATAGGCCTTGGCGCTTTTCTGCGGGCGCGTGTTGAGGATGATGCCGCGCAGGATCAGCTGCCAGGCGATCGGCGGGATCTCGACCACGCGCGTGTCCGACAGGAACTGCTTGAGGTAGCGCTTGACCGAATCCGGATCGGGCCCGTCGGGCGTGCCGAGGTTGATCAGCAGCACGCCGATCTTGCCGCTCTTCACAGGAGGATGGTCGCCCGGAAGGCGCTGGGTCTGCCAGGTCATAGACCGCCTAACGGTTGGCAGGCGTTTGGTTTCCGGGCGCAGCCGCGGCCCGATGCCCTGTGTTGCAAAATTGTCGGGATCATATGCCGTCCGAAAGTAAAGGCAGGCGTCTCAACCGCAACCCCGTAGCCGAAAACAGCGCATTGGCAATCGCGGGCGGTGCGACCACGGTGCCAAGCTCGCCCGGATCGGCGGGCGGGGCTTCGCTGGCGATGAATTCGATCCGCATCTCGGGGCAATCGGTGAGGGTCGGCAGGCCCATCGCGCCGTCATCCGTCGCCTCGGGCAGGCCGCCGCGCAGCCGCACGGGGTTGCCCAGCGCGATGCCCATGCCAAACACCAGCCCGCCTTCGATCTGCTGCTTGGCGATATCGTGATTGACGATCCGGCCGATGTCGGCGGCGACCGAGAGGCGGATCACCCGCACCCCACCTTCGCCCTGCCGCGCGGTGGCGACGCAGGCGATGCGCGCGGCCTCCGGCCCCTCGCCGATCCGCGCGCAGGCGAGGCCCTGCCCGCTCTGATCCGTGCCGCCATCCCACCCCGCCAGCTGCGCCGCGCGTTGCAGACACGCCGCCAGCCGCACGTCGCTCCCCAGCATCGCCATGCGGAACGAGAAGGGATCGCGCTTCGCCTTGGCGGCGATTTCGTCGATGAAGCTTTCGATCGCGAAAATCGTCGGCCCGTGGGCATTGCCGCGCACCCGGCCGACCGGCAGGCCGATCTCCGCCGGGATGTGCTCCACCAGCAGCGCAGGGATCTGGTAGGGCGGCACCGCCCCCTCGCAGGCCATGGGATCGGGCTCGCCAGAGGTCTCGCGGATCGCGGCCATGCTGGTGAGATTGCCGAACAACCGCTTGCCGAATTCCAGCGCGGCGGGCGGCGTGGCGATGCGGATGCGCATCGCGTCGATCGCGCCGCCCGTGCCGTCCGGCCCGACCTTGGCGATCTGCGCGCCGAGCAGCAGCCACGCCGGAGCGCGGGGCTTGGCGCGGATCAGCTCGTCGCGGCGCGGCCAGGTCAGCTGCACCGGGCGGCCCAGCGCGCGGGCGATCAGCGCGATCTCGATCGCATGGTCGTGCTCCAGCCGCGCATCGAAGCTGCCGCCGGCGGGCATGGGGTAGAGCGCCACATCCTCGGTGGAGATGCCGATCGCGCGGGCGGCGGCGATGCGCGCCTGCTCGGGCGCCTGCGAGGCGATCCACAGATCGAGCCGCCCGTCGGCAAACCGGGCTGCCGCGGTCGCGCTTTCGACCGGGGCGGCATAGGCAGGTTCGACCTCGTAGCGGCGGCCGATATCGACCCGTTTCAGCGCCTCGCCGCCATAGCCCGTCTCGGCGATGACATGGGCCTCGCCCGCGGTCAGCAGGGTGTCGAGCCGGGCGGCGATATCGGCGCTGCCCACCGGCGTCGGCGCGGCGAATTTGGGCTTCATCGCGGCGAGCGCCGCCTCAGCGCCCCACCAAGTGTCGGCGGCGACCGCGAGCCAGCGCTTGCTTTCGACGATCCCCGCAAGCCCCCTCACGCCGCCGGCCGCCTTGCGGTCGAACCCGGTCAACTCCGATCCATCGACGGGGCCATGCCGGATCGAGGCGAACACCATCCCCGGCAGGCGCACGTCGCCGGCAAAGCGGTAGGTGCCATCGACCTTCGAGGGCAGGTCGATCCGGGGGTAGGCCGGCGCGGCATCGACATCGGCGGGCAGCGGCTGTTCGCGCGGGGGCTCTGGCCGCAGCGGCGGCGGATCGGGCGGGGTATAGCCTGCCGCCGCCTCGGCCAGCTCGCCGAAGCCCAAGCGCCGGTCGCCCAGCTTCACGAACCCGCCCTCAACCTCGCATTCCTCCCACGACGCGCCCCAGCGCGAGGCGGCTTCCTGCGCCAGCATCGCCCGCGCTGCCGCCGCAGCCTCACGGCAGGGCAGCTCATAGGCCGCGAGCGAGGTGCCTGCCGCCGTCGCGTTGAAGCGCTGACCTTGCGCGAAGCGCAGCGCGAGCAGATCGTCGCCGGCATCCGACAGCCCGGCGAAAGCCGGGTCCCACAGCGCCATCCACTTCTTCGCCAGCGGGACATTGGCATAGGCGCCCGAGACCGGCGCGGGTTCGATCGCGATCTGCCGCCAGTCCGCGCCCAGCTCGTAGGCGACGATCTGCGGGAGCAGCGTGGTGATCCCCTGCCCCATTTCCAGCTGCGGCACGGCCACCGTGACCACGCCGTCGGTGGCGATCTTCAGCCACGCGCCGAACACGTGCTCTCCGCTCGCCGCGACCAGCGGGGTGGCATAGCTGCGCGGCATCAGCCACCAGGCGACGATCAGGCCTCCGCCCGCCGCCGCCCCTGCCAGAAGTCCGCGCCGCGAAACCTGCATCGGCCTAGATCTTCCCCGTATCGAGCCAGCGGCCAAGCTTTTCGGCGATGGCGCGGAACGGTTCTGCCGTCTCGTCATCGCCCGCCGCCGGAGGCTCGCCCCGGTCGCCCGCGATCCGGGTGGCGAGCGTCAGCGGCACTCGGCCCAGGAAGGGGATTTCCAGCGCTGTAGCGAACCGCTCGACACCGCCCTGGCCGAAGGGATCGCTAACCTCGCCGCAATGCGGGCAGGCATAGCCCGCCATGTTCTCGACCAGCCCGATGATCGGCACCTCGCCCTGTTCGAACAATTGCCCGGCCCGCGCGGCATCGATCAGCGCGAGATCCTGCGGCGTGGAGACCAGCACCGCGCCATCGGGCTTGTGCGCCGAGAGCATCGAGAGTTGCACATCGCCCGTCCCCGGCGGCAGGTCGACCAGCAGCAGATCGGTGTCGCCCCAGTCGGCATCGACCAGCTGCGACAGGGCCTTGCCCGTCATCGGCCCGCGCCACGCCAGCGCCTTTCCCGGCGCAACGATGTGCCCCATCGAGAGCACCTTGACGCCATAGGGGCTGTCGATCGCCACCAACTGCGTGCCATCGGCGGTGGCGGCGGGCTTGATGCCTTCGGTCTTCAAAAGCTTGGGCTGCGAGGGGCCGTAGATGTCGCCATCGATCACCCCGACGCGGCGGCCCATCCGGGCAAGCGCGACCGCGAGATTGGTGGTCAGCGTCGACTTGCCGACCCCGCCCTTGCCGCTGCCCACCGCGATCAACCGGCGGCGGCGGCGTTCTCCGGTCAGCGCGATGCGCACTTCGTCCACATCATCGAGCGGCAGTAGTGCGGCAGTGATCGCGGCTTCGAGTTCGGCGCGGCCCGCATCGGACAGATCGCCCGCCTCGGCAACGATCACCGCGCGCCCCGAAACGATCCGGGCCGAGCGCAGACGATGGTTCATTTCGGGGCTGAGCGCAGCGCGGATCAGCGCCTCTTCGGCTTCGGGATTGCGGGGCGTGTCGGACGTGTTGTTCATCGCGCCACGCCTCTAACACCAAATTCACGCAGCGAACCCCTGTTTTTCGCCGATTGGCGTGCCTATAAACAGTCCATGCAAAGAACGGACGGTTGGAAAGAGCGTCTTGGCGCCGGTCTCAAGGGCCTGGCCATGGCTGGTAAAAAGAACCCCTGGGGCGGCTCGGGCGGAGGCGATGGTTCCGGCGAGGACGGGGCATCGGGCGATAGCAATGGGGGCGATGGGGGCAGCGAACGCGGCCCGCGCAACCCGTGGCTGCCCGGCGGGGGCGAGCCCGGCAAGCGCCGCTCGGCCAGTATCGAGGACATTTTCAGGAACCGCGGCCCCGAAGGCCCGCGCCGCGCTGGCGGCGGCGGTACCGGCGGCGGGCCGGGCTTCCGCCTGCCCGAACGCCCCGGCGGCAAGAGCTGGGTGCCGGTGATCCTCGGCGGCGTCGCGCTGATCTGGGTCGGGGTGACCAGCTTCCACGTGATCCAGCCCGGCGAGCAGGCGGTGGTGAACTGGCTCGGCGGCAAGTATTACGGCACGCTCGATTCCGGCATTCAGATGACCGCGCCCTGGCCGATCCACATGGTCGAAAAGGAAAACGTGACGCAGGTCCGGCTTGAGGAAATTCCCGGCACCAATACCGAGAAGCTGATCCTCACCGGCGACCAGAACCTCGTCGACCTCAGCTACCTGATCCGCTGGAACATCTCGGACCTCACGCTTTACAAGTATCAGCTCAATGACCCGCGCAACGCCCTGCTGGAAATCGGCGAGGCGGCGATGCGCGCCGCGGTCGCGCGGCAAAAGCTCGACACTGTGCTGACCGGCGCAGGCCGCGCCGAGATCGAGCAGGAAGTGCGTGAGCGGATGCAGGCGCGGCTTGATGCCTATCGTTCGGGTATCAGCGTGCAGGGGATCGAAATCAACAAGGTCGATCCGCCGGGCCGCGTGGAGGAAGCCTTCAAGGACGTCTCCAGCGCCCAGCAGGATGCCGACGCTGCGATCAACCGCGCCCGCGCGGTCGCGCAGCAGCTGCTCGCCCGCGCGCAGGGCGACGCGTCCGAGTTCAACGACATCTACGAGGAATACCGGCTCGCGCCCGAAGTGACGCGCCGCCGCCTCTATTATGAAACCATGGAGCAGATTCTGTCGAAGACCGACAAGACCATCGTCGAAGGGGGCAATGTTACCCCCTACCTGCCGCTGCCCGAGCTGAAGCGCCGCGCGCAGGCCGCGCCCGCCGCCGCACCACAGCAGGGGGAGTAAGGTGATGAAAGAGCTTCTTCAGAACACCAAGGCGTTGATCATAGGCGCTGTGGTCGTGGTGATCGCGCTGCTGTCGAGCGTCGTGATCGTGCCCGAAACGCATCAGGCGGTGGTGATCGCCGCCGGTAAGCCGGTGCGCACCTTCAACCAGTTCCGGCCCGATGTGCCCTATGGGCAGACCGGGGCGGGGATCAATTTCCGCGTTCCGTTCTACGAACAGGTGCGGATGATTGATCGCCGCGTGCTCGATGTCGACATGCAGCGCACGCAGGTGCTCTCGCGCGACCAGCAGCGGCTGCAGGTCGATGCCTATGCCCGCTACCGGATCATCGACCCGGTCAAGCTGGTCGAGCGTGCCGGGACCGAAGCCCAGTTCGAAATGCAGCTGCTGCCGATCCTCACCTCGGTGCTGCGGCAGGAGCTGGGGCGCGTGCCCTTCTCGTCGCTGATCAATGCCGAGCGCGGGACCTCGATGTCCAACATCACCGCCACGCTCGACACGCAGGCGCGCAATTACGGCGCGCAGGTGCTCGACGTGCGGATCAAGGCGGCGGACCTTCCCGAAGGCCGCCCGCTGGATGCAGCCTTCACCCGGATGGAAACCGACCGGCAGGAAGAAGCGACCACGATCCGCGCCGCCGGTCAGCGCGATGCGCAGATCATCCAGGCCGAAGCCGGCGCCGAAGCCGCGCGCATCTATGCCGACGCCTATGGCAAGGACCCGCAGTTCTACGATTTCTACCGGGCCATGCAGAGCTACCGCAAAACCTTCCTGCAGGGCGAGGGCCAGAGCACCATGGTCTTGTCGGAAGACAGCGAGTACTTCCGCCAGTTCAAGGGGCAAAGGTAGGCAATCGACCAAGCGCTGACCTGCGGCGATGGGCGCGGGGGGCGTTCAATCGGGGTTAAGCCGCGCGAAGGGCATTTTGGGGAGCACACCAGCCACCCGGCTGGCCCCGCGAAAAAGGTTTGCGGAACGCGCCGACACCGTCGCGCATTCTGCCAAAGGACAAGGACCAAGAGGACGTGAACAACGTGCGCTATGTATACGGACTGTCGAGCGCGCTGCTGGTGGGCGGCGCTACCCTTTCGCTGATCACCGGCTCGCCGCTGGGCGCGCAGGTGGCGCAGAACGACGGGGCAGTGATGGACCAGGTGGTGCCCGTTGCAGGCGCTCCGGCCAGCTTTGCCGATCTGACCGCGCAGTTGCAGCCCGCGGTGGTCAACATCGCCACGCGCCAGCGGGTCGAGGTGGCCAATAACCCCTTCGCCGGCACGCCCTTTGCCGAACTGTTCAACCGCCGCGGCGGAGGGGGCGGCGAGCCGCAGACGCGCGAGGCGCAGTCGCTGGGTTCGGGCTTCATCATTTCGGCTGACGGCTATGTCGTCACCAACAACCACGTGATCAATCCGCCCGACAGCCGCGCCAAGCTGGAATCGATCACCATCACCACCACCGACGGCACCGAATACGAAGCCGAACTGGTCGGCGCGGATGCGGCGTCCGACCTCGCGGTGCTCAAGATCAAGTCGAACAAGCCCTTCCCCTACGTGCGCTTCGGCGATTCGAGCGCGGCGCGTCCGGGTGACTGGGTGGTGGCGATCGGCAACCCCTTCGGCCTCAACGGCACGGTCACGAGCGGGATCATCTCGGCGGTCTATCGCAACACCGGCCAAGGCGGCGCCTATGACCGCTACATCCAGACCGACGCCAGCATCAACCGCGGCAATTCCGGCGGCCCGCTGTTCGACATGCGCGGCAACGTGATCGGCATCAATAACGCGATCTTCTCGCCCTCGGGCGGCAGCGTCGGGATCGGCTTTGCGATCCCCGCTGAAATCGCCGCGCCGATCGTCCAGAAGCTGCGGTCGGGCGAGGAAATCCAGCGCGGCTACATGGGCGTGCGGCTCCAGCCGATCGACGAGGATTTCGCCGCCTCGCTCGGCCTGCCCAAGCGCCGGGGCGAGCTGGCCCAGACGGTCGAGGACGGCAGCCCCGCTGCCAAGGCCGGGATCCGTTCGGGCGACGTGCTGACCAAGGTCAACGGCAAGGACGTGACCGCCGATCAGACCGTCAGCTTCCTCGTCGCCAACCTCCAGCCGGGCACCTCCATTCCGGTCGAAGTGCTGCGCGATGGCAAGCGGGTGAACATCAACGTCACGCTCGGCAAGCGCCCGACCGAGGCGGAACTGCTCCAGCAGAACCAGACCTTCGACCCCGAGGCGGAAGAGCCGATGGCCCCGGGCACTTCAGACGGCACGATCGAGCAGAAGCTCGGGATGCAGGTGATGCCGATGAACGCCGGGGTGGCCCGATCGCTTGGCGTGGCGGCCGATTTGCAGGGCGTGGTGATCGCGGCGGTCGACCCCAATGGCGATGCGGCCCGCAAGGGCCTGCGCCGGGGCGACATCATCCTGTCGGCCAATTATCAGGCGACCCCCACGGTCGAGGCGCTGCTGGCGCAGGTCAATGCCGCCACCGCCGAGAACCGCGAGGCGATCCTGCTGCGCATCCAGCGCCGCACCACCCCGCCCGCCTTCATCGCGGTGCGCCTGCGGTAAGCGGGACAGCGACACGACAAACGAAAGGGCGCTGGGAGATGATCCCGGCGCCCTTTTCGTATCGCCTTACTGACCGCGCTATTGATCGCGTTACTGATCTCCGGGCTTGATCGCAGGCTGCGGCGGCGGACGACGCGGCGGGTCGCGCTGCGGGTCTCGTTGGGGGCGGGGGTTCTGCGGCAGCGCACCGCCGGTCGCCTGTTCGAGGAACTCCTCGCTTGCCGCAGGGGGTGCATTGGCCCCGCGCTCGCCGTCAGGGCCGAAGGGGTCCGGCCCGGTTTCGCGCGTGCCGGGCTCGACCATGTTGCCCTGTTCGTCGATGTAGTAATAATCGTCCGGGCTGCCGAACATCGCTTCCTCGTCGGGCTCCAGCTGCCATTCGGGCAGGTTGAGCGTGACGTCGAATTCCTCGACCGGGCGGCTCTTGACGGCATAGCGCATATAGGCGGCAAAGGCCTGTGCGGGGGCGCGGCCGCCCTGGAGGCCGGGGACGGGCTTGGCATCGTCGCGGCCCATCCACACGCCAGTGGTGATCCCGCTGGAAAAGCCGATGAACCAGCCATCCTTGTTCGACGAGGTGGTGCCGGTCTTGCCCGCCACCGGCCGCCCGATCTGCGCCGCGCGGCCGGTGCCGGTCTGCACCGCAGCTTGCAACAGATCGGTTATCCCGGCGACGACATAATCGGGCACCTGCGGCGAGGGGCGCACCTCTTCGTGACGGTAGAGCACCTCGCCATCCGCGCCGGTCACCTTGGTGATACCATAGGGCTGGACCGCCGAACCCTTGGCCGCGATCCCGGCGAAGGCCTGAGTCATCTCGATCACCCGCATCTCCGAGGCGCCCAGCACCATCGAGGGGTTGGTGTCGATCTTGGAATTCACCCCGAACCGCCGCGCCATCGAAGCGACCGTGCCGAACCCGACCTCGTTGCCGAGCTGCGCCGCGACCGTGTTGATCGAGAAGGCGAAGGCGGTGCGCAGATCGGTCTCGCCCACGTTGCGCCCGTTGGAGTTGCGCGGGCTCCAGCCGCCGATGGTCACCGGCGTGTCGTTGACCTTGTCCTCGGGGGTGTATCCCGCCTCGAGCGCCGCGAGATAGACGAACAGCTTCCACGCCGACCCCGGCTGGCGCAGCGCGGCGGTGGCGCGGTTGTAGTTGCTGGCGACGTAATCCGTGCCGCCCACCATCGCGAGGATCGCGCCGTCACGGTCGAGGCTGACCAGCGCGCCCTGCGCCCCGTTCGGAGTGTTCGCCTCGATCGCGGCGGTCGCGGCGCGTTGCATCCCGACATCGAGCGTGGTCCACACCTCGATCGGCTCGTAGGTTTCGGGCAGGATGATATCGAGCTGCGGCAGCACCCAGTCAGTGAAGTAGCGCACCGAATTCTGCCCGGCGTCCTGCTTCAGCTGCACAGTGCCGACATCGACCTGCGCCTGATCGGCGGTGATGTAGCCCTGTTCCTGCATCAGCTTCAGCACCACCTGTGCGCGGTCGACCGCGGCCTGCACGTCGGCGGTGGGCGAATACTGGCTGGGGGCCTTTACCAGCCCGGCGATGATCGCGGCTTCCTCGACGCTGAGCTCGCTCGCCGGGTGGCTGAAGAATTTGCGGCTGGCGCTGTCGATGCCGTAGGCCCCGCCGCCGAAATAGACCTTGTTGAGATAAAGCTCGAGGATCTGCTCCTTCGAGAACTTCCATTCCAGCGCCATCGCCAGCACCGCCTCGCGCGCCTTGCGGTCGGGGGTGCGGTTGTTGTTGAGGAACAGGTTGCGCGCGAGCTGCTGGGTGATGGTCGAGGTGCCGCCGATGCGCGAGCGTGATCCTGTCACCCATTCCACCACCGCACCGGTCAGGCGCACCGGATCGACCCCGAAGTGCGATGTGAAACGCTTGTCCTCCACCGCGACCATGGCGTTGGTCATGGTCTTGGGGATTTCGCCATATTCGAGCCATTCGCCGAAGCTCGGCCCGATCTCGACCAGCTCGCGCCCGTCGCGTGCGCGCACCACGATAGTCTGGCCCGACTGGGTCGCCTTGAGGGTGCCGTAATCGGGCAGCGAGGAGGCGGCAAAGCCGACCGCGAAGGCCAGCACCACCAGGCCCAGAACCGCCAGCGCGCCGCCCCACAGGAACAACCGCTTCAGCCACACCCGCCAGCGCGGCGGGCCTGCGCCTGGCCCTTTGGGCGCAGCATCAGGGGATGGCGCGGCATTGCGCTCGGCCGCCGCCCGGCGGGAACCGCGCGCGCCTTTGTTCTGCAACTGCTCACCCCGTCTCGACATTCAGCCTGCCCATCCAAAGCCCCCCGGCGAAGGGGCAGCAAAACGCCCCTGTGCATAGGGAAGTTCTAACCGGGGGTGAACCCGCAAGCACACCGATCTCCCCCGCCATGACGGCGCATTGGCTCAGCTGTCGGCCGGGGTGAAGATCAGCGCGGCGGAATTGATGCAGTAGCGCAAGCCCCCCTGCTCGGGCGGGCCGTCGGGAAAGACGTGGCCCAGATGCCCGCCGCACTTGCCGCAGCGCACTTCGGTTCGGACCATGCCGTAGCTGACGTCGCGGTGCTCTTCGATCACCTCCTCGTCGGCGGGCTTGGTGAAGGCGGGCCAGCCACAGCCGGAGTTGTACTTGGCGGTCGAATAGAACAGCTGCGTCCCGCAGGCGGCGCAGTGATATTCACCCTCGTCATAGAACTTGTCGTATTCGCCGGTGAAGGCGCGCTCGGTCCCGGCCTCGCGCAGGATATGATACTGCGTCGGGGTAAGCTTCTCGCGCCATTCGGCGTCGTTCAGTTCGAGCTTGTCCATCATGCCATCTCCCGGATGCGCCTGTCTGGCGTCACGGTAACCATATGGCCCCTTGCGGGCGCGGGGCAAGTCTGACAGCTTGCTATGGGCCGATAAGCACGGGGGAAATTGCCATGCAAGACAACAAGACGCCCGTTACCGTTCTGCGCGTTCTCAGCATGATGCTATTCGTTTTGGCTCTCGCTGTTCTGGGAGCCCGGATGTTTGCCGGGATCGACGTTCCGCTGCCGACGATTCTGGGGCTGGTTACGGTCGGGTTCGCCGTGCTGACGGTAGCCCAGTTCAATGCCAACAAGGCCAAGAACAAGGATTAGGTTGCGGACCGCGCGCGCCGCGCCGTGCGCCCCTTATCCGTCCAGCAAAGCGTAATGCGCAGGCGGCTTGATCGTCTCCATCCGCTCTGTGAGCAGCGGGCGGAAGCTCGGGCGGCTCTTGAACACGGCGTACCAGCCGCGCGACTGTTCGTGCCCGGCCCAGTCGATCCCGCCGAGGTAATCGGCGACCGAAATCTGCGCGGCGGCGGCCAGATCGGCGAGGCTCATGGTCGATCCCGCCACCCACGGACGGTTGTCGATCAGCCAGTCGAGATAGTCGAGATGCCCGTGCGCCATCTTCATCGCGTTGCGCAGCGCGCCGCTGTCGGGCGGCTGGCGCAGGATCCGCTTCTTCATGCGCTCTGACAGCAGGGGCGCAGTGACATCGGCGTAGAAATTCTCGTCGAACAGCGCGACCAGCCGCCGGATTTCGGCGCGCTGGGTGGCGGTGCCGTTGATCATCGGATTGCGCTCTACCGTCTCCTCGAAATATTCCGCGATCGCGCGACTATCGGGGATGACGATGTTCTTCTCCGGATTGACGATCACCGGCGTGCGCCCGGCCGGGTTCAAATTGAAGAACATGTCCGAGGCCGACCACGGGTCCTCGCGCAGCAGATCGAAGGGGATGTTCTTCTCGCTCAGCAGCAGCCGGATCTTGCGGCTGAAGGGGCAGAGCGGGAATTGATGGAGTTGCCACATGGTGGCCATTCCATGCCCCATCTGCCGCAGCGAATCCAGCGGGTCGCGCGGCGGGTGCGGGGATATGTTGCCGGATTTACAGCCCTGCGGCGGACTTCATCAACTCGCAGGCTGGCATCATCTGCGCGACCCGCTGTTCGCCCTCGGGGCCGTTGTTGCTTTCGACCCCCCTGGCGGCAATCATCACGATGTTTTCGCGCGTCAGGCCTGTGTCCATCAGCTGCGCCATCACCCGCACGAAGAATTCGCGCCCGCCGCTGGCGGTGACCTCGGGATAGCCCGCGCCGCGCGGATCGCCCGCCTTCTGCCACTGGCCGATGGTGGCATAGGCTACCGCGCAGCGCGCGGCAGCCGCGTCGGCGACGGGAAGCTCCTCGATCGTGATGGTCTCGGCGGGCGGCGGCGGGGCGGCAGCCGGCGGCGGAGCATCCTGAAGCGCGAGCGCGGCGGCGAAAAGGGGCATGAGCATGGCCTCTCCTATGCCCTGCCACCTGAACCTGTGGCTACCGAAATCCACGTTGCGGGTGCGGGCGATCCGTCCTAATCCGCAACCTGTCTTATGAGAGGAGACGCAATTCCATGTTCAGTCACATCATGATCGGGACCAGCGATTTCGATCGCGCCAAGGCCTTCTACGACACCGTGCTCGCCACGCTGGGCGCGGGGCCGGGGATGATCAACGTCGCCGCCACCGGGCACAAGCGCGCCTTCTGGATGCACAATGGCGGGATGTTCTCGATCAGCGAGCCGATCAACGATCAGCCCGCGACCTGCGCCAACGGATCGACCGTCGGCTTTGCCTGCGACAGCCTCGAGCAGGTGCAGGCCTTCCACGATGCAGCCGTGGCGGCGGGCGGAAAGTCGATCGAAGATCCCCCGGGCCCACGCACCGGCGCGATGGGAACGCTGAACCTCGGCTACGTGCTTGATCTCGACGGGCACAAGCTGTGCATGCTGCACAGGGCTTGATGTGAAGGGGTCACTGGCGTGACCCCTCAGACCTCCCGCCCCACCTCCCCGCCCGGCCACCATAACATAGTGGTACTATTGGTGGCCGGGCGGGGAGGTGGGGCGGGAGGTCTGCGCCACCGAAGGTGGCTCATCTACTCAATTCGAACACAGCAAACTCGGCGCGCCAGTTAGCCGCTGGCGCGCCGATCTGCTTCTCGTTCGAGAAGAACCACGCGCGTTCGATCCGCGCGCCTTTCAGCTTAGCAAGGTCGCGAAAGTCCTCGACCGTGACGTGGTGGATGTTCTCGGTCTCATACCAGCTGACCGGCAGCGCCCGCGTCACCGGCATCCGCCCGCCCAGCAGCAACGCCGCGCGGGTGCGCCAGTGGGCGAAGTTGGGAAACGAGACGAAGGCGCGCCGGCCGACGCGCAGCAGCTCGTCGAGCATCAGGTCGGGCCGGGTCGCGGTCTGGAGCGTCTGGCTGAGGATCGCGTAATCGAACGCCTTGTCGGGGTAGTTGGCGAGGTCGAGATTGGCATCGCCCTGCACCACGCTGAGACCGCGCGACACGCAGCGTTCCACCAGCGCGCCGTCGAGCTCCATCCCGCGCGCATCGCAGCCGCTTGTCGCTTCCAGCTCCGCCATCAGCGCGCCGTCCCCGCAGCCGATGTCGAGCACCCGGCTGCCGGGCGTCACATGCGCGGCGATCGCAGCGAGGTCGGGGCGCAAGCTCATTCCACAAACCCCTTCACCACCCGGTCAAGCTGGTCGTGTTCGAGCAGGAAGCTGTCATGCCCGTGCGGCGCGGACAGTTCCACGAAGCTGACCTTCGCCCCCGCTGCATTCAGCGCGTGGACGATGTGGCGGCTTTCGGCGGTGGGGTAGAGCCAGTCGGTATCGAAGCTGACGAGGCAGAACCGCGCCTGTGTGCCTGCAAAGGCATCGGCCAGCTTGCCGCCATGCTCCTCGGCGATGTCGAAGTAGTCCATCGCGCGGGTGATGTAGAGGTAGCTGTTGGCGTCGAACCGCCGGGTGAAGCCGCTGCCCTGATACCTGAGGTAGCTTTCCACCTGGAACTCGGCGTCGAAGCCGAAGCCCTTGGCCTCGCGGTCCTGCAGGCGGCGGCCGAACTTCTCGGTCAGCCCCGCTTCGGAAAGGTAGGTGATATGCGCCGCCATCCGCGCCACGGCGAGGCCGTTGTCGGGCCGCGCGTCGCTCGCGTAGTAATCGCCCTCGGCCCATGCGGGGTCGGCCATGATCGCCTGTCGCCCGACTTCATGGAAGGCGATGTTCTGCGCGGAATGGCGCGCGGTTGAGGCGATCACCAGCACGCGGGCGGCGCGCTCGGGCCAGTTGGCGGCAAGGCTCAGCGCCTGCATCCCGCCCATCGACCCGCCGACGACGGCGTGGAGCTTCTCCACCCCCAGCCCGTCGAGCAGCGCGACAAGCCCGCGCACCATGTCGCGGATGGTGATGACGGGGAAGCGCATCGCGTAGGGAGCGCCGTCGGGCGCGAGGCTGGCGGGGCCGCTCGATCCCATGCAGGAGCCGATGACATTCGCGCAGATCACGAAGTGGCGGTCGGTGTCGATCGGCTTGCCCGGCCCGACCATCCGCTCCCACCACCCCGGCTTGCCAGTGATCGGATGCGGGCTGGCGAGGTACTGATCGCCGGTCAGCGCATGACACACCAGCACCGCGTTGCGCTCGTCCGCCGCCAGCGTCCCATAGGTCTCGTAGGCGATCTCGCAGCCTTCCAGCGCCTGCCCGCTGTCGAGCGGCAGGGGGTGCGGGACTTTGTAGACCGGGGAGACAGGCGGAGCGGCGTTCATTGGCCGTGCGACTTGGGGTAGCCCCCCGCGCGTGTCAATCGGCACCGCAGGCGCCCGCGCGTTTTCGCGCTGTATTCGCACCCGCAAACTGGCTATCGCGCACGTCCGATGTCGAGACCCGAACCCAAACCCTGGATCAGCGCGATCCACGCCTATGTCCCCGGCAAGTCCAAGTCGGCGAGCGGCAAGCCGCTGGTGAAGCTGTCGGCCAACGAGAACCCGCTGGGCTCCAGCCCTGCGGCGCTCGCGGCGCTGGCCGAGGGGCACGTGGCCGCCGACTACCCCGATCCCGATGCGCGGGCTTTGCGGGAGGCCATCGCTCAGGTTCACGGCCTCGACCCGGCGCTGATCGTCTGCGGCACCGGCTCGGGCGAGCTGCTGCACTGCGCGGTGCAGGCGCTGGCCGGGCCGGGGGACGCGGTGGTGATGTCGCGCTACTCCTTCTCGCTCTACCCGCTGCTGGCGCAGAAGGTCGGGGCCACGCCGGTCTTCGCCGAGCCCGAGGGCCACGGTGCCAGCGTCGACAACCTGCTTGCCGCCGTCACGCCAGCGACCCGCGTGGTGCTGCTCGACAACCCCAACAATCCCGTAGGCACCTTCCTGCCGCCCGCCGAGGTCGCCCGCCTCCACGCCGGGCTGCCTGCCGACGTGCTGCTGGTGGTCGACGAGGCTTACGGCGAATATGTCGACCCCGCCTTCCAGACTCAGGCCTTCGCCCTCGCGGCGAAGCACGAGAACGTGCTGGTCAGCCGCACCTTCTCCAAGGCCTATGGCCTCGCCTCGGAGCGGGTCGGCTGGGTCACCGGCTCGGCGCATCTGATCGATCTCGTCAACCGCCTGCGCGGCGCGTTCAACGTCTCGGTGAGCGGACAGAAGGCCGCGCTCGCCGCGCTGGGCGATCAGCAATTCGTCGAACGCAGCCGCAACCACAATGCGACGGAGCGCCAACGACTGGCCGATGCCATCGCGATGCTCGGCAACCACGGTATCTCCACCAGCCCCAGCGAAGCCAACTTCCTCCTCGTCCATTTCGAGGGCGACGTGACCGCCACCCAAGCGCTCGACGCGCTGGCCGAAGCCGGATACGCCGTCCGCCACCTGCCCTCGCAAGGCCTGCCGAACAGCCTGCGCATCACCATCGGCACCACCGCAGCGACAAGCGACGTCATCGCCACGCTGCGCCAGCTGTGCGGAGAGGCGGCATGACCATCCGCTCGCTCGCGATCATCGGCCTCGGCCTGCTCGGCGGGTCGATCGGGCTCGCGACCAAGGCGCGCGCGCCGCACATCGCCACCACCGGCTGGGACCGCGACCCCGCCGTCCGCGCGCGGGCCGCCGAGCGCGGGCTGGCGGACACCATCGCCGATACCCCCGAGGCCGCCGTGGCGGGTGCCGACCTTGTGATCCTGTGCGTCCCCGTTGGCGCGATGGGCGAGGCGGCGCGGGCCATTGCCCCGGGCCTGAAGCCCAACGCCATCGTCAGCGACGTCGGCTCCTCCAAGGCCGCGGTCGCCGCTGCGCTGGCCGAGGCGCTGCCGCAGGCCACCATCATCCCGGCCCACCCCGTCGCTGGCACCGAGCAGTCCGGGCCGGACGCGGGCTTCGCCACCCTGTTCGCGGGCCGCTGGTGCATCCTCACCCCGCCCGAGGGCTGTGATGCAGGCGCGCTTCAGGCCCTGTCGGACTTCTGGACGCAGCTCGGCTCCAAGGTCGAGCTGATGGACGCCGCGCACCACGATCTCGTGCTCGCCGTCACCAGCCACATCCCGCACCTTATCGCCTACACCATCGTCGGCACCGCCAGCGATCTCGAGGACGTGACGCAGAGCGAGGTCATCAAGTACTCAGCGGGCGGTTTTCGCGATTTCACCCGCATCGCCGCCTCCGACCCGGTGATGTGGCGCGACGTGTTCCTCAGCAACAAGGGCGCCGTGCTGGAGATGCTGGGGCGCTTCACCGAGGATCTCACCGCAATGCAGCGCGCGATCCGATCGGCCGATGGTGACGCTTTGTTCGACCTCTTCACCCGCACCCGCGCGATTCGCCGCGCGGTGATCGAACAAGGCCAGGACGACGAACGCCCCGATTTCGGCCGCGAACACGGGGATTGAAGGGCGGCGGCTTTGGCCTGTTTCCAGCCGATTGTGTTGAAAAACCCGGCGCTGAGATCGGCGCTGGCGCGAGCCTGAGCGGCGCTCTGAGGCTTCGCCCCCGCTTATGCGGGGGCTGTGGTGGCTGGCATGGGGATCAGCTTGGCCATTTTCCGGAGGTTTTGGGCGGTGGCTGCGAGGAGGAACTCGTCTCTTGCGCCGTTTGGACCTCGCAGGCGCAGGCGATCCATCCTGAGGATGCGCTTGAGGTGCGCGAACAGCATCTCGACCTTCTTGCGCTGGCGGCGCGAGACCAGATAGGCGTCGGTCGTGGCGATATCGCGGGCCAGATCACGGGCGCCCTCGTGGACTGAACGCAGGATCTTGCGCGCTGGTTGGGTCGGGCAACAGCGCGGCTTGAGAGCGCAGGCACTGCAGTCGAGCTTGCTGGCGCGGTAACGCAACATGCCGTTCTCATCGACGAACGGACGTTCCTCGCGATAGACCTTCTGCCTCTGGCGCAGCCGCTTGCCAGCAGGGCAGATATAGCTGTCATCCTCATGGTCGAAGGTGAAGGCCGAACGCTCGAAGGTATCATCGCGGCGGGCAGACTTGTCGAACACAGGGATGTGCGGCTCGATGCCGCGCTCCTCGACCAGCCAGGACAGGTTCCTTGCATCGCCATATCCGGTGTCGCCCACGAGCCGCTCGGGCCAGAGGCCGAAGCGCTCCTGCGTCCGGTCGATCATGCGGCGCTGGGCGGTCACCTCGGCCTGACGGATGGCGGTGGTCGCCTCGACATCGACGATCACTGCGTTCTGGAGATCAATGAGGTAGTTGGTGGCATAGGCGAAGAAGGCACGCTCGCGGCTTGCCGCTGTCCAGCGTGCGGCCGGATCGGCCACCGCCAACTGCTTGGGCGGCACCGGGGTTGCGCCCCCGAAGGCCGCATCGTCGAGCACAGCCAGATACTCGCGAACGGCATGGCTGGTGGCCGGGTCCGGCAAGCCATCGGCCTGATCGACGGCATGCTGGCGGTTCACATCGGCGCGCACGAGGCTGCCATCGACCGCGAACCCTTCACCGCCGACCAGTCCTTCGGCGATGCAGCGCGCCACGGTCGTCTCGAACAGCTGGCGCAGCAGATCACTGTCGCGGAAGCGACCGTGACGGTTCTTCGAGAAGGTCGAGTGGTCGGGCACATCGCCTTCCAGCCCCAGGCGGCAGAACCAGCGATAGGCGAGGTTGACATGCACCTCCTCGCACAGCCGCCGCTCGGACCGGATGCCCATGCAGTAGCCGATGATCAGCATCCGGATCATCAACTCGGGATCAACTGACGGTCGTCCGGTCGAGCTGTAGAAGGGACGCAGATGTTCGCGAATGCCCGACAGGTCGACGAACCGATCGATCGAGCGCAGCAAATGATCCTGCGGAACATGCCGCTCCAGGTTGAAGCTGTAGAACAGGGCCTCCTGCGCCACCGTCCGCTCACCCATCATCCGACCGTCTCCGCTTGTCTGCCAAGACATAGAATCAATACTTTAGCCCGATTGCAAGGAGGAGTTTTTCAACACAATC
>NZ_MUYG01000007.1 GCF_002155425.1 Erythrobacter donghaensis
GATTGTGTTGAAAAACCCGGCGCTGAGATCGGCGCTGGCGCGAGCCTGAGCGGCGCTCTGAGGCTTCGCCCCCGCTTATGCGGGGGCTGTGGTGGCTGGCATGGGGATCAGCTTGGCCATTTTCCGGAGGTTTTGGGCGGTGGCTGCGAGGAGGAACTCGTCTCTTGCGCCGTTTGGACCTCGCAGGCGCAGGCGATCCATCCTGAGGATGCGCTTGAGGTGCGCGAACAGCATCTCGACCTTCTTGCGCTGGCGGCGCGAGACCAGATAGGCGTCGGTCGTGGCGATATCGCGGGCCAGATCACGGGCGCCCTCGTGGACTGAACGCAGGATCTTGCGCGCTGGTTGGGTCGGGCAACAGCGCGGCTTGAGAGCGCAGGCACTGCAGTCGAGCTTGCTGGCGCGGTAACGCAACATGCCGTTCTCATCGACGAACGGACGTTCCTCGCGATAGACCTTCTGCCTCTGGCGCAGCCGCTTGCCAGCAGGGCAGATATAGCTGTCATCCTCATGGTCGAAGGTGAAGGCCGAACGCTCGAAGGTATCATCGCGGCGGGCAGACTTGTCGAACACAGGGATGTGCGGCTCGATGCCGCGCTCCTCGACCAGCCAGGACAGGTTCCTTGCATCGCCATATCCGGTGTCGCCCACGAGCCGCTCGGGCCAGAGGCCGAAGCGCTCCTGCGTCCGGTCGATCATGCGGCGCTGGGCGGTCACCTCGGCCTGACGGATGGCGGTGGTCGCCTCGACATCGACGATCACTGCGTTCTGGAGATCAATGAGGTAGTTGGTGGCATAGGCGAAGAAGGCACGCTCGCGGCTTGCCGCTGTCCAGCGTGCGGCCGGATCGGCCACCGCCAACTGCTTGGGCGGCACCGGGGTTGCGCCCCCGAAGGCCGCATCGTCGAGCACAGCCAGATACTCGCGAACGGCATGGCTGGTGGCCGGGTCCGGCAAGCCATCGGCCTGATCGACGGCATGCTGGCGGTTCACATCGGCGCGCACGAGGCTGCCATCGACCGCGAACCCTTCACCGCCGACCAGTCCTTCGGCGATGCAGCGCGCCACGGTCGTCTCGAACAGCTGGCGCAGCAGATCACTGTCGCGGAAGCGACCGTGACGGTTCTTCGAGAAGGTCGAGTGGTCGGGCACATCGCCTTCCAGCCCCAGGCGGCAGAACCAGCGATAGGCGAGGTTGACATGCACCTCCTCGCACAGCCGCCGCTCGGACCGGATGCCCATGCAGTAGCCGATGATCAGCATCCGGATCATCAACTCGGGATCAACTGACGGTCGTCCGGTCGAGCTGTAGAAGGGACGCAGATGTTCGCGAATGCCCGACAGGTCGACGAACCGATCGATCGAGCGCAGCAAATGATCCTGCGGAACATGCCGCTCCAGGTTGAAGCTGTAGAACAGGGCCTCCTGCGCCACCGTCCGCTCACCCATCATCCGACCGTCTCCGCTTGTCTGCCAAGACATAGAATCAATACTTTAGCCCGATTGCAAGGAGGAGTTTTTCAACACAATCGGGTGGTTAGGCGACGCTTTGTCTCTTCGTCATCTCAGCGAAAGCTGGGATCGCTGTCGGTCAGTGGATCTGCTCGAAAAGGTCATCCCATTCAGGGTTGCCCGTTTCAATCTGCTCGATCTTCCACGGACGCTTCCATGCCTTCATCGCTTTTTCTCTGGCGATGGCGTCGGCGATCTCGGCGTGAGGCTCCGCATAGACGAGCCGGTCAAGGCCGTAACGACGACAGAAGGTGGAACCCTTGCCGTGCTTGTGTTGCATGATCCGTGCGGGCAGGTCGGCAGTGACGCCGATATACAGTACGCCGCCGCGCTTGCTGGTCATGATGTAGACCCAGCCGCCTGTTGCCGTGAGCTAGCATGAGAGCGAGAGCGATCCCAGCTTTCGCTGGGATGACGATCGTTCGTGCTCGCCAACGTCCGCAACGTGGTCGAAAGCCGAACGGCGGCTTTTTTCCGACAGCGCGGCAAAGCAGCCGTTTCGTTCACGCCTCCCGCGCCGCTTCGCGCCAGCCAATGTCGCGGCGGCGAAAGCCCGAGGGGAAGTCGATCGCGTCAAGCGCGGCATAAGCGCGCGCCTGCGTGAGGCGGTAGCCTGATCGCCCCGCGCGTTGAGCGGTCAGACTTTGCCCCCCGACATTTTTTCACTAAGCCGATCTCGAGGAGAATTCGCGATGAGCTTCCTGCGCCGACTGTTCGGAAGGGACGCGCCTGATGGCGCTGCTCCCGTCGCACCTTCCGAGATCTTCGAAGCGTCGATGAATTTCGATCTGGAGAACGTGCGCCCTTTCCTTGAACGGTTGCGCGACCGGCGCGGGATCGGGTTTGATGTGGACGCGCTTGTCCCGTTTACAAGCGGGACCGAAGTCAATGAAGAGCGGAGAATGGCCCAAACCGCCATTTTCAACGGCAGGGAGGTAAGCCTGCGATACGGCGTCTTCATGGACGATATCGACGCGCCCGATCTCTATTTCTTCGTTCCCAACAAGGCGCTCGTCGCCGCGATCAATGCCGAATGGGAAGACTTTACTGAAGAGCTCGGTATCTAGGCCGACGTGTCAGTCGCGCCTCCACGCTCCCGCGCCACCTCCCGCCAGCCGATGTCGCGGCGGCAGAAGCCGGATGCGAAGTCGATCGCGTCGACCGCGGCGTAGGCCTTGGCCTGCGCCTCGGTGACATTCGCGCCCGTCGCCGTGACGGCGAGCACGCGGCCGCCGTTCGCCACCAGCATGCCGTCTTTCAGCGCCGTCCCGGCGTGGAAGACCTTGGCGCCCTCCGACTCGACATTGTCCAAAGCAATCGCACCGCCCTTTTCGGGGGTGCCGGGATAGCCCTTCGCGGCCATCACCACGGTGAGCGCGGTTGCGTCACGCAGTGACACTTCGGTGCCCGCCAGTTCTCCCTTGGCACAGGCGAGCATCAGCGCGACCAGATCGCTCTGAAGGCGCATCATCAGCACCTGGCACTCCGGGTCGCCGAAGCGGGCGTTGTATTCGATCAGCTTGGGGCCGTCCGCCGTCAGCATCAGCCCGGCGAAGAGCACGCCCTGATAGGGATTGCCCTCTTCGCGCATCGTCCGCACCGTGGGCTCGATGATCTCGGCCATGACGCGGGCCTGCAATTCTGCCGTCAGCACCGGAGCGGGGGAGTATGCGCCCATGCCGCCGGTGTTGGGGCCGGTGTCGCCGTCGCCGACGCGCTTGTGGTCCTGCGCGCTGCCAAAGGGGACAATCGCGGTGCCGTCGGTGAGCGCGAAGAAGCTCGCTTCCTCGCCAGCCATGAACTCCTCGATCACCACCTGCGCGCCCGCGCCGCCAAAGGCCCCGCCGAACATGTCGGCGAGCGTTTCTTCGGCGTCCGCGAGAGTTTCAGCGATCACCACGCCCTTGCCCGCCGCGAGGCCATCGGCCTTGAGCACGTAGGGCGCGGCAAAGCGGGCGAGTGCGGCGCGGGCCTCTTCCAGCGACGACGTGCGCACGTAGCCTGCGGTCGGGATGCCGGCGCGGGCGCAGAGGTCCTTCGTAAAGCCCTTGGAGCCTTCGAGCTGCGCGGCGGCCTGCGAAGGACCGAACACCGGCACGCCCGCCGCCCGCAGCGAATCCGACAACCCATCCACCAGCGGTGCCTCGGGGCCGACGACGACGAGGCCGATTGCCTTGTCAGCGCAGAACGCAATCACCGCGCCGTGATCGGTCACGTCGAGCGCGACACACTCTGCCTCTTCCGCGATGCCGGGATTTCCGGGGGCGGCGTAGAGCTTAGTCAGGCTCGGGGATTGCGCCAGCGACCATGCCAGCGCATGTTCGCGGCCTCCCGAACCCAAAAGCAGGATATTCATGGCCCCTCCGCCGACGAGTGATGATGATGCCGGGCTGGTAGCGCGCGAAAGGCAGGGCGACAACGCCCAGCCGCTGACCATCAGCGAGATTTCCGCGTTGCTGAAGCGCACGGTCGAGGACCGCTTTGGCTATGTGCGCCTGCGCGGCGAGCTTTCGGGCGTGAAGCGCGCCGCATCGGGGCATTTCTACTGCGCCTTGAAGGACGAAGGCGCGGTGATCGACGGGGTGATGTGGAAGGGCAACGCCGCACGCCTCAATTTCCGCGCCGAGGATGGCCTCGAGGTGATCGCCACCGGCAAGCTCACCACCTATCCGGGGCGCTCCAAATACCAGATCGTGATCGACAGCCTCGAACTGGCGGGCGAGGGCGCGCTGCTGGCGCTGCTGGAGAAGACCCGCGCACGGTTGGCGGCGGAGGGCCTCTTCGCGGCGGAGCGCAAGCGCGCCTTGCCGTTCCTGCCGCAGGTGATCGGCGTGGTGACTTCGCCCACCGGGGCGGTGATCCGCGACATTCTCCACCGGCTGGCGGATCGCTTCCCGACGCACGTCATCGTCTGGCCTGTGCTGGTGCAGGGCAATGGCGCGGCGGAGCAGATCGCGGCGGCGGTGCGGGGGTTCTCGGGCCTCGCCGCTGACGGCCCCATCCCCCGCCCCGACCTCGTCATCGTCGCGCGCGGGGGCGGGTCGATCGAGGACCTGTGGAGCTTCAACGAGGAAGCGGTGGTGCGCGCCATCGCGGAATGCTCGATCCCGATCATCAGCGCGGTAGGGCACGAGACCGACACCACGCTCGCCGATTACGCTGCAGACCGTCGCGCGCCCACGCCCACCGCCGCTGCCGAGATGGCGGTGCCGGTGCGCGCCGATCTTGCCTTCACCCTCACCGATCTTGCCGCCCGCCAGCGCCGCGCGGTCTATCGCCCGCTCGAGCTGGGGCGCGAGCGGCTCGAAGCGCGCGCCCGGCTGCTGCCGCGCCCGGAAAACCTGCTGCAACCGCAGGCACAGCGGCTGGACGACCTCGCCGAGCGCCTGCGCCGTGCGCTGGGCGACCGTTCCGCCAAAGGGCGCGAGCGGCTGGCGGGGGTGGCGGCGCGCCTCTCCCCCAGCCTGCTGTCGCGCTCTGCCGCCGAGGCGCAGCGGCGGCTCGAGCGCGCGCGGCTGACCCCGGCGCTGGTCGAGCGGCCCCTGCGGCAAGGCGCCGACCGGCTCGCCGCGCTGACCCGCGTGATGAGCCAGCTGCACCCGGAAAAGCCGCTCGAACGCGGCTATGCCATTGTGCGCGGGGCTGCGGGACAGGCGCTGACCACCCGCGCCGAAGCCGCCAGCGAAGCACGGCTGCTGGTGCAATTCCGCGACGGCACGCTCGCCGCGGTTCCCGCCGATGGCGCACCGCCCCCGCCCCCAACTCCGCCTCCCGCCCCGGCGCGCAAACGCCCTGCGCCGCGCCCGGCGGCACAAGATGATTTGTTCGGTTAGCCACACGGTGCTATCACCCGCCCCATGCTGATGTCCTCCGCCGACAAGACCGCCAAGCTCTATTACGGCCCTTCAAGCTTCCGCATCCTGCGCCCGGGGAGCCACGTGCTCTGCGCTGTGACGGGCGCGCCGATCCCGCTCGCCGAATTGCGCTACTGGAGCGCCGAGCGGCAGGAGGCCTATGCCTCGTGCGAGATTGCCACGCGCCGCCTGCTCGGCCTTGACTAGGGCGGGCGGAATATCGGGCCTGCGCGCGATTGCGGCACTGGTGGCCGCCGCTGTGCTGGGGTGGGCTGCGGCCAGTCCTGCATCGCCCCCCGAAGACGGCGCCTTCCAAGGGCAGAACACGCGCTTCTCATGGTCCGGCGCATTGACGCAGGGCGGCTTCATCCGCGGCCTCGCGCCCGATGGGGCGGTGGCGGTGACGGTGGGCGACACGCCGGTCGACCTGGCCGAGGACGGCAGCTTCTTTGCCGCCTTTGACCGCGATGCGCCTGCCGCAGTGCCGATCAAAGCGCAGCTTGCCAGCGGGCAGCTGCATGGCGAAGCGCTCCCCATCGCCCCGCGCCAATGGCAGATCGAGCGGGTCGCCACGTCCAAGCGCAGCGGCGGCGGCTCGGACGAGGCCTACTGGAAAATCCGCGAGCCCGAATACAATGCCATCAACGCCGCCCGCGCACAGCGCACCGGGGCGAAGGGTTGGCGGCAGGATTTCATCTGGCCGGTGAGGGGGCGCATTTCCGGTCGCTTCGGGCGTCAGCGGATCTACAATGGCGAGCCAGCCGCCTACCATTCTGGAATCGACATCGCGCCGGGCAACGGCGTGCCCTTCGTCGCTCCGGCCGACGGGGTGGTGGTGCTCGCGCGCACCGGCTTTAGTCTCGAAGGCGGGCTCATCATCATCGACCACGGCAGCGGGCTCAACAGCGCCTTCCTCCACGCCTCGCGGATCGTGGTGCGCGAAGGCGAGCCGGTGACGCAGGGCCAGCATATCGGCAATGTCGGCGCGACCGGCCGCGCGACCGGGCCGCATCTGCACTGGAGCCTCAAATGGGGCGATGCGCGGCTCGATCCGCTGCTGTTCACCGGGCCGATGAACTGAGGTGGCAAGACCTCGCAGGCTCCTTGCGGCGCTGGCCGTGGCGCTGCTCTGCGCGCCGGGGACATGGGTGCGCACGCCGTTGCCGAACACCGCGCCGCGCGATGTCGCCGTCACCCGGTTGCAAGGCCCCGGCCTCACGGGAACACCCGGCTGGGACATTGCCGGGGTGTGGGAATATGATGCCGAAAGCCTGATGTTCGGCGGCTATTCGGCGCTGCTGGCGCTGTCCGGCGACCGGCTGCGCGCCTTCACCGACCGCGCTTTTCGCATGACACTGATCGCGCCCGATGAGGACGACCCGCAAGAGCGGATCGACCGCCAGCTGGTCGCGCGCGAGGATGCGAACCACCTGTGGGACATCGAATCCGCCACCCGCGATCCCGCAACCGGGCGCTACTGGTTGGGCTATGAGAACCGCCACACGATCCACCGCTTCACCCGCGAAGGCATCATCGACGGCAAGCGCGACCTCACCGGCGAGGTCGATTGGGGCGACAATGGCGGGGCGGAGGCGATGACACGGCTCGCCGACGGTCGCTTCGTGATCCTGCCCGAAGGCGGGCGCGAGGGCGTGATCTTCGCCTATGACCCGGTCGAGGGCGCGCCGATGCAGCGCTTCGCCTTTCGCAACCCCGCCCCCGGCTTTGCCGCCACAGACATGGCGCAGTTGCCCGATGGCCGGTTGCTGGTGCTGATGCGCGATGTGGTGTGGGCCTGGCCGGCCTTCACCAGCCTGATCGCGATCGGCCCGCCTCCGCAAGCCGGCGGCGTGTTCGCGCCCGAGAAGGTGCTGCAGCTCGATCCCGCGATCCCGCGCGAGAATTACGAAGGCCTCACCCTGCGCCCGCGCGCGGACGGGCGAATCGACGTGTGGCTGATATCGGACGACAACCTGTCGGTGATGCAGCGCACGCTGCTGGTGAAGCTGATCTTCGATCCCGCCGCCTGAACGGGCGCGCGCCACACAAACGAAAAGGCGCCCGGAATGCCGGACGCCCGATCGGTTCGCCAAGGCCCCGCGGGGCCCTGCGGAATTAGGCCGCAGCCTGAGCCTTCACCAGTTCACGCTTCACCTTCAGCGCATTGGTCGAAAGCTTCTCGTCGCTGGTCTTGAGCAGCCAGTTGTCGAGCCCGCCATTGTGCTCCACCGAGCGCAACCCGTGGGTCGACACGCGAAACTTGAAGCTGCGGTCGAGCTTTTCGCTCATCAGCGTGACGTTCTGCAGGTTGGGCAGGAACACGCGCTTGGTCTTGTTGTTGGCGTGGCTCACATTGTGGCCAACCTGGCGGCCCTTGCCGGTCAGTTCGCAGATGCGCGACATGGTGTGTCTCTTCTCGTAAAGTTCGGGTCTAATCCGGGAAAGCGGCGCGCATAACGGGCGAGGGCCGAATCGTCAACCCGCTTGCGCCGATAGCGCGCCCCCGATCGGTTCGCCCTGCAAAAGCCACGGCCTGGCGGCTTGCCGGATGGCGGAGGGAACTTCTCATGCCGCCGGTCGCCTCTCCCCCCAGATCGTGAGGGGGTTGGACCCTGCTTGCGTGCAAACAGGAGAACGAACATGAAGCGTATCATCGCCAGCACTCTCGCCGCAACCTTTGCGCTGGGCCTCGCCGCGTGCGATGTGGACCAGACCAAGGAAGGCGACATGCCCGAAGTGAATGTCGAAGGCGGCGAACTTCCCGAGTATGATGTCGAAACCGCCGATGTCGATGTCGGCACCAAGGAGACGACCGTTACGGTTCCCGATGTCGATGTCACCATGCCCGATGCTGAAGGCACGCCGGCGACCGGCGACGAATAAGCCTGCCTTTCAGGGGCGCGCCGCATGAGCGAGGCGGGATTCCGCAGCTTCATGGGGCGCGCCCTTGCGCTTGCCCGCACCGCAGCTGATGTCGGCGAAGTTCCGATCGGCGCAGTGGTCGTGAAGGATGGCGCCATCATCGCCGAGGCGCACAATGCGCCGCGCACCGATCACGACCCCACCGCCCATGCCGAAATCCTCGCGATTCGCCGCGCCGCGCAGGCGCTGGGCGATGAACGCCTGACAGGCTGCGAGCTGTGGGTGACGCTGGAGCCCTGCGCGATGTGTGCGGGCGCCATTGCCCATGCCCGGATTGCCCGGCTCTATTACGCGGCCAGCGATCCCAAGGGCGGCGCAGTCGAGCACGGCGCGCAGGTGTTCGACCAGCCGCAGACGCTCCATCGCCCCGAAATCTACTCCGGCATCGGCGAGGATGAGGCGGCAGAACTGCTGCGCGCCTTCTTCCGCGAGCGGCGCTGAGGCCGATTGCTCTCTCATTCCCGTGCCCGCGCGCGCCCCTTGCGATGGGGCTTGGCGAAGCGGGGCACCGGTGTCAAAAGCGACGCGCGCGACCCCGCACCCTCGCGGGCCCGCCGCGCATGATGCTTTTGCGGTTTTCATCCTTTCCGGACTCCGCAGCACAGGGGAAGGCCAACAGAACAACCCATGCCCAGTTCCGCAAAGACCCCGACGATCAACGATGTCGCCCGCCTCGCCGGGGTGTCGAAGAAGACTGTCAGCCGCGTCATCAACCGCTCCGCGCTGCTCAGCGACGAGACCCGCAGCCGGGTCGAAGCGGTGATTGCGGAGCTGGGCTATGTCCCCAATCCGCAGGCGCGCGCGCTGGCGCTGCGGCGCAATTTCCTGCTCGGGCTGATCCACGACAACCCCAATGCCCAGACCGTGCTGAACTTTCAGGAAGGCGTCATGGGCGCAATCCGCGACACCGAATTCGCGCTGGCGGTGCGCCCGGTCGATCGCCACTCACCGACGATGATGGACGACATCCGCCGCTTTCTCGAACAGCAGCGGCTCTACGGCGTGCTGATTCTCCCGCCGATCTCGGAGAATGATGCGCTCGCGCAGCTGTGCCGGGAGATGGGCTGCGGCTATGTCCGCATGGGCTCGGCGATGCTGGACGACGGCGATCACATGGTCGCCTCGAACGACCGCGAGATGGTGACGCAGGCGGTCGATCATCTGGTCGAACTCGGCCACCACCGGATCGCGCTGATCGAGGGGCCGACCGGCTTTCGTTCGGCGCTGGAGCGGCGCGAGGGGTTTCTGGCGGCGATGGCGGCGCATGGCCTGCCGGTGCCCGCAGCGGCGCGGGCGCAGGGCACCTACCGCTTCGAGTCCGGGCTGACTGCGGCGGGCACTCTGCTCGACGCCGCCGAGCGGCCCACCGCGATCTTCGCCAGCAATGACGAGATGGCCTCGGGCGCGTTCCACGCCGCGCGCCAGCGAGATTTGCGGGTGCCGGACGATCTTTCGATTATCGGTTTCGACGATTCGCCGATCGCCGCGCATATCTGGCCGCCGATGACCACGGTCGGCTGGCCGGTGCGCGAAATGGGCCGCGCCGCCGCCTTGAAGCTGATTGCGCCCGGCACCCCCGAGGCGCAGGAATCGCGCTTCCTCGCCCGGCTGGTGAAGCGCCAGTCGGTCGCCCCGCCCAAGGGTTGAAACGACAGCGGCCGAAAAGCAGGTTGAAAGCCGCCCCACTTTGGCGCTACACCCCTTCATGACACCGGTTTCCGCAAGCAGGACACAGACATGAAGATCGCGCTCATCACCGAAAACAGCCAGGCCGCCAAGAACCCGATCATCCATGAGGCGCTGACCGCCGTGGCCGAGCCGCTGGGGCATCAGGTGTTCAATTACGGCATGTATTCGGCGGAGGACGCCGCCTCGCTCACCTATGTGATGAATGGGCTGCTGACGGGCATTCTGCTCAACTCCAAGGCCGCCGATTTCGTGGTCACCGGCTGCGGCACCGGCATGGGCTCGATGCTCGCCTGCAACGCCATGCCGGGCGTGTTCTGCGGGCTGGTGATCGACCCGACCGACGCCTTCCTGTTCAGCCAGATCAACGCGGGCAACGCGATCTCGATGCCCTATGCCAAGGGCTTTGGCTGGGCGGCGGAACTGAACCTGCAGGATTGCTACGCCAAGCTGTTCGAAGGCGAGCCGGGCGCGGGCTATCCCAAGGAGCGCGCCGCGATCATGGCGGTCAACCGCGGCAAGCTGGCCGATCTCAAGGCTGCAAGCTGCCACGACATGCTGAGCGTGCTCAAGAACGTCGATCAGGACCTGCTGCGCGCGGCGATCGCAGGCGAGCGGTTCGCGGAATATTTCTATCCCAACTGCCAGGATGACGGCATCGCCGCCTACCTGAAGGCGCTGTAAGCCGCGGACGAGGGGGAGAGACACATGGCGATATCCTTCGACCTCACCGGCAAGCGCGCACTGGTGACCGGGGCCAATACCGGGATCGGGCAGGCGATTGCGGTCGCGCTGGCCGAGGCCGGGGCCGACGTGGCGCTCGCCGGACGCAGCGCGCCCGATGAAACGCTGGCGCTGATCGCACAGGCGGGGCGCAAGGCGGTGGATCTGCGCGCCGACCTGTCCTCGATCGCGCCGGTGGCGGGGCTGGTGGAGGAGGCGGTAGCAGCGCTGGGCGGGCTCGATATCCTCGTCAACAATGCCGGGATCATCCGCCGCAACGACCTTGCAGACTTCACCGAAGAAGACTGGGACGCGGTGGTCGACACCAACCTGAAAACGCTGTTCTTCCTCAGTCAGGCGGCGGCCAAGGTGATGATGGCGCAAGGCGCGGGCAAGATCATCAACATCGCCTCGCTGCTGAGCTTTCAGGGCGGGATCCGCGTGCCGAGCTATGCTGCCGCGAAGTCCGGTGTCGCCGGGCTGACCAAGGCGATGGCGAACGAACTCGCGCCCAAAGGCGTGCAGGTCAACGCCATCGCGCCGGGCTATATCGCCACCAACAACACCGCCGCCTTGCAGGCTGACGCAACGCGCAACCGCCAGATCCTCGAACGTATCCCGACCGGGCGCTGGGGTAGCCCCGAGGACATCGCCGGAGCAGCGGTGTTCCTCGCCAGCGGCGCGTCGGACTATGTCACCGGCCACATCCTCGCGGTCGACGGCGGCTGGCTGGCGCGGTAATCTCCTCCGATGACCGTCACCTGTTTCGGCGAAGTCCTGCTGCGCCTCTCGCCGCCGGGTCGGCAGCTGCTGGTGCAGGCGCAGAACCTCGACATGGTCGTCGGCGGGGCAGAGGCGAACGTCGCTTCGGCCTTGGCGAGCCTCGGGCACGCGGTGCGCTTTGCCGGGGTGTTGCCGGATAATCCCCTGGGCGAGCGGGCGCTTGCCGCGCTGCGCGGGGCGGGGGTAGGCGTGCAGCACATCGCCCGTGCGCGGGGGCGCATGGGGCTCTATTTCCTCGAAGCCGGAGCGGGCGCGCGCGCCTCGGCGATCACTTACGACCGCGCCGGAAGCGCCTTTGCGACCGCCACGCCCGAGGCGATCGACTTCGCGGGCGCGCTGGCGGGCGCACGGCTGCTTCATTGCGGCGGGATCACCCCCGCGCTCGGCCCGCAAGGCGTCGCGCTCGCACGGGCGGCGCAGGATGCGGCCAAGGCGGCGGGCATTCCAATCTGCTTCGACGGCAATTACCGCGCGCAGCTCTGGGCCGCATGGGACAGCGATCCGGCCGTGATCCTGCGCGATCTGGTGGCGGACGCGACGATCCTGATCGGCAACCACCGCGACATCTCGCTGCTGCTGGGCCGCGACTTCTCGGGCGAAGGCCCGGAGCGGCGGCGCGAGGCGGCGGAGGCGGCGTTCGAGGCCTTCCCAAACCTCGAACTGATCGCCTCGACCGCGCGGCATATCGTCACCAGCGACCACCACCGCATCGCCGCACGGGTCGACAGTCGCGGGGGGAACCATCAGACCGAGGACATCGACGTCACCGGCATCGTCGACCGCATCGGCACCGGCGACGCTTTCGCCGCTGGCGTGCTCGACGGCTGGCTGGCTAGCGCGGGGCTCGAGGTGATGGCGCAGCGCGGGCTGGCGCTCGCCGCCTTGAAGCACAGCATCGCAGGCGACATGTGCCCGGTCACCCGCGCAATGCTCGACAGCTTCAGCGCGGGCGCAGGCGACGTTCGCCGCTGAACGCGCCTATTCTCCGTCGCCGCGGCGCCCGGCTTCGAGGATCGGCAGCCCCGCCTCGGTCGGCACATAGATGATCTTGCCCTGCGACTGGCTGAGGTTCTCGATATAGAGATAGCGCAGATAGCCCTCGGGCCCGCCCAGCCCGTCAGCGACGATGCGGTTGGCCTCGGCGACACCCTTGGCGCGCTCGACCTCGGCCTGGGCGAGGAGCTTGGCGCTCTCCAGCTTGGCCTCGGCTTCCAGCGTGGCGATCTGGCGGTTCTGGCGCGCCTGCGCGAGTTCGGCCTCGCCCGCGGTCTCGGCGTTCCAGACCCGCACGGAGTTATAGGCAGCGCAGGAGCCCAGCCCTCCGCCGACCACCACGAGCAGCAGAAAAGCGATACCCAGCACCAGCGACCAGACGGAATTTGCGGCATTCATGAGCTTTGCGACTCCTTACTGAGGTAAACGAATTACAGGCCCCGCCAGATCCGTGCCGGGGCGGCATCCTTGGCGCCCCGGCGCGACGGCGCGCAGGCCGCCGGGCGGAAGCTCTTGGAATAGCACAGGCGGATTTCCTCCAGCCAGCCACGTTCATTGAGCTTCACGCCGATCGCATCCTCGCGCCAACCGGGGTTGGCATCGACAAGCGCGGCGCGGATTCGGCCTGCTGTCAGGCCATCTTCGCGGCTGATGCGGTCGTAATCGGGCAGGCGCAGGCCGCCATAGAGGATGCGGATCACATTCAGATATTGCGCGGGCCGCTGCACCATGCAGCTACCGTGCTTGGCCCATTGGCGAGCGACCAGCCGCTCGGAGGGGAGCAGGCACATCGCGCCGCGCACCTCGGCGGGGGTGAGCGCCGCCTTCGCCTCGCACCACTGCGGCCAGCTTCGCCCGCTCTCGGGCCACAGCCCGTGGACGACGAGCCCGAAGCGGCCGCTGCGCCCGCCGCACTGGAAGGCGTGAGAGCGATCCTCGGCGCGGGGCTTGCAGAACTCGGGGCTCCAACTGAGCGCCATGGTGTAGCCGGTGACCGGCAGGGTGCGGCGCGGCGCATCGGGGGAGACGGCCGGCACGCGCGACACCTGCGGCGCGCGGCACTGATAGGCCTGCGCGTGCAGCGCGCCAGGCGCGGCCAGAAGCAGCGCGGCACCCGCCAGATGAGCCCGGCCCGATCGCATCAGTCGAATGTCGAGGGGTCCATGCCGATTGGCCCGTGTTCGAACCAGGCATTCGCATCGGGCCGGAACAGGCACCACAATGCGGCCAACTGCATCACGGCGGTGACGACCGTGATCGCCGCCTGCACGAATGGCAGATCGATCAGCGCCAGCGGGACGCTGAGCAGGCCGATCAGGGTCAGCACGACCAGAATCCACTTCGCGACCGTGCTGGCGCGGCGAGAGACAAAAAACCACAGCAGCAAAGAGAATCCGAAACCGATCACGATGGAACTGATCAGGAAACCCGCGCCCGTCACGCCGAGTTCAGCCATCGCCGGGTCGGCTTCGATCTGAGCCATAGTGATGTTGTAGGACAAAGCGGTGTTCACGACGCCCAGCGCAAGCGAGCCGAGAAAAATCTGGTCAAATCTGACAATCGAGGCAGGCCGCATGGTGATCCCCTTCCGAACGCGCGCAGCGACAAGCTAACACGCCGGAAAGCCGAGTCTATTCGAAAATCGCCGGAACATCCTCACCCTCCGGCTGACGGGCGAAGCAGTGCGCAGCCTGCGCGGCGATGAGGCTATTCGAAGACCGCAGGATCATCCCTTTTCCTGACCTCGAACCAGCGATTGCTGGCCGGCGTGAACAATATCCCCACGGCAAGCAGACTCAACGCCAGCGACGCCAGCCACGCGGTGTCGATCGCTCCGCCAGCCGCGATCAGGCGGACACCCTCGGGGACGTTGAGCAGCTTGCCAAGCCCCAGAAAGGCAACCATCCAGCGAGCGAAACGCACAGCGGAAAGCCAGACCATCGCCACCGGGATCAGCGCGATCGAAAGGCGCGCGCTCAGTGTCACGATCACCGCATCACGCGACCAATCGAACCCGGGCGCATTGGCACGCAACATCTGCTGGAGCTCCGGGATATCTCCCAGACCGTCCAGAAACGCGATCACCGCAGACGCCAGAAACGCCGAGGCGAAAATGTTGATGCTGAGCGGCCGCGTACGCGAAAGCGCGATCATACCGGCTTGAAATCCAGCCCGATGTCCGCCGCGGGCGCGCTCTGGGTGAGGCGGCCGACCGAGATGTAATCGACCCCGCTCGACGCCTTGGCCGCAATGGTGTCGAGGTTCACGCCCCCGCTCGCCTCGGTCGGCACCCGGCCTGCTACCAGCGCGACCGCCTCGGCAAGGGTCGCGGGGTTCATGTTGTCGAGCAGCAGGTGATGCGCGCCTGCCGCCAGTGCCGGTTCGATCTGGTCGAGCCGATCGACCTCGCAGATGATCCGCGTCACCCCGGCATCGCGCGCGCGGGCGACCGCCTCGCCGACGCTCCCGGCGACCGCGACATGGTTGTCCTTGATCATCGCCGCGTCCCACAGCCCCATGCGGTGATTCTGCGCCCCGCCCATGCGGGTGGCGTATTTTTCGAGGAAGCGAAGGCCCGGGATGGTCTTACGGGTATCTAGCAGGGTGCAGGCCGGGTTGCCATCAGGCCCGCGCATCGCGGTGACATAGGCCTGCGTCATTGTCGCAATACCCGAGAGGTGCTGCACGATGTTCAGCGCGCTACGCTCGGCTGTGAGCAGCGCGCGGGCCTTGCCCTCGATCCGCATCAGGTCGGTGCCCGCAGGCACCTTGTCGCCATCGGCCGCGAGGGCTTCGATGGTGCAGTCGGGGTCGAGCGCGCGGAAGAACGCCTCGGCCAGCGGAAGCCCCGCGACGACGATCGCATCGCGGCTGTCCATGACGCCGGTGAAGCGCGCATCGGCGGGGATCACACTCTCCGAAGTGACATCGCGCCCGCCACCGGGGAGGCCCTCGCCAAGGTCTTCGGCCAGCGTTGAGCGGATGAAGGCGGCGAGGTCGAAGCCGGGGAGGGTGAGGGTCATGCTGGCACTCTAGCCGTTCGCCTCGAGCGAAGTCGAGAGGCCTTGGCACACGGTGTCTCGACTACGCTCGACACGAACGGTGATGGACGCATCGGAGCCAAAGGCTCCGCAAGGGCGACCGCCCGCCCGCAGCGGGCGCGGCTTTGCCGCGCGTCTAGCGAGGACGGGGGCGCGGAGGCGCCCCCGCACACATCAATGCACGAAGCGCGCCACCACGTCCCTGTAGCTGCGGCTCACCTTCACCTCGGCGCCCGAATCCAGCACCAGGAAGCATTCGCCGTTGGTATGCGGCTTCACCTGCCGCACCAGATCGAGGTTGACGATGGTGCTCCGGTGGACGCGCTGGAACTTGCGCGGGTCCAAGCGGCGCTCCAAGTCCTTCATCGTCTCGCGCAGCACCAGCGAATTGTCGCCGGTGGAGATGATCATGTAATCGCCCGCGGCTTCGATATGCTCGATCGTGTCGACCTCGACGCGGAAGATCTGGCCGCGGTCCTTGACGTTGATGAGCTTTTCGAACCGGTCGGCGCTGTCTGCGGTGGGTGCCGTGGTCTCGACGAAATCCGCCGCGCGTTCGGGGGCGATTTCGGCCAGCACGTCGAGCAGCTGCCCGGCATCCTCGGCCGACTTCTTCTCGGCAAGGCGCTGGCGCACGCGCTCGATCGTGTCGGCGAGCTTCTGTTCGTCGACCGGCTTCATCAGGTAGTTGACGGCATTGGCCTCGAAGGCGCGGATCGCGTGTTCTTCATAGGCGGTGACGAAGACGAACAGCGGCGGCTCGATCTCCATCACGCCCTTCACCACGGAAAAACCGTCGAAACCGGGCATCTGAATATCGAGGAACACCAGATCGGGCTTCTCGGTCTTGATCTTGCGGATCGCCTCGCGCCCGTTGGCGCAGGTATCGATGATCTCGACATCGTCGAAGGCTTGCAGCCGCAGTTGCAGGCCCTGAATGGCGAGCTTCTCGTCGTCGACAAGGATGGTTCTGATGGTCATGCGGGGGTTCCGATTGCTTTGGGGGGGGGATTGAGGGGGATGATGTTGTCGCCCCCGATCACACCGGCAGGGGAAGCCGGTGGGACGGGTTCGGCTGCATCGCCCCGGGTGAAGGGGATTTCGATCAGCACGGTGAAGCCGCCCCCAGCTTCCGAACGGGTTTCGAACAGGTGATTCTCGCCATAGGCCTGCGCCAGGCGGTTGCGGATATTGGCAAGCCCCACGCCGGTCGAGACCGGACGGCCCGGCACGGGTGGCTTGCGCAATTCGTCGGGATCGCGCGCGAGGAAGCGCTGCATGTCCTCCACGCCGGGCCCGGTATCCTCGACCGTCAACCGCAGGCGGTCCCCGATCACCCGCGCGGTGAGCGCGATGCGCGCGCCTTCTTCCTGAGGGCTGACGGCATATTTGATCGCGTTTTCGACCAGCGGTTGCAGCAGCATAGCGGGAAGCTGCGCGTCCATTGCTGCATCGTCGATCTCGAAATGGGTGCGCAGGCGCTCCTCGAACCGCATCCGTTCGATATCGAGATAGAGCTGCAGGGTCTCGATCTCCTGCGCGAGACTGACCTGGCTGCCGGGCTCGGCGATCAGGGTGTGTCGCAGGAAGCCCGAGAGGCGCGTGAGCATCGCATTGGCGGGCTCGGTCTGCTTGAGCAGGACCAGCGTGCTGATGGAATTGAGCGTGTTGAACAGGAAATGCGGGTTGAGCTGATAACGCAGCATCGCCAGCTGCGCGGCGGTGGCCTGCGCTTCCAGTCGCTCCAGCCGGTCGGCCTGTTCTTCCACGGTGAGGAAGAAGTTGATCGCGTAATAGAGCGCGCTCCACCCGCCCAGCAGCGTCATCGGCAGATAGAGCAGGCCGATCAGGCGCTGCACGAAGGTGTCGCGGCCTCCCCCGGTGTAGACCCCTTGCACCCAGGCATCGATCGAGGCGTGCAGCAGCACCGCCACGATCAGCACCACCGCCGTCAGCCCCCAGGTCACCAGCGGCTGCTGTCGGATCAGCTGGCGGTAGATCACCGAGAGGATCAGGCTGATCGAAAAGCCGGTGATGGTGGTCACGAGGATCAGCGCCAGCACGGCCAGTTCCTGCTTGTTCGCCAGCGCCGAGACCGCGCGCAGCAGGAATGCCGCACCCCAGCCCGCCAGCTGGAGGTTCCAGAACGCCCGGTTCTTGCTCGCAAAGAACGGCGCCGCCTGGATCTGGAGCACTGCCATAGGCCGAGCGGTCTAGCTCATTTCATCGCAGAGAGCACCGCAAATCGCGCGCGCCGCCTCTGGGGTGACACGGCTCGGCGCAGCGATCACCGGCTTGCGGCGCGGGCGGCGCCTTCGGCAGGATTGATTTCCCGGCGGAACTGCTTGGCCCAGTCGGCCTGCCCCTCGGCGGTCAGCCACGCTTTGACCGCCGGCAATTCGGCGGCCATCGCCTCGGCGCGCTCGTCCCAGCCTTCGTGAGTGCGGCGCAGCTTGAGCCCGGCATCATGCGCCGATCCCCAGCGGGTCATGAAGGTCACCGCCGCCGCCGGATCATAGCCCGCATTGGCGAGCAGCCAGGGCACCAGCCGGTCGGCCTCGCGCTCGATCCGGCGGACATTGCGCGCGCTGCGCCCGTTGCGGTCGAGCCAGGCGTCGTGGCCCAGCACGTTGTGCGCCAGCTCATGCGCGACCAGCGCGGCGAAGACCTCTTCCTCGGGATAGTCGAAGGCCGGAAAGCCCATGCCGATCACCACCCGCGACCCGTCGGCGACAGCCTTGCGGCCCTCGCCCATCAGTTCGAACCGGGTGGCGCAGACCGGCACCGGCTGCACCCGCGCCTCGGCCCCGCCCGCAAAACCGATGGTGATGCCGCCATGTTCGGTCAGCATCGCCTCGACATGGTCATGCGCCTTGACCAGCCGCTGCCAGTCCATCGCGCTGCCGGCGGGCCAAGCATTGGGATCAAAGCGTTCGAGCCGCACCACCTCGCGGTTGCGGGTGAACACCCCGGCGCGCGCGGCGGGCGAAC
Organism: Erythrobacter donghaensis; assembly: GCF_002155425.1. Taxonomy (GTDB): domain Bacteria; phylum Pseudomonadota; class Alphaproteobacteria; order Sphingomonadales; family Sphingomonadaceae; genus Erythrobacter; species Erythrobacter donghaensis. Next base: position 18,506 of record NZ_MUYG01000007.1, read on the forward strand.
CGCGCGCGGCGGTCTGCACCGCGAAATCGCGCTTCAGCCCCAGCGCCGCGCGGGCGATGGCGGGCGCGCCATAGCTCGCCATGTCCTGCAATTGCAGCCCGATGCTGGGCACCACGCGCGGGCAGTAGGGCGCATTGGCGGCGGCGAGCTGCCAGCCCACATCCTGCAAGCGCTGGTCAGCATCCTGATAGCGCCCGATCGCCGCGCGCTCGGCGGCATAGTCGATCGTCTGCGCCGCAGCGGGCGCGCCCATGAGCGCCAGCAATGCGGCCAGCGCCAGCCGGTGCATCAGCCCGCCTCTGACGCCTTGGCCAGCGCGGCCTTGAGCTTGTCGTAGCCGACCGCCCCGCCGAACGGCGTCTTGCCCGCGACCCAAGCCGGGGTGCCGTTGAAGCCCAGCGCGCGGGCAAAATCGAGGTTGCGGGCGATTTCGGTGGTGACCGCCTGAGACGCGGCATCCTTTTCGGCCTGCGTCATGTCGAGCCCGGCTGCCTTGGCCGCTGCCGTCACGTCGCCGCTGGCGAACATCGCGTCGTGAAACGCGCGGTACTTGCCCTGCATCGCCGCCGCCAGCGCCATGCGCGAGGACACGTCACTGCCTTCGAAGATCGGCCATTCGCGGATCACCACCTTCAGCTCGGGATCTTCGGCGATCAGCCGGTCCACGTCCTTCAGGCTCGCCTCGCAATAGGGGCAATTATAGTCGGTGAACTCCACAAGCACCTTGCTACCGTTCGGATTGCCGAGCACCGCGCCGGGGAAGGGATCGAACACCGCGCTGCCCATCTGTGCCAGTCGCTTGGCCGATTCCTGCGCTTCGTAGGCCTCGGCCATCTGCGGGAGCATGTCGGGATTGGCGAGCAGGAAGGCGCGGGTGCGGTTGTCTGCCAGCCCTGAATAGGACCACACTGCCGCGCCAAGAAAGCCGAACACCAGCGCGAGGAGCGCGGTCAGCAGCGTGGTGCCGAGGGTCGTGGTTTTATCGGATGGCATGCGGATGTTCCGTGAGTGATGGCAGAGCGCGCGCGCCCGTCCTAGCGCCGGTTGCGCGCCCGTTCCAGTTCGGCACGCGCTTCGAGCGCCACGTCCTGTGCGCGGATCCAGTCGGGCGAGCCATAAGGCAGATAGGCTTCTGCCGCCTGCGCATTGGCGAGCGCTTGCGGATATTGCCGGTTCATCACCTGCACCTCGGCGCTGGCCAGCCGCGCGCGCGGGATATCGCCGCGCGCTTCGTAGACCACGCCCAGCTGATACCACGCAAAGGGGTTGTAGCGATCGCGCTGCACCGAGGCGCGCAGCACCTGTTCGGCCTCGGCGAAATAGCTCTTGTCCTCGGTCGCGATCAGCGCGTGACCGAGCATCCCGGCAATCAGCGGGTGCGCGCGGGTGAGATCGGTGGCGCGGCGCAGCGGGGCCAGCGCTTCGAGCGGGCGACCGGATTCGAGCAGCACCTGCCCCTTCAGTTCGAGGAACCACGGATTCTCGGGCTCGGCAGCGAGCAGCGCGTCGGCCTCGGCCAAGGCAAGTTCGACCCGCGCGTCCTTGTGATAGGCATAGGCGCGGGCATAGCGCGCGGGGATGCTGGTGTCGGTGGGCGGATATGCGGCGAGTGTGCGGCGCGGCTCGGCGAGATAGCCGAACAGCTTGGCCTTGGCCCGCACGAAGCGCTCCTGCAGATCGGGATCGGGCGGGTTGTCCCACGCCGGGTCCCTATCGAGCAACCCGCGCAGCACCTGAATGCGGTCCCCGGTCAGCGGGTGGGTGCGGGCATAGGCGGCTTCGTCGGCCTGGCTGTAGCCAGCGCGGATCTCGTTACCGCGCAGCCGTTCGAAGAAGGCGATCATGCCCTTGCCGGTGATCCCCGCGCCCGAGAGGTAGCGCACGCCGGCCAGATCGGTTGCGGCTTCCTGATCGCGGTTGAAGCTGAGGAAGCTGCCCATCGCGGCCTGTTGCCCGGCAGCGATGATCCCCATCGCGCCCTCGCCCGCCCCGGCCAGCGCCGCGCCGACGCCGAGCAGCAGCGACAGGATGGAGATGCCGTTGGCGGCCTTGGACCGCTCGTTGAAGCGCACCACATGGCCTGCGGTGATGTGGCCAAGCTCGTGGGCGAGTACGCCCTGCACTTCGTTGGCGGTCTCGGCGGCGGAGAGCAGCCCGGTGTGGACATAGATCGCCTGCCCGCCCGCGACGAAGGCGTTGATCGAACCGTCGTTGATCAGCACCAGATCGACATTGCCGGGCTCAAGCTCGCTCGCCTCGATCAACGGGGCGGCGAGGTCCTTGAGCAGCTCCTCGGTCTCGGCATCGCGCAGGATCGATTGCGCCGCCGCCGGCCGGGCGGCGAGGAGCAGGCTCGCCAGCAGCGCGAGGCAGAAGGCGAAAAGGTTGAAGCGACCGCGCATGGCGGCACCCTACCGGAACTGCGCCTGAACGCAAAGTGAAGCGGGGCGGGTGGTCTGCTCGCGCGTCAGCCCGACAACAACGGCTTTAACCCACCAGCTTGCGTGCCGCGCGTTCGACCAACGCGATGTCTTCGGGGACTTCCGCGAGGATTTCCGCGCAGCCGATTTCGTCGCGGCGCACCAGCACCAGCGCGAATTCCGGCCCTGCGCCGTCGAGTTCCTCAAGCGTGATCGCCTCCAGCGCGCGCAGCTGCTGGGCCAGCGCTTCGCGCACGGCGGCGGCATCTTCCACTGGCTTGCCCTGCTCTTCGCGGCGCAGACGGCGTTCGGCCTTGACCACGGCCTTCACCCCGCCCTCGACCTCGGCGAGGAAGCCCGCAAGGCCCCCGCGCTTCATGCGCAGGCGGTGGGCGTGACTGAGCACGGCGGCATATTCAGTGAGGCGCGTCTTGTCGTAATCCGGCCCGAACACCAGCTTGACCACCGGAGTCATCGGCGCGCGTTCCTGCACGGTCAGCCCGGCATCGGCGATCAGTTCGGCGTAATCCTCGGGCGAGTCTTTCGCCGCGAGCGAGAAGTCATAGGCGTGGCTGACTGCGGCGTAGAGCGCGGCGCGGCTGCGATCTTCGGTGCTGTCGGCCGCACGGGCGAGCTCGCGCGCCGCGGCGAGGAAATCGTAAAGACCGGCATCGTCCGCCAGATCGGCGACAGCGAAAGCAGTGTCGTCCTGCGCGTCGTCGATCGGCTCTGCGGCGTCGGTGTCGGTTTGGACTTCCGCTTCAACCTCGACGTCCGCTTCGGCTTCAACTTCGACATCGGGCATGACCTCAGGCTCGGGCGCGGCTTCGGCGTCCTCGCCGGTCAGCGCCTGAAGGTCGTATCCGGCCAGATCGATCGCCTTCTTGAGCGGCGCCTCGATATAATCGGCAAGGCTGGCGAAGCTGTATCCGGCCAGGTCGCCCTCGCCTTCGTCCTCGTCATATTCCTCGTCGTCGTCGAGGTTGAACTGGCTGAAATCGGGCAGCAATCCGTCATCGTCGAGCGGAATCGCGTCGGCGTCGAAATCCTCGGCGTAACCCGTAACATCACTCTCCGGCACCGCCTCGTCATCTTCATGCGCGGGGGAATCGGCCCAGTCGGTGACCGGATCGGCGGTGCGGCGCACCGGCTCGTCCTCGAGCTCGAGCTCGGCGCCGAGTTCGAGCGCCTCGTCGATTTCGAGCAGCAGCTCGTCAGCGGTCAGCTGGTCGGCGACTTCCTTCCAGTTGATCACGCCGTAGATGAAGTCGATCGTCTCATCGTCGCTGGAATAGGGCAGCAGGATGCCGCGATAGAGGATCGCGACCCCGGCATGATTGACGAATTCCGCCTCGAACCCGATCGGCGCCTGATTGGCGAGGATCTGCATATAGTGATCGGTGATGCGGCTCAGCAGCGAACGCGGCGGCACGTCCGAAAGGCGCGAGATGCTGACTTCGGCAGAGCATTCGCGCGCCAGCTTTTCGCCGAGATAGCGCACGCCCGGATTTTCGATCCCGTAAGAGAAATCGAGCAGCACCGAATGCGGCCCGAAATCGGGGAGGTCCGCCGGTTCGAGATCCTCGATATTGGGGAACATGCGGTCGCCCAGCAGGCTCGCCCAGTGATTGTAGGCGCGCACCTGCATGCGCCGCTCGTCCTGCCCGATGGCAGAAGGCGGAAGATCGCGCACGGAACCCGCCGCCACGCTGTCGTCCTCGGATGCGTCCCAGACCCGGTCCGGTGTGGAATCGGAGTCAAAGGTGCCGCGCAGAGTGTCCATGGCTGTTATACGCCCCTTCGTGAACCTGTTTCGAGAGGTTCTGGCGTGGTGTGGTAAACATCACGTTAAAGGGGTGCTTGCGGGGGGTGTCGGTTGTGCTGGCCGCGCGAGCAGGCAGCCCGCCAGCGCGACCAACCTACAGGAAATACCGCATCTTGATGGTCAGGCGATTCATGCTGTCGCCGATCGCCATCACCGCATCCTTGAACTTGGGCGGTGCCATGTTGACCGGCGCGTCGCGCGAAAAGCCATAGCCTTCCTTGGGCATCATCCCCATCGCGCGGTCGGCCTTGCCGTTGTCGTTCTCGTCATGCAGCAGCGCGATCGCGTAATTGCCCGGCTTGACCCCGGTGAAGCGAATTTCGAGCTTCTGCGCGGCGGGCACCACCACGCGGTAGGCATTGGGGTCCTTGATGCATTTGGGGAAGATATCGGCCCGCGTCGTAATGCAGGCGCGCACCACGCCCTTGGTCGAGCGGATGTCGGTGACGGTGATCACCACGTCGCCCGCCTGCGCCGGGGCGGCTGCCAGCGCGGTGCCGGCTGCCGCCAGCGCAAGCGCCCCGGCCTTCATCCCGCCTGCGCTGCCGGAGCGCCGTGCCCGGCCTCGGCCACGATCCGCCGCGACAAGCCCTTGTCCGTCCCGCACAGCCGGTCCCACAGCCGGAAATAGAGCCCGAAATTGCATCTGTATTCCTCGTGATGACGTTCGTGATGACTGGCGGTTATCAGCCAGTTCCCCAACGGCGAGTGAACAAGCCAGCGCGGGAACATCTCCCACCCCATGTGATTGGTGACGCCCATGACCGTCGCCACAGTCAGCACCACGCCCAGCATGGCGAGGTGGATCGGCACCAGGAACACCAGCACCGGGATCACGATCGCGCCCGTCACCGCCTCTACCGGGTGAAAGCTCATCGCCGTCCACGCGGTCGGCGGGCGGCTGTCGTGGTGGACGGCGTGGGCGATCCGGAACCACTTGGGCCGGTGCATCCAGCGGTGGCTCCAGTAGAAACAGGTGTCCTGCACGAAAAGGTAGATCAGCACGCTGAGCGGGTGATACCACAGCGGCAGGGCGCTCCAGTCGGCGGTCATCTGCGTCCAGCCGTGGTGGTTCCAGCCCCACAGCACGATCCCCGCGGGCGCGCCGTAAATCCCGGCCGAGAGCAGCGACCAGCGCACCTCGCGCCGGATCTGCGCGGATTTGCCGTCGTAGAGCCCGGGGCGCAGCCGCGCGGTCAGCCAGGCGAACAGCCCGCTGGTGAGCGCATAGCGCAGCGCCACGATCAGCGTGACGGCAAGGCTCACGATCAGCAGTGCAAGCGGAACGGGGGTGTCGGCGGGCAGCATTACGGGGCAGCTATGCCGCAAATCGCCCCCGCGCGACAGGGCAAACTCGGCCCCCCGTTAGGCAAGCGAATCGAGCGCGGTGCATAGCGGATCGACCAGCGCCATGTGCCGCCGCAGCGCCGCTCTGGCGAGATGCTCGACCTGCGTCTTGCGCCGCGCGGCGGCCAGCGGATCGAGCGCGGCGGGGCGCAGGATCTCGGCATCGTAGCCATCGGCCACGATCACACCGCAGGTCTCGGGGCGATAGGCCTCGCTCTCCAGCGGCGCGCGGTCGAGCCCCGGCGGCAGGCCCCAGTAGAACCGGTCGCAATAATCGAGATAATCCGGCCACTTGGCATCGCCCAGCAGATCGGCCCGCGCGACCTTGATCTCGACAATCACGATCAGCCCCTTGGCATCGATCCCCATCAGATCGGCGCGGCGGCCGTTCTTCAGCGGGACTTCCGACAGGCACCAGATATCGTTGCGCGCAAACAGCCGCCCGATCCCGCGCGCGACATCGCTCGCAGTCAGAATTGGCGAATCAGGTGGGGCAAGCGGAGCGCCGGACATGGCGCAGCGTTGGAACGAAAGTGGAACGTCGTCAAGCCTGCGGGTCGAGCACGCTGATCATCGCCGCGCGCGCCGCATGATACTCGCGCCACAGCACCAGCGCAGGCGCCGCCGGGTCCTGCCCGCGCCGCACCAGCATGCCAAGCGCCCCCAGCCCGGTGTCAAGCATTGCCGCGCAATCGGCCACGGTCTGCTCGACCAGCGCGTGCTGCCACGGCGCCGCCCGCGCGATCACTGCGCCAAGCTCCCCGCCGATCTCGACCGGCTCGGGCGCGAGCCGTGCGAGCATCGCGACCGCCGCCGCCTGCCCATGCAAGCTCACCAGCGCCTCGGCCAAAGCCTCGGGCTGAGGCGCGGCGCCGGACGCGGGAGCGGCGGCGTTCTGCGGAAGAATCGTTTCGGGCGGAAGCGTGGCCATGGGCCGAGCCTAGGCGGGCATCCTTGCCGAGAGGTTAAACCCCGCCCCCCGCGCCCTGCGGCCCCGCCCGCACAATTGTGTGGCATCGCGCCCCACCTCTTGCTAAGCGCCGCGCCGCACGCAAGAATGCCGTCGCAAACGGTATCGGCACCCGTAGCTCAGCTGGATAGAGCGCTGCCCTCCGAAGGCAGAGGTCACAGGTTCGAATCCTGTCGGGTGCGCCATAATTTTAAATACTTAGATAATCTCTCGGTCTGCGGTACGGAACGCGTACGGAAAAGCGGGTGTGCGCTACGGCGCTTTCGATGTCGCGTTTAGTGATCTGTCGCGCTATCGTTCAGCCTGCGACTAAATCTTGCCAATCAAGGGGGTTATTTTTGGCGGTCGACCTGAACCAGCTTGTCCATCGATTGTTTCAAACAGCCGAGCAGCTCTGGACAAACACGACTCTCCGTCCTGATCAATACGCACAGCCGGTGTTGGCGTTGATTGCCCTGCGCCAAATGGAGAGCAGGTTCGATATCGTGAGCGAGGAACTTGCCAGAACCTTCACGGGCCGCCTCAAGCCTACTCCCGGCGACTATCAAGGCAGGGGCGCGATCTTCCTGCCCGATCATGCGCGGTTCTCTTATCTTCTCAGCCTGCCCGAAAATGAAAACCTGCCCGAAGCGATTAACGTCGCGATGACGGATATCGCCGAGCAAAACCCCGATCTCGCGGGTGTGCTACCACAAGGCTACGGCTCCCTCCCTGATAGCGTGCTGCGAGAGTTGCTCCGCCTCCTTGCCCCGCTGGAAATCGACGGCGATGCCTACGGCTTGATCTTCGAATACTTCATGGGCGAGTTCGCCGCCAACTACATGCAGAAGGGGGGCGAGTACTTCACCCCCGCCTCGATCGTGAAGCTGATCGTCGAGGTGATCCAGCCCTACCATGGCCGCATCCTCGATCCGGCCTGCGGGTCGGGCGGCATGTTCGTCCAGTCGGCGGACTTCGTGAAGCGCCAGGGGTCCAACCCCAGCCGCGAAATCTCGATCCACGGCATCGAGAAGATGGAGGACACACAGAAGCTCTGCCGCCTTAACCTCGCGGTGCATGGCGTGTCGGGCGACATCCGCGTGGCCAACGCCTACTACGAAGACCCGCACAAGCTGGTCGGCCAGTTCGACTTCGTCATGGCCAACCCGCCCTTCAACCAGTCCGAGGTCGATCGCTCGCGGCTTGTGAACGAGGCAGGCGTGGTCAGCCCGCGCTTCCCGCTCGGCATCCCCAGCACCAACAACGCCAACTACCTGTGGATCGGCATGTTAGCAGCGGCGCTCAACGAGAGCGGACGGGCGGGCTTCGTGATGGCCAACTCAGCGTCGGACGCGAGCGGATCAGAGCGCGAGATGCGCCGCAAACTGGTCGAAAGCGGAATGTCTCCACAGTGCGGGATCGGGCTGATCCGCGCTTCGCGGCAGCCCAATTGAAACAGATTTGGACGGGTTTGAATCGCCAGGGCCAACATCAAGATCAAGTTGCAATTGCGCTTCGGTGTCATCCAAGTCTTCCGGCTTGATCTTGAAGAAGCGCTGCGCCGAATAGAAATCCCTGCCAAAGTCCTTGAAGCCAAGCAGCGCGTGCCCACGGGATCTAGCGGCCCAAAACCGGTCGTAACAGCCGCGACCGTAAGCAGTTGGCCAGCCTTCGGGCCAAAGGCCACCATCTTGCCAGCCTCCCGACCTTCCCAATGGCCTTGCTTAATGCACAGGGCCATGTCGTTGATTTGCGGAGCATCAGACATCGTGTTTCTCCTTCGCGCACAGGAGAGAAGTGTTTCGATGTTGCTGGAAAGCCCGGTTCGTTGCCTTCAGCCACATCCCCTTACGGGAGCCACCTTGCCCGGACTGGCAGGTTGGCGAGGGCAGATCGCCCCCTCTTGATGCACGGAGAAAAAGGCCAAGCGGCAACCGCTATGTCAAACTGATTCAGGAAGATGGTGGTCACTCAGTTTGAAGATCATCGACATGGAAATCTACCATTGTGCCCGAAGCTCACTTTACAAAATTCGTCATTTAAACCCATGCTTTTAGTTATTCATCGATCGCGGGCAAAGCGAGAAGCCGTCGCAATGAGTGCAGCAGCCCTACAACTGCTCGGAGGTTATTTAGATCAGCATGCGCTTCGCAGAATTTCAGTAGGTTGTGCTTTCCGTCCCGTGTCAACTCCCGATGAATAGCATCTTCCCTAGTCTCGGTACGAATGACAGCAGTGGGGTAGTGTTCGACGAAGAGGTCGAAGAGCGCAGCCCCTACCAAATCCTCAAGCTCCCATGAAATCCCTTTGTATACTGAATTCTTCTCTTCAAAGCATCGCTGAACCGTGGATGGATCGAGGTTGCCAGGTAAAGGCATTACTGGCCTGAGACGAAAAAGGTCACGAAACTCGACGATGGACGCGTCCAGGCTCCGGGCACTGCTGACTGCCTGCCTTCCCGCCGCATCGTCATCAAATAGACCTATAAAGCGATAAACGGGTCTGCCAGCGGGGGAAAGACATGCTCCACCAAGGTTTCGAAGGGTCACTAACTCCCGAATTACACCCCTGGTGCCGCCTCTGTCTCGTTCACCAGCAGCGACTATAGCGATGTCGGATAGTATGTCTTTCCTTGTGGCTTGGCGAAACAATCCAGCCGCAAGCATGATCAATGCTACGTCTGATGTACCCTCCAATAGTACGGTACGCGGCTCAAGGTGCCAGCCTTTTGAAAGGCCATAGCGCCTTACGATGTCTTGTTCGGGTGGGATCATTTTACTGGTTCATGGACCCAACCGGTCGCAAGAATGGACCGTTATGACCGAAAGAAACATTTGCTCTAAAAACTTCATTCGCTCGGTGCTGCCTCACGCCAAACTCTTGAGGCCTGTATGGAACGGTGACATTGTCCAATTCGCGAACTTTCGCCATCGCTCGGTGATCGTGTGTATAAGCGGCAATGGCAGTCACGACGCGTGGCTTACCTTCCGTGTCCACCAGCCAGCGAAGATTTGTCGGAACTTGGGCGAAAATGTCGGTCTCGCTCCAGAGCTTCCGCAGTCCCCTAAACTGCTTGTCCGCCTCGATGGCACGCATATTCTGCATCAGGATCAGCGCATACTCTAGTCGCAACTGCGGCGTGAGCCTGAAGTCGGTTGCAACCAAAGCTTCAATTTTCGCAAGCAACTCGGGATAGTTGTGAGGATTGCGCGCTACTGCAACCTGATACCTCAGGCGAGCCACCTGAGGATTTCCATCTCCCAATGGGTTTTCCAACAAGCTACCGATCGAGTGCAATGCTTCTCTCGGCAAATCTTCAATCGCCGTGGGCGCAGCCCCTTCAGATACCTCCACTATCAACAGCCAAGACGCAACCAGTAGTTCCGTAGGTGTTTCGGGATGCTCACGCAGGCTAAACGCCTCATTGGAAGCCATGAGCATGTTGAGTGCGCGTTCCGCCAAATCGACAAGAGCAAATCTGCGCTCCCCGCTGCTGTCATGGCGTATTGCATCGTAGGCGATTTCGAGCGCCTCAACACAGAGCCGCGACCGATCCTCTCGCCTTTCTTCGGCTGCCGACAACAGGCTTTTTACATGGGTCTCTATCACATATGGATTTGAAGGATTTTCCTCGAACGCATGGCGAGTTGCGTTGGCGGCAAATTCGCGCAGCTCGGCCAGTTCATCGTCGCTGGCGCCTTGCTTGGCCCTTACACGAACGAGATCGAAATATGCGTTTGCGAGCGAATTATAAAGATTGATGTCGGCCTCTCGACCCTGAACTGCATTAATCGAACTAAGAGCATAATGAAGGTCTTCTAGAGCACGCCGTAATAGTATCTCTTGTTCATGAGGAGTGACTCCGTATTGCTCCTCGTCGAGCCATGCAACTCGCCGTCGTGAAATTGCGGTATGGTGTCGAAATACTCGACTGCCATTACGCAAAGCTATTGGCATTTTGTCGAGAGCATCCAGAACCTCGCGCCAGAGGTCGGACCAAGTTGAGCGACCGCGGTCGGGATCAATTTTGAAGACTGTCGTAGCGAAATCCTCGCCAAAGGCGAGAAGATCTCTTTCGCCGATCATCGGATTGGAACTGATTTCACTGAGCAGCAGGAAGCGTAGGTGAAGGGGCGAACGCGCGTGACCCAAGCCAAACTCAGTTCTCGCCTGGGGATCATAGAATACAGCATTGAGGAGCAACTGGCCTAAAATGTCATGCGCAAGAGCCCAGAACTTCCTCCCACGATCCGCCAGCCTCACCAGTCCGATCGGCGCAAGATTGGAACGACGGTCATCAAGAAGCAAGTGAACAGGCCATTCGCTCGCACCTTGGAGGATAAGTTCCTCCGGCATCGGTAGTCGCTCTGCACTAAGGGCTGCTATTTGAAGGATCGCTCGTCGAACCTCGGGGGTGTCGGCAGACTTCTTGAAGGCTCGGTAAACCCAATCCTGAATAGATTCAGTATAGTCAAACTGCGCCTGAAGCCAGAAAGACAGTGTAATCCAGAACGCGGCCATTTGTTCGAAGTATCGAACGGAATGCGCCTGCTGAAAATTAACCCACTGCCAATCTGGCTTTTCTTTATTGTAATGCCTCAAAAATCGATTGAGGTGTCGCCCGAGTTCGACCGTATCAGCTTGCTCAAGCATATGGCGAAGTTCAGCGAGTGCACAGAATTTGGACTCGTCAAAATAAGCGAGCTCTCGCTGCATGCCGGTAACTACAAGGACGCAAACGGGTCGTCCGGCCTGCTCGAATTCCTTGATAAATCTCCGAAGCTCGCTGTCTCGGGCCTCCCAATGTATGCGATCGTAGACTAGGAGCCAAGGCGTCTCGTACCTTCGATTATCCTCGCTTGGTGACTCGCCCTCCTGCCGAGCAGTTGCACTAAGTCGTGCCCGGTTGAGGAAGTTCTGAAGTTGTAACGCCTCCGGGACGAACGGCAGAGGCTTGGCAAAGAGGGTGGGGTAGCCTTCGCGGGCAGCCCTGAATGCCAGGCTCCGAGCGAGAGTGGTCCCTCCAGCTCCCGGCTCCGACATGATGTACGCAACCCTATTCTCAGGCGCCCCAACACCGTCCAGTTTCCGCAGGAGACTTCTCAGCTTCACCCAAGGGGTGTCGTTGTTGAACCAAGGGAGCTCTGCGGCGAACGGGCGCCAGTCATCGACCTCACCTCGGAAAAAGGCATTAAAGACTTCCTCAGGCAACGCGGTTTCGTCTACGAAAGATAAGTCACGCTCTAAAATAAGCGAATAGTCTTCTAATATCGGCTTGTCTGGATCATCGATCCCTTCAAGATTTTTTTCCTGAAGATCGCCTAATTCGTCACGCATACGGACGATTAAACGTTCGTCTTGTTGCGCGTCCCTGTAAGATTGAGCGGTCAGCAGAGCAAACTCTTCGGACTGCAGTGCAACGAGCGTTGCCGTTGGAGATCGCCCACTTTCCTCCAGCCAAGCAAGCACCCGTTTTGCCGCGCCTTGATCACCGTCGACAAAGATGAGGTTCGTCCGGAAACCGGCCGACCACAACTCCCTGAGTTCGACCGGGATGTCACCGCCGGAGCCAACTACGACAAGCTGCCTGACATTTGAGCGCCGGAGTTCTTCCTGCATCGTCATGCGGCGCAGGCGATTTTCGAAATCAGGCCGGGCCTCACCTCGGCCAGCCAACAAAAAGACCGGCATTGAGCGTTGCGGCAGGACTATTCGCGACGGGTCTCCGTCAATGACGTGGATAAACCCACGCTTAGCAACGAGTGGGCCTTGGCTTGGCGCTTCAAGTCGAGCGATTAACTCTGAGCGATTGATGTCCAGAAAGACGTGTCGCCACGGTAATTCGATCAACGATTCAAGTATATCATCGCCGATCTCAGAACAGTTACTTCCAATCCACAAGGACACTTCACGATCAGCAAGTCCCGTCAACATGCCCTTAGGCAAAATTGTCGTTTGCACGATGGAATTCAGTGCCAAATTTTTACCCCTCAATCGCTCTCTTACATCAGTGTGGCGGATGAAGCCGATTACGCCTCAATCTTTGCCGTGGCATCGATCGCCTTAACTCCTCAGAAGCGATGCCAGCAGTGATTCAGATTTGCAATCAAGATTGGGTACGCCAACTTATCAAAACCAACGTGACGGAAGTAACAGAGTATGGCCGCGCATCGATCACGACAGCCAATGCTCCATTAGAGATCCCAATGCTCTGACCGGACGGCGAAGCTGCAGAAGGTGCAGCAATGAGGTCAGCACAGCAAAATTTGCCGATGGAAGGGCTCCAAATTGATGATCTTCAAACTGAGTCACCTCCAGGAAGACAGAGCTTACTGGCCGAAGTCACAGAGCGAGCTGAGATAGCGCCGCTACGGCGGCTTCGCTTGCTAGGTGCCCATAGTGGCGCTCGATCATTTCTGCGCTTGTTCCTGAAATCTGCGCAATTGTGAGCAGCGGCAGGCCAGCCTGCACGAGATCGGTGATTGTGCTGTGTCGGAGGGTGTACGCGGTCACTCCCACGGGAAGGTCAGCCGCCTTCGCGGCAGCACCGATTGGCACTTTCCAGCTGTTCTTGTCCCACGGCTTGCCGTTGGTGCGCATGAAAAGCGCGGCGGCTGGCAGCTTGTTTTCTGACTGCGCGGAAAGAAGTGCGGCAGCCTTCTCAGGCACCTGAATACGGCGAAGCTTCCCGGTCTTGTCCTTGCCGATCGTAAGCTCCTTGGTGCGCGTGTCGAAGTCAGCCACGGTCAATGCCGCGATTGCGCCCGGCCTCAAGGGTAGCAGGCACAGGGCCTCAACAAACGGCGCAGCCTCAAGTTCGATCAGATCCAGCAAAGCCCTGCGCTGCGCACGATCGAGGTAGAGCGTCCGTTGGCGATCAGCATTCGGAATGGCGCGCAAGGCTTCCTGCCACGCGGCTTCGGTCTTCGGCGTGCCCGGTGCGATAACCTTGGTCAGTGCGGCCCGAAGCACAGCCATGTCGCGATTTATGGTTGCTGGCGCGCGCTCGCGGATGCGCTTCTCGCCCTTTTTGCGCCGACTGATCTGCGCAGGAGTAGCTTCAAGCCGTGCCCGCCAGTCGATCAAATGCCGCTTCCGCAACTTGTCCAGCCGGACCTTTGCCAGCTGGTCGCCATAGACGTAGCGCTTGAAGCGCCCCTCTGCATCTGGACTGGTTTCCGCATAGACCCGGCAGGCATCGCCGACCGTTTCGAGCTTGGCTTCTGCCACTCCGCCAGTCTCGACCTGCTCGGCGAAGACTTCAGCGTCCTTCTTAGCAGCGGTGAAGCGGTCTTTGCCCGATATGTCGCCGAAGTCCCCGAGCGCCTTGTGTCGATAGGAACCGCTGTCCTCGTCGTAGGCGCGTGCGACCCACGAACCGGCACCTCCGCGTGCAGAGGGGCGAAAGCCGACGAAGCATCCACCCCGTAGCCGGTTCCAGTATGGTTCGCGCCGGGGCTTGAGGCGTTCCCGCTCACCCACTTTGCTAAGGTCACACGCCATGCGCTTGCACTCCGATTTCAGTTTGTACGGAATAGGTACGTAATACATGGTCGAAAATGATCGGACAAGGGCGGACTCTTAGATATTGTTTTCCTGATATATAGGCGTTCGACGTTGTTCGAAGTTGTTCGTTTTACCTGCCCTCCGAAGGCAGAGGTCACAGGTTCGAATCCTGTCGGGTGCGCCAGATTTTCAAGCAATCAGCGTTTCTTTTCAGGGCTTGTCTCCGCTGCAGCCCGGGTGAGAGCCCTCGGCGCCGCACGGTCGAACCCGGAGCGACGTGGTTCCTCGATCCTGATCTAGGTGGCAGACCTGGCGACAGAGCCGACACTTGTGTCACCGGACTACGCCGGAGAGATTGAGCCCTTTGGCGATCCGGATCGTTCCCGCCTCCAACTATTCGATTACCAGCGACGCTTCACGCACTTCGCCCGCGGCAATCTCCATCACTGCCGCGCCCGATCCCGCTGAGACCTCATAGCAGCCCGGTGGCAATCCGAAGAAGAATGCCTTGCCGTCAAACGCCGTCCTCTCGCGCGTGACAGGCGCTTCGGTTCCGCATTTGCGCAGGATCGCGACCATGTTGTCAGCTGGCGAACCGTCGGATCGAAGCACCAAGACCGCGAGTTCCCCGCTTTCGATAACCGGGATATCAAGCTTTACAGGCGCGCCCGGCCGGGTTGTGAAGACATATCCTTCGTCCGCAAGGACGAGATAGGGGTCATCGACATTCTCAAGATCCGGCACCATGGCAAGCTGGCCATCCACGGGCAGATTCTCGACAAGAACTCTGCTTGCGTCGCGGGAAACGAGCCCTCGCGGCATCAGTTCAAAATTGACGTTCTCGACTTCAAGCTCGCCCTCGTCCCACACCCGGTTGCCATTCGTATCGGCGAAGGCGGATGCGACGACAGAGCCGCGATTGGAAAGCGCCTTGCGCCCAAATCGCAGACCCCCGGACAAGGGCGCGCGATCGACCGCAAAGGCAAAGGTCAGAAAACCCCTCCAGCCGCCGGCGCGATCATCATGCCGAAGGTCGGCCCCCACTCGCACGCCGTTCCAGTCGCGGCTTGCTCCAAGCCCCCATTGCCCTCCCCCATCGACCAGATCGCGTTCGCCAAACGCCGTCAGCTGCCAGTCGGCTACGCGATAAGTCACTTCACCCAAAGCGCGGCGCAGCCTCGGGCGCGGTTCCACTTCATAATCGAGACCAGCTCGCAAACGGAAGGGGCCGACGGAGCCGGCCGCCAGCAGCCCCCCCTCGAACTGCCCGGTGCCATTTCGGCCGCCTGCGGATCTTTCGAACAGCCGGTATGACATGCGATTGGAGAGGGAAATACCGGCGATTGCGGCGTGGACCCGCACACTTGCCTGACGGTCGGACTCGCCGGTAACGCGGGTGGAAGAAACCGCGTTCATTCCAACGCCAATCCCGCCAATCCGGCCATTGAGCGCCAGGCGGCTTTGTGACTTGATCCCGAGATTGCCGATGTCGTTGGGCGACCGGCTGAACCCTGACGAATAGCGTTCGTGGCTTGCTGACAGATCAAATGCTCCTAGTGAAAGCCCTCCAAATGCGCGGCCGGCAAGGGCATGACCGTTTTGCATGACGACATCCCCGCCGTAGATCGCACGCCCCGATTGCATGGTGATGCCTGCGCCGAGATTGAAGCTGTCCGGTCCGCCATTTTCCGGGCGACGATAGGCAGCCAGAGCGCTGATGCCGAGATTGCCGGAAATCCCGTAAGACGCGCGCGCCTCGGTGTAGAGGGCTTCGCCAAGTCCAACCCCGCGCCTGTCGGGAAGGCGTATCCCCTCAGGGGTCTGACGGTCCGCTGCCGTGTCGAAGAGACCGCTCGCCGTTCTCCCGTCCAGCAGGGTGCGCCCTTCGCGGAGCATCAGAAGGTTGTAACGCAATGCGCCGGGCTGAACGAGCGAGGAAACGACATCGGTTACGCGGTCGATCGTCTGCTGCTCTCCAGAGGGGCCATAAAGAACAATACGGAAGCGATTGATCCCGAAACGGGTGGGCGTTTCGGGAAAGAAATAACGACCGTCAGCGCCGATGGTCTGGAAATCGAGCAGTTCATCGTCACGATACAGTTCGGCCTGCCAGCCGGGGGGCGCGTCTCCGATCAATTGGGTTGTCGCAAACTCGCCAGCCTGATCAAGCGGTTCGCGTCCGATCCGGAAACCCACGCCAAACGCGCTTTGCTGCAAGAGCGGTGTGGCAGGGGCGGCGATGTCGCCCGCCTCGATCAGACTTGCCCGAAGCGGACCGAGTTGCCGGGCGAGCGGATCACGTCGTTCAAGCGTGAAGCGCGCCGTTGTCTCGCCATTTGTCCCGGCATTCAGCGCCAGAAGCCCGGTCGCCTTCAGGATATCACCCTGCGCCAGAAGCGATCCCTGAAGGGAGACGCCGCCCTGTCGGTTGTCCGCGGAAAGGGCAAGGTTGGTGGTGAGGTGCGGCCAGTCAATCCAGCGGTAGTTCTGCGCGAGTTCGACAAAGCCGGTCGTGTCGATGGCAGTCGCGCCTGATCCGGCCACGCGCTGTCCGGCGCGGCGCGCGGCTTCCTCCGAGGCGAGCAGATAGGGCGGCGCAAGGTTCAGGATCTGGCGCGAACCGTCCCACGTCGGAGACAGCCGAAACCAGTCGTGCAATGCCTTGGTCGAGATATGGGCTTCACCATCGACCAAGATCATCTCCCGGTCTGTCACCGCCCGCACAACGCCGCCGATGTCTGCTGTGCCAGCTGTCAGATCGATGTCGAAGCGCTGCGTTTCGCGCAGAAACCAGCCCGACATCCGGCCATCTTCATCGAGTTCCAGCGCGAAGCCGAGCACGTCCATCAGTGGAGCGAAGGGCACATAAACGGCTCCGTCGCCGGCGATGAACAGCAGCTCGTCAGAGGCAAGAACCTGCCGTTCACGAAGGCGGATTTCGGCAATGCGAAGGTTGAGCCCCTCCCCGGAGCCGATGTCATCGCTGTCGTCCGGCGCATGAACCGATGCGGACGCAGACTGGGGCAGGGCCTCGGCGGCAGGCGGGAATAGCGCCAGAAGCGCGGCCACGCACACCGGCGGGAAGCGCCAGCGCGCGGTTCGGTGCTCTTCCCCCATCATTGCCCACGCCGGTCAGGGCAGTGGATATTCTGCTAGCCTGTCTCCAATGCGGCCGCCGTCGGTTTCTTGATCGAAGACCAGCCGAACCGGCTTTGCGCCGGGCCGCAGGGCCAGGCTGACGGTGCGGGTGTTGGCAGGGGGCAGAACGGCGATGCCGCGCAGAATGCCGACTTCGCTGCCCTGCTCGTCCAGCGCGCGCAGGATGCCGTACTGGCTACGCTGTCCCGTCCGTTCGAGAACGACGATAAGCGCCTCGGGATTGTCCGTTGAGCGGGTCGCCGACCGGATCGACTGGCCCCCTTCGGGCGCGCCGGTGCGCAGCAGAACGGGGATGGAAATTCGCAGGTCGAGATTGGCAGAAACAGAAACCCTGCGCTCGCCGGTTGTCTCCGTCTCCCCCGGTTCTTCAACCTCTTCGGCATTCGCGACGAGCGGGATGGAGGAAAAGCGCAGATGGCTGCGCAGTTCGCCAGCGGGAAGATTGCGCGGAGCGCGGGCAATCACGCGCACCGATTGACGTTCGCCGGGTTGCAGGGTCACCTGTTGCGGCGAGAACCGCAGATAGGGCGCGGCGGACCAGCCGGCTTCCTCGCCCGCTTCGAGCAACCGGTAATTGCCCGCTTCATCAAGGCCCATCTCGATCAGATCGATACGATAGGTGACGGGTTCGCCGCCGGAATTGTAGAGCGTGACCGATTGCCCGCGTCCCCCCGAATCGAGGATGATGCGGGTAGGCGAAATCGCCATCCCGCCAAACGGGGAGGCCGCATCGGCCGGGACGGCATCGAAAGGCAGCGGGCCGTCTTCGGGGAGGTCCTGAGCCATGGCCATTGCAATCGGCACAGCCAGCGCGGCGAGGCCAAGCATCGCTTTATCGAGATAACTCATGGTGCGGTCTTTCTGAGCTGATCATCGCGCTCGGAAGCGGTCATGATCAGTAGGACACTGTCAGAGTGATGGTGGCGATGTTTGTTTGGAACCCAGCGGCAGCAACCTCTGTGACAGTCAATTTTCCTCCAATGGCGACATCGAAGGCACCCGATGTAGAACCAAAAGCTGACCCATCGGGACAAGTGACGACAATCGTGTCGCCGGTCGCCGAAAGCTGTATGACGCGGTTAGGGGCATTTCGCTGAGTGGCTGCTACGTCAACGCTTGCAGACCTTCCTATTGAAAGACCTCCGCTAATGACGTTCGTTTCAACGCTGTTGAGCACTGTCACTGCTACGGAGGGGCTACAAGTTACGGCGAACCGTGCTGGTTGAAATCGTCCCGACTGCTCGCAGTTCGAAGGTGTAGGCAGCACCGAAGAAACCAGATTGCCAGCTGAATTGACCTCTGACACGAATACCTGTGTGGCAATGATCGCCCTGATATCATACACACAAGCGTGCCCGACCTGAATCCCACTAGGGATGTTCACCCTTCCGAAGTCCAGCGCTTCTGTTCCCACAACAGCCAATGGCGGCCGCACTTCCTGAAGAACGGCGGTTACCGGCACTTGTGCACTTTCGCTGACCTGCGCCAAGGCGCCGGTGGCCCAAAACGAAATCACCGCAAAGCTAGCGATACTCAACCGCCGGATTGCAGTTAGTGTTGCCAAACGTTTCATGCTTCCCTCCAGGCAAGATCAGCCAGCCGCCCCGACGATTACAGGCCGGGGCGGCGAGCGATCAGTAGGTTGCGGTCAGCGTGATCGTGCCGGTGCTGGTCGCAGGACTTGCGGCGGTGGCGAGATCAAGAGCCAGCCGGGCGCCGACGAGAATGTCGAGTTCACCTGCCGTGGTGCCCGATGTGAAACCATCGGGGCAGGTCGCGACGATGGTGTTGGATACCGTGGAGTTGACGAAACCATTGTTGGTTGCGCCCTTGTGAAGGGCAGCGATTTTGATCCCGTTCGATTCCACAAGGAACCCGTTATTGAGACCGGTATCCTCGATCACCGCGGTGAATGTTGTCGGTGTCGCGGCGCTGCAACTGACCGCGAAGCGTGCCGGGTCGAAAGAACCGGATGCATCGCAATTCGACGGTGTCGGCAGAACAGAGTCAATTACATTGAAAGAGGTATCGGTTTCATAAACCACCCGCGTCGGACTTCCGTTTGCGGGGACATCATAGACACAGAAGCGCTGGCTGACGACGCCGTTGGGAATATTGAGGCTGCCGAACTCGAGGTCGCTGGTGCCGGTCACCGAAAGCGGGGGTGTGACTTCAAGAAGCTCGGCATTTGCATTGACGGTCGCGCTGTCGCTGACCTGCGCCACGGCGGGCGCAGCCGAGAATGCGAAGAATGCCGCGATGGCACCGAGTATTCCGCTGCGGGTCATGAATGGACGAAAGTTCATTTCACTGTGCTCCTGATTCTGGATCTACGATTGGTTGTGCGAACCCGTCGGTTTTGTGGGCAGAGGGGAGGGAGCTGCGCGCTGCGCAGGCATTGGGCTGTGCCTAGTAGCTGGCCGTAAGGGTGAGCGTCGAAAGGGTGAGATTGCCCTGTGCGATAGCCTCTACGCCGACCGTCAGCCGCCCACCCAACACGACATCGAATTCACCAGCCGTCTGGCCGGTCTCGTTGCCCTCCGGACAAGTCACGGCGAGGGTCTGATCGAATGCGCTTGCGAACCCGCTGCCAGTTTCACCGCGATTCAACGCGACAATATTCTCATCGTTCGACAGCGTGAAAACCACACCAGGCGTGAGGGACAAGGCGGTCTCGTCGAATTCATAAAGCAAAAATGTCGGGGTCGCCGGGTTACAGGAAACCTCAAAGCGTGCGGGCGAAAACGATCCGGAGTTATCGCAATTCGACGGAGTGGGAGGCAAGGAATCGATGACCTGACCATTGCTGATGTCGACTTCCTCAATTGTCATTGTGGCCGAGCCGTTTGCCGCGATATCGTATTGGCAACTACGCGCATCGCGGGATCGATTGGGAATTCTGACTGTTCCGAAATTCAGGGCATTGATGCCTGTCACTGTCAGCGGCAGCGCCGATTCTTCAAGTGTCGCTATCGCATCGACGCTGGCGTTGTCGCTGACTTGCGCCAAAACTGGTGATGCTGACACGGCTGTGATCAGCACAAATGCCAAGGCGGGCTTAAGCAGTGGGATTCCGCGAGCTTCTGCTATCGGTACCATTCGAACAAACTCCCTCAATTGTAGGCGATCTCCAGCCGGATCGATCCGACCGGGCCGGAAAACTGATGGGGGGCCTCGGGCCGCAGTTCGATGACGCCGCCTGCCTTGACGACACTCATTCCGTCGGCGTCGCAGGGGCGCACCTGATAGGCGCTGCCGGGGGCTGCTCCGTCGATCGCCATCGTTTCGGGAGCGGCATCGAAGGCCGCGCCCGCAGGCGCCGCGTCCGTGTAAATCAGCTGAAACTGCACCAGCGAATTTGCAGCACAGGTCAGCGCAAATTCTGCGGGCAAGGCGTCACCGCCCAAGAACTGGCACAGCCCGCCACTGGTCGAACGCTTGGAGTCCGGCCCGAGCACATAGAGACACGAACCGGTGACGGGGATCGCGAGCGTCCCGAAGTCGAGCGGCTGGGCAGCAGCGATCGACAGTGGTTGCATAAAAGTGGCACCGGCCCCGGTTTCGGCCTCCTCGGCCGAGCCGGAAGCCGCACAGGCAAAAGCGCCGGCCCCCAGACACACGGCAGCGATCGGCCGAGGCCAAGTCCGGGCCGGGCCGGGACTGCCGCCGCGCCGCCCGTGTTGCAGGCAGTGTCGCGGGCCGAAAGTGATATTTGATTCCCCCATACGCTACATCACGTAGTCCGGGCAGAAATCCGGCCAGAAAAATGGATCGGGCAAAGATTCCTGGTGCAACGCAGAGGTCGTCGCGCGGACCGAAGGTTTGCGTCACAACGCGCAAGGCATTGATTTGCGACCGGGGCAACCGCTATTCCGGCCCCATGGAGCAAGCGGAACCCGATCGCCCCGAAAACGACGAAGCGCGTGACGCGGTTCTGGCCGACAAGCTGGTTGTCGCCTTCCATGACGAACTGATTGAAATCGCTCGATCACGCCGGAGACGGCACGCCCCTCAGAACACGCTGGTCACTCTGGAAATCCTGCATGAAGCCTATCTCAAGCTGGACAACGGATATGAATTTTCCTCCACGCGCCACTTTCTCGCGGTCGCTTCGATGGCGATGCGTCAGGTCATCGTCGATCAGGCCCGCCAGCGACTAGCCGCGAAACGGCAGGTGCCCGATGAACTGCCCGAGGCCGACGACGGTGACCAGTCCGAGCGGATCGTGGAAATCTCCCTGCTCCTCGACAGGATGGCCGCCGTCAACAAGCGCTGGCGGCAAGTGGTCGATGCGCGTTACTTTGGCGGGATGACCGATCAGGAGGCCGCATTCCTGCTGGCGATTTCGGAACGAACCGTTCGGCGCGAATGGAATGATGCGCGTCGCTGGCTTGCAACCCAGCTCGGCATGGAAAACCTTTCATGATCCCAGAAGGCGCTGCGCCTCTGCGCCGATCCGGTCTCCCGCCGCGCCGCTTTCCTTCGCCAGCGCCGCAGCCTTGCGCAGCATCGCCTTCGCCTCTCGCGGCGTGTTCCGGGCGATAAGCACCTTGGCAAAGCTGAGGTGATACACCGCGCGCAGCAACGCCGGATCGCCCATCGTGCTCAGATAGCGATCCACAGCGCGCAGCTTTTCGCGAGGATCGGCCCCGTTTGATCGGGCCAGCGCCTCCGCCTGACCGAGCAGCACGGCGATGTGCAGGGGCGTGCCCTCCCCCGAATATTCGAGCGCCAGTTTCTCCGCATAGGCAAATTCTTCGAGCGCATCGTCGACCTTGCCTGTCGCAAGCAGCGCCTTGCCATAGTTCGAATGCAACGCGCCGGTTGCGGCAGAGGGGCCGAACAGACGATCCCGCAGTTCGACCGCGCGCGCATATTGCTCGGCGGCGCGGTCAGGCTTGTTCTGGAAGAGATAGACGCTGGCGATGTTGTTGAGGGTGTTTAGGGCATCGAAACCGCTCGAAAGGCCAATCTCGCGCCAGATTGCATCCGCTTTCTGGAAGGCAACCTCGGCTTCATCGAGCCGGTTCATGGCCGCAAGGCTTGTGCCGATGTTGTTGTAGAATGCCCCGGCACGCTGGTTCCGGTCGCCATATTGCCCGATATGTTCGGCCAGCGTCGACTGCAGCAACGCGAGCGCCGCGTCCGGATCTTCACCGCGCAACAATTGTGCTTCGAGCGATCGGCTGTCGAGCAGTCGTGTCGACCATCGCCCCGAATCCCTGCGCCAGAAACGCTGCGCCTCAAGCAGCAGTTCTTCCGCTTCCGCGAACTCGCCTTGCCGAACGAGCGACCGGGCTGCGTTGTACTGCGCCTGTGCGAGGATTTCGGGCTGAATTTCGCCAGAGCGCTCAATGACTTTTCCAAGAGTGACAAGCGCGCCCTTGTCGTCGGAAAGGTTGTATTGCAATTCGCCAAGAGCCTGAAGCAAAGCCGCGAATTCCGATGGCGAGCGATCGAAACGCTCACCCATGGTCTCTGCCGCCGCGGAAATGCCCGATACGGTTGCTCCCCCGCCGGCCTGCAACGTCAGGTCGGACAACAGGAAATAGGCGGACTCGCGGATGACGTCGCTGCGCTGCTCCTCGGCGAGCGCGAGATTCCTGGCATCGACCGCCTCGCGCATCTGCCAGATGCTCACGGACAAAGCGACGGTGAGGGCGATGAACGCGAGCAAGACCGCCGATGTGGCAAGCCAATGCCGCCTCAGGAACAGGCCGGAGCGATAGAGTGAGCCGGTCTCGCGCGCGGACACAGGTTGCTTCGTCTGCCAGTTGATCAGGTCCTCCGCCAGAGCATCGGCCGAAGCGTAGCGTTGCGATGGTTCCGCCTGTGTCGCCTTGCGCAGGATCGCGGTCAGGTCCTTGTCGCCAATTTCCTCCGCCCTGATCGTGACCGAACCACCGGCTTCACGCTCGGGCAGCTTGCCCGCAAGCAAGAGGTGGCCGAGTATCCCGACCTGAAAGATGTCCGTGGCCACTGTCAGCGATCCGCCATCGAGCTGTTCGGGTGCCGCTGTGGCAAGGGTCAGCGCCCGGATCGTGCCTTGCACGCCGTCGGAAGCATGGGACGGCATGAGCACGGCTATGCCGAAATCGATCAGCTTGAGTTGCCCCTCCGTATTGATGAGGACATTGGACGCCTTGATATCCAGATGCAGCACAAGCCGGCCATGGGCATGGGCCAAGGCGCTGCAAAGATCGACCAGCAGCGATGTCCGGGCCTGTCTGTCAGTCGCATTGGCCGTGCACCATTGGTCGATGGGCTGGCCTTCGACATAGTCGATCACCATGAATGCGCGACCATCTTCCGTATCCCCGCCATCGACGATCCGGGCTATGTGCGGATGCTCCAACTGGGCAAGACGTTGACGCTCCTCGGCAAAGTGCGTCCGCAATATCGGGTTGCGCGATGCAAGCAGTTTGAGTGCCGCGAGCTGCCGATAGGTGCCGTCGTCGCGCTCGACGAGCCAGACCTGCCCCATCCCGCCCCGGCCCAGCAGCGATATTCTGCGCCACGGTCCAACGCGTGGCGGGATGTCGAGCAACGCCTCCTCATACGCGGTGCCATCGTCCACCGACACGCCGGTGGCCATGAAGTTCGTGAGGCCCGAGCCCCCCGCTTCCGGCGGCGAATCCGTGGATTGAAGCGGGATGCGAGAATCTCGACCGTTCCCCGCGCTCGGCGAATGCTGTCCCTTTCCAAAAAGACCCAGCCACTTCTTCGCCATTCTTCCACCCCGCGCAAAGCCTACTGGGGAAGTTGCCCGAAGAAACAGGCCGTAAGTGTAGATCGCGCTCTACCCGGAGCGATCCAGCCGCAAGCGAGCCCCCAGACATTCACCGCTCACGCTGACTTCGAACCGTATCGAATCGCGCTGCGTTTTCCAGACGATTCGAACTTCCACGTGGACCCGCCCTTCGCAGTCGCAGGGCGAGGGCAATGGCGGATGCTCGAGACCGATCGTCGTCCCTCGCCTTACAGCCAGCCTGCCGCCCAGGCGATCGCGACGGCGGCGGGGACCAGCAGCGCCTGTGCCAGCAGTGTGCCGGCGAGACGGCTGAGCGAGACCCAGATCATCGCGCGGCGGAAGGTCGCCTCGCTCACGCTGCCGTCGACCACATCGTCGGTCAGCGCCGAGATCTGCGGGTCGATCAGCGCGAACAGCAAGATCGTGGCAAAGCCGTTGACGATCGCGGTCATCTGCGAGGCGGTGACGCGGAATTCGGGGACGAGGTAGCCCGCATAAAGCGAGGCGAGCACGCCCACCGCCAGCAGGCCCTGCGCAGCGGCATTCGCGATCAGCACCGGCCAGCTTACACCGCGCGGTCCCTTGAGCGATCGCAGCGTCTCCGCTTTCGGCAACGCGACCGAATCCCGGATCGTATGCAGCCCCGCCGGTGTGACACTCCGCAGCAGCAGCAGCGTTGTCGAACGCCGGGCCTGAAAGAAGCTGATCCCGGCCGCGAACAGCCGCTGCCCGGTCGGCACCAGCGCGATGCCGAGCGCCACGGCGAGCGCGGCGGACAGCAGCACCAGCCGCAGATCCCACAGCAATGCCTCGCCTCCACTTTCGGCCAGCGCGGTCTCGATCCGCTTGGCGAGAAAGGGGCCGAGAAAGCCGTTCGAGGTGCGGCTGACCAACAGCAGCACGTTGAACAGCGCGAAAGAGAGTGCGATGCGCCCGGTGCGCACTCCCGCGATCCGCGCGGCATAGGCGAGCGCGCCGATCAGGTTGATGACCGCGGTCAGCCCGCAGATCAGAAGCAGTTCGGTGTCCATGGCACGGCGTTCCCGGGTGATGCGCGATCAGATGATCGGCCATGCCTTGTAGATGCTGTAGCTGCTGGTGGCGATCAGCACGATCGCGACAGCCAGCAAGAGCACGCGCGGCCGCACCCGGCTGGCGAGGATCGCGCCGAACGGCGCCGCAACGACGCCGCCGATGATCAGGCCGACCGTGGCCAGCGTGAAGGCGGCAAAGCCGAGCGTGGCGATAAAGGTGATCGAGATCGACAGGGTCAGCAGGAACTCGGCGGAATTGACCGTGCCGATGATCTTCCGCGGATCGCCGCCCTGGATCAGCAGATTGCTCGTCACCACCGGCCCCCATCCGCCCCCGCCTGCCGCATCGAGAAAGCCTCCGACCACGGCCAGCGGGCGGGTGTAGCGCGGATCCTCGAAGCGCGGCTGCGACAGGCGGATCGCCCTCCACAGCAGGTAGAACCCGATCCCCGTCAGATAGATCATCACGAAGGGCCGCGCGGCCGTGGCATCGATGCTCGACAGGACATAGGTCCCCGCCACGCCGCCCAGCACGCCGAAGGGAACCAGCCGCTTGAACAGCCCCCAGTCGACATTGCGGTGCCAGATATGGCTCGCCCCCGATGCGCCGGTGGTGAACAGCTCGACCAGATGGACGCTGGCCGAGGCGGCGGCGGGCGGGATGCCCAGCGCGCTGACCAGCAGGGTCTGGGTGATGACCCCGAAAGCCATGCCCAGCGCGCCGTCGATCATCTGCGCGGCCATGCCGATGGCGATGAAGGGAGCGATGTCGATCAGGAGCGGCACGATATCAGGCATGAGGCAGGTCCTCTCTGCGCAAGAGCAGGGTTAGAACACGTCCGACGAGCGGCTGCGCCGAATGCGGGGTCGGACATCGCGCCCCTCGCCGACAAGCGCCGACGCCTCGGGCAGCAGGCCGCCCGTGGAATAGTGTTTCTCTGCATAGTCCATGGAAGGGCCTTTCGTTGCGCGGAGCCTGTGCGCAGCGACGGAATTAAACTCAAGTGATTTGATTGACAATAGGCTTCGCGCAAGGATTTGCGATGCTGCGCCGAAAGGTGGGCTGTGTGCGCCGGGACGCTGCGACGGCACCGGCGATGGGGCGGTCAGGCGGTGTCTTCGCTGAAGCTCGGTACCGGGGTGATCGGGTCGGAGAGCCGAATGCCGTCAAGGATTTGCGCCGTGCGGTCGCGCACGTCGAGCATCAGCGCGCGGGTGCGGCATTCGCCTTCCGCAAGGCAATTCTTGCACTTCTCATGCGCGTAGCGGCTGGCGCAGGGCACCAGCGCGAGACTGCCGCGCATGTGGCGGATGAGATCGCCGTAAGTGATGTCGACCGGCGCGATCGCCAGCCAGTAGCCCCCGTCGCGCCCGCGCTGCGATTCGATCAGCCCGGCACGGGCCAGTTCGGAGAGGATCACCGTCAGGAATTTGGCCGGGATCTTTTGCGCCTCGGCAATCGCGGCGAGTTGCACCGGGCCCTCGCCATAGTGATCGGCGAGGTGCTGCATCGCGCGCAGGGCGTAGCGGGTCTTCTGGGACAGCATCGCCGATTGTCTATCCGCCCCGTAGGCAATCAGGTCAAGCGCCCGCCGCCCACGCCATCTCGGGGCAGATCAGCCCAGCGGCAGGTCCAGCGCCTCGGCCACGGCCTCGTGCCGGATCGTGCCGCCGGCGACATTGAGCCCTTCGGCCAGATACGGATCTTCCGCCATCGCCGCCTCGGCCCCCATGTTCGCGAGCTTCATCACATAGGGCAGCGTCGCATTGCCGAGCGCGATGGTCGAGGTGCGCGCGACCGCGCCGGGCATGTTGGCGACGCAGTAGTGGATCACCCCGTCGACCGTGAAGACCGGGTCTTCGTGGGTAGTCGCGCGGCTGGTCTCGAAGCAACCGCCCTGGTCGATCGCGATGTCGACGACGACCGTGCCGGGGCGCATCGATGCGATCATCTCGCGCGTCACCAGCTTGGGGGCCGCCGCACCCGGCACCAGCACAGCCCCGATCACCAGATCGGCCGCCGCCACCGCCTCGGCAATCGCGGCCGACTTGGAAAAGGCGGTGCGGATGGTGCCCCCAAAACTCATGTCGAGCTCGGCCAGACGGCGGTGCGAGATGTCGAAGATCGTCACGTCGGCGCGCAGGCCCACGGCCATCTGCGCCGCGTTGACCCCGGCGACCCCGCCGCCGAGGATCACCACCTTGCCCTTTTCGACCCCCGGCACGCCGCCCAGCAGCACGCCGCGCCCGCCCTGGTGCTTTTCGAGATAATGCGCGCCGCACTGGACGCTCATCCGCCCGGCGACTTCGGACATCGGCTTCAACAGCGGCAGCGAGCCATCGGCCGCAGTCACGGTTTCGTAGGCGATGCAGGTCGCGCCCGATGCCATCAGCCCCTCGGCCTGCGGCTTGTCGGCCGCGAGGTGGAGGTAGGTGAACAGCAGATGGTGCGGGCGCAGCATGGCGATTTCAGAGGCCTGCGGCTCCTTGACCTTGACGATCATCTCTGCGGCTTCGAACACAGCCGCCGCATCGGCGAGGATGGTTGCGCCCGCGGCCTCATAGGCGCTGTCGACGAAATCGACCCCGGCCCCGGCCCCGCTCTGCACCATCACCGTATGCCCCGCGCGGGTCAGTTCGGCCACCGCCGCCGGGGTGAGGCCGACGCGGTATTCGTTGTTCTTGATCTCGGTGGGGACGCCGACGCGCATGGGTTCTCTCCTGAAACTTCTGTGCGCGCGAGTGTAACATATGGCCGCCGCACGATCTCGGCGTTGATCATGCACGGCGGGACACGAAGCGGGATAATCTTGCGCTAAATTATGACCAGGTGCAGGTTTCACGCATATGGACCGCATCGACCGGAAAATTCTTGATCTGCTGCGCGAGGACTCGCGGCTTACCGGCGAACAGCTGGGCGAGCGGGTCGGGCTCAGCCCCTCGGCGGCGCATCGGCGGGTGAAGGCGCTGGAGGACAGCGGCGCGATCATCGGCTACCGGGCACGGCTGTCGCGCGCGGCGCGGGGCAATCCCTCGACCGTGTTCGTGGCGGTCACCCTCACCGATCAGCGCCAGGCGACCATGCTCGCGTTCGAGACCGCGCTGGCAAACACCGCGCAGGTGGCCGAGGCCTATCTGATGAGCGGGCAGTCGGACTATCTCATCAAGGTGCTGGTGCCCGACAGCGACAGTTACGAGCGCATCCACCGCGAGATCCTCTCCGCCCTGCCCGGTGTGCAGCGGCTGGTGAGCCAGTTCACGATCCGCACGCTCGAAAGCGGCGAGTAGCTCCGCGCACCGCCGCGCGACCGGCGCGATCATGACAAATTGACGACCAAACAATGACATAGGCTCGTCGCACGCATAGTGGATTTGGTCGCCTGCCCCTTGATTTTCGCCGCCGATAAACGATCTGGCGAGGAGTTCTTGTTACAATTGCGGGACAAGATTGCGGTAGAAAGTTAGTTTTCCGACACGTATAGGACGCGCATGGCCACCCCGATCTATGAATTTGCGCATGTTCCGCGGGTGGACCCGGCGACCAAGACGCGCGCCCGCGCCCGGCGGGTGCGCGATGCGGGGCAGGCGCCCACTGTCGGCGTGATCTACAACCCGCGCAGCCACCGCAATCTCGGCGCGGATTTCGACTGCGGGCTGTGCCCCCATGTCCACATCGCCCAGCCGCGCGAACGCGGGCAATTGCCGCTGGCGCTGACCGAATTCGCCGAGAAGGGCATCGACCTGCTGGTGATCAACGGCGGTGACGGCACGGTGCGTGACGTGCTGACCTGCGGGCAGGCGATCTTCGGCGACGACTGGCCCGCCATCGCGGTGCTCCCCAAGGGCAAGACCAATGCGCTGACGGTCGATCTCGGCATTCCCGACGACTGGACCTTGCAGGACGCGATCGACGCGCTCGACCACGGCAGCCGCGTGTGGCGCCGCCCGATGACGGTCGCCCGTGCCGAAGAGCCGGACTCGCGCGTGGCGGGCTTCATCCTTGGCGCAGGGGCCTTCACCAAGGCAACTCAGGCCGGACAGAGCGCGCACAAGCTGGGCGCGTTCGATTCCATGGTGGTGGCGGTCACGGGCGTGTGGGCGCTGCTGCAATCGCTGTTTGCCGGGCGCGGCAATGCCTGGCGCAAGGGTGCCGGGATGCGCATCGGGCTCGGCGCGGCGGATGCGCCGATGGCGCATAGCGGGCACGGCGATCCGGCGATGCGCCAGCTGCTCTTCGCCTCGACGCTGGAACGGCTCCCAGCCGGGATCAAGCCCTTCGGCGCGCTCAAGAACGGGCTGAAGCTGGTGGCGGTCGATCAGATCTCGCGCCGCACCACCGCGCTCGTCCCGCTAGTGCTGATGGGCAAGCTGCGCGGCTCCCTGCGCGAACGCGGCATCCACCAGCTTGCCGCGACCCAGTTCAGCCTCGACATCGACGATCAGTTCATCCTTGATGGTGAGGCCTTCCCGGCGGGCGAATACCGCATCGAGCAGGGGCCGGAGCTCGCCTTCGTAGCCCCATGAGCGTCGCGCCATGAGCGGTAGCGCCGAGGCGCTGGCCGAACGGATCGCCGCGCGCCTCGCCGCACCCGTCGATCCCGCCGTCGCCGCTTTCGCGCAGGCGCTGGCCGATGCCGCAGGGGCGCGGGCGGTGCTGTTCTACGGATCGAACCTGCGCACCGGATCGCTCGACGGGGTGCTCGATTTCTACGTCTTGCTGCCCGGGACGCGTGAAGCCGCAATCTGGCCGACCGTCTCCTATCACGAGCGAGCGCATGAGGGCACGGTGCTGCGCGCCAAGCTTGCCACCATGTGCCTCGCCACCTTCGCCCGCGCGGCGAGCGGCGAATTGACCGACACCACCATCTGGGCGCGCTTCGTGCAGCCTTCCGCGCTGATCTGGGCCGAGGACGAGGGGGCCCGCGCCGAAGTCGTCGCCGCGATCGCGGCCGCTGCCGTCACCGCCGCGCGCCTCGCCGCCGCCCTGGGCCCGGTCAGCGGCACGGCCGAGGACTATTGGCGCGCGCTGTTCCGCGCGACCTACAGCGCCGAATTCCGGGTCGAGAAGCAGGGGCGCGAGGACGACATTCTCGCCGTCAATGCCGATCATTTTGCCGGGCTGCTGCCGCTGGCGCTGGAGGCGGGCGGAATCCCTCCCGGCCTGCACGGCGCGATCCTCACCCCGCGCCTGATGCCGGCCGAGCGCGCGCGCATCATCGGCTGGTGGAAGCGCCGCCGGCGGATGGGCAAGCCTTTGAACCTGCTGCGCCTCGTCAAGGCCAGCACCACCTTCGAAGGCGCGGCGCGCTATGCCGCGTGGAAGATCGAGCGGCACACCGGAATGCCGGTCAAGCTGACACCGTTCCGCGAGCGCTGGCCGCTGCTGGCCGCGCCGCAGGTGTTGTGGGATCTGAGCCAGCACCGCCGCCGCCAGCGTAGCGGCGGGTAGCCCCGATCACATATACTGGACGCTGATCGTCATCCGGGTGACGCCCTGACCGGCATTGAAGCGCACCTTCTCGACCGAAGGCGGACGCGGAACGAGGCCAAGGATCTTGCGGATCCCCGGATTGTTCGACATCCCCGCCCCGTCCGACAGATCGGACTTGCGGTTGCCATTGACGTCATGGTGCACCGCGATGGCGAAATCGCCCGTGGCGGGCAGCGGCACGCACACGGTCACGCTGCCAGCCTGCGGGCGGGCATCGACGCGCATGACGTAGCGCTTGCTCTCCAGCCAGTCGCTGCTGCGTGCAGGGTAGGCGCGCACGAAGAGGTTGCCCTCGGACGACTTGAGACCCGTCACCGTCACGCGCACCGCCGGGCCCTTGCCCGCGGCGCACTGGCCGGGATCGTTGGCCATGCTGCGCGCATAGGTATAGCTCTGCGCGGCGAGCGGCGCGGCCACCATCGCACCGGCCAGAACCAGGCCGGTGCCGAGCATGGGCCAATCGGGAATGCGGAAAGAGAGCAGGCGGTTGGTCATGGTCATCTCGGGAATAAGAGGTGGGGTGCCGGCGCGCAAGCAGGTGCGCGCTGTCGGTGGCGGAGAGGTGTCTGGCGCGGCTATGGGGCAATCCGCCTGAATTGCGGCTTAATTGACCCGGATAAGGGCGGGAGACGGTGGAAAAGCCCGAGAATGCGCCTTGTCGCCCGATTCGCGCCTCCCGTATGGCTGGCAATGCGTCACAAAAGGGCCCTTACCCGCGCCATGCCAGCTCCGCTGATCTCTCCCTCGATCCTTTCGGCCGATTTCGCGCGGCTGGGCGAGGAAGTGCGCGCTGTCGATGCGGCGGGTGCGGACTGGATCCATATCGACGTGATGGACGGCCATTTCGTGCCCAACATCACCATAGGCCCAGACGTCATCAAGGCGCTGCGCCCGCATACGACGAAGCCCTTCGACGTGCACCTGATGATCGCCCCGGTCGATCCCTACCTTCAGGCCTTTGCCGAGGCAGGGGCGGACATCATCACCGTCCATCCCGAGGCCGGGCCGCACATCCACCGCACGCTGCAGGCGATCAAGGCGCTCGGCAAGAAGGCGGGCGTGGTGATCAACCCCGGCACGCCGGTCGAAGTGCTCGACAATCTGATGGACCTGGCTGACCTGATCCTCGTCATGAGCGTCAACCCCGGTTTCGGCGGGCAGAGCTTCATCCCATCGCAATTGGACAAGATCGCGCGCATCCGCTCGATGATCACCCGCTCGGGCAGGGCGATCCACCTCGAAGTCGATGGCGGCGTGAATGCCGAGACCGCGCGAATGTGTGTGGAGGCCGGGGCCGATGTGCTGGTGGCGGGCTCGGCCACCTTCAAGGGCGGGCCGGATCACTACGCCGCCAATATCGCAGGCCTGAAGGCGGCGCGCTGATGGCGACGCTGCTGCGCTCCCCCGCCGCCGCACGGGCCGAGGCGCTGGTGGAGCGGGTCGCCGACGCGCCGTCACTGACGCTCGCCGAAGGGCAGGAGCCGACTGCCGAGGCGACCGCCGAGATCTCGCCGCCGCAGGAACCGTCGCGCGCGCTGGCGCTGACCGACGTGATCGCGCCGCGCAGCGGGCCGGGCGAGGCGCTGGTCAGGCTCGCCTATCGCATCGGCATCCCCGGTCACGCCATCGCTGCCCCCTTCCGCCGCCCGCAGGCGGTGCGGGTGCTGGCCACCGTGGAGAGCCCCAATCGCGGCGACCGCGCAGCGGGCACGGCTCTGCGCGCCGGGCACTTCCTGATCCACGGGGTGCGCCTGCCGATCGCCAGCTTCGATTTTTCGCTCTCCGCGCACCATGCGCCCGGCGTGGAGCGGGTGGTGCACGGCTTCGGCTGGCTCGCTGATCTTGCCGCCAGCGCCAGCCGCGCCGACGGAGCTGCAGTGGCCGAACGGATCGCGGGCCAGTGGCTCCACGCCCATTCTCAGCCCGGCAAGGGCCCCGCGTGGGAGACCGAGCTTGCAGGTCTCAGGCTGCTGGCATGGCTCATCCACGCCCCGCTGATGCTGGGCGGCAACGACAAGACGCTGAAGTCGCGCCTGCTTGCCGCCATCGCCCAGGCCGCCAGCTGGCTCGACAAGCGCGCACCCAAGGAGCCTGCCGGCTTCGGACAGGTCGCGGCCTTTGCGGGGGTCGTGGCGGC
Organism: Erythrobacter donghaensis; assembly: GCF_002155425.1. Taxonomy (GTDB): domain Bacteria; phylum Pseudomonadota; class Alphaproteobacteria; order Sphingomonadales; family Sphingomonadaceae; genus Erythrobacter; species Erythrobacter donghaensis. The sequence continues at coordinate 51,125 of NZ_MUYG01000007.1, forward strand.
GGGGCTGCTGCTCCCCCACGGCAAGCCGCGGCGGCTGTTCGGCGAGGCGGGGCTGGTCAAGGCGCTGGGCGACATGGTGGGCGAGGATGGCGGCGTGCTGTCGCGCTGCCCCGCCGCGCAATTGGACGCGATCCGGCTGCTGACCGACCTGGTCGCCTGTTACGAGGCCACCGACGTCACGCCGCCCCCGGCGCTTGGCGTTATGCGCGAGCTGCTGGTGCCGCCGCTGTTGGCGCTGCGCCACGGCGACGGCGCGCTGGGCAACTGGCAGGGGCAGGGCGCGATCGGTGCCGACCGGGTCAATGCCGTGATCGAGGCGAGCGGCGTGCGCACCCGCCCGCTCGCGCTCGCCCGGGCGTGGGGCTATCAGCGGATCAAGGCGGGCGACACGCTGCTGCAATTCGACACCGCCCCGCCGCCGCGCGCGAAGCATGCCCGCACCGGCTGCGCCTCCACCCTCGCCTTCGAGCTTTCGGACGGCCCGCAGCGGATCATCGTCAATTGCGGCGGCGCGGCGCTGGCGGGCGGTCAGGTGCCCGCGCGCATCGGACAGGCCCTGCGCGCCACCGCCGCCTTCTCGACGCTGGTGCTCGACAACGCCAATTCCACGGCGGTCCAGCTCCACGGCCAGCTGGGCAAGGGGGTCGAGACGGTAGAGTTCGACCGCCGCCAGATCGCCCGCCCAGGCTTTCGCGAAGCGACCCGGATCGAGGCCGCGCATGATGGCTATGCAGGGCGCTTCGGCCTCACCCACCAGCGCATCCTGACGCTCTCGGGCGACGGCACCGAACTGGCGGGCGAGGATATCCTCGTCCCTGCGGGCAAGAGCGGAAAGCGCGGCAAGATCGGCTTTGCGCTGCGCTTCCACCTCGGGCGCGGGGTCGAGGTGCAGCTGTCGCCCGACAAGCGCGGCGCAAGCCTGCTTTTGCCCGACGGTCGGCTCTGGCAATTCCGGCTCGGCGGGGATAGGGGCGGGGCCGGCGAGATCACCCTGTCTGCCGAGGACAGCCTGTGGGTCGACGGCGACGGCCGACCCCACGCGACCGAGCAGCTGGTGATCGAGGGACTGGCATTGCGCAGCGGGGGGCAATTCTCCTGGCGCTTCAGGAAGACAGGATAGATTCCATCATGGCGGACGGTGTGATCAAGCGGGCGCTGCTCTCAGTGTCCGACAAGAGCGGTTTGGCCGAACTGGGCCGCGAACTGGCCGCAAGAGGCGTCGAGCTGGTGAGCACTGGCGGCACGGCCAAGGCCTTGCGTGATGCGGGGCTGACGGTGAAGGACGTCTCCGACCTCACCGGTTTCCCCGAGATGATGGACGGCCGGGTCAAGACCCTCCACCCCACGGTCCACGGCGGACTGCTGGCGCTGCGCGACAATCCCGAACACGTCGCCGCGATGGAGGCCCACGGAATCGGCGCCATCGACCTCGTTGTGGTCAACCTCTATCCCTTCGAGGCGACCGTGGCGAAGGGTGCAGACCGCGCGGAAGTGATCGAGAATATCGACATCGGCGGGCCTTCGATGGTGCGCTCGGCTGCGAAGAACCATGGCTTCGTGACGATCCTCACCGACCCGGCGGACTACGCCACGCTGGTCGCGGAAATGGAAGCGAATGGCGGCGCGACGACGCAGGCCTTCCGCACGCGGATGGCGGGCAAGGCCTATGCCCGCACCGCGGCCTATGATTCGGCGATCGCCAGCTGGTTCGCCTTCTCGCCCGCTGCTTCGGATGAGCCGACGCTGTTCCCCGAAACCCTGCCGATGGCGCTGAAGCGTGCCGATACGCTGCGCTATGGCGAAAACCCGCACCAGTCGGCGGCGATCTATGTGCCGCAGGTGGCGGGCACCGCGGGCGTGCCGCAGGCAAGCCAGCTGCAGGGCAAGGAGCTCTCTTACAACAACCTCAACGACGCTGATGCCGCGCTGGAACTGGCGGCGGAGTTTGCCGGGCAGGAGCCCGCCGTGGTAATCGTCAAGCACGCCAATCCTTGCGGCGTGGCGCAAGGCGGCTCGCTGCTGACGGCGTGGGAAGCGGCGCTGGCCTGCGATAGCGTCTCGGCCTTCGGCGGGATCGTTGCCGTGAATACCGAGCTCGATGCCGCCACCGCCGAAGCGATCAGCGCGATCTTCACCGAGGTCGTCATCGCGCCCTCGGTCAGCGCCGAAGCGCGCGAGATCTTCGCGAAGAAGAAGAACCTGCGCCTGCTCGAATGCGGCGCACTGCCGAGCCCGCGCCGCGGCGGCCTCGCGCTCAAGACCATCGCCGGGGGCGTGCTGATCCAGTCGCGCGACAATGGGGCGATCAGCGCGGACGATCTCAAGGTCGTCACCAAGCGCGCGCCCACCGACCAGGAATTGAAGGACTGCCTGTTCGCCTGGACGGTCGCCCGCCACGTGAAGTCCAACGCCATCGTCTATGCCAAGGACGGCGCGACCGCCGGGATTGGCGCGGGCCAGATGAACCGCCGCGATTCGGCGCGCATCGCCGCGATCAAGGCGCGTGAAGCCGCCGAGACCCACGGCTGGGCCGCCCCGCGCACCCAAGGCAGCGCGGTCGCCTCGGACGCGTTCTTCCCTTTCGCCGACGGGCTGATCTCCGCCGCCGAAGCAGGCGCGACCGCGGTGATCCAGCCCGGCGGCTCGATCCGCGACGACGAAGTGATCGCCGCCGCCGATGAAGCCGGCCTCGCGATGGTCTTCACCGGGATGCGGCATTTCCGGCACTGATTTGTGCTGCGAGGGCGCATCCGCGCCCTCGTCCTCGGCGCGTTTCGATCCCTGCGGGATCGAGCGCCTGCGGGCGGCCGGTCGGCCTTGCGGCGTTGCCGTTTGTTTTGCGAAGGGGCATCCGCCCCTTCGTCCTCGGCGCGTTTCGATCCTTGCAGGATCGAGCGCCTGCGGCTCGCGCGCGTGCGCTCGCGGCCCTGCGGGCCGATGTGACCCATAGGCTAAGCTATTCGTCTTGTTCCAAGGAGCGGCGCACCTCACCCAAAATTTCGCCGCACGCCGGGAACGCTTCGGCTGACCCGGTGGCGCGACGCAACTTTTTCTCAGCCCTTTCGTAACTATTGCAGGCCCGCGGCTGAATACGGGCCTGCCGACCATGTTCATCCCGCGGCAATTCGGCTGCGGTCAAAAGAACAAGCGGCAACCAAGCAATCACGAGTCAATTCCATGCGCCTCCTCTCCTCCGACCTCTTCCGCCATTTCGGCATCGGCTTCGTGCTCGGTGCGGTGCTGGTGGTTGGCGCGAATGCGGACGACTGGGGCCTGACGGAATCGCCCGCACAGGCGGCGGAGATGTCCTCCCCCGCGCAGCGCGCCGACGCTCCGTCCGCGGAGTTCGTGATCGCGCCGTAAGGACGCCGATTTCATGCATAAAGCCGCTGCTCTCCTCGCCGCCGCCACGCTGGCCCTGTCCGCCTGCGCAGGCCCCGCGCACGCCGAGGAGGTTTTCAACGCCCCCGCCGCCACGCGCGTCGCCAAGGAACAGCCCGGCCTCAAGACCGCGGTTTTCGCCGGTGGCTGCTTCTGGGGCGTCGAGGCGGTGTTCAGCCACACCAAGGGCGTGACCGCTGCGGTGTCCGGCTATCACGGCGGCAATGCCGCAAGCGCCAAATACGACATCGTCTCAAGCGGCGCCAGTGACCACGCGGAAAGCGTGAAGATCACCTACGACCCGTCCATCGTGCGCTATGATCAGCTGCTGCGAATCTTCTTCTCCGTGGTCGCCGATCCCACCCTCAAGAACCGTCAGGGGCCCGACGTGGGCGCGCATTACCGCAGCGCGATCGTGCCGACGAATGCCGAGCAGGCCGCTGTCGCCAAGGCCTATCTCGCCCAGATGGGCACCTCAGGCGTGTGGACAAAGCCGATCGTCACCCGGATCGAGCCCTACAAGGCGTTCTACCCCGCGGAAGGCTATCATCAGAACTTCATGGCGAAGAACCCCAAGCACGGTTACATCGTGCGGTGGGACGCGCCCAAGGTCGCCGCGCTTAAGGTGAAGTTCCCCACGCTCTACCGCGCCGCCTTCCTGCGCGACGCCGGGTAAAACCCCTACGCAGCCGAGGCTGGCACAAGCCGCCCTATCTCATTATATCGCGAGATATGGGACAGCACACGCACAGCCACCACGAACACACCGGCCCCGATCTGGTCGCGGAGGCGGCGCGTGCGCTGGTCGCGGGGGGGGAGCAATGGACCTCGATGCGCGAGGCGGTGTTCGCCGAGCTCGCCCGGCACGAGCGTCCGGTTTCGGCCTATGACATCGCCGACAACCTCTCCGCCGCGCGCGGCAAGCGGGTCGCGCCCAACTCGGTCTATCGCATCCTCGACCTGTTCGTGAGCAACAACCTCGCCATGCGGGTCGAGAGCGCCAACGCCTATCTCGCCAACACCCACCCGGGCTGCGCGCATGACTGCATCTTTCTGGTCTGCGACGAATGCGGCGAGGCTGCCCACGTCGACGACGAAGAGGTCAGCCGCGCCGTCCGCGCCATCGCCGCCGCGCGAAGCTTCAGGGCCGAGCGCCCGGTGCTGGAGATCCGCGGGCTGTGCAAGGCGTGTGCGTAGGCTTCCCTGGCCCGCCAAAGGACGGGCGGCGAGCGCTCGCGCGCGAGCCGCAGGTGCCCGGTAGCGTAGCGGAGGGAACAGCACCGAGGGAAGCGAAGCTGTGTCGCCGCAGGCGGCACACGTGCCTGCGGAGGCGGGCACGCAAATAGGTACGCACGATTTGATCCACCTCAAGCCTTCAATCGACAGGCTCGTTTTCGAAGTGTAAGGCTGGTGGTTATGACACAACCGCCTTACACTCCGCTGCTCGATCAGGTTGACACTCCCCACGATCTGCGCCGCCTCAAGCCTGAACAACTCCGCCAGCTTGCCGACGAATTGCGTGCCGAAATGATCGACGCGGTCAGCGTCTCGGGGGGCCACCTCGGCTCCGGCCTCGGCGTGGTCGAACTAACGGTCGCGATTCACTACGTTTTCAACACGCCCGACGACAAGCTGGTGTGGGACGTGGGCCACCAGTGCTATCCGCACAAGATCATCACCGGGCGACGCGACCGCATCCGCACCTTGCGGCAGGGCGGGGGGCTTTCGGGCTTCACCAAGCGCTCCGAGAGCGAATACGATCCCTTCGGCGCGGCGCACTCCTCGACCTCGATCTCGGCGGCGCTGGGCTTTGCCATCGCCAACAAACTTCAGGGCAAGCCCGGCCGCGGGATTGCGGTGATCGGCGATGGCTCGATGAGCGCGGGCATGGCCTACGAGGCGATGAACAACGCCGCGCAGGCGGGCAACCGGCTGATCGTGATCCTCAACGACAACGACATGTCGATCGCCCCACCGGTGGGAGGCCTCTCGGCCTATCTCGCGCGGATGGTGTCTTCGAGCGAATATCTCGGCATCCGCAGCCTCGCCAGCCGGACGATCCAGAAGATGAGCCGCCGTCTCCACGGTGCGATCGGCAAGGCCGAGGAATTCACCCGCGGCATGGTGACCGGCGGGACGCTGTTCGAGGAACTGGGCTTTTACTACGTCGGCCCGATCGACGGGCACAATCTCGATCACCTGCTCCCGGTGCTGGAGAACGTGCGCGATACCAGCGAAGGCCCGGTGCTGATCCATGTCGTGACCGAAAAGGGCAAGGGCTATGCCCCGGCCGAAAACTCGGCCGACAAGTATCACGGGGTGCCGAAGTTCAACGTCGTCACCGGCGAGAAGGCCAAGAGCGCGCCGAGTGCGCCGGCCTATCAGGACGTGTTCGGCCTGACGCTGGCGAAGCTCGCTGAGACCGATGACCGCATCTGCGCGATCACCGCCGCGATGCCGAGCGGCACCGGGGTCGACAAGTTCGCCAAGGCGCACCCCACGCGCACCTTCGATGTCGGCATCGCCGAACAGCACGCAGTGACCTTCGCCGCGGGCCTCGCGGCCGAGGGCATGCGGCCCTTCGCCGCGATCTACTCCACCTTCCTCCAGCGCGCCTATGATCAGGTGGTGCACGACGTGTGCATCCAGAATCTGCCCGTGCGCTTCGCCATCGACCGCGCGGGGCTGGTCGGCGCGGACGGGGCCACACACGCGGGCAGCTTCGACATCACCTATCTCGCCACCCTGCCAAACATGGTCGTAATGGCCGCCGCCGACGAGGCGGAGCTGGTCCACATGACCTATACCGCCGCCGAGTACGACGCCGGGCCCATCGCCTTCCGCTACCCTCGCGGCAACGGCACCGGGGTGCCTCTGCCCGAGGTTCCGGTGAAGCTCGAAATCGGCAAGGGCCGGTTGGTCCGCGAAGGCTCGAAGGTCGCGATCCTCTCGCTGGGCGCACGTCTGACCGAGGCGCTGAAGGCCGCCGACACGCTGGAGGCCAAGGGGCTCTCCACCACCGTCGCCGACCTGCGCTTCGCCAAGCCATTGGACGAAGAGCTGATCGCCAAGCTGATGCGCAGCCATGAGGTGATCGTCACCGTCGAGGAAGGCGCGATCGGCGGCCTCGGCGCGCACGTGCTGACCTTTGCCAGCGACTCGGGGCTCACGGACAACGGGCTGAAGGTGAGGACGCTGCGCCTGCCCGATACCTTCATCGATCACGATGATCCGATGAAGCAGTATGACGAGGCCGGGCTCAACGCCCCGCAGATTGTCGACACGGTGCTGAAAGCGCTGAAGCACAACAGCGCCGGGATCGAATCGGGCGAAGAGGCGCGTGCCTGAGGCAATGGCGGACAGCGCGCCCGACATTCTCGTGGCGCGCTATTCCGTTCCCAAGCTGCTGGGCTGGGCCATCCTGTCCGGCGCAATGGCAGCGGCGTGCTTTCCCTTCGCCATCGGGGGCTTTGCAAGCCAGGCCACGATCGGGCCGCTCCTCGGTCTGGCCGGAATCGTCGGCCTCGCATTTTTCGGCCTCATCGCCGTGGTCCACACCCTCCGCCTGTTCGACCGGCGCGAACAGGTGATAGTCAGCGCCAAGGGGCTCTACGTCCGCGCGCATGGCGAGAAGGTGATCGGCCTGCGCTCGATCAAGGGGCTGCACCGCGACGCCGGACGGCTCGGGGTGACGCTTTGGAAGCCGTCAAAATACCCGCTCGAGCGCCGCCATCGCCAGTGGATCTGGTGGATCAACGGCAGCCACGCGCGCGAGTTCTTCGGCGATGTCTGGATCTGGACCAACCAGATGGACCGGACGACGCAGGAGATTTTCGACTCGATCCTCGCGCACCGCCCCAAGACCGATTTCGAGCGCGAGATGGAAGAAATCGCCGCCGCTCACCGTTAGGCCCGCGTCCTAGCGCGGCTGCGTGATACCCACCGTTTCGGGGTTGGCGGGCGCTTCAACCGGGGCCGTTTCGCTCGAGGGCGCGGGCGCAGTGGCCTGCTGCTTCTTCAGTTCCTCCAGCTCCGCGAGCCACTCCGCATCCTCTTCCGAAATCGGTTCGCCCTTCAGCTGCGCGATGTCGCGGCGGCGCTGGGCGAGATAGGTTTCGCGGCGCAAGCCATAGGGATCATCGGATTCGCGGATGCTGGCGATTTCTTCGTCGAATTTCAGCCGCTGGTCCAACCCGTTGACCACGAAATAGGTCGCCGCATATTCGGTGCGATTGAAAGGCTTGCCGAAAGCCACCGGCAGCAGCAGCTGATCGAGCGTGCTCCCGGCCAGATCGCGCACGCTGGTCGCCCCCGTGACCGGCAGGTAGAGATAGGGCCCCGGCCCCACCCCATAATAGCCCAGCGTGTTGGCAAAGCCGTTGCGGCGATAGGGCAGATCGGCCTTCTTGCCCGCCACGTCGAACAATCCGCCCACGCCGATGGTCGAATTGATTGTAAACCGCCCCAGCGTCTCGAACGCCTTGCCAACCTTGCCCTGCAACAGGAAGTTCAAGGCATTGCTCGGCTCGCCCAGATTGCGCACCACATTGCCGAGGCCGTCGCGGATGGGCTCGGGCAGGCCGTCGCGATAGGCATAGGCGACCGGCTCGATCACGGCGGAATCGACCGCCTGGGTCAGGCGGTAGCTTTCGGCATTGATCTGTTCGGCGGGATCAGTCTTGGGCGGGCCGTAGTCGCCCTCGACCACGATCTCGTTGATCTCTTCCTCCGGCGGAGCCTCACCCTCGGCGGGCTCACCTTCGGCGGGCGGCGCGCTGTCGTCCTGCGGGCCGGCAGGCGCGTCCTGCGGCGCATCGAGGCTCCACGCGATCGGCACCACCCCGGCAGCGGGCGCGGGCGGAGGCAGCGGTGCGGGCGGGGAAAGCGCCAGCACGGCGCTCATCAAAGGAGGAGAGGTGGCAAGCAGTGTCAGGCTGGGCAATTGGGTTCTCCGCTACACCCCTATCAATAGCAAGGGACACAAGGCCGTAGCCTTGCCCTTGTTCCCGCCCGCCTATACGCAGGCTGAACTGATTATCGAAATAGTGCAAGGCTCCGCATGTCCCTGATCCAAGTGGCCAAGGAAGGCCCCGTCACCATTCTCACGCTCGACCGGGCCGAGACGATGAACCCGCTCGGCGCGCCGGGGGACGGGGATGCGTTTGTCAGTGTCGCTAATGCGATCAACCGCGACATGGAATGCCGGGTGGTAATCCTGACCGGCGCGGGCCGGGCCTTCAGCGCGGGCGGCGATATCAAGGCGATGCGCGACAAGACCGGCACCTTCGGCGGCACCACGCCCGCGATTTCGGACGGGTATCGCGACAATATCCACCTGATGCTGCGCGCGCTCTACGGCATCCGCGTTCCGCTGATCGCGGCGGTGAACGGCCCCGCCATCGGCCTTGGCTGCGATGTCGCCTGCCTCGCCGATATCCGGATCGCCAGCGAAGCCGCGAAGTTCGGTGTGACCTTCCTCAAACTGGGGATCATCCCCGGCGACGGCGGCACCTGGATCCTCCCGCGCGTTATCGGGATGAGCCGCGCGGCGGAACTGTTCTACACCGGCGACGTGATCGACGCCGCCACCGCGAAGGACTGGGGCCTCGTCAGCCGCGTCGTCGCGCCCGATGCCCTGATGGACGAGGCGCGCGCGCTGGCGGGAAAGATCGCCCGGCTCCCGCCGCACTCGCTGCGCCACACCAAGAACCTGCTGCGGCAGGGCCAGCAGGTCAGCTACGACACGGCGCTGGAACTCGCCGCCAACACTCAGGCGATGATGCACACCACTGCCGACCACGCCGAAGGCGTCGCCGCGCTGATTGAGAAGCGCAGCGCGGTATTCACGGGCGAATAGGCGCGTGGCACGGTTCGCGCGGCGGCTCGCTGTCGGGCTGCTGGTCGCCTATCTTGCGGTGCTGGCAGTGCTGTTCGTCGCCCAGCGCAGCCTGATCTACCCCGCTCCGCAGGAACGCCACGCCCCGGCGCCGGGCTTTGCGGAGGTTACGCTGCAAACCGCAGACGGCCTCGCCTTGCAGGCCCATTGGCGCGCGCCGGATGCGGGGCGGCCTGCGATCATGTTCTTTCACGGCAATGGCGGCTCGCTCGCAGGTGCCAGCTTCGAGACGCAGACCTACGCCGAAAGGGGATACGGCGTGCTGCTGGTCGAATATCGCGGCTATGGCGGCAATCCGGGCGCGCCATCGGAAGCGGGGTTCTATCAGGATGGGCGCGCGGCGATGGCCTTTCTCAGCGCTCAGGGGATCGCACCGGGGCAGACCGTGATCGTCGGCCATTCGCTCGGCACCGGCACCGCGACCCAGATGGCACGCGAATTTGCGCCCGCCGCGCTGGTATTGCTCGCGCCCTTCACCTCGCTCCCCGATGCGGCCGCGGAAGCAATGCCCCTCGTCCCCGCAGGTCTGCTGGTGCGTGACCGGTTCGAGAATCTCGCCAAGGTGCCGAACCTGAGGATGCCGGTGCTGATCCTGCACGGCACCGCCGACACGGTGGTGCCTTTTGCGCTGGGAGAGCGCCTAGCCAGGGCCGCGCCCACCGCGACGTTCCGCGCCGTTGAGGGGGCAGAGCACATGATCTCGCACGATGCCGGGCTTCAGGCCGCGCAGGTGGCGTGGTTGAACGGCCTGGGGCTCTAGAGCCACCGCCACACCCCCGCGTCGATCCCCGCCCGCCACAGGTGGAGCCATTGGCCCGCGAGCCACAGGATCGTCCCCGCCAGCAGAGGCACTGCGCCGACGCTGAAAAGCTTGCCCCAGCGCGGCCAGTAGCTGGTCTTGCGCTCCCAAGTGGCCCAGGCTTCGCCCATCAGCGCTTCCTTCTTGGCGTCCTGCAACTTCGCGCCCACCAGCGCGAGGATGCCCATCGCGAGCGCGGTGATCATCGTCCGGGTGCTCCAGAACAGCACCAGGTGCGAGGTCGCCCACAGCCCGATCCCCCACATCATCGGATGCCGGGTGACGCGCAGCGCGCCTTGCGGTGCGGCGCGGGTCTGGGCTTCGGCCATCGGGGTGGGGAGCGCCGGGTTCCCGATGAAGGAACCGGCCAGCAGCACCATCGCGGGCCACGTCAGCGCGGTGGCGATGATCCAGCCGACATTGCCCGAACCCGGCAGATCGGCCGGCGGCGCGGCGACGAAGGCGAAATAGACCCACCCCAGCGTGGCGAAGCTGACGAAGCTGTAGGCGACCTGAAACCCGCCCGCCCCCAAGGCCTTTACCATCGGCGCGCGCAGCGGATGCGACATGGCGAAATGCGTGCCGACAAAGGCGATGTTCGCCGCGATGAGATTGATGATGTCCCCGTCCATAGGTGACAATCTATCACGGCAGAATCGGCCCGCCTAGCGGGCACAGATCAGGGGATGATCCCGGTTGGGACAATGGTGGCCTGCGCCGCCGCGACATGGACCGGAGCCGCACCCTCGGTTTCCGCCCAGACATCGGCGCGCACCACCACCTGCCGCTTGCCCGCCTTGACGACCGTGCCCTTGGCCCGCAGCCGTTCGCCCTTGGCCGGGCGCAGGAAATCGATGGTGTAGCCCCCCGTCACCACATCGCCTGCGACCGAGGCCCCTGCCCAGGCGCAGGCATTGTCCGCCATCAGGCCGACGATCGCGCCATGGGCATAGCCGTGGTGCTGGGTCATCTCGGGCCGCATGACGAGCAGCAATTCGCTCTCCCCCTCCCACACGCGGACCGGCTCGATATCGAGCCAGCTGGAAAAGCCCGACCGGCCGACCGCGACGGTCTTCATGTAGGCGATCGATTCCTCGGGCGAGGCGAAGCGGTCGGGCAAGGGGGCGGTCATGGGCGGGCTCCTTCAAGTCTGCAATCCAGACGTTATGACGCTTGCCTTGGGGGCGCGCAAGTCTGATAATCAGACCGATGAAGACCTATCGCCCCTCGCGCGCACCCTGCCCCGTGGCCCGCGCCGCGCGCCTGCTGGGCGATCGCTGGGTGCTGCTGATCCTGCGCGATGCCTTCCTGGGCGCGGAACGTTTCGAGGAATTCGTCGACCGGCTCGGCATCAACCGCGCCGCACTGACCTCGCGCCTCGCGATCCTGCAAGAGGCGGGACTCCTCCGCCGCGACCCGCCCGAGGGCAAGCGCGCGCGCTACATCCTGACCGACAAGGCCCACGCGCTGGTGCCGGTCTTCACCGAAATGGCCGGATGGAGCAGCGCACACCTGTTCGCCGAGGACGAGGCCCCGGCACGCTGGCCGGCGGGCTGAGCGATGATCACAACCTCAAAGGCCGAGCGCCTGTTCCTGCGCGCGGATGCCATCATGGAACGCCGGGCCAATGGCTTCGCCATGCCGGTGCTCGAACACCTCGCGCTGCGCGGTTATGCTCAGGCCATGCTGGAATTGGCGCGCTGGGACACGCGAAGCGGCGATCCCCGCGCGATCGGCCGGATATGCGACACGCGCAGCCCGGCCGCCCTTATGCGCCTCGCCCATCGGCTCGGTGATATCACCGCCGCACAGAACCTTGCGATGACGCTATTCCACGCAGGCGATCTGGCGGGCTATCGCCACTGGCTGCGCAGAGCCGCGCGCGCCGGCGATGCCGAAGCGGGGGCAGAGCTGCGCCGCTTCGAAGTGCGTCAACCCTTCTCCCTCGCCCGGCGGATCGGGCGCATCCGCCCTCTCCGCCGCAGCGAGCGCCGCGCTTACCAGTCGTAGGCCTTGGGCCGGGCGCTTTCGTCGAGCGTCTTGTAGCGATCGCGCAGGCGGGTCTGGTGGTTGGTGAGATCCTGCGCCACGCCGCCGATGAACACCTGCGTCGGCACGCTGCCGACTTCCAGCGGATCGTCGGTCCAGATCACCACATCGCCCATCGCGCCGGGCTTGAGCACGCCCGCCCTACCGCCCATCCCGCTGATCTCGGCGGGGACGGAGCTGATCGCCGCGAAGGCCTGACCCCATTCCATGCCGGTCGCGCCGGGCATCTTGGTGAGCGCCACGAGATTGCCCGCCACCTGCTGCAAGCGGCGCGGGTCCTGCATCGTCGCGGCGTTGATCGCGACCTTCACGCCCGCTTTGGTCATGCGCCCGGCGTTGGACTGGGTCGCGCCCAATTGCTCGAAGGTCTCGGGCAGGTCGATCAAGCCGTTGGCGATCACCGGCACGCCCGCGGCGGCGATTTCGTCCGCCACCAGCCAACCCTCGGTCGCGCCGACCAGCACCAGATCGAGCCGGGGATAGTCGCTCTTGAGCGCCAGAACGCTGCGGATATCGGCCATGCGGTCAACCGCGACATAGAGCTTCTGCTTGCCCGTCACCACCGGCACCAGCGCTTCGGCATCGAACCGGGAGAGGTAGACCTCGTCATCCTTGCCGATCTCGGTGGTCTCGGGAATGCCGGGCTTGCCGACCAGCGCCTGCGCCTCGCGCAGCGCCGCGCGCAACAGCGCATGGGCCGCGGCGCGGCTGCCGCCCGCGCGGTCCGCCCCGCCTTCGCCGAGGTTGATCATCTGGAAGGCGCGCGCCTGCACCACCGGATTGGCATCGCCATCCAGATCGATGATCGCGCCCTGCCCTGCAAAGATCGAGCCCGTGGGCAGCATCGCCGTCGCCGCGCGGGTGATCCCGGCGGCCTTGTGGACGAGGATGTGCTGCGAGGTCGGGTTGATCGCGGTCGCCGCATCGAGCGCCGCGCTGAACGGCGTCTGGCGCGCGGTGATATCGTTCGATTCGTCCACCGCCGACACATCGGAAAGACCCAGCGTCGTCACCGTGGCGAAGATGCCGGGCGTGACCCAGGCGCCGCCCGCGTCGACCACCACATCGGTGGTGTAGGTCTGGCCGGGCGCCGCGATGCCCGCGAACACCACCTTGCCAGCCTCGACAATCACCGTGCCGCCTTCGATCGGTGCGCTGCCGTCGCCGATCACCAGCTTCGCGTTGGTGACGACCATGTCCTGCGCCAGCGCGGGACTGGCGGCGAGAGCGAGCGCGCTGACCGCGCCGAGGGTAAGGAGCCGCTTCATTTCACATCTCCTTCACCGGGCTGGCCGAGCTCGAAATCGCTGACGGGCCGTGTCTTGGGGTTCATCGCATCGAACATCAGCGCGCCGTCGATCCACACCTTCTCGGGGCGCGAATAGACGCTCAGCGGATCGCCGTTCCACAGCACCACATCGGCCATCTTGCCGGGTTCGAGACTGCCGGTGAGCTTGTCGATCCCCATCGCCTTGGCGGCGTTGAAGGTGATCCACTGGATCACGGTCGCATCGGGAATGTCCATGCCCAGCCGCTGCCCGGCGGCCTGTGCCTTGGCCGCCTCCTGATTGAGGCGCTGGATATCGTTCTGGTCGTCCGAGTGGATCACCACGCAGGCGCCTTCGCGTTGCAGGAAGGCGGCATTTTCGAGGATACCGTCGTAGCTTTCCATCTTGAAGCCGTACCAGTCGGCCCAGATCGCGCTGCACACGTCGTTTTCGCGCAGCAGATCGCCGATCTTGTAAGCCTCGACCGCGTGGTGGAAGGCGGCGACCTTGTAGCCCATCTCCTTGGCCATATCGAGCACCAGCGCCATTTCGTCGGCGCGGTAGCAGTGGTTCTGGATCAGGATTTCGCCCTTGAGCACGCCCACCAGCGTCTCCTTGGCGAGATCGCGCTTGGCCTTCTTGTCGTTGGCATAATCGATCGCTCCGAGCCAGGTTTCGCGGTTGACCGCGAAGTTGCCCATCCGGGTCGAAGGCATCCGCCCGCGGTTGCCGTAGACGCGCTTGGGGTTCTCCCCGCAGGCCATCTTCATCGAATAGGGCGCGCCGGGAAACTTCATCCCCTGCACCGTGCGCGCGGGCACGTTCTTCAAGGTCACCGAGCGCCCGCCCATCAGGTTGGCCGAGCCGGGGAGGATCTGCAGCGCGGTGATCCCGCCATTGGCGAGCGCGCGGCTGAAGCCGGGGTCCTGCGGCCAGACCGAATGTTCGGCCCAGACCTCGGGCGTGGTCGGCGCGGTGGCTTCGTTCCCGTCCGAATGGGCCTCGACACCGGGCGAGGGATAGTCGCCGAGGTGCGAGTGGATGTCGATGATGCCGGGGGTGACGAACTTGCCCGCACCGTCGAACACCGCGATGTCGGCCGGGATCGGGGTGTCGGGGCCGCCGACCGAGACGATCTTGCCGCCGCTCATGAACACGACGCCGCCCTCGATCACGCCGCCCTTGCCGTCATAGACGGTCGCGCCGCGAATCGCGGTGGCGGCATTGGGGAAGGGCTTGTAGGTCGAGGCGAAGACCGGATCGCCCGCCTTGGTGGCGGCGAAGGCCGGGGCCTCGGCGACTTCTTCGTCCTTGTCCTTCTTGCGGCCCTTGTCGCGTTCCTTCGCATCGGCGACCGCGGCGCCCGCGATCAGCGCCAGCGCGCTGACAAGGCTGGCGAACGCGCCCAGACGCGCGCGTGGCTTGATATGTGATGTCATCGAAAACCCTTCCCGTTTCCCGGCTGCAAGATGTGCCGGGAAACGGGGGGCTTGTCCATGCCGTTGGACGACTATCGTGTCCGGTCGCCCTTACTCGGCCGGACGGGTCGCCGGGTGGATTCCGGCTTCCTGATTTTCGAGACCGGCCTGCGCCTGACCTTCGAGATTGTCGCCGACATTGTCGTCGCGCAGGGTGTCGAGGTGCATCAGCTTCTTCACCAGCGGGCTGACGATCACGATCAGCACGCCAATCCCGGTCGCCACCAGACCCATGGTCCAATAGGCTTCCAGCGCACCTTCGCGCGTCATGTTGCCGCCTTCGCCCTCACCCATCAGCGAGCCCATGAAGCCGGCGACGAAATTGCCGCCCGCGGTGCCGAAGAAGAACGCCGCCATCATCAGGCTGGCCATATGGCGCGCCGACAGCCGGTTGATCGCCGACAGGCCGACCGGCGACAGACACAGCTCGCCAGTGGTGGCCAGCAGGTAGAAGATGAACAGGAACAGCACCGGCATCATGCTTTCGCCCGCCGCATTGGTGACGTTGAAGGTCTCCGCCCCCCATACCATCACCACGAAGGCGAGGCCCATCTGCACGATCCCGAGACCCATCTTGGCCGGGGTCGAAGGCTCGATCCCGCGCCGGGCGAGGAACTGCCAGATGCCGACGAAGACCGGGCCGAGCAGGATGATGTAGATCGAGTTGATCGACTGGAAGAAGGTCGTCGGCACGCTGCCGCGATCGACGTGGCGATCGGTGAACAGGTTGAGCGAGCCGCCGGCCTGTTCGAACAGACCCCAGAACAGCGGCATCAGCAGGATCAGGAAGATCATCGCGAACACCCGGTCGCGCGCGTCATTGTCGAGCTTGAAGGCTTCGATCAGCACATAGACCAAGAGGGCAGCGCCCGAAGCGAGCAGAATCCAGCCGACCGTCTCCTGGAACTGGATCAGCACCCAGATCAGCCCCACGCCGGCAAATCCGACCGCATAGAGCAGCCATTCGAGCGGGAGGCCTGCAACTTTCTGCTTGAGCTTGGCGGGCACCGGCGGTTCGCCGTTGCCGCGCAGCAGCGACTTGCCCGCCACGAACACGACGAGGCCCAGCAGCATGCCGACACCGGCAAGCCCGAAGCCCAGCGCCCAGCTGACGGTTTCGCCGAGGAAGGCGGCGATCAGCACGCCGCAGGTCGCGCCGAGGTTAATGCCCATGTAGAAGATGGTGTAGGCGCTGTCGCGGCGGATGTCGGTGCGGCTGTAGAGCTGCCCGACCAGCACCGAGATGTTCGCCTTGAGAAAGCCCGATCCGACGATGATCAGCGCCAGCGCCAGCCAGAACACGTTGAGCGCGGGGTCGTTGCTATAGCCCGATCCGTCGCCCTCGAACGCCATGAAGAAATGGCCCAGCGTCAGCAGCACCGCGCCGAACACCACCGCCTTGCGCTGGCCGAGGTAGCGATCAGCCAGCCAGCCGCCCAGCACCGGGGTCACATAGACCAGCGAGGTGTAAGCCCCGTAGATCAGGTTGGCGCTGCCATCGGAATAGAGCCAGTGCTTGACGAGGTAGAGCGTCAGCAGCGCGCGCATGCCGTAGTAGGAGAACCGCTCCCACATCTCGGCGAAGAACAGCATGTAGAGGCCTTTGGGGTGTCCCAGAACCTCCTCGCCAGGGCGGGTGACGGCCCATGCGCCCCCGATCAGAAAGGCGCCCAGCACAAGAGTGGCTACGGTTGCGGCCCACTCACCGTAACCCCACAGCGAAATATCCATCATGAATTCGATCCCCATCGAATGATTTGGGGGAGGTGCCTCACCACACCACCGCAATGGGAGCGCACCCTAGCGCCTGTTGCGCCCGTGTGAAGCTTTTGTTGCGTGCTTGGGTAACGGAATAGCCGGAGCGCAATAGAGCGGCAGCGAAATGCCTCGGCCCGCCAACGGACGGGCCGCAAGCGCGACCGCGCGCCCGCAGGCGATCCGGCGCGCAGCGACGGAGACTCGCCGAGGACGGACCCGCGGAGGCGGGTCCGCAAACCAATTGACCGCATGGCTGTATTATGGCACTGATGCACCCTATGAACCCCAACGCCAACCGCCCCGTCTATCTCAAGCTGCGTGACCAGATCGCCGCCGCGATCATCGACGGGGTCTATCCGGAAGGCGCGATGCTCCCGTCGGTGCGCGCGCTGGCGGCGGAGCAGGGGGCCAATCCGCTCACCGTCGCCAAGGCCTATCAGCAGTTCCAGAACGACGGGCTGGTCGAAGTGCAGCGCGGTGTCGGCATGTATGTCGTGCGCGGCGCGGCGGAACGGCTGCGCGCTGCCGAGCGTGAGGCCTTCCTGCGGCAGGAATGGCCCGAAATCCGCAGCCGGATGCAGCGGCTTGGCCTCGACCCGGCGGAACTCGCTCTTACGTAGAGGAAATTGCCGCTTACTGACACTAATGCAGGTTGCGCGGCGTGCCGAATTCTGACAATCTGTTCAGGCATCATGTAGTGGGATTGCATCTGCTGCATGTGTGCGATTAATGGGGGCGCCTCACGGGTCGGAGGCGAATTGAACATAACGACGGGGTAACCCGCATTGGGGCGTGATGTGGCGGCGCGACCGTCCATGGACGCTTGGAGATCGCCATGATCAGATCCGAGTTGTTGCAGGAACTGCACAAGGACAATCCCGACCTTCGTGCCGATGAAATCGAGCAGGTCGTGGATATCTTCTTCGACGAAATAGCCCAGCGACTGGCCGAGGGCGGCCGGGTCGAGCTGCGCGGCTTTGGTGCCTTTTCGACCCGTGAGCGCGAAGCGCGCAGCGGTCGCAACCCGCGCACCGGCGAAACGGTCGACGTGCCCGAAAAGCGCGTGCCGTACTTCAAGGCCGGCAAGGAAATCCGCGAGCGCTTGAACAAATGAGTTGCGAGGGCGCATCCGCGCCCTCGTCCTCGGCGAGCCTCAGCCGCTGCGCGTCTGATCGCCTGCGGGCGGCCGGTCGGCCTTGCGGCCCCTGACGGGGCCGGTTGGCAGCGAATTGCTTACACGCAACGTTAAGCGGTAGCTCGGTCGCGTCAGCGACCGCGAGCGCACGCGCGCGAGCCGCAGGTGCTCGATCCTGAAAGGATCGAAACGCACCGAGGACGTCCCCGCGGAGGCGGGGACGCAAACAAATTACGCCGCCAGCCCCGGGATCGGCAGCACCCGTTCGCGGCCCAGTGAGGCGAAGATCAGCTCGGTCAGCCGCTCGGCCCCGCCGCTCGTGCTCATGTCGACCGGCAGCAGGCCCAGCGCCGTCATCTCGCTGGCAGCCTCGGCATCGGGGACGGCGATGATCCGCGCGATCCCCGGCATCCGCTGCTCGGCCAGCGGAGTGAGCTCGCGCGAGGCGTCGGTCGCGCCGGTCGCCACCACCAGCACCTGCCGCCGCTCCACCCCGATCGCATCCCAGCTGCGCGGATCGGCGGGGTTGGCGTTGTGGACGTGGTAGCCATCGGCCAGCGCCATCTGGAAGCGGTCGTGATCGGCATCGATCGCGAGGTAGCCGACATCGCTCGCCGCCAGCGCATCGGCCACCGCGCGGCCTGCCGGGGTCATGCCGATGATCAGCACCGGCGCATCGTCACCCGCCAGCTTGCTGTCGGGCAGGCCCTGCCGCAGCCGCCCGGCGAGCTTGCGCCCAATGTTCGAGATCAGCGGCGTCACCGCGAGGCTGATCGCGATCGCGGTGACCAGTGCCGAGACCAGCCGCGGCTCGGCCAACCCGGCCACCGCGGGCAGAGCGAGCAGCACCAGCGTGAACTCGCTCCCCTGCCCCAGCAGAAAGCCGAGCTGGATCGAGCCCGGCACCGACCAGCGGTTGAGCAGGCCCGCGCCGACGTTGAAGGCGCATTTCAGCACGATCATCGCCAGCGTCAGCCCCGCCACCAGCCCCCAGTCGCGCGCCAGCAGCGCAGGGTCGATCGACAGGCCGACCGAGATGAAGAAGAAACTGAGGAACAGCCCGCGAAAGGCGTCGATCTCGGTCTGCACCAGAATGCGGTAGCGCGAATCCGCCACCGCCATGCCGCCGAGGAACGCGCCCAGCGTCAGCGACAGCCCCGCCATCCCCGTCGCCCACCCGGCGGCAAGCGCGATGAACAGCGCGGTGGCGGTATAGACCTCGGTCGTGCCCGCGCGCGCGATCAGCGCGAACAGCGGCTCGGTGAGGAAGCGGGCGAAGATCACCGCGATGCCGAAAGCGGCGAGCGCCTTGGCCGCGGCAAGACCCAGCGCCGGGGCGAGATCGCCCCCGCTGGCGAGCGCGCCCGCGGTCACCAGCAGCAGGATCGCGGCGATATCCTGAAAGATCAGGATTGATTGCGCCGCGCGGCCCACCGGGCAATCCTCCTGCCCGCGCTCGCGGATCAGGCCGATCACCACCGCGGTGGAGGACAGGCCCAGCCCGAAGCCCGCGATCACGGCAAAGATCGGCGGCAGGCCGAACAGCCACAGCAGCACGGCAAAGCCGCCGCCCGCGATCAGCATTTGCAAGGTGCCGAAGCCGAAGATATTGGCCGCCTCGGACCGGATCCGCCCGAGCGAGAAGTGCAGTCCGAGATTGAACAGCAGGAACATCACCCCCGCCTCGGCCATCGCGGCGACCACCGATCCGCTGAAATCCTGCGCCATGCCCAGGCTCGCCAGCCCCAGCCCCAGCCCGAGATAGCCGACGATCGGATTGAGCCGCAGCGCGCGGCTCGCCAGCGCGGCGCCGATGCCGAGGCCCAGCAGCGTGATCGCCGGCTGGATCGTTTCCACCACTTCGCCTGCCATGCGCGCCCCGCTTGCCCGTTACTGCCAGCTGCGAGATGGGGCATCGCTGTCAGGCTGGCAAGCTCTGGCGCTGATGGGCCATTCTGTGCCAAGGGCGGCAGGGATGCGGGCGTGGCGGAATGGTAGACGCCGGGGACTTAAAATCCCCTGAGCTTTGCTCGTGCGGGTTCGAGTCCCGCCGCCCGTACCAGCAATTCGCAAGCGAGGGGCCCGCACATGGCCCGATGCGTCATTTGACGAAGGCCGATCAGGCCATCGCGGGGGCTGCATTATCATCCCCTTAACGCCTTCTGCCTAATCCTCGGTCGGAGCATGGGACAGGCGCGTCCCGTGCATGTCTCGCCAGTGCCAGGACCAGGGGCTGTCGGGTTGGGACAACAGGACATGGAACCAGCAACGCTTAACCAAGGGCTCGAACCGCCGCCAGAACGACCCGCCGAAATCCTCGGCGACAACCCCGGAGACAGCCCGGGCGCGGAGCAGCGCGCCGCGCCGCGCTTTACCCTGCTGATCCGCGCCGCCAAACTGGTTTCGGCGCAGGGGGAGTTCGTCTGCGTCATCCGCGATGTCTCGGAAACCGGGGTCAGCGTGCGGCTGTTCCATGCCCTGCCGACCTGCAAGGATTATGCCCTGCATATGCCCGCCGGCGCGATCTACGAGATCGGCCGCGTGTGGCAGCGCGACAACGAGGCCGGGTTCACCTTCAACGGCTCGGTCGATGTCGCCAAGCTGGTCAACGAATCGAGCGACTATCCCAAACGCGGCCTGCGCCTTGGCCTGTGCTTCCCGGTGATGGTCCATGGCCTCACGGGCAGTTTCGAAGGGGTGGTGGAGAACCTGTCGCAGCAGGGAGCACGGATCACTTGCGATGCGCTGCTGTCGATCGACCAGAACGTGCGGATCGTGGTGCCGAGCCTGACCGGCAAGCCCCGCGACGTGCGCGCCAAGGTGCGCTGGCGGCGGGATCGGCAATATGGCGTGGTGTTTGACGACACCTTCACGCTCGGCGAATTCGCCCGGCTGGCGGCATTGCTGCAGGCGCCCGCGCTGCTCGAGGGCTGATCCGGCCCGCTCAGGCGGGGACGAACTTCATTGCCACGCCGTTGATGCAGTGGCGCTTGCCAGTGGGCTTGGGGCCATCGTCGAAGATGTGCCCCAGGTGCCCGCCGCAATCGGCGCAGTGCACTTCGGTGCGCGGATAGCCGAGCAGGTAGTCGGTCGAGGTGCCCACGGCGCCCTTGTCGATCGGCTGCCAGAAGCTTGGCCAGCCGGTGCCGCTGTCATACTTATGCGCCGAGGCATAGAGCGCATTGCCGCAGCCCGCGCAGGTGAAGGTGCCCTTGCGCTTTTCCTTGTCGAGCGGCGAGGTGAAGGCGCGCTCCGTGCCCGCCTTGCGCAGCACGTAATACTGGTCTTTCGTCAGCAGCTTGCGCCACTCGGCATCGGTCTTGCCCTTGGGGAAAGACTTGGCCTCGGCCGGAGATTCGCCGCAAGCGCTGATGAACGGCAGCGCGGCACCGATCGCAAGCAGGCGGCGACGGTCGATCAGCGGGGTGGGCATCAGAAAACTCCTTTGGTCCTTGCCCCTATATACGTTCCGCCCCCGCCCGAAGTTTCAGCAAGCCTGCATCAGAAGGTGGTGACTTCCACTTCAAGCTTGCGGAAGCCGTGGACGAAGTTCGCGCGCACCCGCTCGACATCGCCCGCGACATGCACGCGCATCCGGCGCTTGTGCATTTCCTCTAGCAGCACCTTCAATTGCAGCTCGGCCAGCCGCGCGCCGACGCAGCGGTGGATGCCATAGCCGAAGGACAGGTGCCGCCGCGCATTCTCGCGCGTGATGTCGAGCTTGTCGGGGTTGTCGAACACCTCCTCGTCGCGGTTCGCCGAGAGGTACCACAGCACCACCTTGTCGCCCTTCTTGATGGTCTGGCCGAACACCTCGGTATCCTCGGTGCAGGTGCGGCGCATATGGGCAAGCGGGGTCTGGATTCGCAGGCATTCCTGCACCGCATTGGGGATGAGATCGGGGTTTTCCTCGAACAGCTTCCTCTGGTCGGGGAACTTGTCGAGCCCGTGGATGATCCCGCTCATGGTGTTGCGGGTGGTGTCGTTGCCGCCGACGATCAGCAGCACCAGATTGCCCATGAATTCCTCTGGCCGCATCTGGTTCATCGCGGGCGAGTGGAGCATCATCGAGATGAGATCATTGCCCGGCTCTGTGTCCATCGTCCGCTCGATCCACAGCGACTGGAAATAGGCGCCCATTTCCTGAAGGAAGCTCCAGCGGATCTGGTCCATCTCGCGCACCGTGGCGAGTTCGGTATCGCCCGCCCAGTCCGACCACAGGGTCAGCAAGCGGCGATCCTCCCACGGAAAGCCGAACAGGATTGCCAGCATCCCGGTGGTGAGTTCGATCGAGACGGTTTCGACCCAGTCGAACACCTTGCCGCGCGGCAGGCTGTCCAGCAGATCACCGGTGCGCTGGCGGATTTCGGCCTCCATGTCGGTGACCGCCGACGGCGTGAACTTGGGCGCGACGGTGCGGCGCTGGCCGGTGTGCTGCGGGCGGTCCATCGCGATGAACATCGGCAGCTCGCGCGTGTCGATGCCCGAGGCCGCAGCCTCTTCCTCGGTCAGGCGGTTAAGGATGGTGATCCCGCCATATTCCCAGCTGGACGAGAAGGTTTCGGGCAGCGCCTCGATATGCTGGATCGCCTTGTGGCCGACGACCGCCCAATAGGGGCCGAGCGGGCTTTCAGGGATATAGTGCAGCGGCCCGGCGGCGCGCATCTCGGCGAAGATCGGCTGCCAGGTGTCCTCGAAATAGATGTCGGAGCGGCTGACATCCCACGGGTGCGTGTGTTCGAGCCGCTGTTCGGGATGCGCGGCGAAATGCGCCTTCAGGGCATCGTATGCGGTCGGTTCGCGGCGCACCTGAGGGCGCTGCGGCGGGGCGATGGTGGCCATGTCTGTCTCCCGTCAGGCCGCCTCTGGCATGGGCAGCTCTGTCCGAGTCGCATCCTGCCCTAACTGACAGGCTTGTCAATAGTCGGTTGCGAATGGAGACTGATCAGGCGCACCTCAGGCGGCCAGCCGGGCGCCCTTTTTGCTCTTGTCGCGCCCGGCCCCGCCCGACTTCATCACCCGCTTGCGGAACAGCAGCGAGCCGCCCTTGACGATCAGCACCACCGCACCCGCCTGCCAGGCGAGCGCCGCGGCGTGCGTCCAGATCTCTGGCTCCATCGCCGCGCGTGCCAGCATCGCGAAGGGCGAGGACAGCGGGAAGGCGATCGCGGCGAGCTCCAGCGTCGAGCCGGGCTGCTTGATCGTGTAGGCGGCGAGGAAGAACACCATCAGCTGCATCATCGTGACCGGCATCGAGAGCGTCTGCACCTCGCGCACCGAAGCCGCCATCGAACCGATCGTCAGGAACAGCGCGCCCAGCAGCAGATAGGCCATGGCGAAGTAGAGCACGCCCAGCGCCACGAACAGCGGCCAGCCGACCGCCGGTGCGGGAAGGTTGGCGAGATCGAAGCCCGTCACCCGCGTGATCGCATCGCCGCCCAGTGCGAACAGGCCCCATGCGACCGAGCCCCACACCGCGATCCCGACGAAAGACACCGCCAGCATCGCGAAAAGCTTGCCCATGAACACCGCGTCCATCGGGATCGCCGCGGCGAGAATTTCGATGATCTTGTTGGCCTTCTCCTCGACGAGGTTGGAGAGCACCATGCCCGCCAGCAGCATCGTCAGCAGGAACAGCAGCATCTGTGCGATCTGCGCGGTCTGGATGCGGGTGGTGCGTTCCGACGCGGCGCTGGTGGAGACGATCTCGGCATTGACCGGCGGGAAGGTTGCAGGCGCAGCGCTCATCGCTTCGGCGGCGACGAGGCCGATCGGCCCCTGCCAGCGGCGCAGCTGGCCCTCGGTGCCGACCAGCGTCGGCGCGGCCGGGGTGCCGGTGAGGATCGCGGCGTAATTGCCCCGGCGGGCTTCCATGAAGGCGCGCGCGTCGAAGGCGGGATCGCTCTCTGCCTCGGGCACGGGGCGCAGTTGCGGCATGGCACCGCCCAGCTGCGGGGCGAGCCGGTCGCGCGCGGCCATCATCGCGGCGTTGTCAGCAGGGCTGAGCGCGAGGCCGACCTCGATGCTCACCGCCTCGCGCTGCACCTCGCCGCCGATGCTCCCCGCAAGCCCGCCGACGATCACCGGGAACAGCGGGCCGAGCAGGAAGAACAGGAAGGCGCGGGAGAACAGCACCGCGACGAAATCGCGCCGGGCAATCACCCAGGCGGCTTCGAGCGCGGAAAGGCGGGGGCGGAGGGCAGGCGCGCTCATGCGGCGGCTCCTTCGTTGTCGGCTTGCAACTGGCGCGCGGCAGCCTCGCCCGCGATGGCGACGAAGGCATCGTGGAGGCCCGCACGCTCGATCGAGAGCGAGAGAATCCCCGCCTCGCCTTCAATCAGGCCCTTCAGCAGCGGCTCGATCCCGCTTTCGGGGAGCGGGAAGTGGAAGAAATCGCCATTGCGGCGGGTCTCGGGCGGGAGCAGCGCCAGCCACCCGCCTTCGCGCGCTCGGGTCTCGAGCCGCACCTGCGCCGGAATTCTGTCACGCGCCGCTTCGACCGACCCCGCATAGGGCACCTTGCCCCCGGCGATGATGGCGACGCCTTCGCACAGGCGCTCGGCATGGTGGATCACGTGAGTCGAGAAGATCACCGTCACGCCTTCATCGGCCAGCGCTCGGATCATCAGCTCCAGCTTGCCCTGATTGATCGCGTCTAGCCCTGAGAAGGGCTCGTCCAGCACCACAAGCCGGGGCTTGTGCACCAGCGTGCCGAGCAGCTGGACGGTCTGCGCCATGCCCTTGGAGAGCTGGCGGATCTGGCGGTCGGCGGCGTGGCCGAGGCCGTGGCGTTCGAGCAGCTCGACCGCACGTTTGCGGCCTTCCTTGAGCGGAAGACCGCGCAGCGCGCCCATGAAGGCGATTGCCTCGATGCACTTCATCGCGGGGTAAAGCCCGCGCTCTTCAGGGAGATAGCCGATCAGCCGGCCGATATCGTGCGGGCGATCATGCCCGAAAACGCGGCGCACGCCTTCATCCGGGTCGATGATGCCGAGCAGCATCCTGAGCGTCGTGGTCTTGCCCGCGCCATTGGGGCCGAGGATGCCGTAGATCGCGCCTTCGGGCACGGCGATGTCCACGCCGTCCACCGCGCGGGTGCCGTCGAAGCTCTTGACCAGCCCGTGCGCCTCGATGGCGAGGGGGCGTGCATCTCCGGGCACCGCAATGGAGCCCTGCTGCTGATTGCCCGCCGTGTTGTGATCGCTTACCGCCATATCCATGGCATACGCGGTTAGCGGGCAGGATTAAACGGGAGCCTCTCCAGACATGGTTAACACGCCCGCAAGTCTTGCCGAGCGGATCGCCGAGCGGGCGCGCGGCGAGGGCTTCGCGGCGTGCGGCTTCGCCAGCGCGGGGGAGGACCCGCTGCGGTCAGGGCGGCTCGAGCAATGGCTGGGCGAAGGGCACCACGGCAGCATGGAGTGGATGGCGGCGCGGCTAGACCACCGCCGCTCCCCGCAAGGCTTGTGGCCTGCCGCGCGCAGCGTAATCGCGCTCGGCATGAGCTACGCCCCGGCACATGACCCGCTGGCGCTGGAGGGATCGCCCGATCATGCGCGCATCTCGGTCTATGCGCAGGGCCGCGACTATCACGATGTCATCAAAAAGCGCCTGAAGGCGCTCGCCCGCTGGCTGGTGGCCGAGGTGCCGGGGGCGCAGGTCAAGGTCTTCGTCGACACGGCCCCGGTGATGGAAAAGCCGCTGGGCGAGGCGGCGGGGATCGGGTGGCAGGGCAAACACACCAACATGGTGAGCCCCAGCCACGGCAGCTGGCTGTTTCTGGGCGCAATCTACACCACGCTGGACCTGACCCCGGCCGCGCCGCACCGCGACCAGTGCGGCAGCTGCCGCGCGTGCCTCGATGCCTGCCCGACCGACGCCTTCCCCGCGCCCTACCAATTGGATGCGCGGCGCTGCATTTCCTACCTCACCATTGAGCACAAGGGGCCGGTGGCGGAGGACCTGCGCGAAGGCATTGGCAACCGCATCTATGGCTGCGACGATTGCCTCGCAGTGTGCCCGTGGAACAAGTTTGCGAGCGCAGCGCAAGCGATGAAGGAATTCCTCCCCCGCGCCGAACTGGTCGCGCCGCGACTGGAGGAGCTGCTGGCACTTGACGACACGGGGTTCCGGGCGCTTTTCAGCGGCTCGCCGATCAAGCGGATCGGGAGGGATCGGTTTGTGAGAAACTGCCTCTATGCCGCGGGCAACAGCGGCAACGCGGCGCTGATCGCGCAGGTCGTAGCGTTAACCGCCGACCCCGATCCCGTGGTCGCCGATGCGGCGCAATGGGCACTGGGGCGGCTTAGAGCAGGTCCTTGAGCGGCACCTCTGTGTCGGCCAGCAACGCCGGGTCGATCCGGCCAACCCCGCTCTCCAGCAGCTTCCGCCCCTGCACGTAGTCCTTCATCGTCCCCACGCAGTCGAAGGCGATTGGCACCCCGGCTTTCAAGTAAACCACGGTGAACTTGCGCGTCTCAGGGTCGCCGCGCAGCACGGTCTGATCGTAGCCGAGGCTCAGTCCGGCGGTCTGGAGCTTCAAATCATACTGGTTCGACCAGAACCACGGCAGCGCGTGATAGGGCTGCTTGTCGCCCATGATCGCCTTGGCGACGGTGTTCGCCATGTCATGCGCGTTCTGCACCGATTCCAGGCGGATCACCGCGCCATCGGCGAAGTCGTTGGCGTGCGCGGCGCAGTCGCCGATGGCGTAGACATCGTCGAGCGTGGTGCGGCAGCAGAAGTCGACATCGACCCCGTTCGACCCCGCCGCGCCCGCCGCGATCAGCGGGGCGACGGCGGGCACGATGCCGATCCCGGCCACCACCATGTCGCAAGGCACTTCCTCGCCCGTGTCGAGCTTGACGCCGGTGACACGCCCCGCGTCCTCGCCGAGCACCGCCTGCACCCCGGTCTCGAGCCGCACATCGACGCCCTGACGGCGGTGTTCCTCGGCATAGAAGGCCGACAGCTCCTCGCCCGCCACGCGCGCCAGCAGGCGGGGGAGCATTTCGACCAGCACCACCTCGCAGCCGAGCTTGCGCAGCACCGCCGCCGCCTCGAGCCCGATATAGCCGCCGCCGATCACCACCGCGCGCTTCGCCCCGCCCGACAGCGCTTCCATCATCGCGTCGGCATCGGCCTTGTCGCGGACATAAAACACGCCCGGCAGCACTGCGCCCGGCACCGGCAGGCGGCGCGGGTCGCCGCCGCCCGACCAGATCAGCTTGCGATAGGTCACCTCGCCGCCATCCGACAGCGTAAGGCGGTGGTGCAGCGGATCGATTCCCGTCACCGCTGCGCCAAGCCGCAGGTCGATGCCCTTGTCCGCCCAGAAGGCCTCGGGCCGGATCATGATCCGCTCGAAGCCCTTGTCGCCGGCAAGATATTCCTTGGACAGCGGCGGACGTTCGTAGGGCGGAGCCTTGTCGCGCCCGATCATCAGGATCGAGTCATCGTGCCCGTGCTGGCGCAGAGCGATCGCCGCCTGCGCCCCGCCGTGGCCGGTGCCGACGATCACGACGTCTGCATGCTGGGTGGTGGATGCCATGACTTGCTATGCCCCTCCGGCGCTGTGCGGCCTTTGACTTGCCGCAAAATGCCAGGGGGTCAAGCTGGCGGAATGATGGTGCGTGCCTGCGATGCGGTGCGCCTAGCGTTCCAAGAGATTGCGCGCCTGTGCGGCGATCTGGGCGAGCATCGTCGCGCCCACCGGGGGGCGGGCCTGCGCGCGGGCGATCAGTTTGCGAAACTGCGCCACGCCTTCGGCATTGCGCGCCGCCCAATCGGCCACGCTGGCGCGCGGGTCGTCCTTGCCGCCCTTGCGGCGCATCAAGCGGCGCAGAAACTCGATCCGCATCTGCTGGAAATCCCGCGCAAGGCCGGACACCAGCAGCCGCTCCCACACGTCCGACGGGCTCATATAGGCCGCCGTGCCCTGCGCCCAGTCGAGGCCCAGCCGAGTGCCGATATCGGTGAAGGCATGGGTCAAGAGCTTGGCCTCGATCCCGCTGGCGAGCGCGGCTTGCGCCAGGCCCACCGCGCCGTCGAAATCGAACAGGTTGGCGACCCGCGCGGCCAGCGCCTCGGGCGCGCCCTGTGCCATGAAGCTGCGGCGCAGTTCCATCGAACGGGCGCGCGGTTCATCGGTCAGCAGCTCCTCGCGGCCCGCCACCAGCGCGGTGACGTCGCCCTGCAATTCGCCGATCATCGCGCCCGCATCGACCTTGCCTGCAGCGGTGCGCAGCACGTCGGACATGAGATTGCCAACCGCCGCCGCTAGCCGGTCGAGCAGCGCCAACCGCGCCGCTTCGGGGATGGCGGCATGGTCAAGCTCGTGCCAAAGCGGTTCGAGCCCGAACAGGTTCTCCGCCACCACGAAAGCCGCGGCGACTTCGGCCAGGCCCACGCCCTCTTCCTCGGCGAGTTCGAAGGGGTGGACCATGCCGAGCCGGTTGACGATCCGGTTCGACAGACTGGTGGCGATCATCTCGCGCCGCAGCCGGTGGCCGCGGATTTCGGCGGCATAGGCCTTGCGCATCGGCGCGGGGAAGCGCGCCAGCAGCACCGGTTCCAGCACCGCATCATCGGGCAGCGCGCTCGCCTCGATCGCGGATTGCAACGCCAGCTTGGCCGAGGACAGCAGCACCGCCAGCTCGGGCCGGGTCAGGCCCTGCCCGTCGGCGGCGCGGCGGCTCAGCGTCTCGCCATCGGCAAGGCCTTCGGTGCGGCGGTCGAAATCGCTGATGTCTTCCAGCCGCTCTATCAGGCGGACATAGGCCGGCGTTGCCCCCGGCCCGCCGCTTTCCGCAACCGACAGGGCGAGCGCCTGCAAGCGGTTGTCCTCAAGCACCAGCGCAGCGACCTCGTCGGTCATGCTGGCGAGCAGGGTGTTGCGCTTCTTGGCAGAGAGCTTGCCCGAAGCCGTGGCGGCGGCGAGCGCGATCTTGATGTTGACCTCGTTGTCCGAACAATCGACCCCGGCGGAATTGTCGATGAAGTCGGTGTTGATGCGCCCGCCGTTCAGCGAAAAGGCGATGCGCCCCGCCTGCGTGACGCCGAGATTCGCGCCCTCGCCGATCACCTTGGCGCGGACTTCGGTGGCATCGACGCGCAAACCGTCATTGGCCGGATCGCCGACGTCGATATTGCTCTGCTGCGGCGCCTTCACATAGGTGCCGATCCCGCCAAACCACATGAGGTCGACCGGCGCGCGCAGGATCGCGGTGATCAGTGCCTCGGGCTCCAGCTCCTTGTCGGCAATGCCGAGCGCCTCGCGCGCCTGCTTCGACAGCTTGATCACCTTGGCCGAGCGCGGGAAGACCCCGCCGCCCTTGGAGATCAGCGACGCATCGTAATCCTCCCAGCTCGACCGGGGGAGCGCGAACATCCGGGCGCGCTCCTTCCAGCCGGCGGCCGGATCGGGGGTGGGGTCGATGAAGATGTGGCGGTGATCGAAGGCCGCGACCAGCTTCAGCGACTTGGACAGCAGCATCCCGTTGCCGAACACATCGCCCGACATGTCGCCGCAGCCTGCGACGGTGACGGGATCAGTCTGCACGTCCACCCCCATCTCGCGGAAGTGGCGCTGCACGCTCACCCACGCACCGCGCGCGGTGATACCCATCGCCTTGTGGTCGTAGCCATTCGAGCCGCCACTGGCGAAGGCATCGTCGAGCCAGAAGTCGCGCGACTGAGCGATCCCATTGGCAATGTCGGAGAAGGTCGCGGTGCCCTTGTCCGCGGCGACCACGAAATAGGGGTCTTCGCCGTCGAGCACCTCGACGCTGCGCGGATGCACCACCTTGCCGCCAACGATATTGTCGGTGACCGACAGCAGCGTGCGGATGAAAATCTCGTAGGACGCGCGGCCCTCGGCGGCCCAGGCTTCGCGGTCGATCGCGGGGCTGGGAAGCTGCTTGGGATAGAACCCGCCCTTCGCGCCGGTCGGCACAATCACGGCGTTCTTCACGCGCTGCGCCTTCATCAGGCCGAGGATCTCGGTGCGGAAGTCGTCGCGCCGGTCGGACCATCTGAGGCCCCCGCGCGCCACCGCGCCCGAGCGCAGGTGGATGCCCTCGACACGGGGGCTGTAGACGAAGATCTCGCGCCACGGCACCGGCTTGGGCAGGCTCGGCACCAGCGCGGAATCGATCTTGAAGGCGAGCGCCTCGGTGGCGGCAGGCGCAAAGGCGTTGGTGCGCAGCACCGCGCCCAGCACCGCGCGGTAAAGGCGCAGCAGGCGATCATCGTTGATCGCGGTGACCTTGGCCAGCCCGCGGGTGAAGGCGGCTTGCGCCGCGGCCAGCGCCTCGGCCCGGTCCCCCGCGAAGGCCGGATCGTGGCGCGCGGCGAACAGGTCGATCATCGCGCGCGTCACCTGCGGCGCGGCGACCAGCGCATCGACCACGGTGTAGATCGTGTAGCTCACCCCGGTCTGGCGCAGGTAGCGATAGACCGCACGCAGCCAGTTCGCCGCTTGCGGTTCCAGCCCGGCGGCGGGGATCAGGCGGTTGAAGGGATCGTCCTCCGCCGCGCCGTTGAGCACGTCGGCAAGCGCGTCTTCGATCAGCGCAGCACGCTCCAGCAGCGCCCCCGCCTCGCGCCCGGCGGGCACGGTCAGGCGGAATTCGTGGATCGAGCCGAGGCTGGCATCGGTCAGGAAGGTCGGCACTTCGGCGGCGACGCGGAAGCCGAAGTTCTCCAGCGCGGGCACCGCGTCCGACAGCGCCAGCGCGCCCTTCACGACATAGACCTTGAGCCGCAGGCTCTCGGCGTCGTCGCCGTCCAGCCGGTAGAGCCGCACCGCGCGGGTGGTGTCGCCTTCTCCCAGCGCCAGCGTGCGCAGCTTGGCAATATCGCGCGCGGCCTCCTGCGGGCCATAGGTCAGGCGATAGCCCGTCGGGAAGGCCGGGGCATAGCGCGCGGCGAGCGTGGCGGCGCGACCATCGTCTTCGTGATCGGCGAGGTGCGTTTCCACCGCCTCGTTCCAGCCGCGCAGCAGATCGACCAGCCGCGCTTCGATCGCAGCATTGTCGGGCAGCGCCTCGCAGGCGCGCACGTCGATCAGGAAGCGCAGCAGCGCGAGCGAGGAGCTTTCGACCTCGAGGCTCCAGTCGAGCAGCGCTGCGCCCGGCGTCGCCAGCAGCATCGCCTGAATCTGCAGGCGCACATCGGTCGAAAGGTGATCGCGCGGCAGCCAGACGAAGGCGAAGACGTGCCGTTCCAGCGTCGATCGCACCATGATCAGGCGCGGGCGCGGGCGGTCGATCAGCGCCATCTTGGCGGTCACCAGATCGGCGACGCGCGCAGGCTCGAAGGCGGTGAGCAGGTCGTTGGGGAGCGAGGCGAAAGCGTGCACCAGCGCCTTGCCGTTGTGCCCGGCGGGGTCGAAGCCGAGCTGCGCGGCGATGTCGCTCACCATTGCTCGCAGCACCGGCACTTCGCCCGGCCGCGCGTTCAAGGCGGCGCTGGTCCACAATCCGGCATGGATCGAAAGGCCGGTGATTGTGCCGCCCTCGCGCACCGGAACGATGAACAGATCGAGCGGGCTGGCGCGGTGGACGCGGGCGTGGACGTTGGACTTGATCGCCAGCAGCGCACGCGGCGTGCCGGCCTTGTCCTGCGCGTCGAACCAGTCGAAGGCGCGCTGGTAGGAAGCTTCCGCCAGCAATTCCTGCGTCGAAGCGCGGCAGATGCCGAGCCGTTCGGCACTGGTGCCGTCGCGCCGCCGGACGAGATGGCCGAGCTGAGTCAGCATCCCGCCCCCGAGCCAGCCGAGCAGCGCGCCAGCCTCGGCATCGACCTCCCCAGCCGCGTCGGCATCGCGGTTCATCGCAGCTTGCAGCTTGGGCCAATCGCCCACCGCAGCATGGACATCGCCGAGCGTGGTGCCCAGCGCCTCGGTCAGCTCGCGGCGCTGGCGGGCATCGGCGCGCGGGGTCTCGATATAGATCAGCGATTCGCGCGCGCCGCTCCCATTGCCGAGCCCGGTAATCGCGCCACTTGTGTCGCGCTCGACCGGGACGACCGGATGCAGCAGCACGTCGATCCCCAGCCCCTGCGCGGCGATGGTGGCCGCGACCGAATCGACCAGAAAGGGCTGATCGTCGTTGACCAGAGCGATCCGCAGGCGGCGTTCGGAGGTGTCGGATTCGAGTGTCACCAGCGCCTTGCCGGGGTCGCGGGTGGCGGCGGCGGCGAGCAGCCATGCGGCAGCTTCGTCGAGCGCCGCCTTGTCCATCGGCGCATCGCCGGGCAGCAGCGAGGCTTCGAGCGCCGCGCGCAGCGCCTTGATCAGCGCGCGATCTTTCGCGGCGGCATCGGTCTTCGACCCCATATTCGGCTCCTGCTCATCCTGCGTGACCGGCTGTGCGTTTCGCGTAATATTGTTATGCCGGCTTGTTGTTATCGTGTCGTGCCCGGATAGGCTTTTACCCCTGCTCTGCCAAGCGCGATGATACCCTAACTCGCCGGAACACTCTGGCAGGCATCCATCGTCATTTCGAGGCTGCGAATGCGCGCAGCCGGGTCATAGGTCGCGCCGCACAGCAGGATCTCGTCCGCGCCGGTGCGGGCGACGAAAGCCGCGATCTGCTCGCGGACCTGTGCGGGCGTGCCGACCGCGGCGGCCTGCCCGAGATGGGCGAGCATCGCCTGCGCCGGAGCGGGGAGGCTCGCGGTGTAATCAGCGACCGGCGGCGGCAGCTTGCCGGGATTGCCGCTGCGCAGCCGCACGAAGCTCTGCTGCTGGCTGGACGCGAGCAGCCGCGCCTCGGCCTCGGTCTCAGCGGCGAAGACATTCATCGCGACCATCACGTGCGGCTTTGCCAGCGCCTCGGAAGGCTGGAAGTCGCGGCGGTAAACGGCCAGCGCGGCGTCGAGATGATCGGGCGCGAAATGCGCGGCGAAGGCATAGGGCAGACCCAGCCGGGCGGCGAGCTGCGCGCCGAACAGGCTCGACCCCAGCATCCACATCTCCACCCGCGCGCCGAGGCCGGGGGTGGCGTGGATCGGCAGGTCGAGATCGCCGGTCAGCAGAGCGCGCAGTTCGACCACGTCCTGCGGGAAATATTCGGCGGCCTGATGCAGGTTCTTGCGCAGCGCGCGCTGCAATTCCGGCCCCGCCCCCGGCGCGCGGCCCAGCCCGAGGTCGATCCGCCCCGGAAACAGCGCGTCCAGCGTGCCGAACTGCTCGGCGATCTGGAACGGGGTGTGGTTGGGCAGCATGATCCCGCCCGATCCGATGCGGATGCGGCTGGTGGCATTGCCGATATGCGCGAGCACGACCGAAGTCGCCCCGCCCGCAATCCCGTCCATCGCGTGATGCTCCGCCACCCAGAACCGGTCGCACCCGAAGGCCTCGGCGGCGCGGGCGAGATCGGTGGCGGCGGCGAAGGCCTCAGTCAGGGTGCCGCCCTCGCGGACGGGGACGAGGTCGAGCACGGAAAAGCGGGTCATGACGGCGGAGACTCCTCTGCGGGCGCGGGCGCAGTCTCGCCTGCCGGGCCGAGCTGCGCAAGATAGCCCCTGGCGGTCGCGGCGGCGGGATGTTCGGGGGCGAGGTCGATCACCGATTGCCAGCTTTGCCGCGCGGCCTCGTCCCGCCCGCCGAGCACCGCAATGACCCCGGCTTCGAGGCCGATTTCGGGCCCGATCCCCGCCGCACCGGATGAGAGGGTGGCCGCGCGCTCAATCGCGGTCTGCGCTTCGGCGAGCCGGTCGAGCCTGCGGAGCAGCGTCGCCTTGAGCAGCCAGCCCTCGGCGCGTTCGGGCGCGGCGGTGGTTGCGGTGTCGAGCGGGGCAAGCGCCTCCTCGCCGCGCCCCAGCGTCACCAATGCGCGGGCGCGGTCGGTGGCAGCGATGGCTTGCAGCGGCGCCGATCCGGCAGCCTGCGCCTCGGCCTCTGCCAGCCGCAGCAGGCCTTCCGCCCCCGCCGCATCGCCGCCCGCCAGCGCGGCGTTCCCGGCCAGCGCGGCGTAGCGTGCGCGGGTGCGTGCCTCGCCTTCCGGCGTTTCGGCGCGGGCGGCAGCGAAGGCAGCGCGGGCATCGTCCCACAGGCCGAGCTCGCTCGCGGCAAGGCCAAGGCAGTGGTTGGCGAGCACCCGGTCGGTGCCGGTTGTCTCGCTGCGGCGGATCTGCGCGGTCGTGTGCGCGCGGGCAGGATCCTGCTCGAGCTGGTCGAGACAGCTTTCGAGCCACGCGCTGGTGGCGTTCAATTCGGTGTTCGCCGCCTCGGCGCGCGGGGGCCGGTCGCGCACCAGATCG
Source organism: Erythrobacter donghaensis (assembly GCF_002155425.1). Lineage (GTDB taxonomy): Bacteria > Pseudomonadota > Alphaproteobacteria > Sphingomonadales > Sphingomonadaceae > Erythrobacter > Erythrobacter donghaensis. Next base: position 85,155 of record NZ_MUYG01000007.1, read on the forward strand.
TCCCCCGGCAATCCGCCAGCGAGCGGGTTGGGCCCGACCTGCATCAGCATGGCGAGGATCAGCGAGGGGTTGAGCATGATGCGGGGCCTATCCGTAGAATTCGGCCACGATGGCCTTCAGGGCGGCGATGTCGCTGTCACGCGACAGGCGGTGGTCGCCGTCCTGTATCAGAGTGACCTGAACGTCAGCCGACCCGAGCGCCGCCTTGAGGCGCATGGAAGTCTCCCACGGCACGTCGGCGTCCTGCTTGCCGTGGATCAGCCGCACCGGGCAAGACACTGCGATCCCGCGTTCCAGCCGCAGGTGGCATTCGGCATCGGCGAAGAAGCCGGGGTGCGTGGGCGTGGGTTCGGGGCCATAGGGGTTCGCTTCGAAGATCGTCTCCCCCGCCGCCAGCTTCGCGCGCTGCTCTTCGGAATAGCCCCAGCGGGTGAAATCGGGCGCGGGGGCAATGCCGATCAGCCCGGCGAGACGGTGCTTCAAATGCTCGGCCACCAGCAGCATCAGCCACCCGCCCATCGAGGAGCCGACCAGCAGCACCGGCCCGCTGACGTAGGATGCGACCAGCGCCAGCACCTCGTCACGCCATTTCGACAGCGCGCCCTCGGCAAAGTCGCCGTCCGATTGGCCGCAACCCGAATAGTCGAGCAGCAGGCAGGCGCGGCCCCTGTCCTGCGCTTCGGCGAAGAGCGCGGTGGCCTTGCTGCCGCTCATGTCGCTCATGTAGCCGGGCAGGAAGACGAGGCACGGGCCGGCTCCATGCGTGTAGCGGAAGGCGATGCGGCGGCCATCGTAAAGGGTGTGGTGCAGAATGTCGGTCATGCCCGCTTCCATGCCTTGCGCGGCCCCGCAATGGCAACCATTGTGACACCGCGACTGTCACAGCAGCGCAATGGGAGAGGATTACGCGCGCCGTCATGCACACCACCACCCCTGCGGGCCTGCCCGCATCGCCCGCGCTTACGCGCCGTTCGCTTTTCTCGCTGGCTGGCGCAGGCGCCGCGCTCGCCGCCGCGCCGCTGGCCGCGCGCTCCTTCGGCACGGGCTTCACCCACAATGTCGCGAGCGGGGAGCCTTCGGCGACCAGCGTGCTGCTGTGGACGCGCTGTGTCGGCGAGGCCGAGACCGCGCTGACCTGGGAAGTCAGCGAGAGCGAGGACTTCACCAGGCCCGTCGCCAGTGGCACCATCGCCGCCAGCCCCGCGCGCGACTGGTGCGCCAAGGGCGTCGCCACCGGCCTCGTGCCCGACCGCTGGTATTTCTACCGCTTCGTCGCCCCCAACGGCGCGGTCTCGCCGACCGGCCGCACCCGTACCCTGCCCGAGGGGCCGACGGCGCGCTTCCGCCTCGCCGTGTTCTCCTGCTCGAACTACGGCTTCGGCTGGTTCAACGCCTATGCCCATGCCGCCGAGGCGAACGACGCCGACCTCGCGGTGCATCTGGGCGATTACATCTACGAATATGGCGCGGGCACCTATCCCACCGCGGCGCAGGCCCACCCCGACCGGGTACTGGACCCGTCGACCGAGATCGTCGCGCTGACCGATTACCGCCTGCGCTACGCCACCTACCGCGCCGATCCCGATTGTCAGCGGCTGCATCAGGTGCTCCCGATGATCGCGGTGTGGGACGATCACGAAAGCGCCAACGATTCGTGGAAGGACGGCGCGCAGAACCACCAGAGCGAGACCGAGGGCGACTGGGCCATCCGCAAGGCCGCTGCCAAGCAGGCCTATCGCGAATGGATGCCGGTTTCGGACGATGTCTATGCCGCCTATCAGGTCGGCGATCTGGCGACGCTGCTGCGGCTCGACACGCGGCTGGAGGGGCGCGAGCAGCAGTTCAGTCTCGAAAAGGTTCTGGAGGGCAAGACCGACCCGCAAGCTGCCGCCGTCGCGCTCGATGCCTTCCGCGACGGGGCCTGGGCCAATCCCGATCGCCAGCTGCTCGGTGCCGCGCAGGAGCAATGGCTGGCGGACGCGCTCAAGGCCTCGACCGCCAGCGGCACGCATTGGCAGGTGCTGGTGCAGCAGGTGCTGATCGGCAACCTCAAGAGCCCGCAGTCGCTCGCCAGCCAGCTGGGCGACGGGCTGCCCGATTTCGTCCGCCAGCGCCTCACCGCCGCGGCGATGGCGAGCAAGGCCGGCCTGCCGCTCAATATGGACGCGTGGGACGGCTACCCCGCCGCGCGCGAGCGGGTGTTCACGGCGGCGCTGGCGGCAGACGCCAACCTCGTCGTGCTGGCGGGCGACACGCACAATGGCTGGGGCTTCGACCTCGCGCAGGACGGCACGGCGGTGGGCGTGGAGCTGGGCGTGTGCTCGGTCAGCTCGCCGGGGTTCGAGAGCTACTTGAGCTTCATGCAGCCCGACACGCTGGCGCGCGCGCTGGTGGAGGAGAACCCGCAGCTCCAATGGGCCGACACGGCGCAGCGCGGTTACATGGTGGTCGAACTCACCCCGGCCCGCGCGGTGACGGAGTATCGCTTCAGCGCGGGGGTAAAGCAGCGCTCGGCGAAGCTGGCGGGGACCAAGCGGATCACCAGCGAGAAGGGCTCGGGCAAGCTAGTGGTCTAGCCGCCGAGCCCGGCCCGCAGCGCCTGTTCGAAGGCCTCGGGCTGATCGAACATGATGAAGTGGTAGCTGTCCTCGATAATGGTCAGCGTTACCCCGTCCAGCCCTTGGTAGGCGGCGGTGTAGAGCGGCTCCACCCGGCTGCGCGGCGCATAGGAATTGGCTGCGGCGAGCACGGTGACGGGCGCGGTGATTTCGCCGAGGCGCGGGCGCAGGTCGGTGGTCATCAGGGCTTCGATCGCTCCCGCAAAGGTCGCGCGGTCGCTGGCGAGCGACCAGTCGGCCACGCTCTCCCGATAGGCCGGATCGCGCACCAGCGACTGCACGCCCATCCGCTGGCTGGCGGCGAAAGCGGCATCGTCTTGCGCGGCGATTTGTGCGCGCATCGCTGCGGCCTGCGGCGCGGCAAGCTCGGCGGTGGCGGCGGGATTGAAGATCAGCGGGAAGAACGGCAGCGAATCGACCACCACCACCCGCTCGATCCGACCCGGATGATCGGCCGCGAGCTTAAGGCCGAGGAACCCGCCCATCGAGTGCCCGGCATAGGCGGCGCTCTCAACCTTTGCGCAATCGAGATGGCGGATGATCTCCGCTGCGGTACGCTCGATCAGCGTTGCCGGATCGCCCGTCGGCGCGCGGCCGGCAAAGCCCGCGACGTGGACCAGATGGAGGCGGTAATCCCGCGCGAGGCTCTCCTTCACCCCGTCCCACACGGCGGGGGACGAGCCGAGGCCGGGCACCAGCACCAGATCGGGGCCGGAGCCGGTCACTTCGAACGCGGGACAGGGCGCATCTTCGGCAAGCGCGGCACTCGGCAGCAGCGCGGCAACAAGCGCGGCGATCAGCGGGCGGGCAAACATCATTGGGTGGCTCCGTCTTTCAGGAAAATCGCCTCGATCGGAAGGTCGAACACCTCGGCGATGGTGAAGGCCAGCGGGAGCGAGGGGTCGTAGCGGCCGGTCTCGATCGCGTTGACGCTCTGGCGCGAGACGCCGAGGCGGTCGGCGAGATCCTGCTGGCTCCAGCTGCGTTCGGCGCGCAGCACCTTCAGGCGGTTGTTCATTCGCCGCGCACCTTCATCCACAGCTGCGCGAGGCCGAGGCCGACTGCCCACACCGGCAGCACCCACCATGCCCAGACGTGGGGGACGACTTCGAATGTCTCCAGAAAGCCCCAGAAGATGCCGATGGTCAGCACCATGCCAAGGCTCATGATCGCCGCGCGCACCGTGCGGTAGCGCAGGTATTCATCGGTCTCCTCGACGAGATAGCGGCCCATCGCCCAGATCATGTAAAAGGTGGGAAGCGTCGGGAGCAGGGCCAGGGCGAAGGCCGTCACCCGGTCAACCTCGTAGGCATTCCAGATCGAAATCGCGATTCCGAGCCCCAGGACGTAGCCAAAGGACGAAAACAGCACCCGCCGGTTGTAGCGCATGATCACGGGATTGACGCAGCCAGTCGCCCTGCCGCGCCGCTCGGCGGCCTTCACCAACGGAATGAGCAGCGCCATCGGCAAGATCCTCACGATCAGCCCCGCCGGTCCTTCGAGCGCGAAGCTCGAAAGCGCCGCGCCGCCGAACATGGTGACAACGAACAGCGCGCCCCAGAAAACCGGCCCCCGCCCCAGAACGCCGCCCTTGGTTTCGCTATCGGCGCTCACTGCCAGCAGCTCCGCCCGCAGCCCTTTTCGGAATTGAGCGAGGCCCAGGCTGCGCCGGTCAGGCCCGCGATCACGGCGAAGCTGGCGCCGTCGCTCATCCCAAGTGCCCGCATGACAAACGCCGCTGCGATAATTGCGACGGCCCAGATCAGGGCCTTACCGGTGGTGGTCATCGTAAAGCTTCCTTTCAATTATGGAAAGGACACTTGTCATAGGTCGGCCTGAATGTCAAGCGACCTTTCCATAAAGGACAGGTCGCTTTCCTTTTCGCTGGCGTCACACCGCTAATGACATGGCAAGGCCTTGCGGGTATGCAATCTCCATGGCCAACCTGCTCGCCACCACCCGCACCACCACCACCCGGACTACCCGGGGGCGGGGGCGCGCGCGTTGAGCGAGGCAGCCCGCCGCCCGGATCGGGGCGGCGCGGTGTCCTTCCCGAACCGGCAACTCGCCCAACACCGCTCTTCCGGTGCGATGCCCTTTGTCCTAAGGCGCGCCAAACGAGACGGATTTGAACGATGACCGAACTGCTCAAGATCAGCCTGCCCGATGGCTCGGTGCGCGAAGTGCCCGCCGGTTCGACCCCGGCGGACATCGCCGCCGCGATCGGCCCCGGCCTCGCCAAGGCGGCGCTCGCGGCGCGGGTGAACGGCGAACTGCGCGACCTCAGCCGCCCGTTCGAGGGCGACGCCGAACTCGCGCTGGTCACCAGCCGCGACGAGGCCGATGCGCTCGAACTTGCGCGGCACGATTACGCCCACGTCCTCGCCGAGGCGGTGCAGGCGCTCTACCCCGGCACGCAGATCACCTTCGGCCCGGCGACTGACGACGGCTTCTATTACGACGTGAAGGCCCCCGACACGCGCGAGCCGTTCAGCATGGACGATCTCCCCGCGATCGAGGAGGAGATGCGCCGCATCATCCGCGCCGACAAACCGCTGCGCCGCGAAGTGTGGAGCCGCGAGCAGCTCATCGCCAAGTGGGCGGGTGAGGGCGAGACCTTCAAGGCCGAATGGGCCAAGGAACTGCCCGAGGGCGAGGAGCTGACGGTCTACTGGAGCGGCAACGACTGGCTCGACATGTGCCGCGGCCCGCACCTCCCCTCCACCGGCAAGCTTGATCCCGATGCCTTCAAGCTGATGCGCGTCGCCGGGGCCTACTGGCGCGGCGACCAGAACAATGCGCAGCTCACCCGCATCTACGGCACCGGCTGGCTCAACAAGAAGCAGCTCAACGCCCACCTCACGCGCCTTGAGGAAGCCGCCAAGCGCGACCACCGCAAGCTGGGGCGCGAGATGGACCTGTTCCATCTGCAGGAAGAGGCACACGGGAGCGTCTTCTGGCACCCCAAGGGCTACCGCATCTGGCGCGAGCTGGAGTCCTACATGCGCCGCAAGATGGACGGCGCGGGCTACCGCGAGATCAAGACCCCGCAACTGATGGACGTGCGCCAGTGGACCCAGTCGGGCCACTGGGGGAAGTACGCGCAGAACATGTTCGCCGTCCCCGACATCGTCCCCGATGTGGACGAGGAATCAGGCGTCGCCTCGCCCAAGGTGGCGGATGACGCGGCATGGATGGCGATCAAGCCGATGAACTGCCCGGCGCACGTGATGGTCTTCAAGCAGGGCATCACCTCCTACCGTGATCTGCCGATTCGGCTGGGCGAGATGGGCTGCTGCCACCGCAACGAGCCGCACGGCGCGCTCCACGGGCTGATGCGCGTGCGCCAGTTCACGCAGGACGATGCGCATATCTTCTGCACCGAGAGCCAAGTGGTGCGCGAGGTGCAGGCCTTCCTCGCGCTCGCCGATTCGGTCTATCGCGACTTCGGCTTCACCTATGACATCAAGCTCGCCCTGCGCCCCGAGAAGCGCTTCGGCAGCGAGGCGGACTGGGACAAGGCCGAGCAGGAATTGCGCGATGCTCTGACCGCCAACGGGCTGGAGTGGGAGGAACTCCCCGGCGAAGGCGCGTTCTATGCGCCCAAGCTCGAATGGCACCTCACCGACGCGATCGGGCGCACCTGGCAGGTCGGCACGATCCAGTCGGACCGGGTGCTGCCCGAGCGTCTGGATGCGAACTACATCGGCGAAGATGGCGAGAAGCACCGCCCGGTGATGCTCCACCGCGCGATTTTCGGCTCGTATGAGCGCTTCATCGGCATCCTGATCGAACACTTCGCCGGGCGTCTCCCCGCATGGCTCGCCCCGGTGCAGGCGGTGGTGGCGACCATCGTCTCGGACGCGGACGGTTACGCCCACGAGGTCGAAGCGCAGCTGCGCGCCGCTGGCATCCGAGTCGAAACCGACACCCGCAACGAGAAGATCAACTACAAGGTGCGCGAACACAGCCTCGCCAAGGTCCCGCACCTGCTGGTGGTCGGCAAGCGCGAGGCCGAGGAAGGCACCGTCGCAGTCCGCACGCTGGGCGCCGAGCACCAGAAAGTGATGCCGCTCGCCGATGCCATCGCGATGCTGCGCAGCGAGGGCACCCCGCCCGACCTACGTCCGGAGGCCTGACCCATGATCTCATTCCGTACACTGACCCTCGCCTCTGCCGCAGCCCTGCTGCTCGCCGCCTGTTCGGGGGCAAACGATGCGCCTTCGGGCGATGCCGCGACGACCGATCATGCGGCCATGGGGCACTCCGAGGGCGCGATGGCCGGCAGCGCCACCACAGAGCTGACCGAGGCGCAGGCTGCCTACAAGGCCGTGAACGACGAGATGCACGCCAGCATGGCCAATATTCCGGCCGATCCCGATATCGCCTTTATGCAGGGAATGCTCGCGCACCATCGCGGCGCGGTTGCCATGTCGGAAGTGGCGTTGAAATACGCCAAGGACGAGCAGGCGCGGGATCTGGCAGCGCGCGTGATCGCCGCGCAGACCGAGGAAATCGCCGAAATGGAAGCCTGGCTGGCTGCGCGCGGCGCACCGTAAGCGCGTGGAACTCTTCGCAGGCTTCACCGCGCTTCAGATCGGCGTCGCGCTGGCAGCGGCGCTGGGATCGGCCTTCGTGCGCGGGCTCACCGGGTTCGGCATGGCGATCCTGCTGGTGCCGGTGCTGGCGCTCGCGCTGCCCCCGGTCGAGGCAGTGCTGCTCACCAATGCGCTGGCGCTGATGATCGGCGCGACCGAAATCCGCAGCCTCGTGCGCGACGCGGAAAGGAGCGCCTGGGTGATCGGCGCGCTGGTGGTGGTGACGACGCCGATCGGGCTCTACGCGCTCTCGCTCACCGGCAAGGACGTCGCGCGGCTGGTGATCGCGCTGATCGCGCTCTCGGCCTTCGTGGCGATCCTGCTGCCCAAGCGCGGCGAGGGCGCGCCGGGGCGGCTGGCGACCGGCGGCGTGGGCGTGCTGAGCGGGCTGATGACGGGCTATGCCGGGATGCCGGGGCCGCCGGTGGTGCCGTTCTATGCCGGGCGGACGCTGCCGCGCAGCATTATCAAGGCCTCGATGCAGCTGATCTTCACCATCGCCGCCAGCGCGGGGCTTGCGAGCGCGCTGTGGCTGGGGATTCTGCGCTGGCAGTTGCTGGTCTTCGCGCTGGTGATGCTGCCGATGATCATCGCGGGCAACCGGCTGGGCGCGCGGGTCTCGGGCCGGGTGAGCGATCCGGCGTGGCGCACCACGGTCGGGCTGGTTCTCGGCGGCGCGGCACTCGCGGCCTTCGTGCGGCTGGTTTAGGATAGCCCCCGTTCAGGACAACCAACGCGCGGCGAGCACCCTGCCCCCGTCCGGCTGGCGCAGCACCACGGCGTAGCGATCCGCCTTGGCGACCTTGAGATCCGCCGCTTTCACCGTCACCTGCGCCGCGCCGCCGCGCCAGTCGGCGAGTTTGCGTGTCGAGCGCAGCACGTTGGTGTAGCCAAGCTTGCGCCCGCCATTCTCGCCCCGGCCGATATCGACCTCGACTGTGCGGGTGACGGCGAGCAGCACCAGTTCGGCGGGGGCGGCGGTCTTGCCGGTGAGCGCGACGGCAAAGCCGCCCTCGGCCTGCCGCGCGGCGCGGATCGTCGCCGTGCCCTTGCCGCCATGGTCGCGCACGCCTGCCGAAATGTCGCCGCTACGCGATCCGACCGCGCCGAAGCGGCCATCCACCACGGTCTGCGGCGTATAGACCCCGTTGCGCCCGGCCAGCCCGCGGCGGGCGTAATCCTGCTGGAGAGTCGTATTCTCCTCGCGCCCGAGCGTGTCGGTCCAGCCCAGCCGGTCCCAATAGGTGACCGGCCGCGAGACCACGACAAGGCGCGGATCGCGCGCCAGCTTTGCCGCCAGCGCATCGGCGGGCGGACAGGAGGAGCAGCCCTGACTGGTGAAGAGCTCGACCAGCACCGGTTCGCCCGCCGCAGACTTGGCGGGCGCGGCAGGCGGCGCAGCGGCGCGCGTTGCGGCGGGTGTGTCGAAGGCGAGCGCGGCAGCGCCAACGGCGGCGGCAAGGCCGGTCAGGGCGAAGAAGCTGTGCTTCGGGTTCATGGGGCGCGTCCTCGATGGGTGGTCGAGGACATGTTCGCGCGAGGAGGCCCCGCGGTTACGCGCAAAACGTCAGAACGGCAGCGCCTGCCCGGCGAGGATCAGCGCCGCCGCGCAGCCCATCACGATCGCGCGCCGCGCCAGCTCAAGCGAATCGATGCGAATCGCAGCGGCGAGCGGCAGGGCGAGGGCTTGGGCGCGGGTCATGGCGACGGTTGTCGCCCTAAAACCCTAACGAAAGGTTAAACCCTCGCAGGCAGGCTCGGCATCTGCTGGCTGGCGCAGTGGAACCCGCCCCCGCCCGCCAGCACCGCCTCACCCGGAAGGCCGACGCAATCGCGATCGGGGAACAGCGCGGCGATCGCGGCGACACCCTCGGCATCGTAAGGCGAGCCGAAGGTCGGCACCACCACGAGGTGCGATGTGATCGCGAAGTTCACATAGCTCGCCGGCTCGATCCGGCCATCACGCATCAGCAGCCCCGGCGAGGGGATGCGCACCACCTCGACCCCGGCATCGGCGGCGCGGGCGGCGGCATCCGCATAGATCGCGGCATTGGGATCGTCCTTGCCGGTCGCCTCGGGCACCACCAGCCGGTTGGGCCCGACAAAGCGTGCGAGGTTGTCGACATGGCCGTCGGTGTGATCGTTGATCAGGCCCTCGCCGAGCCACAGCACCCGGGTAAAGCCCAGCTGCGCAGCCAGCTCCGCCGCGATTGCCCCACGGCTCATGTGCGGGTTGCGATTGGGGTTGAGCAGGCATTGCTCGGTCGTCGCCATCAGCCCGGTGCCGTCGCCATCCACCGCCCCACCTTCGAGGATCATCGGCGAATGCGTCACCGCCAGCCCCGCATCGCGGGCGATCGCCTCGCCGATCTCCTGATCGCCCGGCATCAGATATTTCTCGCCCCAGCCGTTGAAGCGAAAGCGGCGGGCGATGCGCGTGGGCCCGTCCACCACCACCAGCGGCCCGGTATCGCGCAGCCAGACATCGCCATAGACGCGCCGTTCGAGCGTCACCTTGCTGCTCACCAGCAGGCGCGCGCGGGCCTCGTTGGCTTCGTCGCGCACGAGCAGGCGCACCTGCTGCCCGCTCTCCGCCACGGCAGAGGCGAAGGCGGCCATCTGCTCCTGTGCAGGTTCGAGCCAGCCGGGCCATTCCTCGGCGAGGTGCGGAAAGCCGATCCACAGCCAGTCCTGCGGGGCCCATTCAGGGGGCATGATCATGGTCATGCGCGCGCCCATCGCAGAGGCTCGCTGCGGGTGCAAGCACGCCCTCATGCAGCGCAGCGATAGGGCATCAAGTACGCCTGAACAGCTCTCTTGCAGCATCGGCCCCGCGCGGCCAGAGAGGCAGGCGATGGGAGAGAACCGCAAGCCTGACTGGGACGACGCGCTCCGCCGCGCCCGCGCCCACGCGCCGTTTCTGGCACGCGCGCTCGATCGCCAGCCGGAACTGGCGGCGATGCTTGCGGCGGGCGAGGGCGCGGCGGCGCTGGAATGGGCACGGGCGCAGGGCGACAATCCCGACCCCGAAGTGGGCCTGCGCCGCGAACGCCTCGCGCTCGCCGCGGCGCTGGCGGTGGGCGATCTCGCCGGAGCCTTCCCGCTCGCGCAGGTGGTGGGGGAGCTGACCGCCTTCGCCGACCGCGCGCTCGACCGCGCGATCCGCACCGCGATCACCGAACGCTGTGATGCCGAGAGCGCCGATGGCTTCATCGCGCTGGCGCTGGGCAAGCAGGGCGCGGGCGAACTCAACTATTCCTCCGACATCGACCCGGTGCTGCTGTTCGACCGCGAGCGCCTGCCGCGCCGCGCCAGCGACGATCCGGGCGAGGCGGCGCAGCGCTATGCGCGGCGGGTGGTGGCGCTGCTCTCAGCCAACACGGCGGAGGGCTATGCGCTGCGGGTCGATCTGCGGCTGCGCCCGGCGAGCGAGATCAACCCGCTGTGCGTGCCGGTGGGCGCGGCGCTGACGCATTATCAGGGGCAGGCGCTGGCGTGGGAACGCGCCGCCTTCACCCGTGCGCGCGCGGCCGCGGGGGACATCGCGGCAGGCGAGGCCTTCCTCGCCCAGATCCGCCCCTTCGTCTGGCGCGCGCAGCTCGATTTCGGCGCGGTCGAGGAAATCCGCGCGCTCACCCAGCGCATTCGCGACAGTCACGGGGGGCCCGCCGCCCCCGGCCCCGGGTTCGACGTGAAGCGCGGGCGCGGGGGAATCCGCGAGATCGAGTTCTACGCGCAGACCCATCAGCTGATTCACGGTGGGCGGGACATTTCGCTCAGGGCGCGCGGCACGCGGGCGGGGCTCGATGCGCTCGCTGCCGGGGGCTGGATCGCGGCGGAGAACGCACGCGTGCTCGGCGAGGCCTATGACCGGCTGCGGCAGATCGAGCACCGCTTGCAGATGGTGAACGACCGTCAGACCCATGCGCTGCCCGACGGCACAGCGCTCGACAATGTCGCACAGCTTGACGGGCTGGCGGACGGCGCGGCGCTGGTCGCGGAGCTGACCGAGCTTACCGCCCGCACCGCCGCCATCTACGACACGCTGATCGGCGCGCGCGCGGCAGCCCCTTCGCCGCCGGTCGCCATGCCCGCGAGCGCGCTGGAACACAATCTCGCCCAATGGGGCTTTGCCGAGCCCGAGGTGCTGGCCGAACGGATCGAGACCTGGCGCGACGGACGCCATGCCGCGATCCGTTCCCCGCAGGCGGTGGCTGCGTGGGACCGGCTCGCGCCCGCGCTGCTCGCGGCGATGGGTCAGTCCGACGATCCGCCGCGCGCGATCACCCGATGGGAACGCATCATCGAAAGCGTGCCGAGCCTCGTGACCACCCTGCGCCTGCTCGACGCGCGGCCCGATCTGATCCAGCGGCTGGTGGCGGCGCTGACGCTCGCCCCGGTGCTGTCGGACGAATTGGCGCGCAAGCCCGAATTGCTCGACACGCTGATCGATCGGCACGCACTCGACCTGCCCGGCGAGGTGCCCGCGATCATCGCGCGGATGCGCGGCGCGGCGATCCGCGACGACTACGAAGCGCTGCTCGACGCGATCCGCATCGTCACCGGGGAGATCCGCTTCGCGCTCGGCATCCAGCTGATCGAGGGGTTGGCCGATCCGCTCGCCATCGCCCGCGCCCTGTCGCGCACCGCAGAGGCCGCGATGCAGCTCGCTACCGAGGCGACCGTGGCGGAATTCGCGACCAAGCACGGGCGCATTGCGGGGAGCGAGCTGCTGATTCTCGGCCTCGGGCGGCTCGGCGGCGGGGCGCTGACCCATGCGAGCGATCTCGATATCGTCTACCTCTTCACCGGCGATTTCGCCGCACAGTCCGACGGGCCGCGGCCGCTGGGGGCGACGACCTATTACAACCGCCTCGCCAGCCGGGTCAGCGCCGCGCTCTCGGTGCCGACCGCGCAAGGCGCGCTTTACGAGGTCGACACAAGGCTCAGGCCACAGGGCAATCAGGGCCCGCTGGCGGTCAGCTGCGAGGCGTTCGGCAAGTATCAGCGCGAGGCGGCGTGGACGTGGGAGCACATGGCCCTCGCCCGGGCGCGCGTGCTCTATGGCTCGCCGCCCGCGCGCGCGCAGCTGGAAGCGGTGCTCGCCGAGGTGCTGCGCGACCCGCGCGAGAAGGCGGCGCTACGCGAGGCGGTGCTGGGGATGCGCGCCGAGATGGCGAAGCACAAGCCCGCCACCGGCCCGGTCGATGCCAAGCTGGCGCGCGGGGGCCTCGTCGATATTGAGTTTCTGGTCCACTACCTCCAACTGAAGGGCGAGACTGCCGACGGTCGCCCGCTCGCCGAAACCGCCCCGGATGCGCTCTCGCCTGATCTCGAACAGGCGCTTGCAGGGCTGGCGGCGGCGGGCCTCGTCCCGGCCGATCTCACCGAACCTCACGCGCTGATGAGCCGGATGCTGGTCGCGGGCCGCCTGCTCGCTCCCGATGGCCGCGAACCCCCGCCCTCAGGCGCCCGCGCGCTGGCGCGGGCCTGCGGGCAGGAAAGCTATGCCGACCTGCTCGAAGCCTTCGCCGCCGCGCGCGTGCGGGTCGCGGAGGTCTGGAAACCAATCCTCGGCACGGACATTCTGGAAACCGAACAGGAGAACCCCGCATGACCACTTTTCCCGGCGTCGGTGACGCCATCCCCGATATCGGACTCGAAACCCCCGAAGGCGGCAGCGTGAAGCCGTCCGACTTCAAGGGCGAGAAGCTGGTGATCTTCTTCTACCCCAAGGACGACACCCCCGGCTGCACCACCGAGAACAAGGATTTCTCCGCACTCAAGGCGGATTTCGAAGCGGCGGGCACCAAGCTGCTCGGGGTGAGCAAGGACCCGGCGAAGAAGCACGCCAAGTTCATCGCCAAGCATGGCCTCACCGCTCCGCTCGCCACCGATGCGGAAGAAGGCGGGTTGTCGGACGCGCTCGGCGTGTGGGCGGAAAAGCAGATGTACGGGAAAGCCTACATGGGCATGGTCCGTTCGACCTATCTGGTCGATGCCGAAGGGAAAATCGCGCGCATCTGGGACAAGGTGAAGGTGAAGGGCCACGCCGAGGAAGTGCTCGAAGCCGCCAAGGCTCTCTAACGCCCCGTGACCACCGTCGCCCGCGCTATCCGCGCCGCACTGCTCACCGCAGACCCGCGCGCCAAGTGCTTCGCCACCCGCAAGGTGGCGCGTGCGTGGCGGCGGGGCGATCTGGCGTGGGAGTTCGATGTCGCGATGCCCGACCGGCCCGCCTGGCCCGCCGCGCCCGAGCTGCTCCCGCCCGGCCAGATGCCCAAGCGTCGCAAGGCCGGGAGCGAGCGCGGGCGGATCGCGCTGTGGCACAGCCTCGCGCATATCGAATTCGTCGCGATCGACTTGGCGCTCGACATGGCCGGGCGCTTCGGGGCGGAGATGGGGGAGGACTTCGTAAGCGATTTCCTCGCCGTCGCTGCGGACGAGGCGATGCATTTCGCCCTGCTGGCGCGGAAGCTCGAATCGCTCGGCAGCCATTACGGCGCGCTGCCGGCGCACGCGGGGCTGTGGGAGGCCGCGCACGCCACCCGACACGATGTCGCCGCGCGGCTCGCCGTGGTGCCGATGGTGCTCGAAGCGCGCGGGCTCGATGTCACCCCGGCGACGCTCGAACGGGTCGCGGCGGCGGGCGACAAACACGGCGCAAAAATTCTCGAAAGGATACTTGACGACGAAATCCGCCACGTCGGGATGGGCACCAAGCACTTTTTGCGATGTGCCGAAATGACGCAAAGTCCACCAGAATCCCTGTGGCAGGACCTCGTGAAACGGCACTTTCATGGGGCAATTAAGCCGCCGTTCAACGACTCAGCCCGTCTTGCAGCCGGTTTGTCGCGCGGATTCTACGCGGAGATTGCGCATTAACGATCTGGCCGGATAACCACCTTCCAGCAAAAGGCGCGCAATCGACGTGCCGGAATTTTCCAACGGTGACAGCCTCGAAAAAGGCGCACCGCAATCGGGAACCGGGTCCAGTATGAAATGTTCCGTGCGCCAGGTGTTGAAAATCGCTTTCACAGCGTGCTCCGCCATTTTCGTTTCCGCCGCCGCACCGGCGTTCGCCAACACCGCGACCAGCAGCAGCACTGCCGCCGCCGATGTCACCGCTCCGCTCAAGGAGGGGGAAACCCCGGTGGTCGACAATGGTGACGCGCGCTTCAAGACGCTGTTCTCCAGCTGGACTCAGATGGAGCGCACCGCGCCCACCCTCGGCACCGGGGATGAAGTTGCCGCCTATTCCTCGCCGGTTCCGGTGACGGGCATTTCGGTGCCCTCGCGCATGCCGCTTGAAGGCGCATCGCTGACCAGCAGCTTCGGGATGCGCACCCACCCGGTGCTCGGCGGCCGCCGCCAGCACACCGGGATCGATCTCGCCGCGCCGACCGGCACCCCGGTCTATGCCACCGCCGACGGCATCGTCGGCCGCGCCGACTGGTATTCGAGCTACGGGCTCTACATCAGCATCAACCATGGCGCCGCGATGGAAACCCGCTACGCCCACCTGTCGCGCCTTGCGGTGGCGGCGGGCGACAACGTCAAGAAGGGCGACCTGATCGGCTATGTCGGATCGACCGGCCGTTCGACCGGCCCGCACCTCCATTACGAAGTTCGCGTGGATGGGCTTGCAGTCAATCCGATTCCGTATATGGTGGAGAGCGAGGCACAGCTGGCTTATGCCCGCGATGCACGGCTCACCGGCCAAGGCGGCGAATGACGCCCGGCTCGTAAGCCAGACGAGATTGCCCGTGCAAACGGGCCGGACATTGGAGAGGGTGTCCGAACATGGGCGGCGGGTTATCCCGCCGCCTTTTTTTGTCTGCCATCCCTGAGGAGCCCCCCGGATAGCGTGGAAGGGTACCCCAAATTCGGTAGCATTTCCCATACTCTTTTCGCTTGCGGGCGTTCCCGCGCCCGCTAGATTTTGTTGCGAGAGAGAGCGTGTCGCCGCGCCCGGATGCCGGGCCGTGCGCCGCATGGGAGAGAGACAATGGCGATGCACCCCACCGCGCACGCCGCGAACCGGCCCGATCACCCGGCGGTGATCATGACCGGCTCGGGCCAGCGCATGACCTATGGCGAGATGGAAGCGGAATCGAACCGCTTCGCGCATCTCTTGCGCGCGCATGGCGTGGGTCAGGGCGATGCCTTCGCAGTGCTGCTGGAAAACCGGATCGAATATTTCACCGTGATCTGGGGCTCGCAGCGCGCGGGCACGATGCTGGTGCCGATCTCCTCGCGCCTGACCGCGCCCGAAGCGGCCTATATTATCCGCGACGCGCAGGCGAAGCTGCTGATCACCAGCGGTTATTTCGCCGGGATGCTCGATGCGATCCGCGCCGAGTGCCCGGGCCTTGCCGTGCTGGTGATGGGGTCGGGCGATACCGAGGATTTCGCCGCCACCCTCGCCGCACAGCCCGCAGAGCCGATCCCCGACCAGCGCGCAGGGATGGTGATGCTCTATTCCTCCGGCACCACGGGACGGCCCAAGGGCATCCGCCCCGCCCCGCCCGAAGACCCCGATCCGCAGGCCACCGTGCCGCTGGTGGGCCTTGCGGTGATGGGCGCCGGGATGCCGGCCGATGGTTCGATGATCTACCTCTCCCCCGCCCCGCTCTACCACGCCGCGCCGATCGGCTGGTGCTCGGTGGTCCACCGACTCGGCGGGACGGTGGTGATGATGGAGAAGTTCGAGCCCGAGGAGGCGCTGAAGGCGATCGAGACCCACAAGGTCACCGACAGCCAGTGGGTGCCCACGCATTTCGTGCGCTTTCTCAAGCTCGATCCGGCGATCCGCACGCGCTACGACCTTTCCAGCCACCAACGCGCGCTCCACGCAGCCGCGCCCTGCCCGGTGCCGATCAAGCGCGAGATGATCGAATGGTGGGGGCCGATCGTGAACGAATACTACGCCGGCAGTGAAAGCATCGGCATGACCATGATCCGCTCGGCCGACTGGCTCACGCACCCCGGCAGCGTGGGCAAGGCGATCTACGGGACGCTCCACATCTGCGGGCCGGAAGGCGGGGAGCTTGGCTCCGATCAGGACGGGCTGATCTATTTCGAGAACGCACTGCTGCCCACCTACCACAACGATCCCGCCAAGACGGCTGAGGCGATGCATCCCAAGGGCTGGATGACGCTGGGCGACATCGGGCATCTCGACAAGGACGGCTTCCTCTACCTCACCGACCGCAAGAGCCACATGATCATCAGCGGGGGCGTGAACATCTACCCGCAGGAGATCGAGAACCTGCTCGTCACCCATCCCAAGGTGATGGACGCCGCGGTGATCGGCGCGCCCTGCCCCGACCTCGGCGAGAAGGTGGTGGCGGTGGTGCAGCCGAAGGACATGGCGCAAGCCGGGCCGGAACTGGAGGCGGAGCTGCGCGAATTCCTCGCGCCGAGCCTCTCCAAGATCAAGATGCCCAAGCTGTTCGACTTCCGCCCCGATCTGCCGCGCGAGGCCAATGGCAAGCTCTACAAGCGCGAACTGCGCGATGAGTATGCGGCCAGGGCGAAGGAAGCCGCCCAGTGACCGGAGGCGTGAGCGCGGAGGCGGTTCTGCCCGGCGACATCGCCCGCCGGGTGATCGATCCGCACGCCTATGCCGAGTGGGACGGGCTGCTCGACACCTTCGATGCGATCCGCGCCGATACGCCGGTGGTCAAGGTGCAGCCCGACACCCCCGGACTGTTCGACCCCTTCTGGCTCGTCACCGCCTATGACGATGTGATGCGCATTTCGAAGGACAATGCCGGTTTCCTCAACAACCCGCGCCCGGTGGTGTTCAGCTTTAACCAGGCGATCGAATTCAGCCGGGCGGCGACCGGATCGAACATGCTGGTCGATTCGCTGGTGGTGTTCGACGCGCCGATCCACCCGAAATACCGCAAGCTGACGCAGGAATGGTTCATGCCGAGGAACCTCGCGCGGCTGGAAGATGAATTGCGCGCGCTGGCGGCGCGGACGGTCGACCGGATGCTGGGCCTCGGCAGCGAGGTCGATTTCGTCAAGGAAGTCTCCGGCCCCTACCCCTTGCGCGTCGTCATGCAGATCCTCGGCGTGCCGCCGGAGGACGAGCCGCGAATGCAGATGCTCACCCAGCAATTGTTCGGCGGTCAGGACAAGGACCTCTCGGGCAGCGGTATGGACAAAATGACCCCCGAACAGGTGGTGCAGATCGTCGCCGGGGCCGTGAAGACCTTCGAGGATTACTTCGCGCAGATCGCTGAGGATCGCCGCCAGAACCCGACCGACGATGTCGCCAGCGTCATCGCCAATGCGCTGGTCGACGGCCAGCCGCTCCCCCCGCGCGACATGGCGGGCTATTACATCATTGTCGCCACCGCGGGGCATGACACCACCTCGGCCAGCACCGCAGGCGCGATGCAGGCGCTCGCGCGCGACCCCGAGCAATATGCCCGCGTGCGCGCTGACCGCTCGCTGCTCCCCGGCATCGTCGAGGAAGCGATCCGCTGGACCTCCCCCGTGCAGCACTTCATGCGCACCGCGGCGGAGGATTGCGAGCTGGGCGGGCAGCAGATCAAGGCGGGCGACTGGCTGATGATCAACTACGTCGCCGCCAATCACGACCCCGCGCAATTCCCCGACCCGCGCCGCTTCGACGCCGCCCGCTCGCCCAACCGACATCTGGCGTTCGGGGCGGGGGCGCACCAGTGCCTCGGCCTGCATCTGGCGCGGCTGGAAATGCGCATCCTGTTCGAAGCGATCCTTGACCGGGTGGCGGCGGTCGAACCGGCGGGAGAGGCCAGCCGCGCCAGCAGCACCTTTGTCGGCGGACTCAAGACGCTTCCTCTCAGAGTCGTCCCAGCCTGATATCGCAGCCGAAAATCGGCATTCGCCGGTCCGATTCCGCTAGGGTTTCGATCCCGTTTGTCCTAGCCTTGGGGCATGGGATTTTCAGTTCGCCTTGATTGCGCGGGGTTGGCCGCATGAGCCTGCTGGAGCCGCACAACCTCCCCTTCCTGATCGCGCTCGGCGTGCTCGGGGTGATCGCGCTGTTGCAAGTCAGCGGCGTCAGCGAAGCCATCGAAGGCGCGACCGAGTTCGATTCGCCTGACGGGCTCGAAATGGGCGGGCTGGGCGATGCTTTGACGACGCTGCTGGGGCTCGGCCGGGTGCCGCTGCTGATCTGGCTGGCGGCGCTGCTGTTCACCTTCGCCGCCGTGGGCGTGATCGGGCAATCGCTGCTGACGAGCCTGATCGGCACGCCGCTGTCTGCCGGATGGGCGACGCTCGCCGCGGGCGGCGCGGCGCTGCCGCTCAACAGCCTCGCCATGCGCCCGCTCGCTGCGGTGATGCCGAAGGACGAGACCACCGCGATCGGGCTCGACGAGCTGCTGCGGCGCGATGGCGAGATCCAGATCGGGATCGCGCGCCCCGGCAGCCCGGCGCGCGCCAAGGTGATCGACATCCACGGCCAGGCCCATTTCGTCATGGTCGAACCGCACGACCAGACGCAGGAATTGCGCGCAGGCGATACCGTCCTGCTCGTCCGCCGCGAGGGAGAGACCTTCTTCGGCGTGCATTACGAAAGCCCGCATCTGGGGCTGGAACATTAAAGGGGAACGCAGATGGCTTTGACCACAATGGGGGCGCTGGCCACCACCGGTGACGCAGGCGGCACCACCGATCTGATTACCTATGCGGTGGTCGGCGGCGGCGGCTTGCTGTTCGTCATCATCTTCTTCGCCTTCCTGATCCGGCTCTACCGCCGCGCTTCGAAGGAAACCGCCTTCGTGCGCACCGGCATGGGCGGCGAGAAGGTAGTGATGAACGGCGGCGCGCTGGTCTTCCCGGTGTTTCACGAGACCATGCCGGTCAACATGAACACGCTGGTGCTGCCGGTGGTGCGCCGCGATACCGAGGCGCTGATCACGCTCGACCGGCTGCGGATCGACGTGAAGGCGGAATTCTACGTCCGCGTCCGTCCCGATGCGACCGCGATCGCGATGGCCGCGCAGACGCTGGGCCAGCGCACGATGCAGCCGGAATTGCTGAAGGATCTGGTCGAAGGCAAATTCGTCGACGCGCTGCGCTCGGTCGCGGCGGGGATGACCATGAACGAGCTACACGAACAGCGCGCCGACTTCGTGCAGAAGGTGCAGCAGGTCTCCTCCAACGATCTGGCGATGAACGGGCTGGAGCTGGAGTCGGTCTCGCTCACCGGGCTCGACCAGACCTCGATCGAGCACTTCAACGCCAACAACGCCTTCGACGCCGAGGGTCTGACCAAGCTGACCGAGCAGATCGAGGCGCGCAAGAAGCTGCGCAACGATATCGAGCAGGACACCCGCGTCGAGATCGAGACCAAGAACCTCGAAGCCAGCAAGAAGAGCTTCGAGATCAGCCGCGATCAGGAATATGCGCGGCTCGAGCAGGAGCGCGAGGTCGAGGTGCGACGCGCCGGGCAGGCGGCGGAAATCGCGCGCGAACAGGCCGAGCGGAACCGCGAGGCCGAAGCCGCGCGGATCGAGGCCAAGAAACAGGTCGATGCCCAGCAGATCGAAGCCGACAGGCTCGTCGAAGAAGCGCGGATCGACCAGCAGCGCGCGCTCGAAATCGCTCGGCAGGAACAGCAGATCGCGGTGCAGAACAAGTCCCGCGAGGAAAGCCAGGCCAAGGCGCAGGCCGATGATGCCCGCGCCAAGGCGGTCGAGGCCGAGGAACGCGTCGCCACCGCGCGCGAAAGCGAAATCGCCGAGCGTCAGAAGAAGATCGAACTGATCGAAGCCGCCAAGCAGGCCGAGCGCGATGCCATCGCGGTCAAGGTGCAGGCCGAGGCGGAGAAAGACGCGGCGACCAACCGCGCGCAGGCGATCAAGTTTGAAGCCCAGGGCGAGGCCGATGCCGAAAAGCTGCGCGCCGAAGCCGCGCGGGTGCGCTTCGAGGTCGAGGCGGCGGGCCAGCGCGCGATCAACGAGGCGGCGAACATCCTCTCGATGGAGCAGATCAGCCTGCAGACCAAGCTGGCGCTGCTGAAGGTGCTGCCCGAGGTCATCCGCGAAAGCGCCAAGCCGATGGAGGCGATCGATTCGATCAAGATCGTGCAGGTCGACGGGCTCACCAATGGCGGGCGCGCGGCGAACGATGGGTCGGGCGGCGGATCCGGCTCGGGCGGCGGCAGCGGCAACCTCGCCAGCGATGCGGTGTCGGCAGCGCTCGCTTACCGCGCACAGGCACCGGTGCTCGACGGGCTGATGAAGGAACTGGGGCTGGACGGCTCCTCGCTCGGCGGGCTGGTCAAGGGCGCAGCGGATGCGGAAGCCGAGGTGCCGCCCGCACCCGCCCCCTCGAAGTCGGCCAAGCCTGCGAAACAGAAGGCCATCGCGCGCGACAATGACACCGCCGAGGAAGCCCCCACGGGCGAAGCGGCGGAATAGCCGAGTGAGAGGGGCGGCGGTGCTGCCCCTCGTCTCCTACTTCAGCAGATTCAGCGCAATCGCGCGCACTTCCTCGCCCATGTCGGGCCGCGCGAGGGCAATCGCCAGCGTCGCTTCGACAAAGCCGACCTTGCTGCCGCAGTCGTAGCGGTTGCCGTCGAAAGTGACCGCGTGGAACGGCTGCTGGCCGATCATCTTGGCCATCGCGTCGGTCAGCTGGATCTCGCCGCCCGCGCCCTTGCCCTGATTCTCCAGCACCCGCATGACCTCGGGCTGGAGGATGTAGCGGCCCGAGACGATTTTATTGGATGGGGCGTCGGCGACAGCGGGCTTTTCGACCAGCCCCTTCACCTCGGTCAGCGCACCGCGTTCCTCGCCGGGGTCGATCACGCCGTAGCTTGAGACCTGCGCCATCGCCACTTCCAGCACCGATATGAGGTTGCCGCCGACCTCGTTATAAGCCTCGACCATCTGCTTCATACAGCCCGTGCCGCCCTCGCGCGCGACCATCAGCTCGTCGGGCAGGAAGATCGCGAAGGGCTCGTCCCCCACGATCGCGCGCGCGCACCAGATCGCGTGGCCGAGGCCGAGCGGCACCTGCTGGCGCACCGCGATCACATCGCCCGGCGTCGCGCGAGTGGGTTCGAGCACATCGAGGCTCTTGCCCCGCTCGGTCATGGTCTGTTCGAGTTCGAAAGCGATGTCGAAATGCTCGACGATGCCGGTCTTGCCGCGCCCGGTGACGAAGATCATCTGCTCGATCCCCGCCTCGCGCGCCTCGTCCACCGCGTATTGAATCAGCGGACGGTCGACCACCGGCAGCAGTTCCTTGGGCACGACCTTGGTCGCGGGCAGGAAGCGCGTGCCGAGACCGGCAACGGGAAAAACGGCTTTGCGGATCGGCTTGGGAGACATTCGGCACCTTCGGTGGCTTCGGTCAATCGTTCTGCGCCCGGGTTCCCGTGCCCCGCGCTCGGCACGAGGTCAATGATTGATCGGCGCAACCCCCGGCGACGTGTTGCGCGGGAAGCACTTTTCGCTAAGGCTGGCGGACATGGACAAGCTCATCATCCGCGGCGGCAACCGCCTTTCCGGCACCATCCCCATTTCCGGCGCGAAGAACGCCGCGCTCACGCTGATCCCTTGCGCGCTCCTGACAGAGGAGCCGCTGACGCTGCGCAACCTGCCGCGGCTGGCGGATATCGACGGGTTCCAGCACCTGATGAACCAGTTCGGCGTCACCACGGTGATTCAGGGCACGCGCCCGGAAGATTTCGGCCGGGTGATGAGCATGGAGGCGACCCGCATCACCTCCACGGTCGCGCCCTATGATCTGGTGCGCAAGATGCGCGCCTCGATCCTCGTGCTCGGCCCGATGCTGGCCCGCGCGGGCGAGGCGACCGTCTCGATGCCCGGCGGCTGCGCGATCGGCAACCGGCCGATTGACCTGCACCTCAAGGCATTGGAAGCCTTCGGTGCGAAGATCGAGCTCGCCGCAGGCTATGTCCGCGCGATCCAGCCCGATGGTGGGATGCCGGGCGGGGATTTCGACTTCCCCGTCGTCAGCGTCGGCGCGACCGAGAACGCGCTGATGGCCGCGGTGCTCGCCAATGGCACTAGCCGGCTGTTCAACGCCGCGCGCGAGCCCGAGATCGTCGACCTGTGCAACATGCTCGTCGCGATGGGGGCGGAGATCGAGGGGATCGGCACCTCCAACCTCACGATCCACGGCGTCAAGCGCCTCCACGGCGCGACCTACCGCGTCATGCCCGACCGGATCGAGGCCGGCTCCTACGCCTGCGCCGCGGCGATCACCGGGGGCGAGGTGCGGCTGGAGGGCGCAAAGGCCGATGACATGATGGCGACCATCCACGCGCTGCAGGCGATCGGCATTCATGTCGAATGGGACGCCAAGAGCGTCACCGTGAAGGCCAATGGCGCGATGAAGGCCACCAACCTCACCACCGCGCCCTACCCCGGCCTTGCCACCGACATGCAGGCGCAGCTGATGGCGCTGCTGTGCAAGGCGGAAGGCGCGAGCGTTCTGAAAGAGACGATCTTCGAGAACCGCTTCATGCACGTGCCCGAACTGGCGCGGATGGGTGCGGACATCACCACCGAAGGGCGCACCGCGATCGTCAAGGGCGCGCAGCACCTCACCGGCGCCGAAGTGATGGCAACCGACCTGCGCGCCTCGATGAGTCTCGTCATCGCCGCCCTGGCCGCCGAGGGCGAGACCACGGTGCGCCGCCTCTACCACCTCGACCGCGGCTACGAGCGGCTGGAGGAGAAACTCCAGCTGGTCGGCGCGGATATCGAACGGGTGGACGATTAGGCAGGGACCTTAAAGCGGGGCCACTGACTTGTTCCGAGGTCAACCACCTCAGGAAACAGTCATGATCTTCAAATTAGCAGCCCTTGGCGCCGCCGGTTACGCCGGTTACCGCTACTTCACCCGCGACACCGGAACGCGCAATGCCGCTTTTGCCCAGGGGCAGGCCGACGACGGTCATCAGACCGTCCGCGATGCCGGGCCGAACGCCATGCGCGATCCCGTGAAGCGCGCATGGACGGAAACCGATCAGGAGCTCGACGAGAGCTTCCCGGCCAGCGATCCGCCCGGCAATTACTGATCCCCCATCTGTCCCACCAGCCACACCCGAATCGCGCTGGCGAGGCCGGGCGGGGTGGGGGACTTGATCCGCTCGGCGTCGATCCGCGCGACGAGGGCGGCCACGGCCAGTCCCTCGCGCGTGGCGGCGGCCTTCAGCATATCCCAGAACAGCGGTTCGAGGCTGATCGAGGTCTGGTGGCCCGCGATGCTGAGCGAGCGCTTGACCGGGGGGTGATAGGGGGAAGGTGTCTCCATCCCTCGTAACTATTAGGCCGCTTCGAAATCGTCCACATATTCGGGCAGGAACACCGGCTCGCGTTCCGACCAGCCGGGCGCGGTGGCGGCGGCTTCGCTCAAGCTTTGCAGCAGGACCTTTCGGCGCTGCGGGGCGATGCTCGGCAGCGCGCTCGCGGCGCAGAAGGCGGCGGGGAGCCAGGGCCGCACCCGCGCGCCCAGCAGGCGTTCGTAGAGGAAGCGGAAGGCCGAGAAGCTCGCCAGCCGCTCCTGCTCCAGATCGAAGGCGGCAATGCGCACCAGCTTGCCGAGGAAGCGCTCGACCTCTTGCGGGGTGCCGTCGACCGGCACGAGACCGCGCAGGGCCTTCAGATCCTGATAGGCGACATATTGGCGGCGGATCGCGGTGTTCTCGCTTTCGGAGCGGCCCCAGCGCCGGAAGGCATCGGTGCGCGCGAGGCCGATATCGAGGCTGCGCTTGATATAGCGCTGCTCGGCAGGGGCGAACCCGGCAAATTCCCGCATCTCGGCAATCGGCATCATCATGGCGCGTGTCTCCTCTGGACAGGGAGAACGTCGCACGACGTGGTTAATTTAAGGTTAGGTGATTTGTCCTCACACGAAGACACGAAGATGGCGGTCAATGCGGCGAAGCCGCGCCCCTGAACGGGACGAGGTACCATTGAAGAGGCCCTCGCGGGCCACAAGCACCACGATCTTCGTGTCTTCGTGTGAAAAAACTCAGATCAACCCCGCCAGCGGGCTGCTGGGATCGGCATACATCCGCCGCGCCATGCGCCCCGCGAGGTAGGCCTCGCGCCCGGCTTCGACCGCGAGTTTCATCGCGCGGGCCATGCGGATCGGGTCTTTCGCTTCGGCGATGGCGGTGTTCATCAGGATGCCGTCGCAGCCCAGCTCCATACCGACCGCCGCGTCCGACGCGGTGCCCACGCCTGCATCGACCAGCACCGGCACCTTCGCACCCTCGACAATCAGGCGGATGGTCACGCGGTTCTGGATGCCCAGCCCCGAACCGATCGGCGCACCCAGCGGCATGATAGCGACCGCGCCTGCGTCCTCGAGCTGCTTCGCTGCAATCGGATCGTCGGCGCAATAGACCATCGGGTGAAAGCCCTCCTTCGCCAGCACTTCGGTGGCCTTCAGCGTCTCGCGCATGTCGGGGTAGAGCGTGCGCGCCTCGCCCAGCACTTCCAGCTTCACCAGATCCCAGCCCCCCGCCTCGCGCGCCAGCCGCAGCGTGCGCACGGCCTCGTCCCCCGTGAAACAACCGGCGGTGTTGGGGAGGTAGGTGATTTTCTTGGGGTCGATGAAGTCGGTCAGCATCGGCGCCTTGGGGTCGCTGACATTGACGCGCCGCACCGCGACGGTGACGATCTCCGCGCCGCTGGCTTCAACCGCGGCGGCGTTCTGCTCGAAGCTCTTGTACTTGCCCGTGCCGACGATCAGGCGCGAGCGGAAGGTGCGGCCCGCGACGCTCCACGTATCGTCGTGGTCGCCTCCGCCGACGAAGTGCACGATTTCAAGCACGTCGCCCTCCGCCAGCGCGGCCTCGCCCAGCGTCGAGCGCGGGACGATTTCGCCGTTGCGCTCAACCGCGACCTTTTCGGGCGCAAGGTCGAGTTCGCGCACCAGATCGGCGATGGTGACGGCCTTGCTGTTGTGGGGCGCGCCGTTGAGGGTGATGCTCTTGGTCATGTCGCGAGACATAGTCCCTCGCCGCTGAGGTGCAACCGCGCGTTTTGCGAGGATCAGTGCGCCGCGCGCAGGTTCAGCCAGTGCGCGAGCGAGACCAGCGCGACCCCGATCAGCGTCAGCACAAATTCGTTGGTTCCGTGCGGCACCACCAGCGCCGCTGCCATCAGCGCGAGCCCGCCCGCCGCGATGGCAAAAGGCAGCATCCGCCCATGGCGCAGCAGGCCCCAGCCGATTGCGATCGCCGCCACGACGAGCGCCAGCAACAGGCCGATGCGGTGGATGTTCTCTTCCAGCAGGAAATGCCCGCCCACACCCAGCGCCGAGACGATCACGATGGTCAGCAGGCAATGCACCGCGCACAGGCCAGCCAGCCCGATCCCGATCTGATCGAGTCGGCGCCGGAACGAGGTTCGACTCGCGGAGGGGAAAGCATCCTGGGACATTGTCCACCCCCAGATATGTAATGTTGTTACATTTCGCAAGCGGCAATGACGGAGAGAATCCCGGCAGTCGCCGCTGCGCTTGCACGTGCCGCACCGGCATTTGCGGCAAACAGGCTTGCGTGCGGGGCGGCAGAGGGACAAAGACCGGCGCGTCATGGCTACATCTGCCTCCGTTTCGAACCTGTTCCGTCCCGCAACAGCGAGCGATGCGCGCCCGCTGGTGCTGGCGCACTGGCTCTCTGTAGTGGCGGCGCTGGTCGTACTGATCGTGCTGGTCGGCGGTATCACCCGGCTGACTGAGAGCGGATTGTCGATCACCGAATGGAATGTCGTCAGCGGAGTCCTGCCGCCCCTGACCGAAGCCGCGTGGCAGGCCGAATTCGCCAAGTATCAGGCGACGGCAGAATTCCGGATGGAAGCCGGCCCAGCGGGGATGGACCTGGCGGCCTTCAAACTGATCTTCTTCTGGGAGTGGTTCCACCGGATTCTTGGCCGGGTAATCGGGCTCGCCTTCCTGCTGCCGCTGATGTTTTTCGCGGCGCGGCGGATGATTCCGCTCGGATACGGCTGGCGGCTGGCTGCAATGTTCGCGCTGATTTGCGGGCAGGGCACATTGGGCTGGTATATGGTATCCTCGGGCGTCGGGAACACCGATCTCACCGATGTCAGCCACTTCCGCCTCTCGGCCCACTTGCTGACCGCGCTGTTCCTGCTGGCGGGACTGGTGTGGACCGCGCGCGATCTGCGGCAGCTCGCCCGTGACCCAGCCGCGCCGCCCGCGCCGCTCAAGGCCGGGGCGGCGCTGGTCGGCTTCGTCCTGTTCGTCCAGCTGCTGCTCGGCGCGTGGGTGGCGGGGCTCAATGCCGGGCTGGCCGCGAATGACTGGCCGCTGATGAACGGGCGGCTGGTGCCCGAGGTGGACTGGTCGCAGGGCGCGGTGTGGACGCTCACCAACGATCCCTTCCTCCTCCACTTCCTGCACCGCTGGTGGGCGTGGGTCGCGGTCGCCGCGCTGGTGTGGCTGGCGCGCGCGGTGCGCAAGACCGCGCGTATCGATAGCGTGCTGGTCCACACCGCCTTCGGGACGATGGTGCTGCTCGGCATCGCCACGGTGATGAGCGGCGTCTCGCTGTGGATCGCCGCCGCGCACCAGTTGGTCGGCGCGCTGACCGTGGTGGCGACGGTGCGGGCGATGCACTCCTATGGGCGGGCATGATGCCCGGCGCGGCGCTGGTCTGGTGCCCCTTTCCCGAAATCGAGAGCGCCCGCGTCGCCGCCGATGCGCTGCTCGATGACCGTCTGATCGCCTGCGCGAATATCCTCGGCTCCGTCGAAAGCCGCTTCGTCTGGGACGGCGCCCGCGCGGTCGGGAGCGAGGTGGGCGTGCTGTGCAAGACCACCTCCGAGCGGCTCGAAGACGTGATCGAGCGGCTGGGCGAGCTTCATCCCTACGACACCCCGGCAGTGATCGGCTGGCACGCCGACGCCGCCCATCCGGCGACTTTCACGTGGCTGGCAGGGAGCATTCCGGGGTAGCGGTATTATTTTACCGTATCGAGAAATGGCGCTTTTGCTTGACTTCGCGCCCCTCAACCGACATTTGCGCGCCACTTCGCCAACCGGGCCGCGGGCCTGGCGGGTGATTCTCCCGGATCATTCCCGGCAGACAGTTTCGAACCAAGGACACATGCCATGAAGGCGCTCACCAAGCAGACCCGGTCGATCAAACCGGCCGAGGTCGAAAAGAACTGGCACATCATCGACGCCGACGGTCTCGTCGTGGGTCGTCTGGCCTCGATCATCGCCAACATCCTGCGCGGCAAGACCAAGCCGAGCTACACCCCGCACGTCGATTGCGGCGATCACGTGATCGTCATCAACGTCGACAAGGTGCAGTTCACCGGCAAGAAGATGGGCGACAAGGTCTATTACAAGCACACCGGCCACCCCGGCGGCATCAAGGAAACCACCCCGGCCAAGGTGCTGGGCGGCCGTTTCCCCGAGCGCGTGCTTGAAAAGGCTGTCGAGCGCATGATTCCGCGCGGTCCGCTCGGCCGTCAGCAGATGAAGGCGCTGCACCTCTATGTCGGCACCGAGCACCCGCATGACGGCCAGAAGCCGCAGGTGCTCGACGTCGCTTCCATGAACCGCAAGAACAAGGTGGCCGCATAATGGCTGACGAAACCACCACCGTCTCGGATCTCGCCGATCTCAAGGACATCGCCGGCAACGCCCCGCAGGGTGACGCCGCCGAAATCGCCCGCGTCGCCGCGCCGCTGCGCGACCGCGAAATCGATGCGCAGGGCCGTTCCTACGCCACCGGCCGTCGCAAGGACGCGGTTGCCCGCGTGTGGGTCAAGCCCGGCACCGGCAAGATCACCATCAACGGCCGCGATCAGGAAACCTATTTCGCGCGTCCGACCCTGCGTCTGGTGATCAACCAGCCCTTCACCGTCACCGACCGTGCCGGCCAGTATGACGTCGTCGCCACCGTGCGCGGCGGCGGTCTGTCGGGCCAGGCGGGCGCCGTGAAGCACGGCATCGCTCAGGCGCTGACCAAGTACGAGCCCGAGCTGCGCAGCGCGGTGAAGGCCGAAGGCTTCCTCACCCGCGACAGCCGCGTGGTGGAGCGCAAGAAGTACGGCAAGGCCAAGGCCCGCCGCAGCTTCCAGTTCTCGAAGCGCTAAGACCTTTCCCCAAGGGGACACAAAAAGGGCGGCTCCTGCGAGGGAGCCGCCCTTTTTCGTGCCGCGCTGCCGGAGCCGGTCAGCGCTGCAGCAGCATCACCCCGAACGACAGACCGGTTCCCGAAAAGAAGATCGGCCACGACCAGAAGAACTTGGTCTGCGCGATATTGACCATGTGGATCGCCAGGGGCCCTGCGCTCGTCCCCTGCGCGCCGATCACCAGAGCGAGCGTGACCGAAAGCACCGCGCCGAGCATGACAGACTTGATGAGATCCATCGCAAATCCCCTTCATCTCACGCGCCGCACCAGGCGGCGCATCGGTTGAACAGGACAGGTCGGGCAGCACTGGTTGTTGCAGACCACCCCCGCCTGCGCGTGCAATATACCGAAGAATTCCTTAACACGGGAAATAGAGAAAAGGTTAAGCTTTCCCCCCGTCAGGTTACCGAGGGCGTCAGGTCGGCGCCCGAACCGAGCGGCGCGATCAGCCGCAAGTGGGTGTCGATCACCCCGCCGGGCGCGCAGTCGATCACCCGCCAGCTGGCCGGGGCATCGTGTCGCAGCCGGGTGGAGAGCGTGCCGGTGCCGATCGTCCGCATCGCCTGCCCGCCGCTCTCGCGCTGCTCGTCGAAGGGCACATGGACATGGCCCGAAATCACCGCATGGGCCCCCGCCGCCGCCAGCGCGGCAAAGGCGGCATCCCCGCCGATGGTGGGATTGCGCTGCGCCCCCGCCGGGCCGAGCAGCGGGTGATGCGCGATTACGATCACGGTGCGCGGATCGCCCTTCAGCGCCTCGAGCGCGGCGAGCGTGCTGCTGAGGGCAGCGGGCTTCACCACCCCGTCCGACCACGGAAACCGCCGCTGTGCCCGCACGGTGGTGCGCAGCGGCACCAGCACCACATCCTCGGATTCAAATCCGCCCGCCACCGCGGCGCGCAGGGTCTCGAACCGCCGGAAGGGATCGGTGAAGCGCTCCCACGGGTTGTAATAGGGCATGTCGTGATTGCCCGGTTCGAGCACCACCGGCACCCCCAGCCCGGCAAACCACGCCTGCGCTGCGGCATATTCGGAATGCTTGGCGCGCTGGGTCAGGTCGCCGGTGCACACCACCGCCGCCGGACGCTCGGCCGCGACCGCCGCCGCCACCGCATCGAGCGCGGCGCGGTCCTCCACGCCGAAATGGACATCGCTGATATGGAACAACCGGGTCGTCATGCCCGCGCCTATAGTCGCCGGGTCAGGATAAGCCACGCCGCAAAGCCATTGGCGATGGTGTAGATCCCATAGAAATAGGCGAAGATCGGCCAGCCGCGGACCGACAACAGCAGCGCCACCCACAGCACCACGAATTCGCTGACCAGCGCGGCGCGGCTACCGAGCGTCTGGCTCGCCTGCGGCAGGCGCACGAACAGCGGGTGGCCGCTGTCGAACACCGCGCGGTTGATCGCGAAATTGGCGATTCCCATCAGGAAGATGATCACCGTCGCCCAGGTCATGCCCCCACTATGGCGCTGCGCTGGTCGATTGCAAACCGCCATTTGTCCGCGCGCTGGCGCCATTGGTCATCGCGCCGCTGCCCCGGTCGAGCGAGCGGACGGGGTTGATCGAAGGTCGCATGATCGGGGACTGGTGGGGGCGTAGAACAGGTTTCAGCAGGATGCCTCATCCCCCCCAATCGGGCCCCCAAAGTTCTTGGCACCCGATCACAGGCCGCCTGCCAAACGGAGGAAGAGAGAGATGAAACCCCTTGCGAAAACAATCACCCACACCCTTGCGGCGATCGGCATGGCCGGCGCCGCGATCAGCCCGGCGCTGGCCGGCGAAGTGCAGACGATGACGATCAGCGTCGACACCGCCGATCTCGATCTCGGCACGGTCAAGGGTCAAAAGACCCTCGATCAGCGCGTCGAAAAGGCCGTGCGCAGCGTATGCCGCACCACCAGTGCCCAGACCGGTTCGCGCGTGATGAGCGATGAGGCCCGCACCTGCCTCGCCAAGGCCCGCGCCGATGCGCGCCAGCAGGTCGCGCTACTGCTGTCGAACGAACGGCGCGGCGGCTGATCTGCGCTTACCCAGCTTGCGCCGTCCCTCGCCCCGCAGGCGGGATGGTGCATCCTAAGGCCCGAACCCCTCCAGTCCCTTGGGGTTCGGGCCGTTTTTTTGTGCTCTTTGTTTGGTAGCCACCTTCGGTGGCGCAGACCCCCCGCCCCACCTCCCCACCCGGCCACCATACCGTAATGGTATTCTTGGTGGCCGGGTGGGGAGGCGGGGCGGGTGGTCTGTGGTTCGCGTCAGCGAACCCGCAATCAACCACTCACCTTCCGGCCATCGCCTTGACGCGCGCCAGATAGGTGCGGCCGATGCGCAGCGCCTCGCCGTTCACCAGTTCCGCCGACCACACGCCGAGGCCATCGTGGCGCAGCCCGCGGATATGGTCGCGGCGCAGGATGGTGGAGCGGTGGATGCGGATGAACTGTTCGGGATCGAGCCGTTCTTCCAGCCCCGCGATCGTCTGCAGCAGCAGGTAGGAACGCCCGCCCTCGGCCCCGCCGACATGGAGCCGCACATAATCGCGCTCGGCATCGATCTGGTGGACCTCGCTCACCGCGATGCGCAGCAGCTCGGAGCGGTGCGGCACCCACAGCTCGTCGAGATAGCGGCCCTGCTTCTCGCGCCGCTGCCCACGGCGGGCGACCGCGCGCTCGATCGCGCGCTCCAGCCGGTCGGCGGAGACGGGCTTCAGCACATAGTCGACCGCTTCCAGATCGAAGGCCTCGACCGCGAAGTGGTCATGCGCGGTGACGAAGATCACCACCGGGGCCTGCGGCTGCGCGGCAAAGTGGCGCGCGACGCCGAGGCCGTCGAGCTCGGGCATGGTCATGTCGAGCAGCACCAGATCGGGCGTCAGCTTCTCGGCCAGCCGCAGCGCCGCGGCGCCATCGCTGGCGGTGCCGACCACGCGCACCGCGGGGATCTCGGCGCAGATCACCTGAACACGCTCAACCGCGAGCGGTTCGTCGTCGACGATCAGGGTTCTGAGGGCGGCGGTGTCGGCTTGCGGATCAGACATGGCGGCTCGTGGTTCTGGTCAGGGGGATGCGGATTTCGGTGCAATAGCCGCCCGGCACGGGGGCGGAGGAAAAGCCGATATCGGGGCCGAAGCGCGCCTCCAGCCGGTCACGCACATTGGCGAGCCCGATGCCGAAGCCGTGCCGTGTGCCCTGCGGCACGCCGGGGCCATCGTCGCCCACGGTGATCACCAGCCGGTCGAATTCCTCACGCGCGGCCATCGTAATCGTGACGGGGCGCGAGACCGGCGAGACCGCATATTTCACCGAATTCTCGACCAGCGGTTGCAGGATCATCCCCGGCACGCGCGCGTCCTCGAGATCGGCAGGCAGATCGAACACCGTCACAAGCCGCGTGGGAAAGCGCACCGCCTCGATATCGAGATAGAGCTTCTGCAGGTCGAACTCGTCGATCAGCGACACATCGGCGGTGGGCTCGTTGGCGAGGCTGTGGCGGTAGAAGCGGCTGATCGTCTGGATCATCCGCTCGGCCCGCTCGGCCTTGCCGGTCATCACCAGCGCCGAGAGCGAATTGAGCGTATTGAACAGGAAATGCGGGTTCACCTGATAGCGCAGGGACAGCAGTTCGGCGGCCTTGGCGGCGGAGCGGAACTGCTCCTCGCGCCGCTGCGCCGCACGCGCCTGCACCCCGGCCAGCAGCGCGAAATAGGTCGAGGCCCAGGCGAGCAGCAGGAAATAGCGCCCCAGCGCCACGTCGAGCAGCTTGCGCCAGAAATCTGCGCTGGTTTCGGCCGACTCGATCAGCACGCTCTGTGAATCCACCACCTCGTCCTGAGGTGTTTGCGTGCCGTTTCCGGCGGTCTGTCCCGGCGGGGCAGGGCGACGTACGGGTACATCGATCAACAAGTTGCCGCTTTCGTCGCGGCGCAGGTTGAGGTTGTATTTCTCGGCATAGGCTTGTCGCTGGGCGAACTCCATGTCCTTGAACACGAGGTAATTGACCTGCCCGATCCCCAGCGCGACCGGCATCGCCAGCACGATCGCGCCGGAAATCTTGATCCACAGCGGGCGGGTGTCGAACAGGCGCAGCAGCAGCCACAGCACGATGGTGAAGCCGACCCCGATCACCGTCACCAGCAGGCGCCGCCAACCGAGCTCGAACTGGAGATCGAAATCCATCACCATCGCGCGCACGGTGGTGAGGATGAAATAGGTAGCCCACAGCACGATCATCGAGAACAGCACCGTGCGGAACGAAACGGTCGGCACGGACCCGTCGGGCGCGGTGTCGTGGGTGTTGGTAATCGCCATTATGGCAATCAGCGATACTGCGCCCGCCCGGCGAAAGCTAGCGGGCGGGGCGAAGGTTGTCGGGCGGAGACTCGCCTTGGTCGAAAGATGAACGGCTGTTCACAATCGACCAACGGCACTTAATCCCGCGGCTTAATCATATCCGAGGGCACGACCCACTGCGCAAACTGCTCTTCGGTCAGCAGCCCGAGCGCCAGCGCCGATTCCTTCAGCGTGGTGCCCTCCGCGTGCGCCTTCTTGGCGATCTTGGCGGCGTTGTCGTAGCCGATGTGGAGGTTGAGCGCGGTCACCAGCATCAGGCTTTCGTTGAGCAGCTGGGTGATGCGCGTGGTGTTCGCCTCGATCCCCACGACGCAATTGTCGGTGAAGGCGTGGCTCGCATCGCCGATCAGCTTCATCGACTGGAGCACGTTGTAGATCATCACCGGCTTGAAGACGTTGAGTTCCAGATGCCCGTGCGATCCCGCCACCGTCACGGTCATGTGGTTGCCCATCACCTGCGCGCAAACCATCGTCATCGCCTCGCACTGGGTCGGGTTGACCTTGCCCGGCATGATCGAGGAGCCCGGCTCGTTGGCGGGGAGGCTCAGCTCGCCGAGACCCGAGCGCGGGCCGGAGCCCAGCAGGCGGATGTCGTTGGCGATCTTCATCAGGCTGACTGCAAGCACGTTCAGCGCGCCCGAAATCTCCACCATCGCATCATGCGCGGCGAGCGCTTCGAACTTGTTGGGCGCGGTGACGAAGGCGTGGCCGGTGAAGTCCGCGACTTCGGCGGCGAAGGCGACATCGAAGCCGACCTTGGCGTTGATCCCGGTGCCCACGGCGGTCCCGCCCTGCGCCAGCTCGAGCACGCGCGGCAGCGCCGCCTCGACCCGCGCGATGCCATATTCGATCTGCTTGGCGTAGCCCGAGAACTCCTGCCCCAGCGTCATCGGGGTCGCGTCCTGCAAGTGGGTGCGGCCGATCTTGACGATGTCGGCGAATTCCTTCGCCTTGGCATCGAGCGCGCCGTGCAGCTTCCGTAAGGCCGGGATCAGGTGGTCGATCGCCTCGCTCGCCGCGGCGATGTGCATCGCAGTAGGGAAGGTGTCGTTGGACGACTGGCCCATGTTGCAGTGATCATTGGGGTGGACCGGGCTCTTGCCGCCCTTCTGGCCGGTGAGAATCTCGTTCGCGCGGCTCGCGATCACTTCGTTGGCGTTCATGTTCGACTGTGTGCCGCTGCCGGTCTGCCACACCACTAGCGGG
The DNA here is from genome assembly GCF_002155425.1 of Erythrobacter donghaensis. GTDB lineage: Bacteria > Pseudomonadota > Alphaproteobacteria > Sphingomonadales > Sphingomonadaceae > Erythrobacter > Erythrobacter donghaensis. Next base: position 119,080 of record NZ_MUYG01000007.1, read on the forward strand.
AACTGGTCGGCGAGCGTCCCGTCAATCACCTCGCGCGCGGCCTGGACGATCGCCTCGCCCAGATTCGGATCGAGCACGCCCAGCTTCATGTTGGCCTTGGCCGCCGACAGCTTCTGCACACCCAGCGCGCGCACCAGCGCAGGCGGCATCTTTTCGCCGCCGATCGGGAAGTTGACGATGCTGCGCTGCGTCTGCGCGCCCCAATGCATGTTCGCCGGAACCGCCACTTCGCCCAGCGAATCGGTCTCGATCCGCACCTCTGCGCCATTCGCCGTCATGTCACTCATCGAAGCCATCCCTCACTAAGTCGATTTGCGCCCCACAGGGTTTGGCGCTCCCCTAAGCACCGGGAGGCGGCGAGGTCAAAGGGCGAAATCGCCAGCCGGGCCAAAGCGCTTGGAACCGCGCCCGCGCACGTTTAAGGAGAGGGTTGACGAACTGTATTGCCATCCTAATACAGTTACCCAAAGAGCGATGAGCACCATGACCACGACCCTCCCTGACAGCACCACCGCCCGCCGCGCGATGATCGACAGCCAGCTGCGCACCAGCGGCGTGAACGAGGAATTCGCGCTCGCCCGGATGCTGGCCGTCCCGCGCGAGGATTTCCTCCCCGCCGACAAGGTGGCGCAGGCCTATACCGACCGCTCGGTGATGCTCGGAGAGGCCGGTCATCTCGCCGCGCCGCTGTTCTACGGCAAGGCGCTGCTTGAGGCCGCACCCATGCCCGAGACCCGCGTGCTGGTGGTGAGCGGCGGCACCGGCTACCTCGCCGCGCTGCTGCGCCCGCTGGTCGCGACGCTGACCGAAGTTTCCGCCGAAGATGCCGCCGCGGGCAAGGTGACGGGCGAATATGATCTGATCGTGATCGACGGTGCGATCGAACAGCTGCCCGATGCGCTCGCCGCGACGCTGACCGACGAGGGCCGGATCGTCACCGGGCTGCTGCTGCGCCAGGTCACCCGGCTCGCCACCGGCCGCAAGGTCGCGGGGCGGGTCAACCTGCTCCCGGTCGAGGATCTCGGCATTCCCGTGCTCCATGCCTTCGACGCGCCCAAGGGCTGGACCTTCGCGTGAAGCTGAGGCCCGCCTTGCTGATGCGCGCCGCTCCGGTCGGCCTGCTGGCGCTCGCCGCCGCAGGAGCCCCGGTTGCGGCCGACAATCTGCGCGAGGCGCTGGTCGAGGCCTACAACACCAACCCCACGCTCGAAGCCGCGCGCGCCAACCAGCGCGCCACGGATGAAGGCGTGCCGATCCAGCGTTCGGCAGGGGTGCCGTCGGCGAACATCACCGCGACTCATATCGAATTCATCCAGCAATCGGCCAACGCCTTCACCGCGCCCGAGCGCAACCTCGGGGTCAATGCGCAGGTGCTGGTGCCGGTCTATTCGGGCGGTGCGGTGCGCAACGGGATCGCGGCGGCGAAGCAGCGGGTCGAGGCCGGGCAGGCCGAATTGCGCAACACCGAAAGCGCGATCTTCAGCCAGGTCGTCGCCGCCTATATGGACGTGCTGCGCACCGAAGCGCTGGTGGCACTGGCGACCAACAATGTCGCGGTGCTGCGCACCAATCTCGAAGCCACCGGCGACCGGTTCCAGATCGGCGATCTCACCATCACCGATGTCGCCCAGTCGCGCTCGCGCCTTGCCATAGCCGAGGGCGATTTGCAGGTGGCCGAGGCCAATCTGATCGCCGCGCGCGAGACCTATATCCGCCTTGTCGGCAGCGAACCGGGTGAGCTTGAAGCCCCGCCGCCGCTCCCCGGCTTGCCCGCGACGGTGGGCGAGGCGATCGTCACCGCGCTCGAAAACAACCCCAATCTCGATGCCGCCAAGCAGCGAGCCGAGGCTGCCGGGTATGACACCAAGGTCGCAGGCGCGGGCCGCCTGCCGACGGTCAATGTCTTCGTCAACGGCGATTACAGCGATTTCTACGGCACGCTGGGCGGCCCGATTTCGGCCGATTTCGCCCAGAGCGAAAAGACCGCCAATGCCGGGGTGCGGCTGACGATCCCGCTGTTTCAGGGCGGGCTCCCCGCCGCACGCCAGCGGCAGGCCGGAGCGCGCGAGAGCGCCGCGCTGGAAGACGTGATCGCCGCCGAACGACAGGTGATCGCCGAAACCCGCTCGACCTATTCCAACTGGCAGGCCGCCAACGGGGTCATCAAGAGCGCGCAGGCGGCGGTCGAAGCCGCCGAACTCAGCCTTGAAGGCGTGCGCGCCGAACAGTCGATCGGCAACCGCCAGGTGCTCGACGTGCTGAATGCTGAGCAGGAGCTGGTCAACGCCCGCGCCCAGCTGGTGACAGCGCGGCGCAATGCCTATGTCGCCGGTTTCACGCTGCTGGCGCTGATGGGCCGGGCCGAGGCGCGCGATCTCAACCTCGACACCGGCGGGGTGCTCTACGACCCGCAGGTCAATGCCGACCGGGTCAGCAGCAAGATGTGGGACTGGGACCGCGACCCCGAACCTGCCCCGAAATCGACCAGCACCGTTGACATTCCCCCCGCCACGGCAACAATCGGCCCGCAACTGCTGCCCGGCGAGTGAATCTGTTCCCGATTCGGGACAGGCCGGGTGGTGTGATACGGGGCGAATAATGGGCCAAGACAACGAAGCGTCAGTCGAGGAAATCCTCGAATCGATCAAGAAAGTGATCGCGCGCGACAACCGCGTGGGCGCGATGGAGGCCCGCCGCCGCCGGATTCTCGTTCCCGAAGAGCCCGAAGGCGAAAGCCCCCCGCTCGCGCGCACCCACACCGTGCGCGATTCCGAGGAGGTGCTCGATCTCGGCGAAATGGAGCTAGCGCCCGAGGCCGAAACGCCCGCCATGCCGATGGACACGGCCGAGGAAACCCCGCTGATCGCCGATCAGGTGCGCGATGCGATGCAGGAAAACCTCGCCGCGCTGGCGATGCTGGCCGAACCGCCCGCGCGTCCGCAGATCGTGCGGCAGGGCGAGACGTCACTGGAAGGCCTGACCCGCGAGTTGCTGCGCCCGATGCTGGCCGAATGGCTTGAGGCGAACCTTCCGGCGATGGTGGAACAGCTGGTGCAGGCCGAAATCGCCCGTATCGTCGGCAAGCGGCGCTAAGCGCTGGCAAGAGGCGGGCAGGCGGGCTAATCCCCTGCGCCATGCGTAACATTCTTGCTTTCGGCGCAGTCGTCGCCGCTGTCGCCCTGTCCGCCACCCCGCTGGCCGCGCAGGAGGCCGCGCCTCCGCCCGCGATCCCCGGCCTCGCCCACCCGCCGATGAGCGCCGCGGATCTGGTGACGCTCCCGCGCCTCGGCGCACCTGCGGTCAACCGCGAGGGCACGCTGGCAGCCTACAGCGTCACAGTCACCGACCCGGAGACGCTCAAGCGCTCGCCGCAGCACTATCTGCTCGATCTGACCAAGCCGGGGGCCGCGCCGGTACCAATGGAGGGCCTGACCGCCTCCGATCTGACCTTCGGCCCGGACGGCTATCTCTATTACCTCAGCGATGCCGCGCCGGAAGAGGGCGCACCCGAGGTCAGCCGGGTGTGGCGCATGAGCGTTGCCGCCGACGGCCGGACCGGCATTCCCGAAGTGGTCGCCGGGTTCGACACCAGCATCGCCGGCTTCAAGCTCGCCCCCAACGGATCGGCCATCGCCATCTGGGGCGGGATCGCTCGCGACTGCCCGACCTTCGGCTGCCCCGACGCCCCCGAGCGCAGCCTTCCCGGCCCGGGCACCGGGCGGCTTTATGACGGCACGGACGGCTTCGTGCGCCACTGGGACCGCTGGGCCACCCCCGGCACGCACAACCGCATCTTCACCTTCCCGCTGGTCGCCGGCAAAGCGCAGGGTCCCGGCGCGCCCGCCGACGGGCGCGACCCCGCCACCGGCATCATCGCCGACACCCCCACCCTGCCCTTCGGCGGGGGCGAGGAAATCGCCTTCGCGCCCGATGGCAAGACCCTCTACTTCACCGCGCGCCTTGCCAACGCCGAAGAGCCGCGCTCGACCAATCTCGATATCTACGCCGCCGACCTCACCGGCGCCGCGCCACGCCCGCTGACCGCGGCCAACCTCGCGACCGACACCACCCCTGCTGTCTCCCCCGATGGCCGCTATCTCGCCTGGCTGGCGATGGAGCGGGCGACCTACGAGGCGGACAGGCTGGCGGTCCAGCTGCTTGATTTGAGGACCGGCAAGGCGCGCAATCTCACGAAGGACACCGATCTCAGCTTCGGCAGCCTTGCGTGGAGCGCCGACGGCAAAAGCCTGATCGCCACCGCGCAGCAGGTGCTCGACACCCCCGCCTTCCGCATCGACATCGCCACCGGCAAGGTGACCGAGCTCAACCTGATGGCGGGCAACGAAGCGCATATCGCCAATCTCGTGCCGCTGCCGGGCGGCCGTGCGCTGTTCACGCGCGATTCGCTCGGCGCGCCTTCGGAGCTCTACCTGTCGGACGGCATGGGGCAGGCCCGCCCGCTGACCGATGTCGCCACCACCCGCATGGGCGGCATGGCAAGCGTCGTCACCCGCCGCTTCAGCTTTGCCGGGGCGGATGGCGACACGGTGTGGGGCCAGATCACCCGCCTTGCCGACCAGACAGGGCCGATCCCGGCGATCCTCTATATCCACGGCGGGCCGCAGGGCAGCTTCAACGACAGCTGGTCGAACCGCTGGAACCCGCGCGTCACGGCTTCGCAGGGCTATGCCGTGATCTCGGTCGATTTCCACGGCAGCACCGGATACGGGCAGGCCTTCACCGATGCGATCAACCGCGACTGGGGCGGCAAGCCACTGGAAGACCTGCAAAAAGGCCTCGCTGCCGCGCTGGTGCTCGATCCGCAGATCGACGGGGAGCGCGCCTGCGCGATGGGGGCGAGCTATGGCGGTTACATGGTCAACTGGATCGCCGGGAACTGGCCCGACCGCTTCGACTGCATCGTCCAGCACGACGGCCTCTTCGACATGCGCTCGATGTATTATGCGACCGAGGAATCGTGGTTCCCGCGCTGGGATTTCGGCGGCTCCTACGAAGAAGCCAAGGAAACCTATGAAAAGTGGAACCCCGCCAATTACGTCGCCAACTGGCGCACCCCGATGCTGGTGGTGACGGGCGAGAAGGACTTCCGCGTGCCCTACACGCAAGGGCTGCAAAGCTTCACCGCGCTGCAGGAACGCGGCATCCCCTCGCAACTGCTGGTCTTCCCGGACGAAAACCACTGGGTGCTGGGCGCCAAGAACTCGCTGCAATGGCACAACACGGTATTCGCCTGGCTGGATCGCTGGCTGAAGGCGGAGGAGAGCGGCGAGTGACCGACGAGGATTTGCTCTGTGCGCGGAGCAATCTCGCGCGGCATTACGGCAACCCCGCGAGCGGCACCGGCATCGCGCGGCACATCATGCTGTGCGCGATTTCGGAGAAGCAGAAGTGCTGCTCGCGCGAGGCGGGGGAGGAGGCGTGGGGCTTCCTCAAGTCACGGCTGAAGGAACTGGGCCTCGTCGGCCCGCAGCGCAGCGCCGAGAGCGCGCGCGGGGCAGGTGGGGGCGTGCAGCGAACCAAGGCGGACTGCCTGCAACTCTGCGCCGCCGGCCCCATCGCGGTCGTGTGGCCCGACGGGGTATGGTATCACTCCTGCTCCCCCGCGGTGCTCGAGCGGGTGATTCAGGAACATCTGATCGGCGGCGTGCCGGTTGAGGATTATCGCCTCAAGCCCGCCTAATCATCCCTCGGGCTCCAGAACTCGTCCTTCCCCGGAAGCTGGTTGTCGACCGATTCGTCGTGCCCCGTGCCGTTGGAGAGGAACACCAGCCCCATCAGCGCGCCGCCCAGCAGCATCGTCAGGCTTATGCCGAGCGCGACCGCGATGTAGAAATGCACCGAAATCATGCCGTTATAGGCAAACAGCAACCCCATCGCGATGGCCACGACCAGCACGGTCGCCGCGAGCAGCAGCTTCATGATCTGGCGATAGCGCGCCCAGGCGTGGGCGGCGTTCACGGGATCGTCGAGCGGGGATTTGCGGGTCATCCCTCCGACATGGCGCGCACGGGGGCGCAATGCAACGCGCGAAAGCTGCAAGGTGGCCTGCATCGGACGCAATGGCAGCACTACGTGATGCGACGGAGCGATTCGCCTTTTGCCGCAAATCATGGCATTTTCTTCATCCGATAGAGGGAGACTGCCATGACCATCGCCCGTATCATCGCCCAGCGCGGCCCATCCGACATCATCGCCTGCGACGTTGCCACACCCGTGGCGCAGGTCGTCCAGACGCTCGCCACCAAGCGCATCGGCGCGCTGCCGGTGCTGCGCGAGGGCAAGGTGGTGGGGATCGTCTCGGAACGCGACGTGATCTACCGCCTCGCCGACAAGGGGCGCGAATGTCTCGACTTTCCGGTCGGCGAGATCATGACCTCACCCGCGATCACCGTCGAACCCGCCACCACGGTTGACGAAGCGCTGGGCATGATGACCCGCCGCCGGTTCCGCCACTTCCCGGTGGTCGAAAATGGCGCGCTAGTCGCCTTCATCTCGATCGGCGACCTCGTGAAGCACAAGATGGACGAGGTGCAGCACGAGGCCGATCAACTGCGCAACTACATTCAGGCGGTGTGACCGCTTGAGGAACGCCCCTGCGCGTCTTAAATGAGTGGCATGAGCGCCGAGCCCCTGATCCTCACCCCGTCCGCCGCCAAGCGGGTGGCCTTCATCGCGCAGAAGCAGGCGCGCCCGGCGATCCTGCGACTTGCGGTCGAGGGCGGGGGCTGTTCGGGCTTTCAATACAAGTTCGACCTCGCCGACGCGCCCGATGCAGAGGACAGCGTGTCCGAATGCGAGGGGGTGAAGCTGGTGGTCGATCCGGTCAGCCTCGATCTGATCGCGGGCAGCACGGTCGATTTCGTCGAATCCTTGGGCGGGGCGGCCTTCAAGGTCGAAAACCCGCAGGCCGCCGCCGGTTGCGGCTGCGGCGCGAGTTTCGGGATTTAGATTAGACCCGCGGGGCCGTTTGCGGCACAAGCGCGCGCATGAAAATCGCCACCTTCAACATCAACGGCATCAAGGCGCGCGGGCCGCGCCTGATCGAATGGCTCGAAGAGACCCGCCCGGCGGTCGCCTGCCTGCAGGAGATCAAGACGCAGGACGAAGGCTTCCCCGCGAGCGATTTCGAGGCGATCGGCTATTCCGCGATCTGGCACGGACAGAAGAGCTTCAACGGCGTCGCGATCCTCGCCGATACGCGCGCGGGTTACACGCTGACCGAAGTGCAGCGCGGTCTCGGCATCCCCGGCCCCAATGAGGGCGACGAGGAGCAGGCGCGCTATCTCGAGGCGGATGTCTCGGGCGTGCGCATCGCCTGCCTCTACCTGCCCAACGGCAACCCGCATCCGGGGCCGAAATTCACCTACAAGCTGGCGTGGATGGCGCGGCTGCGTGAGCGGATGGCGCAAATCTGGGCCGAGGAAGTGCCCGCGGTGGTGCTCGGCGACTTCAACGTCATTCCGCATGACGATGATGTGTGGTCGGTGAAGGCGATGCAGGATGACGCGCTGATGCAGCCCGAAAGCCGGGCTTCCTATGCCAGCCTGCTCGCCGATGGCTGGACCGACGCGATCCGCACGCACAACCCGCGTGGGGGGGTGTGGACATACTGGGACTATCAGGCCGGCGCCTGGCAACGCGACCACGGCTTCCGGATCGACCACATCCTGCTCTCGCCCGAATGCGCCGACCGGATGGAAGGCTGCGGCGTCGACAAGGCCTATCGCGGCCGGGAAAAAGCGAGCGACCACACGCCTGTTTGGGTGCGGTTGAGGGACTAACCTCCACCGCCGTTCGCCCTGAGCCTGTCGAAGGGCCGCATTTCACTTCCGCCTTGCGTGATGGTCGCGAAGAAAGTGCGGTGCTTCGACAAGCTCAGCACGAACGGACGAGAGTGAGGGGCCCAGGGGCGTTGAACGGCGCTCCGCGCCGCAAGGGCGAAACGCGGCGAGGATCAACGATAAAAAATATGCGTGTCGATCTGCGCCAGCCGCGTCTTGGTGCGGCGCCAGCCGGGCTTCACGTAGCGGGCGTGGAAGAACACCGCGCCCTCGGCTTCGGATTCCCACAGGCCCTGATGCGCGATGCGCGCGATGGCGACCGCGCGGGTCCAGGCGGGGGTGCCTTCGCGCACGGCGGGCATCTGCCGACCTCGCATGAAGCTGAACTGCCCCGGCTGGGCGACCACGCCGCAATAGGAGCGCGGGAAGCGGCGGTCTTCGCTGCGGTTGATGATGACCTGCGCCACGGCCAGCTGGCCGGCCAGCGGCTCCCCGCGGGCTTCGAAATAGACCGCACCGGCAAGGCAGCGCAGCTCGGCATCCATTGCTTCGCTGGTGTCGACCATGCCGACCAGCTCGGCGAGCGATCCGGCTTCGGTGAGGGTGGGGGCGTCTTCGGCCTGCGCTTCTTCGGGGAGCGGCTGCACCACCGGTTCGGCCACGAAAGTGATGGCTTCGGGGACCAGCTCGGCGGCGGGAAGCGCGCTCGGCTGATCGGGGGTGGCTTGCGCCAGAGCGGCGGTTTCGGGGCCGCTCGGAAACAGGGTGGCTGCGATGGCGAGGCCCGCAATCGCGGCAACAGTGGCAGTCTTGCGACTCATTCAATCTACAAATCGGGCGGTGAGCGCGCACAGACGCAGGCGGGAACCTTTTCCAGATCTTGCGATTTGGGGGGTTCGAAGAAGCCTGCCGGCCGCTCCCCGTCTGCGTGCTGGAGGATCGGCCGAATTGCCGCCCGCCAGCCTGCGCTAGGGATTGGCGGGGGCGGTTAGCCGAGTTGACGTTTGCGTCAACGCAATTCGTTAAGCTGTGCGACGAACCGTTCGGGATCCGCGATATCCACCTCGATCAGCCACAAATCGGGGTCTCTGGCGTGTCTGCGGGCCAGATATTCGGAAAATTCCTGCTTATTTTCAGCATCTTCCGACTTTGCGGCAACAAAAAGGCGCGTGCCGTCCAGCTGAGGCATTCTTTCGTAAAGCACGGAAGCCTTGCCGCGACACAGCATTACAAGCGCGATCGTGCCCGCGTCGCGTTCACCTTTCGCGAGCACGGTTGCATAACCGCCCTGCGACTCGGCGAGGCGGAGAATCGCGCCTGCCTCCAGATGCGCGGGCAGGCGGGCGTCGTCCATCACAGCCCCGAAGGCCCGCCCGCAGCATAGCCCGGCAGGCTGGAGAGCGGGATGCGGCTCTTCATGAAGGTGCCGGTGCCGCGCCCGATCTCCTCGCCCTCGTCATCGACCAGCCGCGCCTCGGCGACGAACACCCGGCGGCGGCCGCTGACCCAGCGCCCTTCGGCAGTGACCGTCCCGGCGCGCACCGGCTTGGTGAAGTGCAGGTTGAAGCTGGTGGTCAGCAGGAAGCGATCGGTCACCAGCGAATTGGCGGCATAGAAGGCCGCATCATCGAGCATCTTGAAATAGATCGTCCCGTGCGCCGCGCCCGCCGCGTGGTAATCCTCCGGCGTGACGGTGAAGGTCAGCCGCGAGCGGCCCTCGCCCGGAAGGTGCAATTGGCTGGCGAACTTGGCGTTGACCGGGGCCGAGGCATAAAGCCGCTCCAGCGCCCGGTAGTGCTGCTCGGCACCCGTGGCAGGAGAGGTCGCATCGTCGCCGGACATCGGATCGCTTCGGGTTCGCTTCGGAAAATCAGGCCGCGTCGCGCAGGAACTGGTTGGTCAGCAGCGCATAGACCGCCTCGGTGTCCGGCGCATCGGCGAGCATCTGGAGCATCGCCTCGTCCCGCGTCAGGCGCGAAATCGCGGCGAGCGCGTGCAGGTGCGTCGCCCCGGCGTTCTCGGGCGAGACCAGCCCGCAGATCAGCGAGACGGGGCGCGAATCCGCGGCGGCGAAATCGATCGGCGTCTCGAGCCGGATCAGCGCGAGGCTGGGGCGGCGCACATCCTTGCTGCGGCAATGCGGGATCGCCACTCCGCGCCCGAACCCGGTGCTGCCCAGCGCCTCGCGCGCTTCGAGATTTTCGAGCACCTCGCCCGCATCCAGCCCATAGGCCTCAGCCAGCACCTCGGCCGTTCGCTGGAGAACCTTGGGCTTGGTATCGAGCCGGGCGAAAGCAATCGCCTGCGGTGAAAGAGCCAGGTTGACGTCCATTACTCAACGAATCCCGATTGAACTCACGCCCCCGCGATGGGTGGCGAAAAACCGGTCCGGTCATGCTGTCAGAAGCATCGCCGGGCCGGGGCGGTAGCCCCTCCTGCTGCCGCCGGATGAACCCTGAGAGATCGCCCCTGCCCTTACGACAAGGGCGTGTCCCGGCCCTATTTCGGCTCGACCCATCCGATCGAGCCATCGGCGCGCCTGTAGACCATATTATGCCGTCCCGTGCCAGCATTTTTGAAAAACAGCGCCCCCGTGTTGCGCAGGTCCATCAGCATCACCGCATCCGCGACGCTGGCGGTGGGGATATCGACGCGGGTTTCAGCGATCACCAGCGGCGCGTCGGCGACGACTTCCACCTCGTCATCCTCTTCGACCGCGAAGATGGTGTAGGCGGCCTCTTCCTCACCGCGCGCGTGATCGGCCTGTTCGTGGCGGTCGGTGAGGCGGCGCTTGTAGCGGCGCAGCTGCTTTTCGATCTTGGCGACGGCATCGTCGAACGCGAAATGCGCATCATGCGCAGACCCTTGCGCCTTGAGGATCAGGCCCTGCATCACATGGGTGACGATATCGCAGCTGAACGCGCCGGCGGGCGCCTTGCCGAAGGTCACGTGACTGGACAGCGCGCGGTCGAAATACTTGTCGACGACCGCGCCAAGGCGGTCAGCAGCGTGTTCCTGCAAGGCTGAGCCGGTGGCCATCTGATGGCCCGAAATCCGAATGTCCATGAAGCAAAGTCCTCCCGATGAGGTTGAGGATCGAGGTGTGATGGCGTGCGCCGCGCAAGGCTTTCAGCGTGTCCAGATCGCGTCGGCGATCCCGGCGATGAAGGCGCGGTGGCGTTCCAGCTCCTCCGGGCTGGCAACATGAGGGCGAGGTTCCCGTCGCGGCTTGTCCGCGGGCGGGCGGTGCCAGGGCATGTTGCCCGGCTGCGGTGTGGCGGTATCGGCAGCAGGGTCGATCGGGCTGAGGCCCAGCCCGATCTGGCGGCCCCCGGTGAGCTCGACATAGACCTGCGCCAGCAGCTCGGCATCGAGCAGTGCGCCGTGCTTGACCCGGTGGCTCCGGTCGATCCCGTAGCGGGTGCACAGCGCGTCGAGGCTGAGCTTCGCACCGGGGTGCCTCTTGCGGGCGAGCGCGACGGTATCGACCATCCGCTCCATGCTGATCGGTTCGCGGCCGATCAGCTCCAGCTCGTTGTTGAGAAAGCCGAAGTCGAATCCGGCATTGTGCGCTACCAGCGGGGCATCGCCCAGAAAGGCGAGCAATTCATCGGCGGTCGCGGCGAATTTCGGCTTGGTCGCAAGGAAGGCGGCGCTGAGGCCGTGCACCCGCTCAGCCTCGGGCGGCATATCGCGTTCGGGGTTGAAATAGGCGTGGAAGGTGCGGCCCGTCTCGACCCGACCGACCATTTCGATGCAGCCGATTTCCACCATGCGGTCCCCGGTCTTGGGATCGAGCCCGGTGGTTTCGGTGTCGAAGATGATCTCACGCATTTGCCGGACTATCTGCCCAAGTTCGGGGAGTTGCAAGCGCCGGATGCGATCAAAGTGACGCAATCAGCGCGGCGACCTGCGCGCGGGTTTCTGCGAGGGTGGTGCCGGTGTCGATGACATGATCGGCGCGCGCGCGTTTTTCGGAATCGTGGAGTTGCAGGCCATAGATGTGCTCGAATTTCTCGCGCGTCATGCTAGGGCGGGCGAGCACGCGGGCGCGCTGGATGTCCTCGGGCGCGGAGACGACGACGATGGTGTCGACGCCCTCATGCCCACCGCGTTCGAACAACAGCGGAATGTCGAACACCACCGCGCGCTTGTCGGCGTTGGCTGCGAGGAAAGCGGCGCGCTTCGCGGCGACGGCGGGGTGGACGATGGCTTCGAGCCGGGCGAGGGCGGCCTTGTCGGCGAAGACCTGATGGCCCAGCCGGTCACGGTCGACGCCTTCGGGGCCGGTGCTGCCGGGAAAGGCGGCCTCGATCGCGGGAAGGAGTTCGCCCCCCGGCCCCTGCATCGCGCGCACCTCGGCATCGGCGTCGAACACCGGAATCCCGGCCTCGGAGAACATTGCCGCGACGGTGGATTTGCCCATGCCGATACTTCCGGTGAGGCCGATGATCTTGGGCTTGGTCATGCGGTGAGGATCGCGCGGAGTTCGGCATCATGTTCGCGCGGGGCGGGCTGGCCGAAGAACTTTTCGAAGGCGACCGCGGCCTGCCCGATCAGCATGGCGAGGCCATCGATGGTGCGGCGGCCTCGCTCCCGAGCGGCTTGCAGAAATGCGGTGTCGCGCGGGGCGGTGACGATGTCGTAGGCGATGCTTCCCGGAGGGGCGTGGCTCCAGTCGAACGGCAGCGGGGGCTGGCCGGTCATCCCCAAGCTTGAGGCATTGACGACGAGATCGCAGCACCCCTCGCGGTCGTCGAAGGCGAAGTCGGTCGGGTCGGCGAAGTGGGCGAGGTCGATGGCGTGATGCTCGCCTTCCGGGGCCAGTTCATCGAGCAGAGCGCGCGCCTTGGCGGGATCGCGGCCTGCGACCACTAGCGTGAACCCGTGACCCGCCAGCGCGGCGATGATCGCCCGCGCCGCGCCACCGGTGCCGAGGATGCGCGCCATGCGGAAGTAGTGCGGGCGGGCGAGGTCTCCGCCAAGGGGTTCGAGGAACCCGGCAGCATCGGTGTTGGTGCCGGCGAGCGTTCCCTCCCCCAGCGGCAGGATGGTGTTGACCGCGCCGATGGTGTCGGCGGGCGGGTCGATCCGGTCGAGGAGCCGCATCACCGCCTGCTTGTGCGGCATGGTGACATTGCACCCGCGCCAGTTGGCATCGGCGCGGCGGGTGGCGAGATAGTCGCCGAGTTCCTCGGCCCGCACATGGCAGGCGCGGTAGTCGGCATCGATCCCCAGCTTCTTCAGCCAGAAACCGTGGATCAGCGGCGACTTGGATTGCGCGATGGGGTCGCCGATCACCTCGGCGTAAGGCCGCGTCATGCCAGCAGCAACCCTTCCTCGCGCAGCGCGCCGAGCAGGGGGAGCAGCGGCATCCCGAGCACGGTGAACTGATCACCCTCGATGGCCTCGAACAGTTGCACCCCCGGCCCCTCGATGCGGAAGGCGCCGACGGTGTGGCCGATGGCGGGCCATTCGAGCGTCAGGTAATGTTCGATAAAGTCGTCGGAGAGTTCACGCACGTGCAGCCGGGCGAGGGCGGCGTGGCTCCACAGGCACCCCTCATCGCGCACCAGCGCGGCCGCGGAGTGGAGCTCCATCACCTGCCCCGAGAAGAACCGCAGATGCTCGCCCGCTTCCTCCCGGCTCGCGGGCTTGTCGAAGCGGCGGCCTTCGCACAGCACCAGCGAATCCGAGCCCAGCACTATCGCCCCCGGATTGCCCTCCGCCACCGCCGCCGCCTTGGCGACCGCCAGCGCCTGGGCGATCTCGGCAGGCGCGGCGCCTTCCAGCCCGGCCTCGACCGCGCGTTCGTCGATATCGGCGGGGATGCTGCGATAGGCTACGCTCGCGGCATCGAGCATCGCCCGGCGCGAAGCGCTCTTGCTCGCAAGGATCAGCGTCATATCGGCTTCCCCACCCCGCCCTCGCTCGCCGGCTTGCGGTCGCGTTCCTGCGCCAGCCGGATGATCGCCGCCGCAGTTTCCTCGATCGAGCGGCGGGTGACGTCGATCACCGGCCAGCCGTGATCGGCAAACATCCGCCGCGCGAACAGCAGCTCGGCCTTGACCCGGTCATTGTCGACATAGTCGGTGGCGGTCGCTTCGTTCAATGAGAGCAGCCGGTTGCGGCGGATCTGCACCAGCCGCTCCGGCGAGGTCGTCAGCCCCACCACCAGCGGGTGGCGCAACCCGAACAGCGCCTTGGGCGGCGGGCTTTCGACCACCAGCGGGATATTGGCGACCTTGTAGCCGCGATTGGCGAGATAGATGCTCGTCGGCGTCTTGGAGGAACGCGAGACGCCCGCGAGCAGGATGTCGGCCTCCTCCCAGTCTTCATGCGCGAGGCCATCGTCGTGGGCGATGGTGTATTGAATCGCATCGACACGCTTGAAATAGCTCTCGTCCATTATGTGCTGGCGGCCGGGGCGGCCATGCGCCTCCTGCCCGAGCTGCGCTTCCAATGCGGCGGTCACCTGATCGAGCACCGGCACCGCGGGCAGGCCCAAGTGGCGGCAATGCTCCTCCAGCCGCTTGCGCGTCTCGGGATTCACCAGCGTGTAGAGCACGAGGCCCGGATGCGCGGCGAGATCGGGGACGATCCGGTCGAGATGCTGGAGCGAGCGCACCATCGGCCAGAAATGCCGGTTCACCGCCGGGTTGTCGAACTGCGCCAGCGCCGCCTTGGCGATCATTTCCAGCGTCTCGCCGGTCGAATCGGATACAAGGTGGAGATTGAGCTGGTTCATCACCCGGAGCGCCTGTGGACAGAACGACGCATAAACCACGGGAGGGCGGGTCGAACAAGCTGGGGAGCACTTTTCATGCCCGCTACCGGCCTTTTCCTCGGGGTATTTGCCCACACGGGAGAAGTTTTGTCGACAGGCTGTGAAGAGTGGGCATAAAGCCAGCTTGACGTCCAATCCATGCGGATTCGGTGGGGGCATGAGTCAGGTGTGACGAGTGGGGGTAACCCGGCAAGCGCCGGTAATTCCCACTATCCACAGGGCCAACAGACTCCATCAATCCTTTTATAATTTGATTTGTTTTGTTCTAAGGAACCCTATGCCCGGTCCGCTTCTCGATACACTCAAAGGTGTCCGTCAGGACGTCGCTCCCGTCTGGCTCATGCGGCAGGCGGGGCGTTATTTGCCCGAATACAGGGAGTTGCGCGCCGAGAAGGGGGGCTTCCTCGAGCTGGTTTACGACAGCGAGGCCGCGGCCGAGATCACCGTGCAGCCGATCCGGCGCTTCGGGTTCGACGGGGCGATCCTGTTTTCCGATATCCTGATCGTGCCGCACGCGATGGGGCAGGGGCTGACCTTTCAGGCTGGCGAAGGCCCGCATCTGTCGCCGACGCTGCTTGAGGTGGAGCTCGATAGCTTCACCCCCGCCTTCGAGCGGTTCGAGCCGGTTTACGAGACCGTGCGCCTGACCCGCCAGCAGATCGGCCCGGCGGTGACAATGCTCGGCTTTGCGGGGAGCCCCTGGACGGTCGCGACCTACATGATCGCGGGCGAAGGGTCGAAGGATCAGGGCCCAGC
This sequence comes from Erythrobacter donghaensis, assembly GCF_002155425.1. GTDB lineage: Bacteria > Pseudomonadota > Alphaproteobacteria > Sphingomonadales > Sphingomonadaceae > Erythrobacter > Erythrobacter donghaensis. The sequence goes on from NZ_MUYG01000007.1 coordinate 134,425, forward strand.
GCGGCTGCTCGCCTATCGCGATGCAGGCCGGATGCAGGCGATCATCGACGCGATCATCGAGGTTTCGGTGACCTATCTGCGCGGCCAGATCGATGCGGGCGCCGAAGCGGTGCAGCTGTTCGACAGCTGGGCGGGAAGCCTTGCGCCCGACCAGTTCGAAAAATGGGTGGTGGCTCCCAATGCGGCGATCACCGCGAAGCTCAAGCAGACGCACCCCGACACCCCGGTGATCGGCTTCCCCAAGGGCGCAGGTGCGAAGCTGCCCGCCTATGCGCGTGAGACGGGTGTGGATGCGGTGGGTCTCGACGAGACGCTCGATCCCGCCTGGGCCCACGCCAGTCTGCCTGAAGGTATGCCGGTGCAGGGCAATTTCGATCCGCTGCTGCTCGAAGCGGGCGGCCCGGCGCTGGCGGCGCGGGTGAAGACCATCATCGACGCCTTCGAGGATCGCCCCCACGTCTTCAACCTCGGCCACGGGATCGGGCAGTTCACCCCGATTTCGCATGTCGAGGAATTGCTCGCGGCGCTGAGGGGTTGATCTGATGCAGGAAGCGCTCTCCTCGATCTACCTGTTCCTCAAGTCGGGCCATGTGATCTTCATGGTGTTCTGGCTCGCCGGGCTGTTCATGCTGCCACGCCAGTGCATCTACATGCTCGATCACGAACCGGGCTCGGCAGGGGAGGCCAAGTGGGCGACCCGGATGGGCAAGCTGCGCAAGATCATCCTCACCCCCGCGCTGATCATCGTCTGGGTGCTGGGGTTGACGATGGCCTACAGCGGCGGCTGGTTCACCTCCGGCTGGCTCCACGCCAAGCTGACGCTGGTGCTGGTGCTGACCGGCTATCACGGCTGGCTGGTCGCCCAGACCAAGAAAATGGCCCGCGGGGAGCGTCCGCTGACCGAAGGCACGCTGCGGATGATCGGCGAGGTGCCCGGCCTGCTGCTGATCGTGATCGTGCTGCTGGTCTATCTCAAGCCCTTCTGACGCGCGCAGGGCTCTGCAATCACCGATTGACCTCGCCCCTCAGCGCTCCTATTTCCCATCCACCTATCCGGTAGCGGAGCGGCGAGACGCCCTCCGACAGGTCTGCTTTCTCCAAGCCCAGCCCCTCGTCCAACCGGGGCACCTCTTTTCCAAAGAGGCACTGACCATCCGGCCACTCATCTGACTTTCGGAAACGACACACAATGCATCTCAAGGACCTCAAGCGAAAGACCCCGGCCGAATTGGTCGCGATGGCGGAAGAACTCGGCGTCGAGGGCGCCTCGACCATGCGGCGGCAGGATCTGCTGTTCAGCATCCTGCGCGAACTGGCCGAGGACGAGGAATACGAAGAAAAGATCATGGGAATCGGCACCATCGAGGTGCTGCAGGACGGCTTCGGCTTCCTGCGCAGCCCCGAGGCGAATTACCTCGCCGGGCCCGATGACATCTACGTCTCGCCCAATCAGGTCCGCCGCTGGGGCCTGCGCACCGGCGACACGGTCGAAGGCGAGATCCGCGCCCCCCGCGAAGGTGAGCGCTATTTCGCGCTGACCACGCTCGCCAAGGTCAATTTCGACGATCCCGACGCGGTGCGCCTGCGCACCAATTTCGACAACCTCACCCCGCTCTATCCCGATCAGAAGCTGAGCCTCGACACGCTCGACCCGACGGTGAAGGACAAGAGCGCGCGGGTGATCGACATCATCGCCCCGCAGGGCAAGGGCCAGCGCGCGCTGATCGTCGCTCCGCCGCGCACGGGTAAGACCGTGCTGCTGCAGAACATCGCCAAGGCGATCACCGACAATCACCCTGAGGTGTTCCTGATCGTCCTGCTGGTCGACGAACGCCCCGAGGAAGTCACCGACATGCAGCGTTCGGTGAAGGGTGAGGTCATCTCCTCAACCTTCGACGAGCCTGCCAACCGCCACGTGCAAGTTGCTGAAATGGTGATCGAAAAAGCCAAGCGCCTGGTCGAGCACAAGCATGACGTGGTGATCCTGCTCGATTCGATCACGCGTCTCGGCCGCGCCTACAACACAGTCGTGCCGAGCTCGGGCAAGGTGCTGACCGGCGGTGTCGATGCCAACGCGCTCCAGCGCCCCAAGCGCTTCTTCGGCGCGGCGCGTAACATCGAAGAGGGCGGCTCGCTCTCGATCATCGCCACCGCACTGATCGACACCGGTAGCCGTATGGACGAAGTGATCTTCGAAGAGTTCAAGGGTACCGGCAACAGCGAAATCGTGCTCGATCGCAAGGTTTCGGACAAGCGCATCTTCCCCGCGCTCGATGTCGGCAAGTCCGGCACCCGCAAGGAAGAGCTGCTGGTCCAGAAGGACAACCTCAGCAAGATGTGGGTCCTGCGCCGCATCCTGATGCAGATGGGCACCGTAGATGCGATGGAATTCCTGCTCGACAAGATGAAGGATTCCAAGACCAACGAAGACTTCTTCGCCACTATGAATCAATAGGATACACTGTTCGCGCGGGCCACGGGGTTGGCCCGCGCCGGACAGGCCGGAGGGACGGGATTACGTGCTTAGCCAGTATCTATACATCAGCACCGCGCCGACCCTGCCGCGCGAGGACGTTGACGCGATCCTCGCCACCAGCGCGCGCAACAATCCGGCACGCGGGATCACCGGCCTGCTGCTGTTCAACGGCCGCAACTTCCTCCAGCTGCTCGAGGGCGACGAGGGCGAAGTCTCGGAACTGATGCAGACCATCTCGGCCGACCCGCGGCACTCGGGCGTCTCGGTGATCGACCGTCGCAGCATCACCGCGCGCGCCTGCCCGACCTGGGCGATGAAGCGCGTGATGATCGCCGAAAGCATCGAAACCCGCCGCGACATGCTCGAGCGCGACCTGCCCGAGGGGCTCGACCCCGAGGTCCGCAAGATGATCGTCAACTTCGCGGTGTTGAACTGACACCACGGGAAAATCCCTAGGCCCCCGAGAGGCTCTGTCAGGCATCGCGGGCCTATGCTTCCGCGTTGTCACAGGACCGAGGGGACCCACGGTGCGCAGAATCATCTATCGCAGCACAGCCACGCCGGAGCTCGACCGGGCCGAGCTGTTCCGGCTGCTCTACCACGCCCGGGCGAGCAACGAGGCGCGCGGGCTTACCGGCGTGCTGATGTGCGCCGGGAACGAGCTGTTGCAGGTGCTCGAAGGCCCGACCTGGAAACTGGTCGCCACTTTCGAAGCGATCCGCCGCGATCCGCGCCATTGCGACGTGGCGGTGCTCGACGAACGCTCGATTGACGCGGCGACCTTCGCCGGCTGGCCGATGCGCTATTTCGACGACCACGACATCTGCAAGGCAGTGCAACAGATGACCGAAAAGGCGGGTGGCATCCTGCCGCCGACGATCGGCTGCGCGGTCAGTGATTTCTTCGTCGAAGCCTTCGTCGATGCCGAGGCAATCAGCCCTGCGCCGCCTGAAGCTGCGCTGCCATCATCTCCCAGACCTTGTTGATCGCCTTCAGTGGTCGCACCATCACCTTGAAATTAATAATCTTTCCTGCCTCATTGAAACGGATGATATCGACCCCGTTGACGGTGATCCCGTCCATCTCTGTGACGAATTCGAGCATCATCTCGTCCCCGTCCACCAACTCGCGGACATAGCGGAAGCTCTCATTGCCAAGCGTGTGGCTGGCGGCGACGAGATAGGCCATCACGATCGGCTTGCCCACCTGAGGCGTATGCACCACCGGCGAGTGAAACACCGCATCATCGGCCAGCAGATCGGCGAGGAGGGCAGGATCGCTCCCGCCCTCCATATAGGCGTGCCAGCGGGCGAGATGCGCGCGGCTCACCCAAGGTGCTCTACAAAGAACGCGGCTGTCCGCCCGTCGGCAAGGTTCGCGGCGGCCTCGTCGCGGCGCTTGCCGTGTTCGGTGGCGAAGCCGTGGTCGAGCCCTTCGTAATCGTGCAGCGTCACCTTGGGGTGATCGTCCAGCCCTTCGTGCATTGCGGCCTGTGTTTCACGTGAAACAAATCCGTCCGCGGTGGGGATGTGCAGCATCAGCGGGTGCGCGATCGCGTGCTTTTCGCCCAGCAACCCGTCGATCCCGACCCCGTAATAGCCGACGCTCGCATCGATATCGGTGCGCGCCGCGGTCATGTAGGCGAGCCGCCCGCCGAGGCAGTATCCGACGCAGCCGACCTTCGCGACGCCCATTGTGCGGCGGATGTGGTGGATCGTCGCCTCGATATCGCGGATGCCCGCGTCCTGATTGAACTTGCCCATCAGGTCGAGCGCGGTCTGGAACTCGCTCTCGACATCGGGATCGAGGCTGACTTCAGGCTGCAAGCGCCAGAACAGGTCGGGCGCGACCGCGAGATAGCCTTCGGCGGCGAATTTGTCGCACTTCTGGCGGATGCCGGGGTTCACCCCGAAAATCTCCTGAATGACGATGATCGCGGCCTTGGGCGTGCCCTCGGGCTGGGCGACATAGGCGCCAAACTGCGCGTCGCCTTCCAGCGTGGGAATCGCGGTGTTGAGGCTCATGGGGTCTCTCCTGAAGCTTGGGGGGGTGGGGGCGTGCGTGTGGTCTATCGCTTGCCTTGCCCGCCTGCCAAGCGCAAATGAACAGGGGAGGAGAACCGCTGATGAAGATCACCATCGAAGTCGATTGCACCCCGGAAGAAGCGCGCAGCTTCCTCGGCCTGCCGGATGTGAGCGCCGCCAACTCGGTCTATGTCGAGAACATCACCAAGGCGATGAAGGGGGTCTCCAACCCCGCGCAGATGGCCGAATATGCCCAGGCACTGGCGCCGATGGGGCAGGTGGGCCTGAAGCTGTTCCAGAGCTTTGTCGAAGGCGGGATGAAGGCGGCTTCGGGCGGCGGGACGAAGAAAGCGTCCGACTGACCACATGAGCACGGGTGCGACCATCTTCGCGCTGTCGAGCGGCGCGCCGCCCGCGGGCGTGGGCGTGATCCGCGTGTCGGGCACACAGGCACGCGCGGCGCTGGAGGCGCTGGCGGGCCGGGTGCCCGCGCCGCGCCGTGCCTCGCTTTCGCAGTTGCGGGGGGCGGATGGCGCGCTGCTCGACGAAGCGCTGGTGCTGTGGTTCCCGGGGCCGAACACCGCCACGGGTGAGGATCTCGCCGAGTTTCACTGCCACGGTGGGCGGGCGGTGATCGCGGCGGTGGAGGGAGCGCTCGCAGCCTTGCCCGACACACGCCGCGCCGAGCCGGGCGAGTTCACCCGCCGCGCCTTTGCCAATGGCCGCATCGACCTCGCCGAGGCCGAAGGGTTGGGCGATCTGCTCGCCGCCGAGACCGACTTGCAGCGCGCAGCGGCGCTTGCCAATCTCGGCGGAGCGCTGTCGCGGCAGGTCGAGGGCTGGCGCGAGCGGGTGCTGGGTCTCTCGGCCGAGGTCGAGGGCGTGCTCGATTTCTCTGACGAGGAGGATAGTGCCGATCTCCCCGAATGTTTCACGTGGAACATTGCCGCGTTGGCTGCGGAGTTGCGCGACTGGCTCGCCCGTCCCCGGTCAGAGCGGCTGGGCGAGGGCTTCCGGGTGGTGCTCGCCGGGCCGCCCAATGCGGGAAAATCGACCTTGTTCAATGCTTTGGTCGAAAGCGAGGCGGCGATCACCTCGCCCATTGCAGGCACAACGCGCGATGTGATTGAGCGCTCGGTGGCGATTGCGGGTGTGCCTTTCACCTTCGTCGACACCGCCGGCCTGCGCGCGGCGAGCGAGGACGCGATCGAAGCCATCGGCATCGCCCGCGCCGAGGCCGAGCTGGCGCGCGCCGATCTGGTGTTGTGGCTAGGGCCCGAAGGTGCGGGCCCGGAGGGTGCCTGGGAGATTGCGGCGCAGGCGGATTTGCCGGGGTTTACGCCCAAGGCGGCGGCGCACTTCACCCTCTCGGCCTCGACGGGCGAGGGTGTGGCCTCGCTCAAAGCCGGTCTGGTGGAAGCCGCCCGTGAGACTCTGCCCAAACCCGGCGAGGCGGCGCTCAATGCCCGCCAGCACGCCCGGTTGTCGGAAGCCGCTGAAGCGCTGGCGGCAGCGCAAGAACTATCCGATCCACTACTGGTCGCCGAGGAACTGCGCCGCGCGCGTCTCGCTTTCGACCGGCTGATCGGGCGCGCGACCACCGAGGACATGCTCGACACGCTGTTCGGGCGCTTCTGCATCGGGAAGTGATCCCGCGCAAAATGTTTCACGTGGAAGCGAAGCTGTGCCGCAGGCACAAACATTGGCCGCCGGATCGTTCAAAATGTTTCACGTGAAACATTGGCCCCGTGCGACGCCCTTAAATCCGCTTTGACGATCCCCGCGCCAGAGCCTATCTGCGCGCCATGCATTCCTTCGATGTCCTCGTCATAGGCGGCGGTCACGCCGGGGCGGAGGCTGCCTGCGCGGCGGCCCGCATGGGCGCGCGCACTGCGCTGGTGAGCTTCGACCTCGCCGCGATTGGGGCGATGAGCTGCAATCCGGCGATCGGCGGCCTCGGCAAGGGGCATCTGGTGCGCGAGGTCGATGCGCTCGACGGGGTGATCGGACGTGCGGCGGACGCGGGTGCGATCCATTACCGGATGCTCAACCGCTCCAAGGGCAGCGCCGTCTGGGGCCCGCGCGTGCAGGCGGACCGGGTGCGCTTCAAGGCGGCGGTGCAGGGCATCGTCCGCGCGCAGGCCAATCTGACGCTGGTGCAGGGCGAGGCTGCAGCGCTGGTGCTGAGGGGTGGAGCGGTCGCGGGGCTGGAACTGGCGGATGGCACCGTACTCGAGGCGCCGCGCGTGATCCTGTGCACCGGCACTTTCCTCGGCGGCGTGCTGTTCCGCGGCGAGGAGCGCTTCGAGGGCGGGCGCATCGGGGAGAATGCCGCCAAGCGCCTCGCCCAGCAGCTGCGCGGGGCCGATCTGCCGATGGCACGGCTCAAGACCGGGACACCGCCGCGTCTCGACGGACGGACGATCAATTGGGCGGTGCTCGAAGAACAGCCCTCGGACGGCGAGGCCTGGACCATGTCGCCGCTCACCGAGCGCCGCATCAATCCGCAGGTGTTCTGCGCGATGACCCGCACCACGCAGGCGGGGCATGATGCGATCCGCGCCAACCTCCACCGTTCGCCGCTTTTCTCGGGCGCGATTGCCGCGGCGGGGCCGCGCTATTGCCCTTCGATCGAGGACAAGATCCACCGTTTCGGCGACCGCGAGGGGCATCAGGTGTTCCTCGAGCCTGAGGGACTGGACACGCACATGGTCTATCCCAACGGGATCAGCACCTCGCTCCCGGTGGATGTGCAGGAGACGGTCGTGCGCACCATGCCGGGCTGCGAGCGGGTCGACATCGTGCAGCCGGGCTATGCGGTGGAGTATGACCATATCGATCCGCGCGCGCTGACGCCGGATTTGCAGCTGCGCGCGATCCCCGGGCTCTATTGCGCGGGGCAGATCAACGGGACGACGGGTTACGAGGAAGCCGCGGCGCAGGGGCTGGTCGCCGGACTGGAGGCGGCAGCTGCGGCGCTCGGCAGGGCGGCCCCGGCGCTCGACCGGGCCAATTCCTATATCGCGGTGATGGTCGATGACCTCACCTTGCAGGGTGTTTCCGAGCCCTACCGGATGCTCACCGCCCGCGCCGAATACCGCCTGCGGCTGCGCGCCAACAATGCGGCGACTCGGCTGACGGGGCTTGGCATTGAAGCGGGGTGCATCGGACCGGAGCGCCGCGCATGGTGGGAGCGCCGCGAGCAAGTGCGCGAAATGTTTCACGTGAAACATTCCGAGCGCATCCACGCGCGCGAACTCGCCAATCACGGTCTGCCCGTCCGCCGCGATCATGGCGATAAGACCATCGCCGAGTGGCTCCGCTATGACGGCGTCACTCCCGACGCGCTCGCCCCCTGGCTGGCAGAGGTGACCGCGCTCGACCCGCTGCTCGCCGAGGAAATGGCCGAGGATGCCGCCTATGCGCCTTACCTCGCCCGGCAGGACTCCGAATTGCGCGACCTGCGGGCGAGCGAGGCTTTGCCGCTTCCGCCCGACTTTCCCTATGCCGAAGTGCCGGGCCTCTCCAATGAGATGGTCGAACGCCTGACCAAGGCCGCCCCCGGAACGCTGGCCGCGGCAGGGCGTGTGCCTGGCGTTACCCCGGCGGCGCTCTCTGCATTGCTGGTTCACGCGCGGCGAAGGCTCGCGGCATGATTGCCACTGAAGAAGAAGCCCGCGCCTATGTCGCCGGGCTGACCGACGCCGAGGGCATGGCCCGGCTCGAGCGTTTCGCCGCACTGGTGCTGGAGGAGAACCAGCGCCAGAACCTGATCGCAAAGGCAACCGAGCCGCACCTGTGGCAGCGCCACATCGCCGATTCGGCGCAGCTCACGCAGAATGTTTCACGTGAAACATTCGGTGCCAACGCAGGCGGGCCGTGGCTCGACCTGGGGAGTGGGCCGGGTTTTCCGGGGCTGGTGATCGCCGCGCTCCATCCCAATATGCTGGTGGTGCTGGTCGAATCCCGCGCCCGGCGCGTCGAGTTCCTCAATGCCGCGATCGCAGCGCTCAATCTCCCCAAATGCCGGGTCGAAGCCCAGCGGCTCGAGCGCGTCACGCCTTTCGCCGCCCGCGCCATTTCGGCACGGGCCTTCGCGCCGCTCCCCAAGCTTCTCGAACTATCCGCACCCTTCTCCACAAGGCAGACCGCCTATGTGTTGCCCAAGGGGCGCTCGGCGGCGCAGGAGTTGGAGACGCTCAAGCCTTCGATTCGGGCAATGTTTCACGTGAAACATTCCTTGACCGATCCCGACGCGGGAATCATTGTGAGGGCCTGAAGCGGATTTCAGCGCGGATCGGCGCGAACAGGACAGGATTCTTCCATGCTGACGATCGCGATTGCCAATCAGAAGGGCGGGGTGGGCAAGACCACCACCGCAATCAACATCGCCACCGCGATGGCTGCGACCGGCTGGCGCACGCTGCTGATCGATCTCGATCCGCAGGGCAACGCCTCGACCGGGCTGGGCGTCCACGCTGCCGCGCGCGAGGTTTCGAGCTATGATCTGCTGGTCGACGAAGTGCCGCTCGACAGCGCGATTGTACCCACCAGCATTCCGCGGCTCGATCTGATCCCGGCGACGGTCGATCTGTCGGGCGCGGAGGTGGAGCTGGTCGCGGTGGAAGGGCGCACCCACCGGCTCGACAAGGCGCTGGCGAACCACAAGGGCCACGACATCTGCTTCATCGACTGCCCGCCCTCGCTCGGCTTGCTGACGCTGAACGCGCTGTGCGCGGCCGACACGCTGCTGGTGCCGCTGCAATGCGAATTCTTTGCGCTGGAAGGGCTCAGTCAGCTGCTTCAGACGGTCGATCAGGTGCAGCAGCGCTTCAATCCCGATCTCGGGATCATCGGCGTCGCGCTGACCATGTATGACCGGCGCAACCGGCTGACCGATCAGGTGTCGGACGATGTGCGCGATTGCCTCGGCAAGCTGGTGTTCGAGACTGTGATCCCGCGCAACGTCCGCCTCTCCGAAGCGCCGAGCCACGGGCTCCCGGCGCTGATCTATGACCAGCATTGCACCGGCAGCCGCGCCTATATGGCCCTGGCGCGTGAATTGATCGGGCGATTCCCCGCAGAAAGACAGGCCGCATGACCGAGAATAGCCCGCAAATCGCTGATACTGCTGCACATTCGCGCGGTGACGACAAGCCGCGGCGGCTCGGCCGGGGGCTCGGCGCGTTGCTGGGCGAGACCCGGCGCGAGGAACCGCTGGTGCGGCGCGAGGAGGCTCCGACCGATGCACCCGCCAGCGGCAATTCGCCGCTTCGGATGCTGGCGCTGGCGACGATCAAGCCGCTGCCCGGCAACCCGCGCAAGCATTTCGACGAAGCCGCGCTGGATGAACTCGCCGCCTCGATCGCCACGCGCGGCGTGATTCAGCCGATCATCGTGCGCCCCCATCCCGCCGGGTCGGGCTACGAGTTGGTTGCGGGTGAGCGGCGTTGGCGCGCGGCGCAGAAGGCGCGGCTGCACGAGATCCCGGCGCTGGTGCGCGACCTTGATGATCGCGAGGTGATGGCGCTGGCGCTGATCGAGAACTTGCAGCGCGAAGACCTCAGCCCGGTCGAGGAAGCGCGCGCCTATCATCGCCTGTCCGAGCAGGAGGGGATGATCCAGGTCGACATCGCGAAGCTGGTCGAAAAGTCGCGCAGCCATGTTGCCAACATGATGCGGCTGATGTCGCTGCCGGGCCGGGTGCTCGAGCTGATCGACGAGGGCAAGCTCTCGATGGGCCACGCCCGCGCGCTGATCGGGCGCGAGGATGCGCTGCATCTGGCCGAAATCGCTGTGGCCGAGGGGCTGTCGGTGCGCGATGTCGAAACACTCACCCGCAAACCCGCCAAGCCCCGCGAAACGAGCGCCGGGGCGCCGCAACCCGCTGAGAACGCGGATATCGTCGCGGTGCAGCAGCATCTCGAGGAATTCCTCGGCCTCAACGTGCGGATCAAGCCCGAGGGCGACCCGCGCAAGGGGGTAATGACAATCCGCTACACCACGCTCGATCAGCTCGACCTGCTGTGTCAGCGGCTCACCGGCGGGGAATTTTAGTGCGGTTTCCACCCCCACCGAGGCACGAAAAAGCCCCGCAAGCTCGCCTGAACTTGCGGGGCTTTTTGCATTGCCCCTCAAGGGGTTGCCGGAAAAATCAGCGCTGCTTGATCATCTTGGGCGAGGGACGGCGATCGGGTATGATCCGCTCAGCCGGGGCGCGGGGGACGCTGTAGGTCTCCTCACGCACGGTTTCGCGCACCACCACCTGCTGCTGCACCTCGGTGCGCACCGGCACCAGCACCATCTGCGGCGGCGGGGCGTAGCTGTAACCGTAGGAATAGGCCTGGGGGTAGCCATAGCCATAGCCATAGGCGGGATAGGCGATCTCGCGGCTGGCGATACGCGGGCCCGGGGTGCCATAGGCCGACAGGTAGCTGTCGAGCGCCGCCTCGCATTCGTAGAGGTTCTTCTTCTTGTCGCCATCGAACAGGCTGCCGAGCAGCCCGCCGATCAGTCCGCCGCCGCCCACGCCGAGCACGGTGCCGAGCACGCGGTCGCCCACCCCGGCGATCTCGTAACCTGCAAAGCCGCCCGCGATCGCGCCGAGCAATCCGCCGATGATCTTGCCGGTGTCGTCACGGTTCTGCCCGCGCGTGCGGCGCTGGCATTCGGCGATCCACTGGTCGCGCTCGAACACGGCGGGGGCATAGCCCATCGCGGGGGCCGGGTAGGCCTGCGGAGCGTAGGCCGGTTGCGGCGCGACGGGAAGCGCGCGGGGCGAATCGATGCGGCGGGTGCGGGTGATGGTCTCCACCCCGTCGATCACCGTCACCGTCTCCTCGGTCTGCGCCATCACCGGGGCAGTGCGATATTCCACCGGGAGCGTGCGCACCTCGGCCTCGCTCATCGGGGAAAGCGGTGGGAGATCGTCGTAATTCTGCGCCTGCGCGGCCGCCGGAAGGGCGAGCGCGAGCGCGGCGAGCGAGACAGTCGGCGAAAGCTTGAACATGGGTAAATCCCCCTTGGTCAGCCACAGTCAGCTGATGGTTAGCAAAAGCTTAACACCGCCGGGCCGTCAGGCCCAAGCGATGCGTGCTGCGCTGTCCCGATTCGGGAAGGAAGTGAGGGGATTGCGGCTCAGATGCGGTCGGAAAGCATCGCGGCAAGCGCCTCGATCCCGGTCGCATCGGCGGCGGTGAAGCGGGCGGGGCTGGGGCTGTCGAGGTCGATCACCGCGATCACCGCGCTATCGCGCAGCACCGGCACCACCAGTTCGGACTGGCTAGCGGCGTCGCAGGCGATGTGGCCGGGGAAGGCGTGGACATCCTCCACCAGCTGCGTCGCGCCGCTCTTCGCCGCTGTGCCGCAGACGCCGGTGCCGAAGGGGATGCGGATGCAGGCCGGGCGGCCCACGAAAGGCCCGAGCACCAACTCGTCCCCAGCGCCGTTCTTCGCCGACCCCACCCGGTAGAAGCCCGCCCAGTTCAGATCGGGCAGAAACTCCCACAAGAGCGCCGCGACATTGGCCATGTTGGCGACCGCGTCGGGCTCGCCCGCGGTCAGCGCTTCGGCAGCGGCGACCAGCTCGCGGTAAAGCTCGGCGGCGGGGAGCGGGGTGGCGGGCTTGAAATCATACATTGTGCGCGGAGGCCTTTCGTCGCTTGCCGCAAGGGCGGGGGCGCCTTATCTCTTGCCACATGGCTATTTTTCGCAAGATCGCAATCGTCCTCGTGGTGCTTATCGTCATCGCCGGGGGCACCTTCTGGTATCTCGCGCAGGGCGATGTCGCCGATCTGTCGGTTGAGGAAGTCACCGGCACCGATCCGGTGTTGCAGGAGGGTGACGCGCAAACCGTCCCCACGGTCCAGATTGCCGAGCCGGTGGGCTGGCAACCGAACGAAGCGCCGACTCCGGCCGAGGGGCTGGAAGTCGTGCGCTTTGCCGAGGGGCTCGATCACCCGCGCACGCTCTACACCCTGCCCAATGGCGACGTGCTCGTCAGCCTCACCCGCGCGCCCAATATCGAGAAGCCGGGCGGCGGAATCATGGATTCGATCAAGGGCTGGGTCGAAGGAATCCTGATGGGCAAGGCCGGGGCGACCGGCGAATCGCCCAACCAGATCGTGCTGTTGCGCGATGCCGACGGCGATGGGCGGGCCGAAACCAAGAAGGTGATTCGCGAGGAAGGTCTCGATTCGCCCTCGGGGATCGCTTGGGCCGACGGGACGCTCTACGTCGCCAATCACAACGCCGTGCTGGCCTTCGACTATGCGCTCGGCGCCGATGCGGTGACCGGCGCGCCGCGCAAGCTGATGGATCTCGCCCCGGGCGGCGGGCACTGGATGCGCAATCTCGAACTCTCGCCCGATGGCACGCAGCTTTATGTTGCGGTCGGATCGGTCAGCAATATCGGTGAGAGCGGGATGGAGGTCGAAAAGGGCCGGGCGATGATCTGGGAGTACGATCTCGCCAAGGGCCGCGCGCGCCAATACGGGGCGGGGCTGCGCAATCCCAACGGGATGGATTTCAGCCCCTGGACCGGCGAGCTGTGGACCACCGTGAACGAGCGCGACATGCTCGGCAGCGATCTGGTGCCCGATTACCTGACCAACGTGCCGGTCGGCGCGCAGTATGGCTGGCCCTGGGTCTATTACCGCACCAATATCGACCGCCGGGTCGATGCGCCGATGCCGCGCTTCCTGATGGAATATGTGCGCAAGCCCGAATATGCGCTCGGCCCCCACGTGGCGGCGCTGGGGATGGTGTTCTCGAAGGAGGGCGACCGGATGGGCAGCGGCTTCGGCGGCGGGGTCTTCATTGCGCGGCACGGCTCGTGGAACCGCAAGCCGCCTTCGGGCTATGACGTGGTGTTCGTCGACTTCGACGATCTCGGCAATCCGGTGGGCAAGCCCAAGCCGGTGCTGACCGGGTTCCTGACCGGCAACGGGACGACGCGTGGGCGGCCGACCTGGGTCGAATGGGCGGGTGACGGTTCGCTGCTGGTGTCGGACGATACCGCGGGGATCATCTGGCGGGTGCGCTCACCCTCTGCCGCGCCCGCTGCCGCCATCGCGGCGCTGACCGGCCCCTCGCTCCCCCCGCGCGAGCTGCGCGATCCGCGCGCCGATTTCGAGGCGGACTACCTGCGCAAGCAGGCGGGGCAGAAGGTCAACTAGAGGGTTTTTCCCGCCCGCCCGGCCAGCTCGGTCGCGAATTGCAGCGCGGTGCGGCCCGAGCGGTTGCCGCGCTGGATGGCGAAAGCCATCGCCTCTTCCGGGTCGAAGGCGAGACCCAGCGGGGCGGTGTAGCCTTTGAGGATCGCGAGGTAGGTGTCCTTGTCCGCCGGGTGGAACCCCAGCGTCAGCCCGAAGCGGTCGGCGAGCGCCAGCGCATCGTCCCGTTCGTCGCGTTCGTGGATCGCGGCGGAGGTATCCTCCCGTTCGACGATGCCGCGGCGATTGGCGGTCACGGCCAAGCGGATATGCGCCGGGCGCGGGGCGATCCCGCCGTCGAGCAGGCTGCGCAGGGCGAGCATCTCCGCCCGCCCGTCCGCACCGAAGCCGAGATCGTCGATGAAGAGCATGAATGCGCGGTTCTGACTTGCCAGTTCGGCGATCAAAGCGGGGAAGCTGGGGAGCGTGCCGGGGGCGAGCTGGACCAGCGCCAGCGCCGCAGGATCGCCCCGCTGCACATCGGCGACACAGGCCCGCACCAGCGCCGATTTGCCCATCCCGCGCGCGCCCCACAGCAGCACGTCATGCGCCGCAGCGCCTGATGCAAGCCGGGCGCACAAGTTGCGCAGCGCGACTTTCTGCGTGTCGATTCCGTGGAGCGCTTCGAGCGGCAGGGCGTCGAGCACAAGCACAGCCCGCGCCCGCTCACCCTCCCACCGATAGGCAGGTGCGGCGTGCCAATCGGTCGGTGGCGGAGGCGGCGGGGCGAGCCGCTCGAGCGCGGCGGCGATCCGCTCCAGAGGCTCGCGGTCGCCGCCCGCCATGTCAGCCGACCAGTGCAGCGGCGGGGAGGGTGTAGAGCCCCTCGGCCCCGGCCACCGCACCGGCCTTCAAACCCGCTGCTTCAGGCACGATCCGGTCGAGGAAGAAGCGCACTGTCACCGGCTTGGTCGCCGCGAGTTCGGGCGCTGCACCCGCCGCGACCGCCGCAGCCTGCTTCATCAGCTGCCACCCGGCGACACACACTGCGGCCATGGTGCAGAAGGGCACGCTGCCCGCGAGCCGATCGTCGAGGCTCGCCTCGTCGCGCATCCAGCGCGCGACATTGGCGCAGTCGCGGGCGAGAGCGGAGAGCGCGAATTCGTCCCCCGTCTCGCGCGCGATCATGTCGAACAGCGCTACCAACGCCTCGCCGCCCTCAAGCCCCAGCTTGCGGGTGACGAGGTCGGCGGCCTGAATGCCGTTGGTGCCTTCATAGATCGGCGCAATGCGCGAATCGCGCCAGTGCTGAGCGGCACCGGTCTCCTCGACGAAGCCCATCCCGCCGTGAATCTGGATGCCCAAGCCAGCGACTTCCACGCCGATATCCGTGCCCCAGGCCTTGATCAGCGGCACCACGATCTCCGCCCGCGCCCGCGCTGCCGCGTCGCCGAGATTGCCGCGATCGACCTGCCCCGCGCAGTAGTAGAGCAGCGCCCGCGCGCCTTCGGTGAGGGCCTTCATGCGCAGGATCATGCGGCGCACGTCGGGGTGCTCGATGATCGCCACCGGGGTCTTGTCGGGCGAGCCGGCGCGGGCGGACTGCACCCGGTCGCGCGCATAGCCGAGCGCCTGCTGGGTCGCCCGCTCGCCGATCTGCACGCCCTGATTGCCGACATTGATGCGCGCGTTGTTCATCATCGTGAACATTGCAGCGAGGCCCTTGTTGGGCGCGCCGACCAGCTCGCCGATGCATTCCCCGTTGTCGCCATAGGACATGACGCAGGTGGGCGAGGCGTTGATGCCCAGCTTGTGTTCAAGGCTGACGCAGCGAAGGTCGTTCTTCGGCCCGAGGCTGCCGTCGGCGTTCACATGATACTTCGGCACCACGAACAGCGAGATGCCGCGCGAACCTTCAGGCGCGCCGGGGAGGCGGGCGAGGACGAGGTGGATGATGTTCTGGGCCAGCTCATGCTCGCCCCAGGTGATGTAGATCTTCTGGCCGGTGATCTTGTACTTGCCCGTGTGCTCGCCGCTCTCGATCGGCTCGGCGGTCGAGCGCAGCGCGCCGACATCGCTCCCCGCGGCGGGTTCGGTGAGGTTCATCGTCCCCGACCATTCGCCGCTCACCAGCTTGGGCAGATACATCGCCTGCTGCGCGGGGGAGCCATGATGCTCCAGCGCTTCGATCGCGCCGACGCTCAGCATCGGGAGCAGGGTGAAGGCCATGTTGGCCGCGCCAAGGTTCTCCAGCACGTTGCAGGCGAGGGTGAAGGGCAGGCCCTGACCGCCATGCGCCACCGGAGAGGCGATGGCGTTCCAGCCCTGCGCGACATAGGCCTGATACGCGGCCTCGAACCCCTCGGGCAGGCGCACCACGCCGTTCTCCAGCTTCGCGCCTTCGAGATCGCCCTTGCGGTTCAATGGCGCGAATTCGCCCGCCGCGAACTGGCCTACGCCTTCGACAATCGCCTCGACCAGATCGGGCTCGGCATGAGCGAAGCGTTCGCTCGCCGCCAATTCCGCGATCCCCGCATTGACGCGGATGGCGAGCAGCTGGTCGGCGGTCGGCGGGGTAAAGGGGGTCACGGTGCGAAGTCCTTCGGGTGGTATGGGGGGCTGCGCTCTTGGCAGGGCGGGGGTTTGAATATAGCGCCGGGGCATGAGCGGCAAGAACGTTACGGAAGTGCGGCTGGCAGATGCCGCGGGGATCGCCGAGGCGGCGCGCATCCTCGAATCGGGCGGGCTGGTGGCCGTGCCGACCGAGACGGTCTACGGCCTCGCCGCCCGCGCCGACAGCGCCGAGGCGGTGGCGAAGATCTATGCCGCGAAGGGGCGGCCGGATTTCAATCCTCTGATCGTGCATGTCACAGGGCTGGCGCAGGCGGAGCGCTATGCCGAATTCTCGCCCGAGGCCCGCGCGCTCGCCGCCGCGCATTGGCCCGGCCCGCTGACGCTGGTGCTGCCGCGCCGCCCTGACGCCGGACTGGCCGAGGCGGTGACGGCGGGTCTGCCGACCGTGGCTCTGCGCGCGCCGGCCCACCCGGTGATGCAGGCGCTGCTCGCGACTTGCGGCTTCCCGCTGGCGGCGCCTTCGGCCAACCGCTCGGGCTTCATCAGCCCGACCACGGCGGATCATGTGTGCGCCTCGCTGGACGGGCGGATTGACATGGTGCTCGATGGCGGGCCGACCAGTGCGGGGGTGGAGTCCACCATCGTCGCCGTGCGCGCCGATGGGAGCGTCGAGGAACTGCGCCCCGGCCCGCTTGCGATCGGGGTGCAGACCGATGGCGATAGTATCGAAGCGCGTCTGGAGGCTCCGGGCCAGCTCGCCAGCCACTATGCGCCGGGAAAGCCGGTGCGCCTGAATGCGACCGGCGCTGAGCCGGACGAATTCCTGATCGGCTTCGGTCCGGTCGCGGGCGATGTCACGCTGTCGGAGAGCGGCGATCTGGCCGAGGCGGCGGCGCGGCTCTACGCTGCCCTGCACGAAGCGGCGCGGGCCAGTCAGCCTCGCATTGCGGTCGCCTCGGTGCCCGATGACGGCGTGGGCCGCGCGATCAACGACCGGCTGCGGCGGGCGGCGGCCTAGTCGCTGTCGGGCTCCATCGGCACGCCCTGCATCAGTGCCTTCTGCTCCGCGCGGATCGCCTGCGCCTTTTCGCAAGCCTCGTCGTCCCCGTCGCCGCAGCGTTTCATCGCCTTGTCGTAGTTGCGCTCAAGCTCACCCAAGCGTTCCTCGCGCTTGCGGATTTCCCGCCCGCGCTTCTCGTCGGCTTCGGACTGGCTGGTGGTGACCGCGTCGACCCCGGCGCTCGCCGCCCTGATCGGCAGCGTCACCACATCCACCGCCGCGCGTGCCAGGCACCCCTGCAAGGCAAGGGCGGCAAGGCTTACGCCGAACAAAGGGAGCGCGCGCGTCACGGGACGATTGTCGCGCAATCCCTTCATTCAAGCAATTGCTATTCTGCCGGTTCGGGCGCCACCGGGGCTTGCGGTGCGGCGGGCGGCGTGGGGGCTGCGGCGGCGGTCGCCGTGCCCTCGGCGCAATTGAGCGAGCCCGAGCCGAAAGCGCTGACGGTGCACTTGGCCTTGCCGGTGACGTTGATGTCGCCCGCACCCGCGATGCTGGCCGTCACTTCGCCATCCGAGGCGAAGGCGACATCGCCCGCGCCGCCGATCGAGATTTCCGCTGTGTCGGCTTTCAGGCCGGGCATTTCGACATCGCCGCTGCCGCCGATCGAGATTTCGAGGTTGCGCACCGTGCCTGCGCCGGTGACCTTGCCCGAGCCGCCGATACTGATCGCGAGCTTTTCCGCCGCGATCGTGCCGAATTCGACCGTGCCCGATCCGCCGATCGCAATTTCCGAGGTGCTCGCCAGCGTCGCCGCCTTGATCGTGCCGCTGCCCGCGATGGTGACTTCCTTAGGCGCGGGCATGGTGATGCGGATCGTTGCGTCGCTGCTGCCGTTCCAGCCCTTCTCGCGGGTGATGCCGATGGTCTCGTCATCGCGCACGAAGCGCAGGGAATCGGTGTTGCTGCCCTCGACCTTCAGCGCGAAGGTCTCGCCCTCGGTCAGGATCACGGTGTCGCCCGAGGCGAGCACCACTTCCGACGGGGCCGGCCCGGCGATTTCAACCTCGGACAGCGGCACCCCGTCCTTGCCGTTGATCGAAATATCCGCGCCCGAACAGGCGGCGAGCGACGACAGGGCAGCCATCGCCGCGATGGCCGGTACGGTGTGGCGGCGGGTCAGTTGGATCATGGTAGGCCTCTCCGGGATTGCGTAAGCGTATTGCCTACATAATACACCAAACCGGGCCGCACAACCAAAAAGGGCCGCCCCGAAGGACGGCCCCTGATGTTTTCGAAAGCGAGGAGAGGCTTACGCTTCTTCGGCGCTGTCGTAATATTGCGGAGCGTGTTCGCGCAGCACGTCGAGAATCTTGTTCAGCGCGGTCGGCTCGTCGGTCTCTTCCATCGCCGCGAGTTCGCGGGCGAGGCGGCTGGAGGCCGCTTCGAAGATCTGGCGTTCCGAATAGGACTGCTCGGGCTGGTCTTCGGGGCGGAACAGGTCGCGGGTCACTTCGGCGATCGACACGAGGTCGCCCGAGTTGATCTTCGCTTCATATTCCTGCGCGCGGCGCGACCACATGGTGCGCTTGACCTTGGGCTTGCCCTTCAGGGTTTCCATCGCCTGCTTCAGGGTCTTGTCGGAAGACAGCTTGCGCATCCCGATCGCTTCGACCTTGCCGACGGGCACCCGCAGCGTCATGCGCTCTTTCTCGAAACGCAGAACGTAGAGTTCGAGTTGCATCCCGGCGATCTCTTCCTTCTGGAGTTCGACCACCCGGCCAACGCCGTGCTTGGGGTAAACGACATAATCGCCGACGGTGAATGCGTTCGCGGTGCTTGCCATGCACATTCCTTTCTGTGGGCCGACCTGGCAACGGGGGAGCGGACGAGCGTCCCGGCAGCGCAGTGGGCTTGACTGAAGGGGGGCCTCAGACAAAGCGAGCGCCGGGTGCGATCATCCGGTTGGGGGGTTGCTGGTGTCGGGCCTTCCTGGTTTCAACGCCTGCGCGGGCGGAGCCCAGCGCGGTTGCTGTATTATATAGCACGTCTGCAACAAAATTGCGAGTCTGCGTTTCAACCAGGGGTGCAGACCTTCATATCTGCAAGCAAATGCAGCAAAATCAGTCGCCGTCGCCGGGCTCTTCGCTGAAATACTTCTCGAACTTGTCCTTTTCGCCCTTGTGCGCGTCGGCATCTTCGGGCGGAGCCTTCTGGCTGGTGATGTTGGGCCAGACCGCTGAGAACTGGGTGTTGAGCTCCAGCCACTTTTCCAGGCCATCCTCGGTATCGGGCAGAATCGCCTCGGCCGGGCATTCCGGTTCGCACACGCCGCAATCGATGCATTCGCTGGGGTTGATCACCAGCATGTTCTCGCCTTCGTAGAAGCAGTCCACCGGGCACACTTCCACACAATCGGTGTACTTGCACTTGATGCAGTCTTCGGTGACGACGTAGGTCATTGCGGCTCTTTCAAGAGGGAACTTCAGACGTATCGGGCGACGGCGCGCCTGTGGAGTTTTGCCCTTTAGGGACAACTTGGCCCTCGTCAACCTCACTAAAACCAGCAAGCTCGCGATAATGCGACCGCGCCGCTTCGGGCGAGCCGCGCCGGTCGGGCAAGGCGACAAGCTCGATCACGCGGACCTGACGGCCCAGCGCAATCGTCAGCACATCGCCAATACGCGCCTGTTCGCTGGGGCGCAGCACATGGTTTCTGTTGCGCCGCAAAGCGCGGGTTTCGATCAGGGTGAGCGCGGCGGAGCGGGTGCGGGCAAAGCGCAGGCAGACCAGCAGGCGGTCGATGCGGATCGATTGTCCCGCAGCTCCTGCCGTCATCCCTTGAGCAGGTCCGCCAGCTTGTCGAAGGCACCCCCGGCGCGGGCCGGGCCTGTGTCGGGCTTGGGCGCGGGGCGATGGTCGCGCCGATCATCGCGCTGGGGCTTGGCACCATTGCGATCGGGGCGCTTGCCCTTTGGGCGCTCGGGCCGTTTGTCGCTTTGCGGCTTGCCCTGCGCGGGGCGGGCATCCTTGCGTTCGGGGCGACGGTCCGAGCGGCGCGCCTCGCGCTCTTCGGGGCGGCGCGGGCGCCAGAACCAGCGGTCGGGCGCGGGGGCACCCTGCGCGCCTTCGGGCAGGGCGCGGGCGCGTTCGCAGCGGAAGCCCGCACTGCCGAGCAACCGGCGCGCGTTCTCCGGCTCCAGCCCGACCGAGACCGCCAGCGCCAGATCGAGCCGGAACGGCAGATTGCGCGCCTTGGGATGGGCGGCGGTGACCTTTGCGCGGGCATCGAAGGCGGCGCGGAAAATCTTCTCGGCGAGATCGACGCGGATCGCCTGGCTTCCTGCATAGCGGTATCCGGCGGGCAGGCGGCCTTTGGCCCAGCTGCCCTCGGCCAGCACCGGGAGCATCGCTTCCTGCACCGCGCGGGTATCGAGCCCCAGTGCGTGCAGCAACCGGCGCGGGGCGGGCTTCAGCAGCGGCGCATCGAAGATGTCGAGCGCGCCGAAGGTGACGCCGAGCTTCCTCAGATAGGGCCGCATCTCCTTGGGCAGATTCTCCAGCCCCGCATCCTCGCGGCTGATCACGCCGCGCGCTTCGATCAGCGTGATGACCAGCGCGCGCGCCTGCGACCCCGCCTCGGGATCGCGCGCGGCATCGGCGAGCTTGCGCAAGGGGGCGAGCGGTTCGAGTTGCTTGTCGAGCCACGCCGCAAGCCCCGCCTCGAGCGACGCCTTGGCGGCATCGGGCAGCAGCACCATATCGCGGGTCAAAGTGAGCTTCGGAGTGCCGAAATTGCCCGAGCCGGGGTGGCCGGGGAAACTGATCTCGGCCAAGGCGCGGCCCTGCCAGCGGATCGCACCGCCACTGATTTCGAGTTCGCCCAGACCCTGGCCCAGCAGCCATTCGGCCCGCTCGGTCAGCAGCGCAGGCAAAGCCTTCTCGCCCGCCGCCAGCAGCATCCGCCGGTCGGCGACGCCCGCACTGGGATCGACATGGAAACGGAAGCCTTCGAGCCGGCCAATGCTCTCCCCCTCCACGGTGAGGTGGCCATCGGGTTCGAGCGTGACGGGCAGCGCAGATGCGTCCTGCCCCAGCGATTTCATCAAGAGTGTCGTCCTTCGGTTCACGAAACGCTCGGTCAGCCGCGCATGCAGCGCATCCGAGAGCTTCGCTTCGACCGCACGTGCCCGCGCGGCCATTTCGTCGCGTGCCAGCACCCAATCGGGCCGCTGGCAGATGTAGGCCCAGCTGCGAATCGCCGCGATTCGCCCTTGCAGCGTGTCGATGTCGCCCTGCATCCGGTCAAGCTCGGCGATGCGCGCGGCGACGAAATCCGCGCCGAGATACCCTCCACGCAGGTCGTCCCACAGCCGCGCGACGAAGCGTGCGTGCTGTTCCACCCCCAGCGAGCGGAAATCGGGGAGCGAGCAAGCCTCCCAGAATCGCCGGACGTTACCCGCCCCGCGAATGCTCCGCCCGATATCGTCCTCGGCCAGACGGCGCAGCACCGCCATGTCGATCGCTTCGGGTGCAGCTTTGAGCACGGGATTGTCGGGCCGCGCCTCGAGATCGGCAATCAGCGCCGCCAGCGTGTCGAAGCGCGGATCGGCCTCGCGCCAGAACAGGTGGGTGAGCGGCGCGAAGCGGTGCTCCTCGATCGCGTAGACTTCCTCGTCGGTGAAGGCGAGCGGTTCGCCGTCGCCCTTACCGGTGCCGGACAGCGTGCCGAAGGTTCCGTCGCGCTGGTGCCGCCCGGCGCGCCCCGCGATCTGCGCCATTTCCGAAGGGGTGAGCCGTCGCTTGCGCCGCCCGTCGAACTTCGCCAGCGCGGCGAAGGCGACATGATCGAGATCGAGGTTCAGCCCCATCCCGATCGCGTCGGTGGCGACGATGTAGTCGACCTCGCCCGACTGGAACAATTCCACCTGCTTGTTGCGGGTCTCGGGCGAAAGCGCGCCCATCACCACCGCCGCCCCGCCGCGAAAGCGCCGCAAGGCCTCGGCCATGGCGTAGACCTGCTCGACCGAAAAGGCGACCACGGCGGAGCGCTTGGGCAGGCGCGAAAGCTTGCAGATCCCGGCGTGGCTGAGGGTCGAGAACCTCGGCCGGCTGGTGATCTCGGCCCCGGGAATCAGCGCCTTCACCATCGGCTCGAGTGTCGCGCTGCCGAGGATCATCGTCTCCTCCCGCCCCCGCGCGTGGAGCAGGCGGTCGGTGAAGATGTGGCCGCGTTCGGGGTCGGCGCCCAGTTGCGCCTCGTCCAGGGCGACGAAAGCGTGCTGGCCGCTCACCCGCGGCATCGCCTCGGCGGTGCAGAGGAAATAGCGGGCGTCGGGCGGCTCGATCCGCTCCTCGCCGGTGATCAGCGCGACCTGCTTGTCGCCCTTGATCGCACGCACCCGGTCATAGACCTCGCGTGCCAGCAGGCGCAGCGGGAAGCCCATCATCCCACTGGAATGTCCGCACATTCGCTCGATTGCGAGGTGCGTCTTGCCGGTGTTGGTCGGTCCCAGCACGGCGCGCACGCGGCTGTCCTCGGGCTTGCCGGTCGGGGGGCGAAAGGGTGGGGGGCGGGTCACGACGCCAAGGGTTCTGTCAGGCTTGACCCGGCGCGGCAAGGGCGGCGGCGAGCCTCTTTGCGATCTACGCACAACACCTTATCGCATCAGCAGCGCGGCTGGTCGCTGGTTAACCGGGCGTTTACTATGATCGGGCAGAGAAATGCGACACAGCAGCGACCTGCCGACCGGATCGTTCGGAAAAGCTGCTCTCGGGGCATCGATGTTGGATCATGCGCGTACATTGACGGAAGGGCCCGAGCCTGCGGGCGAGCCCGAAGGCGCGCGCCTTCCGGCTGCGCGTGCGCTCGTCCCGGTCGAAGGCCCGCCTCCGGGCGAACCGGTCGATGCCGAGACCGCACGCGAATTGCTGCCCTATCTGCGCAACGGCAAGAAACTCGCTCTGCCGACCAAGACGCAAAAGGCGAAACGCAAGGCCGCCGCGCGGCTTGGTTCTCTGGCGGATCGCTACGAAGCCTGGCGTCTTGACGCCTCGGCATGGTTCGACCGGCTCGATCTCGCGCCCGATCTGGCCGAGGAGATCGGCAGCCGACGCTGGCTGCGGGGTCTGGGGACGATGGTGGGGCTGGGCGCGGTGGCGCTGGCCTTCTGGCCCGATCTCACCCCGCTCGAAGCCCGCCCGGCCATGCCGCAGGGCGAGGCGGTGCAGTCCGAATTGCGCAGCCAGATGATCCTGCCGCTGGCACTGGGTGCGGACAGCGGCCGCCGGATGGGGCCGACGCAGGCGGTTATCCCGCTGAAAAGCGCCCCCGAACGCCCGCAGATCGCGCTGGTGGTGACGCTCGCGCCGGGCGACAGTTTCGTCACCATGCTGCGCCGCGCCGGTGTTGCGGGCGAGGATATCGACCGTGCCGCCGCGCTCGTCGGGCAGGCGGTGGCGGTGGGCGACATCCAGCCCGGCACGCAGATGGACGTGCTGCTCGGCCGCCGCCCCGCGCCGGGTGAGCCGCGCCCGCTCGACAGCCTCGCCTTCCGCGCGCGCTTCGATCTCCAGCTCGAACTGACGCGCCCCGGCGTGGGCGAGATCGCCGCTGACGGCACTCCCGTCGTCCCCTCCGGCCCGCTGGCGCTCAAGCGCAACATCATCCGCGTCGACGAGACCCCGCTGCGGGTGCGCGGCGTGGTGGGCAGCAGCCTCTACCGCTCGATGCGGCAGGCCGGCGTCCCGGCGAGTGCGGTGCAGGACTACCTGAAGGCGCTCGACGCGCAGATCGACATGGACCGCGAGGTCGGTGCCTCCGACGAATTCGACATCATCATCGCCTATCGCCGCGCCGCCACGGGCGAACGGCAGGCCGGGCAATTGCTCTATGCCGGGATCGACCGCGGCGGTCGTCCGCGCACCCAGCTGATGCGCTGGGGGAGCGACGGGCGCTTCTACGAGGCTTCGGGCGTGGGCGAACAGCGGCGCGGGTTGCTGGCACCGGTGCCCGGCGCGATCAGCTCGAGCTTCGGGATGCGCCGCCACCCGATCCTCGGCTACAACCGGATGCACGCCGGGATGGACTTCAAGGCGTCATATGGCACGCCGATCGTCGCGGTCAGCGATGGCAAGGTCAGCGCTGCGGGCCGCGCCGGCGGCTGCGGCATCGCGGTGCGGCTGGAGCATGGCGGGGGCCTCTCGACACGCTATTGCCACATGAGCCGCATGGCGGTGCGCGCCGGGCAAAGCGTGCGGCGCGGGCAGGTGATCGGCTATGTCGGCTCGACCGGCCTCTCCACGGGTCCGCACCTGCATTACGAGATGTATCGCGGCGGGCGGGTGATCAACCCGGCCAGCGTGTCCTTCGTCACCCGCGCCGAGCTGTCCGGCACCGAGCTGATCGATTTCCGCCGCCAGCTGATCCGCCTGAAGGAGATCGAAGTCGGCGCGGCGCTCAAGGATCTCGCCCCGCTGCCGAACGAGGTGAAGGAGCCCGTGCGCGAGATCGAGAAGGTCGATACCGCGCGCAGGGGCACGCCCGCGGTCACACTGTAGGCGTGTCTCTGTAACGGGCACTTGTCGTCCAGCCGAAATTGAGCGTAAGCCTTGCGCCCATGACCGGACATTACCCCAACACCCGCCTGCGCCGCACCCGTGCCACCGGCTGGAGCCGCGCGCTCCACCGCGAGACGGTGCTGACCCCTGCCGATCTGATCTGGCCGCTGTTCGTGACCGCGGGCGAAGGCGTCGAAGAGCCGATCGGGACGCTCCCCGGCGTGTCGCGCTGGTCGGTCGACGGGATCGTCGCGCGCGCCAAGGAGGCGGTGGATCTCGGTATTCCGGTGATTGCGCTGTTCCCCAACACCCCGCAGGACCTGCGCAGCGATGACGGGGCCGAGGCGCATAATCCCGACAACCTGATGTGCCGCGCGATCCGTGCGATCAAACACGCCTGCGGCAACGACATCGGCGTGCTGACCGATGTGGCGCTCGACCCCTATACCAGCCACGGGCAGGACGGGCTGATCGACGATGCGGGCTATGTCGTGAATGATGAGACCGTGGCGATGCTGGTCGATCAGGCGGTCAATCAGGCGGACGCGGGCGCGGACATCATCGCGCCATCCGACATGATGGACGGCCGCATCGGCGCAATCCGCCGCGCGCTGGAGATGAACGGGCACCCCAACGTCCAGATCATGTCCTACGCTGCCAAATATGCGAGCGCCTTCTACGGCCCGTTTCGCGATGCTGTCGGTTCTGGCGGGCTGCTGAAGGGCGACAAGAAATCCTACCAGATGGACCCCGCCAACGCCGACGAAGCCCTGCGCGAAGTGGCGATGGACATTGCCGAGGGCGCCGACTCCGTGATGGTGAAGCCCGGCCTCGCCTATCTCGACATCATCTACCGGGTGAAGCAGCGTTTCGACGTGCCGGTCTTCGCCTATCAGGTCTCCGGCGAATACGCGATGATCGAGGCTGCCGAAGCCGCCGGGATCGGCAACCGCGATGCGCTGGTGCTGGAAAAGCTGATCGCCTTCAAGCGCGCGGGGTGCAGCGGTATCCTGACCTACCACGCCGCCCACGTGGTCCGTCTGCTGAATGGGTGAGGACGGTACGCTCACGACCGCGCGGCTCATCCTGCGCCCGCCGGTCGAGAGCGACCTGCCGTGGCTGCTCGCCGCGATGAACACCGAAGCCGTGCTGCGCCATCTCGCCGGGGTGCGCACGCGCTCCGAGGTCGAGCAGAGCCTCGCCGCCGACATCGCCGCATTTCACACCGGCGGGCACCAGCGTTGGACCGTGTGGCTGCGCGATGGTGAGACCAGAATCGGTCGCTGCGGGCTGTTCCACGTCCGCTCCCCCGCCGCGCCGCCCGCCTTGCAGGGCCAGCGCGAGATCGGCTGGACCTTTGCGGAAAGCCATTGGGGCAAGGGATACGCCACCGAGGCTGCGCGCGCGGTGCTCGGCCATGCCTTCGGGCCGCTGGGATTGCGGCGCGTGTGGTCGCAGGCGAGCGACTCCAACGTCGCCTCGACCCGGATGATGCACCGCCTCGGGTTCACTTTCCGGCCCGAGCTCGGCTATGCCGATCCCGATTATCCCCCCGAAGACAACCCGACCACGGTGTGGTCGCTGGATGCACCCGCCGAGACAGACCATGCCTGAATTCCGCCACGACACCCCCCGCCTGACCCTGCGCGATTGGCGTGAGGAGGACTGGCCCGAGTTCTGGCGCGTCACCAACACGCCTGCCGTGATGCGCTGGCTGGGCGGCATGCAGGACGAGGCCGGGCGCGCGGCGGCGCAGGCGCGGCTGGAGTCCTACCAGGCGGATCACGGCCACACCTTCTGGGTGGTCGAACGGCGGGAGGACGGTGCGCTGCTCGGCTTTTGCGGGCTGAAGCGCTCCAACCAGCCCGGCGGGCCGCAGGGGATGATGGAGGTCGGCTGGCGCTTACGCGAAGATGCCTGGGGGCAGGGCTATGCCAAGGAGGCCGCCGCCGCGTCGCTCGATCTGGCCTTCGACCGCTTCGGCGCGGACGAAGTGATCGCGCTGACGGTGGAGGGCAACACCGGCAGTTGGGGCCTTATGCTTCGGCTCGGCATGGCGCGGCGCGAAGACCTCGATTTCGACAGCGCCGACTTCGATCCCGAAAACCCGCGCATCATCGCCTATGCCATCACCCGCGAGGCATGGCAGGCCCGGTGAGCGATACGGTGCTGACCACCGCCCGGCTGGTGCTGCGGCGCATCCGCGAAGACGATCTCGACGCGCACATGGCGCTGCTCAACACCCCCGCAGTGATGCGCCACCTCGGCGGCGTGCAGCCGCGCGGGGTGATCGCGGCCAAGCACGAGGCCTCGCGCGACAGCTTTGCTGCCGATGGCTATGGCTTCATGTTCGCCGAGGAGCGCGCGACCGGCGAAATCATCGCCCATTGCGGGCTGCGCCGCGTCGCGCATCCGCTCGCGCCCAATCCGCACGACTTCGAGATCGGCTGGCTGGTGCGCGAGGATCGCTGGCGGATGGGCTATGCCTTCGAAGCGATGCGGGCGGTGGTGGACTGGGGCTTTGCCGTCCATGCCGCGCCGCAGATCGTCGCGCTGACCCTCGCCAAAAACGCGGCAAGCTGGCGATTGATGGAAAAACTCGGCATGAGGCGCCGCGCAGACCTCGACTTCGCCGATCCCGACGCGGGCGAGGTCAACATCCAATACGCGATCACCCGCGCAGAATGGGAGAGCCAGCCATGACCCACCGACCGCCCGAACGACCGGGCGTCAATATCATCCCGATCCACGGCACGACCCCGCAGATCCACGACACCGCCTTCATCGCGCCGGGCTGCACGATCATCGGCGACGTGGTGATCGGGGCGGGAAGCTCGATCTGGTACAATTGCGTGCTGCGCGCCGACGTGTTCTCGATCCGCATTGGTGAGCGGACCAATGTGCAGGACGGCAGCATCCTCCACTGCGATCCGCCGCGCCCCGGCGATCCGGAAGGCTGCCCGCTGGTGATCGGCGATGATGTGCTGATCGGCCACATGGCGATGGTTCACGGCTGCACGATCCACGACCGCGGCTTTGTCGGCCTCGGCGCGATCGTGATGAACAAGGCGGTGATCGGGAGCGACGCGATGCTCGCGGCCGGCGCGATGCTGACCGAGCGCAAGGTGATGGGAGAACGCGAGTTGTGGGCGGGGCGTCCGGCGGTGAAGATGAAGGACTTGGGCGAGGCCGCCATCGCCGGGATGCGGATGGGCGTGGCGCATTATGCCGAAAACGCCAAGCACCACGCCGAGGCGGTGGCGGCGGCGCTTTAGCTTTAGCGCAACGATTCGACCTCGTTCGCGAAGGGGGCGTCGGGGGAGAGGATCCGCCATTCCTCCGGGCGGCGGCTGTCGATCACCACCACCCCGCCCTTGGGGCAGATGTCGAGGCAGGGCACCTCGATCACGCCCACCTTGGCCTTGCGGGTCTTGCCCGCGCCAAGCTCAGCGCGCAGCGCCTTGGCGAGCGGCTTGTCATCAGGGCCGAAGCCGAGGTCTTTCTTGGTGAGCTTCTTCGAGCATTTCTTGCACACCAGCACGGCGTGCGACCAGTTGGCGCGGATTTTGGTCTTCATGCGAGGGACAAGTCACTCGGGCGCGGTTTTGATCCATGCGGCGGCAATCCAGAGCAGCCCCGCAAGCCCGGCCGCTGCCGCCGCGCCCGCCACAGGCCGATGCAGCGCCAGCGCGCCGCCCGCCGCTGCGCCCGCTGCGAGCGCGCTCCACAGCCAGCCATAGCCGCGGGTCGATTCAAGCGGCTGCCCGGCGAGGCGCGCCGCGATCCCCTGGCCGAAGCGCACCAGCGCGCCGGTCATGTAGGTCACGCCGACCGTCACTTCGCCCGCTTTGGTGAAGACGTTGTTGGCAAGACCCATCGCCAGCGCCGAGAGGGCGAGAAAGGGCAGCGGCCAGCCTGCCGCCAGCAGCGCAGTGCCGCTCGCCAGCAACAGCGCGACCCCGCCGAGCAGCACCGGCTTGCGCCGCGCCTCGACCCTCCGCCCGATCAGCGCGCCCGCGATCACCCCCGCCAGAAAGCAGGCGATCAGCCCCAGCGGGGCGAGCGCCAGCGCGGGGCGCTCGGCCAGCTCCACTCCCATGCGCGTGGTGTTGCCCGACATGAAGGAGGTGAAATAGCCACCCGCCACCACGAACCCGGTTGCATCCACCAACCCCGCCAGCGCGGCCAGCCCGAGGGCGAGGCGTTGGCGCGCGGGGTCGTAGCGGTGCATCTAGGCGGCTGGCGTGGGCTGTTTCATGTAGCGCATCATGTAGCCGACATAATCGATCTTGCCGATAGCCAGCCCCTCGGCGCGCAGGATCGCGTAGGCGGCCATCAGGTGGAAATAGAACTGCGGCGTCGCCCAGTCGCGGCAGTATTCGTGGGCCTGCATGGCAAAGGTCATGCCGTTGGGGAGGGCGAACTCGACCGTCTCGCCGCTTGCGGGCCAGCTGGCGGGATCGGTGTTCGCGACCATGTCCTGCGCGGCCTTGATCCGCGTGTGCGCCTCGGCGAAGGTGGTAATGTCGCTGTCGTCGGCGGCGATCTCGAGATTTCCGAGCCGCTTCAGCGCGGTCATCACCTGATCGAGCGTGAAGCGGATCTGGGTGGCGAGCGGGAACATGTCCTCGGCCAGCCGTGCGCCGAGCAGCGCCTCGCCCTTTTCGTGGCCCTCGGCCTTTGTGACGAGGTGGTCGAGCGTGCCGAGCATATTGGCATATGTGGCAAGCGCGGCGGTGGCGTAGGACATGGTCTCTCTCCCGTTGCTATTTGCAACCTACTTGCGCCACGCGAGAGCCTTCGTCAATCCTTCACCAGCGCCCGCAAACTCTCCACCCGATCAGCCTCATGCGCGGGCTTGTCCCAGCGGATGCGGTGGATGCGGGGGAAGCGCATGGCGAGGCCGCTCTTGTGGCGTTTGCTGGCGTGGACCGAATCGAAGGCGACCTCGAACACCAGTTCGCGCTTCACCTCGCGCACCGGGCCGAAGCGGTTGAGGGTGTTCTGCCGCACGAATTTGTCGAGCTTCTTCAACTCCGCATCGGTAAAGCCCGAATAGGCCTTGCCCACCGGCAGCAATTCCGCGCCGGCATCGGGGTCGCCGTCCCAGCAGCCGAAGGTGTAATCCGAATAGAAGCTAGACCGCTTGCCGCTGCCGCGCTGGGCATACATCACCACGCAGTCGATCAGCAGTGGATCGCGTTTCCACTTGAACCAGTGGCCGACCCGGCGACCGGCGACATAGGGACTGTCGCGGTGCTTGAGCATCAGCCCCTCGATCGCCTCGTCGCGGGCGGTGTCGCGGATTGCGGAGAGCGCGGCGAAATCAGGGGCCTCGACCAGCTGGGAGAGATCGAAATGGCTCTCCGGCAGGCGCGGCATCAGCCCTTCCAAAGTTGCGCGGCGCGACTTCCAGGGGCGCTCGCGCCAGTCGGTGCCGTCGAGCAGCAGCACGTCGTAGAGCCGCACGAAGGCGGGATAATCGCGCAGCATCGGTTTGGAGACGGTCTTGCGCCCGAGCCGCTGCTGGAGCGCATTGAAACTCGCCGCGCCGCCCGCTTCACCGCCTTGCGTGACCCCGCGCACCAGCAATTCGCCATCGAGCACCGCGTCGATCGGAAGAAGGTCCAGCAATTCGGGGAAGGTCGCCGAAATATCGTCGCCCGAGCGCGAATAGACCCGTGTCTCGCCCCCGGCCCTGACCAGCTGCACCCGGATACCGTCCCATTTCCACTCGGCGGCATAGTCGGCGAGGTCGACCACGCCGTCTTCGAGCGGGTGGGCGAGCATGAAGGGGCGGAAGCGCGGCACGCCCGCCAGATTGGGCGGGTCGCCGCCCTCCGCCGCCCATTGGAACAGCTCGGGATAGGGGGCGGCGAGCGCGTGCCAATATTCCTCGACCTCCTCGACCGGCACCTCGAAGGCTATCGCGAAAGCCGTCTTGGCGAGCCGCGCCGATACGCCCACTCGCATCCCGCCGGTGGCGAGCTTGATCAGCGCATAACGGCCCTTGGCGTCCATCCGGCTGAGCAGCGCGGGCAGTTCTTTCGGCGCAGTGGCGCGGGTGAGCGCTGCGAGACGATCCACCACTTCGGCCAGCGACAGCGCAGGCTGGGGAGCGGCATCCTCGGGTTCCGGCCAGAGCAGGCTCGCGGTCTCGGCCGTGTCACCGACGAAATCGCGGCTGAGCGCCCACAGCACCGGATCGACCCGCTCCATCATCAGAATGCGGATGGTCGAGGATTTCACCGCCGGAAAGTCCAGCCCGCCCGTCAGCGCGGCCATCGCCCAGCCGCGATCGGGATCGGGGCTGCTGCGCAGATAGGCCGCGATCAGCGCCAGCTTGCGGTTGCGGCTGGTGGTGTAGACCAGCGCATCGAGCAGGGAGGCGAATTCCTCCATCAGCGCGCGCTCAACCGTTCATTGCACCGACATGCGAATCGTCTAGAGGACGCCCTTGCCGCGTGGCCTGCGCGCGCCATCACAAGGACATCCGTTCGATGAAGTTTGCTCCGCTTGCCGCTTTCGGTCTGGCTCTTGCCGCTGTGACCGCTCCCGCTGTCGTGACCGCGCAGGATGCGCCCGCGCCGGCACCCGCTACGACGTTCTCGGTCGACACCCCGGTCGAAGTGCTGGTGGCCGACGCCCGCGCCAAGGCGGTGCTCGACAAGTATCTGCCCGGCATCGACCAGCACCCCGCCTATGATCAGTTCAGCGCGCTGAGCCTGCGCACCCTCGCGCCGTTCTCGCAGGGGATGATCACCGAAGAGCTGCTGACCAAGATCGACGCCGATCTGACCGCGATCAAGTAAGGTCCGGGTGGCGAGGGCGGGGGTGCTAGTCATCCTCGTCCTCGTATCCCACCAGCGCCAGCGCGCGGGCGCGGCGCTGGCTGAGTGCGCACCAGCGCAGCAGCGCTTCCTCGCGCCCGTGGGTGATCCAGGTTTCGGCCGGGTTCACTTCCTTGATGGTGCGGGTGAGTTCGTTCCAGTCGGCATGGTCGGAGATGACCAGCGGCAGCTCCACCCCGCGCTGGCGTGCGCGGGCGCGCACCCGCATCCAGCCGCTCGCCATCGCAGTGATCGGATCGGGCAGGCGGCGGCTCCAGCGGTCGTTCAGCGCCGAGGGCGGCGCGACCACGATGGCGCCGCACATCGCCTCTTTCGAGGGTGCATCGGTCACCAGCCGCAGATCGCCCAGCGCGACGCCGTGTTCTTCGTAGAGCCGGCACATCGCTTCCATCGCCCCGTGGAGCCAGATCGTGTCGCTGTGCCCCGCCGCGCGCAGCTCCGCGATCACCCGCTGCGCCTTGCCCAGCGCATAGGCGCCTACCAGCACACAGGTATCGGGATTGTCGGCGCGCGCCTCCAGCAGCTTGCCGATCTCCTCGCCGATCGGGGGGTGGGTGAAGACCGGCAGGCCGAAGGTCGCCTCGGTGATGAAGATGTCGCAAGGCGTGACTTCGAAGGGCGCGCAGGTCGGATCGGGTGCGCGCTTGTAATCGCCGGTGATGACGACGCGCTCGCCCGCGTGTTCAAGCAGGATCTGCGCTGAGCCGAGCACATGGCCCGCCGGGATATAGGTCGCATCGACCCCGCCCGGCAGCCGGATCGTCTCGCCATATTCGACCGGCACCGCCTTGTGCAGAACGGTTCCGGAATCGTCGGAAGCCCCCGTGCGATAGCGCAGTTCCATGATCGCCAGTGTCGCCGGGGTGGCGATGGTCTCGCCATGTCCGCCGCGCGCGTGATCGGCATGGCCATGCGTCACCAGCGCCCGCGGCACGGGGCGCGAGGGATCAACCCAGATATCGGCGGGGACGATGTGAATGCCCCACGGCTCGGGACGGATCCAGGAGAAGGGGGCGGCCATGACAGGAGCAACCCGCAAGGTCGCGTCAGTGTTCCAGAACTACTTGCGCTTGACCGGGTCGAGCCAGCCCCAGCAGTCCTCGTCGCGCAGGAAACGTTGGTCGGTCAGCACGCCATCGACCATGAGATAGGGCGCAGGACGGCACGTCAGCGCGTCGCCCGCGTTTTTGAACATCACGACGAAACCATATTCCTTTTCGGGATAGGCGGCGGGGTCGCTCGGCTTGCCCATGCAGTCGGCCCCGGCGGTCGAGGCCAGCGGGGTGAGGCGAAGCCAGCGATCGTCGCTACTGTCCTTCTCGGTGCGCCATGAGAGGGTAACGCGCTGTTCGCCGCTCTGCACCCAGCCGGTGCCGTCCGCGTCGAAATGCCAGACCTCGGTGCATTCGGACTTGCCGTCCGGCCCCTTCTTGCGCGCCGCGAAGTTCCAGGTGCCGATCTCGGCGAGATGAACCGCCATCGCCTCGGCCGACAGATCGGCGGGCTGCGCGAAAACGGGAGCGGCGGGAGTGCCCATCAGCACCCCCGCCGCCGCCATTGCTGCAATGCAGGCGCGCATCAGCCCTCGTCGGCTTCCGGCGCGGGCTTCTTGGCGGCCGGAGCTTTCTTTACAGGGGCCTTCTTCTTGGCGACCTTCACCTTGGGCGGTGCCGGGGTCATTTCGAAGGCGGGCTTGCCGTCCTTCACCGTGACATGGACCTCGCCGCCGTCGGCCAGCTTGCCGAACAGCAGTTCCTCGGCGAGCGGCTGCTTGATCTTTTCCTGGATCAACCGGCTCATCGGGCGGGCACCATAGAGCTTGTCGTAGCCCTTGTCCGCCAGCCATGCACGGGCATCGCTGTCGAACTGGATGTGAACGTTCTGTTCGGCCAGCTGAAGCTCCAGCTGGAGGATGAACTTGTCGACCACGCGCGCCACGGTGCTCTTGCCGAGATAGGCGAAGGGCACGATCGCATCGAGACGGTTGCGGAATTCGGGGGTGAACATCTTCTTCACCGCTTCGTCGCCCGCATCCTGCTTGCTGACATCGCCGAAGCCGATCCCCTGCCGCGCCATGTCGGCCGCGCCCGCATTGGTCGTCATGATCAGCACCACGTTGCGGAAATCGACTGTCTTGCCGTGGTGATCGGTGAGACGCCCGTTATCCATCACCTGCAACAGGATGTTGAACAGGTCGGGGTGGGCCTTCTCGATCTCGTCGAGCAGCAGCACGCAATGCGGGTTCTGATCGACCGCATCGGTCAGCAGACCGCCCTGATCGTAACCGACATAGCCCGGAGGCGCGCCGATCAACCGGCTGACCGAGTGCCGCTCCATATATTCCGACATGTCGAAGCGCTTGAGCTCGATCCCCATGATCGTGGCAAGCTGGCGGGCGACTTCGGTCTTGCCGACGCCGGTGGGGCCGCTGAACAGGAAGCTCCCGATCGGCTTGTCCGGATCGCGCAGGCCTGCACGGCTCAGCTTCATGGCGGTGGCGAGACGTGTGATCGCCTCGTCCTGCCCGAAGACGACGTGCTTCAGATCGCGTTCGAGGTTTTCGAGCGCCTTCTTGTCATCCTTGCTGACCGACTTGGGCGGGATGCGCGCCATCGTCGCGATGACCATTTCGATCTCGCGCGCGGTGATGGTCTTCTTGCGGCGGCTGGGCGGCACCAGCATCTGCATCGCGCCGACTTCGTCGATCACGTCGATCGCCTTGTCGGGCAGCTTGCGGTCATTGATGTAGCGCGCCGACAGCTCGACCGCGGTCTTGATCGCATCGGGCGTGTACTTGACCTTGTGGTGATCCTCGAACGCGGTGCGCAGACCTTTGAGGATCTTGATCGTGTCCTCGATTGTCGGCTCGTTCACGTCGATCTTCTGGAACCGGCGCAGCAGTGCGCGATCCTTTTCGAAGTGGTTGCGGAATTCCTTGTAGGTGGTCGATCCGATGCAGCGGATCGCGCCGCTCGACAGGGCGGGCTTGAGCAGGTTCGAGGCATCCATCGCCCCGCCGCTGGTTGCGCCCGCGCCGATCACGGTGTGGATCTCGTCGATGAAAAGCACTGCGTTCGGCATCGCCTCAAGCTCGGTCACGACCTGCTTCAGCCGCTCTTCGAAATCGCCGCGATAGCGCGTGCCTGCCAGCAGTGCGCCCATGTCGAGCGAGTAGATCACCGCTTCGTTCAGCACTTCGGGCACATCGCCCTCGACGATCTTGCGCGCCAGCCCTTCGGCAATCGCGGTTTTCCCGACGCCGGGATCGCCGACATAGAGCGGGTTGTTCTTGGACCGGCGGCATAGGATCTGGATCGTCCGGTCAACCTCCGGCCCGCGCCCGATCAGCGGGTCGATCTTGCCGCTTTCGGCCTTGGTGTTGAGGTTGACGGTGAACTGGTCGAGCGCGGTTTCCTTTTTGTTGCCGCTGTCCTTGGCCTGCTGCGCGGGCTCTTCCGCCTTGTCGGTTCCCTGCGGGGTCTTGGGCTCGATCTGGCGGCCACCCTTGCCGATGCCGTGGCTGATATAGCTCACCGCATCCAGCCGGCTCATGTCCTGCTGCTGGAGGAAATAGACCGCGTAGGAATCGCGCTCGGAAAACAGCGCGACCAGCACATTCGCGCCGGTGACGGTGTCCTTGCCGCTCGACTGCACATGCAGGATCGCGCGCTGGATCACCCGCTGGAAGCCCGCGGTCGGCTGCGGATCGGCGCCGTCCTCGGTCTTGAGGCTCTGATATTCCTGATCGAGATATTGCTTCACCACCTCACCCAATTCGGCAAGGTCGACCCCGCAGGCAGCCATCACCTGGGCTGCGTCTTCATCGTCGATCAGCGCCAGCAGCAGGTGTTCGAGCGTGGCATATTCGTGCCGCCGTTCGGACGCATTGCCGAGCGCATTGTGCAGCGTGCGTTCGAGGTTCTGGGCGAAGCTGGGCATGGGAGAGGCCTCTATCTGCGGGTGGGCGCTCGTGGCGAGAGAGCGGGGGGAGCCATTTTCCGACAATATGGGATGCGCGTAGGGAATTGCGAATCCGCTAAACCAATTACGCAAGAGCTACGGTGTCGGATCATCCGCCGCCCTTCCCGAACAGCGCGTCGGCCGCAGCGCGGTGCGCCGCAGCCTTGTCGCGATGTGCGCTCACCCGCGCGATCTCGGCCTCGAGCATTGCGATACGCTCGTCCAGCTCGGCCTGCGAATAGGGGCCGAGGTCTTCCCCAGCGAGACGGGAAGCCGCATCTCCGCTGGGGCGAGGGCGATCGGGCTCTTCCATTGGCATGCAGCATCAGGGGGAAGCGGCTTGCTGTCAATCCGAGAGACGGTTATTCGCGCAACACCGATGGTTAATTGGGGTCTAGAGCACTTTCCGATCAATCCGGGTCACCCTGACGGAGCCTGTTTTGGCCCAGCGCAAGGAACGACGAGTGAGCCATGCTTAAGCATAGTGAACGAGGAGAGACGCCGCGCTGGGCCAAAACAGGCCCGCTCCTTCGGAGTCGCGTCAGGAAGTCCGCTGGCTTCGTCGCGGCACTTGCAGGGGCAACCAGCCCCTGCTGCGCGCCACTCCTGTCCAGCGGACTTCCTGACGCGATCAGGGCGACCCGGATTGATCGGAAAGTGCTCAAAAGGGGGGCAACGCGGTGATGGTGGTGAGCAACGGGGCGGATTTGCCTGAGACGATGCAGGCGATTGGCTTCGATGCCCCCGGCGGGCCCGATGTGCTGCGGACCATGACCGCGCCCCTGCCGCGTCTGCGCCCCGATGATGTGCTGATCCGCGTCGCCTATGCCGGGGTCAACCGCCCTGATTGCTTGCAGCGCGCCGGCGCCTATCCGCCGCCGCCGGGCGCCTCGCCGCTGCTGGGGCTGGAGGTGTCGGGCGAAATCGTTGCCGTCGGCACCGAAGTCCCGCGCGAGATGATCGGGCAATATGTCGCCGCGCTCACGCCGGGCGGTGGCTATGCCGAATATTGCGCGGCGCATTGGCAGCATTGCCTGCCGGTGCCCGAAGGTATGATGCTGTCCGAAGCCGCCGCGATCCCCGAAACCCTTTTCACCGTGTGGCACAACCTGTTCGAGCGCGGCCTCGCGCGCGATGGGGAGAGCGTGCTGATCCACGGCGGCACCAGCGGCATCGGGACGATGGCGATCATGCTCGGCAAGGCCTTCGGGCTGCAGGTGATCGTCACCTGCGGCGACACCGCCAAATGCGCCGCCGCGACCCGGATCGGCGCCGACCTCGCGATCAATTACCGCGAGCAGGACTTTGTCGAGGCGGTGCTCGCGCATACCGAAGGCAAGGGCGTCAACGTGGTGCTCGACATGGTCTCGGGCGATTATGTCGCGCGCAACATGAGATGCCTTGCCGAGGATGGCCGCCATGTCACGATCGCGGTGCTGGGCGGTGCCAAGGCCGACCTCAACATGGCGGTGGTGATGATGAAGCGCCTGACCCTTACCGGATCGACCCTGCGCCCGCGCACCGACAGTTTCAAGGCCGCGCTCGCCGACGAGATTGCCGACAATGCCTGGCCGCTGTTCTGCGACGGCGAATTGTCGCCGGTGATGGACATGACCTTCCCCCTCGCAGACGCCGCCGCCGCCCATGCGCGGATGGAGAACGGCGACCACATCGGCAAGATCGTGCTGGAGGTTGCAGGCCAATGACCTATCCCGTGCTGCGCATTTCGGGCGATTACGCTTTCGTCGAGGTTCGCAAGGGACGCGGGGCGATGCGATGGCGCGACATGACGCCAATCCATCGCGGCCCGGCGACCGCAGGAAAGGAATGGAAGGGCGGAGAGGGCGACAAGCTCGCCGCCTGCCACTGCCTCTGGCCGAGCGACCCCAATTCCACCCTGTCGCAGCCCTATGAGCAATCCTCGTGGGAGGGGCTGGGAACCGGGCAGCCCAAGCTGCTGGTGTTCCCCACCACCTTGTCCGGGTTCATCGCGTTGCAGGACGAGGCGGGGAGCGGGGAGGACGCGCTGACCCTCCACGAAGATCCCCGCAGCGGGAATTGCTACAAGATCAAGCTCACCGCCGCGCTGCTCGGCCTGCCGCTGGCGACCCGCGCCTATGACATCATGCAGGGCGAGACGCGCACGCCCGAGTTTCTCGCCACAGTCAACGCCAACGGGCGCATCCCGGTGTTGCAGATCGGCGAGGGGGAGCAGGCGCGCTTCCTGCCTGAAAGCAACGCCGCCTGCTGGTATCTCGCCCACGGCTCGGCGCTGATCCCGGAGGAACGCTTTGCGCAGGCGGACATGCTGCGCTGGATGTTCTTCGAGCAGTACAACCACGAACCCAACGTCGCCACCCTGCGCTTCTGGCTGCGTTTCGTGGGCGAGGCGAACCTGTCGGAGCAGCAGCGCGCGCAGATGATGGCCAAGCGCATGGCGGGCTGCGCCGCGCTGGAGCTGATGGACAAGCATCTGGCGAGCAACGCCTTTTTCTGCGGCGACACCCCGACGCTCGCCGACATCGCGCTGTTCGCCTACACCCATGTCGCCGAGGAGGGCGGCTTTGGTCTGGGCAACTATCCGCATATCCGGAGCTGGATCGCGCGGGTTCAGGCGCTGCCCGGTTTCGTCCCGATGAGCTGAGCTGGGCCTGACTTGTCATTGAAAACATGACGCGGAACCGTCACGCCCCTGCGATTCGGGTGTAACATTCGGCTGGCAAAGGATTTCCGAGAGACCAAGCTCAGGAAATCCCGATGACCGGCGCCGACCTCACCGATCTGATCCACGACAACATCGCCAGCTTCCCCGTGTCCGCGCCGCGCACGCCCGAGCCGGAAGGGAGGGAGCGGCGGTCGTTCCGCACGATCTGGATCAGCGACGTCCATCTCGGCACCAAGGGCTGCAACGCCGATCTGCTGATCGACTTCCTCGACCACACCGACAGCGAGACGATGTATCTGGTGGGCGACATCATCGACGGCTGGCGGCTGAAGAAGAAGTTCTACTGGCCGTCGGCACACAACGATATCGTCTGGCGTATCATGAAGCGCGCGCGGCGGGGCACGCGGGTGGTCTATATCCCGGGCAACCACGACGAGATGTTCCGGCAGTTCACCGGGCTCAATTTCGGCGGGATCGAAATTCGCCGGGCCGCCTTCCACGATACCGCCGATGGCCGCCGGCTGATGGTGCTGCACGGCGACGAGTTCGATGCCGTCATGCTGTCGCACCGCTGGCTCGCCTTCGTGGGGGACCATGCCTACCACTTCATGATGAAGTGCAATATCGCGGTGAACACCGTGCGCCGCTGGCTGGGCAAGCCCTACTGGTCGCTCTCCAAGGCGGCCAAGCACAAGGTCAAGAACGCGGTGGAGTTCATCGGCAAGTACGAGGAAGTCGTCGCCCGTGCGGCCGGAGAGCGCGGGGTGGACGGGGTGGTGTGCGGGCACATTCACACCGCCGAATTCCGCGCGTTCCAGCACAATGGCCGGAACATCGAATACTGGAACGATGGCGACTGGGTCGAAGGCTGCAACGCGCTGGTCGAACACCACGACGGGCGCATGGAGATCCTCCACTGGGCCGACGAGATCAAGCGCCGCGAGGCAGAGGCGGCCAGCACCGCTGCCGCTACCGAAGCGCGCGAGGCGGCGTGAATCGGTTGACCTCCATTCCCATCGAGGATTGCACCGCCGCGCCTTCGCCCATCCCGGCCCGGATCGCGATCGTTACCGATGCCTGGCACCCCCAGACCAACGGCGTTGTGCGCACGCTCTCGACCACCTGCGATGTGCTGCGCGGCTGGGGGCATGAGGTCACGGTCATCTCGCCCGAAGGCTACCCCTCGATCCCCGCGCCGACCTATCCCGAGATTCGCCTCGCGCTCACCTTGCCGGGCGCGGTCGGGCGGCGGCTGGCCCGGATCGCGCCCGATGCGGTGCATATCGCCACCGAAGGCCCGCTGGGCTTCGCCGCCCGCGCCTATTGCCTGCGCCGCCGCGTGCCCTTCACCACCGCCTATCACACCCAGTTCCCGGACTATATCGCGCGCCGCACCGGCCTGCCTGCGAGCGTCTTCTGGCCCTATATCCGCTGGTTCCACCGACCCGCGCAGACGATCATGGTGGCGACCGAGACGATCTGCGCCACCTTGCGCGAACAGGGCCTGACCCGGCTGACCCACTGGAGCCGGGGCGTCGATCTGTCGTGCTTTTCCCCGCAGGCCCCGCGCCCGGCCGAATATGCCGGGATCGCAGGGCCGATCCTGCTCTATGTCGGGAGGGTGGCGGTCGAGAAGAACATCGAAGCCTTCCTCGCCTGTCCCTATCCCGGCACCAAGGTGGTGGTGGGTGACGGCCCGGCCGTCGCGGGGCTCAAGGAGAAGTTTCCGCAAGCGCTGTTTCTCGGCAAGCGCACGGGCGAGGCGCTGGCGGGGTGCTATGCCCATGCCGATGTCTTCGTTTTCCCCAGCCGCACCGACACTTTCGGGCTGGTGATGATCGAGGCGCTGGCCTGCGGCACCCCGGTCGCCGCCTTCCCGGTGCCGGGGCCGATCGACATTATTACCGAAAGCGTCGGCGCGCTGTCCGAGGATCTTGCCCGCGCGATCGACGCCGCGCGCTATTGCGACCGCGCCGCCTGCGCCGCCTATGCCGCAGGCTATTCCTGGGAGGCGGCGAGCCGGCAATTCCTCGCCGGGCTAGCGGCGCTGGGCGAAGACGAGGCCGTTTCGTTGCAGACGCTGCCGGTCTTCTGAATCCATTTCTTGCCGTTCCGCGCCGTTTCGCCTATCTGATACTCCAAGGCGGCCGCTCCGAAAGGGGCGGCCCTTTCATTTTCAACGGAGATTTCCTCATGGCGACCAAGGATCAGCCCAAGCCGCTGATGCCGCATGCCACCGCGACCTGGCTGGTGGACAACACCGCGCTGTCTTTCGAACAGATCGCCGAGTTCTGCGGCCTCCACATCCTCGAAGTGCAGGCGATGGCCGATGATCTTGCGGGCAGCAAGTACACCGGTCGCGATCCCGTGCACTCGGGCGAGCTGACCCAGGCCGAAATCGAGAAGGGGCAGGACGATTCGTCCTACTCGCTCAAGATGCACAAGGCTCCGGTCGAGGTGACCCGCACCAAGGGCCCGCGTTACACTCCCGTGTCGAAGCGTCAGGACAAGCCCGATGGCATCGCCTGGATTCTGCGCAACCACCCCGAGGTGTCGGACGCGCAGATCGGCAAGCTGATCGGCACCACCCGCAACACCATCGGCGCGATCCGTGACCGTTCGCACTGGAACATCCAGAACATCACGCCGAAGGATCCGGTGACGCTGGGCCTGTGCTCGCAGCGCGAGCTCGACGCGATGGTCGCCAAGGCCGCCAAGCGTGCCGGCGTGACCGAGGACGCCGAAGCCCCGGTCAAGTCCGAGCGCAATGATCGCGAACGGCTGATCGAGGAACTGCGCGCCGAGCGTGACGACAAGGTCAAGGCCGCCGGCGAAGCCGCGCAGGAAGCCGAGGCCGAAGCCTGGCTCGCCCGCAAGCGCGAAGCCGAGGCCGAGGAAAAGAAGATCGACCCTGAGAGCGGGTTTATCTGATTTTTTTAGTGCGTGCCCGCCTCCGCGGGCACATCCTCGGTGCTGTTCCTTCGCTTCGCTACGGGCAACTGCGGCTCGCGCGCGTGCGCTCGCGGCCCGTCCGCTGGCGGGCCGAGCAGGCCCTTCTTCCGCTTACCTTTCGTCCAGCCCGGGGCGGGGCAGAATCTAGCCAAAATCCCGCAGTTTCGCTTGTGCCCGGCATGATTGTCGGCCACAATTACTGACATGACTGTCAGTAGTGTCGCTCCCGCCTATCACCATCCCGTCCCGCTCGAAACGGTCTTCGCACCGGCAACGCTACCCGCGCTGCTGGAACGCACGCGCGCCGCGAATCCGCAGGCGTCGTTCCTGCATTTCCTCGGGCGCACCTACAGCTATGCCGAGATCCACAAGCAGGCGGTAGCCTTCGCCGCCGGGCTTCAGGCGCTGGGCATCGCCAAGGGCGACCGCGTCGGCCTGTTCCTTCCCAATGTCCCGATCTACGCCGCCGCCTATTACGGCGCGATGATGGCGGGCGCGGTGGTGGTGAACTTCTCGCCGCTCTATTCGGTCGAGGAGCTGAGCTGGCAGGTCGGCGACAGCGGCACGCGGTTGCTGGTGACGCTCGACGTTCCCGAACTCTACACAACCGCGGAGAAAGTGCTGGACGGATCGGCGCTGGAAACGCTGGTGGTGGGCCGGCTTGCCGATCAACTGCCGTGGGTGAAGGGCGTCGCGCTGAAGCTGCTGAAGCGCAAGCAGATCGCCGATGTTGCCTATGGGCCGAGCGTCAAGAGCTGGGCCGCGATGACCCCGGCGGGCACGCCGCGCGCGGTTGACATCACCCCCGCCGATCTCGCCCTGCTGCAATATACCGGCGGCACCACCGGGCGGCCCAAGGGCGCGATGCTGGGGCATGACCAGCTCTCGGTGAACGCGCAGCAGGTCGCCGCGCTCAATCCCTTCGGCGATCCGGCGGGCGAGTGCTTCATGGGCGCGCTGCCGTTCTTCCACGTCTTCGCCAACACCGCGCTGCTCAATCACGCGATGGTCACAGGTGCCTCGATCGCGATGGTGCCGCGGTTCGAGACCAAGCAGGTGCTGGCAACGATCCAGAAATACCGCTGCACCGGCTTTCCCGGCGTGCCGACGATGTTTCAGGCGATGCTCGACCACCCCGATCTCGCCAAGACCGACCTTTCCAGCCTCAAGGTCTGCATCTCCGGCGGCGCGCCGATGCCGGGGCCGGTGCACGAAAAGTTCGAGACCGTCACCGGCGTGCGCATCTGCGAGGGCTATGGCCTTACCGAAAGCTCGGGCGTGGTCTCGGCCAACCCCTATGACGGGGTGCGCAAGCGCGGCACGATCGGCCAGCTGGTGCCGGGGACCGAGGTGATCCTGCTCGACAAGGAAGACCCGGCGAAGCTCGCGCCCGAGGGCGAGCCGGGGGAGCTTGCCGTCCATGGCCCGCAGGTGATGCGCGGTTACTGGAACCACCCCGAGGCCGATGAGGACTGCTTCGTCACCCACGGCGGCAAGCGCTACCTGCGCACCGGCGATGTCGCGCGGATCGACGCGGACGGCTTCCTCGAGATCGTCGACCGCATCAAGGACATGATCGCCGTCGGTGGCTTCAAGGTCTTCCCGAGCGTGGTCGAGGACGTGATCCTCGAACATCCCGCGGTGAAGGAGGCGCTGGTGATCGGCGTGCCGGAAGAATACCGCGGCGAGGTTCCCCGCGCCTATGTCACCCTCAACGAAGGCGCGACCGAAACCGGCGAGGAGCTGGCGAACTGGCTCAACGCCCGCATCGGCAAACACGAGCGGGTCGACATGGTGGTGGTGCGCGAAAGCCTGCCCAAGACGATGATCGGCAAGCTCGACCGCAAGACGCTCAGGGCCGAGGTGCTTTAGTCAGCATCCGGTTCGCCCTGAGCTTGTCGAAGGGCCGTCCTTCTCTGCTCGACCCGAACGTGCCGACAAAAGTGCGGTGCTTCGACAGGCTCAGCACGAACGGAGATAAGGTGGAGCCCTACTCCGCCGCTGCGATGCTCGAAGGCACCGCCTGCACCGGCTTGACCGCTTGCCTCGCGTTGGGCGCGAAACGGCCATCGACCTGCGCGCCCTGCTCGATCGTCAGCGCATCGTAATGCACGTCGCCTTCGATCCGGGCACTCTTGAGGATCACCAGCTCGCGCGCAGTGATCGAGCCGTTGACGGTTCCCGCCATGCGCGCGCTTTCAGCGGTGATCGCGCCGCGGATCTCGCTCTTCTCGCCCTGCACGAGGCTCGCACAGGTGATGTCGCCTTCGACCGTGCCGTCGATATGCAGGTCGGCGGTGGCGGAGATGTTGCCGGTGATCACCACATCCGCGCCGATTACCGAAAAGGTCGAACCCGATGCCATGCTGCTGCTCCTGTTAACGGCCCGTGGCGGCGGCGCGGACGGGGCCTGCCCGGCGGGCTCGGACTTCCTTGAGAACATTGGGGGCAGCCTCCAGAAAGGGACGCGGATTGACCGCGCGATCATTGATGCGGACTTCGAAATGCAGGTGCGGGCCGGTGGAGCGCCCGGTCGAGCCGAGCCCCGCGATGGTCGCACCTGCGGCGACCTGCTGGCCGACCTTCACATCGAAGCGCGAAAGGTGCGCGTAACGGGTCAACATTCCGTTGCCGTGGGTGATCTCGACCACATTGCCGTAGCCCGACTTGCGCCCGACGAAGCTGACGCGGCCATCGGCGGCGGCGAAGACGGGGGAGCCCATCGGACCCTTGAAGTCGATCCCGGCATGCATCGCGCCGCTGCCGTTGAAGGGGTCGCGGCGGTAGCCGAAGCCCGAGGTGATGCTCTCGACACTGGCGGGCACGACCTGCGGAATGCCATTGAGCGCGCGTTCCAGCACGGCCATCCGGGTGAGGCTGAGGCCGAGGCGTTCGAAGCGCGGGTCGATCGAATCGCCGCCGGTGAAGGCTTCGAAGGGACCACCCATCGCCTGCTGCGCTTCGCGGCTGAGCAGTTTGGGATCAAGATTGAGCTTGCGCATCGCGGCTTCGGCGCGGCGCGCGCGGCCATCGGCGAAGCGGGTGAGGCGTTCCACCAGCGCAAGCTGGCGCGCCTCGATCTCGGCCAGACCGCGCGCTTCGGGCATCAGCGCGCTGACCTTCTTGATCGTTTCTCCGGCGGCGGTGGTCGAATCACTCACCGTGCCGCTGGCCGCACCTTCGGCGACCAGATCTTCGGGCAGCATCCGCGCCATTTCCTCGAGGAATTCCTGCCGCGCTTGCAGATCGTCAACCACCTTGTCGACATTGCCGGCATAGGCCTTGATCCGCTGATCGGCGCTGGCGACTTCAGCGCGTTTTTCGGCGAAGGAGGCAAGGTCGGCCTCGGCACGATACTGGCCCCAGGCCATCACCGCGAGCGCGACCAGCCACAGCACCAGCGCCGCGACCGCCGCACCGGCGACGCGCATCTGGAGCTTGCCCGAAATCTTGATGAAACGCACCTGACCATCGG
Source organism: Erythrobacter donghaensis (assembly GCF_002155425.1). GTDB lineage: Bacteria > Pseudomonadota > Alphaproteobacteria > Sphingomonadales > Sphingomonadaceae > Erythrobacter > Erythrobacter donghaensis. Next base: position 179,114 of record NZ_MUYG01000007.1, read on the forward strand.
CACGCATGAAGAACTCGCGGTCTGGGAACCAACGGCGCAGCCGGTCGCCCCAGCGAAGTGCGGTATTGCTAAGTGACAAGTGCGGCCCCGATTTATGTTCTGAATGCCCGTGCAAGGCCGCTATCAGGCGATTCGGGCGGGGTCGAATCCGCAGACCCGCAGGGGGGGCGAATCGAAAGGGAATCGCGACAAAGTGCACTTTCCCACAGCGCGCCCCTTCATATGTGGTTTGCCGGGTGGACGAATCGCGCATCGACTCGGTGGAGGGGACTCGGCGAATCCCCAGCGGGGGCGCGGGCCTGACAGGCGGGCCCCAGGATGCTAGAGGGGCGGGCATGACTCAAACCTCAGCCTCTGTTCGCCCTTCCGAAACCCTTGATCCCGAAGCGCTGGTGAACGGCCTTGCCCGCGCCGCGCGCGCCGCGCAGCGTCAGCTCGCCGCGATGCCGAGCGCCGACCGCGCCGCCGCGCTCCACCGCGCTGCCGAGGCGCTGCGTGCCGCCACCCCGGCGGTGCTCGCCGCCAATGCCGAGGATGTCGCCGCCGGCGAAGCGCGCGGGCTCTCGGGCGCGATGCTCGACCGGCTGCGGCTCGACGAAGCACGGCTTGCCGGGATCGCCGATGCGGTCGCCGCGGTCGCCGATCTGCCCGATCCGGTCGGGCAGGTGATCGATTCGAGCACGCCGCCCAATGGGCTGAAGCTCAGCCGCGTCCGCGTGCCGATCGGCACCATCGGGATCATCTACGAAAGCCGTCCCAACGTTACCGCCGATGCCGCTGCGCTGTGCGTGCGCGCGGGCAACGCGGCGCTGCTGCGCGGGGGAAGCGAGGCGGTGCATTCCAACCGCGCGATCCACGCCGCGCTGGTCGAAGGACTCGTCGAAGGCGGCGTCCCTGCGGATGCGGTGCAGCTGCTGCCGACGCAGGACCGCGCGGCGGTGGGCGCGATGCTGACTGCGGCGGGCCTGATCGACATGATCGTGCCGCGCGGGGGCAAGAGCCTCGTCGCAAGGGTGCAGGCCGATGCGCGCGTGCCGGTGCTCGCCCATCTCGACGGGATCAACCACACCTATATCCACGCCGCCGCCGACCCGGCGATGGCAGAGGCCATTGCATTGAACGCCAAGCTGCGCCGCACCGGCATCTGCGGGGCGATGGAGACGCTGCTGATCGACGCGGCATTCCCCAAGGCGGGCGCGTTGGTCGCCGCGCTGATCGACAAGGGCTGCGAGGTGCGCGGCGACAAGCGCATCGCCGCGCTCGATTCGCGGGTTATCCCGGCCAGCGCGAATGACTGGGACACCGAATATCTCGACGCGATTCTCTCGGTGGCGATGGTCGATGATCTCGATGCCGCGCTGGCGCATATTGCGCGCCATTCCTCGGCCCATACCGATGCCATCGTCACCGCCGACGATGCTGCCGCCGAACGCTTCCTGACGGAAGTCGACAGCGCCATCGTGATGCACAACGCCTCCTCGCAATTTGCCGACGGGGGCGAGTTCGGCCTCGGCGCGGAGATCGGGATCGCCACCGGTCGGCTCCACGCGCGCGGCCCGGTCGCGCTGGAGGGGCTGACGACCTACAAGTGGCAGGTGCGCGGGACGGGCCAGACCCGGCCCTGAGGCCAAACGCGCGTGGGCACGCCTGTCCTCACCGGGCTCCTCGGCGGGAGCTTCAACCCCGCGCATGGCGGGCACCGGCGAATCACGCTGTTCGCGGCTGAGGCGCTGGGGCTGGACGAGACCTGGTGGCTGGTCTCGCCCGGCAATCCGTTAAAGCCCAGGGCAGGCATGGCGCCGCTCACGGCGCGGCTGCTATCGGCCCGAAAGCAGGCGCGGCGCGCGCGGATCGTTCCCACTGCGATCGAGCAGAGACTCGGCACGCGCTACACCGTGGACACGCTCGCCGCGCTCACCCAGCGCTATCCCAAACGGCGCTTCGTGTGGCTGATGGGGAGCGACAATCTCGCCCAGTTGCACCGCTGGAAGGACTGGCGGCGGATCGCCCGGACAATGCCGATTGCGGTGATCGCCCGCCCCGGCTATGATGGTGAAGCCATGACGAGCCCCGCCATGGCCTGGCTCAGACGCTATCACGTGCCTGCCGCCAGCTTTCGGAAACGGGGGCAATGGAGCGCACCGGCCCTGGTGTTATTGCGTTTCGATCCGGATTACCGCTCGGCCACGGCCATCCGCCGTGCCAATGCCGGGTGGGCCGAGGCTTTGCTTGGACAAGGTGGGCTCGGAGACGGATCGAAAGGCGCGCATGAACCACCCCCGGTGCGTGATCGGCTGACATTCCGCATGATCCGGCCCGAGCAGCAGGCATGAGGCGCGCCCGACGCGCCTCGGCCCGCCCGCTGGCTGACCTGCCGGTTGCCCGCCCTCAACCCTGCCTCGAACTCTGGAGATACCCGATTGCCAACCACCGAAGCCTTGATCCTGGGCCTGCCGCAGGGCGCCGCTCAAGCTGCATCCCAAGCGGCCGCCTCCGTGGCGCGCGCTGACATGAGCGGCGCAAGCCTGCACCAGCTGGTAATGGACCAGCTCGACGACGATCAGGCGCAGGACATCGTCACCATCCCGCTCGAGGGCAAAAGCTCGATCGCCGATCACATGGTGATCGCCAGCGGACGCTCGACCCGGCAGGTGGCTTCGATGGCGCAGAAACTCGCCGAGAAAATCAAGCAGGCCGGGTTCGGCCATGCCCGGATCGAAGGCCTTCCGGCTGCCGACTGGGTGCTGATCGACGCGGGCGATGTGGTGGTGCACCTGTTCCGTCCCGAAGTGCGCAGTTTCTACAACCTTGAACGGATGTGGAGCTTCGAGGGGTCGGAAACGTCGATGCTGGGGCGTAACTGATTTGTTTTGCGCTCGCCCATCCGGGCGAGCGTCCTCGGTGCGTATTTATGTTCCGCAGCCCATCCGGGCTGCGAAATCCTCGCTCATGCGACCTGAAGGTCGCGTCGCTGCGGGCGGCCGGTCGGCCTTGCGGGCCTGCGGCCCGTTCCTGTCCGTGTAATCGGGGTCCGAGCCATCCTTCTTCACATCATCGCGCGGGGAAAAATCGGGCGTTCGCCGGAGGGCGAGCTGGTGGAGCGCTATGCCAAGCGCCTGACCTGGCCGGTGAAGCTCACCGAATGGCCCGATACCGGCGCGGGCAAGGTGGCCGATGCGCTCACCCCCTGCCGCACCGTGCTGCTCGACGAGCGCGGCAAGGCGATGTCATCGGAGAGCTTCGCCGCCCTGCTGGGCCAGTGGCGCGATGATGGCGTGCGCGAGACGCGCTTCATGATCGGCGCGGCGGATGGCCATTCGGATGCCGAGCGCGCCTCTGCCGACCTCCTCCTCGCCTTTGGCCCTGCCACTTGGCCGCACATGCTGGCGCGCGCGATGCTGATGGAGCAGCTCTACCGCGCCACCACGATCCTTGCAGGCCACCCCTATCATCGGGCATGACGTCACCATGCGCGGGCGATTGATCCTGATTTGCGTAGCAACGCTCGGTGTCGCCACGGCGCTGGCGCTGGCCATGCCCGACAGCCGCGCCGCGCCCTCGGTCGCCCTGCTCGAAGCCGATGACGCCGAGGCGGCGCTCAAGCGTGCAACCCGCGAAAGCCAGCTGGCCGAAACCCGCGCCGCGCGGCTCAGCGCCGAGGCCGAGGCCGCCACGGAAGCCGCCACCCGCACCGCCAGCGAGGCTGCTGCGCTCGCCGCGCGCATCCAGCAATCCGAGGCAGATATCGAAATCGCCCGTGCGCGGCTCACCATCGCCCGCCAGCAGCGCGCCGCTGTGACCGCGCGCCTTGCCGCAAAGCGCGTGCCCACCGCGCGCCTTGCCGCCGCGCTGCAGACGGTCGCACGCCGTCCGCTGGCGCTGTCGGCGCTGCAACCGGGCTCGCTCAAGGATGTGGTGCATGTGCGTGCGGTGCTCGACGGCGCGGTGCCGCAGATCGCCGCGCGCACGGCGGGGCTCAAGGCCGAGCTTGACCGGGGCCGCGCGCTCGAGGCGCAGGCCGCCGCCGCAGTCGAGCAAATGCGCGGCAGCGAGGCTGCACTGCGCCAGCGCCGCGCACAGCTCGCCGCGCTCGAACAGCAGCAGCGCATCGCCTCGCGCACCGCACGCGGCGCGGCCTTGCGTGAGGCCGAGCGCGCGCTGGCGCTGGCCGAGGAAGCGCGCGATCTCGATGGGCTGGTGGACAAGCTGGGCGAAGTCGCGGCACTGCGGCAGGAGCTTGCCGCGCTGCCCGGCCCGGTGCTGCGCCCCGAAAACCTCGCCGCCGCGCTGCCGCCGGAAGCCGCACCCGCGCCCTCTTCCGCCGCCAGCAGCCCGCCGCCGCGCGATTTCCAGCTGCCGGTGCAGGGGCGCACGCTCGCCGGTTTCGGATCGAAGCGCGCGAGCGGCCTTGCCGCCACCGGACTCACGCTGGCACCTGCCAAGGATGCGCAGGTCGTCGCCCCGGCGCGCGGGCGAGTCGCCTTTGCCGGGGCCTATCGCGGTTTCGGGCGAATCGTCATCATCGAGCATGACGGCGGCTGGACCAGCCTCGTCACCGGGCTCGCCATGGTCGAGGTCGCGGTGGGCGATTCCGTCATCGGCGGCAGCCCGCTAGGCCGCGCAACCGGCGGCACGGAGCCGGTGACGATCGAGCTGCGGCAGGATGGAAAGCCGGTCAACCCCTTGCAATATCTGCGATAATTACCACGTCGCGGGCGCTCTGTCCCCCTCCGGATCACCCCCGCAGCGTTGATCTGGCGTTCAGCAAGCCAAGCCTATACACTCTCCCGCCGAAGGAGCATCCCGCACCCATGAACATCGCCGCACTCCTGCGCAGCGCAGCCCTTGTCACTGCCGTAGCGCTGATCCCTGCCACCACCGCCACCATGGCCCAAGTCGATGGCCGCGCCGGGCCCGAATTCGCCAAGCTCTTCGCCGTCTTCCAGCGTGTGAAATCGAGCTATGTCGAACCGGTCGAGGACGACGTGCTGATCCGCGGCGCGATCGACGGGATGCTGGCCGCGCTCGATCCGCATTCGGCCTATCTCGATGGCGGCGATCTCCAGCGGCTGGAGACGATGATCGACGGGCAATATTCGGGCCTCGGCCTGTCGGTTGTGATGGAGGACGGCGCGGTCAAGGTGATCTCGCCGTTCCGCGGCAGCCCCGCCGAAAGCGCCGGGATCAAGGCGGGCGATTTCATCACGCATCTCGATGGCAAGCTGATCGTCGACACCAAGCTCGATGACGCGGTGGCCCAGATGCGCGGGCCCAAGGGCACTTCGATCCAGCTGACGATCTTCCGTCCGGGCCGCGAGGAGCCGCTCGAAGTCAACGTGACGCGCGGCGTGATCGAGCTCGAGCCGGTCACCTCCGAACTGGCCGAGGGCAATATCGCGCTCATCACCGTCAATGAATTCTCCGCCCAGGTCGGCGCGGATGTCTACAAGGCGTGGGCCGATCTCAAGAAGAAGGCCCCCGGCGGGCGCATCAACGGGCTGGTGCTTGACCTGCGCAACAATCCGGGCGGGAGCCTCGATGAATCTGTGGCGCTCAGCGACCTGTTCCTGAGCTCGGGCCGGATCGTCAGCCAGCGCGGCCGCGCGCGGGGCGAAACAGTGCTTTACGATGCCGAAAGCGTCTATCGCGGCGACATGGCCGAAGGCGTGCCGATGATCGTGCTGATCAACGCCGGTTCGGCCTCGGCCTCCGAGATCGTCGCGGGCGCGCTGCAGGATCACCGCCGCGCGCTGATCATGGGCGAGCGCAGCTTCGGCAAGGGCTCAGTCCAGTCGCTGCTGCCGCTGGGCACCGATGCCGCGCTGAAGCTGACCACCGCGCGCTATTTCACCCCGGCGGGCAAATCGGTGCAGGAAGGCGGGATCCGCCCCGACATCACCGTGCCGCAGATCTCCGACCCCGATTATGCGCTGCGCCAGAAATATCAGACCCGCGAGAGCGATCTGCGCGGGCATCTGATCAACGAGCTGGCGATCAAGGACGAGGAGATGGAATCGGACAAGATCGCCGATCCGCGCTTCCAGCTCACCGCAGCGCAGCTTGAAGAGCGCGGGGTCAAGGACTTCCAGCTCAATTACGCGATGGATACGCTGCGCCGCACCACCAAGAGCACGGTTGCGCTGCGGCCTGCGCCCAAGCCTTCCGCGAAGCCCTGAGCCGCAGCATGACCGACAATCTGGGGAAGGCCCGCTGGCTCGCGGTGCTGGTGCCTGCGGCGTTGCTGGGCGGGGCTTACCTGTCGCAATATGGCTTTGGCCTCAATCCTTGCGAGATGTGCTGGTGGCAGCGCTACCCGCATTTCGCCGCGCTGGCGTTGGGACTGGCGGCCTTCAAACTGAAGCCGCCGCAGGTGTGGACTGCATTGGCGGGCCTCGCGATCCTGACCTCGGGGCTGATCGGTGGCTTTCATGCCGGGGTCGAATATGGCTGGTGGGAGGGCATCACCGCTTGCTCCGCACCGCCCTCTGGCACCGACCTGTTCAACTTCGACGCCGCAACGGTGATTCGCTGCGATGTCGCCCCGTGGACGTTGTTCGGGATCAGCCTTGCGGGGTTCAATTTCCTGATTTCGAGCCTTTCGGGTGCGGCCATTGTGGCGCTCGCTGCGTATCGTAAGTAAGAGAACGCGCATCGCGCCCGCGATGTGACACCAAGAATTGCGCGAAGGAGCCGATGATGGACCGCCAAGCCCTCCACCGCATGATCCGGGTCGATCAGGCCGGGGAATTCGGCGCGACCCGCATCTATGAAGGCCAGTTGGCCGTCATGGGCGACCGCGGCCCCCATTCCGCCGAGATCCGCCACATGGCCGCGCAAGAGGCCGAGCACCGCGCCAAGTTCGACGCGCTGCTCGCCAAGCGCGGCGTGCGGCCGACGGCGCTGCACCCCTTCTGGTCGGCGGCGGGTTATGTGCTGGGCGCGGGCACCGCGCTGCTCGGCCCGGAAGCCGCGATGGCCTGCACCGCCGCGGTCGAGACCGAGATCGACAAGCACTATTCCGACCAGCTTGAAGAGCTTGAAGCGAGCGGGGCCGATCCCGAGCTCGCGGAAATGATCACCGCCTTCCGCGAAGATGAGCGCGAGCACCGCGACGCAGCGCTCGCCAACGGCGCCGAGCGCGCACCGGCCTATCCGCTCCTAGCGGGCGCGATCCGGCTGGGGTGCAGGATTGCGATCAAGGTGAGTGAGAGGATTTAGGAGAAGGCTCGCGGGGAGGCGCTGACCCGGTCGCGAAGCGACCGCAAGGCCGACCGGCCGCCCGCAGGTGCTCCGGCGCGCAGCGACGGAAACGCACCGAGGACGCACCCGCGGAGGCGGGTGCGCAAACAAAAAACCCTTCTATAAACTCCAGTAGATCAGCTCTTCGGGCAACCCGTCGCGATCCAGCGCGCTCTTGACGTCCACCAGCACGCCGCCCTTGCGAACCCGTGCCACCAGAGCGGCAGGGTCGGCGAGGTAGGCCGCGTGGTTCACCGCCAGCACCAGCGCATCGAGATCGGCCAGCGCCGCGTCGGGGCTCAGCGTGATGCCGTATTCTTGGCGCGCCGCCGCCGGATCGGCGAGCGGATCGCTCACCAGCGCGTCGATCCCGTATTCGCGCAGTTCGGCGAGGATATCGGGGACCTTGGAATTGCGGATGTCGGGCACGTCCTGCTTGAAGGTCAGCCCCATCACGCCCACCCGCGCCCGGCAGGGGGAGACCCCGTTCGCAATCAGGAGCTTCACCACCTTCTGCGCGATCGCCTGCCCCATCGCATCGTTGATCCGCCGCCCGGCGAGGATCACTTCGGGCCGGTAGCCGAGCTTTTCCGCTGCCGCCGTGAGGTAGAAGGGGTCGACCCCGATGCAGTGCCCGCCCACAAGGCCGGGGGTGAAGGGCAGGAAGTTCCACTTGGTCCCCGCAGCCGCCAGCACGTCGCGCGTGGCGAGGCCCATGCGGTCGAAGATCAGCGCGATTTCGTTCATCAGCGCGATGTTGAGATCGCGCTGGGTGTTCTCGATCACCTTGGCGGCCTCAGCCACCTTGATCGAGGGGGCTTCGTGCAGCCCCGCATCGACCACCGCGCCATAGACTTCGCGCATCCGGGCGAGCGCCGCAGGGCTGTCGGCGGCGATGATCTTGGTGATGGTCTCGAGCCGGTGGAAGGTGTCGCCCGGATTGATGCGTTCGGGGCTGTAGCCGAGCGCGAAGTCCGCGCCTTGCGCGAGGCCCGATGCCGCAGCCAGCCACGGCCCGCAGATGTCCTCGGTCACGCCGGGGAACACGGTCGATTCGAACACCACCAGCGCGCCCTTCTGCAAGTGCGGGCCGATGGTTTCGCAGGCACGTTGCAGCGGGGTGAGGTCGGGGCGGCGCTCTTCGGTGATCGGGGTCGGCACGGTGACGATGATGAGGCTCGCTCCCGCCAGCACCGCCGGGTCATCGCTGACGGCAAGCCCGCATGACGCCAGCCGTGCATCGTCGATCTCGCGGGTGCTGTCGCGCCCGGCGCGCAGTTCGGCGATGCGCCGCGCGGCGATGTCGAAGCCGGTCACAGCCACGCCCCGCGGCCCCAGCCGCTCGGCCAGCGCCACGGCGACCGGCAGGCCGACATAGCCAAGCCCCACGACTGCGATATTCCCGTCCATGATCCGAGCGCCTACCTGCAAACCTTTCAAGATTTCGCTAAGTCGGGGGGTGGAGGGCTTTTCAGGCCGGGTTCAGGCCCCGCGCACTAGACAAGCGGCCTGCACCGGGGGCATGGCTTGGCCTTGCGACCCTGCGCGACCACACAAGGATCCTTGCGCCATGAAGCTTCTCACCGCCCCTCTCGCACTCGCCGGCCTTGCCGTCGCCGCTGCCGCCAGCCCGGCCGCCGCGCAGAGCGCCGACGAGAAGATCAACATGGTGATCGCCTATAACGAGAGCGAATGCCCCGTCGCCCAGCCCGGCGAAGTGGTGGTGTGCGAAATCCTGGTCGAGGAGGAGCGCTATCGCATCCCCTCCAACCTGCGCTATTCCGACAATCCGGCGAACCAGTCGCTCGCGCGGCAGGTCGACCAGATCAAATATGTCGGCGATTTCGGCGCGATGAGCTGTTCGCCTGCGGGCGCGGGGGGCTTCACCGGCTGCACCCAGAAATTCATCGAAGCCGCCTACAAGGACCGCGCCGAGGAAGACGGCGTCCGCTTCGGCAAGCTGATCGAGGAAGCGCGGGCCGAGCGGCTCTCCACCATCGACGCCGATGCCGCCGCCGAGCAGGAGCGGGTCGAGATGATCGAGCGCGAATATATGGAGCGGCTGGAGCGCGAACGGCAGGCCGAGCTGCCCAGCGAAAGCCAGCTGCCCCCTCCGCCGAAGTAAGCCTCAGACCCGATAATAATCCCGATACCACGCCACGAACCGCGCGACGCCTTCGCGGAAGGGGGTCTGCGGGGCGTAGCCGGTGAGCGATTTCAGCAGGCTCGCATCGGCCCAGGTCGCGGGCACATCGCCCTGCTGCATCGGCATGAAATTCTTCACCGCCTCACGCCCGCACTCGGCCTCGATCGCCTCGACGAAATCCATCAGCCGCACCTTGTCGCCATTGCCGATATTGACCACGCGGTAGGGCGCGACGGGGGAGAGGCTGTCTCCGTCCGCGATATCCTCCGCTGTCTCGGGCCGCACCGGCGCAGCGTCGATCAGCAGGCGGATGCCGCGCACCAGATCGCTGACGTAGGTGAAATCGCGGTACATCTCGCCGTCGTTGTAGATATCGATCGGCGTGCCTTCGAGCACACCCTTGGTGAACTTGAACAGCGCCATGTCGGGCCGCCCCCAGGGCCCGTAGACCGTGAAGAAGCGGAACATCGTGGTCGGCAGGTTCCAGAGGTGCGCGTAGGAATGCGCCATCGCCTCGTTCGCCTTCTTGGTCGCGGCGTAGAGCGTGAGCGGGGTGTCGACCTTCTGCAACTCGTCGAAGGGCATCTCTTCGTTCGCGCCATAGACCGATGAGGTCGAGGCCATCAGCAGGTGCTCCACGCCCAGTTCGCGCGCGCATTCCATCACGTTGAAGGTGCCCACCAGATTGGCATCGATATAGGCGCGCGGGTTTTCGAGGCTGTAGCGCACCCCCGCCTGCGCGGCGAGGTGGACGATCACGTCCGGCTGCTCCGCCAGCGCGAGCGCGTGGAGCGTGTCGAAATCCTCAAGCATCCCCTCGGTGCAGGTGAAGTGCGGGTGTTGCAGCAGCATCTGGTGCCGCCGCTGCTTGATGCGCACGTCGTAATAGTCCGTCATGCCGTCATAGCCGACGACGCGGAAACCCTCTTCCAGTAGCAGTTGCGAGAGGTGGAAGCCGATGAACCCGGCCGAGCCGGTGACGAGAACGGTGCGCATGGCCGCGCTCCTTACGCCGAAGCGCTTAAGAAAGAGCGATATCGGGCGCGTCTTCCTGCTTCATGCCGACCACATGGTAGCCCGCATCGACATGATGCGTCTCCCCGGTGACTCCGGATGACAACTCGGACAGCAGATAGAGCCCCGCGCCGCCGACATCGTCGATCGTGACATTGCGGCGCAGCGGCGCGTTGTATTCGTTCCACTTGAGGATGTAGCGGAAATCGCCGATCCCGCTCGCAGCCAGCGTCTTGATCGGCCCGGCGCTGATCGCGTTGACCCGGATATTGCGCGGGCCGAGATCATTGGCGAGATACTTCACGCTCGTCTCCAGCGCCGCCTTGGCGACGCCCATGACGTTGTAATGCGGCACGACCTTTTCGGCGCCATAATAGCTCAGCGTCAGAATCGCGCCGCCGCTTTCGGGCATCATCGCGCTGGCACGCTGGGCGATGGCCACCAGCGAATAGGCCGAGATGTTCATCGTCATCAGGAAGTTGTCGAGACTGGTGTCGACATAGAGCCCGCGCAGCTCGTTCTTGTCGGAAAAGCCGATCGCGTGGACCACGAAGTCGAGGCTGTCCCAGCGCGCCTTCAGGGCGGCGAAGGCGGCATCGAGCGATTCCATGCTGGAAACGTCGCATTCGAAGGTGAAGTCGCTCCCGAGCTGCGCCGCGAGCGGAATTACGCGCTTGCCCAGCGCCTCGCCCTGATAGGAGAAGGCCAGCTCAGCCCCATGCTCGGCGAGCTTCTTCGCAATGCCCCAGGCCAGCGACTTGTCGTTGGCGAGCCCCATGATGAGGCCGCGCTTGCCTGCCATCAGTCCGTCCATCTACGCATTCTCCTTGGGCGGGTCCGCCCGTTCGCCCGCTTCGTGAGCCAGCGCCGCATTCAGTTCCGCGCCAATAACGAGGCCGAGGCCGACGAGCCAGAAAAACAGCAGCGTCACCATCGGTCCCGCCAGACTGCCATAGGTCAGGTCATAGGTGAAGAACCGCCGCAGCACCACCGGCAGCGCGGCGGCGACGACGATCCACCAGCCCGCCACGAACAGCGCACCGGGCCATATCAGCGCGCCGTCCTTGCGCCAGGGCAGCGGGGTGAGAGTCTTGAACAGCACGAACAGCGACAGCCCCAGCCCCAGCGCGGGCACCACGCGCGACAGGCTGAGCGTCGCGATCGCCTCGACCAGCTGAGGGAAGGCGGCGCCGATCACTTCCTGCGCGGTGCCGATCGCGACCTGCGAAAACAGCGACAGCATCAGCAGCACCACCGCCGCCAGGATCAGCCCGATCGACCCCAGCCGATAGCGCCAGAACGCCCCCGGCGGGGACGCGCCATAGGCACGGCGCATGATATCGCGGATAGTCTCGATCAGGCTCGACACGGTCCACAGCCCCACGCCTGCGCCCAGCCACAACAGCCAGCCCGAACGGGCAAAGATCACGTTCTCGGCCACCGGCACGATCACCTTGGCGACCGAATCGGGCATGGCCTGCGCGACCGAGAGGATCATCGCTGCGGCATTGTCGCGCCCGCCGATCAGATCGAACAGCGCCGCGCCGAGGATGAAGAACGGGAAGATCGCCAGCATCGACAGATAGGCCAGGTTGCCGGCGTGGATGAACCCGTCGTTGAAGGTGCCCTCCGCCACCCGTCGCACCACCGCCCAGACGCGGGCCAGCGAGAAGGAGGAGGGAAAGGGGATATCTGTCATGCGCCCGGCGCTGCCCGGCCGCTACAGGCCGAATTTCTCGCGCGGGCGGGCCGGGTCGATCCAGCCTTCAAGCCGGGTTTCGAGCGCGGCGAGATCGGCGGGGAGCTGGATCTCGATATTCACCAGCTGATCGCCGCGTTCGGGCTTGCCGTCGATGGTCTTGCCGTTCTTGCGCGTCCAGCCCTTGCCGCCCAGCCGCAGCACCGTGCCGCTCGAGGTGCCGGGCTTGATCGTCAGCATCACCGCGCCGTCCACCGTCGGGCATTTGACCTTGGCCCCGCGCACCGCCTCATCGAGCGTGACGGGCAAGTCCATGCGGATATTGTCGCCTTCGCGCCGGAAGAAGGGATGGGTGCCCACTTCGACCATCACGATCCCGTCGCCATGTCCGCCCGCGCCCGGATGGCCCTTGTCCTTGAGGCGCATCATCGTGCCGTCCTCGACCCCGGCGGGGAGCTTCAGGTTGATCGCCTTGCCATCGGCCAGCGTGATGCGCTGATCGCGCCCGGCGGCGGCATCGACGAAGGGCACGGCGAGGCGGTACTGGATATCCGCGCCGCGCTTGGGCGGAGGCGGGGGCGGCTGCCGCCCGAAGCCGCGCCGCGCTGCGCCCGCTTGCGCGTTCTTGCGTCCGCCGAACAGGCCTTCGAACAGATCGCCCAGATCGACATCGTCCGCGCCGAACCCGGCGAAGTCGGCGGGATTCGGCCCCGGGCCACCACCTGCTCCGGCACCATAGGTGCCGCCGCGGCCATAGCCGGGCCGCCCGCCCATTCCGGCGAAAGGGTTGGCCGGATTGCCCTCTCCATCGATCTCGCCCCGGTCGAACTGCGCGCGCTTGGCCTTGTCGCTCAGCAGATCATAGGCGCGGGTGGCGTCGGAGAACTTCTCCGCCGCCTTGGGATTGTCGGTGTTGCGATCGGGGTGCAGCTCCTTGGCGAGCTTGCGATAGGCGCTCTTGATGTCCGCTTCCGACGCGGTGCGGGGGACACCCAGAATGCTGTAAGGATCGCGCATGGCGTATTAGCTAGGTGAGACAGCGCGGCTGCGCAAGGTTGCGCTGGGGGCAAGTCACGGCGGCGCGCGGTTTCAGGACAGGCGGTGACCGTGGCGCGCGCGATCCCGCATGCCGAGCAGGCGGCCGATGGTGTAGGCGATATAGGGGATCGGAACGAGGATCGCGCCGCCGATCAGGAAGAAGATAACTTCGTCCTTCATCCCGTACCACACCCACCGGCCCACCGCCTGCGCACCCATGATGATGGCAAGGAATCTGGCTGCGCGGTTGGCATCGTCCCAGATCCACAGGTGATCCTTCCAGCCACGCCACCCCATTTGCCACACCTTCCATCCGCAATAGACAAGGCCCGCCAGCATGAGGGCAAGACCGAGAAGGGCATACCAAAGGTTCATGCCCCGATTGTAACCGGCTGCTATCGCATCGACAAGTGACCCCGGCCCCGCGCGGATTGCGCCTTTCCGGCAGGCCCGCGCGTAGCTATGGCCGCAGCCAATCCGAGGAGCCTTTGCCGATGTCCGATACGACCCCGCTCGACGATGCCCAGCTCGCCGATTCGGTGATCCCCGAGGGCGCCGATCCCTTCGACCTGTTCGAAAAGTGGTTCGCCGCCGCACAGGTGGGGGAGATCAACGATCCCAATGCGATGGCGCTCGCCACGGCGACGGCCGATGCCGCGCCTGCGGTGCGGATGGTGCTGCTGAAGGGCCACGGCAAGGACGAGAACCCCGAAGGCATGGGGGGCGGCGGCTTCACCTTCTTCACCAATGCCGAAAGCCGCAAGGGCGAGCACATTCGCGCCAACATGCAGGCAGCATTGCTGTTCCACTGGAAGAGCCTGCGTCGCCAGATCCGCATCGAAGGTCCGCTGATCGAAGTCAGCCCCGAACGCGCCGACGCCTATTTCCACTCGCGCCCCTACAAGAGCCAGGTCGGCAGCGCCGCCAGCGATCAGTCGCGCCCCTTGCCCGAGCGCCAGACCTATCTCGACCGGGTGCAGGAATTGTGGGCCGCACACGAGGCGGAAGGCAAGGTGCCGCGCCCGCCGCACTGGACCGGCTTCACGCTCTCCCCGCGCCGGATCGAGTTCTGGATCGACCGCGACAACCGCCTCCACGACCGCCGCGAATTCCTGCGTGACAGCGCGGATGCGGCGTGGTCCGACACGCTCTTGTACCCGTGAGGATGACCATGCAGATTCCCTATTGGCACGTCGATGCCTTCGCCGCCCGGCCCTTCGGCGGCAATCAGGCGGCGGTGATGGTGCTCGATGAATGGCTGCCTGACGATGTGCTGGTGGCGATTGCGGCGGAGAATCTCTTCGCCGAAACCGCCTTCGTGGTGCGCGATGCGACCGGCCCAGAAAACGGAGGGGCTGACTGGGAGCTGCGCTGGTGCACGCCGACCGAGGAAGTGCGGCTGTGCGGGCACGCGACGCTGGCCAGCGGGCACGTGCTGCTGCAGCGCGACGGGGGAGAGCGGGTCACGTTCCGAACCCGGCAATCGGGGATCCTCGAGGTGCGCGCGGTTGGCGATGCCTATGAAGTGGGGCTTCCCTGCATTCCGACGCAGCCGGGCGAATGGGCTGAAGCGGCGGCCCTGCTGGGCGGCGCGCCGCTGGAGGTGTGGCGCAATCCGCTGGGTTACGATCTGTTCCTCTATGCCGATGAAGCAGCGATTCGCACGCTCGATCCCGATCTGCGAGGGCTGGCAATGCTGGGGAACAACCTGTTCGTCTGCACCGCTCCGGGCGAACGCACGGATGTGGTGAGCCGTGTTTTCGTGCCCGGCGGGGGCGTGGACGAAGACCCGGTGACCGGCGCGGCCCATGCGACGCTCGTGCCGTTCTGGACGCAGCGGCTGGGCCGCGACCACTTTACCGCGCATCAGGCCAGCGCCCGCGGCGGCGACCTTGCGTGCCGAAAGGAAGGCGCTGGAGACGACGCGCGCGCGTGGCTCGGCGGGTCGTGCGTGACGGTGGTGGAGGGAACATTCCACCTGTGATCCCCCGCGCAGGCGGGGGTCTCAGGCGAAGGCGCACAATGGCACGAGGCCCCCGCCTGCGCGGGGGAGCACAGCGTCCTACCTCTCCGGATAAAGCTCCAGCACATCCGCCGCTTGCTGCAACATCGGCGGGCGTTCGGCCGAGTCGGAGTGGCCCAGCCGCACCAGCGTCACCCGCTGGCTGGGGGAGACCAACACATATTGCCCCATGTGGCCGATCAGGCTGAACAGGTTCTGCGGCGCGCGGTCGGGGAACAGGGGTTGATCCTCGCCTTGCGCCAGCGCGCGGTTGAGCCAGATCTGGAAGCCGTAATTCGCGCGCGCGGGGCTGGGCGTCACCATCGCTTCGACCCAGCGGACGGGGACGAGTTGCTCGCCCCCAGGCGCGCGGCCCTTCAGCCGCAGGAACTCGCCGAATTTCGCCCAGTCGCGCGCGGTGGCGTGCATGAGGCTGCCGCCGATCAGCGTGCCGCTTGCGTCGAATTCGGGCACCATGCTCGCCATCCCCAGCGGGCCGAACAGGCGCACCTGCAGATAGTCCGCCACCGCCTTGCGCCGCGCCTCGGGCTTGTCGCTGGTCGTGAGCGCCCGCGCCGCAATGTCGGCGAGGATCACGGTGGTGTTGCTCGAATATTCGAACTGCTTGCCCGGTTCGGCCTCGAGCGGCTGTTCCTCCGCCCACTTGGCCATGTCGTCGCGTCCGTCGAGGAACAGCATCCGCACCTCGGCGCTCTCGTAGGGCGGATCGCCCGCCTCGGTGTGCCTGAGCCCGCTGCGCATCTGGAGCAGGTGGCGCAGGGTAATCTCCGCGCGCGGATCGCCGGGGCGCTGCCACAGGGGCACCGGCGCGGGCGCATCGAGCGCAAGCTTGCCGTCGGCGATCAGCATCCCGATCAGCACCGCGCTGACGGTCTTGGCCATCGACCAGCTGACGAAGCGCGTGTCCTTGTCATAGCCTTCGCCATAGCGCTCGGCGGCGAGCTTGCCGTTCGCCATCACCACCACCGCGCGCGTTTCACCGAGGCCGGGGAGGGTGAAGAGATCGTCGATCTGGCGGGCAAGCTGGTCGCGCGGCGCGCCCGCATCCTCGGTGACGGCGGCGAGCGCGGCTTCGGTCAGCGGGGCTTCAGCCGGCGGCGGGGAGCCACAGGCGGCGAGCAACAGCAGGACTGGCGCGGGCAGGATCGCGCGATTAAGGACGGCGGCTGGCAGGGTCATCGCGCCCTCAATTCCCGATGGACGAAGGCTTGGCAATGGCGAAATCACCCCGCTCCCCCGCGAAGGGCCGCACGCGCTGGGGCCTGTGGCTGCTGGCGATCATCGCGCTGGTCGCGGGCGGCGCGGTGTGGGCCTTCCGCGCGCCGATCACGGGCTATGGCAGCACCGCCGCAGCCTATTCGGCGCGGGTGGCGTGTTCATGCCGCTTCGTCGCGGGCCGCAGCCTCAAGGATTGCACCAAGGACAAGCTCGCAGGGATGGAGGCCGTCACTTTGCGCGACGATCCCGAGGCGAAAAGCGTCACCGCCCGCTTCCCGCTGGTGGCCGAGGCGACCGCGACCTACCGCGAGGGCTACGGCTGCGTGCTGGAGCCCTACGAAAGTTAAGCTTCCACTTTTTCGGTCGAATCGATCCAGCCGCCGCCGATCACGCGCTCGCCCGCATAGATCACCGCCGCCTGTCCGGGGGCAACGCCGAATTCGGGGGTGGCAAAGCGGATCGTCACCGCTGCGCCGCCGCCCAGATCGCCTTCCAGCGTTACCGGCACCGGCTTTGCCAGGCTGCGCACCTTGACGGTCAGCGGCGCATCGGGGAGGGGGCCGATACGGTTGGTCTCGGTGATCCGCGCCGCGTGGACCGCCAGCATCCGCTTGGGCCCGATCCGCACTTCGCGTGAGGCCGCGTCGAGGCCGATCACATAGAGCGGCTCTGGCTGGCCGCCGATTTCGAGGCCCTTGCGCTGGCCGACGGTGAAATGGACGATGCCCTTGTGCTCACCCAGCACCGCGCCGGTCGCCGCATGGACGATCGCGCCCGGCGCCGCGCCTTCGGGCCGCACCTTGGTCACGATCTTCGCGTAATTGCCGTCGGGCACGAAGCAGATGTCCTGCGAAT
This sequence comes from Erythrobacter donghaensis, assembly GCF_002155425.1. GTDB lineage: Bacteria > Pseudomonadota > Alphaproteobacteria > Sphingomonadales > Sphingomonadaceae > Erythrobacter > Erythrobacter donghaensis. The sequence goes on from NZ_MUYG01000007.1 coordinate 196,346, forward strand.
CGGGCTTGGCCGCGTTGCGCAAGCCCGCCGCCTCGGCCAGCGCGCGCACCTGCGGCTTGGGCATCCCGCCCAAGGGAAAGCGCAGATATTCGAGCTGCGCTTCGGTGGTGCCGTACAAAAAGTAAGACTGATCGCGCGCCGGATCGAAGGCGCGGTGCAGCTCGACCCCGTCCGCGCCCATGACGCGGCGGACATAGTGCCCGGTGGCGAGGCAGTCCGCCCCCAGCTCGCGCGCCATGCGGAACAGGTCGGTGAATTTGGGCCCCATGTTGCAGCGGATGCAGGGTACCGGGGTGCGCCCGGCGAGATATTCGTCGGCGAACTGTTCGACCACATCCTCGCGAAAGGCGCTTTCATGGTCGAAGACGTAGTGCGCAATGCCCAGCCGGTCGGCCACGGCGCGCGCATCGCGGATGTCGTCGCCCGCGCAGCACGCGCCCTTGCGGCCCGTCGCCGCGCCGTAATCGTAAAGCTGGAGCGTGATGCCGATCACCTCCGCGCCGCTGGCATGGGCAAGCGCGGCGACCACCGAGGAATCGACCCCGCCGCTCATCGCGACGACGATGCGGCAGTCGCTTGCGGCACGCGGAAGATCGAACAGCGCGGCGGCGTCGTCCCTATCGAGGGGTGGGGCGGCCATCAGGCCGGTGTCGAGGAGAGCGGGGGTTTCCATGGGCGGCGCGGCCTATAGCGCCTCCGCCCGTGCTTCGCCAGCTTCGCCCCTGCAAGCGTGAAGCCGCCGCCCGGACTAATCCTAAGCCGAGGTAAATTGCAGGTTTACCGGATTTTGACGCACAGGCGGTATCAGGACGGATGATGTTCGAGAAAGCCAGGACTTTCAACGCCTCCGCCGGCCCTGCGCCGGGCGACGAGCGACTCGCCACCCGCCCGACGCGGCGTCCGGGCGAGGCGCTGCGTGCGCTCGAGTGGAGCGAGCTGACCTCGCGCCTCAACGCCGCGCGTGATCTCAGGCTGCTGCTGCGCACCGAATCGCAGGCCCCGATCGAAGCGGTTGCCGCCAGCTTCGGCGACGCGGCAGCGAGTTACTTCGCGCTTCTCGACGATAGCGAACAGGGCGTTAACCCTGATGCTTTAGGGCAATCTAAAGTGTTGGGTGCCACACCTCGGGCCAGCAATGCGAACCGCGCCGACACGGCGACAGGCGAAAACGCCGATCCGTGCCGGGGCGATGCGAGAGACAGACGATGATTGAAAACCAGGACATCCGCCCCGCCCAGGTGATCGGCCCGCTCGGCGAGCCGCTGACGCTGGCCGACCTGCCTTCTCCCACCACCAAACGGTGGGTGGTGCGGCGCAAGGCCGAGGTGGTGGCTGCGGTCAGCGGCGGTCTGCTGACGCTCGATGAGGCGCTGGCGCGTTACAGCCTGACGCTGGAGGAATTCGCTTCGTGGCAGCGCGCGGTTGACCGTTCGGGCATGCACGGGCTGCGCGTCACCAAGATCCAGCATTACCGCGACCTCTACGAGCGCCAGCTCAAGTACTGACGGCGCTTTTCCGTTCACCCCACGTCCGGCCCGCCTCGCCCGTAAAGCGTTGCGGGCCGTCGGCGTTTCGCGGCAACCGTGGTGAAGCCGCCCGGCGCAACTGCGCAGCCGGGCGACAACGGAGACTAGGGAAATGGGATGGATTATCGCTTTGATCGTCGGCGGGATCGCCGGCTGGCTCGCCAGTCTGATCATGAAGCGCGATGCCTCGATGGGGATCGTGCTCAACATCGTGGTCGGCTGTGTCGGCTCGGTCATCGGCAATCTGATTGCCGGGCCATTGCTGGGGATCAGCGGCAGCGTGCAGGAATTCTCGTTCAGAGGGTTGCTGGTTGCAGTGCTTGGCGCGGCCGTGCTGCTGGGGATCGTCAACCTGATCCAGCGCGGCAAGGTGCGGTAAGCCGGACAAACCTGCCCTTCCCGCGGGAACCGATGGCCTGTGCCTTTCGTCTAGGCTGAAAGTCATCGGTCGATGCGCGCATTGCCCTGCAACGTGTGGCAATCTATCAGGCGTTGCACTTGGTGACTTATGCGAATAATACACTTGGGCCGGGGTCGCAGCGCGGCTCTGGCCCAGGTCAGGGAACGGCGATGAACTACGAAACGACCATCACGGCAGAAGCCGCCGACGGGGTGAGAACCGAATATGCCGGTGCGCGCACGCTTGCCGCGCCTGCCATCCCGCGCTGGCTGATCCTCGGCGGGCTGGGCGTGTTCGGGCTGCTGCTGGCGATCGCCGCATGGTTCGCGCTGGTCGGCGGAGAGCCGGTGGCGGTCGATGACGACAATGCCCAGGCCCCCTCTGTCACCGTGGTTTCCCCGGGCAAGACGATGGTCGCCGGGCTGATCGAAGCGCCCGGCACGCTCGCCGCACGCCGCCCCATGCCGGTGGGCGTGGTCGGCGAAGGCGGGCAGGTGCTGCGCGTCACCGTGGATGCGGGCGACTGGGTGCAGCAAGGGCAGGTGCTGGCGGTGATCGACCGTTCGGTGCAGGTCCAGCAGGCCGAAGCGCAATCCGCCCAGATCGAAGTCGCCCGCGCCGATGCCAATCTGGCGCAGGCGAACCTCGACCGCGCGCTCCAACTGGTCGAGCGCGGGTTCATCTCCAAGGCCGATGTCGACCGCCTGACCGCAACCCGCGATGCCGCCGCCGCGCGCGTCAGGGTGGCGCAGGCGCAGCTCGGCGAACAGCGCGCGCGCAACGCACGGCTCAATATCTACGCCCCGGCCTCAGGCTATGTGCTGGCCCGCAATGTCGAGCCCGGGCAGACGGTGGGCGCAGGCTCCCCGACGCTGTTCACCATCGCCAGCGGGGGCGAGTTGGAAATGCTCGCGCAGGTGTCCGAAGAACAGCTCGCCAAGCTCTCGGTGGGCACTTCGGCGACCATTGTGCCGACCGGTTCGGGCAAGGAATTTTCGGGGCAGGTCTGGCAGGTTTCTCCGGTGATCGATCAGACCTCCCGGCAGGGCACCGCGCGCATCGCGCTCAGCTTCGCGCCCGAACTGCGGCCCGGCGGCTTTGCCACCGCGCGGCTGAACAGCGGCAGCTTCTCGGCCACGGTGCTGCCCGAAAGCGCGGTGCTGGCCGACAGCGAGGGCAGCTTCGTCTATGTCGTGGGACCGGACAACAAGGCCGTGCGCCGCGCGGTGAAGACCGGCGCGGTCACCCCCGATGGCCTCGCGATTACAGAGGGCCTCAATGGCAGCGAGCGCGTGGTGCTGCGTGCCGGAGGGTTCCTCAACCCCGGCGAGACCGTCAACCCGCAACCGCTCAAGAAGTAAAAGGCGTCCATTCCCCGCGCGCTGCGGCGCGTAACTGACGGGGCAAGCAGCAAGACCGGCGCGCAACAGGCAGGAATAACATGGCTCTCAAGGACATCTCGGCCTGGTCGATCCGCAATCCGGTGATTCCGCTGGTGGCCTTCACTATCCTGCTGATCGCGGGGATCGTCAGCTTCCTGCGGATGGATGTGACCAACAACCCCGACGTCGAATTCCCGGCGGTGATGGTCAACATCTCCCAGCCCGGTGCCTCGCCGACCGAGATCGAGAACCAGATCACCCAGCGCGTTGAAGCCTCGCTGCGGTCGATCGCTGGGGTCAATTCGCTGCAGTCGACCGCGCGTGAGGGCAGTTCGCAGACCTTCGTCGAATTCGAGATCGGCACCAACCTGATCGAGGCGGTCAGCGAAGTCGAGACCGCGATCAACGACGTGCGCGGGAGCCTGCCCGACGGCATCCTCGAACCGCAGGTGCGCAAGGTCAACGTGGTGGGCGAGCCGATCGGCTATGTCGCGGTGGAGGCCGACGACATGACGGTGGAACAGCTCAGCTGGTTCATCGACGACACCGTTGCCAAGCGCCTGCTCAAGATCAACGGCATGGCCGAGGTCAACCGCTTCGGCGGGGTCGACCGGCAGATCGAGGTGATCCTCGATCCGGCCAAGATGCAGGCCTTCGGAGTCACCGCCTCGCAGATCAACGCGGTGCTGCGCCAGGGCAATCTCGATGCCGCAGGCGGCCTCGCCGAGATCGGCGGCACGCGGCAATCGCTGCGGGTGCTCGGCAATTCGGACACCGCCTATCAGCTGTCCCAGACCCAGCTGCAATTGGGCGGTGGCCGCACGGTGCGCCTTGCCGACATCGCCAAAGTGCGTGACGGCTTTTCCGAGCGCACCTCGATCAGCGAAGTGAACGGCCAGGAAGTCGTCAACTTCGCCATGAGCCGCGCGCGCGGGGCGTCGGACCTGACGGTCTATGACGCCGCGCTGGAGGAGATGGACAAGATCGAGGCCGAAAATCCCGGCGTGAAGTTCATCAAGCTTTCCACCAGCACGACCTACACCCGCGGCCAGTACAAGTCCTCGATGTGGGCGCTGGTCGAAGGCGCGGTGCTGGCCGTGGTGGTGGTGTTCATCTTCCTGCGCGACTGGCGGGCGACTTTTATAAGCGCGGTGGCGATTCCGCTGTCGGCGATCCCGACCTTCTTCTTCATGGATTACCTCGGGTTCAACCTCAACTTCCTGTCGCTGCTGGCGCTTGCGCTGGTGGCAGGCGTGCTGGTCGACGATGCGATCGTGGAGATCGAGAACATCGTCAGACACATGCGCATGGGCAAGACCGCCTATCAGGCGAGTATCGACGCCGCCGACGAAATCGGCCTGCCGGTGGTCGCCACCAGCTTCTGCATCGTCGCGGTGTTCCTCCCCGTGGGCCTGATGCCGGGCGTGTCGGGGCAGTTCTTCCAGAATTTCGGGATCACCGTGGTTATCGCGGTGCTGATGAGCCTCGCGGTCGCACGTATGCTGACCCCGCTGATGGCGGCCTATTTCCTCAAGGCCAAGGGCCACGCCGAACATGGCGGCGGCCCGGCGCTTGACCTCTACATGCGCGTGCTCAGCTGGACGCTCGACACCGGGCGCATGGCCGTGCGCCGCGCCGGGATCACCGGCCCGCGCCACCGCGTCTTTTATGTCGTGGGGATGCTGCTGGTGGTGCTGGTGCTGCTGATCGTCCCCGCGCTCACCATGTTCGAACTGGCGAGCGGAGCGGTCTCCGGCGCGATCGCCGAAGGCGCCGGCGTCGCTCCGCCGTGGAAGGGCCTGCTGGGGCTCGACGTGCACAAGCAGATTGCCGCTGCGGTCGAATCCGACACCAACGCCGCCGCCAACTGGCTGGTCGCCAAGCTGTTCGAAGTGGTGCTGGTGCTGCTGGTCTCGCTGCTGTCGTTCCTCGCCGCGTTCGTGACGTTCAAGGCGATCGAAGCGCCCTCGGGCGGGGATAGCCGCGTTGCGCAAAGCCTGCGCTGGATGACCGCGCGGTTCTACGATCACCGCATCTGGATGGTGGGGATCGGCTGGTTCTCGTTCCTCGTCACGATCCTGCTGTTCGGCCAGATTCCCGGCCAGTTCCAGCCGACCATCGATGACGAAAACAGCCGCGTCGAGATCGAGATGGTGCCCGGCACCACGCTCGCCCAGACCAAGCGGGTGGTCAATTCGGTCGCCGCGCGGCTGCGCGAGGAGCCCGAGGTCGAGCGCCTGCTCGAACGCATCCGGCTGGGCGAGACTTCGTCGATCTTCGTCAAGCTGCGCGAGGATCGCGCGCGCAGTTCGATCGAGTTCGAGCGCGAGCTGGCGCCCGACCTCGCCAAGATCCCCGATGCGCGCGTGCGGTTCCAGTCGCAATCGGGCGGGTTCGGCTCGGGCCGCGACATGACGGTGATGCTGGCGGGCAGCGATCCGGTGCTGCTCGATCAGACCGCGACCCGGCTGGTCGAGGAGATGAAGGGTTTGAAATCGCTGGTCGCCCCGCGCATCAGCGCCGATCTCAACCGCCCGGAAATCATCATCACCCCGCGTGACCAGATCGCCGCCGAGCTGGGCATCACCACCGCCGCCCTGTCGCAGACGATCCGCATCGCGACGCTGGGCGAGATCGAGCAGAACGCCGCGCGCTTCTCGCTGTCGGACCGCCAGATTCCGATCGTGGTGCGCTTGTCGGAAGCGGCGCGCACCGATTTCCGTACGATCGAGAACATCCCGGTGCCGCTGCCGAGTGGCGGTTCGGTGCCGCTGAGCCGAGTGGCCGACATCACCTTCGGCTCCGGCCCGACCGCGATCCAGCGCTACAACCAGAACCGCCGCGTGCTGGTGGGTGCCGATCTCGCCGCAGGCGTGCTCAAGGGCGAGGCGCAGGCCCAGATCGACGCGCTGCCGGTGCTGCAAGCCCTGCCAGTCGGCGTGATCCGCGACGTGGTGGGCGAGGAGGAATGGCAAGCCGAGCTGATCACCAACCTGATCATCGCGATCTTCGCCGGGTTCGGCCTCGTGTTCTCGGTGCTGGTGCTGCTCTACAAGCGGCTGATGAGCCCGCTGGTCAACATGACCTCGCTGTTGCTCGCGCCGCTGGGGGGCATTCTGCTGATCTGGCTGCTGGGCCAGCCCAATTCGATGCCGGTCTATATCGGGATTCTGCTCCTGCTGGGGATCGTGTCGAAGAACTCGATCCTGCTGATCGACTTCGCGATCGAGGAGATGAACAAGGGCGTGGGCAAGCTCGATGCGATCCTCGATGCCGGGCACAAGCGTGCCCAGCCGATCGTGATGACCACCGTGGCGATGACCGCAGGGATGGTGCCGGTGGCGCTGTCGCTCTCGGGCGACGGGGCCTGGCGTCAGCCGATGGGGATCGTGGTGATTGGCGGGCTGGTGCTCTCCACCCTGCTGACGCTGCTGATCGTGCCCGCGGGCTTCAGTCTGGCGGACGGGCTGGAGAAGCGCGTCGGCCCGTGGCTGCGCGCCAAGATGCTGACCTACAAGCCGGGCGACGAGCACGGCCAGCAGGAGACCGCGCCCGGCCCCGCCTTCCCCAGCCCCACCTTCCCCGGCCTCGGCAAGCCCGCATCGGGCCATGAGCCTGCCGAGTGACAGTGAGGGCGTGACGAACGGCCTCTTTGCGGGCTAAGGCCAATGTAATGGCGAAGCGTTCCTCCGTGCCCCTGACCTTTGGCGGCCAGCCGCTGACCGTCGACCGCGCGCGCCGGATGCGGATCGCCGCGACCGCGATGCTCGCCGCGATGGCGGTGATCTTCATCGCCACTCACGGCCTTGCCATGACCGGGCATCCCGCGTGGGGCTACGTCAACGCCTTTGCTGAGGCCGCAATGGTCGGCGGGCTGGCGGACTGGTTTGCGGTCACCGCGCTGTTCCGCCACCCGCTCGGCCTGCCGATCCCGCACACCGCGATCATCCCCGAGAACAAGGACCGCATTGCCGACACGATGGCGGCCTTCCTGCGCGAGAATTTTCTTACCCCGGCCGTCGTCGCGCGGCGCATGTCGGGGATGAACATCGCCAAGGCGGCGGGCGAGTTTCTGGCGGCCTCACCCGAACGTGGCGGCCCCGACGAACGCTCGCGGCTCACTTCGGGCGCGGCGGAATTGCTGGCCGAGGTGCTCGAAAGCCTCGACCCCGACCGGCTCGGCACGCAGGTGCGTTCCGGCCTTGCGGGCCAGCTCGCCAAGCTCGACATCGCCCCGCTCGCAGGCCGGATGATCGAGACCACGATGGCCGACAAGCGCCACCAGCCGCTGATCGACGGTTTCGTGCGCTGGGCGGGCCTCACCATTGAGGACAACGAGGACACGCTGCGCGACATCATCCACCAGCGCGTAGCGGGTGTGCTGCGCTGGGCGGGGATCGACAAGACCATCTCCTCCAGCGTGCTCGATGGCCTCTACAAGCTGCTCGCCGAGGTGCTGGTGAACCCCGATCACCCCCTGCGCGGCAAGATCGAGGAGGGCCTCGCCAAGCTGGGGCAGGACTTGCAGCACGATCCCGAAACCCGCACCAAGGTCGAGGACATGAAGCGCGACCTGATCGCCAACCCGGCGGTGGCGGTGTGGTGGACGGGGGTGTGGGAACGCATCCGCCGCTCGCTCATCACCCGCGCGCGCGATCCCGAAAGCGGGATGGGAGAGGAAATGCGCAACATGCTCGCCGAACTGGGGCTGGCGCTCCAGCAGGACGAGCGGTTGCAGCTCCAGATCAACCGTTTCGCGCGCCGCACGATGGTCGGCGTCGCGACCCGCTACGGCGACCAGATCGTGCGGCTGGTGTCGGAAACGGTGCGGCGCTGGGACGCGCAGACCATCACCGACCGGGTCGAGGGTGCGGTCGGCCGCGACCTCCAGTTCATCCGCATCAACGGCACGCTGGTGGGCGGGCTGGTCGGCATGACGCTGCACTTCATCGTCAGCTTCCTGTGAGCCTGCCCACCGCGCGACCCTGAGCGAGGCGCGGCTTTGCGCGTTCTGGAATCCCCGAACTTGTGATATTGCAGCCCCCTGTCCGAATTGCAGGGGGTGGCATGGCCGACGATCAGGAACTCTACGTCCTCGACGAAGCGTCGATGGTGCGGCTGTGGCTGACCGCGAAGGTCGACAGCGGCGCCATGACCCAAGCGCGGGCGACGCAGTTCTGGAACACCTACACGCGCGACGGTTCGCGCTATCTCGCGACCTATTTTGCCACCGTGGGCGATGTGGCGACGCTGACCAAGCTCGCCAATGATCTCGGCTCACCGCTCGGCAAGGTCGCCTACAAGTCCTATGCCGGCAAGATGCACGTCATCTTCAAGGGCCGCCCGGGCCTGCGCAAGATCCTGACAGGGACGCGTTACGGCGTGACCAATGCCAAGGTCGTCAGCCTCGGCATCGGCGAAAAGGGCGTGCGGCAGGCGGTGCGCAAAGGCGGCATCCTGTCGATCATCCTCATCACCGTGTGGAACGTCGCCGATTTCGTGCTGAGCGACAATGTCACCTTGGGCCAGTTCATCGGGCAGCTGTCGACCGATATCGCCAAGATCGGCGCCTCGACCGCGATCGGCGCGCTGGCCGGGGCGGCGGCGGTCGGCACGGCAGTCGGTGCCTTTGCCCTCGGCCCGCTGATCGTGGCCGTGGCGGTCGGCATCGGCGTGTCGCTGGCGCTCGACTACCTCGACAACAAATATGGCTGGACGCGCAAGCTTCAGGCGTTCCTCGACGAAAAGATCGCCAGGATAAACGCCCGGCTGCGCCAAATCCGCAGCGATGCCGAACTGTTCGCCCTCCGCAGCGCGGCGCAGGTGCTCGACGAGCTGGTCGATCTGGCTGCCGAAAGCGCGCGCCGCCGCTTCCTGCGCGAGATCGACAAGTACTTCCCGCGCGTGCCGAACTGGCCGAACACGCCCAGCCTTCCGCGCCGCCGCACCCCGCCCAACGTCCCGCGCCTGCCGAGTCTGCCCAGCCTTCCGAGTCTTCCGAGCCTCCCCAGCTTGCCCAGCTTGCCCAGCCTCCCGCGCCTGCCCAGTCTTCCAAGCCTGCCGCGCATCCCCCGGATATGGTAGCCGATCGGGATGGGCACAGGCTCTGGTGACGGCAGCGTGCAGGGCTCTGGTCGGGTGCTGGGCTGGGGGCTCGGCCTATTCGGCGCGGCGCTGCTGGTTCTCTCCGCCACCCATATTTACGGCTTTGTCGATGCAATCGTGAGCCGCGCGCCGATTATCGTGTGGGATGAGACCGGCTGGGTTGCGCTGCCCAGCGCCCTTTCTCTGCTGGCGCTGGCGTCGGCCCTTTATGTCGGGCGTGGTCGGGGGCAGGATATCGACGGGCCGCGCGGTGATGCGGTCAAACGCCTGCTGGCAATCGCCGCCTGCCTCCTGCCCTTCGCGATCGTGCTCCCCTTCAGCGCGCACTGGCTGTTCGCGCGCCATCTGGAGACGCAAGGGTACAACGAATGCGTCGACGGAGTGTGGGTTGCGGTGGGCCGGGTGCCGGACGTTCCCGAAACCCCGGCCGCGTGCCGCAACCTCTCCTTCTAGCGCAAGGGCCTATCGCCCCATCTGATAGACAATGCTCTCCGCAAAGAAGGAGCGCATCGGCTGGCCCGCCGCGTCCAGCGCGGGCTCGAACTGCGCATTCGCCATCGCCCGGCAGGCGGGGCTGTCGAGCCGGTCGGTTTCGGTCGCCTTGAGGATCACGCAATCCTCCACCTTGCCTTCGGGGCTGACGATCACGCGCATCCGCATGATCCCCTGCTCGCCCGTCCGCGCGGCCTCGCGCGGGTAGGTCGCGACGATCCGGCGCACCACGCCGTCGCGGTTGGTCCATTGCGGCATCCGGGTGGCGGTGCGCTGCGCTTCGGCGTCGAGCCCCCAGCTGCCGACCAGATCGAGCGCGCAGGCATCGAGCGCTTCGAACGCCTGGTCGAGCGGGCCGGTCATCAGCCGATATTCGTCCCCGCGCTGCTTGAGCCCGACGAACTGCGCCTTGCGCGCGCCCTCCTTGTCGAGCAGCGGCAGGGTCAGGTCTTCGGTTGCATCGGCGGCGGCCTCCTCAGCATCGTCGCGCAGCGCGGCCCCGATATTGATCTGCGAATAGATCACCGCATCGCCATAGCCTTCGACCGCCCCGGCGAAGGGTTCGGTGCGGCGCGGTTCCTGCCCTTCGGCAAAGGCAAGGTCGGTGCGCGCGCGGCTGGCGAACCGCTTGAACGACGGCCCGGCCACCGTCATGCCCACGCGCTGGCCCGGCCAATATTGCTCGAGGAACAAGACATGCTTTGCATCCCCCTCGCCAAACAGCCGGGCAAGGCGGCACTTGGTCTCGCCGTAATCGAGGTTCCAGCGGCTGCTGGGGGTGATCTCCACCACCTTGGCCTGGGCGGGCATGGCGGCAAGCACTGCGGGCAGAGCGAGACCGATGGTGAGAAGCGATATGCGCACGGGCGACCCTTTCGATAGGGTCACAGAATGCGTTAGGTTTCTTGCAATTTCAAGTCATTGCATATTTGACTATTTGTTCAGTCGATAGGTGATCCGTGTCGAAAAGAATCCGGCCACCGGATTTCCCGCCGCATCGGTTGCCGGTTCGAAAACCGCATGGCGAAGCAATTGCAGGCAGGCGGTGTCATTGAACGAGGCGGGGCCATCGAAAGCGGTCACTTCGCAGAAGGTCGGCTTGCCATCTTTGTTCACCGTCAGGCGCACGGCCACAGTGCCCTGCTGCTCTGCGCGCAACAGGTGCGAGGGATAGTTGGCCGCGATTTTCTGTGACCAAAGTGCTTCGTCCTTCGTTCTGACCCCCGTTCCAGTGCCGTCTCCATTGCCGACGCGCGCAAGCCGCTCGCGCAGCTTGGTGGTGCATCCCAGCAGATCGACCATCATTGGTAGAAAGCCATCAAGTTCGAGAGTGATCGGGTCGATAATGGCCCCTGCCATTTCGAGACTGGTGATCGCCTCGTAACGTTGCCTCATCGTCGCTTCGGAGGCCTGACCGGTGAGCGCTGCATCGGCAAAATCCACCGTCTCCTCGCCTGACGGCTTCTGGCTGGTCGCCGCTTCTGCCGTGTCGGGTAGCAGCGAGACCGGCTGCACCCCGAACAGCCCGAGCACCGGACGGCCCTTGCTCGATGTGGCAGTGATGAAATTGCGCTCGACCGGCTCACCCGGCGCGAAGCCGACTCGGACGAAAGCCCCATAGGGATTGCGCACCGCCCGACCGATCAGGGTCAGGTTGACGCCCGGCCCCGGGCCGCCCTTGTCGATCCACAGCGTCAACTCGTCCTCACCCGAACCGTAGGTGCGGATCATTCGGCACTTGTCGTCATACTCGCGCAGGTCCCAGTCCGAACGGGGCTTGAGCTTGATGGGTTCGGCTGATGCCGCAATCGGACAAACGGCGCTGGCCGTGGCAGCGATGACGATAAAGGCGCGAAGCATACGAAAAACCCCTGAGAGGCTCTTAGCCTGACAGGGGTTTCTCAAAATTTCAAGTCATTGAAGAATCGCGCCTTACAGCGCGTTCGTCAGCTCCGGCACCGCGGTGTAGAGATCGGCGACGAGGCCGATATCCGCCACCTGAAAGATCGGGGCGTCCTCGTCCTTGTTGATGGCGATGATGACCTTCGAATCCTTCATGCCCGCAAGGTGCTGGATCGCGCCCGAGATGCCGATGGCGAAGTAGACTTCCGGGGCGACGATCTTGCCGGTCTGGCCGACCTGATAGTCGTTGGGCACATAGCCCGCGTCGACCGCCGCGCGGCTCGCGCCGATGGCGGCGCCGAGCTTGTCGGCGAGCGGCGTGATGGTGCTCTCGAAGGTTTCCGCATCCTTCAGCGCGCGGCCGCCCGAAACGATGACCTTGGCGCTGGTCAGTTCGGGACGCTCGCTCTTGGCGATTTCCGAGCTCACGAAGCTGGAGGTGCCTGCATCACCGGGGCCGGTCACGGCTTCGATGGTGCCCGAACCGCCTTCGGTCGCGGCCTTTTCGAAGGCGGTGCCGCGGACGGTGATGACCAGCTTGTCATCGGTCGATTCGACCGTGGCGATGGCGTTGCCGGCGTAGATCGGGCGGGTGAAGGTCTTGGGGCCTTCGACCGACAGGATCTCGCTGACCTGCATCACGTCGAGATGCGCGGCGACACGCGGGGCGACGTTCTTGCCCTGCGTGGTGGCGGGCGCGAGGAAGGCGTCGTGATCGGCCATCAGCGCGGCGGCGAGCGGGGCGACGTTTTCGGCAAGGCCGTTGGCATAGGCTGCATCATCCGCGACGTGGACCTTGCCCACGCCTGCGATCTTGGCGGCGGCTTCAGCGACCGAACCGCAATTGTGGCCCGCGACCAGCAGATGCACTTCGCCCAGCTTGCCCGCAGCGGTGACCACCGCGAGCGTCGCGTCGGCCACCTTGGTGTTGTCATGTTCGACGAGAACCAGAGTCTTCATGGGAATAACCTCTCAAATACCGTGGCGGGCTCAGGCGATGCCGAGCGCCTTGACCTTCTCGACCAGCGCGGCGACGTCGGCGACCTTTTCGCCTGCCTGACGCACCGGCGGCTCGGCGACCTTGATGGTCTTGAGGCGCGGGGTCAGGTCGACGCCGTAATCGGCAGCGGTCTTGGTCGCGAGGGGCTTCTGCTTCGCCTTCATGATGTTGGGCAGCGAGGCATAGCGCGGCTCGTTCAGGCGCAGGTCGGTGGTGACGATCGCGGGGGTCGCAAGCTTGACGGTCTGTAGACCGCCATCGACTTCGCGCTTCACGGTGACGCTGTCGCCATCGACTTCGACGGTGTTGGCGAAGGTGCCCTGCGGACGGCCCATGAGCGCGGCGAGCATCTGGCCGGTCTGGTTCGAATCGTCGCTGATCGACTGCTTGCCGAGGATCACAAGGCCGGGCTGCTCCTCATCGGCAATCGCCTTGAGGATTTTGGCGACGGCAAGGGGTTCAACCTCTTCGTCGGTTTCGATCAGGATCGCACGGTCAGCACCCATGGCGAGCGCGGTGCGCAGCGTTTCCTGCGCCTTGGCCGGGCCGATGCTGACGGCGACGATCTCGGTCGCCGCGCCCTTTTCCTTGAGGCGAATGGCTTCCTCGACCGCGATCTCGTCGAACGGGTTCATGCTCATCTTGACGTTGGCAAGGTCAACGCCCGTGCCGTCGGCCTTGACCCGCGGCTTAACGTTGTAATCGATCACCCGCTTGACGGGGACGAGGATCTTCATGGGATTTGTCCTTCCTCTCAAAGAATCACGTGGGCCTGACAGCCCTTGGCCGCCCGCCTAGCTTGCGTTTACGTAAACGTCAAGTGAGGCAGGATGGCGGTAGGTCCGGGCGAGACAGCTACGCGGCCAGCCTCGCCCGGGATGTTCTGGGCGTGCCTCAGGCCGCCTTCTTCACTTCCGCGACGATCTTCTGCGCGGCATCGCCAAGGTTGTCGGCGCTGACGATGGCGAGGCCCGAATTCTCGAGGATCGCCTTGCCTTCCGCGACATTGGTGCCTTCCAGACGCACCACCAGCGGAACCTGCAGGTTCACGTCCTTCGCAGCTTGCACGATGCCGTTGGCGATCACGTCGCACTTCATGATCCCGCCGAAGATGTTGACGAGGATGCCCTCGACCGCCGGGTCCTTGAGGATGATCTTGAACGCCGCGGTCACCTTCTCGGTGGTGGCGCCGCCGCCCACGTCGAGGAAGTTGGCCGGGAAGGCACCGTTCAGCTTGATGATGTCCATCGTCGCCATCGCAAGGCCTGCGCCGTTGACCATGCAGCCGATGTTCCCATCGAGCTTGATGTAGGCGAGGTCATATTCGCTGGCTTCGACTTCCGCCGGGTCTTCCTCGGTCTCGTCGCGCAGGGCTTCGATATCCTTGTGGCGATAGAGGGCGTTGCCGTCGAAGCTCATCTTGGCGTCGAGCACCAGCAGCTTGCCGTCTTCGCTTTCGACCAGCGGGTTGATTTCGAGCATCTCGCAATCGGTGGCGAGGAAGGCGTCGTAGAGCTGCTTGGCGAGCTTCTGCGCCTGCTTGTTGAGATCGCCCTTGAGCTTGAGCGCGAAGGCCACCGCGCGGCCATGGTGCGGCTGGAAGCCCTGTGCGGGATCGACGCTGAAGGTGGTGATGAGTTCGGGCGTGTCATGCGCCACGGTCTCGATGTCCATCCCGCCCTCGGTCGAAACGACGAAGGCGACGCGGCCGGTGGCACGGTCGACCAGCAGCGAGAGGTAGTATTCCTTGGCAATGTCCACGCCGTCGGTGATGTAGAGGCGGTTGACCTGCTTGCCCGCATCCCCCGTCTGGATGGTGACCAGCGTGTTGCCGAGCATTTCCTTGGCGTGGGCTTCCACTTCCTCAAGGCTCTTGGCGAGGCGCACGCCGCCCTTGGCGTCGGGGCCCAGCTCTTTGAACTTGCCCTTGCCGCGGCCGCCCGCGTGGATCTGCGCCTTCACGACATAGAGCGGCCCGGGCAGCTTCTTGGCGGCTTCGACCGCTTCTTCGACGCTGAGCGCGGCATGGCCTGCGGGGACCGCGATCCCGTGCTGGGCGAGCAGTTCCTTGGCCTGATATTCATGAACGTTCATTGCGTATCGATCCCTTCAATGCGTATCCTGGGGAGAGGTTCGTCCACGCGGGGCCTAAGCACGGATCGCCCCTCTTGAAAAGTGCCTGCGGCACGGCCAACACGACAGGCTCTCATGATTGACAGGCACCACCTTCTGGCCATCGTCCGCGAGGCGGGCAGGATCGCCGTATCGCGCTGGCCGGGGGCGGGCCATGCCCTGCACAGCTGGGACAAGACCCCCGGCAACCCGGTGAGCGAGGCCGATCTGGAGGTCGACCGGTTCCTGCGGCGCGAGCTGGGTCGCTTGCTGCCGTCCGCCGCATGGCTATCGGAGGAGACCGCCGACGACAAGGCGCGCACGGCGAGCGGCCTCATCTGGCTGGTCGACCCGATCGACGGCACCCGCGATTTCGTGCGCGGTCGCCCCGGCTGGGCGGTCTCGGTCGCGCTGGTGAGCGCTGGGAGGCCGCTGATCGGGATGCTCGCCGCCCCGGCGCGGGCCGAGGAATGGGTCGCGGTCGCAGGGCAGGGGGCGACGCGCAACGGCGTGCCGCTCCGAGCGAGCCAGCGAACGGAATTCAGCGGCGCGCGCGTCCCCACTCACAGCCTGCCGCGCGACGACAGCGATCTGGTCGCGGTCGATCAGCCCAATTCGATTGCATTGCGGATCGCGATGGTCGCCGCCGACGAGGCTGATCTCGTCGCCACTTTGCGCTGGGGCTACGAATGGGACATTGCCGCCGCCACGCTGATCGCGCGCGAGGCCGGGGCCGAGGTGAGCGACGCCTTCGGCCAGCCGCTCGCCTACAACAAGCATGATCCGAGGGATTTCGGCGTGCTGGTGTGCTCGCCCGCGATCCACGCTGCAGCGGTCGCGCGACTGGCCGAGCGGGCTGCTGCGCTGCGCTGAAACGCAAAACGGGCCGCCCTTCCGGGCAGCCCGTCCTGTGTGACGATTAGAAAATCAATTCCCGCGCGCGGCGTTCACGTCATCCTGGCTGACCGGGATGATCTTGATTTCCACGCGGCGGTTGAGCGGTTCGTTGATGTTGTCGCCGGTCTTGACGCGCAGATAGTCATACTGCTCGCCGAAGCCTTGCGTGGCGATGCGCGAACGGGCGACGCCGCGCGCGGCCAGATAATCAGCCACGGCCTGCGCGCGCTGCTGCGAAAGCTGCTGGTTGAGCGCGTTCGAGCCGGTGGTGTCGGTGAAGCCGTAAACATCGATCAGGCTGTTGGGATAGCGGATCAGCGAATCGGCGACGCTGTCGAGCGTCGCGCGGAAGGCCGGATTGATCGCTGCCGAGCCGGTGGCGAAGGTCACGCCGTCGGGCAGGCGCACCAGGATCGCGTCCTGATCGCCGACTTCTTCGACATCGACGCCGCTGCCGGCGGTCTGTTCCTTCAGTTCCTTGATCTGGTCGTCATACTGCTTGCCCAGCACTGCGCCGGCCGAGCCGCCTATCCCTGCGCCGATGATGCGCCCGGTGTCGCCACCGATCGCGCCGCCGAGCAGATAGCCGAGCGTGCCGCCCAGACCCGTGCCGATCGCCGTGCGCGAGATCTTCTTCTCGCCGGTGTTCGGATCGGTAACACAGGCAGCGGTCGTGCCGAGCAGTGCGAGCGCCGCAGTGCCCGACATCAGAATGCGTGAAATAGTCATAGATATCTCCCTTCGTCCTCTCGCTCTCCATCTCACGAAGCCGGTGCGGCGACAAGATGATGACGCGACGTGTGGCGGCGATGGCGGGTCTCGCCTTCACCGTTCCTGAACGCAAAGCCGGGCTGTGGTCTTTATGTTCCATCCTCGCGGGACTGGATGGCAAGGCGGTGCGATTGTGCTAGCGGAATGGCCATGGCCCCCTTTCCTGTCGCCGATTTGCTGATCATTCTCGTGCTTGTCGTGATCAATGGCGTCTTCGCCATGTCCGAGCTTGCCATCGTCAGCGCCAAGACCAGCGCGCTGGAAGCCAAGGCCGAGGCGGGCTCTGTCAGCGCGCGCATTGCCATCCAGCTGGCGGCCGATCCGGGCAAGTTCCTGTCGACCGTGCAGATCGGCATCACCCTGATCGGGATCGTCGCCGGGGCCTATTCGGGCGCGTCGCTGGGCGGCCCGGTGGGGGAGCGGCTCGAATGGCTGGGCCTTCCGGGCGAATATGCCGACGAGACCGGCTTTGCGGTGGTGATCGCCATCACGACCTATCTCAGCCTCATCATCGGCGAGCTGGTGCCCAAGCAGCTGGCCCTGCGCGCGGCGGTGCCGGTGTCGCTGGTGATGGCGCGACCGATGGCCTTCATCGCCAAGGCCGCCGCGCCGCTGGTGTGGCTGCTCGATTCAAGCTCGGGGGCGATCATCCGCCTGTTCGGCATCCGCCGCGGGGGTGAAGACAGCGTCACCGCCGAAGAACTGCAGATGATCTTTGCCGAGGCGACCCGCTCGGGCGTGATCGAGGCCGAACAGCGCCAGATCCTCACCGGCGTGGTGCGGCTGGCCGAACGCCCGGTGCGCGAGATGATGACCCCGCGCACCGAAGTCGACTGGATCGAGGCCGATGCCGACCTTGCCGACATCCGCGAGACGATCGAGGACAGCTCGCACTCGCTGCTGCCGGTCGCCGAAGGCTCGCCCGATGCGATCCTCGGCGTGGTCAAGGTGCGCGATGTGCTCGCTGCGCTGGTTGCCGGGCAGGCGGTGTCGATCCGGGCGATGATGCGCAAGGTCGAAGTGGTGCCGGATCAGCTCGATGCGATGGACGCGCTGCGGGTGCTCCAGCAGGCCGAGGTGGCGATGGCGGTGGTGCACGACGAATACGGGCACTTCGAAGGGATCGTGACCCCGGTCGACCTGCTCACCGCGATCGTCGGCACCTTCGCCAGCGACAGCGACGGCGGCGACCTGCCCGCGGTGGTCGAGCGCGAGGACGGCTCGCTGCTGGTCTCGGGCTCGCTCTCAGCCGATGCGCTGGCCGACCGGCTGGGGCTGGATTACAGCGAGGACCGCGAGTTCGGCACGGCGGCGGGCTATGCCCTGTCGGTGCTCAAGAAGCTGCCGCACGAGGGCGAACATTTCCACGATCAGGGCTGGCGCTTCGAAGTGGTCGACATGGACGGCCGCCGGATCGACAAGCTGCTGGTGAGCCGGGTGCGCGAAGAAGGGGCTTCTTGATTGACCCTCAGACGCCGGGCGGCGGACATTCGTCCGCCTTGGCTTTCGCGGCATAAGCCGCGGCGGCCATGCAGGTGTGCTACGCACGTCTGCGCCTTCGGCTTCGACTCCGGCCTTGCGGTCGCTTTGCGACCGTATTTTGAAGCCCGATCGGTTTGCAATCGGTCGCGCAGCGACCGCAAGCGCGACTGCGCGCCCGCAGCGACGCGGCCTTCAGGCCGCATGAGCGAGGAAATCGCCCGCCGGATGGCGGGCGAAAATCAGGAAGGTATAACCGTCTGCGCGGCCTGACCGTCGCCTTCGGGCGCGGCGATGATGTCGCGGGTGACGCTGCCCTTGGCGACCGTGTTGGTGCCGGTGTCGCCCACCTGCGAGCGGATGCTCGGCGCAGCGGCTCCGGCGCGGTCGAGCATGCTCGTTTCCACCTTGCTGCGCGGCGCGGGGCCGCCGAACAGGGCTTCGAGCGCCTGTTCCGAGGCGGTGCCTTCGCTCGGACGCGGGGCGCCGGGGGCGGGCGGGGTCAGAGTGAAGTCGGGCGGCACCACCAGCGGGGCCTGGCGCTGCACCGCGAACTCGTCCGGGCGTTCGCGGTTGAACACCCCGCCGCCGCCGCCACAGGCTGCCAGCATCGCCGAAGCGGCGGCCAGCAGGATCACGGGTGCAAATCTACGCATTGTGAGTCTCTCCGCGGGGGCTTTCCCCCGTATCAGTGTCTTCCTTGTCGCGCACCAGCAGGCTGCGGGCAAGGATGATTACGACGCCCACGGTAATCGCGGCGTCGGCGAGGTTGAAGATCAGGAAGGGGCGGAAGGTGCCGATATGGAAATCGGCATAGTCGATGACATAGCCCAGCACATAGCGATCGCGGATGTTCCCCAGCGCCCCGCCGAGGATCAGCGCAAGGCCCGCGATGTCCGCCAGCCGCTTTTCGCGCATCATCCACACCAGCACCACGCCAGCGACCACGATGGTGCCCAGCACCAGCAGCCAGCGGGTCTCCATGTTGTGGGCTTGCAGCATCCCCAGCGAAACGCCGCGGTTTTCGGCATAAGTGAGGTCGAAGAAGGGTAGCAGGTCGATTGTGTCGCCCAGCCGCCGCAGCGCGAGCGGGCCGGTGACATACCACTTCACCAGCTGATCGAGCCCTGCGACCACCAGCGCGATGGCAAGACCGATCAGGCGATTGCGGGTGAACAGGCCGCTCATGAACCGACAACCGCATCGCAACGCCCACACAACGCGCCGTCCTCGGCGACGTCGGGCAGCAGCCGCCAGCAGCGGCCGCATTTGTGATAGTGGGACTTGGTGACGGTCACCCCGTCGCCTTGCCCGCGGGTGACTGTCGCGGTGATGAACAGTTCAGCCAGAGCCGCGTCGCTGACGCCTTCGGGCACCGCGGCGGCGGGGACGGTGACTTCGGCTTCGAGGCTGGAGCGGATCGTCTTGTCGCGCCGCAGCGGCTCGATCGCTTCGTTGACGGAATCGCGCAGGGCCCTGAGCGCGTCCCACTTGGCGCGTTCGACCACCACGCCCGGCACGCTCGGCCATTCGAGCAGGTGGACCGAGCCGCGCTGGCCCTCGTCATCCTCCTCGCCATCCTCGGGATAGCGCGAGAGCCACACTTCCTCGGCGGTGAACACCAGCACCGGCGCGGCGTAGCGCACCAGCGCGTGGAACAGCAGGTCGAGCACGGTGCGATAGGCGTTGCGGGTGACGCTGTCCGGCCCGTCGCAATAGAGCGCGTCCTTGCGGATATCGAAGAAGAAGGCCGACAGATCCTCGTTGCAGAAATCGACCAGCAGGCGCGTGTAAAGGTTGAAGTCGTAAGCCTCCGCCGCCGTCCGCAATTTGCCGTCCAGTTCGGACAGCAGCGCGAGGATATAGACTTCCAGCTCCGGCAGCGCGCCGCCATCGCTCATGTCGCCCACGAACCCGTCGAGCGCGCCGAGCAGGTAGCGGAAGGTGTTGCGCAGCTTGCGATACTGGTCGCCAACACCTTTGAGGATTTCATCGCCGATGCGGTGATCCTCGGTGAAGTCGACGCTGAGCGCCCACAGCCGGATGATGTCCGCGCCGTAGGTCTCCATCACCTTCAAGGGATCGACCGTGTTGCCGAGGCTCTTCGACATCTTCTTGCCCTTGGCATCCATGGTGAAGCCGTGGGTGAGAACCTGATCGTAAGGCGCGCGGCCGCGGGTGACGCAGCTTTCCAGCAGCGAGGACTGGAACCAGCCACGATGCTGGTCGGAGCCTTCTAGGTAGAGGTTGGCGGGCCATTGCAGGTCCGGCCAGCGCCCGCTCTCAAGGGTGAAGGCATGGGTGCAGCCGCTGTCGAACCACACGTCGAGAATGTCGGTGACCATCTCGAAATCGTCGGGGTTGTGGTCCGGGCCGAGGAAGGCCGCCTTGTTGGCGCTGTTCCACGCGTCCATGCCGTCCGCGTTCACCGCCGCAACGATCCGGGCGTTGACGGCGGGGTCTTGCAGGTAGGAGCCATCCGGCCGCACGAACAGCGTGATCGGCACGCCCCATGCGCGCTGGCGCGAAAGCACCCAGTCGGGCCGCCCTTCGACCATCGCGCCGATGCGGTTGCGGCCCTTTTCGGGGATGAATTTTACCCGCGCGATTTCGGCGCTCGCAATCTCTCTCAACGTCATGCCAGCGGAAGCTGGCACCTCGGGCGTATGGTCACTGCCGCCCGAGGCCCCAGCTTTCGCTGGGGTGACGGAAGTGGGCTTGTCCATCGGCACGAACCACTGCGGGGTGCAGCGGAAGATCACCTTGGCCTTGGAGCGCCACGAATGCGGGTAGGAGTGGGCGTAGTCCGCGCTCGCGGCAAGCAGCGCGCCTGCTTCGCGCAGGTCCGAGCAGATCGGGCCATCGGGCGCGTTGAACTTGGGGTTGATGACGCTCATGCGCCGCTCGTCCGCGCCGCCGAGCCAGCCCCAGTCGTCGCGATAGCGCCCGTCGTTCATCACCGCGAAGACGGGGTTGATCCCGTTCGCCTTGCACAGCTCGAAGTCGTCCTCGCCGTGGTCGGGCGCCATGTGGACGAGGCCGGTGCCGCTGTCGGTGGTGACGAAGTCGCCGGGCAGCAGCGGGCGAGGTGCCGCGTAGAACCCGCCGAGATGGTGCATCGGGTGGCGGGCGAGGGTGCCGGCGAGGTCGGAGCCTTTGCCTTCCCATATGCGCTCGAAAATTTGATGCGGTTCGCCGCTATCCGTGAGGAAACCGATCCGGTCGCCGAATTGGATCATCAAATTCTTGGCGACGAGGAAAGATCGTCCCGTGGAACTTGGTCCATTCTCAGGCAGGATCGTCTCGCGAACGAGCACATACTCAACCTCCGGCCCATAGGCTAAAGCCTGGTTCACCGGGATCGTCCAGGGGGTCGTCGTCCAGATCACCGCGTGGGCGCCGACCAGTTCGGGGATCGGGCTCTCGACAATCTCGAAGGCCACGTCGATCTGGGTCGAGGTGATGTCCTCGTATTCGACCTCCGCCTCGGCCAGCGCGGTCTGTTCGACCGGGGACCACATCACCGGCTTCGATCCGCGGTAGAGGTTCCCCGCCTCGGCCAGCTTCAGCAGCTCGGCGACGATCACCGCCTCGCTCTCCTTCTGCATGGTGAGGTAGGGGTGGTCCCAATCGCCCATGATGCCGAGGCGCTTCAGCTGCCCGCGCTGCACGTCGACCCAGCGCTGCGCATAGGCGCGGCACTCGTCGCGGAAGGCCTTGACCGCCGCCTCGTCACGCCCTGCGCCGGTGAGTACGGGCTTGGTCTTCTTCTCTTTGCGGTACTGCTCCTCGACCTTCCATTCGATGGGGAGGCCGTGGCAGTCCCAGCCGGGCACGTAAGGCGCATCGCGGCCCAGCAGGTTCTGGGTGCGGCAGACCATGTCCTTGAGGATGTGGTTCAGCGCATGGCCCACGTGGATGTCGCCATTGGCATAGGGCGGGCCATCGTGGAGGATGAATTTCTCGCGCCCCCGGCGGGCTTTCCGCAGCGCCTCATACAGCCCGATCTGCTCCCAGCGCGCGGCAATGCCCGGCTCCTTCTGGGGGAGGCCGGCCTTCATGGGGAAATCGGTCTTCGGCAGGAAGACGGTGTCCCGGTAATCGCGCGCTGCGGTATCGTCAGTCATGGTGCGCGGGGCCTTAGCGGGCGGGCGGGCTTTGCGCAATTTGTCTTAAGGGAAGAGAGTTCACGCAGAGACGCGGAGAAGAAAGGGGAGACGCGGAGGGGTTTTACCTGCCGAAGGCATTTTCCAAAATTGCGGCAGCGCGGCTTGTCGCCATGTCACAGGTGGATTGCGGTTTTGCCGCAGGCGCTACATCTCTGCGTCTCCACTTCTTCTCTGCGGTCTCTGCGTGAATCCATTCAACCGAGCAACCGCCGCGCTTCGGCGCAGTCCTTGTCCATCTGTTCGATCAGCGCGTCGAGGCTGTTGAACTTCGCCTCGCCGCGCAGGAAGTGGTGGAAGGCCACCTCGATCTCCTGACCGTAAAGGTCGCCGGAGAAGTCGAAGAAGTAGGGCTCCAGCAATTCCTTGGGCGGTTCGAACTGCGGGCGGATGCCGATATTGGCCGCGCCTTGCAGCACCTGCCCGGTGGCAAGGATACGCCCGGTCACGGCGTAGATGCCATATTTGGGGCGCAGGTAGGTCTCGACCCCGAGGTTCGCGGTGGGATAGCCGATCGTCCGCCCGCGCTTGTCGCCGTGTTCGACGATGCCGCGAATGGCAAAGGGCCGGGTGAGCAGGCGCGCGGCCTCCTGCGGGTCGCCGTCCCTGAGTGCCTGGCGGATGCGGCTGGAGGAGACCACCTCGCCGCCCTCCGCCACAGGTTCCACCACCCGCGATTGCAGGCCCAATTCGCCGCCGAGGGTGCGTAGCAGATCGACATTGCCCTTCGCGCCCTTGCCGAAAGTGAAATCGCCCCCCGTGACCACCCCATGCGCGCCGAAACGCTCGATCAGGATGGTGCGGATGAAGTCCTCCGCGCTCGTGCCCGCCAGCTCGCCATCGAAGTGGAACACCAGCATCGCGGTCGCGCCCGCGGCCAGATACAATTCCTGCCGCTGTTCGAGCGTCGTCAGCCGGAAGGGCGGCACATCGGGCCGGAAGAAGCGCACCGGGTGGGGATCGAAGGTGGCGATGATCGAGGGGCGGCCCTCGGCCTGCGCCCAGCGGATCGCCTCGCCTGCCACGGCCTGATGCCCGCGGTGGAACCCGTCGAAATTGCCGAGCGCGATCACCGCGCCGCGCAGCGCTTGCGGAACGGGGTCGCGGTGGTCGAGCCAGCGCATCAGATTGCGCCCTCTCGACGGTAGGTGAGGAACGAGAACGCCGGGTAATCGCCAACCGCCGGGTGATCCTCGCGCAAGGTCAGCTCCCAGCCCTTGCCCGGTTCCGCCATGAAGGTGTCGCCTTCGTACTCGGCGTGAATCTGCGTGAGTTCGATCCGATGGGCCAGCGGCATGAACACGTCGTAGATCGCCGCCCCGCCGATCACCGCGACCTCGCCGCTGTCGTTCCCCTCCGCCGCGAGCGCGAGCGCTTCCTTGACCGATCCGGCCATTGCCACGCCCTCGGCCACGAAATTGTCCCGGCGCGAGAGGACGATATGGCGGCGACCGGGGAGCAGGCCGGGCAGGCTCTCGAAGGTCTTGCGGCCCATCACCATGGGTTTGCCCATGGTCAGCGCCTTGAAGCGCTTCAGGTCGGCGGGCAGACGCCAGGGCAGGTCGCCCTCGTTGCCGATCGCGCCATTGGCGGCGCGGGCGTAGATCAGCACGATTTCGGGGGTCATCGAACAGCATGCCCCACGCGGGTGACGTGGCCCATCTTGCGCCCCTCGCGCGCTTCGGCCTTGCCGTAGAGGTGGAGGTGCGGCTCGCCCGGTTCGGCCAGAATGGCGTGAGCCTTGAGCGCATCTTCTCCGACGATGTTGCGCATCTCGATCGCCTCGAAGCGGGTCTTGGTGCCCCCCAGCGGCAGGCCCGCGATGGCGCGAATGTGGTTTTCGAACTGGCTGGTGGCCGCGCCTTCGATGGTCCAGTGGCCCGAGTTGTGAACCCGCGGGGCCATTTCGTTGAACACCGGGCCGTCTCGCGTCGCGAAGAACTCCAGCGTCAGCACGCCGACATAGCCCAGCCCCTCGGCAACCTTGGCGGCCAGCTGCCGCGCCTCGCCCACCTGTGCCTCGACCAGCGCGCCGGCTGGCAGCACCGAGCGGGAAAGCATCCCGCCTTCGTGCATGTTGGCGGTTGAGTCCCAGAACTTCACCGCTCCGTCACGCCCGCGCACGAGGATCACCGAGAACTCGGTCTCGTAGGTGACGAAGCCTTCGTAGATGCAGGTAACGCCGGGATAGGCCACCGCGCCCGCCTCGATCGCGGAGCGCACCCGCCACTGGCCCTTGCCGTCATAGCCGTCGCGCGCGGTCTTGAGGATGCCGGGGGTGCCGATGGCGGCAATCGCGGCGGCGAGATCCGCGGCGCTCTCGACCTTGGCATAGGGCGCAGGGGTGCCGCCGAGGTCTGCCGCGAAGGCCTTTTCGTTGAGCCGGTCCTGCGCCACTTCCAGCGCGCGCGGGGGGCAGGGGAGAAGCGCCTCGGGGATCGCCGCGACGGTGCTGACGGGCACGTTCTCGAACTCCCACGTCACCACGTCGCAGGCAGCCGCAAAAGCTTCGAGCGCGGCGGCATCGTCCCAATCGGCGGTGATGAAATCGCTGCACGCCTCGGCCGCGACATTGTCGCCCGCGGGCGCATAGCCGACCACGCGGTAGCCCAGTTGCAGCGCGGCGACGGCCATCATCCGGCCCAGCTGCCCGCCGCCCAGAATGCCGATGGTGGAGCCCGGTGGCAGCATCAGCCTTCAGGCACCTCGGCCACGGCTGCGCTTTTGGCCGCGCGCCAGTCCTGCAGCCGTTCGGACAGCGCCTCGTCCGAGAGCGCCAAGATCGAGGCCGCCAGCAGCCCGGCGTTCTTCGCCCCCGCTTCACCGATCGCCAGCGTGCCGACCGGGACGCCGCCCGGCATTTGCACGATCGAGAGCAGGCTATCCATGCCGGAGAGCGCCTTCGATTGCACCGGCACGCCCAGCACCGGCAGATGCGTCATGCTGGCGATCATGCCCGGCAGATGCGCCGCGCCGCCTGCGCCTGCTATGATGACGCTGAACC
The DNA here is from genome assembly GCF_002155425.1 of Erythrobacter donghaensis. Taxonomy (GTDB): domain Bacteria; phylum Pseudomonadota; class Alphaproteobacteria; order Sphingomonadales; family Sphingomonadaceae; genus Erythrobacter; species Erythrobacter donghaensis. The sequence goes on from NZ_MUYG01000007.1 coordinate 221,582, forward strand.
CCTCACCCTCGGCCCCCTTGGCGAAGGCCATCATCCGGTCGGGCGTGCGATGGGCCGATGTGATGCGCGCCTCGTAGGGCACCTCCAGCTCGTCGAGCACCTCGGCGGCGGCCTTCATGGTCGGCCAGTCCGACTGGCTCCCCATCACGATCGCGACTTTGCCCCCGGTCACGTCCATCATGCGTCCTTCAGATAATAGCGCTCACCCGTGACCGCGGCGCCATCGAAGTCATAGATGATCGGTTGGCCGGTGGGGATTTCCAGATCGGTGATATCGTCGTCGGAAATGTTCGACAGGTGCTTCACCAGCGCGCGCAGCGAATTGCCGTGGGCCGAGATGATCACCGTCTCGCCGCGCGCCAGCACGGGGAGGATGTCGCTTTCCCAATAGGGCAGCACGCGTTCAATGGTCAGCTTGAGGCTTTCGGTGCTGGGAATGGCAATCCCGGCATAGCGCGGGTCGGCGGCGAGATCGAATTCGCTCCCCGCTGCCATTTCCGGCGGCGGCACGTCGAAGCTGCGGCGCCAGATCAGCACCTGCTCGTCGCCGTGCTTCTCGCGGGTCTCCTGCTTGTCGAGCCCGGTCAGGCCGCCATAGTGCCGTTCGTTGAGGCGCCAGTCCTTGATCACCGGGATCCACAGCCGCCCGGCCTCTTCCAGCGCGAGATTGAGCGTCTTGATCGCGCGGGTCTGTAGCGAGGTGAAGCCGACCGTCGGCAGCACGCCCTTGGCCTGCATCAGCGCGCCGGCGGCCTTGGCCTCGGCCACGCCCTGCTCGGTCAGATCGACATCCCACCAGCCGGTGAAGCGGTTTTCGAGGTTCCACTGGCTCTGGCCGTGGCGGACGAGGATGAGCTTCGACATTGTGACTCCGGTTGCATGGGCCGTGCGCCCCTCAATCGCTGAGTGGTGGCGGCGTTAGCTTTCGGAAGGGCGATTGGAAAGGGGCTGCGGATGATCCGAATCGCCCCCGGTGCCTGCCACCGCGCGGCTTTGGGCCTTCCTGCGCCGCAGGTTCTCGCGCAGTTTCGCTGCGAGCCGTTCTTTGCGCGACATATTCTTGCGGGGCTCTTCACTCATGCGAAACGCATTGGCCTTATGGCCGCGCTTCTTCAAGTCCGCTTGACATAGCGACCCGGCGCGACAATAGGGCGCGCCTGTTTCCGGCGCTGCTGTAGCTCAGTGGTAGAGCGCACCCTTGGTAAGGGTGAGGTCGGGAGTTCAATCCTCCCCAGCAGCACCAGCACCCTCGCTGCGCTGACGCGCCGGAAGCCTTCCACCATATCCGCAATTCCGGGCCGAGCCGCCCCGTGCGTGCGCGATCGCGTGCAGCGCGCCCAATCCACGTGCCTGATCCATGTGTGGCAATTTGACGACACGGCGACGAATTGTTGCCTGCGCCGTTGCTTTCCTGACATCCGACGTTGACGCATCACCCTTGGCGGGTAACTTTGTTACTTGCCAGCAAAGCGCAAGAGGGTCGCGCTAGGCTGATTGCCAAGATCGAGGCCATGCGGCTGCGGCACCCAGCCCACCGAAATGGCCCGAGGATTTCGCAGGAGAGAATTCGCAGCGCGCGCTGCCCGTTGCGGCATCGTGTTCGTGCGCAGTTTTGCGCCCGTTGGGCGGCCCGTAGGGGCCGTGCGGCCGGGCCCGTGCCATTATGACCGATCAGGGGAAGACAATGCAAAAGAATGACCAGGTTCTCCACTCCGGCTCGCCGATCGCGCTTGCGGTCGCCTTGCTCGCAGCCGGCCTCTCCAGCGCGCCCGCCATGGCTGCCGACGCCGCCGCTGACAGCGATGCGCCGGCCGACATCGTCCTGACCGGGGCCGCCGCGGCCGCACTGGTGCAGGACGACGCCATGGCCGAGGACGAGCCCGATACCGTCATGATCGTCACCGGCACCCGCCGCACCAACCGCACCGTGTCGGAAAGCCCGGTGCCGATCGATGTGATCACCGGCGAACAGCTCAGCCAGTCTGGCCTCACCGAAACCGCGCGCCTGCTGCGCGATCTGGTGCCCTCGCTGAACTTCCCGCAGCCCTCGATCACCGACGGCACCGATGCGATCCGCCCGGCGACCTTGCGCGGCCTCGGCCCCGACCAGACGCTGGTGCTGGTCAATGGCAAGCGCCGCCATGCCGCCGCGCTGCTCAACATCAACGGCTCGGTCGGGCGCGGCAGCACTGCGGTCGATATCAACCAGATCCCCGGCTCCTCGATCGGGCGGGTCGAAGTGCTGCGCGATGGCGCGGCGGCGCAATATGGCTCGGACGCAATCGCCGGGGTGATCAACTTCCAGCTGAACGATTCGCGCGAAGGCGGACGCTTCTTCGTCAATTACGGCGGGTTCAACACACGCATTGCCGGGGTGCCCGAAGTCTCTGGCGTGAACGGCACCGCCGGGCAGGTGCCGACGCTGACCGCGGATGGCGTGCTGCAGCTCAACACCACCGGGCGCGATATCAAGGCCACCGATGGCGAGGTGCTGACCGTGTCGGGCAATATCGGCCTGCCGCTCGGGCCGGAGGGCTTCCTCAACATCACCGCCGAATATCGCGACCGCAATGACACCAACCGCACCGGGTTCGATCCGCGGCGCAACTATGCGCAGAGCGGCCCGCTCGACCCGCGCGAGCTGACGCTCGACCGGCGCTATCACCGCTACGGCGATCCCAAGACCGAGGATCTCAACATCGTCGTCAACATGGGCATCCCGCTCGACGACAGCGTCGAATTCTACGCCTTCGGCACCTATGGCGAGCGCAAGGCCGAATCCGCCGGCTTCTATCGCCGCGCTGCCGATAGCCGCAACGTGGTGGCGATCTATCCCGACGGCTTCCTGCCGCTGATCAACACCGACACCACTGATTTCGCTATCGTCGGCGGGCTTGAGGGCGATTTCGACGGCTGGCTGTGGGACCTGTCGATGTCCTATGGCGAGAACACCACCGATTTCCGCATCACCAACACGCTCAACGCCTCGCTTGGCGCGGCCAGCCAGACCGAGTTCGACGCGGGCTCGCTCGCCTACAGCCAGCTGATGGCGAACCTCGGGGTGAGCCGCGAGCTGGAGATCTCGGGCATCGAGCAGATGACGCTGTCCTTCGGCGCGGAATGGCGGCGTGAGGAATTCCAGCTCGGCGCGGGCGAGGTCAATTCCTACATCGCCGGGCCGGTGCTGGTGGGCACCAACAACCCCTTCATCACCGGCGCGGGGGCGACCGCCTTTGCCGCGCCGGGCAGTCAGGTGTTCCCGGGCTTCCAGCCGGTGATCGGCGGGGTCGATGTCACCAACCCCAACAGCCGCGAGAACGTGTCGCTCTATGCCGAGCTCGACACAGACATCACCGACCGGCTCAACATCCAGATCGCCGGCCGTTTCGAAGACTATACCGACTTCGGCTCGACCCTCAACGGCAAGGCCGCCGCGCGGTTCGAGCTGATCGACGGCTTCGCCCTGCGCGGCGCGGTGTCGACCGGCTTCCGCGCGCCGTCGCTCCAGCAGCAGTTCTTTGCCGCGGCGGCGACCAACAATATCGGCGGGGTGCTGGTCGATGCGGTGACGCTGCCGGTGAGCAACCCGGTCGCCATCGCGCTGGGGGCGACCCCGCTGGAGGCCGAGAAGTCGTTCTCGTGGTCGGCAGGCGCGGTGTTCGACAAGGTCGACGGGTTCAACCTCACCTTCGATTACTACCAGATCGACATCGATGATCGCATCGTGCTGACCGACAACCTGACGGCCACCCGCAATGCCGCAGGCGCGCCGAGCGGGAGCAACCCGGGTCTGGGGATCGCGCAGATCCTCAACAATGCGGGCTTCACCAGCATCTCGGCGGCGCGGTTCTTCTTCAACGGGATCGACACCCGCACGCGCGGCTTCGACGTGATCGGCACCTATCGCACCAGCATCGGCGACTCGGCGACCCTGTCGCTGACGGCGGGCTACAACTGGAACGATATCGACATCACCGGCCGCCGCACCACGCCGGGCAGCCTCGCACAGGTGCCGGGGATCGACCTGTTCGGGCGGCTCGAATCCGAGCGGATCGAGCGCGGCCAGCCCAAGGACCGCATCAATCTGGGCGCCGATCTCGAATGGAACTGGCTGAGCGCCACGGTGCGCGCCAACCGCTTCGGCGAGGTGTTCTCGGCCGGGGCGAGCCCGATCAACGATCTGCTGCTCGAACCGCGCTGGATCACCGACCTCGAAATCCGCCTGCGGCCCGAAGGCTTTGCCGAAGGGATCGAGCTGGCGGTGGGCGCGAACAACCTGTTCGACCAATATCCCACCACCAACCCGACCGGGCGCGGCACCGATCCGGTGACGGGCAACCCGGGCAACCTGTCGGTCAACAACTACTTCCTGCCGTTCTCGTCCTTCTCGCCTTTCGGCTTCAACGGACGGTTCCTCTATGGACGGCTGAGCTTCTCGTTCTAAGGACAGCATAGGGCGCGGCGCGCGGCGGCTTTAAACGTCGCGCGCCGCCCCCACCCCCAAAAGTGCCAATCCGCCCCGTCCCGCCACTCGGCTATCCCCTCTCATCACAAGCACATGCCGGGGAGAGGCGCTATGGATCTGGGATTGAAGGGCAAGAAGGTCATCATGAACGGCGGGGCGCATGGCCTCGGGCTGCAATCTCTCAAGCTGTTCGCGGCCGAGGGCGCTGACATCGCCTTTTTCTCCCGCAAGGAAGACAAGATCGAAGCCGCCAAGGCCGCAATCGACGCCGCCGGGCCGGGCAAGGTCTTCGCCGAAGTCTTCGACATGGCCACCGGCACCGACGCCTATCAGGCGTGGCTGGAGAAGGCCGCCCAGGAACTCGGCGGGTGCGATATCTTCGTCCACACCGCTTCTGCCTCGGGCACAGGCGGGGCGGGCGACTGGCAGGCCTGCCTCGACATGGACCTGAAGGGCGCGGCCTTCGCGGTCGAGACGCTGACGCCTCACCTTGAGGCTTCGGACACCGGGTCGATCGTGATGCTGTCGAGCACCGCCGCGCTCGAGACCTTCATCGCCCCCAACCCCTTCAACGCGATCAAGGCCGCGCTGATCACCTATGCCTCGCAGCTGTCGCAGGCGCTCGCGCCCAAGGGCATCCGCGTGAACACCGTCAGCCCCGGCGCGGTCTATTACAAGGGCGGCAATTGGGAGGTGATCGAGGAGCACATGAAGCCGCTGTTCGACGCGACCCTCGCCAAGATGCCGATGGGCCGCTTCGGCGAGCCGGTGGAGGTCGCCAAGGCGATCGTCTTCGTGGCGAGCCCCGCGGTGCCTTACATGACCGGCGCGAACATCGTGGTGGACGGCGGCTTCACCCAGCGCGTGCAGTTTTAAGAGCAAACCTCCGTTCGCCTCGAGCGTAGTCGAGAGGCTTGGCGCGAGGTGTCTCGACTTCGCTCGACACGAACGGAACCTTGAGAGGTAAGAATCAAATGTCCCAGATCGCCAAAGAAATTGGGCGCGACACACTGCTCGACATCTATACCCGCACGATGAAGGTGAACCGCACCGACGAGAAGTTCCGCGAGCTGCTGATGGGCGGCAAGGTCGCGGTGATGTATTACTGCGTGCGCGGGCAGGAGCTGGTCTCGGCGGCGGCGATGGCGGCGCTTGAGAAGGACGATTACGTCGTCTGCACCTATCGCGGGCAGGGCGAGCAGACCGCCAAGGGCATCCCGATGGAGAAGTGGTGGGGCGAATGCCTCGGCAAGGCGACCGGCACCTGCAAGGGCAAGGGCGGCACCATGCACATCACCGATCCCGAAACGGGGATCATGGTGACGACCGGGGTGGTCGGTTCGGGCCTCCCCATCGCCAACGGCCTCGCGATGGCGAGCCAGAACAACGGCGACGGGCGCGTGACGCTGGTGAGCTTCGGTGACGGGGCGGCCAATATCGGCGGCTTCCACGAGGCGATGAACATGGCCCAGCTCTACAAGTTGCCGGTCGTCTTCCTGTGCCAGAACAACCGCTACGGCGAGCACACGGCTTACGCCGACCACACCGACAGCCCCAATATCGCCACCCGCGCGGCGGGTTATGGGATGCCGGGGGTGACGGTCGACGGCAACGACGTCCACCAGATCTACCCTGCGGTGAAGGAAGCGGTCGACCGCGCGCGGCGGGGCGAGGGGCCGACGCTGGTCGAGGCGATGTGCTACCGCATGATGGGCCACTTCTTCGGCAGCGACTTCAGCTACATGCCGCCCGAACACATCGCCGAGATGAAGGCGGAAGACCCGCTGCCGAAACTGCGCAAGGTGATGCTGGAACACCAGTTCACCGAGGAAGAACTGGACGCCATCGTCGCCGACATCGACGGGCAGATCAACGCGGCGGTCGAGCACGCGCTCGCCGCACCGCTGCCGGATGTGGGCGAAATCTACAAAGACGTGCTCGAGGAGACCGTCTGATGGCCCAGATCACCATGACCCAGGCGCTCAACCTCGCAATCGACGAGGCGATGGCTGACGATCCGGGCGTGTTCTGCCTGGGCGAGGATGTTAGCGCCAAGCAGGGCGGCGGGGTGTTCAAGGTCACGCAAGGCCTGACCGAAAAATACGGCGAGCACCGTATCCGCGCGACGCCGATTTCGGAGACCGCCATCATCGGCGCGGCGGTGGGTGCGGCGCTCGCCGGGCAGCGCCCGATTGCCGAAATCATGCTGATGAACTTCGTCGGCGTGTGCATGGACCAGATCGTCAACCACGCCGCCAAGCTCCGCTTCATGAGCGGCGGGCAGACCCCCTGCCCGATCGTGATCCGCACCACCACTGGCGTTGGCGTCGGCTTCGGCGGACAGCACTCGGATATGCTGGAGGCGTGGTTCGCGCACGTCGCGGGCATTCATGTCGTAACCCCCTCCAACCCCGCCGACGCGCGCGGGCTGATGCGGGCGAGCATCGACGCCAATGACCCGGTGATCTTCATTGAGAACATCCTGTGCTACGGCCTCAAGGCGGAAGACCCCGGCCCGGGCTACCGCGTGCCGCTCGGCAAGGCGGCGATCGCGCGGGAGGGGAGCGACATCTCGATCATCACCTATGGCCGCACGGTCATGGACGCGCTGGCGGTGGCCGATGACCTCGCCAAGGAAGGCATCAGCGTCGAGGTCATCGACTTGCGCACCATCGCTCCCTACGATGAGGCAACCGTGCTGGCGTCGGTGCGTAAGACCGGCCGCGCGCTGACGCTGCATGAAGCCGTGCGCCCCTTCGGCACCGGGGCAGAGATTGCCGCGAACATTCAGGAAAAGTGCTGGGACAGCCTCAAGGGGCCGGTGCGGCGGATCGGCGGGACATTCTCCGCGGTGCCCTTCGCCTCACACCTCGAGCAGGCGTGGATCCCGCAAAAGTCGGACATCGTCGCCCAGATCAAGGCATCGGTAGGTAAGCACTAAATGGCATCGGAAATCCGCATCCCCAAGCTCGGCATGAGCGCGGTCGAGATGACTCTCGTCGAATGGATGTTCGGCGACGGCGAGCGCGTCGAGAAGGGCGACATCATCTACACCGTCGAAACCGACAAGAGCACCACCGAGATCGAGGCGCAGGCCAGCGGGATCATCCGCCCGACGGGTGAGGAAGGGGCGGTCTACAAGGTGGGCGACCTGATCGGCACCATCGAAGAGTGAGCACGCCGCGCGAACTCTTGGCGAAGGTCTATGCCTCCGCCGGCACCGGCGACTGGGATGCGGTCGAGGCACTGATCCACCCCGATTTCGTGCTCTACGAGGCGAACTCGCTCCCCTTCGCGGGCGAATGGCGGGGCAAGGACGCGCTCCGGCGCTGCGCTGCCGCCATGTATGGCACCTGGAGCGAGGCCCACGTCGACATCCACGACATCACCGGCGGCGACACCCACGCCGTGGTCGTGCTCACCCTCACCATGCACCCCAAGGATAGCTCTGCCCCCTTCAGCCAGACCGTGTGCGAGGCGGGAACCTTCGAGGACGGCCTCCTGCGCACCCTGCGCATCCACTACTTCGACGCCGCCGAAATCGCCGCGCGGGCCTGAGTGCTCTCACATCCCCGGCTTCGCGATCATCCACACCGCCATCGCGATCATCATCAGGTTCTCGGTCAGCGAGACGAAGCCGAGCGGCACGTTGCTGTCGCCGCCGACACAGGCACATTTGAGCTCGCGCCGGTCGATATAGACCGCCTTGAACACGCTCACCGCGCCGATCGTGCCGATGAACAGCGCCACCGGCACCGACAGCCAATCGAGGACATGGGCGGTCATCAGCAGCCCCGCCAACCCTTCCGCATAAGGATAGATCACGCCGTAGGGCACCCAGCGCTTCGCCAGCAGGTCGTAGTTCAGGAACATCGTCGCAAAGCTCTCGACATCGCGCAGCTTGAGGTACGCGAGGCCGACCATCGAGAAGCTCACGAACCATTCGGCGGCGAGGATTGAGACCGGCTCGCCCGTGGCGACGAAACCCGCGCCGAGCGCCATCAGCGCCATCAGCGCGAACAGCACGATCACCGGGCGATAGGTGGTCGCCTTGGGGACGGCGACCTTGAGGCCGAAGTGGCGTCGCAGATCGTCATAGCCGCCGATGCGCCCCCCATCGATGAAGGTCTGCGGGGTGGTCGCGACCCCATGCTCGGCCTTGAACCGGTCGGTTTCCTCGCGGGTGGTCAGGAGATGATCCTCCACCGTATAGCCGCGCGAACGCAGCAGGTGCCGCGCCTTGAGGCCATAGGGGCAGGTGTGGCCGGGCATCACCATGCGGTAAAGAACGGCGGTTTTTGCGGGCGAGGACATGGCGAGGTTTCCGTTGAATGCTTCAGGATTGCCCGTATATAAGTCCCGTAGTGTGGTACGGTTTCAAGAGGCAGTGATGAAAATCGGCGATCTCGCCCGTGCGGGGAGTGTTTCGGTAGAGACGGTGCGCTTTTACCAGCGGCGCGGTCTTTTGGCCGAGCCGCCGCGCGGGGAGGGCGCGCGGCGTTATGCCGACAGCGATCTGGAGCGGTTGCGCTCGATCCGCGCGGCGCAGACGGCGGGCTTCACCCTCGAAGAAATCGCGACGCTGCTCGATCTCGACCAGCATGATCGTGCCGCCGCCCGCGCGCTTGCCGAAGCGCGGATCGCCGCGATCGACGAGAAGATCGCAACGCTGCACACGATGCGCAGCGCGCTCGAGACGCTGGTGACGGACTGCGCGCACGGCGGTGACGGGCCCTGTCCGATCCTTGCCGCCTTCAGCATGCCGCCCAAGCCCGAATCCGCCAGAAACCAAACCCGCGCGCGCCGCGTATAGCACCCCATGACCTCCCCAAACCTTTCCCGCCGCGGCTTTGTCGGAGCCGTGGGCGCCGCCGCCGGATTGGCCGCGATGCCCGCCTGGGCGCAGGGCCATTCGGTGCACCCCAAGCGCGGGGGCGCGCCGATCAAAGTCGGTTTCGACAGCCTCTCCGGCCCGGTGATCGATCTCACCGTGGCGCATGGCGAGCGGGTGGTGCAGGGGCGCAAGGGCCACGGCATCGCGGTCAATGGTTCAGTGCCGGGCCCGCTGATCCGGCTGCGCGAGGGCCAGAACGTCCGCCTCAACGTCACCAATCATCTCGCCGAGGACACCTCGATCCACTGGCACGGGCTGCTGCTGCCCTTCCACATGGACGGTGTGCCGGGGATCAGCTTTCCGGGCATCAAGCCGGGGCAGACCTTCACCTACGAATTCCCGATCCGCCAGTCGGGCACCTACTGGTATCACAGCCACTCGGGCCTTCAGGAGCAGCAGGGGCATTACGGCCCGCTGATCATCGACCCCGCCGGTGCGGAGCCGGTGGAATACGACCGCGAGTTCATCCTGCTGCTGAGCGAGTTCACCCCGCACCATCCCCATTTCATCATGGACCGGCTGCGCAAGGGCGAGGGCTATTTCAACTATCAGCAGACCAGTTGGGCCGACGAATACCCGCTCACCGCCGCAGACCGCCGGATGTGGGCCGAAATGCGCATGCCCGCGACTGACATCGCCGACGTGACCGGATCGACCTACACCTATCTCGCCAACGGCCGGGGGCCCAAGGAGGGGCTGGAGTTTCTGTTCACCCCCGGCGAACGGGTGCGGCTGCGCGTCATCAACGGTGCGGCGCAGACCTTCTTCAACTTGCGCATTCCCGGCCTCGCGATGACGGTGATCGCGGCAGACGGCCAGAACGTGAAGCCGGTCGAGGTCGACGAATTCCAGATCGGCACCGCCGAAACCTATGACGTGATCCTCACCCCCACCGCCGAAGCCTATACCATCGTCGCGGAGAGCATGGACCGGTCGGGCATGGCACTCGCAACGCTGGCGAGCCGCCCCGGCGCGCGCGCCGCGATCCCGCCGCCGAGGAAGCCTCCGCTGCTCGACATGGGCGACATGGGGATGAACCATGGGGACGGCGCGGGCCATAGCATGAAGGGCATGAAGATGCGCGACACGCTGCTGCTGCCACCCGATGTGAAAGTCGGCCCCGGAATCGACATGGTCTCCATGGCGCCGGTCGACAAGCTGGGCGATCCCGGCCTCGGCCTGCGCGATGTGGCGCACCGCGTGCTCAATTACCGGATGCTCTCGGCGCTGGAGCCCAACCGCGACACGCGCCGCCCCTCGCGCCTGCTGGAGCTGCACCTCACCGGCAACATGGAGCGCTACATGTGGTCCTTCGACGGCGAGATGTATTCCGCCGTCTCCGACAAACCGATCCGCTTTGCGTGGAACGAGCGGGTGCGGGTGAAGCTCGTCAACAACACCATGATGGCGCACCCGATCCACCTGCACGGGATGTTCTTCACCCTCGTCAACGGCGAGGATGCCGCGCACCAGCCGCGCAAGAACATCGTCATCGTCCAGCCCGGTGCGAGCGCGCAGTTCGATCTCACCGCAGACGAGCCGGGCGACTGGGCGTTCCACTGCCACCTGCTCTACCACATGCACGGCGGGATGATGCAGACCGTGACGGTGATGGGACCGGAATCGGGCGCATGAGAAAGTTTCTGTCGTTGCCGCTGCTGCTCGCCGCCGCGCCGCTCGCCGCGCAACACGCGGGGCATGAGATGGCCGCGCCCACGCCTGCGCAAGATCCCCACGCGGGCCATGACATGAGCCCTGCGCAGGACCCTCATGCCGGGCATGACATGACCTCGGCGCAGGCCGATCCCCACGCCGGGCACGCCATGACCGAACCGCCGCCCGTCTCGCCCGGCCCGACCATGGAGACTCCGCCGCCGCCCGCCGCCGGAAGCGGTCCGCCGCGCGCCGCCGATGCGATCTGGGGGGCAGAGGCCATGGCCGCCTCGCGCGAGGAATTGCGCAAGACCCACGGGGACTTCCCGGTGTTCTGGTTTCAGGGCGACCGCTTCGAGACTCAGGTGCGCGAGGGCGGGGATGCCTACCTGTGGGACATTCAGGGCTATTACGGCACCCCCACCAGCCGCCTGTGGTTCAAGTCCGAGGGCGAGGGCGAATGGGGCGGCGCCCCCGAGGACGCCGAGGTGCAGGCGCTCTATGCGCGCGCTTTCAAACCCTTCTGGGACGTGCAGGCGGGCATCCGTCACGATATCGCCGGGCCCGACACCACCCATGCGGTGATCGGCGTGCAGGGCCTTGCGCCCTACATGTTCGAGATCGACACCGCGCTGTTCCTCAGCACCCGCGGCGATCTGACCGCGCGGATCGAGGCCGAAGTCGACCAGCGCATTACCCAGCGCCTGATCCTTCAGCCGCGGATCGAGGCCAATCTGTCGGCGCAGGACATTCCCCTGCTGGGTGTGGGCGCGGGGCTCGACCAGATCGAGATCGGCGCGCGGCTGCGTTATGAATTCCGGCGCGAGTTCGCGCCCTATGTGGGCATCGAGCAATCGTGGCGCACCGGCGCGGGCGCCGATTTCGCCCGTGCGCGGGGCGAAGATCCCTCGACCACCAGCCTCGTCGCCGGCATCCGTTTCTGGTTCTGATCAATACTAAGGACACTGACCCCATGCGTATCCCCGCCCTTCTCGCTGCTCTCGCCCTGACCGCGCTCTCGCCCTCGGGCCTGGCCGCGCACGTTGCGCTGACCGCCTCGACCCCGACTGCGGGCAGCGCGGCCAAGGCCCCCAAGGTGGTCACGCTCACCTTCAGCCAAGCAGTCGACCCCTCGACCGCCGCGGCCAGCATCGTGATGACCGCGATGCCGGGCATGTCGAACCACGGCGAAATGGCGATCCGCAACTTCACCCCCAGCTGGTCGGCCGACAAGCGCACGCTGACGCTGACGCTCAAGAAGCCCCTGCCAGCCGGAACCTATGAAGTGCGCTGGCAGGCCGCCGCAGGCGATGGCCACGCGATGACCGGGACGCTGCATTTCACCGTCGGCTGACCCTCTCCGGAGCCCCCCCTCGACCGCTTACGGTGAATGGCGTATTCTCCCTGCCCGGAACGCCGCCATAGAGCGGGGGCCAAACAAGGGGGCCGATCCGGTGAAACAGTCGCTCGTCAACCTGCTGCCGCCCGCGACCGTCGCGGCGATCTGGGCCTTCTGGGCCTTTGCCCCTGCCGCATGGGTCGAGGGCGGCTGGGCGATCATGGCGGTGGGGCTGGGCACGCTGGTGCTGGTGCAGGCGCTCGAGCTGGTGTTCGAACGGCACGAAGGCTGGCGCATCAACCGCCGCGAGCTGGCGACCGACGTGTTCTATGTCGTCTTCGGTTACGGGGTGATCGGCTTTCTCACCGAAACGCTGGTCAACGGGCCGCTGTCGCAGCTGAAAGAAGCGCTCGGCATCGCCACCCCCTGGCTCGCGGACAGCCCCTTCATGGTGCAGGTGCTGGTGGTGATGTTCACCTTCGAATTCGGCCAGTACTGGATGCACCGCGCGATGCACAACTGGCACCCGCTGTGGCTGACCCACGCGCCGCATCACCACATCACCCAGCTGAACGCATTGAAGGGCTTTATCGGCAACCCGATCGAGCTGTTCCTGATCAGCCTCGGCGTGATCGCGCTGCTCGATGTCGATCTGAACGCCCTGTTCGCCGCGATCACCGCGAGCGGCGCGATCGCCACCTATGCCCACGCCAACGTGCGGGCCAATCCGCCGATCTGGTTCGGGTTTTTCTTCACGACGATCCGCCATCACAGCCTGCACCACACCGCGCTGAGCTACGAGGACACGCGCTGCAATTACGGCAACAGCGTGATTTTCTGGGACCGGCTGTTCGGCACCTTCAAGGACGGCGAGAGCGAGATTGTCGGGCAGGACGATCGGCGGCGGTTGTCGATCAAGGAACAGTGGCTGTTCCCGCTGCGCCCCTGGCTGGAGAAGCGCAAGGCGGCGAGGGGGTAGGCGCGTCCGCTTTCGGGCGCTGCGTCAGAGGGGCGGGTTACCAGCCACATTGGCGCCAAGGGCGTCATCAGGTGTTGAGTAACACTACCCCCACCAGCGCCATAATCAGTATTATAAGCGCTATGATGAAGAATACGGCCAGCGGGAAGCAAGTTCCCAGATCGTCATCGCTGGCAATGGCGACACACAAGAAACCAATTGTACCAGAAATCAATGTCGCGACAGGGCCAAATAATGTTCCTGCGACAAGAGTTACGCCTATGGCGATCAGAGATGAATAGGCGAAGCGCTTTAACCTGAGTTTTGTTTTCTTCTCCACTCAGTTTCATCTCCAGTAAGCGCTGATGAAAGCCTATTTTCAGGCCGAGTGCGAGAGCAATCTCAGCTTTTGCCGGGATGACGACATACAGCAACCGCCAACAACCGCACCGTGGTCGCTTTCCGAACGGCAGGCCTGTCCCCGCAAGGGCGCAAGCCTGCCGTCCCGCTTAGCGTCGTGCCTCACCCCCCCTTGCGGCTCGCCGCTGCGGCGTCGATTGCCTTCTTGTCCCAGGTCACGCGGGTCTGGGTCTGGGGGTTGAAGCGGTTGTCTTCATACTGCGCCGCCTTGGCCGCCGCGATTTCGGCCTTGGTGAGGAATTCGCTCGGCTTCAGTGCGAAGACGTCGATCCCGCGGGTGATCTCGGTGCCGTAGATGTGGCCCTTGTACCAGTAGACCGACCAGTAGCCGCCCAGCACCATCTGCTTCATGTCGATCGGCCCGCGGTCGAAATAGGCGATTTCCTTGGGGTTGGCGCTGTCGGTGAAGTCCATCACCGAAAGCCCGCCCTGATACCACGCCTGCGCGAACAGATCGCGGCCCGGCACCGGGATGATCGAGCCGTTGTGCGCGACGCAGTTCTCTTTGTCGCTCTGCGGGGCAGGCATCTTGTAGTGGGCGCGGAACTTGAGCTTGCCGTCGACGATATCGTAAATCGCATTGGCGCCCCAGGTCTTGGGGTCGGAAGCCTTGCAGCGCGGCCGCCCGCCGCCGCCCCACTCGTCGGTGAAGATCACCTTGGTGCCATCATTGTTGAAGGTCGCCGAGTGCCAATAGGCAAAGGTGGTGTCAGTCGCCACGTCGATCCGCTTCGGGTTCAAGGGATCGGCGATGTCGAACAGGATGCCGTTGCCTGAACACGCGCCCGCGGCGAGCTTCAGCGCCGGGAAGACAGTGATGTCGTGGCACTGATCGGTCGGCGCGGTGCGCTGGGTGCCGTCGCCGTGATCGCCGCCGGTCCACAGGCCCGCGATGGTGCCGGTGCTCTCGTCGGCGAAGACCCGCGGGCTCTTGACGATGCGCGCCTGCGAGGGATCGGCGAGCGGGATCTCGATCACGTCGATCGAGAACAGCGCGGTGCGCGCGTCGCCCGGAATCTCGCCGATGCAGCCCGCCAGTTCCTCGGTCTCGCGCACCCCGGCGGTGCCCGAGTTGTAGACGATCAGGCGGGTATCGTCGGCGCTGACGACCGAGTGGGTGTGGCTCCCCCGGCAGGTCTGCACCTGACCCACCTGACGCGGGGCAGCGAGGTTGGAGATGTCGAAGATCCTGAGGCCGCGGAAGCGGTCTTCATTGACCTTGCCCGGCGCGCCTTCCAGCCCGCAGTCGACGCGCCCGCGGGTCTGCTCGACGCTCATGACGAGGATATTGCCGACCACCGAGACATCGCCCTGCCCGCCGGGGCAGACGACCGAGCTCATCAGGTTCGGCACGCCATCGGTGCCCAGCTTGTAGATGTTGAACCCGTGGTAGGAGCCTGCGACCATCACATCGTCGAAAAAGGCGATGTCGGTGTTGGCGAAATCGAGCAGCGGGGAGCGCTCGGCAAATTCGGTGAGGTCTTCCTCCTCGCGCTCGGGCGTAGCGGCGCCATCAACAGCGGCTTCCGCGACCTTGGCGGCGGCGGCTTCGGCGGCGCTTTCAACGGTCTCGGGCTCGGCCCCATCCTCGGCCCCGTCCTTCTCCTTGTCCTTCTTGGGCGGGACGGGCGGGCGCAGATCGGCCGGGTTGGCGGGGTTGAAGAAGCCCGCCGGCTTGGGCAGGGTCGCGACCTTGGTCAGATTGAGGATCGCCTCACCCGCATTGTCGAAGCCCGCCGCAAGGCCGGTGCGCGGATCGCCTGACAGGCCGGCGAGGAGCTTGTCCATCCGCTCGATCTCGGTGGTCTGCTCCTTGTCGATGTCGTTCACGAACTGGTAGAGCACCGGGTCGGCCGCCGTGCCGTCCTCGCGCAGCAATTCCTCGACCATGTCGACCGCGCCGTCGTGGTGGGCGATCATCAGGGTCAGGAACTGGCGGTCGAACTCCACGCCCTTGGCAGCGGCCAGCGCCTTCATCTGTTCGGGGGAGGCCATGCCCTTCATCATGTGGTGCATGTGATCGCCGTGGCCCGCCATCATCGGGTCTTCGATCGGCTCGCCCCGCTCGGTCAGCCAGCCTTTCATGAAGGCGATTTCATCGGCCTGGCTGGATTCGATCCGCCCGGCGATGGTCAGCAGATCCTGCGTATTGGTGCGCTCCTTCACCAGCTTCGCCATGTCGAGCGCCTGCGTGTGGTGCACGATCATGGCTTGCATGAAAGCCACGTCAGACGCGGTGTAGCTCGCCTGCGCCAGCTTGACCGCCTCATCGGCAGTGAGCGTCTTCGACGCCTGCCCCGGCGCGCCCGGCTGGACGATCTGGACGCTTTGCGCATGCGCAAGGCTGGAGGCGGAAAGCAGCAGGGCAGCAAGCGCGGTGCGCGCGGCGGCGGTATCGGTCATGAAAGTCCCCTTGGATCGATGCTTGACCGGCAACCTGACGCAGTCCGGCGCGCAGTCAAGGGGCCATGCGGCGGGGCAAGCCGCATATCGACGAACCTCACACCCCGGTCGAGCAGCCGCATGGTGGCCTCTGATGCTCAGGTTCGCTGATGCGAACCCATGCGCCTCCCGCCCCGGCTCGACTTGGTTAAGCGACTCTGTCTTACAGGGCGCACCTTTCATCGCATGCGCCGAGGCGAGGGCTTGCCGCGCCGAATCGGGCGTGGATAAGCCTATCGTTAAGCCCCCGGAAACCCTGTTGGAGTAGCTTGTCCTTATGACACGCCCCCGCTTTCTCGCCGTCTTCACCGGGCTTCTTGCCTCTTTTGCGGCGATGGCGAGCAGCCCGGCGGCCGCGAATGCCGATGAAATTCAGGAAAGTTTCGAGGCCACATTCGGCACCGAAGTGCGCCAGCCGCCGAGCTTCGAGGCGCTTTATGCCGGCCATTTCGAACAGCGCATCCGCGAACTCGCCAATCCGGCCGAAGGGCGCATCGGGGTGGCAGCGATCGACCTTGCCACGGGTGAGGAGATCATGGTGCTGGGCGACCAGCTGTTTCCGATGGCCTCGACCAGCAAAGTCGCCGTGGCGGCGACCTATATGTCGATGGTCGAACAGGGCCGCTTTTCGCTGACCAGCGAATTTCCGCTGATGCTGCCGGTGCGATCGGCCAAGTATTCCTCGCCCAAGGCGCCGGTGCGGGCCGGGCAGACGATGCAGGCGATCGACCTGATCGAGATCATGATCACCCGTTCCTCCAACCCCGCGACCGACGCGCTGCTGGCCGCCGTGGGCGGGCCCGATGTGGTCAACAACTGGGTGCGGCGGCAGGGGATCGGCGAATTCTCGATCAACCGCGACATCGCCACGCTGGTGCGCGACGATGGCGAGTACAACCCCGTCACCCATATCGACAGCCGCGATGCCGCCACCCCGCGCGCGATGGTGCGGCTGCTGGCCGGGCTCTATCGCGGCGAATTCCTGTCGGATGAAAGCCGCCGGGTGATCCTTGGCGCGATGAGCCGCACGGTCACCGGCAAGAATCGCATCCCGGCCTATATCCCGCTCGAAGCGCGGGTCAGCCACAAGACCGGATCGCTGTTCAATACGTCGAGCGATATCGGCCTGATCGAATGCCCCGATGGCCGCGTGATTGCGGTGGCGATCTATGTCACCGGACAGGGCACCAAGCTGGCCCGGCAGGACCGGATCGCCGCGATCGCCCGCGCGCTCTATGATGGGTTCGCGGTGCGCGCCCAGCAGAACCCGACGCGCAACTGGGCCAACGCGCCTTACGCGACGGGGGGCTGAGGGGCCTTCTTATACCGAGGTTCGCTGATGCGAACCCATGCACCTCCCGCCCCGCCTCCCGCGTCTGGGATCAGGAAGGATTCCGGGGGAATGCTTCCCCCGGACGGCGGCCACCAATGATGCCATCATGCTATGGTGGCCGGGTGGGGAGGCGGGGCGGGAGGTCTGCGTCGCGCGCTAGCGCGACCTGGTATAACGCCAAAAACCGGACAGCAAAAAAGGCGGCCCCGGATGGGAGCCGCCCTCTTGTTTTGCTGTCCCCGCCTGACCGGCAGGGCCGTGCGCGATTACTCGGCAGCGGCGTCCACGTCGGCTGCGGCAGCAGCGGCGGCATCGCCGATTTCGTCGGTGGTCTTCACCGCGGTGTCGGCAGCGTCGTCGGCAGCGGCTTCGATCTCGCCAGCGGCTTCGGTGGCGGTGTCGGTGATGGCTTCGCCCGCGGCGTCGGCGTCGGCTTCCATGGCGTTGACGGTTTCGTCGGCTTCGGCTTCGGTGGTCTCGCTGCAAGCGGCGAGGCCGAGGGCCGAGGTGGCGATGGCGGCGGCGAGGATGATCTTGCGCATGGTGAAACTCCCTGAACTGCGAATGGTACGCGCCCTTTGCGGGTCACGCCGAGACCGGTCGCACCAGCGCCCGGTCCGATGCACAGATAGGGGCATAGCGTGGCAGGGACAAGCGAAATGGGGCAGGGCGCCGCAATTATGCCCTTTTTTCGCCACAATCTGACGCATCCCAGCGCCCGAACGCGTCCTTGCGCCAAGCCTCTACCCGCCGGCCACGCCGGGTGCTAGCAGGCGGCATGTCCGAAAAGCAGCACCTCTATCTCGTCGATGGCTCGTCCTATATCTTCCGGGCCTATCACCGCCTGCCGCCGCTGACGAACCCGGAAGGCACGCCGGTGGGCGCGGTCTATGGCTACACCACGATGCTGTGGAAGCTCGCCGCCGATCTCGACGCGGCGGACGGGCCGACGCATCTCGCGGTGATCCTCGATGCCGGGTCGGAGAGCTTCCGCAACGACATCTACGATCAGTACAAGGCCAACCGCCCGGAACCGCCCGAGGATCTGGTGCCGCAATTCCCGCTGATCCGCGACGCCACCCGCGCCTTCAGCCTGCCCTGCATCGAGGTGCCGGGGCTTGAGGCGGATGACCTCATCGCCACCTACGCCCGCCGCGCGCAGGAACAGGGATGGGACGTCACCATCGTCAGCTCCGACAAGGACCTGATGCAGCTGATCGGCGAGGTCGACGGCGCGAAGATCGACATGCTCGATACGATGAAGAACCAACGCATCTGGCTGGAGGAGGTCGAGGAGAAATTCGGCGTCGGCCCTGAACTGGTCGGCGATGTGCTGGCGCTGATGGGCGACAGCGTCGACAACGTGCCGGGGATCTACGGGATCGGGCCAAAGACCGCGAGCAAGCTGATCGCCGAACACGGCTCGCTCACCGCCGCGCTGGATTCCGCGCCCGACATGAAGCCCTCCAAGCTCAAGGAGCGCCTGATCGAGGGCCGCAAGGATGCGGAACTCTCCAAGGTGCTGGTGACGCTGAAAGAGGATTGCGACCTTCCCCAGCCGCTGGGCGAGATGAAGCTCGGCCCGGTGCCGCCCGAACCGCTGGCGGCGTTCCTCCAGACCCACGGCTTCACCTCGCTGCTGCGGCGGCTGGACAGCGGCGCGGGGAGCCCGTCGCGCACCACCGATCTCAATCCGCCCAAGCCGACCACTGCGGCAGCGAATGGTAGCGGGGAGGGCAACCGCCAGCCGCTGCCCGAGATGCCGCCGGTCGACCATTCGGCTTACGAGACGGTGCAGACCCTCGAACGCCTCGAAGCATGGGTCGCCCGCGCCCGCGCGGCGCAGGCGGTGGCGGTCGATACCGAGACCACTTCGCTTGATGCGATCCGGGCCGATCTGGTCGGCGTCAGCCTCGCGCTGGGGCCGAACGATGCCTGCTACATCCCCTTGGGCCACGGTGGCAGCGACATGTTCGCCGAAAAGCCCGAGCAGGTGCCGATGAAAGACGCCATCGCGGCGCTGAAGCCGCTGCTGGAGGATGAGGCCGTCCTCAAGATCTTCCAGAACGGCAAGTATGATCTCAACGTGCTGGCGCGGCAGGGGATCATGGTCGCCCCGATCGACGACACGATGGTGATCAGCTTCGATCTCGACGCCGGGCGCGGCGAGGACGGGATGGGCGGCGGTCACGGGATGGACGAGCTGAGCCAGCGTCACCTCGGCCACACCCCGATCCCGTTCAAGGACCTGTGCGGCAGTGGCAAGAAGGCTATCGGCTTCAACGAGGTGCCCTTGGACCGCGCCACGGCCTACGCCGCCGAGGATGCCGATGTGACATGGCGGCTTCACGCCCTGCTGAAGCCGCGCCTCGCGGTCGAGGGCGGCAGCAAGATCTACGAGCGGGTCGACCGCCCGCTGATCGCGGTGGTCGCAGGCATGGAGCGCGAAGGCATCAGGGTCGATCGCGCGCGCCTCGCCAAGCTGTCGGAGGAATTCGCCATCGAAATCGGGCGGCTCGAAGGCGAGATCCACGCCATTGCCGGACAGGAATTCACCGTCGGCAGCCCCAAGCAATTGGGCGACATCCTGTTCGACAAGATGGGCTTCAAGGGCGGCAAGAAGGGCAAGAGCGGGCAATATTCGACCGACCAGTCGGTGCTCGAAAATCTCGCCAAGGACGAGGCCGCCAGGCCCATCGCCAACAAGGTGCTCGAATGGCGCCAGCTGGCGAAGCTCAAGTCGACCTATACCGACGCGCTGCAAGAGGCGATCAACCCCGATACGGGCCGGGTGCACACGAGCTATTCACTGGTGGGCGCGCAGACCGGGCGCTTGTCTTCGACCGATCCGAACCTCCAGAACATTCCGATCCGCACCGCGATCGGCCGCCAGATTCGCGAGGCCTTTGTGCCCGAGGCGGGCAATGTGCTGCTCGCGGCGGACTATTCGCAGATCGAACTGCGGCTGGCCGCGCATATGGCCGATGTCGAAAGCCTCAAGGAGGCGTTTGCCGAGGGCGAGGACATCCACGCCCGCACCGCGCGCGAGATGTTCGGCGAAGTCACCCGCGACACCCGCGCCCGCGCCAAGACGATCAACTTCGCGATCCTCTACGGCATCTCACGCTGGGGCCTCGCGGGGCGGCTGGAGGTCGAGCCGGACGAGGCGCAGGCGATGATCGACACCTATTTCCAGCGCTTCCCCGGCATCCAGCGCTACATCCACGAAACGCTGGAGAGCGTCAGGGCCAAGGGCTATTCCGAGACACTGTTCGGCCGCAAGACGTGGTTTCCGCGGATCAATTCGAAGAACCAGGCCGAACGGCAAGGCAGCGAACGCGCCGCGATCAACGCGCCGATCCAGGGCACCAGCGCCGACATCATCAAGCGCGCGATGGCGCGGATGCTCCCGGCGCTGGCCGACGCAGGGCTGCACGACGTGCGGATGCTGCTGCAGGTGCATGACGAGCTGGTGTTCGAACTGCCCGAAGCCCGGGTGGAAGCCGCCACCCCGATCATCCGTCAGGTGATGGCCGAGGCGGCGCTCCCCGCGGTGGAGCTGACCGTACCGCTCGGCGTCGATATCGGCACCGGGGCAAGCTGGGACGCGGCGCATTGAAACCTGAACTCCGTTCGCCCTGAGCTTGTCGAAGGGCCGCTTTTCTTGGGCCTCGCACGACGGCAGCAAGAGAGGACGGTCCTTCGACAAGCTCAGGACGAACGGAAATTGAACCTACGCAAAATGTTTCACGTGAAACATTTAGCGAACGGGCCGTGCCTGCTCAATCGTGCTTCTTCTCCCGCGTCGGGGTCAGCATGTCGGGCGAGAGGAAGCCGATCGGCTGCACTGCCGCCGCGCGCTTCTTCAGTTCGCCGCGCATTTGCTTGTATTCCTCCTCCATTTCGACCGTCACCGTGGCGCGCGAATCCTTGAGCGCGGCGTCGAAGTCGCGGCGCTCGACCGCGCTGACTTCGCCGCCCACGCGGCGCAGCGCGGCAAGACCCGCACGGCGCACCACGTCCTCAAGATCGGCGCCGGTGAAGCGCTCCGTCTCGGCTGCGATGGCGCCGAGGTCGACATCATCGGCCAGCGGCATCTTGGCGGTGTGAATGCCGAGAATGTGCTCGCGGCCCGGCTTGTCGGGGGTGCCGACATAGACCAGCTCGTCGAAGCGGCCCGGACGCAGCAGCGCGGGGTCGACCAGCGTCGGGCGATTGGTCGCGCCGACCACGACCACCGATTGCAGCTCCTCCAGCCCGTCCATCTCGGCAAGGATGGTGTTGACCACCCGGCCCGTCACCTGCGGTTCGCCCTGGCCTGAGCCGCGCGCGGGGACCAGCGAATCGATTTCGTCGATGAACACCACGCAGGGCGCGACCGCGCGGGCGCGGGCGAAGAGGCGGGCGATCTGCTGCTCGCTCTCGCCATACCACTTCGACAAGAGGTCGGAGCTCTTCATCGAGATGAAGTTCGCCTCGGCCTCCTTGGCGACCGCCTTGGCGAGCAGGGTCTTTCCCGTTCCCGGCGGGCCATAGAGCAGGAAGCCCTTGGCCGGACGAATGCCGAGGCGGCGGAAGGCGTCGGGGTTCTTGAGCGGCAGCTCGATCCCCTCCTTCAGCTTGTCGATCGCCTCGCCCGCGCCGCCGATATCGTCCCACGCGACATTGGGCACCTGCACCATCACCTCGCGCATCGCCGAGGGCTGGACGCGCTTGAGCGCCGAGAGGAAGTCGTCGCGGGTGACGCACAGGTCTTCGAGCACCTCGGGCGGCACGGTGCGCTCGTCGAGGTCGAGCCGCGGCATGATGCGGCGCACCGCCTCGATCGCAGCCTCGCGGGCGAGCGCGGCGATATCCGCGCCGACGAAGCCGTGGGTGACGCGCGCCAGTTCGTCGAGATCGACCTCCTGTTCGAGCGGCATCCCGCGGGTGTGGATGCTGAGAATCTCGCGCCGCCCGCGCTGGTCGGGAACGCCGATCACAATCTCGCGGTCAAAGCGACCCGGGCGGCGCAATGCCTCGTCAATGGCGTCGGGACGATTGGTCGCTGCTATGACAACGAGATTGGCACGCTTCTCCAGCCCATCCATCAGGGTCAGCAGCTGGGCGACAAGGCGCTTTTCCGCTTCGCCCGGCACTTGCGTGCGCTTGGGCGCGATGGAGTCGATCTCGTCGATGAAGATGATCGCGGGCGCGGCGCGGGCGGCTTCATCGAAAACTTCGCGCAGGCGCTTTTCGGATTCGCCATAGCCCGAGCCCATGATTTCCGGGCCGTTGATGGTGAAGAATTCCGCATCGCTTTCATTGGCGACCGCTTGAGCGAGGCGGGTCTTGCCGGTGCCCGGCGGGCCGTGGAGCAGCACGCCCTTAGGCGGCTCGACCCCCAGACGGATGAACAGTTCGGGGTAGCGTAGCGGTAGCTCGACCATTTCGCGCAGGGCCCGGATGGTTTCCTCCATGCCGCCGACATCGTCATAGTTGACGACCGCGCGGCCATCGCGCGGTTCCTCGAACTCGGCGCGCAGCTCGACCTCGGTGTTCTCGTCGATGTGGACGATGCCCTTGGGGCTGGTCGAAGCGACGGTCAGGCGGATTTGCGTGAGCGCATAGGCGGGCGCGCGCAGCAGCTGGCGCACGTCGGCGGGCATGTTCTGCACCGGCTGCTGGCCGGTGGTGGCGACAAGGTCTCCGGCAACCAGCGGGCGCTGGAAGAAGTTGCGCTTCAGCGCTTGTGTCGGCCCCTGCAAGCGCATTTCGCGCTGGGCGGGGGCGAAGACCACGCGGGTCGCGGGCCGCGATTCGCCGCGCGCGATTTCCACATGCTCGCCCGAGCCGCCCTGCGCATTGCCGCGCTGGAGACCGTCGAGGCGCACTACGTCGAGCGCGTCGTCTTCGGGATAGGCGGCCATGGCGATCGCAGCGGTGACGCGCTTGCCGCGAATCTCGACCACGTCGCCCTCGGTGATCCCGAGCTTCTGGAAGGCCGAACGCGGGATGCGGGCGATGCCGGCCCCCGATTCTTCCTGCCGGGCAGGCGCGACCTGCAGGCGCACGGTGCGGGTCGGAGTGTCGGTTTCGGCGTCGGCCATGAGGGATTCCTGTGCAACGGGTGTCAGCCCGATAGCTAGGAACAGCGGCAATCGAATGCAATCGGCGAGGGAGCGGCGAGGCTTTGCCGGGCGGCGGTGCGCAGGGCGAGCGGGGCCGGAAAGCGATAGCGCTACCGGGCAAGAAAAAAGCCCGGCAACAAGTGCCGGGCTTGAAAAGTTTGGGAGAGGATGCCTGAAAGGCAGGCTCTAATTGCCCCAGTTTCCCCGATTGTGCAAGTGCGAAAGATACCTAGTTTGTTGCAAAGAGCGCAACTAGAGCCGGATTTTGTGCAGTTTTGTGCGAAAGTTTGCAAATTTCTGCCCAAAATGGCGGCATCCGCCTAAAGCTTGGGCAGAATTTTCGCCGAGTCGCTCTTGTGCGCCGCAACATGAAAGTCGATTCGACTTCGAGGCGGCACGGGCGTGACAGCGCCGCCGGAACGCTCTAATCACGTGGGCGATCCCGCCCGCCGGGGTCGCTTTAGCGTGACACCATACGAGGCAGCGAGGCCCCCATGACCAAGCTTTACCCCGACGCCGCCAGTGCGCTTGCCGGCGTGCTCCGCGATGACATGATGATCGCCGCGGGGGGCTTTGGCCTGTGCGGTCTGCCCGAACGGCTGCTGGACGCGATTCGTGACAGCGGCGTGAAAGGTCTCACCTTTGCCAGCAACAATGCGGGGATCGACAACGAGGGCATCGGCAAGCTGCTGCGCACGCGGCAGGTCACAAAGATGATCAGCTCCTATGTCGGCGAGAACAAGGAGTTCGAGCGGCAATATCTGGCGGGCGAGCTGGAAGTCGAGTTCTGTCCGCAGGGCACGCTGGCCGAGCGGATGCGCGCAGGCGGCGCGGGCATCCCCGGCTTCTACACCCGCACCGGCGTCGGCACCGAAGTCGCCAAGGGCAAGGAACACAAGGACTTCCCCGATCGTGACGGGGTGATGCAGACCTATATTCTCGAACACGGGATCTTCGCCGACCTTGCCATCGTCAAGGCGTGGAAGGCCGACGAGACGGGCAATGTCGTGTTCCGCAAGACCGCGCGCAATTTCAACCTGCCCGCCGCGACCTGCGGGAAGGTCTGCGTGGTCGAGGTTGAGGAGGTTGTGCCCGCAGGCGCGCTCGATCCCGATCAGATCCATCTGGCGGGCGTGTTCGTGAACCGCATCGTGCTCGGCGCGCCCTATGACAAGAAGATCGAGTTCCGCACCGTTCGCGAGAGGGAGACGGCGTGATGGATAAGAGGTTTCTGGCCCTGCCGCTGCTGCTGCTGGCAGGATCGTCGCTGTCGGGCTGCGTCGCGGCGGCGATTCCGGCGCTGGCGGGCGCAGGCGTGTTCGGCACGCGGATCGACGGCAAGGACGCGGGCGAGAGCAGGGCGGAGGTGGCGGCGGCGACCGCGCCCGCTCCCGCACCGGCTCCCAGCCCCGCCGCAACTCCGGCACCCGCCCCAACCCCCGCACCTACCACCGTGCGGATCCCTGCGCTGCCAGCGGCATCGGCACCCGCGCCCTCGCGTCCCGATCCGCAGCCCGCACCAGGCCTTGCGGTGACGATCCCCCCGCCCGCCACAAGCGCGCCGCCTGCCGCCCGCCCGGCCGTGACCGCGCCTGCACCGGCCGCGACCACGCCGCCTCCGGTGACGGTCGTGCCACCACCCGTTCAGGCCGCGCCCGTTCAGGTCGGCCCCCGTCCGGCTCCGGCTCCGGTGACGACAGCGCCGCGCCCGCAATTGCCGCCCGCTGCTGCCGCCGCTCCGGCCGCTGCCACTGCCGCAGCGCCTGTCGCCGTGCCGCCGGCTGCCGCCTATCCCGATCCCGCGCGCCCGCTCACGCCCGAGCAGTCGAGCTTCGCCCGCTTCGTGCGCTATGGGCAGGCCTCGGCACTCGGCGGCAAGCGCGGGGCCGACCTGCCCTCGGCGATCCTCAGCGATCCGGTCGCGCTCGATGGCCAGCGCCGCCGTTGTTCGCCGGGCGAGCAGCCGGTTGCGGTGATCGATCTCGATCCGGCGGGCGGCGTGTTCCGGCCGCCTGCCAACCCGGCCCAGCAGCCCGGCCTCGCGCTCGGGCTGGCGGTGCTGCGCGAGGCGGGGGTGGAGATCGCCTGGCTGTCCGACATGCCGACCACGCAATCGGGCGCGCTGCGTGTCGCGCTGGAAAAGTCGGGGCTCGACCCGCGCGGCGAGGATATCATTTCGCTGCGCCGTGACGGTGCCGACACCAAGGATCAGCGCCGCGACAGTCTCGCCGCGATCACCTGCATCATCGCCATCGCCGGGGACGAACGGCCCGATTTCGACACGCGCTTCAAATATCTGCGCTCGCCCGAGGCAGGCGCGGGGCTGGAGCCGCTGATCGGCGACGGCTGGTTCCTGATCGCGCCGCTGCTGGGGGAGTGAGCCGGTGAGAGTGCTTCTGCGTGCGTTGGCGCTGCTGGCCCTGACGCTGGCCGCGCCGCTGGCGGCGGAGGATACGCCGCTGCCACATTCCCCCTGGCTCGCGTTCAGGTTCGAGCAGGGCGGGAAGCAGGTGCCTCTGGTCAACACCGATCTGTTGCGCAGCGAGGTGACACTGAAGCGCGCGCCCTTCACCATCCTGCTGCCTGTGCGCGGGGATGACGATGCCTATCTGCTGACGGCTTGGACCGACGACAGCATCTTCGCCGCCGCCGATCCGACCGCCCGCGCCAAGCCCACGCCGCCGGCAGACCCGCCGATCTATTTCGGCCGCTATACCGCGATGGCTGACACCGCAGCCGGGTCCGGCACGCTGATGCTGCGCGATGATGGACATCATTACCTAAGCGGGATCAGGCTGGGGCCGGACCGCTGTCGTCACAGCCTCACGTTCTCCACGCTGGGGGGCAAGGACGCCGCAGGCCAATGGCAGGAAGTGCCGATGCGGGCTGTGAAAGGCCCGCTCTACCTCGTCGCGTGGTTCGACGCGGACGGTGATGGGGTGATGCGCCACGGCGAATACGAATTTCTCGTCCTCAATTTCCGTTAGCATTCAGGAGTTTCCCCCGCATGGCCGAAGCCGCAACCCTCACCGGCTGGACCCGCGACCAGATGGCCGCCCGCGCTGCGCGCGAATTGAAGGATGGCTATTACGTCAACCTCGGCATCGGCATCCCGACGCTGGTCGCCAACCACATCCCCGAAGGGATGCTGGTGACGCTTCAGAGCGAGAACGGGATGCTTGGCATCGGGCCCTTTCCCTTTGAGGACGAGGTCGATCCCGATCTCATCAACGCAGGGAAACAGACCATCTCGGAGCTGCCGCACAGCGCTTATTTCGACTCCGCCACCAGCTTTGCGATGATCCGCGGCGGGCATATCGACCTCACCGTGCTGGGTGCGATGGAGGTGGCCGAGAACGGCGACATCGCCAACTGGATGATCCCGGGCAAGATGATCAAGGGCATGGGCGGGGCGATGGATCTGGTCGCCGGGGTCAAGCAGATCATCGTGGTGATGGACCACACCGCCAAGGACGGCTCGCCCAAGTTCATTCCCCAATGCACCTTGCCGCTGACCGGCGCGGGCGTGGTCGACATGATCATCACCAACCTCGCGGTGTTCCAGCGTGCAGGCAAGGGTGAGCCCTTCCGCCTGATCGAGATGGCGCCGGGCGTCACCGAGGCCGATATCGCCGCGACCACCACTGCGCATTACCTCGCTGCATGAAGCGGGGGCTTGTTATCGGCGGGCTCGGCCTGCTGGCGGCGATCGGCGGCGTGCTGGCCTTCACTTCGCCGCCGCGGCTGCTGTCGTGGTATGACCGCGTCGCGGGCGGCACCGAGGGTGCGCGGCTGGTGGCCGAGGGCGTGGCCTTCGGCAGCCACGGGCAGAGCCTCGACATCTGGGCGCCCGAGGACGCTGCCGCAGCAGGCCCGCTTCCGGTGGTGATCTTCTGGTATGGCGGCGGCTGGGCCAAGGGCGACCGCGCCTCCTATGCCTTTGCCGGGCGGGCGCTGGCCCGCGAGGGGTTTCTGGTGGTGATCCCGGACTATCGCAAGGTGCCCGAAGTGCGCTTCCCTGCCTTCCTCGACGACGGGGCCGAAGCGGCCGCGTGGGTGGAAGACAACATCGCCCAGCACGGCGGCGATCCGGGGCGTGTGGCGGTGATGGGGCATTCGGCGGGGGGCTATCAGGCGGTGATGCTGGCGCTGGATGCCAAGCGGCTGGCGGCGGCGGGAGTCGCGCCGGGCTTCATCAAGGCAGGTGTCGGCCTGTCCGGCCCCTACGACTTCTACCCCTTCACCTC
The DNA here is from genome assembly GCF_002155425.1 of Erythrobacter donghaensis. Lineage (GTDB taxonomy): Bacteria > Pseudomonadota > Alphaproteobacteria > Sphingomonadales > Sphingomonadaceae > Erythrobacter > Erythrobacter donghaensis. The sequence goes on from NZ_MUYG01000007.1 coordinate 249,443, forward strand.
GGAACGCGCGATCGACGCGATGAGCCAGTGGCCGCATCCCGAAGAGACCCAGCCGATCACCTTCGCCCGCGCCGACGCCCCGCCGCTGCTGCTGGTGACCTCGGACGGGGACGAGACGGTGCGGGTCAAGAACGCCCGCAATCTTGCCGCGCGCTTGCGCGAACAGGGCGCGCTGGCGGACATGATCAATTACGGCCCGCTCACCCATGAAGAGGTGGTGATGGCGCTGTCGGTGCCGTTCCGCGACAAGGGCCCGGTGCTGGCGGACAGCGTGCGGTTCCTACACCGGCAGCTCGGCAAATAGGCCATGTGGCTCGATAAGCCTCGCAACCCCAACGCGCCGCTCGCGGGCCTGAAGGTGGTGGAGCTGGCGCGGGTGCTGGCGGGGCCGTTCTGCGGGCAGATCCTCGCGGATCTCGGCGCGGACGTGATCAAGGTCGAAAGCCCTGAGGGCGACGGCACCCGGCTGTGGGGGCCGCCTTGGGTCGAGCGGGTGGACGCAGCTGGCAAGACCCACCGCGAGGCGGCCTATTACCACGCCTGCAACCGCGGCAAACGCTCGATCATCGCCGACTTCGCCGACACGGACGACCTCGCGCGGGTGCGGGGCCTGTGCGCCGGGGCCGACGTGGTGATCGAGAACTTCAAGACCGGCAGCCTCGCCAAGTTCGGCCTCGACTACGCGAGCCTTGCCGCCGCCAATCCCGGCCTCGTCTATTGCTCGATCACGGGCTTCGGCCAGACCGGGCCGCGGGCGCATGAGGCGGGATACGATTTCGTCGCGCAGGGGATGAGCGGGCTGATGTCGCTCACCGGCGAGCCCGAGGGGCATCCGGTCAAAATGGGCATCTCGATCAGCGATCTCGCGACCGGCGTGTGGGCCGCGAACGGCGTGCAGGCGGCGCTGCTGATGCGGGCGCGCACCGGCAGGGGCCAGCAGGTCGACATGAGCCTGATGGATTGCAGCGTCGGATTGCTTGCCAATCAGGCGACCTACCTCTTCACCACCGGCCAAAACCCGCCGCGGATGGGCAATGCCCATGCGCAGGTCGCGCCCTACGGAGTGTTCGCGGTGAGCGACGGCCATGTGATCCTCGCGCCCGCCAATGACGGGCTGTTTCACAAGCTGATGGCGGTGCTGGGTCTCGACGCTCTGGCAAGCGAACCGCGCTTTGCCACCAATGGCGACCGCACCGCCAACGCCGCCGCGCTCGATGGCGAGATTGCGGCGGCTTGCGCGGGGTGGAGCAAGCAGGGCCTGCTCGATGCCTGCCATGCAGCGGGTGTTCCTGCAGGCCCGATCAACCGGCTGGACGAGGTCTTCGCCGACCCCCAAGTGGTCGCGCGCGGGATGCGGGTGGAGCTGGGCGGGATGGCGGGGGTGCGCAGTCCCTTCGTTTTCTCGGAAGGGCAGCTGGCGCTCGACCGGCCCTCGCCGATCCACGGGGAAGACACGCCCGAAGCTTAGCGCTTGCGATCGTCTCCAATTTCTGTATTTTCAGAAATAGAGAAAGACGAGGCGAGTCGTGGCCGATCTGATGGACATTCCCGAGGCGCGCGCCTTCATCCTCCACTGGGGGGAAATGGGTACCGCATGGGGCGTCAACCGCTCGGTCGCGCAGGTCCATGCGCTGCTCTATCTCAGCGACTGGCCCTTGCACGCCGAGGAAATCTGCGAAGTGCTGGGCCTTGCGCGCTCCAACGTTTCAACCGGGCTCAAGGAGCTGCAGGGCTACGGCATCGTCCGCCGCGTCCATATCGAGGGCGACCGGCGCGACCATTTCGTCGCCGAGACCGACCTGTGGGAGGTGCTGATGCGTCTCGCCGAGGAGCGCAAGAAGCGCGAGTTCGACCCCACCATCCGCCTGCTCGGAGAACTGTCCGACAGCGTCAAGGCGCGCGGCGAGGTGCCCGTGCACGTGCGTGAGCGGATCGGGCGGATGCACGAATTCATCGGCACGCTGACCGGCTGGTACGCCGACGTGCGCCACCTGCCCAAGCCCACATTGGTGCGGCTGATGAAGCTCGGCCGCGGCATCGCCCGCTTCCTGCCGGGCGGCGGTAGCGACCGACACTGATCTGACATTGGAGCGAAGGAGAACCCCTTGGAGCACACCTGCACGACGTGACTTCGGTAATTTCAGAAATAACAGGAGAAGAAGATGTACGATATCTATGCCTATGTCGCTTACCTGATCGTCAGCATCGGCCTCACCATCTGGGTGGCGCAGACCCTGTCGAAGAACGGCCTCGTGTTTCTGGTGGAATGCTTCGGGCATGACCGGACGCTGGCGGAATCGACCAATCACCTGCTGGTGGTGGGCTTCTACCTCGTCAATCTCGGCTGGATCCTGCTGACCCTGCGCTTCGGCACCTCGCCCGAGACCGCGGCGGACATGATCCGCTTCCTGTCGACCAAGATCGGCATCGTCGTGGTCGCGCTCGGCTTCATGCACTTCTTCAACATGAACGCGATTGCCAAGTTCGGCCGCAAGGTCGGCGCCTGGTTCCGCGAGGAGCAATGGGCCGCCGCCGCACGGCCCGAGGCGGGCGAGGTCTGATCGCCGAGCGGGGCGGCCGCAACGCCGCCCCGCCTCACCACAGGAGGCTGCGATGAAAGAAGCCTTGATCGCTTTTGCCCGCGCTGTCGGGTGGGGCACACTGGCTGGGGGTTTGCCTTGGACTCTGCTGCTCTTTGTGCCGATGGCGTGGGATATGATCGATTACGCTAGTATCGGCGAAATTGTCGTGCTGGCCGTTACGCCACTAACGCTGTCGGGCGTTATGGTGCTGGTTTCGGCGGTCATGTTCGGACTTCCGCTGACGACATTCTTGTCCGTGCAAAAACGCGAGACTTGGAGTGCATACGCCTGTGCAGGCCTTGTGCTCGGCGCCATTGTGCCAGTCGTTCTCATCGCCCTGACAGACGGTCCCGATGATCTCGAGATCCTGTTTTTCGTTCTTCCGGGTGCCTTCGCAGGCCTCGTCACCGGAACCAGCTGGGGCCGCTGGCGGGAGGCGCAGCGTGTGGCGCGCAGTGACGGTCTATGACAGCAGCCGCGCCCCCGCGCGCCACAGCCGCTCGAAGGGCCCTTGCCCCACCTTCGCCACCCACCACCGCGACCACGCCAGCATCGCCGCCACCGGCACTGCGCCGATCGCGAAGGCCTGCCAGCGGCTCACCTCGCCGAACAGGCCGAGGCCCCAGTGGGCGAAAACGCTCGCGAGGATCACGCTCGTCAGCAAATAGTTAGTAAGCGACAGCCGCCCCGCCGCCGCGAGCCTTGCGGTCAGGCCGGTGTCGCGGGTCAGGAAGGCCATCGCCAGCGCGGCATAGGCGAGCGCCAGCGCCATGTCGAAAGGCGCGGACAGCACCAGCGCCACCGGGCCGACCAGCGGTGCGGCAAAGCCCTCGCTCACCAGCCATCCCGCCATCAGCAGCAGCCCCGGCAGCGCCACCAGCGCGGCGAGGCCCGCGACCCGTTGCAGCCGGAAAGTGCGCCACGCGCCCTTCAGCATTCCGCCGCGCCACAGCCCCATGCCCAGCGCCATTGCCGAGAGGTTCAGCGGCAGCGCCGCCACCAGCGCGGTCATCTGTCCCGGGATGCCCAGGCTGCGGCGCACCACGCGCTCGGCCAGCCCCTCGCGCCCCTGTTCCAGCAGCATCAGGATCGTGGGCGGATCGTGCCCGAACTGGCGCTGCGCCCACAGCATTCCGTCAGTGCCCGCATGGCCGGCAAGATACATCGCCATCGGCCCGCCGAGCACCACTAGGCCGAGCATCAGGTGGACGCCCAGCAATCCGATGGCGACGCTCACCAGCCCGCGCGCCGAGAGTCCCGCCAGCAGCGGCAGCGCGCATCCGGCCAGCGCATAGGCGCGCAGCACGTCATTGCTGGCCAGCAGGATCGCATGGGCAAGGCCGATAACGAACAGCACCGCCATGCGCGCATAATGCGCCCGCCACGGTGCCGCGCCTGCACGCTCGATCAAAATCAGGCACCCCGCGCCGAACAGCATCGCGAAGAGCGTGCGGAACTTGTCCTCGATGAAGACGAAGCTTGCCAGCCACACCCAGTAATCGGGCGGGCTCACCCCGCCATAGGCGAGCGGGTTGTAATAGGCAGGGGCCGGCAGCGCGAAGGCGAGCACGTTCATGCCCACGATCCCGGCAACCGCCACGCCCCGCAGCGCGTCGAGCGCGAGGATGCGTTCCGAAGCGGGTGAGGGTGCCGTCACAGGCAGCACCCTAACCGAAAATCAGGCCAGCGCAGCCTTCAGATCGTCGACTAGGTCGAGCCGCTCCCACGGGAACAGGTCGCCCTCTGCCGCGCGGCCGAAGTGGCCATAGGCGGCGGTCGGCTGGTAGATCGGCTTATTGAGGCCGAGATGCGTGCGGATCGAACGCGGGGTCAGCCCGCCCAGCTTGGCGATGCCGAGGATCGCTTTTTCGATGGCGTCGTCGCCGACGGTGCCGGTCTCGTGCGTGTCTACATAGAGGCTGAGCGGCTTCGAAACGCCGATCGCATAGGCGATCTGGATGGTGCAGCGCGTGGCGAGGCCCGCGGCGACCACGTTCTTGGCAAGGTAGCGAGTGATGTAGGCCGCCGAGCGGTCAACCTTGGTCGGGTCCTTGCCGCTGAACGCGCCGCCGCCGTGCGGGGCCGCGCCGCCATAGGTGTCGACGATGATCTTGCGGCCCGTGAGCCCTGCGTCGCCATCAGGCCCGCCGATTTCGAAGCTGCCGGTGGGGTTGATGAAATATTCGGTCTCGCACAGCAGGTTCGCCGGGATCACGTCGGCGATGACGCCCTTGACGTAGGCTTCGAGCTCGGCCTGCTTGGCCGGGTCGTTCTCGTCGTAACCGGGCTTGTGCTGGGTCGAGACGACGATCGCAGTGGCTGCCACCGGGGTCGAGCCTTCGTAGCGCAGGGTCACCTGGCTCTTGGCGTCGGGCTCGAGGAAGGGCGCCGCGCCCGAGTGGCGATCGGCGGCCATGCGCTCGAGGATCTTGTGGCTGTAATAGAGCGTGGCGGGCATGAGGCCGGGGGTCTCGTCGGTGGCGTAACCGAACATGATGCCCTGGTCGCCCGCGCCTTCGTCCTTGTTCTCCTTGGCGTCCACACCCTGCGCGATGTGGGCGGACTGGCCGTGGAGGTTGTTTTCGAAACGGAAGGTTTCCCAGTGGAAGCCGTCCTGCTCATAGCCGATGCGCTTCACCGTGTTGCGCACGGTCGCTTCGATCTCTTCCTGCGCGCCCTCGGCCCATTCGCCGTTCTCGAACACGCCCTTGCAGCGGATTTCGCCGGCCAGCACCACCAGCTGGGTGGTGGTCAGGGTTTCGCAGGCGATGCGCGCTTCGGGGTCCTTCGACAGGAACAGATCGACGATCGCGTCCGAAATCTGGTCCGAGACCTTGTCGGGATGGCCTTCGGAAACGCTTTCGGAGGTGAAGAGATAATCGTGGCGCATGGATTTCCCCGGAGGTGTGAAGTGCGATTCGATGCCGAGAGCGCAACCTTATAGAGATATAAGGAAACCTTTATGTCTGGCAGTTCGCCACCGCCCTAGCCGCGCGCGCGGATGAGCGCAAGCACTCTCGGCAGACCCAGACCGAGCGCAAAGAACAGCCCGGCCCAGGCCAGCGTCAGGGTATGACCCCAGCGGGCGAACAGGGTCGGCGGCTTGGCTTCGGGCACGAAGCCTTCGAGCGCCTCGGCCTTGCCCCTCCCGATATGGCCGCGTACCACGCCATCGGCGTCGATCACTGCGCTGATCCCGGTGGTGGTGGAGCGTAGCACCGGCAGCCCTTCCTCGATCGCGCGCATCCGCGATTGCCCGACGAATTGCGGCGAGCCCCAGCGGCCGAACCAGCCGTCGTTCGAGGGGTTGAAGATGAAGTCGGGCCGGTTCGCGGGATCGGTCACTTCGCCCGAAAACACGATCTCGTAACAGATCTGCACCCCGACCTTGCCATGCACCCCCAGATCGAGCGTGCGCGGGCCGGGGCCGGGCAGGTAGTCGATATTCCCCGCCACCAGCCGCGACAGGCCGAGCGGCTCCAGCAGCGGGCGCAGCGGCAGGTATTCGCCATAGGGCACCAGATGCGCCTTGTCGTAGCCGCCGATAATCGCGCCTTCGCCATTCAGCGCCATCACCGAATTGCGCGCGCTCACAGCGCCGGGGCGGCCCTTGTTGGGGCCATCCGGCAGCGTGCCGATGTTGAGATTGACCACCCCGGTCAGCAGCGTCGATTGCGGCCCGATCACCTTGCCGATCCGCGCGCGCGCCAACGCGGGATCGCCGCCCGCCGTCATCTGGAAGTAGTAACGCTCGGGATAGCCGTCCTCGAGATAGTCCGGCACCGCGCTTTCGGGCCACAGCACCAGCCGCGACTGGTCGCGGCCCGGCGCGGTGAGGCGGGCGATGCGGGCGAACTGCTCCTCGAACTTGGCGCCGTCGTTGATTTCGGCCTGCGGGATATAAGGCTGGACGAGGGTGTAGCGGAGATTGGAAACCTTGTTGCCGGGGAAAGGCACGTGCATCAGCGCCACAAGGATCAAGCATGCAGGCAAAACCTTGAGCCAGCCTCGTTCCACGATTGCTCTGACCAGCCCCGAGGCCACGATGATCGTGAAGCCTGAGAAGGCGTATGTCCCCATCCACGGGAGTATTGGCGCTGCGCCGGGCGTATCCCATCCGCCCAGCAGCGTCAGCCCGACAGGCGGCCACGGATAGCCGGTGAACACCCAGCCGCGCAGCCATTCAGTGACGATCCATGCGCCCGCCAGCACCAGTCCGAAGGCCCAGGCGGGGCGCTTCTTCGCCAGCAGATGCGCGGCGAGCGCGGCGAGTGCGGGATACCATGCGAGGTAGATGCACAGCAGCGGCACCGCCGCCCAGCCGAGCACCTCGGGCATCTTGGCCTGATGGGTGAAGGCGGTCGCGATCCAGTTGTTGGCGAGCGTCAGATGCGCCCAGCCGAACAGCCAGCCCCGCCACAGCGCCTGCTTCCAGCTATCGGCGGAATGGATCAGCCACACGAACCCCGCCAGCGCGGCGAGGCCCAGCGGCCACAGATGCAGCGGCGGATAGGCGCAGGCCCCGACGAGGCCCAGCACGATGGCGGCCAGCGCCGGACGACGCTGCGCCAGCGCAGGCACTGCGGCCGCCGCTGCCGCCAGCCGCTCCTTCATGGTACTTATTCGACGGTTTCGAGCGCGCCGCTGTCGCCGCCCGCATCGTCACCCCGGATCGAGGGCGGCAGGATCGCGCTGTCGATACCGCCCTGATTGGCATCATCGGCGCTCTTGCGCGGCTTGCGGGTGCGCGCGGGCTTCTCGCTGCGCTCGGCCCGCGCCGGACGCTCTGCACGATCGGCGCGCTTTTCGCTCCGCTCACCGTCACCGCGATTTTCGCGCGGCTTGCGCTGCTGCGGGCGACGTTGACCGCGCTGGCGGCCCTCGCCCTGATCCTCGCCGCGATCTTCGGCAAGGAAGCTTTCGCCTTCCTGTCCGGGCTCGCCTTCGGTCACTTCGGAACGCGGCGTCGCATCGGCCTGTTCGTAGGGCGAGCGCGTCGGCGTGTCGCTGCGGCGGCCGAAATCGAAATCGTCCTCGAAATCCTCGGCCTGCTCGCGCTCGTCATTGCGGCGGTTGCCGTTGTTGCTGTTGCCGCCGCCGCGCTGCTCGTCCTGCCGTGCCTTGTTGTCGGCGATCACGCGGAAATAGTGATCGGCAAACTGGAGGTAGTACTCCATCTGCACGCGGTCACCATTGTGCTGGGCGTCCTGCGCGAGCTTCTTGTACTTGTCGAGCATCTGCGGGGCGTTGCCGCGTGCGCGGCTGTCGATCCGGTTCAGCTGGGCGCCATTGCCGCCCTGATTGCGGTTGCCGCGTCCACGACGACGGTTATTCCGGTTATTGTTATTCAAGGAAGTTGTTCCTTATCAGCGACCTGCGGTGAAATCTTTAACTGCACGCGCGGTCAACAGACCCCTTGCCCATGCGCCATGTCAGGCCATGCCCGAACCATGTCGCGCGCTCCGCTCTGTCGCAGCCGGGGGCTTGCCCTGACGGCCGTATCAGCTGAGTTTAGGAGCTTGGTCCAGCGACTTGCGCCCTTCGCATTTCGTCTGGCCAGCTATGGACGTAGCGATGCAATCGCGGTTTGCCAAGCTTTTCTGTCACCCGAGCACCAGCGCACGCGGCCTTTGCGCAAGATCGCGGCGCAATGTGACCGAAAAGCCCGCCGCTTCGGCCAGCGCCGTCACGGTTGCGGCCTGACTCGCCCCGATCTCGAGGATTGCGAGCGCTTGCGCGTTCATCAGTGCGCGCAATTGCGGGATGAGGACGCGGTAATCGTCGAGCCCCTCGGGCCCGGCGAACAGCGCGCTGGCGGGCTCGTAATCGCGCACCTGCGCGTCGAGCGCGGCATCGGCTTCGACATAGGGCGGATTGCACAGGACGAGGTCGAAGGTGCCCAGATCGTCGGCCCAGCCGGCGGTATGCCAGTCGCGGTGGAGCCATTCGCTGCGCGCGGCGAGGCCCAGCGCGGCGGCATTGCCCGAAGCGACCGCCAGCGCTTCTTGCGAGGCGTCGATCCCCACCCCGCGCCAACCGGGTCGCTCGGCCAGCAGCGCGAGCAGCAGCGCGCCCGAGCCGGTGCCGAGGTCGATCGCCCGGCCTGCCTCCCCTGCGTGCTCCAACGCGGCAACCACCAGCGTCTCGCTATCGCCGCGCGGGATGAGGGTGGCGGGGGTGACCTTGAGGGTGAGGCCGTAGAACTCGGCTGCGCCGGTGATGTAGGCGACCGGTTCCTGCGCAGCGCGGCGTTCGACCAGCGCGGCGAAGCCCTCGGGCGCGGGATCGCGCATCGCTTTCAGCAGCATGTCCGAGCGGGTGAGGCCGAGCGCCTGGGCCATCAGCACCTCGGCATCGAGCCGCGCGGTGTCACTCGTTGCAGCAAGGCGTTCGGCAGCGGCGCGGATGGCTTCGCCGACGATCATTCCACCCTCCGTTCGCCTCGCACGTAGGCGAGAGGCAATAGCGCAGGTGTCTCGACTTCGCTCGACACGAACGGAGTTTGAGGGCCGTTCCTCACTCCGCCAGCGCCGCCAGCCGCTTGCCCTCGTCCTCGGCGATCAGCGCGTCGACCAGCTCGGCAAGGCCCGGCCCGGCGAGCACTTCTTCCAGCTTGTGCAGCGTCAGCCCGATGCGGTGATCGGTCACGCGGCCTTGCGGGAAGTTGTAGGTGCGGATGCGCTCCGAGCGGTCGCCGCTGCCGACCATCGCCTTCCTGGCCTCGGCCTCGGCGCCCTGGGTGGCCTCGCGCTGGGCATCGTAGAGCCGCGTGCGCAGCACTTGCATCGCCTTTTCCTTGTTCTTGTGCTGGCTGCGCCCATCCTGACAGGTGACCACGGTGCCGGTCGGCAGGTGGGTGATGCGCACCGCCGAATCGGTGGTGTTGACGTGCTGGCCCCCGGCTCCAGAGGCGCGGTAAACGTCGATCTTGAGGTCCTTGTCCTCGATCTGCACGTCCACCTCGTCGGGCTCGGCGAGCACCGCGACGGTCGCGGCCGAGGTGTGGATGCGCCCGCCGCTTTCGGTCACGGGCACGCGCTGGACGCGGTGGACGCCGCTTTCGAACTTCAGCTTCGCAAACACGCCGGTGCCGGTGACGTTGGCGATCACTTCCTTGTAGCCGCCGATGTCCGAGGCGTTGATGCTGACCGGCTCGACCTTCCAGCCCTGCTCGGCGGCATAGCGTTCGTACATGCGGTAGAGATCGGCGGCGAACAGCGCGGCCTCGTCACCCCCGGTGCCAGCGCGGATTTCGAGCATTGCGGGCTTGGCGTCCGCGCTGTCGCGCGGCAGCAGCGCGATGGCCAAGCGGCGTTCGAGATCGGGGAGGGTGGCCTTGATCTGGGCGAGCTCGTCCTCGGCCATCGCCTTCATCTCGGGGTCGGCGAGCATGTCTTGCAGGCCGTCCATCTCCTCACGCGCGGATTTCACCTCGGCGGCGATCTTCGCCACCGGTTCGAGTTCCGCATAATCGCGAGAGGCGCGGACAAAGGCCTCGCCCTCGAGCGTGCCGGACGCCATGCGCGCTTCAAGCTCCGCAAAGCGGTGCGCGATCTGGTCAAGGCGTTCGGGGGGGATTTTCACGATTTTTTCTTCTATCCTCAGTCCGCACTTGATGCGGGCCTTGGCTAATTAATGGCAGGCCCCGGAAAAGGAAGCCTGGCCCCGGGTCAAGCCCGGGGTGACGAAAGGGGCTGAATGCGAGACTTCAGAACGGCGGACAGCGCTTGACTGAGTTCGCCAGAAAAAGTGTCGTAACCGTTCGCACCAACCCGCAGAATCGCGCGCGGCTGCTGTTTCACAGCCTTGTCATAGCGCTTCTTGGGCGAACCGGTCGCCATGATTTCAGCGACGATCCCGGCATTGCGAAGGTCTGCGAGCAAAGAGAATGCGGCGCCGAGGCCCGCGTCATCTTCGACAAGCACCATCGCCTCGAGCGGTTCGGCCTCCCGCGTCCCAACCAGCATCGCCAGCCGCTCGATCCCCGCAGCCCAACCCACCGCAGGCGTTGGCGCGCCGCCCAGCGACTCCATCAGCCCATCGTAGCGCCCGCCGCCAAGCACGGTGCTCTGCGACCCCAACGCGGCGGCCGAAGCACTCCCCTCGTCGGGGATGAATTCGAAGGCCGTGTGGCGGTAGTAGTCGAGGCCCCGGACGAGGCTTTCGGCCCGCACCCACTTCGCGCCTGCCGCGTCCAGCCCACACGTCACCGCCGCGAAGAAGGCGCTCGCCTCCTCCGACAGAAAGGCGTCGATCTTGGGCGCATCGGCGAGGAACGGCTTGTCCCTCGGATCCTTCGAATCGAGGATCCGCAGCGGGTTCTTCTCCAGCCGCTCCTGCGATTCTTCCGAAAGCTGATCCTTCACCGCGCGGAAATATTCGATCAGGGCCGCACGCCACGCCTCGCGGCTCGCGCCGTCGCCCAGTGTATTAAGGTGCAGGGTGACATCGTGGATGCCAAGCTCGCGCAAAAGCTGATCCGCCATCGCCAGCAGTTCCACATCCGCCTGCGGCTCGGCCGCGCCGATCACCTCGGCGTCGATCTGGTGGAACTGGCGGTAGCGGCCCTTCTGCGGGCGCTCGTAGCGGAACAGCGGGCCGTGGGTCGCGACCTTCAGCGGCGCATATTGCTGCCAGCCATTGGTCAGGAAGGCACGCGCGATCCCGGCGGTGAATTCGGGGCGCAGGGTCAGGCTCTCGCCGCCGCGGTCGTCGAAGGAATACATCTCCTTCGACACCACATCGGTGGTCTCGCCGAGCGAGCGCGCGAACACCTCGGTCTTCTCGAACACCGGCATTTCCACCCGGCGGAAGCGGTAGAGGCGGCGCACGCGCTCGAAGGTTTCGACCACGAAGGCGAAAGCCTCGGCATCGGCGCCGAAAATGTCCTGGGTGCCGCGGATGGCCTGAGGGGTTTTCTTGCTCATAGCGGTGCGCGATTAGGCCCACACAGCCCCTTTCGCAATCCTGCGACACGCTTTAAGGCGCGCGGCACCTCCTCTTGCAACGCACAGAACAAAGAGACCAACCATGCGCATCGACAAGATCCCCACCGGGGTGAACCCGCCCGACGATCTCAACGTCATCATCGAAGTGCCCACCGGGGGCGAGCCGGTGAAGTATGAATTCGACAAGGAAAGCGGCGCGCTGTTCGTCGACCGCATCCTGCACACGCCGATGCGCTATCCGGCGAACTACGGCTTCGTGCCGCACACGCTGTCGCCCGACGGCGACCCGCTAGATGCGCTGGTGATTGCGCGTTCGCCTTTCATCCCCGGCTGCGTGGTGCGCTGCCGCCCGATCGGCGTGCTCAACCTCGAAGACGAGCATGGCGGGGACGAAAAGCTGATCTGCGTGCCGGTGGACACCACCTTCCCCTATTACTCGGACGTGGCCGAGACAAAGGATCTGCCCTCGATCATCTTCCAGCAGATCGAGCACTTCTTCACCCACTACAAGGATCTGGAAGCCGAAAAGTGGGTGCGCGTGGGCAAGTGGGGCGACGCCGCCGAAGCGCGCCAGATCACCATCGAGGCGATCGAGCGGTATAAAAAGGGTTCCTGATTGCGTGCCCGCGGTTGCGGGCACATCCTCGGCGAGTTTCAGGCCCTTGCGGGCCTGATCGCCTGCGGGGCGGCCGCGTGGCCTTGCGGTCGCTGGCGCGACCGAAACACCGCCACGCTATGAGGGTTGCGCCTTGTTCGGACGCCCCCGCGCAGGCGGGGGCGCACCGAATCAGAGCCTTTCGTCCATCAGCTTGAGCATATCCGCCTCCGGCCGCGGGCCGTAGTGCGAGATCACTTCCGAGGCGCAGATCGCGCCGCGCTTGAGGCAGCGGGTCAGCGGCTCGCCCTTGACGTAGCCCGACAGGAAGCCCGCCGCGAACTGGTCGCCCGCGCCGGTGGTGTCGACGACCTTCAGCACCGGCACGGCGGCGACTTCGGCACGCTCGCCATGGGCAATCGCAACCGCGCCCTTTTCGGAGCGGGTCGCGACCAGCACCGGCACCTTGCCCGCGATTTGCGCGAGGCCCGTCTCGAAATCGTCCTCGCCCGTCAGGGTCGCCAGCTCGCTTTCGTTGACGAACAGGATGTCGATCACGCCATCGTCGATCATGCTGCGGAAATCGTCGCCGTGGCGCGCGATGACGAAGCTTTCCGAGGCCGTGAAGGCGATCTTGCGGCCCGCTGCGCGCGCGACCTCGATTGCGCGGCGCATCGCGCGGCGGGGCTCTTCCGGGTCCCACAGATAGCCTTCGAGATAGAGGATCGCCCCGCTGGCGATCAGGTCTTCGTCAAGCGCGGCGGCGGGCAGGAACTGGCCCGCGCCGAGGAAGGTGTTCATCGTGCGCTCGCCGTCGGGCGTGACGAAGATCAGCACGCGGCCGGTGGCGGGTTCGGAATCCTTGTCGCTGGTGGGGCGCGCCGGGGTGTCGAAATCAATGCCGGTGGCGCGCATGTCGTGGCGGAACACCTTGCCGAGCTGATCGTCGGCGACCTGGCCGATGAAGGCGCATTGCAGGCCGAGCGTGGCAAGGCCCGCCAGCGTGTTGGCCGCCGACCCGCCGGAGATTTCGCGCGCGGGCGGCATGGCTTCGTAGAGCGCGTCGGCGCGCGCTTCGTCGATCAGGGTCATGCCGCCGCGGTTAAGCTCGAGCTCCTCGATCAGCTCCTCCCCGCAAGAGGCAATTACGTCGACCACGGCATTGCCAATGGCGATCACGTCGTAACGGGGCGGGGTGGTTTCGGGCACGGCAGGTTCCTCGGATGGCAAAACTGCGCGCCGCCTAGCCGCCTTCGCCCGCTACGCCAAGCCATCTGTGTGCGGTGCAGCATCCCCGCGTTGACTTCACCGGCGGGGCGACGCATCGCAGCGGGCCATGTCTCACGTTCCCGCTGCCGTGACGAAGGCCTTTGGCCAGCTGGGCGACCGCGCCGTGCGCCGGGTCGCGGCCAAGAGCATCGCGGTGACGCTGGCGGTGTTCGCGGCGGCGGGCGTGGGGATCTATTTCGGGCTGGCGACGCTGGTTGCGCAGGTCGGCTGGGACGAGGCTTGGGCCGGTGTGGCGGCGGTGGTGCTCGGTCTGCTCGCTGCGTGGCTGCTGTTCCGCGCGGTGGCGCTGACGGTGCTCCAGTTCTTCGCCGACGAGGTGGTGGCTGCGGTCGAGGCACGGCACTATCCCGCGCTGGCCAAGGCCGCGCAGCCCCTGCCGCTGACGCGCGAGATGGCGGTGGCGAGCCGGGGCCTCATGCGGATGCTGGGCTACAACCTCCTCGCCCTGCCGCTGGCGGCGGTGCTGCTGTTCACTGCGGTGGGGCCGGGGCTGGTGTTCCTCGCCGTCAACGCCGTGCTGCTGGGGCGCGAGTGCACCGACATGGCGTGGCTGCGGCATTGCCGGGGGGCGGAGAGCGCCAATCCCGTGCCCTTCGCCGAGCGGGTGGTGCTGGGCGCGGTGGTGGCGGCGATGATGCTGGTGCCGGTGCTGGGCCTGATCGCCCCGGTGATCGGCGCGGCGGCGGGCACCCATCTGGTGCTGCGACGCCTGTCTGGCGAGGTAGACACATGATCGCGGCGCGGCTGGCCATGACTGCGGGTCTCGGGCTGGCCCTCGCCGCCTGTGCGGGGCCCGGAAAACCCGCGCCCGCACGCGCCCCTGCTGCCGCCGCGCCGCCACGCAGCACCATCGTGGTGGTGCCCCAGGTGATGGCGCCGCAGGGCCTCGTCGGGGTGATCGGATCACCCCCCGCAGCGCTGCTCAGCCGCTTCGGCACCCCCCGGCTCGACGTGGCCGAGGGCGATGCGCGGAAGCTCCAGTTCGCCGGGAGCGCCTGCGTGCTGGACATCTATCTCTACCCCCTCGCCGCCGCCGCCGAACCGACCGCGACCCATGTCGAAGCCCGGCTGCGGCAGGGCGGCGCTCCAGCCGATCCCGCCGCCTGCATTCGCGAAGTCGAGGGGCGGTAACCCCGTCTTAAGCCTGTTCGTGCCATGACCCTGCGCAAGTTTTCAGGGGACAGCACCAGCATGACCACCCAATTCACCGCCGTAGCCAAGGCCGCGCTTGCCGATGGCCGGATCACCGCCGAGGAACTGCTCGCCCTGCGCCGCGAAGGCTGGGGCGACGGGATCATCACCCGCGCCGAGGCCGAGACGCTGTTCGAGCTCAACCGCGCGCTGAAGGATCGCAGCCCCGAATGGTGCGACTTCTTCGTCGAGGCGGTGGGCGAACACGTGCTCAACGGCACCCCGCCCCGCCTGCAATGCTCGGACGAGGAAGCCGAATGGCTGATCGCGCAGATCGAGGCCGATGGCGCGGTCGAGAGCATGGTCGAGCTTGAATGCATGGTGCGCATCATCGAACGCGCCGAGAACACGCCTGACCGGCTCAAGGCCTATGTGCTGGGCGTGGTCGAGCGTGAGGTGCTGAGCGGCACCGGCCCGACCCGCTGCGGCGGCGAACTCGCTGCGACACGTATCACCTCGGCTGAATGCCGGATCATCCGCCGGGTGATCTTTGCTAGCGGCGGCCACGGCCCTGCCGCTGTCACCCGCTTCGATGCCGAAATGCTGTTCCGCCTGAAGGACGCGACCCTCGCCGAGGAAAACGCCGACGAATGGGGCGATCTGTTCATCGACGGGGTGCTCAACTATCTCAAGGGCTTCACCCTCAAGCACGCGCAGCTGAGCCACGAACGCCGCCGCGAGCTGGAGGCCTTCGTCGCCGACAATCAGGCGAGCGTCGGGCGCTTCTTCGGCCGCATGGTGCGCGAGGCGCCCAAGACGGCGAACCACTTCGGCAAGGTGTTCGGCAAGAAGCAGGCCGGCCCGGATTACGGCGCGCAAGCCGCAGCGGGCGCGGCGATCACCGATTTCGAGAGCGAATGGCTCGAAAAGATGATCAACGCCGATGGCGAGGTCGACGAACTGGAAACCCGCCTGATCGAACGGCTCGCGGCGGAAGATTGAGCGCTTAGCTGTCGAACTCGAGCGGGGCGGCGGCGCCACCCTGCTTCGGGAGTGGCCCGCTTGGCGGGACAGCGGGCACAGCGAGGCCCGCCTCCGGCGGCTTGCGCTTGCTGTTGCCGTAGTGCCCGCGCTGAAGCTGCTTCAAAGCTAGCGTGAAATGCACGATCTCGGCCTTGAGCATGATCCGCTCGTTCTGATCTTCGGTAGCGGCGAGACGGGCTTCGAGCGCTTCAAGCTCTCCGGTCAGCCGGTCGACGATCGCCTGCAATTCGCGCGCACGCTGGGCTTTGAGCTCCTCAACCCTCTGAAGCGGGCTATCATTGCTGCGCTTTGCCATGGCGGTGTCTTACCACACCAACACAGCCATGGCGAGTCCCGCCTCAGACCATGAAGCTTTCGCCGCAGCCGCAGGCACCCTTGGCATTGGGGTTTTCGAACACGAAGCCGGCGGTGAAATCGTCCTCGCGCCAGTCCATCACGCTGCCGACGAGATAGAGCACGCTCGCGCCGTCGATGTAGAACACGCCGCCGGGGGTGAGGATCTTCTCGTCGAACTTGGCTTCGGTGGTGACGTAGTCCACCGAATAGGCGAGGCCCGAACAGCCGCGCCGGGGCGTGGATAGCTTGACGCCGATCGCGTCCTCCGGCGCCTTGCTCATCAATTCTGCGACGCGCGCCTCGGCGCTCGGCGTCAGGGTGACGGCGGCCTTCGGAGCGGGGCGTGCAGTCGTGGTGGTCTCGGTCATGTCAGCCTCTTTTGCCAGAACAGCGCGTGCCCGGTGGCGGGATCGAGCTGGTAGTCGCCATAGCCTTCGCGCGCATAGAGATGGCGCGCGGGATTGCCGCTCAACACCTCCAATGTGACCTTGCAGGCCCCGCGCTTCAAGGCCTCGGCCTCGACGGCGGCGAGCAGCGCTTTGCCGACGCCCTTGCCGCGTGTCTCCGGCAGCACTGCGAGATCGTGGATATTGACCAGCGGCGCGGCGGCGAAGGTCGAATAGCCCATGAAGCAGTTGGCGAGGCCGACAGCCCGATCTTCAAGCCGTGCGATCAGCGAGAAAGCCTGCGGGTTTGCCGCGAGGTCGTCCGTCAGCCGCGCCTTGGTCGTCTCGGAGAGCGGCGCGCCGCCGCCCATCGGATCCCGCGCATAGGCATCGAGCAGCGCCACCACGTCCGCCGCATCGTGCGGATCGCGGTAGTCCGCGAGAGTGATCGTGAGGGCCTGTGCCAGCGTCACAGCATCCCCAGTTCGAGCCGTGCTTCGTCGCTCATCTTGTGCGGGCCCCACGGCGGATCCCAGACGAGATTGACCTCGGCATCGCGGATCCCCGGCACGCTCGAGACGCGCAGTTCGACTTCGCCCGGCATGGTCTCGGCCACCGGGCAATGCGGCGTCGTCAGCGTCATGGTGACGGTGGCGTCGCGGTTGTCGTCCACCTCGACCCCGTAGATCAGGCCGAGATCGTAGATGTTGACCGGGATTTCCGGGTCGAAAATCTCGCGCAGCGCGGCGATCACGTCAGCCTGAAGTTCGCTACCATCGCCGCCGACCGCCGCTTCGCCGGTCTTGGCGGCGAGGAAGCCTTCGAGATAGTCACGGTTGCGCGGTGCAGCGGGCGCATCGGTGTCGATCGCATCTTCCACACGGGCGCGCGGGGGTTTTTCGGCTGAGCTGTCCATCGCTCTCATCCTCTTCCAAAAATCTTGCGGGTGCGGGCGATCCCGGCGAGCAGCGCGTCGACATCGGCCTCGGTCGAATAGAGGCCGAAGCTGGCGCGCGCGGTGGCGGGAACGCCGAGGTAATCCATCAGCGGCTGGGCGCAATGGTGCCCGGCGCGGATCGCGACATTGCTCTCGTCGAGGATCGTGCCGAGGTCGTGCGGGTGAATGTCATCAAGCGCGAAGCTGACGATCCCGGCGCTGTCGGCGGGGCCAAACAGCGTGACGTCATTCAGTGCCCCGAGTTCGCGGCGCAGGCGGGCGACCAGCGCCTGTTCATGCGCGTGGATGCGCTGTGGGCCGATGGCGCTGACGTAATCGGCGGCGGCGGCAAAGGCGATCGCCTCGGTGATCGCGGGGGTGCCGGCCTCGAACCGCTGGGGGCCATCGGCATAGGTGGTCTTGGCGAAGGTCACCCGGTCGATCATCGCCCCGCCGCCCTGATAGGGGGGCATCTCGGCGAGCAGCTCCTTCTTCGCCCACAGTGCCCCGATCCCGGTCGGGCCATAGAGCTTGTGCGCGGAGAAGACGTAGAGATCGCATGCCAACGACATGACATCGACCTGCATATGCGGCGCCGACTGGCAGCCATCGAGCAGCAGCAAAGCGCCCACGCGATGCGCCATCGCGGCGGCGCGCGGGGCATCGAGCAGCGCGCCGGTGACGTTGGAGACATGGCCCCACGCGACCAGCTTGTGACGCTCGGTCAGCATCGCCTCGGCCGCGTCGAGGTCGATGCAGTGATCGTCCGTCAACGGGCAGACGTCGATGATTGCGCCGACCTCTTCCGCCACCATCTGCCAGGGCACGATGTTCGAATGATGCTCGGCCTGCGAGAGCAGGATGCGGTCGCCTGCCTTGAGGTTCGCGCGGCCCCAGGTCTGCGCGACGAGGTTGATCGCTTCCGTAGCGCCGCGGGCGAAGACCAGCTCGTCCTCGTGCCCGCCGATGAACTGCGCGACGGTGCGCCGCGCCGCTTCGTAAGCCAGCGTCATCTCCGCCGAGCGGGTGTAGACCCCGCGGTGGACGGTCGCGTAATCCTCCCCCAGCGCGCGCGCCATGGCGTTGATGACAGCGCGCGGCTTTTGCGCGGTGGCGGCGGTGTCGAGGTAGTGCCAGGGTGTGCCGTCATGGGTGACCATGCCGGGAAAATCGCGACGAGCCTCGGCGAGGAGCGCCCCCGCGCAGGCGGGGGCCTCGGTCGGTTCAGTGCCTTGCGGCCTGAGGTCCCCGCCTGCGCGGGGACTCGCAAGGTTGGAATTAGTCACAGCTTGGCCCCCTCCAGCGCCGCCAGCGCCGCGTCGAGCAGAGTCTCGCGCTGGGCCTCGTCGTCCAGCGCCACGAAGGCGTCGCCGATGAAGGCCTGCACCATCAGCCGCTGTGCCGTGGCGGGATCGACCCCGCGTGCCATCATGTAGAAGCGCGCTGCCTCGTCGAGCGCGCCCACCGTCGCGCCGTGGGCGCACTTGACGTCGTCGGCAAAGATTTCGAGCTGCGGGACGGCATTGGCGCTCGCCCCGGCTTCGAGCAGCAGGCCCTTGAAATCCTGCGCCGCGTCGGTCTTCTGCGCGTGGCGCGCGACCTTGATTTCGCCGAGGAAATTGCCCGTGCCGGTGTTCCAGTGGACGGCGCGGATGGTCTGGTTGCTGGTCGCCTCGGGCTCGGCATGGATCACCTGCGTCACGAATTCGCGCGTCGCGGTGCCGCCGCCGATGGTGACGCCGCCGAATTCGAAATGCGCGGCTCTCGCGAGATGCACTTCGACCTCGACGCGGGTGTAATCGCTGCCCGCATTGGTGACGAACAGCTCGGCCCGCGCGCCTTCGCCAAGCCGGATGCGGATGCGGTGCAACTCGGGCGAGGCCGATCCGACCACCATCGCATGACGGCGCGTCTCGCCGGGCGCGAGAGTGATTTCCTTCCACTGGTCGAGCGCCGCCATGCCCAGCCGCGCGAGCGCGTCCATGTCGGCATAGCGCCAGGCCTCGTCACGGCGCGTGGGGAGGGTGAGAGTGGCTGCTTCGGTCATTTCGACCCCTTCTTCATCGCCCGTTCCACCTCGCGCACGAGGCCCGCACGTCTGGTGCGAATGCAGGCATCAACGGCGGCAGTATCGGCGGCGCCTTTGCGCACGCATTTGGTCACCGCGCGGCACAGCTTGTCATCGAGGCTGGCCCGCCCGGTCGATCGATCAAGCCCGCAATGCCAGCGACCCTCGCGATCCTGGCCGACATTGACCGACACGCTGCGCAGATTGGCCAGCACCAAGATCTCGCTGTCCGGCTCGGACAGTGGCAGCGGGGCGACGGGCGCGGCCAGCAGCAGGGCGGCGGCGAGGATCATGACCGCTTGCTCCGGCGTGCGGCAGCAAGGGCGGCAATGCCCGCCTCGCGCCGGGAAACCACGCATTCGCCAATGCCCGCGTCTTTCAGCAGCGCGTCGGCCCGGCGGTTCATCTCGTCCTTGGGCAGCTTGGACTCGCCCAGCGCGACAAATTGCGGCGCAATCGGCGCGATGCATTGCACCATCGCGTCGCAGCCGATAGCGTCAATTGCCTTGTCGCCGGTCGAGCGCTTGGTCTTGCAGGTGACATTGCCCTTGCTGAGCTTCCAGTCGCCGCGCCAGGTGCGCAGCTTGTTGGCGATCACCTCGATCTCGTGATCGACGGGCGGTTCCGCCACCGGTTGGGCGGCAGAGAGCGCCAGAGAAAGTGTCAGCAGGTGCGTCACGCCATCACCGCGTCATAGCCCTCGGCTTCGAGCCGCAGGGCGAGTTCCGGCCCGCCGGTCTCGACGATGCGGCCACCGGCGAGGATGCTCACCTTGTCGGGCTTCACCACGTCGAGCAGGCGCTGGTAGTGGGTGATGAGCAGCACGGCCTTGTCGGGCGAGCGCATGATGGAATTGATCCCCGCGCCCACGATCCGCAGCGCATCGATATCGAGGCCAGAGTCGGTCTCGTCCAGCACCGCGAAGGCGGGGTCGAGGATGCCCATCTGCACCATCTCGGCGCGCTTCTTCTCGCCGCCGGAGAAGCCGACATTCACCTGCCGCTTGAGCATGTCCATGTCCATCTTGAGCAGGCCCGCCTTGTCCTTGGCGAGTTTGAGGAACTCGCCCCCGCTCAAGGGCTCCTCCCCGCGCGCCTTGCGCTGGGAATTGAGCGCTTCGCGCAGGAACTGGACGTTGGAAACGCCGGGGATCTCGACCGGATACTGGAAACCGAGGAACAGCCCCTTGGCCGCGCGTTCATGCGGTTCCAGCGCCAGCAGGTCCTCGCCCCGGAAGGTCACGCTGCCCGCGGTCACCTCGTAACCGGGCTTGCCGCCAAGCACGTTCGACAGGGTCGATTTGCCCGCGCCGTTGGGGCCCATGATCGCATGGATCTCGCCCGCCGGGACGCTGAGCGACAGGCCCTTGAGGATCGGCTTGGGGTTCTCCGGCCCGCCAACGGTGGCGTGGAGGTTCTCGATGATGAGCATTACGGCTTGTCCTTGCTGGCTTCGGCGGCGGCGGCGGCGGCGGCGCTGGCGTCGGTGCGCGCCTTGACCACGCTGGCGTCGCGCAGTTCGATCACGAGGCCCTTGGGCTTGCCCGCCTCATAGGCGGTGCTGGCCGCGTCGGCCCCGGCCATGCGCGAGAGGAATTGCTGGTCGAGATCGCGCCCGCGCGCGACGTGGATCTTGCCGATATTGTCGAACAGGCGGTCCACTTCCTCGGGGCTCATGGTGGTCTTGGCCCCGTCGAGCATGGCGTTCGACTGCGCGATCGACTTGGCCTTCACGGCGGCGCAGCGCGTGATGTCGGTCTGGTGCTGGGCCTCCAGATCGGCCTTGCCCGCAATCGTGCGGTTGGTGACCGTGAGGCAGCGGCGATAATCGGCGACGAAGGGCTGGATCAGGCGCGGATATTCGACCGTCCAGGTTTCCGGATTGTCGTTCTTGATCGCGACGGCGGCCTCGCCAGCGGCTTGCAGGGCAAAGAGGGGGGCAAAAACGAGGGTTGCGATCACGGCTTGCGGCTCCGGGTTGAAGGTCTGGTGCTGGCGGAACGATCCGCACCGCGATCGGTTGCGCGGTCTGTTCCTCTGGGCTTGGGGCGGTCGTAGGTCTGCTTGGGGTTCGCCGCTTTGTGCGCGCGGGCAGCGGCTTTGCGTTCCTCGATCCGCTCGCGCATGACTTGCGTGAGTTGCTTGAGCACCGCGTCGATATCGGTGAGGATATCGGTCGCCGCAATCCGCATCACCTTGATTCCGACGCTTTCGAGGCTCTTGTCGCGCCGCTTGGCGAGGGCATCGTTCTGCCCCTCCTCGTCGATCGCCAGCGCGAGGCCGAGGTTGTGGCAGTTGAAATCGACGATCGCCGAGCCGACGACGGCGAAGCGCTTGAAGGTGTAGCGGCCCAGATCAGCCTTGGAGAACTTCTCGGCCAGCGCCTTGTGCGCTTCGGACGAATGGCGGCGCAGCTCGCGCGCCTGTTCGTGCAGCGCGTCGAGGCGGGAATCCGAAATCTCCCACCCGCGGCCCTTCTTCTTGAGCGCGGGTGCTTCGGCGGTGGCAGCCTCTGGGTTGAGGGCGAGGGTTTTACGGGTGGTCATTGCCAGTTACCCTCGCCGGTTGTGAGCTTGCGAATAGCGAAGTCCTTCAATGCATTCTGGTGGATGCGGGAGACGGTCGTCATTTCCTCGTCGTTTTCATCGAGCTTCCGTCCGAACATTTGTTGGACGTTGTACCGAGAATAGGCCTCGATTGGGCCTTGGCACTTTGCGACTGCGACGTCTGCCTGCGCCCGGTCAACTTTGCCGTCTGGGGCCACTTTCTCAAAACAGCTCTCAATCTTGCTGACGTATGTCGAGCGCTCGTCTGCGGCGACTGCGCCGCCGCAGGCCGCGAGGACGACGCATGCAGAGAGAGGCGCCAAAGCCCTCACCCCACGCTCCCCTCAAGCATACCACCTTCGTCACCCTGAACTTGTTTCAGGGTCCATTTCTCCGCCCGCGCCGTCCGCGCTTGAGGCAGGATGGATGCTGAAACGAGTTCAGCATGACGGGTGTGGCGAGCCTTGGTCATCCCACCGAACCTTCCAGCGAGATCGCCAGCAGCTTCTGCGCTTCGACCGCAAATTCCATCGGCAGCTCTTTGAGCACGTCCTTGGCAAAGCCGTTGACGATCAGCGCCACGGCTTCCTCTTCGCCGAGGCCGCGCTGCATCGCGTAGAACAGCTGTTCGTCGCTGATCTTGCTGGTGGTCGCCTCGTGCTCGATCTGGGCGGTGGGGTTCTTCACCTCGATATAGGGCACGGTGTGCGCGCCGCATTGATCGCCGAGCAGCAGGCTGTCGCACTGGGTGAAGTTGCGCACGCCGCTGGCCGTCGGGCCGACGCGGACGAGGCCGCGGTAGGTGTTGTTCGACTTGCCCGCCGAAACCCCCTTGGAGATGATCGTCGAGCGGCTGTTCTTGCCGTTGTGGATCATCTTGGTGCCGGTGTCGGCCTGCTGGTAATTGTTGGTGACCGCGACCGAGTAGAACTCGCCCACGCTGTCCTCGCCGTTGAGGACGCAGGAAGGATACTTCCACGTCACCGCCGAGCCAGTTTCGACCTGCGTCCAGCTGACCTTCGAACGGTCCCCCTGGCACAGCGCGCGCTTGGTGACGAAGTTGTAGATGCCGCCCTTGCCCTCGGCATTGCCAGGGTACCAGTTCTGCACGGTCGAATACTTGATCTCGGCATCATCCATCGCGACCAGCTCGACCACGGCGGCGTGGAGCTGGTTTTCGTCGCGCATCGGGGCGGTGCAGCCTTCGAGGTAGCTGACATAGGCGCCCTTGTCGGCGATGATCAGCGTGCGTTCGAACTGCCCGGTGTTTTCGGCATTGATGCGGAAATAGGTGCTGAGCTCCATCGGGCAGCGCACGCCTTCGGGCACATAGACGAAGGTGCCGTCGGAGAAGACCGCGCAGTTCAGCGCCGCGAAGTAGTTGTCGCGCACCGGCACGACGCGGCCCAGCCACTTCTTCACCAGATCGGGATATTCGCGGATCGCCTCGGAGATCGAGAGGAAGATCACGCCCGCGCGCAGCAGTTCCTCGCGGAAGCTGGTGGCGACGCTGACGGAATCGAACACCGCGTCCACCGCCACCTTCTTCGCACCCTTGACCCCGGCGAGCACTTCCTGCTCGCCCAGAGGAATGCCGAGCTTGTCGTAGACCCGCTTGATCTCGGGATCGAGGTCGTCGAGCGAATCGAGCTCGATCTTCTTCTTGGGCGCGGCGTAGTAATAGGCGTCCTGATAGTCGATCTTGGGGTAGCCAACCTTGGCCCAATCGGGCTCTTCCATGGTCTGCCACAGGCGGAAAGCCTTGAGCCGCCATTCGAGCATCCATTCTGGCTCGTTCTTCTTGGCGCTGATGAAGCGGACGGTGTCTTCGGTCAGGCCCTTCTCGGCGAATTCGGTTTCGATGTCCGACGACCAGCCATGCTCGTAATCGGCGACCTTGGCCGCGGCTTCGCGCGCTTCCCGGTCCTGAATGTCGATGTTCTCGCTCATGCCAGATGATCCTCGGTCATGGGGGTCGGTGCTGCGAAAGGGCCGCGCAGCTGGGCAAGGGTGATGCCCGCCAGCGCGCCGCGCAGCGCGTTGTTGATGATCGGCCAGTGCGACTTCATGCTGCACCCGGCCTCGTAATCGCAAGGCGTGTGATCGACGCAGGCGGTGAGCGCGATGCGCCCTTCGATCGCCTCGACGATGTCCGCCACGGTGATCGCCGCCGCGGGCCGCCCGAGCTGCAAGCCGCCATGCGCGCCGCGCACGCTGCGCAGCAGGCCCGCCGCGGTCAGCTTCGAGACCAGCTTCTGCACCGTCGGCACCGGCAGGCCGGTTTCCGCCGCCAGCTCCGCTGCGCTCACCCGGCCATCGCCACAATGCGTGGCGGCCTGGCACATCGTGATGACGGCATAATCGGCAAGGTTGGACAGGCGCATTTGCGAGCGGTTCTCAAATTGGACGGAATCGTTCCGATTTCCAATTAGGAGCAAAACGCTCGCATTACAACCGCCAAAGCCGGGCTGGCGAGTGGGTTACTCGGCTGCAGCCTTCAGCGGCGTGCCCGCGTCCCCATGCGCCGCCGGATCGAGCATGTCGCGCGCCAGTGACTGCTCGCGGAACTGGGTCGGCGTGCGCCCGGTATAGCGGCGGATGTCGCGGATCAGATGCGCCTGATCGAAATAGGTCGCCATCAACTGGTCATGCAGATCCCGGCTGACCGCGGGCTGTGACAGCATCATCGCGGCGCGCAACGCGCGGAACCGTTTGAGCACCTGCGCCGGTGCGACGCCGAAGAAGCGGCGGCTGATGCGCTGGAGCTGGCGGGGGGAGACATCGACGCTGGCGTGAAGATCGGCCAGCGCAGGATCGAACCCGCTCGCCAGCCAGCCAAGGATCGCATCGACCACCGCGACATGATCCTCACGCAAGCCATGCGGGCCTGCGGCGATGACGGCGGTGAGGTGTTGGCACAGGTCTTCGGGCGCGATCCGCCCTTCGTCGCAGGCGATCGCGGCGGCTTCGAGCGTGGCGATCTGGTCGGGGGTGAGCACAGCCTCGGCGGGGATCAGCCGGTCGTGCACTTCGTCCGCCGGGAGATTGGCGAGCCGCTGCCAGGCGGTGTGCGTCAGCGAGGCACCCACCTGCAACACCGGGCCCTCAAGCACCGCATGGGCGCTGCGCATCTGCGGGGCGTTGATGAACACCCGCGCGGATTGCCCCGTGCTGCCATCGGCGAAGGTAAAGCGTATCTGCCCGCGCACCATCACCAGCAGCTGCGCGGCATAGGCGGGCACAGGTTCCTCGATCGGCGCTGCGCCGGTCTCGATGATGTAGAAGGTGTTGACCAGCCCCGCGGCCTCAGCCGGGGGCGCGATCATCGTGGTGCGGTACTGCAACCCTGCCCTCTCCTTGCGGAGACCCCCTTGGTTGGTGCGGTGCGACCCGCCGCGCTTTTGCGCAAATACGCAACTCTTGTCGAGAGGGCGTGCAGGTCAGGGCCCCAGTTCGCGCAGGTTTCGCGCGTCGATCATCTCGGCGAGGTAGGGCGTGGACGGATCGCCCAGCCGCGCCGGGGTCCGCCCGACGAAATGGGCGATCTCGCGGATCATGTGCGGCTGATCGAAGAAGGCCTCGGCAATCTCGGCCTCGTCCTCCAGCGACAATTGCGGGGCCGAGAGCAGCGCGGCGGCGCGCAGGGCGCGATACTTGCGGGCAAGCGCGCGCGGCGGCAGGCCGAAATAGCGCTCGACCAGCCGCTGCACCTGCCGCCCGGAATAGCCCGCCACGCCGGACAGCTCGCCGATCTCGGGATTGAACGATGCGCCCAGCCAGCGGGCGGTCGCCGCGATCAGTTCGAGATGGCGCGGATGGATAGGCTTCACCTTCGCGCCGATGAAATCGCCGACGGCCAGCGCGCAGTCCCGCCCGCTCATGCTGCCTTCGCGATAGGCCGCGATCAGCCGCTCGCCCAGTTCCGCAATCTCTGGTCCGAGCACGCTGGCGGCGGGCAGCAGCCGGTCCTTGTGCTGCCCGGCGTGGAGCCCCGTCAGCGCCGCCCATCCGACCGGAGAGAGCGCCGCGCCGATGGCATGAAACGGCCCCTCGACCTCGATCGGCGTCGCGCGCGAGAGCGGGGTGAGCAGGCCCACGGCATGATTGGGATCGCGGTGACCCTCTGCGAAATGCATTTCACCGGTGCCGTGCGGGAACATGCAGAGCTGCCCGATCGCGGCGGGCTGGATGTCGCGGATCACCGGCTCGTCGCAGCGGAAGTGGTAGAGCGTGGTGACGAAGGGCGCGATGGGCGCAGGCGGGGCGATGTAATCCACCGCGATCAGCGCAGCTGCGGTTAGCTCCCCCTGCGGGACCGGCTGATTGCGATCGAGATCGGGAGGGGCGGTTGGTGCGTCCATGGCGTGCGGCGCGCACTATTGCCGCTTTTGCGCCCCCCGTCAAAAAAGCGGAGCAAAGTCAAAAGCGCGAAAAAAAGGCGGCGTCCCTGGAGGAACGCCGCCTATCTGAGTTGAGGAACTCTTTGCATCTCTGCTCCGAGCCCTTCGGGTCGCAGGAGAGCCTATAGCCTGCGAATCGGCCGGGGGATTGTATGCAAGCGACACGCAATTCCCCTTATCGTGGGGGTGGCCTTCGTTAGTCTTTGTAAACTCACGGATTAGTGGCGCGGATGGGCCCGAAATGCCCGATTGTCTCGACATGACGCGCGCGCTGCCATAGGCGCTCGGCCATGCTGTTCCGCCTGATCAAACCCGCCCTGTTCGCGCTCGACTCGGAGACCGGGCACCGCCTTGCCCTGCGCTCGCTGGCGCTGCTGCCGCATCGCGCGCCGCCTGCTGCCGGGCCGCTGGCGGTGGAGGTGGCGGGGCTGACCTTTCCCAATCCGGTCGGCGTCGCTGCGGGGTTCGACAAGGATGCCGAGGTCCCCGACGCGCTGCTGGGGCTGGGCTTCGGCTTTACCGAAGTGGGCTCGATCACGCCGCTGCCGCAGGCCGGAAACCTGCGCCCGCGCCTGTTCAGACTGGTGGAAGATCAGGCGGTTATCAACCGCATGGGGTTCAACAATGGCGGGGCCGAGGCGGCATTGACGCGGCTGCGGGCGCGCGCCGGGCGACCGGGTATCGTCGCCGTCAACATCGGCGCCAACAAGGATTCCGCCGACCGCATCGCCGACTACGCGGTGATGGCGCGCAAGATGGCTCCACATTCGAGCTATCTCTGCGTCAACGTCTCCAGCCCCAACACGCCGGGCCTGCGCGCGCTTCAGGATGAGGGCGCGCTGACCGCCCTGATCGCCGCCGTGATCGCAGCGCGAAACGAGGCGGTCACCGATTCGCCGCCGCCGGTGTTTCTCAAGGTCGCGCCCGATCTCGAGCCTGCAGACATCGACGCCATCGCCCGGATCGCACTGGATCACGGGCTTGGCGCGCTGGTGGTGTCGAACACCACGATCAGCCGCCCGGCGCTGCGCTCGCACCATGCGGGCGAGACCGGCGGCCTCTCGGGCGCGCCCTTGCGCCAGCTGGCCACCCAGCGCCTGCGCGATTTCCGCAAGGCCACCGGGGGCGCAATACCGCTGGTCGGCGTCGGCGGGATCGCCACGGCGGAACACGCGTGGGAACGCATCCGCGCCGGAGCGAGCCTTGTGCAGCTCTATTCCGCGATGGTCTATGAAGGCCCCGGCCTCGGCGCTGCAATCGTGCGCGGGCTGGAGCGGCTGATGAAGCGCGACGGCTTTGCGAGCATTGCCGAAGCGGTGGGAAGCGAATAGCTAGCTTGGCGATGCGTTTCCTTCCTGCCCTCATCGCCCCGCTGGCGCTGGCCCTGTCGGGCTGTGTCACCCCCCAGACCTTAGCCCCCGCCGGGACCGTTGCAGCGCCGTCCGTCCCCGTCATGGCAGGCGCGGTCAGCGCGGCCGATCCGCGCGCGGCGGCGGCGGGTGAGGCGATTCTGGCGCAGGGGGGATCGGCGGTCGATGCCGCGATTGCGGTGATGCTGGCGCTCACCGTGGTCGAACCGCAAAGCTCCGGCATCGGCGGCGGCGGCTTCATGCTGCGTGCGGATGCTGAGAGCGGTGCGCTGGTCACCTATGACGGACGCGAGACCGCCCCTGCCGCCGCGACCCCGACCCGCTTTCTCGATGACGCGGGGAAGGTGCTCCCGCGCGAGACCCGCGTTTTCTCGGGCCTCAGCGTCGGCGTGCCGGGCAATCTCGCGCTCGCCGCCAAGGCCCATGCCGAACACGGGACGTTGCCGTGGGAAGCGCTGTTCCAGCCCGCCATCGCGCTCGCGCGGGATGGCTTCGTGATGAACCAGCGGCTGTACGAATCGCTCAAGGGCAACAAGGGCCGCGCCGATCTCGATATGGAAGCGAAGCGCGTGTTCTTCGGCCCGGACGGCGAGCCGCTGCCGCTGGGCACCGTCGTGCGCAATCCCGATCTCGCCGAATCGCTCACCGATCTGGCGCAGAACGGGCCGGGGGCGCTGTACGACCTCAACGCTGGCAGCCTCGCGCGCTGGGTGGCCGAACGCACGCCGAGTGACGGCAAGATGACCGAGGCCGACGTGCGCGGCTATACCGCCAAGGAGCGTCCGCCGGTCTGCGTGCGCTACCGCGTCTACAAGGTGTGCGGCATGGGCCCGCCGTCCTCTGGCGGGGTCGCGGTGGCGCAGATGCTCGTCCAGCTCGAACGCTTCGATCTTGCCGCGATGGGCCCGGATAGCCCGCAGTTCTGGCACCTGTTCATCGAAAGCCAGCGCCTCGCCTATGCCGACCGTGAGCTCTATTCGGGCGATGCCGATTTCGTCGAAGTGCCTGTCGTGGGCCTCGTCGACGCGGGCTACCTCGCCAGCCGGTCGGCGCTGATCTCGCCCGACACGCGGCTCGCCAAGGTCGAGGCCGGGGTGCCGCCGGGCGCACCGGTTGCCCGCGGGGACGGGCCGGAGGAGCCCGAGCACGGCACCACACACTTCGCGATTGTGGACGCGGGCGGGAACGCCGTCAGCTACACTTCGACCATCGAAGGCGCATTCGGGTCGGGGCTGTTCTTCGGCGGGTTCTATCTCAACAACGAACTTACCGACTTCACCTTGACGCCCGAGGCCGATGGCAAGCCGGTCGCCAACCGGGTCGAGGGGGGCAAGCGCCCGCGCTCGTCGATGGCGCCGACCATTATCTACGATGCTGAGGGCAAGATCGTGCTGGTGATCGGCGCGGCGGGCGGGCCTACGATCCCCGTCACCGTGGCCCGCGCGATCATCGGCGTGCTCGATTTCCGCATGGGCGCGCAGGATGCGCTCGCCATGCCCTTCGCGATGGCCTTCGGCGATACGCTGCTGATCGAGGAAGGCTCGTCTCTGGCGCAAATGCAGGATGCGCTGAAGGCGCTCGGCCACACCGGCATCCGCGTCGGACCTGCCCCGATCAAGGCCAATGCCGTGGGCCGCCGCGCCGACGGCACGTGGGAAGTCGCGACCGAGCCGCGGCTCGTCAGCGTCGTCACACCCTGAGCGCTTGCCGCTACGGCTGCGACCTTCTAATCTGCTGCCCAAACGCGGGTCGTGCCTGAACCTGCGACATATAACCTCGAAGGGATCAGGAGCCTTTGCCAGTGCATTCCCCCAGCCATGTCCACGCCCCCCGCGCGGTCGTAAACCCCGCTGATAACCAGCTGTTGCAGGACATCGACGGCGCGCAGAACCTGGTCGCGCTGTTCCTGAAGCGCGCTGACCAGAAGGGCGATGCGCCCTTCCTCGGCCACAAGACCGGCGGGCAGTGGGTGACGCAATCCTGGCGCTCGGCAGCGGAGCAGGTGTGCCTGATCGCCGAGGCGCTGCGGGCGATGGGGCTGGGCGATGGCGACCGGGTGGCGCTGGTCAGCGAGAACCGCCCCGAATGGTGCATCGCCGACCTCGCGATCATGGCCGCCGGGTGCATCACCGTGCCGACCTACACCACCAACACCCGCCGCGATCACGCGCACATCCTCGACAATTCGGGCGCGCGCGCGGTGTTCGTCTCGACCGAGAAGCTGCTCGCGCCGCTGGTGGGCGCGATCGGGCAGACCGGACTGGTCGAGCACGTCATCGGGATCGACGATCTGAAGCGCCAGCAATCGGGCAGCTTCGAATATCACCGCTGGGCGAGCCTCATCACCGGCGATGCCGCCGCAGCGCGCGCGGCAGTGGATGCGCGGATCGCACGGATCGAACGCTCGGACACCGCCTGCCTGATCTACACCAGTGGCACCGGCGGCGCGCCGCGCGGGGTGATGCAGCACCACGGCGCGATCCTGTGCAATGTCGCGGGCGCGGCCGAGGTGCTGATCGAGGATTTCGGGATCAAGGACGAGCGCTTCCTCTCCTTCCTCCCGCTCTCCCACGCCTACGAACATTCGGGCGGGCAATATCTGCCGATCGGGGTGGGCGCGGAAATCTTCTATTCCGAGGGGCTGGAAAAGCTCGCCTCGAACATCGAGGAAACCCGCCCCACCATCATGGTCGTCGTCCCGCGCCTGTTCGAAGTGCTGCGGACGCGGATCATGAAGCAGGTCGAAAAGCAGGGCAAGGCCGCCAGCTTCATGATGGACGCGGCGCTCCGCATCGCGGGGAACAGCAAGGACGGCAAGAAGCGCCTGCGTGACAAGCCGCTCGACTTCATCGTCGAAAAGGCCTTTCGTCCCAAGATTCGCGCCAAGTTCGGCGGGCGGATCAAGGCGATGGTGTCGGGCGGCGCGCCGCTCAACCCCGAGGTTGGCAATTTCTTCGATGCGGTCGGCCTCACCATGCTGCAAGGCTATGGCCAGACCGAGGCCGGGCCGGTGATCAGCTGCAACCGCCCCAAGGTCGGCCTCAAGATGGATACTGTCGGCCCGCCGCTGCGGGGTGTCGAAGTGCGGATTGCCGAGGACGGCGAGATCCTCGTGCGCGGCGAGCTGGTGATGCACGGCTACTGGCGCAACGAGGCCGAGACCGCGCGCACATTGCAGGACGGCTGGCTCCACACCGGCGATATCGGCCATTTCGACAGCAAGGGCCGGATCGTCATCACCGACCGCAAGAAGGACATGATCGTCAACGACAAGGGCGACAATATCGCCCCGCAGAAGGTCGAGGGGATGCTGACGCTCCAGCCCGAAATCGCGCAGGCGATGGTGAGCGGGGACAAGCGGCCCTACGTGGTCGGCCTGATCGTGCCCGACGCCGAATGGGCGGTGGAATGGGCCCGCGCCAATGGCGAGAAATTCGACCTCAAGGCCTTGCAGGAGCTCCCCGCCTTCAAGAACGCGGTGCGCGCCGCGGTCGACCGGACCAATGCCGACCTGTCGGTGATCGAGAAGGTCCGCCAGTTCGCCTTCGCGGACGAGGCTTTCACCATCGAGAACGAAGAAATGACGCCGTCGATGAAGATCAGGCGGCACAAGATCCGCGACCGGTATCAGGAACGGATCGACGGGCTTTATCGGGGGTAGGGGCATGCGCGCTTCCTGCGTAGTCGCCCTTGTTGCGCTTGCCTGTTGCACACCGCAGAATGCAAGTGAGCAGCCCGCTGCAAAGCCCCCAGAACTCGTCGACCTCCAACAGCTCGCCACGCTCGATTGTCAGTGTCGGCTGGCTGGCAAAGACGGCTCCAGACACGGCAGAGAATATGGCCGTCTCACGGAAACTCTGAGACGGGAAAGTAGCGCCACATCAAGCGCCCCGGTCAGCTACGAGAGCGAGTGTTTCCCTGCGCTTGGAGAAAGCGCCTGCGTGCTGACGCGCGGCTACATTCCGCCAAACTCTGAAGACTTCGTCTGCACCGAAGCGCAGGGGATTGAACTCGAGACGGTCTGGAAAGATGCCTATGATCGCCGCGCTTCGGAGAACGAGGCGGACAAGGCGATACTCCAGCGGCTCGGCAAGATACGTGACGAGGCTAAGACGTCTGTGCGCGAAGAAGACTGTGCCTAGCCTTTCGACGCCAACATTTTCGTCACCCCGGACTTGATCCGGGGTTGGGCTTTATCTTCAAGGCCAACGCCTTGATCTGGCCGAGCTGATAGTGCAGCGACCTCTGCGCCGCTTCGATATTGGCCAGAATTTCAAGCATCTCTATTCGCGTGTAGGTCTTCAGCGGGTACCGCGTTTCGGCCTTACCGTCGAAAGTTATGTGATTGACACTTATGCCATGTTCAGTGGCCCTGATTTCGGCATGCGCAAGAGGAGCGCGGGCTTCGTACACGCGATCCCACTCCTCAATCCGTTTTAGCGCCGCCTTGCCGTGCCCGCCGAACTCCTGTGCTGCGATGCACGTGCGCAGGGCCTTGAGACGGTTTCCGCCGAAGGGATTGAGCGCCTCTTTCCCGAGCGGCACTCCGGCACCCGAGAGAGTGCGCAAACAATCCGCCACCGAATGTTCGGCCCGCGCAAACACTTCGAGGCAACAACCCCTCCATGCGCAAACCGCGACGGACCAATCATCCAGCCCGAAGAAGCTGATCTTGCTGACATCGAAATGCACCGACATGGGCGTCGCATAAGATACAAGGCCTTAAGCCTTCGTCACTAAGCGGCGACCAACCCGCCCCTGACAAATGCATCAGGCCGCACCGGGCCTGTGGCATTTGCCACACTCTTGCGCCACCATCGGCTTCATGGTCCCATGCGGGATGGCGTCATGCCGCCTGTCGGGGATCGCCAAGGGGGGCATCGATGGAGCACGTGACTTCGAAACATATCGACGGGATCGCCGATCTCGTCGTGATCGCGCCGATCAAGGATGGCTTCATCAAGGCCTTCGAGACGATGAGCTACGCCTCGCGGCTCGATCTTGCCGCCAACGCGCTCAACAAGCTCCGGGTCGCGGCGCGCGAATATGAGCGGGTGATGCCCTTCAGCGACGTCACCGAGCGGATCCTCAGCCTGCTCGATTTCCGCGTCGGGGTGATCGACCGCGACCTGTTCGGGCTTGCGCGCGGCAATGACCAGACGCTGACGCTGACCCCGCGCCGCTACCTGTATCTCACCGCCACCTTCGAAGGCGGGTTCGAGCCATATATGCGCCAGATCTGGCGCCCGCTCGGCCCGTTTCTCGACCTGCTGTTCTGCAATTGCGAGGGCTATGTCACCGCCACCGAGCACGGGTTCGAGGAATATATCCAGTGGGTGCGCGACAACCAGATGGACAGCGCGATCTTCTACAACACCACCGGGCTGGGGGTGCGGGATCACAAATATCTGAGCGCGCTGGAACGGGCCGAACGCAGCGGGGCGGGGGACGTGGCGCGCGCCGGGCTGACGATGGCGCACCCCGAAGACGATGCGCTGCACACCCGCATGGCGCATCCGCGCAAGACCACCGAGCTTGCCTTCGAAGCGCTCAACGTGCTGCACAAGCTCGCCGATTTCTACCCGCCCGAATGGATGACCGGCCCCATCGGGGAGCCCGAGCGCGAAAATGAAGGCCACCGCCTGCTGCGGGTGACGCGCGACATTCTGCTGGGGTTCGATCCGGTGCTGGCCGGGATCGAGGCGGCGGCGGCGGCCGATCCGCAAGGGCCGGAGGCGCTGTTGCTCAGGGCCTATGCCGTGCCGCTCGACTGGTATCGCACCGGGCGGGCCTATGTCGATGCGCTGGATGCCGCGGCGCTCCCGCCGCCCGATCCGGCCTTCGACCGCAAGGAAGTGCAGGCCGGAATCCTGCGCGCCCACGGCACCCGCACCGCGCCTGCCGATCAGGGCGCGCTGATGCTGCTGAGCGTGCGCGACGCCGAGGGCGCGCGCGATTTCATCCGCACACTGATGCAGAGCGGCGTGCTGCGGTTTGAAGGCGATCCGCCGGGCGACCCCGCGGCGCTGGCGGGCAATATCGCCTTCACGCCGCAGGGACTCGTCGAGATGGGCATGGCGCCGGACACGCTCGACCGTTTCCCCAAGGAGTTCCGCGAAGGGCTGGCGCAGCGCAGCGGGCTGGTGGGCGACATGCGC
This sequence comes from Erythrobacter donghaensis, assembly GCF_002155425.1. GTDB lineage: Bacteria > Pseudomonadota > Alphaproteobacteria > Sphingomonadales > Sphingomonadaceae > Erythrobacter > Erythrobacter donghaensis. The sequence continues at coordinate 283,233 of NZ_MUYG01000007.1, forward strand.
GAGAACCATCCCCGCAACTGGATGCTGCCCGAACGCAACGGCCCCCCGCTGATGGGGCTGGTGCCCGATGATCTGCGCCTCCCGCCGGTACAGCTGGAAGAGGTCGACATCGTCCTCCAGCTGCGCGGGCAGGGTCCCGACCGCGCCGCCTTCCGCAGCGCGGCGCTGGCGCTGGTGCGGCAGGCGGGGGCGGCGGTGACGCTCGAGGCGGTCGACTGGCTCCACGCCAAGTTCGACGAGGAAGGGCGGTTCCGCGAACATTTCGGCTTCATGGACGGGATCAGCCAGCCACGCCCGCGCTTGCCCGATGCCCCCGGCTACGGCCTGCACCGCGACCGTGTGGCGCTTGGCGAGGTGCTGGCGGGCTATGGCAATGATCGCGGCGACGGCCCGCCCGATGAATTCCGCACCCTCGATGCCGAGGATCGCCCGCTGGATTACAACACCCATTGGCGCAGCCCGCACCGCAAGGAGGCGCTCGCCTTCCAGAAGAACGGCAGCTTTCTGGTGGTGCGCAAGATCGGCACCAATGTCGCCGCCTTCGACGCCTGGCTCGATGCGCACAAGCACGCCATCGCCGCCGCCACCGGCTGGACCGAGGTCGAGGCCCGCGCGCGGCTGAAGGCAGCGGTGATGGGGCGCGACGAGGCCGGCAGGCCGCTCGCCGACACGGTCTCGCCCGATCTCAACGATTTCGATTTCCGGGGCGATGCCGATGGCCTGCGCTGCCCCCATGCGGCCCATATCCGCCGCGCCAACCCGCGCCGCACCGAACGCGGGCTCGCCGCCCCGGTCGAGGTCCGCCGCGAGCATGACCGCCCGACCCCGCGCCTGCTGCGCCGGGGGATGCTGTTCGGCGAGGACACCGATGCCGCGCCCGGGATGATGTTCATGGCCTATGTTTCCAGCATTTCCGAACAATACGAGGTGATCCAGCGCTGGCTCAACGGCGGCAATCCGACCGATGTCGCTTCGGCCAACAACGACCCGCTGACCGGCGTGTGCCCGCGCGCCGGCGAAGGCGCGTTCCGCTTCGTGGCGCACCGTGCCGATGCCTCCGGGCGGCGCGAGCCGGTGGTGCTGAGCCTTCCGCTGCCCGTGCCCGATCAGCCGCAAGGCAGCCTGTCGGAGCCGGGCCGACACCCCTTCACGCCGCTCTATTGGGGGCTCTACACCTTCGCCCCGGCGCGTGCGGCGCTGACCGCGATGACCGAGGAATGGCAGGGCAGCTACCGCCCGCTCGGCCCGCTGCGCGGTGCGGACATCGGCGCGCCGCAGATCAGCCGGGTGATGCAGATCGCCAACGAGACGGTGCGCGGCGGGGAGTGGAAGCGGCTGCTCGACGATTTCCTGACCAAGGACCCGGCCGAAAACGGCATCAGCCCGCATGTCTGGGAAGCGATCCGCACCGCGGCGGGGGGCGTGGTGAATTGCCGCGCGCCGATGACCAAGGGGCCGAACAAGGCGCTGATGGCGTCAGCCCGCGCGCTGTCCGATCAGCCGGTCTGCACCGAGCAGTGGCGCAATCCTTCGTGGGATCACCAGAACGTGATCATCGCCGGGGGGATGCATCAGGTGATGCGGGTGCTGGCCGACTGGGACAATTTCACCAATGAGGAACAGCTGCGGCGGGTCAGCCCCAATGCCGGGCCGATCTATGTCACCCAGCAGCCCGATGATCGCTATATCTGCCTGTCCGGCACCCACGACTATCCCGGCCCCGACGGCACCACGAAGCAGCAGAAGCTGAATTACCACGCCGAATCCGCCGCCACCAACACCGCGCTCCTCGCTTATCCCGAGGCCGATGCCTTCCGCGCGGGCTATGCCGCCGGGCGCGCGGTGCTCGACCAGCGCAAGGCGGCGGCCCGCGCGCTGAAGCGCACCTCGTTCAAGCTCGAGATGCGGCGCGAATATCTCCAGCCCGCGCTCGCCGGGGTCTGGCAGCTGTGGTACGGCCTGCCCGACGAACAGGCGCTCCATGCCGGAAGCTGGTCGTGGAAGCGGATCGTCGAGACGGTGGCCGATTCCGCGACCGAGCGGTCCAAGGCGCTGTGTCCGGGGGACTTCATGGCGCCCTCGCGCGGGGCGGTGTTCCCGCGGCCCAATGCCTCGATCCGCGATTTCGCGCAGATGCACGGCACCGCGATCCTCAAGGCCGGGCGGATGTTCGTCGCCCGTCACCGCGCCGATCCGAGCCTGCCGCGCACCCCGCTGATCCAGACGCTGTTCGACAAGACCCCGGACGATGAAGTGCTGGCCCGCAATATCATCGGCAGCATGATCGGGGCGATCCCGCCGATGGAGGCGAACATGCGCAACGTGCTGTTCGAATGGCTCACCAGCGGGCGGTTGTGGCGGCATCAGGCGGCGCTGGTGCAGGCGCTGGCGGGGCGCTCACCCGAGACTTGCGCGGACGAGGCGCTTGCCGTGCTGGCGGTGCCGGTGGCGCAGGCGATGTGCATCCGCCCCGCGCCCGACGTGCTGTTCCGCACCGCCAAGCGCCCCGTCACCATCCGGCGCGATCCCGCCTGCGGAGAGCCCGACGTGACCGCCGAGGAAGGCGACATGGTGGTCGTCAGCCTCGCTTCGGCGAGCCAGGGCGCGCTCTGCGCCGATCCCACCGGTGCATCGGGGATCGACGTGATCTTCGGCGGGCGGCGGGCGAAGGGCTGGCAGGGCTACCGGCTGGGCGATGACGGCACGGTGCTGCCCGATCCCGACGCCAGCGACGAAGAGCCGGTCCACGCCTGCCCCGCGCAGGCGATGGCGATGGGCGGGATGAAGGGCATTCTCGCCGCGCTGCTGGAGGCCGGGACGATCCAGGCGCTCCCCGCATCGTTGATCCTGCGCATCAGCGACTGGTGAAGGCGGGCATGTCCATCTGCGCGAAGGCGGCAATGGCGGCCTCGCGCAGGCGGGCGGCTTCGTCGGCTTGGCCCTGCGCGGCGAGGAGATCGGCGGCGAGCATGTCGTTATGCGCGGCTTCACTCGCCGAGATCCTCAGCGCAGCGGCGCGGCGGGCAAAGCCAAGGTAGCGCGCGGCGCGCTTCTGGTCGCCAGCCGCCAGCGCCGCGCGCGCCATCGCCCGCCAGCCCATCGCCTCGCCCAGCCGGTCGCCCGCAATCCGCGCGCGAGAGATCACCTGCCCCATATATTCGCGCGCGCGGGGGATATCGCCGACCGCGACCATCGCCTCGGCCACCCAGCCGAACACCATCGAGACGTGCTGCAGGCTGTTGCTGCCGGTCAGGAACTCGCGCGCCACGGCCTCGAGCGCGGCGGCGTCCTGCGCCTCGCCGGTCAGCCGCCAGCGGGCATAGGCGGTCTGGGCGCGGGCGGTGCGGTTCTGCATCCGCGCGCGGCTGCGATGGCTGACCGCGATGACTGCGCCGGCCGCTTCCATCGCCGCTTCCCACGATCCTTGCGTGATCAGCGCGGCGGAGCGGTAGAGCAGGATGCTGGCGTTCATCGCGCTGGCGGGATCGGCGAGGACCCGGTCGGCCTCGGCAAACAGCGCTGCGGCGCGGGCGTGGTGGCCACTTTGCGCGTTGAGGAAGGCGAAGCCCGCATGGGCATAGGCAGCGACCTCGCGCTCGTTGCGGGTGCTGGCAGCGGCGAGGCGCGGCAGATCGGCCTCGAACTGCGCGGCGGCGGCGGCGACCTGGCCGCTGGCGAAGAGCGAATGCGCGCGCTTGGTGCGGATCAGCAGGATGTCGCTCTCGCGCCTGCTCGCCTCGGCCCGCGCCAGCGCGGCTTCGAGGTGCCGGACCGAGCGCTTCCCCAGCCCCACCCCATAGGCGATGAGCCCGAGCCAGTATTCGGCGCGCTGCATGTCGCGTGCCTGCCCATACACCGCCAGCACCTCACGCAGCCGTTCGAGCACCGCGAGCTGATCGGGCGCGGGATCGACGATGCAGGCGAGGCCGAACTTGTTGAGCAGCGCCCAGCCCGCCTCGCGCTGCGCCTCGGGCGTGGGCAGGCGGCCGAGCAGATCGAGCGCGGCGAGGTAATGCCCCTGCGCCCGGTCAAGCGCGCCCGCCGTCAGCGCGGCATCCCCCGCCGCGATCGCATAGGCGAGCCCCGTCGCCCCGCGCCCGGCGGCAACCGCGTGATAGGCCAGCGCATCGAGCAGCGCCTCGCGCCCGCGCGCCGCGCTCGCCGCCTCGAGCACCGCCAGCACTTCGGCATGGAGCAGCCGGCGCTCGTCACGGCCCAGTCCGGCATAGAGCGCATCGCGGGTCAGCCCGTGCTTGAAGCGATAGGTGCCCGGCGTATCGCCCGGAAACAGGAAATCGACCGCCTGCAAGCGTTCCAGCTGTGCGGAATCGAGCGGGGCGCCGTGGAGGCTCTCGATTAGCCAGCCGGGGACGATGTGCCCGATCACCGCCGCCAGCTTGAGCAGGTCGCGGTCGGCGCGCTCCAGCCGGTCGAAGCGCGATTGCACCGCCTGATCGAACCACGCCCCACGCGGATCGCGATCGGGCGCGGCGGTGCCGGTGGCGAAGGCGTGGCACAATTCCTCGATCAGCAGCGGCGACCCGCCCGAGGCGCGCTCGATCCGGTCGACCACGAAGGGATCGGGTGAGGCAAGCAGCGCCTCGATCGCCGCCAGCGTCGCGTCGCGGCCCAGCGGGGCGAGCGCCAACACCTCGGCCTCGCCGCTGTCGGGAAAGTCGAAGCCGCTCTCGCGCGAGGCGAGCACGCAGGCGAGCCGCGCGGGATCGGCATCGCGCAGCAGATCGGCGAGGAAATCGCGGCTGGCATCGTCGGCCCATTGCCAGTCGTCGATTACCAGCAGCACCTGCTGGCCCGTCAGCAGGGCGGCACGCACCGCTTCGGGCGTGTCTGCACAAAGCGGCTCGCCCGGCAGGCTGGCAGCGGCCTGGGCAAAGGCCTGCAAGGGGCGCGCGCTGAGATAGGCCTCGCAATAGCCCGGCGCGACGCTCCATCCGGCGGCGGCGGCATGGGCGGCGATGCGCGACAGAAAGCGGCTCTTGCCGATCCCCGCCGGGCCATGCAGCCCGAGCACCGCCGGGCGGCTGCGGCGCGCGGCGAGCCAGCGGGTGAAGCTCTCCCATTCCCCGTCGCGTCCCTGAAACGGGGTCAGCCCGGCCCGCGCGCGCGCCTCGAACCGCCGGGCGATGCCGCTGCGCCCGGTGACGGCGAGGCATTCGAGCGGCGTCTGGTGCCCCCGCGGATGGATCGCGCGGGCTTCGGCGACGGTGAAGAAATGCCGCTCGGCCCCCAGCGTCTCGGCGCTGACGAGGATTTCGCCCGGCGCGGCGGCATCGCACACGCGCGCCGCGACATTGGTGGCATCGCCCAGCACCTCGTACTTGCCGCGCACCAGATCGCCTTCGCGGATCAGCACCATCCCGGCGTGGATCCCGCTGTGCAGCTTGAGCGGCAGGTCGCTCGTCCCGAACACCGCCGCGATCGCCGCCATCGCGGCGTGCATGTCGAGCGCGGCCTCGGTGGCGCGGCGGCCCGCGTCCTCGTGGACATCGGGATAGCCGAACAGGCAGAGCATCCCGTCGCCATCGACCCGCAGGATATCGCCGCCATGCGCCGGGATCACCCGGTGCGCGATCGCGCGGATCTGCTCGATCACTTCGACGAACTGCTCCGGCTCCAGCCCGGCGGCGAGCGCCGTGGAGTTGGTCAGGTCGGAAAACAGGAGGGTGGCGAGACGCCGTTCCTGCCGGATGGCCTGCATCAGCGCGCCAGCCTTTCGTGCAGCGCCGCCAGCCCGGCGCGCGACACCACCACCAGCTTGCGCCCGGTTTGCACGACCAGCCCGTCGCGCGCCAGCTGACGCAATTCGCGCGTCACTGCCTCGCGGTGGGTGCCGATCCGGGCGGCGAGATCGGCATGGGTCGGCATCCGCGCGATTTCGGCGCGGTCATCGTCATGGCCCGTGGCGGCAGCGATCCGCAGCAGCTCGCTCACCAGCCGCGCGGCGACCGGCTGCGAGGCGAGCTCGACCGACTTGTCGGAAAGGTTGCGCACCCGCGACACCAGCTGCGCTGACATCCAGAAGCCCGCGCCCGGCACCTCGACCAGAAAGCTGCGGAACGCCGCCGCCGAGATCAGCACCAGCACCGCATCTTCGATGACGGTGACATTGGCCGAGCGTGGGCCCCCGTCGATCGCCGCCAGCTCACCGAACAGCCGCCCCGGCCCCATGTCGCGCAAGATCGTCTCACGCCCGTTGGCCGAGAACACCGAGATATTCACACGGCCCGATTCGATCAGATAGACATCGCTTGCCTCTGACCCTTGCGCGATCAGCATCTGACCTTTGCGCGCATGAATGCGCTTGCCCCGCGCGGCGAAAGCCTCTGCCAGCGCGGGCGGGAGGGTCTCTTCAGCGTCGAGCCCGGCGATGGCGACTTGTCTGATGGTTTCCATAAGGCGCCCCCGCACACCTGCCCTTCGCAAATGCACAAATGTGCGTTTCAGCACAAGACCCCTGTGAGGAATGCCGCCGCGCGGGTACGCGGGTTGCGGCATGGTTGCGCCGCAGTCAGCGCCGCTCCGGCGCGTCATGGGGGGACGAGATGTCGAGCACCTTGAGCATCTGGCATGCCGCACCGGGGGCGCTGGCTGTGACGATCAAGCCGCTGCGGCCCTTCATCCCCAAGCCGCGCCTGTCGCTGATCTCTCCCAGCGAGGAACGCGATTTCGCCTTCCAGCCCGACGATACGGGCCTCACCGCCGTCATCCCCGAAGCTGCGGTCGAACAGCTGATGCGCGGGGCGGGCACGCCCGGCGGGGCGCATCTGGTGCTCGGCGTGCGAGCCCTGTTCGAGCCCGGCGCACCGACCCGGCGGTGGCAATGGGGCATCCGGCTGGCCCAGGATGGCGCTGCGCTGACCTGCTACGGCAGCAACCGCATCTCCATGCCCGCCGATGCCGAGGGCTTCGTGCGCTCGGCGGTGCGCGCCTTCCCGCACAAGCGCACCTATGCCTTCGACGAGTGGGAGCTGGCCTTGCAGGACGCGGCGCAGGACCCAGCAGCACCCGGTGCATCGTGGCAGCAATCGCAACCCCTGGCGGCCTGTGCTGGTCGCTGAGGCTCCGGCGCACGATGCGTGCAACGACGCCGTGACCGGCTTTGCGCGCCCGCTGGTGCTCGACGGCATCGGCCACGCCGCCTCCGGAGCGCAGGGGCTTTCCCCGCTGACCGGCCCGCTCACCCGCCGCTTTGCGCCGGGCACCTTCCACGTCGTGGCGGGGCCTCCGGGCGCGGGGAAGACCACGCTGCTATCGATCCTCGCGCTGGCGCTGCGGCCGATGCAGGGGTCGGTGCTATGGGGTGAATTCAACCTCACCCGCCTGTCGAGCGCCGGGGCGGCGGCATGGCGACGGCAGAACCTCGGCCTGATCGCGCAGAGCCAGCAGACCGTCGGCGTGCTGACGGTGCGCGAGCATGTGCGCCTATCGGGCGTGCTGCGCGGCATGCCCGAGGCCGAGGCCGAGGGGCTTGCGCTGCTCGGGATGCTGGGGATGGGCCGGCGGCTGACCCAGTTCGGCGGAGAGCTTTCGGGCGCGGACAAGCAGCGCCTCGCCATCGCGCAGGCGCTGTGCGCGCGGCCCACGGTGCTGCTCGCCGACCAGCCGACCGCGGCGCTCGATCAGGCAAGTGCGGGTCTGGTGGCCGATACCTTGCGCGATTACGCGCGCGATCGCGGCGCGGTGGTGATCTGCGTCAGCCACGATCCGGTGGTGATTGAGGCTGCGGATGATCTGGTGATGTTGCGGAAGGGCTGAGGGGGTCTGCGGGTGTGGGCTTCGGAAGGGGCCTGCGGCAAAGCCGCAGGCTGACGTCAGACGGGTTCGGCGGCTTTGCGCCGCCGCCCCGCTGGCCGACCGCTCCGGCTGCCGCTGCGCGGCACCGGCGGCCAGCAGGGCTGGCCGCCTGCCTGCGCTAGTACATATGCTGGCCGCCGTTGATGCTCATGGTCGAGCCGGTCATGAAGCCGCCGTTCTCGCTCGTGAGGAAGGCCACCCCGCGTGCGATTTCCTCGGCCATGCCCAGCCGCCCGACCGGGATCTTGGCGACGATCTTTTCCAGCACCGGCGCGGGCACGGCGGCGACCATGTCGGTGTCGATATAGCCCGGCGCAATCGCGTTGACCGTCACCCCGAACTTCGCGCCCTCCTGCGCCAAGGCCTTGGTAAAGCCGTGAATTCCGCTCTTGGCCGCGGCGTAGTTGACCTGGCCATATTGCCCCGCCTGCCCGTTGATCGAGCCGATGTTGACGATCCGCCCCCAGCCGCGCTCGCGCATGCCGGGGAAGGTCGCCTTGGCCATGTTGAAGCACCCGCCGAGGTTGATGCGCATGACATCGTTCCAGTCGTCGAAGCTCATCTTGTGGAGCGTGCCGTCGCGGGTGATCCCGGCATTGTTGACGACGATGTCGATGGGGCCGAACTCCTCGGCCACCGCCGCGCAACCGGCCTGGGTCGCCTCGTGATCGCCCACGTCCCAGCGGCGCGCGGGGATGCCGGTGGCTTCGGTGAAGGCCGCCGCCTTTTCTTCGTTCCCGGCATAATTGGCGATGACCGTGTGGCCCTGCCGCTGGAGCCGCTTGCAGATCGCCTCCCCGATCCCGCGCGTTCCTCCGGTGACGATGGCAACCCGGCCCATGGCATTCTCCCCTTATGTGACTGGCTTAAGGCCTCGCAACCTAGCGATGCCGTAAGGTCAGGGGAAGCGGGGAATAGCTATGCGCGGGAGGTTGGCGCCGGGCCCGAAACGCCCGGTTGGCAGGGATCAGAAGTTGATCTGCGTGCCCACGTAGACCGCCTGGCTGTCCTTGACCGAATTGGTCAGCGGATCGAGCCGCTCGCGCTCCTGCGAGTAGCGCACCCCGGCGGTGACGTTCAGATTGGGCGAGAGGCGGAAGCTGCCGCCCACGCCCACGGTCTGCGCCCCGATCGAATCGAGCGTGTTGGGCGAGCGCCCGGCGATTTCGCGATCTTCCAGCTCGATCCGCGGTTGCAGGCGGCTGGGCTTGTCTTCGGCCTTGGGGCGCGAAGGTTCAAACTGAGAAAGATCGGGCAGCGACAAGTTCTGCACCTTGGCCGACAGGTCCACGGTGCGCGCAAAGCTCTGATAGCCGCGCGCCGAGCCGAGCTTGAACTTGCTCACGTCGAGACCGGCAAGGCCGGAGTTGCGGCCGGGCATGGCTTCCACCGCCTTACGCACCGAGATTGCACGGGCGGCATCGTCATCGACCCGCACCGCGACGGTGATCGTGCGCTTGCCGCTGATCGGCGGCGCGCTGGCGGGGGTGAAATGCACGCCGCGCGCGCGGGCCTTGTCGGCAACGCGGGCGGCCAGTTCGGGATCGACCGAGGCCGGGGTAAAGGTGCCGAGGCCGAGTGCATCGCGCCCGAAGCTCGTCAACGCGGCGGTCCCCACGGGGGTGAAATCCCCCGCCAGGGCGAGCCCGGCGGTCGGCACGGCCAGCGCCAGCGCGCCGCACAGCGCAAACAGCGGCAGCGAGCGCTGCGCTTTTGCGGTCATGTGCGGCTGGCGTGCCATCGTGCTATCCGTTCCCTGTCCTGTCCGGCGATCATACCGGTTTGGGCCTGTCGATTTGGAATCAAGCCCAAGCATTATTTACCTTAACCGCAGGTGAGTCGCACCCCGGTTGAAACATAGTGATAGGCTTGGACCCCCAGCTTGCAATGGTCTTTCAGGCCCGCGCACGGGATTCCTCCTCAAACTGTGGCAGCAGGCACACAGACTCGCGCGAGTCGGCGCCAATTCATCCCCGGTAAAGCCCCGAGCCTGTCTTGCTGCGGGCCAAGGTGCCTGCAAACCTCGCGGATGATGCTTGCCGCGAGGGTGCTGGCGGTTATAGGGGGCAGGGGAGCGCCTGCTCCGATCAATCATGAGGAATACCCGGCTGTGACATCCGCCAAATCCGCCACCTTCCGCCGCACTCTGGCACTGGCCCTTGTCGTGCCGGCGCTGGCCGCGCTGAGCGCGTGCGGCGGCAATAGCCGTCCGCGCACCGAGCTCGCCGCCGCGAAGCTCAACACCATCGGGGTCAACGCCTATCTGTGGCGCGCTGCGCTCGACACGGTGAGCTTCGCGCCGCTGCTGCAGGTTGACAGCACCGGGGGCGTGATCGTGACCGACTGGTATGCCAACCCGGCCAATCCGGGTGAGCGGGTGAAGCTGACCGTGACGATCCTCGATCAGGACCTGCGCGCCGATGCCCTGCGCGTCGCCGCGAGCCGTCAGGTAAACGAGGCCGGCAACTGGATCGAAGCCCCGGTGCAGGCGGCAACGGTGCAGAAGCTGGAGGACATCATCCTCACCAAGGCCCGCGATTTGCGCCGTCAAGCGCTCGCTTCGTAGAGTTTAACGCTTCTCACTGAAAGCCGTTCATGACTGATACCCGTTTCGACTCTGCGGGCGCCCCTGCGGATCGCTTCGATCCGCAAAACGCCGACGCGCGCTGGCAGCGTGCCTGGGCAGACGCGGGCACCTTCACGGCGGATTCGGACAGCCCCAAGCCCAAGAGCTACATCCTCGAGATGTTCCCCTATCCTTCGGGGCGCATCCACATGGGCCACGTGCGCAACTACACGATGGGCGACGTGCTGGCGCGCTACCAGAAGATGCGCGGTTTCGAGGTGCTGCACCCGATGGGCTGGGACGCCTTCGGGATGCCGGCGGAAAACGCCGCGATGGAAAAGGGCGTCCACCCCGGCGGCTGGACCCGCCAGAACATCGCCCAGATGAAGGCGCAGTTGCAGCGCATCGGCTTCGCGCTCGACTGGACCCGCGAATTCGCCACCTGCGATCCCGAATATTACGGCCATGAACAGGCGCTGTTCCTCGACCTCTATGAGGCGGGGCTGGTCTATCGCAAGGAATCGACCGTCAACTGGGATCCGGTCGACATGACCGTGCTCGCCAACGAACAGGTGATCGACGGCAAGGGCTGGCGTTCGGGCGCCGAGGTCGAGAAGCGCAAGCTCAACCAGTGGTTCCTGAAGATCACCGACTTTGCGGATGATCTGCTGGAGGGTCTGGGGAGCCTCGAGGACTGGCCCGAGAAGGTTCGCCTGATGCAGGAGAACTGGATCGGCAAGTCGCAGGGCCTGGAGTTCAGCTTCGACCTGTCTGACGGCGGCAAGCTTGCGGTCTATTCGACCCGCCCCGATACGATCTTCGGCGCGAGCTTTTGCGCCATCGCCGCCGATCACCCGATCGCGCAGGGGCTGGCGGGCGATCCGGAAGTCGCCGCGTTCATCGACCAGTGCAAGAAGGGCGCGACCACAGCCGCAGCGCTCGAAACGGCGGAGAAGCTGGGGTATCGCACCCCGGTCACCGCCAAGCACCCGTTCACTGGCGCGGACCTGCCGGTGTTCATCGCCAACTTCGTGCTGATGGAATACGGCACTGGCGCGGTGATGGGCGTGCCGGGGCATGACCAGCGCGACTTCGAATTCGCCACCAAATTCGAATTGCCGATCCTGCGCGTGGTCGCCAGCGATTCTGCCCGCGCCGACGAGCCCTTCAAGGGCGAAGCCGAGGCGGGTGACGGGGTGATCGTCAACTCCGACTTCCTCAATGGCATGAGTGTCGAGGAGGCCAAGCAGGCCGTCATCACCCGCGCCGAAAGCGGCGGCTGGGGCGAGGGGCGCACCGTGTGGCGGCTGCGCGACTGGGGCGTTTCGCGCCAGCGTTACTGGGGCACGCCCATCCCCTTCATCCACTGCGATGCCTGCGGCGTGGTGCCGGTGCCAAAGGACCAACTACCGGTGACGCTGCCAGAGGATGTCAGCTTCGACATCCCCGGCAACCCGCTCGAACGCCACCCGACCTGGAAGCACGTGGACTGCCCCAAGTGCGGCGCAGCAGCGCGGCGAGAGACCGATACGCTCGACACTTTCGTCGACAGCTCGTGGTATTTCCTGCGCTTCGCCAGCCAGCCCGCCGACCGTCCGTTCGACCCGGAGGAAGTCGCCAAGTGGATGCCGGTGCAGCACTATATCGGCGGCATCGAGCACGCGATCCTGCATCTGCTCTATGCCCGCTTCTGGACCCGCGCGCTGGCGCACACCGGCAAGATCACCGTGCAGGAGCCGTTTGCCGCGCTGTTCACGCAAGGCATGGTGACGCACGAGACTTATAGCCGCATCGACGAGAGCCGGGGCGTGCCGGTGTTCTTCGGCCCCGAGGAGATCGACCGGACTTCCGAGGGCGCGACGCTGCTCACCGATGGCGGGGCCGTGGAAGTCGGCCGCGTCATCAAGATGTCGAAGTCGAAGAAGAACGTCGTCGACCCCGATGCGATTATCGCCCGCCACGGTGCGGATGCGGTGCGCTGGTTCATGCTGTCAGACAGCCCGCCCGAGCGCGACCTGCCGTGGTCCGACGCCGGGATCGAGGGCTGCGCGCGCTTTGTGCAACGCTTGTGGCGGTTGTTCAGTGCCTATGACGCCTCGGCACAGGGTGAGGACAAGGCGCTGATGCGCAAGACCCACCAGACCATCGCTGCGGTTGCCTCGGACATCGAAGCGCTGGGCTTCAACAAGGCCGTGGCGCGCATTTACGAGCTGACCGGCGCGACCGAGAAGGCCGCTCCTTCGGCCAGCCGCTCGGCGGCGATCCGCGCGCTTGTCCACCTCGCCGCTCCGATGATGCCGCACTTGGCCGAGGAAGCATGGGCGAACATGGGCGGAGAGGGCCTCATCGCAGACGCGCCGTGGCCCACCGTCGATCCCGCGCTGCTGGTCGACGACGAGGTCACCATCGCGATCCAGCACATGGGCAAGCTGCGCGACACCGTCACCGCGCCCAAGGGCTCCTCCAAGGAAGATCTCGAAGCGCTGGCGCTGGCCTCGGCCAACCTCCAGCGCTCGATTGACGGCGCGGCAGTGCGCAAGATCATTGTCGTGCCCGACCGATTGGTGAATATCGTCACCTGATGCGCAGCGTTGTCGCCCTCCTCGCCTGTCTCGCCCTCACCGCCTGCGGCCTCCAGCCGATGTATGCGGGCGGGGCCAGCGGGGCGAGCGCGCAGGGGATTGCGGCGGTCGAAGTTCCGGCGATCGCCGGGCGCGGGGGCTGGCTGGTCAAGAACGCGCTCGACGCGCGGCTCGGGGTCGCCGGGCAGACCACACCGCAATACCGGCTCGACGTGCGGCTCGACGATTCGCTCGAAGCGCTGGGCGTGCTCAACGATGACACCATCAGCCGCGAACGCCGCATCTTGCGCGCGCGCTATCAGCTGATCGATCTCGCCACCAATGCGGTGCTGCTCGACGCGACGGCAGGCTCGGACGCGGGGATCGACGTGGTGTCATCGGAATACGCCACCATCGCCGCCGAGCAGAAGGCGCTCGAAAACCTCGCGGTCGATGTCGCCGACCGGATCGCGACACAGGTGGCGGTGACGCTGCGCACGCGCGCCGTCGCGGGCCAGTGAAGGCCAAGAACAGCGATTTCCTGCGCGGCTTTCCCGCAGGGGCGCTTGGCTGCCGCATTTTCTTCTTCTGCGGGCCGGACGAGGCCGGGGCGAGCGCCGCCGCCGCGCGGCTCGCCGCTGCGATCCCCGATGCGGGCGAGCGGATCGAGCTGGCCGGGGCCGATATCAAGCGCGATCCCGCGCTGCTGGGCGACGAGGCGCGCTCGACCTCGCTGTTCGGCGACACGCGCCACATCTGGGTGCGCGCCAGCGGCGACGAGGCGCATGACGCGCTGCAATTCCTGATCGAGACCGCCGAGGCCGGCGCGGGCGAGGCGGCGCCGGTGTTCGTCGTCGCGACCTCCGCCACCGACAAGTCGCGCACGGCCAAGCTGCTGGAAAAGCGAACCGATGCGCTGGTGGCGATGTTCCATCAGCCCGATCTGTCTGCCGTCGCGCAGGCGGTGCGGGGGATGGCCGATGCGGCGGGCCTCAGGCTCGGCGGCGATCTGGCCGAGCGGATCGCGCGCGCCGCCGGGCTCGACGTGCGGCTCGCGCAGTCGGAGATCGACAAGCTCGCGCTCTATTGCGATGCCGATCCGCAGGCCCCCAAGCCCGCCACGCCCGAAGATCACGCCGCGATCGGCGCGGCCACGGAGGAAGACGGCTTCGCCCCATTGGTCAACGCCGTGCTGGGCGGCGAATTGGGCAAGATCGCCAGCGAGATCAAGCGGATGCGTGAGCTCGGCCTCAATCCCGTGGGCGTCGCGCTGGCGCTCGAACGGCGCGCGGCGCAACTCGCGAACATCGCCGCCTATCTCGGCCCGCGCGGGCAATTCGACCGGATCGACAAGGGCGCGGAAATGCGGCTCGGCATCTTCTACAAGGAAAAGCGCGACATCGCCCAGCAGTTCAAGCGCTGGACCATGCCCGCCGCGCGCGGCAGTCGCGCAACCCGGCTCGACCGATTGATCCCGCGCCTCACCGCGCTGCACCGCAGCCTCCTTGCCAACAGCCAGTCGGCCGAACTGCTGCTGGCGCAGGAACTGGCGCAAATTGCGCGATTTGCTGCGAAGCGGTAGCAAAATGTGACAGGCCGCGCTTCGCAGTCGCACAATTTTGCCCTTTTCTCTGTCAAGCAGCCTATGTAGGTAACCTTAGGTCGCGCCTCTGGGGGAAAGTCTTTCATGAATCGCGTCACGCCGAAACTGCTTGAATCGGTTCGGCATCAGGCAGTCGAGAACAGGATCGTTCCCTCGCTGGAGCGGCGCCGGCTGCGTGCCTATGTACTGATGCTGCTGGCCGATGGCGTGCTGTTCAATCTGTGCTTTGCGCTGGCGGCGCTGCTGTGGGACGGGCGCTGGTGGGAACCGCGCGCGATGCTGGCAGCGCAGGCGATGCTGCCGGTATTCTTCACCATTGCGCTCTACAACGGATCCTATGGCGTCAAGGCGCTGGGCGACTGGCTGTTCGCCTCGCGCCAGGCGCTGGTGGCGCTGGTGATTTCGGCAGGGCTGATCAACTTCGTCGGCTTCTATACCAAATCGAATGAGGATTTCTCGCGCGCGGCGGTGACGCTGGGCCTGCTGTTCACGGCCTGCGCGCTGGTGGTGTTCCGGCGGCTGGTCCACGGCCTGATCCGCTATCGCTGGGGCGGGAAGGTGACCAACCGGCTGGTGATCGACGACGGCGGATCGAGCTTCAGCTTCGAAGGGGCAGAGGTGATCGCCGCGGCCGATTACAATCTCGACCCCTCCAGCCACGATCCCTTCATGCTCGACCGGCTGGGCAAGCTGTTGCGCAATCAGGATCAGGTGGTGGTCAGCTGTCCGATGGAGCGGCGGCAGAACTGGGCGTTCCTGCTCAAGTCCGCCGGGGTCTATGGCGAAATCGTGAGCGAGCCCGCGCACGAGCTCGGCGCGCTTGGGGTCCATTGCTACGACGATCTCGACCGCACGACGCTGGTGGTCTCGACCGGGCCGCTGGGCCTGCGCGCGCGGATCCTGAAGCGCATGTTCGATGTCACGGTGGCCGGGGGCGCGTTGCTGGCGCTGTCGCCGCTGCTGCTGCTGGTGGCGCTGCTGATCAAGCTGGAAGACCGCGGGCCGGTGCTGTTCGTCCAGCGGCGGCTGGGGCGCGGCAACCAGTTCTTCGACATGTTCAAGTTCCGCTCGATGCGCGAGGAGAAGCTTGATCACGCGGGCGAGCGTTCGGCCTCGCGCGATGATGACCGCGTGACCCGCGTCGGCGCCTTTATCCGTCGCACCAGCATCGACGAGCTGCCGCAGATCATCAACGTGCTGAAGGGCGACATGTCGATCGTCGGCCCGCGCCCGCACGCGCTGGGATCACGCGCGAACAACAAGTATTTCTGGGAGGTCGACCGCCAGTACTGGCAGCGTCACTGCCTCAAGCCGGGGCTGACCGGCCTCGCGCAGGTGCGCGGCCATCGCGGCGCGACCGAGCGGGAGAAGGACCTGACCGATCGGCTGCAATCCGATCTCGAATATATCGCGGGTTGGTCGCTGCGGCGCGACATCGGCATCGTGCTGCGCACCGTGATGGTGCTGCGCCACCAGAACGCCTACTGATCCTGCTTGCGGTCCTGCGGGACGGTGAAGGTGCCGGTCACCCGGCCCTGACCCGAAGGCGAACCCGGCGCTGCGGCGCTGCCGCCGGTCGCGGTGCCATCGACGGTCGAGAGCCCGCTCTGCAGGTCGATCACCAGCCGCCCGCCATTGAGCGTGTCGCTCCCCCGGCGCAGGCGGACATTGCCCGCCATGGTGATGATCCGGCGGTTGAAATCGTAGATCGCATTGTCGCCGCTCGCCCGCTCGTCGCCGCGGGTGATGATCACGCCGCCGGTGGCGGTGATGCGCTGGATCTGGAGCTGCCCGCCGGCGTCGGTGAAATTGACCAGCATCCGGTCGGACTGGACGCGCAGGCCCGCTTGCGTCACCACCACGCCGCCGGTGGCGACCGCCTGATTGGCCCGGTCGTCGAGCACGAACTTGCCCGCATCATAGGTCACCGGCGCGTTGGAATCGTGCCGGGCAATGCCCTGCGCGGCCAGGTTCATGCCCCCCGCCAGCACGGCGGCAAGCGCGAAGCCCCCCGCGCCCCATACGAGAGCGAGGCGGCCGAGCGGTGGGCGGTTTCGGACAGGCTGGGTCATCACGGCATCCTCAACTGGCCGGGGGTCATGGTGAAGCGCGCATTTCCTTCGAGCGTGATGGTGCGCGCGGAGAGATCGGCCTGCATGGTGTTGGCGGAGAAGGTCCCGGCCGGAATTGCGCCCTCGACGCCCGCGTCGCCCTGCATCGTGCGGCTCTTGAGATCGACCGAAACCCCGCGCGCGGTCATGGCATAGCCGTCAGAAGCGGTGAGGCGCACCGGGCCGTTGACGGCCACGGTCTCGGCATCGATGTCGTAGGTGCCGCCTTCGGCACTGAGGCGCGCCGGGCCATCGGTGAGCAATAGCTGCGCGACCAGATCCTGCATCCGCACCAGCCCTTCCGCGCTCGAACGCTGTACCGCTTCGCCCGCCAGCAGCGAGAAGGGGCGGCCCTGATTGTCGCGCCCGCGATACATTGCATTGTCGACGCTCAGCCGCTCGTCGATCATCGCCACCTTGTTGCGATCAAGCAGGAAGCTGACCTCGCCGCGCGGGGAGAGCGGCGTGATGATCATCAGCGCCGCGATCACCCCGACCCCCATCGGAAGCCCGCGGGCGAGGAACCGTACCAGCCGGTCATGCGAGCCGCCGGGCGCGGCAAAATGCTGCCGCCGCCCGCGCAGAGCGCGCGCTTCGGAGGTTTCGAGGCTTTGTTCGACGGCCATGTGTGCGGGTCCTGCCTCGGGCTTCCTTACATGTGGCTGAAGATGTCGCTCTCGGCCCAGCCGGCGATGTCGAGCAGCGCGCGGGTGGGGAGGAAATCGAAGCACGCCTGCGCCATGGCGGTGCGCCCTTCGCGCTCCAGCCGTACGGTCAGTTCGTCGCGCAGCCGGTGGAGATAGCGCACATCGCTCGCCGCATAATCGCGCTGCGCGTCGGACAGCACCGGCCCGCCCCAGTCGCTCGACTGCTGCTGCTTGGAGATGCTTTCCCCCAGCAATTCCTCGACGAGGTTTTTCAGGCCATGCCGGTCGGTGTAGGTGCGGGTCAGCTTGCTGGCGATCTTGGTGCAGAACACCGGCCCCGCCATCACGCCGAGATAGTGGTGGATCGCAGCGAGATCGAAGCGGGCGAAGTGGTAGATCTTCTGGCGCGCGGGATCGGCAAGGATCGCCTTCAGATTGGGCGCATCATAGGCGCTGCCCGGATTGAAGCGCACCAGATGCTCATCGCCCGTGCCGTCGGAAATCTGCACCACGCACAGCCGGTCACGCGGGGTGATAAGGCCCATGGTCTCAGTATCGATCGCCAGCGCGGCGCTGCCGGTCAACACGCCTGCGGGAAGGTCTTCTTCATGAAAATGCACTGCCATGTCTGAGCCCCTACGCCGAATGGGGAACAAGGGGAAGCGTGGAAAGTGGCTGAGCCCGGCGCAGTGGCGCCGCCGCGCGCCGTCGCTATTCCGGCAAGGCCTGTGCACCCGGCACCTTGCGGAATCTCGCCAAGCCAAGCGGGCCATCCAGTTCGAGCACCCCGTCCATCAGCATGCCGTGCATCCCGCTTAGATCGTAGACGCCGATATCGTTGGGGATGAACTCCACGTGCAGCGCCTGACCCGGGGTCCATCCGATCGCGTCGAGATCGAAGCGCGGCGAAGCGACGTCATATGATGAAAGCTCGACCGTGACAGCGATGGGCCGGTCGCAGCGGGGCGGGTCATCATCCTCGTAATAAGCGTTGCTGCCCGCCACGAAGCCATAGATCGTCACGCCATTGGCGCATTCGCTGCGGGTATCGGCGTCGGTGAAGGGCTTGCCGCTGGGCCGCGTCACCTGAACCTGCACGATTTCGGGCGTCGGCGGAGGATATGTGTCGTCTGCTTCGGCCTTGTCCTGCTCCGGGATCACCCGCGCCGTCAGCCCCACAAGCCGGAACTCTGCCGGGACAGGCGTGGGCTGGGTGGTGAGGTGGATCACACCATCGCGCACCTCCCACGAGCCTTGCGAGCGCAGATCCAGCGAGCCGACCGCCAGCACCCAGCGGAAAGTGCCATCCTCCCGCAACTGCATCGCCATATAGGTTTCGAACGAGCTGCCGTCGTAGATCCCGGCGATTTCGGCAGGGTCGGTTTCGGCCCAGACAGGCTCGGGCGGGGTATTGCCGAGGCTCAGCAGCGCCGCGAGGCAGGCCAGCAGAGGGCGGGCAAGATGAGGACGCGCGATCATCCCCCGGTCGATACGCCGGTTGGGGAAACAGGGAAAGCGCCGTTTCGCGTGGCGGGCGGGCCGTGTAGGCATGGCGCCATGACGTCCGAAACCATCCCCGATAGCTGGCGTCCGGTGCTGGAGCCGGTGCTCGCCACACCCGAAGCGCGGCGGCTGGGTGGCTGGCTCACAGCCGAAGAAGGCGCGGGCAGGCAGGTCTATCCCCCGCGCGGGACACGGCTGGCGGCGCTGGCGCTGACGCCGCTGGACGATGTGCGCTGCGTGATCCTGGGGCAGGATCCCTATCACGGGCCGGGACAGGCGCATGGCCTCGCCTTCTCGGTGCAGGCCGGGGTCAGGCCGCCGCCCAGCCTCGTCAATATCTACAAGGAGCTGGAGGCCGACCTTGGCCTGCCGCGCGCGGCGACCGGCGATCTCACCCCGTGGGCCCGGCAGGGCGTGCTGCTGCTCAACAACACGCTGACCGTCGAGGCCGGGCTGGCAGGCAGCCATGCCGGACGCGGGTGGGATGCGATCACCGATGCCTGCGTGGCCGCAGTGGCCGAGCGGGAGGCGCCGACCGTGTTCATCCTGTGGGGCAGCCACGCGAAGAAGAAGGCGAGCCGCGTTCCTGCACTCAGCCGCGCGGGTCATCATCTGGTGCTCGCCGCGGCGCACCCCAGTCCGCTTTCGGCACATAATGGCTTCTTCGGCTCGCGCCCCTTCAGCAAGGCCAACGCCTTTCTCGAAGCGCAAGGGCGCGGGGCAATCGACTGGCGTGTGTGACGCGCAGGTCCGGGGCTTGGTTAACCTAATCGATATCATTCTGAATTATCAGCGGGGATATTGTATCATGCGGAGCGCGGGCGCGCTGCCTTCGCGTGATCGATGCAGGCCACTCTCCCAGCCCGAAAGCAGCGACGGGTCCAAGACGCGATGCAAGGTTCCGCAAGTGCCCCTCACGACGCCGGTCTGATCGGCCACACCGGCTTTGTCGGCGGGGCCCTGCTGCGTCAGACGCGCTTCGATGCCTGCTTCAACAGCGCCAATATCGCGGCCATCGCAGGGCAGAGCTTCGGCACGCTGGTGTGCGCAGCCGCGCCGGGATCGATGATCGAAGCCAACCGCGCGCCCGAGCGTGACGCGGCGCAGATCGACGCGCTCATCGCGCGGCTGGCGCAGGTGCGGGCGGAGCGCTTCGTGCTCATCTCCTCGATCGCGGTGCTGGCGGACTTTGCCGGCGGCGACGACGAGAGCACCGGGGCGTTCCAGCAAGACCTCGCCTATGGCCGCCATCGCCGCGCGCTCGAAGCCTTTGTCGAGAGCCATTTTCCCGCCAGTCTGATCATTCGCCTGCCCGCGCTGTTCGGGCAGGGGCTGCGCAAGAATTTCCTGTTCGATCTGCTGAACCCAGTCCCCTCGCTGCTGACCGCGGCGAAGCGCGACGCGCTGATGGCGGCGCTCGACCCCGCGCTGTCAGGCTGGGTCGAGACGCTCTATGCGCCCGATGCGGTGACGGGGTTGCTCAAGCTCGACCGCGCGGCCCTCAATGCCGACCGGCGGCGCGCGGCGCTCGAGGATGCGGTGACCGCGCTGGGCGCTTCGGCGACGCAGTTCCATCATCCGGAGACGACCTACCAGTATTACCCGACCGACCGGCTGTGGCAGGATATCGGCATCGCGCTCGACGCGGGGCTGTCGCACCTGCATCTGGTGGCAGAGCCACTCACCGCCGCCGCGATCCACCAGCGCCTGACCGGGCGCGCCATGCCCGAGACGCCCGCCCGGCTGCACCGCGAGGACATGCGCACCCGCCACGCAGCCCTGTGGGGCGCTACCGGACCCTACCAGTTCAGCGCCGCCGCCACGCTCGATCGGCTCGCCGCCTTCTTCGCCAGCGAAAGGCAGGCGGCATGAGGCTTGCCATGTCGAACATCGCCTGGGCGGCGGAGGAGCGGCTGGAGGCCTACGCCATCCTCGCCGAGGCCGGGATTGCGGGGCTGGAGATCGCGCCGGGGATTTTCTTCCACGCCGCCGCCGATCCCTTCGTGCCCGATGCGGCCAGCGCCGCGGAAGCGCTGTGCGAGATCGCCGAGGCGGGACTGTCGTTGGTATCGATGCAGTCGCTGCTGTTCGGCGTCACCGGGGCAGAGCTGTTCGGCGGGCCCGAGGCGCGCGGCGTTTTCGAGCAGGGGATGACCCGCGCGATCGCGCTCGCCGGGCGGTTCGGCATTCCCAATCTGGTGTTCGGCTCCCCCGGGCAGCGCCGTGTGCCTGAGGGCCTCGCGATGGCGGACGCGCTGGAGCAGGCCGCCGCCGTGTTCCACCGCCTCGGCGATGCCGCCGCAGCCGCCGGAACACGGATCACCATCGAAGCCAATCCGGCCGCCTATGGCACCAACTTCCTCACCACGCTGGAGGAGGCCGAGGCCTTCGTCGCCCGCGTCGATCACCCCGCGATTGCGCTGATCCTCGATCTGGGTGCGATGCACTTGAACGGCAGCTTTGCCAGCGTGCCCGCGCGTCTGCCCGACCTCGCCCCGCGCCTCGCTCACGTCCATGTCAGCGAGCCCGATCTCGCCCTGGCCCCCGCCGATGCGGCGGCGCTGGTGCCGGTGCTGCGCGGCCTCAAGGCGGCCGGCTTTAGCGGCGCAGTATCGATCGAAATGAAGCGCCCGCCGAAGGGTCTCGCCGAGGTGCGGCGTGCCGTCCACCGGCTGGTCGCCACCCATCGCGCAGCGGAGACGGTCGATGCGTGAGCCCGACGCCGACCAGTTCAAGAAACCGCGCGAGGACGTGGTGGTCTCGGTCTGCTTCTCCGACCTTGCCGCCACCCCCGCCACCTTCGCCGCCTTGCGCCTGGTTGCCGCCACGCTCGACCGCGCCTTTCGCTTCCGCGAGATCATCCTTGTCGTCGACGACACCCAGCGCGAGGGCTTCCTCCCGCTGATCGCCGAGGTGCCCAATTGCCGCCTGTTCGTGGTGCGGCGCGACACCGAATATTACGACCGCCGCGTGATCGCTGCCGAGGAAGCGATCGGCGACCTCGTGGTGCTCGGCAATCTTGACGAGATCGTGCAGCTCGACCTCATCGCCTTCCTCGCCCATGCCGAGCGCGAGAATGCCGTGACCATGGTGTTCCGCGCCGCGCGTCGCCCTGTGAAGCGGCTGCTGGCCTGGCCCTTCATCGCGCTGGGCAAGCTTGCCGGGTTCAATGTCGATCCCAGTGATTTCCAGTCGATCGCACTGCCGCGCACGGCGCTCAACCTGCTGCTCGCGCATGACGAGCCGCGTCTCGCGCTGCGCTTCCCCCCGCGCGATCCCGGTCTGCCGCTCGACTGGTTTCGCACCACCCGCAACGTGCCCGGGCGCACTGCCTTCATGGGGCTGGGGCGCCGCGCACAGCTGCTCCAGACGCTGCTGGTCTATCTCACGCCCACGATCCTGACCGTGGTGGCGCTGTCCTCCACCGTGCTGACGCTGGTGGGCCTCGCCTATGCCGCGTGGATCGTCGGCGCGCTGTTTGTGGTCGATGAGCTTGCTCCGGGCTGGCTCACCACCAATGCCATGCTGGCGGTCAGCGCGGTGTTCATGGGGCTGTCGACGCTTGGTCTCAGCCTGGGCCTGCAACACCTTCTGAAACAGCAGCGGCGGCTGAAGGGCGGGATCGTGCCTGAGGAGGTCAACCGGATCGACCTGTTCCAGCAAGTCGCCTTCGATCTCAATGTCGAGCTGGAGAGCGACGCGCGCCCCGGCGCGGCAGGGCCGGACTGATGCCGCGCGCGCCTGCGACCCAATATGATTACGTCGTGATCGGCGGCGGTTTCTACGGCTGCTGCCTTGCGCTTTACCTGCGCTCGATCGCGGCGCGGGTGCTGCTGGTGGAGGCGGGGCCGCGGCTGATGGACCGCGCCTCACGGGTCAATCAGGCGCGGGTGCATACCGGGTTTCACTACCCCCGCTCGGCGGCCACGGCGGTGAAATCCATGCTGCTGCACCGCCGCTTCCTGGCCGATTTTCCCGAGGCGGTGGTCGACGATTTCCAGATGCTCTACGCCATCGCCCGGCGCCGCTCGAAGGTCACGGCCAAGAAATTCCACCGCATGTTCCGCGACATG
Organism: Erythrobacter donghaensis; assembly: GCF_002155425.1. GTDB lineage: Bacteria > Pseudomonadota > Alphaproteobacteria > Sphingomonadales > Sphingomonadaceae > Erythrobacter > Erythrobacter donghaensis. Next base: position 306,112 of record NZ_MUYG01000007.1, read on the forward strand.
GGCGCGCCGATCGAACTCGCCAGCCCCAGCCACAAGGCGCTGTTCGATCCCGAAATGGTCGAGGATGTTTTCGCCTGCCGCGAAGTCGCCTTCGATCACAAGCTGCTCGGCACACAGGTTGCCGCGCGGCTGGCCGAGGCGGGGATCGAGGTGCGGCTCGATACCGCGCTCACCGGACTTGCCGATCACCGCAGCGGCGTGGTGGCGGCGCTGTCCGACGGCAGCGAGGTCACCGCGCGCTATGCCTTCAACATCACCTATTCCCAGATCAACGCCGTGCTCGCCAAGGCGGGCCTGCCGCAGGCGCAGCTGAAGCACGAGATCGCCGAACTGGCGCTGATCGAGCCGCCGCGCGAGCTCGACCGGATCGGGGTGACGGTGATGGACGGGCCGTTCTTTTCGGCCATGCCCTATCCTGCCGAGGGGCTCTACTCGCTCACCCATGTGCGCTACACCCCGCACGAAAGCTGGGCCGACGATCCGGCGCGGCGCGATCCCTATCGCCATTTCGCGAGTCTCGAGCCCGAAACGCGCTATGCCTTCATGCGGCGCGATGCGCAGCGCTATCTGCCGTGCCTCGCGGGTGCTACCTATCAGCGGTCGATCTACGAGGTGAAGACCATCCTCATCAAGAACGAGGGCGATGACGGCCGCCCGATCCTCTATCACCAGAAGCCCGAGGCGAGCCGGGTGATCTCGATCCTCGGCGGGAAGATCGACAATATCTACGACCTTTTCGAAGCGGTGAAGGATACGGCGCCCGAATTCGCATCCCTCCATTCGGGTTTCGTCTTCGGACACGCCTATGCCTGATCGGCTGGGGACATTGCCGCGGGCGAAGGGCGGTTGGGCGCTGGCAGGGCTGGCGGCGGCGATCTGCGCCCTGCGCGCGGGCGTGGTGCTGTATGACCACAGCCTCAATTCGATCGACGGCGCGTTGCAGACATGGTTCGCGCTCCACCACTTCGCGGACGGCGACCAACTGGGGACGGGGTTCCAGTCCTATCTCGGGGTGACGATGGTGCTGGCGCTGGTGCCGCTGTTTGTCGCCTTCGGGGAGACGCTGTTCGCCTCGTCGCTGGCGGCGCACACGGCGGTGGTGGCAGGGGCGTTCGGCGCGGCCTATGCGACCGTGTGGCTGATCCGCGCGGTGCCGCCGCGACGGCGCTGGCAGGCGGCGGTGCTGCTGATTGCGGTCTTCTACTACGCCGCGCCGCCGGTGGCCGAGCGTGCGGGTCTGCGCTGGCCCGCGACCTTCGACCCCGGCGTCTCGCTCCGCCCCCTGCGCGGGTTTCTGCCGTTCTTCGTGCTGCCCTTCTTCGTGGTGCTGGTGCGCCGCGTGCTGCGCGATGGCCGCGCGCTGGGGCGTGGGCTTGCGTTGGGGCTGGTCGCGGGGGCGGGGCTGCTGTGGTCGAACGATGCGGGGATTCCGCTGGTGCTGGCGCTGGTGCTGGGACTGGTCGCGGCGCTCCACCGCCGCCTCGCCCTGCTGGCGCGGATGCTGGCGGCATTGGGGCTTGGCGTCATGGCCTCGGCGGGCGCGATCCTGATCGCGGTGACGCACGGCGCGCCGGGGCCGTGGCTGACCTACAATTTCCGCGACGTGGCGGGCGACCAGTTCTGGTTCTTCGCCCCGTGGGAGAGGAGCACACGCATCCTCGGCCTTGGCGACCTGCCGAGCATCCTGCATCACGCCGATCCGCTCTCTGCGGCGAGCCTGATCGTCCTGACGCTGTGCGTGCTTTGGGCGATGCTTCAGCGGCTGCGCGGGCGGGGGGCTCCGGTGCGGCTGAGCGCTTTCGTATTCGTCGGCGCGGGCGTGATCGGCACCGCGCTCGTCCCGCAGGTCGGCGGGCATGTGGGGGCGGAGTATAACGCGATCACCTTCGTGCTCGGGGCCTGCGCGCCGCTGGTCGTCGCGCCTGCGGGTCTGTGGCGACGGTTGGGCGGTGTGCTGCGGGCGGTCTCGCCGAGGCAGGTCGCGGTGCTGACCGGCCTCGCCGCGCTGGCGATGGTGGGGGCAGAAGGCGCGCGCTTCGCGAGCGTCCGGGCGAACACCGAGCGGACGGTCTACGACCCGGCGCTCGGGTTCTTCGTGACCCCCGACTATGCCGCAGACCTTGCCGCGATGCGGCGCCTGGCGGCGGCGTGGGATGCGCGTGGGGCGCCGCAGGATCGCCGCCTGCTCTCGGTCTACACCTCGCCGCTCGATATCGTCGCGGGGGTGGAAAGCGCGACCCCAGTGGGATCGCTGATCCATGCGCTGGGGCCGCGCTATCGCACTATGGTCGCCAGCAAGATCGCCAACCGCTCGGTCGCTGCCGTCACCACCATCGCGCCCGATTATAGCGGGTGGGAGGGGTGGCTGATGCGCGCGCAGTGGCCGTTCTTCAAAAGCCTCGGCACCTATTACCGCCCGATTGCGCGCACCGGGCAGAACATCCTGTGGGTGACGTCGGGGGGGCAAGGGCCGGGGGGCGGGGCGCGCTGCGAGGCCACGCAGACCTCTGCCAGCAGCCTGCGGGTTACAGTGACGGCGGCGCGCTCAGGCATCGCCTCGGTGGAACTCACGCGCAGCGGCACCTATGCCACTGGCCGGGAGGCGATGCTGACCGTTACCGAGACCTCGCCCTATACCCGCGCGGCGACCAGCCCGCCGTGGAGCGATTTTCCGCGCTACGGGATCGCCAATGAACCGAGGCTCTTGCTCCCCGCGCCGGTCGATCCGGGCAGCGCGACCGTGCTGGAGCTGGCGGTGCTCGACGGGTCGACAATCGGCACAGCGCAGTGTCTGGCGGTGATGATGGCGCCCCTCGACCTCACCGCGCTCCCGCCGCTGCCCGAGGGCATCGACGAATACCTTGCGAGCGGCAGGCCATGAGCGAGCTGGCGCGCTTCTTCGCGGTGACGGTGCTGGGGGTGATCCTCGACCTCGCGATTGCCTTTGCGCTGCACGCCGGGCTGGGCGTGCCGCTGTGGCTCGCCGCCGCGATCGGCTTCACGCTGGCGGCGAGTGCGAATTACGTCATCCACCAGACATGGAGCTTCCGCAGCGGCCCGCTGTCGGCCCGGCGCGCGGGGATGTATGCGCTGGTCGCGCTCGCCACGCTGGCGGTGCGGGTGGGGATAGTGGCGCTGCTCGACCGCGCGCTTCCGGGGGTCTGGCCGCTGGCGATCCTCGTTGCCGGGGCGGGGGGATCGTTTGTCGTCAACTTCGCCCTGAGCAAGTTCGTCGTCTTCGCTGCCGAGCCTGAGCGGCCATGACCATGCATCCGCCCCCCATCCTCGACGACAGCGACTGGGATGTGCCTGCCCACGACGCGGCGGTCTACGCCCCGCGCCAATATGCGCACGCGCTCGTCATCCCGGTGATCAACGAGGGCGAGCGGATTCGCGGACAGCTGTTGCGCATTCAGGCGGCGGGCCTGCCGGTGGACGTGATCGTCGCTGACGGGGGCTCGAGCGACGGTTCGCTCGATCCCGATTTCGTGACGCAAGCAGGCGTGCGCGCGGTGCTGACCAAGACGGGGCCGGGCAAGCTCAGCGCCCAGCTGCGCATGGCCTATGCCTGGTGCTTGCGGCAGGGCTATGCCGGGATCGTCACCATCGACGGCAACGGCAAGGATGGGGTCGAGGCGATCGCGGCGATGGTCGAGAAGCTGGAGGAGGGCTGCGACTATGTGCAGGGCTCGCGATATCTGCCCGGCGGCGTGGCGGAGAACACCCCGCTCGAACGCACCATCGCCAACCGGCTGATCCACGCCCCGCTGCTGAGCCTTGCGGGGCGGCACTGGTTCACCGACACCACCAACGGCTTCCGCGCCTATTCCGCGCGCTATCTCACCCACCCCGATGTGCGCCCGTTCCGTGCGGAGTTCTTGGTTTATAACCTCTTGTTCTACCTCACGGTGCGCGCCGGGCAGCTGGGGCTCAAGGTTGCCCATGTGCCGGTGGAGCGGCGCTATCCCGATGACGGCAAGGTGCCGACCAAGATCGGCGGGCTCGGGCCGAAACTGGCGCTGCTGAAGGAGACCGTCATCGCCGCGACCAGCGGCTACACTCCCGATGAGGCCGTTCGGCGGCCGACATCGTGGGTGTGGCCGTGCCTCGCCCTGTTGCTGGTGCTCGCCCCGCTGCTGGCGAGCGTGATCGCCGCGCCGCCATACTCGCCGGACTCATGGGCGCTTTACGAGTTGTCGCAGACGGTGCTGGGCGATTTCTACCGCTTCAATCACTGGCGCAGCTATGCCAGCGCGTCCGAGTATTCCGCCAGCTTCCCGCCGCTGACCCCGCCGCTGATCGGGCTGACCGACACGCTGTTGGGCACCGGCCCGCGCACCGGGCTTTATTGCGCCTTCGCCTGCTTTACCGGGTTCGCGCTGGTATCGGAACGGATCGGGCGCACAGTCACGGGCGCGGCGTGGATCGGGCTCGGCGCGGCGCTGATCGGGCTGCTTGGCCCGAACATGCTGCTGGCCGAACTGGGCGCGGGGCGGACGATCCCGCTGCAATTGCTGCTGCTGGCGCTGATTCTCAACGGGTTGCTGCGGGGCGCTGAGATCGGCCTCGCCCGCGCGGCGCTGATCGGGCTACTCGCGGGACTTGCGGTGCTCAACCGCTTCGATGCGGTGCTGCTGCCGCTGCTGGTCGCCGCGACGATCGGCTGGGTGACGCGCAAGCCTTCACGCGCGGTGGCGGCGCTCGCCGCGTCGGCGATCGCGGTTGCGCCCTGGGTGATCTATTCGCTCGCCACCTTCGGGACCCTGTTCGCGACCGATAACAGCGCGATTGCCACCCGGCTCGACCCGCTCGCCTATGTGACCGACTGGTGGCCGACGCCGCAGCCGGGTCTCTCCGACGATCCGGCGGCATGGGCGGCGCGGGCGCTGGGCAATGCGCTGGGCTATGTCACCACCGCGCTGTCGCTACTGCCGACGGGCATGGCGCTGGTTGCGGCTGTGTTTCTGCTGCCACCCGCTGCCTGCGCGCTGCTGGCGGAGAAGCGGCGCCGCGCTGGCGACCGCCCCAAGCTCATCACAGCCTTCGCCGCGATCACCGCGCTGCTGCTCGCGCCGCAGGTGCTGACGGGCTATCTCGAGCATCGCTATTTCGCCGCTGTCATCTGGGCCGGCCTGCTGGCGGCGGCGTGCTGGGGGCTTGCCCTTGCTCGCTCGCTGCACCAGCGGGTGCTGGCGGCAAAGCTCGCCTTTGCCGGCGTGGCGGCGGGGATGGCGATGCTGGTCATCGGGCAGGTGGGCGAGGCCGTCGCCAACGGGCGGACGGACAGCGCTGCATGGGCGCGGTTCGATTCCGCCGACGATCTCGCCGCGCTGCAAGCCTGCGTCGCGGACACGCCCGATCCGCGCATCCTCGTGCTGGGCGACGACAATTTCGCCGCGCGCGCCGGAGCGCTGGGCGAAATGGCGACGATGATGGAGCCGCGCAACATGGCGCGCGGGCGGCTGGGCGGGGAGGGCAGCCGCGCTTTCCTCATCGCGTGGAAAGTGGACCACGTCCTCGCCAGAGACCCGGCCCGCGCCGAATGGGCGAGGGCGAACCTGCCGCTCGCCGCTGTGCCGGACTGCCCTTTCGCGCTCTACAGGGTCACGCGGTAAGCCGTAGGGCGTGCAGCCCCGAAACCCGTCACCCGATGCGGTGTTCGCCCCTGATCCAGCGAACGGTTCCGGAACTGGCCCGCATTACCACACTCTCGGTCGTCAGGATCGTCTCGCCGGTCGGCTTGCGGCGGCGCTTGACGCCGCCCAGCAGCGAGCCGTCGGTCACGCCGGTCGCAGCGAAGATGCAGTCGCCCTTGGCGAGGTCTTCGAGCTTGTAGATGCGGTTCAGATCCTCGATCCCCCACTTGCGCGCGCGGGCTTTCTCGTCCTCGTTGCGGAATACCAGCCGGCCGTTGAACTGCCCGCCGACACAGCGCAGCGCCGCTGCCGCCAGCACGCCCTCGGGCGCGCCGCCCTGGCCCATGTACATGTCGATCGTGGTGTTCTCGTCGGTCACCGCGATTACGCCCGCCACGTCGCCGTCGCCGATCAGCACAACGCCGCAGCCAAGTGCGCGCAGCTCGGCGATCAGCTCGGCATGACGCGGACGGTCCAGGACGCAGACGTTGATGTCGGAAGGCTTCACGCCCTTGGCATTGGCGACCGCGCAGACGTTCGCGGTTGGCGATTTGGCGAGGTCGATGATGCCTTCGGGATAGCCGGGGCCGACCGCAAGCTTGTCCATATAGGTGTCGGGCGCGTTCAGAAGGCAGCCTTCTTCCGCCGCCGCCAGCACCGCGAGGGCATTGGGCCCGGCCTTGGCGGTGATGGTGGTGCCTTCGAGCGGATCGAGCGCGATGTCGATCTTGGGGCCTTTGCCCATGCCGACCTTCTCGCCGATGAACAGCATCGGGGCCTCGTCCCGCTCGCCTTCGCCGATCACCACGGTGCCATCGATATAGAGGTTGTCGAAGGCGCGGCGCATCGCTTCGACCGCGGCGGCATCGGCGGCCTTCTCGTCCCCGCGCCCGATCAGCTGCGCAGCGGCGACCGCGGCAGCTTCGGTCACGCGCACCATCTCCAGCACCAGCACGCGCTGGATCGCGTTGTCGCTGGCGGCTTGTGCGGCAGCGGCGGCGGCGGTATCGATGGTTGAGTTCATGTGCAATTCAGCCCTTCTTCGCTCTGGTTGCGTGCCAGCAGGTATCACCCCGGCGCTTAAGCGGATGGAGACGGGTTTGTCGAGCAATGCAACGTCTGTCGGCCCCCGTTTTCGCAGTCACCTTGCGCTGATCGCCGCGCTCATAGCCGCGCCTGTGGCCGCGCAGGATGACAGCGCCGCGACTCCGCCGCCCGCAGCGCCGCCGCCGAAGATCAATCTGACGGTCACCGTGCCGCGCGAGGAGGTCAACGAGGCCGCGCTCCAGCAATGCCGGGACGAGACCGATGCGGGCACTCTCAGCGGCGAGATCGTGGTGTGCGGCGGGCTCGGCAACGATACCAGCGCGCTGACCGGCGACCGCGCGGCGACGCAGAAGCGCTATGCGCAGGAGACCATGCTCAAGGGCGCCCCGCGCGCGCCGGAAGCCTTCGGCATTGCCAATCACGGCAACCCGATCGGCTTCGGCAAGCCGCCGCCGGCGGCGATCCTGATCGATGTCGAGGCGCTGCCCACGGCACCCCCCGGTTCCGATGCCGACCGGATCGCGCGCGGGCTCGCTCCGCTGGATCAGGATCGCGAGCTGACCGAGGAAGAGGAACGGGCGCGGCGCGAGGCGCTGGGGATCAAGACCACCACGCCGCCACGCGACAAGAAAAAGGGCGGCTGACGGAGCGGTCGGCGTGCCCCTCGCCCTTCTCCTCGCCGCGCTGGCCGCGCAGGTCGCCACCGATCCGCAGGTGCAGGTCGGGCCGCAGGTGCCGCCCCAGCAGACCCTGCGCCTGCCGCTCCCGCGCGAGGCGACCCCGCGCGAGGCGACCCGCCTGCCGCAGCGCCCCGCGCCCGACGCGCCGCCCGAACCGGAGCGCATTCCGATCGACCTCGGCCCCGATGCCCCGACCTCCGGCCCGCCGCAGCAGATCGACATTCTCGCGAGCCCCCAGACCTCCGAGGCCGCCGATGCGGTGCAGCTCAAGGAATGCGAGGAACTGCGCGATGTCGGGGTGGTGGCGGGCGAGATCGTGGTGTGCCGCGAGCTTCCGGCAGACACCTCGCAGCTCTACAGCGGCAGCCGCGAGGCGTGGCTGAAGGATTATGCCGAGCGGACGATGAATGCGGGGACCATCCCTCCCCCCGATGTCGCCGGGCCGGGGATCTTCCGCGGGCCGCCCACGGTCAGCGGGCTGTGCTTCATCGGCCCTTGCCCGAAAGACCCGGCGCTGATCATCGATGTGGAAGCCATCCCGACCCCGCCCGCAGGCTCGGACGCCGAGCGGGTGGCGCAGGGGCTTGAGCCGCTGAAGGACGACGACGCGCCGCTGTCGGACGAGGCGCGTCGCCGGGTCGAGGAGGAATTGGGCCTGCCCGAGGTGCCCGAACGTTAGAGTGGCAGGATCGGCAGCACCAGCGGATCGCCGCTGAGGCTTTCCGAGCCTTCGAGCAGCGCCAGCGCCTTGGCGACATGGGCCTCGGGACCCTCATGCGTCACCATTGCCACCATCACCTCGCCCCCGCTCTGTGATCGGCCCTGCTGGATCAGGCTCTCGATCGAGACGTCTCCGTCACGCAGCGCAGCGGTGATCTCGGCGAGCACGCCGGGGCGGTCCTTGACCATGAAGCGGATATAGGTGCGCGCCGGGCGGTGGCCGGGTTCGGCCGGGGGCATGGCGACAAGCTGGGCGCAGGGGATCGAGAAGGGCGCGCCCACCTCGTCGCGCGCGATGTCGATGAGGTCTGCGGCGACGGCACTCGCGGTCGGCCCGTCGCCCGCGCCTGCGCCCTGAAACAGCAGGCGGCCCGAGAAGTTGCCCTCGGCCACAACCGCGTTGGTGGGGCCGTCGACCGCGCTGAGGGGATGGCCCCGGGCGACGAGGCACGGGCGCACGCGCTGGAGCAGGCGGGGCCCCTCTGCCGTCTCCTCGACGTCGGCCTCGCCGATCAGCCGGATCACGAATCCGAGCGCATCGGCCTGCGTGATGTCGTGGCTGCGCACCTCAGTGATGCCGGTCACCCGCACGCCGCCGAAATCGACCCGCGTGCCGAAGCCGATCGCCGCAAGGATCGCCAGCTTGTGCGCCGCGTCCACGCCCTCGATGTCGAAGGCGGGATCGGCCTCGGCAAAGCCCAGCCGCTGCGCTTCGGCCAGAACGACATCGAAGTCCGCCCCGGTCGCTTCCATCTCGGAGAGGATGTAATTGCAGGTGCCGTTGAGGATGCCATAGACCTTGGTGAGCGCATTGGCCGAGGTGCCTTCGCGCAGGCCCTTGATCACCGGGATGCCGCCCGCCACCGCCGCCTCGAACTTGAGCGCGGCGTTGTTCGCCTCGGCGATTTCGGCCAGCTCCAGCCCATGATGCGCGATCATCGCCTTGTTGGCAGTGACCAGCCCCTTGCCCGCCCGCAGCGCGGCGCGCGAGCAGGCCAGCGCCGGGCCGTCGGACCCGCCGACCAGCTCCACCACCACGTCCACATCGTCGCGCCGGGCGAGGGCGGTCATGTCGTCTTCCCAGGCGAAGCGGCTGATATCGACCCCGCGGTCCTTGCCGCGCTCGCGCGCGCTGACGGCGACCACCTCGATCGGGCGACCGGCGCGCGCGGCGATCAGCTTGGCATTGGTGTCGAGCAAGCGGATCACGCCCACGCCCACAGTGCCGAGCCCGGCGATGGCAATGCGCAAGGGTGCAGTCATGGACGGTGCGGTGGTGGTCAAGCGGCCCTCCGTTGGTAACGCGAGGGGTCGCTTAACCGTGCCACGCGCGCGGTCAAGCGGGCATAGGCCCCATCAGCCTTCGGTGATGCGCCGCTCGCAAGGGCCGATCGCCTGCCGCACGAAGGCATAGTCGGTTGCCGCCAGCCGCCGCTCGTCCGCCTCGCGCGCGAGATTGGCATTGCTCGGCAGCTGCGCAGGCAGAGAGCAGGCGAGGCGATACCAGCGCAGCGTTTCGGGCTGGGGCGGGCGCGCCGACGAATCGATGATCTCGCCCCACGACACGCCCCATTGCACCTGCTGACCGGGGCGGCGGAGCACGGTGATCGACACGGGTGAGCGGTTTTCGGTTGCCAGAAAAATCTGCGTCTCCGATTCGCCGGTCAAGGTGCCGGACACCGCCAGCGCATCGCTGATCCCGGTGATCCGCGGCGGCGGGCCTTCGGCGGCGTAGAGCTCGGTCAGGATCGGGCGCAGGCGCGCTTCGAGTTCCGGCGTATAGGCCAGCTGCGCGGTCGGGGAGACCAGCTGCACCTGCCCCGCGCGGCCCGGCACGCTGCGGGCAAACAGCACGAAGTCCTGCTTTTTCAGCTTGGGCACCTTGCCCTTCGCATCGAGCGGCACGTCGACCAGATAGGCCAGTGTGCCGCCCACGCTGCTGCGTCCGGCGATCAGGGCGATGGTCTGGGCCTCGACATAAAGCCGCGCGAATCCCGGTGCGAGGCCGGGCGCGCGTTCGGGTTTCAGCGCGGTCTGGCGGCGAATCTGCGCGCGGATGACCAGCTCCGAAGCCTCGGAAAAGGTCGCCAGATCGGCATAGGTCGGCCCGGTTGACGCTGCGGCGGCGGCCGGAGCCGGGGTCTGCGCATGGCCCGCCATCGGCACCACAAGCGCCGCGCCGAGCACACCTGCCGACATCTTCATAACCTTGAAAAACGGCATTAATTCATCCTTAACCTGTTACCCGGCGGTGGCCTGCCCGCAGCATCGCGACGACACCGCTTCACCATCACTTGTTGCACATGATTCGCAGTGAATCAGCCCTGAACCGCAAAAGCGTTTGATCGGGTAGGGGTTGCCCGTTAAAGCCCGAATATCTGATCGCACGGGACTGGGGACATTGCCGCGCGAACAGTTCAGGTTGCAGGCTGGGCCCAATTGCTCAGAATGTACCGGCCGGGGAAGGTTTCGGGCCATGCGTATTGCGCTGGCCCGTGTTTCTTTACCTGGTGTGGGAGGACCGAAATGACCGGGATCCACCAACCCGCCGTAAAGGCAGGAGGGGTGGTGAGTGTGCCGATCGCATGATCGGCTAGTAATTGGAGAGAAAGCGCTGGATGTCCTACGCTAGCCAACAACAAGGATTGACCGGCCCCAAGCTTGTCGCCCTGATTATCGCGCTTGCGATTGTCGGTGGTGTCGGGACGGGGATGGTCCTCTTTCTGACGGTCGATGCCGTCAAGGAAATGGTCGAACGTGTGACCACCGTGAACGTCAAGGAAGAGGAGCCGCCGCCACCCGAGGAGGAGCCGCCGCCGCCGCCGCCGGAAGATATTCCCGAAGTGACATCGCCGCCGCCGCCTAACGTGCCGCAGATGCCGTTCGAGTTTCCGACCCCCAACAAGTCCGAGACGACCCAGAAGGAAACGCCGAAAGGCGAACCTATCAAGCAGGCGAGCACCAACAACGATGCGCCTGTGGGTGAGCCCGTCAAGGAAAAGGTGCCTTCCAAGGCGCGCGGGGTGAAGACCAAGGGCGAACGCGGCTGGGTGCAGCGCATCACCAACGATTACCCGAGCCGCGCCGCGCGTGAGGAAATCGAAGGGACCGTGGGCGTGCGCGTTACCGTGACCGCCGATGGCCGGGCCACCGGATGTTCGGTCACCTCGTCGAGCGGTTCCAGCATCCTCGACGATGCAGCTTGCAAGGCGGTGGAACGCTACGCTCGCTTCGAGCCCGCATTGAACGATGCGGGTGAGCCGATCAACGCACCGTGGTCGACGCGCATTACCTACAGGCTGAACTGACCGATCAATCCGGCCGGAGGCCACGCCTCCCGGTCGCAGGACAACTTTTCAAAAGGACTATTCGCAATGAACCTTTACCTTCTCGCCGCCGCCGCCGGGGAAGCGCCCCAGAGCCAGTTCGGCTTCGTCCAAGCCATGAAGGAAGGCGGCCCGGTCGCCTGGTCGATCCTTGCCATCATGATCATCATGTCGGTCGGCTCGTTCTACATCATGTTCACCAAGCTGTTCGAACAGAACAAGGTGATGAAGCAGTACAAGTCGGTCGAGACGTCGTTCTGGCGTGCGCCGAGCCTCAGGGAAGGCGCGACCAAGCTCGACAAGGACAGCCCCTGGCGCCAGCTGGCCGACGATGCGGTCAAGGCCCAGGAAGATCACCACAAGATGACCGACAGCCTCGAATCGCATGACTACATGCACGGTTCGCTGCAGCGTTCGGAAGATTCGATCAACGCCGTGCTCGCGGGCGGTCTGCCGTTTCTCGCCACCGTTGGTGCGACCGCGCCATTCGTGGGTCTGCTCGGCACCGTGATCGGGATCTACCGCGCGCTGATCAACATCGGCATCGCCGGTAACGCCTCGATCGACAAGGTCGCCGGCCCCGTCGGTGAAGCGCTGATCATGACCGCGATCGGTCTGCTCGTCGCTGTGCCCGCGGTGTTCGCGTTCAACTGGCTGCAGTCGCGCAACCGCAAGATCGCGGCCATGCTGAGCACCTTCTCGACCGACCTGCTGGCCTACATGAACTCGAACGGCGCCGTGAAGCCGACCACGGTTGCAGCTCCGGCCCCGGCCGCGAAGCCCGCTGCCAAGCCGGCCGCCAACCCGACGCTCAACAAGTCCTGATCGTCATCGCCTGCGTGCGGCGGGGGGCCTCTTTAAGGTTCTCCCGCCGCTGCCCGGTCAGGCACAGTCGCTGCGACCGGGCAGGCAAACCACGTCAATGTTTTGACAGGCTAGGAATTCACAATGGCGATTTCTACGGGAGGCGGGGCCGATACCCCCATGTCCGACATCAACACCACTCCGTTGGTGGACGTGATGCTGGTGCTCCTGATCATCTTCCTCATCGCGGTTCCGGTGGCGATCCAGACGATCGAAAAGCTGGAAATTCCGGTGTTCGAATCGGATGAGTCTAAGGACAAGGTCGAAAACCTGCTGATCACCGTCAGCGCGACCGACGATGCTGGTCGCATGGCCGGGGATGCCGGCTATGCCGGTGCCTCGCGCAACGGCCAGTGCCGAATCTACATCAGCAACATCACGCTGGTCGATTCCCAGGAACTTCAGGATCAAGCTTTCAAGAAGCTCGACGCGATCGTGAAGCGCGCGGGCGGGCCGGAAGCGCTGCAGGCGGATCCGGAAAAGATCCCGCAGGTGCACATCCGCGGCGATGTCAACGCCCCGTGGTCCTGCGTGGCCGGTGCGATTTACCGTGTGCAGGCCGCCGGCTACCCGATCGTCGGGTTCATCTCGAACCCAGTCGATCCGAACTGAGAGCGCAAGCCAATCTAAGGAGAAAACACCATGGGTATGTCTGGAGGCAAGCTCGACGGCGAGCCGATGATGGACATGAACATGACCCCGCTGATCGACGTTCTGCTCGTTCTGCTGATCATGTTTATCATTACCATCCCGGTGGCCACGCACTCGGTCGATATCGATCTTCCGACCCCGCAGCCGCCGACCAATCCGCCGCCGATCGATCCGATCAAGAACAAGCTGGTCCTGTCGGCCAATGACGAGATCTTCTGGAACGGCACCGTTCTGACCCGCGAAGAGCTGATCTTCACGCTCCAGCAGAGCCTGGCCCTGCCGGAAGAGCCCGAGCTTCAGTTCGAGCCCGAAGCGCAGGCCAGCTATGACCTGTCGGCCAAGGTGCTGAATGACATCAAGTCGTCGGGCGTGACCAAGTTCGGCTTCGTCGGCAACGACAAGTATCGCGACTTCAGCAAGTAAGCCGCGCCTTTCGGGGCAAGGATACGAAAAAGGGGCGCTGCGAAGAATCGCGGCGCCCTTTTTTCATGGCCGCGCCGAACCGCGGCCCTTTCGGTAGCAGGGCGCATACCGGTACGCGTTAGGCAACCTCTTGTTTATGGGTTAGATTTGCCGCCTCATCGTCGAGGAGATTGACCATGCCCCACAAAGTCATCCGCCCCAACCGCTACAATGCCCGCCCCCGCCCGATCGGTGACATGAACGTCACCCCCTTCATCGATGTTCTGCTGGTGCTGTTGATCATGCTGATCCTCGCCATCCCGATGCCGGTGAATGTCACCACGGTCGATCTGCCCAGCGATCCACTCCGCCCGACCCTGCCGGTGCTCGATCAGAACACCATCGCCATCGACGCGGCCGATCGCCTGTCGTGGAACGGCGCGCCCGTCACCCCCGGCGAACTGCGCGCGCAGGTCGTGGCGGCCAGCGCGCTGGAGCAGGAACCGCTGCTACGGTTCGCGCCGGACGCGCTCGCCAGTTATGATGTGGCCGCCCACACCATCGCCCTGATCAAGGACGGAGGCGCGCAGAGCTTCGCCTTCATCGGCAACGACAGATACCGCGACTTCTGATCGCTGATGGCGCCGCATAGTTCTGCTAATGTTTCACGTGGAAGCGAAGCTGTGCCGCAGGCACAATCCTTTGTGGAACATCGGCGTCAGCCATCCCCCTCCAGCGGCGTGTCGGGGCGCATTGCGGCGGCGATCAGCCCCTCGGCCTCGAGCAGCAGCTCGTCGTCGACCGCGCCCTGCGGCACCGCCTCGCGGCCGATCATCGTCATTACCGGAACCGCGAGTGGCGAAACCCGGTCGAGCGTCACGTGCACCAGCTCGCGCTCCGAGCGTTCGAGCAGGTCAGCGAGGCGGCCCACATCGGTCATCCGCGCGCGCGCATCGGCCCAGGCGGCCTCGATCAGCACGTGATCGGGCTCGTATTTCCGGAGGACGTCGTAGATCAGGTCGGTCGAGAAGGTGACCTGCTTGCCGGTCTTGCGCTGCCCCGGATGCTGGCGCTCGACAAGGCCGCTAATCACCGCCACCTCGCGAAAGGCGCGGCGCAGCAGGTGGCTTTCGGTCACCCACTCGACGAATTCGCCGGTGAGGATATCGGGTGAAAGCAGAGGGGCGGGGTCGGTCACCGGCTTCAACCCCCACACCGCAAGGCAATAGTCGTTCGCCACGAATCCGCCGGGGAGCAGGCCGCGGTCCTCCATCCGCCGGGTGATCAGCATGCCCAGCGACTGGTTCGCGTTCCAGCCCTCGAAGGTGTAATAGGCGGTGTAGTGCTTGCCGCCATGCGGGAAGCTTTCGACCAGCAGCTCGCCCGGCGCGGGCAGACGCGAGCGCCAGGCCTGCATCTCCAGCCATTCGCGCACATCGTCGGGGAAGCGCCCCCAGCCCGCGCGGTCCGCCAGCATCGCCTGCACCCGCGTCGCCAGATGCGTGGTGAGCGGCAGGCGCAGCCCGCCATAGCTCGGGATCGTGGCGCTTTTCTTGGCGGCGCGGACGGTGACGTCCATGTCCTTCACGCCCTCGACCTCGAGGCTCATGCCGGCAAAGAAGAAGGTATCGCCGGGGGAGAGCTGCGCCGCGAAACGCTCCTCGACCTTGCCGAGACTGCGGCCGTTCTTGAAGCGGACGTTGAGCATCTCGCTATCGACGATGATCCCTGCGTTCATGCGGTGCCGCTGCGCCTGATTGGGATGCGCGAGCCGCCACACCCCGTCCTTGCCCCGCACGATCCGCTGGAACCGGTCATAGGCCTTGAGCGCATAGCCGCCGTTGGAAACGAACCCCAGCACGCGGGCGAAGGTCGCTTCGTCGACCCAGCTATAGGCCAGCGCGCTGCGCACTTCAGCGAGCAGCGCGTCCTCGTGGAAGGGCCCTGCGCAGGCGCAGGCCATCACGTGCTGGGCGAGCACATCGAGGCTTCCGGGGCGGAAGGCCTCGCCATCGCGCTGCCCTGCGTCGACCGCGTCCTTGGCCGCCATCGCTTCGAGAAATTCGAAGCGGTTGCCCGGCACCAGCACCGCGCGGCTCGGCACGTCCAAGCGGTGGCCCGCACGCCCGATCCGCTGGAGCAGCCGCGAGGAGCCCTTGGGCGCGCCCATCTGCACGACGAGGTCGATATCGCCCCAGTCGATCCCGAGGTCGAGGCTGGCGGTGCACACCAGCGCGCGAAGATCGCCGCGCGCCATCGCCTCCTCGACCTTGCGCCGCGCCTCGACCGAGAGCGAGCCGTGGTGGATGCCGATCGGCAGGTTGTCGTCATTCTCCTCCCACAGGCACTGGAAGATGAACTCGGCGAGGAAGCGCGTGTTGGTGAAGACCAGCGTGGTGCGGTTGGCCTTGATCGCCTCCATCAGCTGCGGCACCGCCCAGCGCCCGGCGTGGCCGCCCCACGGCACGCGCTCCTCATTGGGGAGCAGGATCTCGACTTCGGGCTCGGCACCTTCCTCGCCGATGACGAGGTCGGCGGCGGCGATCTTGCCAGCCTCACCGGTCTGCGGGGCGAGCCATTCCTGAAAGTCGCGCGGATTGGCGAGCGTGGCCGACAGCGCCACCCGCTGCGCCTCGGGGGCGAGCGCGTGGAGCCGCGCGAGGCTCAGCGCCAGCAGATCGCCGCGCTTGTCGGTGGCGAAGGCGTGGACCTCGTCGATAACGATGCGCTTCAGCCCCGCGAACAGATCGGCGCTTTCGGGGTAGGACAGCAGCAGCGAGAGGCTCTCGGGCGTGGTCAGCAGGATATGCGGGGGGCGCTCGCGCTGGCGCTTCTTGCGGTCCGAAGGCGTGTCGCCGCTGCGAGTCTCGACCCGGATCGGCAGCCCGATCTCTTCATTAGGGGTCAGCAGGTTGCGCTTCACATCCTGCGCCAGCGCCTTCAGCGGCGAGACGTAGAGTGTGTGGAGACCGTCTCCCGGCACCGCATCGCCCGCGAAGTCGCACAGGGTTGGCAGAAACCCGGCAAGCGTCTTGCCCGCGCCGGTGTCAGCCACCAGCAGCGCATGGCGGTCTTGCTGCGCCTTGGCGAGCATGTCGGTCTGATGCCGCCGCACCCGCCACCCGCGCCCGGCGAACCAGGCGGCGATGTCGGGTGGGAGCGCGGGGGAGGGGGCGTCCCGCTCGGGCTCGATCACGTCAATCGACGGTCGCCTCTTCCGTCGCTGCCATGACCGCGTCGACTTCGAGATTGGCCTCGATCTCCTCGACCGAATAGCCGGTCAGCGCAGCGACCTTGGCGCGTTCCTCAGGGCTGAGATCGGCAAAGCTGCGCGGGGCGGGCAGGCTTTCGGTGCGCGCCTTCATGCGCTCTTCCATCTGGCCGATCATCGCGAACATTTCGGGCATGGCTTCCATGCTGGCCGCCAGCATCCGCTTGTCGCTCGCCATCGAGAGCGATTCGCGGGCATATTTGGCGCCGGTGTCGGTCGCGAAGAAGGCATCGATCGCGGCAAGTTCGGGCGCAGTGAAGCGGATCGCGTAAAGCTCGGTCATGGCGCGGCGCATCGGCGGCTCGACGAGGCCCATGATCTCACCCGTCAGCTCCGGCACCATCGCCTTGATCGCCGTTTCACGCTGCTCCCACACGGGATCGAACAGGCCTAGAGCCTCGGTGGCCTGCTCGTCGGTCATCCCTTCCAGATCGAAGGGGCTGAGGCCGATGAGCGCCGCTAGACCGGCCTTGGCCCCGGTCGGCATCATGTCGCCAAATCCACCGAACATTCCGCCGAACATGTTCTGCGACATTTCAGCCGCAGCACCCTCTGGCCAGATACGGGCCATCACTTTCTCGGCAGCGGGCACGCGCGCCTGCTGTTCGGCGGTGAGCGGTTCGACCTCGATCATCGTCGCGCCCATCATCCCGGCGAGCGCGGCCATCGGATCGTCGGCCCCTTCATCCTCGGCCCATTCTTCCTCAGCCATGTCGTCGGCGGGTGCGGCCTCTGCCATCGCTTCGGACTCGGTATCCTGCGCGGCGAGGGTGGCCGGGGCGGCCAGCAGCGAAAGGGCAGAAGCCGTGGCAAGGATCAGGCGCAGGGGTTTCATCGAATCTCTCCGTTTCAGACCATTACTAGTGCCGCAGGGCCGCCGCTTGCGCCAGCCCCGGGGTGCGGGCAGTCACAGCCAGCGCAGCAGATCGGCGGGCACGCGGCCCGGCTGCTTAAGCATCGCAGTGCGCAACGCCAGTTCGACCCGGCAGCGCGACGGGTGGGCCGGATCGCGCAGCGCGGCGCCCAGTTCGTCCGGACCCAGCCCGGTGCGCTCCATTGCCTCATCGACCATCCAGCCCGGCACGCTGAAGGTCCGCTCCCCCGCCTTGCCGCGATGCCCGAGCACGCCGGCATCGAGCAGCCGGCGCAGCAATTGCATTTCGCGCATGCGCCCGGGCTTGTCGAGCGCCAGCGGCTGGCTCTGGAAATCGCCTTCCAGCACCTGACGGCACTGTTCTGGCGAACCGATGGCCGCGAAGAGCCACAGCTGCTTCAACTCGGCCAGCGCCACCAACTCGTCGAACTCGGCCACCTCGGCGCTCTGCACCGCCTTGTTGCGGGCAAAGGCGAGCGCGGCTTCCGGTGTGGCGCCCTGTCCCATCGCCAGCCTTAGCTGATAGGCGAACGGCGGATCGGCCTTGCGCACCGCGGCCACATCTGTGCCCTCCCCGAAGATGGCGGTCGTCGCGACGACGAAATTGGCCTCGCGCAGCGCCTCGGCGACCGCCACTTCGGAAGGCTGATCGCCGGCATTGTCCCTCTCCGACATGGCGCTGCCCAGCCGTGCCAGCATCGATCCCACCAGCACCAGAATGAAGATCCAGCGCACCACATTGGGCCCCGTGCCGTCGGGGCTGCCCTCCAGCGACCCGACCCTGTCCCACGAGGCAACGCGCTGCGGATCGAGATAGCTTTCCAGTTCGGGATAACGGGTGCGGATGCCGCCCAGCAGCTTGTCGACCTCGACCCGCTTGACCTTCAGCCGGTCGAGCATCCCCGCCGTGCCGGGGCGCGACAGCTCGGTCCATGCCCTGTTGAGCGGGTGATCGGGCTGCTGCACCTTCTCGTGAAAGCGCATCCCCTTGAGCCGCTGGTTGAGGAACCGCAGCGCCGCGCGCTCCTCCAGCGCGCCGGCCTCGTCCAGCCAGTGAAAGGCGGTGTTGGCGGGTTCCACGAAAGGCGCAGAACGCGGCCAGGTGCGTGCGAAGAGCTCGGCCAGCGCGTCGTCGAGCGCATCGTGCTCGGCAAGATCGGCTTCCTCGGCGCGGATGAAAAGCGCATCGAGCGCGGCCAGCCCGGTGTCCAGTTCGGCGTGGGTGACTGCCTCGTCGCTCTGTAGGCCATTGGGATAGAGCACGGCGTGCAGGTCTTTCCACGCCGCCTGCGCGCGCAACTGCCCGGGCGAGAGCTCCGGTTCGGGGCCGGGGAGCGGGGTCTGGATGCCGGGCGCGACGTCCCACGCGCCGTCATTCCCGTCCCAATCGTCCTCATCCCAGCCCCCATCCGAGCCATCGTCACCATCGAGGTCACCGAGGCCGAAATCGTCCTCTTCCTCGCGCTGATCCTGCTTGGCGAGCCACAGCGCCTGATCTCGCGCACGGCGCAATTCGGCATATCCGGCGATGTCCTCATCGACATTGATCGCGCGCAGGGCATCGGCATAGGCCTTGCGGATCGCGCCCGCATCACTGGTGGGATCAATCCCGAGCCGGCTCCACGGAAAGGCGCGCGTCATACCGGCGGATTGGCCTCGATCTGGTCGAGCAGCTGCGCCAGCGCCTCGCGCGCGTCGGCGATGATGCGCGCATCCTGCTTGTCGAGCGCGCCCTGAAACTCGGTCAGCGCCTGCCCGATAAAGTCGCGCACCGGGCCGGTGAAGCCTTCGTAAGCCCGCTCGGCGCGCGCCAGCATGGCGACGTTCTCGGCCTCGTCGCGCGGGTGGACCTTGAGCTTTTCCAGAGCCTTGCGCCGCGCTTCGATATCCTTCTTGCTGCGCCGGTCTTCCTCGTCGACGATCACCAGATTGCGGGTGAGGCCGGTGGCGGGCACGGCGACATCGACTTCGAGCAGCCCGCTGGTGTCGTAGGTGAAGCGCACGTCGACGCTCACCTCGCCTGCGGGCCGCGGGGGGACGGGCACCTCAAGCTCGCCCAGCTTGACGTTCTTCTTCACGTCGCGCGCTTCGCCCTGATAGACCGCGAACAGCACCTTGCGCTGGTTGTCGCCGAGGGTGAAGAACCGCTCCACCCGGCTGACCGGCACGGGGGTGTTGCGCTCGATGATCGGGGCGAAGATGTCGTCGTGCAACCGGCCGTGCGCGTCGCGGGTGGCGCTGTTCACGCCGAGCGTAAAGGGCGCGACGTCGGTGATGCGGATTTCCTCCAGCCCGTCTCCGCCCGACAGGAGCCCCGCCTGAATCGCTGCGCCCAGCGCGACCGCGTGATCGGGGTGGACGGTGGCATTGGGAAAGCGGCCGAACATCCGGGTCAGCGCCTTCCTCACCACCGGCATCCGCGTCGCCCCGCCGACCAGCACGATGTCCGACAGCGCCTTCACATCGATATGGCTGTCGCGCAGCGCCCGGATCACCGGATCGCGCAGCCGCTTGACGAGGCCCGCCGCGGCTTCCTCGAAGTCTTCGGTGGTGACCCGCGCGGTGACGGGGGTGCCATCGGCAACCACGTTGAATTCGGCCTCTTCGGCGGTGCTCAGCGCGCGTCGGGTGCGCTCGGCAGCGAGGGTCAGCAGCGCACGGCGGCTGTCGGCGGGCAGGGTGCCCAACGCCGCCCCGTTCTCGAGCACAGGCTCGACCAGCCGCACCAGCGCTTCGTCAAAATCGTCGCCCCCCAAGCGATTGTCGCCCGCAGAGGCGCGGACCTCGACGATCCCTTCGAACATCTCGACGATCGAGACATCGAAGGTGCCCCCGCCAAGGTCGAACACCAGAAAGGGTTCGCGATCGCCCCGGTCGGTGAGGCCGAAGGCGAGCGCCGCAGCGGTGGGCTCGTTGATCAGGCGCTTGACCTCAAGGCCCGCGATCTCGCCCGCGCGGCGGGTGGCGCGGCGCTGGCGCTCGTTGAAATAGGCCGGGACAGTGATGACCGCGCCCATGGGCCGGGTGCCGGTCGCCGCCTCGACATCGTCGGCCAGGCTGCGCAGCACCATCGCCGAGAGGTCTTCGGGCGTCAGCTTTGTCCCTGCCAGCGTCACCGTGCTGGCAGTGCCCATCATCCGTTTGAAACTGGTGACGGTGTCCGCCGGATGGGTTGCCATGCGGTCCAGCGCGGCTTCGCCCACCCACGCCTGTCCGCCCTTGGCAAGACTGACGGCAGAAGGCGTGAGTTCCTTGCCGAGTGCATTGGGCACCAGCTGCGGCGCACCGTCCTGCCACAGCGCAACCGCGCTGTTGGTGGTGCCAAGGTCAATCCCGACGATCATGTCGCTCGTCATAGCGTGGGCTTCGCGTCAGGCAATTGCAATTGCGGGGAGAATGGCGCGATCCGTGCCGGAACGGCACCAAGCCCGCGCGGCGCGTGAGCGTTGCTTTTCCGGCCGCGCCAGCGGCTTCGGAAAACGCATCAGTGCCCGACGGATTCGCCGCGCTCCAGCCCCGAAGCGGCCAGCTGCGCGTCGATCTGCGCCAGCAGCCGCTCCAGCCCTTCGGGCGTGTCGCTTTCCGCCCGCGCCACCAGCACATCCTGCGTGTTCGAGGCGCGCAGCAGCCACCAGCCGTCGGCGGTGTTCACCCGCACGCCATCGGTGGCGTTGACGCTTTCGACCTCCGGCCCCGGCGCGGTGGTCAGCCGCTCGGCGATTTCGGCCATGGCGGCGAACTTGCGCGTCTCGTCGACCTGAAAGCGCAGTTCGGGGGTGTTGAGCATCGGCGGGATCGCACCGCGCAGCTCGGTCACCGACTTGCCAAGCCGCGCCGCCGCTGCCAGCAGCCGCACTCCGGCATAAAGCGCATCGTCGAAGCCGTAATATTCGTCGGCAAAGAACACGTGCCCGCTCATCTCGCCCGCCAGCGGCGCGCCAGTTTCCTTCATTTTGGATTTGATCAGCGAGTGGCCGGTCTTCCACATCAGCGGCGTCCCGCCCAGTTCGTCGACCCGGTCGAACAGCGCGCGGCTGGCCTTCACATCGGCGATAATCGTGGATCCGGGGCGGGTTTTGAGCAAATCCTCGGCATAGATCATCAGCAGCTGATCGCCCCAGATCACCCGGCCCGTGCCGTCGATCGCGCCGATCCGGTCGCCGTCGCCATCGAAAGCCACTCCGAAATCGAGGTTCTTGTCCGCGACAAGCGCGCGCAGATCGACAAGGTTGGCCTCCACAGTCGGATCAGGATGGTGGTTGGGAAAATGTCCGTCAACTTCAGTAAAGAGCAGATGATGTTCCCCCGGCAGCCGCGCGGCGAGAGCCTCCAGCGCGGGGCCGGCAGCGCCGTTGCCGGCATCCCAGCCGACGCGGAGATTCTGCAGCGCCTCGGGATCGATCCCGGCCAGCCCCTCGAGCAGGCGCTCGACATACTCGCCGAGGATGTCGCGCGTGCTGACCGCGCCCATGCCGCTGGCGAAGGCTCCGTCTGCTGCCAGTTTCCCGAGCTTTTGGATATCGGCGCCGAAGAACGGTCGACCCATAAATACCATCTTGAAGCCGTTGTAATTGGGGGGATTGTGGCTGCCAGTTATCTGAATGCCGCCATCCACCTCTTCGGCTGAGGCTTCGGCGTAATAGAGCATCGGGGTCGCCCCCATGCCGATCCGCACCACATCGCACCCGCTCGCCGTCAGCCCTTCGACCAGCGCGTGTTCGAGCATCGGCGAGCTGACGCGCCCGTCATAGCCCACCGCCACCGTCGTTCCGCCCGCCTCGCGCAGCAGCGTGCCGAAGGCCCGCCCAATCGCGCGCGCATCATCCGCGCCCAGCGTCTCGCCGATGATCCCGCGAATGTCGTATTCACGCAGCACGGTGGGGTGGAAGTGGTGTTGCATGATCGCAAGAGGCTCCTTGTGGCGTGGTGTCGCCGCATCATGGCGCCGCCGGGGTGAGGGGCGGTCGTGGCTTTTAGCTTTGGGCGCTGAGGGATGGGCCTGTCGCTTTGCGCCGAAAGGATCGGCGCGCGCGACTATGCCCCATCCGTGCGGCCAGAGCCGTCAAACCCGTGGCGCGCGTTTGTGTCAATCCTGCGATTGCGGGGGCCAATCATCGTCCGGCCCGGCGATCGGCGCACCCGGCAGTTCGGACAGCAGCAGATCGCGCGCGGCATTGGCCTCCTGCATCGCCGCGGTGGTGCCGCCCTTGTCGGGATGCACCAGCGTCACCAGCCGGCGATGGGCGAGGATGATCTCCTCGCGCGGGGCACCGGCCTCGACCCCCAGCAGCTTGCGCGCGCGGAAGATTGCCTGCGAGCGTGTGGGCGCGGGGCGCAGATACTCCCACGGCCACTTGCCCAGCGCCCAGCGGCAGAACACGCTCAGCGCGATTGCAAACATGAGGATTTTCGGCAGCATCAGGCCAGCTCCAGCGCGCCCTGCTCGGGATCGAAGGCGGGCAGGCTCAGGGTCTTGACCAGCGCGCGCAGTTCCTGCCGGGCGACGAGGTGACTGGTGCCAAGCTCGCCCAGATGCCCCTTGTCGAGCAGGGTCAGCCCGCTGGGGAACAGCTCGCGGTAGATCACGCGTTCGCTGAGGCCCTGCGTCACCCGGAACCCGACCCGCTTGGCCATTTCATTCAAGGCCTTGTGCAGACGCGCCTGGTTGCGCGCCTCGACGTGGCCGGTGCGGTTTCTGACCACGATCCAGTCCATCTCCGGGCGCTGCTGCTCGATCGTCATGCGGCTGCGCTTGAGCCGCGCTTCCCAGATTAGCTCGGCGAAGAACGAAAGCTTGCGCACCTTGAAGGTCTCGGCATCGACCTGCCCGATCAGATCGAAATCGACGAAGCTGTCGTTCATCGGCGTCACCAGCGTGTCGGCGTGCTCCACCGCAACGCGGGCAAACGGGTCATCGCGCCCCGGATTGTCGATAATGAGGAAATCGCAGGTCGCCTCCATCCGCCGGATCATCGCGATCAGATCGCCGGTGGTCTCGCCGCGGAACACCTCGCATTCCGGGGTCGGCAGGGTGAGGCCGCGCTTTTCGAGCGTGTTCAGCCGGTTCTCGATATAGCGGTGCGTGGTGCGCTGGCGCGGGTCGAGATCGATCGCCGCTACCCGCGCGCCGAGATAGGACAGCGCCACCGCCACGTGCACCGCCGTGGTCGACTTGCCCGTCCCGCCCTTCTCGTTGGCGAACACGATCCGGTGCGCCTGCCCCTGACGCAAGCGGCGCCCGGCGAGCACGGGATCGGATGGTTGGGCGCTGGCAGCAGCGGGTGACATGGCAGGTCTCTTCGCGAAGCTCGAAGGCGGAGCGGCTTGAATTGGGACAGCTTGCGCCGCTAGGGCACGGTTTCGGTGTATCCTTGGAGGCGCGCAGGTGCAAACGGTCAAGTCGCTGGGAGTGTTGAGAACCACTCTGGGACAATGGCGCAACAGCGGCGCGCGCATCGCGCTGGTGCCGACGATGGGCGCGCTCCACGAAGGCCACCTCACGCTGGTGCGCCGCGCGCGGGCCGAGGCGGATCGCGTGGTCGCCTCGATCTTCGTCAACCCGAAGCAGTTCGGCCCCAACGAGGATCTCGATGCCTATCCGCGCCAGCTGGCCGCCGATGCCGCGATGCTCGAGGCCGAAGGCTGCGCACTGCTCTGGGCTCCGGGGGTGGAGGCGATGTATCCGCCCGGTTTCGTCACCAATGTCGGCGTGTCGGGCGTGAGCGACGGGCTTTGCGGCGCGGCCCGTCCCGGCCATTTCGACGGAGTGGCGACGGTGGTGCTCAAGCTGTTCAATCAGGTGCAGCCCGACCTCGCGTTTTTCGGGGAGAAGGACTTCCAGCAGCTCGCGGTGATCCGGGCGATGGCGCGCGATCTCGATCTCACCGCGCCGCAGGTGGGCAACATCATCGGCGTGCCCACGGTGCGCGAGGCGGACGGCCTCGCGATGAGCAGCCGCAACCGCTACCTCACCCCCGATCAGCGCGCCGCCGCCGCCGCCCTGCCGCGCGCGATGCAGACCGCGATTGCCGCGATGGAGGGAGGTGCGCCCGGCGCGGATGCCTTGGCGCAGTTGCAGGCCGAGATCATCGCGGCGGGCTTTTCCAGCGTCGACTACGCGGTGCTGGCCGATGCCACGACACTCGCCCCGCTTGCAGCCCCGGGAAAGAACCCCGCCCGCCTGCTCGTCGCCGCCCGGATCGGTGGGACGCGGTTGATCGACAATATGCCGGTCGCCCCCGCCACCTGAGGCCCGCGCCATATTGACCTCAGGCCGCCATCAATGGCATGGGCGCTGCCACGGCCATGAGCGGGTATAGCTTAGTGGTAAAGCTCCAGCCTTCCAAGCTGGCTATGCGGGTTCGATTCCCGCTACCCGCTCCACAATTCCCGGAAAGCCGCAGAAAACCGCCAATCCGGAGGCGGCATGCGCACCTATTCCCCCATAGCTTCTCACATAGCATCTCACACGGCTGGACGTAACGGTTCCGGCAAGATGATGCTGCTCGATGTATCCGCCACCGGCGAAGAAAACCTGATCGAGACGCAGGCAGGCGATGCCATGAACGACCTCGAATATCGCCGCCGTCAGCTCGAATCACTGCAGGAGCGGGTGATCGATCTGGAGGATCTGTCCTCCGGCGTATCAATCACCGATCTGACGCTTAACGACCTCCGGCTCGATCTGGCTCGGCTCTCGCCCGAAGACCGCGAGGCGGTGGCGCAGCGGATGTGGGCCTCGGCACGGACAACAACCGTTCGGCCACCAAGGCCAATCTCGCCGCGATCCTGCGCCAGCGTCACGGCGACCGCATCGCCAAAATCGCGAGCATCTAGGGCGTGGCAAGCACCATGAAGTTCGTCTTCGAACCCGACCTTGCGCACCAGAAGGCCGCGATTGACGCGGTGGTGGACCTGTTCGCCGGACAGCATGAACGCCAGTCGCTGTTCACCATCGCCCCCGGCCAGATCGCGGGCGAACTGGAATACAACGAGCGGCTGCTCGGCTACGCGAACCGCTTCGACCTGCTGCCCGAACAGGTGCTGGAGAACCTGCACATCGTGCAGGAGCGCAACGCCGTGCAACTATCGCCTACCCTAGAGGTGAAGGGCGACAAGCGGAGCGGTGAGGGCGATTATGGCATGGACTTCACCGTCGAAATGGAGACGGGGACGGGCAAGACCTATGTCTACCTGCGCACCATCTTCGAGCTGAACCGGCGCTATGGCTTCACCAAGTTCGTGATCGTGGTGCCCTCGGTCGCGATACGCGAGGGGGTGAAAAAGACGATCCAGCAGACCCGCGACCACTTCCGCCAGCTGTATGACGGCGTGCCGTTCGAAAGCTTCGTCTATGACAGCTCGGACCTCTCGCGGATCATCGATTTCGCCTCGTCCTCGTCGATCCGGGTAATGATCGCCACGGTGCAGTCGCTGGGTTCGAAGGCGGCGGTGTTCCAGCAGGCGCGCGAGCAGACGCGCGACATTCCGGGCGTGGAATGGGTGAAGAGCACGCGCCCGATCCTGATCGTGGACGAACCGCAATCGACCGGGCGGACGGCGGACAGCGCCGGGCGCAAGATCATGCGGGCGATGGAGCCGCTGGCTAGCATTGGGTATTCGGCCACCCACGAATTCGATTTCCACCCCATCTACCGTCTGGACGCCTTCGACGCACACGACCGGGGGCTGGTGAAATCGATCGAGGTCGATGGCGCACGGATACAGGACGCGGAGAACAGCCGTCACCGAGAGAGAGGTAAGTGCTGCCGCCACCCATACGGCAGCGCTCGAGATTGTTCGAAGCGCAACGACAGCCCAAGGCCATGCGGACATGCGCATCGCTGAGGTTGAGCGCCGCGAAGAGCTGGTCGCGGCCGAGAAATTGGCGATAGCCAAGGACAAGATCGCAGCGGAGGCCTTGCTCAACAGCGCGGCCACACGCATTGCCGAAGCCGAGGCAGCCGAAGCGGCAGTGCCGAAACTAACCGCGCAATTAACGCAAACGAAGTCGGAAATCGAAACGGCGAACGCGGATCTCGAACGCGTTCGGTCAAAAGTTGAAGCAGGGAAAACCGCAGAGGTTGCAGAGCGAAACAGCGCGGCCGCTGCAGAACGTCAACGCGATGCGGATCTTGCGGCTGCCGATGCAGCCCGGGCAGAGGCCGATGAGGCGCGTGACAAGGCAATGGCTGAAAAGACCATTCTTGCACAAGTTCAAGCTGATCGAGCCGCACTGGAGGCGGAGAAGGCGAGCTTGCAGGGTGACGTCGACACGCTTCGCGCTAAAAAGGAGAGCCTTAATCTCGAGAAGCAGCTGTTTGAAAAAGAGCGTGCCGAGTTTGATGAAGTCAGAAACACGCATACGATATCGGTCGAAATGCTGGCAAAGATTTTCGGATCGAACAAGCACGCCCGGATGAACGAAAATACCCTTGAGGTTTTCGCTCCAGGACAGTTCGACGGTGTTCCTCAAGTGACCATGGACGCAACTCGGTTTGCTCCGTGGCTGCCCGCGCTGGTGGACACATACGCAGGATACAATGAGCAATGGTTCTTACTTGGCAAAATCGAGAAACAGTTGGCGGACCATTTTCGGACCTTGGCAGAGCAATATCCGGAGAAGCGGACAGAACTGCGGGCGCAGGCAGAGCAAATTAAGGCGTTGGCAGCACCGCACCAGAAGCCAATGTGGCAAATACCTGATCAGCAGGGAGGGGTCGGTGGCTGACGTGCACATTGCGTCGTCCGCTTTCGGGAGGGCGATCCGGCCTGGTCTATGACTGGAACTGGGTGGAAAACTGCCCGTCCGCTTCGAGCTTTAGTCAGTGATACCGAGGCGCGCTTCTGCGTAACCGCCATGCTTTAGGTGGAGATCGAACCAGTCGATCAGCTCGCGTGTGATATCGCGGATGTTGGCGGGCGAGTTGGCGAGAGAGTGGTTCTCGCCCCAGTAGCGCAGCAGCCTTGCCGCACGACCCTTTCGACGTAGCAGCGAATAAAGCGCCTCTGGCTGCGAGAGCGGCGCACGAGTGTCGAGTTCCCCATGGATCAGCAGCAGCGGTGTCTGGATCCGGTCGGCGAAAGTAATGGGCGAATTGCGATGATAGAGCGCGGGATCGGTGGCGGGATCGATCCTGAAGCCGAGCCCGCTTTCATAGATTGGCCCGTTGGCCGCCATGTCCTGTTCTATGCCGGGCCAGCCCCGCGCCGCCGGATCGAACGCGCCGTAATTGGTGGCAATATCCGTCGCTCCGGCAATGCTGGCCGCCGCCTTGAAACGGTCGGTCTGCGCGATTAGCGCACTGACGGTGTAGCCGCCGAAGCTTTGGCCGAAAACGCCGACGCGGTCGTTGTCAGTGATGCCCAGTTCCACCAGCTTGTCCACGGCAGGCAACACGCCGCCCGGGAACGCCGCCAAGGGCTCGCCCGGTGTGTCGCCCCGCGGGACCGGGATGGCGGGAATAGCCACGACATAGCCGCGGCTCGCGTAAAGCTCGAGGTTGTAAAGGCCCGCCATGTGCGGATCGAGGAAGAAGTCGTCGACCCCGGATGGCTGGTAGCCGCCATAAACCCACATCAGCGTGGGGTAGCGCCGCGTGGGATCGTAATCGGCGGGGAGCAGCACCGCCATCTTGAGCGCGGTGCCATCTGTATGGCGATAGTCGATCATGCGCCGCTCGCCCCATGCGATATCGGCAATGTGCTGGTTGTGCTGCATCAGAGCGCGGGGCGTGGCGGGATCGTCCCAAGCCGTGAAGTTTACCGCACTGCCTTCGAACCCGTTCTCGGCCCAGACAATCCCGCTGCAATCATGACCGAGCGGCCGGGCGGACGACGCGAACGTGATGCTGGCCGGACGCGGGCCGTCGGCGGTCCAGAGGCTGTAAGCGGTGGCTCCGTCTTTCCGCTCCGCGAAAAGCCGTGCCGCGCTGCTACAACCGGTTGCTCTGGAAGCTGGCCAGGACACGAACCGGCGCACGGCGGGGTCGAAGCGGACAGGGCCGGTCTTGCTCTGCCCGATGATCTGTCCCTCAGTGGAGGTGCGCAGGCCTGCAAGCCCTTCGGCGTTGCCTTCAACCTCGCTCATTCGGCCACTACGCACATCGACAAGCCGCCAACCGCTGCTTGCCTTCGCATCCCGCGCCAGTATCCGTGTCTGGTCGGCCCAGAGCGCATAGGATGTCTCGCGCCAGTGCGCTGGCACGGCGTCATCAAAGTTCAGGCCGGGGGCTTGAGCAGTCAGCGCGAGGTCGTTCGCGGCGAGGGTCCAGAGGCTCGCCGATTTCGCGTCCGCCGCAGCCCGAGCACGGACGGAGACATATTCCGAACCCGGCGACCATCCGATGATGTCGAGCGGATATTGTGCACCGCTCGGCGTCTCGACGAGGTGCAAGGCGGGCCGTTCGCCAAGATCGAGCATGAACAGGACGTTCTCCACCGCCCATGCCATCACATTGGGAATAGCGGGTGACCGGCGGTGCGGAGGGATGGCCCGAACCGGCGCGAGGATTGCGGCGCGGCGGGCATCGGGCGAAAGGGCGATGGTCAGCGCGCCGAACATCGGAAAGGCTGGCACTTCGCCGAGCTTCGTTGTCGAATCATCGGTGAGATTGAAGATCACCAACTCGGCCGTGTAGCGTCCCTCAGCCAACTCAGCCGCCATTGTTGCGCTGTCGGAGCGCGATACCGTCGGCACCTCGCCCCCACGCATCTCCGCGCCTGCCTCTGATGCCTCGCGGTGGAACTTGGCGTAGCGATCCACCATCGCCGAACGTTCACCCTGCGGCATCAGCACCGCCAAAAGGCGATCCGGGCCGAGCCACAGGAAGGGGGCGTTCTCGTCATTCTCGCGGCACGTATTCGGTAGGCTTGCGCCTGCAGTCCGCAGGTCGAGCTCGTTGAGCGGCGAGCCGTAGCGCACCTGCGTCATCATCGCGCGATCACTGACGCGCCGGGGCGCGTCGGCTCCGCGTTCCCAAACATAGAGGCGCACATTGTCACCGCCGCGCGGTTCGCCCTGTTCGGGCGCGGTCGACAGCATCGCCAGTCGCTGTCCGTCGGGGCTCCAGTAGGGGCACCAGAAGCCTGCTGCGGCCCCTTTGCCATCGGTCAGCCGGCGCAGCTGCGACCCGTCGCGCTTCACCAGCCAGATATCGGTGCGCGAGGAATCGATCTCGTAGGAATTGCGGCCATAAACCTCGCCCGAGGTGGCGGGGCGAGGCATCGCGATCGCGATTTCTTCAGAATCCGGAGAGATGTCAGCGCGGTCGACCGCCACGCTCGCGAGCACATCGTCGATGGACAGGGGGCGGGCAGCGGCTGAAGCCCCTATCAGCATCGACAGGAGGCAAACGAGAGCTGCTCTTGATGAACGTATTCCGTAAGCTTCCAACATTGTCGGCCTTTGACGCAAACATTCCCTGATCTTTCGAGGAACTTAGCCAATCATCGCGACGGCGGCTATGGGGTCGATTGCTGAATGGCAGCTGCTGGCCAGATTTTCGCGAAAGCTGCCTAACGTGGCCGCCGAACGCGTACGGCGTATGAGGACAGCATTCGTGCTCGTCGGTTGGGCACGATGCGTGACATTAGCCGTTGCCACTCTGCCATAACCATGGCTATCGATTCGGCATGGCTTCGAGACCACTTCGGGACAGTGATGTTAGGCAAGCCGCCTATCGACGATTGCTGGCGCACGCCCAAGCCTGTCCCGACACCCTTGTCGTAGACGAACTCGGCCTGGATCACGGCACCTGCCGGATAGATATTGCCGTGATCAACGGCCACATTCGCGGCGTTGAAATCAAAGCAGAAGCCGACACCCTGGAGCGCTTGCCGAGACAGGTGGCCGCGTATGGTGAAGTCGTAGACAAAGCCTTGTTGATCGTCGATCCGAAGCATTTGGCTTCGGCCATGACAATCGTGCCTGACTGGTGGGGTGTTATCGTCGCCGAGCGCGGCAGGACACAGGGCGTGCGGTTCCGTCGCCTTCGACCGGAACGAGCCAACAAGGGCGTCAACCCGCTTGTGCTGGCACGCTTGCTGTGGCGCCCCGAAGTTCAGGCTATCCTCAGAGAGCTTGGCGTTTCAGAACGAGATCTGCGTGCGCCCCGCGAAGAACTTTATCAGCGGCTCGTTTCTTTGATGCAGTTGCGGAAGCTTTCGAGCGCCGTTCGCACCGCACTCAGGTCCCGGACAACCTGGCGAGATCAGAAACCACTTTTGTGATGTGCTGATTGGTGGCGACCCATTTCCAGGTCGTTGGATTGCCCATCTTCTCGGTGCCGAGCCGGCAGCCGTCAATGTATTTCGAACCCTCCGAAAACCCGATCCCAGCAAACGTGCCAGAAGCGACGATCGCGCCGCACAGGTCGGGATAAGCGTGATTGTTGTTCGACTTCTGGCGCTTGGATTTGGCGACCAGCCAGGCATCGTCGATAGCGTATCGGACGTTGGGTGAGCCACGCATAAAGCGCATATCGCCCTTTGGGAATTCGACGGCCGCGACGGCGTAGTCGCCAAATCCCGGGCGGCGGATCGGATCAGACAACGCCGCCATTAGAGCCTTATACAGCAGCCATTCCCGTCGCGGCAGCACGTCAAGGCCAAATTTTAGGCTGCTCAGGCTGTCCGGAAAGGATGTAGCCAATACAGTGACCGACCGAGCTGAGGAAAAAATCCCGCCGCTCGACAGCACTGAAGCGATAATCGCAATCAGCATGTCCTGAGGATCAAATTTCGGGTTCCCGAGATCGAGTAGGATGTCGATGTCATTTTCCGAGCAGCCGAGCTGAGCGATCAATGCGCGTGCATTAGCGTCGAAATCGGGGTCGAGGGCTTCGTCTATTCCACCGATGAAATGACCGCCCATGGCTTCCGCGCGATGGCCTCAACCCTCCTCAACGAATGCGGCAATTGGCACCCCGATGCAATCGAGCGGGCCCTCGCCCACGGCGACAGCGACAGAATCCGCGCCGCCTATCATCGCGGAGCACATTGGAAGGAACGTGTGGCCATGGCCCAATGGTGGAGCGACCACCTCGATCAGCTGCGCAAGGGGGCTGAGGTTGTGCCGATCAAGACGGGGAAGCGGTGATTAGTCTGGAGAAACCGCAACTCGTCTATGATCCGCGAGCGACTGGAGAATTTCGACTTCTTTTCAGATTTTTATAGCTAAGCGAGTTGCCCACCGCTCGCCGCAAACCCGCATAACTCGCTGGCGGGTCATTTGTGCACAAGCCGTATTTCCTCGGATATATCAGAGATATGCAACCCGAATTCGCGGGGTAGGGTGTGCTCAATGTTCCCCAATTGCGCGGTTCGGATTGAATGCCTCTGACGCTTCCAGCTTGGCGCTCTTTGACATTCGCCCAGAACGGAGCCTCCGGCAGGCTGGGCTGCAAAGCCTGAATCGTGTTCTGGCGCTTTTTGCGGCACACAATGTGTCAGCCATTGACCGTTGGTCGAATCGATCGCTTGGGCGAACAGGGGCGGAAAGTGGCTGTCTAATCAGCCAGACGAAGACGGCAGCTTCCGCCCCAAACCCCGACGTTCACGGACCCCTGATCGAACATCTGGTTTCCTTAGAATCCGCCATTCCGCTTTCGGGATCGCGCGCGGGTCCGGCCCACGACCGAGAATGGGTGGATTGTGTTGAAAAACTCCTCCTTGCAATCGGGCTAAAGTATTGATTCTATGTCTTGGCAGACAAGCGGAGACGGTCGGATGATGGGTGAGCGGACGGTGGCGCAGGAGGCCCTGTTCTACAGCTTCAACCTGGAGCGGCATGTTCCGCAGGATCATTTGCTGCGCTCGATCGATCGGTTCGTCGACCTGTCGGGCATTCGCGAACATCTGCGTCCCTTCTACAGCTCGACCGGACGACCGTCAGTTGATCCCGAGTTGATGATCCGGATGCTGATCATCGGCTACTGCATGGGCATCCGGTCCGAGCGGCGGCTGTGCGAGGAGGTGCATGTCAACCTCGCCTATCGCTGGTTCTGCCGCCTGGGGCTGGAAGGCGATGTGCCCGACCACTCGACCTTCTCGAAGAACCGTCACGGTCGCTTCCGCGACAGTGATCTGCTGCGCCAGCTGTTCGAGACGACCGTGGCGCGCTGCATCGCCGAAGGACTGGTCGGCGGTGAAGGGTTCGCGGTCGATGGCAGCCTCGTGCGCGCCGATGTGAACCGCCAGCATGCCGTCGATCAGGCCGATGGCTTGCCGGACCCGGCCACCAGCCATGCCGTTCGCGAGTATCTGGCTGTGCTCGACGATGCGGCCTTCGGGGGCGCAACCCCGGTGCCGCCCAAGCAGTTGGCGGTGGCCGATCCGGCCGCACGCTGGACAGCGGCAAGCCGCGAGCGTGCCTTCTTCGCCTATGCCACCAACTACCTCATTGATCTCCAGAACGCAGTGATCGTCGATGTCGAGGCGACCACCGCCATCCGTCAGGCCGAGGTGACCGCCCAGCGCCGCATGATCGACCGGACGCAGGAGCGCTTCGGCCTCTGGCCCGAGCGGCTCGTGGGCGACACCGGATATGGCGATGCAAGGAACCTGTCCTGGCTGGTCGAGGAGCGCGGCATCGAGCCGCACATCCCTGTGTTCGACAAGTCTGCCCGCCGCGATGATACCTTCGAGCGTTCGGCCTTCACCTTCGACCATGAGGATGACAGCTATATCTGCCCTGCTGGCAAGCGGCTGCGCCAGAGGCAGAAGGTCTATCGCGAGGAACGTCCGTTCGTCGATGAGAACGGCATGTTGCGTTACCGCGCCAGCAAGCTCGACTGCAGTGCCTGCGCTCTCAAGCCGCGCTGTTGCCCGACCCAACCAGCGCGCAAGATCCTGCGTTCAGTCCACGAGGGCGCCCGTGATCTGGCCCGCGATATCGCCACGACCGACGCCTATCTGGTCTCGCGCCGCCAGCGCAAGAAGGTCGAGATGCTGTTCGCGCACCTCAAGCGCATCCTCAGGATGGATCGCCTGCGCCTGCGAGGTCCAAACGGCGCAAGAGACGAGTTCCTCCTCGCAGCCACCGCCCAAAACCTCCGGAAAATGGCCAAGCTGATCCCCATGCCAGCCACCACAGCCCCCGCATAAGCGGGGGCG
The DNA here is from genome assembly GCF_002155425.1 of Erythrobacter donghaensis. Taxonomy (GTDB): domain Bacteria; phylum Pseudomonadota; class Alphaproteobacteria; order Sphingomonadales; family Sphingomonadaceae; genus Erythrobacter; species Erythrobacter donghaensis. The sequence continues at coordinate 339,696 of NZ_MUYG01000007.1, forward strand.
AAGCCTCAGAGCGCCGCTCAGGCTCGCGCCAGCGCCGATCTCAGCGCCGGGTTTTTCAACACAATC
>NZ_MUYG01000006.1 GCF_002155425.1 Erythrobacter donghaensis
GATTGTGTTGAAAAACCCGGCGCTGAGATCGGCGCTGGCGCGAGCCTGAGCGGCGCTCTGAGGCTTCGCCCCCGCTTATGCGGGGGCTGTGGTGGCTGGCATGGGGATCAGCTTGGCCATTTTCCGGAGGTTTTGGGCGGTGGCTGCGAGGAGGAACTCGTCTCTTGCGCCGTTTGGACCTCGCAGGCGCAGGCGATCCATCCTGAGGATGCGCTTGAGGTGCGCGAACAGCATCTCGACCTTCTTGCGCTGGCGGCGCGAGACCAGATAGGCGTCGGTCGTGGCGATATCGCGGGCCAGATCACGGGCGCCCTCGTGGACTGAACGCAGGATCTTGCGCGCTGGTTGGGTCGGGCAACAGCGCGGCTTGAGAGCGCAGGCACTGCAGTCGAGCTTGCTGGCGCGGTAACGCAACATGCCGTTCTCATCGACGAACGGACGTTCCTCGCGATAGACCTTCTGCCTCTGGCGCAGCCGCTTGCCAGCAGGGCAGATATAGCTGTCATCCTCATGGTCGAAGGTGAAGGCCGAACGCTCGAAGGTATCATCGCGGCGGGCAGACTTGTCGAACACAGGGATGTGCGGCTCGATGCCGCGCTCCTCGACCAGCCAGGACAGGTTCCTTGCATCGCCATATCCGGTGTCGCCCACGAGCCGCTCGGGCCAGAGGCCGAAGCGCTCCTGCGTCCGGTCGATCATGCGGCGCTGGGCGGTCACCTCGGCCTGACGGATGGCGGTGGTCGCCTCGACATCGACGATCACTGCGTTCTGGAGATCAATGAGGTAGTTGGTGGCATAGGCGAAGAAGGCACGCTCGCGGCTTGCCGCTGTCCAGCGTGCGGCCGGATCGGCCACCGCCAACTGCTTGGGCGGCACCGGGGTTGCGCCCCCGAAGGCCGCATCGTCGAGCACAGCCAGATACTCGCGAACGGCATGGCTGGTGGCCGGGTCCGGCAAGCCATCGGCCTGATCGACGGCATGCTGGCGGTTCACATCGGCGCGCACGAGGCTGCCATCGACCGCGAACCCTTCACCGCCGACCAGTCCTTCGGCGATGCAGCGCGCCACGGTCGTCTCGAACAGCTGGCGCAGCAGATCACTGTCGCGGAAGCGACCGTGACGGTTCTTCGAGAAGGTCGAGTGGTCGGGCACATCGCCTTCCAGCCCCAGGCGGCAGAACCAGCGATAGGCGAGGTTGACATGCACCTCCTCGCACAGCCGCCGCTCGGACCGGATGCCCATGCAGTAGCCGATGATCAGCATCCGGATCATCAACTCGGGATCAACTGACGGTCGTCCGGTCGAGCTGTAGAAGGGACGCAGATGTTCGCGAATGCCCGACAGGTCGACGAACCGATCGATCGAGCGCAGCAAATGATCCTGCGGAACATGCCGCTCCAGGTTGAAGCTGTAGAACAGGGCCTCCTGCGCCACCGTCCGCTCACCCATCATCCGACCGTCTCCGCTTGTCTGCCAAGACATAGAATCAATACTTTAGCCCGATTGCAAGGAGGAGTTTTTCAACACAATCCACCCACTTGCGGTCATTGCACCACTTCCGCCCTCTCCCCGGAAACGGACACCCCATCCCCGGTGGATGGCTCGAATGCCAAAACACCGCCTGATTGGCTACATCAGGGTGAAACACTCCGGCAAGGGCTAGGACCTCTTCGATTTGTAGTGCTGCGCTATGCTACAAAGACCGCCTCGTCTTTCAGAGCCCTGTAGACGCTTGCTCGTGCGATCCCGAGCTTCTGGGCGATCTTGGTGGCACCAAGGCCCTGATCGCGCAGAGAACGCACCTGAGCGGGGTCTATGGTGCTTCTACGACCTTGATACACCCCGGCCGCCTTTGCACGCTCTATCCCCTCTCGTTGGCGCTCTTTGCGAATATCGGTCTCGAACTCCGCGACTGCACCGAGAATGCTAAGGATCAGCTTACCCATGCTGGTCGTGGTGTCCACCGCGCCCTGCTGCAAACACCGGAATCCGACACGCTTGTCAGACAGATGCGCGATGATGTCGTGAAGGTCGCGACCTGATCGCGCGAGGCGGTCCAATCTCGTTACTACAAGGGTGTCGCCCTCGCGGACCCAGTCGAGGCAATCTGCGAGAGCGAGACGATCATCGCGTGTCGTCCCGGTCACCTTCTCCGCGAAGATCTTCTCGCAGCCCGCTTCGGCCAATTGCTCCTCTTGGACTGCAAGGTTCTGGGAGCTGCTGCTGACGCGCGCATAACCGACGATGCTCATGATCTCACTTTCGCTGTCTCATTTAGGTTTAGAGTCAGCGCAGCTTACTGTTTCATTGAGAAAATCGAAGTCATATGAGACACTCTGTGGATGCTTTGAGACGCCTCGGGAGGGTATACTCTATGCAGACGCTCAAGCCTCGACTGTTGGTGCAGTCGCGCTGGAAATAGGACAAATGCCTGCTATCCTTCCCAGAAATAGGGGAAGACTATGCGTTACATCGATAGCGGCACGCGGAGTGAAGATCAGGCGGTTGCTCATTGGCTCCAACAGGAGCTCACCAACTCCATTACACAGCTGCGAGTTCAGTCTGGGTTCTTCAGCCGCGACGCCGTTCGCCCTTTCTTGCCGCGCCTCGCTGCCATGCAGGAAGGCGGGGCCCTTCTACGCTTTGTGATCGGCTCGAATGATGGTGGCACTGTAGCCTCTCACGTAAGAGAACTGGTCGAAGCCTTGGGTCTCCCACGCGAAAGATCATCGCTAGGGATCGTCTACCTTTCAGGAGCCTATTATCATCCGAAGACGATCCACCTTCGGCGGAACGATGGCTCACAACTCGCGTATGTCGGTTCTGCGAACTTCACCTTGCCCGGTATTGCGGCAAGGCACATTGAGGCTGGGCTTTTGCTTGATAGCGCCACCGGCGACTCCGACGAAATCCTCAATGAGATTGCGAAAGCGGTCGATGACTGGTTCGAACAAGATCGACCCGGATTCGAGCTTGTCTCGAATGCTGAGGATGTAAATCGCCTTCAGGACGACGGCATACTAAGCCTCGCCCGGCCTCCCAGCGCACCTCGACCAAAGGGAGCCGGAGGGCAACCACCCAATCGTCCGAAGCAGACCTATCTGGTTCAGTTGCAGCAGCCGCAGCAGAAAGAAGCCGTTAGCACTGGCGCTCCACCCGCGGAAGCACCGGATGATGATCTGGACTTGGCCATCGTGCAACACGCCCCTCCATATCCACCATACATGTATTTCTCGCCATCTGCTGAGGGCCCGACAGTTGGCGCGGAAGCGCTAACCGGGTTCACTTTGGGAGACGCGATGGGCCTCATTGTCAGATTGAGCCGAGACAACGACCGGCATTGGAGGGACGCACCCGGAACGGCGAACTTGAGTGTCCCAATTTCGGCAGTCTCAAGCATCAGGTTCGGCTTTTATGGCGACCGCAACAGACCTCGTGCCGAATTTCCGTTTCTTTTGCGCTACGTAGATGATGGGAAAGAGATCCGAGCAGATGAGACCCCCACTGGATTGATGTCATACGGCTACACTAAGGGAGATACGGGTCATGCCGACCTCAGGTTAGTCCTGCCAAAGGCGGCGATCACCCCGGTCAAAGCTGAGCTAGAGGGTTACGGAACTCGCATTCCTCAAGCAGGCGATCTCGCCATCCTAGAATGGCCGACTATCGAAGATGCGGCCTTCCGCATGACGTTCACCGACCCAAACTCCGCCTTAGGGACAGCGATCGCCGGGGTGTGGGAAGCAGACACGAAAGCCGAGAGGATGGCCAGTCGTGGAGCTTGCTGGCTACCCTCTGGATTATCCCCCAAGTGGTAAGCTGCGCCGCTCCAAGATAATGAGCGACTCCTCTTTCGTCGCATTTGCCGCGTGCAAGCCGTAGCGTTGATAGGGCTGGAGCGCGGTAACCTCTTCGACGTCCCAGCCACGATGTGCTGCCAAGGAAGCGAGATGCGCAGGGGTATCTATTTCGAAGCGCCTACCGCCAAGCTGAGTGTGATTGTGTCCGACTATGAGCGCGAAGCGGGCACCAGGCTTCATTGACCTTGCCACCCCTTCGAACGCTTGGGCCATCAGATTGAAATAGCGATACATAAGCATCGGCATTGCAGCACGCCGGAATCCATCTTCAGGCCCCAATGCGCTGTGGAGGGTCGCGCAGAATGTCGCTTCCTTGTCCGGTAGCGATGCCGAATTTGAGACGAGAGCCTCAAGCATTCGCCTCTTCTCCGCCGGCGCCATTTCGCGGCTGCCGATCAGATCACCATCTACCGACCTAATCTCAGATGGCGACAACAATCCCAGCCAAACCAACGACAACCTCTGAGTGTCGATATAGGGCAAAGCAGTTGCATACGGCGGACTCGTTATGGCGCCGTCAAACCTAACCTTGGGGACCGCGCTATCGATAAAGCGATTGTCGCAGACAAGTGCCCGCCCGATCGGATCGACTGACCCAAGGATGGCCAATGCGGCCTCTAGTCTGTCGATCGCGACTTCTGCGCTCCTCATAAATGCGTCTACGAAGTGCTCAGTCTGATTGGCGCTCACCCGACGACGTATCCGCAGGTCCGCTGGGTTCTGGAGGGAGAAATCGCGCAAAAGGTTGCTTGCGATCACCAAAAAGAATGGACGGAAATCTGCAATTTCAGCCTCGATGCACACTCGCAACGCTTCAATCTGCCTGAGCGGCTCATCCTCGAACCACGCCGAGAGGTAATCCAATCGCACTCCGGCATCTTCTTGTGCTTCAACCTTCCGAGCCTCTGCGCAAAGCCGCTGAAGGGTCCGACGGAGATCTGCCGGCGAAAGTTTGAGGGCCCCCAGCTTGGCATTAGATATGAACACAGCCAAGGGATTGAGATCTGTCCCGAGCGCCTCGATCCCGCGGTGAGCCGCCTCTACCAGAGTAGTCCCACTTCCACAGAAAGGGTCGAGCAGCCTATCGCCTTCTGAAAGTCCTAAGACGTTTATGAGAGCGCTGCATACTTGCGGATTGAACTTCCCGCGATATTCATGAAGACCATGCACGGAATAGCGTGTCGATTGCCGCCGGCTGTTACCCGAACCGGAGCTCTCCAGGCGACTTTGCAGGGTGGATGCACAGTCATTCCCCTTGCGAGCGCGGGAAAAATAGGTGAGTTTTTGTGTGAGGCTCAGGTCACCTGTAGGGACCAAGACGTCGCCTTCAGATGAAATTCTGGCCTCACAACCAAGCACAGCGGTAGCCTCCCGCAATGCCAGTTCCCGTTCATAAGGAAAATGCCGATACTCACTCCAGTCGAGGTGTATCATTGCGCGCCTCGCAGGATCAGGACTGTCTCTGTCTTGATGTTCGCATGGGAGAGATTGAAGGACTTCCTTGAGCTCTTTACAACTCGTTCGGTGCGAAAGAACGGCTCAAATCCCGCTTGTGCCGCAACATCTTCGATAATTTTTGCATTATCCACAATAAGTCCATGTATCTTTGATCTGCCTACTACAAAGCATGCCCATGCCTTAGGCGCCGCAACGAAATTCATTATCTCGAATACAGCACTCATCTGCTCAATGAATGTGTCAGCCGTGTGATGATTTTTCTTAAAGAAGTGAGCCCTTGCACCTATTTCCTTCTGCTTGACCGCAAGAGGATCGTGCCCAAGCCACCACATGCGGTATTTATGATAAAGCCAATACTCGTAGGCGTTGGGGTATGGCGGGGATGTAATGAAGATTCCTACTTTTTTCTCTAAGTCTTCACAATCAAATGACAGAATGTCACTTTCGATCACGCGGCTGTTCACAAGATCATAGTCTCGACGCTCCAACGCTTCGTAAAGTTTGTTGCACGCTCGTTCAAACAGTTTTGCGACGTCGGAGCCAGTTACTGGCTTATCAACAGCCGCATACCGAGTATCACTGTCCTGATTGGAAACGCGAACGATGATGCTTGATGCTGCAAGCTTGAGAAAATCCTGATCGGCCGCAGGCGCTTCGCTGATTGCCTGCATTAGATTTGCCAATTGGGCCTGCACCGAACCTTTGAACCAGTGGCCTAGGTTGGGAATAAGGGGAACAAGAGCTGCGGAATTTCCGAGCTTATCGAGAACCATGGCCGCGCTCTGAGCAGCCGACTTCGGCAGGGGTGCGGTTTTGACCCTTGCGATCAAGCATGCAACCGGATTCAGATCTACTCCGATCGTTTGCAAGCCTCTTCTCTGCCCCTCCGCCAAAGTGGTTCCGCTGCCACAGAAAGGGTCCATCAATAGCGTATTCGGGCGGCTTGGAAGTGCGTCCAAGATTGCAGCGGGAAGGTCTGATATGAACTTAGCCGGATATGGATGGACGCTCTCGACCTCGTGCTGGATTATGCGAGATTCAAAGCTCCAATCTGTGGTCTCAAGCTTCCGCAATATCTCCTGGTCGGTGACATCCACCTTCGGGGACTCAAGCGATGTGGCATGCAAGCTGGTTCTCACGAGGGTTCTCCGATGGCAATCGACCATGGGCGGCGGGCTGTGACAGTCAAGATCACTCTGGGTCGTGCCGGTAGCTTTTGCACCGCCGCAGCCCACCTCCCCTAATCTCTACCATACCCACCAGCCGTCGTGTTCCTCGTCGCACTCTGCGATGCCCGCCTGACCAGCCGCGAGCACCTTGTCGAGGTTCTTGCGCTCCGGCTCGACGATGGTGTCGGTGACGTCGCGGATGTCGAAGGTGTAGACCTGACCAGCGCGTGGCAGCTGTGTGTTGACCATTAGGGCCAAAGCGACACCTTTGTTTGGGGCTGCGGCGTAAATCGGTATTCCCCTACTGTCCTCAGACGCAAACAGCCGGAGCTTGTGGACCGGCGCGGTATGAGCAACCCATCCAATGTCGGTGAAACTCACTAGGCCCGCCGGGGCATTCTCAAGGATCTCGTCGAGCTCGGCGCCACCACCCCACTCTTCCGGCAACACTTCATCGACGCGCTGAAGTTTGTAGCGAGCCTCGGTCAGGCCGAGTGCTACGAAATGGTCCTCGATGAGAATCGATGCATGTTCCATATCCGAGGAGACGATGTGGCAGATGGATGTTCCAGAGTTTTGTAGTATCTGACATTCGAAAAGCTTGAAGCGCACTGCATTTTTCCTTGTGCAAGTTGACGTTGCACAAGGTCTACGAGCACCACAGACGTAAGTCGGGTGGGAAACACCACCTCGACCTTGGATTGTTTAGAAGGCGCTGTTCATGATGCGATCGCGGGCGATCGCTGCAGCGCATTCGGTGTCTTTTACTCCGAAGAAATTGTAACATTCGGCGTAGGGGTCATTGCTCTCAGGCTTCAGCACAATAATGCCGACGCCGCCCACCACTGCAATCGTGCTGCAAATCAGCAGTGTCATCGTCGATCTCGACATTTCCTTTTCAGCCACCTGTGAATCTCCATTCGTGCGTGCCATTGACCATAGGGAGATTGGCTGCCCGCGCAACGCCGGTCAGTCGCTATACCATTAGATTTTTTGAAGGATCATGTATTACGCGTTGCCGCGACTCCAATGGCAGATGTGATATTGATCGGGTCAACCACGACGCGCAGCTCCGGTGGCCCGAACGCCGCAGACTTCAGCCAATTCTGGCCAGCGCCGGTGAAGGGCAGAATTGCGCACAAGGAAGAAGTTCAGTGACGCCGAACGCAAGCGAGGCGAAAAAGATGCCGGATTCGGTCAACAACTTTGCAACAACTCTCAACCGAGGTCGGGCCTAGCGATGTCGTTCCAGAAATCACGGGCCGCCTGCGTCATCGCCCGCGACATCACCAGCCTCTTTTCATCTAGACGCGGATCGCGCCGCAGCGTGAATTTGAATAGGTAGTTGGGGTAGGCGACCTGCATGAGCTGAAACCATTTCGACCTAGCGGCTCGATCAGGCCGCCCTCTACCGCGCATGTCATGGCCGGCAGCCTTGCATAGCACATCCTCGATCATTTCGAGGCTCTCACCATCCCTTGCAGCCAATGCCCCATGGACGTGCAGGTGCGTTTGCGAGCCCGTCCAGTTGCTGTGGCCCTCGATGACAAAGAAGTATTCACGGCCTGCCCCTAGCGACCGGGTCACATGCTTGCGCACCCGCTCGGACAGCTTCCCCCTCACATCACCATTGGCAACCAGCTCAGCCTCAAGGTCGGGGTGTAGGTTGACGTTGAATGTGAGCAGCTCCCACTCGTCACTAACCACCGTCGCCATGGTTACCTTCATCCATTGGGACAGATCTTCCCATTGCGGCATGGGCCTCCCATTCACCTGTTTTCCCATGGGGAAGGGGCTGAGTTCCCATGATGCCGGTTTCGTTTCTTTCCCATAGAATACTGACAGGGCTTCGACAGGCTCCCCGAACATGGCATGACGGCGCTCTGCTTCAGCCACCAAGAGCCGTAGTTTTCCGAAGATTTTGCGATCTCGTGCCAGCCGCTTCGCCTCACGGCCACGGCGCCGTTTCTGTCCGATATTTCGAGGATTCGGGGATGGCATGGGGCTGAGAGACAATGGTGAGAGACAACTGGCCTCGCGCTTGCACTAAGCCCTTGAAAAATAGTGGATGGTGAGCCCGACAGGATTCGAACCTGTGACCCGCTGATTAAAAGTGCGGCATCAGTGGGTTAATCGGCGTCAATCATGGTCAATCAGGCGCTCCCAAGCATGTAAAACCACGACATTCCAGTCAATCAGCGTCAGCAGGCGGCAATCAAGGGTGATGGCCGTTCGGTGCCTGGCGCGGTACTTGAAGGAGAATGTCGGCATGGCCGTCACCAAGCTCACCGAAGCCCGCATCAGGGACTTGCCCCTGGGATCGGGCATCCACCGCGATACCGAGGTCAAGGGCCTCATGGTCATCTGCCACAAGACCACCCGATCCTACGCCGTCCAAGGCGACGTCAGGCGGAACGGTCGCCACATCCGCACCGTGCGGGTCAAGATCGACAGGGTGGACAGGATCGGCCTGCGCGACGCCCGCAACCGCGCCCGCGTGTTGATGAGCCAGATACAGTCTGGCGTTGACCCGACCGACGGGCCCGAGGAGACCGGCATCACTTTGGCCGCCGCGCTGGACGCCCACCTCGACGAGAAGCAGCACAGGCCCCGGACCGAGGAGGGCTACCGTTATCATCTCGATCACTACCTCAAGAACTGTCGGAACAAGGCCGTGGCTGACATCTCGCGCCAGATGGTGCGGGACCTGTTCGCCGACCTGAAGCGAAAGCATGGCGAGCCCACCGCAGCCTCGGTCATGCGGACGCTCAGGGCGGTCATCAACACCGCCATGCGGATTGACGAGAGCCTCGACGGTAATCCGGTCGCCGCGCTTCGGGTTCCGACAACGCGGCGAAGAAAGGTGGCGCCGCTCGACATGAAAGAGTGGTGGGGCAAGGTCATGCGCCTCAGCCCTGCCCGTCGCGACCTGCACGTCGCGATGCTACTGACGGGTGCCCGCCGGTCGTCGATATTGAACGTCAAGCGAGAGGACGTCGACTTTGCAGGCAAGGTCCTGACGCTGACCCACATGAAGACCTCGGACGATCCGTTGAAGCTGCCGATCGGGTGGCGGCTGGCCAAGGTGTTGGCGGTGCGGATGGAGCAGGACCGCCCGCTGAACAGCGAATGGCTGTGGCCCTCCGTTACCAGCCGCAGCGGCCACGTCGAGGAGCCCAAGGAGAAGGGCCTGCCTTCGCCCCACGAGTATCGCCACCACGCCCGCACCCTCTACATTCAGGCTGGTGTTGGTTATGCCGAAAGCGCACTGTTGCTCGGCCAGAAGCTGCCTGGCGCATCCGGCGGATACGTGCATGCAGACCACCTCGTCGAGCACCTCAGAACGCACGCGCAGGCGCTCGAAGACCTCGTCTTCGACGCTGCGCTACCGGACGTCACCGAGACGCGTGACGGCGAATTCGTGGACCCGCTGGGCTTCACTCTCGTCCTGCCCGCGTCGGAGTAATGGGTTAGGATAATCCGTCGATCGTCCACTCATGCCCCCAAGCAGCAGGAGGCGTGAGTGGACACGATCACAATCGAAGACATGCGGGCGATCCTGCGCGAGGAACTGGCCAGGGCGCAGAGCCCGTGGCTCGACAGTGACGGCGCCGCCGCATACCTCGGAACCACACCCGGAACGATGAAGACATGGCGGGCGTCGGGCAAGGGCCCCCGCTACCATGTCGTGCAGGACCGATTGGTCCGTTACCACAGGGATGAACTGGATCAGTTCGTCCGCAGCGGCGGCTGACCGCCACAACTTCCAGCAGCAGCAAACGTTGATACCGCGTGCACGCCGAAAGGCGCAGGGCACCTCCGTACCCGCCGCAAGATTGCCGGCGACTGAAACGGAGGAAGCAAGAAATGACGCTCATGCAAGCGCAGGAGGCCGCTCGGCAGGCGCGACTCGACTGCGGCATCATGACCCCCACCGAGGCCGCAGCATACATCGGTTCGACCGAGGGAACCCTGCGGTCCAACAGGTGCAGGGGCAAGGGCCCGCCATACCAGAAAGACGGCGGCCGGTACTTCTACAAGATCGAAGACCTCGACGCCTACCGCGCCGAGCGAGCGCGCTAGGCGCCCAAAAGGAAGGGGCGCCCTCGTTGACAAGACGAGAGCGCCCCGAGGCGGGAGCCGGAATGGGATTGGCCCGCTGCAGACAGACCCAACAACGCCCAACCAATAGGATCGAAAGTGTCTGACAAAATCTCCAATAGCCCCTCGCGAGGGGGCAACACGCCAACGTTTGAGTTCGAACCCGAACAGTTGGAACCGTACCGCGGCACCGGGTACGAGCTGATACGGCTGAATGCGCCAAACGCACTGGATGCGCGGGGCAGGTCGGTAGGCAAGGTGCCGGACAAGGGCTGGCGTAATGCCGTTCCTCTGGACGTCGATGAAGCACGCGACTGCCTGAGTGCGAACGTGAACGTGGGCGTTCGCCTGCGTGAGATCGACCTCGTCGTCGATGTGGACCCCCGCAACTTCATTGATGGTGACGACCCCGTCGCCCGGCTGCAAGCCGAACTCGGCATCAAGTTCGACCAGTGGCCGCGCGTGGACACCGGATCGCGTGGAATTCACTTCTACATGACCGTCCCCCCAGGCTTCCGCGCCGTCGACACTCTAGAGGCTTACCCCGGCATTGAGTTCAAGGCCTACGGTCGCCAGATGGTCGCGCCCGGCAGCAGCCACCCTGACACGGGCAAGCCGTACCGATGGGACACGCTAGCTGAACCGGTCGCCGACGCAGCGGCTGCGCCCGACGCGCTTCTCGACCTCATCCGCCGCCCCGACGTCAGCGAAGCGAGTGGCGCGGGCGAGTTCGACGCCGAGCAGGTCGAGCGGATGCTTTCCGGGCTCGACCCTACGGACTTCCGAGACCAGTCCAAATGGTTGGACATGATGATGGCCTGCCACCACGCGTCTGCGGGCGATGCGCGGCAGGAGTTCATCGACTGGTCTATCTCCGACCCGCAGTACGCCGACAACGCTACGATCATTGGGCGCCGGTGGGATAGCCTTCACGGCGATGACGCGGGCAAGCGGATTACCGTCAAGACGCTGTTCAAGGCGCTCATTGCAGCGGACAGGGGCGACCTCATCAACGCCGCCACCGTGGCAAACGACTTCGCTGATGAATTGGAAGACGCGGCCCCTAACGGCTCAATCGACCCGGCGAAGGCAAAGCTCCAGGCAAATGCGGCCAAGGCCCGCGCGGTTAAGCTTGAGAAAGGCAAGCTGCGGAAGTTGAAGCAGGCTGCTGACCAGCAAGAGTACGCAAGATGGCTGAACGCGACCTTTGTGCGCGACCGCTCGACGGGCCTCTGGGTCAACAAGGAAACCGGCGAGACGCTTGACGACAGGGGGCTGGAGATTGAGCACGGGCCCGGTTGGGCCAAGTCGAACGGCAAGGGGTCGCTCCTCGACGCCATCAAGAAGGGACGCGCGGGTATCGACATCCCCTCAGTGCGGATGTGCGGCGCGTTCCCCGGCAAGCCGCGCTTGGTTCCGATCGACATGGGAACCCACAGTGATCTCGCGCTCAACTCTTGGTACGACACCACGCTGGAGGCGGTCGAGGGGGACGCGTCCTGGTGGCTCGCAGAGATCGAGCGCCTGTTCCCCGGCGATCTGCTGCAGCAGGAGATCATCACAGACTACTGGGCGGCGCGATGCTTGGAGCCGGGGCGCAAGGTGCGTTGGGCACTCGTTCTCGAGAGCGCGCAGGGCGCCGGGAAGGGTATGATGAAACTCGGACTCAGCACCATGCTAGGCTGGCGCAACTGCGGCGACTTTGGGCCTACGCAGATGACCGACAAGTACGACTCGTGGCGGGTCTCCGCAGCGAACCTGTTCGGGGAGGAAATCGGCTTCCCGAACTGGAGCAAGGCACGGGAGGCCTACGAAGGGATGAAGGCCCCGCTCACCGAGGACTTCATCGCTGTGCGTCCGATGCACAGGGAGAGCCAGTTGCAGGTGCCTAACGGCACGAACTACATCATCAACCGCAACCCGGACCTCAAGTTCTACATATCGCCGGGCGAGGACGAGCGACGCTTCTGCTACCTGCGTCCCGCTCCCGAGCCGATGGACGAGCGGGCCCCATACTTCAGCAGGCTGAAGGCCAACTATCAGAACCGCAAGGCTATGGCCGCCGTGCGGTGGTGGCTCCTGAATGTGTGGGCACCCAAGCGGGTGCGGTGGGATGACATGGGCATCGAACGGCTCGGCGTCGGGCTGGTTCTCTACGACACGGACCCACCGATGACGCCGGCCAAGGCGTCGATACAGCGGGACAGCCTCCAAGCGGACGGTGACGCACCGGTCGACTTCCAGCAACTGGCCAGGCTGATGGGCGAGGTCGGCGCCCTGTTCACGGCCAACGATGTGCTTAAGCTCATCTTGGACGGCGCTCTCGACCGATATGACGCGACCGACACCCAGCTGCTGGACGCGATCCGCAAGTGGCTGAAGGTGTCCGGCTACCATAGCGGCCGCAACAAGAACGGCGAAGGAATGACGATCTATTACCGCGCCGACGACGCGGCCGCCGAAGCGCTCGGTCCAGCAGGCCGCGAGCGGGCATATACGGAGAGCAAGATGGTGTAAGACAGGGCCAGGGAGGCGCGGTCGCCCAGAGCCGCGTCTCTAAGCCTTCGGGCAAGACACGGCCACCAAGACATGGTTCGTCAGCTTATCCCGAGAATGACTATGTTTCTATGTCCTTCAATGTTGCTTGACGCTGGGTTTGATAGGCTGATGGCTTAGAGAGACATAGAAACTTAGAGATTTTTGCAATGAAAGGCTTAGCCGTGCCTTACCGGCAAGACAGGGGGATTGGACGTATGGAGGATCGGCATGACGGGCAAACCCATGGTCATCGGTGCGGCCGTCCATTCTCCGCCCGGACCCAAAAGGCGCGCGCGCGTGCATAATGCCCGCACATACGGGCCCGCGTGGGACACCCACTGATCGGCAATTCAAGGTTGCATCCGGCGAATATCCAGCATGGTGAATAGCTTGGACCACCTTGCATCGCACAAGCACCGCAGTAAGCACCGTTTGGGCGGGCCCAATGGCTCGAATGGGAGAAAGCCATGGGCAGCTGGACAGATAACACTCAATCGGTCGAACTGGATGGTTCGTCGTCGGTCAGGCACCGCGTAGTCTATTCCGTCCGCGATGTTCCCGAACAGAAAGTGCAGTTCGGTACGGTAAAGGTGGACTACGGCACCGTCGCTGTCTGGCGCCCCTTCGACCCCGACGACAAGGGAGTTGATGCGTCTTGGAGAAACGGCGTTTGGCGCAACGTTTATCGCATCAAGGTTCCCCAACATCCGATCCCTAACCGACTCAAATATGTCCAGTACGGCGTCGAGGAGGTCACCGTGGGGGAGGTATGTGCTAAATTACCTGTCGCTGAGCTTCAGGTAAGCTACCAGCTCCAAGAGCATCTTCGATCCATATAGGCCGACGCTGGCTTCGCTCGCCCACGCCCGCGTGGCATCTGCCCGCACATGGTAGGTTCACCGAGGAAGCGAGCAAGGCGTGAGAGGGCAGCCGCTGCGGTCGATCCGCTGGACGAGGCGGGGCCGCGCCAGCCGCTCAGGCCCATCCCCTGGAACAAGGTCGAGTTGACCGACGACGGCCGCCATGCGGTCGCTACCGCACTGACGCAGGGATACCCCCGCCACCAGATCGCGCAGGCACTGGGCACGACCGTCAAGACGCTCAAGCGGCTGATCGACGATAGCGAGGAACTGCGCGACGCCATCGAAGCCCGCAAGGACGCCGAGGAGGCGGAACTGCGCGACCTGCTGATGGGCATGGCCCGCGGCGGCGACACGGTCGCTGCTATCTTCCTGGGCAAGAGCCAGTACGGCTGGCGCGACCGCGACGACGGCAAGGGTCAGGCAGTGGAAGGTGGCGGGATACTGTTCGTGCCCACCCACGTCCCCATCGACGAGTGGAGCGCCGCGGCTGCGAGACAGCAGGAGCGGTTCAGGCAGGCACCCGTGATCAAACCCACCTTCGAGGCCCCGCATACTGGTTCACCGGGCATCGAGGGGTTGCGGCTGGTCAAGCCTCGGTAAAGGCCTGCCAGCCGCTGGAACTCAAGCTGCCCGGCGAACTTCGTCGAACAGGGTCTCAAGCTCGTCCTTCGTGAAGTCGGCGGCGCGGATCGCGGCGAGGACCACATCCATGGTCGCCGGACGATCATCCTGCTCATAGACGCGGACCTTTGCCGTGCGTTTGGGGGTCTTCCCAAATAGGGCGCAGACCTGCTTCACAGCCTCGACGGCGGGGTGATTGGACGAGATTCCGGCATCGCGACCAACGCCGTAATACGTGCCTCCGAACTTCTCGACACGGCGCTTGGTGTCAGTGCCCGTCAGGTGCGTCTGGCGGAGCTGGTCGTAGAGCGGGAAGGTGAGATTATTGTAACCCACGTACTTGCAGAAGGCGACGAGCCACTGATCCCCCTCTTTGAATGCCACCCATTCGACCGCGTGGGAACACCCGTTCCCGATCGCGTCGGACACAGTGCCGCCGGATGCGGCCAAGGCGGGAACGGTCTGTGCGAATGCAACCGTGTTGGTGCGAAGTTCGGTCTTGGTTTCGACGAGTTTGGGCTTGGGCATCTTGATTTTCCTGATGGACGGTACACCTATATGGAGCGTCGGGAGAAGTTTTGCAACATCCAAATGCGCTTGACGATTCTGGCACCTGATTGCTTGTCGGAGCGTCGACCTGCCCAAGCCCTTTAAACGGTTCGCGTTTGGTAGAGTGATTCGCCGTCAGAACCGCGCCAAACACCGAAAATGGGGCTCCAGTAGTGCCTGTGGATAAATATCGTTCGGGGGCCAGCAAGCTTCGGAAAAGAGGCGAAAACTTCTCAGCCCTCGCAGAAAACGTGGTCAAGGTTCAATTTTTACTGTGTCTTTTCAATTATTTATCCTGCTCATAGATAGTCTCCCTCTGCGGCCAATTGGGGTCGCGGAAGCAGGAGAAAACGAATGCCGAATGACAATGTGCGAGCAATGCCGCGTCAGCCGGAAGACAACTTCACTGATGTGGTGATCCGAGTGCCGGACAAGACCATGGCTGACAGCTGGGCGGACCTGGAACGTCCGATGATGGACAGTCCAGACTACGAGCACATGCTGTGCGAAGTGAGCGAAGGAGGCTCTTCGGAATGGAGTTTTGAAGAGGGTGAACTGCGACTGCTCGTGGGTGCCTTCGTTGCGGCGAGCGGGTACCTGCCGATGGGCCCCTTCGAGTACGTGCGTTGGATCGATCGCTTCGACGAAAAGCTCTCAGGCCGCCAGTACATCAATGAGTTCGTCGGCAACAGGATGGTCGAGGACCCGCCTCTCTTCGAGCTGAATGACGATCAGCTTGACGAGCTTGTTGCCCGCATTCCCGAGGCAAAGTCAGAGAGAGCAAAGTGGAACGAAGAGCGGGACGCGAGGGCTCGCGAGACCGAACGGCGGAAGAACCCCGACCAAGGCAGCAAGCAGGCCGCCATTGAGAGCGCTCTCGCCGATGCAAGCATCGGAGAGACGTGGAATGCATTGGCGAACTCGTTCAAGGGAGAGGAGCTGAGCGAGATCAGTTACAATCTCGAAGCGCACGTGGATTACCTGCAGATGCTGGCCGCCCAGATCGAGGCCGCCTGACAGCCAATCAGCGAACGATCCCGAGAAACTGTCTCGCCTTCGAATGACTTGTCCGCTGTGGTCGCCACCAAGCACCGCAGCGGGCACCGTTCGCTGGTCCTAAACGCTGACCGGCGAGCGCATCCGTTTGCTCGTGTCGAGTTCGAGGCGACTGCGCTTCGACCGGGTCCGCAGATGGCGGGCCATTCGTCCAGGGTGTGCCCGGGCATGGTCGAAACGTTCAGCCTCGGGCGCGATGCCAGAGCCTCAACGGAAAGGAATACCATGCCCAACCCCAACAAGACGAAGGCGAACCTCGGCGCCGCGTGGATGACCGAAAGCGACATCCGCACCACGCTCACCAAGATCCATCACAACCGCAACCAGCACGATAATCTCGTTCGCAATGCAGTGTCGAACCTCGAACGCCGTCGGCGCGACCTCGAGAGCTCGCTCGATGGCATTGAAGCGCGCGACCGCACTTCGGTGGTTAGGAAGGCGCTCATCGGCCACCGCGCCGAACTGTCGCGTCAGAGCAAGGACGCTCGGCTGGCACTGACCCGCGAACTGTCCGCGCTCGCCGAACGGGTCCGATCCGCCGACGTGCACTATCGCTCGCCCATGCAGATGCTGATGCGCGACACGCTGGGGTCGGAGCGGCGCAGCCGCATCCAGCAGCAGATCGAGCATTCCGGCCCTGTCGAGCTCGCCAGCATGGCCGAGCTCGCCGCAGCAACCAAGGACAAGGAACTGGCCGCCGCGCTCTGCGGTCGGATCGGAAACATGCGCCGCGACGATCGCCCGTTCAACGCAGGCGAACTGGCCGACGTGATGTTCGGCGAACTGCACCGCGAGCTCAGCCAGGCGCTGGTCGAGGCTGAGCGCCGCGTTCTGGAAGCGCTTCAGGCAGACCAGGAATTCGAGACCGGCAAGGGCAACCCGCACCGCGCGCTTCAGATCGCGATGCTGAAGAAGCGCGAGGATGAGATCGGCGCTTACGCGCAGGATGACGATGTGGATGACGAGGAGGCCGAGGACGAGGCCCCCGAGATCAACCCCACGGATCGCATCGCCGCTGGCCTCAATGCACGTCGCAACCCGGCACCTGAGCCGGCCGACTGAGCACCATACAGACCTAACCCCAACCGAAAGGAAATCCTACCATGGCCATCTACATCTTCCACCCCACCGAAACTGCCCACCGCCGCGCTGACGGCATCGGCTTCGTCGTCGCCGAGGGCGGCAGCGAAGCCGCGGCACGTGCCGCCGCCGGCAACATGATCGGAGCACCCGGCATCGACGCGTGGGCGGCTGTCCCGGTCGACCCCGGCATGGACCCTGTCGCGGTGCAAGGCCTGCCCGTCGGCAAGCCCGGTAACGCCACCTGGCCGCAGCGGACGCGCGCTGACCGCGCGCTCAACGCGTGAGCGTCCTGCCCTTGGGCATGACCGATGCGCAGTCGTACCGGGTGATCGTCGAGGGCGTCCGCGCCCTCGCCGGTCACCAGGTCATCACGTTCGGCGATGCTTGGACCGTGCTAACCGGCCTCAAGCCCGACGACATGGATCGGGAGGAGGCGCGCTTCCTCCGGTGGCTGCTGGACGAGCTCGGCTACGAGCCCCAGTGGGTGACCGAACCGGGGCGCACGACGTTTCTGCGCCGTTGGATTCGGGACATCTGGGCAATCGACTTCAACGCGAACCTGAACCGGCCCATCAAGGTCTACGTGCCGCACTGAGCGAGGCGGGAGGCCCGGTCGTTTGCTCGGCCGGGCCTCGTCGCTTCTGGTCGCTTCGATGGCCGGTTGTGGCAGGTCGCGAGCGCGGCGCTCACCGAGCGCTCCCACGGCAGCCGAAACGCGACAAGGCTGAGCTCCGGTAACAAGGAGACAGACCGATGAAGCAGAAAATGGATGCCCAGGCCCTGCACGACCTCGTGGCCTCAATGCACCTCAGCTACTATCAGATGGGCGGGCCGGAACGGCAGATCGACCTGATGCTGTGCGTGGTCGTACAGGGAAGGGTAGGGTTCGTCGAACTCGAAGCGGGCAACCGCGACGAATGGTACGCCAAGGCAGCCACCGTCCTGCGCGGGTTGGACGCCGACCTCTACTGTGTTGCGAGCGAGGCATGGCTGGCAGTGGCCAAGCCCATCGGCGATCCCGTAAGCCGCCTAACGCCGTCGCGGCGGTCCGACCGCATGGAGGTGGTCGCGACCGTCGCCGTGGATCGCTCGGGCAACACCGCGTCGTCGGTGAAGGTGATCGGCCGGCACTGCGAGGGTGAGCTCGCGGGCACAGTGCGGGCTCTGGCTGACTGCCAGGGCTTCGACGGTGCTGAGGGGCGGATGTTCTCGATTTTCGAGATGGCCGGGTTGACCTAGATTTGGGCCATCCGGCTCACTTCGCCCTGTAGCCGCTCAAGGGACACTGCCATCGCGTCGGCGCGTGGCAGGGCAAGTTCGTTCAACACTCTGAAGGCGACGCGCTCGTCGAGGTCATCGATGAGCGTCTCGTTGACCCTCTCGCCGCCGATCCGAAATACTCGGTACACAAGGACACGCCCCGTGAAGCGGTCGCCTGCGGCAGTGGGTCCGTCGAGCGCGTAGCCAAGCGCGGCGATGCGCGCACGATCCAATCCTGCGAAGACTTCGATGAGCGGTGGACGTGCCGCGCCATACTCGCCGGGTTCCCGGAGACGATGTACCTCGAAGGTCGTCCCTCTCTCATTGCCAGATGTGGCCGCGGTCGTTCTCATGGCGGCGACCAAAGCAGCACAAGGCGCGACTGCCAAACCTGCGATCGGTTTAACTTGCCGCAGTTGTGATCCCGCATTCAGCAAGGCCACGTCGGAACGACTCGTCGAGCTTGATCGGGACATGGCCTTCGTCGGTTGTGTATTGGCCGACGCGGTTCGCTGCGCCGCTCGGAAGGCCGTAGGCCGGTGCAGCCTGCGCCTGCCGGTAGATCAGCGCCTGGCCGCCAAGCATCTCGTCCAGCATCTCGCGGGCAAAATCGCCACTGGCCACCGTGCTCGTCGCTGTCATCGATGCGACGATGTTGCCGGTGCTCGCCATCGCCTCCTCGACCTTCTTGTCCGTCTCGGCGTCACCAGTCTTCAGGGATGGGCCGAACATCGAACTTCCAGCCAAGGCGGGATTGTCAACGGCCCGCAGCGTCCGGTGCGGGTTCTGATCGACGCGCCAGAGGATGTCGCCGGTCGGCACGCGGTAGGTGCCGCCCGAACTCACCCCGACCAGCAAGCCCAGCTTCGAGTTGTTCTCGACCACTGGATAGAGGAAGCCGAAGCGCGAGTACTTCAGCCTTCCGACGGAGTCGTAGGCGGTGACGACGCAGCTGCTGTCGCCTGTGATCGGGTCCGATGTCCGGCTGACCGACCAGACCTCGCGGGGCTTCTTCTTTGCGTCGGCTGCGACCGGTAGGATCATGGCAGCCAAAGCAGCGAGCACGGCAAGACGGAAAACTACACTCATCAGGCACTCCACTGTCGGCATCTCTTGGATCGGGCATATAGTCCCTAGACCCTGTCGCAAAGAGCCTTGCTCTGTCCACCAATGGAATGGGGTAGGATCGTGGGCGCAAATGTGCGGCGCATCCGGGTCGCGCGTGGGCTGACCCAGGAGCAGCTTGCCCATGATGCCGAGATCGACCTGACCTACCTCGGTGGCATCGAGCGTGGGCGTAGGAACCCGTCTGTCGAGGTCTTAGGCAGGATCGCGCATGCTCTCAAAGTGCGGCCAGATGAGTTGTTCCGCGACTGACTTGCCAGATGCGAAGATGACCGCATCACTGCCGATGATTACGGCCTTGTCATCGCAGCATCTGCTCCGGCGCTAGCTAGAAATAAGCCTTAGCCAAGGCGACAGCCAACGTGGCAGCCAGGACCGGTGGAACCGCATTTCCCACTTGAGTGAACTGCCGAGCAGTGGGGCCCAAGAACACGTAGTCATCCGGGAACGTTTGCAACCGAGCGCATTCACGTACGCTCAAAGTTCTCGGTATCTCAGGGTGCAAGTGAGAGCGACCGCCCCCGTTGGTGCCACCCGCAATTACCGTCTTTGAGGGTAGAGTCGGATCGAGCCGATCAACTCGCCCTAGCTGGTCACGTTGGCCATAGTTGAGACGCGCGTATCGCTCAATGGACCCAGCCTTGTGCGACCGAGTTTCGTGGTTGGGAAGCCCATTGGGCAAGCTCTTCAGAACGCTCCCGCAGCCCACATGTTCTTTCTTGCTCGGCACCTTGAACTCGCCATTGGTTCGTGAGCCGACAACAAAGAGCCTCTCCCGATACTGCGGGACTCCATAATCTGCGGCGTTGAAGACCGTCGGCTCGTTTACGACGTATCCCGCCTTCTCGAGTAGTTTGATCGCGGCGGCCAACTGCTCACCGCCGTCGAGATCGCGCAGGCCGGACACATTTTCAACGACGAAGACCTTCGGCTTAAAGTGTAGAATGAGGTTCACGTAGTCAAAGAGAAGGTTGCCGTTCTTCTCGTGCGCGAACCCGACCCGTTTGAAATTTTCACCAGAACGAGAGAAGCGCTGATTTGCGGCTATGCTAAACGGCTGGCAAGGTGGCCCTCCTACGAAAATGCCTTCAAATGGCGTGTCGACGAGCGGCTCCAGCGCCAGCACGACTTCGTCGAACTTCGACACATCACCCGTACCAAAAGGAGGGCCAAACACCTTCCAAGAGGGTCGGTTCTTCCTAAGCGTACGGCAGAATATTTCATTATACTCGAAGGCCGCCACGTTCTCGAAACCGACCTGCTCGAACCCAAGGTCCATCCCCCCACAACCCGTGAAAAAGCTTACAATCGGCACCCCATCGACAAGCTTTTGGAAATCTCCGAGCTCGGTTGGCCTGCCCCCTTTCCAAGCTTTTTCGCTCGATTTCTTATAGGTCAGGTCATCGTAGGTCCATCCGGCTGCTTCCAGCGTAGCTGCAAGATCTCCGCCTGACCTTTCCGCCTGATCGATCAGGGCTTGCTGCGAGCATGCCTCTTTGTCCAAAGCCCGCGTCCTGAGTTGCGCAGCTGTCATGGTTCATTCCTCAAATCTTTGGCCTCGTCGTAAACGGCACGGGCCTCGGCAGCATCCGTGAAGTCTTTCCGACCCTTTGCCTTCAACCACTGCGCGTAGAAGCGGTGGACGGCGCGGTGGCAGGTTGGGCAAACAGCAACCAGGTCGCCAAGGACCGTGCCGCCCTTGTCAGACCTTGTACCGGAACAAAGCGGTAACACGTGATGAATGTCAAGTACACGGTCTGACCATGGGAACTCGCTGTTTGTGTCCCTGTTACAGAAGTCGCATGTGGTGGTCGGGTTCTTGTCGAAGAAGGCCTTGCGCACCGCCGCGTTGCGCTCAAGAACGATATGCGTTTTCTCGACCCTTGTGCCCTCTGAGAAGCCCGCTTCAACTGTCTCGTCCAGTACGGACTTGGCGAAGTCAATATCGAGCTCGGCCACGGCGCTCTCGAAGAGACCCGCGACCCGCATGATCTCCTGCTCGCTATCGCCCTTCTGGGCGCCGCGAATTGCCTGCAGGCTTTCGAACAGGTCTAGCGCGTCTTCGTCATCCAGGGTCACGATAACCTCAGAGGAAGAGGCTGAAAGGTAAGACAACTGGCCGATCACTTGGATGCTCTCGCGCGCCTGCCGATGGTCAGCTGACGACCACTGCTTCTTGGCCAAGGCTAAGTATGCCGATTGGCCTTCATCCCCCACGAACCCGCTCTTCTCGTAAGCGCCCAAAATTTCGCGGATCGGAACAATGGGCTCGCCTATGACAGAGCGGGCAATCAGAAACTTTAGAGTGAATAGCAGCGGGAACCGAGGCGAAGCGCTCGGAGCCCACTCTTGGAACGACGGAGCGGGGTCAGTGAACGCCTGAGCGAGAAAGTGGAAGTAGTCGTCAGAAGTTACGACGCCATCTTGGGCTAGGAGTTGGGCTACACGTGTCGGCCTTGCCACTCCGCCGATCTTTGCGACGAGCATCGCAGTCCGAAATACTCGCGAGTAATTTCGCCACGGCGGGTAAGCAGCGTCCGCGGGAAGGAACGGAAGGCCCGTGGCTGAAACGAGCGGGCCACGCGAAGCTGACCGAAGGTCGTTCCCGACAGCAAACTTCGCAATCTTACGCAGTTCATCGAACTGGAAGTACTCGATGCGTCCCTGATCGAAGCGCCACATGAGCAACGGCGTAACAAAAGCCCTACGGGCGATCCAGAGCGGCACTCAACAAGGCTGAGGAAAACGGCGCTCGTCGCTGTGTAGCGGTGCTTAATCGGTACTCGATCGTCGATCGGGCTGCCGTTAGCCGCGCTGCCGATCCTTAAATATATGAAAAATAAATAGAAAAATGGTGAGCCCGACAGGATTCGAACCTGTGAC
This sequence comes from Erythrobacter donghaensis, assembly GCF_002155425.1. Taxonomy (GTDB): domain Bacteria; phylum Pseudomonadota; class Alphaproteobacteria; order Sphingomonadales; family Sphingomonadaceae; genus Erythrobacter; species Erythrobacter donghaensis. The sequence continues at coordinate 22,567 of NZ_MUYG01000006.1, forward strand.
CCGCTGATTAAAAGTCAGCTGCTCTACCTACTGAGCTACGGGCCCACATCTGCGCCGCGTGGTTGCGGCCGGCGCGCTCACCTAGGCAGGGGGCGCGGGCGGGTCAAGCGGGCTTGGTGGTGGGTGAGCGTCAAAGCGCCGTTCGGACCGCGCCAATGCGGGGCGATGGTGCAGGCCGGATCGAGCACGAAGCGGCGCTGCCTGAAGGCGGGATGCGGGATGGCAAGCCCCGCGCTGCGCCATGCGCCGCCGCTCCACAGGATGATGTCGCAGTCGAGCACCCGGTCGCCCCAGCGCTGCCCGCGCCGCCGCCCGAAGGCGCGCTCGGTGTGCTTGAGCGCAGCGAGCAGCGCGGGCGGATCGAGTTCGCTTTCCAGCACCACTGCGGCATTGGCGAAGCGGCGCTGCGCCGCGCCCATCGCGGGAGTCGCGATCACGGGCGAGCGCGCGGTGACGGTGCCGAAAGCGGAAAGCTCCTCCATCGCCGCACGCACCACCCCCTCGGGCGGGCCATAGATATGGTGCCGCCGGTTGCTGCCGAACGCGATCAGATAGGTGCTGCTCAGCCTCAGATGTCCTGCGAAATCCGCCCGTAAAGCTGCGGACGGCGGTCGCGGAAGAAGCCCATCCCTGCGCGGTGCTTGGCCGCGCGCGCCAGATCGAGCCGGGCGGTCAGCACGCCGGTCTCCTCCTTGCTGAACAGCGCGAGGTCGTCCCCCCACTCGTCGGTGATGAAGGAGTGGCCGTAGAAGCTCTGGGCGCGGTCCTCCGGCCCTTCGTGGCCGATGCGGTTGGCGGCGACCACCGGCATGCAGTTCGACACCGAATGTCCGATCATCGCGCGCCGCCACATGCGGCTGGTGTCGAGATCGGCGTCATAGGGCTCCGAACCGATCGCGGTGGGATAGAGCAGCACTTCGGCGCCCATCAGCGCCATCACCCGCGCGCATTCGGGATACCACTGGTCCCAGCAGATGCCCACGCCAACCTTGACTGGCGCGCCGCCCTCCCCGGGCACGTCCCACACCTTGAAGCCATCATTGCCGGGGCGGAAATAGTATTTTTCCTCGTAGCCCGGCCCGTCGGGAATGTGGCTCTTGCGATAGGTGCCGATGATCTGCCCGTCCGGGCCGATCATCGCGAGTGTGTTGTAATAGTGGTGCCCGTCACGCTCGAACAAGCTGGTGGGGATCGTCACCTTCAGCTTGGCGGCGAGCGCCTGCATCGCGATCACGCTGGGGTGCTCGGCGGTCGGGCGGGCGAGCGCGAACAGCGCCTCGTCTTCCTCGCGGCAGAAGTACTCGCCGCTGAACAGCTCGGGCGGCAGGATCAGCTGCGCGCCTTGTGCCGCCGCCTCTTCGACGAGAGCGGCGACGGCGGCAATGTTGGCGGCTTCGTCAGGCGAGCTGAGAGCAAGCTGGAGCGCGGCGACGGTGATGGCGGTCATGCGCGCGCCATTACTTTGCCCGCAGCGCGAAGTCCACTTGCACGCTGACCGTGCTGGTCGTCTGGCCGGGCTGGATGATGCCGCCCGATTCGAATGCAGCCTCCTCCGGTGGCGCCATTTGCGGCATCATCGGAGGCGGCGGCGGCGCGCCGGGGATGTACCGATTGCCCTGCATACCCCCCGCATCGCGGATATAGAGCACGCGGGAAATCTCCATGCCCGCTGCCTTGGCATAGGCCTCGGCGCGCTTGCGGGCGTTGGCATAGGCGGCGGCATAAGCGGAGTTGGCAGCCGCTTCGGGATCGGTCATGCGCAGGTCCGGGCCGCTCATCACATTGGCGCCCGCGCCCGTCGCGGCGGCAACCGCGGCATCGGCCTTGGCGATGTCGCGCACGGTGACCGCGACGATGTTGCTCGCCTGATACTGGCCCTTGCGGTCGCCCCATTCGATCCGCTGGATGTTGACCGCGCGGGTCTGGATGTCCTTTTCCGCGACTCCTGCCGCCTTGAGCGCGGCGAGCAGCGCGGCAATATCCTCGCGGTTGGCGGCGCTGGCCGCTTCGCCCGTCCGACCGAAATTCTCGACGCCGACCTGGAAGAAGGCCTGATCGGGCCGCGTCTCGGCCTCGCCTGTGGCGCTCACCGACAGCAGGGTTTCCTGCCGGTCGACGCCGCGCGGATCGGCGACGGCGCTGCCGCAGGCGGCGAGCATCAGCGGCGCGGTCAGAGCAGGAATCAGGGCAAGGCGACGTTGCATAGGGCTCTCCCAGTGCCGGGCCGGATTATCCCGCCCGCAAGGATCGCCTTTTTTCCGCCGCCGGGTGAACGCGGGGTGAAGCGCCGACGCTCCACCCCGCGCGCATCAATCCGCCTTCTTGAACAGAAGCGTCATGCGGTCGCTTTCGCCGAGGCCCTTCAGATCGTCACGCTTGGTGGCGAGCACGGGGGGCATCTCCCACACGCCCTCGGCGTGGTCGGCGCTGTCCTTGGCATTGGCGTTGATCTCGCTCGCGGCGACCAGTTCGAAGCCCTGCAAGCGCATGAAGTCGATCACGTCCTGCTGCTTCAGATAGCCCTTGGTGCCGTTGGTGTAGGACCACGGCGCATCCGCCTTGGCGCGGTGCTGGACGATGCCGAGCAGGCCATCGTCCTTGAGCAGTTCGCGCATCGCCCGGATCTCGGTATCGGCGGTGCCGGCGCGCAGGATGTTGTGCATCGCCCGGATCACGAGGATGCGGTCGAAGGTGCCCTTCTGGCCTTCAAGATTGTCGAGCGTGATGCCGGAGAAGGCCTCGGGTGCCAGCCCCGTATAGCCTGCGACTTCCTTGCCGAAGCCCGCCGCAGAATCGCGGATGCGCTGCTGGCGGGTCGCATCGGGGGTGGCCGTGAGCGGGTTGGCGTAGAGGCCGACCAGCGCGCCTTCGCCGCCCAGATAGTGGCCCAGCAGGCGCGAATACCAGCCGCCGCCGGGTGCATATTCGCCGACCTTCATTTCGGGGCCGACATGGAAGAAGGCGAGTGTTTCAGCCGGGTGGCGGAAAGCATCACGGGCCTTGTCCTCGGCGCGGGTCGGGTGGTTGATCGCGCCCGACAGCGCCTCGCCATGCATCTTCATGAAATTGGCGGTGTCGAGGATATGGGCCTCGTCCATAGCACCGTGCCCGGCATGGCCGGCGTGGTTATCGGCGAGGACAGGCGCGGCGAGGGCGAGGCCGCTCGCCGAAGCGAGGGCAAGGATCAGCTTGTTCATGGTGTAACTCTCCCGGGAGATTGAAAGAATAGCGGCCAGCCGGACTGGCAATGGCTGCGTGCTAGCCTATCTTTGCCAGAAACCAACGGAGAATTCGATGAGCAACTTGGCAACAGCAATCATTGCAGGCGGCTGCTTCTGGTGCACCGAGGCGGTGTTCCGCGACGTGGTGGGCGTGACCAAGGTCGAAAGCGGCTATATCGGCGGCACCAAGGCGAACCCGACCTACAAGGAAGTCTGCACCGGCACCACTGGCCATGCCGAGGGCATCCGCGTGACCTTCGACACCGACACCATCAGCCTGGCCGAAATCTACGACGTGTTCCTCGGCACGCATGATCCGACGCAGCTGAACCGCCAGGGCAATGACGTGGGAACGCAATATCGGAGCGCGATCTTCCCCCTCTCGAACGAACAGGGCGCCGAGGCCGAAGCCGCGATCGGGCGCTGGAATGCCGAGAATGGCAAGATGGCCGTGACCACGATCGAGGGCCTGTCGGACGGCGCGCAGATCAAGGAATGGTATCCCGCCGAGGACTACCATCAGGAATACTGGGACGGCGAAGGCCAGCGCAATCCCTATTGCCTCGCGGTGATCCCGCCCAAGCTGATGAAGCTGCGCAAGAGTTTTCAGAAGTATGTGAAGGAATGAGAATGCGCCTCATGCTGGCACTCGCGCTGGCGGCAGCAGGCCTGCCTGCACTGGCAGCCCCCCCGCCGCCGCCGCCTCCCGCCGTGGTGGAGACAGAGAAGGCGTTCTTCGCGGCGCTGCCCCAGTTCATGCCGGCCGAGCATTCTGCCGCGCTCAAGGCCATGATCGCCGAAGACCTCGTGGTGACCGAGGAAGGCGCGCCGATGCTGGAAGGGCGGGATGCCTGGCTGGCATGGCGCGAAGGTTTGGGGGGCGAGAAGGTCGAACGCTTCCAGATGCTGCGCGAGAAATTCTGGCGTGACCGGCAGGGCCGCATCGTCGTCGAGGAAACGTGGTTGCCGCTGGCGAAGGACGTGTTCTGGCATCCCGACCGCCCTCGCAAGCTGGTCGCCTACACCTTCAAGGACGGCCGCTTGATCCGCGTCGATTACCTCATCGCGCTCGACAGCGTCAGCTATCTCGATCCGGTGGAGCCGGGTTAGGGTTTCACCCAGCGCGCGACGAAGAACCCATCCAGCCCGCCCTGCTCGGCGAGCATCCCCGGATGCGTGCGCAGCCAGCCTTCGGCGGTGGGAGCGAGACCTGCGGGGAGTTCCTCGGCGGTCATGGGCTGCGGTGTCAGCCCCAGTTCGGCGTCGATCCACGCCGCCTGTTCCTCGCCTTCCTCGGCCTCCAGCGAGCAGACCGCATAGACCAGCACGCCGCCGGGGTTCAGCCATTCGGCGGCCTTGGCGGCGAGTTTGCGCTGCAACTCCACCATCTCGGCGATCTGCCCCTTGCCGATCCGGTGCAGCACGTCGGGGTGGCGGCGGCAGGTGCCCGTCGCGGAGCAAGGCGCGTCGATCAGGATCGCGTCGAAGCGGTGCTTCGGCTCCCACGCCAGCGCGTCCGCCCGCACGGGCGAAGCCTTGAGGCCGGTGCGCTTCAGATTGTCCTTGAGCAGGTCGAGCCGGCGCTTGCTCATGTCGAGCGCGGTGACCTTCCAGCCTGCTGCCGCCAACTGCATCGTCTTGCCGCCGGGCGCAGCGCACAGATCGAGCGCTGACCGCCCCTCGCCCGGCCCCAGCAGGCGTGCCGGAATCGAGGCCGCGAGATCCTGCACCCACCATGCGCCGTCCTTGAAATCGGCAAGGCTCTCCACCGCCGCCCCGCGCGGCAGGCGGATGTGGCCGCGCGCGAGGCTGATGCCGCCCATTGCCACGGCGCGGGTCTGTGTTTCGGCCTCGTCCTTCAGGGCCAGATCGAGCTCGGGCGGGAAGGCCAGACCCGGCGCGACGGCGGCGGCCTTGTCCGCGCCCCAGCGCGCGACGACGCGTTCCGGCAGGGTCGGCGCCTCGGGCAGCGCGGGCTCCTGCTTTACCAGTGCCGAAAACACGCCATGCGCCAGCCGCCGCGGGCCGCCCGCGAGCAGCGGCAGCCCGGTCGCGATCACGGCGTGCGGCGGGGTATCGAGCCGCCATGCCTGCGCCAGCATCAGCCGCAGCACCATGCGCGCCTTGGCATCATCGGGCAGGCGCTGCTTGGTCGCACTGTCGATCGCCGCGTCCAGATCGGTCAGCCAGCGCAAGCTCTCTCCCGCAATTGCGCGGGCCAGCGCGCGGTCGGGGGCCTTGCGCACATCGGCAAGGCTCGCGCCCTCGGCCTGCTCAAGCGTCTCGCCCCGCCGAAACACGGCATCGAGCAGGCGGAGCGCGGCGCGGCGCACGGGAAATCCGGGAGGTAAGGCCATCACCGGCCCCCTAACCTTCCTTGAAACAAAGTGCCAGCACGCGCATTTGGTTCATATGACCACGCAGAAGTCCGAAGCCGCCAAGGCCTTCAAGAAGCCCGCCCACTGGACCAACGATCCCGTGCCCGCGCCCAAGAAGACCGATCCCCTGAAGGACGAGCCGCGCGATCTCTCCCCCACCCGCTACGGCGACTGGGAGAAGGACGGGATCGCCTGGGATTTCTGAGCGCGCCCTAAAGGCTGAGCGCCAGCCCGCCCGCGGCGCACACGGCGAGGATCCGCAGCACGCCCCATTTCGCGCCGAAGGCCAGCCCCAGCGCCAGCACCGCGAGCACGCCCGCGCGCCAGTCGAAGCTGGCGAGGTCGGGCCAGCTTACCCGCGCAGGCCCCACAGCCACCTCGCCAACCTGCGCGAACAGCACGTGGAGCGCGAACCATGCGGTGAGATTGCCGATCACGCCGACGACCGCCGCGGTCACCGCCGCCAGCCCACCCTTAAGCCACACCGCCTGCCCCAGCCGGTCGATCCACGGGGCGAAGGCGAAGATCCACAGGAAGCACGGCGCGAAGGTAACCCAGGTCGTCAGCCCCGCGCCGATCAGCCCCGCCACCAGCGGCGTGAAGGGCTCAGGGCTGCGGAAGGCGGCGAGATAGCCGACGAACTGGGTGACGAGGATCAGCGGCCCCGGCGTGGTCTCGGCCAGCCCCAGCCCATCGGCCATCTCTCCGGGTCGCAACCAGCCGAAGCCCTGCACCGCCTCCTGCGCCATGTAGGCGAGCACGGCATAGGCCCCGCCGAAGGTCACCACCGCGAGCTGGGAGAAGAACGCACCGATCTGCCACAGCACATGACCCTGCCCGAGCGTGGCGGTGATCAGCAGCATCGGCGCGGCCCAGATCGCGCCCCAGACCATCACCGCGCTCACCGTCGCGCGCCAGGGCCGCGGCGGCAGGGTGCCGCTCGTCGCGCCGGGTTTGAGCGCCAGCCAATCGGGCCGGATCCGTGCCGCGATCATGCCGATCACGCCCGCGCCCAACACGATCAGCGGAAACGGCAGGTCGAGCAGGAACAGCCCGGCAAAGGCCCCCGCCGCCAGCCCGCGCTTCAATCCGGTGTCGAGCGCCCTCCCCGCAATCCGCAAGAGCGCTTGCACCACGATCGCCAACACCGCTGCCTTCACCCCCAGAAACAGCGCCGCCACCCAGCCGAGGTTCGCCGCCAGCGCGTAGAGCATCGACAGCGCCAGAATGACCACCGCGCCGGGGATCACGAACAGTAGCCCCGCCGCCAACCCTCCGCGCACCCCCTGCAAGCGCCAGCCGATCCACGTCGCAAGCTGCTGCGCCTCGGGCCCGGGGAGCAGGTGGCAGAAATTGAGCGCGTGGAGAAAATCGTCCTCGGCCACCCAGCGGCGCTCGTCCACCAGCACGCGGTGCATCAGCGCGATCTGTCCAGCGGGGCCGCCGAAGGACAATAGGCCGATGCGGGTGAAGGCGGAGAGAAGCTCGGAGAAGGTGGGTGCGGGGGCGGCCACCTCCGCTCCCGATGCGCCAGTCGAAACGTGGGTATCGGCCATGCTCACCTCGAAAATGGCCTCGCCGCGCGAGCCTGCGCTGCGGAGGATGACGAGGCAACGCTTGGACCTGTCTCGGTCTGGACGGGAGGTTGCTGGGCCCCGTTGCCATGGTGATATTCTTAGCCGGGGCGCGGTTCAAGTGGCGGCACGACCCAAAGGCGGCGGGTGGCGGCACCCCGTTATCCTTGACTTCGTGCGGCCCTCGCCCTAGTTGCGCGGGCTTCCGTTTCCCCCTCGATTCTGACGAAAAGGCCAAGCATGGCACGCGTTACCGTTGAAGATTGCGTCGACAAGGTTCCGAACCGCTTCGACCTCGTCCTGCTCGCCGCCCAGCGCGCGCGCGAAATTTCGGGCGGGAGCGAGCTGACCATCGATCGCGATCGCGACAAGAACCCGGTCGTCGCGCTGCGCGAAATCGCCGAGGAAACCGTCACGCCGCGCGCTCTGCATGAATCGCTGGTCACCAGCCTTCAGAAGATCCTGCCCGATGACGAGGACGAGGCCGACGAGATCGGCTCGCTCAGCCAGTCGGCCGAAGCGCTGCGGATCACGGCCTCGGCACCGGCGCGCACCTCTTCGCTGGGTGGCGATTACGACGGCTAAGCGCCGCGTCGCCAATACAGTTCTGCCGTTTCGAGAGGGGCGGTCCAGACCGGGTTGAATCCTGCGTCCGGGCCGCCCCTCTCGCATTTGGGCCGCAGACTTGACCGCACGCACTTGACCGCTTTCTGACCCGACCCCGCGGTGCTTGCCAAGCGCGGGAGGGGCGTTATCCCTGCGGTGTCACTCAGCGGTCATATCGGAAGGGGCGCGGATGGCTTCGATTGCGGTCTATAGCGTCAAGGGCGGGGTCGGGAAGACGACGCTTGCGGTCAATCTCGCGTGGTGCGCCAGCGCGATCTCGCGCCGCAAGACGCTGCTGTGGGATCTCGACGCGGCCAATGGCTCGGGCTTTCTCTTGGGGGTGGATCCCAAGAAAAAGCGCAGCGCTGACAGCATGTTCGGCGAAGGTGCGGAACCGGCCAAGCTGATCCAGCCGACCGCATGGCCGGGGCTCGATCTGCTCCCGGCGGACGAGAGCATCCGCGCGCTCGACCGCCAGCTTGACCGGCTCGGCAAGAAGAAGCGGCTGGCCAAGCTGGTCGCCGCGCTCGCCAAGGATTACGACCGCATCATCTTCGATTGCCCGCCGGTGCTCAACGAACTCTCGGCGCAGGTGATGCGCGCCGCCGATTTGGTGATCGTGCCCCTGCCGCCCTCCCCGCTTTCGGCGCGCGCCTTCGAAGTGGTGTTCGAGGAAGTGCGCGGCAGCGGCAAGGGCCATCCGCCGATCCTGCCGGTGCTCTCGATGCTCGACCTGCGCCGGAGCCTGCACAAGCAGGCGCGCGAGGCGAACCCCACGTGGCCGGTGATCCCGCTCGCCAGCGCAGTGGAGCAATGCGCGGTTGAACGTCAGCCCGTCGGTGCCTTCGCTCCGCGCTCGCCCGCCGCCCGCGCCTTCGCGCAGCTGTGGACGGCGATCGAGCGCAAGCTGGCGGCGGGCTGAAGCCCTCTTTCGCACTTGCGGAAACTGCGCCTATAACGGGGCACACGGGACCGAAGGGGCGGAATAATGAACGGGTTGGGCGACGGCATCGGCACGGTGATCGAAGGCGGCCTGCTGGCCCGCGCGGTGGAACCCGGCGCGGGCGAGGGCGCCGGACACGCCGCAGCCCCGGTGACCTGCGCCAATTGCCAGACCGTCCACAATGGCCACTTCTGCCCCGAATGCGGGCAGACCGCGCATATCCACCGCAGCCTTGCCGCGATCGGGCATGACATCATGCACGGGGTGCTGCACCTCGACGGCAAGCTGTGGGAGACGCTGCCGCTGCTGGCGTTCAAGCCGGGGCAGCTCACGCGCCGCTACATCGCAGGGGAGCGCGCCAAGTTCGTCAGCCCGATGGCGATGTTCCTGTTCACCGTCTTTGCCATGTTCGCGGTGTTTCAGATGGTCGGGATCGGCACCCCGACCGATCTGCCCTCCGAATTCTTAGGTTCGGGCAGCGACAGCACATTCCGCAACGAAATTCGCGATCAGATCATCACGCTCGAGAAAGAGCGGGTGGATCTGCCGGACGCGAGCCCCCGCCGCGCGCAGATCGACAACGAGCTCAAGGGTCTCAACATGATCCTCGAAGGATCGCCGGGCACGCTCGAAAAATCGAACAGCGGCGTCACATTCGGCACCGGGATCGACTGGCTGGACAAGGGCCTCATCGCGAAGTGGAAGAAGAACCCCAGCCTGATGCTCTACAAGCTGCAATCGAATGGCTACAAATTCAGCTGGTTGCTGATCCCGCTATCGATCCCCTTCGTGTGGCTGATGTTTGCGTGGCGGCGGCAGTACAAGGCCTATGACCACGCGGTGTTCGTCACCTATTCGCTCAGCTTCATGTCGCTGCTGTTCATCGCCATGTCGATCATCAGCGTGATCCCGGGCGGCGCAGGCTGGGCCGCGCTGCTGTTCTTCGTGAGCGTGCCGCTGCATCTCTACAAGCAGCTGCGCCACGCCTACAGCCTCAGCCGGTTCTCCGCGTTCTGGCGATTGAGCGTGCTGCTGCTGTTCTCGATCCACATCGTGCTGACGCTGTTCCTGCTGATCGTGGGCGCACTGGGCGCCTTCTGACCGGCGAGGTCAGGGGCAGGGATAGGTCTTCGCCATCAGATCGGCGAAGGCATCGGCGAGCGTCATGTTCGCCTGCTCGTCGGGCGCGTAAGACCGCAGATGCGGGATCAGGTTATCGCTGGACAGGTCGATCTGCGTTTCGGGAAGGCAGCTGTGCGGTGCCTGCCCGGCGGCGCGCTCCGCCTGAATCCGTGCCCGGTAGGCATTGGCGGTGGCCTTCATCTCTTCAATCGTGCGGGTGAAATCGGGATGCCTGGTGGCGTCGAAAGTCCCGGTTTCCTCGATCTCCTTGCGGATCGCGAGCCCGTCGATCTGCTCCCAACGCACGAGATAATCGGCGACCGTTGTTTCGGCCCCGGTCTCGTCGGCGGCGGCTGGGACGGTGGTAACGAACGCCAAAACCAGAGCGGGAACCAAGTAACGACGCATGAAAAAACCTCCCGGAGCACTCGCATCAGCGAAGCACCGGGAGGTTGAACCTTTGGTGAATTCTCAGGCAGCGTCGGGAGGTCAGGCCCCCTGCGGCGCCTCGTCACCCTTCCCGAAGCGCTTGCCCGCCTTGGGGATCGCCGAACCGCGCGGCGGCGCGACCAGCGAAGGCCCACGGGGCGCGTCCGGCCGGTCGATCTTGCCGGTTTCGAGCAGGGTCTTGATCTCCTCGCCCGTCAGCGTCTCGTATTCGAGCAGCGCCTGCGCCAGCAGGTGAAGCTGATCCTCGTTGGTCTTGAGAATATCGGTGGCGCGGTTGTGCGCGCCTTCGACCAGGCCTTTGATCTCGGTGTCGATCAGCTCGTTGGTCTTGCCCGAGCGGAAGGTGCGCTGCGCCTGCCCCATGCCGAGATAGCCTTCGGACTGCTCCTCGTACTGAAGCGGGCCGAGCTTGTCCGACATGCCCCACTGCGTGACCATGTTGCGGGCCAGATTGGTCGCGTACTGGATATCGGACGAAGCGCCCGAGCTGACCTTGTCGTGACCGAAGATGATCTCTTCCGCCACGCGGCCACCCATCGCGACCGAGAGGTTCGCGTGCATCTTGTCGCGGTGGTAGGAATAGGAGTCACGCTCCGGCAGACGCATCACCATGCCCAGCGCACGTCCGCGCGGGATGATGGTGGCCTTGTGGATCGGATCCGACGCTTCCTCGTGCACCGAGACGATCGCGTGGCCGGCTTCATGATAGGCCGTCATCTTCTTCTCGTCGTCGGTCATGACCATGGAGCGGCGTTCCGCGCCCATCATGACCTTGTCCTTGGCGTCCTCGAACTCCTGCATCGCCACCAGCCGCTTGTTGCGGCGCGCGGCCAGCAGCGCGGCTTCGTTGACGAGGTTGGCGAGATCGGCGCCCGAGAAACCGGGCGTGCCCCGCGCAATCACGCGCGGATTCACATCGGGGGCCAGCGGCACCTTCTTCATGTGCACGCCGAGGATCTTCTCGCGCCCGTCGATATCGGGGATCGGCACCACGACCTGACGGTCGAAGCGGCCCGGACGCAGCAGCGCAGGATCGAGCACATCGGGGCGGTTGGTGGCGGCGATGATGATGATGCCTTCGTTGGCCTCGAACCCGTCCATCTCGACCAGCAGCTGGTTGAGGGTCTGCTCGCGCTCATCGTTGGAATTGCCCAGACCATGCCCGCGCGAACGGCCGACCGCGTCGATTTCGTCGATGAAGACGATGCAGGGCGCGTTCTTCTTGGCCTGTTCGAACATGTCACGCACGCGGCTTGCGCCGACGCCGACGAACATTTCGACGAAGTCGGAGCCCGAAATGGTGAAGAAGGGCACGCCCGCCTCACCCGCGATGGCGCGGGCGAGCAGGGTCTTGCCGGTGCCGGGCGAGCCGACCAGCAGCGCGCCCTTGGGAATCTGGCCGCCGAGCTTGGAGAAACGCTGCGGATCGCGGAGGAATTCGACGATTTCCTGAAGCTCCTCGCGCGCCTCGTCGATCCCGGCGACATCATCGAAGGTGACGCGGCCCGAACGTTCTGTCAGCAGCTTGGCCTTGGACTTGCCGAAGCCCATCGCCCCGCCGCCGCCGCCCTTCTGCACCTGACGCAGCGCGAAGAACGCGATGCCGAGGATCAGGATGAAGGGCAGCGAATTGAGCAGGATGAACAGCAGGACATTCTGCCCTTCGCGCTGCTTGCCGGTGAAGCGCACGCCATTGTCTTCCATCAGCTTGGTGATTTCGACATCATTGGGCACGGGCACGGTGCTGAAGGCCTCGCCATTCTTGAGCGTGCCGGTGATGAGCTCATCGCCCATCTGCACGTCCTGCACCTCGCCTTCGGCAACCGCGGCGCGGAAATCGGAATAGCGAATCGCGGCGCCCGCCGACTGGCCAGCGTTGCTGAACATGGTGACCACAAGCAGCAGGGCGAGGAAAATCCCGCCCCAGATCATCAGCTGCTTCACCCACGGGTTGGGGCCTTCGCCTTGCGGCTGGGGATCGTTTTGCTGGCTCATCGGCAGGGAATCCTTTCGTCTGCGACAATGTAGGACGCCGCGGCTGAATGGCAAGATAATGCGCCTGCCACGCAGCGATGCTAATTTTCGAACAGCGTGATGCGAATTATCGATGGGTCGGAGCGGCATAGGCAGCGAGGAACACCTCCACCGCGCCGCGGATGCGCCGGTCACGCTCCTGCGGGCTCACATCGGCGCCGAAGCGGCGCTCCAGATCGCCCATGCCCTTGCACAGCGAGACGAATTGTTCGGCCGCCAGCAGCGGGTCTTCGATCACCAGTTCGCCCGCTTCTGCTGCGCGCGCCAGCCATGCGCCGAAGCCCTGCTTCATGCGCCACGGCCCGGCTTCGAGAAAGGCCGCGCCGATCGCCGGATCATGCTCGGTTTCGGCGGCGATGCGGCGTTCGAACTGGATCATCTCGGGGCGGAAAAGGAAGCCGTGGATCGCTTGCCCGATTGCGGTCAGGCGTTCGCGAATCGTGCCGGCCGGCATGGTTTCGAGCGAAAAGTGCCCGCGCATCTTTTCGCATTCGCATTCGACCGCGGCGGCAAACAGCGCGCGCTTGTCGCCGAACTGGTTATAGATCGTGACCTTGGAGACACCCGCATCGGCCGCGACCTGTTCGATCGCGGTGGCGGCATAGCCGTGCTGGAAGAAGTGCTGGGCCGCCGTTTCGACAATCGCCAGCCGCTTGCCTTCATCGAGCGGACGCCCGACCCGGCGGGCTGCTGGATTTTTTCTCGAAACTGATAAACTGCCGGTTGACAATGTGAACGGTCCCGTTCAATTAAACGCTACCGTTCAATATTGGGCTGTCAGGCTCAGGATTGCAACCCTCCCCCGTCGCAGAGGTTCCCCGCCCGTGCTGTGGATTGCCATCAGGATGCTCACCGGAGACGCCCAGAAATTCTACGGGCTGTTGTTCGGCATCGGTTTTTCCACCCTGCTCATCACCCAGCAGATGACGATTTTCGTCAATCTGGTGGAGCGCGGGGCGAGCGGGGTCTACAACGCGCCCGAGGCCGAGGTGTGGGTGATGGACCCGGTCAGCCGCACCACCGATGTCAGCTACGCCATGCCCGCGACCGCGCTCGACCGGGTGCGGTCGGTCAAGGGGGTGGAATGGGCGGTGCCGCATCTGCGCGCAGTGGCCAATGTCCGCACCAAGGACGGCGATCTGGAAGGCGTCGCCGTGATCGGGGTGGATGATGCGACCCTCATCGGACTGCCCGAGCGCATGAAGGAGGGCGACAAGTCGGTGCTGTTCGCGCCCGACAGCGTGGTGATCGACGACACCGGCACCACCCGCTTCTTCCCGCCCGAACAAAGCCCGATCGGCGAGCGGCTCGAACTCAACGATCAGCGCGCGGTGATCCGCGGCATCGCCGATGCGATCCCCAGCTTCACCAGCACCGTGGTGCTCTACACCCGCTATTCCAACGCGCTCAATTTCGTGCCGGGCACCCGCAATCGCCTGTCCTTCGTGCTGGTCGGCGTGAGCGAGGGCGAAACCCCCGAAGCCGTCGCCGCGCGGATCGAGGCGGCAACCGGATTGCAGGCGCAGACCCGCGAAGAATTCTCGCAGGCAGGCGTCAATTTCATCATCGAAAACACCGGCATCCCGACCAATTTCGGGATCACCGTGTTCCTCGGCTTTGTGGTCGGGATCGCCATCGTCGGCCTGACCTTCAGCCTGTTCCTGCGCGACAACATCAAGCAGTTCGGCGCGCTGAAGGCGATCGGCGTGACCAATGCCAAGATCGTGCAGATGGTCGCCGCGCAGGCGGGACTCGTCGGCATGATCGGCTACGCGCTCGGCGTGATCGGCACGGTTGCCTTTATCCGCGGGTTCGGGGCGAATCCCTTCTTCAAGGGCTTCTACATCCCCTGGCAAATCCCGCTGATCAGCCTTGCCGCCGTCGTGGTGATCCTTGCCATCACCGGCCTGATCGCAATCCGGTCTGTGCTCAAGACCGAACCGGCCTCGGTGTTCCGGTGAGCGAGGGGGCGATCATGGAAACCACCACATCCGGCAACTGCGCGCCCGAAGCGGCGATCTGCGCGCGCGGCATTGCCCGCGATTTCGAGGCCGGGCAGACCACCATCCGCGTGCTCCACGGGATCGACACCGACATTCGCCCGGGCGAGCTCACCTATGTCGTGGGGGAGAGCGGATCGGGCAAGACGACGCTGATCTCGATCATGTGCGGCATCCTTTACCCGACCGAGGGCGAGGTGAAGGTGTTCGGCACCGACATTTACAGCCTGACCGATACCGAGCTGGTCAATTTCCGCCTCAAGAACATCGGTTTCATCTTCCAGCAGTACAACCTCATCCCATCGATCGATGTCGCCTCCAACGCCGCAGTGCCGCTGATCGCGCAGGGGATGCCGCGCGAGCAGGCGCGTGAGAAAGCCAAGGTGCTGCTCGACAAGCTCAATATCGGCAATCAGGCCGACAAGCTGCCCCGCCAGCTTTCGGGCGGGCAGCAGCAGCGCGTCGCCATCGCCCGCGCGCTGGTGCACGAGCCGCGCCTTGTCGTCTGCGACGAGCCGACCGCCGCGCTGGATGCCTCTTCGGGTCGCCGGGTGATGGACCTGCTGCGCGAAGTCGCAGTCGCGCCCGACCGGGCCTGCATCATCGTCACCCACGACAACCGCATCTTCGATCTCGCCGACCGCATCATCGTGCTCGAAGACGGGCGCATCACCCATGACGGGAAGGAGATGCCCGATGGCCACTGACACCCACACCCTTTCGAACCCGCCGAGGACGCCATGCTCCGCAATCTAAGCTTTGCCCGCCAGATCCTCCCGGCCCTTGCGCTGATCGGCCTTGCCGTCGCGGTGTGGCTGGTCCTTGGCGGCCTGCCCGACCGCTCGACCGCGCAGCCCGCCGAACAGCCGCCCAAGGCGGTCGGCAAGCTCGCCAATGAACCGCGCGTGGCCGGTGCCGGAATCGTCGAACCGGCGAGCGAGATCATCGACATCGGATCGGCGCTGTCGGGCCTCGTCACCGATGTCCGCGTGCGCCCCGGCGACCGGGTGGAGAAGGGCCAGGTGCTTTTCACCGTCGATGCCCGCGCCGCGCAGGCGAGCCTTGCGCAGGCCAACGCCGCGATCGGCGAAGCGCGTGCCGCCATCGCCGAAGCCAGCACCGCACAGAAGACCGCACGCGAGCAGCTGGCACTCTATCGCGGCCTCGGCGATCCGGCCGCGGTGAGCCGCGCCGAAGTGATCCGCGCCGAGGGCGAGGAAGCCGCCGCGACCAGCCGCCTCGGTAGCGCTCGCGCGCGCCTTGCCGCCGCGCAATCCGCCGCCGCCGCCGCGCGCACCGAGATCGAGCGGCTGGTGATCCGCGCGCCGATCGCGGGCGAGATTCTCGCGGTCAACATTCGTCCGGGCGAATTCGTCGCAACGCAGGGCGGCGGGAACAGCCAGCCCTTTATCCAGATGGGCCAGACCAACCCGCTCCACGTGCGCGTCGACATCGACGAGAACGAAGTCGCGCGCGTCGCGCTGGGCCAGCCTGCGGTGGTCTCTCCGCGCGGCGCTGCCGAGTTGCATGTCGAAGCGACCTTCGTCCGGGCCGAGCCGCAGGTGGTGCCCAAGCGCTCGCTCACCAATTCCGCCGCCGAGCGGGTGGATGTGCGCGTGCTCCAGCTGATCTATGCGCTGCCGCCCTCGGATGATTTCCGCGTCGGCCAGCAGATCGACGCCTTCATCCCCGCCAAGGCCCCGGCGGCGAAGGGGGAGCAGTAAGGCCATGAGCCGCTCGCCCCGCGTCCCCGCCCCCCGCCTCCTCGCCGCTACAGGCCTGCCATTGCTGCTGGCCGCCTGCGCGTTTCAACCCGCGCCCGAGATCGCGACGCCGACCCCGGAGCTGCCGCGTGCCTTCTTCTATGCGCCGGAAGCCGGAACCAGCGCTGCGCTTGCCGCGCTGCTGCCAAATGACGATCCGGCGTGGCGCGCTCTCTCCTCCGCGGCGCTCGCCGACGCACCGAGCCTTGCCGAAGCCGCCGCACGAATCGACGCCGCCCGCGCCGGGGCGCGCCGCGCGGGGGCCGAGCGACTGCCCAATATCGGGGCCGACGCCAGCGTCACCCGCAACCGTATCAACCCGGCGCAGTTCGGAGCGGCGGGCCAGCAGGGCTTCATCCCGCGCGAACAGACCTCCTACGGCGCGAACATTACCGCGAGCTGGGATCCCGACATCTTCGGGCGGCTGCGGGCCGAGGAGCGCGCAGCGCTCGCGCGGATCGACGCTGCCTCGGCACAGGCGCAGGGCGTGCGGCTGGCGCTGCTGGCCGAGATCGCCGCAAGCGTAATCGACTGGCGCGTGATCGAGGCGCGTGGGCAAGCGATCGCCTCCGATGCCGAGGCCGCGCAGGCGCTCGCAGGACTTGCCAAAGTGCGCGAGGATGCTGGGATCGCCCCCGGCTTCGACCGCGTCCGGGCCGAGGCAACCGCCAGCGGATCGGCCACGCGACTTGCGGCGCTCGAAAGCGAGCGCGCGCGGCTCGTCGGGCGGCTGGTGACGCTGACCGGGCAGGACGCCGCCAGCGTCAGGGCTGCGCTTGAGCAACCATCGGCAACGCTGGCCCCCGCCGGTGCGCCCGCAACGCTCCCTTCCGAACTGCTTGCCAACCGGCCCGATGTCGCCGCCGCGGCAGCCAATCTCGCCGCGAGCGACGCCGACCTTGCCGCCGCCGCCCGCGCGCGCTTCCCGCGCATCACGCTGTCGGGCGTGATCGGGCTACTCGCCTTCGATCCCGAGGACTTCTTCAACGATTCCATCGTCGGCACGCTGACCGCCGGGATCGCCGGGCCGCTGCTCGATTTCGGCCGTGTGGGCGCCGGGATTGACGCCGCCGCCGCCGACAAGCGCGCCGCTTTCGCCGCCTATCGCGGGGCGGTCTATCAGGCGCTGGGCGATGCCGAGACGGCCTATGGCATCGTCACCGCCGCCGATGCCGAGGCGCAGCTGGCCCTCGCACAGCGCGACCAGCTGACCCGCGCTGCGGCGATCGCAGAGACCCGCTACCGCGCCGGGCTCGCCAGCTTCCTCGAAGTGCTCGAAGCGCGCCGCGCTGCGGATTCGAGCGGCGAGAATGCAGCGGCGGCGCTCGGCCGGGCGGCACGTGCGCGGGTGGTGCTGTGGCAGGCGCTGGGCGGCGATCCGGCGCCCGATCAGGCAGAGAACCAGTACACCCCATAACCCAGCGCGCCGATCGCGACTGCCCCGCCGATCAGCATCACTAGCCCATCGCGCACCATCATAGCGAGGCTGAGGATCGCAATCGCCAGAAACGGCGCGGCGGCGGCGAAGGGCACCAGCTCCAGCACCGGCAGCGCGCAGCACAGCACCGCGATCAGCCCGGCCACCACACGGCGGACGGGGCCGCTGGCGAGTGTCTGGAGCCGTCCCTTGGCAATCTGGTCGAGCACGCCGGCGATCCGGTCGAGCTTGTCGCTGGCCTTGGTCAGCTTGTCCGAAGCGACCCCGCGCCGGGTGATGAAAGCCGGCAACCACAGGTGCTCACGCCCGAAGGCCATCTGCAATGCGATCACCGCGATGCACAGGCCGATGATCGTCGGCACCGTCGGTATCCCGCCGACCGGTGTCACGCCGATGAGCGCGAGGATCAGCATCAGCGGAGCAAAGGACCGATCGCCGAATTCGTCGAGCAGATCGTCGATCGAAACGTCGTCTTCGCGCTCCGCGATGTCCTCGATCCCGTCGACGACCTCGCCGATGCTGCTTGCATTTTCGCTGTCCGCCATGTGCGCCTCCTGCCGAGGGTAAGCGTTGCGGCGGCGAATTGTTCAGCCCTTGCGTTGCAGCAGTGCCGTCCGGTCGCAGCGGCACACCACCTCGTCGCGCTGGTTCCACATCTCGTGCGTGAAGGTGACGATCCCGGCATCGGGGCGCGATTTGCTCTCCCGCAGTTCCTTCACCTCGGAATAGGCGCGCAGCGTGTCGCCGATGAACACCGGTTTGGGCGTCACCACCTTGTCGAAGCCGAGGTTGGCGACCAGTGTGCCGAGCGTCGTCTCGCCCACCGACAGCCCGACCAGCAAGCTGAAGGTGAAGGTCGAATTGACGAGGATCTGGCCGAACCCGCTGGCCTTGGCCGTCTCGACATCGAGATGCAGCGGCTGCGGGTTGTGGGTCATCGTGGAGAACAGCAGGTTGTCGGTCTCGGTCACGGTGCGGCGGATCGGGTGTTCGATGCGCTCACCCACCTGCCATTCGTCGAAATACTTGCCCGCCATCAGCCTGCCTCCGCCCAGCTTGCGACCACGTCCGCGCCGTCATCCGCGCTGGAGCGCACAGCCCCCGGCGTGCGGCTGAAGCGCGGCGCGGGGGCGGTGTGCCACATCCCGTCATGCTCGACATAGGCGCCGCGCGCCTTCATGTGCGGGTGCTCGCGCGCTTCCTCGATGGCGAGCACGGGCGCGAAGCAGGCGTCGGTGCCTTCGAGCAATTCGCACCACTCGGCTTGCGTCTTGGTGAGGAACAGTGCGGCGAGTTTCTCTGCGTAGTCGTCCCAGTTGGCGGGGTTCATCTGCCCCTGCGCCAGCTCCTCCGGCGCGCCGGTGCGGGCCAGTAGCTCGGCATAGAACTGCGGCTCGATCGACCCCAGAGATATCTCCTTCCCGTCGGCACAGCGGAAGCAGCGATAGAAATGCGCCGCGCCGCCGAGCATCCCCTTGCCGCGCTCGGTGGAAAGATGCGGCATGTGGCGGACCCCGAAGAAGAAGCTCATCAGGCTGGTCGCCCCGTCGACGATCGCGGCATCGACCACCTGCCCCTTGCCCGAGCGCTCGCGTTCGTAGAGCGCGGCCATGATCCCGAAGGCGCAATACATCGACCCGCCGCCGAAATCGCCGACGAGGTTCTGCGGCGGGGTGGCGGTCTCGCCCGCCTTGCCGACCGCCGCGAGCGCGCCGGTGATCGCGATGTAGTTGATGTCGTGCCCCGCGGCCTGCGCCAGCGGGCCTTCCTGCCCCCAGCCGGTCATGCGGGCATAGACGAGCCGGGGGTTGGCCTCGAGCAGCACCTCCGGCCCCAGCCCCAGCCGCTCCATCACGCCGGGGCGGAAGCCTTCGATCAGCACATCGGCACTGGCAGCGGCGGCGAGCACCTGCGCGCGGCCCTCCTCGCTTTTGAGATCGAGCGCCAGCCGGTGCCTTGCGCGTTCCACCACCGGATTGCTCACGGTGCCGCCCGGCCGGTCGATCCGCACCACTTCCGCGCCCAGATCAGCCAGCAGCATCGCGACATGCGGCCCCGGCCCGATCGCGGCAAATTCCAGCACCCGAAGCCCTGCCAGCGGGCCGCTCGATTGGCTCATGTGTCTCTCCCTTTGGCGCAAGTCTCTGACGCGGCAGGAACGCGAGAGCAAGTCTCGACATCGCTAGCGCAGGCCCAAGCGGCACCATCCTTCAGCAAAGCCAAATTTGCTTGTTTTGTGCAATGCAGCGTGTAGCAACCCCCGCCATGCGTAGTCTTACCCACCTCGAGCGGCTCGAAGCCGAGAGCATTCACATTTTCCGCGAAGTCGTGGCCGAGGCAGAGAATCCGGTCATGCTCTACTCGGTGGGCAAGGACAGCTCGGTGATGCTGCATCTGGCGAGGAAGGCCTTCTATCCCGCGCCGCCGCCCTTCCCGATGCTGCACGTGGCGAGCGGGTGGGACTTCGGCGATCTGCTCGCCCACCGCGACCGCACGGTGCGCGAATACGGGCTGAAGCTGATCATCGCCGAAAACGAGGATGCCGAGGCGCAGGGGATCAACCCCTTCGACACCGGCAGCGCGCTCTATTCGCAGGCGCAGCTGACCGATCCACTCAAGCGCGCGCTGACCGCCCACGGCTTTGACGCAGCCTTCGGCGGCGGGCGGCGCGACGAGGAAAAGGCCCGCGCGAAGGAGCGCATCTTCAGTTTCCGCAACGCCGCGCACCGCTGGGACCCGAAGAACCAGCGCCCCGAGCTGTGGAACCTCTACAACGCCAAGAAGGCCAAGGGCGAAAGCATCCGCGTCTTCCCGATCTCGAACTGGACCGAGCTCGACATCTGGCAGTACATCGCGCTCGAAAACATCGACATCGTGCCGCTCTATTTCAGCAAGCCCCGCCCGACGGTGGAGCGCGACGGCATGATCCTCGTGGTGGACGACGAACGCTTCCGGCTGGAAGAAGGCGAGGAGCCCGTCACCCGTTCGGTCCGCTTCCGCACGCTGGGCTGCTACCCGCTGACCGGCGCGACGGAAAGCGACGCGACCGAGATGAACCACATCATTCAGGAAATGCTGCTCGCCACCGGCTCGGAACGCCAGGGCCGCGCGATCGACAAGGGGCAGTCGGCGAGCATGGAAGACAAGAAGCAGGAGGGATATTTCTGATGGACACGCCCTCCAGCTTCCAGACCGACAGCCTCATTGCCGAGGATATCGACGCCTATCTCGACCAGCACCAGCACAAGAGCCTGCTGCGCTTTATCACCTGCGGCAGCGTGGATGATGGCAAGTCGACCCTGATCGGGCGGCTGCTTTACGACAGCAAGATGATCTTCGAGGATCAGCTCGCCGCGCTTGAAAGCGACAGCAAGCGCCACGGCACGCAGGGCGAGGAGATCGACTTCGCGCTGCTGGTCGACGGTCTCGCCGCCGAACGCGAGCAGGGCATCACGATCGACGTCGCCTATCGGTTCTTCACGACGGAAAAGCGCAAGTTCATCGTCGCCGATACGCCGGGGCATGAACAATACACCCGCAACATGGTCACCGGCGCTTCGACCGCCGACCTCGCCGTGATCCTGATCGACGCGAGGAAGGGCGTGCTGCAACAGACGCGGCGGCATTCCTATCTCGTCCACTTGCTCGGCATCCGGCATGTGGTGCTGGCGGTGAACAAGATGGATCTCGTCGGCTACGACCAGTCGACCTTCGAGCATATCGTCGCGGACTACCGCACCTTCGCCAAGAGCATCGGGATCGCGGACTTCACCGCCATCCCGATCTCGGGCTTCAAGGGCGACAACATCACGACCGCGCCCTCGGCCAACACGCCGTGGTATGATGGCCCCGCGCTGATCGAGCACCTTGAAACCGTCGAAGTCGATGCGGCGGCTGCGCAAGAGCAGCCGTTCCGCATGCCGGTGCAGTGGGTCAACCGGCCTAATCTCGACTTCCGCGGGTTCGCCGGACAGATCGCCAGCGGCACGGTGCGCCCCGGCGATGCGGTGCGGATCGTGCCTTCGGGCAAGACCAGCACCGTCAAGACGATCGTCGCTGTTCCAAGTGGCGGTTTTGCAGGCAAAACCGATGGCTTCGACGCCGAACTCGACGAGGCGGTCGCGGGCCAGTCGGTCACGCTGACGCTGGCCGACGAGGTCGATTGCTCGCGCGGCGATCTGATCGCGGCGGCAGGCGATCCGCCGCAGGCTTCCGATCAGTTCCGCGCCACGCTGGTGTGGATGGACGAAGAAGCGCTGAAGCCGGGCCGGGGTTACTGGCTCAAGCTCGGCACGCAGATGGTCACCGCCACCATCCAGCCGCCCGAATACGAAATCGACGTCAACAGCCTCGAGCATCTCGCGGCCAAGACCCTGGGCCTCAACGGCATCGGCGTCGCCGAATTCGCCACCGACCGCGCGATCGCCTTCGAGCCCTATGCCGTCAACCGCCAGCTTGGCGGATTCATCCTGATCGACAAGTTCACCAACGCGACCATCGCGGCGGGGATGATCGAATTCAGCCTGCGCCGCGCGGACAATGTCCACTGGCAGCCGACCGCAATCACCCGCGACGATCACGCCGGGATGAAAAACCAGACGCCGCGCGTGCTGTGGTTCACCGGACTTTCGGGCAGCGGCAAGTCGACCATCGCCAACGAGGTCGAAAAACAGCTGTTCCTGATGAACCGCCACACCTTCCTGCTCGATGGCGACAACGTGCGCCACGGGCTCAACCGCGATCTCGGCTTTACCGAGGCCGACCGGATCGAGAACATCCGCCGCGTGGGCGAAGTCTCCAAGCTGATGGCGGATGCAGGCCTGATCGTGCTCACCGCCTTCATCTCGCCGTTCCGTGCCGAGCGGCGGATGGTGCGCGACATGCTGCCCGATGGCGAATTCATCGAGATCTTCGTTGACACCCCGCTGGAGGTTGCCGAAGGGCGCGACGTCAAGGGCCTCTACAAGAAGGCGCGCGAGGGCAAGCTCAAGAACTTCACCGGCATCGACAGCCCCTATGAAGCGCCCGAGAACCCGGAAATCCGCGTCAACACCGTGGACATGACCCCCGAGGAAGCGGCGCGCTACATCATCCAGCAGATCCTGCCGCTCAAATGAGCATCGCGGCGATGACCGATGCCGAGCTGGCCGCGCACCTCGCCGAGACGGCAGGGCGCCTGCTCGTCGATGTGCGCACCAGCGGGGTGTTCACCGGCAAGGCGCTCGGCAAGGCGGGCGACGCGACCGCCAACGAATTTCTGTGCCACGCAATCCGCCATGCGCGGCCCGATGACGGGCTGCTGTCGGAGGAGGAAAAGGACGACACGCGGCGTTGCGCGCAGAGCCGGGTGTGGATCGTCGATCCGGTCGATGGCACCCGCGAATATGGCGAGGCGCGCGCCGACTGGGCGGTGCATGTGGCGCTGGCGGTGGACGGGATCGCGCAGGTCGGCGCAGTCGCGCTTCCGGGCCTTGGCGGCGGCCTTGTCCTGCGCTCCGACCAGCCGCAGCCCCTGCCTGCGATGGCCGAGCGCCCGCGCTTCCTCGTCAGCCGCACGCGGCCCGCTGCCGAGGCTCATGCCGTTGCAGAGGTGCTGGGCGGAGAGCTTGTGCCGATGGGCAGCGCCGGGGCCAAGGCGATGGCGGTGGTGCGGGGCGAGGCGGAGGTCTATCTCCATTCCGGCGGGCAGTATGAATGGGACAGCTGCGCCCCCGTCGCCGTCGCCGCCGCGCACGGTCTTCACTGTTCGCGCATCGACGGCAGCCCGCTGGTCTATAATCAGCCCGACACATACATGCCGGACCTGCTGATCTGCCGTCCCGAATGGGCCGAGCGGGTGCTGGCAGAGGTCGCCAGTCTGGCAGGCTGAAACTGACGCGCGGCGAACGACCGGCGTGCGGCCTGTTGTGCATTGCAACATCGAAAGGTGCTTGCTAGTCCCGCCGCCAAGCCGAGGGTCGCACCTTCTGGGGGAATCTTGTGAAAGTTGCCATTTTTGGACTCGGTTACGTCGGCTCCACCGCCGCAGGCTGCATCGCCAGCCAGGGGCACACGATCATCGGAGTCGATGTCAGCGAGGCCAAGGTCGCAGCCCTCAACGAAGGCCGCGCGCCGGTCTATGAACCCGGTCTCGACGATCTGATCGCCGCCGCCCACGCCGATGGCCGAGTGAACGCGGTGACGCGGCTGACCGACGAGCTTGACGATGCCGACCTCGCCATCGTCTGCGTCGGCACGCCAAGCGGCGTCGATGGCGCGCACAACATGAGCTACATCGCGCAGGTCACCCGTGCGATTGCTGCGGCGATCAAGCCCGACCGCAAGACGCCGCTCACTCTCGCTTACCGTTCGACCATGCGCCCCGGTTCGTGCGAGAACATCATCTGGCCGATCATCCAGAGCCATCTGGGCGACGCGGCGGAGAGTGCGGTCGAGCTGGTCTACAACCCCGAATTCCTGCGCGAAGCCTCGGCGATCGAGGATTTCTTCAATCCCCCCAAGATCGTGATCGGCACGCTGGGCGGGAAGCCGTCGGCCAACATGGCCAAGCTCAACGAAGGCATCGAAGCGCCGGTCTTCGAAGTCGGCCTGCGCGAGGCGGAGATCACCAAGTTCGTCGATAATTCGTGGCACGCGGTCAAGGTCGCCTTCGCCAATGAAATCGGGCGGGTGTGCCAGAACCTCGGCATCTCGGCCAAGGAGGTCCACGCAATCTTCAAGAGCGACACCAAGCTCAACCTCAGCGCCTATTACACCCGTCCGGGCGGTGCCTTCGGTGGATCGTGCCTGCCCAAGGATGTGCGCGCGCTGCAATATATCGCTGCCGACACCGGCTCGGCCACGCATCTGGTGGATGCACTGATCCGTTCGAACGAAGCGCACAAGCACCACCAGTTCCTGCACGCCACCGCAGGGATCGAGCCCGGTGCCAAGGTGCTGCTGGTCGGGCTCGCCTTCAAGCTCGAGACCGATGACCTGCGCGAAAGCCCGGCGGTCGACATGGCGAGGAAGCTCCTCGAGGCGGGCTACGATCTCGACATCTACGATCCCAAGGTCGCGCCCGATAACCTTGTCGGCCAGAACCTCGGCTACGCCTATTCGGTGCTGCCGCGCATCGACGGGCTGATGGTGACCAAGGACGTCGCCGAAAGCCGCGATTATGCCCGCATCATCGCCACCAACCGGCTGATCGACACGCTCGCCGTCGAGAAGGCCAAGGTCGTCGACACCAGCGCGATCGCCTGACGATGAACGCGCCCGCCAGCATCGCTGCCGAAGAAGGCATCCCCGCCGTCATCGAGGGCGAGCCGCTCAAGGGCCGCCATGTGCTGATCGTGGTCGAGAACCTCCCCCTGCCGTTCGACCGGCGGGTGTGGCAGGAGGCGCGGACGCTCAAGGCGGCGGGCGCGCATGTCTCGATCATCTGTCCGACCGGCAAGGGCTACGAAAGCCGCTTCGAAGTGATCGAAGGCATCGAGATCCACCGCCACCCCCTGCCGCTGGAAGCCAAGGGCGCGATCGGCTTCCTCGCCGAATATGGCGCGGCGCTGTTCTGGGAGACGGTGCTGGCATGGCGCATTCACCGCAAGCGCCGCATCGACGTGATCCAGGGCTGCAACCCGCCCGATCTGATCTTCCTTGTCGCCCTGCCGTTCAAGCTCTTCGGTGTGCGCTACATCTTCGATCACCACGACATCAATCCCGAGCTTTACGAAGCCAAGTTCGACAAGCGCGGGTTCTTCTGGCAGTTGATGGTGCTGTTCGAGAAGCTGACCTTCAAGGCGGCGGATGTCTCGATCGCCACCAACCATTCCTATCGGAAAATCGCCATCGAGCGCGGCGGCATGGCGCCCGAGCGCGTTCACGTGGTGCGATCCGGCCCTGACCTCTCCAAGCTCAAGCGCGTGCCCCCGGTCGAAAGCTGGAAGAATGGCCGCGCGCATATGGTCGGCTATGTCGGGGTGATGGGCGAGCAGGAGGGGATCGACCTCCTGATCGACGCGGTCGAGCACATCGTGCGCACAATGCAGCGCGAGGACATCCAGTTCGTGCTGGTCGGCGGCGGCCCTGCGCTGGCGGAGTTGAAGGACATGACCGCCGCGCGCGGCCTCGGCGATTTCATCACCTTCACCGGCCGCGCGCCCGATCAGGACCTGTTCGAGGTGCTCTCGACCATGGACCTCGGCGTCAACCCCGACCGGGTCAACGCGATGAACGACAAGTCGACCATGAACAAGATCATGGAATATATGAGCCTCGGCAAACCGATGGTGCAGTTCGACGTCACCGAGGGGCGGTTCTCCGCGCAGGACGCCTCGCTCTATGCCGAGGCGAACAACCCGGTCGACATGGCCGAGAAGATCGTCGCGCTGGTCGATGATCCAGCCGCGCGCGACCGCATGGGTGCCTATGGCCGCGAGCGCGTGGTGAGCGAACTCAACTGGCAGCACCAGATCACCCCGCTGCTCGCCGCCTATACGCAGGCACTCGGCAAGTAAGCCGCTTCACATGGTAAAATCGCGGCAAGCCTAACGCGATTTTAAGGGCTTTGCGGCCATCACCCGTCCCGAAAACCGGGACTTTGACCGCATGAACGCTCCTTTCGATGCCACCGCCGCGCTTGGGCGCAAGGCTCTCGGCCATCCTGCGCCCGACCATCAGGTCGCGGTGATTGGGCTGGGCTATATCGGCCTGCCCACCGCCGCGCTGCTCGCCTCCTACGGCTGGAGCGTGTGCGGCGTGGACGTCTCGCCCAAGGTGGTCGAGACCGTCAATGCCGGCGGCGTCCATATCGAGGAGCGCGATCTCGACAAGCTGGTGCATGATGCGATCACCGCGCAGACGCTGGTCGCTTCGACCGAAGTGCCCACCGCCAGTTTCTACATGATCGCTGTGCCGACCCCGCTGGGGCCCGACAACGCGCCCGACATTTCCTATGTCGAGGCCGCCGCGCGCGCCATCGCGCCCAAGATCCTGCCGGGCGCCTGCGTCATCGTAGAAAGCACCTCGCCGGTCGGCACCACCGAGCGCGTGGCGCAAATCATCAGCGAATTGCGCCCGGACATCGTCGTGCCCAGGGACGGCAGCGATGAGGAAGCCGACATCGCGCTCGCCTATTGCCCCGAGCGGGTCTTGCCGGGCCGGATCGTCAACGAACTCGTCC
This sequence comes from Erythrobacter donghaensis, assembly GCF_002155425.1. GTDB lineage: Bacteria > Pseudomonadota > Alphaproteobacteria > Sphingomonadales > Sphingomonadaceae > Erythrobacter > Erythrobacter donghaensis. The sequence continues at coordinate 49,259 of NZ_MUYG01000006.1, forward strand.
ACAACGACCGCGTGATCGGCGGTGTGACCGCCGCCTGCGCCGAACGCGCGGCGGTGCTCTACACCAGCTTCGTCAAGGGCGACTGCCTCTACACCACCGCGCGTGTGGCCGAGACGGTGAAGCTGGTCGAAAACTCCTTCCGCGACGTCAACATCGCCTTTGCCAACGAACTCTCAATGATCGCCGACGTGATCGGGGTGGATGTGTGGGAAGTGATCCGCCTCGCCAACCGTCACCCGCGCGTCAACATCCTGCAACCCGGCCCCGGTGTGGGCGGGCATTGCATCGCGGTCGACCCGTGGTTCCTTGTGGCAGGTGCGCCCTCGGCCGCGCGGCTGGTGAAGACCGCGCGCGAGGTGAACGACCACAAGGCGGTGCACACCGAAGGCAAGATCCGCGCGCTGCTCGACGCTGCGCCAGACGGCAAGGTCGCGCTGCTCGGCCTCGCCTTCAAGCCCGATATCGACGACTTCCGCGAAAGCCCCGCGCTCGAAATCGCCGAGGCGCTGGCCCGCACCCATGGCAATCGCATTCTGGTGGTCGAGCCCTTCACCGACGCGCTGCCCAAGGCCTTCGATGGCACGGGCGCAGAGCTGGTGACGCTTGACGCAGGGCTTCGGCAGGCGGAGATTGTGGTCGTGCTGGTCGATCACACCGCGTTCAAACACCTCTCCCCCGCCGACCTTGCGGGCAAGCTGGTGTTCGACACGCGGGGAATGCTCCGCCGATGAGTGACGCGCGCGGGAAACCCCGCATTCTCGTCACCTTCGGCACCCGCCCCGAAGCGATCAAGATGTTCCCGGTGGTCGCTGCGCTGCGCGAGACCGGGCGTTTCGATGTGAAGGTGGTGGTCACGGCCCAGCATCGCGAGCTGCTGGACTCGGTGCTGTCGCTGGCCGGGCTGGTGCCCGATGTCGATCTCGACCTGATGCAGCCGGATCAGTCACTCGATGCACTTTCGGCGCGGCTCATTGCGCGATTTGGTGCGGTCTTGGACCAGTTGTTGCCCGATCGTGTGCTGGTGCATGGCGACACGCTGACGACGATGATGGCGAGCCTCGCGTGCTATTTCCGGCGCATTCCGGTGGGCCATGTCGAGGCCGGATTGCGCAGCGGCGACATCTATTCACCCTGGCCCGAAGAGGTGAACCGCAAGGTCACCGGCGTGATCGCCGATCTGCACTTCGCCCCCACGCCGACCGCCGCTGCCGCGCTGCGGGCCGAGAACGTGCCGGACAGCGCGGTGCATGTGACGGGCAATACGGTGATCGATGCGCTGCTGTTCGCACAGGAGCGCATCGCGGCCGATCCGGCGCTAGCCCCCGCCATCGCGCCCTTGCGGGAACGCTTCGCCGGGCGGCGGATCATTGCCGTGACCGCTCACCGGCGCGAGAATTTCGGGGCCGGGATGCAGGCGATCGCGCAGGCCCTGCAAGCGCTCGCCGCGCGCGATGATGTGGCGATCATCTACCCGCTGCACCCCAACCCCAATGTCGCCGAAGTGATGCGACCGGCGCTCGCCGGACTTGCCAATATCGCGCTGATCGAGCCGCTGGATTACCTCGATTTCGTTGCCATGATGGCCGCTTCCGACATCGTCCTGACCGACTCCGGCGGCATTCAGGAAGAGGCCCCGTCGCTCGGCAAGCCGGTGCTGGTGATGCGCGACACGACCGAGCGGCCTGAGGGCGTCGCGGCCGGAACCGCAAGGCTGGTCGGCGCGGATGCGGCTGCGATTGTCACCGAGACCAGCCGCTTGCTCGATGATGCGCAAGCCTATCAGGCGATGGCGCGGGCGCATAATCCATATGGCGACGGCACCGCCAGCCGCCGGATCGCGCAGATTATCGCCGACCTGGATTCGGCTGCCGGCGCACCAGCCTGACATAGATCATCGCCGCAGCAAGGGTCATCAGGCTCGCCCCCAGATCGGCGATCCAGTTGAGCTTTAGCGGGCCGTAGAGCGCGGAATCGAGCTGGTGCAGCGAAACGATCCGTAGCCCCACCAGCATCACCATCGCGACCGTGCTGGCCTGCGCGGCGAGCAGCGCAAGATTGCGCCGTCCCCGCGCCGCGCGCCATTGCCGCCACAGACCCCATGCGAACAGCCCCGAAACCCCGAAGATCACCGCCACCGAAAGCGGTCGCTGGAACGAGCGCCGCTCTGCATAGGCGCCTTCAACCCGCAGCATGTCGCGGAAGGAATCGCGGATCAGGTCTTCGAACCCGGCATATCGCATCGCCACCAGCAGGCCGAAGACCAGCGCGATGGCGCTCCACATGCGCCAGTGCGCCGGCGGTTGGCGATAACGGCCCGCAGCAATGGCAGCCACAAGGCAGCTGGTGGCCACGACGATATAGACCCCGGCCGCACTCAGGCTGAGCATCGAGGGGGCGGCATGGGCCATCAGATCACGCTCCGGCAGCTGGCAATCGAAAACACCGCAGCGCCGTTGCGGGGCTGCGCCACTGTCTCATGCTGATACCGCGCGAAAGAGGCAAGTCGCCGATGCATAGCGCGCGGGGGGCGCAATAATGTTGCACCGCAGAAATCGAGGGTATAAGCCAATTTGGGCTTTGAAGGAGGGACTGGTGAAGCATCGCAGGTACAAAGCAGGACTGGGAACATCGCTGGGGATGCTGACGATGTTGGCACTATCGGGTTGTATCTCGTCCCCCGAGCCGGTGATTGGCGCAAGCGTGACACAGCCGCGCAGCGATCTGGGGCAGGATGGCTACAGCTACGCGCGTCCGGACGTGTATCTGCTGCGCCCGACCGACAAGATTTCGGTCTCGGTGTTCCGTGAGCCCGATCTTTCGGCCGAGACGGTTCGAATCGGAGTGGAGGGCAACGTGTCGTTGCCGATGCTCGGTTCGATCCCCGCCGCCGGGATGACCGCCAAGCAGTTCGAGCAGGATCTCACCCGCCGATTCGCGGCGCTCGGCCTCAAGTCGCCGATGGTCAGCGTCAATATCACCGATTTCGCCTCGCATCTCGTGACGGTCGAAGGCGCGGTCGAAAAGCCGGGTGTCTACTCATTCCAGCCGGGTGCACGCCTTTCGTCGGCGGTCGCGCTCGCGTCAGGGCCGAAGCGCATCGCGAAGATCGATCAGGTCGCCGTGTTCCGTGAAAGCCCGGAAGGGATCATGATCGCCAAGTTCGATTATCAAGCGGTCAGTCAGGGCACGATGCTCGATCCGGTGCTCCAGCCGGGCGACCGGGTGGTGATGGGCACCGATGGCCTGTCGGTGTTCTGGGAAGATCTGCTTAAGGCCCTGCCGGCCTTCGGCGTCTTTGCCGTCGCCGGAACCCGCTGACCCGCTTGAACGTAACGGCCCCGGGTCGGGCCACCTTGCACGCGGCGCCTTGCCCCTATCCCGGGCACGGGGCCGCGTTGCCAGAATGGATGTTGATTGAATGAACGAACGCTCCATCATCGAAGCGCCCGAACCCAATGGCGGTAGCCTTTGGGTCGATCAATATCTGCCGGGGCCGCTTGCTGAACAGGGCCCCAAGGGTCAGCAATTCGACGTCGCCTGGATTCGCGGAGCGCTGTTCCGGCAACGCTGGCTGATTGCCGTCGTCATGGTGCTGGCGGTGATGAGCGGCATCGCGATCACCCTGCTGACCCCGCCCACCTACAGCGCAACCGCGACCGTGCGGGTCTCGCCCTGGGGCAACAGCATCGTCGAAGGACAGGAGGTCGCAGCGTCGATCTTCTCGGCGAGCGAGATCGACAGCTTCATGCAGACCCAGATCGCGATCGTCCAAAGCCGCAATCTTGCCGAGCAGGTCGCGCGCGAGCTTGATTTGGGCAAGCGCACGGCGCTGCTGGGGGCGGAGATCGATCAGGCCCGCCCGGCCAATCGCACCGATGCGCAGTGGGAAGAAGACAAGGTCAAGCTGGCGGCCGGCATCCTCCAGAGCAGCGTTTCGGCTGCGGTGCCGGACCAGACCCAGATCATTGCGATCAACGCCATGTCGGAAGACAGGACGCTCGCAGCTGAAATCGCCAATGCCTACTCCGCCGCTTTCGTGCAGAGTGACGTGCGGCGCAGCCTCGACAGCAATGCCTATGCGCGCGACTATCTGCTCAAGCAGATCGAAGATGTGCGCGGGCGGCTGAACGAGGCGGAGCTGGCAGCCAACGCCTATGCCCGCAACACCGGCATCGTCACCCAGCAAACCATGGGCAGCGCCGAAGACGGATCGAGCACGATCGTCGGCGCCAATCTTGCCAGCGTCAACCAGACCTTTGCCGCGGTGCGCGCCAACCGGATCGCCGCCGAGCAGAAGTGGCGCGCCGTCGCCAATCTGCCCGCCTCGCAGATCCCCGAGGTGCTCGGCAGCCCCGTGGTACAAGGGCTGACCGAGGAGCGTGCCAAGCTCAACGCCGACCTTGCGGTGCTGCGTCAGCGCTACAATGACGACTTCCCGGCCATCGCCGACATCCGTTCGCGCCTGTCGTTCATCGACCAGCAGATCGAGCGCACCGGCGCCGATGTGAAGGCCTCGATCCGCAGCCAGTTCCAGATCGCCCGCCAGCAGGAAGAGGCGATGCAGCGCGAGCTGGGTTCGGTCACCTCCGATGCGCTGGTGGAGCAGGACAAGAAGATCGAGTTCACCGGGCTCGAGCGCGAAGCCGAAGCCCTGCGTGAACAGCTGAAGAGCCTGCTGGATCGCTACAACCAGATCAACACCGCATCGAACCTGCAAAGCAGCACGATCACCCCGCTCGACACCGCCACGGTTCCGCGTTCGCCGGTTTCGCCGAGCCTGTCCGGCAACCTCATCATCGCGGTAGTGCTGGGCCTGGCTCTGGCCGGTGGTTTGGCGCTGGTGCGTGAAATCTTTGTCGACCAGTTCCGCCGCGGCGAGGATATCGAGGATCGACTGGGTCTGACCTTCCTCGGCCTCACGCCTTTCGTGAAGAACGAGGATCTGGAGAACGAGGAGGCCAACCAGTTCAGCACGCTGATGGAAGCCTATGCCTCGATCAGGGCGACGATCGACTACACCGTTCCGCGCAACGGGGCGGTGATCCAGTTCACCAGCAGTCAGGCGTCAGAAGGCAAGAGCACAACCTCGCTGATCCTCGCGCAGCTTTTTGCCCGGCTCGGGCGCAAGACGCTGTTGATCGACTCCGATCTGCGCAAGCCGTCGGTCCACGCTCTGCTCGATATCGAGCGCCCGTCGGCGGGCCTTGCCGAAGTCCTGCTGGGCCACGTCAGCTTCGATGCAGCAAAGATCGAGACCATCCGCGAAAATCTCACGGTGCTGTCGGTTGCGGGGATCCCGCCGAACCCGGCAGAACTGGTCTCTTCGGCTGCGTTCCGCGAGCTGATCGACGAATGTCGCAAGGAATATTCGCTGGTCATCCTCGATTCCAGCCCGATGCTCGGCCTCGCGGATTCGGCGGAAATCGCCAAGGTGGTGGACGCCACCGTGTTCGTGATCGAAGCCAACCGCACCAGTCTGGCGCAGGCGCGCACCGCGGTCGGTCGGCTTCATGCGGTCGGCGCCAATGTGCTCGGCGGCGTGCTGACCAAGTACCGCGCGCTGGAGGCAGGGTCGGACTACACCTACCAGTACCAGTATTATCAATACGGCAAGAAGTGACGCGCCAGCGGGCGAGCGCGGCCGGCATCTGACCACCATCATTGTTGCGGGATGATCGTGAACGACAAGATGCCGGACACCATCGCCTTGCCGAGCTTTGCTGATGACGCGCGGCCCAAGGTGCTCAACCTTTCGGCCGATTTTCCCGATCCGATCGACCCGGCCAAGACCCGGGTGATCCGCACCTTGATCGATCATGGTGCGGATGAGATCGACCACGCGGTGATCTCGCTCAACCGGATCAGCCCGTCACCTGCGGCGGCGGTGCGCACGGTGCTGACAGGCCATCTCGGGCTGACCGGCGTGCCCTTCGATCATGGCCTTGCGCTGGGTTATGCGGCACCGGGTCGCGGCCTGTTTCATCGCACCATTCTCGAACGACTGGGGGACCGGATCGCCAGCCAGATCGCCCACATGCCGCGCGGGCCTGATCTTGTCGCGGGCCACAAGCTGACGATCGAGGGGCTCGCCGTGCGCCGTATCGCGACGCGGCTGCAGGTGCCCTATGCGATCACCGTGCAAGGCGACACCGACACCAAGATCCTGGCGGTGCGTCCCGATCTCGCGCCTGCGCTGCGCCGGGTCTATCACGATGCCCGGCTGGTCACCTTCTTCGCGCCATGGACCCGCGCAGCCGTCGAGCAGAAACTCGGGCGGCGGAGCGGGCCGGTCGCGATCATTCCCTGTCCGACCGAGCTCGACGAGCCGCTACCGCCGCGTCCCGGTGGCAACGGCCTGATCAGCGTGTTTCACCTCAAGAGCCACACTCGCAAGAACCTCTCCGCCATGGCCGAGGCCTTGCGGCTTGCCTTGATAGCTGGCGCACCGCTGACCCTGGCCATCTGCGGCGGTGGCAGCGCCGAGGATATCGCCGCCGCCAAAGCGAGCGCGGGGGACACACCCGGCCTGGTGTTCGAAGGTTCGCTGGCGCGCGAGGCCGTCGCTGCACGCATGAACGCCGCGACCGGTTTTGTCCTGCCCTCCCGCCGGGAAACCTTCGGGCTGGTGTTTATCGAAGCGCTGTTTGCCGGCCTGCCGATCATCTATCCGGCCGGGCAGGCAGTCAGTGGCTATTTCGACGACTGCCCTTTCGCCATCGCGGTACCGCCAAACGATCCGGCCGCGCTGGCCGCCGCGATGCGGCGCTTGGTGGACGAGGAAGCCTCGCTCAAGGCAGCGCTGCGGGAATGGCAGACCTCGCCCGAAGCGCAGCGCTTCCGCCTGCCCGATATCGGCGGCAAGTTCACCGCCGGTCTGTTGCAATCGCTGGATGCCTGACGCGCCCGGGCGCGGGTCGGCTCAATAGCCCTGCAACCAGTTGCGGCGGCTGTTCCACACCTCGCGCCACATGTCCCGCTTGCTGCCGCCCTTCCCAAGCAGGCCGAACAGCGCATAGGCGGCATTGCGGTTGAAGGCGGTGAACCATAGCAAGGCGAGCGCAGCACGCTTGCGCAGCGCGCCAAAGTGGTCGCGCACGATCGTCGCCTTGCCGCGATAGGACTGAAGCTGCTTGGTCGCGCTGGAGATCGCCGAAGCGCCGCCGTGGTGAATGATGGTGGCCGCCGGGGTCACCATTGGCCGATAGCCCAGCTTGCCGGCCCGCAGGCACAGATCGGTCTCTTCGGCATACATGAAATAGCGCAGATCGAAGCCGCCCAGCTCGCGCCACAGCTCGGTCTTGAGCAGGAAGAAACACCCGGTCACGACGTCGACCTGACGCACTTCATCCATCATCGAACCGGTCACGCGTTCAGTATCGAACAGCGGGTTGCCCTTGAAGATCTGCGAGAGATAGGTCGAATAGCAGAACAGGCTCCACACCGTCATGCGGTTGAAGCAGGACGTCGCGTTGAGCGACCCGTCACCGAACAGGGTGCGCCCGCCGACGATACCCGCCTGCGGATTGGCCTTGGCGAAGGCGAGCAGGTTCTGGATCGCGCCTGGCAGGGTTTCGGTATCCGAATTGAGCAGCAGCAGCCATTCGCCGGTCGCGGTTTCGGCCGCCCGGTTGTTGCCCGCCGCAAAGCCGAGATTGTCGGGGCAGCGGTGCAGTTCCACCTGCGGAAACCGCTCCGCCACCGCATCGGCGGAACCGTCTGCCGAGGCATTGTCCCATAGGATCACCTGCATCGCGATATCCGATGCGTGCTCGTAGAGAGTTTCAATCGCCTTCAGTGTCATCTCGCGCGTGTTGTAGCTGACGATGATGACGGAAAGCTCGGGCGTCATGGACAATCGTGGTTCCTCTGGTCGGCGGGCCTGTCCCCCTAGTGCGCCCCGGGGGGTCAGGATTGGCCTGATTGTGTCGTGTCTTGGGAAGCACTGCGGCACCCCTTATGTTGCAGTGCAGGATAAGCGGCCATGGCGGGTAAGCAAGTTTGAATTGTGGAGGTCAATCCTTCAGGCGCAGCTGCGGGCCCGGACGTGCCAGCGCAGGTCGGGCCAGCGCGATCGGCGGCGGCCCGGGGCGACGCATCATGATCTGCCGCGCGGGCGTCGCCATGCCGGCGCTGCTCATTGCGGTCATGGAAACGGTCGCTGCCAGCAGCATGTAGAACCAGGTCTGCAGGCCGCCATAGACCGACACCGTGAAGGCCAGCAGGGCAAGGCCGAACAGCGAAATGGCAAGGCCAACGCGCAGGCGCCGTTCGATCTCGGGCATCTTCGCGCTGCGCAGGGAAATCAGCCAGATGGCCGCAATGCATACCACGAAAATCAGCACGGCAGGCGCAAGGCCGAAACGGATCGCCAGCAGCAGCCAGTAATTGTCGACGCTGGGCACCATCCACGGAAGACGCTCGTAGTCAGTGAAGCCGATCCCGATCCACGGGTGCTTCTCGACCGAAGCGGTGCCGTATCGCCAGATCAGGCGACGAAACCGCGCTGTTTGCGGGTTGAGCGTATAGCGCACTAACACATTAACAAGCCCGCCTTCCGACGTCAGATGCGCGACCAGCATAAGTGACGATAGGACGATGACGTTGAGCCGCCAGGTCATGATGGTCACGACCCGCTGCAAGCGTTCCAAGATCAGCAGGAAGCCTGCGATCAGAATGGCGAGGAACGCTGCCGAACTCGCCGAGAACACCGCCAGAAGTGAGGCGACCGTCCCGGTGCCCCGCGGCCATTTGATCAGTCCCGATAGCGCGAACAGCGGCAGGAAGCTCGCCATAAACATGCCAGCATGGATGGGGTGCGAAAACGGCCCCATGGCTCTTAGAATGCCGAGCCTGCTCTCGACGAACAGTTCACCGTCACCGGTGGCCACACCGTTCTCGTAGGTTGGCAGTGATCCGAAAATCAATGATGCTGCGGGGCGCACCAAGTGCCTCGCAGTTAAGGCCTCGGCCATCATACTCAAACCAACGACCAGCAGTCCGGGGGTCGCCAACACGAGAAAACGCCGAAACTGCTGCGATTCGCGAAAGCACAGGCGGCACACCAGGTAGGGGATCAGGACGTCGAACGACAGCGCCCCCCCACGCAACAGCCCCGAACCGAAGCCGTAATAGACGATGAAGGCGAAGACCATCCAGAAACATGAGAAAAAGATCATGTAATCCAGAAGGATAAACCGCACGGGCTGGCGCACCATTTGCCAGATCATCCACGGCAACAGGCCAAATCCTACCAACCGCGGCGGGTAGAATGTCTGCCCCGCGACGCTGATCCTGATCTCGGGCGGAAGCAGCGCAGAATAGAACAGCAACAGCGCCGGAAGAATGACCCACAGTGCCTTGCGCCCGGCCGCAACCGGGGGTCGCCTATATCTTGGAGCAGGCATGGGGCGCTGGGCTGTTGGCATGGTTGCTCTTATAGTTTTGCCGGTCATTGCTGCAATGCGAAACAGGCCGATACTTGCACTGGCAGGGTCAGGCGCGAAAACCATTTTCCTACTCGTGGGCTTTCCTCTAGCCGCGTTTCTGTTTTGTTCCAAATAGGAGAGCGCCCATGCCCATTGATCCTTTCGCCAACGCCGCCGACAGCCTCACCTCGCCCGCCGGAAACTGCTTTGCCATCGTGCCGAGCGATACGGTCGATCTGCCGGTCAATGCCAAGGCGATCTATATCGGCAGCGGCGGCAATCTGGTCGTGCTGGCGATGAACGCGGCGGCCCCCGTCACCTTGCGCAACACGATTGCGGGGAGCATCCTCGATATCAGGGTGCGCCGCATTCTCGCGACGGGCACGACCGCGCAAGATCTCGTGGGGCTCGCCTGATGAGCCGCAATCCGATCGGGGCATCGTCAGGCCGCTATCGCCCGCAGTCCATATCCAGCACGCATCGGAAGGAAGCGACAGTCGCAACCCTGTTCCCCTCGCCGGGCTGGACCGGGGTTGCTGGGAGCGGCTTCGGAACGGTGCCGACCGATCCGGTGCGCACCACCGCCAAGCCCGCGCTGCGGCTGATCGTTCCGCCCAACCAGCGCTTTACTGATGGTCTGCGCGTCGGGGTGCTTGCCTTTGCGCTCGACGGGGAGACCCTCGTCGGCGGCATCGACCGGGTGCGTTTTCACTTCGAAGGTGCCACCCGCGATGTGCTTGCGCCGACCTATAACCGGGTGACCGACGCCAACGGCGTGACCCGCCTCTATCTGGCCTATTGGGTCACGCTGCGCAAACCCGATGGCGTCGAGGGCAATGCCAACCTGTTTGTCGAGGCGATCCCCGCCGATGCCATGTTGCAGCGGCGGGTGATCGGGCCCTATCGCTTCTCGCCGCGCAGCACGCTGTTCGATGCGCAGGTCACGGTCAGCCCGTCGCAGCCCGAGCAGGCGGGGCGCAATTACCATACGGTCGGCGCCGCGATCAGCTTCCATCGCAGCGCCGGACATGATGCAACCCTGATCACGGTCACCGAGGCTTTGACCGAGGATCTTAGCGCCACCATGAGCTCGTCGACTGCCTATGCCGGCGAAAACTATTGCACTGTCACCGCCACCGCACCGGTGACCTTCGCCAAGCCCGCGCTCGGAAGCCTTCCCGCGGCACAGTTCCGCCCCGGTGTGAACCGGCTGCACTTCAAGGGTGAGAACATCATCTTCGACATGCGCCACGTGTCGGCCATCTGGAGCGAGACCAATGTCGATGGCGAGCATTGGTTCGATGGTTGCCGCTTTATCAATTCGGCGGGCCGCGGCGCCTTGTGGCGGGCAGGCTCGCGTACCCGCGATCTCGGGTTTCTGGTGCGCGGCAGCCCGTGGTATACCGAGGTCGCGTTCGCCGATCTGCCCGATTGCTGCAATCTGGCCAATCTGGTGCGCGGCTGCAGCGCCACCCGGGCCTTCAACGATTTCGCCGGGGATGCGCGCTGCGTGGTCTACAACCGCATCGACGATCTCGATTCGACGGTCGACTGGTTGAAAGATCAGCCCGCGATGCAGGTCACCTATACCGGCACCCAGACCACCGCGACCTTTGCGTTGACAGGCGGAAACGAGGCCACCAGCCGGACCTTCACCGCCAAGTGGGGCAGCAACACCGCCAATTTCGTCGTCGGCATCACCGAAGCGCGGCAGGCAATCGCAGATGCGGCGACCTACAATGCTGCGACGGCTGGCGAAGGGTATTACATCAGGAATGTGGTCGACTGGCTCAACAGCCTGCCCGGCTGGAGCGCGACTGTGCTCGACAACAGCCGGCGGGCCGCAGCCGCATCGCTGGCCGGGCTGAAAGGCACGGGCTTCACTGCGCGCAATGTGAAGAACACCATGCTGCCGATCGTGACCTGTTTCGATCTGCACGGCGATTTCTACCAGCAGCGCTTCAACGGTCTGACCGAGAACTGCATTATCGCCTTCAATCGCGGCAGGGCGATGCGGGGGCAGAACATCTTCCTGTCGTCGACACCTGGCCCGTGCCTCGATTTCATCGTGCTCGACAATGCCTTCGCCAACGTGCCGGAGACCACCGGCTATGCGCTCTACACCTCGGTTTCGAGCCAGTGCGATCGCAGCGTTCACAGCCATGTGGTGTTCGCGCACAACTCGTTCCCGACCCAGCTTCTGCGCTTGCGAACCGACAACCCGGCCTATCAGCCCGACCGCTATTGCCTCGTCGCCAACAACGCGATGCTGAACATCCTGTGGCAGGGCGCGGCGGATACCGACGTGAAGATCAGGAACAACGTCATCGATGCCGGCTACACCGCCCCGGCCGGTTCAACCGGCACGGTGATCGGGGGAAGCTATCTCACCAAGTTCGCCAATGCGCTCGGCGGCGACTTTAGGCCCGCAGGACAATTGGCAGCCACGGCGGCAGCGCCCATAGCCCGGCTCGACCCTGATTATCAGGCGCTGGTGCTGAGCGCTCCGGTCGGAGCGCTGCAGGACTGAGGATCGCGGCGGCTTGCCCCCCGGGCGGCCGCCGTCACCTCCTCATTCCACGCTTACTTGTGGCAGAGATAGAGCAGCTCGAAGGGGTCGAGCATCCAGGCGGTCGCCGCCGCATCGTCATCCTCGAAGGCGTCATAGCGCTCGACATCGAAGTCTGCGCGCTCGAGCGCGGCGAGATAGTCGGCCGGGGTGAACAGGCGCAGGTGATCGTCCTGGCCGACGATCCGGATGCGCTCCTCTCCGGTGGAATCGAGCGGCAATTCGATCGACTGCTCCAGCTTCAGCGCCAGTGGCACCTGCAGGATCGCGGTCCCGCCGGGCTTGAGCACACGGCGGATCTGCGCAAGCGCCAGATCGACATCGGGCACGTGTTCGAGCACGTGGTTGCAGATCAGCAGATCGACGCTGTCATCCGCCATCGGCAGCGCCGACAGGTCGGCCTGTTCGACCGTGTCGATATGGCGGTAGCGCGAAGGCTCGAAATCATAGGCGGTGTAGTTCTTCGGCGCGGCTTCGCTGATTCGCCGCGTCAGGCCCTTTTCGGGGGCGAAGTGCGCAATCGTGATGTCACGCGCGAAGCGGAAGCCCTTCCCCGCCTGCGACAGCCAGAACCAGATCAGCCGTTCGCGCGAGCTGGAATGGCACACCGGGCACTGGTCGGCGAAGCGGCGCAGCCCGCCCACGACCTGCAAACGCTCCAGCACTTCAAAGCCATAGCCGGTGTCGCGGAACCGCCGCACGGGCGACTGGCAGACCTGACACCGATGCGGCCCGATATTGATCACCTTCCGCCCGTTTTCGATCACGGGATAGGGGATCATTCGTCCGATTTTTTTCTTGTTCAGCATGGGAGGCGGGCCTTTCCGGGAGCCACTTTTGGTCTAAGGGGTGCAGCCGATGCCCGCAAGCGCGAGATGGGTGTTGCACTGCAAAAAAGATCACCCCAAAAGAGGGCAGCAGGGTCGCGCCGTAACCTCTCTCGCCATCAGGAACAGGAAAAAGCGTGCTCAGAAAGCCCCTGACCACCACCCACCCGCACGGATATGTGCTGGCGCGCAAGGATCGCGCGCTCGGTCTGTTGCGGATTTCCAAGAACGCATCGACCGAGTCCAAAAACCGGCTCGAATGCGCGGACTGGCTGGCGTTTGACGACTATCAGGGCCCGGTGGTTGCCTTCCTGCGCGAACCGGTATCGCGCTTCCTGTCATCGGTCCCTGAAACCGCGCTGCGCATGACCCATTTCGCGATTACGGAAGAATGGCGGCAGGACCGGGTGGTGATCGAAGAGGACATCCATCACGAGCTGATGCGCCTTGCTCAGGCCCCGATCGCCACGGTGATGGAGGCCTTTGTCGAGCTGGTCGCGTACGACTTCTTCGACGCGCATCACGAGCCGCAGCACGCCTTCTTCACCGATCGTCACATGGGCCTGCGTGTCGACCCGCATCTCTACCTGACCGAAAGCTTCGAAACCGCCGTGCAGCAGATTGAGGCACGCTGCGGTATCCGCACGCCTGCGTCTGCCGGACGCGGGAACGAGGGCGGCGCAAAGCCGCGTGCGGGGCGCACCCCGCTGATCGATCTGGCGCGCAAGGTGACGCGCACCGGGGTCTATCGCACCGTGGCCCATGCCGGCTTCCTCGGCCAGCGCTATCGCGGCGATGCGGGCCCGGCCCAAGTGCGCGATCTCAATACGATGGCCAACCAGTTTGCGCGCGAGGTAAAAGGCTATGCCTTGCCCGATACCCTGCGCGAGCGGATTGCCGCGATCTATGCGCTCGACCAGCAGCTCTGGGCCGAGGTCACCGCGCGCGGCGGCGATGTCGCGGCGAGCGCGGTGTGGCCGGGGATTGCCGCCGAGGGCGCCGCTCCGGTCAGCGCCGCAGCACGATCCGCTTGAGCGCGCCCTTCCAGCTCTCACCCAGCCGGATCTCGCCCCATTCCTGAAAGAACCGCCCGTGCGGGCCATCGCGCCCGCAGGTCAGCAGCGGCAGGAGCATGGCGTAGATCTCTTCTGGCGCATGGCCGTAATCGCTCATCGCAGTGCGGGTCGCGCCGGGGCTGAACTCGTTGACCAGCACGTCCGGGTACCGATCGCGGTCGATCTCGCCCGCGATCCCGCGCACCAGCGAATGGAGCGCGCCCTTGGACACCGAATAGGCGAGCGATCCGGGCAGCGGGTTCATGTCGGCGAGCGAGCCCATCACCACCACCCGCCCGTAATTGCGCGTCAGCATCGCAGGCAGCACCGCGCGCACCGCATTGGCAACACCGACCACGTTGATGCGCAGAACGTCGTCCAGATGCTCGGGCGTCTGGTCGAGGAAGTGCGCCTTGGGATAGACCGCCGCCGCCGCGATCAGATGCTCGACCGGGCCATGCGCCGCCTCGGCCGCGGCAAAGCCTTCCGCGCAGGACGCACCATCGGCGACATCGACCGTGATCGGGGTGATGTTTGGGGCAGTGGCGGCGAGTTCGGCAAGCACGGATTCATTGCGGCCCATCGCCGACACGCGGTGCCCGTCAGCGGCAAACTGGCGGGCGAGCGCCTGCCCGATCCCGCCGCTCGCCCCGGTGATCGCGACATGGCGCTGGGCGGCGCTCATGCCCCGGCCTCCGCCCGCGGACGCAGGCGGGCGAGCACTCCGCGCGCGATCCGTTCCGGCCATTCCTTGTGGCCCAGCGCCGGTTCCTCGATCCACCGCCACGAGGCATAGGCGAGGGCCAGCGTGATCGGCCAGCACACCGCGAACAGCGCCAGCCACGAGGTGAAGGGATAGAGGTTCATCAGCATCATCAGCACCACCGAATGCATGAGGTAGACGCCGTAGGACAGGTCGACGCCCGTCGTCAGCGGCGTCTCGGGAAAGCGCAGCAGGCCGATGCCGACCACCAGATAGGTAGTGAGCAAGGGCGCGATCAGGTAGTCGAACGGCGTCGCCCATGCCGCCACCAGCAGCGCCAGCGCCGCCAGCATCAGCGTGCGCGACCACGGCACGACATTGCTGAACAGCTGGATCAGCACACCTGCGCCGAAATAGGCGAACAGGAACAGGAACATGAACGGCTTGCCGCGAACGCCGTCGGCCGCGATCGGCCCCAGCCCGAACCACAGCGCTGCCAGCGCTGCCACGTAGAGCGCCAGAAACAGCCAGCGCTGCCGCATCACGCCCACCCAGGCTAGACCCGCCAGCAGCAGGTAGCACGCCCATTCGAAATGCAGCGTCCAGATCGGCCCGTTGATCGTGTCGCCCCCGTCATAGTCGACCACGCCGGGCAGTTGCAGGCTGAGGAAGGTGGTGACGGTCTTGAGATAGCGCCATGTCACCGGACTGCTGTAATATTCTGCCACCGGCAGCGCGGAAAACCACGGGCCGACGACGAGCGCCGTGCCCACCACCACCGCCGCGAGCAGTGGCATGATCCGCATGAAGCGGCGGCTGAGGTAGCCGATCACGTTGCCGCTCTTTACCAGCCCCGGCGTGATCAGGAAACCGCTGAGCGCGAAGAACACCGACACCGCCAGCAGACCCAATTGGGTGTAGCCGCCCGAAAACCGGAACAGCCAGTCATCGCGCACGATGTCGTGTTCGATCTTCATTGCATGGTGCACCACCACGGCACTCGCCGCGACCAGGCGCAGCATATCGAACCCGGGACCGCGATTGCCGAGGCGCTCATATGCGGTGCGCAGCGTGTCGTAGGGCATGGCAGGCCTTTCGCTTGTCTCTGTTGCGCGGCGCTACACGGCTGCGATCAGCGATATTCTTCCTTGAGGACGCCGTAGCGATTGGTTTCGATGCCCGACCGGATGACCTTGGCCGGGTTTCCGGCGACGATGCTGTTGGGCGGCACATCGCGGTTCACCACCGATCCGGCGGCGACGATGCTCTGATCGCCGATGGTGACGCCCGGCAAGATGATGCTGTGCGCCCCGATGAAGCAGTTTGCGCCGATCCGGGTATCGACCTTAATCAATCGGCATGTGTCGTGAGACAGGATCGTTACCCCAAAGGCAATGGTGGAATAGGCCCCGATATGCATCCCCTCAGGATAGGTCCGGTCGAGCTTCGCGCTGAGCGAAATTCGGGCGGTCGGGTGGATGTCCATGCCCCACACGCGTTTCCAGATGAAGATCTTGAACTGGATGATCGCTGTGCGGAGTGGCAAGAACCAATTGAGACTCCGCATGACGCTCCTGATCCGAAAGATATTCTGATGCGGCCCCGCGCCGTGATAGTGCGAAATGCCCTGCTTGCAAGCGCGGTTTTGGGCCTTGTCGCAGTGCTGCTCTGGCCCGAGCGGATCCGCTGGACGGGCGCGGGCGCGGCGATCGTGGCCCATGATCTGCTGCCCGATCCTGTGCCTGAGCCGCTGGCGATTGCCCCCACTGCGACCATCATTGCCGAAGGGGACAGCCTGATTGCCGGGTCGCGCGGGAAGGACGCAGGCCTGCCTTGGCCGGCCCGGCTGGAACGAAAGCTCGGCGGGCCGAAAGTCGTCAATCGCGGACGCGGCGGCGCGACTGCAAGCGAGGGGGAGGCCCGGTGGCGCGATGCGGCGTGCGGCGATGTGGCGATCATTCTCTACGGCGCCAATGACGCGGGTGTGCGCGGCTGGATCCGCGGCGTAAAGGCCGTGCCGCTCGCGAGCTACCGGCAGGCGCTCGGGCGGATTGTCGCGCGCCAACGCGCCTGCGGGGCGGCGGTGATCGTGCTCGCTCCGCTGCCGCCGGGGAGCACCGCGATGGAAGGCCGCCTCGCCCCCTATCGGGCCGCCACCCGCGCCGTTGCCCGCGAACAGGGCGCGCTGTTCCTCGACCCGCAACCCGCTCTGGCCAGTTGCGCCGCGCCGCTCCAGCGCGATGGATTGCACCTGTCGGACGAGGGCCGCGCCGCGCTCGCCGCCTTTGTCGCCGCCCGGCTGCGCGTCAGCCCCGAAGGCTAGAGCGCCAGCCTCTCGCCCACGCGCGCGCTCACCCGGATGGCATGGGCGGCGACCGTCAGCGCAGGATTGATCCCCAGTGACGAGGGAAACACCGAGGCATCGGCGACGAACAGGCCGGGCTGCCCCCAGACCTCGCCAAAGCCATCCACCACCGAGCTTTCCGGGTCGTGTCCCATCCGGCAGGTGCCCATCGGGTGGCCGAGATTGGGTTCGCCCGGCGCAGTCAAAAACCGCACGTTGAGCGGGCTGAAGGCCTCGCGCATCAGGCCGCGAAAGTGACGCGCCCGCGCGATCAGCTCGCCGCGCGGGCGATAGGTGACGGCGATCCGCTCCACGCCCTCGGCGTCGACCTCGGTCGTTACCCGGTTGTCGGCATAGGGCAGGTCCTGCAAGGCGGCGGTGAACAGCTCGCTGCGCGCGAAGATGCGCTCTGCCACTGCCCCCACGGGACGCAGCAGTACCCGCCCGGCCACGCCGGCGTCGATCCCGATCTGGCGCAGCTTGTCGTTGAGGAAGCTGGTGATCATCCCCGCCTTGCCCACCATGCCGAGCGACTGGCATTCGGCCAGCGGCATCGCGCCCGATGCATAGTGATCGCGCATGGCGATGACCTTGCGCGGCCCATGGAGCGAGTGGCCCTCGGGCGCGGCCACCGCGAATATTTCCGAGGCGTGGAACATCAGCCCGCGCCCGATCAGGTCGGGCACCGCCCCGCCCCACAGCTCGCCCGAGGCTTGCAGCACACGCGGCGAATTGAGCGCGCCGCCCGCGAGGACCACCGCCCGCGCGGTGACGCTGGTTTCCTCGCCAGAGGCCGCCACGTAATCGACCGCCCAGCCCTCTGGCAGCCGCCGCAGCCGCCGCACCATCGCCCCGCGCTGAAGCGTCACCGGCGCGCCAGCCGCCAGTGCCGGGGCGAGCGCACGGTTGAAGCCATGCGCCTTGCAGTCGCGCAGACAGGTCGAGCCCTGACATTCGCTGCAGCCCGGACGGTAGGCGATGCCGACATGCATTCGGAACGGGTGCCGACCATTGGCCTGCAGACGCGCCACGATCGCCTCATGCGCGGGCGACAGCGGCGGCGGCGGTGCGAGGTCGGCATCGTCATCGGGGTCGGTCGGATCGCGGGTGCCGACCGGGGCGAGCAGGCGCTCGGCCTCGCGATAGGCGGTGAGGAAATCGTCATAGGCGACGGGCCAGGCGTTCGGCAAAGCGGTCTCGCCGCCCGCGTCCCACTGGTGCGGCTGGTTGTCGGTCTCGAAATCCCAGCGCCGCGCCCGGCCCAGCGCCGCGCCGTAGATCCGGCCCGATCCGCCAGGACCCATGCCCAATACCGCGTTGACTTCGACCGCCCGCGCGCCTTCGCGGCGGCGCATGATGAGCTGGGTCGGCCAGCGTTCGCCATCATCGACCGGCGCAGCACGCAGCCGCGCCATCAATCCGCGCGGGCGCAGCGCGGCGACCGGGCCGTGCCCCGCTTCGAGCACCAGCACCCGTGCTCCCGCCGCAGCACACCGCGCCGCCGCGATCGATCCGCCCATCCCGGCACCGATCATGACAAGGTCGAATGGCTGGTCGTGCGTAATGATGGAAACCCGCGCTGGCAGTTGCTTGACCTCGGTAAGGGCTTCGGCCATGCCGCAGTGCAGCGCGCGCAGCAAGGCCTAAGCGAAAAGGCAGATCGACAATCGTGACATCGGCGCGTTCCCGACTGACTTCGGACATGTTCACCGGCCTGGCGCTGCGAGGGGCGGGGGCGATTTCGAGCTTCGCACTGGCGTGGATGCTGGCACAGATGTTCGGCGCGAGGATCGTTGGGCTTTATCAGATCGGATTCACCACTGCGACGCTGTTCGGCACAGTCGCTTTGCTTAGTCAGGATCTGGTGCTGGTGCGCCAGATCGCTCCGCTAATTCATGAAGAACGCTGGGCTGACATATCGGCCCGGTTCCGCGGGGTGCGACGTTTCGTGACGATTGCCGGGGTGGTGCTGGCCGGGGCCTGCGCTGCGCTCGCCATTCCGCTGGCGCAGCTGGCGCTGGACGATGCCGCAATTGCGCCCTTCATCATCGCGCTCGCGCCCGCCGTGCTGCTGCTGGCGCTGATGCGGGTGCAGAACGCTCTGCTGCGCTGTCTGGGCAGCGTGCGGCTGTCGCAATCGCTTGAGGGGATATCCTACACCACCATCGCGATGGCCGGGCTGGCTGCGGTGTGGCTGCTGGCCAGCGATCCGCAGCCGCTGGCCGCGCCCGCGCTGGTGATCGCCGGACTGGTGATCTCGGTCGTGATCGGGGCGGTCTATTGCAAGCAGCGGCTGGCGCAATGGCCCGGCGATCTCGCCCCGCTGCCGGCCGATGCCCGCTCGGGCGCTTGGATTGCCGCGGCACCGATCCTGGGGCAGGCGGGAAGCTGGCTGATCCTGCTGCTGATCACCGGCCTGATCGATGCGAGCGCGGGCGGCATTTTCCGCATCGCCCTGCTGACCTGCATGCTGATGCAGCTGATCAACACCTCCTTTGCGACCATGGTCGGCCCCTATCTGTCGCGTGCGGCCAAGGCCGGCGATCAGGCGGAGCTGCGCAAGATCGTCCGCACCGCCGGGCTGATCGGGGTGGCTCTGGCTGCGCCTGTGGGGATTGTGGCGCTGATGCTGCCCGAATGGGTGATGGGCCTGTTTGGCCCGGAATTCGTCGCTGGCGCACAGGCGCTGCAATTGCTGGCTGTCGGCCAATTGATCAACGTGCTGGCCGGGCCGGTCGGGGTAGCGATGATCATGCTGGGGCGCGAGCGGACTGTGCTGGTGGTCGAGTGCGTCGCGACGCTGTCAGGTCTCGGCGCCGCACTAATGCTTCTGCCACAATGGGGCCTCGCGGGGGCGGGCGCAGGGCTGCTGCTCGCCGACCTGATCCGCAATGGCGCGAACTGGGTTCTGGTGCAGACCGCCAGCCGCAGCCTGATGCCGATCGACGCCGATTGAGCCGCTTCAGCCCGCGATCAGCGGCCGCCACCAATGCTCGTTGTCGAGATACCAGCGCAGGGTCTGGCGCAGGCCCTCGTCGAAGCCATGCGCCGGGGCATAGCCGAGCTCGGCGCGGGCCTTGGTCTCGTCAATGGCGTAGCGGCGGTCGTGTCCGGCGCGGTCGGTGACGAAGGTCTTGAGGCTTGTCGTCGGCTCGCCCTTGGCGGCGGGGGCATCGGGGTAGCGTTCGGCCAGCCCCTCGATCTCGGCATAGGCGCGGTCGACCTCGCGGCAGATCGCGGCGATGACCTCAAGGTTGGGCAACTCCGCCCCGCCGCCGATATTGTAGGTCTCGCCCGGCTTGCCATTGGCGAGGCACGCCTCGATCCCGCGGCAGTGATCCTCGACATGCAGCCAGTCGCGCACGTTCATCCCGTCGCCATAGATCGGCAGATTGCGCCCATGGAGCGCGTTGAGCAGGAACAGCGGGATCAGCTTTTCGGGATATTGATAAGGCCCGTAATTGTTCGAGCAATTGCTGGTCGTCACCTCCAGCCCGAAGGTGTGGTGATAGGCGCGCACCAGATGGTCGGACGCAGCCTTGCTCGCCGAATAGGGCGAGTTGGGGGCGTAGGGCGTGACTTCCGAGAAGGCCGGATCACTCGGCCCCAATGATCCGAACACCTCGTCGGTCGAGATGTGGTGGAAGCGGTGCGGTTGGCCGCTGCCCGACAGCCATACGCTGCGCGCGGCCTTGAGCAGGCTGTTGGTGCCGAGAATATTGGTGTCGATGAAGGCGTCCGGCCCGCTGATCGAGCGGTCGACATGGCTTTCGGCGGCGAAGTGCACCAGCGTGTCGATCGCGTGGTCGCGCAGCAGGCCTTCGACCAGCGCGGTGTCGCGGATGTCGCCTTCGATAAGTTCCGCCGCCGTGCCTTCGAGCGTGGAGCGGTTGCCTGCATAGGTCAGCGCGTCGAGCACGATGACGCGGTCTTCGGGGTGCTCCGCGTTCCAGTAGTGGACGAAGTTGCCGCCGATGAACCCGGCGCCGCCGGTGACAAGCAGATTAGCCAAGCTTCGCTTCCTCTTTCAACATCGCGCGCAGATTGTCGCGCCAGGGGACCGCGGCATCGCCCAGAAAGGCGCGGGTCGCGCTGCAATCGAGCAGCGAGAAGGCCGGGCGGCGGGCGGGGGTCGGATAGTCGGCGGTGGTGATCGCGTTGATCACCGGAATGCGGGGGATGAGGCCGAGTGCGTTCGCCTCCTCGGCAATGGCGACAGCAAAGCCGTGCCAGCTGACCGCGCCATCGTCGCTGTGATGGAAGGTGCCGGGCGCGCCCTTTTCGACCAGCGCCCACAGGGTGCGGGCAAGGCCGGTGGCCCAGGTCGGCGAGCCGATCTGGTCGGCGACCACGCCCAGTTCGTCACGCTCTTTCATCAGCCGGATCATGGTCCGCACGAAGTTCGCGCCGCCCGCTTCATAGACCCACGCGGTTCGCACCAGCAGGTCTTCGGGGCGCAGATGATCCTCGCCCTCGGCCTTGGTGCGGCCATAGGCGGACTGCGGATTGCGCGCGGCATCGGGCGAATAGGGTGTCGAGGCCGTGCCGTCGAACACGTAGTCGGTCGACACGTGGACCACCTTGCCCCCGGTCCCCGCCATCGCCTCAACCATCACCGAGACAGCCTCGGCATTGATCGCGCGCGCCAGAGCCTCATCGTTCTCGGCCTTGTCGACCGCGGTGTAGGCGGCGGCGTTGATGATTACATCGGGCGCCTCCACCACCAGCCGCGCGGTGAGCATCGCGGCGTCGGTGAGGTCGACATCTTCGACGTCGACGGCGTTGATATCGGCCCAGGCGGGCGCGGTGCGCTGCAAGGCCCCGCCAAGCTGGCCGTTCGCGCCGGTGATCAGCACCCTCATGCGAACACCGGCACGTCAGCCAGCGCCAGCCCGCGCGCGTCCTTGTCGGAAATCAGCGGATCGGCGCCCAGCGAGGGCCATTCGATCCCCACCGCCGGATCGTCCCACGCGAGCGTATGTTCGCTCTGCGGGGCATAGGGCGCGGTGCACTTGTAGAGGAAATCGGTATTGTCCTCGAGCGTGAGGAAGCCGTGCGCGAAGCCCTCCGGCACCCAGAACATCCGCTTGTTCGCGGCGCTGAGTTCAACGCCAACCCACTTGCCGAAGGTCGGCGAAGAGGCGCGCAGATCGACCGCGACATCGAACACCGCGCCGTTCGCCACCCGCACCAGCTTGCCCTGCGGCTCCGGATTCTGGAAGTGCAGCCCCCGCAGCACGCCCTTCTGCGAGCGGCTGTGATTGTCCTGCACGAAGGTCAGGTCGAGCCCGGCTCCGGCAAAGGCGGCGGCATTCCACGTTTCCATGAAGAAGCCCCGCGCATCGCCGAACACGCGTGGCTCGATGATCAGCACACCGGGAAGCGCGGTTTCGATGATATTCACGGCAGCACCGGCCCGGTCGACGGGTTGTCGAGCAGGTTCAAGAGATATTCGCCATAGCCCGACTTGCGCAGCGGCGCGGCGATTTCGCGCAGGCGATCCGCGGTGATAAAGCCCTGCCGCCATGCGATTTCCTCAGGGCAGCAGATCTTCAGCCCCTGCCGTTCCTCGGTGATGCGCACATAGGTCGCCGCGTCGAGCAGCGAGGCATGGGTGCCGGTGTCGAGCCAGGCGAACCCGCGCCCCATGATCTCGACCGACATCGTGCCTTCGTCCAGATAAAGCCGGTTGAGATCGGTGATCTCCAGCTCGCCGCGCGGCGACGGCGCAAGGTCGCGGGCGCGGTCGGCGACGGTATCGTCGTAGAAATAGAGCCCGGTCACGGCATAGTTCGATTTGGGCGCAGCGGGCTTTTCCTCGATCGAGATCGCCTTGCCGGTTGCGTCGAATTCCACCACGCCGAAGGCCTGCGGATCGCTCACCCGATAGGCGAAGACCGTCGCCCCGGCGTCCCGCGCAGTGGCGTTCCTGAGCAGGTCAGGCAGGCCGTGGCCGTAGAAGATATTGTCGCCGAGGATCAGCGCGCTGGGGCGACCTTTGACGAAGTCCGCGCCGATATGGAACGCCTGCGCCAGCCCTTCGGGACGGGGCTGGACTTCATAGGTGAGCGACACACCGAAATCCGACCCGTCGCCCAGCACGCGCTTGAACTGGGCGGCGTCTTCGGGGGTGGTGATGATCAGGATCTCGCGGATGCCCGCCAGCATCAGCGTGCTGAGCGGATAATAGATCATCGGCTTGTCGAAGATCGGCATCAATTGCTTGGAGACGCCGCGCGTCAGCGGGTAGAGCCGTGTGCCCGATCCGCCTGCCAGAATGATGCCGCGTCTGCTTGTTTCGATGGCCATAGCGACTGCGCGGCACCCTCCGGAAAATGAAATCGCTGCAACCCGCGCGCTGCATTGCAGCACGGTCGCAGCGGGTCAACCGCGAATCGCGAGGCGGCTTGTGCGGGTGCGAGAAATGGCTAGTTGAACGGGATATAACGAATTTGGCGGGCGATCGGCGGGACGGTCGGCGCCGCCATGCCGAAGGGCAGCCGTGTCGCAGCGCCATGCTGGACGAAGGAGCGTAACGCGAACCATGAACGACGCGATCGATCGCTTTCTGGCGTTGTCGGTGCGTCGTGCTGTCCGGGGCAAGGCACCGCCGCCTTGGTCTGAGGACTGGCCCTCAGACGCAGAATTTCACGCGGCCGTTGCGGACCGGGCAGCGTTTCACGGCGTTGCGCTCGCGCTGCTGGGCGCACCCGGAGCGCTGGAGGACTGGCCCGGCGCAGTGGCCGATCGCGTGCGCGAAGAGGCGCGCGGGCAGAGCTTCTGGGAGCTTGGCCACCGCACCGTCGCCGCGCGCCTGATCGCGGCACTGGCCGCAGCCGGAACGCCCGCCGTGCTGACCAAGGGGACGGCGCTGGCCTATTCGGCCTACCCCGATCCGGCGATGCGGCGGCGCGGGGATAGCGACCTGCTGCTTCGCCCGGCTGATCGCAAGGCAGCCCGCGCGGCGCTGGTCGCCAGCGGCTTTCGGCGGGTCGGCGATGCGCGCCCCTTGCAGGAAAGCTGGGCGACCGAATGCGACATGGGCTTTGCGCACCAGTTCGATCTCCACTGGCGGATCAGCGCCAGCGCGCTGATTGCGCAGAAGCTGGAAGCCGGGGGGGTCGGTTCCCGTTCGCTTCCCCTGCCACGCCTGTCCGAGGCCGCGCGCGGTGTCCCGCCGACCGACAATATCATCCTCATCGCCATCAACCGCGCGCTGCACCACAAATACGGCTACCGCAGCGGGGCGGACAAGGCCTTCGAACAGGATCGGCTGATCTGGGCGCTCGATCTGGCGCTGCTGTGCGAGGCCTTCACACCCGCCGACTGGGAGGCGCTGCGCACAACCGCCGCCGCGACCGGCACCGCGCCGCTGGTGCTGTCGCTGCTCGATGCATCTGCGGCGATGATGGGCACCTCCGTTCCGCCCGATCTGCGCGCGGGCCTCGCCGAGGATTCGGGCGATGCGGCGCTGCTGGCCTGCATCGCTCCGCTGCCGAGCATCACCCGCCTGCGGCTCGACCTGTCGGCCAGCACCAGCCTTGCCGAAAAGCTACGGGTGTTTTCCTATGCCCTGCTGCCAGGGCCCGAAGTGCTGCACGAACGCTTCCCCGAAGCCGCACACTGGCCGACCGCGCTGTTGCAGGGGCGGCGGCTGGTGTTTGGTCTTGGCCGAATGCTGACGGGGCGCGCCTGAGATGGAGCGGCCTCAAAAGGGTTTCGGCGCACTCGGCCACTGGGCGCGGCAGCATCGCGGCAGCCTTGCGCTGATCGGCGGTATTTCGCTGCTCGGCTCGCTCGCCACGCTGGCCCTGCCCTGGCTGGCGGCGCGGCTGGCGGCGGGCATTGCCGGGGATGCGGTGATCGACCTTGGCACCACCCTATGGCTGCTGGGCGCGGCGCTGGCCGGGCTGACGGCGGCGACCATCGGCGTGACGATCCTGTCCGAACAGGCCTCGGGCCGCATTCTCGCCGAGCTGCGCGATCAGACCTACGCCCATATTCAGGCCCTGCCGGTGTCCTTCCACGACAGCCACCGGCAGGGCGATCTGCTGTCGTTGATGAGCTACGAGGTGCAGAACCTCAGCAGCTTCCTGACCGCGACCCTTGCGCAGCTGCCCGCGATGATGATCACCGCGGTCGGCGCGGTGGTGCTGATGTTCCTGATCGATCCGGCGATGGCACTGGTGGTGCCCGCGCTGGTGCCGCTCTTCTATATCGGCATGAAGCTGCTGTCCCGGCGGCTGCGAGATCTCGGGGCGCAGGTGCGCGCGGCCGAGGTCGACGTGCTGTGGCAGGCCGGGACCGACCTCGACATGCTGCCCGCTATCAAGGCCTTCGCGGTCGAGGACGAACATTACGCCCGCTACGCCGCTGCGGTCGAACGCGCACGGCTGCTCAAGCTGCGGCAAACCCGGATCACCGCCTTCATCAGCCCGGTCGTCACGCTGGTGGCGGCGCTCGGCGCGATTGGTATCCTGCTGGCGGGGAACGCGTCGATCACCTCGGGCACGCGCAGTCCGGGCGATCTGTTCGCCTTCCTGTTCTATGCCGCGCTGCTGACCCGCCCGGTGGGGAGCCTCGCGGGCACCTATGGCGCATGGCAGCTGGCGCGCGGCGCGCTGGAGCGGCTGGAGGCGGTACTCGCCCTGCCGCCCGAGCCGGGATACGGCCAGCCGCAGCGCCCCGGCCGGACGCGCGGGGCGATTGGCTTTGAGCAGGTCACGTTCGCCTATCCCGACCGGCCGCCCCTGCTCAGCGGCTTCGACCTCGCCATCGCGCCGGGCGAGATTATCGCGCTGACGGGGGCCAACGGCGTCGGCAAGTCGACGCTCGTCAACCTGCTGCTGCGCTTCTATGAGCCTACGGCGGGGCGCATCACGCTCGACGGCAGCGACATCGCCGCGCTCGACGTGAAGGCCCTGCGGCGGCAATTCGGCTTCGTGCCCCAGCGGGCGCTGCTGCTCGACGGCACAATTGCCGAGAACATCGCCTTCGGTCTCCCCGCGCCCGATCCCGCCGCGATCGAACAGGCCGCGCGCAGGGCGCAGGCGTGGGACTTCATCGAACAACTGCCCGAAGGCCTTGCCACCACGATCGGCGATGATGGCGTGCGCCTCTCAGGCGGGCAGCGCCAGCGCATCGCGCTCGCCCGCGCGCTGCTGCGCAATCCGCCGATCTACATCTTCGACGAAGCGACCAGCATGTATGATCTCGACGGCGAGGCCGCCTTTGTCGAAGACTGCATCACTACGCTGGCTGGGCGCACGGTGATCATCATCACGCATCGCCCCGCAAGCCTCGCGTTGGCGGACCGGATCATCGAGCTGACGCCGAGCGGGCCGGTGGTGGCCCCCGGCCCCTTGAGCACCCCGGAGTAGGCGGCGATGAGCGGGATCTGCGCCGTGCTGCACTGCGATGGTCGGCCCGCCGCGACAGGCGAGCTCGCGCCGGTGCTGGCCGCGCTTGAGCGACGCGGGCCCGATGGCAATCACCTCGCGGCGGAAGGGCCGGTGGCGCTCGGCCATGCGCTGCTGGCAACCACCCCGGAAGCCCTCGCCGAGCGGCAACCACTGCGCCATCCCGGCACGGGCTGCCTCATCACCGCTGACATCCGGCTCGACAATCGCGACGATCTGATCGCGGCGCTCGGCCTTGCACCGGGAGCGCGCGTGATCGGCGATGCCGAGCTGGTGCTGGAAGCCTACCTGCGCTGGGACCTTGCCTGCCTCGATCATCTGCGCGGCGACTTCGCGTTCGCGCTGTGGGATCCGCGCTGCGAGCGGCTGCTGTGCGCGCGCGATCAGGTTGGGATGCGGCAGCTGATCTACCACCACGCGCAGGACCGGCTGTTCGCGCTCGCCACCGAAGCGCCTGCACTGCTGCGCCACGAGAGCGTGCCGTGCCGGATCAACGAGGCGCGGATCGCCGACTATTTCGAGCATCTCGAAGCGATCGACCTGACCTCCACCTTCTTCGTCGGCCTTCACCGCCTGCCGCCC
The DNA here is from genome assembly GCF_002155425.1 of Erythrobacter donghaensis. Lineage (GTDB taxonomy): Bacteria > Pseudomonadota > Alphaproteobacteria > Sphingomonadales > Sphingomonadaceae > Erythrobacter > Erythrobacter donghaensis. The sequence goes on from NZ_MUYG01000006.1 coordinate 76,183, forward strand.
GCTCACGCCCTCACCGTGTCGCGGGGCGAGCTCAAAGTGTGGCGCTACTGGCAGCTGACCCCGCCCGCGCCGTTGCGACTGCCGAACGACGCGGCCTATGCCGAGGCCTTTCGCGACGTTTTCGGCGCGGCGGTGGCGGCCCGCCTGCGCTCGCCGGGTCCGGTCGCTGCGATGCTTTCGGGCGGGGTCGATTCGGGATCGGTCGCTGCGCTGGCCGCATCGCAGCTTCAGCAGGCGGGCCGGCCCCCGCTGGCGACATTCTCGGCGATCGATAGCGATCCCGCATGTGTCGAATCGCAGGCGATCCGCGATGCGCTGGGGATGGCCCACCTCGACCCGACTCTGATCGGGCCCGGGGACATGGCCATGCTGCGCCCGGAGATGGAGCGGCTCGCGCTGGCAGTGCAGGAACCCTTCGACACCAACATGACCCTGCTGCGACTGATGTATCTCGCCGGGCACCGCGCGGGCCACAGGGTGATGCTGGACGGCGGCGGCGGCGATATCGTGCTCGGCGCCCCCGACATGGTCGCCTGGCATCTTCGCAGTGGCCGCCCGGGACGCGCCTGCCGCGAGGCGCGCGGGCAGGAAAGATTCTGGGGGCCCGTACCGGGGGCGAGGGAGAACATCGTCCGCCAATTGGCCCGGATCATGGTGCCTGAGCCGCTGCGCGCGCTGCGCCGCCGCCTAGCCGGGCTTGGTCGCGCCGCCGCGCCGACGCCCACGCTGCTCTCGGACGCCTTTGTCGAGCGAATCGACCTTCCCGCCCGCCGCGCCGCCAATGCAAGGCACATCGCGCCGCACCGCTTCGCGCCCGATGGCACGCGCGCGGCGAGCGATATTCATCCCTATCTCGTCGTCGGGCGCGAGCGTTATGACCGGATCGCCTCGGCGCTGGGAATCGAACCGCGCGATCCCTTCTGCGATCTGCGGGTGATCGAATTTGCCGCCTCTCTGCCGCCCGATCAGCTGCAGGACGATGGCTGGCCCAAGGTCATCCTGCGGCGCGCGGGTGCCGGGTTGCTGCCCGATCCAGTGCGCTGGCGGCTGGGCAAGGAACACCTTGGCGGCCTGCTTCAGGACGAATTGTGGGGCGAAAGCCTGCGCGGCGAAGACCGGGCCGCGCTGGTCGATTCGCTGGCTAACCTCGAGCCTTACGTGGCCTCACGCAGCATCGAACACTTAGCAGGTGCAGCAAAAAATGCCCCAGCTTGGGATTCAGAGGTTGCGAGTCTGCTGATGCTTCGCTATGCCTCTGAATGGTTGACGATCAATGACAATCCTGATTGTTGTTGAATAGAATTATGTTCCGGATGGAGAAGTTATGGCAAGCCTGTTGAACAATGATAACGCCAAGGCGTCTTATCAGAGCCCCAAGCTCGCCGTCTATGGTGGCTTCTCGAAGCTGACCGCCGCCGGCAGCGGTACCTTCAACGAAGGTCCGAATCAGGGCCCGATGGCGAAGGCCACGCGCAAGCTTTGATGGCTCGCTCGGCTCCGGCCAAGCGTGCGGGGTTTTGACCCTATCCAGTTTGTTTAGGGAACCCCGCATGTTGCCGGAACTTTTCCGTTCTGGTTCCTTGCCAGATTGGCGAATTACAGACCTCGGGGGCGACCTGCCTCCGGGGTTTTCGCTTGTCAGCTTTGCGGACGAGGATCCCGAAGGCTTTCCTTCCTGCCTCGTGCTGGGGCCCGGCGAATGCGTATTGTCCTTCGCCGGGCTGGCGCGGTTCCTGATCGCCATGGCGCAGCGCAGCATAACGGTCTTCGATGTCCAGCCCGCAGCGACACCGGCCGATATCGAGCATCTCCTGTATGACCACGTGGCGCCGCGCATCGTCGCCGAGCAGGGCCCGCTGGTGCTGCATGGCAGCGGCGTGGAGATCGACGGCGCGCTGGCGGTCTTCCTCGGGGAAACCGGCGCGGGCAAATCGACCCTTGCGGCCAGCCTTCACCGGGCTGGCCACCGGCTGCACGGCGATGACGCGGTGGTGCTGCACGAAGGCCCGCATGGCTACACCGGCAGCGCGGTCTACCCCAGCCTGCGCCTTTATCCCGAGACGATCGCCGAGGTGTTCGGCGATGCCGCGGCGTCCTCGCCAATGGCGCACTATTCCGAAAAGCAGCGGGTCGACCTGCGCTCGATCGCGGCACAGCCTGCCCCCTCGGCACCGATTGCGGGGTTGTTCTTCCTCGCCGGCGGATATGAGGACGACCCGCTCGCCGCCGAACTGATGCGGCCGAGCGAAGCCTGCATGGCGATTGTCGAGCAAAGCTTCGCGCTCGATCCGTCCGACAAGGCCAAGGCCGCCCGGCGGCTCGGCCAGAGCTCGATGCTGGCCAATGCGATCCCGGTCTACCGGCTGACCTACCCGCACGACTTTGCGTGCATGAACGATCTGCACGCCATGATCCTTGCCTGTCTGGGCAGCAATGGCACCCGCCCGATCATGGGCAGAAAGGCGATGAACGACTGATGGGACGTCCGACTGGCTACGATATTGCCTCCTTCGGCCTGATGATCGAGTGCGAACCGCGCATGGCGGTCTATGCCGAGGCGCTGAAGCGCGCGATCACGCCGGGCTGCACCGTGATCGACATCGGGGCGGGATTCGGCATCTTCTCGATGCTGGCCTGCAAGTATGGGGCAGGCGAGGTGATCGCGATCGAGCCCGATCCCGCGGTCGAGTTGATCATGCCGATGGCGCAGGCCAACGGCTGCGCCAACAAAATCACGGTGATCCGCGACATCTCGACCCGCTATACGCCCGAACGCAAGGCGGACGTGATCGTCTCCGACATCCGCGGCATCACGCCGCTGTTCGAACATCACATCGCCTCGATCGTCGATGCGCGTACGCGGCTGCTGGCAGAGGGCGGACGCCTTGTCCCGATGCGCGACACTCTGCGCATCGCTCCGGTGCATTCGCCCAGGCATTACCAGCCCTGCGTACGCCCGTGGCTGTCGAACAATTACGGCCTCGATCTGAGCGCCGGGCACCCCTACGCCGTCAACCTCAGCGCTCCGGCCCAGCTGGAACCGGCAGCCTTCGTCGCACAGCCCGCCAGTTTCGCCACGCTCGACTACCGGACGATCGTCGATCCCAATGTCGATGCGACGGTCGAGTTCGTCGCCGACCGGACCGATACGGTGCATGGCCTGCTGATCTGGTTCGAAGCGGAAATCGGTGAGCGTCTGCGGTTCTGCAATGGCCCCGGCGAACCGCCGCTGGTCTATCAGCAGAAGTTTCTGCCGCTGGAACAGCCGGTCAGGCTGATGGCTGGCGAGGGCCTGACCGCCCGCATCCGCGTGCAGATGGTCGATGGCAAGTATATCTGGTCGTGGGACACCGACATTGCCCCGGGCGCCCAGCGCGCCGAGACGCTGCGGTTCCGCCAGTCGACCTTCAAGGGCGCGGTCTTCTCGCCCGATCGTCTGCGCCCGCATGCGCATGATCAGGTGCCGCAAGCCACCGCGCAGATGGCGATCGACGCTGCCTGTCTGGCACTGGTCGGCGAGGGGCGCACGCTCGAGGACATCGCGGTCGCGATCATGGAGCGGTATCCCGACAGGTTCGGCGACAAGATGGACGCGCTGGGGCACGTCACCAAGCTGCTGGAAAGCTACCGGAGCTAGGCGCCGTCAGTCGATCAATTGCGCTCGTGCAAAGCGCGGTCGCAGGGCCGGGTCGAGCGTCTCCCAAGCGGAACGCGCGAACAGCAGCCGGGCCTGACCCTCGTGGTTCTGCGTGTCGCTCCACCAGTCGCGGCACAGCGTCGCATAGATCAGCGGACGGGCAATCGCGCTGCGGTTGGTCATGCCCTTGTGGAACACCCGGTAATCCCACAGCAGCGCATCACCCACCGGCACCCGCGGTTCGTGATCGGGGAATTCGGGATGGTCGCCCGCCCGGTGTGTGCGCCGCGCGAAGCCGGTGGTGCCGGTCTCGTCATTCATCTCGACCAGCGGAATAGCGAGCGTGACGGCGGTGGCGGGCAGCATGGTTTCGAGCGGATGGCCCGGAAACAGGATCCCCCCGTCGCGGTGCCAGTGCTGCTCCGCCGCGCCGGGCAAGGCATTGATGACGCCCCACGAATCGAACACGAAATCGGGCCCGAGCGCAGCGGTGAGCACCCTTTCGACCGCGGCGGGCAGCAGCACCTCGCGCCGCGCCAGCGCCTCGCCGATCTCGACCGCGGTGTAGAACCGGCCGGTCGACACGAACAGTTTATCGGCCGTCGCATCGGGCTTGAACAGGCGCGGGTGGTGCGCCTCAAGCTGCGCGAGACAGTCGGCGAGCACCGCCCGATCGACCGCCTGCGGCAGCGTGCACACCCCCTCGCGCCACAATTCCTCTGCGGCCTGATCGAGAGCCTGCTGCATCAGCATCGCCAATTCCATGGTCCGGACATGGCCGGGTGGGTCGCAGATTTGCCTGCCTTGTGCAAGCAAGGCAGGGCCTTGCACCGACTGCGCCTTCACATCAGCCGGCAACCGTGCAAAAGGGGCGCAAGGAAATTGGAGACCACTCTTGAGCACCGATGTATTGCAAGAACGCTGGCGCCTCAGTGATGATGCCATCGCCAACCCGGTTGGTGGTGAGACGGTGATCCTGCATCTCGGCAACGGCACCTATTACGGGCTCGACCCCGTCGGCAGCCTGCTGTGGGAGGGCCTCAAGGCCGGACAGCCGGTGGCCGAAGTGTGCGATACCATCCTCGAAAAATACGATGTGGAGCGCGAGACTGTCGAACAGGACCTGCGCCGCTTCCTCGCAGAACTTGCCGAAAATGGTCTCATCGTCCGCCACTGAACGCGGCCGGGGGCCGGTCATGTCGTCGGCCTGTGATGAGAGATTCGCTCTGGACGCGCCGCGATGAGGCTGCGCCACTCCATGCCGTTCCCGCGCTTTGCGGCGTCTGCTGTGCGGGCGGGATTGGAGCTCGCCCGGGCGCGCCTGTTTCTCCATAGCACGCGTCCGGAGGAGGTCTTCCGGCGCAACGCGCAGAGCGCTCGGGCTGGTGCCGCCGCTGCGCCAGACTCGTCGCCCGAAGAGGCCGACAGTCACTACCGGCACGTCGCCGCCTTCATTTCGGCCATGGCCATGCGGGTCCCCTGGCGCGCGGATTGCCTCGTTCAGGCCATGGCGGCCCAGCGCTGGCTGATGCGCAAGGGCTTGCCGAGCGAGATCGTGGTCGGCGCGGCCAAGCATCCCGATGGCCGCTTTGAAGCCCATGCCTGGCTGCTCAGGGGTGAGGCCGTGCTGCTCGGCGGGGATATCGACCGCTTCGAACCCCTGCTCGATTCGGCGCAGGCCGCGCTGCGGCAGCCCTGATACGGCGATATGTTGCTGGCGCACGACGGGAAAACGGAAATCCTTTACCAATTCGGGCTATCAGCGGGTTGCAAAGCTTGCTGCATTGCGGTAGTCCAAATCCCAAGAGTTTTATGAAAAGGGCTTAACCATGATCAAGACCGCTACTCGCCTGATGGCTGCAACCGCTGCACTCGGCCTCGTCGCTGCGCCGATCGTGGCTCAGGCCAACACCCGCGCTGGCGACAGCGGCGCTGTCTACTCGGTCAGCAATGCTGCTCCGGGCCTCGGCCGTGCGGCTGCCGGTGAAGGTCAGGAAGAAGGTTCGAGCCTCGCGATCCCTCTGGGGATCGGCGCTGTTGTCCTGATCGGCCTCGGCATCTACTTCGCGGCCGATGATGATGATTGCGCCTCGCCGGGCGCTTGTTGATCAAGCCTTCTGGGAGCTTTCGAGTTCCAGCAAAGATAGGACGCCCGGTACGATGTGCCGGGCGTTTTGCTTAGGCGGGCACGACGCCCTGCCTCCCCCGGTGCCTTTCTCCGCGAGAATCGACCTTTGGACCGACACCCGGCCGACCGAATCACCTTTCCGCTGATCATCGTTCTGCTGCTGGTCGCCTTTCTGGCCGGTGGCGGAGGGATCGGTGCAGCGCTGGCCAATCTCACCGTGCAGCTGGCCGCGCTGGCTGTCTTGGCGCTGCGCCCACGGGAATGCGCCGCGTTCTGGCGCGAATCGCCGCTCGCCTTGCGCCTGCTGATCCTCGCGACGCTGGCGCTGCCGCTGCTCCAGCTGGTGCCCCTGCCCGAATCGATCTGGCGTTCCCTCCCCGGTCGCACACTGGTGGAGCGCTCGCTCGAGCTGGTAGGCGGCGCGCAAGGCTGGAGGCCGTTCAGCGTCAATCCGCTGCGCACGGCTCTGGCGCTGACCGCGCTGGTCACCCCGCTGGCGGTGCTGCTGGCGGCCTGGAGGCTTCCGCGCGCACGGCTGATCGATCTGGGATGGATCATCGTCGGCTGCGGCATCGTGACCGCGATTCTCGGCGCGGTGCAGCTTGGGGCTGCGGGCGATGCGGGCACCTTCTACGGCTCTCCCGCGCCGGGAGAGATCCTGCTCGGCACCTTTGCCAACCGCAATTCCACTGCGCTGTTCCTGATCTTCGCGCTTGCGCTCGCGCTGCTGCTGCCTGCCCCGCGTCCGCATCCGGCGGTGCTGCCTGCGCGGCTGGCGGTCAGCGCGCTGCTGCTGCTCGCGGTGGTGCTGACCCAGTCGCGCACCGGGGTGGTGCTGGCGCTGCTGCCGATCGCGCTCGGCCTCGCCCGTGCTCTGGCGGAGCGCCGTCGCGGCGGCTCGGCGGGGCGCGCGGTGCTGATCGGACTGGGCGCGCTGGCCGTGCTCGGCGCCGGCCTCGGCACGCTGATGATGTCCTCCGCCCCGGGCCGCATCGGCGCGACGCTCGAACGGTTCGAGGCCAAGGACGATCCGCGCCGCTTCATCTGGGACGACGCTACCTTCAGCGCAGAGCGTTATTGGCCGCTGGGGGCGGGCATGGGCACCTTCGACGAGATCTATCAGGTCGACGAATCGCTCGAAAACCTGACCAAGCGCCGCGCCGGGCGGGCGCATAATGACTACATCGAGCTGGCGATCGAGGCAGGTGCGCCCGGCCTTGCGCTGGCGGCGGCGTGGATGGTGCTGATCGGCTGGCTGAGCTGGCGGGTGCGGCGCTCCTCGCAGCGCTGGGTGGCGTGGAGCGGCAGCGCCTTTCTGCTGGCCATCGCCTTGCAGTCGATCACCGACTATCCTCTGCGCAATCAGACGATCCTCGCGCTCGCGGGGCTGGCGCTGTTGCTGCTCGCCCGCACCGCATTCGATCATGCGCAGGGCGACCGGAGGGCGCTGGCATGATCGGGCGAATCGTCTGGCTCACCGCGCTCGCCGCCACCGCGCTGCTGACGGTGCTGTTGCAGTTCGATCTTGGATCGCGCTCTCGCGGAGCTCTGGTTGGCGTGGTGCCCGAGGCTTTGCGCAATTACGCGCAGGCGCGCGTGGCGCAGGCCGCGACCAGCGGGGATGATCCCGCCGCAGCGCTGGCCGAGGTTGAGCGGCTGGTGCGCCGCCGCCCGCTGCCGGCGGAAAACCTCTCGCTGCTTGCCGTAGCGCAGGCCAAGGCGGGCAAGCTGGATGAGGCCGCGCGGACCATTCAGGTCGCGGGCCAGCGCGGCTGGCGCGAACCGATGGCGCAGGAGGCGGTGCTCCGGCTCGCACTCTCGGCGGGCGACGCGGCGGAAGCCGCGCGCCGCTATGCCGCGCTGTTCCTGATGGATCGCACCCCCGACGCGTTGCTCGAAGAGCTCGGCCCGGCGGTGCTGGGCGAGCCTGACGGGATGGGTCAGCGCACGCTGGTGGCGATCGTCACCGGCGGAGATCGCTGGCACCCGCTGTTCCTGCGCCGCGGCGCGCGGGTGATGCCGCCTGCCGCCTTCAGCGCGATTGCTGCCGAGAGCCTTGCCAAGGGAGCGGCGTTCGATTGCAAGGTGCTGGAACAGAGCCTGCGCGCGCTCACCCGCCGCGATGCCGCTGCGGGCGCACGCCTGCGCGCAGCGGCGGCAGGGCGCTGCCCCGGCTTGGCGGCGCAATAGAGCGATCTGCTAAAGTGTTTCGATGATCCCCGAGAAATCGGTGGCGGCGTGGTCTCTGGCAAAGGCTTCGTAGAGCGACCGGGCATGTTTGCCGAGTTCGACCTTCGCGCCCGCGCTCGTGGCCGCCTCGATCGCCAGATTGAGGTCCTTGAGCATCAGCCCGGCCGCGAACCCGCCCTGATAGCCGTTGTCGGCGGGGGTCACCGGACCCACGCCGGGCACCGGGCAATAGGATGTCATCGACCAGCACTGGCCGCTTGAGACGCTCGAAATGTCGTAGAAGGTCTGCGCGTCCAGCCCGAGCTTCTGCGCCATGGCAAAGGCCTCGCAGGTGCCGATCATGTGGATCGCCAGCAGCATATTGTTGCAGATTTTGGCCGCCTGCCCGTTGCCCGCCGCGCCGGCGTGGATCACCGCCTTGCCCATCGCAGCGAGGATCGGCTGGGCACGGGCGAAGGCCTCGTCGGAGCCACCGACCATGAAGGTCAGCGTCCCGCCCGCCGCCGCCGCAATCCCGCCGCTGACGGGCGCGTCGACCATCCGGTAGCCATGCGCCTCGGTTACTTCGATCACCTCGCGCGCGGTGGCGACGTCGATGGTGGAGCAATCGAGCAGGATCGCGCCTTCAGGGGCTTGGCCGATGACATCGTCCCAATAGACCTGTTTCACGATCGCGCCATTGGGCAGCATCGAGACCACCGCTTCGACGCCCTCACAGGCCTCCTTGGCGGTGGCGAAGGCGGAACACCCCGCAGCCTCGGCCGCCGCACGCGCGGGTTCGCTCAAGTCGAAGGCACGGACGTCGTGGCCTGCCTTGACCAGATTGGCAGCCATCCCGCCGCCCATGTTGCCGAGGCCGATAAAGGCGATTTTCATAACTGTTCCCCTCTCTCGTCATCCCAGCGAAAGCTGGGACCCAGAGCTGCCTGATGCAGCGCTTGCCGCACTAGGCCCCAGCTTTCGCTGGGGTGACGGTTGATCTTACCGCCCCTTCCACTGCCCTTCGCGCTTCTCGATGAAGGCGGCCATGCCCTCGGCCTTGTCCTCGCTCGCGGTCAGGATCTGGAAGATCCGGCGCTCGACGATCAGGCCCTGATCGAGCGTCATCTCGAAGGCCGAATTCACCATTTCCTTGTTGGCGATCACCGCCATCGGCGGCATCGACGCGATAGTGGCGGCGGTCTTGAGCGTTTCGGCGATCAATTCCTCATGCGGCACCACGCGCGCGACGAGGTTGCTGCGCTCGGCCTCTTCCGCACCCATCATCCGGCCGGTGAGGCACATTTCCATCGACTTCGACTTGCCGATCGCGCGGGTCAGGCGCTGCGAGCCGCCCATGCCCGGCGCGACGCCGAGCTTGATCTCGGGCTGGCCGAACTTGGCCTTGTCCGAGGCGATGATGAAATCCGCCATCATCGCCAGCTCGCAGCCGCCGCCCAGCGCGAAGCCGTTGACCGCCGCGATCCACGGCTTGCGGGTCTTTTTGACGATCTCGGACGTCCACGGCGAGAAAAAGTCGTCGAGGTAGAAGTCGGCTGCGGCCTTCTCGCTCATTTCCTTGATGTCCGCGCCGGCCGCAAAGGCCTTGTCGCCGCTGCCGGTGAGGATCGCGCAGAGCTGCGAGCTGTCGGCCTGATAGGCGGCGAAGGCGGCGATCAGCTCTTCGAGCACCTTGGAGTTGAGCGCATTCAGCGCCTGCGGACGGTTGATCGTCAGCAGCGTGACGCCCTTGTGGCCTTGGGCGTCGGCTTCGGCGGTGATGGTTTCGTAGGTCATAGGGGTTTCCATTCCTCGCCCTCGGGCAGGGCTGCGAAGATTGCGTCGAGCAGTTCGTCGGTCACGCCTTCGGGGGTGGCCGGATTCCACTTGGGATCGCCCGTCTTGTCGATAATCACCGCGCGCACCCCTTCCGCGAAATCGGGACGGGTGAGCACGCGGCTGGCGATGCGATATTCCATGCGCATGTTGTCGGCGAAGTCGGTGAGCGTGGCGCTCTCGGCCAGTTGCCGCAGCGCGACCTTGCAGGTCTGCGGGCTCTTGGTGCCGAGCGTGTCGCGCTCCTTCATCGCCCAGTCGTCGCCAGCGGCGGCGGCGGCTTCCAGGCTGGCGAGGATGTCCTCGTAAGCGTCGGAGGCGAAATGCTTGGCGATCTTGTCGGCATTGGCTTCGATCCGCGCCTTGGGCGGGGTGCCCACCGGCTCGCTGAGGATGCCCGCGATCCGGTCAGGATGATCGTGGATGCGCGCCTTGATGTCTTCGAGCATTTCGTGCGGCACATAATGCGTCGCTAGCCCCGTCCACAGGCACTCCGCCCCGTCGAGCCGCGCGCCGGTAAGCGCCAGAAACTGCCCCAGCCGCCGCCCGAGGCGCGAAAGATACCAGCCGCCGCCGACATCGGGGAACAGGCCGATCCCGGTTTCGGGCATGGCGAAACGAGTGTTCTCGGTCGCCACCCGGAACTTGGCGGGCTGCGAGATGCCCACGCCACCGCCCATCGTGATGCCGTCCATGAAGGCGACGATCGGCTTGGGATAGGTGAACATCTGGTGGTTGAGCTGATATTCGTCGTGGAAGAACTTCCGCCCCGACACGCCGCCATCATTCAGCGCCGAATCGCGCAGGAAGGCGATATCGCCGCCCGCACAGAACCCGCGGCCCTCGGCATGGTCGAGGATCACCGCCTTGATGGAGTCATCCCCCGCCCATTCGGTCAGGCCAGCGCTCATCGCGTGGCACATCTCCAGCGTCAACGCGTGCAGCGCCTTGGGCCGATTGAGGCTGATATGGCCGATCGGGCCATTCCTGCGGATCAACACGTCGTCGGTCATTGCCCCATGTCTTTCGGTTCGATCAGGTCCCAGCGGTTGCCGAAAGGATCGCTGAACACGGCCACTGTGCCATAGCTCTCGTGGCGCGGCTGCTCGTGAAATGTCACCCCCGCATCGACGAGGCGTGCCTGAGTGCTTGTGAAATCATCAGTATGCGCGAAAAAGCCCACCCGCCCTCCGGTCTGGTTGCCGATCGCGGCGGCTTGCGCGTCATTGGCAGCTCTGGCGAGCAGCAGGCGGCCACCAGCCTTCCCGCCGACCACCACCCAGCGCTTGCCGCCGCCCGTATCGCTGTCCTCGATCAGTTCGAAGCCAAGCGCGTCCACGAAGAAGGCGACCCCCGCATCGTAATCGGGCACCACCAGCGTCGTCAGGGCAAGCCTTGTGCCCATCACTGGCGCAGCAGATCGCGGCCCACGATCATGCGCATCACTTGATTGGTGCCTTCGAGGATCGAGTGCACGCGCAGGTCGCGCCAGAAACGTTCGATCGGATAGTCCTTCAGATAGCCATAGCCGCCGAACAATTGCAGCGCGTCGTTGACGACCTTCGAGCCGCTGTCGGTCGCCAGCCGCTTGGCCATCGCGGAGAAACGCGACTTGTCGGGCGCGTTGTCGGTCACCTTGGCCGCCGCGAGGTAGAGCAGCGCGCGCGCCGCCTCGAGATCGGTCGCCATGTCGGCCAGCATGAACTGGGTGTTCTGGAAATCGGCGACCGGCTGATCGAACTGCTTGCGATCCTTCGTGTAGGCGATCGCCTCGTCCAGGCAGCGCTGCGCCCCGCCCAGCGAACAGGCGCCGATATTGAGCCGCCCGCCATCCAGCCCCATCATCGCAAAGCGGAAGCCCTCACCCTCGTCGCCGACGCGGTTCGCGACCGGCACGCGCGCGTCCTCGAAGATCACCTGCGCGGTGGGCGAGGCGTTCCAGCCCAGCTTCTTCTCCGGCGCGCCGAAGCTGACGCCGGGGGTGTCCTTGTCGATCACGAGGCAGGTGATGCCCTTGGTCTTGTGGTCGCTGGTGCGCACCATCGTGACATAGACATCATTGACCCCGCCACCCGAAATGAACTGCTTGGTGCCGTTCAGCACATAGTGGTCGCCGTCCAGCCGCGCGGAGGCCTTGAGCGCCGCCGCGTCCGACCCGCTGCCGGGCTCGGTCAGGGCGTAGCTGGCGATTTTCTCCATGGTGACGAGGTCGGGCAGATACTTCGCCTTGACCTCGGCCCCGCCGAACTGGTCGATCATCCAGGCGGCCATGTTGTGGATCGAGATGAAGGCGCTGGTCGAAGGGCAGCCATAGGCCATCGCCTCCATAATCAGCGCCGCCTCCAGCCGGCCGAGGCCGATCCCGCCCGATTCCTCGGACACATAGATCGCGCCGAAACCGAGAGCGGCGCTTTCCTTGATCACGTCGCGCGGGAAGATGTGCTTTTCGTCCCACTCGGCGGCGTTGGGGGTGATACGGTCGGCGGTGAAGCGCTCGGCGACCTCGCGGATCGCGAGCTGGTCTTCGGTGAGTTGAAATTGTCCTTGCATGGCGAGGTGCTCTAACCGGGTTTGCCAGCGGGGAAAAGGCTGGCGCGCGGCGCGCCGGGGCGGAATTTTGCTAGGCGCAGACGATTTGCTGCAACCTTGCAGGCACCTTGATGCGAATAGACTGTCATGAACCCTGCTAACGCGCGCCTGATCCTGGTCTACAACGCCGACAGCGGCTTGCTGAATGCGGTCAAGGACGCGGTGTGGAAGGTTGTACGTCCGGCGACCTACCCCTGCTCGCTCTGCGCGCTGACCTATGGCTGGGTCTCGATGCACGGCGCGTGGCGGGCGTTTCTGGAGACCCAGCCGCTCGCCAAGGTGTTCCACCACAAGGACGACTTCGCAGCGGCCTTCCCCGGCCTCGCGATTTCGCTGCCCGCGATCCTTGTGGCCGAGGGCGAGGGCGCACCGCAAGTGCTGGTGAGCGCTCAGGAGCTGGATGCGCTGTCCGATCTCGAGGCACTGATCGCGCTGGTCAGCCAGCGCCTCGACCGGCCTCAGTCCTGAGCCGCGTCCACCACGGCCTCGGCCTCGATCTCGACGCGCCATTCGGGGCGGCACAGCCACGCCACCCCGGCCATCGTCGCTGCCGGACGGGCCGCGCCGAACCAGCGCGCATGGACTGCGCCGACCGCGTCCTGATCGGGCGGGTCGGTCAGCAGCATCCGGGTGCGCACCACGTCGGTCGCGCTCCCGCCGAGCTCTTGAATCGCGGCGGCGATGATCGCGCAGCAGCGCTCCGCCTGCGCGGCGGCATCGCCCTGCGTGGTCGAACCATCGGGCTCGACCGGCCCGGTGCCCGCGACGATGATGCGGTTTCCTTCCCGCACCGCGCGCGCAAAGCCGAACGTGACCTCAAAGGGTGAGCCCGAGGTCGCCCAGCGCCGCGTGTTCATCCGCAGGTGATCTCGGTGATTTTCATCGCGTCGTCGTAGCGCACGTTCACCCGGTCCTCGCGGTAGTCCATCGTCCAGGCGCTGCGCGGCGGGCCCCAGCGCAGGCTGAACGCGCCGCTGTCCTTGAGGATCGCCGCGCCCATCGCCTGAGTCGCATCATGGCCGATATGCGACTGCGCTGCCGCCGCGTTGCAGGTCATTGGCCCCTCGGCGACCATGTCGGGCGAGACTTCCCGCTCCATCGTGGCGCAACCCGCCAGCCCGCTTGCCAGCGCCAGTGCGGCAATCTTCCGGTGCATCCTGTCCTCCCGCGCGATCTTTTGCCGGGGCGGAAGCTATCAGGCCGCCGCCGCGACGGGAAGCGGTCGTTCGCGGTTTGGGTCCGAAGCCGCCGCCAGCACCGCCAGATCGTCTGCCTTGAGCGGCCGTCCGATATAATAGCCCTGCGCATAGTCGCAGCCGATCCGCTCGAGGAAGGCAAGGCAGGCTTGCTCCTCGATCCCCTCGGCCACCACCTTGAGGCCCAGCTCGTGCGCCAGCTGGATGGTCGAGCGCACCAGCAGCGCATCCCCCCGGTCGATATGGGCGTTGGCGACGAACATACGGTCGATCTTGAGCTCCGACAGCGGCAGGAGCTTGATGTAGTTGAGCGTCGACTGGCCGGTGCCGTAATCGTCCATCGAAATGCGGATGCCCCGCGTGCGGAACCGCTCCAGCGTGGCGATGGCGACCGCAACGTCTTCGAACTGCGCGCTTTCGGTGACTTCGAAGGTCACCGCACCGGCTGGCATCCCGCCCGCCTCCACCAGCGCCAGCGCGCGGGTGGCGAAGCTTTCCGAGGAGAGCAGCACGGCCGAGATATTGATTGCCGCGCCGATGTGCAGCCCGGCCTCGCGCCAGCGGCGCATGTCGGCCAGCGCCTGCCGCAACACCGCCAGCGTCAGATCGTCGATCCGCCCGGTTTCCTCGAACAGCGGGATGAAGCAATCGGGCGGCAGGAAGCCGCGCTCGGGATGCTGCCAGCGCACAAGCGCCTCGACCGCGTCGATCGCGCCCGTCCTGAGATTGAGCTTGGGCTGATAGAACGGGACGATCTGCCCGGCCTCGAGCGCGCCTTCAAGCTCGCCCAGCAGCGAGAACTGGTCCGAAGCCGCCGTGTCCGAAGCCTCGTCGTCCAGCCGCCAGTGCTTGCCCGCGCGCTTGGCGAGGCTGGCCGCGTGGGCGGCGCGGGCGGCGGGATCGCTCGCGCCGCAATCGGCCACGCCGAAGGTCAGCCCCACGCCCAGCCTGCGCCCGGCAATCTCGAACGGGCTGCGCATCATCGCGCGCAGGCCTGCAAGCTGCGCCTCGATCTCGTCGATCTGCAGTGAGGAGACCCACAGCAGCGTGCGTTCCTCGATGCGGTAGATCTGGCCGGCGCCGGTGGCGACTTCAAGACGCTCGGCAAGCCGGCGCAGCAGCGCTCCCAGACCCGCATTGTCCACCGCCAGCTGAAGCGCGTCGAAATCGTCGATCTGGGCGGCGATGACGAAGCGATCACTCGGCGCGGACGGGCGGGCCTCGAAGCCGAGGCGGTTGGGAAGCTGGCTGTGCGGGTCGATCTGGCGACGCAACGCACCGAAGCGCTGGGCGAGCGAAAGGTGCCGCATCGCGCCCGCCGCCGCCAGAAGCGCCAGCGCCGGGGCGATTTCGAACCACAGTCCCAAGGCCTGCCGGGCCGCGAGCCAGCCGATCACCATCAAGGCAAGCGCCGCACCGCTGCGCAGCCACACCGCGCTGCGGCTCCGTGCGATCAGCACCACCAGCGCCATCAGCGCCGCCACAGCCAGCGGCAGCGACCAGGAGCCATAGCGCGGCACGCCCTGCGCGAGGGTCTCGGCGGCGATGGCCTGAATCACCACGCCGGGGATCACGCCATGCTCCGGCACCGCATAGCGATCGCCCAGTTCGATCGCGGTCGCGCCGATGATCACGTCCTTGCCTTTAAGGCTGCCGGGCGGGATCATCCCGCGCTCGATCGCTACGAAGCTGTGGCGCGGAATCGAATCGGGGCGGATCGCGAAGTCGACCGGGAAAAGCTGGTCCACCATGCCGCTCTGCCCGCTGACGAACGAAGCCAGCGATGGGCGTGCTGCCCCGCCGGTGACAGTGCCCAGCGGCAGATGGCGCACATAGCCGTCCGCGTCGGGTGCGACCGAGACCGAGGCGAGATGCGCCGAATCGCGCAAGGCCGGGATCGGCAGCGAATCGAGCTTGCGCTCGTCGCCCGTGCCCGCCCGCTGCGCGAAGGTCGCCAGTGCGACCGGCGCGCGCGCGGCGGCGATGGCTTCAGCCAGCGCACGGTCGCCTGCGGGATCGCCGGCGCTGGAAAGATCGACATCGAAGCTGATCGAGCGCGCTCCGGCTGCATCGAGCGCGGCCACCGCGCGGGCGTAGTGATCGCGCGGCCAGGGCCAGCGCTGGATGGTCGCCATTGATGCGGCGTCCATTTCGACAACGTGGACCTGTCCGCTGGCCGGGCGGTCGAAGAGGCCGAAGGACAGCTCCTCGAGCCGTTGGTCGGCGCCGCGCCACAGTCCCGCCGCGGCCGTCAGCGCCACGGCCAACACCAGCGCGCCGAGTATCAGCGCAAGGATGCGCCAGCTATCGGCCGGGAGGGATGCGGCAGACTTGCCGGAGGGGTTTGCGGAGCGCAGTGGCGAGGGGGGCATGATGACCGTCGGAGCGCCCTCAGCGGCGATTCACGTCAGCGCCAAGGCGCGCTTCGAGGCCGAGGTCGAAGCTCTGGCGGCCCGGATTGCCCCCGCCGCCGTTACCACCGCCGCCGTTACCATTGCCGTTGCCGCCGCCGTTGCCGTTCCCGTTCCCGCCACCCTCATTGCCAGTGCCGTTTCCGCCGCCGTTACCGTTTCCGTTGCCGTTGTTGCCGTTGCCGTTGCCGTTGCCGTTGCCGTTGCCACGGTCACCGTCATCGCCGTCATCGCCATCGTCGCCGTAATCGCCATCGTCGCCATCGTCGCCGTAATCGCCGTCGTCGTCGCCGCCGTTACCGTTGCCGTTTCCGCCGCCGCTGCCGTTGCCGTTGCCGTTGCCGTTGCCGTTCCCGTTGCCCGGATTCCCGTCGTCGCCTCCGCCGCCGTTGCCGTTGCCGCCATTGCCGCCGCCGTTGCCGTTGCCGTTGCCGTTGCCGTTGCCCGGCTTTCCGTCGTCGCCTCCTCCACCGTTGCCGCCGCCATTGCCGCTGCCGCCACCGTTGCCGTTGCCGTTCCCGTCATCGTTGCGTCCGGCGGAGTTTCCGAAGGCCGGGGCGTTGCCGCGGGCCGTGTTGTCGGCCGCCACCACCGCCGCCAGCGCGGTCACTTCGCCCGAGACGAATCCGCGCGACATTTCACCGAGGTCGCTGGGCGTGCTGACAATCGCCTGCTCGATCCGGGCCCGGCCCTGGCCCGAAGCCGCCGCTGGTTGTAGCCCACCCGCACCGGGCGAGACTGCGGGAGGCCCGCCAGCCGGGCGTGCGGGCGAATCGATCACGCGCCGCCCTTCACCCTCCACCACCATGCGCAGCGGGTCGCCAGCCGCAATCATCGCCACCGAACCGGGCAGGATCAGGTCGCGCGCGCCCCCATCGAGCGTCGAGGTCTCCACCGCACCCTCGGTCACTTGCAGGCTTGCGCCCTCGCCGCTTACCGTGATGACGAAGGTCGTGCCCTTCACCACCGCCGCCAGATAGGGCGTCTCCACCCCGAAATGCGGGTTGGGCTGCTTGCCGATATTGAACAGCGCGCTGCCATAATCCTGAATGATCTGGATGATCCCGCGCTCTTTCTGCTGCGCAGGAAGGGGAATGCGCAGCTGGGCGTTCTGGCGCAGCGTCACGAATTCGCGCCCGCGCACGAGCACTGCGGAAGAACGCGCCTCGGTGCGCACTGTCGCTCCGGGAGCCAGCGGCGTGCCCGCCTTGGCGGCGCGCTGGCCCTTGGCGTCGATCACCACGACAACGCCCTTGGTTTCGCTCACACTCCACCCGCCGCTTTGGGCAAGCGCAGGCACGCCGCTGAACAGCAGCAGGACGAGGGGCAGAAGCAGGCGTGACAGATTGCGCATGGCTTTCTCCATGCCTGCCACATAGTGCGAAGACTCGCCTATCACGTTTAAGCGATTGGTTAATGGGGACTTACACTGAGCATTGGTTAACCTTTCGGATGTAGGCAACGCGCTCGTTTCTGTTTCGGGGGCCCATGATAACTTCGCGTCCGGTTAAGGTTTGCGCATTCGGCTGCGTGCTGCTGGCGACTCCGCTGGCGGCGCAGGATGCGCTCGACCGGACCAATCCGGGCGCACAGGTGACCCGCGAAGAAGAGCCCCCCCGCGATTCCACCCCGATCCGGATCGAGGCACGGCCCGTGCTCAACGGGTCGACTGCCGGGCCGGTCGGCGAGACGCTCGATGTCGGCGCGATCGTGATCGACGGGCTGACCGTGCTCGACCGCGCGAGTTTTGCCGATGTGATCGAACCCTTTGCCGGACGTCCACTCGACCGCGTGGAGCTCGCCCGGCTGACCGATGCCCTTGCCGCTCGCGCGCGGGACGAAGGCTATCTCCTCGCCACCGCCTGGATTCCCGAACAGACGCTCACCGGCGGAACGCTGCGGGTGCGGATCGACGAGGGCACGATCGACGCGGTGCGAATCGAGGGCAGCGACAATCCGGCGATCCGCCGCCAGCTCGAAACGCTGGTCGGCCCCGCGCCCGTCACCCTCGCACAACTTCAGCGCGCGGTGCTGCTGGCCGACGATCTGCCCGGCGTGTGGATCCGCTCGACCCGATTCGCACGCGACGGCACCCGGCGCGTGCTGGTGGTCGATGCGGGGCGCAGCGATGCCAGCGGCAATGTGCAGGTCTCCACCGATGGCACCAAGCCACTCGGCCCGGTGCGCGCGCGGATCGCCTTCGATGCCAACGGGCTGATCTCCCCGCGCGACCGGGTCGACCTCAGCGTGTCGATGACCCCGTTCGAGCCGGACGAACTGGCCTTCTTCAGCGCGCGCTATGCGGTGATCGTCAATGACGCGGGCACCAGTATCGGCGCCTTCGGATCATACTCGCGCACCGAGCCCGGCGCCTATCTCGCCGCGCGCGAGCTCAGGGGCGATGGATGGCAGACGGGTCTGCGCCTGCGCCATCCGCTGCTGCGCACCCAGGCCCGCAGCCTCTGGCTGGAGGCGAGCGGCGAATTGCAGGATCTGCGGCAGAAGGTCGCGGGCAGCCTCGCCCGGCATGACCGAATCGCGCTGGCGCGACTGGGTTTCTATGGATACGGCCCGCTGGCGGGGGGCACGCTTCAGGGACGGGCGACGGTGAGTCAGGGCCTGCCGATCCTCGACGCCAGCCGCGCCGGCGACCCGCTTGCCTCGCGCTTCGATGCGGTGCCCGACTTCACCACGCTGACATGGTGGCTGAACTGGCGGCGCGGGATCGCCCCGCGCGTCAGCCTACAGCTGGCAAGCACCGGCCAGCTCTCCACCGCATCGCTGCTGGTGGGCGAAAGCTTCGCGCTTGGCGGCAACAGCTTCCTGCGCGGCTATGATTTTGCCCAGCGTGTGGGGGACGAGGGCGTCGCGGGCTCGGCCGAACTGCGTTACGACTGGCCCAAGGCGCTGGGCGCCGCGCGCAATGTGCAGCTCTATGCCTTTGCCGATGGCGGGACGGTGTCGAACCTCGGCACCGGAGTGGGCAGCGGAACGCTCGCATCGAGCGGCGCGGGCCTACGCACCGACATCACCCGCGATCTCGACCTCGATTTCGAAGTGGCCGTGCCGCTCACGGAGGACCGCTACGACACGGGTGACAATTCGCCGCGCCTGAACCTGAGGGTCAGCCAGTCGTTCTGAGGGTGCGAGTCAGCGATCCTGTGCCGGGACCGCGAGCCAGGCGGCAAGACTGGGATAAATGACTGTCCCCGGCCAGCGCGGATCGGTTTCGCGGTGCCAAGTCAGATGCACCTGCGCAACGGAGCCATCCTCCAGCCGGAACAGCACATCGTCCGTTCCGTCGTGCCGCGCGATCAAAACGACTTTGCGCCCGTAGAGCACATGCTGAGGGCAGAGCTCGCGGGCCAGTTCGCGCGGGAAGACAACAAGGTCCTCGAGGTGTTCGGCGGCGTACCATTGGCCGCCCCAATCCACCGCGTCGCCCATTGTCAGCCCTTGTGCTTTTCCAGCTCATCGCCCGCCACGCTGACGACGTGGAGCAGGTTGGTCGCGCCGGGGGTTCCGAACGGCACCCCGGCCAGCACGATAAGGCGGGTGCCCGCTTCGCTGAAGCCGTGGCGCAGCGCCATGCGCTTGCCCTTGCCGATCATCTCCTCGAAGCTGCCGATATCCTTGGTCGCCACCGCGTGCGCACCCCACAGCAGCGCCATCCGGCGCGCGGTGCGCATCGAGGGGGTGAGCACCAGCACCGGGGTCGCGGGCCGCTCGCGCGCCACGCGCCGCGCGGTCGATCCGCTCGAGGTGAACACCGTGATCGCGCTGATCGGCACGGTGTCGGCGATGGTCATGCAGGCATGGGCCAGCGCGTCGGAGGTGGTCGCATCGGGCGGGGTGTCGAGCATCCGCACGCGCGCCTTGTAGCCCTCGTCACGCTCCACCTGCACCGCGATGCGGTCCATCATCGCGACCGATTCCTCCGGCCAAGCCCCTGCCGCGCTTTCGGCCGAGAGCATTACTGCATCGGCCCCGTCGTAGACCGCGTTGGCGACGTCGGAGACCTCTGCGCGCGTCGGCGTCGGGGCCTCGATCATCGATTCGAGCATCTGCGTCGCCACGATCACCGGCTTGCCCGCGCGGCGCGCCATGTTGACGATTTTCTTCTGGAGCGGCGGCACCTCATAGGGTTCCAGCTCCACGCCCAAGTCTCCGCGCGCGACCATGATGCCGTCGGCCAGTTCGATGATCGAATCCAGCCGGTCGACCGCCTTGGGCTTTTCGATCTTGGCGCAGATCGCGGTGCCGTGGTGGCCGATCAGCTTGCGCGCTTCGGCAATGTCCTCGGGCCGCTGCACGAAGCTTAGCGCGATCCAGTCCGCCCCATGCTCGGTCGCGAAGGCGAGGTCGCGGCGGTCTTTCTCGGTCAGCGCGGGGATCGGCACTTCGGCATCGGGGACGTTGACGCCCTTGCGGTCCGAAATCACCCCACCGACTTCGGCGCTGCACAGGATGCGGCTGTCGTCCGCCTCCAGCACCTTCAGCCGGATCTTTCCGTCATTGATCAGGAGGCGCTGGCCGCGATGCATGATCCCGAACAGCTCCGGGTGTGGCAGGCAGACGCGGTTGTCATCGCCCGGTGTCTCGTCCCGATCGAGCACGAAGTGGCCCGAATGGCGGATCACCGCCTGCCCATCCTTGAAGGTGCCGACCCGAAGCTTGGGCCCCTGAAGATCGGCGAGGATCGCGATCGGCCGGGCAAACTGCTTTTCCAGCGCGCGGATCGCGGCGACCACCGGCTCGTGATCGGCGTGGCTGCCGTGGCTCATGTTGAGGCGGAAGGCGTCGGCCCCGGCGCGCACCAGCTTCTCAAGCATATCGGGCGAGCGGCTGGCGGGGCCGATGGTGGCGAGAATCTTGACCTTGCGGCCGCGCGGGTCGATCCGTGACTGATCGCGTCGTGACATTTTTGGTGATCCCTAGTTACGCTCGCCTATGGCACACCCGTTTTTCAACTCAAGGAAAAGCCGCGATGAATAGCAATGCCGATCCGCTCGACGCGCTGGATGAACTCGACGACGCGATTGCCGCTGCCGCCTTCCGTCGGTTGGTGCGCCACCTGCGGCATCGCCATGATGCGCAGAACATCGATCTGATGGGATTGGCGGGCTTCTGCCGCAACTGCCTCGCCGACTGGATCCGCGATGCGGGCTACGAAGGCGACAAGGAAGCGGCGCGCGAAGTGATCCACGGAATGCCCAGCGCCGAATGGAAGGCGTCCCGCCAGACCCCCGCGACCGAGGAGCAGCTCGCCCGGATGCAAGCCAGCGTCGCGAAGAACGCACAGGAATAATTTTCGCGGGCGGTTCAATCGGGGCCGCGGGCTGGCTATCGCCCCGCCAACCGATTCTCATTTTCCGATGGAGACCCCCATGGCTGACGCCACCGACGACCGCCTGCGCCTGCTGATCGAGCGCATCGAACGCCTCGAGGAAGAAAAGAAGGGCATCGCCGACGATATCCGCGACGTCTACATGGAAGCCAAGGCGGTCGGCTATGACCCCAAGATCATGCGCCAGATCGTGCGCCTCAGGAAGATGAAGCCCGACGATCGCAGCGAGCAGGACATGCTGCTGGAAACCTACAAGAACGCGCTCGGGATGGCGTGATCCAGCACGGGATGCCGTTGCAGTTTTGTCCAGCTGTGTTATTTCAATAACACGGCTTTGAATGGAGAGACGAACAATGGCATCCCCCTGGAAAGACTCGCGCGGAATAGTCGTCAGCACCACCCCGACGCTGGAGGGCCGTCCGATTCAGGACTATCTCGGCATCGTCACCGGAGAGGTGATCGTCGGCGCGAATGTGTTCCGCGATCTCTTCGCCAATATCCGCGACATCGTCGGCGGGCGCTCGGGCAGCTATGAGCGCATTCTGGCCGACGCGCGCAAGCAGGCGATCGAGGAACTGCAGGCCGAAGCGGCAACGCTGGGCGCCAACGCGGTGGTGGCGATTGATCTCGACTACGAGGTGATCGGCCCCAACGGCTCTATGCTGATGGTCTCGGCGAGCGGGACTGCGGTGCGGGTCTGAGGGCCTACCATCCGGCGGATTGCGCCGCCATCCACACCGCGTTGAAGGCAAAATGGTGCGCGATTGCCGCCCTCAGCCCCAGCCGCGTCCGGGTGTAGGCGAGCAGCAATCCGCCAATGGTCTGCGGCAGCACCACCAGGAGGCCGAGCGGGTGGGTCAGCGTCTCGAAATTGCCGAAATGGATCGCCCCGAACAGCAGGGTGCTGCCCCACACAATCCAGTGGAAGTGGCGCACGAACCACTCCGGCACGCTGGCTTCGCTGTGGCGGGTGCGACGCCACTGGATCAGCGCGATAATCATTCCGGTAACCGTGCCTTTTGACAGCGGACCGCCATACTGATCGGGAAGGCTCTCGCTCACGATCAGCAGGGCCATCGCCGCCATCCCCCATGCCGCCAGCTTGAGAGTGGCGATGCGGCCTGTCAGCCAGCCGCGGAACAGCAGTTCTTCCAGCACCGGCGCAAGCAGCAGCGCTTCCATCCATTGCACAGCCAGGGTGCTGTCACTTTCCACCAGCGTCGGCATCGGCCCGCCCGTCGCGGTATTTCCCAGCAATGCCAAAGCCTTGACCGCCGCCAATCCGACCGTAAGGTCAAGCGCCAGCAGCACCAGCAACGCCGCCGCTGCCGGCCCTCCCCAGGCCATCGAACGAGGAGCGTAAGTCGGCCGCACAGCGAACTGCCCGATATCCGCCAGCCGTTCGCCCAAGGTCATCGCACGCACCCTTGCATCCCCTGCGCCCCCCGGAGTAAGGCCCGCGCCACCATTTCCAACATTCCGGTGAAGTCGTCCAATGGCAGGCCATTCCAAGTTCAAGAACATCATGCACCGCAAGGGTGCGCAGGACAAGAAACGCGCGGCGATGTTCTCCAAGCTTTCGCGCGAGATCACCGTGGCGGCCAAGATGGGCATGCCCGATCCCGACATGAACCCGCGCCTGCGCCTCGCGGTCAACGCCGCCAAGGCACAGTCGATGCCCAAGGACAACATCCAGCGCGCGATCGACAAGGCCGCACAGGCGGGCGGCGAGGACTATATCGAGATGCGCTACGAGGGCTACGGCCCGGGCGGGGTTGCGCTGATCGTCGAGGCGCTGACCGACAACCGCAACCGCACCGCCACCAACGTGCGCACCGCATTCAGCAAGAACGGCGGCAACCTCGGCAGCGAAGGCTCGGTGAGCCATGGCTTCGAACGTCGCGGGCTGATCGAATATTCGGCCGCTGCGGGCGATGAGGAGAAAGTCCTTGAAGCCGCTATCGAGGCGGGCGCGGATGATGTCGAAAGCTCGGAAGACGGCCACACCATCTGGACCGCCGCCGAAGACCTCCACGGCGTTGCGGGAGAACTCGAAAAGGTGCTCGGCCCGGCGGACAACGTGAAGCTCGCTTGGAAGCCCTCGCTCACCGTCGACGTCGACGAAGCGACCGCGACCACGCTGATGAAGCTGATCGACACGCTCGACGATGACGACGACGTCCAGACCGTGTGGGGGAATTACGAAATCTCCGACGAAGTGATGGAGAAGTTGGGCTGAAGCTGCGCGAGTGGCTTCTGGCAATGGCACTGGCGGCCACTTTCCTCCTTGCGATGCTGTGGCGCCTTGGCTTCAGGGTCGGGCTGTAACTGCGTGCTGATCCTCGGCCTCGATCCTTCGCTGTCCTCGACCGGTTGGGGCGTGATCCGCAGCGAGGGCGCGCGGATCAGCCATGTCGCCAACGGGCAGATCAAGACCGACCCGCGAGCCCCCATGGCCGACCGGCTGGCGGCGCTTCAGGCAGGGCTGGCGGCGGTGATCGCCGAACATCGGCCCACCCGCGCGGCGGCGGAGGAAATCTTCGTCAACAAGAACCCGCAATCGACGCTCAAGCTCGCCCAAGCGCGCGGCGTGGTGCTGGCGGCCTGCGGAGCGGCCCGGCTGACGGTCAACGAACACGCCGCGCGGCTGGTCAAGAAAGCGGTCACCGGCACCGGGGCGGCGGAAAAGACGCAAGTCGCGGCGATGGTGAAGGTGCTGCTACCCGGCGTGCAGATCGCGGGGAGTGATGCCGCCGACGCGCTCGCCGTGGCGATTGCCGACGCGCATCTGGGAAAACGCCCTTGACCCGTTCGCCCTGAGCTTGTCGAAGGGCAGCACTTCCTTACCGCTCTGCGCTCCGAAGTGAAAAGCAGGGCTTCGACAGGCTCAGCCCGAACGGAGTTAAGAGTGATCCACCTCTATGGCATCCCCAACTGCGACACGGTCAAGAAGGCCCGCACGTGGCTCGACGCGCAGGGCAGAGCCTATACCTTCCACGATTACAAGAAGGAGGGGGCGGAGCCCGAGCGCATTGCCGGCTGGATCGCCGCAGCGGGGCTGGATGTGGTGGTGAACCGCAAGGGCGCGACCTACCGCGCGCTGTCCGATGACAACAAGGCGCGCGCCGCGGATGCGGCCACCGCCCCCGCGCTGCTCGCCGCCAATGCATCAGTGATCAAACGGCCGATCGTGGAGCATGACGGAGGCATCCTCGTCGGCTTCAAGCCCGAGGAATGGGCCGCCGCGCTCGGCTAAGCCACACGCCCGAAATGAACCCGCTCGAGATCATCGCCGTTGCGCTCGGCATTGCCAATGTCGGCCTGCTGGTGCGCCGGTCGATCTGGAACTACCCCTTCGGCATGGCGATGGTGGCGCTCTATTCCGTCATCTTCGCCGAGGCGCGGCTCTATGGCGAGGCGGGGCTGCAGGTGTTCTTCTTCGTCGTGCAGGGCTGGGGCTGGTGGCTGTGGGCGCGCGCCGGGGGGGTGGCGCAGGTGGTGAGCGTGCACTGGATGGACTGGCGCGCGCGGCTGGCCGCGCTGGCGCTGGTCGCGGTTTCGAGCATCGGTATCGGATGGGCGATGGCGCGCTTCACCGATGCGGCGCTGCCCTATGCCGATGCGACCATCGCGGGCGCGAGCGTGGTGGCGCAGGTGCTGCTGGGCTTGCGCCGGGTAGAGAACTGGGCGCTGTGGATCGCGATCGATGTGCTGTCGATCGGGGTCTACCTCAACCGCGAGCTTTACCTGACCGCGGGGCTCTATGTGGTGTTCCTCGCGCTGGCGGGCGCGGGGCTCGTCCAATGGGCGAAGGCCGCGCGCAGTGGTGAGGCCATCGTCGCGTGACGAAGCGCGGCTTCCTGCTCGGCAAGTTCATGCCCCCGCACGCGGGGCACTTGGCGCTGATCCACGCCGCGCGGGCGCTGGTGGACGAGCTGACGGTGCTGGTATGCTGGCTGCCGGACGACCCTATCGCAGGCGAGGCGCGGCTCCGATGGATGAAGGGCCTCGCCCCCGATTGCCGGGTGGTGGGGCATGGCGACATCGTACCGCAGACCCCGGAGGACTCCCCCGACTTCTGGCCGATCTGGCGCGGGATCGTCGCTGCCGCACACCCCGAACCCATCGACTATCTCTTTGCGGGCGAGGATTACGGGGCGGAGCTGGCGCGGCAGGTGGGCGGGCTGTTCGTGCCGCTCGGGGGCCGGGTGCTGGGGCTGACGGAGGATCCGCTATCGGGCCTCTCGGCCAGCGCGGTGCGGGCCGATCCGGCGGCGCATTGGGCCTTCCTCCCCAAGCCCGTGCAGGCGCATTACCGCCGCACCGTCTGCCTCCACGGCGCGGAGAGCACCGGCAAGACCACCCTCGCTGCCGCGCTCGCCAGAGATACCGGCGCGCTCACCGTCGGCGAATATGGCCGCAGCCATTGCGAAGCGCACCGCGAACCGCTGACGCTCGACGACTTGCTCCTCATCGGCCGCGCCCAGACCGCAATGATAGCCGCCGCCGCCGAATGGGCCGGGCCGCTGTTGATCGCCGATACTGATGCGCTGATGACCGCGGCGTGGACCGAGATGCTGCTCGGCATGCGCCCCGCCGAACTGATGGAAGCGCCCAAGGCCGATCTCTACCTGCTGCTCGAACCCGATCTGCCATGGGTGGACGACGGCACCCGCTTCTTCAGCGACCCGGCAGACCGTCACAGGTTTGCAAGGATCGTGGAGCAGGTGCTGCTCGATGCAGGCGCGCCTTTCGTGCGGATCGCCGGGCAGGGAGACGAACGGCTCACCGCCGCGTTAGGAGCAATCGATGTTTAAGCCCCGCCTGATCCTTGCCGCGCTGCTCGCAGCGGCCTCTCCGGCGCTGGCGCAGGGAGACGATATGCTGATCATCGCCCACCGCGGCGCGAGTGCCGAGCGGCCCGAACATACGCTGGCCGCCTATGAACGCGCGATCGATCAGGGGGCGGATTACATCGAGCCCGATCTGGTCGCGACCAAGGATCTGGTGCTGGTGGCGCGGCACGAGAACGAGCTTTCGGGCACCACTGATGTCGCGCGCCGCGAGGAGTTTGAAGACCGCCGCCGCGAAAAGACCATCGACGGTCGGCTGGTCGCGGGATGGTTTGCCGAGGACTTCACCCTCGCCGAACTGCGCACCTTGCGCGTCAAGGAGCGTGTCCCCTCGCTGCGCCCCGCCAATGCGCGCTTCGACGGGCTCTGGCAGGTGCCGACGCTTACCGACATCGTCGCGCTGGTGCGCGCCAAGGAGGCCGAGACCGGGCGGCGGATCGGCCTCTATCCCGAGCTCAAGCATCCCAATTTCCTGCTCCAGAGCGAAGACATCGACCTTGTCGACCTGCTGCTGCGCGAGTTCGGGGCGCTCGGGATCAAGCCCGAAGACCCGGTGTTCATCCAGAGCTTCGAAATCGCGCCGCTGCAGCGCCTCAAGCAGCGAGGCGGTGGGTTCCGGCTGGTGCAGCTGATCGAGCCACTCGGCGGCCCGGCGGATGAACCGTCGATGCGCTATGCCGAGATGGTGACGCCCACTGGGCTCGCCGAAGTGGCGAAATATGCCGACGCGGTGGGGGCGCATATCGGAATGGTGCTCGCCCCCGAGGGCACGCCGACATCGCTGGTGACGGATGCGAAGGCGGCGGGGCTCGACGTGCACGCTTGGACGATCCGCCCCGAGAATGACTTCCTGCCCGCAATGCTGCGCACGGGCGACGACCCGAGGGGCAAGGGCTGCGGCGACGTGAAGCTTGCCGCACTGCTCAAGGCGGCGGGCGTAGCGGGGGTGTTCTCCGATGGGCCGCTGAAGGGGCGCAACTGCCCCTGATCGCCATCTGGGCGCAGGTGCCGGACAACGATTTCTTCACCGTTTCAGCCTATTAAGACCCTCCAACTTGCTTGAGGGGGTCGCAGAATGAAACAGGTCTGGCTTCTGGCCGCAATGGCGCTCGTCACGGGATGCGGCGGGCCCCAGACGCTCGATGAGGCGCTAGAGAGCGCGGCGAAGCATTTCAACAACCGCGGCACGGGGATGCTGTCGAATGAATTCAAATCGTCGCGGGTTGAGGCTGCGGTGAGCGGCGGGAACATGCTGGTGCTGCGTGTCCTCGACACGCCGACCGGCAATGCCACGCTCGATTCCGTCGTCGCCCGCGAGACCCTGGGCCCGCGCCTGTGCGACATGAGCCGGGTGCGCAATGTTCTGGCAAAGGGCGGCACGCTGCGGGTCGAGATCGTCTCGAACATCGGGGTCGAGGCGACCTCGTTCCAGATGGCGAAATGCTGAGCCGCTAGGCCCGCCGCGCGCTGAGGATGTAGTTGAGCGCCATGTCGTCGGACAGGTGCAGCCCCTTGCCGGGCCGCCACGCGATGCCGCGCTTCGCCGTCACCGTCAGGCCGACCTCGGCCAGCAGCGCTTCGAGTTCATCGGGGGTAACGAAGTCGCTCCAGTGGTGCGTTCCCTTGGGGACATATCCCACCGCCTCCGCCGCGCCGACCAGCAGCACGCGGCTGGCGGCGGTGCGGTTGGGGGTGGACATGACCAGCAGGCCATCGGGGGCCAGCCGCGCCGCGACATCGCGCAGGAAGGCGGGCTTGTCTGCCACGTGCTCGATCACCTCGACGCTGGTGACCAGATCGAACTGGCCGATATCGAGCGTCGCAACCTCGCCCGCCATGTAGCGGATATCGAGGCCCACCCCCTCGGCATGGGCCGCCGCTGCAGCGACATTCTCTGCCGCCGCATCAACGCCCGTCACCGCACCGCCCAGTCGGGCGAGCGGTTCGCACAGCAGCCCTGCCCCGCAGCCGATATCGAGCGCGCTCTTGCCCGCCAGCGGCTTGGCGGCAACCCGCGCATCAGGCCAATGCGCATCGATCGCGTCCCGCACGAAGGCGAGGCGCACCGGGTTCACCTGATGGAGCGAGGCCATCGGGCCTTTCGGATTCCACCAGTCGCGCGCCAGCTTTGCGAAAAAATCTGCCTCTTCGGGGCGGATTGTAACATTCGGAATGTTTGCGTTTCCCATGAACCCCCCCTAACAGCGCGCGCGAACACTCACCAGCAGGAGCTTTCTCTTGGCCCGCATCGTGATGAAATTCGGCGGTACCTCGATGGCCGGGACGGAGCGCATCCGCCGCGTCGCCAATATCGTGCGCGCGCAGGCGGCGCGCGGCGATCAGGTGGCGGTGGTGGTCAGCGCGATGGCGGGCGAGACCGACCGGCTGGTCAATTTCTGCCGCGAGGCCAATCCGCTCTATGACCCCGCCGAATACGACGTCGTCGTCGCCAGCGGAGAGCAGGTGACAAGCGGCCTGCTGGCGCTGACCTTGCAAGCTTTGGGCTGCAAGGCGCGCAGCTGGCTCGGCTGGCAATTGCCGATCCACACCATCGAAGCCCACGCCAAGGCGCGGGTCGAATCGATTGATGCGGACGCGCTGCTCGCCTCGATGGAAGCGGGCGAGATCGCCGTCATCCCCGGCTTTCAGGGGCTTTCGGAAGACAATCGTGTCACCACGCTGGGGCGCGGGGGTTCGGACACTTCGGCGGTGGCGGTGGCGGCGGCGATCAAGGCGGACCGCTGCGACATCTACACCGACGTCGACGGCGTCTACACCACCGACCCGCGCATCGTCGCAAAGGCGAAGAAGCAGAAGGCGGTGACCTACGAGGAAATGCTCGAACTCGCCAGCGTAGGGGCCAAGGTGCTCCAGACCCGCTCGGTCGGCCTTGCCATGAAGGAAAAGGTGCGGGTGCAGGTGCTTTCGAGCTTTATCGGCGAGGGCGCGCCGCCTGCCGACGATCTTCCGGGGACGATGATCGTCTCGGAAGCTGAAATGGACGAATTGGTGGAGAAGGGCCTGATGGAACGCCAGCTTGTGACCGGCATCGCGCATGACAAGAACGAGGCGAAGGTGATCCTCACCCGTGTGCCCGACCGTCCGGGCGCGGTGGCGAACATCTTCGAACCGCTCGCTGCGGCCTCGATCAATGTCGACATGATCATTCAAAACGTCGGCCGCGACAAGGGCGAGACCGACGTGACCTTCACCGTGCCGCAGACCGATCTCGCCCGCGCGCAGGCGCTGCTGGAAGACCGGCGCGGGGAGATCGGCTTCAACCGCATCATCACCGACAGCAAGATCGCCAAGATCTCTGTCGTCGGCGTAGGCATGAAGAGCCACGCGGGCGTTGCGTCCTCGATGTTCCGCGCGCTGTCGGATCGCGGGATCAACATTCAGGCAATCAGCACCTCCGAAATCAAGATCAGCGTGATGATCGACGAGGACGAGACCGAACTCGCCGTGCGCGTGCTGCACACAGCCTATGGGCTGGACGCGAAGGACTGATCGAGGTCCGGCAGCGCCAACCAGCGGCCCAGCTGCGCATAGGGGTGCTCGCCATCGCGGGAGGGACCCGTGCGGCGCTCGGTCATGGCGAGCGCGAAGGGGCCGTTGCCGAAAGCGGCATCGCTGCTGAGATATGACGGGAGCAGCAAGGGCGGGATGATCGGCACGCCGACGGCCGCGCTGGTGCGACGCGCAATCACCGCGCGCCCGCGCAGGATTTCGCCCGCCACCGGGCGCAAGGTGTAGTCGGCGCTGGCGAGCGGAGCGTCTTGCACCAGTCGCTCGGGCCCGGCGAGCCGCGCTTGCCACAGTGCCTCCACCGCACCGCTATCACCCCCGGCCCCGGCCCATTCGACCAGCCCGCCCGGACCGCGCGGCTGCACCACTCTGGCAGGATCGGCGGCGTTGCTGGGAACAAGACGGAAGGTCGCGGCGCCCTCCGGATCGGCGATCGTCACCGACGTCACCGCGTCGATGGCAAGCACGGCGAGACACAGATCATCGCAGGCCCTTTCGGAGAAGGCATAGTCCTCCTCGATCCGCACATCGCCGGACAGGGCGATCCGCTCGGGCGGGGTAATGTCGGGGACCGCAGCGCGCCGATCATGCTCGGCGATTGCGGCCAAGCGCAGCGGCAGCACCGCGAGGCTCGCCACCCCCACGACGATCACCAGCGCCGCCGCGCGCGCCAGCCCTACCCCTCGGACCGGCAGCAGCGCCGACACGCCCCAGATCGCCAGCAGATAGAGGAACAGCGTCGGCATCAGCAGCAGCAACCCGACCGGCGGGATGAAGGCAAAGAAACCGATCACGTCCCCTACCAGCAGCGCCAGCAGCGACAGCACCCCCGTTACGATAACCGCCCACTTCATTCGCTAACGCTCTCCGGCTCCCGTTAGCCGAAAGGTAGTGCGGTTCATCGATATTAACCATCTCTGGTGAGACTGCCTTAACTTTTGCGGCCGGATTCTGTGCGCGTCTTCTCCTGCCGGAACCGAAAGGGCGCATACCATGGCCATCAAGGCACATCTCGACCAGCCAACTGTCGGCGACAGCCAGCGCACCGCGCCGCGCCGCGCGCTGCGGCTGGAGACCAGCGGCCTCGCCCCCGATGGCGAGGAAACCAACGTCACCATCCACAACATCTCGGCCGCCGGGCTGCTGATCGAAACCGAACTCGATCTGGCGACTGGCGAGGAACTGGCGCTTGACCTGCCGCTCGCCGGCGTGGTGAGCGCGAGCGTGGTTTGGCGCAGCGAACATCTTTATGGCTGCGCTTTTGAACGCGCGCTCGGCCCCGCGGCGCTCGCCGCGGCGCAGTTGCAGGGCTTTGCCCCCGGCGTGCCGAGCCAGCCGCTGGGCACCGCAGCGCCCTCCACCGCCACCGGCCCGATGCTGGGCACCGCGCAAGGCGAAGCGCTCGGCACCCGGCTCAGCCGATTCCGGCGCGAGGCGGGGCTGACCCTCGCCGAAGTCGCCGCGACGCTCGGGGTGAGCAAGCCCACGGTCTGGGCATGGGAAAAGGGCAAGGCGCGCCCGCTGCCCGAACGGATCGATGCGATTGCCGCCGCGCTTGGCGTCGCGTCCGAAACGCTCGCCGCCGCCTCCGGCACCGGCGCGGCGGGCCCGCTCGACAGCGTGATCGCCGAATGCCGGGCGCGCATCGCCGAAGCCAGCGGCACCGACCCCCAGGCGGTGCGGATCATGATCGAATTGTAGAGCAGCTTCCGGCCATTCCGACCAACCGTGATTGGTTCCCGCCCCTAGAAGCCATACTTACTGCGCCCAATACGTATTGGAGAGACTGACCCATTTGAAAAATATGGTAAACGAAACCCGGAGGTGATTCGTTTTTTAGTCGAGTATGTTTACTTAGCTAACAACTATAAAGGGTCCGCTTCGGGAAAACAGGGGAATGTTTTCACTAAATCGTATCTCGTTAGTTACCAAGTAATTCTGACTAAGAGCGAGTTGGCGAGTATTTCGTTGGACCGCTGGGGCACTGTCGGTATGAAAATTGGTTTGAGTGACGTCGAAGGCCACGTCTTGCACGGCCTGCTTGAAGAAACCTCGGGCGATATCGTGATCCGTCTGGATCGCCAGGGTTTCATCATCCACGCATCCGCGAACATCGCCGAACTGGGGCTCGATACCTCGGCCGCCTTGCTGCTGCCGCATATCACCGACCTCGCCGAACGCGATCATGCCGCCTTTCTCGGGGAGCATGTCGGCGCGGTGTTGGCCGGGCGCGTGCAGACCGGATGGGCCGAATTCCCGGTGATCGCCTGCGCCAACCGCGACACTTGCCGCGAGGCGCAGTGCCAGCGCTGGTATGCGCTGAGTCTCAGGCCGATGAGCGATTCCACCGGCACGCCCGATGGTGCGCTGTGCCTGATGCGATCGGTGCAGCGGCTCCGCAGTCTCGAGGGCGAGCTGCACAACCGCGCGGTCACCGATCCGCTGACGGGGCTCGCCAACCGGCAGGCCTTCTGCGCCAGCCTCAGACGCCATCTGGCGCGCGGCGGCGGGCAGATGGTCGCGGTCTTCGCGGTTGACGGGATGCGCGCGCTGCTGCTGCGCTATGGCCAGCGCACCGCTGACGAGGTGCTCTGGGGCTTTGCCAAGTTCCTCGAGACCATGGCCCTACCGGGCCACGAAGTCGCGCAGCTCGATGGCGAGCGGTTCGGCGTGCTGCTGCCCGAAATGACCTCGCGCGGCGCCCGCGAATGGGCCGAGGATGTGGTGACGACCTTCGCTGGCCTCACCGCACCTGCCTCTGCCAAGGCTCCGCAGCTGACTGCCAGCGCAGGACTGGCGCGGGTCGAATGCACCGTTGACTGGACCCTGCGCGAGGCCGAGCTCGGGCTGGTGCTGGCCCGCGCGGGCGGCGGGCGGCAGGTCGCGGTGGCGGGGTATCGCAGAGCGGCTTGATTTTCTGATCGCGCTGACGCGCGATGCAGACCTCCCGCCCCGCCTCCCCACCCGGCCACCATACCGTAATGGTATTCTTGGTGGCCGGGTGGGGAGGCGGGGCGGGAGGTCTGCGCCACCGAAGGTGGCTTGCAAGCAAGCCTGCGGCAGGTAAACCCTCCGCCATGAGCCACATTGCCACCATCCTGCTGCTCGGTTCGGGCGAGCTGGGCCGCGAATTCGTCATTTCCGCCAAGCGTCTCGGAGCGCGGGTGATCGCCTGCGACAGCTATGACAATGCCCCCGCGATGCAAGTGGCCGATGCGCGCGAGGTGTTCTCGATGCTCGACGGCGCGGCACTGCGCGCGGCGGTAGAGAAGCATCGGCCCGATCTCATCGTCCCCGAGATCGAAGCGATCCGAACCGAGGTGCTGGGCGATCTGGAAGCGGAAGGCTTCACCGTGGTGCCCTCGGCCCGCGCGGCGCGGCTGACGATGAACCGCGATGCGATCCGCGATCTGGCGGCGGGCGAGCTGGGGCTGGTGACCTCGCAATATGGCTATGCCGAAAGCTTCGCCGAATGCGAGGCCATCGCCGCGCGCATTGGCTATCCGCTGGTGATGAAGCCGGTCATGTCCTCTTCGGGCAAGGGCCAGAGCAAGGTCAACGGGCCGGAGGCGCTGGAGGCCGCGTGGGACTATGCCGTCGCCAACATGCGCGGCGACCGGGCGCGGGTGATCGCCGAACAGTTCATCGCCTTCGACTATGAAATCACCCTGCTGACCGTGCGGCACAAGCACGGCATCAGCTTCTGCCCACCCATCGGCCACCGGCAGGAACGCGGCGACTACCGCGAAAGCTGGCAGCCCGCCGCCATGTCCGCCGCCGCGCTTGCGAGCGCGCAAAACATGGCCGCCAAGGTCGTCAACGCGCTGCAAGGGAAGGGGCGCGGCTGGGGGCTCTATGGGGTGGAGTTCTTTGTTCGCGGCGAGGAAGTGATCTTCTCCGAATTGTCGCCCCGCCCGCACGATACCGGGATGGTGACGCTCGCCTCGCAAGACCTGACCGAATTCGATCTCCACGCCCGCGCGATCCTCGGCCTGCCGGTGCCGGAGAGCATCGCCGCGCGCCCCGCCGCTTCCGCCGTGATCCTCGCCGATCGGGATTCGGGCAAGTTCGCCTTCGAGGGGCTGGCCGAGGCGTTGGCGCTGGGCGATACCGATGTGCGGATTTTCGGCAAGCCCGTCACCCGGCCATACCGCCGTATGGGCATCGCCCTCGCCCGCGCCGGTGATACGCCTGCCGCGGTCGACCTCGCCAAACGGGCCGCCGATGCGGTGCGGATTGTCTATTCTCCGACAACCGACTAAGCGCCCGGCCTATGAGCACCTACCCCCAAACCGCCGCGATGATGAAGCGCGGCACCGACTTCCTCGGCTGCGAAACCGCGATCCTGTGCGGCGCGATGAGCTGGGTGAGCGAGCGCAACCTCGTCGCCGCCATTTCCAACGCGGGCGGCTTCGGCGTGATTGCCTGCGGGGCGATGACACCCGAGCTGCTCGATACCGAGATCGCCGCGACCAAGGCGCTGACGTCGAAACCCTTCGGCGTGAATCTCATCACCATGCACCCCGCGCTGTTCGATCTGATCGCAGTGTGCCGCAAGCATGACGTGACGCACGTGGTGCTCGCGGGCGGTATCCCGCCCAAGGGCAGCGTCGAGGCGATCAAGGCCGACGAGAGCGGGATCAAGGTGATCTGCTTTGCGCCGACGGTTGCTCTTGCGAAGAAGCTGCTGCGTTCGGGTGCAGATGCGCTGGTGATCGAGGGGATGGAAGCGGGCGGGCATATCGGCCCGGTCTCGACCTCAGTGCTGGCGCAGGAAATCCTCCCCGCGCTGGCCGAAGAGCACCTGATCTTCGTCGCCGGCGGCATCGGCCGGGGCGAGGCCATCGCCTCCTACCTCGAAATGGGCGCGGCGGGGGTGCAATTGGGCACGCGCTTCGCCTGCGCGACCGAGAGCATCGCGCATCCCGATTTCAAGAAGGCCTTCTTCCGCGCCTCGGCCCGCGAGGCGATCGCCAGCGTGCAGGTCGACCCTCGCCTGCCGGTCATCCCCGTGCGCGCCTTGAAGAACAAGGGCACCGAGGAATTCACCGCAAAGCAGCGCGAAGTCGCCGCGCTGCTCGATGCGGGCGAAGTCGACATGGGAGAAGCCCAGCTCCAGATCGAGCACTTCTGGGCCGGCGCCCTGCGCCGCGCGGTGCTCGAGGGCGATGTCGAGAACGGCAGCGTCATGGCCGGGCAGTCCGTCGGCATGGTGACCAAGGAAGAACCCGCCGCCGATATCATCGCCGAGCTGATGAGCCAGTGCGAGGCGGCGCTCGCGCGGTAAGGTGGAGCGCCCGCCCTACCTCATTCACACGAACCGCGAATTGGGGCTGATGCTAGTCGGGCGAAAGTCGCTTGCTTACTTCAGCGAGGGCGAGGGATTCTGGCCGGACGGCGTGCTGCGATACTTCCGGATGTTCGACCGCTACGTCGCGGCGGACCGCATCATTCGCGCTGACCGCTTTCAACCGAACATCCGGCCGGAAATCAAGGTTGAGCGCTGGCACCACGTGTTGTTCGCCTTGCCGGGAGAGGAGCACCGCATTGAGGCGATGTGGGAGCTGAAGAACTCGGATGGGCCATGGACCGACGAGCACGAACGCCGCGAGGGCCTGCTTTTGGGCTACACGCCGGAGCAATGCGACTGGTGGATTGCGTACTGTCAGAGGTTTCGCGAAGAAGGCAAGCAATGACCCAGCCCCTCGTCCTCACCCTCGCCTGCCCCGACCGGCCCGGCATCACCGCGCGGGTCACCGGGTTCCTGTTCGAGCGGAACTGCAACATCCTCGACGCGCAGCAGTTCAACGACCGCGCGGCGAATGGGGGCGAGGACCGCTTCTTCATGCGCGTGGTGTTCGATCCCGACGGCTCGACGCGCGACATGCTGCGGGCAGATTTCGCCGACCTCGCCAGCGAGTTGGGCATGGACTGGACGATGGTGCGCGAGGATCGTCCGCGTCGCACCATCATCATGGTCAGCAAGTTCGACCACTGCCTTGTCGACCTCATTTACCGCTGCCGCACCGGGGAATTGCCGATCGACATCGTCGCCATCGTCTCCAACCACCCGCGCGAGGCCGCGATCCGGGTCGATATCGGCGATATTCCCTTCCACCACATCCCCGTCACCCCCGAGACCAAGCCTGCCGCCGAGGCCCGGCTCAAGGCGCTGGCGGAAGCAACCGAGGCCGAGCTGTTGGTGCTCGCCCGCTACATGCAGGTCTTCTCGGACGACCTCTCAGCCCATTTCGCCGGGCGGGCGATCAATATCCACCACTCCTTCCTCCCCGGCTTCAAGGGCGCGCGGCCCTACCATCAGGCCCACGCGCGCGGGGTGAAGATCATTGGCGCGACGGCGCATTTCGTCACCGCCGACCTCGACGAAGGGCCGATCATCCATCAGGATGTCGAGCGCATCACCCACGCCGATTCCCCCGAGGATCTCGTCCGCAAGGGCCGCGACATAGAGCGCCGGGTGCTGGCCGAGGCGGTGCGCCTGTTCGCGCAGGAGCGGGTGCTGATGAACGGCAACCGGACGGTGGTGTTCAGGGGCTGAACGCCTTTTCAGTGGCCAGAGCGCGACGCGTGGCGCATTATGCCCCCATGATCGTCCAGCGCCTCGACCATGTGAACATCATCACCGACCGCCTCGCCGAGACCGCGCGGTTCTATGCCGAGCTGCTCGATCTGAAGGAGCGCGACGGCCCGCCGCCGATGCTGCCAAGCCAAGTGCGCTGGATGCATGACAGCAGCGGGCAGGCGATCCTGCACCTCAACTCCACGGATTGCCCCCGCGTGTTCGAGCGCGGCGTCGCCCCGGGGGCGGAGACCGGGGCGATCCACCATGTCGCGCTGCGCTGCGACGAATTCGAGGTGGTGAAGGCGCGGCTCGATGCGCGGGGGGCGGATTACCGGGTCAATGATGTGCCCTCGATAGGCCTGAAGCAGATCTTCACCGCCGATCCCAACAACGTGCTGCTGGAGCTGAATTTCTTCGCAGGCTAGCGACCGCCCTCCAGCAGCGCCCGCCATGGGGCGGCGCGGGGGTCATCCGAGTCCAGCGGGTTCCAGACCTTCGCCATGCGCGCCTGCGCCTCAGGCTCGGGCACGCCTGCCGCGCAGTCGAGCAGGTAGAAGAACGCCGTCACCCGCCAGTTCATGATGCAATGCACGTGGATAGCGCCGGGATGGGTTGCCAAGGCCTGTTCCAGCGCCGCAACGTGATCGGACGTCGGCGCGTCGAAGGGCACCGGGATATGCGTATAGGCGATGCCCGTCGCCGCCATCAGCGCCGCCTCGTCCGCCAGCGCTTCGGGATGGCTGTCGAGCGCGAGGTTGACGACATGGCGCACGCCGATCGCCGCCAGCCGCGCGGGGTCGCCGGCTTCGAGCTTGCCCGAGGTGGTGATCCCGTCGGGCCGCCGCTGACAGTTGCGGATGCCCTCGGGATCGCTCCCGGTGGTCACCGCCGCGCGACCTTTTTCCCCGCCTCGAGCGCCTTGTCCTCGTTGGCGCGCTTGATGACATAGGCGCGGATCGCTTCGATCTCGTCCTTGCTGAGCGAGCTCTTGAAGCTTGCCATGCCGTTGTCCTTGAGGATGCCGCCCTCGACCACCGCGTTCCATGCGCTCGCACTTTCGAGCGATCCGGCGCGGCGCAGGTCGGGGAGCACGGTCGAACCGGTCGCCCCCGGTGCGTGGCACACCGCGCAATAGCGGCCATATTTCGCCTGCCCCACCGCGATCGTCTCGGGCGAAGCGGTGCTCGGCGGCGGGTCCAATGGCATTTCGGCCAGCGCAGGGATCGGCGGCAGCTTGGCGGTGCCGCCGAGCTTGAAGACCAGCAGGCGCGAGATGTTGCGCACCGGCGCCTTGCGCGCGATCAGATCGCCATCGACCGAGAGCGCATAGGCCCCGCCCCACCCGGCCAGCACCGCGACATATTGCTCGCCGTTCACCGTGTAGGTGACGGGCGGCGCGACCACGCCGGTCTGCGCGGCAAAGCTCCACAGCTTGTTGCCGGTGGCCGCATCATAGGCGTTGAATTCGCTCCCCGCGGTGCCCTGGAACACGAGGCCTCCGCCGGTCGAGAGCACGCCGCCGTTCCACGGCCCCTCGTGCTCGACCGTCCAGCGCGCCTTCTGTGCCACCGGGTCCCATGCCACCAGCCGCCCCTTGAGCGTTCCGGCCGCCTCCTTGCGGAAGCCCCCGTCCGCCGGAAGCTCGCCCGCAAAGCTGAAACCGACGTTGAAGCCGCGCGCGCGGTCGGGCTTCCAGTCGGCTTCAGGCGCGTAGAGCATCCCCGCCTCGAAGGCCGGGATGTAGACGAGGTTCTCGCGCGGGCTGTAGGCCATCGGGTGCCAGTTGTGCCCGCCCAGCGGGCCGGGCAGCACCAGCGCGGGCTGGCCGGTCTTGTCGATCCGGGTTTCGGGGTTCTCGATCGGGCGG
Organism: Erythrobacter donghaensis; assembly: GCF_002155425.1. Classification (GTDB taxonomy): domain Bacteria; phylum Pseudomonadota; class Alphaproteobacteria; order Sphingomonadales; family Sphingomonadaceae; genus Erythrobacter; species Erythrobacter donghaensis. Next base: position 114,327 of record NZ_MUYG01000006.1, read on the forward strand.
CCCGTCTTGGGGTCGACGCCGCTTGCCCAGTTGAGCCCGACATAGGGCTTGGCGCTGATGAACTCGCCGGTCTCGCGGTCGATGACGTAGAAGAACCCGTTCTTGGGCGCCTGCATCAGCACCTTGCGCGGTTTCCCGTCGATTTCCATGTCGGCGAGCATGATGTGCTGGGTGGCGGTGAAATCCCACGTCTCGCCCGGCGTGGTCTGGTAGTGCCACACATATTCGCCCGTCTTGGGCCGCACCGCGACGATGCTGGAGAGGTAGAGGTTGTCGCCCTCTCCCGTCCCGTCCTTGCCCGGTGAGCGATAGGCGCGGTTCCACGGGGAGCCGTTGCCCACCCCGATATAGAGCAGGTCGAGATCGGGATCATAGGCCATCGAATCCCACACCGTCCCGCCGCCGCCGATCGCGTCGTTGGCCCCCAGCACGTCCATGTTCCACGTCTCTGCGGCCTTCTGGAGATAGGCCGGGGCATCCTCGCCCTGCCCGCCTTCGGGCACGGTGTAGAACTTCCACAGCTGCTTGCCGCTGTCCGCGTCATAGGCGGCGACGAAACCGCGCACGCCGAATTCCGCGCCGCCATTGCCGATGATCACCTTGCCGTCGATGACGCGCGGCGCGCCGGTGATGGTGTAGCTCTTGGACTGGTCGACCGTGACTGTTTCCCACGCGACCTTGCCACTGTCGCGGTCGAGCGCGATCAGCCGGCCATCAAGCGTGCCGAAGAACAGCTTGTCGCCATAGGCCGCGAGGCCCCGGTTCACCACGTCGCAGCAGGCCTTGACCGCGGTTTCGCCCGGAACCTTGGGATCATATTCCCACAAGGCCTTGCCGGTGGTCGCATCGAAGGCCTTCACCTTGCTCCACGCGGTGGTGAGGTAGAGCTTGCCGTCCATCACCAGCGGCGTCGCCTCCTGCCCGCGCGCGGTGTCCATATCGGCATACCAGACAAGGCCCAGCTGGCCGACGGTATCCTTGTTGACCTGATCGAGCGGGGAATAGCGCTGTTCGGAATAGGTGCGCCCGTGGCTGATCCAGTTGGCCGAATCGCCATCGGCCCCCACCAGCATGGCGGTGGTGATCCCCTCTGCGCTTTCGCCGCTACCGAAAATCTGGCTGCAATTGGCCAGCATCCCTGCCGACAGCAACAAGGCGCCGCCCAGCGTCCACCGCTTGAGGTTCATAGATCCCGCTCTCCCCGTTTGTCCCATGCGCTTGTGCGCCTTGGGCAGCATGTTGCGCTTTCAATCGCAGCTTGTCCATGCCGCGCTTTGCCGCCTATCAGTATCGACGGAGGGGCCCACAGGGGACTGATCCCCAAAGGAGACCAACGATGTGCGATGAGAGCAAACTGGCCGATTGGGCAAAGCAGACCCTCAGCCGGCGACAGTTTGGCGCGCTGACCGGCGCTGCGGCGCTGGCGGCCTGTGCGAGCGGCGAGACCGAGAGCGTGGCCCAGCCGATGGCGGGCCTCAAGGAACGCGGAGTCAATTTTGCCACGGCGGACGGGACGCTCGACGGATTTTTCGTCCAGCCTGAAGAAGGCGATCACCCCGCCGTGATCCTGTGGCCCGACATCGCCGGGATCCGCGAGGCGAAGCGCAACATCGCTCGCAAGCTGGCGCTGGCAGGCCATGCGGTGCTGGTGGTGAACCCCTATTACCGCGACGTGACGGGCGAGCAGTTCGCCGATTTCGCCGCCTTCATCGCCGATGGCGGATTCCAGAAGGTCGGCCCCTGGCGCGGAAAGCTCAATGCCGAGGCTATCATGCGCGATGCCACCGCGATCGTCGACTGGCTCGACCGGCAGGAGGGCGTCAATCAGGCGCAGGGGATCGGCACGCAGGGCTATTGCATGGGCGGGCCCTTCACCGTGTGGACGGCGGCGGCGGTGCCCGCGCGGGTCAAGGCGGCGGCAAGCTTCCACGGCGGCGGGCTGGTGCGCCCCGACAATCCCATGAGCCCGCACAAGGTGCTGGGCAAGGTCGATGCCGACCTGCTGATCGCCGTGGCGCAGGACGATGACGCCAAGGCCCCCGCCGACAAGACCACCTTCGCCGATGCCGCCAAGGCCGCCGATGTCGATGCAGTCGTGACCGTCTATCCCGGCGACCATGGCTGGATGGTGTCAGACAGCCCCTCCTATGACGCCACCGCCGCCGCGCGCGGGGAGGCGGATCTCAAGGCGCTCTACGCCAAGGCGCTTGCCTAGAGCGCTTTCCTACTGGGGCGCGGCGGGGTCAGGCTTGCCGCCATGCTGCGCCCCGCCTCCCATGCCTGCCCTTGCGCGCAATCGGGCCCGCAAGCCCGCAGACAAACCTACGAAGCGACCTTCAGCGTGTTGACGCCCGAGGCATCCGCCCCCGCCTCGCCCGACAGGCCGATGAACATCGTGTCGATAATCCGCGCCAGCTTCGCCTCGGTCAGCTTGTCGCCGAGATAGATCAGCGCATCGGGCAGGGTGTAATTGCTGATCATCTGGTTGATCAGCGACAGGGTCTCGTCGATCTCGAGCCCGGCGAAGAAGCCTTCGGCCTGGGCTTCGGCGATCAACTCGCACAGATAGTGATCGGCGAGGTCGACATAGCTGCGCACCCGCTCGAAATTGGCGGCGCCCATTTCGCACAGCACGGTGAAGAAATGCGGGTCGTCGCGAAAGCGCGCCTGCGCGATCACGAAGCGGCGGCGGAAGAATTCGTACATCTTGCGCTGTGGCGGCAGATTGCTTGCCAGCACCTCCTCCATCACCGCCAGTTGCGGCGCGAGCCAGGTCTGCGCGACGGCATCGAACAGATCGTCGTAATCGGCGAACAGCGCTTCGAAGCGCGCACGGGTCAGCCCGCTTTCGGACATGGCGACGGTCCACGGCACTTCCGCACCGCGTTCCTTGACCAGATCGAGCACATGGCGCGCGATCCGCTCGCGCTCGGCTTCCCGGGCCGTTTCGGTCAATGGCATGTCGCTCGCACCTCCTCGCGTGACCGCCAGCATAGGCGATGCGGGCGCGGGCCGAAAGGGTCGCTCGTCGATTTTTGTGCGACGCAGCACGGACAAAGCGATCGCGCGGCGGGGCTCAAGTCTTGGGCGGCATGGGAAAAAAGGCCGAAGTGCGGCGCTTGTAATCGGCGTATTTGTCGCCCTTGGACTTGTCCATGCCCTTCTCCAGCAGCGTCACGCCCGACCATTTGGTGAGCGTGAAGCTGAGGAACAGCGGGCCGATGACGGTCGCCGCAGCATAGCCCCATCCGGCCGCCGCGCAGGCGAGCCAGATGCCCCACCAAGCGCAGAAATCGCCGAAGTAGTTGGGATGGCGGGTGTAGCGCCACAGCCCGGTGTCGAGCACCTGCCCCTCGTTCGCGGGATCGGCCTTAAAGCGGGTCAGCTGCCAGTCGCCGACCCATTCGAAGAACACGCCGACGCTCCACAGCGCAAAACCCGCCCAGGCGAGCGGCGGGATCGGCGCGGGCTCAGGGCTGGCGAGAATGCCGACCTGCGCGGGAGAGGAGACCATGAACAGCAGCACCGCCTGCATCAGCCACACCTTGGTCAGCGCAGCGCGGGCGAACTGGCCTTTCTCGCGGGCCTTCTTGAGGATCATCTTGTAGCGCTTGTCCTCGCCCTCGCGCCGCCAGCGCAGGAACAGGTAGCCGCCCAGCCGGAAGCCCCAGGCGGCGGTCATCACCATGATCAGCGTGGCGAGCGCGCCCGGCCCGCCGGGCACGTGCAGCCAGCTCGCGACCGCCAGAATGCCCATGCCTGCGCCCCAGAAGGCGTCGATGAAGGAGACGTCATTGATGCGCACGGAAATCGCCCACTGGATGAGCACCAGCACGATCAGGATCGCAGCGTTGAGGGCGAGGAGTTCAAACATCGTTCTTGCCTGCAATGATGTCGCGCGCCTGTTGTTCCAGCACCTTGAAGCGTTCGTAATCGGGCAGCTTGGAGCGGAACCACTCGGCAAGCTTGAGCAGATCCTCGCCGTAATTGCCGGTGGGGATCATCGGCGGGCCGAAACTGATGATCTTGCGCGCATTGTCGGCGAAGGCGGGGACGATCGGCACATTCGCCGCGCGGGCGATGTGGTAGAAGCCGGATTTCCACTTGCCGTCCGACTTGCGCGTGCCTTCACAGGCGATCACCAGCGCGAGTTCGTCGCGCGCGGCGAATTCGGCGGCGACCTGCTCGGTGGCGTTGGCCTTGGCGGTGCGATCGACCGGGATGCCGCCCATGTCGAGCATGAAGTTGCGCATGACCCCGGTGAACAGCGTGTGCTTGCCCATGAAATTGGGCTTCACGCCCTCTTCATGCGTCGCGCCGGTGAAGAACACGAAATCCCAGTTGGTGGTATGCGGCGCGCCGGCGAGCACGTATTTTTTCAGATGCTTGGGCAGGGGGGAATCGATTTTCCACCCGCGGATGTACCAGATCGCGAGGATGATCCGGCGCACAATGCGCGAAAGCAGAGTTGGTGTTCTCGCCTTTTGGCGATGATGTTCGTGCGACAATGTTCGGCCCCTCTCTCACCTACGTTAGTGCCCGCAATCGGGGGAGTTACGCAAGGGCAGGTGTGGGGGTTTCAGCGCATCAGAGCATTGTAGATGTATTGGATCACCTGCCCCAATGCGACCGATATCAGGACGAACATCAAGAGACAGCCGGGCCGATAGATGTATTTTTCCCGGTCAGGGGCGCCACGCTGCCACCAAGTTGGCTTTGAAATGGTTCTGATCCACTGATCGAACGCGTCGACATCTTGTGTCGCTCGGTTCAGAATTCGATCCCCATCCTCGCCGCCGTCAGGGTGAAGCGGCGCATCCTTGCCCAACGAGACAATCATTCCAGACGGGTAGAGAATCAAATCTGGGCCTGAAGCGAGATGGTCAAGGAACAGCGCATCTTTGACCTCCCTTGACCAAGCCACGACGTAGCCCGCCTCTCTCAGTAAGTGGATGCGTCGAAAGGTCTCTTCCTCTCGACGGCCTTGCTCTTGCTCCCATTCCCACTGTTTCATCGTCACATCCGGAACACGCCAAACGCGGGCCGCTCGGCAATCGGAGCCTCAAGGCAAGCCGCAAGCGCCAGCCCCAACACATCGCGGGTCTGCACCGGGTCGACCACGCCGTCGTCCCACAGGCGGGCGGTGGCGTAGTAGGGGTTGCCCTCGTCCTCGTATTTCTGGCGGATCGGGGCCTTGAAGGCCTCGGTCTGCTCGGCGTCCCAGCTGTCGGCGTCGCGGTGGACGGTGGCGAGGACGCTTGCCGCCTGCTCCCCGCCCATTACCGAGATGCGCGCATTGGGCCAGGTAAACAGGAAGCGCGGGGAGTAGGCGCGCCCGCACATGCCGTAATTGCCGGCGCCGAAGCTGCCGCCGATCACCACGGTGACCTTGGGCACGGTCGCAGTGGCGACCGCGGTGACGAGCTTTGCGCCATGCTTGGCGATGCCTTCCGCCTCGTATTTCCCGCCGACCATGAAGCCGCTGATATTCTGGAGGAACAGCAGCGGAATGCGGCGCTGGCACGCGAGCTCGATGAAATGCGCGCCCTTCTGCGCGCTCTCGGAGAACAGCACGCCGTTGTTGGCGAGGATCGCGACCGGCATCCCCCAGATATGCGCGAAGCCGCAGACCAGCGTGGAGCCGTAATGTGCTTTGAACTCGTGGAACTCGCTGCCGTCCACCAGCCGCGCGATCACTTCCTTGACGTCATAGGGCGCGCGCACGTCCTCGGGGATGAGGGCGTAGAGGTCCTCCGCGTCAAACTTCGGCGGGCGCGGGTCTTTCAGCGCGACGTCCTTCGCAGCCCCGGTGTTCGCGCCGAGGTGCGAGACGATATCGCGCACGATGGTGAGCGCGTGCTCGTCGTTCTCGGCGAGGTGATCGACCACGCCACTTTTCTTCGCGTGCAGGTCACCCCCGCCCAAGTCCTCGGCGGTGATCTCCTCACCCGTCGCGGCCTTCACCAGCGGCGGGCCGGCGAGGAAGATGGTGCCCTGGTTGCGGACGATCACGGTCTCGTCGGACATGGCGGGGACATAGGCGCCGCCCGCGGTGCAGCTCCCCATCACGCAGGCGATCTGCGGGATGCCCAGCGCGCTCATGTTCGCCTGATTGAAGAAGATGCGCCCGAAGTGGTCGCGGTCCGGAAACACCTCGGCCTGATGCGGCAGGTTCGCGCCCCCGCTGTCGACGAGGTAGATGCACGGCAGGCGGTTCTCCTGCGCGATTTCCTGCGCGCGCAGGTGCTTCTTGACCGTCATCGGGTAGTAGGTGCCGCCCTTCACGGTCGCATCGTTGCACACGATCATCACCTGACGGCCCGAGACGCGGCCCACCCCGCAGATGATCGAGGCGCCGTTGACGTCGCCCTCATACATCCCGTTCGCGGCGAGTTGCCCGATTTCGAGGAAAGGCGATCCGGGGTCGAGCAGGCGCTCGACCCGCTCTCGGGGCAGCAGCTTGCCGCGGCTGACATGCCGCTCGCGATGCTTCTCCGGCCCGCCCAGCGCGGCCTCGGCCACCCGCGCGTGGAGTTCCTGCGCGAGGGCGTGGTTATGCGCAAAGCGAGCCTTGGCCTCGGGGCTCTCGCGGTCGAGCTTGGTGGTGAGGGTGGGGGCGGTCATTCCGATAAATTCCTCATGTAAGCCCACGATTTGGAGGTTCCCACCGCGAACGTCAGGCCCATAATTCCGACGATGGCAGATGTGATTGCCATGAATGTAAAGCCCAGTTCCGGCCCCCAGGTTGCCGGAATGGCCACAAAACTTGCTCGCGCCAGCAGCACAATTGCAATCGCGACCAGACCGGTTCGCAAGAGCGGTAGCCTTCGGACAATGCCCGCTCCTGACAGCGCGTAAAGCCCCCACCCTGCGAGAATGATCGCGATGACAGCGGTGAGGATCGCCGGCGTCCATGAGCCTGCCTCGTCGAGTCGCGCCATCCGCTCACCAGCACCGAAAAATCGATACCAGTCACCTCCCCCGAGAATGCAGGCGAGGTGCAGAAGGGAGGCGACAAAACTCATCGCAGCAGCTGCGATCAGCCAGCTCCGGCCCGCCGTTTTTGCCCCGCCGCTCAAGTCAATTCGTGCCATCAACGTTTCCGCACAAACTCGGCCCGCAGCACAAGGCCCTTGATGCCGGGATATTTGCAGTCGATCTCCTGCGCGTCACCGGTCAGCCGGATCGACTTGATCAGCGTGCCCTGCTTCAGCGTCTGGCCAGCGCCCTTGACCTCGAGATCCTTGATCAACGTCACCGCATCGCCATCAGCGAGGATGTTGCCGACCGCATCGCGCACCTCCACCGCGTTCTCCGCCGCGCGCTGGGCCGCGAGTTCGGCCGCAGGCAGCCACTCGCCGCTCGCCTCGTCATAGACGTAGTCTTCGTCGGTGCTCATGTTTCGCCCTCCTCGCGTCCCATGACGGTCGGCAAGGGCATGGTCCGTTTGCCCCGCTTGTCACGCTTGCGATACTTGCTCTGATATTCGCGGCGCTGCTTGCACACCTCATAGAGCACGATGCCCGAGGAAGTGCCGAGATTGAGGCTCTCGATCATTCCGAACATCGGAATCGAGACACACGCATCGCTGCGCTCGACCGCGCGGTCGCTGATCCCGCGCTTCTCGTTGCCGAACCACACGGCAAGCTTGGCGTACTCGGTATAGTCACCTTCGTGGAGGATGATGTTCACCTGTCCCTTCACATGCGGCGAGGTGACCATCGAGCGAAAGTTGTTTTTTTCGAGGTGGTCGAAGCAGTCGTCGGTGCTGTCGAACCGCTTCACAAAACTCCATTTAACCGCCGAAACCGACGTTTTTGAGAGTGAGGGCTTTTCCCGCATGTCCTGCCAATCGTCGGGCAGTCCCTTGCGCGGATCGACGATGTAGACCTTTTCCGCACCGAGCGCGTTCACGTTTCGGATTACTGTGCCGATGTTCTTGAGGTCGGCAGGGTCCTCGATCACCGCGATGAGGTTCTTGCAAACGAACGGCTTTATCGCGTCAGCCCGTTCTCGGACCGAGCGCTTCGACTTCTTGGGTTCCTCGCCTTCAACAACTGGCATGTCGCTCACCCCGCAGCCCCGATGAGCTCCCGCCCTATCAGCATCCGGCGAATTTCGTTGGTCCCCGCGCCGATGTCGAGCAACTTGGCGTCCCGCATGTACCGCTCGACAGGCCAGTCGGTGGTGTAGCCCGCGCCGCCCAGCGCCTGCACGCTTTCGGCGGCGACCTTGAAGGCGTTCTCGGACGCGAGCAAAATCACCCCCGCCGCGTCAAAGCGCGTCGTCTGCCCGGCGTCGCAGGCCTTCGCCACCGCATAGGTGTAGGCGCGGGCCGATTGCAGGGCGACATACATGTCGGCGACCTTGGCCTGCATCAGCTGGAAGCTGCCGATGGGTTTGCCGAACTGCTTGCGCTCGCGCAGGTAGGGGATCACCGTGTCGAGGCATGCCTGCATGATCCCGAGCTGCAATCCGGCGAGCACCACGCGCTCGTAATCCAGCCCGCTCATCAGCACGCCGACCCCGCCGTTGACCGGACCCATGATGCGGTCTTTGGGGATGAAGCAATCCGAAAAGACCAGCTCGGCGGTGGGCGAGCCCTTCATGCCGACCTTGCTGATCTTCTGGCCGATGGAGAACCCCTCGTCGCCCTTCTCGATCAGGAAGGCGGTGATGCCGCGGCTGCCTGCGTGGCCATCGGTCTTGGCATAGACCACCAGCGTATCGGCCTCGGGCGCGTTGGTGATCCAGAACTTGGTGCCGTTGAGCACAAACCCACCCTGCACCGCGTCGGCCTTCAATTTCATCGAGACCACGTCCGACCCGGCCCCGGCCTCTGACATCGCGAGGCTGCCGACATGCTCGCCGCTGATCAGCTTGGGGAGGTATTTCGCCTTCTGGTCATCATCCCCCCAGCGGCGGATCTGGTTCAAGCAAAGGTTGGAATGCGCGCCGTAAGAGAGGCCGACGCTGGCGCTCGCGCGGCTGACTTCCTCGACCGCGATCACGTGTTCCAGATAGCCGAGGCCCAGCCCGCCCCATTCTTCCTCCACCGTGATGCCGTGGAGACCCAGCGCGCCCATCGGCTCCCACAGCTCGCGCGGGAAGCGGTCCTCGCGGTCGGTACGTTCGGCCAGAGGCGCGATCTGCTCGTCGGCGAAGCGCGCGGTGGTGTCGCGGATCATCTCGGCCGCTTCGCCGAGGTGGAAGTCGAAATCGGGGGTGGCGCGCATGATTCGTTCCTCGCCGGGTAATGATTGTTCTGGCGATCCGCATAGCAAGCTGCGGGGCAAAGGCCAATCGCTGCGGCTGGCGCTGGGCTGTCGATCCCGCTAGTCCTAGCCGTGATGACCAGCCCCGCACCCCTGCTCCGCTTCGACGGGGTGATCTGCCGCTTCGGCGAGGTCACGGCGGTCGGAGGTGTCACCTGCGACATAGCGCCGGGCTGCTTTGCCGCGCTGGTGGGCGCTTCAGGCTCGGGCAAGTCGACACTGCTGAAGACCGTCAACACGCTGGTGCAGCCCACGACAGGCCGGGTGTTGTTCGCGGGCGAGGACGTGAGCGATCTCAAGCCCGCTCGCCTGCGCCGCCGGGTCGGCTATGTGTTTCAGGGCATCGGCCTGTTCCCGCATTTCTCGGTGGCCGAGAACATCGCCATTGGCCCGCGCCTCACCGGCGAAACACTGCCGCCGGAGCGGATTGCCGAACTGCTCGATCTGGTCGAACTCGATGCGGCCATGGGCACGCGGATGCCCGACGAACTCAGCGGCGGGCAGCGCCAAAGGGTCGGCGTGGCGCGCGCGCTTGCGGGGGAGCCGGAGCTGCTGATCATGGACGAACCCTTCGGCGCGCTCGATCCGATCACCCGCGACGCGCTGGGCCGCAAGGTGCGCGAGTTGCATGAACGGCTCGGCCTCACCACGGTGATGGTAACGCACGACATGGCCGAGGCGCTGCTGCTCGCCGACCGCGTGCTGGTGATGGATCGCGGCCAGCTGGTCGCCGACGAGACCCCGCGCGCGCTGCTCGCCGGGGCAGGCGGCGATGTCGCACAGGGCCTCGTCGCCGTGCCCCGCCAGCAGGCCGAGCGGCTGGCGGCGCTGGAAGTCTCTGGGGAAGCGTCGCGCTGATGGGCGATATCTGGGACATCCTCCCCGGCCTCGGCGACAAGCTGGCGGCACACGTGGTGCTCTCGGCCAGCGCGATCGGGCTCGCCATGCTGATCGCCCTGCCGATGGCGGTGTGGGCGAGCCGGTCGAAAACTGTGTCGCGCGTCGCGCTGAGCCTTGCGAGCCTCGTCCAGACGATTCCCGCGCTGGCGCTGCTGGCGCTGTTCTTCCCGCTGCTGCTGTCCTTGCGAAGCGTCTTCGGCGAAGGCCTGCCGACGCTGGGCTTCCTGCCTGCGCTGATGGCGCTGACGCTCTATGCGCTGCTGCCGATCCTCAGGAACGCGGTGACAGCGCAGGCAAATCTCGACCCCGAGATACTCGAGGCCGCCGATGGCGTGGGCATGACCAAGTGGCAGAAACTGGTGCTGGTCGAAGCGCCGCTGTCGGCTCCTTTCATCATGGCCGGCATCCGCACCGCGAGCGTCTGGACGATCGGCGCGGCGACGCTCGCGACCACCATCGGCCAACCGAGCCTTGGCGATCCGATCTTCGCCGGGCTGCAAACGCAAAACTGGGCGCTGGTGCTGGCCGGGTGCCTGGCGAGCGCGGGGCTGGCGCTGGCGGCGGATAACCTCCTCTGGGTGATCGAGGTCGGCCTCGCGCGCCGCAAACGCTGGATGACCTTCGGCGGGATCGCCGTGGTGGCGCTGGGCATCCTCGCCGCACTGTGGGCGCAGGGCGCGGGGAGCAGCGAGGAGCGGCGCATCGTGATCGCCTCCAAGCAGTTCTCCGAGCAATATATCCTCGCTCAGCTGATCGGCGCGCGGCTGGAGGCGGCGGGCTATGCGGTCGAATATCGCGACGGGCTGGGCAGCGCGGTGGTGCATTCAGCGGTGGCCTCGTCGAGCATCGACATCTCGGTCGATTACACCGGCACGATCTGGACGAATTACCTCAATCGCTCCGACAATCCGGGGCGCGAGGCGATGTACGAGACGATCCGCGAGTGGGAATGGCGCGAAAACGGCGTAAAAGTGCTGGGCCGCCTCGGGTTCGAGAACGCCTATGCCTTCGCCATGCGCGAGGACCGCGCGCGCGAACTGGGCGTCGCCAGCCTCACCGATCTCGCCGCCGTCGCACCGCGGCTGACCGTTGGCGGCGACCCGGAATTCTTCGAGCGGCCCGAGTGGATCGCGGTCAAGGACGCCTATAGCCTCAACTTCGCGCGCAACCGCAACTTCGCGCCGACCTTCATGTACAACGCGCTGCAATCGGGCGAGGCCGACGTGATCAGCGCCTATACCTCGGACGGCCGGATCGCCGCAGACCGGCTGGTGGTGCTCGCCGACCCCAAGGGCGCGCTCCCGAGCTATGACGCGATGCTGATGCTGTCCCCCCGGATCGCCGCAGACGAAGGCGTAATCGCCGCGCTCGAACCGCTGATCGGGGCGATCAGCGTCGAGGCGATGCGCGAGGCGAACCTGGCGGTCGACCGCGAGGATGCGCAGAAGATGACCCCCAAGGGAGCGGCGGCGGGGCTGGCGGACAAGGCCGGGCTGTAGCGATAAAGGATGCGAGTGCCTCCCCGTCCTGAAGGGATGGAGAGGGACGGATCGGCCACCATCAGACTACCTTCTTCCCAACCTGCGTCTGGCAGAAAGGGCCGACGCAGCCCTTCACCTCGAGCGCATTCGCGCCCTTGCGGCGGATGACCGACCGGTAGCTCTTGCCGCTCTCGGGAAGGCTTTCGCACGCCGCGGCGCGCCGGTCACAATCAGTCGAACCCGGCACCGAACGGCCAGCGCCGTCCGCATAGGCCCAGCACCTTGAACAGCCGGCCCATCTCGCTCTCCTTGACCAAGCGATCGCGCTGCCGGTTGAACTTTTCGCGTTCGTAAGGCGCGCGGCGGATGAGCATTTCCATACGGGTGTCGATCCCCATCTGGATCAGCCATTCGCCCTGATATTGCAGCCCCATCACATCCGCGCCGTGCTGCTGCGCGACAAGCTGAAGCAGCTCGAAATCGACGTGGGCGGTGAGGTCGGCATCGCCGGGATGGGCGAAGACATCGACCTTCTTGTGGCTCTTCAAGGCCTGCAAGGTCGATCCTGAGCGCAATTCCTCATGCCCGTAGTCGATGATCAGCGCCGCGCCGCCCTGATCCTTCAACCGGCGCGATATCTCGGCCATCACCGCGACCGCCGCCGGGCTGGTCTCGATCAGCGTGCCTTGCGAAGCCGTGACCCAGCTGGGCGGGACGATGTGATCCATCCGCTCCTTGCCAGTGACAAAGATGAAAGCATTATCCTCCAGCCCCACCATTCGCGGATACCACCCATCGACCGAGCGGATCAGGTGCTGCACCGGCAGAGCGTCGAAAAACTCGTTGGCGATGATCAGCAGCGGCGCATCGTCGGGCAGGGTCGAGATGTCGTGGTGGTGGATGCAATCGGGGAAGGCCTCGCGCTGGATCTTGCGCAAGGTCGCGGAGGTTTCGACGAAATGGATCTGCGGCTTCAACCCCTGCTTCGCCGCTGCGCTTAATGCATCCTTGGCGAGCGTCCCGCGCCCCGGGCCAAGTTCGACATAGTGGATGTATTTGCGCTTGGTCATCTTCGACCACAGATCGGCAAACCACACCCCGATCAGCTCGCCGAACACCTGCGTGATCTCGGGCGCGGTGATGAAATCGCCCTGTTCGCCCAGGGGATCGCGGCTGGCGTAATAGCGCGCGTTGCTTTCGCCCATATATTGCGAGAGCGGGATCGGGCCGGTCTCGCGGATCAGGCGGCGAAGCACCTTGGGCACATCGACCTGCGCGCGGGCGAGCACTTCGGCCTCAAGCCGCGCCTGTTCGGCGGCAGCAGCTTCCTCGGCCTCGCGCTTGGCCTGTTCCTCGGCGGCGATGCGGGCGGCTTCTTCCTCGGCGGCTTTGCGGGCGGCCTCTTCGGCGGCGAGCCGCGCGGCTTCCTCGGCAGCCAGCCTCGCAGCCACTTCGGCTTCGCGGCGGGCCTTGGCTTCCGCTTCTTTCCTGGCCTTGGCTTCGGCTTCCTTGCGCGCCTTTTCCTCGGCGGCTTTGCGCGCCTTTTCTTCGGCTGCGGCCTTGGCCTCGGCTTCGCGCCGGGCCTTCTCCTCGGCGGCCTTACGGGCCTTCTCTTCGGCTTCGGCGCGCGCCTTGGCTTCGGCCTCGGCCTTGGCGCGAGCCTTGGCTTCGACGCGGGCGCGGGCTTCGGCTTCCTTCTTGAGCCGGGCTTCCTCGGCGGCCTTGGCGCGGGCCTCTTCCTCGGCCCGCTTGCGCGCTTCGGCGATGCGGCGCGCTTCTTCCTCGGCACGGGCGCGCTCGGCGGCTTCGGCGGCCTCGGCTTCGCGGCGGGCGCGTTCTTCCGCCTCGGCACGGGCCTTGGCTTCGGCTTCGGCGCGGGCCTTGGCTTCCTTGCGCAGCCGCGCTTCCTCGGCTGCCTTGGCGCGTGCTTCGGCTTCGGCGCGCTGACGGGCCTCGGCCTCGGCGAGCTTGCGGGCGCGTGCCTCGGCGGCGGCCTTTTCGCGGGCTTCGCGTTCGGCCTTGGCGCGCGCTTCGGCCTCCGCCTTTTCGCGGGCGCGGGCTTCCTTCAGTGCGCGCGAGCGTTCTTCCGCCTCGGCCTTGGAGCGGGCCAGCGCTTCGGCCTTTTCGCGCAGCGCCGCTTCGGCACGCTGGCGGGCCTCGGCCTTGGCCTGTTCGCGCGCCGCCCCCTCAGCCTCGGCGCGCTGGGTGGCGAGGGCCGCCTGTTCGGCCTTGACCCGCTCGGCCTCTCGCGCCGCAGCTTCGGCCTCGGCGCGCTGCCGGGCGAGAGCCGCCTGTTCGGCCTTGGCGCGCTCAGCCTGACGCGCACGCGCTTCGGCCTTGCCGCGCGCGGCAGGCTCCGGCGCGTCGTCGGGATCGATCAGCCTGAGCGCGGGGCGCCACACGCCCGGCGCATCGTTCAGGCCGGTGCTGTCGTACCCGCCCCCAGCGGCTGCTTCCGCAGCGCGAAGAGCACGACAATCAATCCAGTCAGGATCAGCGGTATAGTCAGCCATTGCCCCATCGATAGCCCGGTCCGGGCCGCAAAGTCAGCCAGTTGTTGATCCGGCTCACGGAAAAATTCGTTGACGAAACGCGCCACGCCCATGCCGGTGGTGAACACGCCTGCCAAAAGGCCCGGGCGATAGCGCGCGCGGGTGAACCAGAACAGGCATAGCATGATCACCAGCATCGCCAGCCCTTCCAGCCCCGCCTGATACAACTGGCTGGGATGGCGCGGCAGGCTGGTGGGGTCGTTCGGGAAGATCATTGCCCAAGGCACGTCGGTAACGCGGCCCCACAGCTCGCCATTGACGAAATTCGCCAGCCGCCCGAGCAGCATCCCCATCGGCACGCCGACGCTGACATAGTCAACCACGCGGATGAAGTTCAGCTTATCGCGCCACGCCACATAAGCCATCGCCAGCGTCACGCCCGCCAGACCGCCATGGAAGCTCATCCCCCCGTCCCACAGGCGCAGCAGTTTCCAGCTGACGAAGCCATCGCCCGAAAAATCGGTCCACAGGCTCTGGTCGTAGAACATCGCATAGCCCAGCCGCCCGCCGAGGATCACGCCCAGCGTGCAGTAGAAGAAGAGGTCGTCTGCATGGCGCTGCGCCATCGGCGCGCCGGGCTGCTTGAGCATCTTGGAGGTGTGCCAATAGGCGAAGATCACCCCCAGCAGGTAGGCCAGCGAGTAATAGCGCAGCGTGAAGAAGCCGAGGTCGATCCCCGGCTTGAGCCCCAGGTCGGTCCAGTAGATCGGATCGGCGGCGCCGCTTGCGGCAAGTAGTGACAGCACGAAGCGAACCTCTTAATGACCATGATATGCCGTATCGGCGCGCCCGAAACGGCCCCGGCTGCGCTGGCGCTTCTGGCACAGCATCCGGGGCAGGGGAAGGGGCACGGGATCGCCGCGGCGCAAATGGGACAGGCCATCCGGCACGGGGGACATCCCCGGCCGGAGGGCCGCGACAACAAGAGAGAGGAACACACCCGCATGCCCACCCAGCTGGACAATGCGCTCGAAGCGATCATCACCGGCCTGACCACTGACGGCCAGCCCTTCGCGCTCGCGCCCTTTACCCGTGACGGGATCACCATGCCGGCCTTCGCCGCCGCGCCCCCGACGCTGGCCCATTACTTCGCGCATTTCTGCAACCAGAACAAGGACGTGCCTTTCCTCGTCGATGGCGACGTGCGTCTGACCTTTGGCGAGGCCTATGCCGCCGCGACCTGCGTGGCCGAAGGTCTGGCCAAGACCCACGGCGTCGCCAAGGGCGACCGCGTCGGCATCGCCGCGCGCAATTCGGCCAACTGGATGATCGCCTATATGGGCATCCTGATGGCGGGCGGCTGTGCCACGCTGCTCAACGGGTTCTCGTCGGGCGACGAACTGGCCTACGGGCTCGATCTGGCCGAATGCAAGGTGCTGCTGGCCGATGATGGCCGCGCCGCCCGTCTGGAAGGGCACAACCACCCCGCCAAGGTGGTGCTCTTCACCCACGGCAATCCACCCGCCGAAGGCCTCGCCGCCACCTGGGCCGAGCCCGAAGGCACCAGCGTAGCGATGGCGATGCTGGGCGAGCTGGGCCCGGACGATATCGCCACGATCCTCTACACCTCGGGCTCGACCGGCAAGTCCAAGGGCGCGTGGTCGGATCACCGGGGCGTGATCCACGGGGTGATGAACTATGTCGCCCAGTCGGCGATGGCCAAGGTCCATGTCGAAAGCCAGGAAGGCCCGATCACCACCCAGCCCTGCGCGCTGGTCGCGGTGCCGCTGTTCCACGTGACGGGCGAAGTGCCGCTGTTCCTCCAGAGCTTCGCCATCGCGCGCAAGCTCGTCCTCATGCCCAAGTGGGACGCAGGCCTCGCGATCCGGCTGATGGCGGAGGAGAAAGTCTCCTACTTCGTCGGCGTGCCGCTGATGAGCTACGAAATCGCCAACCACCCCGACCGCGAGAAATACGACCTGTCGGCCTGCAAGAGCTTCGCCGCGGGCGGCGCGCCGCGTCCGGTCGAGCACGTCACCCGCATCAAGGAAGCCTTCCCCGGCAGCTTCCCGCTGCTCGGCTATGGCCTCACAGAAACCAACGCGGTCGGCTGCGGCAATTTCAATGAAAACTACCTTGCCAAGCCCGGCTCCACGGGCCGCCCGTCCAAGCCGATGGTCGATCTGGCGATCCTCGACGATGCCGGAAACCCCCTGCCGCAAGGTCAGGTGGGCGAGGTCTGCATCCGCTCGGTCGCCAATTTCCGCGGCTACTGGAAGAACCCCGAAGCCACCGAGGCGGCCTTCACCAAGGATGGCTATTTCCGCACCGGCGACCTCGGCTACCTCGATGCGGATGACTACCTGTTCATCGTCGACCGCAAGAAGGATATCATCATCCGCGGCGGCGAGAATATCTCCTGCATCGAGGTGGAGGACGCGATCTATGCGCATGACGATATCGGCGAATGCTCGGTCTTCGGCCTCACCGACGAACGCTTCGGCGAGGTGCCCGCGGCGGTCTATGCGATGAAAGAAGGCCACGCCCACGTGACCCCGGCCGAGCTGCGCGCATTTCTGCTGGAACGGATCGCGCCGTTCAAGGTGCCGCTGGAACAGCACATCTGGTTCACCGAAGAGGCCCTCCCCCGCCTCGGAACGCAGAAGATCGACAAGCGCAGCGTCAAGGCCCGTTACTCCGCCGAGGCCATCGCCGCGTGAGCCCAGCATGAGCCCCCGCCGCATCCCCGGCCAGCGCGCGATCATCGATCGGCGCGCGCTGGCCGAGGAAATCGCCGCACTGCACGCCAGCGAGGGCGAGCGAGCGCGCGCGGCCATCGTCGCCGCGTTGCGCAACGCGCTCGATCAGGGGCGGGCCGAGCTCGCCCGGCGGCTGGAGGAGGCTCCGTCCGCCGGGCACGAGGTCACTGCGGGCTTCAGCTTCCTGATGGATCAGCTGCTGCGGGTGATCCACGATCACGTCACCACGCACCTCTACCCCGTCCCCAACCGCACGCAGGCAGAGCGGCTCGCGATCCTTGCGGTGGGCGGCTATGGCCGCGCCGAGATGGCGCCGCATTCGGATGTCGATATCGCCTTCATCACCCCCTACAAGCGCGCGCCGTGGTGCGAGCAGGTGATCGAGACGATGCTCTATCTGCTATGGGATCTCGGCCTGAAGGTCGGCCATTCGAGCCGCACCGTGCCCGACACGATGCGCATGGCCAAGGAAGACCTCACCATCCGCACCGCCCTGCTCGAAAGCCGGCTGGTGTGGGGCGAAGCGGCCTTGTTTGACGAGCTCCGCAGCCGGTTCTGGAACGAGGTCGCGCGCGGCAGCGAACGGCAGTTCCTGACATTGAAGCTGGCCGAGCGCGATGCGCGGCACAAGCGCATGGGCGACAGCCGCTATGTGGTCGAACCCAATGTCAAAGAGGGCAAGGGGGCCTTGCGCGATCTCCAGACGCTCTACTGGATCGGCAAATATGTCCACCGCGTCCAGAACGCCGCCGAGCTGGTCGATGTCGGGCTGCTCACCGCAAGCGAATATCGCAGCTTCCGCCGCGCCGAGGGATTCCTGCTGGCGGTGCGCTGCCACATGCACCTCCTCACCGACCGGGCCGAGGACCGGCTGACCTTCGACCTCCAGCGGCAGGTGGCCGAGCGGATGCAATTCGCCGACCGCCCCGGCAAGAGCGCGGTCGAGCGGTTCATGCAGTATTACTTCCTTCAGGTGAAACGGGTGGGCAGCCTGACCGGCGTGTTCCTTGCCCACCTCGACGAGGAATTCGCCAAGAAGCGACCGCGCACCGGCTTTTTCGCCGGGTGGACGCAGCGCCCCCGGATATTCAAGGGCTATACCGTCGAAGGCGGACGGCTGCGCGCGCCTGGGGACGACTGGTTCCGCGACGATCCGGTGCGGCTGATCGAAGTGTTCCAGCTGGCCGAGGCCGAGGGGCTGGAAGTCCACCCCGAAACCATGCGTCAGGCCGGGCGCGATGCCAAGCTGATCGACCTGAAGGTGCGCCGCGACAAGCGCGCCAATGCGCTGTTTCTCGATCTGCTGTCGGGCCGCAAGGACCCCGAAACCGCTCTGCGCTGGATGAACGAGACCGGGGTGTTCGGGCGCTTCGTGCCCGACTTCGGCCGGGTCAACGCGCAGATGCAGTTCGACATGTATCACCACTACACGGTCGACGAACACACCATCCGCGCCATCGGACTATTGAGCCAGATCGAGCGCGGGCTGCTGACCGCCGATCACCCGCGCGCCACCCGCGAATTTCCCAAGCTGGCCTCGCGCCGTGCGCTTTATGTTGCGGTGCTGCTCCACGATATCGCCAAAGGGCGCGGCGGCGACCACTCCGTGCTGGGCGCGGATGTCGCGCACCGGCTGTGCCCGCGCTTCGGACTGGACGAGAAGGAGACCGATCTCGTCGCCTGGCTGGTGCTCCACCACCTGTTGATGAGCCGCACCGCGCAGAAGCGCGACCTCACCGACCCCAAGACGATCGAGGATTTCGTCGCCGAGGTGCAAAGCCTCGAGCGGCTGCGCAACCTCGCGATCCTGACTGCGGTGGATATCCGCGCGGTCGGGCCGGGGACGTGGAACAGCTGGAAGGCGCAGCTTCTGGGCGAGCTTTACGACGCCGCGCAGGAGCGGCTGCGGCTCGGCCACAAGGGCAACGGGCGCAAGCAGCGGGTGACGGCGAAGAAGGATGCCGTCGCGCGGCTGCTGGGGGATCAGGATCATCTGGTCGACAGCTTCGGCGCGCTGCTGGGCGATGCCTACTGGATCGCCGAGCCCGAGGACATCATTGCCAGCAACCTCGTGCAATATGACGCCGCGCAGGCGGTGGGTGATGCGCTGTCGATCCATTGCGAGGTCGACGAGACGCGTGGCGCGACGCGGGTGAGCGTGATCGCGCTCGACCATCCGGGGCTGTTCTACCGCATGGCGGGCGGTATTCACTTGGCCGGCGCGAACATCATCGACGCGCGCATCCACACCGCGCGCAGCGGCTATGCGGTCGACAACTTTCTGGTGCAGGACCAGAACGGCCAGCCGTTCCGCGAGCCCGCACAGATGGCGCGGATCGACAAGGGCATCCGCGACGCGCTGCTCGCCAAGGTCGAACTGGTGCCCAAGCTCGCCGCGCGCCCGCTGGCGCATTCGCGGGCCAAGGCCTTCGACGTCGCCCCGCGGGTCGGCTTCGACAATGATGCCTCGAACCATTTCACCGTGATCGAGGTGACCGCGCGCGACCGTGCGGCGCTGCTCAACCGGCTGGCGCACGCGCTCTACAAGGCCAACCTGATCGTCCATTCGGCGCACATCACCGCCTATGGCGAGGCGGCGGCGGACACCTTCTACGTGACCGATCTCACCGCCGCCAAGATCAAGGCCCCCGACAGGCTCGCCGAGATCGAGGCTGCGCTGCTCGCCGCCGCGAGCGACCAGCGCCAGAGCCAGCTCGAACGCGCCTAAAAGCCACACGGCAGACCAAATCATGAAGGTTTGCAGAAACCCCGCTTGCAGTGCGCCGCAAGTCAGCTAGTCAATGCACAAAACAACCAAACAGGGAGAGAGACGGGATGAAATCCTATACTTCGCTTCGCGCGATGGCGCTGCTCGGTGCGGGCATGGCACTGGTGCCGACCGCCGCTTGGGCACAGGACGCCGACACCACCGAGGATGATCAGGCCCAGGCCGAAAACGTCATCATCGTCACCGCACAGGGCCGCTCGCAGGCGCTCGCCGACGTGCCGGTCGCGATCTCGGCGATCAATGCCGAAACGCTGCTGAACAGCGGCGCGAACGACATCCGCGCGCTCAACCAGGTCGCACCGTCGCTGCTGGTCTCCTCGACCGGCTCGGAAGCCAACGGCTCGGCGCGTATCCGCGGCATCGGCACGGTCGGCGACAACCCCGGCCTCGAAAGCTCGGTGCCGGTGTTCATCGACGGCGTCTATCGTTCGCGTTCGGGCATCGGCCTCAACGAACTGGGCGAAATCGACCGGATCGAAGTGCAGCGCGGCCCGCAAGGCACGCTCGGTGGGCGCAATTCCTCGGCCGGTCTCATCAGCATCTTTTCGAAGAAGCCCGAATTCACCTTCGGTGGAACCGGCGAAGTCACCTACGGCAACTACGATTTCGTGCGGATCGGCGGCAGCGTCACCGGCCCGATCAGCGACACGTTAGCCGCGCGGGTCGACGGCATCCTCGTCAAGCGCGACGGGTTCTATTTCGATCCCGCCAACAACACCGACGTCAATGATCGCGACCGCTATTTCGTGCGCGGACAGCTGCTGTTCGAGCCGACTCCGGATATCTCGGTCCGCCTGATCGGGGACTACACCTTCCGTGAGGAAAAGTGCTGCGCGGCGACCTATGTCGACAACAGCGTCAACCCCTTCATCGGTTCGCTGAACAACCCCTCCACCCCGCTGACTCCGCTGTCGCCCAACGGCAACAACATCATCAACGTGTTGCGCGATCTTGGCCAGGATCTCGGCGCCTTCAACCAGGGCTATGGCCGGGCCATCTCGGTCACACCGGGTCGCAGCTTTGCCGGTCAGACCAAGGATTACGGCGTTTCGGGCCAGATCGACTGGGATTTCGGCAATGTCAGGCTGACCTCGATCACCGCCTACCGCGAATATCGCTCGGGTCAGGCGTCGGATACCGATTACGGCACGGTCGACATTCTCTATCGCGGTGAAAGCGACGAGGCCTACCGCCAGTTCCACACCTTCACGCAGGAAGTGCGCCTGCAGGGCGAAGCCTTCGACGGAACGCTCGACTGGCTGGTCGGCGGCTTCTTCGCCAACGAAAAGCTGACCGTGCGCGACAATCTGCGCTTCGGCAGCCAGTATGGCCGCTTCGCCAATTGCCGCATCGTCTCGGGCGGCGGTCTGGCGGGGCTCTATTCGCCGACCAACCCGCTCTGCGTCCTGCCCGGCGTCGGCCCGGCGACGCTGGCGGGTGCGACCGGCGCATCCGGCCCCGACATCGTTGCCGCCTTCACGGCGCTCGACGGGCTCAACGATCGCGGCTCGACGATCGACAATTACTTCCAGGACGGCACCAACTGGGCGCTGTTCACGCACAACATCGTGAACATCACCGATCGCCTCGCCCTGACCCTCGGCCTGCGTTACACCAACGACAAGAAGGACTTCTCGGCCACCTTCGGCAACGACAACACCGTCTGCACCACGGTGCAGGGGCTGGTGCTTGACGATCTGTCCAGCACCAACGCCACCGCCCGCGCGCTGGCCGGAGCGCTGATCGGCCTGTCCTGTCAGGGCAACTCGACCGCCGAACTCAACGGCGTGTCGATCCGCGACAACCGCAAGGAAGACGAATGGACCGGCACGGCGATCCTCTCCTTCAAGGCGACCGACGACCTGCTGCTCTATGCGAGCTTCGCGCGCGGTTACAAGGCGGGCGGCTTCAACCTTGACCGTTCGGCGCTGAAGGCCCCGATCCAGCCCTTCGCAGCCACCACAGGCGGTGCGCAGGCGCTGGTGAGCAGGCTCCAGTTCGATCCCGAGCTGGTCGACAGCTACGAAATCGGCGCCAAGTACGCGACCGGCCCCTTCAGCCTGAGCCTTGCCGCATTCCGTTCGGATTTCAGCAACTTCCAGCTGAACACCTTCAACGGGACGGTGTTCCTGGTGCAGAATATCAACGGCTGTAACGGCGATCTCGTGGGCGGCCCGGACTCCGACACCGACACCAGCGGGGCGACCGGTTCCTGCGCGGCGGGCGATGTCGGTTACGGCGTGCGCACGCAGGGTCTGGAACTCGAAGCGCAGATGAACCCGGCGGCCGATCTCAACATCGCCGCGGGCCTCACCTACGCCAAGACCGACTACCGCGGCGATCTCGTCGGCAATGCGGCGGGCGCCCCGCTCGATCCGGCGCTGCGCAAGCTGCCCGGTGACAACCTGTCGAACGCGCCCGAATGGGTCGCCACCGGCAGCTTCACCTGGACGCCCCCGATCGGCGACAGCGGCCTTTCGGCACTGTTCTACATGGATGGCCGCCTGACCTCGGACTTCAACACCGGCTCCGACCTCTTCCCGCAGAAGGAACAGGATGGTTTCGCGCTGTTCAACGCCCGCGTTGGCATCCGTGGTCCGGAGCAGAAGTGGTCGATCGAGTTCTGGGGCCAGAACATCTTCGACAAGGACTACGCCCAGGTCGCCTTCAACTCGCCCTTCCAGGCGGGCACAACCTCGGCACCTTTCGTCGATCCCCAGTATCCGGGTGGCCGTCAGATCTTCTCGCAGTTCCTCGCCGAACCGCGCACCTACGGGATCACCGGACGGTTCAACTTCTGAGCCGCGGCAGTATCGCTGAAACGAAGGGGCGCTCCGGCAACGGGGCGCCCTTTTTCGTTCAGTCTTCGTCGGTCGCCAGCAACAGCGCGATGGCCTCATCGTCGAAGGCGACAAAGGCCCATTCGAAGGTGGCATCGGTGATCGGGTTCCAGCCGAAATACATCCGGTTGGTGACGATCTGGCATGAGCGGGCATCGAAGCAGGCGAGGAACTGCGCGCCCATCGCCAAGGCATCGGCCTCGCCCAGCCAAGGCTCGCGCGAATAGACCATGTTGCGGCTGAAGGCTTCGACCAGCGCCGCGAGCGCCGAGCGCGGCGCATCCGGCGCGCCCTCGGCATCCAGCAACTCCCAGTTTCCGCCGATCGGCTTGTAGCCAAGGCCGGTCACGAAAGCGTCGGCGCGGGCGGTGTGAAGCGCGGCGGTGTCGCCGACCGGATGCGTTACGATGCGGACCGCAGCCGAATCGGCGCTCAGCCGGTCGCTCCAGCGGGCGATGAAGGCATCGAGCCGGGCAAGCGTGCCCGTCATCGCGGCGGTCAACCCCGCGCGCCGAACAGCGCCGTGCCCACCCGGACATGGGTCGCGCCGAGCATCACTGCAGTCTCGTAATCGCCGCTCATGCCCATGCTGAGGCCGGCCTCGCCCCCGGACAAACCAACGTCCGCTGCGAGCTTCGCCAGCAGCGCGAAAAACGGCGCGGCCTCGGTCTCGGCGGGCGGAATGCACATCAGCCCGGCAAGCGGGATGTCGGCGGCGCGCACCTGTTCGAGAAAGGCGGGCAGTTCCGCAATCGGGCAGCCGCCCTTCTGCGCCTCGTCGCCGATATTGACCTGCACGAAGCACGGCACGCGCCGCCCGGCCTTGTCCATCGCCTTGGCGAGCGCGGTCAGCAGGCTGGGGCGGTCGAGCGAGTGGATATAGTCGAACAGCGCGACCGCTTCTTCCGCCTTGTTCGATTGCAGCTGACCGATCAGGTGCAATTCGATGTCGGGATGGGCCTCGCGCAACGCTGGCCACTTGCCCTGCGCCTCCTGCACCCGGTTCTCGCCGAACACGCGCTGGCCGGCGTCGATCAGCGGCTGAATCGCGGGCGCCTCGTGCGTCTTGCTGACCGCGATCAGGGTCACGTCCTCGGGGCTGCGCCGCGCGGGCTTGCAAACGCGGGCGATATTGGCGCGGATCTCGGCGAGGCGGGTGGCTGCATTTGTCATGGCCGCGCTCTATAGCGGCTGGGTGACGCGCGCAAAGACCCTCCCCGCCCTGTGGCTGATCTCCGACGCGCGCAATGATGCCGGGCTGGAACGCGCGCTGGCGCGGCTGCCGCGCGGGTCGGGGCTGATTTACCGGCATTATCATCTCGAGGGGCCAGAGCGGCTCGCGCGGTTCCGGGCGCTGCGGCGGGTCGCGCGCCGACACGGCCATGTGGTGATCCTCGCCGATTCGGCCCTGACCGCGCGCGAATGGGGGGCGGACGGGATCTATGGCGCGCCGCGCAGCCTGTGGCCGCGCAGACACGGCCTGCTGCATCTCGCCACGGCGCATGACATGGGCGAGCTGGGGTTGGCGGCAAGGCTCGGCGCGGATGCGGCGCTGCTGTCGCCGGTGTTCGCGACCCGCTCGCACCCCGGAGGCGCGACGCTCGGCCCGGTGCGCTTCCAGCTGCTGGCGCGGCAGGCCGGACTGCCGGTCATCGCACTCGGCGGAATGACCCGCCACAGCGCCCGCGCGCTCGGCTGGCCCCGCTGGGCGGCAATCGACGGGTTGAGCTAGCGCCAACGCCTCGTCGCTCTTTCCTTGACCGGAGTCCGCGCAGGATTCATAATTTGTTCCGCACAGGAGACACCCCCATGGCCAGCCGCGCGGTCGCACCCGTCAAACCCAATCGCCAGACCGACGCCGAATGGCGCGCGGGCCTGCGCCGCTCGCTCCGCCGTATCGCGCAGATGACCGGCGCGGGGCTGCTGCTGGGCGCGGCGGTGTTCCTTGCGCTCGCGCTGGCGAGCTACACCCAGACCGACCCCAGCCCCTCCACCGCGGCCGACCCGTCGCAGGTCGCCAACTGGATGGGCGCGCGCGGGGCTTGGGTGGCGGACCGGGTGCTGCTGATCTTCGGCCTGCCCGGCGTGCTGCTGCTGCCGCTGCTCTATGTCAGCGCGCGCAAGCTGTGGCGCGATGTCGAGAATGGCGACGCGCCAGAGACCACCGCCTGGTGGATGCCGACCGCGCTGCTGCTGATCGCGATGACGCTGATCGCTATCGTGCTCAGCCTCGCCTTCGAAGGGCCGGGCGGAACGCTGCCCGCACAGGCCGGGGGGCTCGCGGGTCTGCTTGGCGCGGGCGCGGTGCAGGCGGTCGCGGCACGCTTTGGCGAGGCGGCAGAGGGGTGGGTGATCCTCGGCCTCGCGCTGACCGCCCTCGCGGTCGGCGTCGGCCTGCTCACCCGCATCTTCGCGATCGACTGGCGCGTTTTGATGAGCCTGCCCGAATTTCTCGGCGGCGGCTCGCTTGCCGGGCTGCTGCGCCGCCTGCCGCTGCCGGGCCGGAGCAATACGCCCGCGCTGGCCTTTGCCGGGGATGAGGAGGACGAGGACATCGCCCCCGCCCGCCCGCGCCGCACCGCGAAGAGCGATACAGCCGCACCGCCTGCCGATGATCGCCCGCGCCGTGCGCCCGAAATCTCCGATCCCTCGGCCCCGCCCAAGCGCGCCGCCAGCGGCAAGACCGCGCAGCGCGATATGTTCGCGCCCTTTAACCTGCCGAGCCTAGACCTGCTGGCCGAACCGCCGGTCGACAAAGCGCCCAAGCTCGACAAGCTGGCGCTGGAACGCAACGCCCGCCTGCTCGAAAACGTGCTCGACGATTTCAACGTGAAGGGCGAGATTACCGCCGTGCGCACCGGCCCGGTGGTGACCATGTACGAGCTTGAGCCTGCGCCGGGCATCAAGGCCAGCCGCGTGGTGGGCCTTGCGGAAGACATCGCCCGCAACATGAGCGCGATTTCCGCGCGCGTCTCGCCAATCCCCGGCCGCACCGTGATGGGGATCGAACTGCCCAATCAGGACCGGCAGATGGTGGCGCTGAAGGAACTCGCCGCCTGCGCCGATTTTGCCGACGCCAAGGGCAGCCTGCCGATCATCCTCGGCAAGGATATCGCGGGTGAGCCGATCATCGCCGATCTGGCCGCCATGCCGCACTTGCTGGTGGCGGGGACGACAGGCTCGGGTAAATCCGTGGGCCTCAACGTCATCCTGCTGAGCCTACTCTACCGCTTCACCCCCAGCGAACTGCGCCTGATCCTGATCGATCCCAAGGTGCTCGAGCTCAAGACCTATGACGACATCCCTCACCTGCTCTCGCCGGTGGTGACTGAGCCCGCCAAGTCGGTGCGCGCGCTGAAATGGGCGGTCGAGGAGATGGAGCGCCGCTACCGGATGATGAGCGCGATTTCCTCGCGCAACATCCACTCCTTCAACGAGAAGGTCAGCGCCGCGATCGCCAAGGGCAAGCCCTTGGGCCGCCGGGTGCAGACCGGCTTCGACCCCGAAACCGGCGAGCAATTGTTCGAGGAGGAACAGCTCGATTACCAGCCGCTGCCGCAGATCGTGCTGATCGTCGACGAGCTTGCCGACCTGATGGTGACGGTGGGCAAGGAAATCGAAGTGCTGATCCAGCGCCTCTCGCAAAAGAGCCGCGCGGCGGGCATCCACCTGATCATGGCGACGCAGCGCCCCTCGGTCGATGTCATCACCGGGGTGATCAAGGCCAACCTGCCGACCCGCATCAGCTTCAAGGTGACGAGCCGGATCGACAGCCGCACGATCCTCGGCGAACAGGGGGCCGAGCAGCTGCTGGGCCGGGGCGACATGCTCTACAAGCCCAACACCGGGGCGATGGTGCGCGTCCACGGGCCGTTCGTCTCGGACGAAGAGGTCGAGGCGGTAGCCGATCACTGGCGCGCGCAGGGCTCGCCCGAATATGTCGATGCCGTCACCGAGGAGCCCGAGGAAGGCTTCGGCTTCGGTTTTGAGGACGACCTCACCGCCTCGGACAATCCCGAAGAGCGCAAGTACCGCCAGGCCTGCCAGATCGTGTTCGAGAACCAGAAGGCGTCCGGCAGCTGGCTCCAGCGCCAGATGGGCGTGGGCTACAACACCGCCGCCAAGTGGATCGAGCGGATGGAGGAAGACGGCTTCGTCGGCCCCGCCAACCACGTCGGCCGCCGCGAGATCTATCGCGACAAGGACGGTAATCCGTTGTGACCCGCGCGCGGCACGGCTGCGGTCTTGCTCTTGCCGCGCTGGGCCTGTTGACGGCATGCTGGCAGGATTATCCCGCGCTGCGGCACCAGGCCCAGCCGGATCGCCACGTGTTCACCCTGGTCGAGAATGATCGCCCGGTAACCCGCTGCCTCACCACCCTCACCGTCAACACCATCAGCCCGCGCTATTTCGCGGATCGGGGCAAAAGCGGCCTCGCCATGACCGATTACGTCACGCAAGGGCCCGTGACCGTCTTCGACCGGCCGCGCTGCCTCCGCAGCATCGCCTTTGTCCGGCAGGGCGATGCCTTTCTGTTTGACGGGATCGCCCTGCCACCGGGGCCGGAGGGCGGCTTTCTGGTCGCGGTCAGCCTGAAGGAAGGCGGCTTTGCCCATAGCGACGCGATAGCGCTCTCCCGCTGAAGCGCCCGCTTCCTGCTGCCAGCCGCGGCAAGCGGTGCAATTCGGCAACGTCCCGGAACTGTAAACGGGCTGTCATGCGTGTTTCATCCTGA
The DNA here is from genome assembly GCF_002155425.1 of Erythrobacter donghaensis. GTDB lineage: Bacteria > Pseudomonadota > Alphaproteobacteria > Sphingomonadales > Sphingomonadaceae > Erythrobacter > Erythrobacter donghaensis. The sequence continues at coordinate 141,597 of NZ_MUYG01000006.1, forward strand.
CGTCGTTTGTCCGTCACCAATCGGTGCCACGGGCAAGGCCTCTCTCACGCAACAGGGATGCCAGAACATGAACCGCACCGCTTTCGCCCGGGTCTCGCCCATCGCGCTTGCCGCCGCCCTCGCCGCCGCGCCCCACGCCGCCTTCGCGCAGGATGCCGAAACGCCCGCCGCCGACGACCCGGCGAGCGGCAATGAGATCATCGTCACCACCCAGAAGATCGAACAGCGCGCATTGGACGTGCCGATCACCATCAGCGCTGTCAGCGGCGAGCGGATCCGCGAACTGGGCGTCTCGGACCTCGACGAGCTGTCCTACTACACCCCCGGCCTGCTTATTCAGGAGCAGAGCGCCAACAACCCCGGCGTGGTGATCCGCGGGATCACTTCGGACAGCGGCTCGGCGCAGGAAGGCCCGCGCGTCACGCTCTATTACAACGGCGTCGACATCTCGCGCTCGCGCGGCTCCTATCAGGCGATCTACGATCTCGAACGTGTCGAGGTGATCAAGGGCCCGCAGGCGACCCTGTTCGGCACGGCATCCGCCGTGGGGGCGATCAGCCTCGTCTCGGCCAAGCCGCGCGCCGGGTTCGAAGGCGAAGTGCGCGGCAGCTACGGCAATTTCGACCAGACCATGCTCGGCGGCTACATCAACCTCGGCAATGATGTGATCGCGGGCCGCATCGCGGGCGAATGGCGGCGGCGCGATGGCTATGTCACCAACCTCAGCCCCAATCAGGAGGAGGAGCTCTACGCGCAGGACCAGCTCGGCCTGCGCGCCTCGCTGCGGGTCACCCCCAACCCCGATGTGACGATCGACCTCGTCGGCACTTACGACCAGCAGCGGAACGGCGGCACGCCCTTCATCTCGGCGCGCTTCCCCGCCTCGGCCGCATCGCCGGGCGGGCCGGGCAACGCCTTTGTCGACGCCAATCTCGGCGGCAATCCGGCAGGCGCGGCAGCGCTCGGCGACGATCAGCTGGGGCTGAACCGCGAGGTCTATGACATCAACTTCACCGCCGACATTCGCCTTGCCGACGACGTCAGCTTCACCACCGTCAACGGCTATCGCGAATTCGACAGCCGCGAAGTGTTCGACGCCGACGGCACCGCCGCGCCCTTCCTCGAGTTCGCCGAGATCGCCGATGGCTGGCAGATCAGCCACGAAGGCCGCTTCACCTATTCGGGCGCGCGGCTACGGGCGAGTGCGGGGTGGAACATCTTCATCGAGGATGGCCGTCAGAACGTGCCCTTCGCCTCGGAAGAAGGCCTGTTCCTGCAGTGCCTTACCACCCTGTTCGGCGTGCCCGTGGCGGGCCGCCCGTTCGGCGCCACGCCCTGTGTCGCGGCGGATGGCACTTCGCCTGCGACCGGGATCACCAACGTGCCCTATAGCTCGGTGTTCGAGAATCAGGGCCGCAACGAGGCCTATTCGGCCTTTGCCGATGTCACCGTGATCCCGTTCGACGCGCTGGAACTGACTGCGGGCATCCGCTTCCTCAATGAATCGCGCCGCTCGAGCTATTTTGCCGATGTGCCGGTGCCAGTGCTGCCCAATGCCACCCCCGGTGCGCCGTTGACGCCCTCGCTGATCCCCGGCCAGATCGACACCGGCGGGCGCACCTTCAGCGCGCAGGCGAGTTTCGATGCATGGCTGCCGCGCTTCAACGCGCTCTACCGGGTGAGCGACGACGTGAACCTCTACGCCACCATCTCCAAGGGCCGCCGCTCGCCGGTGGTGCAGGTCAACGCCCGGCGACTGCCGACCGGCGAAGTGGTGCCGAACCGCAACGATATCGCGGCAGAGATCGTCTGGAACTACGAAGGCGGGGTGAAGGTCTCGGCCGGGCCGGTGTCGGCTGCGCTTGGGGTCTATTATCAGGTCTATGACAACTTTCAGGTCTCGGTGCCGGTGATCGTCAACGGCAACCCCACCGGCGCCTTCGAGACACGCAGCGCGGGCGGGGCGAGCAACCTCGGGGTCGAGGGCGAGATTGCGGTGGACGTGACCGACTGGCTCAACGTCTTCGGCAATTTCGGCTTCATCGACGGCGGGATCGACGATGATCCGGCCAACGGCACCTTCGCCGGCTCGCGCTTCCGCCTGCAGCCCGAATGGCAGGCCTCGGGCGGCTTCACCGTGGATCGCGATGTCGGCAACGGCGCGCGCTTCTTCGCGACGCCCAGCATCACCCATCGCAGCACGATCTTCTTCCAGGTGCCCAACACCGCGCTGATCAGCCAGGGCCCGGTGACGCTGGTCAACGCCCGCGCCGGGGTGAGCTTTGCCGATGAGCGTTATGAAATCGCGGGCTTCATCCGCAATGCCTTCAACGAGGACTTCCTGCTTGATGCAGGCAACACCGGCGGGGCCTTCACCATCCCCACCTTCATCCCCGGCGAACCGCGCTTCTACGGGGTGGAAGTGACCGCCCGCTTCTGACGCTCAACCGAAAAAAACGGCGGCGGGGCACCTTCGTGGGTGCTCCGCCGCCTTGCTTTTCAGACACATGCAAAAAGGCCTCAAAGTGCAGGTCATGGTTTAAGGACAGGGTTAGGAATTTCTAAACGCAACACCCCGTAAGCCCGCGATGATAACGGGGGAATGTTGTGATGAAATCCCAGGCACGATGGAGGCGGTGGCTGCTGCCCCTTGTCGCATGGTTTGCTGCCGCGCCGCTTGCCGCCGCCGACGAGAGCGGGTGGCGGCTGGAGCCCGATGCGCGGATCGAAATCCAGACCGTCAGCGCCCAGACCACCACCCGCGACGAGGAACTGGTGATCGACGGCGAGGCCGTGTCGCTGCGCGGTCAGGTGGGCCTCGCGCTCACCAGCAAGCGCACCCGGCTGCGGGTCGAGGCCGACCGGATCGAGGTGTTCCGGCTGGGCGAGGGCCGCCGCGACATCTCGCGCGACCGGCTGACCGCGACGGTGCAGCAGGACGTGACCCGCACGCTCGAAGTGCAGTTGCAGGCGCGCCGCTATGATGATCTGGTGACGGTTGAATCCGCCGACACCGACGAATGGCAAGGCTCCGCACGTGTGACCTTCGAGCCGACCCGCGAGGACCGCTTCCGGCTTCAGGGCACATGGCGCGACCGGCAATATGACAATGGCGCCGGGCCCGCGACCACCGGGGACGGCGCGCGTGTCGATGCGCAATATCGCCGCCGCTTCGGGCCCTATCACTACCTGACCTTCGATCTGCGCAGCGAAAGCATCACCTCGGACGATCCAGCGCGCGGTTACGAGCGCGATTCCGCCGGGGTCGCTTACACGCGGCCCGTGGCGAAGGACCTGCGGGTGCGGCCCGCGCTTGAGGTGATCAAGACCCGCTTCGATGGCCGCATCGCCGATGACGGCAGCCTGCGCCGCGACCGGCAGGTGGTGCCCGAAGTCGAAGTGCTGTGGTGGCCCGGCAAGTGGCGCATCGAGGCCGAGGCGAAATATGTGTTCTTCGCCAGCAACGAGAGCCTTCGCGAGCGCGAGGGTTATCGTCTGACTCTGTCGGTCGGCTACGCCTTCTGAGATGATCGCCCGGATTCGCGAGATCTGGGGGAGAGCGACGCCGCAGGTGCGGCGGCCGTTCTATGTCGGCCTCGGCGTTGCCGTGGTGCTGGCGGTGCTGGTCGGGCTCGGGGTGGGCAACACCTCGGCCTTTTTCGTGCTGCCCTCGACGCTTGACGGCAAGGCGACCTCGCAGGCGATCTGGGGCCTGAAGCCCTCCAACCTGCTGATGGTGCTGCCGCTGGGAGCCTTTCTGGTGGTGCTGGCGCGCAGTTTCATCGGGCTGAAGGCGTTCGGCCTGTTCACGCCGATGCTGATTGCGCTGGCATTCCTCCAGATCGGCCCGGTGATGGGGCCGGTGGTGCTGTGTTCTTCGGTTCTGGTCGGCATGATCGTCACCCCCAGCCTGCTCAAGCTGCGCATGACCCGCGTCGGCTTTCTCGGCGTGCTGATCTCGCTGATCGTGCTGGTGCTGGTCGGCTTGCAGATGATCCTCGACACCCAGCTGCAGGTCGATGCCTTCCCGGTTATCGTCTGCGCGCTGTGCGTGGAGCGGTGGTGGAAGCAATGGGGCAAGGACGGGGCCAAGCCGGCTGCCAAGATGGCCTTGAACACCTTCGTGCTGGCGGTGGTGATCGAATTCGTGATGGTGTCGAACTTCGCGATGGCGCTGATCGAATGGTCGCCGCTGCTGATGCCCGCCACCACCGGCATCGCGATCGCGATCCTCGGTCGCTATCGCGGCCTGCGCCTGTCGGAAATCCACCGCTTTGCCCCGATATGGCTCGAACGAAGGCGGCAGGCGCGGGCCGCCGCGCTGCCCGAAGGCGTGACCGAGGATCGCCGCAAGGGCCTGCCCGATACGCGCCGGGTGCCCGAACCCGAGGCGCTGCCAGAAGCGATGCCGGAGGAAGAGCCGGCGGCGCCCGTGCCGCGCCTGCGCGTCCGCGCGGCCTATCGCATGCCGCAGCTGGTGCCCTTGCACCGCAGTCACGGCATGGTGCTCGCCGCGGCGGCCAAGCGCGCACCGGCGCTGGGCGGCATGTGGGTGATCGAATCCCCCGCAGACCTCGCACCCGGCGCGCGTCGCCGGGCGTCGCAGCTGATCTCTCCCTCTGTCACGTCGCTGGCGACCGGCACACCGGCCAATGACCGGGCTTTGCCGGCAGGCCGCCCGCCGATCCACAACGCCTGGGTGGTGCGCCGGGCGGAGGACGTCTGAGATGTTCATGGGGCTGGGGAAGATTTTCGCGCATGGCAAACAGGCGTTCGATCCGCTGGACGAGATCCTCGGGATCAACCAGCGCAATGCGTTGATCCAGAAATACAACCCGCGCCACGCGATCGAGCGGGCGCGCGACAAGGTGGCGGCCAAATATGCGCTGGAAGCCGCCGGGATCGCCTGCACCGGCACGGTCGCGGTGATCGACGATCACCAGAAGCTGTCGAGCTTCAAACCCAGCCGCGACATGCCCGATGCCTGGGCAATCAAGCCCGCGCGCGGATCGCAGGGCGACGGGATCCTGCTCGCGGTCCGGCGCGAGGGCAATACGTGGTACAAGGGATCGGGCGCTCCGCTCCCCGAAGAGATGGTGATGCACCATATCCAGAAGGTCGTCGACGGGGGCTTCTCGGGGGATTCCGCCGCCGAGGACGCCGCGCTGATCGAGCCGCTGATCATCGCCGATCCGGCGCTCTCGCGGATCGTGCCTGAGGGCCTGCCCGACCTGCGCGTCATCAGCCTGCACCACACCCCGCTGATGGCAATGGTGCGCCTGCCGACCATCGAGAGCGACGGCAAGGCCAACCTCCACCAGCGCGCGATCGGGGCGGGGATCGACATGGAGACCGGCAAGATCACCCGCGCAGTGGTCAAAGGCACGCCGATCACCCACCATCCCGACACGGGCGTCAACCTGATCGGCTTCGAGATTCCGGGCTGGAAGCGGGTGCTGGAGCTGGCCTCGCGTTGCGGGCCTGCGGTGGGCCTCGGCTATTGCGGTGCGGATATTGTGCTCGACGTGAACGACGGCCCGCTGGTCATCGAGGTCAATGCCCACCCGGGGATCGAGATCCAGAACATCTGTCAGGCCGGGCTGAAGGTGCGGATCGCCGCGACGGGCGAGGATTTCCGCTAGGGTCGGGTCTCCATCACCGCAGGCGGCCCGAGCGGGTCGAAAGGCTCATCCGGCGGCGCATCGCGCTCGGCGATTTCCTCTGGCGTGAGCGGGCGGAAACGGATGGAGACGGGCGTGAAGCTGCCATCCTCGCGCTGGCGGATGGTCACGATCCCGCGCTGGTCGCGGTTGCGCAATTCTTCCTCAAGCTGCGCGGCGCGCGCCTGCCCGATGTAGAGGCGGCCGCTGAACAGTCCATCCTCCGCATAGACTCCCCCCGGATTCCTGCGCACGGGATGGTCACAGGGCTCGCTGTCTGTCTCAAGCCATCGCACCCGCTCAACCGTGGGCGCTTCACCTTCAAGACACAGCGCTTCGTAGTAGATGTCGCCGAGGTTGTCGCTCCCCGGCCAGTCATAGCTGAACTCGACATAGTGCCCGCGCAGATAGTCGCGCGGGTCGTAGCCCATGATCGGCACCTCCCACTCGGTGCCGGTGTGGTAGGTGCGGTCGCTCTGCACCCAGAGCGCCCCGAGGCCGAGAAGCGGCAGGACGGCGGCGACGAGGCGGGCGAGCCGGATCATGCTTCAGGCTCCGAGGACGGCGCAAAGCGCTTCGACACCCGAACCGCGACCCATGCGACGCCGAGGATCATCAGGCCTGACAGGATCAGCCCGAAGCCGCTCGTCAGCAGATCGGCGGCAAGCTCGAAGCTGAGGATGATGAGCCGCAGCGCGATTGCCGCCACCGCCAGCTGGAACACCCCGCGCCAATGCGCGACCAGCGCGGCGGCGGCGATGCCCGCCCACAGCGCCATGAACAGCAGCGCTGCCGGGACAGCGAGATCATCGACGGTTGGCGCAAGCACGATCACCAGCCCGGCCCCGGCGATGATCGCGCCCGCCATCCGCCCGGACACGCCGGGCCGGGCCGCTATCAGCGCGAGGCCCGTCAGCACCGCCAACCCGCCACTGGCGAGGGTCGCCGTGCCGCCCGCCAGAATGCCTTCATTGCCGAACACGCCGAGGCTGGCATAGGCACAGGCAAGCGAGGCCAGCGCCACCGCATAGGCAAGCGCAATCTGCTCCATCCGCCGCCAGAAATCGGGGCGCCGACTGCGTGCGCGCATCCATCCGCCCGCCAGTGCGAGGATGACCGGCAGGGCGGAAACACAACCCAGCCAGAGCTTCCAGCTCATCTCCGGTTCGCTCATGCGGAAGCCGGACATGGCGTCGATATATTCCCACGCGGTCCACACCGCCCCGCCGACCACGGCGAGCGCTGTCGGCCAGCCGCGCCCGGTCAGCAGCAGCAGCGGTGCGAACAGGGCGAGCCACACGGCCAGCGGCTGCCAGAGCGGTGAGGAGGTCTGATAGACCTGCCCCAGATGCCCGAAAAAGGTGAGGCCGAGCGCGGTGATGACGAACATCAGCGCCTCGACCGCCCAGGGCGACGTCTGCGCCAGCCGCTCCTCGCGTACAAACAGCAGGCCCAGCAGTCCGGCGATCAGCGCCAGATGCACGGCGAGCCGGACGAGCCCGGGAATATCTTCCCAATTGGCGGCGATCACCGAGACGAAGCCCAGGCCGATCGCCAGCGCGCCGATGCCCCACACCGCCCACAGCAGCAGCGGGCGGGTGTGCTCGGCTTCATAGGCGGCAAGCCGATCGCGCGTCGCGGCGTCGATCAGGCCGGCATCATGCCATTCGGCGATCTTGCGCGCGCTCATGGCGAGGGTCTAACCGCCCTCGCCATGCGCTGCAATCACTTCGGCACGCTTACTTTTTGGCGGTGAGTTCCTCGCGCGTCAGCACCGGCAGGGTTTGCACCTTTTCGGCATTGGCGGCGAGCGCATCGGCGGGCATCGCGACCATTCCGATGCGGGCGAGCGGGCCGTCCTTGGCCCAGCTCTTGGCCCATTCCTTCATGAAGTCCTGCAGGCCGGGGATGGCGCGCATATGCGCCTTCTTCACGTAGACGAACAGCGGCCGCGCGCCCGGATAGGCGAAGCTGGCGATGTTGTCATAGGTCGGCGCAACGCCTTCCATCGGCAGGCCCTGCACCTTGTCGGTGTTTTCCTCGAGATAGGAATAGCCGAAGATCCCAACCGCCTTGGGGTTGCCCGCGATCTTCTGCACGACGAGGTTGTCCTGCTCGCCCTGATCGACATAGGCGCCGTCATCGCGCACTTCGGTGCAGACCTGCTTGTACTTCGCCTCGTCGCTGTCCTTCAGCGCCTTCATCGCCGGGTCTTTCTTGCACCCGACTTCGAGGATCAGCTCCTTGAGCGCATCGCGCGTGCCCGAGGTGCTGGGCGGGCCGTAGACGAGGATCGGATCGGCGGGCAGCGCCGGGTCGACATCTTTCCAGGTCTTGGCGGTCTGCGGCTTGCCATAGGGGGTCGCGGCCAGCGCCTTGTAGACCGTCTCGGGCGAGAGGTTCAGCGTGATCCCGCCCTTGGCCGAAGCAAAGGCGATCCCGTCGAGCCCGACCTGAATTTCGACGATCTCGTCGACCTTGTTCGACACGCAGGTGTCGAATTCGCTGTCCTTCATCCGGCGCGAGGCGTTGACCATGTCAGGCGTGTTGGGGCCGAGGCCCGAACAGAACAGCTGGATGCCGTTGCCGGTGCCGGTGGATTCGATCAGCGGCGAAGGCATCCCGGCGTTCGAGCGCGAGAAGTTCTCGGCGACCAGCTTGGCAAAGGGCAGCACGGTCGACGAGCCGACCGCGTGCACCGGCTGCGACGCGCTGCTGCCGCCCCCATCGCAGGCGGCCAGAGTGGTACCTGCCAGCACCGCGACGGCACCGATTCGGATCAGGGAAGCAAACTGAAAGGTCATGGAAAATCCCGCAAATACGCCAAGGGCTGCATGCCCCCCAAGCCCGCGCCCTAGGGTGGTTTCATGACAAGCTTGTGACCATCGTCGCAGCCATCGCCGCGGGTCCGAATAAGGAGGTCTCGATTGTGCCGGAACGGCATTTGCACCGCCGCTGGACATATGTGCAAGCATCTGAATATTGGTAATTTATCTCCAAAATGGAGGTAATCTGCTTAACGCCATCGTAAGGGCTGATGTGTATCGCAGCGCGCATGGCAAGCCTGGGCCACCTTCTTATTCGCCTCGTGATGGCTGCGCTGCTGCTCGGATTGCTGGCGGCGCGGCCGACGCTGGCCCATGATGAGCCGCCGCCCGTCCATGCCCCGGTCTGCCACAGCGCCAGCGATCTGGACCGCCCGCTGGCGGCGATGAAAGCGCGCGGACCGTGGACCTGTGCCAACCGCGACTGGCCTTCGGGCAGCCCCGCGGTGTGGCTGCGGTTTGAAGCCGCCAGCTGGCAGGGCGGGCCGCTGCCACGCCAGTTCTACAGCCGCATCGCCCGCTTCGATAGGATCACCTTCCACGCCATCGACCGTGACGGCACCGTGCGCAGCCGCCGCCTGACCGAGGCCGAGGCGCAGCCCTTTGCCGCGGGCCCGGTGTTCGGCCTGCCGCTGCCCGCCATCACGCCCGACACCGCCGCGCTGCTCGTCCGGATCGAAGGCCCCCATTCGATCCCGCTGCTGACCGAGGCGCGCATCACCGCCAACCCCGACACCGCCGAATGGTCGCAGGTCGAAATGCTGCTGCTCGCGCTGGTAATGGGAATGCTGATGCTGCCGCTGCTGTTCGACGTCAGCTTTTTCGTGGTGCTGCGCGAGAGGTTCGTGCTGCTCCATGCGGGGATGGTGAGCACGATGATGGTCTATGTGCTGACCGCCGGGGGTCTGGCCTCTGCCTTCGTCACCCTGCCTCTGGCCGTGATGGCGGTGCTGGGGCCGCTGACCTATGCGCTGGCCGCCGGGCTGACCGGACTGTTCGTGGTCGCCTTTCTCGAACGCGGTGGGCAATCGCGCCTGATGCAGCGGATCACCGCGGCGACGGCGTGGTTCACAATAATCGCGCCGGGCTTCTTCGCGCTGCAACTGGATCGCACCCAGGCGTTTGACGATCGCGCCTACTTCATCACCTTCGTGCCCTTCATTCTGGTGATCAGCGCGGCCGTGCTCGAAGCGGTGTGGCGCGGCAGCCGTTCGGCGCGCTATCTGGCGGTGGCGTGGACGCCGATCATCTGCGCCTCTGTGGAGCGCCTGCTGCGCGGGCTGGGCTGGCATGTCGGCCCCTCCAGCCTCGACCTGATGATCTATGGCGCGGTCGGGATCGAGGTGGTGGTGATCAGCCTCGCGATTGCCGACCGCTTCCTCGCGCTGCGGCGCGAGCGCGATGCCGCGCTGAGCGAGGCGCGCAAGATGGAGCAGATCTCGACCCGCGATTCGCTCACCGGGCTGATGAACCGCCGCGCGATCGAGGCGCGCTTCGACGAGCTGCTGGCGCAGGGCTTCGATACCTTCGCGCTGGTCGATCTCGACCGGTTCAAGGCGATCAACGACCTGCACGGCCACCAGGTCGGCGATGCCGCGCTGGTCGCCTGCGCGGGCGCGCTGCGCGCCAGCGGGGACCGGGATGCGATCGCGGTGCGATTGGGCGGCGAGGAATTCGTGGTGCTGCTGCGCGGGCCCCGCGCGCTCGAACGGGCCGAGGCGATGCGGCAGGCGATCCCGATCCGCATCATGCAGGACGTGCCGGGGCTGGAACTGCCGGTCACCGCCAGCATGGGCGTGGTGATGATGGCCGAGGCCGCGCGTCACAAGATGGCCTTCGCCGAATTCTACGCCCGCGCCGATGCACTGATGTACGACGCCAAGGCGAGCGGCCGCAACCGGCTCGCCTATGAACGCCTGACGGTCTTCACCGCCGCCCCGGAGGGGCGCGGCGACAAGGCGGCTTAGCTTACTGGCGATCGCGCTGGCGCGCGAGCAGACCCCCCGACCCGCCTCCCCACCCGGCCACCAACAATACCATTACGGTATGGTGGCCGGGTGGGGAGGCGGGGCGGGCGGTCTGCGAACTCACAAAAAAGCCGCGAGGATATCGGGCCGCACCCGCGCCAGCCGACCGGTGGCACGATCGAGCATCGCCCAAGTGGTGGCCGCGCTGACGAGCCGCTTGCCGGATGCATCGGCAAACTCCACCCGGCGCAGCGATTTCGCACCCTGTGCCGGACCTTCGATCCACGTTTCGGCTGTGACGGTGTCACCCTCGGACACGTTCCCGCGATAATCGATCTCATGCCGCACCACGACCCAGAAGAACGCCGCGCGATCCTCGGGCCGGGCGACCGCGTCCCAATGGGCGGTGGCCATGTCCTGAATCCACTGCACCCACACGGTGTTGTTGACGTGGCCGAGCTCGTCGATGTGCTGCGGCTCGGCCACGTAGGTGCGGGTGAAACGGTTGGTCATGGGCAGCCCGCTCCAAAAACGCAGACGCCCCAGAGCAGCAGGAAAGGCGAGGCTGCGATCATCAGCGCGATAGCCGAAATGATCAAAAGGCCTCGCCCGTAGTTGGGTGCCTTCACTCGCCCTCGGCCTCCGGCGCCATGCCCATCTGCCACAGGATGAAGGCGAATTCCTCCGCCGTTTCCTTCAGGGAGTTCCAGCGGCCCGATTGCCCGCCGTGGCCTGCGCCCATGTTGGTCTTCATCAGCAGCAGATTGTCGTCGGTCTTCAGCTCGCGCAGCTTGGCGACCCATTTGGCGGGCTCCCAATAGGTCACGCGCGGATCGTTGAGGCCGGCGGTCACCAGCATCGGCGGGTAGTCCTTGGCGACCACCTGATCATAGGGCGAATAGGACAGCATATAGGCAAACGCCGCCTTGTCGGTGATCGGGTTGCCCCATTCCTGCCATTCGCCCGGGGTCAGCGGCAGCTTCTCGTTCAGCATGGTGTTGACCACATCGACGAAGGGCACATGCGCGACGATCGCGCCATATTGCGACGGGTCCTGATTGATGATCGCGCCCATCAGCTCGCCACCGGCCGAACCGCCGCTCGCCGTGACCTTGCCCTCGGCGGTGTAGCCCTTGGCGATCAGGCCCCTTCCCACATCGACGAAATCATTGAAGGTGTTGGTCCGCTCGAACAGCTTGCCGCCCAGATACCAGCGCCGCCCGAGATCGTCGCCGCCGCGGATATGCGCGATGGCATAGGCAAAGCCGCGATCGACGAGGCTCAGCCGCGTGGTCGAAAAGCCCGGCGGGATGGCATAGCCATAGGCGCCATAGGCGTAGAGGTGCAGCGGCCCCGGCCCCTCGATCCCGGCCTTTTTCAGGATTGCGGCGCGGTCTTTCCGCATCACGATGCTGACCGGCACCATCGTCCCGTCGCGCGCCTGCACGGTCAGCCGTTCCGAGACGTAAAGCGAGGGATCGTAGCCGCTCGGGATTTCCTGCGTCTTGAGCGTTTCCAGCCCGCCCGTCTTGACGTCGTAGTCATAGACCGTCGCAGGCGTCACCATCGACTGATAGGCGAGCCGCAGCTTGCTGACATCGTATTCGGGGTTGTTGGAAAGCCCGGCGGTGTAGCTCGCCTCGGGGAAGGTGATCGGCGTCACCTTGGCCGGATCGTCGTAGCGGCGCAGCTGGATCTGATCGAGGCCGCCCAGCCGCCCTTCGGTGACGAAGAAGTCCTTGTAGAGGTCGAAGCCGGTCAGATAGAAATCGTCCGAGCCCGCAATCACCGTCTGCCAGTCTCCCGGCGTCGCCAGCTTCGCCTTGGCGAGGCGGAAGTTGATGTGATCGTCATTGGTCCACACCCACAGATCGCCGTCGCGGACATCGACGCTGTATTCGACGCCCTTCTTGCGCGCCTTGACCAGAATGGGCGCGGCGGTGGGGTTGTCGGCGGGGACGAGCCGCACTTCGCTGGTCTCGTTGTCGCCCGCGCCGATGATCAGCCAGTCCTTCTGCGAGGTCAGCCCGGTGCCGACGCCGAAGCTCTGGTCTTCCTCCTTGTAGAGCGTGACATCGCTCTCCACCGGCGTGCCGATCACGTGGAGCTTGGCCTCGAGCGTGCGCCATTCCTCGGTCGAGGGGCCGTAGACGATCGCGGTATCGTTCTTCACCCACACCAGATCGCCGCGCAGGTTCTCGATCGTGTCGGGGAGCAGTTCGCCGGTCTGCAAATCCTTGATCCGCGCGGTGTAGCGCTCGCTGCCGTTGGTGTCGGTGGCATAGGCGAGGAAGCGCCCGTTCTCGCTGACCGAGGCCGCGCCGAGGCGGAAATATTCCTGCCCTTCGGCCATCTGGTTTTCGTCGAGCAGCAGCTCGGGCTCGCCGCCCGCCACGGGCTTGCGCCAGTGCTTGCGGTATTGCGCGCCTTCCTCGAACTCGCTCCAGTAGAGATAGTCGCCATCCTTCTGGGGGACGGTCGAATCGTCTTCCTTGATGCGCGCGCGCATCTCGGTGAACAGCGCTTCGGTGAAAGCCTCCTGGCCGGCCATCTTGGCCTCGAAATAGGCGTTCTCGGCCTTGACGTGGTTCAGCACGTCCTCGTCGTCGACCACCGGATAGGACTTGTCGTAGAGCCAGTCATAGGGGTCTTCGACGGTGATCCCGTGGACGGTGTAGGAGTGTGCGCGCTTTTCGGCGACGGGGGGCTTGATCTCGGTGCTGGCGGCAGAAGGCGTGGTCACGCTCGGCTGTTCCTCTCGGGTGGTCGCAAAGGCGGGTGTCGCCAAGGTGGTGGCGATGGCGGTGGTGGCAAGAGCCATGAGGCTGATCGGACGAATGAGGGGCATGGCGCTGAGCTCTCTTTGGGTAAGAATGGGCCATGTGCTAGGTCGCAGCCGAGAGGCTGGCAAGCCCCGCCGAAAGTGGCGTGCGCACAAGACCGGATGCCGATGCAGGAGGAATGTCATGAGGATGGTCAGAGCGCTCGCATGGCTGGCCCCGCTGGTGCTGGCGAGCGCGCCTGCGCAGGCCGGGGAACCCGCCCCCACCGCGCCGCGCATTGTTCGGCCGGGTGGTCAGACCGCCGATCTGGCGCTTTACCTCAACGGCTATGGCCGCTGGGACAGGGATCAACCCACACCGCTGCGCAGCGCGCAGGCGCTGGTCGATCCGCTGCAATGGTTCGGCCCGGAATCGGCGCTGGCGCGCGCGCACCGCGCCGATCCGACCACGCCGCGCTACACAACCATCCTGCTCGACATCACGCCCGAAGGCACGATGGCCGGATGCGCCTATGCCCCGCAGGCCCGCGTGATCGCGGATGAGGCGCAGCTGTGCGCCGATATCGCGGGCCAGCGCTTCCTGCCGCAGCTGGCTGACGATGGCTCGCGGGTGCCCGGCACCTTCGGGCTCAGGATCGAAAGCCGCGTCTTCGATGCCGCGCCCGATGCGCCGCCCCGGTCGCTGTTCACGAAGGAGCAGAAGGTAACGCCGACCATCACGATTGCCCCGAACGCTCACCAACTGGTGCGCTTCCCGCCCGCCAATTTCGAGGTGGCCTCCCTCTACCGCGCGCCGAAATGGAAGACCGCGCCACGGCCCGGCTGGAGCGACATCCCGCAGACGCAGCCGATGAGCGGGCTGATCCTCCATCACCGCCCCGACGGTCTCCAGTGCCGGGTGATCGCCCTCAGCGGCGATCCGGCACGCGATGCGGCGGCCTGCGCCTATGCTCGCACCGAGCTCGCGCCCGACTGGAGCGGAGTGGAAGGCACGCGCGACTGGATGGTGCCGATCGCCATACTCCACCACTCCGAAGGCATGATCGCCATCGGCCCCGATCCGGAGCGCATCGTCGACACCCGTATGGCCGAGGGGAGCGAGGAAGCACTAGTCACCGCGCTGACGGCCGCGGGCGTGCTCCCGGAAGGCCGCGCCCGAAGCCCGCTGGTGCTCGATCTCGATGCCAATGCCGACGGCAGCGTCCGCCATTGCCGCGTGGTCAAGACCACGGGCAAGGATGCGACCGACATCGCCGCCTGCACCATCGCGCGCCAGACCGTGCGGCTCGAGCCGGTCGAGAACGTGTTCGGCACCCCCGAACCCCTCGCCAGCCTGTTCTGGCGGGCTGCGCCCGAGACCGACTAACCGCGCGCCGGTGGCAAGATCGGGCGGGAGGCCCTATACTCCCCCCAACACATCGAACGGAATCGAAAGGCCCCGCCCCATGCTGATGCAGACCCACGAAGCCCGCCTCGCCGCCCTGCGCGAAGAGTTGAAGCGACGGGGTGTCGATGGTTTCGTCGTGCCGATCTCCGATGAACACATGAGCGAATATGTCGGCGATTATGCCCAGCGGCTGAAATGGCTGACGGGCTTCGGCGGCTCGGCGGGCTATGCCTGCGTGACGCTCACCCACGCGGCGATCTTCGTCGACGGGCGCTACACCGTGCAGGTGCGCGAACAGGTCGACGGGAACCTGTTCGAATACAAGAGCGTCCCCGCCGATACGCTCGGCGCGTGGCTGGCCGAGGTGTGCGAAAGCGGCGCGAAGATCGCTTACGACCCCTGGCTCCACACCTGGGCCTGGGTCGAGGCAGTAGAGAAGCAGGTCGAGCCCAAGGGCATCGCGATGGTCCCGGCCAAGAGCAATCCGATCGACGCGGTCTGGGCCGATCGCCCCGCCCCCTCGCCCGCTGAGGCCAAGGTGCATGACGAGGCGATGGCGGGCCGCTCCTCGGCGGACAAGCGCGCAGCCGTCGCCGACTGGCTGGCAAAGGAGGGCCATGATGCGGTGGTGATCCCGGCGCTCGATTCGGTCGCCTGGCTGCTCAACATTCGCGGCGCCGATGTGCCGCACACCCCGGTCGCGCTGTCCTATGTCATCGCCCGCAAGGATGGCAGCGCCGAGCTGTTCATCGCGCCCGAGAAGGTCACGCCCGAACTCGCCCGCCATCTCGGCAACGCGGTGACAATCCGCCACCGGGCCGCCTTCGAAGGCGCGCTCGCCGAATATGCGGGGCAGAGCGTCGCGCTCGATCCCGATTTCGCCGTGGTCGGCATCGCGCAGGCCCTGCGCGCGGGGGGTGCCAAATTCGCCTTCAAGCAGGACCCGACGATCCTTGCCAAGGCGATCAAGAACCCCGCCGAACAGCACGGCCAGCGCGACGCGCAGGCGCGCGACGGGGCGGCGGTGAGCCGCTTCCTGCGCTGGCTCGAGATCGAAGCGCCCAAGGGCGGCGTGGACGAGCTCTCCGCCGCCGCGAAGCTTCAGGCCTTCCGCGAGGAGGACCCGGGCCTCTCCGGCCTCAGCTTCGACACCATCTCGGCTGCCGCCGGCCATGCCGCGCTGCCGCATTACAAGGTGGACGAGGACAGCAATATCCTGATCCCGCCGTCGTCGATCTACCTCGTCGATTCGGGCGGCCAGTATCCGGGCGGCACCACCGATATCACCCGCACGGTGTGGATCGGGCCGGGTGAACCGACGCAGGAAATGCGCGACCGCAACACGCGGGTCCTCAAAGGCCACATCCAGCTCGCCCGCGCGGTGTTCCCGCAGGGCACGGTCGGCGGACAACTCGACGTGCTGGCGCGGCAATATCTGTGGGAGGCGGGGGTCGATTACGCCCACGGCACCGGCCACGGGGTCGGCAGCGTGCTCGCGGTGCACGAAGGACCGCAGCGCATCGCCAAGCCTTCGGGCGGGCAGGCGGGCACCGGGCAGGAACTGCACGCGGGCATGATCCTCTCGAACGAGCCGGGATATTACAAGCCGAACGCCTTCGGCATCCGCATCGAGAATCTGGTGCTGACCGAAGAGCGCCAGATCGCAGGCATGGAGGGCCGCTGGCTCGGTTTCGAGACGCTGACCTTCGTGCCGCTCGACCGCAAGCTAATCGACAAGGCGCTGCTGACAGCGGAGGAAATCGCGTGGGTCGATGCCTATCACGCCAAGGTGCGCGACGTGCTCTCGCCGCGTCTGTCGGGCGATGATCTGGCCTGGGTCGAGCGGGAGACCGCGCCGCTTTGAAATAAGCCCGTTCGTCCTGAGCCTGTCGAAGGACTGTACTTCTTCCTTTTGTGCGGTTTTCAAAGGGAAAGGGCAGGGCTTCGACAAGCTCAGCCCGAACGGAAAAAGGGCGGCAAGCCACCGCTTGTCGCACTCCCTATGTTCCTGTAATGTTCCTTTGCACCGAGTCGCATGGGAGGAACACACAATGATCGGCTACGTCACCCTCGGAACCAATGATCTGCCGCGCGCTGCGGCCTTTTACGACGCGCTGGCCGCGCATTTCGGCGTTGGCCGGATGATGGATTTCGAAACCTTCATCGCCTGGGGCGAATGGGGCGGCGCACCGGGGATCGCGGCGACGCTGCCCTTTGACGGCCAGCCCGCCACGGTCGGCAACGGAGTGATGGTCGCGCTGGAGGTGAAGTCGCCGGAGGATGTCCACGCGGTCTACGATATCGCGATGGCGCACGGCGGCAGCGACGAAGGCGCGCCCGGCCCGCGCGGGGATGACGGCTTCTACGCCGCCTATTTCCGCGATCCGGACGGCAACAAGCTCAACGCCTTCTGCATGGTCCAGCCCGCCGAGAAGACCGGCGAATGAGCAGCCCCCGGTTGGAGGAGCGGTTCATCCATCTCGGCCTCGGCGCGAGGGCGGTGGAACAGCCGCCCTTCACCGGGATGGCATGGTACGAAGCCTATGGCGCGCGCCACGGCGCTGATGGCGCGGAAGGCCGGCTGGTGTCGCAATACACCTTCACCGAAAGCTGGACTTCGTGGGAGATGCACCCGGCGGGCGACGAGGTGGTGATCTGCACTGATGGCGCGATGGTGCTGGTGCAGGAGCTTGCGGGCGGCAGCCTTACCCAAATGCCCCTCGCTGCGGGAGAATACGCAATCAACCCGGCAGGCATATGGCACACCGCCGACGTTGCGGAGAGCGCGACCGCGATCTTCATCACCGCAGGGGAAGGCACCCAGCACCGGCAGCGTTGAGCGATTCCGCCTCGGGTGTAGCACGGTATTTGCGGGGTTGTTGCCGCCTGAAAGCCCGATCCGGGTTACACGGGATCGCAATGTTTCACGTGAAACATTGCATGAACATCGGCCCGCCGTCAGCGCATCAGCCCGCCGATCAGATTGCGGACGAAAGCCGTCGCGCCGGTCTTGAGCGGGTTGGCGCCTGATTTCTTGCCCAGCACCGCCGCCACCGCGATCGAGGCGAGCGAGCCGCTGGCGGCGGTCATCGCGCTCTTGCCCGCCTTCTCCCAGACCGACGGCGTCTTGCGTTCGCGCTTGGCGACTTCCTCGCGGCCCTTTTCGGCCACTTCCTGCGCGGTCGCCGCGGCATCGGCGGCCTTGGCGGCAAGCACTTCGGCGGCGCTTTCCCGATCCACGCGCGTGTCGTACTTGCCTTCGAGCGGGCTGATCGACTGGATGATTGCCCGCTCCTTGGGGCTAACCGGGCCGAGCCGCGAGCGCGGCGGCTTGATCAGCGTGCGCTCGACCACCGAGGGCGCGCCGTCATCGTCGAGGGTCGAGACCAGCGCCTCGCCGACCTTAAGCTCGGTGATCGCGGCTTCGACATCGAGCTTGGGATTGACCCGGAAGGTCTCGGCGGCCGCCTTGATCGCGCGCTGATCGCGCGGGGTGAAGGCGCGCAGCGCGTGCTGCACGCGGTTGCCGAGCTGGCCCGCGACCTCCTCGGGAATATCGATCGGGTTCTGGGTGACGAAGAACACGCCCACACCCTTCGACCGGATCAGCCGCACCACCTGTTCGATCGTGTCCTGCAAGGCCTTGGGCGCATCGTCGAACAGGAGGTGCGCCTCGTCGAAGAAGAACACCAGCTTCGGCTTTTCGGGATCGCCCACCTCGGGCAGCGTCTCGAACAGCTCCGCCAGCAGCCACAGCAGGAAGGTGGCGTAAAGCTTGGGGCTGCGCATCAGCTTGTCAGCGGCGAGCACGTTGACATAGCCGCGCCCCTGATCATCCACCTTGAGGAAATCGTTGATCTCCAGCGCCGGCTCGCCGAAAAAATGGTCCGCGCCCTGCGCCTCGAACGAGAGCAATTGCCGCTGGATCGACCCGACCGAGGGCTTGGTGACATTGCCGTATTTGCCCGAGAGTTCGGCGGAATTCTCGTTCGCCCAGGCCAGCAGCGCCTGAAGATCGGCAAAGTCGAGCAGCAGCAGCCCGTTCTCGTCGGCGTAGCGGAAGATAATCTGGAGCACCCCTTCCTGCGTCTCGTTGAGATCGAGCAGGCGCGACAGCAGCAGCGGGCCCATTTCCGATACCGTGGTGCGGATCGGGTGGCCCTGTTCGCCGTAGAGATCCCAGAAGATCACCGGATTGTCTTCATAGCCATAGTCGGTGATGCCGAGCTCCTTGGCGCGGCTTTCCAGCTTGTCGGCGTGCTTGAAGGTGGGCGAGCCCGGCATGGCGACGCCCGACAGGTCGCCCTTCACGTCGGCGACGAAGACGGGGACACCGGCCTTGGAAAAGCTTTCGGCAATGCCCTGCAGCGTTACCGTCTTGCCGGTGCCGGTCGCGCCTGCGATCAGGCCGTGGCGGTTGGAGCGGCCCAGCAGCAGCGTCTGCCGCGATCCGTCCGCGCCCAGCCCGAGATAGAGTTCGCCCGCCACTTCGCTCATTGCGCTGTCCCCGCCGTCATTGCTCTTGCGTGCTTTCCTTATCGCAATTGGACGGCCTGTCGACCCTTGGCCACGCGGATTTTCCTGCTGCGGACGAGGCTGGTATGACCTGCCGCATGACTGTCCATGTCCGCACACGCACACCCCTGCCGCCCAGCGTGCGAGGGTCATCGCATGGGCGGGATTTGTGTCTTTGGGCACTGACTCATGTGTCTCCAACACAGGCCGGAATGGCGAGGGGTTCTCGACAGAGGCGGCAATTGCGGTAAGGCTGGCAGGCATGGGTCAACCGCTGCCATTCATATTGCTGGATGATGCGCGCGCCGGGGATGGGGCCGCCGATGCGCTGCTCTACGAAGCGCCGCGCGCGCTGTTCGTGGCGCACCGGGCCGAAGAGGTCGAAGGCGCGCTCGCCGCTGCCGAGGCCGCCCGGGTGGCACAGGGCGGGTCGCTGGCGGGCTATATCGCCTATGAGGCGGGCCTCGCGCTGGAGCCGAAGCTCGCCGGACAGGCGGCGACGCGCGCGGGGGCGGCGGGGCCGCTGGTGTGGCTCGGCCTGTTCGACGCGCCGCGCCGGATTGCGGCGAGCGATGTGGCAAGCTGGCTGGAGAGCCGCGCGGAAGGCCCCGGCACGCTCGGCCCGATGGAGCCGCAGCTCTCCCCCGGCGGCTATGCTGAAGCTTTCGCCGCGATGCGCGAGGCGATCCACGCGGGCGACATCTATCAGGCGAACCTTACCTATCCGCTCGCCGGGTCATACCGGGGCGATCCGGTGGGGCTCTACGCCGCGCTGCGGGGTGCGGCGGCGGCGGGTTATGGCGGGCTGATCTGGGACGGGTCGCACTGGCTGCTGAGCTTCTCGCCCGAGCTGTTTGTGGCCCTCAATGGCACCGAGGCCAAGGTCAAGCCGATGAAGGGCACCCGCCCGCGCATGGCCGATCCCGCCGCCGACGCCGCCTTGGCGCAGGAGCTTGCCGCCTCGGTCAAGGATCGGGCCGAGAACCTGATGATCGTCGACCTGATGCGCAACGACCTGTCGCGCGTGGCCGAGGCGGGGAGCGTCCATGTCGATGCACCCTTCGCGGTCGAAAGCTATCCGACGGTGCACCAGATGGTCTCGACGGTGCGCGCGCGGCTCAGCCCGGGCAAGGGGGCGATGGAGCTGGTGAGGGCACTGTTCCCGTGCGGGTCGATCACCGGCGCGCCCAAGATCCGGGCGATGGAACTGCTCACCGAAGTGGAGCGCGATGCGCGCGGGCCCTATTGCGGCGCGATCGGACGGATCGACGCTGACGGCAATGCCGCCTTCAACGTCGCGATCCGCACACTGCGCCTGACCCCGATCGAGAACGGACAGGGCAGCGCGGTGCTCGGAATCGGCTCGGCGGTGGTGGCCGACAGCGAGGCGATGGCCGAGCGGCGCGAATGCGAGGTCAAGGCCGGCTTCCTGCGCCGCGCCGCGCCGGGGCTGACCGCGCCGCAATGCGACCTGATCGAGACCATGCGCTTCGATCCCGAGACCGGTATCGCTCTGCTCGAACGCCATCTGGCGCGCATGAAGGCGAGCGCGGCGGCGCTGGGCTTCGCCTTCGACCGTCATGCCTTGCGCAACCACATCCAGGCGCTGTGCTTCGAGCTGGAGGCCCCCGCCA
The DNA here is from genome assembly GCF_002155425.1 of Erythrobacter donghaensis. Lineage (GTDB taxonomy): Bacteria > Pseudomonadota > Alphaproteobacteria > Sphingomonadales > Sphingomonadaceae > Erythrobacter > Erythrobacter donghaensis. The sequence continues at coordinate 162,367 of NZ_MUYG01000006.1, forward strand.
AAGTGCGGCTGATGGTGTCGCGCAGCGGGGCCAGCGCGCTGGAGACCGCGCCGCTGCCCGCGCCCCTGCCCGAGCCGACGAAGGTCGCCGCATTCCCCCATCCGCTCGACCCCAATGACTGGCGGCTGGCGCACAAGACCTCGGATCGGGGCTTCTACGAGGACGCGCTCGCCGCAGCGCGGATGCTGGGGGCCGAGGAGGCGGTGCTGGTGCGCCAAGATGGTCTGGTGACCGAGGGCAGCTGGACGAGCGTGTTCGTCGATGGCCCGGACGGCGTGCTCATCACCCCGCCGCTGGCGCTCGGCCTGCTGCCCGGCGTGCTGCGCGAACAGCTGATCGCCGAAGGTCGCGCGCGCGAAGGCGAGGTGACGCTCGACGACCTTGCGGGCGGCTTCCATATCGGCAACGCCCTGCGCGGGCTGATGCGCGCGGTGCTGGTGTGACACGCGCGCCCTTCGACAAGCACTGCGCGAGCGGCTAGGGCGCGGCGATGTCAGACATTCACATCCTCTACGAAGACGGCGAAGCGCTGGTGATCGACAAGCCTTCGGGCATGGCGGTCGACCGGCCGCGCAAGGGCGGCATCTGCCTCGAAGACCACCTGCCCCGGCTGAAGCTGGGCTTCCAGCGCGCGCCGGTGGCGGTCCACCGGCTCGATACCGACACCTCCGGCTGCCTGCTGCTCGCGCGCAATCCCAAGGCGCTGGCGCGGTTCAACAAGGCGTTCGAGGATCGGCTGGTGGGCAAGACCTACCTCGCGGTGCTGGCGGGCCGCCCGCCGGGGACCGAAGGCACGATTGAACTCGCCCTGTCGAAGATCAGCTCGGCCGAGAAGGGCTGGCGGATGATCCCGGCCAAGAAGGGCAAGCCCGCCGTCTCGCACTGGGAACTGGTCGATGAACTCGGCCCCCACAGCCTGATTCGCTTCCGTCCCGAAACCGGCCGCACCCACCAGCTGCGCGTTCATGCGCTGAGCGGTCTGGGCGCAGCCCTGCTGGGTGATCCGGTCTACGGCGCGGGCAATGCGCCGGGGGCCACGCGCACGATGCTCCATGCCGAGAGCCTGACCGTGACCCGCCCCGGCAAGACCCCGATCGAAGCGCGCGCGCCCTTGCCGCGCGATTTCCTCGCGCTCGGGGTGAAGGATGGATGACGAAGAGCCGCTGATCTCGCGCGCGCTGCGGCTGGCGAGCGAGAGCTTTCTCGCCGGTTCCGGACCCGGCGGGCAAAACGCCAACAAGGTCGCGACCGAGGTGGAGCTGCGCGTCAACATCTACGCGCTGCGCCTGTCCCCGCCGGTGTTCGCGCGGCTGCGCCAGCTGGCGGGCGGGAAGATCGCAGGGAACGGCGATCTGATCGTCACCTCCAAGGCGCACCGCACGCAGGAGGCCAACCGGCAGGACGCGCGGGTGAAGCTGGCCGCGCTGCTGGAGGAAGCGCAGACCGAGCCCAAACGGCGGGCGAAGACCCGGCTCAACCGCGTCGGCAAGACCGAGCGGCTCAAGGTCAAGAAGGTGCGCGGCACGGTCAAGGCCAACCGCAGCAAGCCGCGCGCGTCGGATTGGTGAGGCCGCGCCAAGGGGTGACGAGCGACAGCTCGTAACCCCTTGGCTAAGCCCGTGCGGCGTCTGAGCATCGCCAGCGCGTGATGCGTCAGCATCTTGGCGCGCTGGCAAAGTACCCGCCTTGACTTTTGCCCGTGAATCGGCGAATGGCGCGCCCGTGTGGCGGTGTGCCGGGCCTTCCGGGCGCGCCGCTATTTGCTTTTTCAAGCCCGTGTGAAGCACCCGCCGGGCCGACCCAGTTGACAGGAACCCGCCATGGCGAAGCCCACCACCGTCAAGATCCGCCTCGTCTCGAGCGAGGGCACCGGCTTCTTCTACGTGACCAAGAAGAACCCGCGCAACATCACCGAGAAGATGAGCTTCCGCAAGTATGACCCCGTCGCGCGCAAGCACGTCGAGTTCAAGGAAGCCAAGATCAAGTAAGATCGGGCTTGCGCGCGCCTGCTGAACAGCAGGCAGCGCGAAAATTCATCGACAGTTCAAGCCTGCCGCCTTAACCGCCGGGCATGACCAAACACCTCCCTTCGCTTCGCACGCTGGCGCTCGGCCTTGGGGCCGGAGCGCTTGCGCTTGGCCTGGCTCCTGCCGGCCCCGCTCCGCTGATCGCGCCTGCCGTGGCGCAGTCCGCCAGCGATCTCGACAAGGTGGTGGGCGCGCTGCGCGGCATCTCCACCATGAAGGCCGACTTCACCCAGACCGACCGATCGGGCAACACCCTGCGCGGCACGATGACACTGAAGCGCCCCGGCAAGATCCGCTTCGACTATGGCAAGGATGCCGATTTCCTCGTCGTCTCGAACGGCAAGTCGCTCTACGTCGTCGATTACGAGGTTGCCCAAGTCGAACGCTGGCCGATCGGCAATTCCCCGCTGGGCGCGCTGTTCGATCCCGAAAAGGACGTGAAGCGCTACGGCAAGATGTTGCCGACATCGAACCCCAATGTCCTCAGCGTCGAGGTGCGCGATCCGAAGAAGCCCGAATTCGGGATGATCACGCTGATCTTCGTCAGGAACGCCTCGGCCCCCGGCGGGCTCCAGCTGACCCACTGGGTCGCGCTCGATGCGCAGAACAACCGCACCAAGGTGGTGCTGTCGAACCAGCGCTATGGTGTGGCCGTGGCCGACTCGGCTTTCACCTTCAAGGACCCGCGCCGCACGGCTCGTCGCCCGGGATGAACGCCCGTCCGACGAACGGTTGTATGAAAGCGACAAAAAACTTGCCGCGTTCATGTGAGTGAAAGCCGGAGAGGCGTAATTCTTCAACACAAGACGGGCCGAAGGGAGGTTTCCCCCCTGTTGCCCACCCTTCACCAAGGGCCTGTCTTGCACAAGCGTGACGAACGCTCCATGGAACCCTCGACCCATCGCCCCCGGGTCGGGGGTTTTTGGTTTCCGGACGGTTTATGCAGGCCTGCAAAGCGCTCCGCCCTGCGCTTCCGGTGCTCACGCACATGAAGTGCGCTCCGCTCCGGTTCTCGGTCGAAACACTTTTCGGCGTTGCCTAAACCACCCGGACGCGCCGCGTGACAGAGCGCATGACGCCGGCTCAGCGCGACTCCTTTACTCCACCCAGCCCAAGGCTCGGCGGATGATCGCGTGGATCACGTTCTGCTCGATCACCCCGCGCGCGCGGTCGCTTCCGGGGCCGGTGGCGAACAGCGCCACATCTTCTCCGCCGTGGGTCTCGCTGCCGCCGGGGATCAGCGACTGCTGGCGCGCATTGATCCCGGTCGCTGGCACCGGCCGCTCGCCCGACACGGCGCCCGGGCCATTCGCATAGCCGAGCGTCGTGTAGGGCTTGCCGTCACCCGCCAGCGTCGGCGCGCCCGGCTCGTCGGAGCCCGAATGGTCGCCGTCTCCGCCGCCCGGCGGGGGCACCACCAGCCCGAGGATGTCGTTGCCCCGCTGCGGGTAGCCAGCAATGGTGAAGACGTGGCTGTGATCGGCGGTGACGAGGATCAGCGTTTCGGCAGGATCGGTGTGATCGACCGCCCACTGCACCGCGCGGGCGAACTCCACCGCTTCCTCAAGCGCATATCCCGCGCGCCCATCGTGGTGCGCATGGTCGATCCGCCCGCCTTCGACCATCAGGTAGTAGCCATCGGGATCGGCCTTGAGCCGGTCGATCGCCTGCGCGGTCATGTCGGTGAGGGTCGGCTCGGCGGAGTCCGGCTTGCGATCGGCCATGTAGGTCAGGTGGCTCGGGCTGAAGAGGCCGAGCACCGGCTTGTCCTTGGGCGCGGCAGCCAGCGCCGCAGCATCCTTCACCACCACGCCGCCGTTTCTTGCGGCCCATTGCGCGGGCAGATCGGCCCCAGGATCGGCCCGCCTTCCGCCGCCGTTCTTGCCGTAGAACATCCCCGTCCCGCCGCCGAGCGCGATGTCGAACTTCGCCTCGGCGAGCTGGAGCGCGATATCCTTGCAACCCTGCCCCTGCTGCGGGGCGGGGATATTGCTGTCCGCCTCCCAGTCGCGGTCGGCGGTGTGGGCATAGACCGCCGCCGGGGTGGCGTGGGTGAGCCGCGTGGTGGTGACGATCCCGACGGCAAGCCCCTTGGCCTTGGCCTCCTCGCCCAGCGTCGGCAGGCTGTGTGCGAGCGCCTCGGAGCACACCCCGCGCGTCGCTTCCGGACCGATGCCGAGCACGCCGATGCGCGTCTTCACGCCCGTGTTCATCGCCGACGCCGTCCCCGCGCTGTCGGGCACCTGCGCGTTGGTGTTGTAGGTCTTGACCAGCGCCACATGCTCGAATTTCTCGAAACTGAGCTGGTTTTCCTCTCCCGTCTCCCCGCGCTTTTGCGCTTCGTAGATGCGCGCGGCGGTGATGGTGGAGATGCCCATGCCGTCACCGATGAACAGGATCACGTTCTTCGCCTGCTTCGGCGCGGGCGCTGAGGCGACCGGCGCGGCGCCGTATCCCGTCGCCCCGTTGGTTTTGGTGGTGGTCACACAGCCACCCAGCGGCAGGGCAGCCAAAGCGAGCGCAATCAGGGCACGGGTCGAGGTCATGGCGGGTCTCCTTGGCCGGTGCGCTATCGGCCTCGCGTGACGGCGTAAAGGCATGATCGGCACCCTCCGCGCTGGATTTTGGTGTCGCCCATGCCTAAGTCCGCCTCATGCTGACCCAAAAGCTCTCGGTTGCCACCTGGAACATCAATTCGGCCCGCCTGCGCGTGGGCCTCATCGAAAAGCTGCTCACCGAAGCCGCGCCCGACATCCTGTGCCTGCAGGAGATCAAGTGCGAGAGCCACCTGTTCCCGGCCGAGGCGCTCGCGGCGCTGGGCTACACCCATCAGGCGGTGAGCGGTCAGAAGGGCTACCACGGGGTCGCGACGGTGAGCCGCGTGCCGATCCGCGAGGTTACCCGCCACGACTGGCAGGACAATGGCGAGGCACGGCACATCGGGGTCGAGGTGCTGGGCCGCGATCTGCTGATCGAGAACGTCTATGTCCCCGCCGGCGGTGATGTGCCGGACCGCGAGGTGAACCCCAAGTTCGGCCAGAAGCTCGATTTTCTCGGGCGGATGACGCGCTGGGCGGACGCGCTCGACCGGCCCACGCTGATCGTCGGCGATTTCAACATCGCGCCGCTGGAAAGCGACGTGTGGAGCCACAAGCAGCTCTTGAAGGTCGTCAGCCACACGGCCGTAGAGGTCGAGACGCTTGGGCGTTTTCAGGACGCGCATGGCTGGGTCGATCTGGGCCGCCAGCATATCCCCGCGCCCGAGCGCTATTACTCGTGGTGGAGCTACCGCAATCCGGGCTGGAAGGAGAACGACAAGGGGCGGCGGCTCGACCATATGTGGGCCTCGCCCGAGGTGGCCAGGCAGGCCCGCGCGCACCGGGTGATCGAGGAGGCGCGCGCGTGGACGCAGCCGTCCGATCACGTGCCGCTGGTAACGGAGTTCGACCTCTGAGCATCGCTTCGCCTGAACGCCGGGCAGCACAGGCCGTGGACGCGCTGCGCCACGGCTGGGCGCTGGCGTTCGAGGGCGGGCCGGTGCTGCTGCCGGTCGAGACTGCCATCGCGCAAACCGCCAGTGCGCCTCGAATGCTGATCTCCGCCGCGCGCGCCGCGACATTGAAACTCGCCAATCAGCGCGAGGCCGCCGTGCCGCACGCGCCGGTGCTGATCGCAGGCGGCGAGGATTTCACCTTGCGCGAAGCTCTACCGATTGCCGATCCGGCGCTCGATCTCGGCAACCCGCTCAAGGGCCCGTTCAAGGCCGTGACGCTCGACTGGGCCGCGACCGCCGCGGCCGCACTGGAACTGGCGCGGATTGCGGGGATCCTGCCTGCCTTTCTGGTCGATCCCGAGGGTGCAGGCGAAGCTATGCCGGTCGCCGCGAGCGACCTTGCCGCCTACGCCGATGCAGGGGCGCTACGTATCGTCACCCGCGCGCGCCTGCCGGTGTCGGCCTGCGAGGACGCGGAGATCGTCGCTTTCCGCTCCAATGCCGACCTGCGCGAGCACGTCGCGCTGATCATCGGCAAGCAGTCGGGCGACAGTCAGCCGCTGGTGCGCCTCCATTCCGAGTGTCTGACGGGCGACATCCTCGGCAGCCTAAAATGCGACTGCGGCCCGCAATTGGACGCCGCGCTCCACGCGATGGCGCATGAGGCGGCGGACAATGGCGGGTGGGGCGTGCTGCTCTACATGCGGCAGGAGGGGCGCGGGATCGGCCTCATCAACAAGCTGCGCGCCTATCGCTTGCAGGATCAGGGCTTCGACACGGTCGAGGCCAACCAGCGCCTGGGCCTCCCCGACGAAGCGCGCGATTTTCCCGTGGCGGCGCGGATGCTGGAACTGCTCGGCGCGCGCACCATCCGGCTGCTGACCAACAACCCGGCCAAGGTAACCGCGCTCGAAGCCGCCGGGATCACCGTCAGCCAGCGCGTGCCGCACCAGCTCCCCGAAAACCCTCACAATGCGCGCTATCTGGCAACCAAGCGCGACCGCTCGGGGCATTTGCTGATCTAGTCGACCCCGAAATCAGCTTCGAGCGATTGCTGCCATGCCGCCATCGCCGCATCGTGTTCGGGCGTACCGGGGATACGTTCGGGGCGCTGAGGAATGGCGACGGCGGGGTCGAGCCATACGGCTCTGCCGCCCGTCGGGGCGAGCAAACGGGCGATGGCGGCAAACTGGGTCTCGGGCGCGGCGATGTAATAGGTCGCATTCTTCGCTGACCCCGGCTTCACTCGCTTCACGGCTTTGGCAAAGGCCTCGACCAGCCCGTCCGGATCACACGGCGAGGCAAATGCGGCATTGGTGGGCAAATCCCAGACGTCCGCCACCTCCTCGCGCAGCCACTTCACCGATTCCCGATGGCGGGGATGATCGCGCGGGAAGAGCACGGTTGTCGCTGTCGAAAGCTCGAACGGTGGCTCGTTACTGATTCGCGCATGAGCCTCGCGGAGATAGTCGTGCCACTCCCCCTCCACGCACCCCTGCGGTGGCATGAGCGGGGCCTTGCGTTCGGCGAGCCACCTTGCGTCCGCCTCGACCATCGCGGCCCGGACCCGCGCCGTGGCCGCCAGCGCCGCTTCCCACTGCGCCGCCGGGGGGAGGGTCACCGCGCCGTCCGCCAACGCGATGGAGAAGGGAACGGTTTCGACATCATCGCCCAGCCCGCCGCCATGTGGCACCACCACGGGGATGACTAGGCTGGCGCCGTCCTCCGAAAAGCTCTCGTCCTTGCTCCAATAGATCGAACTCACCGAGCGCGGCAGGGCCTCGATATATTCTTCCGGCACCAGATCGGTCAGGCCAAGCGAGCGCACCAGTGAGCCATCGGGGCCATAGATCACGATGACGTGTTCCCCGTGACCAACGCTGTGCCAGTTGTCGAAAGTGACGACGTGCCGCCCGTCGTCTGCCACCAGCACAGTGACCGGCGCGACCGGGTTGACGAGCGGCCCAGCCCATACGGGCGCCCATTTGCCATCGGTGCCGCGCCGTTCGAGCATGCCGAGCGGGGCCGGACGCTCCACCGGCTCGCCGCTTTTTTCGGCTGCCACTTCCTCGCGGAAATAATCGAGCTGACTGCCGATTTCGCTCGGCGTGACGGTGAAACGGAACTGGCCGTTCGCCGACGGTGTGGTCTGTGTTTCCGGTAACGCCCAGCTATCGGCGCGGGCCGGGCCGGCCAGCCACAGCGCCAGCACCGCCAGGCACAGCGCGGCGAGCGACAAGAGGTTGATCGGGCGCGGCTTCGTCATGCGCCGGAGCTTACGCCGCCCCGGGCAAAGCGCAAGCCTCAGCGCTGCTCGTAAGGCTTGATCCCCGCCGCGATCCGGTTGCCGCGCATGGCCACCTGCGATGCCGTCCAGTCGGCGAGGAACACGGAGTTGCGTGACAGGCCGGGGACGAAGCGCGCTTCGTTGCCTTCGACTGCGAGGCCATCGGAGGAATGCAGCAGATCCTCCGCCCCCAGCGCGATGAAGGCTGAGTAATTCTCCTTGTCGCGGCCCTGCACGAACCAGTTGTCCGCGATCCGCCCGATGCTGCCGGCGGGCAGATCAATCATGTAGTTGGTGCCCTTGCCGTTCGCGTCGTCGAAGCTGTTGTTCTCGATGACGACTTCGGCGCTGCGGGCCTTGACGTAGTGGCCGCCCATCCCGCGCTCGAACCGGCTTTCGCGCACGGTCAGCGAGCCATAATTGCCGATATAGATCGAATGCGCGCAGCCCGCCGAGTTCTCGCAGGTGCCCAGCCCGCTGAAGGTCGAGCGGGTGATGTAGATGCGGCTCTGCGGATCGTCGGCGGTGAGGATGCCCTGCTCGCTGTTCTGGAAGCGCGCATGGGCGACGTTCAATGCGCCCTTCTCGAGCCGGATCGCGGCGCCGTTGCCATCGGGCACCTTGATGTTGCTGAAGGTGATGCCGCGGACTTCTGCCCCGATGCCGCGCAGCACGAACGCCGCCTTGCCCTCGCAGGCGCGGGCCATGAAGGTGACACTGCCGGGCTCGGGCGCTTCGTAGACGACGACGCCGCCTTCCTGCACGGCGCATTGCCGGTAGGTGCCCGGCTGGATGCGAATAGTGCCGCGCCCGTTGCCGATCGCGTTTACTGCGTCCTGCAGATTGGCGAAGCGCTGGCCGCTTTCCACGACGGTGAAGGCGTCGGGCACCGGCTGGGCGCTGGCGGCGAACAGGGGCAGCGCGCTCACCGCGAGGAGGGCGGGTGCGCGCAGGGGCGATGCAAGGGCAATCTGGGTCATGGGGGAGACAATATCACCTGCCGCGCCCGGCTCGCTACCGCTCACGCAAGGGGTGTGCCCATTTGGCACTTGGCGTTTACGGCCAGGCTTGGCTAAACCCTCGTCAACCGGGCGGCGCGAAACGCGCTCTGCCCGCCCCATTCGAGAGGAGAGACCCTAACCATGCGCAAGCTTCTTGCCCCCGCCGTCCTTACCGCCGCCACGCTGGCGCTCACCGCCTGTGGCAGCGCCGACGATGCCTCGACCGAGGCGAGTGCCGATACGGTCGAAATGCCCGCCGACACCGCGCTCGCGCCGGTGAGCGACGAGCCGGTCGCCGATCCCACTGCCACCGCCACCGACGCGCCCGATGCGATGCCGAGCGCCGATGCGACCGCGGCAGGCAATGCCGGGGCCGCCGTCGCCGCCGAAGCGGCCGCCGCTGCCGAGGGCGACACCGCCCCCGGCGAGTAAGGCCCGCTGGCCGTGCCGCGCCTGCCGATCATCGCCGCGCCGCTGCTCCTGCTGGCGCTCGCCGCCTGCGGGGGCGAGCGGGCGAGCGCGCCCGGCGGGGTCAGTCCGGGCGAGGCCAAGGCGCTGGAGGATGCCGCATCGATGCTCGACGCGCGCCAGCTGCCGCCCGAGGCCCTGCCCACCGATGTGCCGCCGCCCTCGGCACCCGCAACCGCGGCCCCCGCTGCCGAATTGACAGGCGACGCCGCGGCCGCGCGCCCGTAACAGCGCCTTTCCTGCAAGGACGATGGTCACCATGAACGCCCCCGCCAATCTCTCCGCCCCCGTGAAAACCGGCATGGACGAGGACACCTTCGAACAGTTCGCCGAACAGCTCACCCGCTATGTCCGCGAACGTCTGATCCCCGCCGAAGCGCAGGTGATCGCCGAAGACCGCGTGCCCGAGGAGATCGTGAACGAGATGCGCGAGATGGGCCTGTTCGGCCTCTCGGTGCCCGAGGAATATGGCGGCGCGGGGCTCAACATGACGCAATATGCGCGCGTCGTGAACATCATGGCCTATGCCGCGCCCGCCTATCGCTCGATCTTCTCGATCAATGTCGGGATGTTCTCGAGCGCGCTCAAGAACGGCGCCACGGAAGCCCAGAAGGCCGAATGGTATCCCAGGATCGCCGAGGGCAAGATCGCCTGCTTCGGCCTGACCGAGCCGGGCTCGGGCAGCGACAGCGCGGCAATGGCGACCACCGCCGTCCCCGACCCTGACGGTAACGGCTGGATCCTCAACGGCACCAAGCGCTACATCACCAACGCGCCCTATGCCGATGTCGCGCTGATCATGGCGCGCACCAACAAGGAGGCGCTGCCCAAGAACGCGCACGTCTCCGCCTTCCTCGTGCCGATGGACTCGGCCGGAATCTCGCGCGGCAGCCCGGACAAGAAGATGGGGCAGGCAGGCTCGCATATCTGCGACATCATGCTCGACGATGTGCGCGTGCCGGGTGACGCGCTGCTGGGCGGCGAGACCGGCAAGGGCTTCGTCTTCGCGATGAAGAGCCTCGACAACGGGCGTATCAGCGTGGGCGCGGCGGCGACCGGCTATGCGCGGCGGGCTCTGGACAGCGCCCTGCGCTACGCCAATGAGCGCAAGGCGTTTGGCGAGCCGATCGCCAATTTCCAGCTGATCCAGCAGATGCTCGCCGACAGCGAGATCGAAATTTACGCCGCCGAAGCGATGATGAAGGATGTCACCGCCCGTGCCGACCGGGGCGAGAACATCTTGGTGAAAGCCGCTGCCTTCAAGGTCTTCGCCAGCGAGATGTGCGGCCGCGTGGTCGACCGCGTGGTGCAGGTCTACGGCGGCGCAGGCTACCTCGCCGAATACGATGCCGAACGCTTCTTCCGCGATGCGCGCATCTACCGCATCTACGAAGGCACGACGCAGATCCTGCAGCTCCAGATCGCCAAGCACATGCTGCGCGAGTGGAGAGAGAATGTATAACCTTCTCGATGACCTTTCGATCGTCGAAGTCTCAAGCTTCGTCGCTTCGCCCACCGCGGGGCTCTATTGCGCGCAGCTGGGAGCCGAGGTGATCCGCGTCGACCACAAGGCGGGCGGGCTCGATTACAACCGCTACATGCTGACGCGCGAGGGGCGCTCGCTTTCGTGGGAGAACCTGAACCGCGCCAAGAAATCGGTCGCGCTCGACCTGCAATCGGGCGAAGGGCGCGAGCTGCTGGTGGAGCTGGCGGCCAAGGTCGGCCAGTGCATCACCAACCTGCCCGAACAGAGCTTCCTCAGCCACGCCGCGATGGCCGCCAAGCGCGCGGATATGATCTCCCTGCGCGTGATGGGCTGGCATGATGGACGGCAGGCGATGGACTTCACGGTCAACGCCGCCGCCGGCTATCCCCTCATGTGCGGCCCCGAGGACTGGGACCCGGCCACCGCCCCGCCGGTCAATCAGGTGCTACCCGCGTGGGACTTCATTACCGGGGCCTATGGCGCCTTCGCCATGCTCGCCGCGCTGCGCCACCGTGACCGCACGGGCGAGGGCAGCGAGGTGCGCCTGCCGCTGGGCGATGTCGCGATCGGCACCATGGCCAATGCCGGATTGCTCGCCGAAGTGCTCTACCGCGGCGGCGACCGCGAGCGGCTCGGCAATGCCATCTGGGGCGCGTTCGGGCGGGATTTCCGCGCGCGGGACGGCGTGCGCTTCATGGTCGCCGCGCTCACGCCCAAGCAGTGGAGCGGTCTGGTCAAGGCCTTCGGGGTCGAGAGCGGGATCGCCGTGCTGGAGGCCGAATACGGCGTGCATTTCGCCGATGGCGACACCCCGCGCTTCACCCACCGCGCCGAGCTCTTCGCGCTGTTCCAGAACGCGGCGGAGACGATGGATTATGCGACGCTCGAAGCGCGCATGGCGGCGGAAGGCTGCACCTTCGAGCGCTACCGCACCGCCTACGAGGCGGCGAGGGATCCGGTGCTGGTCGCAAACAACCCGCTGTTCGGCCCCGCCCCCGCTAACCCCTCCGGCTTCGATTACCCCGCCACCCGCAGCTTCGCCAACCTGCCGGGGCGCGCGGCGGGCAATCCCGCCCCCGCGCCCTATCTCGGCGAGCATTCCGAGCAGGTGCTGGCGGAAAAATTGGGACTCTCGTCCGGCACGATCGGCAAGCTGGTTGACGCGGGGACCGTGGCTTTATCCGATCAGAACCGCTGACCTATCCCCGTTCGTGTCGAGCGAAGTCGAGACACAGCAGAACGGCCTCTCGACTTCGCTCGAGGCGAACGGAATTCTTGGAGAATTGATACCATGACCAGACGCGCCGCCATCTGCACCCCCCTGCGCACCCCGGTGGGCAAGTTCCTCGGCGGGCTTTCCAGCCTCAACGCCGGACAACTCGGCGCGGTGATCCTCAAGGCGCTGATGGAGCGCAGCGGCATCGATCCCGTGCGGGTGGACGACGTGGTCTTCTCGCAAGGCTACGGCAATGGCGAGGCGCCCGCGATCGGCCACTGGAGCTGGCTTGCGGCGGGTCTGCCCATCGAAGTCCCCGGCTTCCAGCTTGACCGCCGCTGCGGTTCGGGCGTGCAGGCGGTGGCGACCGCGGCGATGATGATCGAGACCGGGATGGCCGACGTGGTCGTCGCGGGCGGCGTGGAGTCCATGTCGAATGTCGAGCACTACACCACCGACCTGCGCGGCGGGGTGCGGATGGGCGACATGACACTTCACGACCGCCTCAGCCGGGGCCGGGTAATGAGCCAGCCGGTCGAGCGTTTCGGGGTCATCACCGGGATGATCGAGACCGCGGAGAACCTCGCCAAGGATTACGGCATCACCCGCGAGGAGGCCGATGCCTTTGCGGTCCGCTCGCACCAGAATGCAGCCCGAGCCTGGGCCGAGGGCAAGTTCGCCGAGCAGCTGGTGCCGGTCACCATCCCGCAGCGGCGCGGCGATCCCGTGGTGTTCGATCATGACGAAGGCTACCGCTCCGACGCCAGCATGGAGACACTCGGCAAGCTCGCCCCCATCGACCTGCGCCGCGATCCGGACGCCATCGTGACGGCGGGCAACGCCAGCCAGCAGAACGATGCCGCTGCCGCCTGTCTGGTGGTTGCCGAAGACAAGCTCGAGGAACTGGGCCTCACCCCGATGCTGTGGTTCGGCGGCTGGGCAGCGGCGGGCTGCGACCCCTCGCGCATGGGGATCGGCCCGGTGCCCGCGGTCGAGCGCCTGTTCGCACGGCGCGGCTACAGCTGGGACGATATCGGCCTCGTCGAACTCAACGAGGCCTTCGCCCCGCAGGTGCTCGCGGTGCTCAAGGGCTGGGGCTGGAGCGCCGACGACAGCCGACGCGACATCCTCAACGTCAACGGCTCGGGCATCAGCCTCGGCCACCCCATCGGCGCGACCGGTGGGCGTATCCTTGCCGACATGGCACACGAGATGCACCGGAGGGGGGTGCGCTATGGGCTCGAGACCATGTGCATCGGCGGCGGCCAAGGCATCGCGGCGGTGTTCGAGCGCGCGGCGTGACCGACTTCAGCGCATGGATCGGGCGCGAACAGCGCGCGACCGACCGGCTCGACGAGGGGCTGGCGGCGCGCTGGCTCGCCACCTTCGACCGCGCCAACCGTCACCCTCCGCTGATGCCGCAAGGCATCCATTTCGCGCTTTGCACACCAGACACCCAAACCCGTGAGTTGGGCGAGGACGGCCACCCGCAGCGCGATGACAGCAAGCGCAGCTTCCTCCCGCCTTTCCCGATGCCGCGCCGCATGTGGGCCTCGTCATCAATAAAGTTTCACGCCCCTCTTCTTTTGGGAGCCTCGATTGAGCGCGTCAGTCGGATCGCTTCAATCAAAGAGAAGGAAGGAAACAGCGGCCCGCTTGCCTTCGTCGATGTCGAGCACGAAACCTTCGCCGACGGTAACCTTGCGGTGCGCGAAACACAGACCTTAGTCTATCGCGAGGCCGCTGATCCGCAGTCACCGCTCAGTCCGCCTGAACTTGGAGACGGCGCATTCGACGCAGAAGACTGGGACTATGATTGGACTCTCGTCCCGGACGAAAGACTGCTGTTCCGCTTTTCTGCCCTCACCTTCAACACGCACCGCATTCACTATGATGCACCCTATGCTCGCGACGTAGAGCGCTACCGCGGGCTCGTTGTTCATGGTCCGCTTCTGGCCAGCCTCCTGCTCCATTTCGCTTCGCGCGAGCTGTCGGGCATCAGCAACGATGCAAAGCACTTTTCCTTTCGCGGCATGTCGCCCGCAATCGCCGGAGAGCCGTTGCATCTGGCTGGAAGGCTTGATGGTATTGAGTACGAGCTCGGTGCGTTTGCTGACGACGGGCGGCAGGTTATGGCAGCTCGCATAGGCACTTAGCCGCCCCCCTCCCAATCGGGAATCGGCTTCAGCACCTTGAACTTCTCCTTCGCGGGCTTCCTGCCCAGATCGGGGAAGTCGATCGCCTCGGGCTCCGCGTGGGAATCGGGGATGCGTGAGAGCAGATCGCGCACCAGAGTCAGCCGGCCGCGCCGCTGGTCGTTGAAGTCTACCAGCGTCCACGGCGCGTGTTCGGTGTGGGTCGCCTTGAGCATCGCCTCGCGCGCCTTGGTGTAATCGTCGTATTTCTCGCGCGCGGCGAGGTCGATGGGGGAGAGCTTCCAGCGCTTCAAGGGATCGTCGAGCCGTTCGCGCAGGCGTTCCTCCTGCTTCTCCTGATCAGCGGCGAGCCAATATTTGAACAGCAGGATTCCGTCATCGACGAGCAACTTCTCGAAGGCGGGCACGGCCTTGAGGAACGCCTCGACCTGTTCGGGCGAGGCATAGCCCATGACCCGCTCCACCCCTGCGCGGTTGTACCAGCTGCGGTCGAACAGGACGATCTCGCCCGCGGTCGGCAGGTGGGCGACATAGCGCTGGAAGTACCACTGGCCCATCTCCGCCTCGGTCGGCTTGGTCAGGGCGACGGTGCGACACTGGCGCGGGTTGAGTTCTGCGCGCACCGCGCTGATCGCCCCGCCCTTGCCTGCGGTGTCGCGCCCCTCGAACAGCACCACCACGCGCGCGCCGGTGGCCTTGACCCAGCGCGCCATGCTGACCAGTTCGAGCGTCAGCGGCGCGAGCGCCGCCTCGTAATCCTTGCGCTTCATCCCCACAGACGCCTCTCCCCATTTGTCCTGACGCGGCTAAGGTAGTATCATCTGCAACGATATGGCCACGCTTACAGACACCCAGCCCGATTTCACCACTCTGCCAGAGATGTCAGCCGATGTCTTTACCGCCCCACTCGCCCGCCCGGCGCATGTCGGGGAGGACTGGCTGGAGCCCGCGCAGACCGCCTACACCGCCGAAGATCACGGCGTGTGGGACGATCTCTTCGCCCGCCAGATGGAGGTGCTCCCGGGACGGGCGTGCAGCGCCTTCCTGGCGGGGCTCGAGAAGCTTGATCTCGGGCGCGGGGGCATTCCTGAATTCGGCGCACTGTCCGAGGAACTCGGCGCGCTGACCGGATGGAGCGTGGTGCCGGTGCCGATGCTGATCCCCGATCACGTATTCTTCTGGCACCTCGCCAACCGCCGTTTCCCGGCGGGCAATTTCATCCGCACGCGCGAAACCTTCGATTACATTCAGGAACCCGACGTCTTCCACGACGTGTTCGGCCACGTGCCGATGCTCACCGATCCGGTCTATGCCGACTACATGCAGGAATATGGCCGCGCCGGGTGGAAGGCGATGCGCTACAACCGCTTGAAGGCGCTGGGCGCGCTCTATTGGTACACGGTCGAATTCGGGCTGATCGAGGAGGCGGACGGCGTGCGCGCCTATGGTGCGGGAATCCTCTCCGGCCCGACCGAGGCGCGGTTTGCCGTCGAGGCGGAAAGCCCCAACCGCATCATGCTCAACGTCGACCGGGTGATGCGTACCGATTACGTCATCAGCGATCTGCAACCGACCTATTTCGTGATCCCAAGCTTCGCCGATCTCTACCGCCAGACGGTGGAGCGCGATTTCGACCGGCTCTATCGCAGCCTCCCGGCGGGGTTCACCTATGCCAATTCGGCAGTGATCGATGTCGACAACGTGATGCATCGGGGCACGCAGGAATACCACCTGCGCGGCGGGCGCGGCAGCGGGGCGGTCCCGGTCTAGAAACAGGAAAGCGGCCCGGAACCGAAGTCCCGGGCCGCCTGATCGCGCTTTGACCGTTACTGGCCAGGAAGCGTCGCGATTACTGGCCGGTGGCCTCGTCCATGGCTTCGCCCTGCTTTTCCATGGCGTCGGCCTTGTCTTCGGCCTTTTCGACCATCGCATCTTCCTGCGCGTCGGTGATCTGGCCGGCATCTTCCATCGCATCGGCCTTGTCGTCGACGGCTTCGGCGTTCTGCTCGCCGGCGTCTTCCATGGCGTTCTCGTTCGGGCCCTCGCAGGCGGCGAGCGACAGGCCGAGGGCGGCGGCGAGGATAGTGGCGGTATGCTTGGCTGTGAACTTCATGACGCTCTCCATTAACGGCGCAGCAGGCGCGTGCCTGCCAGACCGCATCAAAGAGCGTGCGCGCGGCAATGTTCCATCGCCCTGCGGAATTTTACGTGCCGGACGGAACCTTGCGCCGAACGAGGGCATGATAAAGCACCAACGCAGCCGATGTTGCGGCCAGCGCGATGCCGAGGCTGAGGAAGGACAGGCTGCCGATCATCGTGCCGTCATTGGCGATCTCACCCGCGATCACCGAGACCACCATGCCCAGCAGCACCTGACGCAGAATCACGCCCGGCGCTTCCGTGCGCGCGAGGATCGAGGCCAGCCAGCCCAGAGTAGCCCCCAACACGATCAGCACCAGCAACGCCATTTTGTCTGCAATCTCCGTGAAACCGCCGGCACGTCGCAATGTGCGCGGGTTCACCTCCCAAACCAGCAGACACGCGGTCGGTTCCAAAGAGTTGCGGTTATCGCAGCGTCAGCCACGCAAGGCCGACTGTCCCCGCCACGATCCGGTACCACGCGAAGGGGGCAAAACCGATGCGGGTGATGATCGCGACGAACAGCTTCACCACCACCAGCGCAGTCACGAAGCCGACCACCGAGCCGATCCCGATCAGCTCCATGTCGCGCGAGGTCAGGTCAGCGCCGTATTTTGCCAGCTGATAGATGGTCGCGCCGCTGAGCGTCGGGACGGCGAGGAAGAAGCTGAATTCGGCCGCCGTCTTGCGGTCCACGCCGAAGGCCATTGCCCCGAGGATGGTCGCGCCCGAGCGGCTGACGCCAGGGATCATCGCGAGGCACTGGACGAGGCCGATCAGCACCGCGGTGCGCAGCGGCACGCCCGAGACGCCCGGGCCTTCCGCCGGCGGATTGGCCCAGCGCTCGATAGCGAGGATCGCAATGCCGCCGATGATCAGCGACCAGCAGACCAGCACCGCATTGCCGAGCATGGTCTCGATCATGTCGCCAAACGCCAGCCCCAGCAGCACCGCGGGAAAGAACGCGATCAGCAGATTGCGCACGAAAGCGACCGCGCCTTTCTCGAACCCCAGCAGGCCCTTGGCCACGTCCCAGAAGGTGCGCCAGTAAAGCACCACGATGGCAAGGATCGCGGCGGGCTGGATGGCGATGTTGAACACCTCCCACTCGCTCTGGTCGAAGCCCAGCAGTTCGGTGGCGAGGATGAGGTGCCCGGTCGAGGACACGGGGAGAAACTCGGTCAGTCCTTCAAGGATGCCGAGCAGGATGGCAGCGAGCGTGTCGGTCATGGCGGCAGGGCTTTGACGAGCAGGGCGGGCAAGTCAAACCAAAAGGCCCGCCCGGATGATCCGGCGGGCCAATGGGATCCATCTCACTCGGCCCGCCATAGGACGGGCCGCGAGCGCAAGCGCGCGAGCCGCAGGCGCCCGGAGCGTAGCGGAGGAACAGCGCCGAGGATGTGCCCGCGGATGCGGGCACACCAACGAGAACGCTTACCAGATGCGCACGCGCTCTTCGGGCGGGATGTACATCGCGTCGCCCGGCTTGACGTCGAAGGCCGCGTACCATTCGTCGAGGTTCCGCACGACGCCGTTGACGCGGTATTCTTCGGGGCTGTGGCTATCGGTGACCAGGCGATTGCGGTAATTCGCCTCACGCTGGGTGGAGCGCCACACCTGCGCCCAGGCGAGGAAGAAGCGCTGGTCGCCGGTCAGCCCGTCGATCACCGGCACGTCCTTGCCCTTGGTCGCCAGCTTGTAGGCGCGGTAGGCCATCGAGAGCCCGCCGACATCGCCGATGTTCTCGCCCAGCGTCAAACGCCCGTTGACGCAGGTAGCGCCTGCATCGAGCGGGCAGAAGGCGTTGTACTGCGCCACCAGCCGGTTGCCGAGCGTATCGAAGGCGGCGCGGTCTTCGTCGGTCCACCAGTTGCGCAGCGCGCCCGAGGCATCGGACTTCGAACCCTGATCGTCGAAACCGTGGCCGATCTCGTGCCCGATCACACCGCCGATCGCGCCGTAATTGACGGCGATATCGTTGGTCAGCGCGAAGAACGGCTGCTGGAGAATGCCGGCGGGGAAGACGATCTCGTTCTTCACCGAGTTGTAATAGGCGTTCACCGTCTGCGGCAGCATGCCCCACTCGGTGCGGTCAATCGGCTCGCCCAGCTTGGCGACATTGTCCGCCTGCCGCCACTTCGCCGATGCCATGCGGTTGGCGATCGGATCGCCGGGGGTGATGGCGAGGCCCTCATAGGTTTCGAGATTGGGACGGTAGCCGATCTTGGGATCGAAGCTGTCGAGCTTGGCGAGCGCCTGAGTCTTGGTCGCCTCACCCATCCAGTCGATCTCGGCAATCGATTCGCGCAGCGCCAGACGCAGGTTTGCCACCAGCTCGTCCATCGCGGCCTTGTTCTCGGGCGGGAAATAGCGCGCGACATATTCCTTGCCGATCAGCTCGCCGAGCAGGCCCTCGGATTCGCCGATGGCGCGCTTCCAGCGGGGGCGCTGTTCGGGGGTGCCGCGCAGGGTCTTGCCGTAGAATTCGAAGCTCGCCGCATCGAAACGCGCGGGCAGCACCGCGGCGTGATCCGACAGGAACTCCTTCGCCATCCACGCCTGCAAGGTCGCGACTGGCGTCTCGCCCAGCAGTTTGAGCATCCCCGGCAGGCCGGTGCCGATCTTGGCGAGGGTTTTCTCGTCGAGCTTGTACTGCGCGATTTCCTCCGCCGTGGGCGGCATCAGGCTGACGACGAAGCCGGGGCTCTGCGCGATCCCGATTTTCTCGATCATCGCCGCGACCGGCACCTTGCCGCTGATTGCGGCGAGTTCATCGGCGCTCAGGAGGTTGTAGGTGAGATCGCGGTTGCGGCGCACCGCACGATCCCACGCCACTTCGCGGGCGATCCGGTCCTCGAAGGCATAGACCGCCTCGGCCGCCGCCGCAGGATCGGCATAGCCCGCCTCGCCCAGCAGGAAGGCGAGATATTCCTTGTAGCTGGCCTGGATCGCCTGACCCTTCTCGCTGGTATCGAGATAGTAATCGCGATCCGGCATCCCCAGCCCGCCAAAGCCGACATTGGCGATGTGGCGATCGGGCTGCTTGGCATCGATCCCCACGCCTGCGCCGATCGGGCTGGCAAAGCCGGGCTCGGCCCAGAGCATCGCCAGATCATCGAGGCTCCCCGCGCCGAAGATGCGCGCAAGGTATGGCTGCGCCGGGGCTAGGCCTGCCGCTTCGATCGCTTCGGTGTCGAGATAGGTGCGATAGGCATCGAGGATGCGGCGCTCGTCGTCCGAGAGGCTGGCGGCGTCCTTGGCGGCCAGATCGTCCATCAGCGCCTTGACGTCATAGGTGCTCTTCTCGCCCAGCAGTGTGAAGGCGCCGATCCGGCTGAATTCGGGCGGGAGCGGGTTGGCATCGATCCACGTCTTGTTGGCATAGGCGTTGAAATCGTCGCCCGGCTTGATGTCCTCGGCAAGATATTCGGGATCGAAGCCCCAGGTGCCGAAGCTCATGGTCGGCAGCGCGGCAGCGGCGGCATCGGTGCCGGCCTGCAGCAGATCGTTGTGCTCCGCGTGGTCGTGCGCCTCGTCGGCGAAGGCGGGTGCGGCGAGCGCAAGCAGGCTTGCGCCGATCAAGGCGGCGGTTCTGGTGATCATGGTGCGATAGTCCCCGAAAAGCGTGCAGCAGTTGGTCTGCGATGCGTCACACTAACGCGGCACACGCCAAAGGGTTGCGCTTCGTCAGCCGGAAAAAGCTTTTCGTCGATTTACGCAGCCGCGCCCGTGAATTGCAGGCTGGCAAGGCGCGCGTAGAGCCCGCCGGCCTTGCTCAGCGCGTCATGCGTGCCCTGTTCAACGATCCGGCCGTCTTCCAACACCACGATCCGGTCAGCCGCGCGCACCGTGGCGAGGCGGTGGGCGATCACCAGCGTGGTGCGGTTTGCCATCAACCCGTCGAGCGCCTGCTGGACCAGCTGCTCGCTCTCGGCATCCAGCGCGCTGGTCGCCTCATCGAGCAGCAGGATCGGCGCATCACGCAGCAGCGCGCGGGCGATCGCGACGCGCTGTTGCTGCCCGCCCGACAATTGCGTGCCGCCTTCGCCAAGATAGGTGTCGAGGCCCTGCGGCAGAGCGCGCAGAAAAGTCTCGGCATTGGCAGCGCGGGCGGCCTGCCAGATGTCCTCGTCGGTGGCATCCCACTTCCCGTAGCGCAGATTGTCGCGCGCATTGGCGCTGAACAGCACCCCGTCCTGCGGCACCAGTGCCAGCCGGGCGCGGATATCGGCAGGATCGGCACTGGTCAGCGGCACGCCGTCCATGCGGATGGTGCCGCCCTGCGGATCGTAGAACCGCTCGACCAGCTGGAAGATCGTCGATTTGCCCGCGCCCGAAGGCCCGACGATGGCAACCGTCTCCCCCGGCTCGATCTCGAGCGTGAAGTCCTTGAGCGCCGCAGTCTCGGGGCGGGCGGGATAGCGGAAGGTGACATTGCGGAACGACAGGCTGCCGCGCGCCGGTTCGGGCAGGCGTTCGGGCCGGGCCGGAGCGGCGATTTCGGGGCGGGCTTCGAGCAGTTCGGCCAGCCGGCTCGCCGCGCCCGCGCCGCGCAGCAGATCGCCATAGACTTCTGTGAGCGAGCCAAGCGCGCCGGCCACCAGCCCGCCGGTGATGACGAAGCCGGTGATCGTGCCGCCGCTGATTTCCCCCGTAGTCACCGCAATCGCGCCGCGCCACATCACCAGCGTCACGCCGCCGAAAACCAGCAGAATCACCACCGATGTCATGGCCGCGCGCAGCAAAATGCGCCGCCGCGCGGTATCGAAGGTCGCCTCGACCACGCTGGCGAAGCGTTCGCCCTCACGCTGCTGCTGGCCGAAGCTCTGGACGATCTTCATCGCCGAGAGCACCTCGGTCACATAGGCGCCCACGTCGGCAATGCGGTCCTGACTGGAGCGCGAGACATTGCGGATCTTGCGCCCGAAGAAGACGATCGGCGCGATCACCAGCGGAATGCCGATCAAGAGGCCCAGCGTCAGCGAAGGCGCAAGAAAGATCAGCAACCCGATCCCGCCGATTGCGGTGAGCGAATTGCGCAAGGCCACCGAAACCGTGGTGCCGACCACGTTTTCGATGACCGCGGTATCGCTCGTCATCCGGCTGGAGATTTCCTTGGGGCTGTTGACCTCATAGAACCCGGGCGAAAGACGCAGCAAGTTGTTCTGCACCTTCAGACGGATATCGGCCACCACCCGCTCGCCCAGCCAGCTGACGTAATAAAAGCGCAGCGCCGTGCCGATGCCGAGAATCACGACGATCATCAGCAGGTATTGGAAGGCATGGGCGATATCGTCGGTCGATGCACCGCTGGTGAAGGCCTCGTCCACGATCACCTTGAAGCGCCAGGGGATCGCCAGCGTGGCGGCCGAGGTGATCACCAGTGCGAGCAGCGCGAAGCCGATCTGCCGCGGATATTGCAGCGCTGCGCCGAACACCATCCGCAAGGGCGCGAGCGAGCGCGCCTTGGCCGGTTGTTCGCCGGGTTCGCTATCCTCTGGCAGCACCGCGGCCACCGCATCGCCCGCTGCTTCGGGCAGGCTCTCAGGGGTGTCGGACAGCTCGCGCTCGGGGGGTTCGCCATGCATGATCGCAGCGCTCTAGCCGTGTGGCGCGCGAATTTCACGTGCAAAAAGCGGCAAGCCGATCCGCCTGCGCAATGGCTCCGCATACAATTGTGCGTTGCACAATAGCGGGTGAAGGCGCATCTGTAAGGGCAAGGTGCCGCCGGGATAAGGCGCCAAACCGTTCGTCGCTTGAGGTAAATCCATGCTTTATCACGCTTATGAGCTTCAGCGCAGCTGGATGAACAGCGCTAGCGCGCTCGCTTCGATCAGCGCCAATGTGCTCGCCAACCCCGCCAATCCGCTCGCCGCTTTCGGCATGGGGCCGATGGCGGCCAGCGCGCTAGATGTCTTTGCCCATGCCACCGCGCATTACGGCAAGCCCGAATTCGGGATCGACAGCGTCACCATCGACGGCAAGCCTCACGCGGTGGTGCAATCGACCGTGATGAAACGCCCCTTCGGCGATCTTCTGCGCTTCCGGATCGAAGGCGCACCCGCAGATCGCCCGCGCCTGCTGATCGTCGCTCCGATGAGTGGCCACTATGCCACCCTGCTGCGCGGCACGGTGGAGCGTATGGTGGAAAGCTGCGAGGTGTTCATCACCGACTGGGCCGATGCGCGGATGGTGCCGCAATCGGCGGGCAAGTTCGATCTCGACGACTATATCGATTACCTCATCGACTTCGCCGAACACGTCCACGCAGACGCGAACGGCCAGCGCATCCACATGATGGCGGTGTGCCAGCCGAGCGTTCCCGCCTTCGCCGCCACGGCGCTGATGAACCTCCACAAGTCGCCCGCGACGCCCGCGACGCTCACCATGATGGGCGGGCCGATCGACACGCGCGAATGCCCCACGGTCGTCAACAACATGGCGATGCAGCGCCCGATCGAATGGTTCCGCCAGTCGGTGATCGCCACCGTGCCGATGAAGTATCCGGGCGCGGGCCGCCGGGTCTATCCGGGCTTCATGCAGCTTTCCGCCTTCATGAGCATGAACCTCTCGAGCCACATGATGAGCCATTACGAGATGTTCAAACACCTCACCATCGGCGACGAGGCGAGCGCGCAGGCGACCAAGACCTTCTACGACGAATATCGCGCGGTCTGCGACATGACGGCGGAGTTCTATCTGCAGACAGTGGAGGAGGTGTTCCAGAACCACTCGATCCCCAAGGGCGAGTTCCGCCACAAGGGCGAGCTGGTCGACATCACGCAGATCACCGACACCGCGCTGCTGGCGATCGAAGGGGAGCGGGACGATATCTCCGGCCTCGGCCAGACCCGCGCGGCGCTGAAGCTGACGCCGAACCTCGCCGACGACAAGAAGCGCTACTACATGGCCGAGGGTGCCGGGCATTACGGCATCTTCAACGGCAGCCGCTGGCGCACCAAGGTCGCGCCGGTGGTCGAGGAATGGATCGCCGCACACGGCGGCTGATGCGCCGGGAAGAGTGACGGACCGAGCCCTGTCACCCCCGGTCTTCCGGCCAATTCAATTGCTGGTGGGGAACTGGCGGTCCGGTCTACCGCGTGGGCCATGAGCGAGCGCGCCGTCGCCACATCCGCCCGTCACAACCCGAAAACAAGGCGCCCTGAAAGCACGTGGGCGACAGCCTTGATGACTGCCGCCCGATGCACTTGGGTTTCGACCCTATGACCTAAAGCAAAGTAGAACTGGCACAAATGGACAGACACTCAACCCAATCATTGAACCGTTTGCTAGTGCCCGACGATGTTCCGTCAAAGACGAGCTCAAGTCAAGATTAAACCGCTTCATCCGCTCAAGTTGTCGCGATTCTTGCAACGTCCGTCGAGGACATAAGGCTCGCGCGCTCCGATCACGGCATTGTCGGCGACAATCCACTGCTTGGTGGCCGTCGTACCGGTGACAGCGACCGTATCCACCCGCACCCCGACTCGGCACTCGCGCATGCTGTTGCCGCGCACGGTGAACATCCGTCCGATGGCACCCGCCAGCCGTATGCCGTCGGTTTCGATCAGGTGGAAATTGCCGTTGCGCACCTGCGTGATGCGCGCCTGATCGGCATTGGGGTCGGCGGTTTCGAGCAGGATGTCGTTGTCGGTCACCCAGACGCGTTCGGGGTTGGCGATCTGCACCCCGCAGCGCTGCATGTCGAACGGGACGGCGGCCATCACGATGCGATTGTCGCTTACCCAGGCCGATGGCGCGGGCATTCGCTCGTTCCCCGCCCCGCCCCTGATGCTGCGCGCGATGCGGATGCCGGTCGCGACGCCCGACAGGCTGTTGCCGCTCACCCGGATCGCAGCCACCCGCGACCCGCTGCCCTGCGGCGCGGTGCGCGATCCGGCGACGATAATGCCCACTTCGATGGTGGGCGTCACAGTCCTGAGCACGAAGTTGTAGAGGTTGCGGAACATCGTCGACGGGCTCCCCGCCACCACATCGCCATTATTGGTCCACAGGCGCTGCACCGTGCGCGTCATCAGCAGGCGCCAGCGGGCATTGTTGACGCGCGGATTGGCCCGGTCGAAATTGGCGATGAGGGTCGCCCAGTTCGCAGCCGTGACGGAGGTCGCGGTGTAGAAGCGGATGCGCGTGCCCGACACCGTGTGGCTGACCTGCCGGAACAGCTGCTCGTTCACTCTGCGTGCGGGCCGGGTGGCGTCATCGCCCTCGGGCAGGGCATGGCTGAAGGCGAGGCGCGAAAGCAGCGCAGTGATCCGCTTGTCGCCCATCCACCGGGCGGTGGTCCGCGCCGAGGGCTCGGTGCGCGGGCGGATGCGGTTGCCTGCGATGCGGACATCGGCGCCATCGAGGATCAGGATGCCAGACGTCAGATCGCCCGCGACGATGTCGTTGTCCTCGATGATGCAATCGCCGCTGCCGGGCAGGGTGCCGCTCTGGATCCGCAGGCACACCGCCTCGCGCGAGCGCGGCGCGCTCACCAGCAGAACGGTGCGCTCAACCCTGACGGGGCCACAATTGCTGCAATCGAGCGCCCCGGTGATGCGCTGCCCTACGCCGGTGCCTTTCCTTTCGGCAAAGTTCTGCTCGGCAGCGATGCTCATGTCGCTGATCTCGACCGAGGCGCAATTCTCGAAATGGAGCGCCTGCGCGCGGCCATGGCACCAGATCTTGGTGCCGGGCCCTGCGCCGACCAGCTTCAAATGCCCCTTGCCCGCGATCCGCACCGGGGCGGCGAGCGGATAGTTGCCGGGCGCGAAGCAGATCTTGCCGTTCTGGTTGGCGCCGATCTCATCGAACACCCGTTCCCACCCTTCGCCCGGCAGCGCGTGCCAGGTGCAGCAGGCCGCATCGCGGATCGCCAGCGCATCAATCGCCTGCTGCACATTGGCAGCATCGAGCTGGGCGATGGTGTCATCGAAGCGGATATCGACCGCGCGCTGATCGGTCAGCGGCGAGAAAACATCGCGCAGATCGTCGGTCACGGTGAGAACGCCGTTCCCGGCGCGGCGGATCAGCGCGAGCGGCGCGTGGCGGCGGCGGCCTTCGCTGGGCGCGTAGAAGCCGACCGAGGCGGAACCGATCGTCACGGTGCGGTCGGCGGGCTGATAGGGCGGCCACATGATGTCGCCCAGCACGGTGCGCGCCGGGATCGTCCAGGCGCTGCCGCGGGCATAGTGGCCCGCGCAGAAGCGCACCTTCACGCCCTTGGACAAGAGCGCCCAGGCATTGCCCGCAGGAATGGTCACCGGCATGCTCGCCCAGCGCCGGACGCGCACCCGCTCGCTCAGCGCCGAAGCGGGGACGCCATCGATCACCAGCGGCTGGCCCACGGCACTGGTGATGCGTCCCATCGGCCCGGGCTCGCCAGCACGCTCGCGTGCATCGTCGACGATCTCGACGATCGCATCGACCGGAAACCACGCCCCGGCCCGCTCGATCGGCAGGTCGATGGCAAAGCCCGCACCTGACGTGCGCAGCCCCGCCTCGATTCCGGCATCCTCGGCCCATTTGAAGGTCGCGGCGCCGGGCGCGCCGGATGCGTGCACCTCCACCCGGTAGAGACGGTTCACCTGATCGAGATAGCCTGCCGTCGGCGGCAGTTCGCAGGGGCCGGGATCGGTGGTCTCGGCCTCGGTCTGGACATCGGCATCGAGCCCGCCGGTGGTGGCGCGCCATTGCGGAATCGCGGGCCACTGGTTCGTGGCGAACGCCGTGCGCAACTGCTCGGCTGTGAAGCCGGTATCGGTGAGGCGCACCACCCGGATCGCCCAGTCCGCCTCCTCGCGCACCACAGGATCGATACCACCCAGCGCCGGGTCGGAGAGGAAGGGCTGCACCCCCGCGCTCGACGGGCGGAGCACCGCTTCGGCATAGACGAAGCCGATGGCGTTGTTGGGGAGAATGCTGGTCAGCGCCGGGAAGCTGGCAGCAGGCTGCTGCGCGGCGTAATCGAGCGGCGCGGGATTGTGGAGCGCCAGCCCCTCGGCATAGAGGTGCCCTGCTCCCACGGTGAGAGCGCCGCTGGCGACGCTGACGGCAAAGCCCGCCTCCTCGCGCGGGGCGCCGTGCTGGCCGATGACATGGCGGGCCAGCAGCTCCGCGCGGTCGGCGGTGATCCCGGCCTGCTCGTTCCAGTCGGCATCGACCAGCGGACGGCCCTGTTGCAGCAACACGGATCGCACCCCGGCCCTGCGGGCCCGTTCGCGCGTGTCGCGGGTAAAATCTCCGCGCATCCTGCTTCTCCTATCCGTTCATCAAGAGTGTTGCGGTGGTCATGCCGAAGGGCACCCATTCGGGCACTTCCCGATCGAGCGCCTGCTTGCGTCTGTGCCAGCTGAGGACGTTCATCACGCCCATCTCGCCGCCATTCTGCGCGCCAAGGGTGATGCCCTGCGGATTGGCGGCGATCAGCGTGGCATAGGCCGGATCGCCATAGGTGAGCGAGGCGAAGACCGGCGCCATCGGGGCCGGATCGCCATGCGCGGGATAGCAGCGATAGCGCCGCGGCGTGCGCGACCCGCGCGGCAGGGCGCTGAAGCGCAGGCAACCCGACTGGGTGCGCGTCACATCGACCGGCGCGCCGGTATTGCTGCGGCCGGGCCGCACGGCGAACAGGCAGTCGCTCACCTCGCCGATGCCGAGCAGGCGGACATCGCCGAAGAACGTCGAGCGCTCGGCGGAGAGCGTGCCCGCCTGCGTGCCGTCCGCCGCAGCCAGCGCAGGCGCGTCGGGTTCGTTGCTGTCGATCACGCTGTCGATGATCTCGATCACCGTGCCCGCCGCCACCCGCAGGCGGCCCATGATCGAGCGTTCGATCCGCATCCGGCAGCCGGGGTCGCGGATTTCGATCACGGTGGTCTGAGGATCGAAGGTGCAATCGGCGATCAGCAGGCTGTCGACGCCTGTGGCCGCGATCGTGAGCGTGCCGCCGAACAGCCGCAGCCCCCGCAGTTCAAGGCTAGCGCCCGTGCCGCCGCTGATAGTCCACCCGCCTGCGAGGTCGAGGGTCGGCCAGATCCCCTCTCCCGACCAAAGCTGCGCCTGCACACCCGCCGCAATCGCGCCCGCCGCCGGCAGGTCGAGCGTTCCGCCAAAGCGGATGCTGACACGCGGCCGGGCGGTCAGATTGCCGAGCGCGGTGGCGAGCGCCGTGCTGGCCGCCGCGCCGTTCTGGTTCTGGGCGATGATCGCAGGCGACGGGAAGGGAAGGTCGACCGGCGCGGTGAAGTCGCCTCCGCCAAACGGCACCGCCTGCCCATAGGCATAGCGCACCCGGATCGTCGCGGGATCGATGCCCGCACCGCCGCCCGGCAACAGCATCCGCCCGCGCTGCGGGTCGATCAGCAGGCAGGTGGGATGCGCCAACATCCCGCGCCGGTTCCACTCGGTGCCGGCGGCGTCGCGGTCGGCTAGGTCGCAGAAGCAGATGTCCGCCAGCGCGCGGCGCGTTCCGGCGATGAGGACCTCGACGCTGTTGCCGGAACCGTAATAGTCCCCCGGATTGCGGTGCGCGTCCGACAGGGGGATCGGCCCCCACATCGCGCCGGGGGGCAGGCGGCTCTGATCAGGATCGTCGGCGTCCGGCGTGCGCCACAGCGCGATTTCGCGCCCCAGCGGCGAGAAGCGCAGCCGCCCCGCCTGCCCGCCTGCGACCGCCACCGGCACCACCTCCCAATGCGGGCGCGACGGTGTGGTCCAGACTCGCACGCCGGCATTGCCATAGGCGAAGCGCCCGCCTTCGCGCATGTCGCGCACTTCCCAGCTGTGCTGGTCGTGATGATCGGGCAGCAGCCGCGCGCGCCCGGCCTCGCCATTGATCACCGCGCTGACAGTGGAGACCGGCCGGGGGAAATCGAGGTTATAGGCTGTCGCGACAAACTCGCGATATTCGATCGCCTCGGCAGGGGCGGCGGCGATTGCACCCGCCAGCCTCGCGAGCGCGAGCGCGGTGCCCTTGGCGCGGCGGTTGGCGATGGTCTCGGCCACCTGCCGCCGGGCCGAGCGGACATCGCCGATATCGATGATCCGCGCGCCGACCAGCGCACCGATATAGGGCACGACCCAATCGGCGCAGGTCTCGATGAACTGGTCCTCGTAGAGCGCATCGACCTCGGCCTCCAGCGCATCGAACTGCGCGCCAAGGATGGCGAGGAAGCTGGTGAGCGGCCCCTGCGGCGGATCGCTGATGGGGTCGGGGATCGGCAGGCCCAGCGCCGCTGCGAGCGCCGCCGCCTGATCGGCATCGCGCATCCGGAACAGCGCCGGGAGCAGCGCCAGCAGCCGCTCTGCGGCGGGCAGCAGCCGCGGATCGACCGGGGCGCTCATGGCAGCACCCTCAGGTCAGCGCCGCCCGGGTAGAGCGTCAGCATCTCCGCTGCGAGCAGCCCGGTGCTCCCGCGGTGGCCCGAACGCGGCAGCGCTGCCGCCAGCATCACCGCATTGCCGCTGCCCTCGCTGCGGTGGAATTCATCGAGATCGAGCCAGTCGACACCGGGCACGCTCTGAATCACCGCGATCACTTCCGAACGCGCGACCGGCTGGCCGAGATCGCGGGCGGCAAAGCCGAAGGCCGCGGCAAGCCGGGCCTGAGCCTCGGCCAGCACCATGTCGCTCTGATGAGTCGGCAGCACCTTGATCGAGGCGGTCAGGCGGAAGGTTGCAGGGCGATGGTTGGCGACCGTGACGGCGATCGCACGGTCGGACACATCGGCGATGGCGCCCCGGAGGTTGTCGATATCGCGCGCTTCCAGCGGCGCGCCATTGGTGCCCGCAACGGTCAGCAGCACCCCGCGCTGGGTGCCGGTCCAGCTCCAGATCGCATGGGCCTTGGCCACGCCGATGAAAGCGCGGGCGAAATCGGCATAGTCGGCGAGCGTGACGATCCGGCCCAGCGTCATCACCGACAGCGGCGCGTTGCGCCGCGCGTCGTCGATCGTCTCGCCATCAGCCGCGCCGGTCGCAGGCAGCGGGTTGACCGCCGA
Organism: Erythrobacter donghaensis; assembly: GCF_002155425.1. GTDB lineage: Bacteria > Pseudomonadota > Alphaproteobacteria > Sphingomonadales > Sphingomonadaceae > Erythrobacter > Erythrobacter donghaensis. The sequence continues at coordinate 191,641 of NZ_MUYG01000006.1, forward strand.
TTTGACCCCCTGCGGGGCGCCCGCCAGCAGGGTGAGCTGGCCTGCGCGCACCATCCCGGTCTGGCCCAGCCCCTTGCGCCAGGTGGCGATCACATTGTTGATGCCGGTCGGCAGACGGCGGCCATTGGTGCCATCGCCAAATTGCACCAGCGTGCTGCCGTCCTCCTGATGCTTCAGGGCATAGACGGCATCGCGCGGCCCGGCATCCCGCAGCGAGGGAATCTCGCGCCACAACAGCCCGTCGACGCGGATCTCCAGCGCTGCTGCAACCCCGGTGGGCGAGGGCGAGCCGACATGGGTGAGCGGCTTGACCGGGAGCACGAAGGCCTGCCCGCCGAGCGACGCATTGCCGTGCCCGATCGCGCGCGCCTCGGTCTCGCCATGGGTTGCCAGCGCGACATTGGCGTTGATCCGCACCGTGCCGCGCTTGAACGGGCCGACGACCGCGCTTTCGAGCTCCAGCACGGTGTGCGCATCGACCAGCGAGACCGACTGGATCACGTGCAGTTCGCTTTCGACCACGCCCTCCAGATCCTCTCGCTCGCCGGTGACGAACACCGGGCGGCCAGGTTCGAGGCCGGGGTAATAGGTGTCGAGCGGCAGGGTCGATCCCGCCACGGCCTCGGTTACGGGGAGCGGCGCGAGCGGCAGTTCGACACTGTCGATCAGCACCGCGATTTCGGTCGTGGACAGGGCGGTGAGTTCGGGTGGCGGATCGGCATCGAGCGTGATCCGGGTGGTGCGCGCGGTCAGCTTGCCGTGGCGATGGGTGGCGGTCTTCACGGCCACGACGCGGGTGATGAAGGGCTCGCCCTGAGTCGGGTAGAAGGCCACCCAGCCGCCTTCGCGCAGGTCCGGCAGATCGACGTCGAGCGGCACCGAACGACCGCTCAGCATGGCACGGAAGGTGGGCGGATCGCCCAGCGCCACCGGTTCAGGACGGATTGCCACGGGGACATTGTGGCCAAAGATCCCGGCCCGCGCGCGGAAGCGGAACAGGCCGGTGTCGGGCGGCAAGGGCGGATTGTAATTCGCCACCTGCAAGTGCAGCGCGAGCTGCATGACATTCAGCCCGCTCCCCGCAGCGCTCGCCTCGAACGCCGTCTGGCTCCAGCTGTTGGCGATCAGGTTCGTCTGAACCATCGTATTCTGCAAGGTCCCGGCGGGGAAGATCTGCGCCTGCTGGATGACGTAGAAGATCGGAAACGCAACGTTGGAGGACTCCGGCGGGATCAGCGTCATGTCGATCCGGGTGCGGTTGGCGGGCGCATCGGTGGTGACGCGCGCCACCCGGTGCAGCGTCGGCGTGACGCCCGCATCCGCGGCGAGCAGCAGCCAGTCGCCGCGCCGCGCATCGTTCAGCACGCCTTCGCACAGGGCGCTCTGTGCGGCGGTGATGTCGGTGAAGGTCTGCGGACGGGTGAGGCGCGGCAGCATCGCGTTCAGATGCGGGCGCGCGATGATCGCCTCGATCGTTTCGAAGGTGGCGATGGTCTCGCCGGGGCCCGGCATACTCTTGATCCGCACCCCGACCGGGATCGGCACCTCCATCGGCGCGCCCGCCGCTGTCTCCAGCGTGAAGGCGATCCACGCTTCGGCGGCCTTGCCGGGGCGCAGCTCGTAATCGATCAGCCGCGCCAGCGAGCGGAGCGAACGCCGCTCAACTGCGGTGGGCAGATAACTCTCGTTGACGATGCGTTCGGCATAGAAGCTCAGCACATCCCCGGTGATCGCCCAGGCATCGATCAGCGCGATGCTGGGATCGGCCGGATCGCGGGTGTTGAGATCGCGCAGCCAGTCGCGGTTGCGCGACAGCGCATCGAGCATCTCGGCCCGCGCGCTGCCGTAGCGCACCGAGCGGTAGGCCACGCTCGTCAGGCCGGGCGCATTGTCTACGGGCACGCTCATCGTCCGCCCTCCATGGTGAAGGTAACCGTCCCGCGATCCGGGAAATTGGGATCATTCGCGAGCAGCGGAATCTCGTAATCGCCGACCAGCAGCTGCCCGGTCTCGAGCGCCGCATCGCTCGCGCCCGCGATGCCCTGCCGCCGCAGCCGCGTGACATCGACATGGCGCACCCCGTCAACCGCCTGCGCCGCGGCATAGAGGCGTGAGAGCAGCAGCGGCGAGCCGAAGCTGAAGCTGTCGGGATGGAACAGGCCGGTGCTGCCATCGGCGAAACGCCCGCTCGAAAAGACCTGAAGCAGCCGCTCGTGCACCTTGTCGCGCAGCGCCTGCGGCTTGACGCAGACGCGCATCGCCAGCTCCAGCGGGACCATCACCGGCGTGCGGAATTCCAGCACGTGTCCCGCCAGCCGGTAGGGTTCGAGCAGCCGCCTTAGCCGCGCCTCGACCGCATCGGTCAGCGCCGCACCGTCGGCGAGGTCGACCAGCAGCACGATCGCCCGCTCCGCCCCGGTCCAGCGCTCGATGCCGTGGGCATTGGTCACATCGGGATCGTCGAGCAGGCGCGTGGCGTAATCCTGCGGGGTCACCGCGCGGCGGGGATCGCGGAAGTCGAGCGGCGCGCGCAGCCGGGCCTCGGCGATGCTCTCGGGATCGCGGCCGCCGGTGGCGGGCAGGGGATTGCGGATCGCGGCGATATTGGCGGCCTGACCGGAAAAGCCCGTCACCAGCGCGCCATCAAGCCCGAGATGGGCGTCGGTCAGCAGGTGGCTGATGCTTTCCGCCCCGACATTGCCGATCGTCCCGCCGCCGATGCGGTAGCGCAGGTCGAAATCGGTGTCGGGTTCGGGGATGCGCCCGCTGATCCCGTCGCCGGTGCGCAGCACGCCCCGGCCAAGATCATCGACGTCGAGCGCCAGCACCCGGCTGTCGGCGCGGGCGTCGAACATCTCGGGCACCAGCTCCCACACCGGATCGCCGCCCGCGCCGACATCCTGCCGCGCTGCGATGCGCGCGGCGGCGCGCGCCGGGTCGGCGGCCAGCATGGCCCGCGCGGATTCACCGGGGCGCGGCGTGGGCACGGCGAAGGCGACGGGAGTCTGGGAAAGGGTCATGAACACCCGCCGCCGGCCCGGCGCGCGCAGCGGCTTGATCTTGTCGTAGCCGCGCCCTTCGCCATGATCGACCAGCACCATATTGCCGCGCGCGACGGCGGTCGGCTGCACGCTCCCGATCGCCAGCCCCTCGATCGAATCAAGCGCCGCGACCCGCGCCAGCGGCAGCGCGAAGGGCAGCGCGTCAGCAGGCGACCAGGCGACATGGAGCAGCTGCAGCGGCACCGGATTGCCCCCGCCATCGACCGCGCCGACCGGATCGCTGCCCGCCTGCCGCTGCGTGATCCGCACCACGTGCCGCCGCTCTGGATCGGGGCTGGCATTGCCGTTGGCATCGAGCACTTCCTCGATCAGCAGCAGATCGCCCACCGCCAGCGTCAGCGCGCCGTCCGGATCGGCCAGCGCCATCCCGGTGCTGCCGCGCGGCAGTTCGGCAAGGCCCCCCGCATAGTCGTGGATCAGGATGCGGTTGTGCGCCGAGGTCAGCGCGGCAGGCAGCACCGCCTCGAACACCTGCGCGCCGCCAACACGCGCCTCGCCCGCGTGTCGCGCATCGGGGCCTGCGGGGGGCAGTGTCGGCCAGGCGGTCAGGAACCGCGCGCCCGGATTGATCCCGGCGATATTGGCGGGCCGCCCCGGCCCCGGCGGCGTCATCCGCACATGCACGAAGGCACGCGCATTGCAGCCGTCGCTCATGTGGTAATCGACCAGCCGCGCATGGCGCTTGGCCGAGATCCGCATCCGCGCGGTGTCGAGCGTCGCCTCGGTCGCGACACTGTCCTGCGCATAGGCGAGCCGGTCGGCTAGATGCGCGAGCATCTCGATCAGCGTGACCTCTGCCGAGGCCGGGCCCGGATCGCGCCAGCCGGGGCTGAGCGCGGCGAAGCGGTCGAGCATAAGGCGGCGGAAGCCCGCGTAATCGCGCGCCAGATAGTCAATCGCCGCCTGCGCCAGCGGCGCCTCGTCGGCGGGATCGGGGGTCTCGCAGTCGAAATTCTGCGCGCATTGCAGCCGGAACCCGACCGGGATCGCCGAAAGCAACGGATCGAACCCCGGCAGCGGCACGCCGCCGCGCACCAGCCGCAAGGTGTAGAGCGAAAAGTCCCCGCGCCGCGGCACCCGCACCGTCAGCACCCGGCCCGACGCGGTCACCCCGCCCTCCGCCACCGCCACCGTCGGGCGGCGCTGGCCGCCGGTGATGGAAATATCGGTGTCCCGCACCCGCGAAGGCCCGCTGGTCGCGGCATCGAACACCAGTTCGAGCCTGAGGTCGACCGCCTCGCCCCCCGCCTCGACCACCTCGACGGCGATGATGCCGTTGGCCGGGGTCGCCCCCGGCACGGCGGCGGCGGCGCGCAGCAGATCGGCGCGGGCCTGACGGCGCGGATCGCCCGACGGCCAGCTCATGACACCGGCCTCGACAGGCTGATCTGCTGGCTTTCGCCGGTGCTCTTGAGCCGGTAGGTCAGGTCGATCACCAGCGTCGCATCCTCGCTGCGCACGGTCAGTTCCTCGAGCGTCATTACTTCCGAAAGCCAGCGCTGCACCGCGCCGCGCACCGTCATGTCGACCGACAGCGCCAGATCGGGCGAATTGCCGAGGAACAGCAACTGGTTGAGCCCGCAGCCGAAATCGGGGCGATTGACGCGCTCACCGGGGACAGTGAACAGCACCTGTTCCAGCATGTCGCGGACATGGCCCGCATCATCGCTCAACGCGGTGCGGCCGAGCTCGGCGCGGTAGGGGTGGGCTATCCAGTTCATGTCGCCATCACCCGCACCTGTCCGGCGACCACCACGCCGGGGCCGATCCCCATCGGCACGCTGGTCTGGACGAGGACCGGCACCCCGCCCGCCTTGACCCGCACCGCGGGCACGCTCCACGTCAGCGTGGTGCAGGGCGTCGAGGGCACCGATGTAAGCGCGCAACCGGCAACAACGTGCTGGTCGGACGCGACCGCCACGGGCGCGCTGCTGATGCGCACGCGCATGTTGGTGGGCACATGGGTTGCGCTGCCCGCATGGCCGCACATCACCGTGGTCTGGCTGGTTATCACGGGCATTCCCATCAGATCACCTCCAGTGCGCCGTTGTTGACGCTGACCTGCGGCCCGGTCATCGCGATTTTCGCGCCCATGCCGTTGTCGATTTCGATCCCCGTCGGCCCCATCGTGATCTTCGCGCCGGTCGCGGTCTTGATCTCGAGCATCGCCGCGCCGGGCAGATCGGTGATCGTCGCGGTCAGCCCGTCGCACTGGAACACCCGCATGGTCGGCACGGCGGGGCTGGCGGGCGGCATCGAGGTGCTGCTCCAGAACCCGCCCATCCACACCGGATCGCTGCTGTTGCCGCCTTCGAACATGATCCACACGTCGGCCCCGATCGGCGGGAGCGAGAACCCGCCAACCCCGCTTCCGGCATAGGGCACGCAGGGCAGCGCCCAAGACAGCTCCGAGGCCCCCGGCACCCCCGGCACCGAAACCGCCAGCCGCCCCAGCATCAGCGGGTCGATATTGTTCTGCACCTTGCCGCGGTACAGGCCGGGATAGGCGCCGCTCATGGCATCACCACCGGGGTCGTGGTGCCGGTGCCCTCGCGGCTCAATTTGAACTGCTGCTTGTATTCGCCGCGCATGATCACGTGCTTGACCTCCTCGACGAAGAAGAAGCCGCTATGCGCCCGCCCCGCGCCGCGCACGCCGACCAGCTGGCGCGGCTGAAGCACCTTGCCGTAGCGGCTGCCGTCAAGCTCGCCCTCGGCGGTCAGCACCTGCGCCGAAGCCTCGGACGCCGCCTGCGCCTCGGCCAGCGCCGCCGCTGCGGTGCGTGCGCCGTCCGGACGATAGGAGCGCACGCCGGCGACCTCGGGGTTGAGGATCGCGGGTTCGGTCGCCAGCGGCACCGTCAGCGGCGGCACGGATTCGACTGGGACACTGGTGCCCGTCGTCCGGTCCTGCACCGCGCCGCTCACCCGGTGCGCGTCGCTGGCATTGTTCTGGAAATTGATCGAGGCCAGATTGCTGTCCGGCCCCATGTTGAGCGTCAGCGCCGCCTGCGGCAGGCCAAGCCGCGGCTGCGGGCCGAAATAGGCGGTGTTGGTGCCCGGCACCGGCCCCGGCGTCATCGTGAAGATGCACCCGTTCTCGCTCGCCAGCCGATTGAGGAAGCCGAGATCGGTTTCGTGCTGGGTGACGATCCGGTCGATCGGCAGGGGGATGTCGGTCGGCACCGGTGGCACGATCATCGGGATCACGCCATATCGGGCATATTTGGCGAGCACGAGCGGCACGATCGCCGCAACCGGCAGGCCGGGATATTCGGTCGAGACCTCCTCGCGATCCATCGCCTGACGGATGTCGAGCGCGGTTACCGCCAGCGTCCCGTCGCCCTGCCCCTGCCCCGGGTTCAGCTGCACCTGCGTGATCAGCCCGTCGAACAGCACGTTGGGCAGCACGCCCAATGTCAGCACGATGATGATCCGCGATCCGGCCATCAGCCCCGGCAGGTTCATCAGCGGATAGTCCATCACCTCGGCCAGCGCCGCGCCCCGGCCCGCCTTGAACTGGATCTGCAAGGCCGAAGGATCGCGCGTCACCGAGGCCACCTCCAGCTTGTCGAGCGCATTGAGCGCCATCTCGGGCAGCGGCAGCGGCACGCCGGGTCCGGCGAGGATCGTCAGATGGGTGCCGAACAGGCTCATGATCCGCTCTCCGGCATGGCGATGATCAGCCGCTGGCCCTCGGGCTGCTCCATCGCTTCGGGATGGATCACGCGGTTCGCATCGGCGATGCGCCACCACGCGGTCGGCACGCCGATCGTGCGCGCGGCGAACAGGTCGATCCGGTCCCCCGCCTGCATCGGCACCACCGCCGCCACGGTCATGCGCTCGGGCTCAGGCACGAAGCGGCGCGCGAGATGCACCACGATCCGCCCGTCGGGAAGGGTGTGAAAGCGCTGCTCGCTTTTGGCGTAGCGGCCGTCGGGATCGTTGATCGACATGGCTTTGCCCCTCCCCTCAGATGATCCGCTGCCCGCTGCCGAGCACGGCATCGAGCGAGCCTACGTTGGCGATCTTGGCGAGCACCTCCTTGCTGACCTGATGCGCAAGGCTGAGGTGATGGCCGGGATGCGTGAACTGCAGGTCCGAATAGGTCAGCACCTTAAGCCCGAGCGAGACCTTGGCGCGGATCGGCGTCAGATCGGGGCCGAACTCGTCCTCGCTGACGCCGAATTCGGCGATCCGCACCGGCACCACCCGGTTGCGCCCGAACACCAGCACGGTGAAGGGGGCCTGCGGCGGAATGATCTCGATCGTGCCGATCTGGGTGAGGATCGTGTTGGCGATGACCAGCGCGCTCGACGGCGCGATCAGCATTTCGAGCGCGGCAAGCTGCGCCGCGACGCCGCCGGGCTGGGCCGTGTCGCTGCCGCCCATGCCGGCGGTGTCGTCGAACTCGATCTCGAGCTTGATCGTCTCGTTTGGCGCCCCGGCGATGCGGAAGGCTTCCTCCCCCGCCCCCTCGCCCCCGCCCGAGGTCCGCGCCTCGAGCGTGCGCGACAGGCTGGCGGGATTGTACTGGAAGACGATGACGCTGGGCATGGGATCGGGCAGCTTGAAGCTGACAATCGCCCCGCGCAGGGTCTTGGGGGTGAAGGGGGCGGTCATCGGCCTGCCCTCGCAATGATGCCGCGCGCCATCTCGAAGTCGGTCTGAAGCGTGCCGACTGAGCGCCTCGCGTTTCTGATCAGGTTCACAACACCGATATGAGTGCGTCTATCACCCTGATAATATTCATTGAAACCGATGATTGCCGCCCGGTTGTCGCCCTTCCAAACCGTTCGGTCCGAATAAGCCTGAATCCGGTTCACAACCTCAACCACCGCGGCGCGCGTATTGTTTTCGTAGGTCTTGTACCGGTCAAAGATCGCGCGCAGATCGTTGTGCCAGGCTTCTTGGCCGACCGTCTGTTGTTGTGGCTGGGCAGTCATCGTTCCACTATCGTCGGCCTTGGCATAAACCGCTCCCGAATGGCCCTGCGGCACGATCATGGTTGCGCCGCCGACATTGACGCGGCGTTCCCACGGCGTGGTTGCCGGGTCGTAGATGATCAGATCGGTCGGCGTGCGCCATTCGTTCTGGAGTTTCACCCACATCGCGGCGGCAATCATTCCCTCCTCTTCCCGCGCGGTTCGCGCCCGGGCGAGGACCTCGGGGATGTAGTTGGTCGGGATCCATTCGTGCGCCCCGCTTGACCAGCGGAAGCGGGAGGCAATGAATTCCTTATTGGCCCCGCCGGGCGCTTCCCACAATTCGTCAAACCGGGCAGGTGTGATAGTGCCCAGAGTAACCCCGGCACCCATGGCGAGCAGGAAGAAATCAAGCCCTCGCCGTTCAACCTGCGCCCGAAGATCGGGATCAACCTCGCTTGAACTGGCAAGTTCGGTCGCAGCCTTTCGCGCCGCAGCGATCAACTCGTCATTCGCGCTGCCAAGAGCATTTCGCAATATTGCCTCATGCAGCGCGCGCTTCAGCGATGTGTATTCGCTCGCCGAGTCATTATCGCGCACCTTTTGCCGAACCATCGTCACAACGCGTTGCGCAAGCCCGGCGTGTTCGGTCGGAATTGCCGCTGTCAGGGCATCGCGTGCGACACCTCCGAAGCTGCGGGAGGAATCGAGGGGATCGCTGAACAAGCCCTCAGTCGTCTTCAGCCGGTCGCCTACCTGCTCCCATGTGGATAGCGTATGCCAGGTCGCGGCATTAGCGCGCAGCAGGCTTCCGATCATCGCCTGTGCCTGCGGGTGCGCCGCGCGGATATTCTCGCGGAAGCGGTCGGCGAAGGCGGCATTTGCGCCCGAGAGATTGTCGAAAATGATCTTGAGGATCGGGCCCATCCGCTCCTCGATGCGCGTGATCTCTTCGGCCGATCGAGGAGCAGCGGTGCGCGCGGGCCCGGCAGCTCCGGCGCCGCTGCCTGATGCCGTACCCGTCGTCGGAGCAGGCGCCGTCGCTACCGCATCGACCAGCGGATCGAGCGTGTTGAGCAACGTCCGCGCTTCGCCAATCTTGTCCAGAGCGGTCTGCTTTTTGGTCGCATCGGTTTCCCTGTTCGCGGTTGCCGTCAGCGTATCCAGCCACGACCCCAGCGGCCGCGGGTCGCTGCGGAGCATCACCGTGGCGCCGCCCGGGCCAGTGCGGTCGATGCTGAGGGTGTGATCCTCGCCCTCGGCCACGTCGACGCGGACCGGGTGGCCGATCTGTCCGGCTCCCGCCGCCCCCGCACCCGCAGCACCTGCCGCCCCCGCCCCGCCAGCGGCGCCGCGGCGCAGGCCGAGCGTGGTCAGCACGCGCTCCAGCATCCGGTCGACCGCATCGGCGATCCGCTGGCGCAGGTCGGTGATGATCTGCCGCACCCGCGCCGCCACGCCGGTCACACCCAGCAGGCTCATCAACAGGTCGATCACCACCGGCACGAGGTTGCCCAGCACCTCCTCCACCCGCTGCTTGGCCGGGTCGAGCACCCCGTGGGCGATGTTGGAGATCGAGGCGACCACCGCCTGCGCAATGCCCATGAGCCGCTGCAACTGGGCGCTGACGAACTGGTAAATGTTCCAGATCGTCATCACCAGCTTGACCAGCGCGCCGACCGGATTGAACAGGCTGGCGAGCCAGCTGATCGAGGCCATCACCACCCGCTGGATCAGGAAATTGCGGATCGATTCGAGCACGCTGTCACGCAACGAGGCGAGCGATTCCTGAATGCGGGTCCACAGCCCCTGCCAGCCTTCGGTGATCAGCGTGCCGATCCAGCTCGCCATCATCTCCAGCCGCGCGACATTTTCCGGCCCGATCAGCCGCGCCGCGCGCTCGCGCACGAAGTCCCATGTCAGCCCCATGATCTGGCGCACCAGATCGAGCACGGTCCACAGGTTCCACTCGTCGGGGATCTGGATGTCGCCGAGCGCGCCGGTCAGCCAACCGATCACCCCGCGCCGCAAGTGCGTGCCGAAATTGTCGGCAAAACGCTCGACCCCGCCGACCAGCGCGGAGATCATGTTGCCCACGAAAGCGCCCGGATCGTTGACGATGATGTCGATCGCCTCGCTCGCCTGCGCGATCAGGGCGTGGAAGGCGGCCGGATCGATCCCCAGCACCCGCAGCACCGCATCGAGCACCTGCCGCAGCAAGGCGCCCCAATCGCCGCTGATCGCCGCCTGCAGGATCGCCGCCGCCGCGTTGAAGGCTGCCTGATAGGCGTCGAGGATGGCGTTGACCGCGCTGGTCAGCGCGGCGGCAATCGCATTCACCCCGTCGATCAGCGCGTTGGCGACCGCATCGATCGCGCTGTTGACCAAGGCCACCGCGCTGTCGATCGCGGCGGTCAGGCGGGCGGCGAGTTCGGGGAAGATTTCGCCGATCAGCCCGTCGATCAGGCCCTTCAGCAATTCGCCGAGCGCAGTGACCAAGGCCTGCAAGGCGCGCGAGGCCAAGTCGATCAGCGCGGTGACGGCTGTGCGCGCGAGTTCGATCAGCCCGGTGATCGCCGAGCGCACCAGATCGAAGATGCCGTTCACCAGCGAGACCAGCGCTTCGAAGGCATCGGCGATCCAGCTCGCCGCGCGTTCCCACCAGCTCTGGTTCTCGGCTTCGCGGCGCTTGCGCTCGCGCTCGGCTTCTGCCTTGCGCTCGCCCTCGGCGACCTTGGCGCGGGCTTCGGTCTCGGCCTCGTCGTAGCGCGCGTCGATTGCGGTTTCGGCGTTGCGGACCTCGGTTTCGGCCTCGGCCCGCTTGGAATCGCGCGCCTGTGCGGCCTGCCCGTTGACTTCGGCCATTGCGGTGTTCTGGTCGTCGACCGTGCGCTGGCGTTCGTCCTGAATGACCTGGCGCTGCTCGGTGATGGCGTCGCGCTGCTGCTGGTCGGCCTGCTGTTCGGCGGCGGCGCGATCGGTCTCGGCTTGCGCGACGGCGGTGTCGTGCGCGGCCTGCCGCTCGGTCTCCGCCGTCTGCATCTGGTCGCGGGCGGCGGCGGTGCTGGCGGCCATGTCGGCTCCGGTGGCGGCATCGAAATCGGCGACCACGGCTTCGGGCAGCGCGAGGGTCTGCAACTGCTCGGCTTCGGGTGCGGGGGTGATCGGCGCGGTGGATGCCGCCGCCATCTCGGGCGCGGGGGCTTCGGCGGCGAGCGCGCGCGGCATGATCGCCTCGGGCCCCGGCCCGTTGACGACCGCAGCGGCGGCTTCTTGCCGCTGGGTGGACGCCGCATCGCGCTGCTGCGTCTGCGCGTCATCGAGCCGTTCGGGATCGTTGGCCCCGTCGCGCGGCACGCCAGCCCGGTCGGTGACGGCGGTCTGGATGCCCGGATTGCCGGTCCCCACCGCGTCGATCTGGTCGTCGACCCGCTCGGGGGTGGCGCTTTCAGTGAAACGCCGCTCCATTTCGTGATTGAAGGTGGGCGGCACCGCCAGAGTAGGCTGTTCGGGCGCGGCTGGGACTTCGACGGTCGGTGCGGCGGCATCGGCAGGCGTGATGTCAGGCGCGTCGGTGGGGACGGTGATCGGCGGCGGCAGCGGCAGGGCTGTGTCCTCGCCCCCGGTTTCCACCGTGATCGCCGGAGTGGCCTCGGCAAGCTTGCCGTGTGCGGTGGCGTTGCTCGCTTCGAGCTGGCCTTGCAGACCGCCCATCGCCGCCGCTTTCTGCGAGGGCGCCATGGTCGCATAGGCATCCATCACCCCCGCCGGGCTTTCGGCATTCGCCATCGCCTCCTGCGCCGCCGCGGCTTCCGCCGCGCGCTGTGCCGCGAGGGCGGGGTCGATGGTGGGCTCGACGAATTCGGGCGGGGTGAAGGTGGGGGCGATGTCGGTGTCGGCGGCAGCGGGGGCGGCGGCTTCGGGCGATGCGGTTCCCGCGCTACCGGAGGCGGCGGAGGTGTCGCTGCGGGCCGGTTCCTCGCTGCGGGTTGGCACTGGCGGTTCGGCGCTGGTCGCCTCGCCCTCGGGCACGGTGCGTCGCAGCGCGGCAACGCCGGGAGCAACCGGCGTGGCTGTCAGATCGACCGGCCCCGCACCCTCGGCGGCCTGATCGGCGGCGGCTTCGGCGCGGCTGTGCTCGGGCAGCACCGGCGCATGGGCGAGCCGCTCCAGCAGCGCGGCGGGCGGCGCATCGCCCAGTCCAGTCTCTCTGAGGCCCGCCTCGGGCTGCTGCATGGCGTGAGCCAGCTCATGCGCGACGAGATCGCTGCCGACCCGTTCGTGCGGCAGGAAGATGACCCCGTCGATCGCCGCCCCCTGCGCTTGCTTGCGCCGCAGCGATTGTGCCACCGCCGGGCCGATGAACACCGGGACATGCGCAGCACGGCGACCGAAGCGGGCAATCATCAGCGCGCGGTGCGGCACCTCCGCCCGCCGCACCGCGCGGGTGGCGGCGACATCGGCCGTGCCGGAGCGGAGGCGCGCGCGCAGCTTCATGCCCCTTGCTCCGGCGTGACGAAATGCGCGCGGATCGCGGCGGCCATGGCGACGGTGTCGATCCCGCCATCGGGGCGGGAATCGAGCGTGAGGTCAACCGCATGATCGGGTTGCCGCCACACCAGCCCTTGCGCCAGATCCGCCATCTCCAGCGCGGCGAGGTGCCCGTGGAGATCAGCCGCCACCTGCTCCGCCGCGCGGGAATCCAGCCCCGGCAGAACCAGCGTTTCGATCGCGAGGGAGGTGGGCTGTCTCATCCCCAGCTCCTCTGATCGATGTCGCTCAGCGGGCGGCCCAGCTTGACCAGCTCGGCCCGCGCCGCATCGAGGATATGCGCCATGCCCACCGGCGCGCCCGCTGCCGCCGCACGCAGGCTGGCGCCGATCGCGATGTTGCGGATGTTCCCCCCGGTCAGCGACAGGCGGCCGAGCGCGGCGTGGTCGATCCCCTCGGTCGGGGTCGCGGCGGGGAAAATGCCCTCCCAGATCCGCTGCCGCTCGGCCTGCCCCGGCAGCGGGAACTGCACCATGAAGCGCAGCCGCCGCATGAAGGCCGTGTCCAGCCCGTCGTCGATATTGGTGGTGAGGATGGTGATGCCGGAATAGCTCTCCATCAGCTGGAGCAGATAGCCGACCTCCATATTGGCATAGCGGTCATGCGCGTCCTTGACCTCGCTGCGCTTGCCGAACAGCGTGTCGGCCTCGTCGAACAGCAGCACCCCGCCGCCAGCTTCCGCCGCGGCGAAGACCCGGCGCAGGTTCTTCTCGGTCTCGCCGATATACTTGCTGACCACCGCCGAAACCTCGACCCGGTAGAGATCGAGCGCCAGCGCCTGCGCAATCGCTTCGGCGGCCATGGTCTTTCCGGTGCCGCTTTCCCCCGCGAACAGCGCGGTAATCCCGAGCCCGCGCACGCCGGTGTCGCCGAAGCCCCATTCGCCCACCACCCGGTGATGCGCGCGGCCTGCGCCGATGATCGTGGCGATGGTGGCGGCGGCCTCGTCGGGCAGGACGAGCTGCGAGGCGCGGGCGACGGGCGCGATCCGGTCGACGAAGCCGATATCGCGCGGACAGGCCGCGTCCCGTGCTGCCGCCCACAGCGCTTCGGGCGCAGCGTCGCCGTGGCTCTGCGCGAGTTCGGCGACCACCTGCGCGGGGAGATGGAAACTGTGCGACAGCCGGTCGATCATATCGGGCGAGGCCGCCGCGCCCGCTTCGCCCAGCGCCGTCTGCCATGCCGCGCGCTGCTGCGCCCGGTCGTGGCCGATGGTGAAGCGGCGGCGCGGGGTCAGCTCCAGTCGCGGGGTGTCGGTGACCAGCGCGACCGGCCCGGCCCAGCCGCCGACCAGCGGATCGAGCGCGGCGGTGCCCGGCGCATCGTCGACCAGCACCAGCGCGAGATTGTAGAGCAGCGCATCGCGCAGCCACAGGTCGCGCAGCCGCACCAGCGCCTCGGGCTCGGCCGGCAGGCGCGAGAGCGGAACGACGAGGCAGCCATGCCCCGCCGCCCGCAGCCCCGCCAGCGCATGAGCCACCCCGTCACCGCGCGCGCTGGCGACCAGCTCGATCACTGGCAGGTCGAGCGCCTTGCCCCCGGCACCCTCGCACTGACACGCAATCGCCTCCACCAGCGCCGCATCGGTGGCGAGCTGCGCCCCGGCGGGCAGCGGCTGACTGACCGCGATCAGCTCGGGCGCGATCTGCATGCAGCCGTTGAGGAACAGGAGGACATTGTCGTCGAGGCGGAAGGGCCGCTCGCTGAGGCCGCTGCCCGGCACATCGGCCAGCGCGATCAGCCGCGCGCGGCGCAGCGCGGCATCGGGGCGCAGCGCGGCCCAGTCGAGCCCCTCGCACACCCGCATCGCCAGCCCCAGTGTCGGCGGCCCGCTGCCGATCCGGGCGACCAGCGCGGCGGTCTGCCCGCAGCATTCGCTCGCCGCAGCGAAGAGCACCGCCGCCCGCTCGCCCGGCGAGAGGCCGAAGCGCAGCGCCAGCATGTCGAGCGCCCAGGGCGGCGCTTCCTCGGGCGCGACCGGCTCGGGCTCGGCGCAACCGGCGATCTCGGCGAGCCGCAGGTTGATCGCGTCGAGTTCGGGCGCGAGACGCGGCGGGGCGGCGCCGAGGAAGGGGTGGACGGTCGCGCTCATGCCGGCACCGTCGCGATCGGGCCGTCATAGCCTGCCGCGCCGCTGGTGAGGGCGCTCTCCGCCCCGTCGATGATGACCCGCGCCAGATAGGGCCCCGGCGTCACCCCGGCGATGGTGAAAGTGCGGCTGGTGACGGCGGCATCGGCGGTGCCGGGGGCCGGGTCGGGGGCCTGAAAGACATAGGCCGGGAAGCGGCCATTGGCGTCGGCATTGACCGCATTGAGCAGCAACTCCGCACGCTGAAGCCGCCCCACCGCCACGGCAAAATGCACGGTGACGGTGAAGCGGACGACCCCGTCGTCGACCGCCCGCCCGCTGGACACGAAAGGATTGGCGGCGCGCAGCACCGGGCGGATGGCGATGGCGACCAGATTGGACTGTTCGACCGGAATCGTCCCCGCGCCCGGCGGCGGCAGGGTGCCGACCGGCTTGGGGGTGAGGTGGCGCAAGCGCAGCTGCGACAGGCCGGGGCGCAGATCGGCCGGAACCGCCGCCTCCATCGCATCCGCGGCCATGGTGGTGACGGTCAGCGTCCGGTCGCCGATCCACACCTCGGTGACATCCCCCGCAAGTCCGCTGCCCACCAGCCGCAGCCGTTCTCCCGGCGCGGCGAGCGCGCGTTCGGCGAAGGGCTGCGCCGGGTCGGCAGGCGCGACCAGCAGCCGGGCGATGAAGGGCGCGCGCAGCAGGGTGAGGCCCAGCCGCCCCTCGCGCACCGGCGGCGCGGAGGCCCGCCGCCGCTGCCGTTCGAGCAGCAGGGTGCTGACCTGATAGGTCATGCCGACCCTGAGGCCGCTGTTCATCATCGACCACAACTGCGAGAGGCCCTCCAGCTCCAGCGGAGTGGTCGATAGCTTGATCGGCGCGTCCTGATCGGCAAGCTGCTGCACCGCCTGCGGCAAGGGCGAATTGCCCGGCAGCGCCGAATCCGCCGCCGCCGCTTCGAGCAGGGCCGCGGTCAGCTGCGGCGTTTCATGCAGCGCCAGCATCCCGAGGCCGAGCGCCAGATCGGGCAGCCCCGCATTGGGCGAATAGGCGGCGAGCAGATAGTGCACGTCGAGCGCCAGCAGCGGATCGGCCTGCCGTTCACCTGCAGCATTGTAGGGTGCGCCGCGGCTGCTCTGCCACCCCGCGTTGGGAACGATGCGATAGGGGTAGAGCACCAATGTGGCGCGGGTGATTGCCGGCGTGCCCATTTGCTCCGGCGCGCGGGTGACCACGTCGATCTGGCCGATGGCGGCGCTGTCCTCCTCGGCGATCACCTGCCGCAGCCGGAACCGCAGCGCGTGCGACAGAGCGGCGATGGCAAGACCCCCCGGCATGGCTCAGCGCCCCCGCCGCCGGTATTCGTCGAGCGACTGGCGCGGCTGCGCGCGCGGGATGATGGTGGCGCGGTAGCTCGCCTGCGATGTCGGCGGCGGCGGTGCGGGCGGTGGCGGCCGCACCTCGATCCGCCCGATGCTGAGGCTGCGCTGGCCGCGCCCGCGCTGAACGGCAGGCTCGTGCGTATCCGGAGCGAGGGGACGGTTCGCGGCATCAGGCTCCGCGCGGGGATCGCCCACCAGCGGCAGCAAGGGCGGAGGAGCGGAATCGTCGGGCAGTCGGCGCGCGGGCGCAGAGGCGTCCTTATCATCGCGGGAGGCGTGCCGCGGCTCGGCTTCGCCCTCCCTTTCGGCGCGCGGCAGCAGCGGCGCGGCAGTCGTCGCGGCCTTCCCGGTTCTCTCTGACGGCTCGGCCCGCGATGCGCGGCGGCGAGGCTGGTCGGAATCTTGCGGCCCAAGATCGGAGCGATCTGCCGCATCAGCCCTGCCTTCGCCCGGAGCGGCGGCGACCGGGGCGCGCGGCATCAGTGGCTCTGGCGGCGGTGCCATCTCGTCGTCACGCCCGGCCCGCCGCCCCTGCCGAGGGCGCGGCGCTGGCCGGCGGGGTTGCTCTTCGTCCGTTTCGTCGGAGACCGCCCGCTCTTCCACCGCAATTTCGGGCAGCGCCCCGGCCTCGGGCTCGAACCGCCCGCGTGGGCGGGCCCGCAGGGCTTCCGCATCGCCGTGGGCCGCGGCGGCCAGCGTGGCGAACAGCCCGCTCATTGCAGCGCCATTTCGCAATAGCGCCGCCGCCGCAGCGGGCTGAGCGCGAAGATCTCCGCCTCGCTCCAGCCATAGGCGCGCGCGAGGCAATCGACGCTCGCCAGTGCCGCCTTGGCCTTGGCGGTTACCAGCGCCCAGAGCAGCGGCACCGGATCAAGCCGCCGCGCGAACTCGGTGGAGCAGGCGTCGCATTGCATGGCGATCTGGATGTTGAGTAGCGGGAAGGCCTCTTCCAGCGCTGCCTCGATCACTTGCGCGGCGGCCGGATCGGACGGCGCAGCGTCGAAGTCGCAGCAGCGCAGGGCGAGCGCGCTCGGATCGCCACTGGTGATGGCCTCGGCCAGATCGCGGCTCGACGGCGGACGCAAATCCGTGCTGTGCTGCCCGATGGTCACCTGCGGAGGCGGACCGTCGCGCGCTTCCAGCAGCGGCGCGAGCGCCACGTCGGCTTCGTGCAGCGTGCCGCAGTCGGGACAGGGGGCGACCACTGGCGCGCTGTCTCCGCCCATCCGCCACAGCGCCTCCAGCAGCAGGCGGTCGCGCACCGGGAGCGGCAGGTCACCGGCGGCATTGATGCTGATCCCCGCCAGCGCCGCCGCCATCTGCACCGCACGGTCGAGCATGCTCAGCCGCTCGCCGTCTTCCCACAGTGCCAGCGCGTCGGTGTCATCGAGAAAGGGCATGATCTGCCCCTCAGACCACCAACGGTTCGGTCGGCTCGGGCACATCGACGTCGCGCACGAAGCCTTCGTGCTGCAGGATCAGCGACTGGATCGCGACCGCGTTGGCGTTGGCGTCCAGTTCCGGCAGGGCGTTGTATTCCGACACCCAGGCACGGAAGATCTTGTAGACGATCGCGATCTGCCCGGCCTCGTTGTGCAGTTCGAGCAGGATGTTGCGCCGGAACCCCGCGAGCGCCAACTGGCTGCCGCGCTCGTTGTTGATCCGCCACACCTGCGAGGCCCAGTCCTCGAACTCGGTGTCGTGCGTGACTCCGCGTTCGAGCGTGATCGGCTCGAACTTGGTGTTGCCGGGCGATTTGCGCATCGTGGTCGGGTCTCCGCCGTCGCGGTGCTCAACCACTTCGGTGGTGCGCTTGAGCGCGCTGACCTTCGATACCCCCGCGATGTAGCGCCCCTCCCACTTCAGGCGGAACCGGAAGTTCTTGTAGGGGTCGAAGCGGTTGGCGTTGACGGTGAAAATGGCCATGTCCTGATCTCCTCCCGCTCAGGCCGCCAGCCGGCCGGCCAGCTGCGTCAGCCGCACGACGACGAATTCGGCCGGCTTCAGCGGCGCGAAACCGACCAGAATGTTGACGACGCCGCTATTGACGTCCTGCTGCGAGGTGGTCTCGCCGTCGCACTTGACCAGATAGGCCTCGCGCGGGCTCGATCCCTGGAACGCGCCCTGCACGAACAGCGACTGCATGAAGGCGCCGATATTGAGCCGGATCTGCGCCCACAGGCTCTCGTCATTGGGCTCGAACACCACCCAAGGCAACGAGTCCTTGAGCGTGCGCTCGATCATCAGCGCGGTGCGGCGCACGGGGACATACTTCCACTCGCTGGCGAGCGCATCGGCCCCTGCCAGCGTGCGCGCGCCCCAGTTGACCGAGCCCGCGAAAGGCTTGACCCGGATCACGTTGAGTCCGCGCTTGTTAAGCTGCGCCTGCTGGCGATCGGTCATCGGCACCGAGGGGCGCACCCCGGCGAGCGAGGCATCGAGCCCGGCGGGCGCTTTCCACACCCCACGCTGCGCATCGGTGCGCGCCATCAGCCCGGCGATGCTGCCGCTGGCCGAAAGCGTGCGCTCGCCGCCCAGCGGGTCGCTCTTGACCACCTTGGGGAAGCACAACGCCGACCCGCGCGCCAGATCAGTGCCCAGAGTCTGCGCGATCGGCCAGGCAGTGATGCCGGTCACAGAATCCGCAGTGATCGGATGGTCGACCAGCAGGAAGGCCAGCTGATCGCGGCAATAGGCCCCCGCCGCCGCATAGACCCCGTTGCCGCCATCGGCCATGTAGGGCGCTTCGGGGATCGCCATCAGCGTGAAATAGTCGGGGTCGAGATGGTTGAAGGTGAACAGGCCGGTGCGGGCGGTCTCGTTGCCGAGGAACGCTGCCGCCGCGCTCGCCGCCCAGGCCGGATCGCCCGGCAAGGTGCCGTCCGCCCCGCCGGCCAGCGCATAGAGCACATCGGGCGCAAGGTTTTCGATATCGACCGCCGCGGTCGAAGAGGCGCGCGGCAGCACCATCGTGCCGCTCACCCGCACCAGTTCCGACTGGCGCGCGATCACGGTGACGACATTGTTCGGGTCGTTCGGGATAACGTTGAGATTGCGGAACAATTCGCCGCGCACCCGCTCTGTGCCGCGATATTCCGCGATCGACATGTCGAACCCGCCGGACACAGTGGGCATGATCCCGATCCGCAGCCCGTTGCCCCAGCTTCCCGGGTTGACCGCGGTGACCGTGATCGAATTGCCGCCGCCCACCGCACGCGGCAGGGTGAAGCTGGCAGACGGGACAGGCTCACCGCCGCCGGAGAACGAGGCCGCCGCCGCAACCGCCGGGGTACGCAGCGGATGCTGTCCCTGCACCACCGCGACCACGCCGGTCGCGGCCACCCGCGCGACGACGAAATCGGTCGAGGTCGGATTGAGTGACAGGTTGTCGAGATCATGCGTCGGATTGGCGAAGGTCAGCCGGAAGGTGCCGGCGGCGGAGCCTGCTGCGACGGCAACCGTCGTCGAGTTGCTCGCTCCGGCCAGCGCCTGAAGCGTGATTGCGGGCAGCGGCACAGAGGTCATCGTCGCGCTGGCAGCCACACCCGCCGCGCCCCCTGCGAGCACCGTTGAGGTCGTGCCGGTCGCGGCCGGGAGATGGGCGATGTTCTCCAGCAGGATCAGTGGCGATCCGCCCGCCGCTTCAGCGGCATTGACGATCAGTCCGGCGAAGCGGTGCGAGAGAGGATCAGTGCTGAGATCGGCATATTCGGTAAAAGTCCCCGAATTGCCGTTGCGCACCAGCAGGTTGAAGTTGCCGTTGTTGGTGTGGTTGATCCGCACCTCGATGCCATTGCCGCCCGTGCCGGTGGCGCGTGCCCGCACGGTCATCGCGGTTTCGGTGGTGTTGAGGACAATCCCCGGCTGCTGAAACGCAATGCGCGCAACCCAGGCCTGCGTCCCACCCTGAAGGAAGAATTCCTGCAAGGCGTAGGCCGCCTCGTAACGCCGGTCGATGCCGCCGAAATGCCGTTCGACATCGCCCCAGCTCGTCACCCGCACGGGCCGATCAATGGGGCCGCGCGGGAAATGCCCGACGATGGCCAGAATGGCCGTGGAAGCCCCGGTGATCGTTCTGATCCCCGAAGGCACTTCCTGAATGTAGACTCCGGGATATCCTTCCAGCAGCATGACAGTCCTCCCCGAACCGCAAGTGCCTCGACAGGCACAGTGCATTAGTTTCGTAAGTTGACTTGAACAACTCACGAAATAAAACAGGAGCAGACGCGCAATCTGTAAAGATCGGCGTGTAATCCCTGAAGGTGCGACTCTGTGCTTATGTGGCGCGGAACATGAACCTGCTTCGCGAAACGGTCAAGACTATATAGCCGAACTTATTCTGGAATGAATTCGGTAACCATTAGAAGTGCTTGCACCAAGATGTCTGGGCGGCTTGCGCATCGGCAGAAAAACCGATGCCGCGCGGACTCGCAGGGATCAGGCCCCGCGCATCCGTGCAAGATAGCCGCTCGGCCCCATCTGCGCGGCGGTCCAGATGAAGATCGCGAGGCTGACGATCCCTGCGGCGAGGCACACCGCAAACATGGCGATGGCCAGCGCACCGCTGCCATATGCGGGGCTAAGCGCATCGCTCGCCGCGCCGATCACGAACAGGCTCAGCGCCTGGCCGATGAGGTTGTTGAAGAACAGCGCGATCGCCACGGCAAAGCCGCGACTGGCCGGTTCGGCCGCCGCCTGAATGCCCGACATGATCCCGGCCTGAGAGGCGACATAGATCGCATAGGCGATCCCGAACCAGCCGAGAAACGCGCTGAAGCTGTCCGAGGTCAGGCTCATGGCGAGCGGGACGACGCAGCCGAGGCTCACCACGCCGGGCAGCCACGCGCGCCAGCGCTCGTCCCGGAGCGTCAGCCATTGGGTGACATAGCCGCCGAGGATAGGCCCCGGGATGCCGCCCAGAAAGAAGGTGAGCCCGAGATAGAGGCCGACGCTGCCGGTCGAGATGCCGAATTCGCGCAGCATCACCGGCGCCATCCAGAAGGCGAGCGCATAGCCGATCATGATCTGCACCGCCCAGCCCAGCGCCAGCCCCATGAACACGCGGTTGGCGGTAAGGGTTCGGATCGTCTCACCCAGCGGGCGCTGCGCCATGTCGGTGCCCGCCGGGGCGTAGCGCCCGCGCTGCGGTTCGCGCAGGGTCAGGTAGATGATCGCGCCCAGCACCAGCCCCGGCAGGCCCATCAACACGAAGGCCCAGCGCCAGTCGAAGATTACCGCCAGCTGCCCGCCGATCAGCAGACCCCCGGCGGTTCCCATGCTCGCCCCGATAGTGAGGAACCCCATCGCCTTGGCCAATTCTCCCCGCGCGAAGTAATCGGCGACGAGGCTTTGCGAGGACGGGCCCGAACAGCCCTCCCCCACGCCCACCCCGGTGCGTGCGAGAAACAGCGTCCAGAAGCCGGTGGCCAGCCCGCAGACGGCGGTCATCAGGCTCCAGAAGGCGATTGCGGCGGCGACGATGTTTTTCCTTACTGACCGGTCGGCCAGCCGCGCCGCCGGAAAGCCCGCGAGCACGTATACTACTGAGAATGCCGCCCCGCCGATCAGACCTAGCTCAGTGTCGGAGAGGCTGAAGGCAGCCTTGATGTCCTCCAGCAGAATCGAGAACACCAGCCGGTCGGCGACGCTGAAGGCGCTCGTCAGCGTGAGCAGGCCGAGCACATACCATCGATATGCGCCGGGCCGCTCGTCAGTGGTGGGGTCTGGCGTCGAGGCCATTGTCCACCGGGATCGTCAGGCCGTTGAGAAAGCGCGCGTCGTCGGACGCAAGGAACAGCACGCAGCCCGCCACGTCCTTGGGCGCCCCGAGCGCATCGGCGGGAAGCGGGCCGTCGGGTATTTCCATCGGCGTCTGGCCCGCGCGGCCCGAAACGCCCATCACCATAGGCGTCTCGATCCCGCCGGGCGCGAGCGCGTTGACGCGGATGCCATAGCCCTTGTCCTGAAAATCGACCGCGAGACTGCGGGTCATGCCCGCGATCGCCGCCTTGGACGCTGTGTATGCGGGGATGTTGCCGTATCCCATCAGCGCGGCGGTCGAGGCCATGTTGATGATCGACGAGCCACCGCCGCCCACTGTCTGGTGGCGGTGCTTCATCAGCGACACCGCATATTTGCACCCAAGGAAGGTGCCGACCACGTGGATATCGAGATGCAGCTTGAAGTGCGCGAGGCTGCACTCCTCGATGCTCTCGAAGATCACGTTGCCTGCGTTGTTGACGAGGATGTCGAGCCCGCCGTGGCGCTCCTGAACGGCGCGCATCACCTCGATCCACTGATCTTCGTCGGTCACGTCGAGCGCCAGCGCATCGCCGCCGATTTCGGCCGCGACCTGATGGGCGAGCTCGACCTCGCGGTCGGTGACGATCACCTTCGCACCCTCGCGCGCGAGCATCTCGCAATCGGCCTTGCCCAGCCCCATTGCCCCGCCCGTCACGAGCGCCACCTTGCCCGCCACCCGTCCCGCCATGATCGCTCTCTCCCGCAAGCGTGTTGTTTGCAGCCAGCCTATCGGGCGGGCAGGCGCAGGCCACTGTCGAAAGCGCGAGGCCGCCAAATGACGCTACGGCACAGCCAATCTCGCGCGCATGTGGCCGATTTGTCGCAGATTGGCGCGGTCACTATCGCTTTTGCGAATGGTGCACTTTCCGCACTCCCATACACCTGCACGCCATACCCAAAGGCGTGAGGAGACACGCTGCGGGATGGGGAAGAACAGGGCACGCGGGGTAGCTGCGGCCTGATGGGGAGAGAGGACCATGAACACACGTCGTGCCCGAATTGCATCCGGCGTCCGTCCGTCCGGCCTGCGCCGCGCCTTGCTGTGCGGCGCCGCGCTGAGTGGCCTCGCCGCGATGCCGCAGGCGGCCTTCGCACAGGACAACGCGGACGAGGCCGAAACGCCCGAGGAAGAGCGCGTGATCGTGGTTCAGGCCCGCCGCCAGAACGAAAGCCTGCAGGAAGTGCCCGTCACCGTCACCGCGATCGGCGGCGAGACGCTCCAGCGCTACAATATCGATCAGGTTGCCGACGTCACCAGCCGCGTGCCGACACTGAACGTGCAGGTCGGCGGTTCGGGCTCCGGCGGGCAGCTCTCCTTGCGCGGGGTCGGCTCGTCGAACATCTCGGCGGCGTTCGATTCGGCGGTGGCCTTCGAATATGACGGCGTCGTCGTCTCGACCATGCGCATGGTGCAGGCCGGGTTCTTCGATGTCGAGCAGGTCGACGTGCTGCGCGGCCCGCAATCGCTGTTCTTCGGCAAGTCGGCGACCGCAGGCGTGCTGTCGCTGCGGTCGGCCAACCCGACCTCCAGCTGGGAAGTCGGGATGCGCGGCTCCTATGAATTCGAGGAAAAGGGCTACCTGCTGAGCGGGTATATCTCCGGCCCCGTCACCGATACGCTCGGCATCCGCCTTGCCGCGCAGTTCAACGATATCGACGAATTCCAGCTGCTTCAGGCGAACACCCCCGCAGTCAACCAGAAGCGCGGGCTGACCGACTTCATCGGGCGCCTGACGCTCGACTGGCAGCCGGCCGACCGGTTCCGGGCCAACTTCAAGCTGCAATACACCAAGAACGAAAACGACGGCGCGATCGGGACGGCCGAGATCGGTTGCGGCGCCAATGGCACTCCCGATCCGGTGGTGCTGCTGGGCGGGTTGCTCTCGATCCCGGCGGGGTATGACTGCAACATCTTCGACCAGCGCTACTACCTCAGCGATGCCGCCTTGCCGCTGGCGCCGGGCGTGCCGACCCCGTCCAAGGCCGCAGGCCGCAACGGGGTGCCTTTCGGCGAGACCGAGATCTGGTTCGGCCGGTTGCAATTCGATCTCGACCTGTCCGATGCGCTCAAGCTGACCTCGGTTACGGGCCTCCTCAACATGGATGCGGTCGATTTCGATTGCTACGCCTATGGCGGCTTCCTGACGGCTCCGGGCAGCACCACCCGCCTGCCCGGCGCGGCAGGCTGTTCGGACCCGATCAACTCGCTTGAGCAATTGACGCAGGAGCTGCGCCTCGCGTCGGATTTCGACGGGCCGCTCAACTTCATGCTCGGCGCCTTCTACGAAGACCGCACGATCATCTTCGATACCGCCCAGCAGGGGGTGAACATCTCGTTCCTCGCCCCGGACCCGGTGACCGGCTTCACCTATGACTGGGACAAGACCCACACCACCAAGACCGAGGCGCTTTCGCTGTTCGGCAGCGTGATGTTCGACATCACCGATCAACTGGAGCTGTCGGGCGGGATCCGCTGGACTGACGAGCAGAAGGTGCAGACCATCGCGGTGCCTTACCTCCACACCTTCCTGCAAGGACCAGGCTTCGTGGCTCCGGGCTTCTTCTCGGGCCCGATCAACTTTGCCGACGACAATTTCTCGCCCGAAGTCACGCTGCGCTACAAGGCGACCGACGACATCAACGTCTTCGCCTCATTCAAGACCGGCTTCAAATCGGGCGGGATCGACAACTCCGCCCTGCCATCCAACAGCCTCAGCCAGGCGGCGCTGTCGGGTGACTTCAGCTCGCTGATCTTCCAGTCGGAAAAGGCCAAGGGCGGTGAAGTGGGCTTCAAGTCGCAATGGGCAAACCGCGACATCACCTTCAACGCCACCGCCTATTACTACGTGTTCGACGATCTGCAGGTGCAGAACTTCAACGCCGTGACGATCCAGTTCGTCACGAGCAACGCGGGCGAACTGACCACCAAGGGCGTCGATATCGAAACCGGCTGGCGCACCCCGATCGACGGGCTGAACCTCACCGCCAACCTGTCCTATCTCGACGCGCAATATACCGACGATTTCGAACAGCCCGGCGGCGACCAGCTCAACGGACGCCGCGCCAGCCAGTCGCCCGAATGGTCCGGTAACATCGCCGCCGACTGGACGGTGCCGCTGTCCGACAATCTCGAGCTGTTCCTGTCGGGGAACGCCGCCTACAACGATGGCTACATCACCGACGAATTCACGCTCAACGACTATGTCCAGCCGAGCTTCTGGCTGCTCGATGCCAACGTCTCGATCGGCCATCCCGACGGCAAGTGGAAGCTGTCGCTGGTGGCGCAGAACCTCACCGACAAGATCTTCGTCATCACCAGCGGCGGGCGTCCGTTCCTGCCCGCGGGGAACGATGCCAACGGGAGACCGCTGGGCGACGATGTGGTGCTGACCCAGAACCGCGGGCGGCAGGTCTTCGCCGAGGTCAGCTTCCGCTTCTGACCGGCGTCAAGCAGGGGGCCCAGCAGGGGGACAGCAGGGGGCGGGCCAGCGATGGTCCGCCCCTTCGCTTTGCACGGGCGCTTTGCCAAAAGTGAGCATTGCCGCTGCAGGGGCGAAGGCGGATGCTGCTCGGCAAGAGGTGCCTTGGGAGGAACGGCAATGTCACGCGAAACGCTGGTCGCCATGACCCGCAATCTGGTCGCGCACGGCGCGGCGGACACGATGGAATATGCCGACGACATCGTGCGCATTCCCGCCAGCGCCTACACCGATCCCGACCTGTTCGAGGAGGAAAAGCGCAAGATCTTCCGCCGCCTGCCGCTGATGGTCGCGCCCTCGTGCGAATTGCCCAACCCCGGCGACTTCAAGGCGATGGACATCTGCGGCGTGCCGCTGCTGCTCTCGCGCCAGAAGGATGGCAGTATGGGCGCCTTCCTCAACATGTGCACCCACCGCGGCAACCCGCTCGCGGCCGGCTGCGGGAATGCCAGCCGCTTTACCTGCGGCTATCACGGCTGGACCTTCAAGGCGGATGGCGATCTGATCGGCGTCGCCTCCCCGCAGGACTTCGGCAAGATCGACAAGAGCCAGCATTGCCTCACCAAGTTTCCGGTCTACGAGAGTGCCGGGCTGATCTGGGTGACGCTCGACCCCCATTCCAGGCTTTCGATCGCTGACTACCTGTGCGGCTATGACGAGTTGCTGAGGGCCTTCGAGTTCGACGGTTGGACGCTGTTCGCGCAGCGCACGCTCGCCGGACCGAACTGGAAGACGGCCTATGACGGCTATCTCGATTTCTACCACCTGCCGGTGCTCCACAAGGACACCTTCGGGGCGGATTTCTACAACCGCGCCAATTACTTCGCCTTCGGCCCGCACCAGCGGCTCTCGACCCCGTCGCAATTCGCGATCAAGGTTTCGGGCGAGGACGATCAGCAGATGGATCTCGCCGCAATGGCCGACGACGATCTGCCGCAGGATGTGCTGGTGCAGGGCGTGTGGACGATCTTCCCGCACATCTCGATCGCCAGCTTCTACGGCGGCGGGCAGCGCGGGGCGATGATCAGCCAGCTCTTCCCGGGCGACAAGGTAGGCGAGAGCTATACCACCCAGTTCTACGTCATGGAAAACCAGCCCGAGACCCCGGAGCAGGTTCAGGCCGCGCACGACCAGTTCAACTTCCTCGAAATCGTGGTGCGCGACGAGGACTACGCCACCGGCAAGCGCCAGCAGCAGGCGCTCGCGTCGGGCCTGATGAAGGAGGTGCAGTTCGGCCGCAATGAGAAGGGTGGACAGGTCTTCCATAAGTGGGTGGAGCGCCTCACCAAGGCGAGCGACGACGATCTGGTCGTGATCTTCGCCGCCGAGCAGCGGCAGGCCGCGGAGTAGCGATCCACACCACCGCAGCTGGCCGGTTCCGATCAAACACGGCGCCGGAGCAATATTGACACCGGTATCATTAATTGCGAGCATCCGTGCCGGTTTCATTCGGGAGAGAGCCATGCTTGCAATGAGAGGCACCCTGCGCGCTGTGGCGCTGGGCGCGGGTATGATGTTGGCCTCGGCCGCGCAGGCGGGCCCGCTGGCCTGCAACGTCGCCACCGATGATCCCGCGCTGGCACCCGGCTCTCAACCCAAGTTTGCCAATGTCCTCAAGGGCAGCCGCTATCTTCAGATCGACACCGACGGCGAATCCTCGGGCGTTCCCGCCTGCATCGACAAGGACGCGATGCTGGACGGTCACTATGTTCCGGACAACTGGCACCTCGTCGATCGCAACATGCATTTCAGCTTCACCGGCGGACAATCATCCTACCGCGTCGAGCTTCGGGGGGAGAGCTTTGCCGGCGATCAGCCCCGCCAGTTCCTGTCCAAGGTCAAGCTCGTCCGAAGCGCAAAGATGGCGAGCAGCTACACCATCGCGCAGGTCTTCAGCGAGACCGAGCGCAAACCGATTCTGCGCGTCGCGGTGATCGCGTCGCGCAAGCACGAGGGCAAGACCTACGCCAACTACGTCTGGGCGATCTACCGCTTCGGGGTGGGCGATGGCCAATCGCGCTTCGTGCCGCTGGGGCCCGCTTCCAAGACCTTCGAAGCGCTCGATATCACCTATAACGAGGCCAATCAGGTTCGCGTGTCCTATGGGACGGCCAGCGCCACCTTCGATCAGGATTTCGGATTCTGGAGCGATGCGGGCAAACAGGTCTACTTCAAAGCCGGATGCTATCTGCAAGCCAGCGGCGATTGCAGCGTGACCTTTTCGAGCCTCAAATTCGGCGGGTAAGCCGCCTGCAAACTTCTCTCATACAATCAGCCGGGAGGCGCGGGGCGACGGGTTTTTGTCCGCCGCCCCGCTGATCCCTTCAGCGGTCAGAACTTCGCCCGCACGCCGATCGACAGGCGACGCTCCGACAGGGCATAGCTGTTGAGGGCGATGGGATTGAAGTTGCTGATCTCGACCGTCGCCGATTCGCGCGGCAGCAGGTTCTGGCCGAGGAGTTGCAGGGTCACCCCCTTCATCAGGTCGAAGCCGATCTGCGCATCGAGCTGCGAATTGGCGGCGATCACGTCGGGCCGTCCCTGCGTGAATTCGAACACCGCATCATCGCGCCAGTTATAGGCGACACGGGCCGACAGCGGGCCCTTCTCATACAGCGCGACGAGGTTGTAGCTGTGCCGCGATGTCGCCACCAGCGGGAAGCCCGAGCTGTCCTCGCTATCGGCAAAGGTGTAGTTTGCGATCACACCCAGCCCATCGAGCGGCGAGGGCAGGAAATCGAGGAATTGGGTCACCCCGACTTCGAAGCCCTTCACCTTGGCACTGGCGATGTTGAACGGGCGCGAAGTCTGCACCGTCAGCGGCGCCCCTTCGAAGGTAATATCTTCCTGGATCGTGCCGACCGAAATCGCATCCTTCACATCCTTGTAGAACACCGCTGCCGCGATCAGGTTCGATCCGCCGGTGTAATATTCGAACGAGATGTCGAAGTTGGTCGAGATCGGCGGAGTCAGATCGGCATTGCCCCCGCCCGAGGTGAGGTTGGTGGGGTTGATGAAGGTGCTGGGCGCCAGATCGGCAAGCCCGGCGCGCTGCATCGTCTGCGAACCCGCGATGCGGACCAGAAAGTCATCAGTGACATTGACGACAAGGTTGGCGCTGGGCAGCACGTTGGTGAAGCTGTTGGTATCGCGCGTCGGCACCAGCAGATTGCCCGGCAGCAGCGTCAGGGTGTTGGCCTCGAAATCGGTGAGGCTCACCCGCACCCCGGCATTGAACTTGGCGGGCCTGCCAAACAGATCGAATTCGGCATTGCCCATGACATAACCGGTATAGGTCTGCTCCCTGAGATCGAAATCGCGCGGTGCATTGCGCGCGAAGCCCATCGGGCCATCGCCCGGCTCGCTCGTCAGCACGCGGTCCAGCAGGAAATCGCGATCGGGGAAGAAGGTCGCGAATTCGCGCGGGAAATCGCCCGGAATGCTGCCGAGGAAATTGGGATCGCCCGGCACCAGAAACGGCGTCAGTTCGGCACGGGTGGCAAGACCGCGGCTGCGGAACGAAGTCTGGTCGGCCCGCAGATCGACATAGCGCACCCCGGTGGTGATCTTGAAGCCATCGGTGACATCGAACCCGAAATCGACCCGCGCGGCATATTCTTCGAGATTGCCGGGCAGCTGGTTGGCGCGCAGCGTCAGGTTGCCCGAGGTCGGATAGTTGTAGACGCCGGGATCGTTCAGGTTGAACGGCGTGCCCGCCGGACGCGCAAGGCTGAGGCTCGGCACCGTGCCACCGCGGAAATCGAAGGTGCCGATGACGTTGCTCGGCGTATCGAGCACCACGACCTCGATTTCCTGCCGCAGCGTGCCGCGCGAATAATAGGCATCGACATCGATGGTGATGCCGGCATCGCTTTCATAAGCCGCATTGAAGCCCACGAGCAGGTTGTCGGTCGGATCGCTGCGGTGCTGGTTCTGCACGCGGACCCGCCCGGTGGCCTCGGCCGCGACGATGTACTGGAACCCGTCGAATTCCTGATACACGGGATTGCGGAAGTTGAGGTTCTGGTTGGTCGGCAGAACGAAGGTCACCGCCTGGTTGAAACGCTCGTTGGCCACGCGCGAATAGAGCGCATCGGCGGTCAGCGTCAGATTGTCGGTCGGCTTCCATTGGAACGCCCCGCTCAAGCCCCAGCGGGTGCGGTCGATCAGCACGTTTTCATATTGCAGCTGCAGCGGCGCGAGGCGGTTGGTCGCGGTCGCATCGCCGTTGTTGCGCTGGAGGAAGTTGTTGCGTTCGAACAATTGCAGCCGCGAGGTCCGCTTCTGATATTCGCCCGACAGCAGGATGCCGAACTGATCGTCGGCGCCGAAGGTGGTGGTGAAGAGGCCCTGGAAGGCCGGTTCGAACTCCTCCGATTCGTCGGAATAGGTGCCGCGCGCGCTCAGCGAGATCGTCGGCTTGCGGAAATCGAACGGCTTGGGGGTCTTGAGGTTCACCGTCCCGCCAAGGCCGCCCTCCACCTGGCTGGCGATCGAGGACTTGGCGACCTCGAGCCGGCCGAACAGCGAGGATGGCACGGCATCGAGACCCGAAGAGCGCCCGAGGTTGTCGTTCTCCGGCGGCGAGACCCGGCCCGACCAGCCCAGCAGCGTGCGTCCGTCGACTTCGACGCGCACCTGTTGCAGGCCGCGGATATTGACCGCCTGACCTTCGCCGAACACGCGGGTGATCTGCACCCCGGTGACCCGCTGGAGCGCTTCGGCGACGTTGTCGTCGGGCAGTTTGCCGACATCTTCGGCGGTGATCACATCGAGCACCTGATCGGCATCGCGCTTGACCTGCGCGGCCTTGCGCAGCGAATCGCGAATGCCCGAGACGATGATGTCGTTGCTGTTGGTCTCGTCCCCTTCGGCGTCGACCTCAGCCGGATCGCTCGTTTGCTGGGACTGAGCCTGAGCCGGAGCCGCGAGCATGACCGCGAGGCAAGCGACCGAGCTCATCAGTCTGATTGAGTTGCGCATTTCACTCTCCCTGTTTTGATACCGGTGTCATCACCGTGTTATGCTAATGATCAAGGTGCGTAGTTGATGGTCTTCGAAGCGTTACATTGTGGCGCGAGCAAGCTTTGGTGACAGAATGTGGATTGCCAGAACGGCGATGAAATAAACCGTGGTGCAGATCGCGAAGATGATCGAGTAATCGCCGCCGGTGGCATCCAGCACCAGCCCGGTCGACTTGGCCATGATCATCCCGCCGATCCCGCCCATGAACCCTCCAAGCCCGATGACGGAGCCGACTGCGCGCTTGGGGAACATGTCGGGCGGCAGCGACAAAAGGTTGGTCGAAAAGGCCTGATGCCCGGCCAGCGCCAGCCCGATCAGCAACACCGCCAGCCACATGTTCTCCAGGCCCGAGACGAACAGCAGCGGGATCACGCAGGCACCGGCGCACATCATGGTGAACTTGCGCGCGAAATTGACCGACCGGCCCCGCTGTATCAACCGCGAGGACAGCCATCCCCCGGCGATGCTGCCGACATCCGACAAAAGATACATCGCGATCATCGGCAGCAGCACCACCTTGAGATCGACATTGTAGGTCGAGCTGAAATAGCTCGGCAGCCAGAACAGCATCAGGAACCAGACCGGATCGGTGAGGAACTTGCCCAGCGCAAAGGCCCAGGCCTCGCGCTTGCCGATCAGGGCGCCCCAGCCGATCTGCTCGATCGATTCGGGCGGATCGTGTTCGATCCATGCAAGCTCAGCCTCGCTCACCTTGCCGCTCTGGCGCGGGGCGGAATAGACCCACCACCAGATCGTCGCGAGAATTACGCCGAACAGCCCGGTGTAGATGAAGGTTTCGCGCCAGCCCCAGCCCAGCACTTCCATGCACAGCCACAAGGTCGGCGCGGTCAGGATCACGCCGATGGTGGTCGCCGAATTGACCCAGCCGATCGCGTAGGCCCGCTCCTTTTGCGGGAACCATTCGCTGCTCGCCCTGACCACCGAGGGGAAGTGGCCCGCCTCGCCCACGCCCAGCACCACGCGCGCCGACATGAAGGCGATGATCGAACTGGCAAATCCGTGCGCGGCATGGCCGACCGTCCAGATGGCGATGGCGATGGCATAGCCGATGCGCGGGCCGACCTTGTCGATCAGCCAGCCCATGAACAGGAACCCGAAGGCATAGGCGAACTGGAAGGCGGTGACGATGTTGCCGTAATCGTCCTCGGTCCAGCCCAGCTCACGCGACAGCTCGGGCTTGAGCAGGCCGAGCATGGTGCGGTCGATGTAATTGACCGTGGTGGCCAGAAACAGCAGCGCCACGATGAGCCAGCGATACCGCCCCGCAGCCGCCTGCACGCCGCGCAGCCCGGCTGTCGCGGAAGCACCAAGTTCGGCGGCGGTCATTGCGCACCCTCGGGCAGGAGAGCGGGGGTGGTGGTGCATTCGATGGCGATGTCATCGCCGAAAGTCGCGCGCACGTGCTGGCCCTGCCGCACTGGATGGACGCCGGTGATCGCCCCGCTCGAAATCCACTGCCCCGCCTCGAGCGGCATTCCGCGCTCTGCCATCAGCCGCGCGAGGAAAGCGAGCGAGCCGAACGGCCCGTCAAGCATGTCGGCGACAAGCCCCTCGCCGATCGTGACCCCGTCGATCGCGAGCGCCACGGGGCGATCCAGCCCGCCCGGCGCCTTGGCATCGGGGATAAGCGGCCCGACAACCAGTCCGAAATTGTTGCCGAAGTCCGAAACGGTCACCGCCGGCCCGTTCTGGTTGATCCCGACGAAGGGCGAGGACGCGATCTCGATCCCGAAACGGACCTGATCGACGAAGTCGCGCGCGCCCTCGACCGAGATGTCGGGCGGCGGCGCGGCTGACAGGCGCAGGAGAATTTCGGCCTCAACCGCGGCGAAGCCGGTCAACACCTGCATCGCGACCGGCTCGGCGCTGTCCGGAAAGGAGATCGCATCGCTGAAAATCGGCCCGGCGAGGCGCTCCGCCCCGAACACGCCCGCTTCAGGCCAGCGGATCCGGCCGAGCTTCCAGCCACCCACGGCGCGGCCCGCATAGGCGATCGCTTCGGCCTGAATCTGGTAGGCTTCGGCCAGCGATTGCGGCAACGGCCCGGGATAGGCGCGCAGCACGGCATCGCGCAGCCGCGCATCGACAAATGTCCGCGCAATGCCCCCGTGATGGCTCATTGGACCCCTCAACTCCCTCTCCGACACGCAGCATGAAGAAAAATGCCACCGGTGTCAATTGCTCTGGCCTTGCCCCTCTTTTGGGGTTCGGCCCGTGTGTTTTCCTGCGGCGGATCAGCGCTTGGGCGCGCGCCGCCGGCTCAACTGGTATTCGTAAAGCGAGGGGGCAGAGGCCACCGCCGCGTTCAGCATTTCGACATAGGGTGTCGGCCGGTAATCGAGCTTCACCGGGCGATTGCCATGCAGCCCGACGATCCGCGCGCCCGGCCCTTCGAGCCCGCTGGTGATCGCAACCTCGGCCCCCTCCGGCACGCTGCCGGGAAACACCAGCCTGATGTTCCAGTGGGTGTTGAACAGCCCGTGGCCTGGCTTCCAATAGGGCGCGCCCCCGGCCTCCCACAGCCGGTAGGTCCAGCCATCGGCGGTGCTGCGCGGCGCGACATGCATGGTCAGCTGGTCGAACAGGTTCTGGTGGTTCGATCCCGAATGCTGATCGATGATCGCATCGCGCCGCACATCGGCGCGCAGGAACACCGACCGGGTCGACCGGGTGTTGACGCTGACCGGGTGAACCGCAGGATTTTCCACCACCAGATCGCGCACCAGCACATTGTGCACCGCGCCGACATGGACGGCGTAATGCGCCTTGTGTTCGCCCGTGGTGCGCACCGCGTCGATGGTGAGCGAGCCGGCATTGTCGGTCAGGATGCCGCTGTCGGCGTCGCGGATCTCGACATCGCGCACCCAGCCATCGAACAGACCGGTCAGGTAGATGCCGTTAAAACCCGCCTCGAGATGATGGCCGTACCAGGGGTTGTCGGGAAAGGTCAGCTTCATCGCCTCGATCCCGACCTCTTCGAGGTGCTCCCACGCAGCCAGCACAGCGGGTTGCCCGGCGGAAATGCCATGCAGCAGCGGATCGCCGATGGTGACGGTGTTGCCCTTGATCGCGGTGATCCGCGTCGGCTGCGCCACCACCGGGCGGTTGATGAAGGTCCAGTGGTGAGAGCCGATGGTGAGCGGCGCGGCGGCTCCGGCGGCACTGTCGTTCCACGGCGACAGGTCGCCATACATCGACCGCAGGATCGCGCTGTCGGCCCCATCGACCGAATACCACTGCACCTGCACCACCTGCCCGACCGAGAGGCGCGAGGCATCCTTCACCCGGATCGTCTGGCCGAATTGCTGGCCCGACATCGGATCCGCCAGCACCGGCGTGCGGCGGTCGCGCGCGGGATCGTAGGATACGGGGCGATCCCCCTTCGGCCCCACCAGCAGGAACCCGCCCGACCAGCTATATTCGCTGAACAGGAAATTGATGTTCTGATCGGGAATGACCTCGTACTTGTTCTCGTACTTCAGATAGCCGCGCAGCTCTTCCTGCCGTGCCGGATCGTCGACGATCTTGAGCGGGCGGGGGAAGTAGAGCTCGGTGCCGTCCGCGCCAGAGCCTGCGCCGCGCAGCACGAAATTGCTGCGCTCCAGCGGGATCACTTCGCCGATCTGGATTCGCCCTTTGGGCAGTTGCAGCGTGACCTTGCCGTCGATCTGGTCCGCCGCGGCGATGGCGCGCAGCAGGGCCTTGGCATCGTCTTTCCCGTCATCGGGGATCACGCCATGCGCGGTGGCATCGATCACCGTGTCCTGTGTGTCCGGCAGCGGGGCCAGCCCGAAGCGATAGCCCGCATAGCTGAAATCGGGGCCGCCGCCTTTGGCCGCAAGCATCTGCGGCAGGCGCGCCTGCGACGCGGGGGCCGCATTGGCGAGGCTGACGGCAAGCGCACCGCCGGCTGAAACGGCAACCAGCGCAAGGCGCACCAATTCTCTGCGATACCGCAAGACCATGACGGGTTGACCTCTCTCCATGCTGCCTGCCTTCTTGTGGTGCAGGTTGCTGTCGAAGGGCCATTGTTTATGCGAAAGACACCGGTGTCAACAGGCGAATGGTGCGAAGGCGGGAAATCCAGCGATCGCCCCTCAGGCGCTCACAACAAGAAGCGGGAGCCCCGCCTGCGCGGGGATCAGGATGCGGCCCTATCCGAAAGCTGGGCGATAGTTGGACTCGCCCCACTCCTGCCGCTTGGTCCAGCTGCCCATCGTCTCCAGCTTGCCTTCGAGTTCCGGGAAGCGCTCGTAAACGTGGTCCATGTCGACGGCGAAAGGCTTGGTGGGGGCTTCGTTGTTGTATTCGTAGAAGGCCTGAATGCCCTTGGCGAAGTCGGCGCGCATTTCCGCTGGCATGGTGTCGCCCGCGGCTTCGACCAGATAGCGGCCGAATTCTTCCGGGGTGCAGGGATCATATTTGATTGCCTTGCCGAGCGCGTCGCTGAGGCACTGCGTCACCTGCTTGCCGACCAGCCGCTCCGGCCCGCCGATATTCAGCCAGGCGCCTTCCATGTCGGGCCGTTCGAGGCTGGCGAGCATGAAACGCGCGACATCGTCGAGGCTGATCCAGTTGGCTTCCAGATCGGGATTGTGGGGGTACACATAGCGCCCCTCGCCGACGATGAAGGGCCGTGCCCAGTTGGTCAGCAGGTTGTCCATGAACAGCACCGAGCCAAACACCGTTCCCGGCGCGCCGCTGCGCCACAGGGCATTGATGCCCTTGGTATTCTCGCCATAGGTGAAGGGATCGCCGGGCTTGTCGGGAATCCAGCTCGAGGTGTTCCAGACCACGCGCTTGACCCCGATATGCGCGGCGACCTTGCCGACCTCTCCGATCAGGTAGGCACGATCGGCGCGGGCCTGCAGCGGGTGGGTGTAGAAGATGTAGTCCGATCCTTCGAGCGCATCGTGGAAGGTGGACGTGTCGTAGAGGTCCATGGGCCGCACCTCGACCCGCTCGACACCTTCCACCGGCGCGCCCTCCAGCGCATCGGGACGGCGCGAGATCGCGCGCACGTCGTAGCCTGCCGCCAGCGCCTGACGCACCTGCGCAAGGCCCTGCCTGCCGCTCGCGCCGATCACCGTGATAAGTGCCATTCGTCTCTCTCCCCATTGGCAATTGCGCGCGAGACTAGGAACCGCCCTCCCGCTTCGCACCGCGCCAAATTGATAGCCGGGGGCCGAGAGGCCCTAGCGAAAAGGCGGGGTTGCCGTAGCGGCGCGGGGGCCGGACAGTGCGGCGATGCAGAACCGCTTCTGGCGCATCGCCCGCCGCCCCGAAGGCACCGATTTCGCCAGCGCGCTGGAACTGGCCGAGGCCCCGCTTGCGCCTCTGGCCGAGGGCGAAATCCGCATCCGCAATTCGCACCTGTCGATGGACGCGGGCACCCGGCTGTGGCTCACGAGCCGCGAGGACGGCTACCAGCCGCCGCTCCCGCTCGGCGCGCCAATGACGGGACTGGTGCTGGGAGAGGTGATCGAGAGCCGCGCGGACGGGTTCGCGCAGGGCGATCTGGTGCGGGCTTTCGGGCAGTGGGCGGATGTCAGCACGGTGGATGCGGTGATGTCGGGCGCGCTGCTGCTCGATCCCGCAGTGACCGACCGGCGCGCATGGTTCGGCCCGCTCGGCATGAACGGCTGGACTGCTCTGTGGGGCGTCGAGCGCACCGGCGCGGCAAAGCCAGGGGAGCGGGTGTTGGTCTCCGCTGCGGCAGGGGCGACCGGCATCCTCGCGGTGCAGATCGCCAAGCTCCTCGGCTGCGAGCCGTGGGGAATTGCGGGCGGGGCGGCGAAGTGCGCCTATCTGACGGGCGAATTGGGGATCGCGGGAGCCGCTGATTACAAATCAGATGCTCTGGCCGAACAGCTCGACAACGCAGGCGGCTTCGACGTCTATTTCGACAATGTCGGCGGCCCGCTGCTCGATGTGGTGCTGACCCGCATGAACCACTATGGGCGTGTCGCGGTGTGCGGGCTGCTCGCCGACTACACCGCTGGCACCCGCACCACCCCGGGCGAGTTCGATCAGGTGCTGATGCGGCGACTGCGGATTGAGGGATTCTTCTCGCCCGACTTCATGCACGAAGGCCCCGCCCTCACCGAGCGGCTGCGCGCGTGGCACGAGGCGGGCGATCTGGTGATGCGCTACGACGTGACGCGGGGCCTCGAAAACACCCTCACCGCCTATGCCAAGCTGTTCACCGGCGGCAATCTCGGCAAGGTGATCGTGGAGCTCGAACCATGACAGGCACGCTCGAAGACCGCGAGGCGATCCGCGACATTCTCGCCGCCTATGCCCATGCGATCGATCGGCGGCGATGGGGGATGATGGAGCGATTGTTCCACCCTTACGCAACCTTCCGCTTCGGGGTGATCGAGGGCGACTGGCGCGGGTTTGTGGAACAGGCCCGCGCGGTGATCGACCCGTGCCTCGCCACCCAGCACCAGCTCGGCCAGACGATCTTCGGGTTCGAGGGGCAGGACGTGTGTCACACCGAAACCTACATGACCGCGATGCACACCATCCCCCCCGGCTATCCGCTGGCGGCGGTGTTTCCTGACAAGGGCGTCATCTATTCGGCGGTCGTGGCAGGGCGCTATGTCGACCGCTTCGAGAAGCGTGGGCACGA
Source organism: Erythrobacter donghaensis (assembly GCF_002155425.1). Taxonomy (GTDB): domain Bacteria; phylum Pseudomonadota; class Alphaproteobacteria; order Sphingomonadales; family Sphingomonadaceae; genus Erythrobacter; species Erythrobacter donghaensis. Next base: position 228,598 of record NZ_MUYG01000006.1, read on the forward strand.
GTGGCGCATGGCCCAGCGCACGGGGCTTTACGACTGGCGCGAGTTCCGGGTGGTCGAGGGCGTAGACCTGTCAGACACGCCGGAGGGTGCGGCGGGGTATCACGACAAACGCGATCCCTCGACCGCGGCGGTCACAGCTTGGTTGGGGTAAGCAGGCACTTCCAGTTCTTCGTCACCCTGAACTTGTTTCAGGGTCCATCGTTCCTCCCGCACCATCCGCGCCTGCGGAGAAATGGATGCTGAAACAAGTTCAGCATGACGAGAAAAAGAGAGCGAGCCCTACCGCCTGAAATTAAACACGCCCGACATCGTCGCCACCTGCTCCTCCCCGCGCCACACGCCGCCCGAGGTATAGGCCGTATGCCCGCCCAGCCGGTCGATCCGCACCCGCGCCTCCAGCCAGTCGCCCAGCCTTGCCGCCGCAAGATAGTTCACCGTCAGCGTCACGGTCGACGGCGTCAGCCGGGGGCGTTCGGCGTCATAGACAGCGTGGCTCAAGGCGACATCGGCGAAGGTCGAGATCACCCCGCCATGCGCCGCATCCTGATAGTTAATGTGATGCGGGCAGATCATGAGGCCCACCACGCGCACGCCCTCCACCGCCGGCCCGATGTAATAGGGCCCACCGTGATCGAGAAAGCCCGGCGAGAAACCGGCGGGTGCAAAGCCTGACGCAACAGCCATCCCGCCAGCCTAGCGCCGCCGCGCGCCTGCGCTGCTATGAAATGTGTGAATGACAGCCCGGCGTGCAGGGGGTATCCCCGCGCGGATGGGAGAGAACACAGCATTGGCCGCAGAGTCCTTTTGCGACGTCGTGCGCGAGCACGCCCGCGTGGCTGGAGACGTGATCGCCTTCACCTACGGGCAGGAGGATATCAGCTTCGCCGAACTCGATGCAGGCGCAGACCGGGCAGCCAATGCGCTCGCCGCGCTGGGGGTGAAGCCGGGGGACCGGGTCGCCTTCCTCGGCAAGAACCATCCGCTCTATTTCGAGGCCTTTCTGGGCGCGAACCGGGTGGGCGCGGTGATGACGCCGGTGAACTGGCGCCTCGCCGCGCCCGAGGTCGCCTATGTGCTGGACAACAGCTGCGCGCGCGTGGTCTTCGTGGGCGAGGGCTTTGCCGAGGTCCTGCGCCAAATCCGCGCCGATTGCCCCCATGTCGAACAGGTAATCGGCATCGACGCGCCTGACTTCCCCGGCACCGATTACCGCATCTGGCGCGATGGCTTCCCCGCCAGACCCCCGGCGCACCGGGTGCGGGCCGAGGACGACGCGCTCCAGCTCTACACCTCGGGCACCACCGGCAAGCCCAAGGGGGCGGTGATCACCCACGGCTCGATCCTTTCCAGCCGCGACGGCACGGCGGCGGGCGATGCAATGCGCGCCTGGCAGGAGCCGGTCCCCGGCGATGTCACGCTGCTCGCCATGCCGTGCTTCCATATCAGCGGAACGGGCACTGGCATCGGGACGATGGTGGCGGGGACGAATGCGATCGTCCTGCCCGAATATGATCCGACCAAGGCATTGGACCTGATCCAGAACTACAACATCTCGAAGATCTTCCTCGTGCCCGCGGCACTCCAGATTCTGCTGAATCACCCGAAGGTGGGCGAGGTCGATTTCTCACGGCTCAAATACGTCACCTATGGCGCCTCCCCCATCCCATTGGAGCTGATGCGCGAGGCGATGCGGGTGATGGGCTGCGGCTTCGTGCAGATGTACGGCATGACCGAGACCAGCGGCACCATCGTCGCTTTGGACCCCGAGGATCACGTGCCCGAAGGATCGGTGCGGATGCGGAGTGTCGGCAAGCCGCTCGCCGGGGTCGAGATCAAGGTGATCGACGAGGCGGGCCACGAAGTCCCGGCGGGCACCGTCGGCGAGATCGCCACGCGCTCGGCCAAGAACATGCGCGGCTATTGGAACAACGCGGATGCCACCGCCGCCACCATCGACGCCGAAGGCTGGCTGCGCACCGGGGATGCCGGGTATCTTGACGAGGACGGCTACCTCTACATTCACGACCGGGTGAAGGACATGATCATCTCGGGCGGCGAAAACGTCTATCCCGCCGAGGTCGAGAACGCGCTCTATTCGCACCCCAAGGTCGCCGATGTCGCGGTGATTGGCGTGCCCGACCCCAAGTGGGGCGAGGCGGTCAAGGCCTGTGTCGTCGTGAAGGCGGGCGAAGAGCTAAGCGAAGCGGACCTCATCGCCCACGCGCGCACGCTGATTGCGGGTTACAAGTGTCCCAAGTCGGTCGATTTCATCCCGGCGCTGCCGAGAAACCCCTCGGGCAAGATCCTGCGCCGCGAGCTGCGCGCGCCTTTTTGGGTGGGGAAAGACCGCGCGGTCAATTGATTCACCCTCCCCCGGCTTCCGGCTACCTATCCCGCCGGACGAAAGCTCGGTCCCGGGTCAAGCCCGGGACGGGGGAGGTTCGTCAAACCCCCGCCAGCTCCGGCAGGCCCACCAGTTCCGCGCGGCATTCCGCATCCGCCAGCGCCGTGAGCACGGAGAAGGCGACATATCCCGCCTCGCCCAGATGGGCCGAGACCGCCGCCGCCTCGGCATCGGTGATCGCGGTATGCTCGAAGGGCATCCGGTGGGCATAGGCGAGGCAAGTGCGGGTGCCTTCATCGAGGCCGCTCTCGTCCGGTGCTGGCCCCATGCGGTGCACCGCTGCCACCGCCTGCCGGGTCAGCGCCACAAAGGCTGGATCGAGCGCAGCATCGGCGCTGGCGCGGAAGGCGGCGTAGTGCTCGGCCAGCACCGGATTGCCCGCCAGCGCGGCCACCAGTGGCCCGCCGCTCACTCCGCCGCCTCCAGCACCGCGGGCGTGGGCAGCACGGTGCGGTCCATCGCCTCGGGCTCCAGCCCCAGCGTGATCAGCGCCTTGGCGAGCGCGAGGAACAGCGTCACGCCCAGTCCCAGTTCGGCGATCTGCGCGGGGGTGAGGTGGCGCTGCAAGGCCGCCCGCGCATCGCCGGTCAGCAGGTCAGGATCGTGGATCAGCGCGTCGGTGAACTTGAGTGCCGCCTTTTCGGCATCACTCAGCCTGGCCGAGGTCTCGTAGCCATCGGCGATGTCGCCGACCGCCTCCTCGCGCAGGCCTTCCGCCACCGCCTTGTCAAAGCGGACATTGCGGCAGAACCCGCATTGCGTGACGCGGGCGTTGCGCATCCGCGCGACCTCCTTGATCCGCGCGGAGAGCACGTCCGATCCCCAGAAGCGGCCATAGAGCGCGAAGAAATGTTCGGCGATCGCGGGCTGGTGCGCCAGCACGGAGCCGAAATGCGCCGGCTCTCCGGGGGTCGCGGATGACACGCGGGGGATGGTCGACATGCAGCCTCTCCTTCGCGCCGACAGTAGCGCGCCCGGCCCGCATCGCTCGCCTCGCCATTTTCGCAGGGGCAAGCGCGGCAGCGGGCGTGGCACAAGGCACTGACGAACCCTTGGGAGAGAACAATGCCGGGCGAAGCACAGCGCGTGATCGAGGAATTCTGGCGCATCCAGGACGGCGGCGACTACACCCGGCTGGTCGATCTGTTCGCCGAGGACGCCTTTCTCGAAGACCCGATCTGGGGGCAATACCGGGGCCGCGAGGCGATCATGGGCTTCATGACGACGATGGTGAAGGAGATGGGCGAGCGCCGCGTCCACTTCACCGTCGACGAGATCTGCGGTGACGATCACGCGGCCTGGGCGCGCTGGACCATGCACATGGACGGCGCGTCCCCCCGCGGCGGCGTAGGCATCTACAAGGTCGAAGGCGGCAAGCTCACCTATTACCGCGATTACATCGACCCGGCGAAGGAGGGGTAAGGCAATGGCAGGCAAACTCGAAGGCAAGATCGCCGCGATCACCGGGGGCACGGCAGGCATGGGGCGCGGGATCGCTGAGGCGTTCCTCGAAGAGGGCGCGCGCGTCGCCCTGTTCGCCCGCAATGCGGACAAGGGCGCGAAGGTGCTCGAAGAGCTGGGGGTGGGCGACAGGGCGATCTTCGTCGCGGGCGACGTGATGGCGCAGGGTGACCTCGAAGGCTTCGTCGATCACACCATCGCGCAATTCGGCACGCTCGACATTCTCGTGAACAACGCCGGTGGCGCGGGTGATTTGCAGCCGCTCGTCAACCTCTCCGACCATGCCTTCGACGAAGCGATGAAGTGGAATGTCTATTCGACCTTCTGGGCCACTCGCCGCGCGCTGCCGGTGATGCTTGAAAAGCAGGACGGGCGGATCATCAACATCTCCTCGATGGAAGGCAAGCACGGCAAGCCGGTGCTCACCGCCTATTCCGCCGCCAAGCACGCGGTGAACGGCCTGACCAAGAGCCTCGCGCGCGAAGTCGGGGCGCAGGGGGTGACGGTCAACGCGATCTGCCCCGGGCTCGTCATCACCGACATCATCCGCAACAACGGCCCCGCCACCGCCAAGGCGATGGGCATGGAGTTCGAGGACATGGTGACGATGTTCGCCTCCGAAGCCGCGATCAAGCGCCCCAACGAGGTCGAGGAGATCGCCGCTGTCGCGGTGCTGCTCGCCAGCAAAGCCGGGGCCGGGATTACCGGGGCGCAAATCAGCGTCGACGGCGGCACCGCGCAGTACTGAGGTCATCGCGCGGTCGTTGCCGGTTCATCGCCATCCCGTCGATGTTCCACGTGGAACATCGGTGAGGGCTTTCGGACTACCCCTGCAACTTCGCCATCGCCGCACCCACCGCCGCCTCGATATCGCGCGCTTGCGGATTGCCTCGGAGCGTCAGCCCGCCATTGGGCTGGATGTTCTGCCCGGTGATGAAGGCCGTATCGGTGCACAGCCACAGGCAGGCGTAAGCGACATCCTCGACCGTGTTGAGCCGCCCCAGAGGATAGCGCGGCAGGAAGGCATCGACGAGGCCGGGCACCTGAAAGCTCTCGTGAGTCATCGGGCTGTCGGTGAAGGCGGGGGAGACGGTGTTGGCCTTGATGCCCAAGTGCCCGAAATCATTGGCAACGCACTCGATCAGCGCCTCGCTGCCGCGCTTGGTGCCGATATAGGCGGCGTGGTTGGGTATCAGCGCCTTGGTGGTGGCCGACGACAGGCTGATGAGCGAACCGCCGGTCGGGGCCTGCGCGCTCATCACCCGGACGAAGGCTTGCAGGAAATGGTGCACGCCCTTGAACTGGAGGTCGACGATCTGGTCGAGCTGCTCCTCGGTGATCTCCAGCATCGAGGCGAGCAGGCCCCAGCCGGTGGTGTTGATCGCGATATCGACCCGGCCGAAGGTCGCCGCGGCCTTGTCGGCCATGGCATTGACCTCGGCCTTGCTGGTGATGTCGCACAGCGCATAGGCGCCGCCGATCTCCTCGGCGAGCGCGGCGAGCGGGGCTTCCTTGCGGCCCGCCACCATCACCTTCGCCCCCTCGGCCGCGAACAGGCGGGCGATGACCTGGCCCATATTGCCCTCCGATGCCGCCCCCAGAATGACCGCGGTCTTGCCTTCGAGTTGTCCCATCGCGCCTCTCCTTTCGGCGGGGGAGTAACACGGCGGGCGGGCTGCCGACCCTTCCCAAAAGTGGGCATTGTTCGCCCGGCGCGCGCGCCCGATAGCGGCGGCAGACCAAGGGGAGAGCCGCCATGTTTACAGGACCGCTGGAGGATCGCGTCGCGATTGCCGAACTCAACGGCACCTATGCCGATGGCGTGGTGCGCTTCGATGCCGAGACCTGGGGCAGCGTCTGGGCCGAGGACGCAGACTGGGACCTGATGGGCCACAAGACCAGGGGCAAAGACGCGATCGTCGCCTTCTGGAACGGCGCGATGGGGGGGTTGCATGCGGTCAGCTTCCAATGCGTGCCTTGCATGATCGAAGTCACCGGAAACACCGCGAAATCGCGGGTGCAGACGCAAGAAATCCTCAAGCCTAAGGAGGGCAAGGCGCGCCATGTTGGCGGGCTGTATGAGGACACTCTGGCCAAGATCGACGGGCGCTGGGTGTTCACCAGCCGCACGTTCCGTATTGTCGCCGAATTCGGTGTGGAGAGCTGAAGACCATGGCCAAGATCCTGATTTCCGCCCAGATCGATCTCGATCCCGCCCAGCGCGACGAGGCTCTGCGGACCGCGCGTCCGCATATCGAGGCAGCGCTCGCCGAGAAGGGCTGCATCCACTACGACTGGAGCGCCTGTTCGATGAATCCCGCGCGCGTGAACGTGTTCGAGGAGTGGGAGAGCGAGGAAGCGCTCGCTGCCCATTTCCGCGATCCGGCCTATACGGGCATGCGCGACCACATTGGCCAGTTCGGCATCACCGGCGCGGTGAGCTGCAAGTATCGAGTCGACGCGGAGGGCCCGGTCTACAACGCGCAAGGCCAAGCGACCGAGGCCTTCGACTGAGGCTGCTGGGCGCCATCCTCGCTGGCGGACAGGCGCGGCGGTTCGGCAGCGACAAGGCGCAGGCGCTGTATCAGGGCGCGCGGCTGATCGACCGGGTTGCCGAGGCACTGGCGGCACAATGCGAAAGCGTGGTGGTCTGCGGGCGCGAGGAGACAGGCTTCGTGTGTGTCCCCGACTGGCCCGAAGCAGGTCTCGGCCCCCTCGGCGGGCTGGCAGCGGCGCTGCGCCATGCCAAGGCGGGCGGGTTCACCCATGTGCTGTCCGCCGGGGTCGATGCGCCTGATTTGCCGCATGATTTGGCCGCGACGCTCGCGGGCGACGGCGCAGCGATTGTGGAGAGCCAGCCGGTGGTGGGGTTGTGGCCGGTCGGCGCTTCGCCCGCGCTCTCAGCGTTCATAGAAGGCGGCGGGCGGTCGCTTTACCGCTGCGCCGATCATATCGGCGCGCGGCGGGTGGAGCTCCCGGCCCCTCTGATGAACGTCAACCGGCCCGAGGATCTAGCACGCTGACCCCAAACCGTTCGGGCTGAGCTTGTCGAAGCCCCGTCCTTTCTTTCCACCACAACGAAGGAAGAAGTGCGGCCCTTCGACAAGCTCAGGGCGAACGGATTGAAGACGAGGGTTAGAGCTTCAGCAGTTGCTTTCCGCGATTTTGCCCCGTGAACAGGCGCTGGAGCGCCTGCGGCGCGTTTTCGAAACCGTGCTGGATGTCTTCCTGATAGGTCAGCCGCCCGTCCTTCACGAAGCCTTCCAACCGCTTGCGGATAGCGGGAAACTCGCTCACCCAGTCGAGGACGATGAAGCCTGCCATCGTGCCGCGCCGGAACACGAGGTTGAAGTAGTTCTCCGGCCCTGCGGGAAGCGAGCCGGTCTCGTAGCGGCTGATCCCCCCGCAGATCACCACGCGGGCATTGGTGGCGATGCAGGCGAGCATGTCGTTCAAGATCTTGCCGCCGACATTGTCGTAGATCACGTCCACCCCGCGCGGGCAGTGCTCACGGATCTGCTCCTTCACGCCGCCCGCCTTGTAATCGATCGCGGCATCGTAGCCCGCTTCCTTGACGAGCCAGTCGCACTTGTCGGGTCCGCCCGCGATGCCGACCACGCGGCACCCGGCGATATTCGCGAGCTGGCCGACAATGCTCCCGGTCGCCCCGGCTGCGCCGCTGACCAGAACGGTATCGCCCACCACCGGCTTGCCGACCTTGAACAGCCCGCAATAGGCGGTCAGCCCGGTGGTCCCCAGCACCGAGAGCACGGCGGTGGGGGAGAGTTCGGTCTCGACCCTGGTCAGCTCCTTGCCATCGGTGACGAGCCATTCGGTCCAGCCCGTCGTGCCGAACACCATGTCGCCCACCGCGAAGCGACCGCCATTGGAGGCGACCACCTCGGCGATCCCGCTTCCGCGCATCACGTCGCCGATCGCCATGGGCGCGACATAGTCGGCGATGTTCTCCATCCAGCCCTTCTGCGCCGGGTCGAAGCCGAGATAGTGCAGCTTCAGCAGCATCTCGCCGGGGGCCGGATCGGGAAGCTCGGTGGTGACGAGCCGGAAATCACTGTCGATCTCGATCCCGCGACCGCGCGGGTGTCCGTTGAGCAGCCATTGGCGGGTGATGGTGGGCATCAGAACTCTCCTTGGTTCGCCTGCCCTATTGCGGGGGCGCTGCCCGCCTCTCCACGGGCAAAAGTGTCAGTCGAGCGCCCTGCCCCCTGTGGTAGTCTCCCGTCCAAAGGGAGAGAGACGATGGGCGTCCAGACTCACAAGACCTTCTGCCGTTTCTGCCATGCCAATTGCGCGATGGAAGTCGACGTCGCTGACGGCAAGGTGATCGAGGTGAGAGGCGATCCCGACGATCCGGCCTATGGCGGCTACACCTGCATGAAGGGCCGCGAGCTGCCGGATTCGCACAATTCGGAAAACCGCCTGCATCACAGCCTCGTTCGCAACGATTCCGGCGAATTCGTTCCCACCGCGATGCCCGAGGCACTCGCCCATGTGGCGAGCGAGCTGCGCCGGATCATCGACCAATACGGTCCGCACTCGGTGGCGGTGTTCATGGGATCGGGGGGCTTCCAGAATAGCGCGGCGATGGCCGCCTCGCTCAGCTTCGCGCAAGCCGTGGGAAGCCGCAATTTCTACACCTCGGTGACGCTCGACCAGCCCGCCAAGGTGTTCACCACCGCGCGCTACGGCAAGTGGATGGCCGGGCCGAACACCTTCTCCGAAAGCGATGTCGCGCTGTTCATCGGCAACAATCCGATCGTATCGCACTACGCGCCGGTCGGCGGAGTGCCGCCCTTCAGCCCCTCGCGCCGCATCCGCGACAAGAAGGCGGAAGGCCTCAAGCTGATCGTCGCCGATCCGCGCGAAAGCGATGTCGCGCGGCTGGCCGACATTTACCTCCCCGTGAAACCCGGCGAGGACCCGGCAATGCTGGCGGGGATGCTCAACGTGATCATCGCCGAGGGGCTGTATGACCGCAATTTCGTCGCGGCCCACGTAGACGGATTCGATGAAATCGCCGAGGCGGTGAAGGCCTTCCCGCCTGAGGTGGCAGCGGAACGTGCCGGTCTGGACAAAGACCAGCTCATCGCCGCTGCACGGATGTTCGCCAGCGGGTCGAAGGGCTGCGCCACCACCGGCACGGGGCCGGAAATGGCGGGCCACGGCACGCTGACCGAATATCTCGTCACCTGCCTCAACACGATCTGCGCGCGCTTCAAGCAAGAGGGCGAGAAAGCCGCGATCCCGGGTGTGTTCAGCCCCTACCAGACCGCGCGCCGCGCACAGGTGGCGCCGCCGGTGCCGATGTTCGGCGCAGAAGGGATGCCGAAATCGCGCTTCCGCGGGCTGGGCCATCTGGGCTGGGAAATGCCGTGCAACGTGCTGGCGGATGAAATCCTCACACCGGGCGACGGTCAGGTGCGCGCGCTGATTTCGGTCGGCGGCAATCCGGTGGTCGGCTTCCCCGATCAGGCCAAGATGGTTCGCGCGCTCGATGATCTCGAGCTGTTCGTACAGATCGACCCGTGGATGAGCGCGTCTGCGCGGCGGGCCACTGTGGTGCTCGCGCCCTCGCAATGCCTCGAGCGCGAGGACATCACCAACCTTAGCGAATGGTGGCACGAGGAACCCTACGCCCGCTACACCGAAGCGGTGGTCGAGGCGCCGGGCGACTGCATCGACGAATATGAGATGTTCTGGACGCTGGCGCATCATCTCGGCATCCAGATGGTGCTGGGCGGCGGCCCGCTGCCGATGGACCGCAAGCCCACCAAGCAGGAGTTCCTCGACCTGATGGTCGCCGGCAGCCTCAAGAAGCCCTCCGACGTGCGCAAGGATTGCAAGGCGAATGGCGGCGCGGCGGTGATCTATCCCGAGGTGCACCCGCTGGTCGAACCCCTCGACGAAAGCGAGTTCCACCGCTTCGATCTGGCAGTGGGGTCGATGCCTTCGGAGTTGCTGAAATATGCCGAAAACCGCGCCGCGCGCGAGGGCTTTGACTTCCGCCTGATCAGCCGCCGCTCCAAGACGCGGTTCAACTCGATCGGCCACCCGCTCAAGAAGTTGCAGGAGAAGACCACCACCAACCCGGCCTTCATCCACCCCGACGACATCGCGGCATTGGGCCTCGAGGAAGGCGGGCTGGTCGCGGTCACCTCGCCCCACGCCACGATTCATGGCGTGGTCAAGGCGAGCGACAAGGTGCGGCGCGGGATCGTCTCGATGGCGCACGCCTATGGCGATGCCGATGCGACCAAGGACGACGTGCGCGAGCGTGGAGCTTCCACCAACCGGCTGGTGAGCGAGGTGGTCGATTACGATCCGATCACCGGACAATCCCTGCAAAGCGCCATTCCGGTGAAGCTCGAACCGGCCTGATATTCTCTCCAACCGAAAGACCGATATGCCCCAGAACCGCCGCTTCCTTCTCCAGCGTCGCCCTGATGGCACGCCGGTGCCCGAGGATTTCGCCCTCGTCACCGAGGACACCCCCGCGCTGGAAGACGGCCAGTTCCTCATCCGCAACCACTACGCTTCGCTCGATCCGGCAATGCGCGGGTGGATGGATGCCGAGGGCAACTACATGCCCCCGATCCCCTTGGGCGAACCGGTGCGCGCCAGCACCATCGGCGTTGTTGAGGAAAGCCGCGCGGACGGCTTTGCGCCCGGTCAGTGGGTGATGGGGCTGAACGCGCTCGAGGATTATTCCATCGGCGTCGCGGGCGGTTTCACCCAGCCGATCGACCCGTCGCTGGTGCCGAGCGTCACCAACTACCTCTCGATCTTCGGCGCTGTCGGGATGACGGCCTATTTCGGCTTCCTCGAAGTGTGCGAACCCAAGGCGGGAGAGACCGTGTTGATCTCGGGTGCCGCAGGCGCAGTCGGCAGCCTCGTAGGCCAGCTCGCCAAGATCCACGGCTGCCGCGCGGTCGGGATCGCGGGCGGCCCCGCCAAATGCGCGCGCCTCACCGACAAATATGGCTTCGATGCCGCCATCGACTATCGCGGCAAGGACGAGGCTGCGCTGACCAAGGCAATTGCCAAGGCCTGCCCTGACGGGGTCGACGTGATCTTCGAGAATGTCGGCGGGATCATCCTCGACGCCGGGCTGATGAACCTCAACCTGCATTCGCGGGTCGGGCTGTGCGGGCTCATCAGCGAATACAACACCGCGCCGCGCGGCATTCGCAACCTGTGGCAGCTGATCGTCAAGCGCGCCCATATCCGCGGCCTGCTGGTGGCCGACTACGTCCCGCGCTTCGCCGAGGGCGCGCAGGCGATGGGCGTTTGGGCCGCGCAAGGGCGGCTCACCATCGACGAGCATATCGACGAGGGGCTGGAGAACGCATTCGACAGCTTCATGCGGCTATTCGCGGGGACGAACGACGGCAAGATGATCCTCAAGATCGCCTGATGGAGACCGGCACGATGACGCCCCAACAAACCGTCGAAGCCTTCATCGGCCACTGGAACGCCTGCGATATCGAGGGCCTGCTCGCGCTGTGCGCCGAAGATATCGTCTATCACAATATCCCGATGGAACCGGTTCACGGCACCGTCCAGATGCGCGCGATGGTCACCGGCTTTCTTGCCGATCTCGCGGGATGCGACTGGCAGACCCACGCCATCGCAGCCAATGGAAACACCGTGCTGACCGAGCGCACCGACGGCTTCACCTTCAGGGACGGGCGCAAGGCCGCGATCCGCGTGATGGGCACCTTCGAACTGGACGCCGACGGCAGAATCGCGGCGTGGCGCGACTATTTCGACATGGCCGAGTTCCAGCGCGAATTCGCACCGCCTGCCGCAGGCGGATGATGTTCGTCGTGCAACCCTAACACAAACGCGCATCGCATCGGGGGGGCGGTCATGGCTAGGCTTGCGCCCTACTTCCAAGGGGTCTGGAGCCACCTGACATGAACAAGCCCGAAGGCAACGTTTTCGCGCCCGAAACGCTGGTCGATCCGTTCGATTACTACCGCGCCATCCACGAGGCGGGTATCGCGATCGAGCACCTTGAGGGCATGAACACCTGGGTGGTCTATTCCTACGAGTTGTGCAGCGAGGCCGCCGCCAATCCGCAGGTCTTCTCGAACGATTTCACCGCGCTGATGGGCCGCGAGGCGGATGCGGATATTCAGGCGATTTTGGCCGAGGGCTGGCCCGATCTGCCCACCCTGCTCACCGCCGACCACCCGGTCCACACCCGCAACCGCAAGCTGGTCAACCTCGCCTTCTCGGCCCCGCGCGTCAACGCGATCGAGGCCGACATGCGCCAGAAATCGATCGACCTCATCGAAGCCTTTGCCGACCGGGGCCATTGCGAATTCGTCGAGGAATTCGGCGTGCCGCTGCCGGTCGCCATGATCGCCGGGCAGATCGGGCTGGATGATGATCCGGGCCGCGTGAAGCGCTGGTCGGACGCCGCGGTCGACCGCTTCAGCCAGATGGTCGATCACGAGCGCAAGCTGGAATGCGCACGCAGCCTTGTGGAGTTTCAGCACTATATCAAGGGCCTCATCGACGACCGGAAGGCGAATGGCGGCAACGACCTGCTCACCGATCTGGTCGAGGCGCGGATCAAGGGCGAAACGCCGCTCGAAGACGCCGAGATCATGTCGCTGATGCAGCAGTTCATGGTGGCAGGCAACGAGACCACCACTTCGACGCTGGCGGGCGGCCTGCTCCAGCTGATCCGCAATCCCGACCAGATGGCGAAGGCCAAGGCGGCGGCGGGCGGGCGGGATCCCAAGGTGATCATGAACCTCGTCGAGGAGGCGCTGCGTTATGAAACCCCGACGGCTGGCATGTGGCGGATCGTCAAGCAGGACACCGAGCTTGGCGGCGTCGCGATCCCGGCCGGCGCGGTGATGCAGCTGCGCTACGCCGCGGCGAACCGCGATCCGTCGAAATTCCCCGATCCGGACAAGTTCGATATCGACCGCGCGAACGCCCGCACGCATCTCAGTTTCGGCAAGGGGCCGCATATGTGCGTGGGCAACATGCTCAGCCGCAAGGAGATGCTGGTCGCCTTTGACGAGCTGCTCGAACGGCTCGATAACTTCGCGGTCGCTGACGAGAACGAAATCCGCATCCTTCCGAACATCCTGCTGCGCGGCGTGACCCATCTGCCGATTACCTTCACACGGAAGGCCTGAGCCTCATGAATTTCGACCTGTCTGAAGAACAGGAAATGTTCGTTTCGTCGGTCGAGCGCTTCGCCGCGCCGGTCGATGTCGAGTGGCGGCGGCGCCTGCGCCTCTCGCCCACGGGCTATGACCGTGCGCGCTGGCAACAACTCGCCGAGCTGGGCCTGATCGCGCTGGCGGCGGGCGAGGATGCGGGCGGCATGGGCGGCTCGGCGGTCGATCTGGCTCTGGTGTGCGAAGCGATCGGCAAAGCGAATGCGCCCGACCCGCTGCTCGAACACGGCATCTTGCCTGCACTGCTGCTGGAACGCGGGGGGGCGGGCGATGTGCTGGAAGACGTTCTCTCGGGAGAGACCATCGCGACCCTGGCGTGGACCGAACGCGGGCAGCGCTACAGCCTCAAGGCCAAGGGGATGAAGGCGGACGGCGGCGGAGACGGCTTCACGCTCACCGGCGAGAAGACGATGGTGATGGGCGCGCTGATCGCCGACCTGTTCATCGTCACCGCCGACCTTGGCGGAGAGACGGCGTGCTTCCTCGTGCCGCACGATGCGCCGGGCCTCGAAGTGCGCGCCTATCGCCTCGCCGATGGAAGCATCGCCGGCGAGATCAAGCTCACCCGCACGCCTGCGAGCGCGAAGCTAACGCTTGATCCGGCGGCACTCGACAGCATTGTCGCCGACCTCAGGCTTTATGCCGCAGCGGAAATGGTCGGCCTCGGACAGCGCCTGCTAGACGATACTTTGGCCTATGTGAAAGAGCGCGAGCAGTTCGGCGTCGCCATCGGTTCCTTCCAAGCCTTGCAGCACCGTCTTGTCGATTGCTACGCCAAGGAAGAACAAGCGCGATCAATGCTTTACCGCGCAGCATTGACCGATCGGGGGGATGCCGCAAGGTGGGCCCGTGCGGCCGCCGGGGCCAAGGTCTACATCGGCGAAAATGTCGACGCCATCGCCCGCGAGGCGGTGCAGATGCACGGCGGCATGGGCATCACCGACGAACTCGCCATCGGCCATGCGCTGAAGCGTGTGCTGGTGCTCGCCCGCCTGTTTGGCGATGTCGACACCGTGCTCGCCGAATATGCGTTGGCAGCCTGAGGGGACGCGGATGGGACAGAAGATCGACCCGAACCTGTGGAGCGACGATCCGCAACCGCACCTGATGGGCGGCAGGCTGCCCTCGGGCCAGATCGTCTTCCCGATGCCCACCGGCGATTCGGCTGAGGGCGTGGAGCCCTACAAGCTCGCGCGCCGCGGCAAGCTGTGGTCGTGGACCTCGCAAGGCTTCCTGCCAAAGGAACCCTATGAAGGCCCCGGCTCCGGCCCGGGCGAAGGCCCGCCCGATTTCCAGCCGTTCCTGCTCGGCTATGTCGAACTGCCGGGCGAGGTGATCGTCGAGAGCCGCATCGTCGATGCGCGGCTGGAAGACCTCCATCTCGGCATGGATCTAGAATTCTGCATCGTGCCGTTCAACGCGCGCTACGACACCTTCGCCTTCCGCCCCGTCGCAGCAGCAGAAAGTCAGGCCGCATGAGCGAGAACGTCTACATCATCGGGGCAGGCATCCACCCCTTCGGCCGCACCGACAGCCGCTCGGGCCGCGAACAGGGCGTCTATGCGGTGCGCGAGGCGCTGACCGATGCAGGGCTCGAATGGCCCGATATCGAGTGCGCCTATGGCGGCAGCGCGGCGGCGGGCAATGCCGACATCATGGTCAACGAGCTGGGGCTGACCAGCCTGCCTTTCACCAACGTGGCGAACGGCTGCGCGACCGGCGGCAGCGCGCTCGCGGCGTCGCAGCAGGCGATCGCCAGCGGGATGTATGACCTCGCGCTCGCGGTGGGCTTCGACAAGCACCCGCGCGGTGCGTTCAACGCCAAGCCATCGGATTATGGCCTGCCCGAATGGTACGGCCAGACCGGCATGATGCTTACGACGCAATTCTTCGCGCTCAAAATCCAGCGCTACATGCAATTGCACGGCATCAGCCGAACGACGCTCGGGCGGGTGGCGGAGAAAGCCTTCCGCAACGGCACGATCACGCCCCATGCATGGCGGCGCAGTCCGGTCGATCTCGACACGATCATGAACGCGCCCATGATCAACGACCCGCTCACCAAATACATGTTCTGCTCGCCCGCCGAGGGCGCAGTGGCGCTGATCCTCGCGTCCGAGAAGAAGATGAAGGAGCTGGGCGCGGACGGCGTGAAGATCCGCGCGGTGGCGGTAAAGACGCGCCCGCCCAATTCCTTCGAAGTATTTCAGGCCGGCATCAGCATCGAGGAGGGCGGCAAGCCCACGATACTCGCCAGTCAGGCCGCCTTCGAGAAGGCCGGGATCGGGCCCGAGGACATCTCTGTCGCGCAGTTGCAGGACACCGAAAGCGGCGCGGAAATCATGCACATGGCCGAAAACGGCTTCTGCAAGGATGGCGAGCAGGAGGAATGGCTCGCCAATGGATGGACCGAGATCGCGGGCGGGAAGCTGCCCGTGAACACCGATGGCGGGTGCCTTGCCTGCGGGGAGCCGATCGGTGCCTCGGGGCTGAGGCAGGTCTATGAGAACGTCACCCAGCTGCGCCAGCGCGCGGGCGAGCGGCAAGTCCCGGGCAAGCCGCGGTTCGGCTATTCCCACGTCTACGGCGCGCCGGGCCTCTCGGGCGTCGCAATTCTGGAGCGCGAATGAGCAGGATGAAGGGCAAAGTCGCGCTGGTCTCGGGCGGTGCGGAAGGGATTGGCGCGGCGGTCGCGCGGCTGATCGTGGCCGAGGGTGGCAGCGTGATGCTGGGCGATGTGCAGCTGGAGAAAGCGCAAGGCCTCGCCGCCGAGCTGGGCGAGCGGGCGGCAGCAGTGCAGCTCGACGTGCGTGACCTGCACCAGTGGGAAGCCGCCGTCTCCGCCACCCGCGGGCGCTTCGGCAAGCTCACTGTGCTGTGCAATATCGCCGGCATCTCCGAGCCCGGCAATGTCCCCGACGGGTCGCTCGATGTGTGGGAGCGCACGATCGACATCAACCTCAACGGCCCCTTCTACGGGATGCGTGCGGCAATCCCGGCGATGGCGGCGAGCGGGGAGCCCTGCGCGATCGTCAATATCGGCTCGATGATCGCGATGCGCCCGGCAGCTTTCGTGGCGGCCTATTCGGCGTCCAAGGCGGGGCTGCGAGGCCTCACGCAATCCGTCGCGCTCGATCTCGCCGAACGGGGCCTGCCGATCCGCGTCAACATCGTCCACCCCGGCGCGATCCGCACGCCGATGTACAACCGCTACAAGTTCTCCGGTGCCGACACGCCAGAGAACATCGAGACCAATTTCGCTGCCACCCACCCGATGAACCGCATCGGCGAGCCCGAGGAAGTCGCCCGCGCGGTCGTTTTCCTCGCCAGCGACGAGGCGAGCTTCACCACCGGCTGCGATTTCACCGTCGATGGCGGCGGGTCGATAAGGAGCTGACATGGCCGAACAACCCGCCACCCGCATCGACGCGCATTTTATCGCTGCGGGCAAGTATCACGATATTGACTACCCCCGGCTCGAAATCCTCAAGCTGCTGGCCGAGCATCCGCATATCCGCACTACGGTCGCTGCGGACTATTCGGGACTCGAGCGGCTCGACCAGTGCCGCTTCCTCATCACCTATACCTGCGATCTGATGCCGACGCCGGAACAGGCCGCGCAGTTGAAAGCGTGGATGGAGAAGGGCGGCAAGTGGATGGCGCTCCACGGCACCAACTCGATCCTCGTCTTCACTGCCGATGGTCTGGTCGATGCGCCCGATGATCGCCCTGACGTGATGGAAATGCTCGGCACCCAGTTCGTCGCCCACCCGCCTATCGACAAGTTTACGGTCGAGGTGGTCAACAAGGATCACGAGCTCACCCGCGGGATCGAGGATTTCGAAGTGGTCGACGAGCTCTACCTCTCCAAGACCACCGCACCGATCGACACGCTGATGCAGACCACTTTCGAAGGCGAGGCGACCGGCTTCACCCACAGCCAGTGGCCCAAGACCACGGTGCCTATCGTTTATACGAGGGATATTGGCGCGGGGCGGATCGTATACAATGCGCTGGGACATTGCCGGGGGCATTACGATCTTCCGGGCATGGCCGATTTCTACCCGCACAAGGAAATGTGCGCCTGGAATTACGACGTCTATTATGACCTGCTGCGGCGCACGATCCGCTGGGCCATGAGGGACGGGGACTGATTGGGATCGCTGTAGATGGACATGGACTTCTCGCCCGAGGATATCGCCTTCCGCGAGGAAGTGCGCGCCTTCCTCAAAGATAACCTGCCCGAACGGCTGCGCGACGGCGCACGCCGCACGCCGGGGGTGTTTGTCGAGCCCGACATCGGGATGGAATGGCACCGCGTCCTCTTCAAGCAGGGCTGGGTCGCGCCGCACTGGCCCAAGGAGGACGGCGGCACCGGCTGGACGCCGACGCAGAAATTCATCTTTGAAAAGGAATGCGCGCTCGCCGGCGCGCCTGCGCTTGCGATCCTTGGCCTCAGGCTGGTCGGCCCGGTGATCTGCGAATTCGGCACGCCCGAACAGAAAGCGCGCTTCCTGCCGCGCATCCTGTCGGGCGAGGATTACTGGTGCCAAGGCTATTCCGAGCCCGGCAGCGGCTCCGACCTCGCCAGCCTCAAGACGTCTGCGCGCCTTGAGGGCGACGAATATGTCATCAACGGCTCCAAGATCTGGACCACTCACGCGCATCACGCCGACTGGATCTTCGCGCTGGTGCGCACCGATGCGAGCGTGAAGAAGCAGGCGGGGATCACGTTCCTGCTGGTGCCGATGGATCAGCCGGGGGTCAGCGTCACCCCGATCCACTCGATGTCGGGCGATCACGAGGTCAATGCGGTGTTCTTCACCGACGCGCGCACAGGGCAAGAAAACCGCATCGGCGAAGAGGGCGCCGGGTGGAGCATCGCCAAGTTCCTGCTCGAAAACGAACGCGGCGGATCGTGCTATGCCCCGCGCCTGCTGCAATCGATCGAGCGGCTCGAAAACCTCGCCCAGACCCAGCCCTCGGGCGTCAACGGCGCGATTGCGCATGATCCGCGCTTCCGTGACAGGCTCGCCCGCGTACGGCTTGAGGCCGAGGCGCTGGAGGTGACCGAACTGCGCATCCTCGCCGAACTCGCCAAGGGCCGCGCGCCGGGGCCGCAGACTTCGCTGGTGAAGCTGCTGGGTTCGAATATCGGCCAGCAGGTCGATGTGCTGCGCTTGGAACTGCTCGGGCCGGATGCGCTGCAATTGCCGCTCGAACGCCCGCTATACGGCAACGAAGCGCCTGAGCCGGTCGGCAGCGAATATGCCCAGACCGCAATGGGCCGCTACTTGAACAACCGCGCTGCGACGATCTTCGGCGGATCGGATGAAGTGCAGAAGAACATCATCGCCAAGACCGTTCTCGGCTTGTGATTGCACCTTCGCTCGTCATTGCGAGCGGAGCGAAGCAATCCATGAACTGACCGCGAAACCGAGGACGACGGGCCATGGATTGCCGCGTCGCTTCGCTCCTCGTAATGACGAAACACAGAGGATTGTGAAATGGACACTGCAAAATTGATGTTCCGCGAAGGCCTGATGGCGGGCGAGCGGATCCTCGTGACCGGCGGGGGCACCGGCCTCGGGCGCGAGATGGCCGAGGCGTTTTTGAAGCTGGGCGCGACCGTGTACATCTGCGGGCGAAGGCAGGTGAAGCTGGACGAGACCGCAGCGGAACTTACCGCGCTGCACGGCGGCAAGATCGTCGGCATGGCCTGCGATATCCGCGATGCGGACGCGATCCACACGATGGTCGACGCGATCTGGGCCGATGGCGGCGCGCTGACCGGCGTGGTCAACAACGCCGCGGGCAACTTCATCAGCCGCACCGAGGACCTGTCGGTCAATGGCTTCAACGCCATCGCCGACATCGTGATGCGCGGCACCTTCTACGTCACGCTCGACATCGGCAAGCGGCTGATCGCGGAGAAGAAGCGCGCCAGCTTCCTCTCGATCCTCACCACCTGGGTGTGGTCGGGCAGCGCCTTCGTGGTGCCCTCCGCCATGTCCAAAACCGCGATCAACGCCATGACCCAGAGCCTTGCGACCGAGTGGGGCCGCTATGGGCTGAGATTCAATGCCATCGCGCCGGGCCTTTTCCCGACCAAGGGGATGAGCGCGCGTTTGTCCCCTGGGGGACAAGGCGGCAATTCAAAGAACGACCTCAATCCGATGGGCCGCGCGGGCGAGATGCACGAACTGGCAAACCTCGCGGTGTTCCTGATGGGGCCAGGGGCGGAATATGTGAACGGCCAGACCATCGCAATCGACGGCGCGGGCTATCAGGCCAATGGCGGGACGTTCTACCCGATGCTCCACGCGCTCGGCGATGCCGAGTGGGAGCAGATGCGCGCGATGATCAAGGGCACCAACGCTGCGGACAAGGCCGACCGGACGGTGGGTTAGGTCACCGCCGCCCGCCGGTTGAACTCCGCGCGCTCCCACTCGCCGCTCGCCAGCACCTCGGCGAGGTGACGCGCGGCGGCGGCCATGTCGGCGAAGCTCAGATAGGCAGGCGCAAAGCCCAGCCGCAACACGTCGGGCGCGCGGAAATCGCCGATCACGCCGCGCGCGATCAGCGCCTGGCAGATGGCGTAAGCCTCCGGGTGGCGGAACGACAGCTGGCTCCCGCGCTCGCTCGCGCGCGGCGGGCTGACCAGTTCCAGCGCGACATTATGCGCCATCAGGCTTTCGAGGAAGAATTCCGAAAGCGCCTGCGACTTGCCGTAAAGCCGCGCCACGCCGATCTCGGCGATCAGATCGACCCCGACCTCCAGCGCCGCGAGGCCGAGCACCGGGGGCGTGCCGCATTGCAATCGCTCGATGCCGGGTGCGCCTTCGTAATCGTCGGAGAAGGCAAAGGGCGCGGCGTGGCCGAACCACCCGGTGAGCGGTTGCTGCAAGTCCGCCTGATGGCGCTCAGCGACGAAGGCGAAGGCCGGAGCCCCTGGCCCGCCGCACAGGTATTTGTAGCCGCAGCCGACCGCGAAATCGGCTCCGACGCCATCGAGATCGACCGGCAACGCCCCGGTGGAGTGCGACAGATCCCACAGCACCAGCGCGCCTGCCTCATGCGCGGCGCGGGTCAGCGCGGCCATGTCGTGTAATGCGCCGGTCTTGTAGTGAACGTGGGTCAGCATCAAGAGCGCGACGTCGTCGTGAAGCGCGGCGACCAGCCGCGCCCGCTCCGCCAGCCGCCGCGTGGCGAGGCCCTGCGCTTCCAGCCCGGCAATCATGTAAAGATCGGTCGGGAAGTTGCCGGGTTCGGACAACACCACCTTGCGCCCGGGCCGCATCCGGAGCGCAGCGGCGATCAGCTTGAACAGGTTCACGCTGGTTGAATCGCAAGCGATCACTTCGTGCTTCGCAGCGCCGATCAACGGCGCAATCTTGCCGCCAATGCGGCTCGCCATGTCGAACCAGTTCGCGCTGTTCCATGACCGAATCAGCCCCTCGCCCCACTCCTGCGCAACCACCTCTTGCAGCCGCTTGGGGGTTGCCTTAGGCAGCGCGCCCAGCGAGTTGCCGTCGAGATAGATCACTCCCTCGGGCAGTGTGAAGTGCGCACGGAAATGCCCCAGCGGATCGGCGGCGTCGAAATCGGCGGCGCGGGCTTCGGGGGTCATATCGCGGTCCTGACGCTGAGCAGTTCGGGGAAGAAGGCCTGCTTCAGCACGCCCTCGAGGTAGGGCACGCCGGGCGTGCCGCCGGTTCCGCGCTTGAAGCCGATGATGCGCTCGACGGTCTTGAGATGCCCGAAGCGCCAGCGCTGGAAGTGGTATTCCAGATCGACCAGCTTCTCAGCCAGTTCGTACAGATCCCAGTGGCTCTGGGGATCGCGGTAGATCGTCGCCCAAGCCACCTCGACGCTGGCGTTGTGGACATAGGGCGCCGCCGGATCGCGCGACAGGGCCGCAGCGTCGATGGCAAAGCCGCGACGCGCCAGCAGGCGGATCGCCGCATCATAGAGGCTCGCCCGCCCGCGCTCGGTCTCCAGCCGCTCTGCCCAGTCGGCGTTCGACTTGTGCAAGCGCACATGCTTTCCATCGCGCCCGCCGAGCATGAACTCCATCATCCGGTACTGCGCCGACTGGAACCCGGAGGACGCGCCCAGATGGGGGCGGATCGCGGAGTAATCATGCGGGGTCATGGTGGAGAGCACGTCCCAGCTCTGGATCAATTGCTGCTGCGCTCGCGCCACCCGCGCCAGCATCTTGAAGGCGGGGCGCAGGTTATCCGCCTCGATGCACTCACGCGCGGCGGTCAGCTCGTGCAAGCAAAGCTTGAGCCACAGCTCGCTCGCCTGATGGACGATGATGAATAGCAGCTCGTCATGCGCATCGGACGCAGGGTGCTGCGCTTCAAGGATCCGGCCAAGATCGAGATAGCTCGCATAGGTGACATCGGCGCTCATGCCTCGCCTCCTAGCGCGCCGGGGCGGCCATGGAAACTAGCCCTCGATCACGCGGGTCTGGGGATGGTGCTTGTCGATGTGCTTGAGCAGGATCTTGAGGTTCCGGGTGTTCGAGCGGAACAGCAGGTCGGCCGCATCTCCCACCACGGGGATCGCACCGATCGCAGTGTCGAACAGCACATTGGCGCCCATCCGGGCGAGCTTCCACTTGGGCAGGCCGAGATTGCGGGCTTCCCACACGATATAGGCCCCCATCGCACCGGTCACGATCTCGCCCAGCACCGGGATGAGGCCCACCAGCGCATCGAGCCCGACAGGCATGTTGACGCCGGGGATGGTGAAGCTGCGCTCCAAGAGCCGTTCCAGTGCAACCACGCGGGCACGCACCGAGGCCGGGTCATTGCCGGTCGGGAGAGTGAAGGTCATGGGCTCAGGGCGGCGGGGCATGGGCTGTTCCATACCCGCTTATGTGGGGGGCTGCGAGAGCGCGAACAAGGGGTGCAATGCCCAGCCATTGGGCTGGTAGTTGCGGATCGTCCCGCGCACCAGCGACCAGCGCACGGGGACACCCAGCGGAATGAAGGCCTCGCGTTCGACCAACGCCGCATGGGCTTCGATCAGCAACTGCTCGCGCGCGGCGGCATCGGGCTCGGCGAGCGACTGGCGCACCAGCGCATCGGCCTGCGGTGCGCAGAGCCCGGCCCCGAGGCTGCAATTAAACTGGTTGAGATACCAGCGCGGCGAGGCATAGCGCGCCAGCGTGTCGCGCAATTCCAGATCAGCAGGGGCACCGGGGGCCACGCGCTTGACCGAAACCCCGATCTCGCCCCACGCCCGCGCCAGCCCCCGCAGCAGCACGTCGCTGCCAGGCCCGCGTGGCAGGGCGAGGCGCACCACCGCCTCGCGCTCAGGCCCGGTGGCCCAGGCCCTCACCCGCGCGGCGGCGATCCGGCGGCGGTCTTCGAGCGAGGCCCCATCCCAGCGGTCAGCCGGGAAAGGCGGGGCGGAAAAACTGCCCGGCGGCACCACCCAGCTGCTTTCGCGCCAGCCGCTCAGCCCGAAGCTCTGGATCAGCGCCCCCCGGTCGATCGCCATCGACAGTGCCTCGCGCCGGGCGGGATCAGCCATAAAGCCTTCCTCGCTCTTCACTATCAGCCCGAGCAGCCCGATGGTCGGATCGACCTGAATCGTCCCGCGCGACAGCGGGCCGACTTCGGCGAGCGGGAAGTCGATCAGCGTGCCGCCCAACACCAGATCGACCTCCCCGCGCGAAAAAGCCGCCACGGCGTTGCGCGCCGACAGCGCCCGCACCGCAACCGGGCGCGCGACTTCTTCCCAATCCTCGCGTGCGGGCAGGCCGCGGGTTTCGGGCGGGAGCGCAGTGAGACGCGCCACGCCGGTCTCCTCATTGCGCGACATCGCCATCGGCCCCGCTCCGCTGCCGGCCTTGACGAAGCCCAGTTCGGGCTGGGCCAGCAGGCGCAGGAAGTCGGGCATCGGCGCGGTCAGCCGCACCTCGACCACACGCCCGGTCATCGCCCGGATGTCGCGCACCTTGCCCAGATCGAGCCCGAGCGAGGTGCCCTTCACCCGTGCCAGCGCATCGCGCAGCTGCTGGCGGACATCGGCGGCGGTGATCTCGTCGCCATCGGGCCAGGTGCTGTCCCGCAGGCGAAAAATGTAGCTGAGCCCGTCATCGGTGACGATCCATCGCTCGGCCACGGCAGGCACGACCTGTCCTGCCTGATCGAGTGTGACGAGGCCTTCATGCGTAGCGGCGCGCAGGTGCTGGGCGGCGGGGGAAAGGCGCACGCCTTGCTGGAACAGGCTGTCCGGCGCGCCGATCACCGCCACTTCGACCGCGCCGCTGCCGCCCGACGGGCCGCAGGCGCAGGTGGCAAGGGCAGCAAGCAGGGGCAGCCAGAATCGCATCGCGCCTGCCTAGCAGGTTGCAACGCGCTGGTCAGCTTGTGGAAAAATGTAGCGCGATCAGATCTTGCGCAGCTGGGTGGGATGCGGCGGCGGCGGCGCGCGGTGGGTCCACGAGGCCTTTACCACCGCAGCGGCCGGATCGTCGGCGGTCTGCAACGGACGGCGCGCCTTCTGAGAGTCGATTTCGTCGTCGAAGGCGATGCCGAAGCGGTCGTCCTGCACCCAGGCCACCGTGCCGCCGACCTTGCCGATATTGCGCAGTTCGATCGTGACCCGGTTTCCGCGCTGCACGCGCATCATGCCTTCGCCCATCATACCGCCATCCGACAGATTGCGCACGCGCACGCGGTGGACATCGCTGCCCTGCTCGACGCAGATATCAGCCAGCAGAAACAGGCTGTCGCGCGCGACACTGCGGGTTTCAACCCCTGTCATCTCCGGTTCGCCTCCTCAGCAATTCGCCATCATGCGGGACGTGGATCTGCGCATGGCATGACCGCCCGTCATATGCCACACGTCGTGCACCCAACGCGGTTAACGGGTGGTAAAATTTGACCTCGCAGCGGCCGCGCGTTGCAGCAGCGTCCCAGCGCGGCACAACCTTGCCGCAGTCTGTTTCGCGTTAATCATCGCGTTAGCGTCAATCGTCGCGCGAGACCTTTTCGCGGCGCTCGTGCGCTTCCTGCGCCTCGACCGTCATGGTCGCCACCGGGCGCGCGATCAGGCGCCTGAGGCCAATCGGGTCGCCGGTCACCTCGCAATAGCCATATTCGCCCGAATCGATCCGCCGCAGCGCTGCATCGATCTTGGAGACCAGCTTGCGCTGGCGATCGCGGGTGCGCAGTTCGATCCCCCAGTCGGTCTCGCTCGAAGCGCGGTCGGTGAGATCGGCTTCGCGGATCGGGCCGTCGGCGAGCGATTGCAGGGTCTGCCCGGCAGCCGAATGGATCGAGCGCTTCCATTCCAGCAGCAGCATCCGGAAATAGGCCTGCTGGCGTTCGTTCATATATTCCTCGTCATCGCTCGGCACATAGTCCGGCGCGAGCAGGCGCTTGGCCTTTTCGAGGATGTCGATTTCGTCAGACGCGGCAGTAGGCATCAAGCTTTCTCGTCCCATGAGTTGCCGGGAAGTCCATCGCGTCCTGACGCCCTGAATATTTTCATGGGCTCACCTGGTCCCGGCAAGCTGAAGCAATGCGCGCCCTATAGGGAAGGCCCCCAGAGCGCACAAGCGGCTTTGGGGGCAGGCAAGTGCAAAACCGCTCCGACGATAAAGTGTGCGCGGCGTTAACTAATTTTTGACCATAAGCGCCGCACTTCTGGGGCCACGGAAGGTCGCCGGGGGGCGATCTGGTGAGACACGGGGACCAGACATGAACATCATCACGATCAGCGCCAAGACCGCGCAGACAACTTCGCCCGAAAGCCCGCTGGCGGCCTGGCTGGCCGCAGCGAGCGAAGGCGAGGCCGGGGCCTGCTTCGACCTCGGGGTGGCTTTTTCCACCGGTAGCAATGGTGCGCCCTGCGATCTGATCGAAGCCCACAAATGGTTCAATCTGGCCGCCGCGCGCGGGCATGAGGAAGCCGCCTATTGCCGTGCCGACATCTCCGACGAGATGACCGCGCGCGAAATCGCCGAGGCCCAGCGCCGCGCGCGGCAATGGCTCGCCGAAGGACGCCTGCGCGCTGCGTAAACCCCGTTAGCTGCCCTTCCTGAACGGGGTGCGGCTGTCGAGGTAAAGCTGGTCGCTCGCCACCCCGGCACGCTCGCGTTCGAGGAAATCGGCGACCGCCGCGCGGAAGCCGGGATCGGCGATCCAGTGCGCCGAAAAGGTCTGGACCGGCTCATAGCCGCGCGCGAGCTTGTGACCGCCCTGCGCACCCGCCTCGACCCGCGCGAGGCCGCGCGCGATGGCGATGTCGATCGCCTGATAATAACACAGCTCGAAATGCAGGAACCGCACCTCGCGCGTGCAGCCCCAATAGCGCCCGTAGAGCGCTTCCTTGCCGACGAAGTTCAATGCCCCCGCGATCGGCTCGTCCCCGTCATAGGCGAGGATCAACACGATCCGGTCGCCCATCCGCTCGCCCAGCAGGCTGAAGGCCTCGCGCGTCAGGTAGGGGCTGCCCCATTTGCGCGCACCGGTGTCCTGATAGAACACCCAGAAGGCGTCCCAGTGCTCTTCGCGGATTTCGCTGCCGGTGAAGTGCCGGATGGTAAGACCTTCGGTGGCGGCGGCGCGTTCCTTGCGCAGATCCTTGCGCTTGCGCGATGATAGCGCGGCGAGGAAATCGTCGAAGCTCGCATAGTCGCGGTTGAACCAGTGGAACTGGATATCGGCGCGCGGCATCCAGCCAGCCTCTTCGAACAGCGGCAGTTGCTCGGGCGCGATGAAGGTCGCATGGGCGCTCGACATCTTGTTCTGAAGGCACACCGCCTCCGCGCCCTTGAGGAGGTGCGGAGCAAGGCTCGGATCGGACAGCAGCAGGCGCGGGCCAGTCGCGGGGGTGAAGGGCGCGGCGATCTGGAGCTTGGGGTAATAGCGCCCACCCGCGCGGTGCCACGCGTCGGCCCAGCTGTGATCGAACACATATTCGCCCTGACTGTGGCCCTTGGCGTAGGACGGCATGGCGGCGAGCAGCTTGCCCGCCTCATCGGTGATGACGATCGGAGCAGGTTCCCAGCCGGTGCCGGGTCCGACGCTGCCCGAGTCCTCCATCGCGGTGAGGAATTCGTGGGAGACAAAGGGATTATCCCTGCCGCCCAGAGCGTTCCATTCCTTACGGTCGAAGCTGCCGACCGAAGAGGCGATGCGCACGGTCAATTCGGGATTACTCACGCCAACCCCGCCCCTTCGGCGATGAGCGCATCGGCCAGCGCAAGGCCCGTCGCCCGCGTCTCGGGCGAGCGCACTGTCCATGTGAGCAGCGGCCTGCCGCCCGCGCGCCATGCTGCTGCCTCGGGCCGGTGAAGATCACGCACGTCGATGGCGAGGAAATCCGGCTGGGCAGCGGCGAACACGTCGGCTGTGCGCCACACGCCCTTGAAGCCGTTTTCGAGCGTGTCGGTCCCGACCAGCCCGCGCGCAATCTGCGGCGCATGGCTCGCGAACCATTCCGGCACACGCGGATCGAAGCTCATAACCGCAACGTCACCCCGATAGCTGGCAAGCCCTGCCGCCACGGCCCGGCACGATGGTTCAACAACATAG
Organism: Erythrobacter donghaensis; assembly: GCF_002155425.1. Taxonomy (GTDB): domain Bacteria; phylum Pseudomonadota; class Alphaproteobacteria; order Sphingomonadales; family Sphingomonadaceae; genus Erythrobacter; species Erythrobacter donghaensis. The sequence continues at coordinate 255,249 of NZ_MUYG01000006.1, forward strand.
CCAGGCATCGACTTCACTTCGATCAGGAGCGGCGCAGCCCCCGCGACCGCTGCGAGTAATTCGGCCAGCCGGGGCGGGCGCTGATCCGTGCGGCGCAGGCGGAGCGCCAGCACGGCTTCAGCGGTGTGCCGCGCGACCATGCCTTCCGCACCGGTCAGGCGAGACAGATCCCAATCGTGGAATACCAGCGGCTCGCCATCGCCGCTCATCTGGATATCACACTCGATGCCCATACCGCGCGCAATCGCGCCCCTGGCCGCCGCCAGCGAATTCTCCGGCACGCCCTCGCCGTGCAGGCCGCGGTGGGCGTATTCCCACTGTGTCAGCCAGCCGGGCGCGGGCCTTGCGCTCATGCCTTCAGCGCGACAATCGCATCGACTTCGACCGCGGCATTCAAGGGCAGAGCCGCCACCCCCACCGCCGCGCGGGCATGCTGGCCTGCGCCGCCGAAGACCTGTTCCATCAGGTCCGAAGCGCCATTGGCGACCTTGGGATGATCGAAGAAATCGGGGGTTGAGGAAACGAAGGCACCCAGCTTCACCACGCGCGACACCTGATCGAGCAGCCCTGCGGCCTCGAGCTGGGCGAGGATCATCAGCCCGCAGGCGCGCGCGGCAGCCTGCCCCTCTTCAAGGCTGACATCCTTGCCGAGCGTCCCGGTGATGACCTTCCCGTCGGCAAAGGCGATCTGGCCCGAAACATAGGCCATGCCGCCGCTCACCACGACGGGCACATAGCTGGCGACCGGCGCGGCAGGCTTGGGCAGGGTGATGCCGAGTTCGGCGAGGCGGGCGGTGTAGCTCATCTTTAGTCCTCCAGTCGTTCGAGCAGCCAGGGCAGCGCCTCGTCCCAGCGGTCGATCCGGGCTTCGGCGTGGCCGGCCTTGTGGGCGCAATCAATGGCATGGGCGATCATCGGCTCGCCGCACAGGTGCAGGCGGGTGACGTGCGGGGTGATCTCGGCAACGCTGGCGTGGTGCTGGGCGAGATCGTCGATGAAGAGCGCGCGGGTTGGCGCATATTCGTCGATGATCGCCTTCAGCGCCGGACCCTTGGGTCCCTGATTGGTGAAGACCCGCGCGTTGATCCCGACCTTGGCGAGCTGCTCGGCCCGCGCATCGCGGTGGTGATCTACGAGGTTGGTGAGGATCACCACATCGGCCTTCTCCGCCAGCGTGTTGATCCCCTCAACCGCACCCGCGATGGGTGCTTGCGAATCCATCTCGTTGTCGAAGAAAAGCCGCAGCATCCGCCAGATATCGGGCGGCGCGAGCAGTTCGCCGCTTTCCTGCCAGCGCAGGGCTTCGGCAAAGTTGTGGCCTTCGAGATGGAAGCTGACGCCTTGCGAAGCCTCCAGCCAATCCTTGAAGGGCGCGACCATGTGCAGCAGCACTTCGTCGCAATCGGAGATGATGAGGGGGCGGTTCATGCTTGCAAAGCGTCCTTGGCGGCAACCAGTTCCTCAGGCGTGACAGCGAGCGCTTCGGCCGCGCGGATCAGGTCGGGTTCGTGATTGGCGAGAAATTCGAGCGGCGCGGCAAGGATCAGCGGATCGCCCAGCCCGGCGCGCAGCGAATCAGGGTCGAGGCCAGTCAGATCCAGAAACCGTGCGGCCCGCTCCTCGCACTCCAGCACCCAGCCGAGCGCCGCCAGCGCCAGCGTCTGCGGGTTCATTTGAAGGCCTTGGGGCTCGGGGGCGGATCGGGATGGGATTGTCCTGTCCTTTGTGCAAAGCTAATCGTAAGGGGTCGTTATGCGGGGCGTGCAGTGACAAAGCGGATCATGGTTGTCGAGGATAATGACCTCAACCGGAAATTGTTCTGCGATGTGCTGCGCGCGAACGGGTTCGAGGTCGAGCCGGTCGCGGATGGCAATCTGGTGCTCGACACCGCGCGCGCGGCGATGCCCGATCTCATCATCATGGATATCCAGCTGGGCGGCGTTTCGGGCGTCGATCTGATCGAGGCGGCCAAGCGGGACCGCCGGCTGGCGGGCATTCCGGTGCTGGCGGTGACCGCCTTCGCAGCCAAGGGTGATGAGGAACGCATCCGGGCGGCGGGGGCGGCCGGCTATCTCTCCAAGCCGGTGTCGATCAGCCCCTTCATGAACGCCGTGCGCGAATTACTGCCGCTTTAAAAGGCGTTTTCAATCAGATAGATCGCCAGTGTCAGGCCCAGCCCGGCCAGGAACAGACGATAGGCAAGCGCGAGGTAGCGATACTTGCGCCGGTGCAGCACTTGCCCGTTCTGGTAGAGATCGCGCAGCATCACCCGATAGAGCGCTTCGTCCGATTGCAGCCGCTCCAGCATACCGGCGATCCATTCCTCTTCCGACACGGTCGCAAAATGCCCGAAGAACAGAGGATTGAATTGGTCGGGCGCCACTGCCTTGGCGCGCATCGGCGGGGTGATCGCCAGCACTGCACAGATCGCCGCAAGGAAGGATGTGACCGCAAGGCAGATCACCGACCACTTCACATCTTCCGAGAACGTCTGCGTGATGACCAGCGAGAACACCACGAAGGTCGCACCGATCAGGATATTGGCCTTGCCGTCGGCCATCTGCGACAGGGCAAGCGTGTTGGACTGCGCGGTGCGGATCAGATGAACACTCTGCACCGAAAGCGGCGGCGAAGGCCGCACCGGGGTGTCATTGTCCTGCCCTTGTCTCGTCACCCGGCACCCCCCACATGCGTGCACACCTTGACAAGCTGCATCATCCGCCGCTTTGCAGTCGTAATATCTGGCTAAGCCCTGCACGACAACCGACGCAAACGAAAGCAACCCGCGCCATGACCCCTGCCGACGTCGACGCTTCGATCCGCACTCTGGTAGAGCCCTTCAACAAGAAGGGCATCGCCATCGAGGATGCGACCACCTTTGCCGGCGATCTCGAATTCGACAGTCTGACGGTGATGGATTTCGTCGCCGCGATCGAGGACGAGTTCGACATCATCATCTCGATGAACCAGCAGGCCGAGATCGAAAATTGGGGCCAGCTCGTCGCGGCCGTCCACAAGTTGCAGGAGAGCTGATAATGGCCACTGCCATGACCGACACTGCCACCGCTGCCGAGCCCGTCGACCTGCTCGCCAAGTTCGATCCGATCATCCAGACCCGCGAGCAGCTGCTTGCCGCGGGGGTCGAGGATCCTTTCAATCTGGTGATGGAGCAGGTGCTCTCTCCGACGCGGGCGATCTGCAACGGGCGCGACACGATCCTGCTTGGCACCTATAACTATATGGGCATGACCTTCGACCCCGACGTGATCGCGGCGGGCAAGGCGGCGATGGAGGATTTCGGCGCGGGGACGACCGGCAGCCGCGTGCTCAACGGCACCTTCCGCGACCACCGCGATGTCGAAGCCGCGCTGCGCGATTTCTATGGCATGGACCATGCGATGGTCTTCTCGACCGGGTACCAGGCCAATCTCGGGATCATCTCCACGCTGGCGGGCAAGGGCGATTACATCATCCTCGACATCGATAGCCATGCCTCGATCTGGGATGGTTGCGCGATGGGCAATGCCGAGGTCGTGCCGTTCAAGCACAACGATGTCGAGGCTCTGGAAAAGCGCTTGAAGCGCATCCCCGAAGGTGCGGGCAAGTTGGTGGTGCTCGAAGGCGTCTATTCCATGATGGGCGACGTTGCCCCGCTCAAGGAAATGGTGCGCGTCTGCAAGGAAAACGGCGCCATGGTGCTGGTCGACGAGGCCCACTCGATGGGCTTCATCGGCGAGCATGGCCGCGGCGTTGCCGAGGAACAGGGCGTGCTCGACGATGTCGATTTCATCATCGGCACCTTCTCCAAGAGCGTCGGCACGGTCGGTGGCTTCTGCGTTTCGAACCACCCGAAGTTCGAAGTGATGCGCCTGGTGTGCCGCCCCTATGTCTTCACCGCCGCCCTGCCGCCGAGCGTGATGGCGTCGAGCGCCACCTCGATCCGCAAGCTGATGCACGGCGGCAACAAGCGCGCGCACCTGTGGGAGAACAGCCGCACGCTGCACGGCGGCCTCAAGGCGCTGGGCTTCAAGCTTGGCACCGAGACCCCGCAGAGCGCGATCATCGCGGTGATCATGCCCGACCTGGAGCGCGGCGCGATGATGTGGGAGGCGCTGCTGAAAGAGGGCCTCTACGTCAACCTCGCGCGTCCCCCGGCGACACCGGCGGGCATGACCCTGCTGCGCTGCTCGCTGTGCGCGGAGCATTCCGCGGAGCAGGTTCAGACCATTCTCGGCATGTTCGAGCGGGCGGGCAAGGCGATCGGGATTATCTGATCGCGGCCGCGTGAAACCCGGTTGCCTTTTGATTTTGCGACGATAGTTTGCCCCTGTTGCTTCAGGGGTCGCTTTCCATGAGTTGTATGTCGTCGATACGTCGCGCTGCCTTGGGCGCGTGCACAAGCGTGTCTGCATTGGTGCTTTCGGGTTGCGGCGGAGGCGACGGCGGTTCGAGTTCCCCGCCAACTGTGGTCGTCCCGACCCGTCCCAGCTTCACCTCCTCCGCCACGCCGAGCGTTGCCGAAAACACGACCGGGGTGTTCTACACGGCGACTGCCACTGATCCGCAGGGCGACCCGATCGCCTTTTCGCTGTTTTCGGGCGCCGATGCGGACAAGTTCGTGCTCGAAAACAATGGCGGTCTGCGATTCAACCAGACACCCAATTTCGACCTTCCTGTCGATGCCAATCTCGACAATGTCTACGAGGTGACCCTGCGGGCGACCGCGGGGGGCGAGACCACGGATCTTGCCATGCGCGTGCGCGTCACTAACGATGTCGAGGGCATCCGGGTCACGCGCGTCGCCAGCGGCATCGTCGATCCCGTTGCATTCGCACGGGTGCCCGGGGAGGAAACGCTTCTCGTGGCCGAAAAGAGCGGTCGCGTGATGCGGTTCAATTCGGCAACCAATGCGGTCAGCGAAGACACCTTCGTGCGTGACAACCGTCGGCCGGGTGAGGTTCTGGCGATCAGCTACGGCTTTGAGGCCAATATCTGGCAGGAAGGCATCTATCTTGTCACGCACAGCCCTGCCGACGGGCTGATGGTGCAGGCGTTCAACCCTGCGCGCGGCACGACCGGTTTTGCGACGCTCGGGCCGGCCTGGAGTGCGCCGACGACCGCAACGATGATCCTCAGCGGCTCGATCTTCGTTGCCGTCGGCTCACCGGCGGAAAGCGATGCGCAGAATGCCGCGACCCCTTACGGTAAGCTGATCGAACTGCCCTTCATCGACCCCTATGCAGGAGCCAGCGTGCTGCCGTCCGATGTGGTGAACATCCGACCGCGGATCATCGGCGACGGGATCAGGCAGCCGGGCGGTTTCTCGATCGGGTTCGGCGGACTGTTTCTCGCCGACCGCGGAGGTACCCGCGAACACGAATTGACGAGCTTCCTGACGAACGCGCGCCCGCTCGATTTCGGTTGGCCCTTTTACGAAGGCGCGCAGGAAACGCGCGCGAACCCGCCTGCTGCGGTGAACGGGCCGACGCTGGTCTATCCGTTCGGCACCGGCATCAGGCAGGGCACCGGGATCGTGGCCGGCCTCATCAATGACTACCGATTCCTCCCGGGCGGCGGGGACGCCTATATTTTCGCCGATATCAACGGCACGATTTTCTCGGTTCCCACCCCGCGGCTGTTCGACGGCTTCCGGCACACAACCAATGTCTTCGAGAACCGCAGCGAGGATTTCGCACCCGATTTCGGCAAGATCGACAGTCCGGTCGGTTTTGCACCGGGTTCAGGCACGGACCACTTCTTCATTCTCGACCGCGACGGCGAGATCTTCAAGGTGTCGCAGCGCGCTGGCTGATTGCGGCCTGACGCAGGCGCCTCAATTGATCGTCACGATCCCGTCGACGGCACGCCATTCCTGCGGGCCGATCAGGTGCTTGTGCGCGACCCGGACCGAATGCAGCACCGCATCGATCTCGCGCCGCCAGAAGGCGAGGAAGCGGTCAAGCTCGGGGAAGCTCGGCGCGACGTCGTATTGTTGCATCACGAATTGCTGCAGCAGGCTGCGGTGATCGGGCATGTAGTAATGGATCTGCACCGTGGTGAGGCCATAGCCCTGCATCTGGGCAAGAAACGCGCGATCCGACATCAACTCTCCTCCTGAGGCATTTGAAGAAAGCGGATGTCCAGAATTCGCATGAATCGATTAACCGTCAATGAAATGGCGCAATTTCATTGTTGAAAGCGGGGAACGCCTTTGCAGACATCATAGAGCCCAACGCAGGCCGACATAACGCTAACGCCACCGCGATTAACCTATTTGGTTATTTCGATTGACATCGTAACGCTCTTTGGTTAGAAGAAGGCATAGTCGAGAAATAGCGATTCGCCAGCAGGCGGCCTTCCCCCGGAAGTGCCGCCTTTTTGATGTTCCCACAGGGAGACCTGCCCGTGGCAAAATCCGATCCCGAGCGGACCAGCGCCGACACGCCTGAAGGCGGCAGTGCGAACTGGAGGGCGCTCTTTATCGAAGTGCTCGCCATCACCTCCAGTCTCGAGCTTGCTGCCGCGGCTGCGGGCGTCGCACCCGCCCGTGCCTGCGCGGAGCGGCGGCGCGATCCGGATTTCGCTCGCGAATGGAGCGCAGCGCTGGCCGAAGGATATGTGCATCTCGAGCTCGAGATCGTCCGGCGGCTGCGTACGGGTGACTTCAAGACGGTCGACGCCGAGAAATATGATTTTGCCAACGCCATTCGCCTGCTCACTGCGCACCGTGACGCCTCGGCGCGCGGGGGAGGTCAGGTTCGCCACGTCACCGCCGCCGAGGTGCGCGCCTCGATCGACCGGAAGATCGAGGACATCCGGCGGCGCAAGGCGCGGATCGAGGCCGATGCCGGTGCGCCTTCGTGACCGAACCCTTCGAATGGTTGCTCCGCCACCCCTGGGCGCACGGCGAAGCAGTCAGCTCCATGAGTCAGGACGAGCGGGACAGCTTCGAATACCTTTGGGAATACACCGCCCGCGCCAATCAGCTGCCGCCGCCGGGTGACTGGCGCATCTGGATGATGCTGGCAGGCCGCGGTTTCGGCAAGACGCGGTCGGGCGCGGAATGGGTGCGGATGATCGCCGACAGCCAACCTGTCGCGCGCATCGCGCTGGTATCCTCCTCGCTGGCCGAAGCGCGCGCGGTGATGGTCGAGGGCGAAAGCGGCTTACTCGCGATCTACCGTCCCGATCACAGGCCGCACTTCGAGCCCTCGCTCAACCGTCTGCGCTTTCAGAACGGGGCGCAGGCCCAGCTTTTCTCCGCCGCCGAGCCCGAAGGCCTGCGCGGGCCGCAGCACAGCCATGCCTGGTGCGATGAGATCGGCAAGTGGCCGCTGGCGCATGAGCGCGCCACGCGGTGCTGGGACAATCTGCTGCTCGGGCTGAGGCTGGGCGATGATCCGCGCATCGCCGTCACCACCACCCCGCGCGCCGTGCCATTGGTGCGCCGGCTGGTGGCGCAGTCCGAGGCGGGCGAGGAGGTGATGATCACCCGCGGCTCGACCCACGACAACGCCGGGCGGCTGCCTGAACGCTTCCTTCAGGCCATCGCCAGCGAATTTGGCGAAACCCAGCTTGCCCGGCAGGAAATCGATGGGGAATTGCTGGAGGATATCGAAGGCGCCTTGTGGACCCGCACGCTGCTCGAACAGGCACGCGAACGGGCTGCCTATCCGATCGCGGCGCGGATCGTGGTCGCGGTTGATCCGCCGGCCAGCGCGGGCGGGGACGAATGCGGGATCATCGTAGCGGGGCTCGGCCCGGACGGCATCGGGCGGGTGCTGGCGGATTGCTCGGTCAGCGGCGCGGCGCCCGGTGAATGGGCCCGCAAGGTTGCCGAGGCAGCGCGCGAATGGGAGGCCGACCGGGTCGTGGCCGAAGCCAACCAGGGCGGCGCCATGGTCGACAGCGTGCTGCGCGCCGCCGATCAGGCACTTCCGGTCAAGCTGGTGCATGCCAGCCGCGGCAAGATCGCCCGCGCCGAACCGGTCGCCGCGCTCTATGAGGCCGGCCGGGTGCGCCATGTCGGGATGTTCCCGCGGCTGGAGGATCAGCTGTGCGGGATGCTGGTGGGCGGAACCTACGCCGGCCCCGGCCGCAGCCCCGACCGCGCCGACGCGCTGGTCTGGGCGCTGACCGAGCTGATGCTGGGCAAGGCCGCACGGCCAAGCGTCACGGCGCTGTGACAGGGTGAAGGTCGGCCTCGCGCGCCAGCATATCGAGGACCGCCTCGTAGTGCTTATCGGCTTTCGCGTTGAAGACTAGGTGCAGACCGATCGGAAAGAACGCGAGCGCCAATGCAGCGCCGATCATGACCAGCACTCCAACACCGTCATCGTTGGTGACGCCAATGATGAGCGCGGTGACGCAAAACAACGTCAGGAAAAGATACCACACTATCAGGAACGCCTGCAGGACAGGCGGCGCGCCATACACCGTGTGGAGCTCAGTCGCGCGGCCCTGTTCGACAAACCGCCCGCGAAACACCGGCCGAAACCCGTTGCTGAACAGCGGAATGTCCCACGCAAGTCGCAAGCGGCCAAAGAACATGCCGCCTGAGATGCCGCGATTCATGAAACCGAAACGCGACGGGACGGCGCGCTTGATCCGCTCGATTGCCCGATCCTTGCGGTGCGGTGTGCGTAGCACCAGCCGCCGCCCGAAAAGGTATTCCCTTAGCGTCACGTCCCTGTCTCGCGGTTGATGCCCGTGCGCAAGGATTAGCGCCGCCTTCCGGCAAAACAAAGGAATTTCCATGTCATTCCTCACCAATCTCCGCTCCGCCTTCAAGGGCGGGGAGCGCGCTCGTGTGCCCCTGGCGGGCACCATTGCGCAGGGCTGGTTTCCGGCCTTCGAGCAGGGCCCGGCCCCGCGCGGCTATGAGTACACCCGCGGCATTGCCGAGGGATTTCTTGCCAATCCCATTGCCCAGCGCTCGGTGCGGCTCTTGGCCGAGGGCATCGGGCAGGCCCCGCTGCATTGCTCCGACCCGCAGCTGGCCGCCCTCGTCACCGCGACCAGCGCGGGGCAATCGCTGATTGAGACTCTCGCGGCGAACCTGCTGCTGCACGGCAATGGCTATGTGCAGATCCTGAAGGATGCCAGCGGCGTGCCGTTCGAGCTGTTCGCGCTGCGCCCTGACCGGGTGCAGGTCGTGCTCGACCGCAATGGCTGGCCCTGCGCCTATGATTACACAGTGACGGGCGAGGCCACCCGCCTCGCGATCGAGGACGAGGACGGCTGGCCGGGGATGATCGCGATCCGGGCGATGCACCCGCTCGACGATCACCGCGGCGCGGGCGCGCTTGAGGCGGCCTGGCAGGCGGTGCTGATCCACAATGCTGCCACCGCCTGGAACCACTCGCTGCTGGAGAACGCCGCCCGCCCCTCGGGCGCGCTGGTTTACGAGACGGGCGACGGGGCGACGCTGGCGCACGAACAGTTCGAGCGGCTGAAGCGCGAGCTTGATGTCGCCTTCTCGGGCGCGGCCAATGCCGGCCGGCCCATGCTGCTCGACGGCGGGCTCAAGTGGCAGACCATGGCGCTCTCGCCCGCCGACATGGACTTTGCCACGCTCAAGAGCGCGGCCGCGCGCGACATCGCGCTCGCCTTCGGGGTGCCGCCGATGCTGCTCGGCCTCCCGGGCGACAACACCTATGCCAATTACCGCGAGGCAAGCCGCGCGCTGTGGAGGCTGACGCTGCTGCCGCTGGCCGAAAAGCTGTTCGCCGCCCTGCGCGAAGGGCTCGCCCCGTGGTTCCCCGATGCCGAGTTGCGGATCGATCTCGATCGCGTCCCAGCCCTGTCGGAAGATCGCGAGCGGCTGTGGTCGCAGGTCTCCGACGCCGATTTCCTCAGCCGCGCCGAAAAGCGCCAGATGCTGGGCCTGCCGCCCGAGGAGACTGCCCAATGAGCCGTGAAGACATTCTTGCCAGCCTGATGGCGCAGGCGCGTGAAGAGGGGGCCGAATTGGTCACCTTGCGCGGTATCGTGGAGGAAGCCAGCGCGCTCGCCACCGACCGGGTGCTGGAGCGGCTGGGGCTCGGCGATCCGGGCGCGATCGGCGACCTCGGCGAGTTGCGCGAACTGCTGCGGGCCTGGCGCGATGCCAAGACGAGCGCGTGGAAGGCGTTTGTCGACTGGATGATCCGCGGGATGCTCGCCCTGCTGCTGATCGGGATCGTGGTGCGGCTCGGCGCGTGGGACAGGCTGTGAGCGGCGCGCCCTTTCGGTTCGCGGGCTATGCCGCGCTGTTCGACATTGCCGATGCCGCGCGCGACACGATCCGCCGCGGCGCCTTCGCCCGCACGCTCGCCGCGCGCAAGGGGCCACTGCCGCTGTTCTGGCAGCACCGCCCCGATCAGCCGATCGGCCTGATCGAGCACGCCAGCGAGGATGCCCGCGGACTGAGGGTGATCGCCCGGCTCGACCGGCCCCACAGCCGCGCGGTGCAGCTGCTCGCGCAAGGGGCGGTGCGCGGGCTCAGCTTCGGCTTTCGCACCCGCAGCGCCCGCCAGACCGCCACGGGGCGCGAATTGCTGGAGCTCGACCTGTTCGAGGTCAGCCTCGTCACTCACCCGCTCCACCCGATGGCGCGCGTCCACCTGATCCGTTGAATACCTTCAACGCTTCCGTTCCCCGCAGGCCGCCACTGGGGCGGCCTATTTTCTGCCCAACCGAAAGGCCACTGCCCCATGGACAATGCCCCCACCACCCCCACCGACGCGCTGGATGCGAGCTTCGACATCGTCGCGCGCCAGGATCAGGCCGAAGCGGACATCACCGCGCTGCGCGGCGATGTCGATGAAGTGAAATCGCGGCTCGACAAGGTCGCCCGCGCCGCCACCCGCCCGGCGATGGGCGGCAGCGGCGCGCCTGCCGAGGCGGCGGAGGTCAAAAGCTTCGTCGATGGCTATCTGCGCCGCGGCCAGGAAACCGAGCTGAAATCGATCAGCGGGATGACGCCGGGTGACGGCGGGTATGCCGTGCCGCGCCAGATCGACGCCGCGATCGCGGCCGAACTGGTCGACATCAGCCCGATCCGCGCCATCGCTCAGGTGGTGCAGACCGGCACCGCAGGCTATCGCAAACTGGTGGCGACCAGCGGCATCGCCTCGGGCTGGGTCAGCGAAGTCGCCGGGCGGCCTGAGACCGGCACGCCCAAGTTTGCCGAAATCGCCCCGCCCGCGGGCGATCTCTATGCCAACCCCGCCGCCAGCCAGGCGATGATCGACGATGTCGCTTTCGATCTCGAAAGCTGGCTGGCAGGCGAAATCGCGACCGAATTCGCCCGGGCCGAGGGCAGTGCCTTCGTCAAGGGCAGCGGTCTGGGCCAGCCCGAGGGCTTCCTCACCGCCCCCAAGGCCACGGCAGAAGATGGCGTGCGCGCCTTCGGGACGATGCAATATATCGGCAGCGGCAGCGCCACCGGGCTCGGCACCGGGCTCGACGGCAAGCTGATCGACCTGATCCACGCGCTCAAGTCGGGCCACCGGCAAGGGGCGGTGTTCGTCATGAACTCCGCGACGCTCGCCAGCGTGCGCAAGCTCAAGACGTCGGACGGGGCGTTCCTGTGGCAGCCGGGGATGGTTGAAGGTCAGCCCGACCGCCTGCTCGGCTATCCGGTGGTCGAGGCCGAGGACATGCCCGATGTGGCGGGTGGCAGCTTCCCGATCGCCTTCGGGAACTTCCGCAACGGCTATCTCATCGCCGAGCACAGCCCGACCCGGATCCTGCGCGATCCCTTCACCAACAAGCCCTTCGTCCACTTCTACGCGACCAAGCGGATCGGCGGGAAGGTGCTGGATTCGAACGCGATCAAGCTGCTCAAGATCGAGGCCTGACGCCCCGTTCCTGACGACCGGCGGGGCCGCGTGCCCCCTTCGCCCCCGCCGGTCTCTCGCGCCCGCATCGCCCCAGGCCGATCCCCCGCCTGTTGCGCGCGATGCGGGCGCACTTCTTGTGGATCACATTCAGGGAGACACCGCGATGCAGCGGACAATCGTGCAGCCCCCGGTGCCGGGCGAGCCTGCGCTGGCGGAGCTCAACCACTGGCTCGGGATCAGCCGCCCCAACGACGACGAAGCGCTGGTCGGTCTGCTCGATACGGCGGTGACCATTTGCGAGGCCTTCACCGGCAAAGCGCCGCTGCGCCAGACGGTGGAGGAAATCATCCCCCTTTCGGCCCAGTGGCAGGAACTGGTCTCGCGCCCGGTGATCGCGGTGACGGCGGCTTCGGCCATCGCGGCGGACGGCACGCGCGCCGATCTCGGCCCGCTGTCCGAAGCGCTCGAATGGCGGATCGCGGCGAGTGCCTGCATCCGCCTGCTGCGCCCGGTCGAGGGCGAGCAGCTCGCCCTGCAACTGACCGTGGGCATCGCCGCCGACTGGGCGGGCTTGCCCGCGCCCCTGCGCCACGGGATCATTCGCCTCGCCGCACATTACTACCGCGACCGCGAGAGCAAGGGCAGCGCCGCGCCCCCGGCCAGCGTCACCGCCCTGTGGCGGCCGTGGCGCGAGCTGCGGCTCGCATGATCCGCGCCGCCGCCCGCACCGCCGGGCTCGTCCAGCGCCTTCGCGCGCGCGCCGCCGACACCGCGGCGCGGCGTGTCGCCTCCCTGCGTCGCAGGTCCGCACGCGCCGACTGGCATTCGCCCGCCGCGCTCTGGCCCGACCTTTTCGGAGACCTCCGCGATGGAAAATGACCTGCGCGCCGCCCTGATCGCCTGGCTTGCCGCCGACCCCGCTCTCGCCGGCCTCAACGCCATCGAGGAGGAGGCCCCGCTCAGCGTGACGCCGCCGTGGCTCGGCATCGCTGCCAGCGCCTCGACCGACTGGGGCACCAAGGACCGCCCGGGCCGCGAGGTGCGGATCGCGCTTGAGCTCGAAAGCTACACCGATCTGACCGCCGGCGACGCGTCCATGCTCGGCGCGATCGAGCGACGTGTGCTTGACCTGCCGCCGTTCCATCCCGGCTTCGAACTCGCCTCGATCCGCTTCCTGCGCGCGCGCAGCGAGGCCCGCAGCGACAACCGCCGGGCGGCGCTGCTCGAATACCGCATCCGCCTTTTCGCACCGCTTTAGGAGTAACCCATCATGCCCGCACAATCCGGCGCCGCCTTCCTGCTCAAGATCGCCGACGGGGCCTCGCCCCCCGCCTATCAGACCATCGCGGGCCTGCGCACCACGCAGATGTCGATCAACGGCGACACGGTGGTTGTGACCCACAAGCAATCGGGCGGCTGGCGCGATCTGCTGTCCGGGGCGGGCACCCGCTCGGTATCGGTCAGCGCGGCGGGGATCTTCCTCGGCAGCACCGCCGAGGGCACGGTGCGCGCCCACGCCCTGGCCGGAACGCTCGACGATTACGAGCTGTCCTTCGAGGATGGCGAAAAGCTGCGCGGGCGGTTTCTCGTCCAGCGGCTCGACTATGCCGGGGATTTCAACGGCGAGCGCAGTTACACGCTCCAGCTCGAAAGCTCCGGCCCGGTGGCCGCGGCGTGAGGCCGGGCGCCAATTCCCTGCGCGGCGAAACCGCGCTGACCGTGGCGGGCGTGAGCTACGTGCTGCGCCCGAGCTTCGAGAGCCTCGTTCTGGCCGAGGCCGAGGTCGGCTCGCTCTTCGCGCTGGTTGAACGCGCAGCGGCAGGCGGGCTGACCCTGACCGAGATGACCGCGCTGCTGTGGCACTGCCTGCCTCCCGAAAACCGCCCCGATCGCGTTGCGGTCGGGCAGGCGGTGCTGGCGATGGGACTGATCGGCGCGACCCAGCCGGTGCGCGCGGTGCTCGCGCAGGTGCTCAAGGGCGAGGCATGAGCGCGATGTTCGCTGATGCCGCCGCCCGCTGGTGTGCGCTTGCCGCACGCCTGCTCGGGTGGCGGCCGGGCGAGTTCTGGCAGGCGACCCCGGCCGAACTGGCGATGGCCCTCGCCGCCCCTGACGATCCCGCCGCCCCCCTTCCGCCAAGCCGCGAGGCAATCGCCCGCATGATGGAGCGCGACGCTCATGAATGACAATTTCGAAGACCTCGTGATCGACGTGCGCGCGCGCACCGATGGCTTTGCCAGCGATGTCGAGGCGATGCGCCGCACGCTCGACGGGTCGCTGCTCGATGGCTTCGCCCGCGCAGGCGATGTGCTGGAGCGCGGCCTGCTGAGCGCGCTGCGGCGCGGGAGCCTGGGGTTTGACGATTTGAAGCGCGTCGCCTTCAGCGCGCTGGGCGAAATTGCGAGCTATGCGATCCAATCCGGGATCAGCAGCCTGTTCGGCGGCGGGGGCGGGAGCAGCGGGGGTGCGAGCGGGCTCGGCAATCTCCTCGGCCAGTCGCTCGGCACGCTGCTTGGTCTGCCGGGGCGCGCAACCGGCGGCCCGGTCTCTCCGGGACGAGCCTATCTGGTTGGCGAGCGCGGGCCCGAGGTGTTTGTGCCGACCGCTTCGGGGCGGGTCGAGACGGGCGCGGCGCCGGGCCGCGATGTGCGTGTCGCCATTCAGGTCGCCGTGCCGCGCGGACAGGCCGCGCCGACCGCGATGCAGCGCTCCTCCCGCCAGATCGCCAGCGCCGTCCGCCGCGCCCTGCAACAAGCCTGATCGAAGGAACACCGCCTATGGCATTCTGGCTCGCCCGCGAACGCCGCGCGCAGGAAAGCACCTTCATCCAGCGCTTCGATCCGCGTTTCTGGACCGTCAATTTCCCCCGCCCCGCCATGGCGAGCGTGGTCACGACCGGGCCGGACAGCTTGCGGGTCGATGTCGAGCTGCATCACGCGGGCGAGCTTGTCGGGCTGATCTGGGAGAGCATCGACAGTCTGGATCACCCACTGCTCGCCTATGCCACCGACCGCGATTATGTGCACACCACTCTGAGCTTCCGCTGGCAGTCGCAAGGCGTGATCGCGCTCGATCAGCCCAATGGCCCGACGCTTACGATCGAGGGGCGCGATGCCGCAGGCACCCCGCGCACCTGGTATGTCCGGTTGTGGAACTATGCCACTGGCACGCCAAACGACGCGCGGATCACGCTGCCGTTCTCAGCGCTTGAGAGCGGCTACGGCCTGCCGGGCGAGCCGATCTTTGCCGGCGATATCGACCGCATGTTCATTTCGCTGGTCGCCCCCGGCTTTGTCGCGGGAAGCCCCGCGCCACTGCCTGCGCGGTTCAACGGCTCGGTGGTGATGTCCGAGATCCGCGCCGACGGCGCGCGGGCGATGCTGGAGCTGGGCGACGTGCTGGTGCCGCCACATGGGACACGCATGGCGACTGCCTATGACGACGGTTACAACCAGACTCCGGCCCGGCTGCTTCGCACGATCACCGGACTCGGCTACCGTGACGATATCGTCCACTATGTCGGGATGAGCCACTTCATGCGGCTTGCCCGCGTGCCGGAAGGCAATCTGGCGGCAGCGGTAGACGGCGCGCTGTGCACGCCTGCGACCGCATGGCACGCAAGCTATTTTACACTCGCCAAGGCGGCGGGGTTCGAAGTCATCGCGTCGCTGTCCTATGAATTGTTCGATGCCTATTGCCCCGCCAGCTGGAAACAGCGGACCGCCAGCGGCGCACCTGCGCTGACGGGATGGGTGCCGCCCTCGACCCTGCTCTCGCCCGCAAACGCGCAGGCGATGGGCTGGCTGCACGATGTCGCGGCAGACTTTGTCGGGTTGCTCGAAGCAGCGGGCCAGCCGGTGCGGTTCCAGATCGGCGAGCCGTGGTGGTGGGTCACCCCCGCGCGCGAAATCTGCCTGTATGACGATGCCGCCAAGGCTGCTTTCGGCGGCAATCCGCCGGTCATCGCCGATATCGCCACGCCGCAGAGCCCTGCCGCCATCGTGCTGCTCGATGCCGCAGGCGCGCTCCTCGCGCAATCGACCGCCGCGCTGACCGCCGCCGTTCGCGCGGCTTCGGGGGGTGAGGCCGAGGTGCTGTTGCTTGCCTTCACCCCGACCATTCTCGCTCCCGAAACGCCCGAACTCTTCCGCGCCAACCTGCCGAGCGGCTGGGCCCACCCGGCTTTCGACCGCTTGCAACTGGAAGATTACGACTGGCTCACCGCCGGGGCCGATGCGGCACGGCGGGCGGCCTATGCCTTCGTCGACGAGCGGCTCGGCTACCCGCTGTCAGGTCAGGACTACCTCGCAGGCTTCGTGTTCGACCCCGCCGATGCCGAGACCTTCTGGCCGCGCATCGACGCCGGGCTCGACGAGGCCGCCGTGCGCGGTGTCACCCGCCGTTATGTGTGGGCGCTGCCGCAGGTCAGCCGCGATGGTTACACCCGCCTCCCCCTTTCCCCGGAGCCCGCCATGGACCCCTTTGACGACGTGCTGTACCCCTTCGCCCTGGGCCGCAGCGCTTCGGTCGCGCCCGAATTCTCGACCTCGATCGCGGTCACCGCATCGGGGCATGAACGGCGCAATTCGCTGTGGTCTGATGCGCGGCTGCATTTCGACGTCGGGCCGGGTATCCGCTCGGAGACCGAGCTGTCCGAACTGATCGCCTTCTTCCGTGCCCGGCGCGGGCCGGCGCGGGGGTTTCGGATCATGGACCCGTTCGACAACAGCTCCAACGGGATGACCGGTTCGCCGACCATGCTCGACCAGCTGATCGGCAACGGTGACGGGGTGCGCGCCGATTTCCAGCTGGTGAAGGCCTATGCCGGACCCGAGCCCCAGATCCGCCCGATCACGCGCCCCCGCGCCGCGACGCTGCTAGTCAGCATCGGCGGCGCGGCCAGCACCGCCTGGACGCTCGGCGAGAACGGGGTGCTGCGTTTCCTCGCCGCCCCGCCCGCCGGCGCCGAAGTGCGCGCCGGCTTCCGCTTCGATGTGCCGGTGCGCTTTGCCGAAGACCGGCTCGATGTCTCGGCGGTCAGCTTTGCTGCGGGCGAGGCACCTTCCGTGCCGCTGATCGAGATTCGGGAGAGCGCGTGATGCGGGTGTTCTTCGACCGCGAGCTCGATACGGTTGCGACCTTCTGGCGCATCTTCCGCCGCGACGGCGTGGCGCTCGCTTTCACCAGCCATGACCGCGACCTGACTTTCGGCGGCATCCGCCATCTCGCCGCACCCGGCATGATCCCCGCCGCGATCCGCCTGACCGCCGAACTCGCCAACGACAGCGCCGAAGTGCAGGGCGCGCTCAACCACGATTCCATTCGCGAGAGCGAACTGGCTGCCGGGCTGTTCGACGAGGCAGCCATCGCGATCGGCGCGGTCGACTGGACCAGCCTTGATCACCACACACTCTACACCGGCCAGATCGGGCGGATCGAGGACGACCAGACCCAGTTCGCCGCCGAGCTGCGGTCGAGCAAGAGTCTGCTCGAACGGGATCTCGTGCCGCGCACCAGCCCGACCTGCCGTGCCGCGTTCTGCGGCCCCGGCTGCGGGCTTTCGGCGGTGCGCTTTACCTCCTTCGGAGTGCTGGCCGAGACCGATCTCGAGGGCAACCGGGTGCGGATCGCGGGGCTCGATGGCGAGAGGCATGTCGACGGCCACCTGCGCCTGCTGGGTGGGCCGCAAACCGGGCTGGTGTTCGGGATCATTGATGCAAACGGCGAATGGCTGCTGCTCGACCGTCCGCTGGTGGCGGGCACGCCTGTCGGCACGCGGGCCGAGCTTCGCCAAGGCTGCGATCACACCATTGCGACATGCAGCACCCGATTCGGCAATGCCGCCAATTTCCGCGGCGAGCCGTTCCTGCCGGGCAATGATCTCCTCGCCCGCTACGGCCAGCCATGAGTGCGTGCGGAGAGGCGCTGGCCGCTGCCGGGCTGGCGCTGGTGGGCAGCCCGTTCCGGCTGCATGGACGCGATCCGGCCACCGGACTCGATTGTGTCGGGCTGGTTCACGCAGGCCTGCTCGCGGTCGGCGTGCAACCCGTGACCCCGCGCGGTTATGGCCTACGGAATCTGGGTGTCGGACAATGGCTCGGGTTGGCGCAGAATTCCGGGCTCGTGCCGTTCACCGGCCCGCATGCGGCGGGCGACGTTCTGCTGATCGCGCTTGCCCATTGCCAGCATCACCTCGTCATCGTCGCTGGTGAGGGGGACGTGATCCACGCCCATGCCGGGCTGCGCAAGGTGGTGCGTCAGCCGTTCGATCCCGCCTGGCAGGTTTGCGCCCACTGGCGCCTCGCGCCCACAGCGAAAGAGTAATCCCATGGCGACCATCATCCTCACCGCCGTCGGCAGCGCGATCGGCGGGCCGATCGGCGGCTCGATCGGCGCTTTCATCGGCCAGCAGATCGATCAGAGAATCTTCGCGCCGCCCGGACGCGAAGGGCCGCGCCTGCGCGATCTGGCGATCAGCACCTCGAGCTATGGCCAGCCGATCCCGCGCCAGTTCGGAAAGATGCGCGTCGCTGGAAGCATCATCTGGTCGACCGATCTGATCGAGAGCAAGCGCAAGGAAAAGGGGCGCAAGGGCCAGCCTTCGACCACCGTCTACTCCTATTCCGCGTCTTTCGCGGTGGCCCTGTCGAGCACGCCGATTTCCCGTCTCGGTCGGATTTGGGCCGATGGCAACCTGCTGCGCGGGGCGCAGGAGGATCTCAAGGTCGGCGGTGATCTGCGGGTCTATCGCGGCTTCGGCGATGATCCTGTCGACCCGCTGATTGCCGCCGCCAAGGGTGCCGCTGCACCGGCCTTCCGCGACTGTGCCTACGTCGTGTTCGAAAACCTCGAACTGGGCGATTACGGCAACCGCATCCCGGCGCTGAGCTTCGAGATCTTCGCCGATGGCGGCGAGGACAGCGTGTCGCTGGCGCAACTGGTGCCCGCCGCCGCACCGATCGCCGCAGCCGTCCCGCTGGCTCACGCGCGCGGCTTTGCTGACGAGGGCGGCGCGCTTGCCTCGACCCTCTCCGCGATCGATCAGGTGATCCCGCTGGTAGCGATGTCGGGCAGCGAGGGACTGACCGTGGCACCGCGCGATCCGGCGGTCAGCGACATCGTCACCCTGCCGGTCCAGCTCGCCGCCGATGCCAATGCTAAGGACGAAGCGCGTCAGAAGCAACGCGCCGGAATCCCGGCGCGCAGTCCTGCGGCGCTGCGCTATTATGACGAGGAACGCGACTACCAGACGGGGGTGCAGCGGGCATCGGGAACGCGGCAAGCGGGGCGCGAGTTGATGATCGATCTGCCGGCGACTCTCACCGCCAGCGGTGCGCGCCAGCTGGCCAACGACAGCGCCAATCGCGCACGCTGGCAGCACGAAACGGTATCTTGGCGCATTGCCGAGCTCGATCCGCGGATCACCCCCGGCAGCATCGTCCGCCTGCCGGACACGCCCGGGCTATGGCTGCTGCGCAGCTGGGAGTGGATGGACCGCGGCATCGCGCTTGAGCTTGAACGCCTTGCACCCGCTAGTGCGGGTGCCCGCGCCAGCGATCCTGGCGAGAACCTCCCCCCGCGCGATCTGCCGATCCCGCCGACTCGGCTCATTGTCGTCGAGCTGCCGAGCGAGGGCAGCGCCAACGCCGCTACCCCGCAGATCGTCGCTGCCGCCTCGGCCGCGAACTCTGCCTGGCGCGGCGCCGCGCTGTTCGCGGTTCAGGGCAGTGCACTGGTCGATCTGGGCACCACCGGCACCGCGCGGGCGGTGCTGGGAACGCTCGCCGAGCCGCTCGCGCCGTCAGCGGGCTTGCTGTTCGAACCGCAGGCGAGCGTCGTAATTGATCTGGTGGCGGAGGATCTCGATCTGAGCGACACCGACATCGCCGGCCTCGCCAACGGGGCCAACCGCCTGTTGATCGGCGGAGAGCTGGTGCAATTCCTGCGCGCCGATCCCCTTGGCGGCGGGCGCTGGCGGCTGTCGGGGCTGCTGCGGGGGCGGGGGGGGACGGAACCTGTGGCGATGGAAGGCCATCCCGTGCTCACCCCTGCGGTGCTTATCGACGACGCGCTGGTCCCGCTCGACCCGCAATTTGTGCCGCCGCTCGCCTCGTCGCGGGTTGCCGCGATCGGCACGGGCGATGCCGAAACCGTGATCGTCCCGCTCGCCAACCCTGGATTGTCACGCCGCCCGCTGTGCCCCGTGCATCCGCGCCTGTCGCTCGATGCCGACGGGGCATCGCGCTTCGCCTGGACGCGGCGCGCTCGCGGGCAGTGGCGCTGGGAAGACGGCGTCGACGTTCCCCTGATCGAGGAGCGCGAGGCCTACCGCGTGGGATACGGTCCCGTCGATGCGCCCTTGGCGGTGTGGGAGCGCGATACGCCATCGTTCATCCTGTTTGCTGCCGAGCGCAGCGCCGTGCTGAGCGCCCATGGCCCCGGCCTGCTCTGGGTCAGGCAGATCGGCACCTTCGACCTCTCCCCGCCCCTTTTGCTCGCATCCATTGTCTGATTTCACGGAGGTTTGCATGTCCGACCCGATTGCCTTTCCGAGCATCACGCCCATCATCGGCCTCCCGCTGCTGATCGCGGGACAGGCGCAGAAGGAGTTCGTCGTCAATGAGGCCCTGTGCCTGCTCGACGCCCTTTATCCACGCGTTATCAAGGCTTCGGTCGCGGCGCCGCCCGTCGCGGTCGAGGAGGGCGACTGCTTCCGCGTGACAGCGCCCGCCACCGGCGCGTGGTCGGGGCAAGAGGACGGCATTGCCGTGCGCATCGGCGGCGACTGGCGCTTCGTAACCCCGCGCGAGGGGATGCAGGTTTTCGATCAAAGCGACAATCGCCAGCTCGTTTATCGCACCCAGTGGGAGCAACCAAGCGCACCTGCGAGTCCGGTCGGCGGGGCTGTGATCGACAGCGAGGCCCGAACTGCCATCATCGGCCTGATCGAAGCGCTGGCAACAGCCGGACTGATCGGTGCCAACGGCCCATGATGGCAAGGAATGGCTGTTTTCGGGCCCTTTCGCGGTTGCATTTTTATCCACAACCGCCTCAACGCGACATTCTTGCAACACCCAGAGGGCATTGATCGCTTGCCTCGGCCAAGGGGAAAAGATAGAGACCAACGGTGCCTCAAGTCCAATACAAAGGGGAATTTTAGAATGCGCAAACTCGTCATTGGAATGGCGATGGCCTCGACCGCGCTGACCACGCCCGCCATGGCTCGCGAAGGTCAGTGGTATATCGAGGGCAACGGCGGCGTCATGCTTGTCGAAGACCAGAGCATCGACGTCAACGGCGTGCCGGAAAACGCGGTGGCCAACTACGACACCGGTTATGATTTCGGCGGGATCGTCGGCTACGACTTCGGGGCCTTCCGTCTGGAAGCCGAAGCCAGCTACCGTGCGGCCGATCTCGGGGATGTACAGGCCGGCAATCAGGGCCTCGCTGACAACCCGCTCGCTTCGGCTCCGGGTGGTTTCACCACTTTCACCGGCACCCGCGAAGCGCTGGGCGAAGTTAACGCGCTGAGCTTCATGCTCAACGGCCTGTTCGACTTCGGTTCGGATGACGGCCTGCAGGCCTTCGCCGGCGGCGGTATCGGTGTGGCGCGTGTCGACATGGACGGCCGCGTGAATGCCAACGGTCCGGGCGTCTGGAACGATTCGGACACCGGCCTCGCCTGGCAGCTGCTCGCGGGTGTCCGCGCTCCGCTGAGCGATTCGTGGGACGTGGGTCTGCGTTACCGTTACTTCAACGTGCCGAACGTGAACCTGATCGATCCGCTGGGCCGCGATCTCGAAACCAAGCTGAGCAGCCACTCGCTGCTGGGCACCATCACCTACAACTTCGGTGGTGATGAGCCCGTGGCCGCGCCGGTGGCTGTGCCCCCGCCGCCGCCCCCGCCCCCGCCGCCCCCGCCGCCCCCGCCGCCCCCGGCTCCGCCGAAGGTTGCGTGCAACACCGGCCCGTACATCGTGTTCTTCGACTTCGATAAGTCGGACATCACGCCGGCGGCTGCGAACATCCTCAACAGCGCTGTCACCGCCTATGCCAACTGCGGCACGGCGCGCGTGATGCTGGCCGGTCACACCGACCGTGCGGGTAGCGCGACCTACAACATCGGTCTGGCCGAGCGTCGCAACGCTTCCGTCAGCGCCTACCTGACGGGCCGTGGCATTCCTGCCGCGCGCATCACCGGGGAAGCCTTCGGTGAAACCCAGCCCAAGGTTCCGACCGCCGACGGTGTGCGCGAAGCGCAGAACCGCCGCGTGGAAGTGACCTACGGTCCCGGCTCGGGCATGTAAGCCACGGGTTCCAAGGAACACGAAGAGAGGGGCCGGAGTGATCCGGCCCCTTTTTTGTTGCCCTTCGCTCAGGCGGGTGGAGGGAACCGGGGTGAAGGACGCAAGAGGCTCGCTGCGGGTCGAACCCTGCGATGTCGGCAGCCAGACGGAATGACCTCATGGCCACGCGGGGGCTGCCCAGATGCGAGAAGGCAACGGTCGTGGTCCGACCCATGCCAAAGCCGTGCGCTCCAAAGGGAAGATCAGAGCGCGGCGGCGCTACTCTCCCGCAGCGGCCCGGGCCCGCTCGACCATTGTCGCTTCGGCCTGAGGCAGCGTGCGATAGGCATAGATCAGCAGAACGAAGGATATCGGCGCCACCCCGATCAGCGACAGCACACCGATACGCATGCTCCCGCTCAATTCGGAAATCTGGCCGACCATATAGGGACCGATCGCCAGCCCCACCAAGGTCGTGGCGAGGAAGAAGGACGCGGTCGCCGTTCCCCGCATCCGCGGCAGCACCAGATCCTGCGTGGTTGCCGCCGCCGCGCCCAAGGCCGTCGCCGCAAACATCCCCGCAAGGAAGTTCATCACATAGAAGAGCGTCGCGTTCTCGGTGGTGAACCCGATCCAGATCGGCACGATCGGTGCGAGGATCCCGAACATCACCACCAGAATGCGGCCGGCAGGATTGCGCGATCGCAGCCAGTCCGACATCCGCCCGCCCAGGATCACCCCGAGAAAGCCCGACACCGCCCCGCTGCCCCCGAGCACGAAGGCGAGCTCGGCCTTGGGCAGCTTCAGCACGGTTTCCGCATAGGGCGCGGACCAGAAGGCCAGCGCATAAGCACCGAGCGACACCAGCCCATAGCCGAGCGCCGTGCAGATGAAGGCAGGCGTGCCCCAGATCAGCTTGAAGGTTGCCGGGTCATGCCGCCGCAAGGTCGACGCCCAGGAGAACACGGCATAATAGCCAAACGCCATCGCCGACCACTGCGGCAGATTGCCGGTCAGCCCGATCATCACCACCGCAAGGCCGATCATCGCAGCCGCCATCAGCAGGTTGACGGCAGCTGCCACCGGCCCGCGCCGCAGCGCATGGAAGAATGTGAACGGCGGCAACAGCATCGACAGATCGATGAAAAAGTCATGCAAGGGATGGCGCGCGCCGGGCTTGTCGTGGGGCTGGCGCACCGGCTCGCGCAAGGACGCGACCCAAATCGCCAGCAATATGCCGGGCACGCCGACCGCCAGAAACGCCGCCTGCCAGCCGACAAGACCGGCCATGCCGCCCCCCGGATAGGCCGAATCCCAGACCTGCGAGATCTTCGCCCCGATCAGCAGCGACACCCCGCCGCCGAGGTAGAGACCGGAGGAATAGATCGCGAGCGCGGTCGCGCGCTGACGGGAAGGGAAATAGTCCGAGATCAGCGAATAGGCCGTCGGGCTCGCGGTCGCCTCCCCTACGCCGACGCCCATGCGCGCCAGCGACAGGGTGAGATAGTTGCGCGCAAATCCCGACAGCGCGGTCATCGTCGACCATAGCACCAGCCCGATCGTCAGCAGCCGCACCCGGTGCCAGCGATCCGCCAGCCTCCCAAGCGGCACGCCGAACAGCGCGTAGAACACCGCAAAGGCCGCACCTCCCAGAAAGCCCAGCTGACCATCGCTCAGTTGCAGATCGCGCTTGATGTCGACCGCAAGGATCGAAAGGATCTGCCGGTCGATGAAGTTGAGAATGTAGACCACCACCAGAACGCCGAGCACATACCAGCTATAGGCAGACGCGGGCTCTTCGCTGCGGTCCGGCGCCGCCGTCGTCTCCAGGCTCAATACTGATCCCCTATCCCGTTATGGTTTGGTCCCTGCCCCGCCGAACGGCCGATCAGGCGTTGTAGGCTGTGCTATCGACAATCCCCGCCTCGGCAAAACCCTTTTTCCGCAAACGGCATGAGTCGCACAGCCCGCAGGCCAGCCCCTCGGGCGTCGGGTCGTAGCATGACCAGCTCCATGCAGGGTCGAGCCCCAGCCGCGCGCACTCCGCCGCGATGTCCGCCTTGGTCATGTGCTGGAGCGGCGCGTGGATGGTGAAGGGCGCACCCTCCACACCGGCCTTGGTACCCAGCCTCGCGGTCTCGGCGAAGCTGGCGATGAATTCGGGGCGGCAGTCGGGATAGCCCGAATAGTCAAGCGCATTGACCCCGATGAAGACGTCGCGCGCGCCTGCCGCCTCGGCGCAGGCGGTGGTCAGCGCGAGGAACACCAGATTGCGCGCGGGCACATAGGTCACGGGAATATCGTCACCCACCCCGCCCTTGGGCACATCGATCGCATCGGTCAGCGCCGATCCGCCAAATGCGCGCAGATCGAGCGCGATGGTCGTGTGGCGCGCAAGGCCAAGCTGTGCAGCGATGCGCGCGGCCGATTCCAGCTCCAGCCGGTGACGCTGCCCGTAATCGACGCTGAGCGCATGGACCCCAAAGCCCGCTTCCTGCGCCAGCGCGGCAGTCACCATCGAATCAAGCCCGCCCGAGAGCAGCACCACGGCGAGCGGCTTGGATTGTTGCGCGTCACTCATGACTGCGGCCCTATCACGCGGCAGGGCAAAGGCAATCACCTGCGGCTCAGCACGATCCGGTGCGGCGTGCCTCGGCGGTCATCTGGAACGGCATGCCGCCGTGAATGCCCTGGCTTTCGAGCTGGACCAGAGCGGCGGTCTCGCGCCGGATGCTGGTGCGGCCATAGCCATTTCCAGGGCAGGTATACTGCACCGTCACCCGCGCCGCGCCGTCTTCAACAATGAACTGGCTACACCCGCTTTCGCGGTGCATCAGCTGGATCAGCTCCGCTCCCGACTTCACGCAGATCTTGCGATCCGGCGCGCCGCCGCGCTGCTTGATCGTCCACTCGCCCCGAGCGAGCGTGTCGAGCATCGCAAGGCCATTGCCCTGTGCCAGCGCCGGCACAGCGAGACACAGCACGCCGCCGACGGCGGCGAGGCCTGCGAGTGCCTTGGCACCGATCGTCTTTTGGCTTCGATTGATCATCCCTGTCCTCATGCCAGCTTTCGGCTTCCGCCCATTGCATAATTTGGCCACAACACGGCGAAGTTCGGAAAATTTTCGACCAAGCGTCAAATCGCCAAGGCAAAGCTGCGTGAACAAAAAGCGCAATCGACCGAGATTGTGCCATCGGGCCCGCGCATTTCTTCCTGCTCGTCAGGCGGGAAACGGGCAATGATCGTCTCGTAATGGGCAGCTGAACAGCGGCAGCCGCGTGACAGCACCGTGCCGGGCTGGACGCGCACTTCCTCCTCCTCATGAAACAACCGCCAAGCGATCGCTTCGAGCGAAAGCGCGGGATCGAGCAGCTCGTCATGGCTGATCGTGCCCGCGATCACCGCGACATGCTCCCAATCAGGATGGTCGAGCCGGACGTGCAGGCGCTCGCGCCCCTCCTCTCCATCAGGCAGGTGCTGAATCAGCATCCCGGCGGCAATCCGCCCACCCGCACCCGCGCGACTGGCGACGCGGATCAGCGTGGGGATCTGCTCCGATTGGCTGAAATAGCTCTCGCACGCCTGCGCCAGGCTGTCGCCCTCGAGCGGCACGATCCCCTGATAGCGCTGCTGCGTCTCGGTCTCGAAGGTGATCGCGAGATAGCCTTCTCCGAACAGCGCGGTCAGGCTCGGATTGGCGCCCAGCGTGGCCAGCCGTTCCCCGTCGAAATCGACATAGCCGCGCACGGCTCCGGCGCGATAGTCGCACACCAGCAGCTTGACGATCCCGCCCTGGGTCTGCGCCTGAAGGGTCAGCTGCGCGGTCTCGCCCTTGAGCAATCCGCCCATCAGCGCGCCCAGCACCAGCGCCTCGCCCAGCAGATGCGTGATCGGCGCAGGGTAATCATGCGCCGAGAGCACCTGCTCCAGCACATCCTCCATCCGCACCACACGGCCGCGCGCATTGCGCCCCGGCAGCGTGAAGCCCAGCAGGGTGTCGGAGAAAGTCTCGGCGGTTTGGGTCGTGTCCATCATCCGCCGCCATATGGGGACGGACCGGGCCGGACGGAAGACCCCGTCAGGCCGAGAGCATCCCGAAGCTCCACAGCAGCACCGATTTCTGCGCGTGGATGCGGTTCTCCGCCTCGTCGAACACCACCGATTGCGGGCCTTCGAACACCGCTTCGCTGACTTCCTCACCGACGTGGGCGGGGAGGCAGTGGAGGAACACCGCATCGGGCTTCGCCAGCGCCATGAGGTCGGCATTGACCTGATAGGGCGCCATCGCCGCCAGCTTCTCCTCGGCGTGGTCCTGCCCCATCGACACCCAGGTATCGGTGACGATCACGTCAGCCCCGCGCGCCGCTGCCGCTGCGTCCTGCGTCAGCGTCACCGTTGCCCCGCCCGCGCGCGCCATGGCGACGAAGGCCGGATCGGGTTCGTAGCCCTGCGGCACCGCCACGCGGACGTTGAACTTCATCAGCCCTGCCGCCTCGAGGATCGAGTGCAGCACGTTGTTGCCATCCCCGAACCACGCAACCTCAAGGCCGGGCAGCGCCTTGCCGTGCTCAATCACGGTCAGCAGATCGGCGACGATCTGGCAGGGGTGCGACTTGTCGGTCAGGCCATTGATTACGGGCACGGTGGCGTGGCGCGCCATTTCCTCGATCTTGGCGTGATCGTCGGTGCGCAGCATGATGCCATCGACCATCCGGCTCAGCACGCGCGCGGTGTCGGCGATGCTTTCGCCCCGCCCGAGCTGGCTCGAAGCGGAATCGAGCAGCAGCACGCTCCCACCCAGCTGGCGCATCGCGATGTCGAAGCTGACGCGCGTGCGGGTCGAATTCTTCTCGAACACCAGCGCCAGCACGCGGCCCTTGAGCGGCGCGTCGGCATCGGGCGCACCCTTGGGCAAGCCGGCACGCGCGGCCTTGCGGTCGATCGCGTCGTTGATCATCGCCGCGATGGCATCGCCCCCGGCATCGCCGAGGTCGAGGAAGTGGCGCCAAGCCCCCCCGCTCATGCCGCCTCGGGCACCTTGAAGCTCGCCGCGCCTGCGGACAGCTTGTCAAAGAACTCGTCGATCTCGGCATCGCCGATCACCAGCGGCGGAATGACGCGGATGGTGTTGTCGCCCGCCGCCACGGTCAGCAGCTGGTGGTTGTCGCGCAGGTGCACGAAGAACGGGCGGCTCTCCATCTTCATCTTGAGGCCCAGCATCAGGCCCTTGCCGCGCACCAGCTCGAACAGCTCGGGGTAATTGCCGATGAACTGCTCCAGCCGCGTGCGCAGACGTTCGCCCTTCTCGGTGACCGAAGCGAGGAATTCCTCGTTCGCCACCGCCTCCATCACCGCCATCCCGGCGGCCATGGCGAGCGGGTTGCCGCCATAGGTCGAACCATGCGTGCCGAAAGTCATCCCGCGCGCGGCGTGTTCGGTGGCGATGCAGGCACCCAGCGGGAAACCGCCGCCGATGCCCTTGGCGGTCGCCATGATGTCGGGGGTCACCCCGTAGTGCTCATAGGCATAAAGCTTGCCGGTGCGCGCGACGCCGCATTGCACCTCATCGAGGATCAGCATCAGCCCGTGTTCGTCGCACAGCGCGCGCAGACCCTCCATGAACTCCTGCGAGGCCGGGCGGATGCCGCCCTCGCCCTGAATCGGCTCAACCAGAATGCCCGCCGTCTTGGGCCCGATCAGCGCCTTGGCCGCTTCCAGATCGTCGAAGGGGGCATATTTGAACCCCTCGAGCAGCGGCGAAAAGCCGTGGTGCATCTTGGTCTGGTTCGAGGCGGAGATGGTCGCCATCGTGCGGCCGTGGAAGGCGTTGTGGAAGGTGATGATCTCGAACCGGCCCGCATCGCCTTCGTCACCGGCGTTCTGGTGAAAGGCGCGCGCGGTCTTGATCGCGCATTCGACCGCCTCGGCGCCCGAATTGGTGAAGAACACCGTGTCGCCGAAGGTCGTATCGACCAGCCACTGCGCCAGCTTCTCGCCCTGCGGGCTGCCATAGAGGTTCGACACGTGCATCAGCGTCGCCGCTTGGCTCTGGATCGCGCCGATCAGGCCTTCGTGCGAATGGCCGAGCAGGTTGACCGCGATGCCGCTGGCGAAATCGAGATAGCGGGTGCCGTCCTCGTCGATCAGGTGGCAGTGCTCGCCGCGCACCGGCCGGACACCGCAACGCGGATAGACGGGCATGAGCGCTGAAATGGACATGGGGCTTGCATCCTGAATTGTGAAAAGCGGGGGAAGTCGAAACGCAAATGGCGGCCCTGAACCAGAGCCGCCATCTGCAATCCGTTATTCTCTCGCCAGCCCTGCGTCAAACGGCAGGAGAGGCGGGAAAGAGGCTGTTGTCAGCCTTCGATCGGGGCCAGATTGACGGCGGAATATTTTCCGCGTCGATCGACTTCGAGATCGAATTCGTATTTCTCGCCCTCGTTGAGGGCCGAAAGGCCCGAACGCTCGACCGCGCTGATGTGCACGAAGGCATCGGGCTGGCCATCATCGCGCACGAGGAAGCCGAAGCCCTTCATCGCGTTGAAGAACTTGACCGTGCCGGTCACGCGCTCACCCGTCAGCTCGCGCTGCGGCGCTGCGGGCTTGGCCGCCACCGCAATCACGTCACCAACGATCTGGAGATCCTGCGCCGACACCTTGCCGCCGCGATCCACGAGATTGTACTGGAGCTCCTGTCCTTCGGCGAGGCCTTCAAGCCCGGCGCGTTCGACTGCGCTGATGTGCACGAACACATCTTCGCCGCCGCCATCCTGCTGGATGAAGCCGAAGCCCTTCTGGGTGTTGAAGAACTTCACCGTGCCCTTGCCGGTGCCGACGATCTGGGCGGGCATGCGGCTGAAACCGCCGCCACCACTAGCACCGCCGCCAGCGCCGCCGCGCGGACCGCCGCTGAAGCCGCCACCGCCGCGCGGTGCACCTCCGCCGCCGCCGCCGCCGTAGCGATCACCGCCACCGCCACCGCCGCCGAACCGGTCACCGCCGCCGCCAAAGCGGTCGTTGCCGAAATCGCGGGGGGGCGGAAAACCGTCATTCCCGCCGCCGAACGGATCGAAGCCATCTTCGCCGAAACCGTCGCGCTTGTCGCGGCCGCGCCGGCGTCCCCTATCGTAACCCATAGATCAAAACGTACCTTGCCACACTGCCCGCTCTCCATTGCGCCGATGTCGTGGACAGTGAGCCGCACCGGACGCAGACGCCCCGAGCCCGTGGTCCGGCAGCGCACGCATCCCGAGGTATAGCGCACAATAGCTTGCTTTGCGAACGAAATTACCGGACCGCCCGGTGGCGGGCCGCGCGGGCGCTTGTGCCGGGGGGCGGCTTTGGGCATGACGGGCGCTCACAACCCCCGGTAATGCAGGAGCGTGCATGAGCGATTTTCGCCGCCTCAACGAAAATGTGTTGGTGAGCCCGCAACTTGCGCTAGCCGATATTGCTGCCGCAGCGGCGCTCGGCGTGACGACGATCGTCAACAACCGCCCCGACGGAGAGGAGCCCTCTGCCCCGCAGGGTGACGAAATCGCCGATGCAGCGGCAGCCGCGGGCCTCAATTACGTGGCGATTCCGATCGGCCATTCGGGCTTTTCCGAGCCGCAGGTAATGGCGATGATCGCCGCGATGGAGCAGGCCGAGGGGCCGATTCTCGCCTATTGTCGCTCGGGCACGCGCTCGACCCTGCTGTGGGCGCTGGCAAGCGCGAAACAGGGCGAAGACCCCGAAGCCATCGCCCGCACTGCGGCGCAGGCGGGCTACGACGTCAGCCCGATTCGCGCGATGATCGACATGCTCAGCCAGCGCTGAGGCGCTTTCCCCGTGGACCTGCTGATCCAGACCGCCGGCTCGCTCGTCGCGATCCTCGCGCTGGCGGGGTTGGCGTGGTGGATGAAGCTTGGCGACGCGCCCGCGCTCGACAGCGAAGCGGCGGTGCGGCGGGCTGCCGCCGAGGTGGAGGACGGATTCGATCCCGTCGCCGCCGATTTCGACGGCAAGGCCGCGATCGCCCGCGATGCGCAGGGACGGATCATGGTGATCAAGCGCCACGGCAACCGCTTTGCTGGGCGGGTGCTCGGCCCGCAGGCCCGGGCCGGTGTCTGGCAGGATCCGGGCCACAGCGCGCTGCGGGTCGACAGCGGCGAGCGGCGCTTCGGCACCGTCTTTCTCGATATCCCCGCGCCAGAGACTTGGGCCGAAGCGATCAATCGGCTAAGCGTGGCGCGCGATGCCTGACTTCAACCCCACCCAATATGCCGTGCCGCTGTTCGTGGTGGCGGTGCTGGCCGAGATGATCTGGGCGAAACTGCGCGCACCCGAGGCCTACGAGCCGAAGGACACGCTGGTCAGCCTCGCCTTCGGGCTGGGGTCGACCTTGGCGGGGGCCTTGCTGGGCGGGTTCGCGCTGGCGCTGATGTTCCTCGCCTATGACTGGCGGGTGTTCGATTTCGGTCCCGAATGGTGGGCGGTGTGGTGGGCCTGGCCGCTGTGCTTCGTGCTCGACGATCTGGCCTATTACTGGTCGCACCGCGCCGCGCACCGCATCCGCTGGATGTGGGCGGCGCATGTGAACCACCACTCGAGCCAGCATTACAATCTCTCGACCGCGCTGCGCCAGACCTGGACTGGCAACCTGACCATCGGCATTCTGTTCACGCTGCCGCTGGTCCTGCTCGGCTTCCACCCCGCGATGATCGCGATCTGCGGCGGGTTCAACCTCATCTACCAGTTCTGGATCCACACCGAGGCGATCAAGCGCATGCCCCGCTGGTTCGAGGCGGTGATGAACACGCCTTCGCACCACCGTGTCCACCATGCGACCAACCCGCGCTATCTCGACACCAATTACGCGGGCGTCTTTATCGTATGGGACAGGATGTTCGGCACCTTCACCCCCGAGGTCGATGACGAACCGATCCGCTACGGGATCGTCAAGCAGCTCGGCAGCTTCAACCTGCTCTGGGCGGTGTTCCACGAATGGATCGGGATGCTGACCGACATCTGGCGCGCGCCTTGGAAGCACAAGCTCTCCTACCTGCTGCGCGAACCCGGCTGGAGCCACGACGGCAGCCGCGAAACCAGCGACATGATTCGCGCAAAGTGGGAGGCTCGGCTCGGCGCAGCGGCACCACCCCCAGTTTCGGTAGCTGATCGAAACGCGATTGCGGGCAGCGCCGAAGCTGCCTAGTCTCTCCGCCCAAAGGGAGAGATCATGGAAAGTTTCGACTACATCGTCATCGGCGGTGGCAGCGCGGGCAGCGCTGTCGCAGGGCGCCTTGCGGTCGACGGCACGCGCCGGGTCTGCCTGCTCGAAGCGGGCGGACGCAACGACAACATCCTCGTCAAGACGCCGGGCTTCATGCCCTTCCTCCTCAAAAACGCGAACTACCGTTTCGAGACCGTCCCACAAAAGGGGCTGAACGGGCGAGTCGGCTATCAGCCGCGTGGGCGGGGCCTTGGCGGCTCTTCGGCGATCAACGCGATGGTCTATATCCGCGGCAACCGCTGGGATTACGACAATTGGGCGGCGCTGGGTTGCACCGGCTGGGCCTATGACGACGTGCTCCCCTACTTCCGCCGCGCCGAGGCGAATGAGCGCGGCGGCGACGATTTTCACGGCGCGGGCGGCCCGCTGTTCGTCGAGGACCAGAAATACGCCAACCCCACCAGCCACGCCTTCGTCGATGCCGCCGCCGCGCTGCAGCTGCGCACCAACAGCGATTTCAACGGCGCGCGGCAGGAGGGCTTCGGTCTCTATCAGGTGACCCAGCACAAGGGCGAACGCTGGTCGGCGGCGCGCGCTTACGTGGAGCCGATTCGCGAACAGGGCAATTTCGCGGTGCGCAACAATACGCTCGTGGAAAAGCTGGTGATCGAGGACGGGCGCGTGACCGGCGTCCAGATCCGGCGTGGCGGCAAGAGCGAAACGCTGCTGGCGCGGCGCGGGGTGGTGCTGAGCGCGGGGGCGTTCAATTCACCCCAGATCCTGATGCTCTCCGGCATCGGCCCGGCAGAGCATCTCAAGGCGCACAGGATCGATGTGGTGCTCGACAAGCCCGCGGTCGGCAGCGACCTGCAGGATCACATCGACTATGTCTCCGGCTGGGAGACCGATAGCGACGTGCCGCTGGGGCAGACGCTCAAAGGCACGCTCAAGATGGCCGCGGCGATCCTCGAGCACCGCCGCAAGCGGACGGGCACGATGACCACGCCCTATGCCGAGGCTGGCGGCTTCTGGACGGTGATGCCCGATAGCCCCGCGCCCGACGTGCAGTGGCATTTCGTCCCCGCCGTGCTGGAAGATCACGGGCGCGAGAAGGTGAAGGCGCACGGCTTCTCGCTCCACGCCTGCGTGCTGCGCCCCGAGAGCCGCGGCACGGTCCGGCTGGGCTCGCCCGATGCGGCAGCGGCGCCGGTGATCGACCCCAACTTCCTCGACGACGAACGCGACATGGCGGTCTTGCGCGCAGGCGTGCGCCTGTCGCACCGCATTGCCGAAGCGCCGCCGATGCAGGCCTTCGGCCCCAAGGATCGCCATCCCGTCGACCTCAATGACGATGCCGCGCTCGACGACCTGATCCGCAGCCGCGCGGACACGGTCTACCACCCGGTCGGCACCTGCCGCATGGGCGCCGATGCCGATGCGGTGGTCGACTCGACGCTGAAGCTGAACGGGCTCGATGGCCTGTGGGTGGCCGACGCGAGCATCATGCCGAGGCTCGTCAGCGGCAACACCAACGCGCCCAGCATCATGATCGGCGAAAGGTGCACGGACTTCGTGATGGCTGCGGAGCGGAGATAGGCTTCTCACACCCCGTCATTGTCGCGCTGTAACGGCCCGAAGGGCCGCAAGGGCGACCGCCCGCCCGCAGGCGACCCGGCGCGAAGCGGCGGAACCTCGCCGAGGACGCTCGCCCGGATGGGCGAGCGCAACACAAAAAAAGGCCGGAGAGCTTTCGCTACTCCGGCCATATTCAGTTTGTTCGTTCGCAGGAGGAACAAGGTGAGGCGGGGGGAGGGGAGAGGGAGAGAGAGGTTCCTCCCCCCGCCAAGCTGTTGAAGGGGCGCTTAGTTGTAGGCGCGCTCCCCGTGTTCGGAGATGTCGAGGCCGTTGACTTCGGTCTCTTCGTCGACCCGCAGACCAACGGTGGCCTTGGTGATGAAGCCCGCGATCAGGGTGCCGACAGCAGCCCAGGCGATCGCGACGAGCACCGCGATGATCTGGGTGGTGACCTGCGTGCCCATCACGAAGTCGTCACCGCCCGGTCCGCCGAGCGCCGGCGAGTAGACGATGCCGGTGCCGATCGCGCCGATGATGCCGCCCACGCCGTGGATGCCGAAAGCATCGAGCGAGTCGTCAACGCCGAGCTTGGCCTTGACCTTCGAGACCACGAAGAAGCAGATCACCGAAGCGACGATCCCGAGCAGGATCGCACCGAACGGGCCGGAGTTGCCCGCCGCCGGGGTGACCGCGACGAGACCGGCGATCACACCCGAGCAGAAGCCCAGCGCCGAGCCCTTGTGGCCCGCCAGCTTCTCGGCGACCATCCAGGCGAGGCCGCCCGCCGCCGTTGCGACGAAGGTGTTGATCATCGCGAGACCAGCGGTGCCGTCGGCTTCGAGTTCCGAGCCGGCGTTGAAGCCGAACCAACCCACCCACAGCAAACCCGTGCCGACCATCGTCAGCGTCAGGCTGTGCGGCGGCATCGGCTCGGTCGGGTAGCCCTTGCGCTTGCCAAGCATGTAGGCGAGCACGAGGCCCGAGACGCCCGCGTTGATGTGCACCACAGTGCCGCCCGCGAAGTCGAGCGCAGCCGGAACGTCGAGTCCAAACATGCCGCCTTCGAACAGAAAGCCGCCGCCCGCCCACACCATGTGCGCGATCGGGAAGTAGACGATCGTCAGCCAGATGGTGACGAACATCATGGTCGCCGAGAACTTCATGCGCTCCGCCGTCGCGCCGAGGATCAGCGCGGCGGTGATCGCAGCGAAGGTCATCTGGAAGCTCACGAAGACATATTCGCTGATGACTTCATCGCTGAAGGTCGCAGCGGTGGTGTCGGAGGTGACCGAGGAAAGGAAGTAACTTCCGGTCGAAAAGAACTGGCTCAGCGCGCCGGTCGATTCGGGTCCGAACGCGAGGCTGTAGCCCCACATCACCCAGATCAGCATGGCAAGACAGGCGGTCGCGCCGATCTGCGTCATGGTCGAGAGCATGTTCTTCGAGCGGGTCAGGCCGCCGTAGAATAGCGCGAGGCCCGGCAGGATCATCATGAGCACGAGGATGGTGGAGGTCATCATCCACGCATTGTTGCCCGGATTGGGAACGGCAGGCGCCGCCTCTGCGGCAGCGGCGGCGGCTTCCGCCACCGGGGCGGCGAAGGCGGGTGCGGCGAGCATCGCCATCCCGGTCGCCAGCGCTGCACCCTTGAAGAGAATGGATTTCATCGAATTGGCCCCCTTACAGCGCGGTTTCGCCGGACTCGCCGGTGCGGATGCGGGTCGCCGAGGCAAGATCGAGCACGAAGATCTTGCCGTCGCCGATGGCTCCGGTGTTGGCGGTCTGCTGGATGGTTTCGACCACCTGCGCGGCGATATCGTCGCTGGCAGCGATCTCGAGCTTCACCTTGGGAAGCATGTTGGTGGAATATTCGGCACCACGGTAGATTTCTGTCTGACCCTTCTGGCGACCGAAGCCCTTGACCTCGGTGACGGTCATTCCGGCAATGCCGATCCCGCTCAACGCCTCACGAACGGTGTCGAGCTTGAATGGTTTGATGACGGCGATGATGAACTTCATCTTTGGCCCCTGTTGCACCGGATTGTTTCCGGCCACCGGGATCACAGCAACAAGCGTGCCAAGACAGTGTAACGTGATTGACGCAAAGGAATCGGCGCATTTCTTCGCACCTGCGGAAAAATACCTGCCTAATTTTTAGGCGCGTGATTAACGATTGGGCAATTTTTGCGCCGCTCGCGCCTTATTCGCCCGCGATGAAGCGGTCGGTGGCGCGGGTCGGCAACCCGTCGATGCTGCGCGTGCGAGTGGCCATCTTGGCCTCCCACTGGGCGGGATCGGACTGGCGGTGCGCCTTTTTGAGCGTCTCGCGCTCACCCTCCAGCGCCATGAAGGGCACGCCCCAGCCGCAGGAGGACTGCACGCTCTCGACCGCAATGTCGAAGATCTGGCGCGTTCCCGGCATCAGCGTGAAATGCGCCGCCAGCGCCTCCCACTCGGCATCCTGCGGCAGGACGGGCCGCCCGCGCCCGTAGATGCGCAGGATCAGCGGGGGTCGCTGGAAGTTGCAGAACATCACCGTGATGCGGCCGTCGGCGGCAAGATGCGCATGAGTCTCGTTTCCCGATCCGCCGAGATCGAGATAGGCGACGCGGGTGGGAGAGAGCACGCGGAAGGCGTCATAGCCCTTGGGGCTGAGATTGATCCGCGCATCGGCCGCCGCGGTCGCGACGAAGAATACCGGCTGCTCGGCGATCATCGCGATCTGCTTTTCGGTGAGCGCCTCGGTAAAATCGGCCATCGGGCGCTCCTTTCAAGCGGTCAGAGGAAATCGCGCAAGGTTGTGATGAAGCGGTCGAACTGGTCGTGGTGGAGCCAGTGGCCCGCCTTTTCGAACTCGATCACGCTCGCGGTCTTGAAGTGGGCGATCCGCCCATCCTTCTCCGGGTTCGAGGCCCAGCTATCCGCCCCGTAGAGCAGCAACGTCGGGCAGGTGATTGCACCCCACAGCTGTTCGATGAACTCGTCGCCGATGTCCTCGACCGGCCAGACGTTGAGGTGCGGATCGAACTTCCAGCTATAGGTGCCATCCTCGTTGCGGTTGACCCCGTGGACGGTGAGGTGGCGCGCCTGTTCCTCGGTGAGGTAGGCGTTCTCCTCGATCATCCGGGCGAAGGCAGCCTCGATGCTCTCGTATTTGCGCGGGGTGCGCCCGGCGGCCTTGCGCTTCTTCTCGATCCATTCGGCTAGGCGTTCGGGATAGGGCACCGCGCGCTGTTTCTCGCGCCATTCGGGCGAGGGGCCGAGGCCCTCGATCGCGACCAACTTGCTCACCATCTCGGGGAAGGCGCCCGCATAGCGCAGCGCGACGTTTCCGCCCATCGAATGCGCCACCATCCTGACCGGGCCGACGCCCAGTTGGTGGATCAGCTGGGCGAGATCATAGACCATGTCGCCCGCCGAATAGACCCCGTCCGAAACCCAGTCGCTGTCGCCATGCCCGCGGTGGTCCATCGCAATAACGTGGTAATCCTCGCGCAGCGCCTCGGCGGTCCAGTCCCAGCTGCGCGCATGATCGCGGCCCCCGTGCACCAGCACCAGCGGCGGCTTCCCGCGCCCGCCCCAATCGAGGTAGTTCAGCTTGAGGCGCTGCGAGATGAAGCTTTGCGAGGTCGGGCCAGTGTCGTGCATGAAGGCCTATTGCGGGACCTCAAACGAAGACGCAAGATCAGTTCAAACAACCAGCCAGCTACGGAGGCAGGCAACTATGCATGTTAGCTTATTCAGCAAAGGTGCGACTACCGAGGAGGTTCGGTCGGCGCTGCGCCGTGACTACCGCTCCGACAGCTTGAAGGTACGACTGCTCGATCTACTCTTCGTCGGATCGCTTCTGTTTTTGGCAAGAAATCAGCCACTTGAAAACTTGGTTGCCGTACTGTTAGCTGCGTTTTCGGCCCTAACGGCAGTGCGCATTTTCATCGACCAGAGTGCGAGAAATTTCTTCCTTCATCGTCTGGATTGGGAGGACAACAACTCCCGCTAGCAGTCGGCGCTATCATCGCTCCTTGGTCGCCGAGAAGGTCAGCTCGGGGTTCTTTTCGACCTGATAGCTGACGTCCCACGGGCTCTTGGCCATGAACACCATGTCGCCATCGCGGTCCTTGGCCACGTTCGCGCGGTTGAAGCTGGCGAAGTCATCGAGCGCCTTGGCATCGCCCTTGATCCAGCGCGCGGTGGCGAAGGGTGAGGGTTCGAGCACGGCTTCGACCTTGTATTCGGCCTCCAGCCGGCTGATCAGCACTTCCAGCTGGAGCTGGCCGACCACCCCGACGATGTGCGCCGAGCCGATCTCGGGGTAGAACACCTGAATGACGCCCTCTTCGGAAAGGTCATCGAGCGCCTTCCTCAATTGCTTGGTCTTGGTCGGATCGCGCAGCTGCACCCGGCGCAGGATTTCCGGCGCGAAGTTGGGCAGGCCCGTGAAGCGCACCTGATTGCGCTCGCTCAGCGTATCGCCCACCCGCAAGGTGCCGTGGTTCGGGATGCCGATGATGTCGCCAGCTTCCGCCGTGTCCGCCAACTCGCGGTCCTGCGCGAAGAACAGGATCGGCGAATGCACCGCGATCGGTTTGCCGAGGCCCGACGGCGTCAGCTTCATGCCGCGTTTGAAAGTGCCCGAAACCTGCCGCATGAAGGCGATGCGGTCGCGGTGATTGGGGTCCATGTTGGCCTGCACCTTGAAGATGAAGCCGGTGACCTCGTCGCGGGTCGGCGGGATCTGCTCCTCGCCTGCGGGTTGTGGACGCGGCGGGGGCGCAAAGCGCGCGATGGCGTCGATCAGCTCGGTCACGCCGAAATTCTTCAGCGCCGATCCGAAATAGACCGGCGTCAGATCGCCGTGGCGGAAGGCCTCGAGGTCGAATTCGGGATACCCGCCACGCGCCAGCTCGATCTCGTCGGCGAAGCGCTGGGGGATTTCCGCGGTGTCGCGGGTGCCGAGGAATTCGCGGCTCGGGCCTTCGGGGCGGCTGACGGTCTCGGTCGCGAAATCGAGCAGGCCTTCGAACTCACCGCCCATGCCAATTGGCCACATCTGCGGGGAGACATCGAGCGCCAGCATGTCGGCGACCTCGTCCAGCGTCTCGAACGGATCGCGGCCCTCGCGGTCGACCTTGTTGACGAAGGTGATGATCGGCACGGAGCGAAGGCGGCACACCTCGAAAAGCTTGCGGGTCTGCGGCTCGATGCCCTTGGCCGCGTCGATCACCATGACGGCGCTGTCGACGGCGGTAAGCGTTCGGTAGGTGTCCTCCGAGAAATCCTCGTGTCCCGGCGTGTCGAGCAGGTTGAAGACGATCCCGTCCTTCTGGAAGGTCATCACGCTCGACGTGACCGAAATGCCGCGCTGCTGCTCGATCTTCATCCAGTCCGACCGCGCCCGCCGCGCCTGCCCCCGCGCCTTGACCTCGCCCGCAAGGTGGATCGCCCCGCCCTGCAGCAGCAGCTTTTCGGTGAGCGTGGTCTTCCCCGCGTCAGGGTGCGAGATGATCGCGAAGGTGCGGCGGTTGGAGGTCACTGTGTGTCGCGTGCGACGCGGAAGCCCGCGAAGTCCTGGTTGACCGGCATCAGTTCGATCCGGTTGATGTTGAGATGCGGCGGCAGGCTGGCGATCCAGCCGATGGTGTCGGCGATGTCCTCGCCGGTCATCGGGTTCACGCCGCGATAGAGATCGTCCGAGGCCTGCTGGCTGCCGGTGCGCACCACAGTGAACTCGGTCTCGACCATCCCCGGCTCGATGCTGGTCACACGCACGCCGGTGCCGTGGAGGTCCGCGCGCAGGGCGAGCGTGAAGTGGTTCGCGAAGGCCTTGGACCCGGCATAGACGTTGCCACCCGGATAGACGTAGCTCCCCGCGACCGAGCCGATGGCGATGATCGCGCCCTTGCGTTCGATTAGCCCCGGCAAGAGCTTGCGGGTCAGCACCACCATCGCGGTGATGTTGGTGTCGATCATCGTCTGCCAATCGTCGAGATTGGCGTTCTGCGCCGCCGAAAGCCCCTGCGCGAGGCCCGCGTTGTTCACCAGCAGATCGATGTCGCGGAAGCCCTCGGGGAGGCTCGCCAGAGCAGCATCAAGCGCGTCGGTGTCGCGGACGTCGAAGCACAAGGGCAGCACCTTGTCCGCGCCCAACTCCGCGACCAGCGCGTCGAGCCGCTCCTGCCGCCGCCCGGTGGCGACGCAGCGCCAGCCGTCCTTGACGAGGCGGCGCACCGTGGCGAGGCCGATTCCGGCGGTCGCGCCGGTGACGAAAGCAGTCTTGGTCATCCGCGCAGGCTCCCACCCAGCTTGGCCGCAGCG
Source organism: Erythrobacter donghaensis (assembly GCF_002155425.1). Taxonomy (GTDB): domain Bacteria; phylum Pseudomonadota; class Alphaproteobacteria; order Sphingomonadales; family Sphingomonadaceae; genus Erythrobacter; species Erythrobacter donghaensis. The sequence continues at coordinate 294,468 of NZ_MUYG01000006.1, forward strand.
GCCACCACCTTCTCGGCGATGGCCTTCAGCTCGGCATCCTTGAAACTCGACTCACCCGGCTGGAGCGTGACTTCGATCGCGATGGACTTGTGGCCCTCGGGCACGCCTTGCCCTGCGAAGACGTCGAACACACGCACGCCGGTTATGCTTGCCTTGTCCGCGCCCTGCAACGCGCGCGCGAGATCACCCGCCGCGAGGGCAGAGGGGACGAGGAAAGCAAAGTCGCGGGTCACGGCCTGCAGCGCGGGCGGGGTGAAGCCGGCGCGCGCGAAGGCGGCGTTCTTCTTCGGCGGGATCGCGTCGAGGAACAGCTCCACCGCCGCGATCGGCCCGTCGGCATCGAACGCCTTGAGCGTCGCCGGATGCACCATCCCGAAGCGCGCCAGCACGGTCTTGGGGCCGAGCCTGAGGGTGGCGGACTGGCCGGGGTGGAACTGCGCACCTGCTTCCCCCATCACCATCAGGTTCGCCACCGGAGCGCCCGCCGCTTCGAGCAGCTGGAGCGCCAGCGCCTTGGCGTCATAGGCGTCGAAACCTTGCGCCTTGCCACTCTGCCATCCGCGCGGCGTTTTCTCGCCCGCCAGCACGATGCCGAGCGTCGGCTTTTCGTCGCTGAGGCCGTCTTGGCCACGGAAATAGCGCCGCCCGATCTCGAACAGGCGTGACGCCGCCGCGCCGCGATCGGCATTGCGCTTGGCCGCCATCAGCAGCCCCGGCAGCAACGAGGGGCGCATCGCCTTCATGTCCTCGCTGATCGGATTGGCGAGCACCCACAGCGGCTGGTCGCTGGCGAAGTGCTCCGCCGCCCACGTCGGGAGGAAGGACCACGTCACCGCCTCGTTGAGCCCGCTCGCAGCCGCCGCGCGGCGCAGACCGCGCTCGAGCTTCTGCTGCGGCGTGGCGGTGGGGCGGGCGACGCCTTCCACGCGGGGGAGCGCGACGCTGGCAACCATGTCGAGGCCGTGGATGCGCACGACTTCCTCGACCAGATCGGCGGGGCCTTCGATATCGTGGCGGCGCAGCGGACAGGTGACCTGCCAGTCGGCGGATACCGTGAATCCGAGGCTTTCGAGGATGCGCTTCTGCTCGTCCTCGGGCACCTCGACACCGCCAAGGCGCGCGGTCAGGCCGGGGTCGAAGGCGATCACCTTGGCGTCGGACGGCGGCGAACCGGCGCGCACGACCTCGCTCGCCGTGCCGCCCGCCAGTTCGACGATAAGGCCGGTCAGCAGATCGAGGCCCTGATCGAGAAATTCGGGATCGACCCCACGCTCGAAACGGGTGCGCGCGTCGGAGGACAGCCCCAGCTTGCGCCCCGTCGCGCCGATGCGGGCGGGATCGAAGTATGCGATTTCGAGCAGCACATCGGTGGTGTCGTCCTGCACCCCCGAATGCTCGCCGCCCATGATCCCGGCGATGTCATGCACCTGCACGTCATCCGCGATCACGACCATTCCGCTGTCCAGCGTGTAAGTCTTCTCGTTGAGCGCCAGTACCTCTTCGCCGTCCTTGGCACGCCGCGCCACCACCGCGCCTTGCAGCTTGGCGAGATCATAGACGTGCGCCGGACGCCCGTAGCCGAGCATCAGGTAATTCGTCAGATCGACCAGCAGCGAAATGGGGCGTTGCCCTGCGCTCTTCAGCCGCTGTTGCAGCCAGTCGGGCGAGGGGCCGTTCTTAACGCCCTTGATCACGCGCCCGTAGAACGCCGGGCAACCCTCGGGATCGTCGGTGCGAATTTCGACTGGGCAGGCCCCCTCAGCCGCGAACGACGGCATCGCGACCGGCTTCATCGTCCCCAGCCCCTTGGCCGCAAGATCGCGGGCGATGCCGTAGACGCCCATGCAGTCGGGGCGATTGGGCGTCACCGCGACCTCGATCACCGGCGAGGCGCCGTGGTAGCTCGCGAAATCGCTGCCGACCGGCGCGTCCTCGGGCAATTCGATGATCCCGTCGTGATCCTCGCCCAGCTCCAGCTCGCGCACCGAGCACATCATGCCGTTCGATTCGACGCCGCGGATCGCGCTCTTCTTGAGCACCATGCCGTTGGCGGGCACCACCGCGCCGGGAAGCCCCAGCACGCCCTTCATTCCAGCGCGCGCATTGGGTGCGCCGCAGACGACCTGCAGCGGATCGCCCTCGCCTGTGTCGACGGTGAGCACCTGCAGCTTGTCGGCATCGGGATGGCGCGCGGCGGTCAGCACGTGAGCAACGCGGAACCCTGACAGCTTCTCGGCCGGGTCCTCGACGCCCTCGACCTCAAGCCCGATGGCGTTGAGCGCATCACAGATTTCGGCGACGGTGGCGGTGGTCTCGAGGTGGTCCTTGAGCCAGGTCAGCGAGAACTTCATGCGCGCGCTCCCACACCGGCGGAAAGTGTCGGCTGGTCGAAGGGCGAGAAGCCGTAATGCGCCAGCCAGCGCGGATCGCCGTCGAAGAAGGCGCGCAGGTCGTTCATCCCGTATTTGAGCATCGCGATGCGATCGATCCCGAGGCCGAAGGCGAAGCCCTGCCACTCGGCCGGATCGAGCCCTGCGAATTCCAGTACCCGCGCGTTGACCATCCCGCTGCCGCCCAGCTCCATCCACGCATGGCCCGGCGCATCGCCGCGCCCGCCGACGACGCGGCGGCCGCCTTCGGTGGAATAGCCCACGTCGACCTCAACGCTCGGTTCGGTGAAGGGGAAGTAGCTCGGGCGCAGGCGCAGGGTGATATCCTCACGCTCGAAGAAGGCCTTGAAGAAGGTCTCCAGCGTCCACTTGAGGTGGCCCAGGTGGATGTCGCGGTCGATCACCAGACCTTCGACCTGGTGGAACATCGGCGTGTGCGTGGCGTCGCTGTCGCTGCGATAGACGCGGCCCGGCGCGATGATGCGGATCGGCGCGCCCTGATCGAGCATGGCGCGGATCTGCACCGGCGAGGTGTGGGTGCGGAGCAGGATCTCGCGGCACTCTCCGGTCTTGTCCGGGAAGTAGAACGTGTCGTGCATCGCCCGCGCCGGGTGGGTCTCGTCCATGTTGAGCGCGGTGAAGTTGTGCCAGTCGTCTTCGATCTCCGGCCCGGTGGCGACCGCGAAGCCGAGGTCGGCGAAGATTTCCGCCAGCTCGTCCATCACCTGACTGACCGGATGCACCGACCCCTTGGGCGCGACCTGCGCGGGCAGGGTCAGGTCGATCCTCTCGCGCGCCAGCTGTTGTTCGAGCGCGGCGGCTTCCAGCGCAGCCTTCTTCGTCTCCAGCGCCTCGGCGATGCTCGCGCGGGCGGACTGGATCGCGGGGGCGGCGGCGGTGCGCTCCTCGGGGCTCATCCCGCCCAGCGTCTTGAGCGCGAGGCTCACCCAGCCCTTTTTGCCGAGCGTGTCGAGCCGCTGCGTCTCAAGCGCGTCGAGGCTGTCGGCCGCAGCAATCGCGGCCAGCGCGGCCTCGGTCTGGGATGTGATGTCGGTCATGGTCTCGGGCGATCTCTCGCAAAGGGAAAGGGGCCGCCGCCCGCTAGCGGCAATTCACGCGATTTGCAAAGCGGCAGTCGGCGATCGGGCCGCTCAGGATGCGTGGGCCGCAGCCGGCGCATGGAGCCCCTGCACCGCCTCGCCCGCTACCGCCTTGCGTGCCTGCGCCGCCGCCGCCAGCAGTGGCTTGTCCGCGCGCGCATAGGCCGAGGGGCTCATCCCCATGAACCGCCGGAAGTCCCGCACGAAGTGTGGCTGGTCGTGATAGTGGCTGTCGAGCGCCCCGAGCCATGTCAGCGAGGGATCGAGCATGAAGCGCGCGAGGCTCCGCAGAAACCGCTGGCGGCGCAGCAGCAGCTTGGGCGGAAAGCCGAAGACGCGGGCCGACAGCCGCTCGACCGAGCGCGTGGTGACGCCCATTCGCGCGGCGATATCGGCCACGGTGACCACCTCGGGATCGAGCAGCGCAGCGTTGAAGGTGGCGATGGCCTCTTCCTGCGCGGGACACGGCGGCAGCGCGGCGGCGAAGACCTGCTCGAGATGCGTTTCGATCAGGGCCAGCTCCTCGGCAAAATCGCCGCTGCCTGCCGCCAGCGCGCGCGCCAGCGGGACGAAGGCGGCGAACAGCGGGTCGGCCGCGCCATCGACGAAGCGGTCGGCATAGTCGCTCGCGGGGGCGGCAAACAGCCGTGCCCAGCCCATAGGCAGCAGCCCGATCCCCCAGCTGTGCCCCGACCCCATCCGGAACCGCATCGCCCGGCTGGTGGGGCCGGTGACGGTGAAATCCGGGCACGCGCGCGGCTCTCCCGGCCCGATTGCCGATTGCGCCCGCCCGGCGCTCAGGAAGCGCAGATTGACCCATTCGGGATGAAGCGCATCCGCCAGCCACGGCGTGCGCGCCGGACAGACCACATCGGTGCGGTAAAAGGTGGTGATGTAAGGGCGCAGCATCGGCGCCGGCAAGGCAAACCGCAGCTGCACCGCATGGCCCGACATTGCATGCATCGTGACAAACCCCCGACACCGCTCTTACACCGTGGACAGGCCGGAGCAACCGGCAAGCGCGTGCCTAGGGGATCACGCGCGGTGCCGCGATTACCGCGGCGGCGCGGGGGGATCGAGGGTCTGCGCGGCGCTGCCCCACACCCGCGCGCGGGCCTCCATGAAGGAGGTCAGGATCGGGTGGTCGAGCGCGGCATATTCGCTGGGGTTCATGGTCATGAACTCGCGGAACTCGCGGGTGAACTGCGCCTGATCGTGGTAGAGGGCGTCCATCGCCTCGGTCCAGCGGCTGCCGCGCTGGAGCATGTAGGTGCTGAGCGAGCGCATGAAGCGCTGGCGGCGCATCAGCAGCTTGGGCGCAAAGCCGAAATAGCGCATGCACAGCCGTTCCAGCGTGCGGATGCTCATCGCGCAGGCATCGGCGAGATCGTGCACCGCGGCATGCTCGCCCTCGACCAGCTCGGCATGGACGCGGCGGATGCGGGCATCGTCACGCGTCGGGCGCATCCGCTGGCGCATCGCGGCGACGATCGCGGCGAACTGTTCCTCGCGGTCGATCTCGGGGTTGCACAGGGTCTCGGTCAGCCCCGCGAAGTGGCGGAAGACGGGGTGCGACGCGCCGTCGGTGATCATGTTGGTGCAGGCGCTGGCATCGGCATCGAAAAACCGCGCCCAGCCAAGCGGCAGGAACCCCACGCCCCACATCTGCACCGAAGGCATGGTGAAGCGGCACGGCAGCGCGCTCGCCCCGGTGGCGACGAAGGGCGCATCGGCGATCCGCGTGTCCCCGATCTCGGCCGCAGGCGCGCCGCCGCAGAAAAACCGGATATTGGCCCACTCGGGCTGGAGATAGTCGACCAGCGGGCCTGCGCCCGGATCAATCGTCAGCGTCATGTGATAGAAGGTGGTGAAGCACCCCTCGAACTCCGCGGGCGGTTCGCGGAATTCGGCGATCAGCCGGTAGGCCGATGGCGGCACTGTGCCGTTGGTGTGCGCCCTATCCCCCATGGCGTCAAATAGCCGGAGATGACGCGGTTATACAAGGGCGGTGACGGTTTCATACAAGCCGGACAGCAAAAGGGCGGGTGCCCGAAGACACCCGCCCCTTGCGTATCAGTGGCTTGTGAGCCCGCGGCGGCTTACGCCGGCAATGCGGCCTTCGCCTGAGCGATCACGGCCTTGAAGGCGCCGCCTTCGTTCATCGCGAGATCGGCCATCGCCTTGCGGTCGAGCTCGATCCCGGCCAGCTTGATGCCGTGCATGAACTGCGAATAGGTCAGGCCTTCCATGCGAACCGCAGCGTTGATGCGCTGGATCCAGAGAGCACGGAAGGTCCGCTTCTTCACCTTGCGGTCGCGGTAGGCATATTGCCCGGCCTTTTCGACCGCCTGACGGGCGATGCGGATGGTGTTCTTGCGGCGACCACGATAGCCCTTGGCCTGGTCCAGAATCCGCTTGTGCTTGGCGCGGGTGGTAACACCCCTTTTGACGCGTGCCATATCAGTATATCCTTATCTTGAGGATGCGCAGGGCCGAAGCCCGTCTCGCATCAATCGAGCCCGTAGGGCGCCCACTTCTTGATCGTCGGCGTATCATGCGCCGACAGGACGGAAGTGCCGCGGTTCTGGCGGATATACTTCGCATTGTGGCTGATCAGACGGTGACGCTTGCCAGCGACGCCGTGCTTGACCTTGCCAGTGGCGGTGAGCTTGAAGCGCTTCTTCACGCCGCTCTTGGTCTTCAGCTTGGGCATTTTCATCTCCTGAGTGAGACACGTCGGAACCGGCCATGGCAGCCCTTGTCGCCAGGCTGGCTGATTGATTCGTGTCAGTGAAGTGCGCGCGCTTAGGCGGGCGGGCTGCGAAAGGCAAGGGGTTGGGTGCGCGGCGAGCGATCCACGCGGTGCCGTGGAGCTTTCGGGAAGCCGGGCCTGGATAGCGATGGGCCGCTTGTGGGGTGGAAACCGGCAGCGGCACCTTTCCGTCTTGCCCTTCGCCGAGCAGCACGATTGCCTGTTCATACATACTGGTTGCCGGGACCCCGGGTTTAAACTGATAACCCATTGGAACTTCCACGACTTGCACCGCTTAAGCTGATCAGAACAGATTGTGTTCTGCTGTCGTGGAGTACACTCATGAAGAATGTCGTTCTGCTTGCATGCACAGCCTTCATGCTCGTTGCCTGCAATGAAACCCGCTCTCCGCCCGATCCGCGACCTTCGGATGATTCTTCGGCAAGCGACAGGATGGAGACCGCCGGCAGTTTGAATTCGTCAGCAAAAGCGGATGTCTTCATCGCACGCTATCAAAGCGATCCCGGCATGCCCGAGGCATTGCTGACGGGTTCGCTTGAAATCTCGGACGGCTGTCTGGTCTTCAACGCCGGCGGCGTGCCCTCGCTTGCGCTGCTTCCCCCAGCGGCGCGTATGGATGCCGAGGCCAACGAGATCGTCATCGGCACCGAGCGAGTCCCGCTTGGACGAGAGATGCAGTGGGGCGGCGGCAACGTGCCTGCGGACAGCCCCATGCTCGCAAAACTGGTGTCTACACCGCCTCCTCAATGTCCCAAGGACGCCACAATAGTCGGAGAAGTCCAATGAAGCGCATTGTCTCTGTTTCATCCTGTCTCGCATTGACTGTGGGGCTAGCCCTCCCGGCTTCTACCGCTCTGGCGCAGGATTTACCGGCACCGCCACCCGATGCCCGCGGTGTCGATCAGCCTGCACCGGTCGCCTCAGCGACGAACCCCGCCGTCGACTATTTGCAGAAGCGATTTGGGATCAGCCAGGCCGATGCGATCGAGCGGTTGGAGGTTCAGCACCTTGTCACCAGCCAGCTCGGCGGCGATCCGGGTAAGCCTTACGACGATGTCTGGCTAGAACACGAGCCGCAGTTCAAGGTGATCGTCACTTTCACCGACAAGTCCGATCGCACGGTGTTCGTGCAGTCGCTCGATCCCAAGCTGCGCAAATATGTGCAAACCCGCGTCGTGTCGAAAACTCGCAAGGAAAACGAGCAGGCACTTGAGCTGGTTGCCGGGGTCCTGAACAATGCGGGGCTCAAATTCGACGCGGGGTTTTATCCGCGGACGCAGAAGGTGATCGTGACAGTCGCGTCCAATCAGGACGCCCAACGCGCCAGAGGCCTCATCCCGAATGATTTGAACGGGCTGATTCAGGTCAGGGTTGGCCCATTGGTGATGAACGAACAGTCGACGGCACCGGTTGGCGCACAGACCGGCGATTTTGCCCAAGGCGGAATGACCATTCACCATTCATTCCCTGACCGCGAGGAAGGCCAGCCATGGTGCACAGTCGGTTTCGGTGTGACCTACGACAACGGCAAGCAGGGCATCGTGACCGCCGGCCACTGTGGCCCGCCGCTGCATCTTTACATCGTTGACCACTACATAAGGCTCGGCGATCCTGTCGTGCCGCTGAGCCAGAGCTTCAACGGCATATACGACTACGCGATCTATTCGGTCGGCAGTGCATCGGTGCGCAACCTCGTCGAATACAAGGACTACAACGCCATCCCGCAATTCCCGGATCGAGGCACGTTCCGGGTGACCAACTGGATCAGCGGCGGTTCGGCCCGCGTGGGATATGCAACCTGCAAGTCGGGTTTCACGACCGGGATAACCTGCGGTGAGGTGCTCAGCACATTTGTCGGTTCGGGCACAAATTACGGCTACGTCGAGGTCGGGAACTCGATTCAGGAACGCCTGAGCAAGCCGGGTGATAGCGGAGGGCCTTGGTTCTACTACATAAACGGATCAACGGATGTGTACGCCATGGGCATTCACAGCCGCGGCATCCCGCGTGGAACGACCTGTTCGAAGGAGGCCTGCCGGGCATACTACATGCCGATCGATCGCATCTGGGCGCACAACACGTCGGTCCGGCCGAAAACGAATTGATCCTCACATTCTCTCAGTGTCGCCCGGGGTCTTGCTGCGCAGGCTCCGGGCGACGTCAGAATGGCGTTCAGACCTCGGAAACCACCGGGAGTCCGCGCGGTCTGCGCAATAACCGCCCAGGGGTTCGACAATCGGCGCCACCACCGTTGCTGACCCCGCCCACACGGTGTCGGCTTCAAAACATTCCTGATCGCGCGCGAATTGACCAAGGTGGGGTCGCTTCCCAAACGGCAGCCCCTGCCAGACCCCGCGCGATTGCCGACATTTCCTACACGGCGGTAGGACATTACGATCTGGCACGGCTCTTTTTCATCGTTGTGCCCGGCCTGCGAGGCCGTTGAATCCTCAAGGTGCGAATCAAGCCCGGGCTCCCCTGTCCGTCCGCTTCACGGAATGCGGCTTTAGTCAATGAAACCATTGATGAAAAAGCACACTTCCAAAGCGGACACGGTGTCCGCTTTGTAACGCTTAAGGCGCGTTCTAGGCCTCCAGCTCGACGTCCCAGTACAGCCAGTCGCGCCAGGTTTCGTGGAGGTAGCCGGGCGGGAACTGCTTGCCGGCCTGCTGCAATTGCCACGAGGTCGGGCGGATCGGGGCCTGGTGGAGGCTCATGCCCGCCTGTTTGGGGGTGCGCCCGCCCTTCCTCATGTTGCAGGGCGCGCAGGCGGTGATGATGTTCTCCCACGTCGTGCGCCCGCCCAGCCGGCGCGGGGTGACGTGGTCGAAGGTCAGGTGATCGTGGCTGCCGCAATACTGGCACTGGAAGCGATCGCGCAGGAACACGTTGAAGCGGGTGAAGGCGGGAAACTCGCTCTGCTTCACATATTGCCTGAGCGCGATGACGCTCGGGATCTTCATGTCGAGGCTGGGCGAGTGCACCTCGCGCTCGTAGCTCGCAACGATGTCCACCCGGTCGAGAAACACCGCCTTGATCGCGGTCTGCCACGGCCACAGGCTGAGCGGGTAATAGGACAGCGGCGTGTAATCGGCGTTGAGCACCAGCGCCGGACAGGCCGAGAGATTGCGGGTCGGATCTTCCTCGATCCCGCGGAACTTGGCCGCTTTCTCGATCAGTTCGGCATTGAACACGGGTGCGTTCCTCCCTGATTGGCTGCATCCTGACGTGACAGGAGAAAGAGTCAAACCCATTACAGGGCGCATATCCACAGGGACACGATGTGGAGAGCCTGTGGATAGCGCGAGGATATGTCCTGTGGCATGGGCGAGGCGATGAATGGCGTCCCACCTCCCGTGACCCGTTTTGCACCCAGCCCCAACGGGCGGCTGCATCTGGGGCACGCGCTCTCGGCGATCGTCGCGCATGATCTGGCGCGCGCCAGCGGCGGTCGGTTTCTGCTCAGGATCGAGGATATCGACGGCCCCCGCTCGCGCGCCGAACTGGCCGAGGAATTCCGCCGCGATCTGGCGTGGTTGGGGCTGACATGGGAAGAGGTGCCCGCGCAATCGACCCGCCTCTCCAGCTATGCCGCCGCTGCCGAGGCGCTGCGGGCGCGGGGCCTTATCTACCCCTGCACCTGCACCCGCAAAGAGATCGAGGACGCGGGCGCGCGCCCCGGCCTCGAGGGCCTGATCTACCCCGGCACCTGCAAGCACCGCGCCCCCGATCCCGCGCGCCCCGCGGCATGGCGGCTGGATGCGGCCAAGGCGCTGGCGGAGACTGGCCCGCTCACATGGGAAGATGCGCTGGCGGGGCCGCAACAGGTCGACCTCTCCGGACTCGGCGATGTGGTGCTGGTGCGCAAGGATCTGCCCGCTTCCTACCACCTCGCCGTAACGCTCGACGATGCCGCCGACGGCGTGACGCTGGTGACGCGCGGCGCCGATCTGTGCGCCGCCAGCCACGTCCACCGCACCCTGCAAGCGCTGCTCGGCTTGCCGGTGCCACGCTGGCATCACCACCCGCTGCTGATGGGCGCGGACGGCGAAAAGCTCGCCAAACGCCGCAGATCGCCCGCTCTGGCAGAGCGGCGCGAAGCGGGTGAGGACGGGCAGATGCTTGCCGCACAACTCAGGGTGCAACATTTGGCACTTGGAACCTGAAGCCCGCGCGTCCATTTAGGAGACATGAACTATGTCCTCGTACCCGTTCTGCTCGTCCTCATGGGGCTGGTGGCCTTTTCGCTGATCAAGGGGATCATTGCGTTCCTCAAGACCACCAAGATCGACCTTGAGACAGGCGAGAGCGAAACCGCGACCGACATGCAGCTCGCCCAGAACAAGGCGATGTTCGCGCGCATCAAGTATCAGGCGCTGGCGATCGTCGTGGTGGCGATCATCATGGCGGCCTCGCGCTAGAGCCCTTTCACGATGGTCAGGCTGAACCGCATCTACACCCGCACCGGGGATGACGGGACGACGGGTCTCGTCGACGGCTCGCGCTGTCCCAAGCATTCGGCGCGGATCGCCGCGATGGGGCTGGTGGACGAGGCGAATTCGGCGATCGGCCTGGCGATCTGTGCCTTGCCCGGCGAGACCGAGCGTGCGCTTCTGACCCGCGTCCAGAACGACCTGTTCGATCTCGGCGCTGACCTTGCGACCCCGGCGGCGGACGGCGACTTTGCCCCGTCGGAAATGGTGCTGCGGATCGTCCCCAGCCAAGCCGAATGGATCGAACAGCAGATCGATGCGCTCAACGAGCGGCTCGAACCGCTCACCAGCTTCGTGCTGCCCGGCGGGAGCGAGGCGGCGGCACGCGTCCATGTCGCCCGCGCGACCACCCGCGCGGCCGAACGCGCGATGGTGGCGCTCGCCGCGCAGGACGCGGTCAACCCCGCGGCACTCGCCTACATCAACCGGCTGTCCGACCTGCTCTTCGTGCTCGCCCGCGTGGCGAACGACGATGGCCGTGCGGATGTGACGTGGGTTCCCGGTAAGAACAGGTAGCGCGCTAATCGCTAGCCAGCCGTGCGCTTCCTCGCTAGGGCGGCGTCTTTGCTGCACTTGCGAAGGACACGCCTCCCCATGACCAGCCCCATGCGCAACATCGCCGTCATTGGCGCCGGTCAGATGGGCACCGGCATTGCCCAGACCGTCGCCGCCCATGGCATGAGTGTCATGATCGCCGATATCGACCTCGCCCGTGCCGAAGCCGGGAAAGCCAATGTCGAGAAGGCGCTCGCGAAGCTGATGGGCCGCGGCAAGATCGAGGCGGACGAGGCCGAAAAGCTGCTCGCCCGCATCACGCCGGTCGCCGATTACGCCCCTTTTGCCGACGCCGACCTCATCATCGAAGCCGCGACCGAGCGCGAAGAGATCAAGAACGCGATCTTCGAGAACGCGGGCAAGGTGCTGAACGCGGACGCGATCATGGCGTCGAATACCTCCTCGATCCCGATCACGCGGATGGCGAACCACTCGCCCGATCCCAAGCGCTTCATCGGCCTGCACTTCTTCAACCCGGTGCCGGTGATGGGCCTGATCGAGGTCATCCCCGGCCTCGCCACCGCGCAGGCCACCACCGACGCCGTGACCGCCTTTGCGCGGGGCCTCGGCAAGGAAGTGGTGCTGAGCCAGGACGAGCCCGGCTTCGTGGTCAATCGCATCCTGCTGCCCATGATCAACGAGGCCGTCTTTGTGCTCGGCCAGTCGACCGCGGGGATCGAGGATATCGACAAGGGCTGCCGCCTCGGCCTCAATCACCCGATGGGGCCGCTGCAACTCGCGGATTTCGTCGGGCTCGACACCTGTCTCGACATCATCAAGGTGCTCTACAAAACCACCCGCGACAGCAAGTATCGCCCCGCGCCGCTGCTGGTAAAGTATGTCGAGGCCGGGTGGCTGGGCCGCAAGACCGGGCGCGGGTTCTACGATTACACGGGCGAGGCGCCGGTCCCGACCCGTTGACGGTCGCGCGGGACGGGCATTCCGGCGCAGCTTCGGCAACATTTCCTGCTGTGGGCACTTGAGCCTGCAGAAGGAGAATTCCCATGAGCCATTCCGACACCACCGTGCCCGGCCATCCCGAAGGCCTGCCGCCCGAAGCGCGCAATGCCGAACAGGAAATGCGCGGCAAGCAGGCGCAGGATGTCGCCGCCGATGCGCAGCGCGAGGAAAGCCACACCTCCGGCCCGACCGAGAGCATCAAGCCCGAAGGCAGCGGCATGGAGGTCGCCCCGGCGAGCAAGGGCGATCTGATCGACGAGATGCGCCGCATGGAACGCAGCGGGCAGATCGACATGTCCGCCTATGCCGGCGAGCCCAATCACGACGATGAAGCCAACGCCTATGGCCGCGACACCACCGACAATGATGACGACGAGGAAATGGTTGCGGACGGCGAGGAACTGGTCGAGCGCAAGCCCGCCATCTGATCTTTCGGACTAGTTCGGCTCAATCGTCATCTGGCGATCGGTGATCACCGGTTCGGCGGGCTGGTCGTCGCCGATCTGCGCGCCGGGCGCCAGCGGGGCGGTCATGAGATCGTGCCCCGGCGGCGGCGGGCCCTTTTGCACCACGGTCTTGAGCTGGCGCCCGGTGGCTTCGTCATCGGGGTTGAAATCGCCGAACACTTTGGGTTCGGGCGCTTCGGCCTTCGGCTCGTCGCCGCCGCTGTTGCGCTCGGCAAATTCCGCCGCATCGCTGACGATGCTGGCACGCTGCGCTTCGAGATTGTCGACGGCGCGAATCAGCAAGCCGTTATCCTCCGACGTGCCGACCATCGAGACGGCACTGAACAGGATCATCGCGGCGAAGGCGAGCGCGGCCTTGCTGTTCTGGAAAACGGCCTTGTACATGACCGTGAGAATAGCCGCAGCACGGTTAACTCTTGGTTGAAGCCGCGCGCGATTCTGCAGCCCGCTTGTCAGGGCAGCGCGCGCTTCCAGTCATAGAGCAGATCGAGCGCCTCGCGCGGGGTCAGCGCATCAAGATCGGCGTTGCGCAGCGCCTCGGCAAGCTGCTGCTCGGGCGAGGCGGGCGCAGGCTCGGCCGCCAGCGCGGCGAAGAGCGGCAGATCGCCTAGTCCTGCCGCAATCCCCCCGGTCGCCGCGCGGGTCGCCTCAAGCTTCTCGAGCACTGTTTTCGCACGCGCCACCACCGGTGCGGGCACCCCGGCCAGCCGCGCGACGGCGAGACCGTAGGAGCGATCCGCCGGACCATCGGCAAGCTCGTGCAGCAGCACCAGATCGCCCTGCCATTCGCGCGCGCGGACGTGGTGGAGGCTCAGCGCCTCACAGGTCTCGGCGAGGCGGGCAAGTTCATGATAATGCGTGGCAAACAGGCAGCGGCAGGCGATCTGCGAGTGCACCGCTTCGGCCACCGCCCAGGCGAGCGCGAGGCCATCGTAAGTGGACGTGCCGCGCCCGACTTCATCAAGGATCACGAAGCTGCGGTTCGTGGCCTGCGCCAGAATCGCAGCGGTTTCGACCATCTCGACCATGAAGGTCGAGCGCCCCCGCGCCAGATTGTCCGCCGCGCCCACCCGGCTGAACAAGCGGTCGACGAGGCCGATCCGCGCTGCGCTGGCGGGAACGAAGCACCCGGCCTGCGCCAGCAGCACGATGAGCGCGTTCTGCCTGAGGAAGGTCGATTTGCCGCCCATGTTCGGCCCGCCGATCAGCCACAAGCGGTTGTCCTGCGCGAGGCTGCAGTCGTTGGCCACGAACCGCTCGCCGGTCTTCGCCAGCGCGGCTTCGACGACCGGATGGCGTCCGGCGGTGATGGCGAGGCCCGCATCCTCGGCAATGGCGGGGCGGCACCAGTCGCCCTCCGCCGCGCGCTCGGCATTGCCCGCGCCGACATCAAGCCGGGCGAGCGCGGCGGCGGTCGCGGCGATGGCTTCGCGGGCTTCGACCACGGCGGCGACCAACTCCTCGAAATGCGCTTCCTCCGCCGCTAGCGCATGGCCCCCGGCCTCGGCGATGCGGGCGGCTTCCTCGTGCAGTTTCAGCGAGTTGAACCGCACCGCGCCGGCCATGGTCTGGCGGTGGGTGAAGCCGCTTTCCGGGGCCATCAGCGCATCGGCATGGCGCGCCGGCACTTCGATGAAATAGCCCAACACGCCGTTGTGACGGATCTTGAGCGAGGCGATCCCCGTTTCCTCGCGGTAGCGCGCCTCCATCGCCGCAATCGCGCGGCGCGCATCGCCCGAGGTGGCGCGCAGCTCGTCAAGCGCCGCGTCATAGCCATCGGCGATAAAGCCGCCGCCGCTGCGTTCCGTGGGCGGCGAGGGCACCAGCGCGCGCGCCAGCCAGTCGGTCAGCGCGCCGTGGCCGGTGAGGCGAGCGATCACCTGATCGAGCAGCGCGGGCTTGTCTGGCGCGGCGGAGAGCCAGTGGTGGAGCCGCATCGCTTCGCTCAGACCATCGCGCAGCTGGCCGAGATCGCGCGGTGAGCCTCGGCCCGCCACCACCCGGCCGAGAGCACGGCCCAGATCGGGAATGGCGCGCAGAATGTCACGCAATTGCGCGCGCTCGATCGGGCGATCGCGCCAGAACTGCACCAGCGCCAGCCGCGCCTCGATGGCAGCGGCGTCCAGCAAGGGCGCGGAGAGATCCTCGGCCAGCAGCCGCGATCCCGCGCCGGTCACGCAGCGGTCGACCGCACCGATCAGGCTCCCGGCCCGCCCGCCCTGCGCCGATTCCAGAATTTCGAGGCTGCCGCGCGTCGCTGCATCCATCGCCATGGTCCCGCCGCTCTCGCGCACCACCGGGGGCAGCAGCAGCGGCAGGGTGCCGCGTCCGACATGGTCGAGATAGCTCACCAACCCGCCCGCCGCAGCCAGCATCGCGCGGGAAAACGCCCCGAAGGCATCGAGCGTCGCGACGCCATGCAGGGCCTTCAGCCGCTCGGCCCCTGCATCGCTGGCGAAGGTCGAGCGCGGGCGGTGGATGACCATGTCGCGAGTCCCCGCGAAGGCGGGGACCTCAGTGAATGTCTCGCCCTCCGGCCTGAGGTCCCCGCCTTCGCGGGGACTCGCTTCCGGTAGAATGATTTCGCTCGGAGAAATCCGCGCCAGCGCCGCGCCCAATTGGTCCGCCGCGCATTCCTCCAGCACCATCGCACCGGTGGAGACATCGATCGCGGCGATTCCCACCGTGCCGCGCAACTCCGCCAGCGCGACCAGCACATTGGCGCGGCGCGGTTCCAGCAGGGCTTCCTCGGTCAGCGTGCCCGCCGTCACCAGCCGCACGATCGCGCGCCCGACCAGCGCTTTCGACGACGGCGTGCCTTCGCGCTTGGCGCGCGCCTTGGCCTCGTCGGGCGTTTCGACCTGTTCGGCGATCGCCACCCGGCAGCCCGCCTTGATGAGGCGCGCAAGGTAGCTCTCCGCCGAATGCACGGGCACCCCGCACATCGGGATCGCCTGCCCGCCATGCTCGCCGCGCGTCGTCAGCGCGATGTCGAGGATCGCGGCGGCGCGTTTCGCATCCTCGAAGAACAGCTCGAAGAAATCGCCCATGCGGTAGAACAGCAGCGCATCGCCCGCCTCTTCCCGCAGCGCGAGATATTGCGCCATCATCGGAGTGGGTTTGGGATCGTCGCGCGCGGCCATGCGCATCGCCTAGCGCCTCGCGGGGCGATTCGGAAATCTCGACTGTTGCAGCTTTCCCCCGACCCCTTGCGATTTCCGGCCTATCGCATCGCGCCACGCGGCGCTAAGCGCCAAGCGACGTTACGGATTGCAAGAGGGATCAGGCACCATGGCCGACGAAAACGGCACGCAAAACAAGGGCGGCTTCACCGCGCGCGAGGCGCTGTTCTACCACGAGACGATCCGCCCCGGTAAGCTCGAGATCGTCGCCACCAAGCCGATGACCTCGCAGCGAGACCTTAGCCTTGCCTATTCGCCGGGCGTCGCCGTGCCGGTCGAAGCCATCGCCGCCGATCCCTCGCTCGCCGCGCGCTACACCGCCAAGGCGAACCTCGTTGCAGTGATCTCCAACGGCACCGCGATCCTCGGGCTGGGCAACTTGGGCGCGCTCGCCTCCAAGCCGGTGATGGAAGGCAAGGCGGTGCTGTTCAAGCGCTTCGCCGACGTCGATTCGATCGATATCGAGCTCGACACCGAAGATCCCGAGGCCTTCATCAACGCCGTCGCGCTGATGGAGCCGACCTTCGGCGGCATCAACCTTGAGGATATCAAGGCCCCCGAATGCTTCATCATCGAAGCCGCCTTGCGTGAGCGGATGAAGATCCCGGTGATGCATGACGACCAGCACGGCACCGCGATCATCACCGCCGCGGGCCTGCTCAACGCCTGCCACCTCACCGGGCGCGACATCCGCGACGTCAAGGTGGTGGTCAACGGCGCGGGCGCGGCCGCGATTGCCTGCACCGCGCTGATCAAGGCGATGGGCGTGCGGCACGACAATGTCATCCTGTGCGACCGTTCCGGCCCGATCACGCCGGGCCGCGAGGGGATGGACCAGTGGAAGAGCGCCCATGCGGTCGAAACCACCGCCACCAGTCTCGAAGAGGCGCTGGTGGGCGCGGACATCTTCCTCGGCCTGTCGGCGGCAGGCGCGCTGAAGCCCGACTGGGTCCGGCGCATGGCCGACAAGCCGATCATTTTCGCGATGGCCAACCCCGTGCCCGAAATCATGCCCGACGAAGCCAAGGCCGTGCGCCCCGATGCGATCATCGCCACCGGGCGCAGCGACTTCCCCAATCAGGTCAACAACGTGCTGGGCTTCCCCTTCATCTTCCGCGGCGCGCTCGACGTGCAGGCGACCACGATCAACGAAGAGATGAAGGTCGCCGCCGCCCAGGCCATCGCCGAATTGGCCCGCCAGCAGGTGCCCGAGGAAGTGGCAAGCGCCTATGGCAAGAACCACAAGTTCGGCACCGACTACATCATCCCCGCCCCCTTCGACCCGCGCCTGATCGAGGTGGTGTCCTCTGCGGTGGCCAAGGCGGCGATGGATTCCGGCGTGGCGCGGGCGCGGATCGAGGATTTCGAGGCCTACCGGATGCAGCTGCGCAGCCGCCTCAACCCCACCACCTCGGTGCTCAGCGGCGTCTATGAAGTCGCCAAGTCGAACCCCAAGCGCATGGTGTTCGCCGAGGCGGAAGAGGAAGTGGTGCTGCGCGCCGCGATCCAGTACCGCGATTTCGGCTACGGCACGCCCATCCTCGTCGGACGCACCAAGGCCGTGCTCGACAAGCTGCACCAGCTTTCGGTCAGCGATCCCGGCAGCTTCGAGATCCAGAACTCGGCCGATAGCGAGCATGTGCCGGCGATGGTCGCCTATCTCTACAAGCGGCTCCAGCGGCGCGGCTTTACCGAGCGCGACGTGCGCCGAATGGTCAATCAGGAACGCAACGTCTTCGCCGCGCTGCTGGTCGCGCTTGGCCACGGGGACGGGATGATTACCGGGATGACCCGCACCTTTGCGCAGACCGTGCGCGAGGTGAATCTGGTGCTCGATCACAAGGAAGGCGCGCTGCCTTTCGGCATCCACATGATGATCGGCAAGAACCACACCACCTTCCTCGCCGACACCACGATCAACGAACGTCCCAACGCCGAAGAACTGGCTCACATCGCCAAGGAAACCGCAGCCGTGGCGCGGCGCATGGGGCACGAACCGCGCGTGGCGTTCCTCAGCTATTCGACCTTCGGCAATCCGTCGGGCCAGTGGCTCAACAATATCCGCGAGGCGGTGGCGATCCTCGACCGCGAGGATCCGGGCTTCGAATACGAGGGCGAAATGGCCCCTGACGCCGCGCTGAATCCCAAGGTGATGGCGCTCTACCCGTTCAGCCGCCTGTCGGGCCCGGCCAACGTGCTGATCATGCCAGGGCTGCAATCGGCCAACCTCTCGGCCAAGCTGCTGCGCGAACTGGGCAGCAACGCCACGATCGGCCCGATGCTGCTGGGCGTGGAGAAGCCGGTGCAGATCGTGCCGATGACCGCGACCGTGCCTGACGTGCTGACGCTGGCAGTGCTGGCGAGCGCGGGCGTGGTGGGGTGAGGCGGCTCAGTCGGCCAACGTGATCGCGGTCGAGAACTTGATCCGCGAATAGACGACGTGTGACGTGCAGCGGCGGATGGCTGGATCGGACAGGATATTGTCCTCCAGCCACGCTTCATATTGCCGCATGTCCATTACGCGCACGTGGAGGATCATGTCGGCCTCGCCCGTGACGCGGTAGCATTGCGCGACGGCATCGTCGTTCTGGAACCTGCGCTTGAGCACGTCATAGCGGCTCGAATGCTCCTCGTTCATCGTCACAATGACGATGATCTCGATCCCGCCGTGGTGATGGCTGAGCAAGGCGACCTCGCGCTCGATCACGCCATCCTCACGCAGCCGCCTGATGCGCCGGCGAACGCTCGATTCCGAACTTCCGACCCGCTGGGCGAGCTCTGCGACGGGCTGCGCGGCATCATGTTGCAACTCGGACAGAATCGCCCGGTCAAGCCTGTCGAGATGGGTTTGGCGTTTATCGGTCATGATTCCAGAGCATATGACCATTTCCGATCATGAACAGACCAATTTTGCGCACCATGATGGCTGGCGCTCTGCTATTTCAGAGGCATGAAGCCAACACACAGATGCGCCGCCCTCGCTATCGCCGCGCTTGTCATCGCCGCGCACGCCGGTGCGGGCGAGTACAACCCGGTGCTGACCCCCGTTCCGGGCGATCCCTCGGTCACCGCCGAGATCACGCAGCACGACAATGGCCGCATGGCCAAGCGCGCGTTCCGGAAGAACGGCAAGCTCGACGGGCTGTTTCAGGAGTGGGACGCGGACGGCAACCTCACCCTCGTGGCCGAATGGCGCGAGGACAAGGGCGAGGGGGTGTGGATGTATTTCCACCCCAACGGAATCGTGCGCGAGCGTTCCTATGTCACGCGCGATCTGTGGGACGGCCCGAGCGAGGGCTGGCACGCCAATGGCTTGAAATCCTTCGAGGGCGAATTCGATCTGGGCGTAAAGCGCGGGCCCTTCCGCTACTGGAATGAACAGGGGCAGGCCTTCGGACCCTCGGTCGATCTGGTCGCACAAGGTGCATCGCCGCGCATCATTCTCGCCGGCTTCTTTCCGCAGGGTTTCAACGCCTGGGACGTGACCTTCAGCATCGACCTCGAGACGATGTTCGTCGGCACCGGCGATGACGACGGCGAGAACCGCCGGATCATGATGCGCCAATGGCGCGGCAATGCATGGTCCGCGCTGGAGCCAGCCCCTTTCGCCGATCTCAGCGCTGCCGAGGGCACGCCGGTTTCCAGCCATGACGGCGAATATGTCTATTTCAGCAGCGATCGCCACAAGGCCGAGGAGCCGGGTAACACCACCCGCGATCTCTACCGCGTCTCGCGCCGCTCGGGCTGGAAGCAGGTGGAGCGGATCACCGCCACACCGGCTTACGGCGAAGTGTCTCTCACCACCGCCGCCAACGGCACCGGGGTCATGTGGACAGACCGCAGGCTTGATGGAGAGGCGCGCATCGGCCTCTACGAAGTGGCCGTGGGCAGCGACGCTGGCAGCTTCCGCATCCTGCGCAACCTCAACGACCTGCAAACCGGCGACAGCTCCGGCGAGGCCTACCCCGTTCTGGCGCCGGACGGGTCTTTCCTGCTGTTTTCGAACTATGATCTGGCAGGCGCCGACACGAAGGAGGACATGTACATCACCCTTCGCGAAGGCGATGGCTGGTCCGCGCCCCGCGCGCTCGGTGCGCCGCTTTCGACCCGGGGCAATGACAGCGCGGTACAGGTGATCGGCGGCAACACGGTGATTTTCGGCCAATCGGACGAGCAGGGGACGCGCTTCTACGCGATGCCGGTGACTTCGCTGCTGGAATTGGGGATGCAGCCCTGACCGCCGCCATGCCTTGTGGCCCGGCGCTGGCGATAGCGAGGGCTGCGGCGTGATCCGCCTCGCTGGCGCGGGACTTGCCTATTGGGCGCTGATCTTCGCGCTGGGGTTTGTGCTGGGCACCATCCGCGTGCTGTGGCTCGCGCCGCTGGTCGGGCTGGTGCCCGCGACCGTGATCGAGCTCCCGATCATGCTGACCGCCAGCTGGTTTGCATCCGACTGGCTGGCGCAGCGGTTTGGGATTGCGACCGGCGCTGAGGCGCTGGCGATGGGCGGCATCGCCTTTGCCTTGCTGATGACGGCGGAGTGCGCGCTGGCGGGGGTGCTGGCAGGACAGACCCCGCCCCAGTGGTTCGCAGACCTGCAAGAGCCACACGCGCTGCTGGGTCTTGCCGGGCAGGTGGCGTTTGCGCTGATGCCGTGGTTGCGGGTGCGCGGCAGGTCAGGCCGGTAAGGGCGACATCGCACCGCCGAGCAATCCAGCCGCAGTGAAGCCGAAGATCAGATAAAGCACCGCCCGTCCATAGGTACGCGAGGATATGGTGCCTAACGCCTGCGCATCACGCAGCGCGAATGCGCCCATGACCATGATCACCCAGCGCAAGGGCAGGATCGGCAGCACGTCGGTGAAATCGCCAGTCAGGTGCGGAAGCACAGCAATCACGATGTCGAACGGGATCGCGGCCAGCACAAACCAGCGCCAGTGCCGGACCATCGCAGCTTTCATCCCCGCCGCCGGAACCGGAAGTACCACACCTCGTGGCCGTAGACCGTCCGCGCCTTGTGTTCGTAGCGCGTCTCGGGCCAGCCGGAGGGGCGCACCTGCCAGTCTGACGGCTTCTCCACCACCCATTCGAACAGGTCGGTGTGGCGCTGCATCACCATCAGCGCGTGGCGCAGATAGACCGCGTGGTCGGTGCCGAAGCGGAACTCGCCGCCGGGCTTCATCTTCTCGGCAAACAGCCGCACCGGGCCGTCGTTCATCATCCGCCGCTTGGCGTGGCGGGCCTTGGGCCAAGGATCGGGGTGGAGCAGGTAGAGCATCGTCAGCGAGGCCGAGGGGATGCGCTGGAGCACCTCCAGCGCATCGCCATGATGCAGGCGGATATTGGCGAGGCGCTGGTCGGCCACATGGGTCAGCGCCTGCGCGACGCCGTTGACGAAGGGCTCGGCGCCGATGAAGCCGTGGTCGGGCAGCAGATCGGCGCGGTAGGCGAGATGCTCGCCCCCGCCGAAGCCGATCTCGAAATGCAGCGGGCGGGCATCGCCGAACAGGCCCTCGCTCGTCACCGGGCCTTCCGTGGGCACAGCGATCTGCGGCAGGAGATTGTCGACCAGCGATTGCTGATACTTGCGCAATTTCTTGCCGACCGACCGGCCATAGAGCCGCGCGATGGTGGTCGGATCGCCTTCCTTGAATGCCGTCATGGTGCGGGCGCTTGGCACGCAGCCCGGCGCGGCACAAGAAAATCGTGCTGGACGTTGGCGCGGCCTGTGGTGATCAGAGGCCATGTCCACCCTGCCGCCCCTTTCCCCTGCCGCGCTGTCCGACAAGGAGCGGGAGATCCTGCGCCTGCTGGCGGGCGGGCACACGGTGAAGTCGATCGCGGCGCAGCTCGGGCGGTCGGAAGCCTCGATCAACGAGCGGCTGCGCGAAGCGCGGCGCAAGACCGGGGTGGGCAGCAGCCGCGAGCTGGCGCGGCAATTGGCGGCACAAAAAATCTGGGACGACGAAATCGATCTGTCGCCGCTGGCCTCTTCGGCCGAGGATTCGTCCGTGCCCCGCAAATCGGGGTTCGTATGGACGAAAGGACGAATCGCCATGGCTTTCCTGCTTCCCGCCGCCGCTCTGGGCCTCGCGCTCGCTGCCGGCACCGCCACCCTGCCCGAGGCGGCCCAAACCGCGCAGACCGCGCAGACCGCGCAGGCAACCTCGCCGCTGGCCGGGCGCTGGTCGCTCGATGTCGCGCGGCTGCCCGAAGACGAACGGCCGGCTGCGGTGACGATCACTTTCACGCCGCAAGCCGACGGGCGGATGCACACGCTGGTCTGGATCGAGAACCGCGACGGCGGGATGATCAAGGCCGAATCGACCGCTGCACCCGATGGCGTGGCGGTGCCGGTGGGCGGGAACTTCGCCGAAATCGATTCGGTCGCGCTGCGTCAGCCTGCGCCCGATACGCTGGTGATGACGCTCGCCAAGGGCGGCGAGCGGGTGTCGACCCGGGTCTACACCGTCGCGAAGAACGGCCAGAGCATGACCGAGACGATCATCTGGGCCAACGGCGAAATGCCCGAGCCCAAGGCGCTGGTGTTCAACCGCATCGGCTGAAACGCGAACGCCGGGGGCCAGGTCCCCGGGCGTTCGACAAGGGCAAAGCTGGATCCCCGCCTGCGCGGGGATGACGTGGAGGGGAAGGCATCGGCCCGAAGGGCCGCAAGGCCGACCGGCCGCCCGCAGGTGCTCGATCCTGCAAGGATCGAAACGCACCGAGGACGAGGGCCCGGATGGGCCCTCGCAACCAGTTACGCCGCTTCGACCACCGTTTCGTCGTCGCGCAGCACGTAGCCGCGGCCCCAGACGGTCTCGATGTAGTTCTCGCCGCCGCAGGCCAGCGAGAGCTTCTTGCGCAGCTTGCAGATGAACACGTCGATGATCTTGAGTTCGGGCTCGTCCATCCCGCCGTACAGGTGGTTGAGGAACATTTCCTTGGTCAGCGTGGTGCCCTTGCGCAAGCTGAGCAGCTCGAGCATCGCATATTCCTTGCCGGTCAGGTGCACGCGGGCGCCATCGACTTCGACGGTCTTGGCGTCGAGGTTCACGGCGAGCTTGCCGGTGCGGATGACCGACTGCGAATGGCCCTTCGAACGGCGCACCACCGCATAGATGCGGGCGACCAGTTCTTCGCGGTGGAACGGCTTGGTGACGTAATCGTCAGCGCCGAAGCCGAAGGAGCGGATCTTGGAGTCCATCTCGGAGATGCCCGAAAGAATCAGCACCGGGGTCTGCACCTTGGCGACGCGCAGCTTCTTCAGCACATCATAGCCGTGCATGTCGGGCAGGTTCAGGTCGAGCAGGATGATGTCGTAATCATACAGCTTGCCGAGATCCAAACCCTCTTCGCCGAGATCGGTCGAATAGACGTTGAACCCTTCGGTCGTGAGCATCAGCTCGATCGCCTTGGCAGTGGTGGGTTCGTCTTCGATCAGCAGAACGCGCATTGCAGCCCCCGTAACTTTCGGTGTCTTCCCCGTGGTAACCTCGCCTTAGGAGAGGTTGCCGTCTGTTAACCACGCCACTTCTCACCAAAAAAGGTTAATAAGATGTTTAAGGCGTTAACGTTTTGAAGTGAGTCTTTCGAGTCACACCCCCGGCAGGGGCAAAACCGCCACAGGTATAAAGCTTTACACTCGCCCTGCCCACTGCGGGAAAGTGCTAAGATGCGCCTGCGCGTTTCTCGGCCCTGCACGGTTTGGGGCGCGGTTCCGGCCCGATAAATCCATGATCCTGATCGGGGCGGGCCGCCGGCAAACATGACAGGCCTTGTCACTAGGGTGCCGTCAGCGGGAATGTTATCGCGTCCGAAAGATCGGCGGAGAACCTTCATGAAAAGCTTGCGAGCAACTTGCACAGCCATTGCGGTCGCGGCGATGACCATGGCTCACCTGCCACCGGTGCGCGCGGCTCAGCAAGCAGACGGGGTGCTGTATTCCATATCGCGGGCAGAGCATCGGCTGGCCGTGAAAAAGCGCGAAGGCAGCGTTGGTGTCTGCGAACTCGGCATCCAGTCCAATGCGGCCGGGGGCGAATTTGCCCTGACCATCAGTCAGAACCAATACGGCCGCACGATGATGGTGCTCGGCGGCGCGAAAACCCTGTTCCGGACCGTGACATTTGCAGTGCCGATGCAGCAGGATGAGCTCAGAACATTCACGCTGAAGACGCTTGGCCCGGCCAAACCGGGAATTTCTCGGGTGATTCTGAAAACCAATGCCAGCACGGACGATTTCTATGTCGGGATCGGCGGCCTCAGTGCCGACAGCCGCACGGCCCTGCTCAAAGACGCCAGAAGCTGGGATCTGTTCGACAAGGAAGGCGTGCTGCTCCACAGTTTCACCCCGCCCGCGGTGCCACTGGCCGAGGCGCTCGCGGCGTTCGAAAGCTGCAACACCTCGTGGTGATCCGTCACCGGTGCGAATCGGACGGCGCTCTATAGCCCTGCCAGCTTCTTGGCCCTGCGCCGCTCCGCGCTCGATCCCAGCCCGATCGCCTCGCGATATTTGGCGACCGTGCGCCGGGCGAGGTCGAAGCCTTCTTTCTGAAGCATTTCGGCGAGCTGCTGGTCGGACAGGATATTCTTCACCGTCTCGGCATCGATCAGCGCCTTGATTCGCGCCTTGATCGCCGCGCTCGATGCACCCTCGCCGTCGGCTGACGCGACCCCGCTGGTGAAGAAGTATTTCAGCTCGAAGGTCCCCCGCGCGCAGGCGAGATACTTGTTGCTGGTGACGCGGCTGACGGTGCTTTCGTGCATCTCGATCTGCTCGGCCACCTCGCGCAAGGTGAGAGGGCGCAGTTCGGCAACGCCGCGGCGGAAGAAGCCGTCCTGCTGCTTCACGATTTCGGCGGCGGTCTTGAGGATGGTCTTCTGGCGCTGGTCGAGCGCGCGAATCAGCCAGTGCGCATCGGCCAGCTTCTCCTTCAGCCAGCCTTGCGATTCCTTGCTGGTCGACCCGGCATTCAGTTCCACGAAGTAGCCGCGGTTGACGATCAGCTTGGGCAGGGTGTCTTCGTTCAACGCGATGTCCCAGCCCCCGGCGGCATTGGCGGTGACGAGGATGTCGGGCACCACCGTGCCAGTATCGCCGGGTGCGAAGGCGAGGCCGGGCCGCGGGTTGTAGCTGCGCAGCTCGCGCAGCATGTCGGCGAAATCCTCGTCATCGACGCGGCACAGACGCTTCAACCGCTCCACCTCGCCGCGCGCGACCAGATCGAGGTTGTCGATCAGCGCCTTCATGCAAGGGTCGTAGCGATCGGCCTCGCGCGCCTGGATCGCGATGCATTCGGCGAGATTGCGCGCGCCCACGCCCGAGGGGTCGAGCGACTGCACCAGTCGCAATCCCGCCTTGGCATCGAAGACATCGACCCCGAGATCGTCGGCCACTTCCTCGAGCGGGAGGGTGAGATAGCCCGCCTCGTCGAGCAGCCCGACGATGTGGCGCGCGGTGGCGAGCGTGCGCGGGTCGCTGGCAGCTGCGCCGAGCTGGCCTTCGAGGTGCTCGACCAGCGTGACCTCGGCGGCGCGCAGCTGTTCCCAGTCGGGCAGGTCATCGAAGTCGCCGCCAGAGCCGCTCGCCGCGCCCCATTCCGCATCGCGCATCGAAGGCCCCGCGCCGTCGCCCGTATCGAAATCGCGGTCGACCGAGCCGAGATCGAGCGGCGCGTCGCTCTCACCCCCGCCCGCCAGCATCAGCTGATCGGCAGTCGCTTCCTCGCCTGCGGGCGCGGCAATCTCGATCCGCTCGGGTTCGCCCGGGTCGGAAGGCCCGCCGGTGTCGAGCAGCGGGTTGGCCTCCAGCGCCTCGGCGATGAAGGTCTCGATTTCGAGGTTGGAGGCCGCCAGCAGCTTGATCGCCTGCTGCAACTGCGGCGTCATCACCAGCGATTGCGTCTGCCGGATATCGAGGCGGGGGCCGAGCGCCATCGCAAAAGCTAGAGCGTGAAGCTCTCACCGAGATAGAGCCGCCGCACGTTCTCGTCCGCGACCAGTTCCTGCGGGCTTCCGGCGAACAGCACCTGCCCGCCGTAGATGATGCAGGCGCGGTCGACGATATCGAGCGTCTCGCGCACGTTGTGATCGGTGATCAGCACCCCGATGCCGCGTCCCTTGAGATCGCGGATCAGGTCGCGGATGTCGTTGATCGACAGCGGGTCGATGCCTGCGAAAGGCTCATCGAGCAGCATGATCGAAGGCTTGGCCGCCAGGGCGCGGGCAATCTCGCAGCGCCGCCGCTCCCCGCCCGACAGCGCCATTGCGGGCGACTGGCGCAGGCGGGTGAGGCCGAATTCGTCGAGCAGCCGCTCCAGCTCGGAGGCACGGGTGGCCTTGTCCGGCTCGACCATCTCGAGGACGCAGTCGATGTTCTGCTCCACCGTCATGCCGCGAAAGATGCTGGTTTCCTGCGGGAGGTAGCCGAGCCCGAGTATCGCGCGGCGATACATCGGCAGCTTGGTCACATCCTCGCCATCCATCAGGATCCGGCCCGAATCCGGCTTCACCAGCCCCATGATCGAATAGAAGCAGGTGGTCTTGCCCGCCCCGTTGGGGCCGAGCAGGCCGAGCACTTCGCCCTTCGCGACGTTCAGCGAAATGTCGGTCAGCACCGCGCGCTTGTCGTAGCTTTTGGCGATCGAGATCACCTCAAGCCCGCTGCCGATGGGCTGGACGGGAGCGGGCGCTGTGGCCTGTTCAGAGAGGGTGGTGGTGCTCATCGCCTGCCAGCTTTAGCAGCCTTGGCCCGCCAGAAAAGGGGCAGGGGCTGTTTGGCAGGATTTTTGCTTAGCCTGCCGCAGCGGAACCCGGCGCAATCAAACCCGCTGCAATTCCCGCAGCTTGGCCTGCGCCTGATGCGCCAAACGCAACAAAATGGCGGAATTCCGCGGCTCCTTGCAAGGTTGGGGAAGCTTTGCGATACTGCCGGCATCACAAAAGACCGTTGGGGAGCGGCGCATATGGTCAATTTGCACAAGCGTGGAGCAAAGGGTGTCGGCAGCGAGGCGCTGCCCGCCGAAGGGGCGCGCGACTGGCGCAAGGCGATGAGCGATCATGTCGCCTATGGCCTGCTGGTCTATACGGGCTTGCAGATCTTCGTGACGGTGAAGGCGCTGGCGGAAGGCTCCTCGACCCTGCTGCCCTATCTCGCGCTGGTGGTGCTGGTCGCAGGGATCATCCCGGTGTGCCGCTGGTTCGAAAAGCGCTGGGCAGTGCTGAATGATGCCGAGGCGGTCGATCAGACCTATGCCCCTGCCTTCCGGCGCGACGTGGCGACGCTCTGGGCGCTGGCGATCGGCCTGCCCTTCGGCCTGACGCTGATCTTCAAGATGTTGCTCAGCTTCATCTGATCGCGGGCCTTCGGGTCGTCGGAAGATTACCGGAGAGGCAATTCAGGTTCTGGCCGTGTTTCCTGACTGTGGAGACACAGGAGACACTGTCAAAGGTTAGAAAACCTCCCGGTCGCAGGTGTGCCACGAGCCCGGGAAGCGGGCTGACGATCCGAAAGAGCGCCGCGCACGCTAGAGCACTCTCCCGCACGTAGGAATGCTCACTCGTCGGGCACGTAGCCTGCCTGGCACAGGGTCACCATGTAGCGCGCGATCTGGTCGATCTGGGCGCGTGTCAGGGTGAAATCCATGTCCTCGGGGTAATTGTGCGCCTCGCTGAGCCAGTCGGCGAGCGACTTTTCCGACAGCTCCCGCCGGTTGGCGATCGCGGCAAAGCTGGGCGAGGCCGGATTGGGCGAGAGGAACGGCGGCTCGACCGCATGGCACCCTCCGCACGCGCCCTCGACAAAGGCGGGCGCACGGGTGTCGACCGAGGGCGACGTGCGCTTGCCGAGCATCGGCGGCGGATTGTCGGTCCCGGGCGCGGCACAGGCGGCCAGCGCGAGAAGGGCAAGCGGGGCGAGGAGGGTGAGGGGCTGGGTCATGGTGCCTCTATCGGCCCTTTGCGGCCAAGAGTCTTTGATCGGAATCAAATTTGAAGCGCACCCCTGGGAAGATATGCGGGAACCAGTGGCCGCAATCGGGTGGTCGGGCGTCAGTCGCGAATGGCCGAAAGTGGGTGGATTGTGTTGAAAAACCCGGCGCTGAGATCGGCGCTGGCGCGAGCCTGAGCGGCGCTCTGAGGCTTCGCCCCCGCTTATGCGGGGGCTGTGGTGGCTGGCATGGGGATCAGCTTGGCCATTTTCCGGAGGTTTTGGGCGGTGGCTGCGAGGAGGAACTCGTCTCTTGCGCCGTTTGGACCTCGCAGGCGCAGGCGATCCATCCTGAGGATGCGCTTGAGGTGCGCGAACAGCATCTCGACCTTCTTGCGCTGGCGGCGCGAGACCAGATAGGCGTCGGTCGTGGCGATATCGCGGGCCAGATCACGGGCGCCCTCGTGGACTGAACGCAGGATCTTGCGCGCTGGTTGGGTCGGGCAACAGCGCGGCTTGAGAGCGCAGGCACTGCAGTCGAGCTTGCTGGCGCGGTAACGCAACATGCCGTTCTCATCGACGAACGGACGTTCCTCGCGATAGACCTTCTGCCTCTGGCGCAGCCGCTTGCCAGCAGGGCAGATATAGCTGTCATCCTCATGGTCGAAGGTGAAGGCCGAACGCTCGAAGGTATCATCGCGGCGGGCAGACTTGTCGAACACAGGGATGTGCGGCTCGATGCCGCGCTCCTCGACCAGCCAGGACAGGTTCCTTGCATCGCCATATCCGGTGTCGCCCACGAGCCGCTCGGGCCAGAGGCCGAAGCGCTCCTGCGTCCGGTCGATCATGCGGCGCTGGGCGGTCACCTCGGCCTGACGGATGGCGGTGGTCGCCTCGACATCGACGATCACTGCGTTCTGGAGATCAATGAGGTAGTTGGTGGCATAGGCGAAGAAGGCACGCTCGCGGCTTGCCGCTGTCCAGCGTGCGGCCGGATCGGCCACCGCCAACTGCTTGGGCGGCACCGGGGTTGCGCCCCCGAAGGCCGCATCGTCGAGCACAGCCAGATACTCGCGAACGGCATGGCTGGTGGCCGGGTCCGGCAAGCCATCGGCCTGATCGACGGCATGCTGGCGGTTCACATCGGCGCGCACGAGGCTGCCATCGACCGCGAACCCTTCACCGCCGACCAGTCCTTCGGCGATGCAGCGCGCCACGGTCGTCTCGAACAGCTGGCGCAGCAGATCACTGTCGCGGAAGCGACCGTGACGGTTCTTCGAGAAGGTCGAGTGGTCGGGCACATCGCCTTCCAGCCCCAGGCGGCAGAACCAGCGATAGGCGAGGTTGACATGCACCTCCTCGCACAGCCGCCGCTCGGACCGGATGCCCATGCAGTAGCCGATGATCAGCATCCGGATCATCAACTCGGGATCAACTGACGGTCGTCCGGTCGAGCTGTAGAAGGGACGCAGATGTTCGCGAATGCCCGACAGGTCGACGAACCGATCGATCGAGCGCAGCAAATGATCCTGCGGAACATGCCGCTCCAGGTTGAAGCTGTAGAACAGGGCCTCCTGCGCCACCGTCCGCTCACCCATCATCCGACCGTCTCCGCTTGTCTGCCAAGACATAGAATCAATACTTTAGCCCGATTGCAAGGAGGAGTTTTTCAACACAATC
>NZ_MUYG01000005.1 GCF_002155425.1 Erythrobacter donghaensis
TCAGGGCTTCCAGCCGCGTTCGCTTGCGGCCTTTTCTGCTTCGGCGTCGAGCGCGCCGCCTGCGGCCATATCCTGTGCGGCGGCGAGCAGATCGGCCTCGCTTCCGGCCTGGCGGAACTGCCCCCCGGCACTTTCGCCCAGCGCGAATTGCTGTTCTATCTTCCAGCCGGTGTCGTCGCGGCAGGCGATCCCTCCCTCGCTGCCGCCCCGCCACGCGCGGCACAACCCGCCGCCGTCGCGTTCGAAGCTGAGCAGGATGCGGGTCTCAGCATCGGTGGGCTGGGTGGCGACCAGCTGGCTGTCGAGTGCAGCGGCGAGCGCCGGTTCGGCATAGCCTTCGGGGCTCGCGCCGTTCCATGGTTGCAGCACCGCCAAGACCAGCGAGGCCGCCAGCGCAGGCCCCGCGATCGGCCCCCAGCGCCGCAGCACCGGCACGAGGCCGCGCTTCTGGCGTGCGGCTGCAAAGCTGATCACGTCGCCGCCATCCGCTTTGTCCTTGTTCTGCCCGCCGGAAAGCAGCGCGGCGAGATGCGGCGGGACGGCCTGTTCGGCAATCGGCGCGTAGTGGGCTGCAAGCCGTTCCTTGAGAGCACGGTGCGCCGCGATCCTGGCGACCAGCGCCGGATCGGCCGCGACCGCCGCCGCGACGCGCGCGCCCTCGACCTCGTCCAGCTCGCCGTCGGCATAGGCGGCAAGAATGTCATCGGTGATGTTCATTCGTTCACCTCCAACAGCGCCATCAGCGCGTCGCGCCCGCGCACGAGCCGCGAATTGAGTGTGCCGACCGGACAGCCTACGATCGCGGCGGCTTCCTTGTAGGAATAGCCCTCGACCATCACCAGCAGCACCGCCTCGCGCTGATCGGCGGGCAGGCGTGCCATTGCCCGGTCGACCAGCGCCAGCTCGACCCCAGCCTCCTGCCCGCCATCGGCACCCACTCCAAGACCGGCTTCCTCGTCGACGAAGGTCTCGCCGCGTCGCGTGCTCGCCCGTCGCTCATCGATGAAGATATTGCGCATGATCCTGTACATCCAGCTGTCGAGCCGCGTTCCTTCCTGCCACTGGTCGCGGCGGGACAGAGCGCGCTCTATGGTCATCTGGCACAGGTCGTCGCCATCGGCAGCCGAACCGGCAAGACCGATCGCGAACCGCCGCAACCGCGGCAGCAGCTCAAGAGCTTGCTGTTCGAAGCTTCTGGACAGCGTTTTGTGCCTTTCTGAAGGATGAAACGGATGGCGGCGTTCGTTTCATCCATGCTTAAGATGAAATGATCGAAGGAAATAGAGATGCGTCCGCTTCTGCCCACCATTCTTGCCGCGATGGCGCTAGCCGCCGCACCGCTCGCCGCGCAGCTGCAATTGCCGCGCGTGCCTGGCGTGGGCGGGATTGTCGGCAATGTCACGGGCACGGTGGACGACACGCTTGAGACCGCCGACCGCCTGACCGCGCGCGAGGCGCGGCGCCTGCTGCGGGTCCGCGATCAGACGCTGGCGCGGCTGCTGCGCCAGAACAGCGACGTGATCGAGCGCGATGTGCGCGGGGAGCTCGCCCGGCGGGGCGAATTGCTCGCGATCGAGGCCAGCGCTGCCCAGATCGCACAGCTGGAAGCGGCGGGATTTCGTGTGCTCGGCCGTGAGCGGATCGAGGGATTGGACATCGCGGTCACGCGGCTCGGGATACAGTCGGGCCAGTCGCTCGCACAGGCACAGGCGCGCGCCGCCGCCATCGTGCCGGAGCTGGAACTGGGCGCGGACAATCTGCACTTCGCCGCCGGAACGGTTGTTGCGGCTTCTACCTCGGCCCCGCTCGCGGTGTCGCTTGCCGCCGCTCAGGCCGCGCCGATCACCGTCCCCATCGGCATCATCGATGGCGCACCGGGCAATGCCGTGCCGGTTGCCGCGATCAAGGGATTTGCCGAGGGTGCGCCAACGGCCTCGGACCACGGGAGCGCGGTGGCGAGCCTTCTGCGGGCGACCGGGGTGCGGACCATCCGGGTGGCGGATGTCTATGGGCAGGAACCCGCAGGCGGCAATGCGCTGGCAATTTCAAAGGCGCTCGGCTGGCTCTCTGCCAGCGGCTGCAAGGTGGTGACGATCAGTCTCGTCGGCCCCCGCAATCCGCTGGTTGAACGCGCCATCAAGGCGGCGCGCGAGCGTGGCATCATCATCGTCGCAGCGGTCGGCAATGATGGCCCCGCCGCGCCGGCCGCCTATCCCGCCTCCTACGACGGCGTGCTGGCGATCACCGGCGCAGACCGAAAGGGACGCGCGCTGATCGAGGCCGGACGGGCGCTGCATCTCGACTATGCTGCTCCAGGGGCGGACGTGTATGCGTTCGACGCGAAGGGACGGAGCAAGCTGTGGCGTGGCACCAGCTTCGCCACGCCGCTGGCTGCCGCACGGGTGGCCGCCGCTCTCTCGAATGGCCAGCGCTGGCGCGCCGCGCTCGACACAGAAGCGCGCGACCTTGGCGCCAAGGGCGCAGACAAGGTGTTCGGCCGCGGTCTGCTTTGCGGCGGCTGCGGCAAGAAATGAGATAAATTTTCCATCCGCGTGAATTAAACCTCGCGGCCCGTCCGTTTTCCTTTCGAGCGAGCGAACACACCGGCTCGCTGTAACTGACGAAAGGATATGGACATGAAGAAGCTCATTCTGGCCGCAAGCGTTCTTGCGCTCCTTCCCGCTACCGCAAATGCGCAGCTGCTGGGCGGCGGCGGTCTTGGCGGGGGCCTCGGCGGCACCATTGGTGGTACCGTCGGTGGAACGCTCGACACTTCCACTCGCAGCGTGCGCGGCGCGGTCGACGGCACTGTGCGCGGCGAAGGCACGACCCGTGGCAGCCAGTCGGTTGACGCGCGGCGCGGCACGGTCTCGGCCGAGCGCAGCGCAGGCGGTTCGCTCACCGGCTCCACCGCCAGCCTTGCCGACCTCGTCGTTCCGCCGATGACCGGGATGGCGAGCGCGAACGGAACCGGTTCGGCGAGCGGACAAGGCTCTGCCAATGCCCAGCTGATCGGCACCGATGCAGTGACGGGCGCGCTGGCACCTGCGGCTGGCGAAGCGCGCGGCCTTGCCACCAATGCAGCGGGAACCGCCACCGGAGCCGCAAGCGATGCAGTCGCTGCGGCGCCCATGCCCGGCATGTCTACCCTGCCGGGTGCGGGCATGATCAGCGGCAACGGGGGCGGTTCGGCTGAAGGCAATGGCGCGGCTTCGCTCACCAACCCGCTGCTTGCGGTGGCTGGCTCGGCTGCTGCCGCTGGCGAGGGCGCGGCCACCGTCGCTCCCGGCATGCCGGTGATGACGTCGGAAGGCGCCTCGCTCGGCAAGGTGCGCCAGGTTGTCGCCAACGGTCGCGGCGAAATCGAGCAGGTCGTGGTCAAGCAGGGCAAGGTTACCCGCACGCTGCCTGCCGGCATGTTCAGCGCCTCGGGGAACGCGCTGGTGGCTGGCAACGCCAGCGGCAGTGCTGTCGCTGAAGGCGCTCAGCCTGCCCCGGCCACGGACGCTACGGGCGAATAATAGACCTGCCCCCGCTCCGCCGCGTTTTCCCGATGAGCGGCGGACTGACAACTGAGGGCGGTCACATCCTGTGGCCGCCCTTCTTTTTTGGATAAGCTGCAACGACCCCGCGCCGTCCGAGGCGCCGTGAGGCTCAGCTTGGGGAAGCGCTTGGACGCATTCCTAGGCATGAAGCGGAGCATGTCGAGGTAATCGCGGCAGTGCGCGCGCGACATCGCGCCCATGGGAATTTCGCCCCCAATGATACCAAGCGCGAACTTACGGGTGGTTTCGTAAGCTTGTCGCGTGCTTGGCGACCATCGATGGGTCGGATCGTCCATGTAGCGGGCGTATACCTGCTTAACCGAAATCAATTGAGGCGCAGCACTCTCACGAGCCTCAGTTTGAGCATGGGATAATCGCCCCCCTAGATCGTCCTGAGACGGTCTCAAGATCGTCTCATCAACGGTCAACCCTGCATCATGCCGAATGCGTTCGAACTCAGATTCCAACGTGGCGGTGATTAGAGGGAGACGCCGCAGCGCCGTCTGCAAACTGTCGGTCTTGAGAGGTCGCCACACTTCCGCTCGTCCAATGATCGGCTGAACATCGGTCGGAACATGACGGCGAAGGTAGAAGCGTCCGCTCCGAAGCATCATACCTCTGGGTAGCAAACCGTGACTGAAACCGTAGCAGCCGCGTGGACTGTTTTTCTCACGTTCTGAAACACTTGAGCCGGAATTCTGGGCATCAAACCGTAGCAGTAAACCGTAGCAAACACGATCCGAAGACCGTATTTGAGACGATTTTGTGTTTGTTTTGAGTATGTTGGTGCCAGAAGAGGCATCATAATCGCAATCTAAATAATTGAAAATCGAACGCAAATTTTATCCATATGAGCACTTATGTACACGTTTATGTACAAAGATGCAGCCGTATCTCCGGTCCGATTCCGCCTTCTTGGCTACCTTCTGAATGGCAGGTTTAGCCCGCTACTAAGACAATGCGCTCACAAAAAACGGGATCACACAGGCGCAATCCGCCAGCACGGCAAAGCGTTGCTCGAATGCCTGTTCATAATGCCCAATCGATGGCGATCGAATTGGCCTGTTCCAGAACTAGGTCGACCGCAGCTTTTTGCAGATCAGGAGGGTAGCCATAGCGGGCAAGAAGTTTGCGAACCTCGATCCGCATTTTCGCACGCACACTTTCCTTCTGGGTCCAATCCACCGTGACTGTGCTGCGGATTGTCTTAACGAGCAGTTGCGCAAGAGTGCGAAGGGTCTCGCGCTCCATGAGTTCCCGTGCCGACCCGTTCTCAGCTAAGGCATCGTAAAAGGCCAGCTCCTCGGGAGCCATTCCAAGCTCTTCGCCCCGCTTCGCGGAGGCAGACACCTCACGCGCAAGAGAGATCAACTCATCAATAACCTGCAAGCTATCGACCGCCCGGTTGTGATAGCGGGTTAGCACATCGTCTAGCCGCTCACTCAGCTTGCGGGCTTCGACAACGTTCATCCGTTCGCGTGCCTTGATGTTACCCTGCAAGAGCCGTCGCAGCGTTTCAACGGCAAGGTTCGGCTGCTTCGTCTGCCGTACCTCCAACAGGAAATCGTCGGACAGGATGGCAAGATCGGGCTGCTCCAGCCCCGCGTCCTTGAACACGTCCAAGATGCCATCGGACATGACCGCCTGCGACATGAGCTGGCGGATTTCTTGCTCAATCGCTTGTTTGCCGCGTCCACTCTTGCCGGACGTGTATTTGATGAGGTTCGCCCGCAAGGCGACGATCAGCGCCACTTCCTGCCGGATGGCGGATGCGCGCTCATCCCCCGCCGTGATGGCGAAGGCAGCTTCGGCTTGTGTGGCCAAATCGATGAACTCGGATCGACGGTCGCCCGACAGGATTTCCTCAAGGCATTGCTTGAGAATTGTCAGCCGGGCCGCCGGATCAGCGCCAAAGAACGCCTTCCAGTTGACGTTGCCGAGCAAGGCAAGCGCCGACTCAACCTTGCTGAGAAGCTGCCGGACCGCCTCATCCATATTGAGACTGACTTGCTCTTGGTCGCGGGCGCTATACTGGGCCAGCGCGGCCCGAAGCTCAGCACCGATGCCGAGGTAATCGACGATCAGCCCGCCCGGCTTAGCACCGAACACGCGATTGACCCGCGCAATGGCCTGCATCAGCCCATGCCCACGCATCGGCTTGTCGATGTAAAGCGTGTGCAGTGAAGGCGCGTCAAAGCCAGTGAGCCACATGTCCCGCACGATCACGAGGTCAAACCCGGATGAGGGGTTCTTGAACCGGTCTGCAATTTCCTCCAGCCGGGATTTTGTGCGGATATGCGGCTGCATCGCCTGCGGGTCAGAATTGTTGCCGGTGATGACGACCTTCATCATGCCGTCGTTGTCGTCCGAGGGGTCAGCCCCAACCCATTCCGGGCGCAATCGGGCAATCTCATCGTAGAGGGCGACTGCGACTTGGCGGCTGATGGCAACGATCATGCCTTTGCCGCCGCCCATCGCCACCTTGCGCTCTTCAAAGTGCGCCACAATGTCCGCCGCGACTGTCGTGATGCGTTCCGGTGAGCCGACGATTTCCTCAAACCGGCTGAACTTCGCCTTCAACTGTTCGGCGGCGCGCACGTCGCTTCCTTCGGTCAGCTCTTCGGCCAGGGCATCGAGCTCTTCCCGTTGCTCGGCATCCAGTCGCAGCATCAGCTTGGCGAGCCGGGCGGAATAGTGGATCGGCACCGTCGCCTTATCGATGACCGATTGGGTCATGTCGTAGGTATCAATCACGTCGCCAAACACCGCCGCCGTGCTGCGATCCTTTTCGTCAATCGGTGTGCCGGTGAAGCCGATGAACGTGGCGTTGGGCAGGGCTTGGCGGAGATACTCGGCAAAGCCGACTTCCTCTCGCACTTCATCGCCGCGCGTCACGAAGCGCCGGTTGAGGCCATATTGCGAGCGGTGCGCTTCATCGGCGATCACGATCACGTTGCTGCGGTCCGTAAGCAACGGATGCTCGCCCTCGTCGCCGCGAAACCGCTGAATGGTGGTGAACACCAGCCCGCCAATATCGACCTTGAGCAGTTCCCGCACCGCTGCCACGGTTTCCGCATTGCGCGGCTCGCCGCGAATGGCGCCGCCATGGGCGGCGAAGGTCTTGAAGAGCTGATCGTCCAGATCATTGCGGTCCGTCACCACAACGATTGTCGGGTTCTTAAGCTTCTTCGCCAGTTGGAGCTGGCGCACATAGAACAGCATGGTCAGCGATTTGCCGCTGCCTTGCGTGTGCCAGACCACGCCGCCCTTGCGGTGCCCGCCTTCGCTGGCGGCTTTGACGGTCGATGCCAGCGCCCGCCGCACCGCGTGGAATTGGTGATAGCCCGCCAGTTTCTTAGATTTGACCACACCATCGGCCATTTCAAAGGCCGTATAGTCGAAGGCCAGGTCTAGCAGCCGCGCCGGATCGAACGCGCCCTTGATGAGGACTTCCAGCTCTGCCCGGCCAAAATCATCATGCTTTTCGCCGTCGATGGTCCGCCACGGCTGGAAGCGGTCCAGCCCGGCAGTCAGCGAGCCGATCCGCGCCTCCATCCCGTCGCTGATGACGAGCGCGGCGTTGAAGCGGAACAGTTCCGGGGCTTTGTTCTTGTAATTCTGAAGCTGCTCATGCGCCCGGTCCATGGTGGCGTTTTCATCAGCCGGATTTTTCAGCTCCAACACCGCCAGCGGCAGGCCGTTGACGAACAGCACGATGTCCGGCCGGATGGTGTGGCGCTCGGCCTGAACCACGAATTGGTTGGCGGCGATAAAGCTGTTGTTGGCTGGCGTTTTCTGGTCGATCAGGCGGAGTCGCACCGTCCGGCTTTCGCCATTCTCGTTCAACTCAACCGGCACGCCGAACACCAGCAGCTCGTGGAATGCCCGGTTGTTCTCCAGCAGATTTTGCGTTGGCGCGGCGAGTACGGCGCGCATCGCCGCTTCGATAGTGCTCGAATTCGCATCCGGGTTGAGCGTCGCCAGCGCGTCGCGGAGCTGCCCTTCCAAGACGGTTTGGCGGTAATCAGTGCGGGCGCTCATCGGCCCATCGGGGGCCAAATAGTCGCCCGGCAGCACGTTCCAGCCGGAAAGGTCGAGCCAGCTCATCGCCGCCAGCTCAACCGCGCCCTCATTGAAGCGGCTTGGAGGGGATGCGCCGCCCGTGGGATAGGTCATGCGGCCGCTTCCTGTTCCTCATCATCAAGCTTGGCCTGTCGCCATTCGGTGAGCGCCGCCTCATATTTGGTAGAATCGAGCATGAAGAGAATTCGGCTGGCTTCAAAGCTCGACCCAGCTATCTCAACAAGGCCATATTGATCATCGAGGCTCTCGTTGAAGTCACCTTCATTGGCGTAGATCGGACTAGAGGGAGCTTTCACCTCTTCGGATGGACGGCTCCATGCGACGTCCAGGAGAAAAGAGACCAGTGCGTCGCAGAGCCCGCCAAGCATACATGCGTGCTGGCGTTCCAACGTCGGCCAATCGAGTGCCCCCCCATGACGCAGGTTAGGAATGTTGCTCAAAGCGGCGAGGGATGAAGCAACGCCGTTCATGCTGCCGAGCAGCTTTTTGAGGTGATGTTCGATCTTTTCTTTTTGGGGATGCCCATCCAGCGACAAGTCGAGCGCTTTGATGACTAGGCTGGTGCGTTTTGGAAAATCGTCGTCATCACCGTAGGTGACCTTAAGCGCCCCGTGCACGCTGTGCTGCATCGCTTCGAAAATCGCCCGCACGTTAGACAGGCAAGTGAGCGGCAGCTGCTGAATGCTTTGCTCCAGCGCCTCGACGTGTAGCCCTAGATTGCCAGCCCGTTCCGGGTGGCGCTCGATTAGGTTGCGGAGGAGCTGCAGCTGATAGGCCATGCTTTCCTCTATGCAGCGGCAATTACGGTTTCAGCATCAACCACCCGCAACTCGCCCGACACGAGTCTGGGCAGTAGCTCGTCTTGAAGACGCTTTAGCAATTATATACTTTACTTAGCAAGCGCGATGCGGCATACAATCCGCATGGACACCAACATCACCAATCCGATCTTCCACGACGAAGCCAAGGCCACCGCGCATATTGAAGCGCAGCGTTGGAACGGCGAACCTTCATGCCCGCACTGTGGTTCGCTTGCTGTCCGCAAGATGGGCGGCAAGACGCAGGCCGGTATGTTCCTTTGCAATGACTGCCGCGACAAGTTCACTGTCCGCACTGGCACCGTTATGGAGCGCAGCCACGTTCCTTTGCACAAGTGGCTGCTGGCGATGCACCTTATGGCTGCATCCAAGAAGGGTATGAGCGCAAAGCAAATGGAGCGTATGCTTGGCGTAACCTACAAGACGGCTTGGTTTCTGTGCCACCGCATCCGCGAAGCAATGGAAGGCGCTGCACCTACCGGCCCCATGGGCGGACAACCCGATAGCGTTGTCGAAGCCGACGAAACCTACGTTGGTGGCAAGGCCAAGAACCGCGCCACCCGCAAGCCTGCCCCCAAGAAGGCGGTTGTCGCCCTCGTGGAGCGCAACGGCATGGCTCGTTCGTTCCATGTCGCCAACGTCAACGCAGCAACCGTGCGCAGCGTTCTCGTCGCCAACGTGGAGCGCACCGCCCACCTTATGACCGACGAAAGCCCCATCTACACCCGCCTCGGTAAGGAGTTTAACGGTCACTCGGTCGTCAATCACTCGGCGAAGCAGTATGTCACCACTGGCGGCTTCAAGCACTCCAACACCGCCGAAAACTTCTTCTCGATCTTCAAGCGCGGCGTGATCGGCACCTATCACCACATGAGCGAAGCGCACCTTGGCCGTTACTGCGCCGAGTTCGATCTGCGCTATAACACCCGCGAATTGACCGATGGCGAACGCGCCGCGCTTATCCTCAAGGGTGCCGAGGGTCGCCGCCTCACCTATCGGCGGATTGACAAACTCGCCGCCTAAAGTGGCGAAGGTGCCTCGCCAGATCGGCCAAAAGCGGACACGCTATTTTGATTGACGCCGCCGCCGCGCCTTCTCGGCTACAGACTCTTGAGTTTCTGGCTTTGCGCCAAGTAGTTGCTTTAGAATCATTTCTCTGCGCCTTTCCGTTTCTGTGTCAGAGTAAACTCTGTCAGGTTCGGACTTCCCGTCAGTCACTTGCATTTCCTTCATATTTCGCGCATAAAAGAGGCCGGTAGGGGCTTGCGCTCCTACCGGCAGTCGTTTTCCAAAGGGCCGGTTTTTACCGGTTTGCGATTGCACCCCTACGGGGCTGCGAACGATACGAGGTGGCTAGACCTCGCATCGCCCGGATGCCCTTATGAGGCTAGGACTGTATTATTGGCCGCATGGCCACCACCCCCTTCCTGGCTAGAGTGATCGGAACTAGAAGCAGAGGCCAAACGGGCTACTAAGTCGTCGGCCTCTGCTTCATCCCATCCTTCCGGCAGCGCAACATCTGTGAGCCACCAGAAATACCCCCCTTTGTGCATGATGCTCTTAAAGCGGGGATCGCGGGACAATGTGGAACGGAAATTCGCAAGAGGGTCTTCTCCGCGAACCTCAACGCCCATTGACAACACGGCATCAAGCAGGACGCGGATTTGCAAAGGCTCATTGCTATTGAGCAGGACTTGCTCTGCTGCATCACCTTGAGAGCCACGGCGGCGCTGAACGGGGGCAGTAGCGCCCACGCGACTCCGCGACGGCTCTTCCTCAAGCGGTGATTCGCTCAAAAGGATGCGCTTGCCGCCCATTGCCGCAACAGCGGCATCAAGAGCCTTAAATGACTGAAATGCAGGCGATTTAACAAGGTCGCCCCATACCTCGGCACGCAGCGCGATCGTTTTCTGCAACACGGTATCGGACATTCTCACCTCCATCGGGTGAGACCCCTTACCACACTGTTGTGTTAACCCGCAAGCCCTGCGTCCCAACACAAGGGTCACGTTATGTTCGCGCGATTTCTCGACTCTGCTAACTTAACTACACAAGTGCCGACGCTTTAATGCTTCGGTTTCTTCGGCCAAATGCAAAAGATGGGAGAATGAAGTCTTCATTATATCAACGAAAGCATCATGCACCGAAGTAGAAGGCTGTATCATAGCGACAGAACGCAAAACGCCTTTACTTATTTCTTGAAACGTCGACCCATTAGCGTTCGCCTTTATGATATTCATGTTTTCATGACACCAAGCCCAAGCATAAAAAGGGGACAATGCCTTTTCAACAAATGCCGCGATACCCTGATTGATACTTACAGGCATCGCATTGAAAGCGAGGTAGCCTACTGGTGCACGCGATGACATTAGCAGGGACATTTCCGGTATTCTGCCCGAGCTACATATTTGGAAGCCGTGCTCACTCAATGAGCGATCGGTTTTAGTAAGCAGTGGTCCGGACAAGCCAGACATATCCTTCGGCGTAGCCCATGCATACGGGCCATCCCAGTATTCCGCTTGCTTAGTCGACGGAGTGTTTCCAGCAACGATGGAAAACAGTTCGCCGACAGTACTTATTCTCCACCCCTTAGGTAAACCGTCGTCACCGAAGCTGCTCGGGAATAGCGCCGCTGTGTCGGCCGGAAGGCCGGTGTCGCGCCCTTCAGCTTTGGCGTGAACGGGATCAAATGCGACAAACCAGCTCTTGAATAGAGCTCGCGCCATATGTTGCAGCGTCTCCGCCATTTGATTGTTGAGTTCAATCTTATCTTGAATGGCTTGTAGCGTATTGGCGATGCGTTCTTGTTCGGAAAGGGATGGCAGCTGGACCATCATCATTCCAAGATCGCCCTTGGTGACATGGCCAAGGCCGGTTGTCTGCTTGTTGCGCGCGATTTCTTGAAAGTTTGGCTGCAAATACAGCATCAGAAAGCGGAAAAAGCGCCGATCAATGCTCTGGTCGGGAAGAACCCGAAAGATGTGCTGGTTCAACCACGCATCACCCCTGTCCCAAACGAAAGTCCCAATGGAAGTTTCCGGCTGACCCGACCAGCAGAATAGCAGGTCGCCATCGCGTAGCCGGACCCGATCATCATAGATGCCGTTGGTGCGCTTGGTCGCGTCAGAAAAGCCGCCTTTGATTTCGGCGATTTTGACAACAGGCAAGCCATCATCCGTGAAGGCGAT
This sequence comes from Erythrobacter donghaensis, assembly GCF_002155425.1. Taxonomy (GTDB): domain Bacteria; phylum Pseudomonadota; class Alphaproteobacteria; order Sphingomonadales; family Sphingomonadaceae; genus Erythrobacter; species Erythrobacter donghaensis. The sequence continues at coordinate 11,635 of NZ_MUYG01000005.1, forward strand.
GTTCTTGAATGCCAACCCGTTGATCCATTCCGCAAGGCCGAGCAGCGGTTGCGGCTCCGCCCCAAAGTTGAAGGCTGGAGCATAGAGTTCGGCCGGAGCGTCACCAGCCATAACCGACCTTTTTGAGCTGGCTACGGATTTCCAAGTCGAGCGCGTTGCCTCGCTCCATCTGCGCTTTGAGCGTCGCGGTGAGCCGGGCCATCTTGTCCGCGAATGCTTCTCCATCATCGGCCTGCGCTGCCTGATCCACATACATGCCGGGCGTCAGTACAAACCGCTTGGCGGCAATGTCTGCAAGACTCACCGACTTGGCGAAGCCGGGCACGTCCTCGTATTTGCCGCCCTTTTCCCGCCACGCATGATAGGTGTCGGCGATGGTGGCGATGTCGTCGGCGGTCAGCTCCTTGAGCGTCCGCGTGACCATGGTGCCCATGTTGCGCGCGTCGATGAACAGCACATCGCCGCGCCGGTCGCGCAGTTTCTTGTCCTTCACGATGCCGTTCGATTTGTCGCGGGCGACGAACCACAGGCACACCGGAATCTGTGTGGTCGAAAAGAGCTGACCGGGCAGCGCCACGATGCAGTCGATCACGTCCTTTTCGATAAGCCGCTGGCGGATTTCGCCTTCGCCCGATTGCTGGCTGGACAGTGAGCCGTTGGCCAGCACAAAGCCCGCGATCCCGTGCGGAGCCAGATGGTGGTAGATGTGCTGGACCCAGCCGAAGTTCGCGTTGCCAGCGGGCGGCGTGCCGAATTGCCAGCGCACATCGCCCTGCAACTTCTCCTGCCCCCAATCGCTCTGATTGAAGGGCGGGTTGGCGAGAATGTAATCCGCCTTGATGCCGGGGTGCATATCCTCGTGGAAGCTGTCCGCCCACTTGCTACCAAGGTTCGCTTCAATCCCCCGGATGGCGAGGTTCATCTTGGCCAGCCGCCATGTGGTGGGGTTGGACTCTTGTCCGTAGATCGAAATGTCGTTGCGCCCGCCCTCGTGCGCTTCGATGAACTGTTCGGACTGCACGAACATGCCGCCTGAGCCGCAGCAGGGGTCATACACCCGGCCCTTGAACGGCTGGATCATCGCCACCAGCAAGCGCACGACGCACCCGGCGGTGTAATATTGCCCGCCGCGCTTACCCTCCGCGATGGCGAACTGGCCAAGAAAATACTCATAAACCCGGCCCAGCACGTCCTGCCCGTGATGCTCATCGCGGAACGCCAGATCGGAGAACAGCTTTACCACCTCACCCAGCTTGGTTTGGTCCAGTTCGGGCCGGGCATAGTTCTTGGTCAGTACGCCTTTGAGCGTGGGGTTTTCGCGCTCGATGTCGAGCATCGCCGTGTCGATCAGCTCGCCGATGGTTGGCTTGGTGCTGGTGGCGTTTTCCTTGAGATATTCCCACCGCGCATGTTCGGGCACCCAGAACACGCTTTCGGCAGCGTACCAGTCCCGATCTTCGGCAAGGAAGGCGTTTTCCGGGTCCGCTTCGGCCTCGGCCTTGCGCTCGTTGAACCGGTCAGAGATGTATTTGAGGAAGATCAGCCCCAGCGCGACATGCTTGTATTCCGCCGCGTCCATATTGCCGCGCAGCTTGTCCGCCGCTGCCCACAGCGGCGCTTCGAACGAACGAGGGTTGGACTTCTCCAGCTCGACCGCCACTTTTCTCGGCCGTCCACGAGCCATATGAATCCTCTCCATAATTCCCTGTCAAAACCCTATATCGCTGCTTTGTGCTATCGTCCACATCGGGCTCCACGCCGCGTTGAAGAGTCCTCCCGCGAGAGTCCGTCGCCGGAAATGTAGAAGGTTTGAGGTCATGCCGATACGCCACATGATTTGGAAGGTGAGTGCAAGGCCGCAGCCTCTGCGGGAAGCCGCACTTCCAAGCGAAGCCCTGCTTGAAGATATGATCGTGGCCGAACCGACGATCCTCTCCGATCAGTGGATGATAATTGGTCGGCAGGCTAACACCGGCTTTGGTGGGCGCATCGACTTGCTTGCGCTCGCTCCGGATGGTTCGCTTATCCTGATCGAGCTGAAACGGGGTAAAACGCCGCGTGAAGTGGTGGCGCAGGCCATAGACTATGCCAGTTGGGCTGAAAGCCTCGAAACGGACGAGATTAGCCGCCTATACTCGGCATTCTCTGGTGGAGGCAGCCTGTCAGAGGATTTTCGGAAACGATTCGGCCTGCCTCTGGACGAGGATACGCTGAACCAGAGCCACCAGATCATCATCGTCGCTTCCCATCTCGATGCGAGTTCCGAACGCATCGTCGGATAACCCATGCGGCGAAAAGCCTGATTCATCGTGTTCTCGCTCATCGGACGACGGGTCGTGTGAAATGCCGGAAAAACGTAGCCCTCCGGTCCACTAAACTGCTGGACCTCGCGTAGGTAACCCAGAACCTGCTGGGAAAGCGGGATCGCATGTGGGCGGCGCATCTTCATACGCTCGGGCTTGATACGCCAGATCTTCGTTTCGAGATCGAACTCGTCCCATGTCGCCTGCCGCAGTTCCCCGGGCCGTGCCATGACATGCGGCGCGATCTGCAAAGCCAATCGGGTGATCGGTGCGCCTTCGAAAGCATCGATGCTGCGCAGCAGCTCTCCCAGCTTTGCGGGATCAAGGATTGCTGCATGATGCTTTACTTTAGGAGCGATCAATTGCCCCGCGAGCATGGCGGCGGGGTCGCTCTCCGCCCGGCCTGTTGCAGCGGCGTAGCGAAACACGCGGCTGGTAAATGAGCGGCAGCGCTTCGCGGTCTCGTGCTTCCTTTGCCCCTCCAAGCGCCGAAGCACACCGTAAACCTCGGCTGGCTTGATATCGACGAGGGGTTGATCCCATAGCGGCTTCATCTGGAGCAAAAGCCATTTCGCCTTCGCGACAGTGACATCAGCCCGCCCTTCCTTCGTAAGCTTGTGTTCGATGTATTCCTCGGCGACCGCACCGAACGTGTTCGCCGCGTTGAAGCGGGCGGTCAGCTTAGCCCTCTTCCGCTCAACCCCCGGGTCGATCCCATCCCGCAATTTGCTTCTAGCTTCTTCTCGCCTCAGCCGAGCCTCTTTGAGCGAAACCTCGGGATATGGCCCGAACGAAAGCACGCGCGCCTTGCCTCCGAAGCGATATCGGTAGCGCCATAGCTTTGACCCGCTTACGGCAACTTCGATGCATAGGCCCTTCTCATCGGCCACAGTGAACACCCGGTCTTTGGGTCTCAAGGCTTTGAGCGCAGCGTCGTTCAGAGCCATGACGCAGTCACCCGCGTCAAACTGTGTGTATATGAGGCCGCTACCAGCCGCACATATCTACACACATCTATGCAGCGATTCGTTGGATCAGTGAGAAACATCGAGACACACTCCGCGACGAAAGACGCTGAAAACTAGCAGAATTCCGCCGTTTTGGCGATACTCTTAGCTACGTCGGGAGTTGTATAGATGGTGCCCAGAAGAGGACTCGAACCTCCACGCCCTTGCGAGCGCCGCCACCTGAAGACGGTGCGTCTACCAATTCCGCCATCTGGGCACGAAAGCCTGCCGGTCGTTGATGCCGGAAGGCTGGGTAGGTGGGCGCGATTAGCGGGGGGGAGGGGGGCTGTCAATGGCAACATCGTCTCGATTTCGGCGAGAACGCTTGTGGCCTGATGCCCTCATTCATGCCCTTTCGCGCCAACCGATTTCGCGATGGAGCGGGGAGGCGGCGGCTCTGCGCGCGCTTGGGCGGCGATCTGGCTGTCGAGGCGATCGGAACGCTTGCCTACGGGCGAGCGTTGAAGCAAAGCGCGGCCACATCCTTGTCCGGCAACCTCACCAGCCACAACGAGCACCTGTATCATGCCCACCTCCTCTCCGCTTTCCGGCCAGCTGGTCACCATCTTCGGCGGCACCGGCTATATCGGCAATTACGTCGCGCAGGCGCTGCTGGCGCGCGGGGCGCGGGTGCGGCTGGCGAGCCGGTCGCCCTACAAGGCGCAGGATCTGAAGCCGCTCGCCAATCTCGGCCAGCTTCAGATGATGCCCTGCGACATCACCCGCGAGGAGCATGTCGCCGCCGCGCTGGACGGAGCGAGCCATGTGGTGAACCTCGTCGGGGCTTTCGAGGGCGATCTCGTCAAGCTGATGGGCGAGGCGCCCGGCACGATCGCGCGGCTCGCCGCGGCGGGCGGGGTCAAGGCGCTGGTCCATGTCAGCGCGATCGGGGCCGATGCCGCCTCGCCTACCGCCTATGCGCGCGGCAAGGCGCTGGGCGAGGAGCGCGTGGCGGCGGCCTTCCCCAAGGCGACGATCCTGCGCCCCTCGATCGTGTTCGGCAAGGACGACAACTTCCTCAACCTGTTTGGCGGGATGATCGAGATGCTGCCCGTGCTGCCGGTGTTCGGCCCGCAGGCGAAGCTGCAGCTGGTCTATGCGGACGATGTCGCCGAGGCGGTCGCGGTGGCGCTGGAGCACCCGGACAAGCACGGCGGCAAGACCTTCGAGCTGGGCGGGCCCGAGCAGCTGACGATGATGGAAATCCACCAGCGGATTGCCGAAGCACAGGGGCGCACGCGGACTTTCCTCGCCGTGCCCGATGGCCTGTCTGCGACCTTCGCGGCCCTGCCCGGCACGCCGATGAGCCGCGACCAGTGGGCGCTGCTGAAGGGAGGCAATACCGTGGCCGAGGGCGCGCTCGGTCTCGCCGATCTGGGGATTGAGGCCAAGCCCCTGGGTCTGTTCCTTGACAAGTGGATGCTGCGCTATCGCAAGCACGGTCGCTTCGGCGCGGCGAACGAGCGGGCCAAGGCGCGCAAGGGCTAGAGCGTCAGCGGCGGAACTGCAGCACGTTGGCGGGCGGCTTCTTGGGAGGGGGGCGCAGGCGCTTGTCGGCGAGGGCGTAGCGCAGCGCGGCGCCGACCATGATCGCCGAGGCGACGAGGATCACCCCGGCCCAGAACCAGTAGGGCGGGCCTATCGCCGCCGCGATCGCGCCGGTGTCCGACAGGACGACCTGCCCGTTCATCGTCACTTGTTCGGTGAACAGGTAGCGCCAGTCGCCGAAGCCGCTGTAGACCCCCAGCAGTCCGAGGAATTGCAGGGTGAAGCGGTCGACGCTCGGCGAGCCGCGCCATGCGACCAGACCCAGCACCCCTGCCACCACCAGCAGCGCCCACCAGCCGGTGGCCGAGCGCACCCAGATCAGCGTGCTGACGAGGATCGCGGCGAGCACCAGCCACAGCACCGGCCGCCATGCGCGCGGGTGCGCGCTGGCGACGATCAGCAGCGCGCCGACCATGCTCGGGGCGAGCGGGCCACCCGCGGCGATCGCTGCAGGGACGAGACGCGAGGCGCTGCCGCCGAGGCTGTATTCGGCATAGCCCGAGCCGTTGGGGAAGATCACCAGCTGATGGAAGGACTGGCCCAGCACCATCGCGGTCAGCCCGTGGCCCATCTCGTGAAACCAGGTCGTCAGGATATAGAACGGATATGCCAGATATTCGCCGAACGGCAGCGCGGGCAGCATCGCCACCACCAGCGCGGCGATGACCAGCCGGCCGATCGCTTCACCTTGCGAACCGGGCGTGACCAGCGACTGCACGGCGTCAGTCCGCCTCGCCTTCGGGCGGCGCATGGCCCGAGGCATCGACCCGGATGCCGCCATCGTCCTCTTCCAAGCGCCCGGCTTCGGCGTCCTCTTCGCGCTGTTCGCGCAGGATCGACCAGCTGGCGAGGAACAGCCCGGCCACCAGCGGGCCGAGCACAATGCCCGAAAAGCCGACAAGGCTCAGACCGCCCAGCGTGGTGACGAGGATGATCCAGTCGGGAATACCGGTATCGCGGCCGACCAGAATCGGGCGCAAGACGTTGTCGGCCGAGGAGATGACGAAGAACCCCACCAGCAGCACGAAGATGCCCTGCCAGGTATCGCCCGAGATCAGCAGCCACAGCCCGGCCGGCAGCCACACCGCGCCCGCGCCGATCACCGGGACCAGCGCGAAGAACACCGTCACCACGCCGAACAGCAAGGCAGAGGGCACGCCTGCGATCAGCAAGGTGATCCACGCCAGCGCGCCCTGCACCAGCGCGACCACGCCGGTGCCTTTGATCGTGGCGCGCACGATGCCGAGGAAGCGGTTGGCCAGCCGATCGGCGATGCTGCGTTCGACCGGGACAGCGCACAGCACCGTGCGCCCGATCCGCTCGCCATCGCGGAGCAGGAAGAACATCACATACAGGCCGACACCGAAAGACAGGAGAAAGCCCAGCGCGCCGCTGCCGATCGACACGGCCTGCCCCGCGATCATCCCGGCGCTTTCGGTGAGCAGTTCCTGCAAGCGGGTCTGCACCGCCGCCATGTCGGCCCAGCCGCTGCGGTCGATCGCGTCGCGCGCGGCCTCGGGCAGCATCCCGTGGACCTGATCGAACCATGCCGCCAGATCGATCGGCTGCTGCTGAAGCGCGGTGACCAGCACGACCGCCTGCTGCGCCACCATCGTCGCCACCCACAACGCCGGGACCATCACCACGAAGAAGATGATCAGCAGGCTCAGCCCCGCCGCCGGATTGCGCCGCCCGCGCGTCTGGATCAGCGCTTGCTTGTAAAGCGGCTGGAACATGATCGCCGCCAACCCCGCCCACAGCAGCGGCTGGGCAAAGGGCAGGACGATCACCGCCATCAGCAGGCTGACCACCGCAAGGATGATCAGGAAGCTGGCGTGCTGCAATTCCTCGGTGCGGTGGGGCTGGTTGGCCATGGTTGCGGGTGCCTAGACGTCGAGGTTGGCTACGTTCAAAGCATTGTCCTGAATGAACTCGCGCCGCGGCTCGACGATGTCGCCCATCAGACGGGTGAAGATTTCGTCGGTCACGTCGGCATCCTCGACCTTGACCTGCAGCAGCACTCGGGCTTCGGGATCAAGCGTGGTCTCCCACAATTGTTCCGCGTTCATTTCGCCCAGACCCTTGTAGCGGGCGATCGCCAGCCCCTTGCGCCCGGCGGCGAAGATCGCGTCGAGCAGCTGTGTCGGGCGGCTGATCGTGCCGTCGAAAGTGGCCGCGGGCGGCGCGGCGGCTTCCTCGGCCTCACCCGCGAGCGGATCGTCGGCTGCGGCGGGGGCTTCGGGCTCGGGCTCGTCGGCCACATCGCCTGCGCGCACGAGGCTGACGGGCGAGGCATAGGCATCGGCCTGCGCGGCGGCGAGGCTGTGGAGCTTGTGCGCTTCGGTGCTGACAAGGAACCGCCCGTCGATCTCGTGCACATCGGTGACGCCGCGCCACAGGCGTTCGAACACCACGGTGCCGTCTTCGCGCTGCGACGCGCTCCAGCGCGCCTCGCGGTCGCCTGCGCCCAATCGCCCGGCGGCGCGTTGCAGCGCAGCGGCAAGCGCATCGCCCGCCAGCCCCGGTTCGAGCGCGCCGACCAGCGCCATCTGTTCCACAATCCCGCTGTCATAGCGGCGCGGCACGAAGGCGAGCAGGTTCTTGAGACGCAGCGCAGAGTCCACCAGCGCGCGCAGATCCTCGCCCCCGCGCGCCCCGCCTTGCGTTTCCAGCACCCGGCCTTGCAGCCCGGCATCGACCAGATAGCGATCAAGCGCGGCCTGATCCTTGAGATAGACCTCGCTCCGCCCCTTCGACACCTTGAACAGTGGCGGCTGGGCGATGAACAGGTGCCCGGCGCGGATGATCTCGGGCATCTGGCGGTGGAAGAAGGTCAGCAGCAGCGTGCGGATATGCGCGCCATCGACGTCGGCGTCGGTCATGATGACGATCTTGTGGTAACGCAGCTTTTCGAGGTTGAATTCGTCGCGGATGCCGGTGCCCATCGCCTGAATGAGGGTGCCGACTTCCTTCGAGGAAATGATCCGGTCAAACCGCGCGCGCTCGACATTGAGGATCTTGCCCTTCAGCGGCAGGATCGCCTGTGCCTTGCGGTCACGCCCCTGCTTGGCCGAACCGCCGGCGGAGTCCCCTTCGACCAGAAACAGTTCGGACTTGGCGGGGTCACGTTCCTGACAATCGGCGAGCTTGCCGGGGAGCGAGGCGACGCTCATCGCGCCCTTGCGGCTCATCTCGCGCGCGCGGCGGGCCGCCTCGCGCGCGGCGGCGGCGTCGATCACCTTCTGGATGATCGACTTCGCATCGCCGGGGTTTTCCTCGAGCCACTCGGTCATCTTCTCGCCCATCAGCGTTTCCAAGGGCGAGCGGACTTCCGAGGAGACCAGCTTGTCCTTGGTCTGGCTTGAGAACTTCGGGTCGGGCAGCTTGACGCTCACGATCGCGGTCAGGCCTTCGCGCATGTCTTCGCCCGAAAGACTGACCTTCTCCTTCTTCAGCATCCCCGAACGCTCGGCATAATTGTTGAGCGTGCGGGTCAGCGCGGTGCGGAAGGCCGCAAGGTGCGTGCCGCCGTCGCGCTGGGGGATGTTGTTGGTGAAGGCGAGGACGTTCTCGTAATAGGAATCGTTCCATTCCAGCGCGACGTCGATCCCGATCCCGTCCTTCTCGGCGCTCACCGCGATCGGCTCGGGGATCAGCGGCTGCTTGTTGCGGTCGAGATATTTCACGAAGGCCGCGATGCCGCCTTCGTAATAGAGATCGTGTTCGACCACGTCTTCATGCCGCTTGTCGCGCAGCTTGATGCGCACGCCGGAGTTGAGGAAGGCCAGCTCGCGGTAGCGGTGTTCGAGCTTCTCGAAATCGAACTCCGTGACGTTCTTGAAGGTGTCGTGGCTGGCCTTGAAGGTGACGCGCGTCCCCTTCTTCCCTGCTGGCGCATCGCCCTTCACTTCGAGCGGCGCGACGGCATTGCCATGCTCGAAGCGCATCCAGTGCTCCTTGCCCTCGCGCCAGATGGTGAGCTCCAGCCATTCCGACAGGGCGTTGACCACCGACACGCCCACGCCGTGCAGCCCGCCCGAGACCTTGTATGCATTGTCGTCCGAGGTGTTCTCAAACTTCCCGCCCGCGTGGAGCTGGGTCATGATGACTTCGGCGGCCGAGACACCTTCTTCGGTGTGCATCCCGGTGGGAATCCCGCGCCCGTTATCTTCAACGCTGACGCTGCCATCGGGGTTCAGTTCGATCAGAACGAGGTCGCAATGGCCTGCCAATGCCTCGTCGATGGCATTGTCCGAAACTTCGAAGACCATGTGATGCAGGCCCGAGCCATCGTCGGTATCGCCGATATACATGCCCGGGCGCTTGCGCACCGCATCGAGGCCCTTGAGAACCTTGATCGAATCGGCGCCGTATTCGTTGGCGTTGGGCAGCTTTTCGGGGGTCGGATTGTTGGTGTCGCTCATGGGTCATCATATAGGCGCTGGCGACAGGAAACCCAACTGCGGGAGGGCCGCAAGCGGTGCTTTTCCACGGGTGACGAGGGCACTTCGTCGACGCGAGCGACGCGGGGCTGTCAGGGGACCGGCGAAAGGTAGGCCGCATAGACCCAGCCCTGACAGGCCACCCCGTCGATCCAGCGACGGATCAGATACCAATCCCCGCGCGCTTCCAGCCGTTCCACCTGCTGCCCGTTGCCGATCGGCCCCCAGTCGAGCGTATCGAAACTGGTCCCCGGCCCGCCGCGCACATTGAGCTTGCCGCCGGTGGTCTCGACCACATAGGTGACCGGAGTGACCGCGTCATCGCGGTGGTCGATCAACCGGCGGAACCGCATCATCGGGAAGGCCGGGCCGGGATCGACCTTCCACCGGCGCACCGTGTCGATGTCGCGGTGCCCGACGATGTCGACCAGCGTGCGATAGGTCTTGAGCAGCGTCTTGGTCAGCGTCTCGACCGCTTTCAGCTGGTCTTCGGGAAACAGCGGCCAATATTGCCGGGCCGATCCCACCCACGGGTCCTGCGCCTCGATCATGCCGGGGAACGGCGCCAGCTTGGCTGCGCTGACGGGCTTGCGGTTCCAGTTGAGCCAGCCGCCGTCCGCCGCCTTGAAGTGGTAGCCGGGATTGACGATCTCGATCCCGATCGAGAAGTGGTTCACGCCCGACCGGCCATGATAGACCGCAGGTCCGGCGTGAAAGGCACGATCGGCGGTGGAGACCATCTGGGTGATGGTGCCATCGGTCTCGACCACGAAATGCGCGCTCGCCCCGCCGCGTTTCTTGAAGGCGTCGATCGCGGACTGCGCATTGTAGCTCGCCGTGTAATGCATGACGATCACTTCGCGCGGATTGTTGCCGCTGTAGAAATTGGGCGAAGGCACCTGCGGGCTATCTTCCAGCCAGCCGTTGTTCTTGAAGCGCATGGGGTCTCTCTCCGTGAAAGGGGACACAATGCGACTCGAAGCTGGGATGTTTTTTAGAGCAGACTATCACACTGGCGTGCGCTGCGCGCTTGGCCAAATCCGCCAATCGTCACAAAGACCTGAAGAGCCCGGGGTCTAGAAGGCTGGGCGGAAATGCACCTTGCCCTGCCACATCGTCGCATCGAACAGGCCCATCACCCCTTGGCGTGAGGCCTCGTCAAACTGCGTGACGTGGCACATCGCGGCGGCTTTGGCAGCGGCGAGATCGGCGGAGGTGTAGGCGATGGTCTGGGTGAGGAGCGCGGGGTCGGTTGTGGCCCACCCGGCCATCTCCGGCACCGGGGGCAGGCTGCCTGCGGGGATGCCGACATAGAGCAGCGCGGGCCGCTCGGCGGCGGGCAGGGCCTGCACCACCTGCGTGGCCAGCGCGCTCACCATGCGGTGATCGGCATGGCCGTATCCGCCATCCGGCCCCCAGGTGAGGATGAGGTCGGTGGCAGGCATCTGCCGTTCGAGGTCTGCCTTCACCTTTAACGCCGCGCTTTCGGGATGATGCGCGGCAAGACCCAGCGTCCCGTCCCCCGCCTCACTACCGACGAGGGCGGCAACACCCAGCGCCTCGATCGCGCACCATGCTTCGGCGATGCGCCGTTCGGCCAGTTCCGGCCCCGGTGCCATGCCCGACACGCCCGGCCCTGCATCGCCCGCGGTGGCATAGTAGATCGCCACGTCCGCCCCTTCGCGGGCCATCGCCGCTATGGCGGGGGCCATGAACAGCTCGTCATCGGGGTGGGCGACCACCACCAGCACCCGCTGCGGCGCAGGCTCGGCTTGCTGCGCCGCCGCCGGAGCGAGCGCCACAGCGGCGAGTGCGATCATTGCGGTCATGCGGATCATGGGTGTCCCTCTCCTTCGCGCCGGACCTTTCCACCTGTGCGCGCGGCTGTGCAAACAGTTTGCGCGCGCCGCGCTGCCGATTATGCATACCCGCCATGAACACCGACGCGATGATGAGCCGCCTAGCCGAGCCGTTCGGCAGCTTCCCCGAAATCCTGATGGAATGGTCGCGGATCAAGGGCGACGATCTCGCCCTGCGTGACGACCGGCGCGAGGTCTATTGGGCCGAGCTGGTCGGGCTGGTCGAGCGGCTGGCTGCGCGGCTGGTCGAGACGGGGCTCAAGCGCGGGCAGTCGGTGGCGATTTTGGGCACCTCGAGCGTCGAATATGCGCTGGTGTTTCTGGCGGCGGTGCGCGCCGGGGGTGTGGCCGCGCCGCTCACCACCAGCGCCTCGCCGGAGCAGCTTGAGGGGATGGCGACAGATTCGGGCGCGATCCATCTGTTCATTGATGCGGCCAAGGCCGCTGAATTGGGGCCGGATTTCATGGCACACCTGATCCGCGTTCCGCTTGAGAGCATCGACCAGTGGATGGCTCCTCCCGGTGCCCGCGCGCCTGCCTTCACGCCAGAGCCGAAAGACCCGTTCAACATCATCTATTCCTCCGGCACGACCGGCATCCCCAAGGGCATCGTCCACTCGCACCGGATGCGCTGGCGGCAATTCGCGGCGACGGCATTGAGTTATCTCGGGGCGGGGCTGGAAGTGCGCTCGCTCGCCTCGACGCCGCTCTATTCGAACACCACGATGGTCGCTTTCCTGCCGGTGCTGCTGGCGGGGGGATGCGTGCGGGTGATGGGGAAGTTCGATTGCGCCAAGTGGCTTTCCTATGCCGAGGCCGACCGCACCACGATCACCATGCTGGTGCCAGTACAATATCAGCGGCTGATGGATTTTGCCGGGTTCGATGACTTCGACCTGTCGAGCCTCAAGCTCAAATACTGCACCTCCGCGCCCTTCCCTGCCGACCTCAAGCGCGAAGTGCTCCAGCGGATGCCCGGCGGGCTGATCGAGATCTATTCCATGACCGAGGGCGGGGTCGTCTGCCTGCTCCCCTGCAACGAATTCCCCGACAAGCTCCACACCGTCGGCCGCCCCGCGCCGGGGAGCGAGCTCAAGGTGCTCGACGACGAGGACCGCGAGGTGCCGCCGGGCACGCCGGGCAATCTCGTCGGGCGCAGCCTCACAATGATGAGCGGCTACAAGAACCGCCCCGACAAAACGCAAGAGGCGCAGTGGATCGACCCCGCTACCGGCGAGGCATGGATGCGGATGGGCGACATCGGGCGTGTAGATGCCGAAGGTTTCGTCGAACTGGTCGGCCGCGCCAAGGACATGATCATCTCGGGCGGGTTCAACATCTATCCGAGCGATCTCGAGGCGGAGCTCTGCAAGGAGCCGGGCGTGGTCGAGGCCGCGGTGGTCGGCGTGCCCTCGCGCGCCTGGGGCGAGACGCCGGTGGGCTTCGTGGTGCTCAAGGGCGATGCCGATCTCACCACGATCATGGCAGCGGTCAACGCGCGGCTCGGCAAGACCCAGCGGTTGGCCGCGCTCCACGCCATTGCCGAAATGCCGAGGAGCCATATCGGCAAGTTGCTCAAGACCGATCTGCGCGCGGAAGCGGTGCGCCTCGGCGGCACGGAATAGCCAGCCTGAAAACAGTTCGGCCCGGCTCCTCGGGTGAGGAACCGGGCCGGACTTAAGGTGTCTGCACTTGGCTCCACCGGCTGCGGCGATGCGCCTCAGACGATGAAGGTGTTGAACGCGGCGCCGCTGACGGTCACGGCGAGCAGCAAGGCGACAGCCTTTTCGATGATCATGGTCATGGTTCAAGTTTCCCTGTTTTTGTTGTTGTTTGGGAACCCGGGCAGCCGAGGGGGGAGAGGGGGCTGCCCGAGTCTGAGCACCATATACAAAGCGGCGCGTAATTTTCAATCTCTCGCGAGACTGAAAATAATTCATCACCGCAATCGAAAAAGGCAATCTGTAATGGTCGGGAGCGGGGGCGCGGCTCGAGACGCGGCCTCCTGTTCAGGGGGGGAGGGTGGTGGCCGCGTCTCTTTCGCTGCGTGTCCAGCCGAGCGGCCGGACGGTGACAGGGCGGGAGGGCCGAGCGAGGGGGGAGAGCTCGGGCCGCTCCTGCCGGTCGGCAGGCGGGCGGGCGGTCCGTGTTCGGTTTCCGCCGCCGGGCGATGGGCCCCAAGGGGCAAGCCGGGATTGGAGAGAGGGGCCCGGCACCGCATCGCTCGGCTGCGCAAATGGTGTTCGATCAAATCGAATTCAAATGCGAAAATGCCAAATTTACTTGCGTTTCTTGCAGCAAAATCCCTACCGCAACTCGATACAAAAAGGCCGCCGGATCGCTCCAGCGGCCTTTTGTTTCAAACGCATGACCGCGATCAGTTGGCGGCGACGCTGCGGCCGTTGCGGGCCTGGAGCGAGGCGACGCGCTCGACTTCGGCCAGCGCGGCGGCGCGGGCATCGGCCACGCACTTGCTGTCCACCGCCGGGCGGCCATAGGTGTAGCGCGCGGCGCTTTCGATGGTGCAGGCCTTGCGCAGCTTGGCGTCGATCCGCGCTTCGAGCGCGGCGCGGCCTTCGGCAGTGGTCACGTCGACATCGGCGTAGTCGACGCGGACGGTGACGGTCTCTTCGGCCACAGCCGGGGCGGCGAGAGCGGCGAGAGCGATCAGGGGGAGAGTGAAACGCATCGTGAGACTCCGGATTATGAGAGGGTGTCGTAAGGTTCGATGCCGCTTTCCGGCATTCGGTTGCTGTTTGAAACTCTGGTGCAGTGCACAAGAATGATGTGCAAATGCGAAATATGCGAAATTGGTTCCGAAGATTGCAACCAAAATGCTCCGAGATTTCGGGAAACCTATGAAAATGCGGCGCTACATTTTTGCTGCGGTGCAAAAGAATGGGCCCGATGCGCAGCGATGCTGGACAGCGCGGGGCCCGCTTCGTAATCCGCCGCCATGAACGCGCACCCTTCCAGCCCTGCCGCGGGCGATTCTGCCATCCCCGAATCGATCCTGATCGTCGATTTCGGCTCTCAGGTGACGCAATTGATCGCGCGCCGCGTGCGCGAGGCGGGGGTCTATTCCGAGATCGCCCCCTTCACGCAGGCCGAAGCGGCTTTCGCGCGCTTGCAGCCGAAAGGCATCATTCTCTCCGGCTCCCCCGCCAGCGTGCCCGACGACGGCAGCCCCCGCGCCCCGCAGGCGCTGTTCGAGGCGGGCCTGCCGATCCTCGGCATTTGTTATGGCCAGCAGGTGATGACGCATCAGCTGGGCGGCGAAGTCCGGCCCGGCCACGAAACCGGCGACGACGGGTTTCGGGGCGGTGAATTCGGCCGCGCCTTCCTCACCGTCACCGGCGATTGCGCGCTGTTCGACGGATTGTGGGAGGTGGGGACACGCCATCAGGTGTGGATGAGCCACGGCGACAAGGTCACCGAATTCGCCGAGGGTTTCGAGATCGTCGCCACCAGCGACGGCGCGCCCTTCGCGGTGATCGCGGACGAGGCGCGCCGTTTCTACGGCACCCAGTTCCACCCCGAGGTCGTCCACACCCCGGACGGCGGCAAGCTGATCGCCAATTTCGTGCGCCACGTCTGCGGGCTGGCGGGCGACTGGACCATGGCCGAATTCCGCAAGACCAAGATCGCGGAAATCCGCGCGCAGGTGGGTGACAAGCGGGTGATCTGCGGGCTTTCGGGCGGGGTCGATTCGGCGGTCGCGGCGGTGCTGATCCACGAGGCGATCGGCGACCAGCTGACCTGCGTCTTCGTCGACCACGGGCTGATGCGCATGAACGAGGCCGAGCAGGTCGTCACCCTGTTCCGCGACCACTACAACATCCCGCTGGTGCACGTGGAGGCCGAAGAACTGTTCCTCGGCGGGCTCGCGGGTCTCACCGACCCGGAAGCCAAGCGCAAGTTCATCGGCAAGACCTTCATCGACGTGTTCGAGGCCGAGGCGAAGAAGGTGGGTGGCGCCGATTTCCTCGCGCAGGGCACGCTCTATCCCGACGTGATCGAATCGGTCTCCTTCACTGGCGGGCCGAGCGTCACGATCAAGAGCCACCACAATGTCGGCGGCCTGCCCGAACGCATGAACATGGCGCTGGTCGAGCCGCTGCGTGAACTGTTCAAGGACGAGGTGCGCGATCTGGGCCGCGAGCTCGGCCTGCCCGATGCTTTCGTCGGCCGCCACCCCTTCCCCGGCCCGGGTCTCGCGATCCGCATCCCCGGCGAAGTCACCAAGGAGCGCTGCGACATCCTGCGCAAGGCCGACGCGATCTATCTCGAGGAAATCCGTAACGCCGGGCTCTATGATGCGATCTGGCAGGCCTTCGCGGTGCTGCTGCCGGTCAAGACCGTGGGCGTGATGGGCGACGGGCGCACCTATGATTCGGTCTGCGCCCTGCGCGCCGTGACCTCGACCGACGGGATGACGGCGGATGTCTTCCCTTACGACGCCGGGTTCCTGACCCGCGTGGCGACCCGCATCGTCAACGAGGTCAAGGGCATCAACCGCGTGGTCTACGACTATACGTCGAAGCCGCCGGGCACGATCGAGTGGGAGTGACCTGCTTGCGTCCTGCGGGGGACTCATGCCGACCATAATGACTCACGCCATCGTGCCGCTCGCGATGGCGGCGGTGGCGGGGCGCGCGCGGATCAGCCCCCGGCTCGCGCTCGCCGGAGCGGGCCTGGCGATGCTGCCCGATGCCGACGTGATCGGCTTCGCTTTTGGGATCGAATATGCCGACACCTGGGGCCATCGCGGCGCGACTCATGCGGTCGCCTTTGCCGTGGCCGTCGCGGGCGCGATCGCGCTGCTCTGGCACGAGGCGCGGTCGATCGGGGCGTTCCTGTTCCTCGCCGTGGCGATGGCGAGCCACGGCGTGCTCGATGCCTTCACCAGCGGTGGGCTGGGCCCGGCGCTGTGGTGGCCGGCCAGCGACGCGCGCATCTTCGCCCCCGTCACCCCGATCCGCGTCTCGCCGATCGGAGCCGGGTTCTTCTCCCATCGCGGGCTGCTGACGCTGCAATCCGAGCTGCTGCTGGTGTGGCTGCCGGTTTGCGCGCTGGCTGTGGCGGGCGTGCTGATCCGGCGCGGCATGCAGCGCACCGCAAGCTGACCCCCGCATCCGACCCCTTCCGCCTGCGCCGATAATCGCATATCGCTCAGCGCCGAGAATCCTGCCTGAAAGGTCCCGCTATCGTGATGTCGAACCTTCGCCGCCTTGCCCTCCCTGCCGCACTTGCGCTCAGCCTTGCCGCCTGTGCCCAGGAGCCGGCAGGCGATGCTCCCGGTGGTGAGACCGCTGCCGCCGCGCCGCTGATCGAGGGTGACTGGGCGCTTGATCCGGCGGCCTCGCGGCTCAGCTATGTCAGCATCAAGGCGGGCGAAGTGGCGGAGGCCAACCGCTTCGATACGCTTTCCGGCACCGTCGCCGCCGATGGCACCGCGAGCCTCGATATCGACCTCGCCTCGGTCAACACCGGGGTGGACATCCGCAACGAACGGATGCGCGAGATATTCTTCGGTGTGGCCGAAAACCCCAAGGCAACCGTCACCGCCAAGCTCGACCCGGCGGCCTTCGCCGGCCTCGCGGTGGGCCAGTCGCTGACCCGCCCGCTCAAGGCCAATGTCACGATCAAGGGCGCATCGAGCGATGTCGAGACCGAAGTGCTCGTCACCCGCGTCGCCGACGACCGCGTGACCGTGGTGCCGACCGCGCCGGTGATCATCTCGACCGACATGTTCGACCTGACCGACGAGTTGGGCGAATTGCGTGCACTGGCGCAGCTGCCCTCGATCACGCCCGCCGTGCCGGTGACCTTCAGCCTCGCCTTCAAGCGCGGCTGACGCTACGGCGCGCGTCGCCGCGCTGCGGCCATCGCAAAAGCGGGCTTGCAAGGCCTGTCGAAGTGGGCTTGTCTCCCCTGCAAACACGCAATTGCACGGGAGAACACAGGCCATGAAAACCGCGATCACCGAAATGTTCGGCATCCAGCACCCGATCATTCAGGGGGGGATGCACTATGTCGGCTTTGCCGAGATGGCGGCGGCGGTGTCGAATGCCGGGGGCCTCGGGATCATCACGGGCCTCACGCAGGGCACGCCCGAAAAGCTCGCCAACGAGATCGCGCGCTGCAAGGACATGACCGACAAGCCCTTTGGCGTGAATCTCACCATCCTGCCGACGCTGACCCCGCCGGACTATCCCGGGCTGGTCAAGGCGGTGATCGATGGCGGGGTGAAGGTGGTCGAAACCGCCGGGCGCAACCCGGTCGACCTGCTCCCGCCGCTCAAGGATGCCGGTATCAAGGTGATTCACAAGTGCACCTCGGTGCGCCACAGCCTCAAGGCGCAGGACATCGGCTGCGATGCGGTGAGCGTCGACGGGTTCGAGTGCGGCGGGCATCCGGGCGAGGACGATGTGCCCAACTTCATCCTGCTGCCGCGCGCCGCCGATGAACTGGAAATCCCCTTCGTCTCCAGCGGCGGGATGGCCGACGGGCGCAGCCTTGTCGCCAGCCTTGCGATGGGCGCGCAGGGGATGAATATGGGCACCCGCTTCATCGCAACCAAGGAAGCGCCGGTGCACGAGAATGTGAAGCAGGCGATCCTCGCTGCTTCGGAACTCGACACCCGGCTGGTGATGCGCCCGCTGCGCAACACCGAGCGTGTGCTCAACAATGCCGCCGTCGAACGCCTGATCCAGAAGGAGAAGGATCTGGGCGACACCATCACCATTCAGGACATCCTGCCTGAAGTCGCCGGGGTCTACCCGAAGATCATGATGGAAGGCGCGATGGACGAAGGCGCGTGGAGCTGCGGCATGGTCGCCGGGCTGATCCACGACATCCCGACCTGTCAGGAACTGATCGACCGCATCATGCTCCAGGCCGAAGAGATCATCGCCCGGATGCAGGCCCAAGCCCGAGCATAATTCCAAGGGGATGAGGGCGCGCGCCTGAGCCGTGCGGTTTTCGCGTCCGGCGGCAGGCTGAGAGCGGTCAACTAGGTAACACCCCGCATTATCTCTCCGCGTGCTCTGCGGCACCATGCGCGGCGTGCCAAGGTGATTCTGGATGGTGTCGCCGGGGCATGCGTGTGCGTGTGCTTCGGTCAGGCTGCGGGAGGCCTTTCCGGCTGTATTGGACGGTGAGGTGGGTATGGAATTCATGGCAGCGGGGGCTGTAGTGCCCGGCGGGCTGATTATGGCTGCGGCATTGGCCGGGTGGATGCTGGGGCGCTGGCAAAGCGGGCAGCCGCGCGCTGCGCCTGCGCCGCCGGTGGGTGATGGCTTGACGGAGGGTGCGTCAGGCGCGGCGTGCTCCCCGTCTGAGCTGACCTTTCCCGGCGCAAGCGACACCTCGGACGCGAGCGGTGTGACCGCCTGCCAGCACGCCGCCCGCGCGGAGCGGCGCGAGGTGACCGAGGCAGCGCGTTCGCTGGCCGAACTTCACGACGAGATCACCGCCTATCGCCAGCAGGAACAGGTGCTCGCCGCCGCGATCGGTGAAGGGATGCCGCTGGAACTTGCCGCCGATGATCTGCGGCAGGAGTGCCGCTATCTCGGCCTGATCGGCCAGCCGACCTGCTCGCTGCCCCATGGCGGCCATGCGGCCTGCACCCATTCGGCTGGCTGCGCTGCCGCAATGCGCGCTGTTCAGCCCTCGGCGCGGTTGTCGGGCTTCACCCGGGTGTAGGGCACGAAGTCGTCGAAGAACACCGTGCCGGTGAAGAAGCCCAGCACCCGGTCGACCGTGGTGGTGATGTCGAGCCGGCACAGCTGGGTGGCGTTGAAGCGGTTGGTCACTAGCGCATTGTTATCATCGATCGCCGAAGGATCGCGGGTGCGCTGGACATAGATCGTGTTGCCCGATCCATAGACATAAGCCGTGCCGTCGATTGTCTGCATCCGCTGATTAGGCAGGGTGCGGATGCAGCGCACCGGCTCGCCCGCGACCCGGCCTTCGAGCAGCTTGGCAAGGCGCGCTTCGCCCTTGGATGGGGGCGCGGGAGCCTCGGCTTCGGCCTCGACATCGCCTGTGTCCTGCGCGGCGAGCGGCGTGAGGGCAAGGCCCGTGGCGGCAGCCGCCACCAAGGCCGATGTCAGGAATGTTGCGCGTTTCATCACAGGATACTCCTTGATCCACCCCACCCGCCTGCGCGTCATGGCACAAGCGGGCTGAACACGCCCTGACTCGCCTCAGTCGCGCTCCAGATCGACATCCATGCGCAGCGACCCGGTCTTGCGGTCGCGCACCAGCGTCACCGAAACATCGAGCGATTGGTCTTCATCACGGTCGAGCGGATAGGACCCGTCGTAATCGGCCAGCTCCTCGCGGTTGCGCAGGTAATCGGCATAGGACTCCCCCGATCGCCCTGCCGCCTCGGCAAGCTGCTGTTCGGTGTAGATGACCGCCTCGTTCCGCTCGAGCGGGGCGGGAAGGCAGGCTTCGAGCCGCCCCTTCACCGTCTCCAGCGCACGCCGCGCCTCGGCCTCGTCATGGAAGGCCCAGTCGCAATTGATCTGGAGCTCTTCCGCAGGCCCGTAGAGGTCGCAATTCTCCGCCCCGCGCATTGCGTCGGCGGCGCCGTTCAGCGTTACGTCGATCGTGCCCGCGCCGTTGATGTTCGCGCCGAGGCCCTTCAGCCGCTTGGGGTTCTGAGCCAGCAGCGCATTGATCACCGGGCAGGGCCCGGCCGCCGCAGCCACGCCCGGCATGACCAGCGCGGCAAGCGCCAGCGCGCTAGTGGCCGCCCGCATCCGCGCCTGAGGCAATGTCGGGAAGCTCCGCCTGCACCGCGCCATCCGCCGGGCCGCCGCGCAGCACGAAGCGCCGGTCGCAATAGCCGCAATCGACATAGCCATGCTCGTCGATCTCGAGAAATACGCGTGGATGGCCCAGCGCCGCCGGGCGATAGCCCGCACGGGTGCGGATGCCGCTGGCGCCGTCGCAGCTGACGCGCCGCGTATCGACCAGCAGGACTTCGGGAGGAGGAATGCTCATGGGCCATGCCGATACCCCGCCCGCCGCGCCAGTTCAATTGCCTTTGGCGCGCGGCTTGCCTAGGGCTGCGGCCATGTCATCCGAACCCGCGATCCGCATCGACAACCTCGTCAAGCGCTATGCCCCGGCCAAGGGCGCCAAGGGCACCATGACGGAGGGCAAGCTGGCGCTCGGCGGGGTGAGCTTCGATGTGCCGCAGGGGGCGATCTTCGGGCTGCTCGGCCCCAATGGCGCGGGCAAGTCGACGCTGATCAATATCCTCGCCGGGCTGGTCAACAAGACCGGCGGCACGGCGGAGATCTGGGGCTTCGACATCGACCGCGACCGGCGCAACGCCAGCCGCTCGATCGGGATCGTGCCGCAGGAAATCGTCTTCGACCCCTTCTTCACCCCCTTCGAGGTGCTGGAGAATCAGGCCGGGTTCTACGGCATCCCCGCCGCGCTCCGCCGCAGTGAAGCCTTGCTGGAAGCGGTGCGGCTCAGTGACAAGCGCAACGCCTATGCCCGCACGCTGTCGGGGGGCATGAAGCGGCGGCTGTTGGTCGCCAAGGCGATGGTGCACAGCCCTCCCATTCTGGTGCTCGACGAGCCGACCGCCGGGGTCGATGTCGATCTGCGCCGCCAGCTGTGGGAGCTGGTGACGGAGCTCAACCGCGAGGGCGTGACCGTGGTGCTCACCACCCACTATCTCGAAGAGGCAGAGGAGCTGTGCGATCGCATCGCCATCATCAACCACGGCCAGCTGATCGCCAACAAGCCGACCCGCGAACTGGTCGACATGGCGCGCGAGAAGATCGTCGCGGTGACTGTCGCCGAAGATTTCGCCCAGCCGCCCGCGCATGACGCCTTCAGCAAGGTCGCGGTTACCGGCCCGCGCGGGGTCGAGGTCACCTATGACAAGGACCGCCTCAGCGCCGGACAGGTGCTCGCGATCCTTCAGGGACAGGGCCTGACGATCGAGGACGTGACCACGCGCGAGGCCGATCTCGAGGACGTGTTCGTGCAACTGACGGGTGGCGGGGGATAGGCGCGCGCGTGTGCTGCCGCGTCGATGCCGGTAATGCCGCAAGTCCCGGCGACACGATCGAGGCGCTATAGCTGGGCCTTGCAGGCGTCGTAAGCCTTGATAGCGCTGGTGCGAAGGGCCGACGGGGCCGCCAGTGTCGTCAATCGGATGCCATCGCTGGACGTCGCCGATACCTTGCTGCTGAGCAGCAATGCTGTGGCTTCATCGGACGAGATCGGCGCACTCAGCACCCAGTGATCGGCGGTGTTGGGGTGTGGGGTCACCCGCATGTCCAGCGTCATGTCAATGCTTGCCGAACCGTTCGACAAGTCCAGCCGAATGTTCTGACGGCCTGATGTCGCGACCGGATTGATCGGGGTGAAAAACAGAACGTTCGAGCTGCCCGACTTGTGCTGCGCTACCATCATCATGTTCACGTCAGGCCCGGTGAACTGGGCGATCTGGCATTCCACCCCGCGTGTCTTGCGGACATTCATCATGTACGCGCCCTCAACCTTCTGGAAGAGCTCCTGTACCTCCGGCGCGGCGGTTTGGGCGTATAGGCCTGTAGATCCGCAAAGGGCCAACAAGGCCAGCGCGGCCATGCGCGAAGCGTTCACTGTCATCTCCAGTTTCATGGGCTTCCCGCAGAAGCCGGACGAGGCAGGTGCTAAGCGTGCGAACCGCCGGTAACCAGTGACAATTGCCGTTAGGCTGCCATGGCAAACTCACGAAGGGTTGGGCTGCGAGCCTCGCGATCGGGGAGGTCAAAACCCGCAGGCGCGACCGCGGCGTAGAGCGGTTTCAGCGCGACGACGGGGTCGGCGCGTTGCTGTGCGCAGCCCCGTCCTTTCGCCTGCGCCACACGCGCCGTCCGCGCCGCTGGATCGGCGCGCCGCAATGGCTGCAATCGCCGACATAGACGCGGCCGTTCCAGACCACGTCGCGGCGGACCGGTTCGTGCCAGTTGAGAAAACAGGTGATGGAAGACACAATCGACATGGGGAAACGCGCCCTTGGAGAGAGAAAAAGTGAACGATTCCAGCGGTTGCGATCCTCTCGCGCCGCCCCTTCGGGCTGATCCGCGATAGGGCCGGTGTAGCATTATGTTGCACTGCAACCTAGGGGGAACCCCTAAGTCATTTGCCTTAAGGCTGTGTGACAAGCATCGCTCTTGCCTGCCGCACGATTGCGCGCCATGGCAATGGGATGGCGATGGAGAGGGCCTTGGGACCGGCGGATGACAATCTTGCGCAGGATGGCGCGCACGATGTTGTCGTGATCGGATCGGGCGCGGCGGGGCTGACCGCGGCGCTGGCGCTGGCCGAAACGCGCCGGGTGCTGGTGCTGGCGAAGGGCTCGCTCACCGGCGGGTCGACCGCCTGGGCGCAAGGCGGGATCGCCGCGGTGCTCGACACCGGCGACACCTTCGAGGACCATATCCGCGACACGATGGTGGCGGGCGCGGGGTTGAATGACCTCGCCACGGTGGAATTCGTGATCGAAGCCGCGCCGCAATCGATCGACCGATTGTGCGAACTGGGCGTGCCCTTCAACCGCGACGCCGATTCGCTCCACCTCACCCGTGAGGGCGGCCATTCGCACCGCCGCATCGTCCATGTCGACGACGCGACCGGCTGGGCGGTGCAATCCGCGCTGCTGAAAGCCGCCGAGGCCAATCCCAACATTACCCTGTTGCCGGGCCGCACCTGCATCGACTTCATCACCGATCGCCACCGCGAGGCCTTCTCGGCAGCGGGCCGAGTATGGGGGGTCTATGCACTCGACGAGGCGACGGGCCGGGTAGAACGCCATGTCGCGCGCGCCACGATCCTCGCCAGCGGCGGGGCGGGGCGCGTGTATCAATTCTCCACCGCCCCGCGCGGCGCGACGGGGGACGGGATCGCGATGGCCTGGCGGGCGGGCGCGCGCGTCTCCAACATGGAGATGATGCAGTTCCACCCGACCTGCCTCTACAATCTCGAGGTCAAGAACTTCCTCATAACCGAAGCCGTGCGGGGCGAGGGAGGGCACCTGCTCCACCCCGAAACCGGACGCCGCTTCATGGTCGATTACGACCCCGAGCGGATGGAGCTGGCCCCGCGCGATGTGGTCGCGCGCGCGATCGACGACCAGATCAAGCGCTTCGGGCTCGATTACGTGCATCTCGATATCAGCCACCAGCCCGCCGATTTCGTGAAGGAGCACTTCCCGACCATCTACGACAAGCTGATGGGGCTCGGCATCGACATGACGCGGGAGCCGATCCCTGTGGTGCCCGCGCAGCACTATACCTGCGGCGGCGTGGTAGTGAATCTGGCGGCGCGCACCGACGTGCCGGGGCTGTGGGCAGCGGGCGAATGCACCGAAAGCGGCCTCCACGGCGCGAACCGGCTGGCGTCCAACTCCCTGCTCGAATGCTTCGTCTTCGGCGAGGCCGCGGCGCAGGACATCCTTTCGCGCTGGGACACGCTGGAAGCACCGCCCGCGATCCTCCCGTGGGACGAAAGCCGCGTGACCGACTCCGACGAGGAAGTCGTCATCAAGCAGAACTGGACCGAAATCCGCCGCTTCATGTGGAACTACGTCGGCATCGTGCGCACCACCAAGCGGCTGGAACGCGCCGCAAGCCGGATCGAGCTGCTGAAACGCGAGGTCGAGGATTACTACGGCGCGTTCCGAGTGACGACCGACCTGATCGAACTGCGCAACCTGCTGCAGTCCGCCGAGTTGATCGTGCAGAGCGCGCTCAAGCGGAAGGAGAGCCGGGGGCTGCACTACACGCTGGACTATCCGGCGATGGCGGACGAGGCGAAGGATACGGTGCTGGTGCCGTAAAGGCGGTGACATTCGCGGGGAAATGCCTGATAAGTGGCGCACAATCAGCCTTGGAGGCAAATGCGGATGGACTTTTCGTCAACTTCCTTGGCTGACGCCCGGCGCGAATACCTGCGCACCAGCACAACCGGAATGCCCATCGCCGGCTTGATCAGTTGGGCCAGTCTTGCTCTGGCGCTGGTGCTTCTGGATGGCCAGCTGCCCGCTTGGGCCGTCTTTACCGCCGCAGCGGCGCCGTTTCCGCTTTCGATGCTGATCGACCGCCTGCGCGGGCTTGACGGTATTCGCAAGGAGAGCAGCGCCAATCCTGTCACGCAGCTGTTCATGCAGATGATCTTCGTTGTGGCGCTGCTGATCCCCTTGGTCATGATCGCCGCGAGCGCCACCGGCAGTCTTGATCTGCTGGTGCTCGGCATGGCCATACTCGCGGGCATGGTCTGGGTGCCGCACGGATGGGGCGCTGACGATCCGGCGGGCTTGCGCCACTTCATCCTGCGCGCCGTGCTTTGCTACACCGCCTACCTGGTCGTGCCGGAGCCCCTACGCGGGGCCGCAATTGCCGGCGCGGCGGCGCTGACCTACGTCTATGCCATTGCGGCGATGCGCAAACCGTCGGAGGCGGTGAAGGAAACGGTGTTGGTGCCTTGACGGAGCATCGCGCAGAAATCGAGACAGCGATCCGTCACTTCCTTTCACTGCTTTCACCCGAAAATACTGCGGCGACGCTTCAAGACGTTGCTTGTTCGTTGGACGACTTGGTGCGAATCTATCTCGAGACGCCTAAAGTCGAACCGCAGTCTGATGAGGCGAGCCGGGCTCCCCGGATTGACGAGAAGCCCCTCGCCCTCGGCGCTGTGCGTTTTTTCGAGGACGACGATATCATCTGGTTTGTCGATCCAAGAGGCGGTGCGGAACAGCAGCCCATGTGCACGTTTGCGTCAGCCGAGCTTGCGGAGATCGCGGGAGATCTGGCGAAGGTGCTGTGGGAGTTTGAGCACGGGACGGTGGCAGATGCCATTTGGGAGTTCCGGTTCGGCTACGAAGCGCATTGGGGGGATCATCTGCACCGCGTGAGGCATTACCTTCATGGCATAATGTTCTGGTGAAGGGTCCGTTCACCCTGAGCTTGTCAAAGGGCCGCCATTCACTTCATCCCACCTCCCGCGAAGCAGTGCGGTGCTTCGACAGGCTCAGCACGAACGGGATTGGAGTGGGCGGAGGTTCGGCAAGTATTCAGGCGCACTGTCCTAGCAAGGTGCCGAATGATGAAATCATGGGGCGCACAATGAAGAACCTTCGGAATTCTCTCTCGATTGCGGCGATACTTTCCGCCCTGATCGCTACCCCCCTCGCCGCCCAAGAGCCCGAGCCCGAAACCACCAACGCCATCGTCGTCACCGCCCAGCGCTCGGGCGCGCCGATGTGGACCATCGACACGCCCACCGGCACCATCATCCTCGTCGGCGAGATCCGGGCGATCCCGAAGTCGGTGCCGTGGGAGCCTGCGCGGCTGGAGGAGGCCACCAAGGAGGCCGACCGCGTGATCCTCGGCGCGCGGCCCAAGGTTTCTCCGGGGGATATCTTCCGCCTGATCTTCTCGGGCGGCAAGTTCACCAAGCTGCCCGACAAGACCGTGGCGAGCCAGTATCTCACCCCGGAACAATGGGCGCGGCTCTCCGCGATCGGCGCGGCGCAGAAGGAGGACTATTCCCGCTCCAGCTTCCTGATGACGTCGTTCCAACTGCTGTCGAAGGAGCTGCGCTTCAACCGCGACACGGGCGACGACACCACCGATGTCGTGAGGAAGGCCGCCGACAAGGCCAAGGTGCCCACCACCCGCGCCGCCACGCTGCGGGGCGAAGACCTGCTCGACAATCTGGCTGAGGCTCCGCCTGAAACGCATATCCCCTGCCTCAATGCGGCGATGGATGCGCTGGAGGGCGGGCCGGACATCGTCGCCCAGCGCGGCACCGATTGGCGGCGCTCCGATATTCGCGCGGTGATGGCCAATCCGCTCGAACAGGCGCTCGGCCAGTGCTGGCCCTGGGCAGATGACGAGGTGGGCGGCGAACTGCGCACCATCTGGACCGATCGCATCGCCGAAGCCGGCACCGCCAAGGGCACCACGCTCGCGGTCGTGCCGCTAAGAGTGTTGGCGGAAGAGGGCGGAGTGCTTGACCAATTGGACGCACGCGGCTTCGATATCGCCGGACCTGTCTGGAGATGACCGGACGGGCCGCCACAGAGGAACGCTTGCGCCCATGCCCACCATCACCACCCCCAACACCGGTATCGAAATCTTCTATGAAGAGCAGGGCGCGCCCGAGGCTCCGGTGATCCTGCTGGTGATGGGCCTTGGCGCACAGCTCACCCTCTGGCCGGACGAACTGGTCGCGGCGCTGGTGGGAGAGGGCTTCCGCGTCATCCGCTACGACAACCGCGATATCGGCCTCAGCCAGAAGTTCGAAGGCGCCAAGGCCCCGTCGCTGGCGGTGCAGGTGCTGCGCAAGAAGATCGGCTTTCCGGCCAGGGTGCCCTATACCCTGAAGGACATGGCCGACGACGGGATCGGGCTGCTCGATGCGCTGGGGATCGACAAGGCCCATGTCGTCGGCGCCTCGATGGGGGGCATGATCGTGCAGCTGATGGCGATCCACCATCCCGCACGGCTGATCACCATGACCTCGATCATGTCGACCACCGGCAATGGCAAGCTGCCGCAGGCCGAGCCCGCCGCGATCGGCGCGCTGACTGCGCCGCTGAAGGGCATGGACGAAGAGACACTGGTCGCCCACGGGCTCAACATCATCCGCAATATCGGCACGCCCGACAGCCCCGAATTCCCCTTCGACGAGGCGCATCACCGCGAACGGGTGCTGGCGAACATGCGCCGCTCGGTCTATCCGGCGGGGCTGCCGCGCCAGCTCGCCGCGATCATCGACGATGGCTGCCGCCGCTCGCGGCTCGCCAGCGTCACCACGCCGACGCTGGTGATGCATGGCGAGGCCGATCCGCTGGTGAAGCTGGAAGCGGGCGAGGATACCGCGCGGCATATCTCCGGCAGCCGGCTGGTGACGATCCCCGGCTGGGGCCACGATCTGCCGATCCCGCTGATCCCGCGCATAACCAGCGAAATCGCCGCCCACGCGCGGGGCTAGCGCACTACGCGCTTCTCCTAGGGGGAGGGGTGGGCACATCTGCCAGTATTGCGCGGCATCCTTCCGGCTTTTCCGGTCTGGAAGGCTCACGCGTGCTGATCAAGCGACAGGTAGAACTCGGTAGCCGCATCATCATGGTGCTGATCGTGCTGGCGGTGGCGGTCACGGGCGTGACCATCGCACTGGTGCGCTTCGGCGGACCGATGACGCAGGAGAACACCCTGCAGGACGTGCTGCTCGCGGACATCCTCCCGCCGCCTGCCTACAGCGTCGAGCCGTTCCTGCTGACATCGCTGATGGCGGCCAACCCGGGACGCGTGCCTGAGCACATGGAGCGGCTGGACGTGACGCGCGAGGAGTTCCGCCAGCGGCAGGCCTATTGGGCCGAGACCCCGGTGCCCGAAGAGCTTCAGGCGCAGGTCGATGCCACCATCGCTTCGGCCGATGCCTTCTGGCAGGTGCTCGACAGCCGTTTCCTCCCGGCCGCGCGCGCAGGCGATGCGGCGCGGATGCGCGCGGTGCACGACGGCGATCTGGCGCGCGCTTACGAGGCGCAGCATGGCCATGTGCTCAAGCTGGTCGCAATGTCCAACGCCTACCGCGCCGACATGGTGGCGCGCAACAATGCGATCACCGCGGCGCTGGTGGTGCTGGCGGGTGTGCTGGTGCTGGCCTTGGCGGCGGGGGTGATCACCGCCGCACGCCGGATCCGCGACCGCGCGATCGAGCCGATGGCGTAACTCTCCACCGCGATGGAGACGATGGCGGCGGGCGATCTCCATGTCCCGGTCGCCGGGCTGGGCCGGTCCGACGAGATCGGCGCGATGGCGAGCGCGCTCGAAGCCTTCCGCGCCGCCGCGGTCGCCAGCCGCGCCGCCGAGCGCGATCAGCGCGCAATCGTGCAGTCGCTGAGCGATGCGCTGACGGCGCTGGCGCACAAGAACCTCGAATATCGCTGCAGGGAAGACTCCCCGGCGGGCTATGAGGTGCTGCGCGAAGATTTCAACACCGCGCTCGAAGCGCTGTGCGATGCCATTGCCCGGGTGCGGCTGGGATCGACCGGCGTCGAGCGCTCGATCGCCGAGATCCGCGCCGCGACCGAGGATCTGGCCTCGCGCAACGAAGTCCAGGCCTCGCGCAACGAAGTCCAGGCCTCGCGCAACGAAGTCCAGGCCTCGCGCAACGAAGTCCAGGCCTCGCGCAACGAAGTCCAGGCCTCGCGCCTTGCCGAGACCGCGCAGGCGCTGTCGGCGGTGACCGGCGCGATCGGGCATATCTCGCAGAATGCACAGACGATGCATTCCGCGATGGCCGAAGCCACCAGCCGCGCGCGCGACGGGCATGAGGTGGTGCAGCGCACGGTTGCGGCGATGACCGCGATCGCGCGCACCTCGCAGGAGATCGCGACGGTGATCGAGGTGATCGATTCGATCGCCTTCCAGACCAACCTGCTCGCCCTTAACGCCGGGGTCGAGGCCGCGCGCGCGGGCGAGGCGGGCAAGGGCTTTGCCGTGGTCGCGACCGAAGTGCGCGGGCTGGCGCAGCGCTCTGCCGAGGCGGCCGAGCAGATCCGCAAGCTGATCTCGGACAGCGGTGCAGAGGTTGCCGAAGGCGTGCGGCTGGACGGCGAAAGCGGCACGACGCTGAGCCAGATGGTCTCCAGCGTCGACAGCATCGGCGGGCTGATCGCCGCGATCTCTCACTCGGCGCAGAGCCAGTCGCAGCGGCTGAGCGAGGTCGATCATGCGGTGGCGGCGATGGACCGGATGACGCAGGCCAATGCCGCGATGGTCGAGGAATGTTCGGCCTCGACCCGTTCGCTGGCGGACGAAGCACGGGCGCTGATTGCCGAAGTCACTGCCTTCCAGACCCGCGGACGCGATCGGTTGGCCGATCATGCGCTTGGCAAGAGCTTGCGGCGTGACAGTCTGGCTGCCGAGGTGGCCCTGCCCACCGGCAAGGCGATGGCCCGCGCGGCGTAAGGCTGGGGGGCGCTACAGCGTCTGCCCGTCGTCCAGCACGAAGTCCGTGCCCGTCACGAATTCGGCGGCGTCGGAACACAGGAACAGGATCATCGCGTCGAGCCCCTCCTCGCCCATCAACCGGCGCTTGGGGAACTTCGCGATCTGCTTTTGCCCGCCCTCGGTGTCGAACCAGGCATCGTTGATCGCGGTGCGGATGTAGCCGGGGGAGACGGTGTTGACGTTGATCCCTGCGCGCGCCCATTCGCGCGCCATGGTGCGCCCCGCCTGCACCACGCCCGCCTTGCTGGCGGCATAGGCGACGAGGCCGGGGGAAGGCTCAAAGGCGGTGATCGAGGCGATCAGGACGATCCGGCCCTTGGTGACGCCATGGGCCATCATCCGCTTCGCCCCCTCGCGTGCGGTCAGGATCGCGCCCTTGAGATTAATGGCGAGGGTATGCTCGATTGCGTCTTCCGAGATGGTCGTGGCCATCCCTGCGCCGTCCACCCCGGCATTGGCAATGACGGTATCGACCGGGCCGCCGAACGCGGCCTCGGCGGCGTCGAACCCGGCGATGATGTCGGCCTCGCGCGCGACGTCCATCGTGACGGCAGCGGCGGCAGGGCCGATCTCGTCCGCGAGCGCCGCCAGCCGGTCGGCCCGCCGCGCGCCCAGCGCGACCCTCGCCCCGCTCGCCGCAAGGATGCGCCCGAAGCGAGTGCCAAGGCCCGAGGACGCCCCGGTGACAAGCGCGGTGCGGCCGGTAAGGTCGAAGGAGAAGGTCATACCTGTTTCAAAGTCTCGTCATTGCGAGCCGCAGGCGAAGCAATCCATGCACGGACTGACGCTTTTGGCGCGAGGGTGACCCATGGATTGCCGCGTCGCTTCGCTCCTCGCAATGACGAAGGGCGTTAAGGGGCTGCAGGCAGCTCCCCGTTCACATATTTCATCAGCGTGGTCTGGAAATGCCGCACGCGGCTGTCCTGATAGTGGCCGAGCTCCATCAGCCCGTCCTTCATCGCCTTCATGCCCTCCTGCACGTAAGGCAGATTCGCCATGTCCTGATCGAAGACGTTGGCAAGCTGCGGCCCCATGATGTCGTTGGCCCAGGCGAAGGGCTCATCGTCGGGGATATAGGTCATCGCGACCGCGCGCGGGCGCTCCTCGCCCTTGGGGGTTGGGAACAGTAGGCGGATTTCCATGATGCACCAGTCAGGCGTGTCGCCGGGCAGCCAGCGGTACACCAGCGTCGGCAGAAACCCGATCCAAGGCGCGAAGTTGGGGAAGATGTTGTAGGTGAAGTTGTCGAGGATCTCGGTGTCGGCGGCGTCCGAATAGTCGTAGCCATATTGCTCGGTGAACCCTTGCCGCCCCGCCTCGGCGAGCACCTTGCGCGCGGCGAGCGGATCGTCGGGATCATAGCCCTCCGCTGCGCCGCTCGAGGCGTTGAAGCGCCGGTTGGTGGACGCGTCCGCACCGCCCGAGAACTCGTTCATCTTCTCGAGCACGTAGTCCGAATTCTTGCCCTTTACGTGCGGGGAGAGCACCCCCGAAGGCGTGATCGCGCGGTTGAAGTGATCGCCGATCAGATCGTAGCGCGTGTTGGCATCGCCGAGAAAGGCGAGCAGTTGCGGGTGGGTGGTGATCGAGTGCCAGGCCTCCATGAAGGCCTCGGCTGTCGCCTTCCAGTTGGCCGGGATCTTCTTCTGCACCCACATGCCGGTGTAGCGATTGGCGAAATCGTAGCGCTCGTAATGCGAAGCCGCCGGGCCGAGCCACGCCTTGAAGTCCGGCAGATCGTGGTTCTCGGTCAGCATCACGAAGCCCTGCCACAGCTCGACGCGCGCCTGCGGCAGGTCCATGTCCTTGCCTTCCAGATGCTTGAAGTCCCACGCGCAGGGAATCTCCTTGAGGCTCCCGTCATTGCGCCACGTGAAGCCGTGGAACGGGCAGCGCAATTGCACCGAAGACCCGCTCTCGGTGCGCAGCTTGCGGCCGCGGTGGAGGCAGGCGTTGTAGAAGGCTTTCACCCCGCCATCCTTCTGGCGGATCAGCAGGAAGCTCTTGCCGGCGATGTCGAACACCACCGTGTCGCCCGGATCGGGCATCTCGTCCTCGCGCGCAGCGAAGAGCCAGACGTTGGGCCACATCTTTTCGCGTTCGAGGGCAGCGAATTCCTTCGAGATGTAGGGCGCGACCGGCAGGGGATCGTCGCCCATTGCGATATGCGATTCTTCGAAGAGATAGTCCGGCGCGCGGCGGGTGTCGCCGTTGAGCATGTCGGTGTAGCTGATGCCGGGGCAGCGGTCAGCGCGGGCAATGTCCTTGATCTCGTTCATCGGCCTGATGCGTCCTCTTGCGGGGGGTGGCCCCCGTCCCTCGTCCTCGCACTTTGTGCAGTGTCGTGAGGGGAGAATATCACACAGGTTCGGAGGCGGGGCACACTATCGGATTGGAGAGGAACATGGGCCTTCCGGGCAAAATCGCGTCGCTGGGCGAGGTGATGCAGCTGGCCTTCGTGCCCGAGGATTTCGACGCGGCGGTGCGGCACTGGACCGAGGTCATGGGGGTGGGGCCGTTCTTCCTGATCGAGGGCATCCACTTGGACGGCATGAAATATCGCGGCACGCCGACCGAGGCGGTGTTCGACCTCGCGCTCGCCTATTGGGGCGAGATGCAGATCGAACTGATCCGCCCGCGCGACGATCACCCTTCGATCTACACCGGCGAATATGGGGCGACCGGCAACGGGCTGCACCATGTGTGCCTGCTGGTCGACGACATCGCCGAGGCCCGCCGGGTATGCGCCGAGGCGGGCGCGGAAGTGGTGATCGAGGGGACGTTCGGCACGAGCGAGGTGATCTATGTCGATGCAGGCGGCGGGCCGGGGACACTGGTGGAGATTCTGCAACAGGCCAAGGACGGGCCGGATTTGTTCGGGATGATCAAGGCGGCGGGTGTGGGCTGGGATGGCAGCGAGCCGTTGAGGCGGTTGGGGTAGCGGCTATTCTCCACCCCGCCCCGGGCTTGACCCGGGGCCCCGCTTCCTTGCCGATCGAGCGGGTCGCCTGAAAAGGGAGCGGGGCCCCGGGTCAAGCCCGGGGCGGGGAAGAGGTCAATCGCTCGCCCCCAGATACCCCAGCTGCCCCGCCTTGAAGATCGTCTGCGCGCGGTTCACGCTGTCCAGCTTCTCGCCCGCGCGGTGGATGTGGTAGCGGATCGTGGCGTGTGACCGGTTGAGGATCATGCTGATCTCCTTGTCGGTCTTGCCGATCGCCGCCCAGCGCAGGCATTCGACCTCGCGCTTGGAGAGCACGCAGTCCGACGGGATGCGCCGCTTTGTCCGGTGCGCCTGCACATAGCCCGCGACGAAGCACCGCGTGACCATCGCGAACAGCGCGCCATATTCGGCGAATTCGGCCGAGAGATCTTCCTTGTCGCGATCCATCGAGATGAAGCTGCTCGCGGAAATCTGGCCGAAGGGCAGGTGCACCGGGATCACGATCGCCGCCTTGCACAGCGCCCGGCGCTCGAAATCGTTCATGTCGATCTCGGCGAGGTAGTGGTTGCGCCAGCGGGTGTTGAAGCCGTGGCGGTTGACCCAGAAGGGCTCGCTTTCATAGCGGCAGGCGCGCGGCAGCGGGGAGTGGAGTGCCAGCCGGTGATCCTCCCACCAGCGCGCGCCGTCATCCAGCCAGCGGAAGATATCGGCGTTGAGGATCGTGCCGTCGGCATCGACCATCGGTTCTTTGGAGGAAATGTCGTCGCAGACCGCGATCTGCATCCCGCGCTCCTGCGCGATCCGGGCGAGGTTGACCGCGGCATCGTGGATGTCCTCAAGGCAGGTGATCGTCACCTGCTCCAGCAGGCGTTCCAGCGTTTCGCGGCCCTGCGGCGTGCGCAGTTCGACAACATTTGCAGCCATGATCCGGTCAGCTCCTCTCCAGCCCCGTCCGTGCGCCCCGATTCGCGAGACTAATCCCGTTTTGCGGATTGTCCTCATCATTTACGTAGGGGAAGCGAGCGCGCGGCGGGGCTAGCGAAAATGATGAGGAGGCGATTGGTGATGGCGTTTGCAGGTGCGAATTTCGGGATGGTGCTGAAGGCGCTGGCGGCGGCGATCCCGGCGGATCGCCCGGCGCTGGTGCATGGGGAGCGGGTGATTGGCTGGGGCGAATTCGACGCCGTCACCGACCGGATCGCCGCCGGATTGCGCGCGCGGGGGCTAAAGCGGGGGGATATCGCCGGGCAGATGCTCCGCAACACGCCCGAATATCTGCTCGCCTGGTTCGGCTGCGTGAAGGCGGGGGTGGTGCCGGTCAATGTGAACTACCACTACAAGAGCCGCGAGCTGGCGGACATTTTCAGCCGCTTCGGGTTGAAGGCGCTGTTCACCGAGAGTGATTTCGCCGATCTCGCCCGCACCGCGATGCCCCGGGGCACGCTGGTGGTGGATGTCGGCGGCGCGGACTGGACAGCGCTGTGCGACACGCCGCTGCCCGCCGGGTTCGCGGTGCACGACGATCCGGAGGCGCTGTTCCTCACCGCCACGGGTGGCACCACCGGGATGCCCAAGGCGGTGATGTGGCCGATGGATCAGGCTTGGGGCGCCTTCAACATCGGCGTCTGGCAGCGCCCGCCGGGCACGCCGCCGCTGATCGCCGGGAGCCTCGCGGAACAGGTGGCCGAGGCTGTCCGCATCGGCCCCGATCACCCCGCCAGCACCTCGCCGCTGCTGCTGCTCTCGCCGCTGATGCATGGGGCGGGGCAGTTCACTGCGGTGATCCACTTGCTCAAGGGCGGCACGCTGGCGCTGCTCCCCGCGCCCAAGTTCGACGCCGATCTGGCGCTCGACGAGGCGGCGCGGCTGGGCGCACGGGGGATGTTCATCGTCGGCGACGCCTTCGCCCTGCCGCTCGCCGACCGCTTGGACGTGCGCGGCGATGGGGCTGAGGTGCTGGCGAGCCTGCGCCAGCTGGTGTCATCGGGCGCGGTGTTCTCGCCTGCGGTGAAGGCGCGGCTAATCGCGCACGCGCCTCATCTGACGATCGTCGACGCGCTGGGGTCGTCGGAAAGCTCGGGCACGGGGGTCGTCATCACCACCGCGCACGGGTCGAGTGGCGGGGGCAAGTTTCAGCCGCTGCCCGGACGCGAGACGAAATTGTTCGACGAGAACCTCAACGAGATTCCGCCCGGCACCGACGGCGTCGGCATCGTCGCGCGCACCGGGCCGCTGCCGCTGGGCTATCTCGGCGAGGACGCGAAGAACGCGGCGACCTTCCCCGTGATCGGCGGCCAGCGCTGGCTGATGACCGGCGACCGCGCGCGCTGGGCGGCGGACGGCACCCTCGAATTCATCGGCCGCGACAGCATGTGCATCAACACCGGCGGCGAGAAGGTCTTCCCCGAGGAGGTCGAGGCGGTGCTGATGGCGCATCCATCGGTGAAGGACGTGCGGGTGGTGAGCCTCCCCGACCCGAGGTTCGGCCGCAAGGTCGTCGCCGTGGTGCAGGGCGAGGCGGAGGTGGATGTGTCCGCGCTCGACACCCATGCTCGCGCGGGGCTGGCAGGCTACAAGATCCCGCGGCTTTATGTGGTGACCGACACGTCGCTCAGGCTCAACAACGGCAAGCCCGACTACAAGACCGCGCAGGCGATTGCGGACGAGGCGGCGAAGGCTGCGGCTACGCCGTGATCGGCAGGCTGGCGACCACCACCGGGCCGTGATCGTGCCAGCTGGTGGTGATCGTTCCGCGGTGCGCTTCGACCGTCATCGCGATCAGATCGAGCCCCTGTCCGCCATCGCGCGAGATGTGGCCGACCGGCTGCACCGAGGTCTCCTCCCATGTCAGCAGCAGCCGCCCCTTGTCCTCGCGCGCCCGCACGGCAACCGCGCCGCCGTGGTTCATCGCGCCGTGCTTGGCCGAGTTCATCGCCAGTTCCCCGATGATCAGCGCCACCGCATCGGCCTGCGCGCGCTCCACCAGCACGGGTTCGACATCGTCCAGCTTGACCGTGCAGCCTGAGGTGTCGAAGGGCTTCACCAGCGCGGGGATCAGCTCGCTGACGTTGCGCGGCACATCGGGCGAGGTGAAGAAGGCCTGCGCCGTGCCCAGCGCCAGCAGCCGCGCGTTCATCTCCTTGGCGAAGGTCTCGTGCTCGCGGTTGCCCATCGCGAAGACGCTGATGAGGCCGCAGACCATCGCATAAGTGTTCTTGAGCCGATGGCGCAGCTCGTCCGCGGCAACTGCGAGCTGGCGGCGCTGAAATTCGGCGTCGGTGACGTCGCGCGAGATGGCGAGATAGCCGATATGTTCGCCTTCGGGCGAGGTAACGCGCGAGACCGAGACGTTCCACCAGCGCGGCGCGCCCTTGGCGGTCGGGCAGAAGGCCTCGAAGCGCACGTTCTCGCCGGTCTGCGCCCGGGCCAGCGCATCCGTCACCAGCGCGCGGTTTTCCTCGGGCCACAGCCCGCTCCATTCGCGGCCATAGACGGCCCCGCTTTCGTCGATCTCCATCGCGCAGATGCCGTTGGAGTTCATCCACAGCACCTGGCCCGCAAGGTCGATCAGCTTCACGCAATCGACGCTCTGGTCGAGAACGTTGGCGAGCGCCTCGGCCGAAATGGTGGCTGTCTTGAGCATGAAAAACGTGTCCTCTCGCTGCCCGCCGAGACCGAAGCGTCTTGCGCCGAAGTCTGCGGGTCAGGAGAGACGGTAACTCGCATCGGTGCAAGCTGTTCCGCAGGTTTCTTGCGCAACAATCATGCCCGTGCCCATGCAAAAGATTCACGGGTGGATTCGAATGATTCAATCACCATATTTTTCTTCACAGATTCAATTTGGGGCTTGCGGGCCGCGCGACTCAAGCTTGGTCCACGCGTCGCGGGCCGCACACGCCTCTGAAGCCGGGCCATCATGGTAACTACGTGCTTAATCGCCCGTTGACGGGAGTCCCGCGGTGATTCATCATCTAGTGGTTCGGCGCTGATCGGACCCCCAAGCCTTGGTGAAACGTCCCCGCCCCGTGAGAGGGCAGAGGAAGGACGATTCGCTCCGGCACGGGGGACCGGCACCAGTATCGAACGGGATCAACCGATGCGACAACGGGGCCGGTAAGGGCGCACCCTGTTGGCAAGTCTGTGGACCAAGCGGTATAGAACAGAATCGGAACATGGCCCCTTGTGTCATGGTGCCGATTCGGGGGACAACAGGGGCTTCAGATGGATTTCAAGGCGAGCGACAACGTGTCGGACAATGTGACGAATGAACTGGACGCCGGCACGCCTGCCGCGCCCGCCGAAGCGAACAATGAAAAGGCAGTGACCATGAAGACGACCGATGCCGGTTCCGATGTGCTGATCGCCGCAAAGGCGAGCGAAGCGCTCGCCGGCGCGATGGCAGAGGTGGCCAAGGCCGCCGTGCACGACAGCAAGAAGGTCAATGACCGCCGCTTCACGATCGTCACCGATGCGAGCCGCGATGCGCGCCTCACCGATTTCGGCAAGGAAACCCTGACCGATCGCTATCTGCTGCCCGGAGAGACCTATCAGGATCTCTTCGCCCGCGTGGCTGATGCCTACGCGGA
Source organism: Erythrobacter donghaensis (assembly GCF_002155425.1). Taxonomy (GTDB): domain Bacteria; phylum Pseudomonadota; class Alphaproteobacteria; order Sphingomonadales; family Sphingomonadaceae; genus Erythrobacter; species Erythrobacter donghaensis. The sequence goes on from NZ_MUYG01000005.1 coordinate 48,362, forward strand.
TGATCAGGACCACGCCCAGCGCCTCTATGACTACATCTCGAACCTGTGGTTCATGCCCGCGACCCCGGTGCTGTCGAACGGCGGCACCGCGCGCGGCCTGCCGATCTCGTGCTATCTGAACTCGGTCGAAGACAGCCTCGAAGGGATCGTCGGCACCTGGAACGAGAACGTGTGGCTCGCCTCCAAGGGCGGCGGGATCGGCACCTATTGGGGCAATGTCCGCGGGATCGGAGAGCCGGTCGGCCTCAACGGCAAGACCTCGGGCATCATCCCGTTCGTGCGCGTGATGGACTCGCTGACGCTGGCGATCTCGCAGGGGAGCCTGCGCCGTGGTTCGGCCGCGTGCTATCTCGACATCAGCCACCCGGAGATCGAGGAGTTCCTCGAAATCCGCAAGCCGAGCGGCGACTTCAACCGCAAGGCGCTCAACCTGCACCACGGCGTGCTGGTCACCGACGAGTTCATGAACGCGGTGCGCGAAGGCGCCGAATTCACCCTGCGCAGCCCCCGCGATGGTTCCGAGCGCGGCAAGGTCGATGCGCGTTCGCTGTTCCAGAAGCTGGTCGAAACCCGCCTTGCCACGGGTGAGCCCTATATCGTCTTCAACGACACCGTGAACCGCATGATGCCCAAGCATCACCGCGATTTGGGCCTCAAGGTTTCGACCTCGAACCTGTGCTCGGAAATCACTCTTCCGACCGGGATCGACCACCTGGGCAATGACCGCACGGCGGTGTGCTGCCTCTCGTCGCTCAACCTCGAAACCTGGGAAGAGTGGAAGGGCGACAAGCAGTTCATCGAGGACGTGATGCGCTTCCTCGACAACGTGCTGCAGGACTATATCGACCGCGCGCCGGACGAGATGGCCCGCGCCAAGTACTCGGCCTCGCGCGAGCGTTCCGTGGGCCTCGGGGTGATGGGCTTCCACTCCTACCTGCAGCAGAAGGGCGTCGCCTTCGAAAGCGCGATGGCCAAGGCGCTGAACCTGCAGATGTTCAAGCTCATCCATTCGAAGGCCTCGGAAGCCTCGATGCTGCTCGCGCAGGAGCGGGGGCCGTGCCCCGACGCCGCCGACATGGGCGCGATGGAGCGGTTCAGCTGCAAGATGGCGATCGCGCCGACCGCGTCGATCTCGATCATCTGCGGCGGGACGAGCGCCTGCATTGAGCCGATCCCGGCCAATATCTACACCCACAAGACCCTGTCGGGCAGCTTCATCGTCAAGAACCCGTACCTCGAAAAGCTGCTCGACAAGAAGTCGAAGAACTCGACCAATGTCTGGAACTCGATCCTTGAGCGGGGCGGCAGCGTCCAGCACCTCGACTTCCTGACGCCGGAGGAGAAGGCGGTCTACAAGACCAGCTTCGAGATCGACCAGCGCTGGCTGCTCGAATTCGCCGCCGACCGCACGCCCTATATCGATCAGGCTCAGTCGCTGAACCTGTTCATCCCGGCCGATGTCGACAAGTGGGACCTGATGATGCTCCACTTCCAGGCGTGGGAGCGCGGCATCAAGTCGCTCTACTACCTGCGCTCCAAGAGCGTGCAGCGCGCGGGCTTCGTCGGCGGGGTGGAGGCGGACAACACTTCCGAACTCGCCAAGATCGAACTCTCCGCCAGCGGCGAGCAGACCGATTACGAGGAATGCCTGAGCTGCCAGTAGGCCGCTTGCCGCGCGCGGGGGTGATCCGCCGCGCGCCGCAAGGCCACTCGGTCACAGGGGAGAGACCATCATGAACTTGCCATTCGCCGTCGCGCTCATCGGCCTTGTCGTCAGCGCCTGGTTTGCCGTCCAGTCGGTGCGCGAGCTGAAGCGCAACAAGCCGGGCCATCTGCGCAACGCCGCGGTGATCCACATCGCGATGATCTCGATGCTGGTGCCCTTCTGCCTGATCGTGATGGCCTATTACTGGCCTTTTGCCTGACACCTGAATCCACCGGCGCCCGCGCGCCGTATGTGCTAAACTGAACCCATCTTAGGAGTATCCGCCCATGTCGCTGCTCGAAGCCCGCTCGACCTACAAGCCGTTCCAGTATCCCTGGGCCTATGATTTCTGGAAGCGCCAGCAGCAGATCCACTGGATGCCGGAAGAAGTGCCGCTGGGCGAGGATTGCCGCGACTGGGCGCAGAAGATCACCGAGAACGAGCGTAACCTGCTCACCCAGATCTTCCGCTTCTTCACCCAGGCCGATGTCGAGGTGCAGAACTGCTATCACGAGAACTACGGCCGGGTGTTCAAGCCCACCGAGGTCAAGATGATGCTCGCCGCCTTCTCCAACATGGAGACGGTGCACATCGCGGCGTACTCGCACCTGCTCGACACCATCGGGATGCCCGAGAGCGAATATTCCGCCTTCCTCGAATATGAGGAAATGAAGGACAAGCACGACTTCCTCAACCAGTTCGGGGTCGAGACCGACGAGGACATCGCCCGCACGCTCGCAGCCTTCGGCGGGTTCACCGAAGGGCTCCAGCTCTTCGCCAGCTTCGCCATGCTGATGAACTTCCCGCGCTTCAACAAGATGAAGGGCATGGGCCAGATCGTCAGCTGGTCGGTGCGCGACGAGAGCCTGCACTGCGAAGGCATCATCAAGCTGTTCCACACCTTCTGCGAGGAACGCCAGTGCCTCACCAAGGCGGTGAAGGAAGACCTGATCGACATCTGCCAGAAGACCGTGCGGCTGGAAGACAACTTCATCGACCTCGCCTTCGAAATGGGCCCGATCAACGGCATGAGCGCCAAGGAGATCAAGCGCTACATCCGCTACATCGCCGACTGGCGCCTGAAGCAGCTCGGCCTCCAGGAAATCTACATGATCGAGGAACACCCCCTGCCGTGGCTCGCGCCGCTGCTCAACGGGGTGGAACACGCCAACTTCTTCGAAACCCGCGCGACGGAATATTCGAAGGGCGCCACGCGCGGCGACTGGAACACCGTGTGGTCGAGCTTCGACAAGCGGCAGAAGGCGAAGGCCGTGAACGAGGATGGTCTTGGCGATGAGGCCGAGGCCGGGCTGTTTGGGGCTGAGGCTGCGGAGTAGGGGATGGCTATATCGGTCCAAAACTGTCCTTATTGCCGAGCGAACTCAGTAGCTTTCTCGGCGGTAAAGGCGTGGAGGATTGAGAACGATCGGCGGGCATTGCTAATTTGTGGTTCTTGCGGAGAGGGCATCGTTCGTGAGTGGTTCGGAAATAGCGACATCGTTCAGATGCAAGGGAACATTGAAAACCTAACAATTATGTTGGGTCGTCAGTGGCCTGAAGCTCCGAACGGGGCTGCGCCAAAAGATACTCCCGAAAATGTGGCTAAGTTCTTTTGCCAAGGCACATCTAGCCTAGAGATTGGCAATTTCGACGCTGCGGGAATGATGTTCAGAAAGAGTTTAGAGACTGCGACAAAGATTCTTGACCCAAATCTTGCAGGAAAACCGTTATTCAAAAGGATCGACAATCTTGCTTCCGCTGGCAAACTGACTGCAGACATGGCCGAATGGGCCCACGAAGTCAGGCTTGGCGGAAACGATGCCGCTCATGAGGATGAGCCGTTTTCCCTCGAAAGCGCCGAAGATTTGAAAAACTTTGTCGAGAATTTTCTGACTTATGCCTTTACGTTGCCTTCTGTTGTGAGGCGGCGCGAGGGTCGTTCTGAGACGACTATTGCGGAGTAAATCATTTGCGCTTCGTATATTTCGATGAATGTAAATACCAAAAGGGCGTTCAGCCTTTTTACTGGCTGGGAGCGATCTCGATCTGCTCGGAAAAGATCGTTGAGGTCGAAACGAAAATGAACGAACTAGCCGAACGCTATTTCGGTACGACAGAGCTATCGAGGCACACCGAATTTCATGCGAAGGACCTTTTTCATCGTAAGAATCATTTTCGTGAGTGGAGGGATACCGCCGCGAGAATCGAATGTTTGGAAAGTCTTGTAGCTATAGCGGGAGACAATGAATTGGTGCGCCGCATCCACGTGAAGATTGATCCGGCGTTGATGATTCGAGAGCATGGGTGGGAAGATGATGCGTTCATGTACTTGGCTGAACGCATCCAGCGCGACGCCGCTCACCTGAAGGACAGGTCAATTTTGATTGGTGACCTCGACGGAGAATTTTCGGAGAAATCTGTCGTAAATTTATCCCGCTACCGATCTGAAGGAACTGATTATCTCTTCGGTGTGAAGATTGATCGCCTTATAGACTCTGTATACTTTATTCCTTCCCATCATAGCAGGCTTCTTCAATTGGCGGATATTTATACATATTGTCTTCAGCTATATTATTCAAGCGAACCCGACAATTATCCAAGAAGAAGGCTCAAAGATTTCATTGCGCAGAAGACCAGCCTGCTTTCAAGTAGTCGCTACAAGCACTGGCCGACCTCGCAGTCATGGCACGCATCGGCTGCAGCGTAGTGGCGCACCAATGATGCGAAGAACGACATGAGCCACACCGAATTCGTCGCTCTTTGCCAGCGGGTGGTGGCGCATCATCAGTCTAACACCCCGTCCCGGGCTTGACCCGGGACCCCGCTCCCTCTCTCACCATCGATGAATAGCTGGGTCCCGGGTCAAGCCCGGGACGGGGAGGGGCGCCTCGCGCTCTCGCTCAGCCGTCGCTTTCCTCGCGCGGCGTGGTGCGCCGGTCGGCGCCGGTGCGGCGGTCGCCCTGCCGGCGGTCGGGGCCTTCGAAGGGGACCTGCGCCTTGCGCCGGTCACCCTGTCGCCGTCCGCCGCCGGAGAGGTCCGCGCCGTTGTCGTTCGTGCTGTCTTCGCCCATGCCTGTTCGTCCCTTCAGGCGAGGCCCGGCTGTGGCCGGTGTCACGCGCCCCTATTGCCGTTTCAGAAGTGCGACCGATGCGATAGGTTAACATCATAGTACGCAAATGCCTAATATGACGTTACCGCCCACCAAGCCGCTTGGCCGCGGGACGGCAAGACGCTAGGGCGCGCGGGCCACCGCGATGGGTGCGCGCAGGATGACAAGCCCGGTGACCGACAAGCCCAACCACCCCCAAGCCGTCTCGCCCGATCTCTCCAAGGCCGAAGTGCTGATCGAGGCGCTGCCCTATTTCCAGCGCTATGCCGGGCGCACCTTCGTGGTGAAATATGGCGGCCACGCGATGGGCGACGCGCAAGCCGCGCGCGACTTTGCCGAGGATATCGTGCTGCTGAAGGCGGTCGGCATCAACCCGGTGGTGGTCCACGGCGGCGGCCCGCAGATCGGCCAGATGCTGAAGCGGCTGGGGGTGGAGAGCACCTTCGTCGACGGGCTGCGCGTCACCGATGAGGCCACCGCCAAGGTCGCTGAAATGGTGCTCTCGGGCGCGATCAACAAGGAGCTGGTGGGCTGGATCGCCGCCGCCGGGGGCAAGGCGATCGGCATCTCGGGCAAGGACGGCGGGCTGGTGACGGCGAAGAAGGTCAGCCGCACCACCCGCGATCCCGACAGCAATATCGAGCAGGTGGTCGACCTGGGCTTCGTCGGTGAGCCGGCGGCGGTCGATACCACGGTAATCGACACGATGGTGGCCGCAGGGATGATCCCGGTGATTGCCCCGATCGCGCCGGGTGCGGATGGAGCCACCTACAACATCAACGCCGACACCATGGCCGGCGCGATCGCGGCGGCGCTGGGCGCGGCGCGATTGTTCCTGCTGACCGACGTGCAGGGCGTGCTGGGGGCTGACGGCGAACTGCTGACCGATCTCACCCCCGCTGACATTGCTACCTTGCGCGAAGACGGCGTGATCCGCGGCGGGATGGTGCCCAAGCTCGAGACGTGCGTCGCCGCAGTGCAATCGGGCTGCGAAGCGGCGGTGGTGCTCGATGGCCGGGTGGGCCATGCGATGCTGCTCGAATTCTTCACCGCCCGCGGCGCGGGCACGCTGGTGCGGGCCTGAGCCGCGCGCGCGGGAACTGGACTATGGCGCGAGGCGTATTAACAAGCTAATACGCCCAGCAAGGGACAAGACCGGGCGCGCGCCGCACAGGCCCGCGCGCTCACACAGTGGAAATGGAATACCATGGTACAGGCATTGATTGATATCCTGAGCAAGGTGATCGAAGTCGCCAACATGCTGCTGATCGTCTGGTTTCTGATCAGTCTGGCGTTCGCCTTCAACGTCATCAGCCCGCGCAACCAGTTCGCCTTTGCGGTGCATGATGCCCTGAGCCGGTTGTTCGAACCGGTGCTCCGCCCGATCCGCAAGCTCATGCCGAACACCGGCGCGATCGACTTTTCGCCCATGGTTTTCATCCTGATACTGTGGACTGTCTCCCGGCTCTTGCAGACGGCGGCATAGGGATGGCTGAAGCAGCGGTGATCGACGGCAAGGCTTTTGCCGCCACCCTGCGCGCCCGGATCGGCACGCTGGCGGCGGATTTCGTGCGGGCGACCGGACGGCGGCCCGGGCTTGCGGTGGTGCTGGTGGGCGAGGACCCGGCCAGCCAGGTCTATGTCGGGGCCAAGGCGCGCGCCTGCGAGGAGGCCGGGCTCGCCAGTTTCGAACATCGCCTGCCGGCCGAAACCAGCGAGGCGGAACTGCTGGTACTGGTCGAGCGCCTCAACCGCGATCCCGAGGTCGACGGGATTCTGGTGCAGATGCCGCTCCCGAATGGGCTGGACGAGCAGGCGGTGATCGCCGCGATCAGTCCGGACAAGGATGTCGACGGGTTCCACGTCATCAACGCCGGGCGCCTGTCGGTCGGGCAGACGGGCTTCGTGCCCTGCACGCCACTGGGTTGCCTGATGCTGCTGAAGGATCGTCACGGCGACCTGAGCGGGCTGGAGGCGGTGGTGATCGGCCGCTCGAACATCGTCGGCAAGCCGATGGCGCAGCTGCTTATCGATGCCAACGCCACCGTCACCATCGCGCACAGTCGCACGAAGAACCTTCCCGAGGTGGTGCGCCGCGCCGATATCGTGGTTGCGGCGGTGGGCCGCCCGGAGATGGTGCGCGGGGACTGGATCAAGCCGGGCGCGACCGTGATCGACGTCGGGATTAACCGCCTGCCGCCCACCGAGGAGAAGCCCAAGGGCCGTCTGGTCGGCGATGTCGCCTATGCCGAGGCGCGCGAGGTCGCAGGCGCGATCACGCCGGTGCCGGGCGGGGTCGGGCCGATGACAATCGCGGTGCTGCTCAGGAACACGCTGGTCGCAGCCCATGCCCACGCCGGGCTGGCCGCGCCCGAGGGGCTGTAATCCGAACGGAGGTGGCGATGCGCCGGTTAGTTGCTGTTCTTGCCATCACCGGACTTCTCGCCGCCTGTAGCGGGCAGGGCGGGCCGCCCAAGCCGAACAAGCGCCAGCTGGCGCAGATCGACCGTGCGCTCGCCACCGCGCCCGGCGCCGCGCAGCCGAGCACCATCGTCGCTGCTGAAATCGCCTTCTCCCGCGCCGCCCGTGAACGCGGACAGTGGACCGCCTTCCGCCTCTTCGCCGCGCCCGGTGCGCTGCTGCACGGCAAGGACGGCCCCTTCCCGATTCTGCCGTGGCTCGACACCCAGAAAGACCCGCCCGAGGCGGTGCAGTGGGAGCCGCGCGCGGTGGTGATGAGCTGCGACGGGGCCGTCGCGGTCAGCCAGGGGCGCTACCGCGATCCCGATGGCACAGTCGGCAATTTCGTCACCGTGTGGGAACGGCAGACCGATGGCAGCTATCGCTACATCTTCGATGTCGGCGGTGATGACGTGCCGCAGCCGCCGCCGAAGAAGCCGGTCGAGGATGGCAATATCGTCGTCACCGCGATCGATCTGGTGGAGGGTCTGGTCGCCACCTGTCCGCGCGGCGGGCCGGGCAGCACCCCGCCGCCGCCCGCGATCCCGATGGGCGAGGACGGCAAGGCCGATGCGAAGCTCTCGAAGGACGGCACGCTGCGCTGGCGCTGGGAACACCGCCCGGATGGCACCCGCTACATCGCCGTCGATTACGTCTATCAGGGCCGCTGGCTGACGGGGATCGAACAAAGCCTTGTGCCCACCGGCGATTGATGAAAGGGGCGCGCAAACCCCGCTGCAAGCGACCCTTCCCTGAAGCGACATCCCCCGAAGCGACATCATGGTGCTGACCGAACTCTTTCTTTCCGCCTTCGTCACCCTGTTCGTGGTGATCGACCCGCCCGGGTGCGCGCCGATCTATGCCGGGCTGACCAAGGGCGCGACCGCGGCGCAGGCCCGCACCATGGCGCTGCGGGCGACGTTCATCGCGGCGATCATCCTGCTGATCTTCGCGCTGTTCGGGCAGGAACTGCTGGGCGCGCTGCATATCGAGCTCGATTCCTTCCGCATTGCGGGCGGGCTGATGCTGTTCTTCATCGCTTTCGACATGGTATTCGAAAAGCGCACCCAGCGCCGCGAGGAGCGGGCCGAGAAGATCGCCGCCACCCCGGAGATCGAGGACGTCTCGGTCTTCCCCATGGCGATGCCGATGCTGGCCGGGCCGGGCGCGATCGCGGCGGTGATGCTGCTGATGAACGAGGCCGAGGGCTGGCCCGAGATGCTCGAGGTGCTCGCCGCGCTGGCTGCGGTGCTGGCGATCACGGCGGCCGCGCTGGTCGCCGCCGGGCCGCTGATCCGGCTGCTGGGCGACAAGGTCGAAGCGGTCATCACCCGCCTGCTCGGCGTGCTGCTGGCCGCGCTCGCGGCGCAATATGTGATCGACGGGCTGAAGGGCAGTTTCGCGCTGGTTTAGACCCTGCTGCGGCTGGCCGCGCGCTTAATCAAAACGTAACGATAACAACTGTAACTGCCCTGCAACCCCCGTGGTCGCAGGGTTGACACCCCTCTGGCCTTCGGGGATATCCCGAAATGGGACAGTTGCCGCGGTCGCGCGAGGGGGATGAGTGGGAGTTTCGCTTCAGAAAAGCCAGTCGGTGAGCCTCGCCAAGGAGGCACCGCACGGGCTTTCGCAGATCACCCTCGGGGTCGGCTGGGATGTCGCCAAGGGCGGCTTTTTCGGCGGGCTGTTCGGCGGGGGCGGGGACATTGATCTCGACGCCTCGTGCCTCACTTTCGATGCGAACAAGACCGTGCTCGAAGCGGTGTGGTTCGGCAAGCTCACCAATGCCGCGGGCACGATCCGCCACAGCGGCGACAACCTGACCGGCGAGGGCGAGGGCGATGACGAGAGCATCGCGATCAAGCTCGACCAGCTCGATGGCAAGGTCGAATATATCGTCCTCACCGTGAACAGCTTTCGCGGGCAGACCTTCGACAAGGTCGCCAATGCCTTTGGCCGGGTGGTCGACAACAAGAGCGGGCGCGAACTGGCGCGGTTCGACATTTCCGACAGCGGCCCGCACACCGGCCTGATCCTCGCCACCCTGTCGCGCAGCGGCGGGCAGTGGGATTTCAAGGCGATCGGTGAGCGCACCGGCGGGCGCACCGTCCATGATCTCGCCCCGGCAGCGCGCGCTGTCATCTGACCTTTGAACTTGCGCCCGGCGCGCCAACCAATTCAACTTGCCCGGAGAATTCTCGCATGCAGCTGCAACGTGGCGAAAAACGTGCCCTCGCCGATCTGGGGATCGCCCCGCAATGCACCGTTACGGTCGATTTCGGCATGGCCGGGATCGACATCGCCGCCTTCGGACTCGAGCCGGGGCAGAAGATCGGCGATGATCGCTATGTCGTGCTGTTCTCCAACCCGCGCTCGCCCGGCGGCGAGGTGGTGATGACAGCGGCGGGCAATTCCGCCACTTTCACCGTCGATCTGGCGGCCCTGCCCGCGAATATCGACCGGATCGTCTTCACCGCCACGCATGACAGCCGCGCGGTGGGCGAATCCCGTCCGCTGTCCGTCACTATCGATGGCGGCAAGGCGAGCTTCGATGCGGCTGCCGCGCTCACCAACGAAAAGGCGGTGATGCTGGCCGAGCTTTATCGCCATTCCTCGGGCTGGAAGCTGGGGACGATTGCGGCAGGCTTTGCCGGGGGGCTCGCGGCTCTGATCGGGCATTTCGGCGGCGAAGTGGCCGAAGCCGCCCCGCCGCCCCCACCGCCTCCGCCGCCCCCGGCACCGCCGCCGCCACCTCCCCCGCCGCCCGCCGCGCCGGTGAGCCTCAAGAAGATCAGCCTCGACAAGGGCAATTCCTCGGTCAGCCTCAAGAAGCAGGGGAGCAGCTTCGGGGAAATCGTGCTCAACCTCAACTGGACCGCGCGCACCCAGAAGAAGGGCTTCTTCGGCGGCACGCAGCAGCTCGATCTCGATCTCGGCGTGATCTTCGAACTGGCCGACGGCATGGGCGCAGGCTGCATCCAGGCGCTGGGCCGCAGCTTCGGTTCCTACCACCAGCCGCCCTTCATCGAATTGTCGGGCGATGACCGCACCGGCGCGGTTGCGGCGGGTGAGACGATCCGCGTCAACGGCCAGTATTTCGACTATATCCGCCGCATCGGCGTGTTTGCGCTGATCTACGAAGGCGCGCCCAACTGGGCGGAGACCGACGGCGTGGTGCGCCTCAACATTCCGGGCCAGCCCGAAATCGAAGTCCGCATGGACGAGGTCAACAGCCGTGAACGCCTGTGCGGGATCGCGGTGATCGACAATGTCGGCGGCGAATTGAAGATGAGCCGGCTGATGCGCTTCTACCAGAGCCAGAAGCCGTTCTCGGAAGATATCGGCGTCTATCTTCAGTGGACGCGCGGCAGTAAGGACTAGCTAAGACACTCGCCGCGCGACGCGGCCAAGGGGATAATAACGGGATGTTCAAGCATTTTGGGGGCTCTTTGCTGTTCACCCTCGCCGGGCTGCTGCTCGGCGCGTGGTATGGCTGGGAGCTGTATGGCACCATCGACGGCATGCTCGGGATCGTGTGGATCTGCGCGGTGCTGGCGGTTCTGGAAGTGTCGCTCTCCTTCGACAACGCGGCGGTCAACGCCTCGGTTCTGAAGGACATGGATCCGGTCTGGCAGCAGCGCTTCCTGACCTGGGGGATCGCGATCGCGGTGTTCGGGATGCGGATCGTCTTCCCGCTGGTGATCGTGATGGTCGCAGCCTCGTTGGGCCCGGTCGAGGCGATGAACCTCGCGCTCACCGATCCGGTGCGCTACCAGGAAATCGTCGAGGGCGCGCATATCGGGTTGATGGGCTTTGGCGGCGCCTTCCTCGGGATGGTCGGCCTCAACTACTTCTTCGACAGCGACAAGGAAGTGGACTGGATCGCCGCGATCGAGCGTCCGCTGGCCAAGGTTGCCGACATCGAAGCGGTGTCGATCGGGCTGGTGCTCGCGGCGACCTGGGGCGTTTCGACCGTGCTGGCCGATGCCGACGCGCTGACCTTCATCATCGCCGCCATCGCGGGCCTGCTCACCTATCTCGCGGTCGAGATCGTCAACCACGTGCTCGAACCGCCCACGCCCAGCACCGGCGATGTCGCCAAGGCGGGCTTCGGCGCGTTCCTCTATCTCGAAGTGCTCGATGCGAGCTTCTCGTTCGACGGGGTGATCGGGGCCTTCGCGCTCACCAACAACCTCATCATCATCGCCATCGGCCTCGGCATCGGTGCGATGTTCGTGCGTTCGATGACCATCTTCCTCGTCAAGAAGGGGACGATGAGCGAGTATCGCTACCTCGAACACGGGGCCTTCTATGCGATCCTCGCGCTGGCGGCGATCATGTACCTCAACACCTTCGTCCACATCTCCGAAGTCATCACCGGCCTGATCGGCGCGGTGCTGATCGGGCTCGCCTTCTGGTCCTCGGTGCGCTGGAACCGCGCCAACCCGGACGGTGATGGCGAAGGCGAAGGCGAAGAAGCCGTCGCCTGACACGGCGGCGCAATATTGCTGACGGATGGTCGCCGGAACGGGTCCGGCGACCGCCAGAACAAGGAAAGGAAGACGAAGAATGGCTATCTCGCTGTCAAAGGGTGGCAATGTCAGCCTGTCGAAGGAAGCCCCCGGGCTTGACCGCATCATGGTCGGCCTCGGCTGGGACGTGCGTGCAACCGATGGTCAGGATTTCGACCTCGATGCCTCGGCGTTCCTGTGCAAGACCGATGGCAAGGTCCGCAACGACATGGATTTCTGCTTCTACAACAACAAGAACGTCGCCGGCGGCGCGGTCATCCATCAGGGCGACAACCGCACCGGCGAAGGTGACGGCGATGACGAGCAGGTCGAGATCACCCTGTCCAAGCTCCCCGCCGATGTCGACAAGGTCGCGGTGGTGGTAACGATCCATGAGGGCGACAAGAACGGCCAGACCTTCGGTCAGGTGTCGAACGCCTTCATCCGGCTGGTCGACGCCAACAACAACAACGAAGTCGTGCGCTACGACCTGTCGGAAGACGCTTCGGTCGAAACCGCGATGATCCTCGGCGAAGTCTATCGCCATGGGGCCGAATGGAAGTTCCGCGCTGTGGGTCAGGGCTTCAAGGGCGGCCTCGGCCCGCTCGCCGGGCACTTCGGCGTCAACGTCGGCTAATCGGCTGCGCGCGCGGTTCCGGCACAGGCCGGGGCCGCGCGCCGCGCTGTCACAAGGAACAGGCAAAGATGGCGGTTTCGCTCAAGAAGGGCGGCAATGTGTCGCTCTCGAAAGAGGCTCCGGGGCTGAATGCGGTCACGGTCGGGCTCGGCTGGGACGTGCGCCGCACCGACGGCGCGGCCTTCGACCTCGATGCCTCGGCCTTCGTGCTCGGGGCGAACGACAAGGTGCTGTCGGACGCGCATTTCATCTTCTACAACAACAAGGTCTCGCCCGATGGCGCGGTGATCTACGGCGGCGACAACCGCACCGGCGAAGGCGAGGGCGATGACGAGACGATCATCGTCGATTTCGGCAAGCTCAGCGCGGACGCCAAAAAGGTCGTCGTCGCGGTGACGATCCACGACGGCGAGACCAAGGGCCAGAACTTCGGCTCGGTCCAGAACGCCTTCGCGCGCGTCACCAACAATGCCGACGGGCGCGAACTGGCGCGTTACGACCTGTCGGAAGACGCTTCGATGAATGTCGCGATGATCTTCGTCGAACTCTACCGCGGCAATGAAGGCGACATCAAGGTCAAGGCCATCGGCGAAGGCTGGCGCAGCGGGCTCGAAGGGCTGGCGAGCGCGATGGGCGTCAACGTCGGCTGATCGGCCAAGCGATGCAGCCCGCCCTGCCCGGACAGCGCCTTGCGATCACGCCCAAGGCCGATTGCCGCATCCACCTGCGCGGGGCCGAGGGCCAGCGCATTGCGGTGGCGGCAATCAGCCAGGGCGGCGGCGGGCGCGTGCTCGCCTTCGACCGGCTCGATCCGCAGCAGTGGTTCATGCAGGGCATGGCCGAGCTGGAGGGCGATTTCGAGATCGTCGCCTATGTCATGGACGATCGCCACGGCGGCTTCGTCAACGCCGCCTATCCGATCGAATTCATGGTAGATGGCACCACCCACCAGATGCCGCAGCCGGCTGAGCAGCTGGCGGCGGTGATCCTCGCCGAGGTCTATACCCGCAATGGCGAGCGGCGGATGAAGCTGTCGAACGAGGGCTTCACCTTCGGGATCGACGCCTATGTCCGCGCGCGCAATCTCGCCGGGGTGCAGGTGCCGTTCCGCAATACGCCGGATGTGCCGCCCCCCGGAAATCATGGGGGCAACGGCCCGATCCCGCATCCCGACGGGCGCGGGCATAACCGGCCAAAACCTGCTCCCGGCCAATTGCTCGGGTCGGGGAGCGGGGTGCTGATCGCGCCCGATATCATCGTTACCAATGCCCATGTAATCGAGGACGGGCAGCGCTTCGAAATCGGCCCCGCGCGCGATGTCGCGGTGACGCTGGCGGTCGACGTGCAGCACGATCTCGCGCTGCTGCGCTGCCAGACGCGCGGCGAGCCGCTGCCGATCCGCATCGGATCGCCGCTGTTTCTGGGCGAGGACATCATGGCCGCCGGCTTTCCGCTGATCGACGTGCTGGGCGCCGATCTCAAGGTCACCACCGGCAATGTCTCGGGCCTGACCGGGGGCGGGGGCGACGTCTCGCGCTTCCAGTTTTCCGCGCCAATCGGATCGGGATCATCGGGGGGCGCGATCATCGACGAGTTCGGCAATCTGGTCGGCGTGACCTCGGCCAGCCTCGCGCATGATAATATGCGCAACCGGGGATCGATCTCCGAGAACGTCAATTTCGGCATCCGCGCCGCGCTGGTCTATGAAATGGCGGCAGCGGCGGGGGCGGATCTGCCTCCGATGGCGGTCTCGACCGACAATCTGCGCCGCAACGTGGTGGCGCGCGCGCGCAATGCGGTGGTTCCCATCATCGTCCATGCCTGAGGATGCGCCGGGCCGGGTCAAGGTCGATCTGCCGACCGGCACGCTGGTGCTGCACGATGTCGCGCCGGAGCGGGTTGCCAACCTGTGCCAATTCGCCGCACGTGCCAATCCCAAGCGGGGCTTCCTGATCGTTTCGACGGTGCTCGGGCGGCACCTGCCCACGCCGCCGCAGGCCCTGCGCGCCGCCGCCGATGCACTCGCCGCGCAATTGCCGGGCGATCTGCCCGAACCCGTGCTGTTCTGCGGCATGGCCGAGACCGCGACGGGGCTGGCGCAAGCGGTCTGGGCGGCATGGCGCGCGCGGCATCCGGGGGCCGAAAGCGCCTATGTCCAGTCGAGCCGCCAGACCGTCACGGGCGCGCGCATCCTGTGCCGGTTCGAGGAAGACCACAGCCACGCCGCCAGCCACATGGTGCAGGTCAGCACAGAGGTTGAGCCCATGCTCGCCGCCGCGCACAGCCTTGTCATCGTCGACGACGAATGCAGCACCGGCGCGACCTTTGTCGAGGCAGCCGAGGCGCTGGTGGCGGCGCTCCCGCAGATCGAACGGGTCGCCTGCGCCAGCCTCACCGATTGGAGCGCAGGAGCCTTCCTCGCGCGTATGCCGCGCCCCGCCAGCGCCCATTCGCTGATCGCGGGGACGCTGGAATGGACGCCGGGGGCAGGGCAGGTCGCAGCAAAGCTCGCCCCCACCGCCAACCGCCACGGCACCGCGCCCGCCAGCGGAATGCGCAGCCGCACCGGGCTGCTCGCACCTGAGGCCGCCATCCGCGCGCCCATCACAACCGCGCCGGCCGAGCGCGTGCTGGTGCTGGGCGACGGCGAACACGCCTACGAGGCGCTGTGCATCGCCGAGGACATCGCCGCGCAGGGGGGCGTGCCCGCGCTCCAGTCGATCACCCGCACTCCGGCGCTGCTTGGCCATGCGATGCGCAGCGTCGCCACGCTGGCGGACGCCTATGGCTCGGGCGCGACGTGCCATGTCTACAACCTCCTCGCCCACGACCCCGCGCGCATCGTGATCGCCGCCGAGATTGAGGGCGGGCAGGCCGAGGCGCTGCGCGGCTGGCTCGCCGAAGCGGGCAGCGACGCTGTGGTGGAGCTGGCGCTGTGCCGCTATGGCGAGGCCCCGTGACCGCGCTTACCCCCCTGATTCTCGCCGATCTCGACGACAGCCTGTTCCAGACCCGCGGCAAGTGCGGCGACTGGCCGGAGGCGCGCCTGCGCCCGATGAGCCGCCTCGTCGATGGCGCGCCGAGCGGCTATGCCACTCCGCCGCAGCAGGGCTTGCTGGCATGGCTGGCGCATGGCGAGGTCGTCCCCGTCACGGCCCGCAGCCGCGCGGTTCTGGCGCGGGTCGATATCGCGCAGGCCCCGGCGATCTGCGCCAATGGTGGCTGCATCCTCACCGCCGAAGGCACGCCCGACAGGGTGTGGCACAAGCGGCTCGAAGCGCTCGCCGCGGCGGGCACGCCCCCGGCGGCGCTCTATCCGCAGCTCACCGACACGCTCGACAGCGCCGCCTTCCGCCACTGGATCGTGAGCGATGGGGGGCTCGACCTCTATATCGTCATCAAGAGCAATCTGGGGGACGAAGCGGGTCTCGCCGCGCTGGCCGAGGCGCTGGCGGAGCGCCTGCCCCAAGGCTGGCGCATCCACGCCAATGGCAACAACCTCGCCTTTCTGCCGCCCTGGCTGAGCAAGCGCGCGGCGGTGCGATACTGGCTCGAAGCCGTGCGCCGCGATACGCCCGAGCGGCTGGTGGTGGGGATCGGGGATTCGTGGTCCGACGCGGGCTTTCTCGACCTTTGCCATATGGCGATGATCCCGACGCAGGCGCAACTGTGGCAGCACATCGCGCGCGGGCACAGCTGGATCGACGGATGAGCGGCTTTTCCGGCTCCTACGCGCCCGAGGATGTGACCTTCCTGCTGAAGCCCGCCGCGGTCGCGCTGACGGGCGTGGCGGAAAAGGAGGCGCTGATCCAGTCGGGCGCGCGGCATTATTCCGAGATGCTGTCGGAAGAGCGCTTGCCCGACGACCGCTATCTCGCGCTCTACCGCGCGGCGCTGGCGCGCAATGGCGGGCGCTTGAGAGCCGATGTCGAGACACTCGCCGATGCCATCGCCGCGCGCCCTGAGACCGCGCGCAGTTGCACGATCATCTCGCTCGCCCGTGCGGGCACGCCCATCGGCGTGCTGCTGCGCCGTGCGCTGGTTCGGCGCGGGCTCGATGTGGCGCATTATTCGATCAGCATCATCCGCGGTCGCGGGATCGACCGGGTGGCGCTCGCCCACATTGCCGCGCTGCGCGGGACGGCGGATGCGGTGTTCGTCGACGGGTGGACGGGCAAGGGCGCGATTACCGGGGAGCTCGAGGCGAGCCTTGCCGATGGCACTGCGGGCTTTGCGCCCTTTCTCGCGGTGATCGCCGATCCGGCGGGCTGTGCCAGTCTGGCGGCGACCTCGGAGGATTACCTGATCCCCTCCGGCATCCTCGGCGCGATCGTCTCGGGGCTGTTCAGCCGCTCGGTGCTGTCGGAAGATCTGGTGGGGCGGGGCGAATTCCACGCCTGCCGCCACCTCACCGAGCACGCCGCTGCCGACCAGTCGCGTGCCTTCGTCGATGCCATCGAGGCCGCGCCCCTGCCGCAGCAGACCTTTCCGGGCTGGAGCCCCGAAGGCGCGCGCGAAAGCCGCGCGGCCTGCACCGCGCTGGTGGAAGGGCTGATGAGCGAATACGCCGTCACCAACGTCAACCGCATCAAGCCCGGCATCGCCGAAGCGACCCGCGCCGTGCTGCGCCGGGTGCCGCACGCGGTGTTCGTGCGCGATCCGAATGATGCGGAAGTGGCCCATCTGCTGCACCTTGCCGATCAAAGCGGCGTAGAGGTGCACCAGCGGGAACTCGGAAACTACCGGGCCGTAACCCTGATAGCCAAGGCTGGAGACGCATGATGACCAAAGCCGTCGACCTGGGGGCCACGCTCTACATCCCGGTGCAGCACCCGCGCCTGCCCGAGCTGCTGGCGGGGGCCAATCCCGATCTGCGCTCGGTGGTGATCTGTCTGGAGGATTCGCTGCACGAGGCGGACGTGGGCGCCGCGCAGGAGGTGTTCACCGCGATCCTCAGGATGCTTGAGGCGGTGCCGCCGCAGCTGATCGTCTATACCCGCCCGCGCTCGCCCGCCATGCTCAGCTGGATGCAGGCGCAGCCGGGGATCGCGCGGCTGGCGGGCTTCGTCTTGCCCAAGATCACCACTGCGAACCTCGCCGACTGGCTGGCGCGGCTGGAGGGTTTCCTGCACGGGATCATGCCCACCATCGAGAGCGCCGAGGCTTTCGACCGCGCCGCGCTCACCCGGCTGGCGGGCGCGCTGGCGCCGCTGGGCGAGCAGGTTCATGCGGTCAGGATCGGCGGGAACGACATCCTCAACGTCCTCGGCGTGCGCCGCTCGCGGGAGCGGACGGCCTATGACGGGCCGCTCGGCCTCGCCATCTCCACCATGGCAAGCGTGTTCCTGCCCGAGGGGCTGGCGCTGTCGGCCCCGGTGTTCGAGCATTACGCCCAGACCGATCTGCTGCGTGAGGAAGTCGCGCGCGATCTCGAGCATGGCCTGCTCACCAAGACCGCGATCCACCCCTCGCAGGTGGCGATCATCCACGAGGCGTTGCGCCCCGCCGCCAGCGAGGTCGAGGACGCGCGCGCGATCCTTGCGCGCGAGGCGCGGGCGGTGTTCGGGCAGGGGGGCAGCATGTGCGAGCCGACCACCCATGCGCGCTGGGCCGCAGGCGTGCTCGACCGGGCAGGCGTGCATGGCATCGCCGGGGCCGCACCGGGGCTTCCGCAAGCGCCCACCCGGGTCGCCTGACTCCGCCCGAGCGACCGTGCCCGTCCCCGCCATCTCCAAGCGCCGTCATGCGGAACTGGCCGGGCAGGCGCTCAAATATGTCGCCGAACTGGCGCAGATCGAGCCCTTGAGCCCGGCCTTCGACCACAAGCTCGAAGCCATCCACACACTCGGTAGCGACGAAATCGCCGCGCTCGGCGCGCGCCATGCGGGCAGCCTCGCCCATGTCGCGCCGCCGCCGACCGATGGCATCGCCGCCGCGATTGCCGCGCTGCGGCGCATGGCCGAGAGCCTCGAACCGCTGCGGCAAGGCAATCTGGCGGAAGGCGGCAAGCGCTTCGGACTGTTCGCCGCCAAGCCCGATCCGGCGGCCTATTTCCGCCGCTACCGCGCCGCGCAAGGCGGCATCGAGGCGGCGCTCGCCCGCCTCACCCGCGAGCGTGACGGGCTGCTGCGCGCCAATGTCGCGCTCGAGGTGGAGCGCGCCAGCCTCGCCGCGCCGCTGGCGGTGCTGAGCGAACAGACGCTGTTTGCGCAAGAAGTCGCGCTCACGCTCGAAGCGCGGGCCGATACGATGGCGGCGCGCGAGCCGATGCGCGCGCAGCGGCTGCGCTCCGATGCGCTCCACGCGGTGCGCAGCCGCCAGCGCGATATCGCAGAAGCCCGCGCGCTCGCCCAGCAGGCGGTGGCGGCAAGGGAGATCGTCACCGATACCAACCGGCGCCTTGTCGAGGGCATCGAACAGGCGACCGAGACCATGGTGCTGGTGCTGCGGACCGCCATCGTCGCCGCCCGCCTGATTGCCCGGCAGGAGCTGGTGCTCGACGGGATCGCCAGTCTCAACCGCGCGGCGAGCAACCTCATCGCCAGCGACGAACCGGTCTGCGCCGAGGCAGACGCGGCTGCCTTGCAGGAGGCCTTCGCGCGGCTTTACCACGCACTCGACCAGCTTGATCACGAGCGCGCGGCGATCACCACCCTTTCCCCAAGCGGTTAGCCGGTCTAAAGACACCTCCGTCAGCCCCTCGCCGGGCAAAGGAGACGTCAAGGGCCGTGGGTCTGTTCGAAACGCTCAGGAAGATGTTCGCCGCGCCCGATGTGGAGCCTGCGCCGCCGGCCCGGTCTGCGCCGGCCCCCGCTGCTCCGCAGCGCCCGGCCTTCGACTACAGCGACGCGCGCATCCCTACCGGCGCGCGCGAGAAGATCGCCGGGATCCTCGCCAGCCTCGACGAGGTCGAAGCGATGATGGACCGCGAACAGGTGCAGGCGGTCAGCCGCACTGAGATCGAGCTGATGCGCGGCGAACACCTGCCCAAGCTGGTCAAGAGCTACATCGACATTCCCCCCGCGCACCGCGCCGAGATTTTCCGCACCACCGGCAAATCGGCGAGCTTCATCCTCGAGGAAAGCCTCGAGGCGATGCAGGGCCGGATCGACGAGATCGCGCGCAATCTCGCGCAGCACGATCTGGATGCCTTCGCCAGCAACGCGGCCTTCATCAGCCGCCGCTACAGCGACAATGATCCCTTCCGCTAGGCCCAGTCGCCCAGCAGCGGGGTGAATTCGTCCACCCGGATCAGCTGCCACACCCCGCCGGTGAGGTAGGGATCGTCTGCCAGCAGCGCGCGCGCGGCGGCTTCGTCTTCGGCCTTGACGATCAGCAGCGAGCCGATGATCAGGCCATCCGCGCGCTTCAACGGGCCGACGATCACGAAATGCTCGGCATTGGCGTGGATGAATTCGAGATGCGCGGGGCGATGGATCGCGCGCAGCCGTCCGCCGTCTTCGCCGTCGCGGCAGTGAAAGCAGAACATCCGCATTCGTGTGGCCCCCATGAACAAGGCCGGACGCTACCCGCAAGGCGTGGCCGGGGCAAGGGAGGCCGGACCGTTGCAAAGACTGCGCTTGAAGCGCAGCCTTGCGGGGTTCAGAGCGCCGCAAATCCCCCGAATCGTTTCAGGTAACACTCTATGGCCGACTACACCGCCCCCTCCAGCATCGACCGCGCCGACCTTCGCCGCGCCTATCGTCAGGACGAGGAGGCCTGCATCGCCGAGCGGCTGGAGCAGGCCGCGCCGGCGGCGCGGGTGCATGATGCGGCGGCGGGTCTTGCGATCGACCTGATCGAGGGCGCGCGCGCCAAGAAGGCGAGCGGGATCGACGCCTTCCTCCAGCAATATGGCCTCGATACCGAGGAAGGCATCGCGCTGATGTGCCTTGCCGAAGCGCTGCTGCGCGTGCCCGATGCCGCGACCGCCGATGCGTTGATCCGCGACAAGATCGGGAGCATCGAATGGGGCGAGCATCTCGGCGAAAGCTCCTCCACCTTCGTCAACGCGGCGACCTTCTCGCTGATGCTGACCGGCGAAGTGCTCGATCCGCCCGAGGCGCGCCAGCGCGGCATGGGCGGGGTGCTCAAGCGCGCGATTAACCGGCTGGGCGAACCAGTGATCCGCACCGCGACCGCGCAGGCGATGAAGATTCTGGGCGGCCAGTTCGTCTTCGGCCGCACTATCGACGAAGCGCTGAAGCGCGCCGCGCCCGAACGCGCGCGCGGGATTACCCACAGCTTCGACATGCTCGGCGAAGCGGCGATGACTTTTGAGGATGCCGAGAAATACCGGCAGGCCTATGAAGGCGCGCTCACCCGGCTGGCGCGCGAAGCGGGGGCGGGGGTCGTCGCGTCGCCGGGGATCTCGGTCAAGCTCTCGGCGCTGCATCCCAAATACACGATCTTCCACGCGGAGCAGACGCGCGCGGACATGGTGCCGGTGGTGAAGGCGCTGGCGCTGAAGGCGCGGGATGCCGACATCCACTTCACCATCGACGCTGAGGAGGCCGAGCGGCTGGAACTCAGCCTCGACATCATCGAGGCACTGGTCGCCGATGACGAGCTGTTCCAGCGCCCCGATGGCAGCCGGTGGGAAGGCTTCGGCCTTGCCATTCAGGCCTATCAGAAGCGTGGGCTTGCGGTGTGCGACTGGGCGGGCAAGCTGGCCCGGCGGCACGGGCGCAAGCTGTTCGTGCGGCTGGTGAAGGGCGCCTATTGGGACAGCGAGATCAAGCTCAGCCAGGTGGGCGGCTATACCGATTACCCGGTCTTCACCCGCAAGGTCGCGACCGATGTCAGTTACCTCGCCTGCGCCGCGCGGCTGTTTGAACACGCCGACGTGATCCACGCCGCTTTCGCCACGCACAACGCCTACACCATCGGCGCGATCAAGAGCATGAGCGAGGGCAAGCCTTTTGAGTTTCAACGCCTGCACGGCATGGGCGAGGAAGTTTACGAGGCGCTCCACGCGATCGAGGGCAACCGGAAGACGCCGGTCAGGATCTATGCGCCGGTCGGCGGGCACAAGGAATTGCTCGCCTATCTGGTGCGCCGGTTGCTGGAAAACGGGGCCAATACCAGCTTCGTCAACCGCATGGGCGATGCCGATATTCCGGCGGAAGAACTCGTGGGCGATCCGGTGGCGGAGCTTGCCGCGATGAGCCCGCGCCGCAATCCCGCCATCCCGCTGCCCAAGGACATCTTCGGTGCGCGCCGGAACAGCGCCGGGATCGACCTCAGCGACCCGACCGTGCGCGAGCCGCTGATGGAGCGGCTGACCGCGCTCGAGAGCAAGCCCTGGCGCGCCGAGCCGACGTTCCTCGCCAGCACCGCCGGGGAAATCGCCCCCATCACCATGCCGCACGATCTCTCCGTGGTGATCGGCACCCGCCGCGATGCGACCGCAGAGGAGGTGGACGCCGCTGTCACCCGTGCTGCCGCGATCCAGCCCGGCTGGGACTCGCTCGGCGGAGAGGCGCGCGCGCTACTGCTCGAGGAAGCTGCCGACCTGTTCGAGGCGCATACCGACGAATTCCTCAGCCTGTGCCAGCGCGAGGCGGGCAAGACCCTGCTCGACGCGGTGCTCGAACTGCGCGAGGCGGTGGACTTCCTGCGCTTCTACGCTGCCGAAGCGCGCCGGCAGTTCGCTGCGCCCACCATCCTGCCCGGGCCGACGGGGGAGGAGAACTCGCTCTCGCTCCACGGGCGCGGGGTGTTCGCCACGATCAGCCCGTGGAACTTCCCGCTGGCGATCTTCACCGGCATGGCCGCCGCCGCGCTCGCCGCGGGCAATGCGGTGATCGCCAAGCCTGCCGAACAGACCCCGCTGATCGCCGCGTTGGCGGTGAAGCTGTGCCACGAAGCGGGCATCCCGGCCGAGGCTTTCCAGCTACTCCCCGGCGCCGGGCCGGTCGGGCAGATGATCACCGCCCACCCCAGGCTGGCGGGTGTCGCCTTCACCGGATCGACCGAGACCGCGCAGGCGATCAACCGCACGCTCGCCGGGCGCGACGGCCCGATCGCTACGCTGATCGCCGAGACCGGCGGGCAGAACGCGATGATCGTCGACAGCTCGGCCCTGCCCGAACAGGTGGTGCGCGACGTGCTGGCGAGCGCTTTCCAGAGCGCGGGGCAGCGCTGCTCGGCCTTGCGGGTGCTTTACCTTCAGGACGACATCGCCGACCCCATGCTGGCGATGATCCGCGGCGGGTTCGAGGCGCTGAACATTGGCGATCCGGCGGATTTCGCCACCGATGTCGGCCCGGTGATCGACCCCGACGCGCAGGCGCGGCTCGAACGCCATGTCGCGCGCTGCCTCGCCTCGGAACGCACCGTCACCCGCTTGCCGCTCCCGCCGGGGGTGGAGAAGGGCTGCTTCGTCGCGCCCACCATCGTCGAGATCGGCGGGATCGGCGATCTGGCGCGCGAGCATTTCGGCCCCGTCCTCCACGTCGCGCGCTTCAAGGCGAGCCAGCTCGGGCAGGTGGTCGAGGACATCAACGCCAGCGGCTACGGCCTCACGCTCGGCCTGCACAGCCGCATCGCCGAAACGCGGCGCTTTGTTCAGGCGCGTGCCAGAGTGGGCAATTTCTACGTCAACCGTAACCAGATCGGTGCGGTGGTGGAAAGCCAGCCCTTCGGCGGCGAGGGGCTTTCGGGCACCGGGCCCAAGGCGGGCGGGCCGCACTACCTCGCGCGCTTTGCCACCGAACGGGTGATGACCATCGACACCACCGCCGCGGGCGGCAACGCGAGCCTGCTGGCGGCGGGTTGAGGGGAGCACGGTGCCAGGCAGTATCAAGGTCGCCAGCTACAACATCCACAAGGGTGTCGGCACCGACCGCAGGCGCGATCCGGCGCGCATCCTCAATGTGCTCAATGAGGTGGGGGCGGACATCGTCTGCCTGCAGGAAGCCGACCTCAGGTTCGGCTCGCGCGCGGCGGTGCTGCCGCGCTTTTTGATTGAGAGCCACACCGATTACGTCCCCGTGCCGCTCGACGTGCAGCACGATTCGATGGGGTGGCACGGCAATGCGATCCTGGTGCGGCAGGGCATCGCCGTGGAGAGCCATGACATCATCCACATCCCCTGCCTCGAACCGCGCGGCGTGGTGACCGCGCGGGTGCGGATCGGGGAGGTCGGCCTTTCGGTTTTCGGGATGCATCTCGACCTGTCTGGCCTGTGGCGCGCGCGGCAGGCGAAGACGATCGCCGCGCTGGGCGATGCGGCGCGCGGGGAGGGGCCTACGGTGCTGATGGGCGATCTCAACGAATGGCGCGCGTCGGCCGGGGCATTCCGCGAGTTCGCCCGGCATTTCGCGCTGCTCGATCCCGGCCCGAGCTTCCCCAGCCGCAGCCCGCTGGGACGGCTCGACCGGATCCTGCATTGCGACCGGCTGCGGGTGACAGACTGCGGCGTCCACCGCAGCCAGCTGGCGACGATTGCCTCCGATCACCTGCCGGTGTGGGCGGAGTTCATGCTGGAGTAATCGGTTCTGCGAGACAACCGCAAGGTGGCGCGCGTGCGGCCATGTCGATCCAACGGGAGGAGAGCGGCGATGCAATTTCCGAGACTTGGCGCGCTGCTCGCCGCTGCGCTGCTGACCACCACGGCGCAGGCCGAGCCGCCGCTGTTCCAGAACCGCACCCCCGCGCCGCCCAAGGCCGAGAACGTCCCGGGCCTGCCCGGCGCCGCCAACGACCGCGCAATCCGCGCCCGCGCCAATCTCGAGGCGCTGATAGCGGGCCGCCTGTCGACCGCCGACCTTTCGGCCCAGGAACTTCAGGACGTCATCGATTTCGAGCAAATGGTGCGCGGCGAGCAGGTGATCGACAACCGCACGCCCCAGCAGCAGTGCATCGACGCAGAAGTGCGCCGCAACGGCGGCCGCCCGACCCAGCTGGCGTGGCAGGTGATCCGGCTGAAGTGCCGCTAGGGGCGGGAGCCGCGGTTTTTTGGGGGGAGTTTGGCCCCCCAGCCGACCGTCGCCCCGTGCTTCACAAGGGGCTTGGCTTGCAAGCTGGTCCAATTAAGATGCTGTAATGACGTCACCACGTAAGCATCATTATCTTCCTGAATGGTATCTATCACGTTGGAAAAGGGCGTGGGGTTCTGAGGAGGTTATTTGGGAGTTTGGTCGCGTTGGGCCTGAAAGACTGCTGCACTCGCGCTATCGGCATCCTGCTGCCACGGGCTACGCGATTGACCTTTACACAATTCCAGACGCTCCACCGAGCCAAGCTGCACGGATTGAAACTGAATTTCTTCAGGTAATTGATGATCGTGGGGCCAAGGCTGTGTCGATGGCTGAACGCAATGAAATTGCTAGTGTTCAGGATAAGGGCGCTTTAGTT
This sequence comes from Erythrobacter donghaensis, assembly GCF_002155425.1. Classification (GTDB taxonomy): domain Bacteria; phylum Pseudomonadota; class Alphaproteobacteria; order Sphingomonadales; family Sphingomonadaceae; genus Erythrobacter; species Erythrobacter donghaensis. Next base: position 73,145 of record NZ_MUYG01000005.1, read on the forward strand.
CAGTTCTTACTTTCCATGCTCCATCGATCGCCTGATCGGATTGCGTATCTTGAGGGTAGGCTAGCCGATGATCTCAGTTCAAATCCTCTTTTTGAGGGACAGCAATCCTCGTATTTTCGAGCTGCGGCTTTGGACGTGTTTACTGATTTGGTACAATCTCAGGTCATGATCGACCGGATGATGCAGCTATCAGCGTTTGTAATCACGCTGCATCAGAGCGCCCACGACCTTTTGACAAGTGACAATCCATTGATGATATCGAATGGAATGGCTCATCGTGATGCCTTTGTCATGCTCCCAATTGATCCGCGTAAGATATTGATATTGGCTGAGAACGTGGACATCCCAAAGCACATGGCGGGACATGATGGAAAGACCTTGGCTAAAGCGATCAACGATGCAGTTGTTGTTCAGGCCAAAAAACTAGTTTTTGGGGCTGACCGTAGGCAGTTGCGATTCATAGATAATCGGCTGAGTCGTCCTAACCATCATCTCGCGCGAGCAATTGATCCAATCATGGGATTGGTGAAATGGAAGATCTAAACTGATGAGCCGTCGATAAGGGGGATAGAATCCGCCCCGCCCTTGCCCCCGCGCGCGCCATCGGGAATCCCTTTCGCATGGCGATTCTCTCCGACAAATGGATCCGCGCACAGGCGCTCGAACACGGCATGATCGAGCCTTTTGTCGAAGCCCAGCGGCGCGACGGGGTGATCTCCTATGGCCTCTCGTCCTACGGCTATGACGCGCGGGTTGCGCCGGAGTTCAAGATCTTCACCAATGTCGACAGCTCGGTGGTCGATCCCAAGCAGTTCGATCCGAAAAGCTTCGTCGACCGCGAGACCGATTGCTGCATCATCCCGCCCAATTCCTTCGCGCTCGCCCGCACGGTCGAATATTTCCGCGTGCCGGAAGATGTGCTGGTGATCTGCCTCGGCAAGAGCACCTATGCGCGCTGCGGGATCATCGTGAACGTCACCCCGCTGGAGCCGGGCTGGGAAGGGCACGTGACGCTGGAATTCAGCAACACCACCCCGCTGCCTGCCAAGATCTACGCCAATGAAGGCGCGTGCCAGTTCCTGTTCCTGCAAGGCAACGAGCGCTGCGAGACCAGCTACAAGGACCGCGCGGGCAAATATATGGGCCAGCGCGGGGTGACGCTGCCGCGGCTCTAGGGCTGCGGCTTCGGGGCGCTTTCCTACAGGCGGTCAGGCGGGTTAGCCTTTGGCGTTTCCGCGTTCGAAAGGCCCCAAGTGCTGTGACAAAGGCCCCGCTCCCCTGTCCGTCCGCTTTGACGAAACTGGCGCAAACCACTGATATTATTCGGCCCTTTGGGGCTTCGCAAAGCGGACATGGTGTCCGCTTTGTAACGCTTATTGCGCGCGCAACGATGGCCTTTGACACGGGCGCGGCGCGATTGCATGGCTGTGGCAGAGACAAGGGAGACCAAACATGAGCACCCGCGAATTCGACATCATCGTCTATGGCGCCACCGGCTACACCGGGCGGCTGGTGGCGGAATACATCGCCACGCACTATGGCAGCCGCGAAGACGGGCCGAAGTGGGCGATGGCCGGGCGCAGCCTTGCCAAGCTGGAGGAGGTGCGCGGGTCTATCGGTGCGCCTGCCACCACCCCGCTGGTGGTCGCCAATGCCGATGACAGCGCCGATCTTGAGGCGATGTGCAAGCGCACCCGCGTCGTCCTCACCACGGTCGGCCCCTATCAGCTTTATGGCGACAAGCTGGTCGCGGCCTGCGTCAAGACTGGCACCGACTATGCCGACCTTTGCGGCGAGCCCGCATGGATGGCCGAGAAAATCGCCGAGCACGAGGCTGCGGCAAAGGCCAGCGGGGCGCGCATCTGTTTTTCGTCGGGCTTCGATTCGATCCCCTTCGATCTCGGCGTGATGATGACCCAGAAGGCCTGTGTCGAAAAATTCGGCACACCCGCCCCGCGCATCCGGGGTCGGGTGCGCGCGATGCAGGGCACCTTCTCGGGCGGCACCGCGGCGAGCCTCGGCGCGACGATGAAGGCGGCGGCCAAGAGCCCCTCGCTGATCAACGTGCTGCGCAATCCCTTCGCGCTCACGCCGGGCTTCGAAGGGCCGGACCAGCCTTCGGGCATGATCCCTTCGTATGAGGACGACCTCGGGAAGTGGTCCGCGCCCTTCGTGATGGCGCCGATCAACACCAAGAACGTGCACCGCACCAATTTCCTGCTCGGCCACCCCTATGGCACCGACTTCAAGTATGACGAGATGATGCTGACCAGCCCCGGCGATGCGGGCAAGGCGGCGGCGCAGGCGGCGCTGGAGTTCATGAAGAACCCCTTCGGCTCCAAGCCCCCCAAGCCCGGCGAGGGGCCGAGCAAGGAGGAGCGCGACAACGGCTTCTACGACGTGGTCTTTGTCGCCGACATGGCCGATGGGCAGCGCCTGCAATTCGGCGTCAAGGGCCGCTACGATCCGGGCTACGGCTCGACCAGCCGGATGCTGAGCGAGACCGGAATTGCGCTGCTGACCTGCGACAAGCCGGGCGGGATCGGCACGCCGGGCAGCTTCCTCGGCGAAGATCTGGTCAAGCGGCTGGAGGAGCACGCCGAACTCACCTTCGCGGTGGAGGCCTGACACGAAAAAGGGGCAGTCGGCGCGACCGACTGCCCCTGATTGCGACCCTGGGGGCACGCAAAGTTACGGATCAGAAGCTCATCCGGATGCTCGCGCGGAAATTGCGGCCCACCAGCGGCACGAAGTCCTTGGTGAAGCTGGCATGGCGGCGGCCATTGACATCGAAGATGTTGTCGGCGGCGAGTTGCAGGGTGACGTTCTGATTGTCCGCCAGCGGACGCCAGGCGATTAGCGCGTTGACCAGCGTGAAGCTGTCGGTCGGGGTTTCGAAGGCGGCGATGCGGTCCTGTTCGCCAAACCACTGCACCTCGCCGCGCACGTCGAAGGCGCCTGCCTGTGCTTCCAGAGCGCCGAGCAGGCTGAGCGGCGGAATGCGCGGAACGGCGGTGCCATCGGCCAGCTCCGCCTCGACATAGGAAGCGCGCAGATCGGTCAGCAGGCGGAAGCCTTCGGTGTCGATGATCGGGTAATTGAGTTCCGCCTCAAGGCCCCAGAAGTCGGCATCCTGCTGGAGATACTGGAACACCGGCAGGTCGTCCTCTTCCTCCCCGGTTTCCTCGAGGAAGATGTAGTTGTCGAACCACTGGCGATAGGCGGTGAGGTTGAAGGTCCCTGCGCCGATCGAACCGCGGGCATAGGCTTCCAGCCCCCATGCGCGCTCGGTGCGGAGGTCCGCATTGCCGATCTCGAAGGCTTGCGTGGCGATATGCGGGCCGTTGGAGAACAGCTCCTCGGCGCTGGGAGCGCGTTCGGCGCGTGAGCCGTTGATGCCGATGCGCAGGCCCGGGGTGCCTTCGTAGACGAGGCCGAGGGCGCCCGAGACGGTGTCGTAATCGCGCGCGATGCCGAGGGTCTGGGCCTCGACATTGGTGAACTCGGCCCGGGCGGCGGCTTCGATCTGGATCGGGCCGGTGCCCAGCTCCTGCAAGGTGAACAGCGCGACCTGCTCGGTCAGGTTGGGCGGAACATAGGCTTCCGCCCCTTCCGCGAAGAAATCGCGATGGAGATATTGCACCCCGCTCGACCCGCGCAGCATTCCGCCGGTGTTCTGCACCAGCTCGGCGCGCGCTTCGATGCTGGTCGAATCGAACACCGTGCCGACCTCGGCACCTTCGAATTCGGTATGGGTGTAGTCCGAATAGCCGACCCGCAGCTTCAGCCGCTCGAAAGCGCCGTCGCCGAGGAAGACATCGCCCTTGAAGTCGGCGCGGAACTGCTTGAGCCCGATGGTGACGAGTTCTTCGCCCTCCTCCTCGCCGCCTTCTTCTTCCTCGCCTTCCTCGCCGTGGTGGTGGCCCGCGCCGGGGCGGGTTGGCACGCCGTAGGTGGTGTCATACCAGCCCACAGCCGCGCCGAAGGTGCTCTCGCCAAGAATCAGGCCGAGGCCGGTGTTGATCGTCCAGCTTTCCATCGCCGAATTGGGCAAGGTACCGCGCTGGCCGGCGGCCTCGCGCAGTTCGGCAGCCTCTTCGAGCTCGCCCTCTTCCTCCTCCTCGGCCGCGTCGGCGAGCAGGTCGGCGCGCAGCGCGTCGGAGACCTGGAAGCCGCCGATCTCGGCATCATTGGTTTCGCGCCACGATCCGTCCACGTGGAACACGAGATTGCTGCCGATCCCGACATCGAGGCTGGCCGCCCCGGTGCGCAGGTCGGTGGCGCTGTCGACCCCGGCAAAGGCATCGAGGTGGAGGTTGTGGTCGGGCATCCGGGTGGGGATGCGCTTGTCGATCACGTTGACCGCGCCGCCGATCGCCTGGCTGCCGTAGAGCAGCACTGCGGGGCCGCGCAGCACTTCGATGCGCTCCACCGTGATCGGCTCGATCGTGGTGGCATGGTCGACCGAGGTGTTCGACACGTCGGACGTGCCCACGCCATCGACCAGCACGCGCACGCGCTCGCCCTGCTGGCCGCGCAGCACCGGGCGCGAGGAACCGGGGGCGAAGCTGGTGGCCGAGACGCCGGGCAGCTTGGTGAGGAGGTCGCCGATCTGGCCGTTCACGGCATCGCGCTGGATGTCGCGGATTTCCACCACGCTGGTGCCGGCCAGCACGTCCAGCTCCTTCAGGCCATTGGCGCTGACGATGATCGTGCCGGTGCGATCGCTCTGGCGGTTGTGGACGTCGTCCTCGACCTGAGCGCCGGCGGGCTGGGCGGCGGCCTCCGCCTCATCCGGGGCGGTTTCGGCGAGAGCAGGGGTGGCAGTGCAGGCGAGGCCGAGCGCGGTGGCGAGCGCAAGGCGAGAGATGGCAGGGCTGGAGATCGTGAGGTTCATGGGGCTTCCCGTTGCTTTTCTCAGAGAGGTATTATGAGATAACGTATCACGCGACTAGCGCCGCGTGATACGAATGCAAGCGGAAAAAGGGTGGGCCGCTGACGACAGCCGACGAAGTGCGGCAGGTTTGCGACGGCGGCCCCGTGTCTTGGGCGTGATTGTCCTAGAACGCCAGCTTGATCGCCGCACTCGCCGAGACCGCGCGCTCATCGCCCGCGATCAGCGCATCGAGGCTGCCGCCGAGCGACCAGCCGCCGCCCAGATCGACTTCGCCGCTGGCCGAGGCGACGAACCCGTGCTTGCTGCCGCGCGCGGGCAGGATAGTGAAAGCTTGCGGCGATCCGGCGAGCGTCATGGCGACCGCGCTGTCGTCCCGCTTGCCGGTGAGATAGCGCAGGTCGACCAGCAGGCGGGCGCTGTCGCTGCGGTGCGAGACGAAGCCGCCCAGCGTCGCCCGTGTCCATCCGTCGCGCGCGCCGTCGCTGCTGAGGTCGAGCGCCCCGGCACCGGCTTCAGCGAAGGCGGAGAGCCGCGTGCGGCTGTATTCGATCCCCGCCGCCGGTCCGAAGGCCCAGCTGTCGCCGCCCATGCCGAAGCGCAGGTCGGCCGACAGCGCGGTGGTGCGGGTGGCGATCGCTGCCGAGGTCGCCCGGTCGATGCTGCCGAAGCGGATCGCGCGCGCGGCGGTGCCATCGGCAGAGGCGTGGCTCGCCGCCACGAACGCAGTCAGCCCTTTGCCGAGATCGCCATAGCGGGCGAAGCCGTCGATATGCCATCCGTCGAGCTCGGCGTGGGAGAGGCGGTCTGCGTTGTCGATGTCGTTGCTGATCCAGCCGCCACCGATCCCGGCGGCCCAGCTGTCATCCTCGCCATGATAATCGAGGCCGAGGCTCAGCCGCGTCTGGTCCTGCGTGAAGCGCGCGCCATTGCCGTCGGCGGAGACCCGCCCGCTGCGCAGCGTGCCTTCGGCCCAGGCGTCCCACCCCGGCTTGCCCGGCGCGGCGCTGCGGCGGCGGTTCGCGGCGCTGGCCAGCATGGCGCTGCGCTGGGCGCTTGCGAGCACGTCGGCATAGATCTCGCCCGAGGCGAGGTCGAAGGCGGCGCGCGCGTCCTCCGCATCGAGCAGCAGGATCGCGTTGTAGACCGCAAGACTGTCGGAGCCCGTGCTCCGATCCAGTTCCATCAACCCGCTCGCCGCTTGCCGCTGGTTGAAGGTCAGCGCGACGTCGGGGAACTGGCGCAGCACACTGAGCGTGAGGAAGGCGCGGCTTGAATCATAGCCCAGCGCGAAGTCGAGGAAGGCGGACGTCTCGACCAGCCCGGCAAAGGTGCCGGTCAGCGAACCCTCGGCCTCGACGATGGTGAAGATGCTGCCGTCGACATAGTCGAGTTCCGGGCTGAGCAGGTTCACCTCCACCGTTCCCCCGGCGAGAACCACATCGCCCCCTGCGACGACCCGGTCGCCGCTGCCGTTCGCGGCGAGATCGACAAGGTAGCGCGATCCCGCCGCAAAGCTGAGATCGCCCGCGACATTGAAGGTGGCAGCCGCCGGGGCCGTGCCTGCGCCGGGGGCGAAGCTGCCGCCGATTGCGAGATTGCCGACCGTCCCGGTGCCCGTGAGCGTGGTGCCCGCGGCGGTCGCGAGCCGGCTGCTGCCGACATCGCGGCCCAGCGTTCCGGTGAGGTTGAGGCCGCCCGCCATCAGGTTGAACAGGCCGACAAAGTCGCTGTGGGTGCCGCCGAGATCGAGCACGCCCGCCCCATCCTTGTCGATCCTGCCCGCGCCGCTCAGGATGCCGGAGAAGGTGCCGTTGCTCGTCTGGTTGAACAACAGCGTGCCCGGAGCATCGATCGCGATCGCGCCGCGCAGGCTGGTGGTGTCGCCCTGCAACCTGCCGCCCGCGACCGTGGTGCCGCCCGTATAGGTGTTCGCGCCGAGCAGGATCAGGGTGCCCAGATCGGTCTTGGTCAGGCTGCCGCCACCGGTCAGCGCGGACGCGATCGTCGCGACGAACGCGCTGCCCTCGGCCGAGCCGTCACCCACGCGGATGATCGCGCCGGGCGCATCGAGCCGGATCGCGCCGCCAGTGACGGTGTAGCCGGTCGCAGCGAACTGGACGCCGTTGGCAAGGCTCACCTGACCTGCGGTGTTGTCGACAGTGACAGTGCCCGTCGCCGCCGACGGTATCGCCGCGAAGCGTGTCAGCGTCGCTGCGGACTCGGGGACTTCGGGTGCGCGGAAGATCAGGAAGTCGGCCGGATCGAAGACGCCGTTGTTGTTGGCCTCCAGCGTGGTCCAGTTGGTGGTGTCGACGGTCCAGGTGCCGCTTCCGCCATTGATCAGGCCATCGGCGGCGGTGTTGCCGCCATCCCAGAAGATGAAGTCGAAATCGGGGGTCGCGGCCTGTGCGAGCAGGTTGACCTGCCCCGCTGTCGCCAGATCGAGCGTCAGGCCGGTCAGTTCGAAACCGTCTGGGACACCACCGAATGCGAGCCCGTTGTCGGTCAGGGTGCCGCCGTAATTGATCAGCCGGTAAAGCCCGCTGCCGAAGCCGCCGATGTTGCTGATGTTGAGCGTGCCGTCGAGCGTCAGATCGCCGCCCACGATGATGAGATCGCTGCCCGCGCCGGGAGCCTGATCGGGCAGGCCCAGCTCGAAATCGAGCACCGAGCCCGCGCTCAGCACCAGATCGCCGCCGATGCGGAAGGTGCCGGCCGAATTGCCCGGCGCAAGCGTCGCATTGCCCAGCGTCACGTCGCCGCCGAAGGTGCCGGTGCCCGAAAGGCGGGCGTTCTCGAAGGTCGCGCGCGCCGCGTTTCCGCCAAGCGTCCCGTCGATCACGATGTCGCCGCCGCTGACCGTCAGGAGGCCGCTATAGCCCGCGCTCGCCCCCGTCAGGCGCGTGCGTCCGGCCAGATGGTTGATCGCGCCCGCGCCGGTGATCGCCGATGCGATCAGGAAGTCCGTGCCGGTATGGTTGATGTCCAGCGTGTTGCCATTCGTCAGACCGACCGAGCCGACATTGAACGTGCCCGCTGCCCCGGCAGAACCGTCGGCCCGGGTGCCGATCGTCACCCGGTTGCCCGCCACGGAACCGAGGTTTAGCGAGCGCGCGGAAAAATCGGCATTGCGCAGGATCAGATCCGTGCCCGTGAACCGCAAGCCGATGCTGATGCCCCCTTCCGCCGACAGGGTGGAATTGTCGACCACAAGGCGGGTCGTCTCGATCTGCAGCCCGGAATTGAGGCCGCCGGTCATGATCCAGCTGCTGCCATTGGTGATCGCCATGGTGCGCAGTACGCCGTTGAAGCCGAGCCCGTTGTCGCTCGGCCCGCGCGTGATGAGGCTCGCGCCGTTTTCGATCACCAGCGTTCCCACGGGTTCGCCCGCGCTTGCGCCGCCGAAGCTGATGTTGCCCGCCGTCTCGAAGAGGCTGCCTGCGCCGGAGACCAGCAGATCGGTGTTCGGCCGGAACGAGGGGTTGATGCCCGACAGGCTCTGGAATCGCCCGCCATTGAGGATCGCGATGTTCACGTCCGACGCGCCCGCTCCGAAATCGAGCGCCGTCGCGCCAGAGGTGACCTGCCAAAGCGACCCTGCGCCGGTGACGGTCAGATTGACCGTGCTGCTGCCGCTGTTGTTGCCCAGCAAGGCGCGCCCGGTGACCAACCGCCCGCCGTTCTCGACAAGGATCGTCGAGCTCTGCCCGCCGAACCGCGAGACGAAGAAGTCGCCGGTCGCAAATTGCGAATTCACGCCCGAGATCGTCAGCAGGTTGGTCCGCGCCGCATTGGCGAAGTCGATTGCCTGAAAGCTGGCATTGCCGCCCGCCGATACGGTGATGTCGCCGCCAACCGTGGGCGCGCCCACCGCGATCAGCCGCGAATTGGCGCCGGTGACGATGAAATCTGCGCCGGCATCGGTAAACCAGTTGCCACCGCCCGTGCCATCGATCAGCCCGCCATTCTGCACCGTCACGGTGGTGCGGCCCGCCGTGCCCAAGCCAAGATCGAGCCGCCCGGTCAGCGTCCCGCCATCGACGAGGATCGTCCCGCCGCGCACCGAAAGCCCCGCGCCCGTCCCGCCGGTGAAGTTCACCTGCCCCCCGCTGCGCACGATCAGGCTGCGGCTGACCGGCCCGCCGATCGATCCCAGCGTGCTCAAGCCATTCGCCCGGACCGTGAATTCGCCCCCGTTCTCGATGATCACATCACCCACCGGCTGGCCCACCGTGGTCGCGTTGAAGTTGACCACGCCGCTGGTAAGCCACCGCGATCCCGCTCCCGAGACCAGCACAGAGGTGCCCTGACCCAGCGACCAGTTGCCGCTCGGCGTCACATCGTCGACCACCCCGCCATCCAGCACGCGGAAGCTCACCGCATTGGTCCCCGCGCCCAATGCGCGCGAATTGCCCGGATTGATGGTCCAGCGGCTGCCTGCGCCCTGCACCATGACATCGAAGGTGGCCGGAACGCCGTTCGAGGCGAACCCGAAGCCGTTGCTGGTCAACTGCCCGCCGTTCTCCACCAGCAGAAAGCCGCCGGTCGCGCCATCGCCCTGCCCCATCAGGAACGGGCCCCCGCCCACCGTCAGGGCCGAACCCTGGCCGTTTACCCTGACCGAGGCGCTGCCCGAGCCCACGATCCTTTCGAAAGCTGCTGTGCCGCCATTCTGGACCGTGATCGTGCCCGCGCTGGAAAAGGCATTTTCGAGCGAGAAGCGCGACCCTGCGCCATCCACGATGATCGATCCGCCGCTTCCGAGGCTCCAACTCGAATTCAGGATATTCGCCTGATTGTTCAGGCCCGTGAAGTGCCCGCCAGCACGCACTTCGATTGCGCCGTTGATGGTGGCAGCGCCGGTCGATCGCCAGGTCGAATTCACGCCGTCGACAACGATCCGTCCCGAACCTTCGACCGTCAGGCGCGCACCCAGAAAGCTCCCGCCCTCGCGCACATTGACCGTCCCGCCGACGGTGCTGCTGCCGCCCACGAGCCAGGCAGAATTCGCGCCAGTCACAGTGACTGTGCTGCCCGTCCCCAGAACGGCGTTGCCCGCGCCTGTCAGATTGCCGCCATTCCTGATGATGAACTGGGTCGCATCACGCAGTGTCAGATCGTTGATCGTGAATGTGCGGTTGTCGATGATTGGCTGGTTCGGCACCCGCTCGATGATGACATTGTCGGTCGGACCGGGGACGCTGTTCGTATCCCAGTTCGGGCCGTTCCCGAAATCGGAGTCGTTGTCGCCGTCCCATGTGGTCGATTGCGCCAAAGCCGGGCTTGCCAAGGCCAATGCCGCCGTTCCCGACAGAAGTATGGCGAAGCTGCGCGCGGTGATCTTCGGACGTGTCATCTTGGTTTCCCCCGGAATTCGAAGCGCTTGTCCATGATCGGATGGGCGCTGGAATTGCAGGGGAAATGTCACCCACGCTGGCGGCATTTCAAAGTGGCATGAAGTGGCAGGAGATGGTTTCTAGGGGCAGATTGCGGCGCAGCGCCGCGCTACTTCGGCGTCCGGGTCAGTTCTGGGCCATGCTTGGCGGCCGAAGCTTGCCGATCAGATCCATGACGGGCCGATCACCGCGCCAGCGCTGGGTGAGGTAGCGGATTACCCAGGCACTGCCCCAGGTTTCGTTTCTGGCAACCGCCTTGCCAAGCAGTCGCAGGGTCGCCTCGCGATCATCGGCGGCAGTTGCGATCATTGTCGGCCAGGGGAGGAAGCTGCGCTCCCCCGAGGCGATTTCGGCCTCCATTGCGCGCACCAGCAGCGGCAGGACGGCATCGGGGTCTTGCGCCAAGGCGGCCGTCATGGCCTCGGCATGGGCGGTTTCGCGCTCCAGTTTACGGATGCGGGCATGGGCGGCATATTCTTCGACGAAGCCTGCGATATTGCCCTGGTCGAGATAGACGATCGACAGGTAATCGCGCGCGGTCGCCAGTTCGGGGTCGCGCTGACGGAGCGCTTCGAGCTTACGCTGCGCTGCGTCCACGTCGCCCTTGGCATATTGCGCCCATGCGAGGTCGACGAGGATCGGCACCGACGCCGGCTCGAGCAGGCGGGCCCGCTCCAGTTCCTTCAGACCTGCGGCGAAATCGCCGTTGTCGATGAGGATATTGCCCAGCCAGAAATGGGTCTGGGCCGATTGCGGCGCGGCGGCGATGGCTGCGGTGAAGCGGCGCATACTTTCCTGCCGGTTCCCGCGCCACCAATATTCGATGAAGCCGAGCGCGCGCAGGGCATCGGGATCCTCGGGATTGATCCGCAGCGCGGCATCGGCGGCTTGCTGGGCGCGTCCGAAAGCGACCGGATCGCTCATCGAGCCGAATTCGCGGGCGAGAATATAGCTGTCGGCGAGGGCAGCGTGGGCGGGCGCAAAGCCGGGGTCGCCGTCGGTCACCTGCGTCAGCTTGGCGATCGCGGCGGTGATCGAAGCCTCGCTGCGCCGCGCCCAGTCGCTGCGCGCTTCCAGATAGATGCTGGCGAGGGCGGGGTCTTGCGGAAGGCCGGATGGCACTTCCGGCGTGCGGCCCTGCGAAAAGGCGAAGGCACCCAGACTGATGACACCCAGCATCGCGGCCAGCGACAGGATAAGCCGCAACGGCCCCTTCCGGGCGGGCGATGCGGGGGAGGGGGCTGCGGCGGGCGGCGCTGGCTCCTGCGGCTCCGCTTCGTTTTCGGGATTTTCGGCGAGCCATGCGTCGAGCTCTTCGGTCAGCGCGAATACGCTGCCGCGCCCCTTGCCCGGAATCCGGTGCACCGGCATCCCGCGATCTGCTTCCCAGCGAATGACGGTGGACCGTTCCCTCCCGAAATGCGCGCCGATCGCTTTCCAGCCGTCAAGCCGCATCGCGCGGTCCGATCGCGATGATGTCCTTCACCCGGGTTTTGACGAAAGGGCGGGGAGAAAGGGCAGCAGGATGCATGAGGAAAGTGATCGCGCGCGCGAAACTCCGCAGTTTCCGATGTGGCCCCATTGAGTGCCGATTTTCGGGAGCCTGTGCAATCTGTTTCCGCTGCGGCGCAGCAATGGGACCTGCGGGGCGCGGCCAGCCCCAGGCATCGCCGACGCCCCGTGGGGCGCCCGATGCGGCGTGCTGGCACGATCATGTCGGAAAATATGGAGCGGGCGAAGGGATTCGAACCCTCGACCCCAACCTTGGCAAGGTTGTGCTCTACCCCTGAGCTACGCCCGCTCACTGGCGCTGACAGAAGCCGCTGAATCGCGCGGTTCCTGCCGGAGAGGCGGCGCGATTAGCAGTGCCCTTCCCACCCTGCAAGCGCAAAATTGGCGCGATTGGGGCTTGATCGCATATGGCTTACCCGCCAGCACGAATGCGCGCTTCACATCGGCGCGCAAAGCCCCACATGGGGGCCAGACACACAGCAGGAGCAGATACCTTGGCCAGCATGGGACTGAGCATCGACGAACAGAAGGCGGTCGACCGTTTCCGCAAGGCGGTGGTGGAGCCTTCGCAGAGCAAGCTCGTCATCCTCGATTTCTGGGCCGAATGGTGCGGGCCGTGCAAGGCGCTGACCCCGGTGCTGGAGAAAGTCGCGGGCGAATATGCCGACAAGGGCGTGGTGCTCGCCAAGATCAATGTCGATGAGGAACAGTTCATCGCCGCGCAGTTTCAGGTGCGCTCGATCCCGACGGTCTATGCCATGTTTCAGGGCCAGCCGGTCGCCGATCTGACCAGCGCGCGCTCCGAATCGCAGCTGAAGGCCGCGCTCGATCAGCTGCTCGCGCAATTGCCGGTCGAGGGCGGGGATGCACCCGCTGCCGGCGGCGCGCCGCAGGGGCCTTCGCCCGAGGAAATCGCGCAATTCGTCAAGCTGGGCGAAGAGGCGCTGTCCGCCGGTGACGCGCAGCGCGCCGCCGGGATCTTCGCGCAGATCACTGAATTCGCCGAGGGCAATGCCCCCGCCCACGCGGGCCTCGTGCGTGCACTGGTGATGCTGGGCGAGGTCGACAACGCGAAGCAGGTGATGGAGGTGATCGAAAGCGATCCGCGGCTCGCCACCGATCCCGCGATCGCGCCGGCTCGCAGCGCGCTGGAACTCGCGGGCACCCGCGTCGATGATGGCGAGTTGGCCGCCCTGCGCGCTGCCGCTGCCGCCGCGCCCGAGGATATGGACGCGCAATTCGCGCTCGCCGAAGCCGCCTTTGCCGCCGGGAGCCGCGACGAGGCTGCCGACACCCTGCTCGCCATGATCGCCGTAGACCGCGAATGGAACGAGGGTGCGGCGCGGGCGAAGCTGCTCAAGATTTTCGAGGCCACAGGCTTGGAGGACGAATGGGTCGTCGGCGTCCGTCGCCGCCTGTCGCGCGTATTGTTCGGATGACCAAAAGGCTTTCCATCTTTCCCCTGACGGGCGCAGTGCTGTTTCCCGGCATGCAGCTGCCGCTCCACATCTTCGAGCCGCGCTACCGTGCGATGGTGGCCGATGCGATGATCCGCGACCGGCAGATCGCGATGATCCAGCCCCAGCGCGCGGTTGACGGCGCGCCGCTTTTCGAGGTCGGCTGCGTCGGCCGGATCGGCGAGATTCAGGCGATGGATGACGGGCGCTACAACCTCATCCTCGAAGGCACGTCGCGTTTCCGCCTGCTGCGCGAGCTTGATGTCGCCACGGCCTATCGCCAGGTCGAGGCCGAGATTCTGCCCGAGGACGAAAACGAGACCCTGACCCACGCCCAGCGCGGCGGGTTCGAGCGTGAGGCGCGCGCCTTTGCCGACCGGCAGGGCTATTCGGTCGACTGGGATTCGGTCGAGCGGCTCGATGATCGCTCGCTGATCAACGGCGTCTCGCAGATCGCGCCCTTTGATCCGGCCAGCAAGCAGGCGCTGCTCGAGACCGAAACGCTCAACGAGCGCTGCGAATTGCTGGTGCAGCTGATGCAGTTCTTCGGCCGCACGGATGGCGACGAGGACATTGTGACGCTGCAATAGCGCGCGTCACAGCGTCAGACCAAGCCCGATCAATCCCAATCCGGTCAGGGCCTGCACCGCGCAGGCGAGCGTCATCGCACCCGGGCGGAAGCGCGGGGTGGTGGCGGCGGGCGCGGTCTGGCGCAGCTCCTGCCAGGTGGCGATCATCTCGCGGAACGCCGCCCTTTCGCGCAGCAGCAGGCGGCGGGCGATGACACTGCCGCCGATCAGCACGCAGCCGCTCGCCAGGCACGCGGCTTTTGCGCCAAGGCCCAGCGGCGTGTCCTCGATCAACACCAGCACCGCCAGCGCGAAACTCCACGTAAACCCGCAGACCGCAAAGAAAAGCGACTGGAAATGGCGGCGGTTCGCTGCTTGAACGGTGTAATAGGCGAGGCCAGTATTTTCGTTCACGGTGGCTCCCATCGGGTTGCTCCAGCGCAAGGGAATAACGCAGTTGCGGATCGTGCTCATCAACATTCCGCATCCGGCGATCGGCAGCCGTATCCCGCGCGAGCAATTGCCGCCGCTGGGCCTGCTGTCGGTCGGCGGGCCGCTGATCGACGACGGGCATGAGGTGCACCTCATCGACGGTGAGTTCGGCCCGATGCCGCTGACGGCGATTGTTGCCGAGGCGGCGGCGCTGGCACCTGATGTGGTGATGTTCGGCCATTCGGGTTCCTCCTCGGGCCATCCGATCATCGCCGCCTGCGCCGAGGCGGTGCGCGCGCGGATGCCCGAGGCGACGATTGTTTATGGCGGGGTCCATCCGACCTATTTCTGGCGCGACATCCTCGCCGCCGAGCCGTGGGTCGATGTGATCGTGCGCGGCGAGGGGGAGGAGACCGCGCGCCAGCTCGCCCGCGCGCTGGCCGGGCAAGCCGCGCTTGATGCAGTGCCCGGACTCGCCCTGCGCCAGAACGGCGCGCCCTTCGCCACCCCGGCGGCGCCGGTGATCAAGGATCTCGACGCCTATCGCATCGGCTGGGAGCTGATCGATCATGCGCGCTATTCCTACTGGGGCGGCAAGCGCGCGGTGGTGGTGCAATTCTCGCGCGGGTGCCCGCACCTGTGCACCTATTGCGGCCAGCGCGGCTTCTGGACGCGCTGGCGCCACCGCGACCCGATCAAATTCGCGGCCGAGATCGCCCGCCTCCACCGCGATCACGGGGTCGAGGTGTTCAACTTCGCCGACGAAAACCCCTCGGCCGGGCGCAAGGCGTGGAAGGCGTTTCTCGAGGCGCTGATCGCCGAGGACATCGACGTCACCCTCGTCGGATCGACCCGCGCGGACGATATCGTGCGCGATGCGGAGTTCCTGCATCTCTACAAGAAGGCCGGGTTCGAACGCTTCCTGATGGGCACCGAAAACACCGACGAGGATACCCTGCGCCTGATCCGCAAGGGCGGCGCGACCACCACCGACCGCGAGGCGATCCGCCTGCTGCGCCAGCACAATATCCTGTCGATGGCGACCTGGGTGGCGGGCTTCTCGCACCAGACCGACCGCGACATGTGGCACGCGCTCAAAACGCTGATCTCCTACGACCCCGACCAGATTCAGGCGCTCTATGTCGTCCCCCATCGCTGGACGCCCTATTACGCCGAGGCGACCGAGCGGGATGTGGTGCAGCCCGACCGCAGCAAGTGGGATTACAAGCATCAGGTGCTCGGCATGGCGCATATGCCGCCGTGGCGGCTGTTCCTGTGGGTCAAGGCGATCGAGGCGGTGATGCAGCTGCGCCCGCGCGCGCTCCGGCGGCTGATCTGGAACCGCGAGGCCAAGATCCGCCACGCGATCCGCTGGTATTACCGCATGGGCCGCCGGGTCTGGCTGCACGAGGTGCGCGAATTCCTGCTCCGCGACCGCACCCGGTCGACCGGCGTCAGCGTCGAGCGCTTTGTCGGGGCGAGCCTCGCTGCCGAGGAAGAGGCGATGCAGGCGCGGTAGCTGCCGAGTCAGCGCCCGGCTGCGCCTGCGTCATTTACCCCATGTTGCAGTGCGACAATTCGCTTGGAGTCGCTTGCGCCAGGCGTATTCTCGCCGCCGATGACCATCACCGCCACCCTCGCTTTCGCGCTCCCGGCCTTGCTGCTTGCCGGGGCAGGTGCCGGCTTTGCGGGCGGGCTGTTCGGGATCGGCGGGGGCTTCGTGGTTGTCCCGGCGCTGATGCTGCTGCTGCCGCTGCTGGGGGTCGCGCCGGACCAGACCGCGCATGTCGCGGTGGGCACTTCGCTCGCCTCGATCATCTTCACCTCGATCCGCTCGACCCGCAGCCACGCGCTGCGCGGCGCGGTCGATTTCGACCTGCTGAAGGGCTGGGCGGTCTGGGTGGTGCTGGGGACG
Source organism: Erythrobacter donghaensis (assembly GCF_002155425.1). Lineage (GTDB taxonomy): Bacteria > Pseudomonadota > Alphaproteobacteria > Sphingomonadales > Sphingomonadaceae > Erythrobacter > Erythrobacter donghaensis. The sequence goes on from NZ_MUYG01000005.1 coordinate 89,323, forward strand.
GGGGTCGGCACGCTGTTTGCCGACATGGTGTCAGGCGCACTGCTGGCGCTGATCTTCGGCGTGGGGGTGCTGTCCTTCGCGGTCTATTTTCTGCTTCCCGCGCGGCAGGGGGATCCGCTGTTCGCCGCCTTGCCTTCAGGTCTGCCGCGCGCCGGAATCGCCAGCGCGCTGGGCGCGTTCTCGACCCTGCTCGGGATCGGTGGCGGGACGCTCACCACCCTGACGATGACCGTCTGTGGCACCCCGATCCACCGCGCCATCGGCACGGCGGCCGGGATGGGCGCGGTGATCGCCATCCCGGCGACGCTCGGCTTCATCCTGATCGGGCTGGGCGAAAGCGGCCTCGGCTGGGGCGCGCTGGGCTATGTCCACCTGCCCGCCGCCATCGTGCTGATTGCCACCTCGGTGCTGTGTGCGCCGCTCGGCGTGGCGGCGGCGCACACGCTGTCTCCGGCGATCCTGCGCCGGGTGTTCGGTCTCTATCTCACGGTCATCGGCGTGCTGATGATCGCCAAGTTCTGACCCCCTGCCACCCTGATCCGAAGGAGTTCTCCGATGCCAACCAACCGCCGATCCTTTCTCGCCGGTGCCGGGCTTGCCGGCGGCCTCGGTGCCCTGCCGCTGAGCGGGCTGAGCGCTGCGGCGACGAGCGCTGCGGTCGAGCCCGATTTCGGGCCTAAGATCGGGCAGGCGCTCTTGAGCCGCAACGAGAACCCCTATGGTCCCGCACCCTCGGCGCTGCGGGCGATTGCCGATACCGCGAAGATGGGTTGCTATTATGCCGATCGCGGCCAGCAGCGCCTGACCGCGATGATCGCCGAGCGCCACGGGGTCACGCCCGCGCAGGTGGTGGTCGGCGAAGGATCGACCGAGATCCTGTGCGCCATCGCGCTCGCCTGGGGGCGCGAGGGGTCGATCCTCTGCCCCGATCTGTTCTGGGACACGACCGCGCTTTATGGCGAGCGGCAGGGAGTGTCCCTGCTGCGCGTGCCGCTGGCGCAGGACATGAACGTCGATCTCGCCGCGATGCAGGCCAAGGTGACAGACGGCGTGGCGCTGGTGCAGATCTGCAACCCCAACAATCCCACCGGGATGCTGATCGCGCCCGCCGCGCTGCGCAGCTTTGCCGCCGCCGTCACCCCCACCGCGACCCTGCTGGTGGACGAGGCCTATAACGAGCTGACCGACCGGCCCGAGGACAACTCGATGATCGATCTGGTGCGCAGCGGCGCCGATGTGATCGTGTGCCGCACTTTCTCCAAGATCTACGGCATGGCCGGGCTGCGGGTCGGCTATGCCATCACCAGCGAGGCCAATGCCAAGCGCATCCAGTCCCACATGATGAGCTTCGGCGGCAATCTCGCCGGGCTGGCGGCGGCGATTGCGAGCTATGACGACACGCCCTTCCTCGACCAGTCGCGCGCGGCGGTGTTGGAGGGGCGGGCGATGATCGTCGATGCGGTCGCCAAGGCCGGGCTGACCGCGCTGCCCTCGCAGACCAATTTCGTGTTCGTGAAGGTGCCCGATGCCAACAGCCTGCGCGATGCGATGGCCGAGAAGGGGATCGCCATCCGCGGCGCCTATGGGCCCTGGGCAGGCTATTCGCGGGTGAGCACGGGCAGGCTCGAGGATGTCTCCCGCTATGCCGCAGCGCTGCCCGAACTGGCGCAGCGCCTCTGGGCCTGAGGCGACGGCTGAAAGTGGTCTAGGCGAACAGCCGCGCAGCCACCGCGTCGAGCTTGGCCATCAGCGCGGGATCATGCTCGTCGGGCGCGGTGATCAGCGCATCGTCCAAGGCGGTGTCGATGGGTGACGGCTCGCGCTCCTCGGGCAGGGCGGCGATGAAGTTCTGCACCATCGTCCGTGCAAGCGCGCCGTTGGCCTGCATCTGCCCGACAACCTGCGCAACGTCGACCGCTTCGCCCTCGCGCCAGCAATCGTAATCGGTGATCATCCCGACGAGCGCATAGGGAAGCTCCGCCTCGCGCGCGAGTTTGGCTTCGGGCATCGCGGTCATCCCGATCACGTCCGCGCCCCATGCGCGGTACATCCGGCTTTCCGCACGGGTCGAGAATTGCGGGCCTTCCATCGCAAGATAGGTCGCCCCGACGGCGACCTTGCCCTTGGCTTCGGCAATCGCGTGGGCGGCCATGTCCGACAGGCGCGCGCAGACCGGATCGGCCATCGAGACATGGGTGACGAAACCGCTGGTGTAGAAGGTGCCGGGCCGCGCGACGGTGCGGTCGATGAACTGTTCGACGACCGCAAAGCGCCCCGGCTCCAGCTCTTCGCGCAAGCTCCCCACCGCGCTGATCGCCAGAATGTCGGTGCAGCCCGCGCGCTTGAGCGCATCGATATTGGCGCGCGAATTCAGCTCGCTCGGCGCAATCGGGTGGCCGCGGCCGTGGCGCGGGAGGAAGCGCACCTTGACCCCGCCCAGCGTGCCGAACAGGATCTCGTCGGAAGGATCGCCCCACGGCGTATCGATCGCGATCCACTGCGTGTCCTCCATGCCGTCAATGGCATAGAGCCCGGATCCCCCGATGATCCCGATGCACCACTCGCTGGCCATGCGCCCCGTTACCCTCTCTCTTGTCTCAACGCCTTAGGTCAGGTCGAAGCGGGTGGGCAAGGCCTTGCGGATGATCTTTTCCGCTTGTTCGTAAGGTTCCGCGATCAGCGGCAGGGCCTGCATCGCGGCAAAGTGCGCGGCAACGCCGGGCCACTTGTCCAGCGGAGTCTCGGCCACCAGCGACACCTGCATCAGCACGCAGGCCACCGTGATGTCGGCAATCGACAGCGCATCGCCTGCGAAATAGGCTCGCCCGCCGAGCCGCGTTTCGAGCACATCGAACACCGGCGGCAGCTGGTTCGCCCACGCATCGCGCGCCTTGTCGAGATCGGGTTCCTGCCCCTTGCTGATGGCAAAGAAGATCGGCCGGAAGATCCCGAGGCCGCCCGCCATGGCGAGCGTGGTGTCCGCGAATTCCTCGATGAACAGCGCTTGCGCATGAGCCATCGGCTCTTCCGGATAGAGCGCCGGGGCAGGGTGCTTTTTCTCGATATAGGCGCAGATTGCCGAGGAATCGGGGATCGTCCCGGCCAGACCTTCTTCCGCCACGCTGCGATCGCGCAGCACCGGAATGCGCTTCATCGGCGAAATTTCGACGAACCACGGCGGGGGCGCGAAGATGTTGATCGCCTCGACCTCGTAAGGCACGCCCTTGGCGATGCACATTCCCGCGGCCTTGCGCACGAAGGGTGAAACCGGGCTGCCGTAGATTATCAGATCGGGGCGCGAGTCACTCATGCGGCATCTCCGTGCATTGTCTCTCCGGCCGCATCCATAGCCGCGCGCAGCAATAGCGCAATCGCCAGTCGCCACGCGTCGCCGCGCCGCCTACACTCGCCGCCACAGCCGCGATTGCGTTTTGCAATCGGGCGCGCCACTTTGCGCGGGAGTGAGACGACTCCCCCAATCAGAGGACGAGAGAGGACACATAATGGTCACCCAGTACAAGAACCTCATCAACGGCAAGATGGTCGCGACCGACCGGATGCTCGATGTCGTCAACCCCGCAACCGAGCAGGTGATCGGTCAGGTCCCCGCTTGCGGCAAGGCCGAGCTGGACGAGGCCGTCGCTGCCGCGCGCGCCGCGTTCAAGACGTGGAAGAACACCCCGATCGAGGAACGTCGTGCCGCGATCCAAGCGATTTCGGGCGCGATCAAGGCCAATGCCGAGGAGCTTTACCGCCTGCTCACCAGCGAGCAGGGCAAGCCGCACGATCAGGCCAAGGGCGAGATCTATGGCGCAGCCGCGATGAGCGCGGCGCAGTCCACGCTCAGCCTCGATGACGAGATTAACGAGGACAGCGACACCCGCCTCAGCCGCACCCGCCGCGTGCCGGTGGGTGTGGTCGCAGGGATCGTGCCGTGGAACTTCCCGGTGATGATGGCGATCCAGAAGATCGCGCCCGCGATGCTCTCGGGCTGCACCATCGTTTTGAAGCCCTCGCCCTTCACCCCGCTCACCACGCTGCGCATCGCCGAGCTGATCGCGGACAAGGTGCCGCCGGGCGTGGTCAACATCATCACCGGCGAGGACGACCTCGGCCCGCTGATGACCAGCCACCCCGATATCGACAAGATCACCTTCACCGGCTCGACCGCGACCGGCAAGAAGATCATGGAAGGCGCCTCGGCCGATCTCAAGCGCATCACGCTCGAACTGGGCGGCAACGATGCCTCGATCGTGCTCCCCGATGCGGACCCCAAGAAGGTCGCCGAGCAGCTGTTCTGGTCGAGCTTCTCGAACGCAGGCCAGATCTGCGTCGCGGCCAAGCGCGTCTATATCCACGAGGACATCTATGACGAGCTTTCGGCGGCGATCGTGGAATATGCCAAGACCGTGACCGTCGGCGACGGCGCGCAGCAGGGCACGGGCGTCGGCCCGATCCAGAACAAGAAGCAGTACGAACGCGTGCTCGAGCTGATCGAGGACGCCAAGGACAATGGCTACAAGTTCCTGCTGGGCGGCAATGTCGACCCCTCCGGCACCGGCTACTTCGTGCCGCTGACCATTCTCGACAACCCGCCCGAAGATGCGCGGATCGTCGCCGAGGAGCAGTTCGGCCCGGTCATGCCTCTGATGAAGTTCTCCTCGGAAGAGGAAGTCATCAGCCGCGCCAACAACTCCGAATACGGCCTCGCCGGCGCGGTGTGGACCGGCAACCCGGACAAGGGCGTCGAAATCGCCGAGCAGCTCGAAACCGGCACGGTGTGGATCAACGAATATCTCCACCTCTCCCCGTTTGCGCCTTTCGGCGGGCACAAGCAGTCGGGCTTCGGCGCCGAATACGGCAAGGAAGGCCTGAAGGAGTTCACCTATGCGCAGGTGATCACGGTCAAGAAGGACAACGTTCCGGCTTGATCATTGGCCCTGTGGCAGGCACCGTGCACGCAAAGGGAGGGATGATCATGCGTAATGCTATCAAACTGTTGACCGCTGCCGTGCCGGGGCTTGCCATTGCCGGACTGGCCGGAGCCATGCTGCTGGCCCCGGCCGCCCCGGCGGATGCGCAGAGCATGGGAGACCTGCTGGGGGCGGGGAAGAAGGTCGTGCAGGCGGCGACCGTCTCGGATGCGGAGATCGTGGCCTATTTCGGCCAGATGTCCGACGAGATGGACCAGAAGAACCCGCTCGCTCCTGCCAAGAGCCCCCACGCCGTCCGGCTCGCCAAGCTGACCCAGGGGCTCAAGAGCTATGACGGGCTGACGCTCGACATTCAGGCCTATCTTGTCGACGAGGTGAATGCCTTCGCCATGGGGGACGGCACGGTGCGGGTCTATTCCGGGCTGATGGACAGGTTCACCGATGACGAGGTGCGCTGCGTGATCGGGCACGAGATCGGACATGTGAAGCTTGAACACGGGCAGAAGCGGCTGAAGCGCGCGCTCCAGCAGGATGCCGCGCTGAGCGTGGCGGGCACGGCCAGCGGCGGGGTGCGGCGCATCGCGGATTCGCGGCTCGGCGGGCTGATCCAGAACGTGATGTATGCCCAGCACTCGCAGGCCGCCGAGACGCAGTCCGATGACTATGCGCTGACCTTCATGGCCGCCAATGGCTATGACCGGATGGCCTGCGCGACCGCGATGGACAAGCTTGCGGCGATGGGCGGCGGGGGCGGGATTGCCTTGTTGCAAACCCATCCCAATCCGGCCAGCCGAGCCAAGCGGATGCGCAAGCAGATCGGTTGATCCGTTCGGTGCCCGTCCCTCAGCCCGCATGATGGACGCGGACACCCTCGTCGCCGGTCTTGACCGGGTGATGGCGCGTGTGGGCCTCGGCGCTGTGTCGTCGGAGCCGAAGCGCCTGACGGGCGGGGCGGTGATGGAGAGCTGGCGGTTTTCCGCTGGCGGCTGCGATTACGTCCTGCGCCGCGCGCCGAGCCTCGCCTTCATGGAGGGGCGGCCTTACGGGCACGCCACCGAGGCAGCGCTGATCGAGGCGGCGCGTGCCAAAGGCGTGACCGCGCCGGAAGTGGTGGCGGTGCTGGAGGAGGCGGACGGGCTCGGGAGCGGCTTCGTGATGCGAGCGCTGCCGGGGACGGCTGATCCCAAGGTCATTCTGGCCTGCGACGACCCCGATGGGCTGCTGCGCGGCATTGCCCGCGACCTCGCCTGCATCCACCGCTTGCGGCAAGCGGATGTGCCCGAGGGCGTGCCGGTGATGGATTACCGCGCCGCCATCGCCGACCTCAAGGCGCAGTTCATCGAGGCGGGCGGGGATCGCCCGATCATCGCACTCGGCCTCAAGTGGCTGGAGGACAATTGCCCGCCTAAGGTCGAACCCGTCCTCAACCACGGCGATTACCGAATGGGCAATCTGCTGGTCGAAGGCTCGGCTCTGACCGGCGTGCTCGACTGGGAAATCGCCCATTTCGGCGATCGCCACGAAGACCTCGCCTTCGGCTGCATGGCGGTGTGGCGCTTCGCCCGCTATGACCGGCCCGCGCTGGGGCTGGGGTCAATTACTGATTACATCGCTGCCTACGAGGCCGAGGCGGGGGTCACCATCGACCCCGCACGCTTCCGTTTCTGGACGATCTACCGCACCGTGTGGTGGGCGCTGGGATGCCTCAAGATGGCGGCGCAATGGCGCTCGGGCGCGGACCGGATGCTCGAACGCGTGGTGATCTCGCGCCGGACGAGCGAGCAGGAGCTCGATCTGCTGCTGCTGCTGGAGGAGGACGCGCCGGAGGAGGAGCGTAAACCGATCCGGAATGCGACAGTGTTCGGGGATGGATCAGGCGAAGCGACCGAGGCAGAACTCGCCGAGGCTGTAAGCGAGTGGTTGGGCACAATCAAAGACCGATTGGAAGGGCATGACCGGTTCCAACTTGCAGTCGCTCGCAATGCCTTAGGAATCATAGCTCGCGAATCTAGACAACCGACCTGGAATTCGGTCCCAGAGATGAGTGCCGAGATTCTATCTAGCGACATTTCGCCATTCGAAAATCCCGGCCTGCTCGCTGAGTTTCGCAGATACGCGCTTACGAAAGTTTCGAACGATTCCCCAAAGTATCCTGCGCTCGCTGCGGCATGGAACAAGTGGACCGGAGAGGAATAACATGGACTTCGCCATCCCACCCGACCTGCAAACCTATCTCGCCGAACTCGACGCCTTCATCGCCGCCGATATCAGACCGCTCGAACAGCAGGACGACAACATCCGCTTTTTCGACCACCGCCGCGAGTACGCGCGCACGGACTTCGAAGCGGGCGGGCTCCCCCGGCACGAGTGGGAGGAACTGCTCAAGGAAGCCACCCGCCGCGCGGACAAGGCGGGCCATTGGCGTTTTTCCGCCCCCAAGCGTTATGGCGGCAAGGACGGCAGCAACCTCTGGATGGCGGTGATCCGCGAGCATTTTGCGAGGGCGGGCCTCGGGCTGCACAACGATTTGCAGAACGAGCACTCGATCGTGGGCAACTTCCCCTTCGTCGCCATGTTCGACCAGTGGGGGACGGAAGAGCAGAAACAGGAATTCATTCTCGGCGGCTTCGAGCGCACCCGCCGCGTCGCTTTCGGCCTCACCGAACCGCACCACGGATCGGACGCCACGCACATGGAAACCCACGCGGTGCGCGAGACCCGAGACGGGGTGGATGGCTGGCTGATCAACGGCGAGAAGATGTGGATCACCGGGATGCACGTCGCCACCCACTGCGCGATGTTCGCGCGCACGTCGGGCAAGGCGGGGGATGCGAGCGGGATCACCTGTTTCCTCGTCCCCAATCCCACCGAGGGGCTCAGGATCGAGGAGTGGATGTGGACCTTCAACATGCCCACCGACCACCCGCGCCTCAGTGTTACCAATGTCTGGGTGCCCGACAGCGCGATCCTCGGCGTCGAGGGGCGCGGCCTCGCGCTGGCGCAGAGCTTCGTCCACCAGAACCGCATCCGGCAGGCGGCGTCGAGCTGCGGCGCGGCGCTCTATTGCATCGACGAGAGCGTGAAATACGCCCGCGAGCGCAAGCCCTTCGGCGAGGAGCTGGCGCGCAATCAGGCGATCCAGTTCCCGCTGGTGGAGCTTGCCACGCAGGCGGAAATGCTGCGCCTCCTCATCTTCAAGACCGCATGGGAGATGGATAACATGCCCCACGAACAGATCGAGAAGACCACCTCGGACAAGGTCTCGATGTGCAATTACTGGGCGAACCGTCTGGTGTGCGAGGCAGCGGACCGGGCGATGCAGGTCCACGGCGGCATCGGCTATTCGCGCCACAAGCCGTTCGAACACATCTACCGCCATCACCGCCGGTATCGGATCACGGAAGGGTCTGAGGAGATCCAGATGCGGAAAGTGGGGGCCTATCTGTTCGGCTATCTCGGGCCGAAGCGGGGGATGTACGGGTGAGCGAGAAACTTCGATCAGTCCTGACCGTCTTGCTTGTTGCGATCTTGATTGCCGGGAGTGTCGCGTTGACTGCGCCTCAAGCGGACAAGCAAACCGAAACCTTTCACGGGGTTTGGCGCGACGGGTTCGAAACCGCCGATTTTTATGAAGGGTTTTCCTCCTCAAATTTGCCTTTCCCGGATGAGGCTCCTGACGGGTGGCTAAGTTTTGAAGAAGGAGTCTGGCCGTCGGACAGCCGTTCACCCGATGATCCGGACTGGGATCGACACGCCCTGTTCGAGATCACATTCGAAGGTCGTCGGGTCCCAGGGCAGGCTGGCCACCTTGGGCAGTATCCGGCTGAGTACGTCGCCCAGCGCGTAATCGCGCTTGAACGAATTGAGCAATTCGATGTCGGTTTGAATGCTCCCAAGCCTGCACCAGCGCCTAAAAGACCAACGGCAACCGACGAATGACGATTGTAGCCGGCTAACCCCGCCGCCGCCACCACCCCGCCAGCACGCTCCCGATCACCACATGCCACACAGCCGAGATGGCCGCGGGGACGGGCGCAAGCGCGGCTTGCGTCACATCGGCGAATTGCGCCGCGAAGGCGGGGGTCTTCGCCAGCCCTGACCCGAGGCCCGAATTCTGCATCCCGACCTCGATGCTGATCGTCCGCGCCTCGACTTCGCCGAGGCCCAGCACCCGCGCCAGCGCATAGCCTAGCGCAAATCCCAGCGCGTGGAGCAGGAAGGTCGCCAGCAGCAGCATCCCTGCGTGCTCCATGATCTGCGCCTTGGAGCCGCCGACGATCCCGCCCACGATCAGGATCACCAGCACGATCGCCACCAGCGGCAACACCGCGCCGACCCGCTCGGCGGCGCGCGGGAAGAGGCGGTTCAGCAGCGTCCCCACCACCACCGGCAGCAACACGATGCTCACCATGTTGAGAAGCAGGTTCCAGCGATCGATCTCCACATAGGCCCCCGCCAGCCACCCCGTCAGCAGCGGGGTCAGCACCACCGCGGCGAGGGTCGAGGCCATCGTCATCGCCACCGACAGCGCGACATTGCCGCGGGCGAGAAAGGCGACGATGTTCGATGCCGTCCCGCCCGGACAGCAGGCCACCAGAATGAGGCCCACCGCCAGCCCCGGCTCCAGCGTCAGCGCCTTGGCAATCGCGAAGCCTGACAGCGGCATCACCACGAATTGCAGGCCCACCCCCGCCAGCAGCGCGCGCGGCAGGCGGGCAAGGGCGCGGTAATCCGCGAAGCTCAGCGTCAGGCCCATCGCCAGCATGATCGTGCCCAGCGCGAGGCTCAGCAGCGGCTGCCCGGCGACCGAAATCCGCCCGTCGGTCATCCAGGTGAAGCCCTCCGGCCAGACCCACGCCAGCGCCACGCCCAGCACCGTCAGCGCAGCGAAATTGTTGGTGATCACGCGCAGCATGGCCCGAATGTTCGACTCCCCCGAAATCTGCGCCCCATAATCGCACAGTGTGGCACGCCAGCGCCGCTGCGACCCCTAGCAATATCTTTCGCTCTCGCTAGTCTGCGCGCTTGAAAACAGGGAGACTTTCGATGCGCCTTCTCGCCGCCGCCTTGCTTGCGGGGACTGCCAGCGTGGCGGCTCATGCCGGGGAGACCGTGCTCTACGATACCACGCCCGCGTGGGTCGAAGTCGCCCCGGTGGCACCGCGCGCGCCCAGTTCGAAGGCGATCATCGTGCTGCTCGACCAGCAGGCCCTGATCGAGGAAGGGCGGCTCACCACCTATGCCGATACCGCCATCGCGCTCGATTCGCCCGAGGCGCTCACCCAGTTCGGCACGCTTCAGGCGAGCTGGATGCCCGACAAGGGCGATCTGATCGTCCACCGGGTCGAGCTGATCCGCAAGGGCGAGGTGATCGACGTGCTGGCGGGCGGGGCGCAGTTCGAGGTGCTGCGGCGCGAGGCGGGGCTGGAAAGCCGCCTCGTCAGCGGGGCGCTGACCGCGACGATGGCCGTGCCGGGGGCAAAGCTGGGCGATGTGCTGCGGCTGTCCTATTCGGTCACCCTGTCCGATCAGGCGATGGGCGAGCATGTGCAGTGGCAGGCCGGGCTGGTGGCCGATCCCTTCCCGCTGGAAAAGGGGCGCGTCTCGGTCTCATGGCCCGAGACCCTGCCCGTCACCCGGCTGAAGTTCGGCAAGGCGGTGGTGGCCGATCCGGTCGCGAAGGACGGTTTCCTCACCTGGACCGCCGTGCTCCCCGCGCCCAAGGGCGACGAGATGCCGGGCGATGCGCCTGCGCGCTTCCAGATCGGGGAGCTGATGCAGGTGTCGACCTATGCCGATTACGCGGCGGTCTCGCGCAATCACGCCCCGCATTATGCCACGGCAGGCAAGGTCAAGCCGGGCGGAGAGCTCGCCGCGCGGATCAAGGGGATTGCTGCGGCCAGCCCCGATCCGCTGACCCGCGCTTCGCTCGCGCTCAGGCTGGTGCAGGACGATATCAGCTATCTGATGAACGGCATGGCGGGCGGCAATTACATTCCGCAAAGCCCGGAAGAGACGTGGGAGAAGCGCTTCGGCGATTGCAAGGCGAAGTCGCTGCTGCTGCTCACCATCCTGCGCGAGCTGGGGATCGAGGCCGAGGCGACGCTGGTGCGCACGCAGGGCGGCGATGTGCTGCCGAGCCTCGTGCCGATGCCGGGCAATTTCGACCATGTGATCGTGCGCGCGGTGATCGGCGGCACGAACTACTGGCTCGACGGCACCACCTCGGGCGTCAGGATCGATACCATCGACGAAGTGCCGCGCTTCTTCCATGCCCTGCCGCTGCGCGAGGACGGCGCGGAGTTGATGCCGCTCGACACGCGGGTGCAGGCGACGCCCGACCGAGTGGTGCGCGTGGCGCTGGATCATAGCGCGGGGCTGCTGGTGCCGGGCACCTTCGATCTGACCGTGGAGTATCGCGGCGCGATGGGCGCATTTTGGCGCAGCTTTGCCGATCAGGGCACCGAGGAGATGCGCAAGGCCGCCGTCAGCGCGGAGGCCGGGCAGGTGATCGGCGAGGTGCAAGTGATCGACCACGCGATCCGCTATGACGCCGACAAGGGCGTCGCCACGATCACCGCGCGCGGGATCATCGACAGCGCATGGGAGCGTGACGGCAAGGATTACCGGCTCGAACCGCCCGCGCAGGCCGCGCGCGCCGTCGGCTTTTCCGCTGACCGCACCCGCGCGGCATGGCGGGCGATCCCGGTCACACTCAACGGACCCGAATATTACACCAGCACCGCCGAGATCCTGCTGCCCGAAGATCTGGAGGGCGTATCGCTCCAGGGCAGCGCCGCGCCGGTCAACACCACCATCGGCGGAGTCGAACTGGCGTCGGACGCGCGGCTGGACGGGCGGCGGCTAACTGTGACGCAATCGATGCGCACCCGCGACGAGGAACTGCCCGCCGCCGCGATCGGCACCGCGCGGCGCGATCTCAACCGCTTCGAACGGCAATTGCCGGTGCTGCGGACCTCGGGCGAGGTGCGCGAGCTGTGGGAATATTTCGGCAAGGACCGCGCGCGCCTCTCCACGCTTGAGGCGATGTATGACAAGGCCGTCGCCCGCGCCAAGACCGACGATGCCTATCCGTTGCTGGCCCGCGCGACTTTCCGCAGCGCGATCTACGATCACACCGGCGCGCTCGCCGATGTCGAGGCGGCGATGGAAATTGCGGATTCGCGCGACCTGCGCCTCGCGCGGGCCGGGCTGCTGCGCGAACTGGGCGACATGGCAGGCGCGCTCGCCGATCTCGAAGAGGCCGAGGCGCTGCAACCCGATGGCTCGACCTATTACGACCAGATCGAGCTGCTCGCGCTGCTCGGTCGGCCGGCGGACGGGGTGGTGCTGGCCGAGGATTTTGACGCGCTCACCAAGGAGCGCAGCGAAGGCGTGCAGGTGATGGCGACCGCGCTGGGCTGGCAGGGGGCGGCCGAGGAAGGGCTCGACCTGCTTGACGGGCTGGTGGCGCAGCGGCCCACCGATGGCGCGCTGCTCAACACCGCGTGCTGGCAGGCGGCGATCTGGGCCAAGGTCGATGCCGCGCGGCTGGAGACCTGCACGCTCGCGGTCGAAAAGAGTGAAAACGCCGCCGTTGCGCTCGACAGCCGGGCGCTGGCGCATCTGCGGCTGGGCAATCTCGCGGCGGCCAAGGCGGATATCGACGCGGCGCTGCTGGCCGAGCCCGGTCAGGTCGAATCGCGCCTGCTGCGCGGGATCATCCGGCGCGAGATGGGCGATGCCGCAGGCAAGGACGAGATCGCGCTGGCGCTGAAGATGCGCCCCTCGCTGGCGGCGACCTACAAGGCCTTCGGTCTGAAATTTTAAGCCCCCTCCAGCAGCGCGCGCAGGTCTTTCAGGGCCTTGGCGCGCAGCTGGTGGACGCGCGGCACGCTGACTTCGAGCACGGCGGCGATTTCGGTGAGGTTCAGCTCCTCGACGAAGAACAGCTGGAGCACCAGTTTCAGCCGGTCGGGCAGTTGCACCATCGCCGCGATCAGCCGCTCGCGGTCTTCGGAAGCGCACAGCGCCTCGAACGGGTCGGGATCGTCGCTGGCGAAGGCGAGGCTGCTTTCGTCATAGGCGTCGTCAATCGGGGTCATCCGCACGCCCGAGGCTTCGATGGCGAGCAGTTCGGCGTCCGAGACATCCATCGCGCGGGCGATCTCGGCGCGGCTCGGTTCGCGCCCCAGCGACCCGCGCAGCGCGGCCAGCGCGCGTTCGTAGCCCGATCGGCGCGCGCGGGCGGTGCGGCTGTCGTGGGCGACGCGGCGCACTTCATCGAGCATCGCGCCGCGCACCCGGATCTTGGCATAGGCGGCAAAGCCATCCTCGGTCGGCCCGGCGTGACGCTGGGCGCATTCGGTGAGCGCGAGGATCCCGGCCTGCACCAGATCCTCGATCTCCAGCCCCTCGCGCCCGCGTCCGTTGATGTGCCAGGCGGTGCGGCGCACCAGCGGCAGGAACCGGCGCACGCGGTCCTCGACCTCGGCGCGCGAGGGCGCATAGGGGGCAGGGTGGGCGAAGCCGGCGTGATCGTGCTTCATGCGGCCATCCCCTCCGGCGCGCCGAGGGCGGGGGCTTCGGCAGGCGCACCGATCGTGCCGACGACCGCAATCGGCTGGGCCGCGGGCAGTTCGGCGATGGAGAGCACCAGACAGCGCGGCGCGCGGGTCTTGAGCAGGGCGGCGAGCGCGCGGCGGGCGGGCGGCTGGACGATCAGCGCGATGGCCCCGCGCTCGGCATCGGCGACGGCGTTGATCTCGCGCAGGATCATGCTGCCGCAATCGGGCTCGATCAGCGGCTGGCCGGTGGCCGGTTCGACCATCCCGCCGAGGATCGCGGCCTCGAGCCCGGCATCGAGCGTGACGACCTTCAGCGCCTCGTCCGGACCGACGATGCGCGCCACCAGTCGCGCCGAAAGGTCGGCGCGCACGGCGTCGATCACGGCGTCGAAATCGGTGGTGGTCTGGAGCGCCAAAGCCAGCGAGGTGAACAGCGGCTGCGGATGCGACAGCCCGATCCCATCGGCCAGCAGCGCGCGCAGGGTGCGGGTCAGCGCGGGCAGCGGCAGCGGGTCGGGCGTCACCGCCTCGACCAGCGCAGGCGAGCGCGCCTTGAGCCCTTCCACCCAGTCGCGCACTTCGTCGGGGCCGAGCAGCTGGTGCGCCTCGGCGAGCAGCGCCTGATTGGCATGGGTGGCGATGACCGAGGCGGGGTCGACCACCAGAAAGCCCTCGGCCACAGCATGATCGCGCGCGGCGGGCGCAATCCACAGCGCGGGGCAATCGAAGGAGGGATCGCGCGTCGGCTCACCGGTCAACCCGTGGCCGGGGCGCACGTCGCCCGCGTCGATGGCGAGCAGCTTGCCGGGGCGCACGCTCCCGCGCGCAATGCTCACGCCCCCCATCAGCACGGCGTAATCCTGCGCCGCCAGATCGAGCGAATCGCGGATCCGGAACTGCGGCAGCACGAAGCCGAGATCGCGCGAGAGCTGCTTGCGGATGCCGGTGATGCGGGTGATCAGCGGCGACCCTTGCGCGGCGTCGACCAGCCCGACGATGCCATAGCCCAGCTCAATCGTGACCAGCGTCGCATCGGCCACATCGGCGAGGGCGATGTGATCCGGAGAGACCTCGTCCACCGGCTCGGCGAGCGGGGCGGGGGCATCGGCGCGCTGCTTGAGCTGCCACCAGATCGCGGCGGCGATGGCCGCGCCGGGCAGGAAGATCGCCTGCGGCATGGCGGGCACCATCCCGATCGCGCCGAGGATCAGCGCCACCGGCAGCCACCCGCGCGGATCGGCGAATTGCCCGCCGATCTGCCCCGTGAGATCGCGCTGGTCGGAGACGCGGGTAACGATGGCGGCAGCGGCAATCGACAGCAACAGTGACGGCACCTGCGCCACCAGCGCATCGCCCACTGCGAGCGTGACATAGGCCTCGCCCGCCTCGCCCGCGCTGAGGCCGTGGGTCAGCATCCCGATAGCAAAGCCCGCGACGATGTTGACGCCGAGGATCAGCAGCGCGGCGACCGCATCGCCCTTCACAAACTTGCTCGCACCATCCATCGAGCCGTAGAAATCGGCCTCGACCGTGACCTCGCGCCGCCGCTCGCGCGCTTCGTCGGCGGTGACGAGGCCTGCGGCGATATCGGCGTCGATCGCCATCTGCTTGCCCGGCAGCGCATCGAGCACAAAGCGCGCGGAGACTTCCGAAACGCGGCCCGCGCCCTTGGTGATGACGATCATGTTGATGATCATCAGGATCGCGAAGACGAATAGGCCGACGACGAAGTTGCCGCCCACCAGAAAGGCGGCGAAGCTCTCGATCACGTGCCCTGCCGCCGCGCCGCCTTCGTGGCCGTGGACCAGCACCACGCGGGTCGAGGCGACGTTGAGCGCGAGCCGCAGCAGAGTTGCGAACAGCAGCACGCTGGGGAAGCTGGAGAAATCGAGCGGACGCCTTGCGTTGAGAGCGACCATCAGCACCGCGATCGAAATCGCGATGTTGAGCACGAAAGCGATGTCGAGCAGCAGCGCCGGGATCGGCAGCACCATCAGCGCCAGCAGCGCGAAGATGCCAAGCGGCAGGCTCAGCGCGGCAGGCAGGCCGCCGAGCCGGGCGAGCACGGGCCGGGACATAGCGGATGCGGTCACAGGCCGAAGGCTTTCAGACGATCATAGGCGCGGCGCACCTGCGGCGGGGCGGCTGTGGGGTCAGTGCCGAAGGTCGCACCCAGAATCTGCGACATCGCGGGCCGCTGCGGCGCGCGTGCGGGCAGCGCGGATTGGGTGAGGGCGGGCGGGAAGCCGGGGCCGAACACCTCCTCGTCGGCGATCAGATAGGGCACGGGGGTGAAGCTTGCTGCAGCCGGGCTGACGGCAAAGGCGGCAGGGCCGGACGCGGCGGCGTAATCGGCGCGGGCGAAGCGCACGGTGCGCCCGTCGCTGGCGCGGGCCAGCGCGCGGCCGAGCTTGCCGTCGATCACGTCCATCACCTGCGCCAGACTGCGCGGGCTCCCGTCGGGCGCGAAGAATATGCCGCGATTGGCGGCGGCGGGCCGGGCAAACAGCGCGGCGGCGTTCTGGCCGGGATCGGCCTGCAACTCGCTCAGAAACCGCCCCGCGCCGCCCGCGCCTAGGAAATGGGCGAGGTAAAGTTCGGCATGGCTCGGCTGGCGGCCGAGGATCGGCATCAGATGCGCGCGGTTATCCTCGGCGAGGCCCGCCGCCATCAGACTGGCGATACGGGGATCGTTGCGCAGCGCCAGAATCGCCTCACGCCGGGTGGGGTCGGCGACCCAGGCATTCCCCGAGGCGGTCATCTCGATCTGGTCGGCCACGTCGCCGAGGCCAAAGCGGGCCCCGTGCTGCTTCATAGTGCCGAGCCAGGTGCTGTCGATGAACTGGTAGAGCCCGGTCGCGCTCGAGGTCGCGGCGCGGGCCGTGGGGTTCATTGCGGATTCGACCTCGGCCTGCGCAAGGAGGTAATCGAAATCGACCGTGGTCGCGGCGGCGGCCTGCGCGATGGCGGATTCGACCGGGGTATCGGGCGCAGCGATCTGGCGGGCGGCGGGCACGGCGCGCCCTTCGATCGCGGTAGCGGCGGCAGCATGGACGCGCGCGGCGGCTTCGAACCCGGCGCGGATACCGCCTGCGGGCAGGCCCGATGTAGGAGAAGACTGGCTCACACGCCCTCCGCCTGTTGACGAGCGCGCGCGGGGTGCGGCGCTTTCAGGAGCGGATTTGCAAGCGGCGTGCCAGACCTTGGGGTGGCGGGCCTAGGTACGAACCCTCAGGCGCGGCCGGGGGTGTAGGTTGCGCGCGGGGCACCCCGCCCGCCGCCCAGCGCTGCGATCCGCGCCGCGACATTGGCGGCGAGCAGATTGCGCACCCGGCGGTTGACCTCGTTCAGCTGCCGCGCGGTCTCCGCCAGTGTGCGGGTCTCGCTGTCCAGCTTCTGCGGGCCGAGATCGGCGAGCGCATCGCACAGCGCCTCCTTGTCCCGCGCCGCGCCGATCAGGTCGTCGGCATCAAGCGCGGCAAGCGCTTGCCGCTCGCGCTCGAGCACGGCAATCATCTGCCGCAGCCCTGCCGTCAGCGGATGGGCCGGTTCGGGGCGGGCGGGCGGCGCGGCGGGGACGAGAATTTCGGCCACCGGCTCAGCTCCGCTCGGGCAGCGACAGGCTGACCTGCGCGGCGATCATGGCATCGGCGATCTTGGTCGGCACCAGCGGGTAGGATCCGTCGCGCAGCGCCTCGCGGATCTGGGCGACACGCTCGGCGTCGACCGGCGGGGCGGCGGTGGCGGTATCCGGGGCGGAGACTTCGAGGCTGATCCCGGTGGCAGGCGCAGGGCTGCCGGCCACCGGGGCGGCTGGGCGCGGGCGCGCCTCGATCTGCGCGCGCTCGCCCGCCGCGACGGCGCGGGCTGCGCTGATGCCGGACAATTTGCTCAGTTCGACAGAGGGCATGGCGATGTCCTTCGAATGGGTTGCTGAAGGCGAGAACGGCGGCGCGCCGGGGGGTTTAAGAGGGCGTAAAAAGGATTTTCAGCCGGCCGGGATGACGGCGAGGCCGGGGCGCTCGATCCGCGCGCGGATCGGCTCGGCCTTGCGGCTGGTGCGCACCTCGATCCAGTCGCCGACGCTGCCCGCTTCAACCGCTTCGCCCGCCTGCTGGACGCTGAAGCCGCGCCCGCGCACCATTACGGTGATGGCATCGCCGCGCTTCACCACCGGTGCGGGCCTTGCTGCGCCCGGACTGCTGCCGGGGGCGGGGTTGATGGCGACGAAGATGCGCCAGCTTGTCTGTCCGGCGCATTCGACCTGCACTGCGGTGCGTGCCACCGTATGCCAGCTGACCGCGAGCGGCACGGCGCAAGGCGCCAGCTGGAGCCTGCGGTCGCTCGCCATGCGCGCGCCGCCCGGTGCGCCGATGTCGGCTCCGGTGAATTCGGCCACGGCCTGGTCGATCGTGGCCGGATCGGTGACGGCAGGCAGGCTTTGCGCGGCAAGGTGCTGGTCGCATTGCGCCAGCAGGATCGGCACGGCCAGCGCGCTCAGCCGCCAGCCAACATTGCCGGGTTGGGTCATCTCCACTTGTATCCGCTCCTTGTTCTGCGCTGGGTCTGCGCTGGCGGGAACGGAGCAAGGACCATGCCAAGACCCGCCCTAGGTAAACTCCCGAGGCGACCGGGCGCGGTGGGTTAAGCATGGCGCGCTAGAACGGCGAGCAAAGTTTCCATCATGTTGGTCGCGGATACTCCCATGCCCTTTGCCACCGGCTATCTTTCCCGCTCCGCCCGCCACCGGGCCAAGGACGAAGACCCCTCGCAAGCCTCCGCCCCCGCGGGCGGGCGCCGGGCCGAAGCGGCGCGGCGGGACCTGCTCGACAGGATCGCCGATTTCGTTGTCCGCCACGATCTCGCCGTCACCGCGCCCAATATGGCGACCTTGTGCGGCGCGCTGTCGGGCGCCAATCCTGAGCTGGCGGGCGCGCTGGTGCGGCGCGAGGCGGCGGGGGAGCCGATCGACCAGCGCTGGCTCGACACGCTGGCGCGGCTCGACCCCGACGGGCACAGCCGCATCGCCGCTTTCGAGACGCTGGGCGATAAGCTCGAACAGACGCTGCTGCGCTTTGCCCAGACCACGCGTGCCGCGCAGACCGAGACCAGCGACCACCGCGGCGCGATCGGCGAGCAGATCGCAGCGCTCGCTGGGCCCGAGGGGCTGGCACAGGTGATCGACCTCTCGCGCGCGATGATCGCCCGGATCGAGCAGATCGAGGCCGCGATGGCGCGCAGCGAGGCCGAGGTCGCCGCCTTGCGCCAGAGCCTCGCCATGGCGCGGATCGAGGCCGACGTCGACCATCTCACCGGCCTGCCCAACCGCCGCGCCTTCGAGCGCAAGCTGGCGGCGGCCGCTCTGGAAGCCCGCGAGGCGGGCGCGCCGCTGAGCCTCGCTTTCTGCGATGTCGATCATTTCAAGGGGATCAACGACCGCCACGGCCACGATGCGGGCGACCGCGTGCTGTGTGCGCTGGCGGCGCATTTCAGCGAACAGGCGGGCAGCGCCGCCTTCGTCGCGCGCCATGGCGGGGAGGAATTCGTGCTGCTGTTCCCCGGACTCGGCAAGGATGCCGCCAAGGGCCGGCTCGATGCGATCCGCCGGGCGATTGCCGCGCGCGCCTTGATGAACCGCGACACCGGCCAGCCCTTTGGCAAGGTCACGTTTTCGGCCGGCGTGGCCGAAGTGACCGAGGATGCCGACACTCGCAGCGCCCTCGCCCGTGCCGACGCTGCGCTCTACCGCGCCAAGCAGCAGGGCCGCAACCGGGTGGAGCTGGGCTAGTCTGGCTCGCTGACCGCAGTGTCATAGGCGAGGCTGGCATAGGTCTCGTCCGTCGTTCCGGCATGGATGATCGTGCGCACCCGCGCGCCCGTTTCGCGCGCTTCGGCGGCAAGGGCTTCCGCACGCGACCAGGCTGCGGCTTCCTTGCCGGGGGTGTGGATCGCAAAGATTGTCAGCGTCGCGCGCGGATCGGGGGCCTGTGCGGCCAGCCATTCGCCAAGGCCGGGGCCGCCGGGCACGGGACGGAACAGCGCCTGCGCCGCGTCGATCTGCGGCGCGGGGAGCCCGCGCGCGTCCTTCTCGCGCGCCTCACCATAGGCCAGCCGCGCGCCGCTTTCGGCCTCGGCAGCGGGCAGGGCGGAGAGTGTCAGCAGGAACAGGATCAGCGCCAGATCGGCGATGATCAGCTGCCAACCATTGCCGCCACCACGCGCCGGAGTGGAGGTGATCCCAGTCATGCCACCCCCCGCAGGTGCGCGCGGCGCGCCTTGGCCGCGCTGTCGATCGCATCGATCTGTGCGGTGAACCAGTCGGCCAGTGCCTCGCGGTCCTCTTCCTCGGCGAGCCCGCGCCGCTCGATCGCGCTGGCGAGGGGGTAGCACAGCAGATGCGCGATCAGCGCGCCGTAGAGCGAGGTCAGCACGGCGGTGGAGACGGCGGCCATGATCGCCGCCGCCGCGCCTGCGCCTTCGGGCGCGGTGCCGAGCTGCGTGAGGCCATAGAGCGTCCCGATCAGCCCGAACACGGGCGCAAGTTCGCCCGCCCACATGAACACCTGCGCGGCGCTCACCCGGCGCGCTTCCTCCAGCGCGCGTTCGGCGCGGCGCACCGAGGCGAGCGAGTCGATCACCCCGTGGCGCAGATAGGTCTCGAGCATCAGTCCCAGCGCGCGGTCGGGCGGCAGGACGGGATCGGCGCGGTGATGACCATCGCGCTGGATCGCGTTCACCGCCTGTGCCAGCGCGCGGCGGTTTGCCTCCAGCCGGAAGCGCGCGCGCACCAGCCCGCCCGCCGCACCCAGCGCCGCGCCGAAATCGCGCCATCCGCAGCGCGCCACGGTGGCAAGCACGGTTCCGGCGACCACGATCGCCAGCGCACCGGGATCGAGCAGCGGGTTCAATGTCGGCGGCATGGGTGTCCCTCCTTGTGGCAACGCCAGTCAGAACGGCCGCGAAACCAGCCGATTAAGCGCGCCGGACGGGCGGCAGGGGTTTGCCCTGAGCTGCGCGCGGCAAACGGCAAGAACCTGCCGCCCTGCCCTGCGACCTGCCGCCCTCGTGCCGGTGCAGCGGGGTTTGGCACGCTTCCTGCTGTTCAGGCTGCGAGCTTGCGGGGATGGGCCTCGCAGCCAAGGAAAGGCAGCCTCATGAACGAGCGACTTTTCGGTATCCACGGCGCCGCGCTGACCTTGCGGTCGGAACGGATGGGCGTGATCGCGTCGAACATCGCCAATGCCGCGACCCCCGGATACAAGGCGCGCGACATCGATTTCGGCGCGGCGCTCGATGCCCGGCTGGCCAATGCCCGCGGGCAGGCGAGCCTCGGCGGCGACACCCGCCTGCTGTTCCGCCGCCCGACCATGCCCTCGCTCGATGGCAACACGGTCGAACTCGCGCGCGAACAGGTCGCCTTTGCCGAAAACGCGGTGGCTTACTCCGCGACGCTCAGCTTCGTGCAGGGCAAGGTCAACACCATCACCCGCGCGCTGAAGGGCGAGTGACGATGCCCGACCGCCAGCCCATGACGCTGTTCAGCCTCACCACCCGCGCGATGAGCGCGCAGATGGTGCGCATGAACACCGCGACATCGAACCTCGCCAATGCCGGGTCGGTCTCCACCACCGAGGAGGGCGCCTATCGCCCGATCCGCGCGGTCTTCGCAACCGAGCTCGACCGCGCCTCGGGCCTTGCCGGGGTGACCACCACCGGGCTGGTGCGCGCCGAGACCGCACCGACCAAGCGCTACGACCCCTCCCACCCGCTCGCCGATGCGCAAGGCAACGTGTTCGAAGCCCCCGTCGATGAGACCGCCGAGATGGTCGAGATCATGGACGCCTCGCGCCAGTACCAGAACCTGGTGCAGGCGCTCCAGACCGCCAAGCAGCTGATGCTCGAAACCCTGAGGAGCCAGTAATGGATAGCACCGCCATCAATCCGGCAGCGCAAACGACGCTCGACCGGCTCAATACCCCCTCGCGCATCAACGGCGGCGGGTTGCAGTCGCTCGGGCAGGCCGATTTCCTGCGCCTGCTGACCACCCAGCTGACCTTGCAGGACCCGCTGGAGCCGACCGACAACAAGGAGATGCTGGCGCAGATGGCGCAGTTCTCAGCGCTCGCCGCGACCACCGAAAGCGGCGCGACGCTGGAGGACATCTCCGGCAAGCTCGACCGGTTGATCGCCGCGCAGGAAGCCGTGGCGCGCGCCGTCACCCCTTCCGCTCCGCAACCCTGAACCCCTCTTACGTCCCGCTGAAAGGATCATAGCCCCATGTCGTTCTTCACTTCCCTGTCCGGCCTGCGCAACGCCGAGACCGATCTGCGCGTCATCGCCAACAACATCGCCAACGCCGAGACGGTGGGCTTCAAGAAAAGCTCGGCGCAGTTCGCCGATCTTGTCGCCACGGGTTCCGCCACCGATCCGCGCCGCAGCCCCGGCATCGGCGCGACGATTGCCGGGATCACGCAGGACTTCGTGCTCGGCCCGCTCGAACAGACCGGTCGTGCGCTGGATCTGGCGATCGACGGTGACGGGTTCTTCGCGCTCGCCAATCCGTTTTCGGGCGATGTCAGCTACAGCCGCAACGGCAATTTCCGCCTGACCGCGGTGGGCGAGCTAGAGGACAACTGGGGCAACCGCCTGCAGGCCTATCCGGTCGATCCGGCAGGCAACCCGACCTCGACCGTGCCCGCCGATGTCAACGTGCCGATCGTTAACGGCGCGGGCTCCTCGCTCGCCAATGTCACCATCAATGTGCGCGGGATCGTGATTGCGGCCTTCTCGGACGGCAGCACCGAGCCGGTGGGCCAGGTTGCGCTCGCCACCTTCCCCGCTCCCAACGGGCTGCGCTCGATCGGCCAGACCAAATGGCAGGCGACCGGCGAAAGCGGCGCGGCGGTGTTCGGCAATCCCGGCCTTGGCACCTATGGCGAGATGATCAGCGGCGCGCTGGAGCGTTCCAACGTCGATCTGGCCGAGGAAATGGTCTCGCTGCTCACGGCGCAGCGCAACTTCCAGGCCAACGCCCGCGCGATCGACACCGCGACGCAGATCACCACCACCACGCTCAACCTGCGCCAGCAGTAAGCGATGGACCGGCTGATCTACACCGCCATGACCGCGATGAACGCGGCGATGGACCGGCAGCGGGTGACGGCGAACAACCTCGCCAACGCCAGCACTCCGGGCTTTCGTCAGGAGATCTTCGCGGTCACTCCGGCGACGCTGAAGGACGGATCGCTGGAGGCCCGCGCCATGGCGCGCGGCAATGTGCGCGGGGCGGATATGAAAACCGCCCGCGTGGTGCCGACGGGCAATCCGCTCGACGTGGCGCTTGAGGGCAAGGCGCTGATCGCGTTCCAGTCCCCCGACCGGCAGGGCGAGATATACTCGCGGCGCGGCGACCTGCGCGTCGCGGCCTCGGGTGTGCTGGAGAATGGCGAAGGGCTGGCGGTGCTGGGCGAAGGCGGCACGCCGATCACGGTGCCGCCGGGGTTCAGCATAAGCCTTGCCGCCGATGGCACGATCCTCGCCAGCGATCCGGCCGCGCCCAATGCCGCTGCCGAAGCGATCGACCGCATCCGGCTGGTCAATCCCGAAGGCAGCCCGCTCGCCAAAGGGATCGATAGCTTTCTGAAGGTGCCGAACGGCGGTGTCCTTCCCCCCGATCCCACTGCCCGGCTCAGCACCGGGGCGCTCGAAATGTCCAATGTCGAAACCGCCGATACCCTCGTCCAGATGATCGAGGCGCAGCGCGCCTTCGAACAGCGCGCCAAGATCATCGCCACCGCAGGTACGCTCGATGAAGCCTCCAGCGGCCTGATGTCGCTGCGCTAAGAACAGGAGAACCGACCCATGCCCACTTCCGCTCTTCACGTCGCCCGCACGGGCCTCGAGGCGCAGGATGCGCGGATGCGCGTCATCGCCAACAACCTTGCGAATATCGGCACCACCGGCTTCAAGCGCGACCGCGCGGACTTTGCGACGCTCGCCTATCAGGAACAGCGCGTGGCGGGGCAGGCCTCGACCGGGCAGACCGCCTATGCGGTGGGGCTCAATTTGGGCACAGGCGTGCAGGTGCAGGGCACCGCGCGGATCAGCACGCAGGGCACGCTCAGCCGCACCGACAACCCCTTCGACCTCGCGCTGGATGGCGACGGGTTCTTTCAGGTGGAACTGCCGCCGGGCGGCCAGATCGGCTTCACCCGCGCAGGCAATTTCGCGCTGGCGAATGATGGCACGCTGATCACCGCGCAGGGCTATGCGCTGCAGCCGCCGGTGCAGATCCCGGCCGGGGCGCAGTCGATCTCCATTGCGCCCGACGGCACGATCAGCGCGATCACCCCCGGCAATGCCGAGCCGACGCTGCTCGGCCAGCTGACCGTGGCGAGCTTCGTTAATCCGGGCGGCCTGCGCGCGATTGGCGACAACTTCCTGGTCGAAACCGCTGCCTCCGGCCCCGCCGAACTCGGCTTTGCGGGCGAAAACGGGCGCGGGCAGATCCGGCAGGGGATGCTCGAAAGCTCCAACGTCAACGTGGTCGAGGAGCTGGTCGAAATGATCGAGGCCCAGCGCGCCTACGAGATCAATTCCAAGATGGTGAGCGCGGTCGACGAGATGCTGCGCAACGCCAACCAGACATTGTGAGAACTGCCATGAAGGGTCGGATCATCATCCTCGCCGCGCCGCTGCTGCTCGCTGCGTGCGGCGGGCTGGGCGGCAAGGGGCCGCAGGCGGGCTTCACCGCGCCGCCGCCGCCCGGCGCGGCGATGGTCGCTGCCGGGGCGAGCGATCCGCTGGCGGTGGCCGCGCCGCAGCCGATGGTGCCTGCCACCAGCGCGGGGGCGATCTTCCAGACCGGGACGGGCTATTCCGGCCTCGTCGTGGGCACCCGCGCGCGCCAACTGGGCGATATGGTGACGATCATCCTCACCGAAGCGACCACCACCACCAAGAGCACCACCGGCAAGACCAGCCGCGAAGGGAGCTTCGGAATCACGCCCCCTGCGGCCGGCCCGCTCGATTTCCTGAACCCCGAAGCCCTTAAAGCTGCGGCGCAAGGGTCGTTCACGGGTTCGGGCAATGCCGCGCAGCAAAGCCGCCTCAATGGTGCGGTCGCTGTGACGATTGCCGCGATCTACCCCAACGGGACTGCCGAAGTGGTCGGAGAAAAGCAGATGATGTTCAGCCAGGGAGACGAGTGGGTGCAATTCGCCGGCCGCATCCGGCTGATCGATATCGACGCCGACAACCGCCTCGCCTCATCGCAGGTCGCCAATGCCCGGATCATCTATTCGGGCAAGGGCGCCGTGCAGCAGGCGAGCCGTCCGGGCTGGCTCAGCCGCTTCTTCAACATGATCTCGCCGTTCTGAGAGGGCCGCACCGATGAACCGCATCCGTATCCTCGCGCCGATCCTCTATATCCTGATCGCACTGGTTGCCGGGCACATGCCCGCGCCTGCTGCGGCCGAGCGCATCCGCGATCTCGGCCAGTTCGAAGGCCTGCGCGCAAACCAACTGACCGGCTATGGCGTGGTTGTCGGCCTCGCGGGTACGGGCGACAACAACCTGCAATATGTGACCGAGGCGATGAAGGGGGTGTCCGGGCGGCTGGGGCTGCAATTGCCGCCCGGTGTCTCGCCGATCCTGCGCAATTCCGCCGCGGTGATCGTGACGGCGGAACTGCCTGCCTTTGCCAAGCCGGGGCAGCGGATCGACATTACCGTCTCGACCCTTGGCCAGGCGCTCTCCTTGCGCGGCGGGGCGCTGATCCTCACGCCGCTCTACGGTGCGGACGGGCAGATCTACGCGATGGCGCAGGGCAATGTCGCGGTGGGCGGCCTTGGCGTGACGGGCCGTGACGGATCGCAGGTCAGCGTCAATGTCGCCACCGTGGGCCGGATCGCCGATGGCGCCACGGTGGAGCGCGCGGTGGCGACCGGGTTCGACCTGTCGCCGACCTTGCGCTTCAACCTCCACAAGGCCGATTTCCTCACCGCCGCGCGGGTGCGCGATGCGATCAATGGCCGCTATCCCGGCATTGCCACCATCGCCGACGGGGTGAGCATCGAGCTGGCCCTGCCGCAGGGCAACGACATGCGATCTGGCCTGATGGCCGAGATCGAGATGCTTGCCGTCACGCCCGCGCCGGTCGCGGCGAAAGTGATCGTCAATTCGCGCACCGGAACCGTGGTGATCAACGATGCCGTGCGCCTCGCGCCCGCAGCGATCAGCCACGGCAAGCTGGTGATCCGCATCGACGAGAACCCCGCGATCGTCCAGCCCGCGCCCTTCAGCCGGGGCGAGACCACGCAGGAGGAATCCTCCGACATCACCGTCGAGGAACGCTCCGACCGGGTCGCCTACATGCCCGCCGCCGCTTCGCTGACCGAGATCGTCGATGCGCTCAACCTGCTGGGCGTGGGCGCGTCGGACCTGGTGGTGATCCTCGAAAGCCTCAAGCAGGCGGGCAGCCTGCAAGCCGAAATGGTGGTGCTGTGATCCGCCCCCTTTCCCCCTCGGGCGTCCCTGCGCCCGGTAGCGCGGCCCGTACCGGCCAGCCCCCCTTCTCTCCGGAACGGGCCGCGCTGCGTGAGGCCGCCGAAGGCTTCGAGGCGATCATGATCCGCAAGATGCTCGCCAGCGCGCGCGCCTCCAGCTTTGCCGAGGACGCGCCGCTGACCGGCGGCGGGCTCAAGCAGTTCGAAGCGATGCGTGACGAACACTTCGCCGAAATCGCCGCCAATTCCGGCGCCTTCGGGTTTGCCCGGAGTATCGAGGCCAGCCTCGCGCAACACCTGCCCGCTAAAGCTGCGGATCAAGGGGACAGCTGATGCCAACCGCGATTTTCACCATTGCCCGATCCGGCCTCAGCGCCAGCCGCCGCAGCCTCGAGCTGACGGCGCAGAACATCGCCAATGCCTCCAACCCCGACTATTCGCGCCGGGTGCTGACGCAGGGCGAGCTGGTGATGACAAGCTCGATCGGCACCAATGCGGTCGACTCGCTCGGCGGCGTGCGCCCCGGGAGCATCGAGCGTGCGGAAAGTTCGCTGGTGCAGCGTCAGGCGCGCGATACGTCCTCGGCGCTGGCAGCGGCGGAGGCCGAATTCTTCGCGCTGCGCGAGGCCGAAAGCGCGCTCGAAACTTCAGGCGTGTTCACCGGCATCGTCGATTTCGAAGCCGCGCTGACCCGGCTCCAGAACAACCCGACTGAACCCGCGCTGAGGCTCTCGGCGGTCGAGGCCGGGCGCAAGATGGCGGGCAATTTCCGCATCGCCAACGGCACGCTCGCCAATGCCCGCAGCCTCGTGCAGGCCGAAGTCAGCGCCGAGGTGCTGACCGTCAACGAGCTGGCGGGCGAGCTGGCCAAGATCAACGCCGATCTGGTCGGCTCGCGCGAGGGCACCGCCGGGCGCGCGGCGCTGCTCGATGCGCGCGACAAGGCTCTGCGCGGGCTGGCGGAGGAATTCGGCCTCGAGCCGACCATCAACGCCAACGGCACCGCCGACGTGATGCTGACCGGCACCCCGCCCGTGGCGCTGGTGACCGGTTCGGTCACGCAGCCGGTCGCGGTCACCTATGCCGCCGATGGCACCGCCAGTTTCACCGTGGGCGGCACGGCCTTTGCGCCTGCCAGCGGAGCGATGGCGGGTCGGGCAGCGGCGCTTGGCGAGATGGCGGGGCTGCAAACCGGGCTCGATGCTCTGGCCGCTTCGGCGATCGGCCTCGCCAACACCGCGCAGGCCAATGGCGCCGGGCTCGACGGTTCGCCGGGTCAGCCGCTGTTCGGCGGCACCGGAGCGGGCGATATCGACGTGGTGCTCGCCTCTGCCGATGGCCTCGCCACCGCTCCGGCAGGCGCGCCTGCGGGCAGCCGCGACACGGCCAATCTCGCCGCGCTGATCGCCAGCTATGCCGGGCCCGGCGGGCCTGCGAGCGAGGCCGACGCCCTGCTGCTGGGCCTCTCCAGCCAGGTGTCCGCGCTCAACACCCGCGCCGAGGGCCTCAGCGTTGTCGCCGCCAGCGCCGAGGCCGAGCTGCTGCGCGAGACCGGGGTCGATCTCGATGACGAGGCCGCCAATCTGGTGCGCCTGCAACAGGCTTTCGAAGCCAACAGCCGGGTGATCCAGGTCGCCGCGCAGCTGTTCGATACCATCCTCGACCTCAGATAGGGAGCGCGCGCCATGGGTTTCATCACCAATTCGACCGGCTCCTACTTCAACCGCTCGCTCGCGCAGATGGCCGATCTTCGCGCCGGGATCGAGCGCACGCGCTCGCAGATCGCCACGGGCCGCAAGATCGAGCGCGGGTCGGATGATCCCGCCGCCGCCGCGCAGCTGCGCAGCATCGCCCGGCGCGAGGCGCTGGCCGGAGTCGAGGGCGATAACGCCGCCCGGCTCGGGCAGGATCTGGCTGCGGGCGCGAACGAGATCGAGGCGGTGACCGCGCTGCTGCAGCGCGCGCGCGAACTGGCCCTGCAGGCCGCCAATGCCCCGCTCGGCCCGGACGGTCGGCAGGCGGTCGCCTTCGAGCTGGAGCAGCTGGGGCAGGAACTGTTCACCCGCGCCAACGCCGTCTCGCTGACCGGCGAGCCGCTGTTCGCGGGGCAATCCTCGGGCGCGGCCTTCACCCGCGATGCGCTTGGCAATGTCACCTATGCCGGCACGCCCGAAAGCGGCGCCGTGCCGGTCGCACCGGGGACCGAAATCTTCCGCGGGTTGCCGGGCAGCGAAGTGTTCGAATTCAACCTCAATGGCACCCCCACCAGCGCCTTTGCCGTGCTCGGCGGGCTGGCGGCGGCGTTGCAGGGCGGCGCGGCCGATCCGGTCGCTGCGGCCAATGCCGCGATCGAGGGGATCGACGCCGCGCTCGATACCACCAACCGCGCAGTTACCATCCTCGGCACCCGCATGGCCTGGACCGAGCAGGTCGAAGCCCAGCAGGGCGAGCGCATGATCGTGCTGGCCGAACGCCGCAGCCGGGTGGGCGATACCGACATCGCCGATGCCATCGCGCGCCTGCAGCAGACGATGACCGCGCTCGAGGCCAGCCAGGCCGCCTTCGCCCGCGTCAGCTCGCTGACCCTGTTCGACGCGCTGCGCTAAGAGAGGGCTGGCGGAATGTTTGTTGCCATTGGCATAGTCGTATTGCTCGCCATGGTGTTCGGCGGGTTCATCCTCGCTGGCGGGGCGATGGGCCCGGTGCTGAAGGCGCTCCCGCTCGAATTCATGATGATCGGCGGAGCGGCGACCGGCGCGACCCTGATCGGCAACTCGATGCACGAGATCAAGCTGCTCGGCGGCGGGCTGGGCAAGATCTTCAAGGGGCCGAAATATACCGATCAGGATCACATCGACGCGATCGCGCTGACATCGAAGCTGATGAAGCTGCTGCGCTCCGAAGGCGCGGTGGCGCTGGAAAGCCATGTCACCGAGCCGGGCAATTCGACGCTCTTTTCCGAATACCCCAAGCTTCAGGCCGACCCGGTGGTGAGCGCGATGATCTGCGATCCGCTGACGCTGATGGTGGTCTCTTCGGGCACGCTCGATACCCACGCGGTCGAGGATATCATCGACAATGCGATCAAGACCCAGCTGCACGAAATGGACGAGCCGCAGCACATGATCCAGTCGCTCGCCGATGCGCTGCCTGCGCTCGGGATCGTGGCCGCGGTGCTCGGCATCATCAAGACGATGGGCGCAATCAACGAGCCCCCGGAGATTCTCGGCAAGATGATCGGTTCTGCGCTGGTCGGCACCTTTCTGGGCGTGCTCTTGGCCTATGGTTTTGCCGGGCCGCTGGGCGCGCGGCTGAAGCAGATCAACGCGCACGACAGCCAGATCTTCCATTCGATCAAGCAGGTCATCATCGCCTCGCTGCACGGCTATCCGCAGCCGCTGGTGCTGGAAGCCGCGCGCTCGGGCCTGCCGCCTGCGCATCGCCCCAAGCTCACCGACCTGCTCGACATGATGCGGGGGCGGTGAGGTGGCGGATGGCCCTGCGGCGATCCCCGCGCCGATTATCGTCAAGAAGATCACGGTGGTCGAAGGCGGCCACCACGGCGGGGCGTGGAAGGTCGCCTATGCCGACTTCGTAACCGCGATGATGGCGTTCTTCCTGCTGCTGTGGCTGCTCGGCGCGACCGAGGAGAAGCAGCGCAAGGGCATCGCCGATTACTTTGCGCCCACGCTGGTCAAGATGCGGCAGGAAAGCGCCGGGTCGGACGGCTTGCTGGGCGGATCGTCGCTAACCGATCCGGACAATTATCCCAATGAAATGGGCCAGACCGGCACACGTTCGATCACTATCCCGCGCGGCGTCACCGGCGGCCCGACCGAAGGCGGCGGGCGCGGCGAGCTGGACGCCAAGAAGCTGAAGGAATTGCAGGACAAGATCGAACAGAAGCTCGTCCAGCGCCGCCAGCTGCGGCACCTCGCCAAGCAGGTGCGGGTGATGCGCGCGCCCGAGGGCATCCGCATCGACCTGATGGACAATGCCGATTTCTCGATGTTCGAACTGGGCACCACGATCCTCACCAAGGATGCGCGCGGGCTGCTGGAGGTGATGGCCGACACGCTGAAGGACGAGGCCGCCCCGCTGATCCTGCGCGGTCACACGGATTCGCTGCCCTGGCGCGGCGGGGTGAGCGCGAACAACTGGTCGCTCTCGACCGGCCGCGCGGAAGCCACCCGTCAGGCGCTGGTGCTGGGCGGCGTGACACAAAATCGCTTTGCGCGGATCGAGGGCGTCGCCGACACCGAGCCGCTGATCGGCGACAACCCCGCGGACCCGAGAAACCGTCGCATCTCGCTGCTGCTGCTCGAAGGGCGCGGCCCACGTCAGTCGGCAGCGGCACCGCCGGTGAAGGCAGCGAAGGTAGCCCCCGGACCCTGACCTTCTTCCGACGCGACGAGCCGTGATCAGGTCGACGCAACGACAAAAAGGCCCCCGCGGTGCACCCCGCCGGGGCCTTTTTGTCGGGCGGCCCGGTGTCGGCTTTCGGGCAAGCGCCGTAGCATTCTGGATGGCCGGGAATGGGTGGAAATCGGAAATCGCGAAAGCTAGACAATCGAGGCTATGGACCACCCTCAGATGCTCACTGAAATTGACGTCAGCCAGCTTGCAGGCGCCTTCCCCATGTCGATGGGGACAAACGCGGTCGAAGCCGGAATGGTGGTCCATGGCCTTCTTGATCCACGACAATGGGCCAACCAAGTGAGCCTTCTAGTTGGCGGAGAGAAAATACTCGTGCCACGACGGCTTCGATATAGCGAGGACCAAAGCACGCCCTCAAACGACAGCCCCATCGCGCAAATGGCCGCCTGTCTCCAAACTCAGAGTTCCAACGGCTTTGACCGTCAGCGTGCTTTGCGATCACTTCTACCCGCGGTGCAGCCATGGTCTGCACCCTTTGTGGTAACCCTGATCGGTGAGTATGTCGTCGAGATCATCGAGGACATCGCAGGTGCGACCACTCCGTTAAATGTTGACGCGATGATCTCGTTTATCTCCGAAAATACGGACTATTGGAAACTGACTAAGCAGCGCGTCGCCAGTTACTGGAATGTCTACTACAGACATAAATACACAAAGCTGAATTACCCCGGATTTCAGCTAGTGAGGACACTTGAGACTGGCCTACGCGCACGCGCTGCATGATGTCCGGTTTGGGGTCGCTAGCTGAACGACAGCGTTTTCCTCTACGGGTCCCGAAGCCGAGGTGCTTTCCTACGCAAGGGCGATCTCCCAGCCTTGCGGTAATGCCACGACCGCACGCCGCGCTTTGCATCAGCACGAACCGCCTTCCAGCGGCTGTCAGCGCGAAGCCGGTATCTTCTCTCTGGACACTGTCTCAAGTGTCTCCAACACGCGCGCAACTCGGCTGTCTGAGGGTGCACGATGACCGAGCCGTCACACGCCAAAAAGCCCGGAGCCTTGCGGCTCCGGGCTTGCTTGGCCCGCCCCCAGGGGAATGGGGCGGGTGCGGGAAGGATTAGCGCAGCAGCGAGAGCACGTTCTGCTGCGACTGGTTGGCCTGCGCCAGCATCGCGGTCGAGGCCTGGCCGAGGATCTGCGCCTTGGCGAGCGCGGTGGTTTCCACCGAGTAGTCGGTGTCCTGGATCCGCGAGCGGGCGTCCGACAGGTTGGTCGAGACGTTGGTGAGGTTGTTCACCGCCGACTGCAGGCGGTTCTGGCCGGCACCCAGCGTGGCGCGGGCGCTGTTGATCGCATCAAGCTCGGTGTCGACCGAACCGATCAGCGTGTTGGCCGCAGTCGCGGTCGAGACGTCGTAGGAGCCCGCCGCACCGCCGTTCGCGGCGAGGCTGGTGAGGTCGGCCATGGCCAGGGTCACGGTGTCGGTGCCATTGGCGCCGGCCTGAATGTCGACCGTCGCGGTGCTGGCGTCGAACAGGACCACGCCGTTGAATTCGCTGTTGGTGATGACCTGGCCAATCTGCGCGGTCAGTTCGTCCACTTCGACCTGCATGTAGGCACGGTCAGTCGCGTCTTCGTAGGTGCCCGAGGCCGACTGGACAGCCAGTTCGCGGATGCGCTGGAGCATGTTGGTCACTTCGTTCAGCGCGCCTTCGGCGGTCTGCGCGAGGCTGATGCCGTCATTGGCGTTGCGGATGCCCTGCTGCATGCCGCGGATCTGCGAGGTCATCGAGGTGGCGATGGCGAGGCCGGCGGCGTCGTCTGCGGCGCTGTTGATGCGCTTGCCCGAGGACAGGCGCTCCATTGCGGTGCCGAGCATCTTGCCCGCAGCCACAGCGGAGTTGGTGGCGCGCAGGGCCGAGGTGTTGGTGTTGATCACGTTCATTGTCAAAACTCCCGAATGGTCAGGCAGGACGAATTGGCCCGTCGCTGCTGGCCCATAGAGCGGCCGTGATCCGGGATGTTTAAGCGGAAAAATTTTCATCGCGAAAACAGTCGATTGATTGGCGGCTGACAGTGTGTTGACCGCACAGGGCGATCCCGCCGCCGCTCGGGCCTAGGTGTTCCTCGCAGGGCCAATAGGGGAAGCTACGGGGGCTTAAATTTGCCTCGCGTCCAGCCTGTATGCGGCAGAGCTTTGCCACACACACCGGCAACCAGACGACAACAGGGGCAAGCATGACGAAACCGGCGATCAGCGCGGGGCAGGGCGAAATGCCCGCGGGCGCGCATGATATCCTCATCAACATGACCGTGCCGCTGATGGGCGGGCGCTGGCAGCGCGACCGGATCGTGCTGGGCGAGAGCCTGCCGCCCACCATGGCCGCGGCCATCGCGCGCAGCGGCAAGGTGGCGATTGCGCTGTCGCCCGCCGCCTCGCCCGCCATCGCGCTGAACGGCACGGGGCGGATCGCGCTCGCCTATGATCCCGCCGCCCCCGCAGCCGCGCGTCCGGCGCTGATCGCGGCCTCGGCGCAAGGCGGCTGGCCGGTGGCGGGCGACCCGCAATCGCTGGCGCTGCTGACGCTGGCAGAGCGCATCGCCGCGAGCGACATTCCCGTCCTTCTCGAAGGCCCGACCGGAACCGGCAAGGAGGTGCTGGCGCGCTTCGTCCACAATCTCTCCGGCCGCGCAGATGGCGCTTTCGTGGCGGTCAATTGTGCTGCCATGCCCGAAGCGATGCTGGAGGCGCTGCTGTTCGGCCACAAGAAGGGCGCCTTCACCGGCGCGGCTGAGGCGGGCGAGGGGCTGTTTCGCGCGGCGGACGGCGGGACGCTGTTGCTCGACGAGATCGGCGAACTGCCGCTGGCGCTGCAATCCAAGCTTCTGCGCGCGCTGCAGGAAGGCGAGGTTCTGCCGCTGGGCGCGACCCGGCCGGTCAAGGTCGATTGCCGGATCATCGCCGCCACCAACCGCGATCTTGCCGCCGAAGCCGCCGCCGGGCGGTTCCGCGAGGATCTGCTCTACCGCCTCAACGTCTTTCCCCTGCGCCTCCCGATGCTGCGCGAGCGGGCGGCGGATATCGCCCCGCTCGCCTTTGCGATGCTGCTGCGCCATGCGCCCCAGACAGCCCCCGGCGCGCCGGGCCAGCCGGGCTGGATCGCCGATGCGGCGCTAGCGATGCTCGAAGCGCACGCCTGGCCGGGCAATGTCCGCGAGCTCGAAAACGTCATCCGCCGCGCGCTGCTGCTGGCGGGCGAGGCGGAAGTGATTGGGCCGGAGCATATCATCTTCGACACCGCGGTGCGCCCCGTCGCCGATGCGGCCCCGGCGCTTGCGCCGCGCGGCCCGGCGCAGTGCTCGCTATCGGATGTCGCCTTTGCCTCGGAAGCGCGGGCGATCCTCGACACGCTCAGCCGCCACGGCGGCAATCGTGCGGCGACCGCGCGCACGCTCGGCATCTCCGAACGCACGCTGCGCTACCGCCTCGCCTCGATGCGCGGGGCGGGGATGCTGGCGGCGGGAGGTGCGGCATGAACCCCGTGGGTCGCGCCAGCTTCGGGATCGAGGACGTGATGGCGCTGCGCAGCCAGGTGCTCGCGCGCAGCAGCGCGCTGCGGCAGGTGCGCGCCGCCAGCGAGGCGAACGGTGCCATGCAGGCCCCGACCCGCGCGCCGGGCGCAGGCTTTGCCGATACGCTGCACACGGCGCTGAAGCAGGTCAACGCGGTGCAGGAACATTCCTCGCAAATGCAGGTCGCCTATGAACGCGGGGCAGTGACCGACATCGCGCAGGTAATGCTCGCGCGGCAGGAGGCGGGCGTGGCTTTCGAGGCGACCTTGCAGGTGCGCAACAAGCTGCTCAACGCCTATCAAGACATCATGCGGATGGGGGGCTGATAGATGGCCGAGGCTGCACTTCCCGTCCCCGCCGACATCCCCGGCCTGCCCGCTGCGCCGCAAGCTGCAAGCGGCTGGCGCACCATGCTGCCGCCGCCGCTGGCAGGCTTCGTCAGCCAGCCTGCACTCGCCCGCGCTTTGCCTGCGATGGGCGGGCTCGGCGCGGTCGCAGTGGCAGGCGCGCTGTGGATGGCGATCTCGTCCGGCCCCGACCGGGTGCTCTACGCGAGCCTTACCGATGCCGAGCGCGCCAAGGTGGTCGAAACGCTCGAAGCGGGCGGGATCGACTACGGTATCGACAACGGGACCGGCGCGATCACCGTGTCGGAAGGCGACGCCTACCGCGCGAAGATGCTGGTCGCGAGCAATGCCGGGATCGCCGCGCCCGAGGGGGCCGAGGCGATGCTCGACGCGATGCCGCTCGGCACCTCGCGCACGCTGGAAGGCGAGCGCCTGCGACTGGCGCGCGAACGCGAGCTGATGCTGACGATCAAGGAGATCGACGGGATCGAGAGCGTGCGCGTCCACCTCGCCACGCCCGAACGATCGGCCTTCGTGCGCCAGACCAACCCGCCGTCCGCCTCGGTCATGGTGCGGCTGGTGAGCGGGCGCAGCCTGTCGCAAACGCAGGTCGAGGCGATCGTCAATCTCGTCGCGGCCAGCGTGCCGGGGATGAGCGCCGACGCTGTGCGGGTGGTCGATCAGAACGGCCGCCTGCTGTCCGACCCGCGCGAGGCGGCGGGCGAGGGGCTGACGCTGCAGCGCGAGCATGAGGCGAAGCTTGCCCAGCAGATCGACGCGCTGCTCACGCCCCTGCTGGGGGAAGGCAACTTCTCCGCGCAGGTGCAGGTCGAACTCGACACGCAGGAAGTCACCACCGCGCGCGAGACCTATGAGAAGGAAGGCGCGATCCGGGCCGAGAGCGCCCGCAATGCGACCCGCACCGGCGCTGCGCCCGCAGGCGGTGTGCCGGGCGTTCCGGCCAATACGCCGCCGCCGCAGGCCGAGCTGGTCGACGGCGCGCCCAACCCCGCACCGCCCGCAGCGCCGGGCAGCGCGACCGACACCGAAACCGCGACCGATCGCTCTTACGAATTGGGCCGCGAGGTCGCCGTCACCACCGCCGGGCCGGGGACTTTGAAGAAACTCTCGGTCGCGGTCGCGGTGAGCGATGCCGCGCTGAAGGCCGCCGCGCCGATGACCGCGCAGCAATTGCAGGCGCTGGTGAGCGCCGCCGTGGGTGCCGATACCCAGCGCGGCGACCAGGTGCAGGTCGTCGCGAGCAAGTTCGAGCCCGCCGATCTCGAGCCGCCCGCCTTCTACGAAGCGCCGTGGTTCGCGATGCTGGTGCGCTATGGCACCGCGCTGCTGGCGGTGCTGCTGGTGCTGCTGCTGGCGGTGCGCCCGCTGATCGGCAAGCTCAAGGGCAGGGGTGAAGCTTCGGCGCCTCCCGCCGATGGCGCTGACGGCACGCTGCTGGCCGGGCGAGCGGAAGATGCCGACAACGCGCCCGACGCTGACAACACCGGCGCGGCGATTACCGATCTGCCGCGTCAGGTCGAACTCGCCCGGCGGCTCGCCGTGCAGCAGCCCGAACGCGCGGTCGAAGCGCTCCAGCGGATGCTCGAAGCGCCCGACAGCCCGCAGCCGGAGGCACAGGCGGCATGAGCCTTGAGGATGCCCTGAACGACACGGCCCCCGCCGCACCGCCGCCCGCGCTGCTCAGCCGGGTGGACCGCGCCGCGGTGTTCCTGATGCTGCTTGGCGACGAGGAGGCGACCAGCCTGCTCGCGCGCCTCAGCCCGGCCGAACTCGAAAAGCTCGGCGCGGCGATGATGCAGCTGGGCGAGATCGAGCAGCCGCACATGGCCGAAGCGCTCGCCGATTTCGCGGGCGAGGCGGCGCGCGAGCTGCTCCCCCGCCGCGGGCGCACCGACCGGGTGCGCAGCCTGCTCGATAAGGCGCTGGGCCCGGCCCGCGCCGACTCCATGATGCAGCGGATCGAGCCCGATGCCCCCCCACGCAGCCTCGAGCTCGCGCAATGGCTCGCGCCTGGCGTGCTGGTGCGCCTGATCCTCGACGAACATCCGCAGGTGATCGCCGCACTGCTGCTGCTGATCGAGCCCGAACCCGCTGCCGAAGTGCTCGCCATGCTCCCGCTCGAACTGCAATCGCTGGTGGTCGAGAGGGTCGCCAAGAGCGGGTCGATTTCCGCGAAGGCGATCGCCACGATCGACACGCTGCTGACCCAGCGCATCACCGCCACCTATGGCACTGCTCCGCTGCTGATGGGCGGCCCGCGCGAGGCGGCGAACCTCATCAATCTGGCTGCGGGCGAGCTGCGGAGCACCGTGCTCCCCGCCATCGCCGAACGCGATGCGCCGCTGGCCGAGCGGATCGAGGAGGAGCTGTTCACCTTCGAAATGCTGTTCGCGCTCGACCCGATGTCGATGGGCCGCCTGCTGCGCGATGTCGACAACGAGAAGCTGGTGGATGCGTTGAAGGGCCTCAAGGAGCCCGACCGCGCGCCCTTCTTCGCCGCCATGTCGAGCCGCGCGGCGGACGGCGTGCGCGACGAGATCGAATTGCGCGGACGCCTCGTCAAGAGCGAGGTTGTCGCGGCGCAGAAGGCGATCGTCGAAATTGCCAAGGGGCTCGCCGATGCGGGCGAGATCGTGATCGGAAGCGGCAGTGGCGAATTCGTCTGATTGGCTCGTGGCGCTGGCCGAGCCCGAGATTGCCGAAACTGCCGCGCCGGATTGGCTGGCTTCGCTCGGCGCGCCCGGCGCCTTCCGTGAGGCGGCGCTGTTCGGCGAGACGCTGGGGAAGCCCGCGCCGCCTGATCCCGCGCCCGTGCCCGAACCTGCGTCCGATCCGCTCGCCGTGGCCTGCGCGCGCGCCTTTGCCGAAGGCGAGGCCGCCGGACGTGCTGCTGCCGAGGCCGAGAGTGCAGCGCTCGCCGCCCGTCAGCGTGCGCTGCGTCTGACCTTCCGCGCGCTCGATGAAGCCGCGCTTGGCGTGCTGGCCGACGATCTGGCCGCCACCGTGCTCCACCTGTGCGACAGCGTGCTGGGCGAGGCTGCGCGCGATGCCGACGCCCTGCGCGCGCGCTGCATCACCGCCGCGCGGCGGATCGGTGGCGCGCCTGACACGCTGGCGCTCCATCTCCATCCCGATGACATGGCCCTGCTGGGCGAAGAGGTGCTCGCCGCGATGCGCTGCGTGCCCGACCCGGCGCTCGAACCCGGCAGCCTGGTGATCGAGGGGCCGGACGGCTCGGTCAGCGATGGCCCTGCCGCATGGCGCCGTGCGATTGCGGCGGCTCTGCGCGGATGATCGGCGAATTGCAGCTCGATCTGGCGCGGATGCGCGCCGCGCGGCCCGTGGGCGGGCCGGTGCTTAACGGGCGCGTGGTCACCTGTGACGGCGGGCTGATCGAGGTCGCGGGCCTGCCGCTGCCGGTCGGCTCGCTGGGGCTGATCGAAAACGATGCGGGCGCGGAATGCCTTGCCGAGGTGATCGGCTTTCGCGCCGGGCACTCGCTGATGATGCTGCTCGGCGATACGATGCTGCTGCGCCCGCGGGCGCGGGTGCGCGCGCTGGGGCAGCCGGGTGAAGTGCGCGTCGGCCCGGCGCTGCTGGGCCGCGCGGTCGATGCGCTGGGCGAGCCGATCGACGGCGGCCCGCGGCTCGATCTGCCGCAGATCTGGCCACTTGCCGGGCGGCGCGAGGGCGCGCTGGAGCGGGCGAGCGTGCGCGAGCCCTTCGATTGCGGGGTGCGCGCGGTCAATGCGCTCGCCGCGATGGGTGTGGGTCAAAGGCTTGGGATCATGGCGGGGTCGGGCGTCGGCAAGTCGGTGCTGGTCGACACCATCGCAGGTCACGCGGTTGCCGATGTCACCGTGGTGGCGCTGATCGGGGAGCGTGCGCGCGAGGTCTCCGACTTCGTCAATCGCCACATGGCTGGACACCGGCGCGGGGGCATCGTGGTGGTCGCTGTCCCCGCCGATCACGCGCCCAATCTGCGGCTGCGCGCGGCGCAATATGCCAGCGGCATTGCGGAGTATTTCAGGGCGCAGGGCAAGCGGGTGCTGCTGATCCTCGACAGCCTCACCCGCGTCGCCCACGCCGCGCGCGAGCTGGCGCTGGTGCTGGGCGAGCCCGGCGCGGCGCGGGGCTATCCGCCAAGTGCGCTGACAGCGGTCACCCGGCTGGTCGAGCGCGCGGGCAATTCCGCGCGCACCGGCGGGGCGGTCACGGGAATCTACACCGTGCTGGCCGACGGGGACGACACCAACGATCCGGTGGTCGACACCGCGCGCGCGATCCTCGACGGGCATATCGTGCTCTCGCGCGAGCTGGCGAGCCGGGGGCATTACCCCGCGATCGACATTCCCGCTTCCCTGAGCCGGGTGATGGACGATCTTGTCCCGCGCGATGTGCTCGAGGCCGCGCGGCGGTTGCGCGGTCTGATCGCGGCGCGCGAAAGCGGGCGCGATCTGGTGATGATGGGCGCCTACCGCGCGGGCGGCGACCCGCTGCTCGACGAGGCGCTGGCGCTGTCGCAGCCGATCGACGCCTTCCTGACGCAGGCGCGCGGGGAGGCCGAGCCGCTGGCGGCAAGCCATGCGGCGCTTTTGGCGCTGATGGGCAATGCCGGTGCGTGAGGCGCGCCGCCTTGCGCTGCTGCGGCACCAGCGCCTGATCGCCGAAGTCGCGCGCAAGCAGGCGCTGCGCACGCTGGCCGAGGCGCGCGATGCCGAGGCGCGTCACCATGCGCTTGCCGCGCGAAGCCGCGCGCTGGTCGATGCGGCCGCGCCGGGGGCGGGGGCGACGACCGGCGCAGCGCTGGCGGCGCGCGCGGGATTCACCGCCGGGCTCGCCCGGATCGCCGACAATGCCCGCGATGCCGCCCGCGATGCGCAACGCCAGAGCGCCTGGCAGATCGAAAACCTCGCGCAGGCCGAAGCCCGCGCCCGGCGCCTGACCGAGCGCGAGGCCGAGGCCCGCGCCGCGCTCGCTGCGGCAAAGGAACGGCGCGAGGCGGCGCGCGACGTGCCGCTGGCACGCAAGTTGCAGAGCACTCCGCACACCTGACCCGCTTGCCGAGGACACGCCGATGATCCCCATTTTGTCCGACACGCCTGCCCCCGCGAGCGCGCTCTTGCCCGGGCCAATGCCCGCACAAGGCGCTGCGGGTAGCGGTACGGCGCTGGACTTTGCCGGACTGCTCGGCGCGGCGCTTGCGCCGGAGCCGGGCGCCGCGCCCGATGCGCCTGCGATGCCGAGCGCTGCCAATCCGGCGCTCGCTCTGTCGCCGCTGCTCCCGGCCGAACCCGGCAAGGGATTGCCGCTGGCGGGCGCGGATTTGCCGCCGCCGCTGACGGATGAGACCCCGCGCGCGCCGAGCCTGCCCGCGCCCGCCGAGGCGAATCCGGCAAGAGCTCTGCTGACGCGCGGCGGCATTGCGATCGCCGCGCCGCGAGCGGCTGTTCCGGTGGAGCTGCTGCAAGAGGACACGCGGCCCGCTCTCGCGCCCATTTTCGCTGAAGCCGACGCCAAGCCCGCCGTCCAGATCGCCGACGCACCTGCCCCCGCGCCGCCCGCACTGCCGGATGATCTCCCGACCCCGGCAGAGGCTCCCGCCCGTGTGACCGACCTTGTGCCGGTGGCCTCCCCCGAACCGGTGGCGGACGTCGGCGAGGATGAGATGGCCGAGGCCGACACTTCGCCTCCTGCGCCTGTCCCTCTGCCCGCCCCGCTGATCGCCCCCACGCCAGCGCTCGTCGCGACGCCTATCCCCGCGCCGCTCGCCGCAGTGCCGCCGCCGCCGCCGACAGTCGCGATGGAGGTGCAGGCCCGGCCTCTCCCGCTTGCCCGCATCGCCGCTGCGTCGATCCGCGCGGCGACCTCGCCCGCGCCAGCAGGTTCCGCACCCGCCGAGGACGCTCCGACCCCCACCATGCCCTCCGCAGCCACGCCCGTCGAAGCGCTCGCCGAGGCACCTGCTCAGTCTGCTCCGGCACCCGGTCAGCAATCCCCCGCGCCCACGCT
The DNA here is from genome assembly GCF_002155425.1 of Erythrobacter donghaensis. Classification (GTDB taxonomy): domain Bacteria; phylum Pseudomonadota; class Alphaproteobacteria; order Sphingomonadales; family Sphingomonadaceae; genus Erythrobacter; species Erythrobacter donghaensis. The sequence continues at coordinate 129,660 of NZ_MUYG01000005.1, forward strand.
CGCCGCTGCGCCGTCTCTCCCCGCCGCCGCCCCCGAGCGTACCGACGCCCCCCGCGCAGCTCCGCCCGCGGTGCAGCTCGAACAGGCGATCGATCAGGTCGGCACCCTGCGCGAAGCCATGCGCACCGCGCGACCGGAAATGACCTTGCGCCATGCCGAGTTCGGCTTCGTCTCGCTCCGTCTGGAGCAGCCCGCACCCGAGCAATGGCGCGCGGTTCTGGCGAGCCGCGATCCGGGCTTCGTCCCCGCGATCCAGCTGGCACTCGCCGAACGCGCCGTCGCGGCCACGGCGGACAGTGCCGCATCGACGGGTCATCACGGCGGGTCGCAAAACGGGACGGGCGACCAGCGCTACGGGGCTTCCCCTAACGGGGGGCAAGGGGCCTCGCAACCATACCTGGGCCAATCGGGTCAGCGAGACGGCGAGGCTGCGCCGGACCACCGCCGACCCTCGACCGCCGCCGCTCTCAGCGCGCGTGCCGAGGAGGAGGGGGAGGCCGCCGCCAGCCCCGGCCACCACGCACGCGGAACCTTCGCCTGAGCCCTTTCGGGGGCGCGGGCACGCAATAGAGACAGGAGCTGACACGCCATGGCCAAGGGCAAGGAAAAACCCGAAAACGGGGAAGGCGGCGGCAAGTCCGGTGCGGGGGGACGGGGCGGGATGATCAAGATCGCGCTCGGCGCGGTGCTGCTGCTCGGCGCGGGCGCGGGCGGGGCTTACGGCGCCTTTGCGATGGGCCTGATCGGCGGTGGTGATAGCGCGCATGAGCCCGACGAGCCCAAGCTGGTGCTCAAGACCGAGGATGATCCCTACTCCCTCCCCGGCGCGGAGAAGGAGAAAGACGGCGCCGCCCCCGTCTATGGCGAGGGCGGCAGCAAGTATCGCACCGCCTACTATTCCTTCGAGGAAAGCTTCACCTCCAACCTCGCGGATTCGCCGGGGCTGGTGCAGCTTGAGCTGGCGGTCTCGACCCGGCGTGACGGGCGGGTGCTGCAATGGGTCAAGAACCACGAGCTCGCGATCCGCTCGGCGATCCTCGCCCAGCTTGCCGCCACCACCGAGGCCGAGGTCTATGACGTCGAGGGCAAGGAAAAGCTCGCCAAGCGCCTGACCAAGGCGGTCAACGCCGTGCTCGAGGAGAACGAGGGCTTCGGCGGGATCGATGCGGTGCACTTCAAGGGATTTCTGGTGCAATGAGGCTGACCCACGATTTCGCGCCTGCGCGCGCGGCGGCGATGCATTGCGCCGAACTCGTCAACCGCGGCCCCCGGCCCGAGGAAGCCGCGGCGCTGATGGCGGCCTGGCGGCGCGATCTGGCGCGGCTGCTGGCCGATGACCTGTCGGGCTTGCTCTCGGGCGACCGGCTTGAGGTTACGATCTCCGAACCCGACAAGCTCAGCGGCGCAGATGCGTTGCGGCGGATCGGGCCGATCGCCGCCAACAGTCTGCTGCGCGTGGGCGCGGCGGGTGAGAGCGTGCTGCTCAGCTTCGATTTCGCCACCGCCATCGCGCTGACCGATCGCAGCTTTGGCGGCGACGGGCGCATCACCGGCGCCGTGCCCGAGGCGCTGCCGCGCTCGGCCGCACTGCTGGTGGAGGAGGCCGCGACGACGATCGCGGGCGCCATCACCCGCGCCGGGTTCGGCGACATGCCGCCGCCCGCCGGGGGAACGCCGCGCGCCGAGGTGATCGTGCGCAGCGAAAGCGCGGCGCGGCTGAAGCCCTTCGCGCTCGATGCCGAGGCTTTCATGTTCACGATCGATATCGCCAATCGGCAGGGCTGCATGTGGCGCGCGAGCCTGGCCGTGGCGGCCGAGCGGATGCCGCGCCTGCTGCCCGGCGGCGGTCGCCGTGCTTCCGCGCGCAAGCCCCGCACCCCCGCCACCGGCATGGCCGCGCCCTTTGCGGGCGTGCCGCTGCCGCTGCACGTGGTGCTGGCCGAATTCGACCTCTCGCTCGCCCGGCTCCAGAGCCTGAGCCCGGGGGACACCATCCCGCTCGCGATGGGGCGGCAGGTGCCGCTGATGGCGGGCGAAACGCTGATCGGCCACGGCAGCGTCGGCACCGCCGAAGACCGCATGGCGATCCGCCTGACCCGCCTTCCCAATTCCGCTTCTCATCAGGGGTTCGCACGATGACCGCTTTCCAGCCCGCCTCTTTCGCGCGTTTCGGCGATGTTGCCGTGCGCCTTTCGGTCGAACTCGGCCGCACCGAGATGCCCCTGCGCGATGTGCTGATGCTGGGCGAGGGCAGCACCGTGGCGCTCGACCGGCTGACCGACGAGCTGCTCGATGTCACCGCCAATGGCCGCGTGATCGCGCGCGGCGAGGTGGTGGCGGAGAAAGGGCGTTTCGGCTTGCGGATCGTCAGTCTGGTGGGTGAGGACGGCAAGGATGTGCCCCCGCCGCCGGGCTATGTCCCGCCCTCCGCCCCTGCCGTTGATGGCGAGAGCGCCGGTCTGCCCGATCCCGCCGATCTCGCGCCGCCTCCGTCCCCGGCTGCCCCCGCGCCCCCGCCGGTCGATCCGCTGACCTCCGCGCTCGACGATCTGCTCTGATCCGGGGCCGGGACGATGGTCGAATATCTCCTGCGGCTGGCGCTGCTGCTGCCCTTGCTGGGGGGCATGATCTGGGGGAGCCTGTGGCTGACCCGCTGGCTCCAGACCCGGCTCGGCCAGACCCCGGCGGCGGGTGGCGGGCGGCACCTGCAACTGATCGAGACCAGCCTCATCGGGCCGGGCATGAAGCTCGCCGTGGTGCGCTTTCACGACCGCGAGATCCTGCTGGGCTGCACCCGGCAGGGGATGGTGCGGCTGAGCGAAGTCGAGACCCGCGACACTGCTGGCCCGACGGCGGAGAACGTCTGATGCCCCCCTCCCGCCACGTCCGCGCAGCCCTCGTGTGCCTTGCTGCGTTAACCATGTTTTGCGCCGCACTGACGCCGGACATGGCGCTCGCCGCCGCGCCGGTGGCTGCGCCCGATCCGGTCGCCGCCGGTGTCGGCACCGCGATCGAGCGCGCTTTGGGTGAGCAAGGGGCAGGCGAGGACAGCCCGCTGAGCATGTCGCTGCAACTGCTGGTGGTGATGGGCCTCCTCACCATCCTGCCCGCGCTGGTGCTGATGATGACCAGCTTCCTGCGCATCCTTGTGGTGCTGGCGATCCTGCGGCAGGCGCTGGGCCTGCAAGGATCGCCGCCGGGGCAAGTGCTGGCGGGGCTGGCGCTGTTCCTCTCGCTGTTCGTCATGGCTCCCACATTGGACGCGGTGAACGCCGATGCGATTGCGCCTTACGCTGCCGGAACGATCGGCGCCGATGCCGCGATCGGCAAGGCGGGCGAGGCCCTCCACGCCTTCATGATTGCCCAGACGCGCGAGGCGAACCTGTTGATGTTCACCGACATGGCCGGCGGCGCGACCTTCGCCAGTCCTGAGGATGTGCCCTTCTCGATCCTGCTGCCCGCCTTCGTCACCAGCGAGTTGGAGACCGCCTTCCAGATCGGCTTCATGATCTTCCTGCCCTTCCTCGTCATCGATCTGGTTGTGGCGAGCGTGTTGATGAGCCTCGGCATGATGATGCTTTCGCCGACGATCATCTCGCTGCCGTTCAAGCTGCTCTTGTTCGTGCTGGTCGATGGCTGGGCGCTGCTGATGGGCTCGCTCGCGATGAGTTTCGCCACATGACCGAGGACGCGCAGCTCCTCGCGCTGGCCGATCAGACCCTGTGGGTCAGCGCGCTGATCGCCGGGCCGGTGCTGCTCGCGGCGCTGGTGGTGGGGCTGGTGGTCGGGATCATTCAGGCGGCGACCTCGGTGAACGAGCAGACCCTCAGTTTCATCCCCAAGCTGGCCATGACCGCGCTGGTCTTCGTGGTGCTGGGCGCGGCGATGATGGGGCTGCTCGCTGATTTCACCACCGAGATCATGGCGCAGGTCGCGCAGATTTCGGCGTGATGCCATGAACGCGCTCGATTTCGGCTTCGGCTCAATCGAGGCGCAGCTGTGGCAAATCCTGTTCCTGTCGGTGCGCTGCGGCGCGGCGCTGATGGCCGCGCCGATGGTGGGTGGCATGGCGGTGCCCGCGCCCTTGCGCATCCTGCTGAGCCTGACGCTCGGCTATTTCATCGCCGCCTGGGTGCCGCTCCCCCCGCCGCCCGAAATGCTGAGTCTCGCTGCCGTGCTGGCGCTGCTGCACGAGATCACGGTGGGGCTGATGCTGGGCTTCGTGCTGCAACTGGCCTTCGCCATTCCCCTCATCGCCGCCGAGCAGATTTCCGGCACCATGGGCCTTGCCATCGCCACCTCGATCGACCCGGCCAGCGGCGCGCAGTCCGGGGCGCTGGGGACGTTCTTCGGGCTGGTGCTGAGCCTGCTGTTCTACGCCATCGGCGCGCATCTGCTGTGGTTCGAGCTGCTGATCGAAAGCTATCGCCTGCTGCCCGCGGGGCAATTCGCCTTCGGGGCGTGGCGCGCGCAGAACGTGGTGTTGTTCATGGGCTATGGCCTCGCCGCCGCCGCCGCCATCGCGCTGCCGGTGGTGCTGGTGCTGCTGCTGGTGCAGATCGTCACCGGCCTCATCGCCCGCTCCGCCCCGTCGCTGAACCTCTTCGCACTCGGCCTGCCAGCCGGAGTGCTCGCCGGGATCGCCGCGCTGATCATCGCGATGCCGGTGATGGTCGGCCAGCTGCGCGGCGTGATCGAGAGCGCGCTCGAACAGTCCGCCGCGCTGGTGGAGGCCCGCTGACATGGCCGAGGAAACGCCGGGGGAGAAGACCTTCGCCCCCACCGCCAAGCGTCGTCAGGACGCTGCGAAGAAGGGCGATGTCCTGCGCTCCAAGGAGCTCGGCACGCTCGCCGGAACCGCTGCCGGAGCGCTGGCGCTGTGGGGGCTCGGGGCGTGGCTCGCCGAGGGGATGGGGCAGGTCGCGCGCGCCGGCTTCGTGTTCGACCGCGCCGCGCTCGACGGGTTCACCCCCGGCGGGGCGATGGGCGATGCGGCGCTCGCCGCGCTGCCGCCGGTGATGGCGCTGGGGCTGGTGGTTGCAGGTCTCACCGCCGCCTCACAATTGCTGCTGGGGCAGGACGGGCGCTGGGTGCCGGGCAATGCGGGGTTCAAGGGATCGCGCATCAATCCGCTCTCGGGGATCAAGCGCATCCTCGGCTGGCAGGGCCTGATCGAACTGGGCAAGGGGCTCGCCAAGCTGGCGCTGCTGGGCGGGATCGCGTGGTTCTGGGCCAAGGATCGCCTGCCCGATCTGCTGGCGCTGGGCAGGCTCAGCCTCGAAGCGCAGCTGGGCGTCGCCACCGATGCGATCGCCAGCCTTGTGGGCGCGCTGCTGATCGGCCTGCTGGTGATCGCCGCGATCGATTACCCCCTGCAACGCTTCCAGCGCGACAAGCGGCTGAAGATGAGCCTGCAGGAGATGAAGGACGAGAACAAGCAGTCCGAAGGCTCGCCCGAGATGAAGAGCGCGCGCCGCCAGCGCCAGCGCGATCTGGCGCGCGGGGGCGTGGCCAAGGCGATGCAGGAGGCGCAGTTCATCATCGTCAACCCGCTGCACTTCGCCGTGGCGCTGACCTATGACCCCGCCCGCGCGCCCGCCCCGCTGCTGCTGTGCAAGGGCCGGGGCGAGACTGCGCTGGCGATGCGCGAGATCGCGGCCGAGCAGGGCCTGCCGGTGCTCGAATATCCGAGCCTTGCCCGCGCGGTCTATTTCACCACGCGCCCCAATCAGATGGTGCGCGAGGAGCTTTATGTCGCGCTCGCCTCGCTGGTGGCTTTCGTGCTCGCGCTCAAACGCGGGGCACGCCCGCGCCGCCCGGTGGTCGAGGTGCCCGAAGGCCTGCGCTTCGATGGCGACGGGAAGGTGGAGCGATGAATCCCATTGACCGTCGCCCCGTGCCTGACACGGGGTTTGGCTTTTCTGGCGGATTGGGGCTGCCCCACGCGGCCATGGCGCTGGAGCGAGCGGCGATGCTGGCTCATCGACCGCAACCTCGGAGGAAGGCAGCTAAGCCCAGTGTCAAGCACGGGGCGACGAGGTTGTTTTCGATGCTTAAACATCCTCGCCCCGCGACGTTCTGACCGATATGGAAACCCCAGGCTCCTCGATCATCTCCGCGCTCGGCGCTGGCAGCGGCGTCGATTTCATCAAGCTCGCGTCGGACATTTCCGATGCGACCTTTGCCGCCCAGCGCAATCAGATCACCGCGCGGCAGAGCGCGCTGGAGGCGCAGGTCTCCGCCGCCGCTCAGCTGCGCAGCGCGGTCACCGGGCTGGCCGCAGCGCTCGGCGACCGGGTGCGCACCGGCGATCTTGCCCCGCGCGGCGAATTGGCGAACCCCGCCGTCGCCCGTGTCAGCGTGCCCGCCGGGCTTACCCCACGCGGCAATTTCAGCCTCGAAGTCACGCAGCTGGCGCGCAGCCAGACCCTGCTCTCGCGCCCGCTCGCGAGCCGCGATGCGCTGGTGGGCGAGGGCACGCTGACCCTGCGCTTCGGCACTGTGGACGGCGCGAATTTTGCCCCCGATGCGGCGCGCGGCGCGATCGACATCACCGTGACCGCGACCGACACGCTCGCCACGCTCGCAGCCAGGATTTCGCAGGCGACCGGCGGCGATGTGCAGGCCTATGTCGCCACCGGCACCGGCGGCGCACAGCTGGTGATGAAGGGGCGCGAGGGGGCCGCAAATGGCTTCGTGCTCGAAGCGACCGGCGCGGGCGGCGGCGCGGTGGCGGGCGATCTGGAATATCTCGGTTGGAGCCTGGCGACGGGGCCGGCCCAGCTGCAATCCTCCGCGCGCGATGCCGCGCTGAGCCTCGACGGGGTGGCGATGACCAGCCCGACCAACCGGGTGGCGGGCCTGCCGGGCGGCTTCACGCTCGATCTCACCGGCACCAACATCGGCGCGCCGACCACCCTGAGCTTCGGCACCAGTTCAGCCGCGATCACCAGCGTGATGGAAGACTTCGTCGCCGCGCTCAACGATATCGTCGGTCAGGTCGCCGATCTCGCCGCGCCCTTCGGGGGCGAGCTGGGCAATGATCCGGGCGCACGCGAATTGCGCCGCGATCTGGCGGGCCTTTCGGCACGCGTCGTCATGCCCGGCGCGACCGGCGACGAGCCGCGCACGCTGGCCGATCTCGGCCTCGCGCTGAACCGGGATGGCAGCTTCCGGCTCGACAGCGCCCGGCTGACCCGCGCGCTGGAGACCACGCCCGATGCGGTCGCGGCGATGTTCACCACCGGGGTGACGGGCGTGTTCGCCACCATGGACCGCTTCGCGCGCGAGAACAGCCTGATCAGCGATCCCGGCACGCTGGGCGGATCGCTGCGCCGCTACGAGAGCCAGCTCGCTGCCAGTGCCGAGCGCCTTTCCGCCATCGCCGAACAGCAGGAAGCGCTGCGCGAGCGCCTGACGCGGCAGTTCACCGCATCCGAACGGCGGGTCGCGGCCTCGCAGACGACGCTCGATTTCCTGCGCCAGCAGGTCGACATCTGGTCGGCACGGGATCGGTAAGGAGCGCCAGCGATGCAGATGCTCAGCCGCAATCCCGCCGCCGCCTATCGCCGGGTCGCGCTCGAAGCGCGGATCGAGGCGTCGGGCGGGGCCGATCTCACGCGGATCTGTCTGGAGGAAGCGCAGGCGGCGGTGGGCCATGCGCTGATCTCGCTCGACCGCGCGTCGGCGGATGGTCGGCCGGTTGTCGGCGTGTCTTGGCCGGGTCATGAACCCCTGACCCGCGCGCAGACGATCATGCTGTGGCTGGCCGCATCGGTCGCGCCGGGCCACCCGTTGGAGGCGAGCCTCAAGGCCTTCTATGGCGGGCTGGCGGCGCAGATCGGGACCAGTCTCCAACAGCCGGACACCGCTGCATTCCTGGGTATTCGCAACGATATCAGCGATTTGCTTGAGGCGACGCGGTAGAGCAGTGGCAATGTTTCACGTGAAACATTCGGAGAACATCGTCAGCCGTCAATGAATTCCGCGATGATCTGCGCGGCATCGGCGGGATCCTGGAACGGGTGGAAATGGGTCATGTCGGGGCGATGGAGGTCTTGCCCCTGCGGCAGTAGCCCCGCCAGCTCGGGCCATGTCGGCGAGCTCTTGAAATCGGTAAGGCTGGTCATCTGCGCGCGCACCACCAGCACCGGAATATCGACCCCGCGCGCCGCCTCCAGAATCGCGCCGTTGCTGCGGCTGGAGGCATAGACGCTGGCCTCGACCTCGGGCGCGCAGGCGAGCTCCATGCCCTCTCCCGATGCGGCGGGGACGAGGCCGTGGCGGCAATAGTCCTCGAACACGCGGGCGTCGAACAGATCGTAGGGATCGCGCGTCCGAAAGCGCTCCATCATTGCCTCTGGCGAAGCAAAATCGCGCTTGCGGCGGATGGCGGGGTGGGGGGTTTCGGCGGTGTAGAGCGGCTGGCCCGGCGCGTAGAATTCGGGGGCGAGGATCACCGGATCGAACAGCACCAGTCGGCTGAACCGCCCCGGCGCATCGGCGGCGACTTGCAGCAGCGTGTGCGCCCCCATCGAATGGCCGATGCCGACCGCGCCCGACAGGCCCGCCTGCGCCAGAAAATCACCGACATCGCGCGCGACCACCCGCCAGTCGTCGATCGGCCCGGCGCGTGACTGGCCATGGCCGCGCAGGTCGATGGCATAGGCGGGATGATCGGGGAAGCGGGCGATGATCGCGTCGAACACCCGCCCGTGAAACCCGGTCGCATGGGCAAAGACCAGCGGCACCCCGCCGCCGTCCGGGGCCCATTCGTGCACCGCCAGCTTGATGTCGCCGGTGGAGTAGAAACGAGTGACGGGATCGGGCCGGGCGCTGGTCATCCCCCGTCACAAGAGCATCGCGCCGGGGGTGTCAATTGCACAGCTTTGACAGGGGCGGGGCGCTGAGGCCTCAGACCAGCGGGAGCGCCTCGGCGGCCTCGTCGGCATCGTCGGCGTGGTTGCGGTTGCGCGCAAAGCGCAGCGCCTCGGCCAGCCTATCGGGCGCGATGAGGTGGAGCGCGCCGCCATAGAGGCCCACGCCCAGCACCACCGCCAGCGCCAGTGCGGCGATGTCGGGCAGCGGTGGCAGGGCGGCGAGCAGCAGCGCCACCCCTGCCGCCATCGCCAGCGCGGCGGCGAGCGGCGGCAGGATCGCGCGGGCGAGGCCGCCGATGGTCACACCGATGATCCGGCCCGACAGCCGCACCGTCGCCAGCATCAGCACGGCCATCCCGCCGACCCAGCCCCAGGCAAAGCCGGTCAGCCCGAAATGCGAGCCGATGAAGAACGCGCTCGGCATCACCACGCTGCCGATCATCGTGATCCTCAGCGCCGCCATCGGCACGCCGCTGGCATTGGTGGCGGGCGCGAAGAGGATCTGCAGCGTCATCATCGCCATCGCCGCCGACAGGATCGGCAACAGCGGTACGATCTCGAGCCACTGGCGGCCCAGCAGCACCGGCACCAGCACCGGGGCGACCACGGCGATCCCGGCATAGGCGGGCAGGGCAACCAGCATCACCAGCCGCACCGTGGCGAGCAGCGCCGGGGCGATCAGCTGGCTCTGCCCCTCACCCCGCTGGCGCGAATAGGCGGCATAGGCGACTTCGTTGATCGGCGGCACGAATTTGGAGGCAAGCAGCTGCGCAAGGAACAGCCCGGTGGTGTAAACCCCAAGACTGTGCGGATCGAGCACGCGCCCGGCGATCATCACGTCGGCCTGGCTCTGGATGAACCAGAAGATCTGCGTCGCGGTCATCACCCCGCCAAAGCCCGCGATATGGCCTGCGCCTGCAAAGCGGAAGCTCGGCCAGATCGGGGCGCGCGCGGCTCTGGTCATGCCCACCGCCTCGGTCAGCATCATCATCATCGGCGCGGCGACCAGCGTCCACACGCCCCAGCCGCTGAGCGCGCCGGTCAGCGCCGTGCCCGCCCCGACCACCGCCGCGGCAAGGCGCACCTGCGCCGGGCGGCGGAAATCCATCCGGCGCGACAGGATCGCGTGGGACAGGGCGGTAAAGGGCACCGCGAGATAGAGCAGCGCCTGCACCCGCAAGAGCTGCGTCACCATCGGCTCATCGAACCACAGGGCCACCAGCGGCGCGGCGAGGAACTGCGTCAGCGACAGGCCGAAATTGAGCAGGATCAGCATCCCCAGCGTCTGGCGCAGCCGCTCCTCGGTAACGTGCTCCTCGCGGATCAGCGCGCTCGCCAGACCCCAGCCGTTCATGGTGCTGAGCAGCACCAGCATCACCTGCGCCATCGCGAACAGCCCGTAATCCTGCGGCGCGAGCAGGCGGATGACGATCAGGGTCGAACACCAGGAGACGATCTGAGTCAGGACCTGACTGCCCGATCGCCAGATCACCGCCGTGCGCACCTGCGCGGCGAGCGACGGCGGGGCCGGAGAAGGCGGGGCCGGAACGGGCGGCGGGCTGCGGAGCAGATCGGGATCGGCTTCAGCCATGGGCGGCCTGCTCTGAAGTGATCGCCAACGCGGCGGGCGAGGGGGCGGGCAGGGCCGGGCCCCACGCCTTCGCCAGCAGCGCCGCCGCCGGGCCGCTGCGCACGAACAGCAGATCGGTCATGTCATAGCCCGCCACTGCGCCCATCATCCGCTTGTAGCCGGTATCGCCCACGCCCAGATCCATCACGCTTTGCCCGTCAGCAATCGCGTCCTCGACAGCGCGGTAATTTGCGAGCTTGCCGATCCCGAGGTGCTTCAAATCATCGGCGTAGCTTCCGGCGATACCATATTGCACCGGGCCGTCGTCGAGATCGAAGCTGAAGGCGATCGGGCGATCATCGAGCATCAGGATCGTGGCGGAGAGGTTTTGGGCTAGGACGGGATCGCTGAGCGCATGGCGCCATAGCGCGCGCTGGGCGGGGGTCATGAACTTCGCGCCGCTGCCGTCGGTGGTCTGGCCGATCCAGCTCTGCGCTTCGATCCGGCCCAGATCCTCCAGCACGGCGCTATTCCAGTCCCTGCCCCGGACATGGCGCCAGTGCGGGGTGCCGAGGCTTTCGAGCTTGCGCCACGCCGCGCGCAGCTTGCGTGCGCTCGCAGCGCTCGGCCAGCCACGCGTGCGGGCGGCGGCGAGGTCGATCACCCAGCTCGTCCCCGCCGGGCGCGCGAGCACGCTCCAGCCCGCGAGCTGGGCGGCGGCGATCAGCAGAGTGGTGGCTGGGACGTCGGTGCGCGCCGGGCCGACGCGCCACACCGGGCCAAGGCTGCGGGCGGCCCCGTGATCCAGCCTCCGGTCGAGCGCATGGGCGAGTTCGACAACCGTGCAATCGGGCGCGATCAGCGGGCTGCGCAGCGGCCAGTAGGACCCCGGCACCTTGCGCGCGCGGGCCATCGCCGGGCCGAAGGGGATGGTGGGGATTGCGGCGAGCACTGCCCCGTCCGCTTCGCGCCGCAACAGCAGCGTGCGGCCCTCGCTCGGAGCAGGCGCGGCATACCATGCGGCGCGCAGGAAGCTGTGTCCGGCAAGGTTGCGGGCGGCGAGCGCGTCGATTTCAGGCGGGAAGCCCTCCACCGCCGTGACCGTCAACCGGTCCGCTGCAATCCTGCTTTCGTACATGACCTGTTCCGGCGCCGATTCCGGCTTCGGGAGAGGTCATAAAGATACGGTGTAACCAGCGGGTTAACCAAGCCTTGCGGCGTGCCAGGCGACGTGATCGGCCATCAGGCTCGAAATGAAGAAATAGGAGTGGTCGTAGCCCTCCTGCATCCGGATTTCGGCAGGGATGCCGGCGGTCTCGCAGGCGTTCGCGAGCAACGGGGTGGCGAGCTGCTCGGCGAGGAAATTGTCGGCGGTGCCCTGATCGACCAGCAGTTCGGGAAGCCGCGCTCCGGCCTCGATCAGCGCGACTGCATCGTGCTGCGCCCATGCGGCGCGATCCTCGCCCAAGTAGCGGCCGAACGCCTTCTCGCCCCACGGCACTTGCGACGGCGCGCAGATCGGCGCAAAAGCGCTGACCGAGCGGAACCGGCCCGGATTGCGCAGTGCGATGGTGAGCGCGCCGTGGCCGCCCATCGAATGGCCGGTGATCCCCTGCCGCGCCATGTCGGCGGGGAATCGCTCGCCGATCAGCGCGGGCAGTTCGTCCTCAATATAGCTGCGCATCCGGTAATGCGTGCTCCACGGCGCCTGCGTGGCATCGAGATAGAAGCCCGCGCCCTTGCCGAAGTCGTAAGCCTCATCGTCAGGCACGTCCTCACCGCGTGGGCTAGTGTCGGGGGCGATGAAGATCACACCATGCCGCGCGCAGGCGGCGCGATATTCGCCCTTTTCCATGACGTTGGCATGGGTGCAGGTCAGGCCCGAGAGATACCACAGCACCGGCAGCTTCGCCCCCGGCGCATGGTCCGGCACGAACACCGCGAAGGTCATGTCGGTGCCGGTCGCGGCGGAGGCGTGGGTGTAGACCCCCTGCGTCCCGCCGTGGCTGCGGACTTCGGAGACGATCTGCATCAGAAGACGACGACAGAACGGATCGACTTGCCTTCGTGCATCAGATCGAAGGCGGTGTTGATCTCCTCGAGGCCCATGACGTGAGTGATCATCGGGTCGATCTCGATCTTGCCGGTCATGTACATGTCGACGATCTTGGGCACGTCGGTGCGGCCCTTGGCGCCGCCGAAGGCCGTGCCGCGCCAGTTGCGGCCCGTCACAAGCTGGAACGGGCGGGTGGCGATTTCCTTGCCCGCTTCCGCGACCCCGATGATGACGCTCGTACCCCAGCCGCGGTGGCAGGCTTCGAGGGCCGTGCGCATCACTTCGGTGTTGCCGGTGGCATCGAAGGTGTAGTCCGCGCCGCCATCGGTCATCTCGACGATCTTGGCGACCACCTCCTCGCGGCTCATGCCCTTCGAGTTCAGGAAGTGGGTCATCCCGAAGCGCTTGCCCCATTCCTCGCGCGCAGGGTTGATGTCGACCCCGATAATGAGGTTCGCGCCCGTCAACCGCGCGCCCTGAATGACGTTGAGGCCGATCCCGCCGAGGCCGAAGACCACGACATTGTCGCCGACCTGCACCTTGGCGGTGTTGGTCACGGCGCCCACGCCGGTGGTTACCCCGCAGCCGATATAGCAGGCCGACTGGAACGGCGCGTCCTCGCGGATTTTCGCCACGGCGATTTCGGGCAGCACGGTGAAGTTCGAGAAGGTCGAGCAGCCCATGTAATGATAGATCGGCTGGCCCTTGTAGGAAAAGCGCGTGGTGCCATCGGGCATCAGCCCCTTGCCCTGCGTCGCGCGGATCGCGGTGCACAGGTTGGTCTTGCCGCTGAGGCACGACTTACACTGGCGGCATTCGGGCGTGTAGAGCGGGATAACGTGATCGCCGGGCTTCACGCTGGTGACGCCCGCGCCAACCTCGCGCACGATCCCGGCGCCCTCATGGCCCAGCACACTCGGGAAAATCCCCTCGCTGTCGAACCCGTCCAAGGTATAGGCATCGGTGTGGCAGATGCCGGTCGCCATGATCTCGACCAGCACTTCGCCGGGCTTGGGGCCTTCCAGATCGAGCTCGACGATTTCGAGCGGCTTTTTCGCTTCAAAGGCAACGGCGGCGCGGGTTTTCATGGGGTGGGTCTCCTTTGCCCCTGCCTATTCCCGCAGGCTTGCAGCTTTGCAACCCTCAGCGGCGGCCGGGCACGGCTTCGTGATCATAGGGGCAATGCCGACAGGCCGATCCGCAGCACTTGCCGCGCGCGAGGTGAGCCAGCCGCGTGAACACGGTGTAGCCGGTCGCCGGATCGCGATAGGTGCTCTCCCCGCGCGCGCAGGCGGCTTCGTGCAGGGCTTGCCAGTCGGGGGAGGTCATCGCCTGCGCGCTCTAAGGGAAAAGTGTCCGCGATGCCATGCACGACATGAAATTGCGCACCGTGGCAGGATAACGGGTTGCATGGCTCGCGCTTTTGCGCTCTCAAACCCGCCTGCCAATCATACCCGGAGAGCGCCCTTGCGTTTCGTGCTGTTTGTCGCCGCCCTGCTGTTCGCCGTTCCTGCCGCCGCGCAGGGGATTCAGCAGACCAAGGGAAGCTACGAGGACAAGTTCCGCCAGCTCGACGAGGTGCTGCCCGATCCCAACACCTACCGCAACGCCAGCGGCGCGCCGGGGCATGAATACTGGCAGCAGAAGGTGGATTACGCGATCGAGGCCGAGCTCGACGAGCCCAAGCGCCGCATCACCGCGCGCGAGACGGTGCGCTACACCAACAACTCGCCCGACGCGCTGCCGTGGCTGTGGATGCAGCTCGACCAGAACATCTTCAAGCGCGACTCGATGGCCGAGCTGACCGACGCCTTCGGCGGCCCCGGCCGGCGCGGGCCCAAGGTGACGCTGGGTTCAGGGAGCGAGCCGACCAAGCTTTCGATGGAAGAGCTGCGCCGCCAGCAGGCGATGGCCGACAATGATTACGGCTATGACATCAATGCGGTCACGCTGCTGGATGGCGGCAAGCTGCCGCACACCATCGTCGGCACGCTGATGCGGATCGACCTGCACGAACCGCTCGCCCCCGGCCAGAGCGTCGAGTTCGCGATTCAATGGGCGTTCAACATTGTCGAGGAGGACGCGGTCAGCGCGCGTTCGGGCTACGAACATTTCCCCGATGATCCGAGGAAGGGCGGCAACGACATCTTCCTGCTCGCCCAGTGGTTCCCGCGCATGGTGGTCTATTCGGACTACGAAGGCTGGCACAACAAGGAGTTCCTCGGGCGCGGCGAATTCACGCTCGAATTCGGGGACTACACCGTCGATCTGACCGTGCCGGATGACCACATCGTCGCCGCCACCGGCACGATCCAGAACCCGGATCAGGTGCTCACCGCCGCCCAGCGCCAGCGGCTGGAAGCGGCGAAGAACGCCGATGCGCCGATGTTCATCGTCACCCCGCAGGAAGCCGCCGCCGCCGAAGCGGGCAACCCCAAGGGCACAAAGACCTGGCGCTTCGCCGCGCAGAACGTGCGCGATTTCGCCTGGGCCTCCAGCCGCAAGTTCATGTGGGACGCGCAAGGCCACAAGCAGCCCGGCGCCGAGCACGAGACCGTGATGGCGATGAGCTTCTGGCCCAAGGAGGGCGGCGATCTGTGGAAGAAGTATTCCACCGCCGCGGTGGTCCACACCATGAAGGTCTATTCGCGCTTCAGCTTCGACTATCCCTATCCGGTCGCCCAGTCCGTCAACGGGCCGGTGGGCGGGATGGAATATCCGATGATCACCTTCAATGGCCCCCGCACCACCCTGAACAAGGATGGCAGCCGCACCTATTCGCTGGCCGAGAAGATGTTCCTCGTCGGCGTGGTGATCCACGAAGTCGGGCACATCTACTTCCCGATGACGGTGAACTCGGACGAGCGGCAGTGGACCTGGATGGACGAAGGGCTCAACTCCTTCCTCGATTCGGTCGCGGGTTACGAGTGGGACCCGAACATGCCCTGGACCCGCAGTTTGGCGCGCGATCTGGTGCCCTACATGGTGTCGAACAACCAGCAGCCGATCATGACCCAGTCGGATTCGATCACCGATCTGGGCTCCAATGCCTATGGCAAGCCGAGTGCGGCCTATCACGTGCTGCGCGACACAGTGATCGGGCGTGAACGGTTCGACTTTGCGCTCAAGGAATATGCCCGCCGCTGGAAGTTCAAGCGGCCCACGCCCGCGGATTTCTTCCGCACCATCGAGGAAGCCAGCGGCACCGATCTCGACTGGTTCTGGCGCGGGTGGTTCTACACCACCGATCACGTCGATATCAGCCTCGATACGATCTACCGCCTCAAGATGGACACGAAGAACCCCGACATCGACCTGCCGCGCCGCCGCAAGGAAGCGGCGGATGAGCCGACGCCGATCGGGATTCAGATCAACGAGGAACAGGGCCTGCCGATCTGGGTGCTCGAAAACCCCGGCGTGACCGATTTCTACGACAAGAACGACCAGTTTACCGTCACGCCGAAGGACAAGAAGGGCTACACCGATTTCCTCGACGGGCTTCAGGCGTGGGAGCGTCAGGCGTTCGAGCGTGCGGTGAAGGAGGACGCGAACTACTACGTCCTCAACTTCTCGAACAAGGGCGGGCTGGTGATGCCGATCATCCTCGGTCTGACCTTCAAGGACGGATCGACCGAGAAGCTCAACATCCCGGCCGAAATCTGGCGCCGCAATTCGCGCGAGGTCGCCAAGCTGCTGGTGTACCCGAAGAACAAGGAGCTGGTGCAGGTCGTGGTCGATCCCGATTGGGAGACGGGCGATGCCGACCTTGAAAACAACCACTACCCGCGCCGGATCATCCCCAGCCGGGTCGAGGCCTTCAAGGATGAAGCCTCGAAATCGCGCGTCAGCCGCGATCTGATGGGCGAGGCGGCAGGAGCCGAGCCGGACAAGAAGCGCAAGTGATGCTGCGCCGCTGGCTGATGCTGCTGGCGCTGGTGCTCGCTCCCTTGGGGGCGGGGACGGCGCTGGCGCATCAGCAGAAATTCGCGATCACCACCATCGCCGCCAACCCGCGCACTGGGATGATCGAGATCGCGCATCAGGTGCCGGTGCACGACGCCGAACATGCGCTGGTGGTGCAGAAGACGGGCAATGCCGACATCCACACGCCCGACATCATCGGCAGCGAAGACAGCCGCGAGGCCTTTGCCCGCTATGTCGCCCGGCGGTTCCTGCTCCAGATCGATGGCGAGGTCGTGATCCCCGATCTCGTCGGCAGCGAGATCGATGGCGGGAGCCTGTGGGTCTATCAGGAAATTCCCATGCCTGCCGGTGGGCCCGCCGCCGGCGCGGTGCAGCTGCGCGTCAATTCGCAGATCCTCACCGATGTCTGGGCGCGGCAGGAAAACCGGGTCAATATCGGCGCCGGCACCAGCCCTGTCACCTTTGTCTTCCATGCGGGTGATCCTCCCGCCGAGACGCTGCTGAAGCCCTGAACTAGGCCCGGCGGCGCGCGGGCGCTTCGGTCTCCGTCGCTGGTGCGCGCAGGTCCGCCAGCCGCGCGGGGCGGCCATAGCGATAGCCCTGCACATGACGGCATCCGATCGCGCGCAGGAAGATCTCCTGCTCCTCGGTCTCGACCCCTTCGACCACCACGCGCAGGCCGAGGCTGTGGCCCATCTGCACGATCGCCTGAATGATCAGCCGCGCCTGATGATCCTCTCCGATCGCGGCGATGAAATCGCGCTCGATCTTGACCTTGTGGATCGGGAAGGCGCGCAGGTGGGTGAGCGAGGAAAAGCCCGTGCCGAAATCGTCGAGGCAGATCGTGAAGCCGCATTCGTCGAGCATCGCCAGCGAGGCGCGCAGCTGGCCGCCCGCGTCGATCAGCATGGTCTCGGTCACTTCGATGGTGATGTTGTGCGGGGTGAGCGCGCTGTCGTCGATCACGTCGATCAGATGGCGCACGAAATCGCCCTGCCTGAGGTCCGCCTCCGACAGGTTGATGCCGATCCGCGTGTCCGGCCCATAGAGGTCGAGGATCGCTGGCCCATCGGCGACCACCTGATCCAGCATCACCCGGCTTACCCGGCGCGACAATTCGGGATCGAGCAGCGCGGCGAAGACCTCGCTCGCGGCGATCATCGCGCCGTCTTCGCCCCCGAGCCGCAGCAGCGCCTCGACCGAGACCACCTTGCCGCTATCGAGCGCCAGGATCGGCTGATAGGCCGCCAGCACGCGCCCTTCGTTGAGCGCGCTGCGCAGCATCGCGATGGCCCGCTGGCGATCGGACTGGCGCGCTTCGATCTGCTGATCCCAGCACACCACCGAGCCGCGCCCGTTTTCCTTGCCGCGATAGAGCGCAAGGTCGGCGCGGCGCATGATCTCCTCGCTGCTGGCCGGTGTGGTCATGTGCGCGACGCCGCAGGTCGCCCCGATCCGCAGCATCGCGCTGCCCAGCGGAGGCAGCGCGCCAAGATCGGCCAGCAGACCTTCGAGAAAGGCTGTCACCTCCGCCAGCGGCATCGCGGGCGGGAACAGCAGGGCAAACTCGTCCCCGCCCCAGCGCGCCAGCAACATGCCGGAGCCGGTGCGCTGGCGCAGCTGGAGCGCGACGGTTTCCAGCACCCGGTCGCCGACCAGATGGCCGAGCGTGTCGTTGACATCCTTGAACCCGTCGAGATCGATCAGCGCAATCGTCACCGGCTCGCTTTCGACCCGCTTCATCGCCCGCGCCAGCCGCCGGTCGAAGGTCGCGCGGTTGTAGAGCCCGGTCAGCCGGTCACGCTCGGCAGCGCGTTTCAGGGCGACATTGCGCAGGTGTTCTTCGGTGCAATCGAGGATGATCCCGGCCACGCATTCGGGCTTGCCGTCGACATCGATGCGCTCGCCCACCACGCGGATGCGCCGCTGCTCGCCGTCGCGGCGGCGGATCGTGGTCTCGAACATGAACGGCTTGCCGTCGTTCAGCGTGTCATCCATCGCCTTGCTGACCATCGCCCGGTCTTCGGGCTGATAGAGCTTCACGACATCGCGGACGTTGATCGAAGGGCCAGACTCCAGCCCGGTGATCGCGAAGACCTGATCCGACCAGACCAGTTCTCCGGTGGCCATTTCGACCCGCCAGCTGCCGACATTGACCGCACGCTCGGCCTGCCGGAAAATCTGGGTGGATTGCTGGAGCGCGGCATTGGCAAGGCTCAGCGCGCGGGTGCGGGCATGGAGCGCGAGGCTCTGCTCGGCCAGTTCCGCCAGCATCGCCAGCGGGGCGATCTGATCGGATGTGAAGGCATCGGGCTCGGGCGAAATCACGCACAGCGCGCCCAGCACCATGCCATCGTCGGCCCGGATCGGCACGCCGAGATAGGACCGGATATAGGGCGGCCCGGTCACCAGATCGCTGCCCGCCAGCCGCGGATCCTCGCGCCCATCGCGAATCAGCAGCGGCCCCGCGCCCAGCACGCAGACCGCACAGAAGGAGTCCTCGACCCGGGTTTCGACAAGGTCGGTGCCGGTGCTGCCAAGGAACCACTGACGATCCTGCTCGACCACCGAAACCAGCGCGATCGGGCAATCGAGGATGCTGGTTGCCAGCAATGTGATGCGCGAAAACAGGTCGCGGTCGGGGATCGCATCGAGCCCGAGATTGCGAATGGCATCGAGACGAGGAACGGGGTGCACGCCGAGCGCTTTGCGCTGCAAGCCTTTAAGAAATCGTGCTGTCCGCTACGCGTAATCGGGTCTGTCAGCCGCCCGCGTCGCGGCGATCCGGCCTATTGCACCCGCGCGCGGAAACGGATGGTGAAACTGGGCTGGCTGGTGCCGCTGGTGGCGGCATTCATCCGCCCTGCCGGAGTGATGCGGATCGCCCGCACGGCGGCATCGAACGCCCCGACCGGGGTGTAGGTATAGGGCCCCGACCCACTCGCGTTCGATGAAAAGCCCACCATCGTTGCCGCATTGAAGCTCGACAGCCCGCTGGTGGTCGCGCCATTGGTGAAGGTCACCGGGGTGCCCGTGGCAAAGGCCATGTCGGCTGGCATGATGTCGGTGATGATGACCGAAGCGCTATCGGGCCGCGACGCGCCGACATTGCGCACGGTGATCGCATATTCGACGATCGCGCCGGGGATCAGCTTGGGGTTGATCGTGCCGTTGACCGGGTCGGAGATCACCACACTCGATTTCTCGACCACCAGTTCGGCGGTGCTGCTGCGGGTGTTGGTGATGGTGCAGACGATCACATCGCCCGGACGCGGGGTGACGGCGCCGCCCACGGCCGAGGGCAGTGCGGTCGGCGATCCGCTGGCGCTGTTAGTGCAGGCCATGACCGCGTCGTAATTGGCAAGGCTGGTGGTGCCGGCGGCGACTTCGTCGAAGATGTAGGATGTCCCCGAAGTGACCTGCACCAGCCCGGTGTCGCCATCATTGATCGTGCCGCTCGATCCGGTGGTGGTGCGGCTGGCGACGATGGTCTGGCCCTGACGGATGCGGATGGTGAACTGGTCGCCGGAAAAGCGCCGTCCGCCGCTGCCGAGAACTTTGCGCACTTGCAGCCGGGGCTGGGCGCCGACGGTGTAGGTGCACACCAGATACTCGCCGAATTGCAGCTGGCCGATCGCGGTGCTGGTCGCGGCGAGATTGTTCGGCAGCGCGGCGCGTGTAGCCCCCGCGGTGTTCACGCAGGTGAGGCTGCTGACATAGGCCGAGAGCGGGCTGGCGCTGCCCGGCGCCATGTCGAGCGCGAGGCTGAGCGGAAGCCCGGCGGACATGTTGAGCGGCGCGGCGCTGAACGGCCCGCCGCCGCTGCCGCTCGTCGTCCCGTTGTTGAGCGTCGCGCCGGTGATGGCCGAAGCGATGCGGTAATTGAACTGGTCGGCGCTGCTCACACGCGCGCCGATGATCTGGGTTTCCAGCCGGATCGTGGCAAAGCGCACCGCGAACATCACCCCCTGCAAGCCGCCGGCCTGCGTCTCCACCGTCACGCTGGTGGGGCTGTTGCTGCCGAGGATATGCGCTCCGACCGTGCCGGGCTGTCCGCCGATGGTGACCGTGCCCGTGCCGACCCCGCTGATGGTGGGGAAGGCCGATCCGCTGATCGGATTGACCGCGTCGAGCAATTGCCACCCGCCGCCATTGGTCGTCATGCGCAGGCTCTCGCTCTGGTTGCTCGATTCGGCATCGGCGACGACGAAGGAATAGACCGTCGCGCTCGCGCCCACCGGCGGGATGACGGTGATGTTCGACAGGGTGATGGTACGCGTCCCCGCGCTGGCGGTGTAGAGCACCGGGCGCCCGGGAATGCCGATGAAGGCGGTGTTGCCGATCGCAGCACCGGTCCACGATGGCGACGTGACAGCGTTGTAAGCGGTGGTCGTACCCGTCACCCGCGCATTGAAACTCAGCACCGAGCCATCGGGCAGCGTGAAGCTGAGCGTCTGCCCGGCTGCGGTGCGCGCCAGCGTGTCGTTGTAATTGGCAAGGTTGAGCCAGCAATAGGTCTGCCAGCTGGCAGGCGCGGTGCCCTGCGTGGCGGCCTGCCCGCAGTTCTGCGCCATCGCCGCCGGGCTCCACATCAGCGCAAACAACAACGCCATCGCAGCCAGCATCCGGCGGACAGGGAGCATGCGAAGGGCCATGTCTCGGCTATAGGAAATCATGGTAAACACGCGGTTAGCAAACCGGGCGGAAAGGGCGCTGCGCATCGCCTACCTCCCCAGCCCGAGGAAGCTGAAGCTGTCGGCGTCGAAGGCCATCCGCACCGCCGCAAAGACACCCTCGTCGGTGTTGCGGGCCGCGCGGAAGTCCCGGTCGCGGAAGCCTTCGACATTGTAGCCCAGCGTCAGCAGCATCCCCTTCACCGGGGTCACGCCGATGGTCGGGCCATAGGCGAAGCTGGTCACCTCGTCGGTGAGGTTGGAACGCACCGTGGCGCTCGCGCCGATTTCAAAGCGCTCGCCGATCCCGATACGGCCGTCGGCCCCGACCAGCACCGAGGTGCCGGCAAATTCGGTGCCTTCGAAGCGGTCGAGATTGTGCCGCGCGCCGAGGAACAGCGCGAATTCGTGGCGGCGCACTTCGGCCCCGTCCTCGTCCCCGCGCGGCGTGAGATTGGCCGAGAGGCTGGCGACCAGGCGGCGCGCGGTGGCATCACCATCGACCACCAGCGCGGTGCGGCCCGCACCCCCGGCGCCGCCGATCTCGCCTGCCACGCCGCCGGTGATCCGGTCGGAGCGGAATTCGAGCCGCCCGAGCATGGCGAGCGGTTCCCCGTCGGGGCGGTGCGCAAAGGCGATGCTGGCATCGAGGATCTCGGCCGTCGCGCCGCCTACCGCTTCCGAATGCGTCCAGGTGATCCCCGATCCGACGAGGCTGCCTTCGCCCAGCTGGCGGATCGCGCCGAATTGCGCGCCCTTGCGGTCGGCGGTCTCGCCATCGCGCATCTCGCCGCGCGCGGTGACGCTCCAGCGGTCCTTGCGCCAGGCGACGCCGAAGGTGACGGCGGTGAAATCCTCGAACAGCAATCCGCCGGTCAGCTGGCCGCCGCTCGCCGTGGGCTGGGCGGGGTTGATCACGCCTGCGGTGCCGGGGTTGCCGCCAATGGTGCGGTTGCCGTCAAGCGTGGCGTCGATGGTGAAGTGCTGGTCGACCTGCAGCGTCTGCGACAGGCCGAAGGCGGCAAAGCTGCGCGTGCCGTTCTCGCCGATGGTCTCCTCGCCCAGCGTGGTGACGATCTGCCCGCCCTGCCACGGCGCGACTTCGATCCCGCCGCGCAGCTGCCGCGCCTTCAGAGTCTCGCCCTCGGACAATTCATAGGTGCCCACCAGCCGCACGTCCTGCGTGATCGCATAGCGCAGGCCGAGGCGGTGACGCGCGGGCAGATCGAGGCTTTCGCTCTGGCCCAGCGCCACTGCGGTCCCGGCGGACAGTTCCAGCCGGTTGCCCATCAGCCGCTGGGTCGCTCCGGCTTCGAGCACGGTCGAGGCGGCGGTCGAGCCATCGGCGAGGCGATCGTCGAAATGGGTGATGCCGAGGCGCAGATCGGTGTTGAGGCCGGTGCGCGTGAACTGGCCCTGCGCGGCGCGGCGGCGGACCGTGTCGGTCAGGCTGTCGTCCTGCCACAGGCTGCCGGTGAAGTTGAAGCGCTGGCTCAGAAGCACCCGCCCATCGATCCCGATCTTGCGACGGCCGCGCTCGGCAGCGTTCTGCTGGCCGATGCCATAGTCGGCGTCGATCTGGCGGGCATAGGCGAGCAGATCGAGGCTGGCGGTCTGGTGCTGCGCTTCGACCAGCCAGCCGGCCGCGGCCTCGCCCTCGCGGCGGCTGAGGCCCAGCTCGGCGCGGATTTCGGTGTTGTCGCCGACGCGGGCGAGCAGATCGACCGCGCCGATATCGGTGCGCTGCACTTCCCCGCTTCGGGTTTCGAGGCCCGCATCGCTGATCGCGGTCGCGCCGATGCGGATCGCGCCATCATCGCTGGTCCAGTCGGCGCGCACCCCGGCGTTCCACTCCGCCGCGCCCGCGCCGTCGGTTTCGAACTCGATCACGATGAATTGAGGGTTGAGGTTCTCATCGCGGCTCAGCACCGGGGCGGCAAAGCTGATCGTGCCCGAGAGCAGGTCGATGTCGTAATCGACGAAGCGGGTCAGCTCGCGCGCCGAGACGATCAGTTCGGGGCGGAAGCGGTCGCGCACTTCGATGGTCACGCGCTCGGAATTGGCGAGGATGCGGCGGCTCGCAAGGCTGTAGGGGCCGGAAATGCCCTGGCCCTGAATCTCCTGCCGCTGGAACCGGCTGGCGATCTCGGCGGCGAAACCCTGCGCCTTGATTCCGCCGACCCGCGCCTCGCCCTTCACGCCGGTGGCGGTGCGGTTGTAATTGGCAAGGCGGGTCTGGTTGAAGGCGGTCTGGAAGTCGCCGTAGAGCGCATAGAAGGTCGCGGTCTCGATCCGCACATACAGCTTCTCGCGGCTGGCAGCATCGAACTGGCGCGCCGAGGCATCGCCGAACACGGTGTAGTAGGCCTGCGGGTCGATCGCGCCCAGCACGCGCTGGTCTTCGCGCTGCTTGGCGCTGTCATAGGCGAGGGTGAGCAGATATTTGCCCAGCACCCGGCCCTTGGCATAGAGCGCGACGCGCGCATCATCGCCAAGATCGCTGTCGAACTGGCCGCTGCGCTCCATGTTGTCGGCAACCGAACGCGCGCCCACCGTGCCTTCGGCCAGGCCGACGATGGTCCATTCGATATCGCCCGGCTCGATCCAGGTTTCCAGCTCCTGTCGGCGGGTTATGGTGCCGTCGTTGAAGGCGAAGTCGAGCCGCAGCGAGCCGCTGACCATCGTCGGTGCGAGTTCGATGCGGGCGATGCCTTCCTCGCCCTCGATCACCCAGCGCGCGGCGATGGGGGCGGTGCCGGTCAGCTGATTGAGCTGCTGGCGATCGATCTGCTCGGCGCTCTGATAGGGGGCGTTGAGCGTGAAGTTGCCCGAAATGCCCTCGCGCAGCGGGCGGCCGTTGCGATCGAGCACCCGGATCGCCACCACCGGGCGGGTGCGGCCATCGGCGACGAGGTTGGAAAGTGCGGGCAGGAATTCGACCTTGGCGGGCGTTCGGGTGAAGAACACTTCGCGGGTGAAGGTCTTGGAGACCTCACCGAAGGAGTTGAGCACGCGCGCTTCGACCATCGTGCGCTCGTTCACCAGCGGCACGCCGCGCCACTGGCTGACGGCATATTTGCCGCGCTCGGGCGTCTGGGTGCCGTCGAAGGCGAGCGGATCGACCGGCTTGCCGTCGACCAGCAGCTGCACGCTCTGCCCGCGGCGGTGGCGGATCGCGACGCGGATCGCGGGCGCGCGCGGGTTGGCGTTTTCGGTGGGGCTGAGGAAGCCGTCCTCGCCATCGCCCAGCGCAAGGTAATCGTCGGGCGCGGCGGTGGGCTGGGCGGGGTTCGCGGGGTCGGGCGGAGGGCCTTCCGCGGCGGGAGCGGGGGTCGGAGCCGCCGCAACCGGCGCGCCTTCGGGCAGCACCGCGTGGAAATCGGCGACCACCAGACTGCCGCCCTGTCCGATCGCAAAGCGCGAGATCGCGCTGCCGGCGTTGCGGGTCGAGGCCGAGCAATCGATCATCCGCGCGCCTTCAGGCAGGGTCATGCGCGAGACCTGCACCACGTGCGTGCCGGGCACCACGCCTTCGAAGTGATAGCGCCCGTCGGCATCGGTGACGGCGAAGCTGCCGTCTTCCAGCATCACGCGAACGCCCGCGATTCCGGTGCGCGCAGCCTCGTCGAGCGTGCAGGCCCCGGCGGTGATGCGGCCGATGATGGTCATCCGGTCGGCGATCCCTTCGCGCACCACATCGACCGCCGCGCTCGCGCGTACCTGACGGCCCAGCGCATCGCGCGCCAGCGCATCGTTCAGCGCGCGGCCCGGCTGCGCATCGGGGCGCACGGTCATGGCATAGGTCACCCGCGCGCTGCCGCCTGCGGCAATGTCGCCGAGCGCGATGGTCAGCACGCGGCCATCGGGAGCGACGGTCACGACCCCCGGCGCGGCGGCGGTGCCGTTGATGCGGATCGTGTCGGGCCGCAGCCGCAGCCAGCGCGAAGGCGTGTCGGTCAGCGTCACCGCGCGCTTGATCCGCGCCGGATCGGCGTTGCGCACGGTGATCGTGTAGAAGATCGCATCGCCCGGCGCGGCATTGACGCGCGAGGCGGTTTTGGTGAGGGCGAGGTCGATACCGGGGCGGTCGACCGGAATGTCGATCTCGTAGGGGATCGGGCTCTCAAGCACGAAGGCATCGCCGAACGACCCTTCGCGGATCACGTGCGGCCTGCCATCGGGGCGAGTGACGCGCGCCAGCAGCTCGCGCGGGGCGGCAGAGGGCGCGGTGTAGGGGGTGGGGGGATCGACCACCAGCCGGTAACGGCCCGTCGCGGTGAGCGGGAACCAGAACTCGCCCGGCCCCATCATCACCGTCCGCCCGCTCGCATCGGTGATGTCGCCGCCGGAGATAATCGCGGAAGGCCAGAGGGTTGTCCCGTCCTCGGCAAAGACGGTTGCAGGCGCGCCGGTGACGGCATCGACCAGCGTAACGCGCGCGCCGTCGACCGGCTCGCCGGTCTCGCTGTCGAACACCACGCCAAAGGGATCGACCAGCACGGCAACGTCGGTCTGCACCAGAATGGTGTCGCTGCCCGGAGCCATCGCGGCCACGGTGATGCGCGAATCCGGCCCGACGCTGAGGCGGCAATCTTCCTGCACCAGCGGCGGGGGAATGCGGAAAGTATCGATCACGCCGGTGAACACGCCGCTATCGGGGGCGGTTTCGAACACGGTCATGGTCTCGCGGTCGCCTTCGAGGCTGGTGAGCACCACGGTGAGGCTGTCGATCGCGGCGGGATCGCGGTTGGCGCTGGCCGCCGTCACTTCGAAGAACAGCGGCTCGCCCCCGCGCAGGCGGTCGGTCGGCTGGACGATCGAGGTGTTGAGCGCCGAAGTTGCGCCCGGATTGGGGCTGACAGCAGTGCGCGCCGACGAGCGGCCGGTTTGCACAGGGCTGCCCCCGGCACTGCAGACCGGCGAGCGGTAGACCAGTTCGGAACCCGTGCCCGGCGCGCGCCGGAACACCCGGATCGCAGGCGGAGCAGGCGGGGCGAGGCTGACGTCGAACCGGATCGGATTGCTCGAAATCCGGCGGCTCGATCCGTCAGCCTCCCAAGTGGCTTCGGCGATGTTGGTGATGGTGCGCACCGCCGCGCCGTCAGTCGTCTGTGCGGCTGCCCCTCCCTGCCACGCGCCAAACGGCAGCAGCACTGCAAAGAGTGCTGCCGCGACGCGCCGCAAGGAGGGGGTTACACGCAAGACCTGCTTCCCGATCAGGGGTTTAGTCGATCGTGACCCGGAAGTAGAGCGAGCGGGTCTGACCGCCAGCGACATCGCTGAGGTCGCCCGACACCCGGTCTTCGCCGCCTACGCCAGCGTTGGCTGTGAAGGTGCCGCCGGCGGTGCCGTTGGCGCAGGTCGCATCGCCATCGACGAAGATGCCGAAGGCGCTGTCATAGGTGACGTCGAAGGGCAGATCGTCGGTCACGTCGACATCGGTCGCGGTCGCCGCACCGGTCGCGTTCGACACGGTGATGCAATATTCGACCGTCGCGCCCGGGATCGCCTTAGGGTTGTTGGTCCCGTTAACCGGATCGCTGACCACGCGGCTCGCCTTGGCCACATCGACCACGGCGCCTGCCACGGTGTAGGTGCCGATCGCCGAGAACGCGCCGTCGCGCAGCGCGTCGGTGGCGCCCTGACCGTCGAACAGCACGGTGTCGATGCCGGTGGTGTTGGTCGCCGATTCGACGAGCTCTGCACCCAGCGAACCCGCGCCGCCAGCGGCATGGGCATTGGCGGTGAGCGCGACGTCGAAGCTGTCGCCGTTGACCGCATTGAGGCCGAAATCGGCCAGCACGATCACGGCCACGGTGACGCCGGTCGCCGAGCTGCCGACTTCATCGAGATAGGTGATCGGCCCGGCCGCGAGTTCGGTCGCGTCGAGCACGCGGTCGCCATTGGTGTCGAGGTACACGCGGATGTTGCTGATATTGGCCGCAGTCCCGGCGTTGAGCAGCGCGGTCAGTTCAAGATCGACGCTGCTGTTCGACAGGTTGGTGACGTCAAAGGCCAGCGCCTGATCGGTCTCGCCCGGCGCAACGCTGGTGGCCGCACCGACATTGGTGACGGTCACGTTGACGCGCTGGTCGACGGTGAAGACGTCGGTCGCGGTCTCGGCGTTCTGGGTGACGCCGTTGACGTTGAAGGTGACATTGACGGTGTTGGTAATTTCGGTGCCGGCGCTGGTCCCTTGGGCCAGAGCAGGCGCGCTCGTCATGGCGACAAGCGCAAACGCGCTTACCGCACCGAGCAACTGCTTGGTGGTCTTCATGGTTTCGGTCCTGAGTGTGTGTCCCGCGTCAGAAATGCCGCCCGCAGGACGTGGCGGTTACCCTCCGCAGGTCAGCGGATGATGGCGGGATAGGTCAGCCGCCCCGAAGCGCCGGGGTCGATGCTGGCCAGCACCCAGCGGACGTGGGTGACGTCGGCCTGGGTGGCGGGACGGGTGGTCCCGTCGGGATTGGTGATGGTCAGCGCGGCCAGCGCGCCGAAGGCCTTGCCCCCGTCGACCGACACCTCAAGCGCCGGATCGGCATCGGGCGCGAGGCGCACGGCGGCGGGCAGGGGGTTGGTGACGACGAAGTTGGTCACCGCATCGCCGCCCTTGTTGGCGTAGTCGGTGCCGAACACCAGCCGATCGCCCGGAACGATCGCGGTGGGCTCCACCAGCTCGGTGCGCTCCTTGCCGTCGGCGTCGGTGACGATCTTGACCGCCTTGACGTCGCCGTTGAGCGCGATCGGGCTGGAGGTCTGGGCTGCCAGCGGCAGCGCGGGCATGGCAAGCGCGGCGGCGGCCGCGGCGGTGAACATCAGGGTGGTGAAGGTCTTCATGGTCGTGGCCCCGTGGTTTTTGGTTGTTTTCGCTGTAGAATGTCTGGTCGGTTTACTGGTCTAAGGTAACTTCGAAAGTGACGGCCCGGCTTGTGCCGGCGGTAACGCTGCCGATCGTGACGGCGATGCCGTCGGCGTCGGACCCCGTGCCCGCATCGCCATCGGCGGCGTCGGTCAGCGGTGCGGCGTCGAGCGTGAGGGTGCCGGGCGCGTAGGTCGTGCCGGCGGGAATGGCATCGCGCACCACCAGGTTGGCGACCGTTCCGGTGCCGCTGACGCGCGCTTCGATGGTGAAGGTGGCAATCGTGCCGGGCACCGCGCTGGTGCCTCCAAACGGATCGCGCAGCACCACCGACTTGACCAGCGCAACGCTGGCGATGGCATTGACCAAGGCTCCGCGCGCGGTCGCCAGCGCGCCGGTGTTGCCGACGATCGCGTCGCCGCCGTCCACCCCTGCGCCCGCAAAGGCGGTGCCGGGGGTGCCGCTGCCGGTGACGGCTTCGGCGCTGAGATCGACATTGCTGGTCTGCGCGTCGGTGACGCCATCGGGCACAGTCACCAGCACGAACACGGTGAGCGCCGCATCGGGCGCGAGCACCGCGGTGGTCTCCGGCGCGTTGAGGATCTCGTCGACGCCCTCGTCATAGGTGCCGTTGCCGTTGCTATCGATCGCGATGGCGCGCAGCGTCACATCGAAATCATTGCCGCCCACCGCCGTGTTGGCGAGCAGGCGGAAGGCTTCGGGCCCGTTGCCCTGGTTGGTCAGCTCGAAGGTCAGCACAGCATCGCCCGGCCGCGCGGTCACCGGGCCGGGATCGAGCGAGGTCAGCGTCACGTCGAGCAGCTCGTCGACCCGCACGGTGACGGTGTTGGAGTTGACGTTGCGCGCAATGCCAGCCTCTTCGTAGCTGGCAACGGCGGTGTTCTCGATCAGCGTGCCCGCAGTCACGCCGCCCGCCAGCGCGGGCGCTGCGCCCAGCGTAGCAAGCGCCAGCGCGGTGGCGATGAGAGAGGTGGACGACCGGTAAAGGCGATTCTGGGTGTTCATACCATCGGGCAATTACGCAGCGATGGTTAGCAATTCGTTAGGCACGTTCCTTCGCCATCGCCCTCAAATGGCTCGCCGCGCAGGCCCGCAACCCCTCACCCGGGGGCGAACCGCATTTGCAAACGTTTGATTTGTTGCAGAAGGTGGCGGATCGAAACCGGCTTTGGGCGCCCCGATTAGCGCGCCGGTTAGGCAAATTATTTTTTTCATGTTGCCCAGTGCGACCGCGCCGCCTGTTACATCTTGCGACAATTTACCGCTTGCCCTGACAAACCGCTGGGACAGCCGCCCGCCATAAGAGCTTCAGAGGCGGCGATCATGCGGCCTTCCTGCAAAAGGAATAAACCATGCGAATTGCCACTCTTCTCACCGGCGGGCTTGTCTCGATCGCTCTGGCTGGCACGGCCATCGCCGCTCCGCCCCACGGCGCTCGCGGCGACATCGACAAGGACGGTGCGGTCACCCTGGCCGAACTCAACACCCGCCTCGACCAGCGCTTCCAGAAAATCGATGCCAACGGCAACGGCCAGCTTGAACAGGCCGAAATGCAGGCCGCGCGTGAACAGCACCGTGCCAAGCGCGCCGAACGCCGGGAGGCCCGCGGGGCCGAGATGGCCGACAAGCGCGGCGGCGAACGCCGTGGCGGCATGCGTAGCGAGGGGCGCGGCGAAGGGCGCGGCCAGATCGACGCCAATGGCGACGGGGTCATCACCCGCGCGGAATTCGGCGCCAAGGCGCTCGCCCGGTTCGAGCGGGCCGATGCCAACAAGGACGGCGTCGTGACTGCCGAGGAGCGCGCCGCCATGCGCGAGGCGCGCAAGGCCCGCCGCGGCTGATCGGCCTCGCTGCCAGACGAAGCGGGGGCTTGGCCTAGCGCCGGCCCCCGCCTTCGCACACATTTGCCCGCATCCGTGCTATCGCACCGGTGCTGACCCGAACCGCTGAAAGACCCGATGACCACCGCCAGACCGCATCTGCTGCTAGTCGATGACGAGGAATCGATCCGCAAACCGCTCGCCGCAGTGCTGGCCAATGCCGGGTACCGCGTCACCGCCGCCGCCGATGCGGCCGAGGCGCGTGCGCAGTTGCAGGCCGGGGCCTTCGACCTTGCCATCCTCGACATCATGATGCCGGGCGAAGACGGGCTCAGCCTCGCGCGCTTCATCCGCGCCACGGGCGATCTGCCGATCATCCTGCTGACCGCCCGTGCCGAGGAGATCGACCGCATCATCGGGCTGGAAATGGGCGCGGACGATTACCTCGCCAAACCCTTCAACCCGCGCGAGCTGACCGCGCGCATCGCCGCGATCCTGCGCCGCAGCCAGCGCAGCGTCGGGGGGGCTGAGGATCACGAGGCCTTCCGCTTCGGCCCGTGGATTCTCGACGTCACCCGCCGCCGCCTCGCCCACGAGGACGGCACCGAGGTGCCGCTGACCGGCGGTGAGTTCCTCCTGCTCGAAGCGTTGGTGCAGCGCCCCGGCATTCCCCTGTCGCGCGACCAGCTGCTCGATCTCACCCGCGGGCGCGAGGCCGGCCCCTTCGACCGCGCGGTCGACAACGCCATCAGCCGGTTGCGCCGCAAGATCGAGGCCGATCCCAAAGCGCCCGAATTCATCAAGACCGTCCATGCCGCAGGCTATGTCCTCTCCGCGAAGGTGACGCGGCTGTGAGGCCGTTTGCGCGGCTGTCGCTGGCGCAGCAGGTGATGCTGATCGTCGCGCTGGGGCTGATCCTTGCCCAGTCGCTGAACTTCGCGCTCCAGCTGCGCGAGCGGCGCGGGTTCGGGATCGAGAGCGCCGCCAGCCCCGCCATCGCCCGGCTGGTCGATGCGATCGAGGCGGGCGACGCGGGAGAAGTCCGGGCGCTGCCACCGCGCCGCGGGTTACGGCGCACGGCGGTCGTTGCCTCGCGCGCGAGCCCGGTCGCGCCCGCTGCGCCCCGCCTTACGGATGTCGAGGCGGTGCTGCGCGCGCGCATCGCCGAGGGTGCCGATGCGGGTGTCACCGAGGTGCAGGCCGCCGTTCAGCCCGGCCCGCGCGGAGGGAATGTCCTGATTGTCGCGGCCCGGCTTGCCGATGGCAGATGGCTGTCCGCCCGCGCCCGCGGGCCCGACCCGCTCGGCCCGGTGATCGCCGAGTTGGCGCTTCAGACGCTGGTGATCCTCGCCGTGCTGCTGGTCCCGCTGTTGTGGCTGGTGCGCAGCGCGACACGTCCGCTCGCGGTGCTGACCCGCGAGGCCGACAGCTGGGAGGCGGGCCGCGACGGTGCGGCCCCGGCGGGCGATCCCGCGCCCGCCACCGCGCCGAGCGACGTGCGCGCGCTCGTCACCGCGATTGGCGCCATGAAGCAGCGGATCGTGCGGATGCTGCGCGAACGCGACGTGATGCTGGGCGCGATCGGTCATGATCTGCGCACGCCGCTCGCAGCCTTGCGCATTCAGGTCGAGCTGGTGGGGGACGAGGCGGTGCGCCGCGACATGATCGATTCCCTCGACCGGCTGTCCGGCGATCTTGAGGGGATCCTCTCGCTGGCGCGCAACACGACCTCCGTGGTGCGCCAGCCCTCCGACCTTGCCGACATCGCCCGCGAAGTTGCCGCCGGTTTCCGCGCGAAAGGCGCGGAGGGCACCTCACCCACCGCAGCCCCGATCCTCGCCCCTGTCGATGCGGCAGCGGTGCGTCGCGCGCTTGCCAATCTGGTCGAGAACGCCGTGCGCTACGGCGGGCAAGTGGCGATCGGGATAGAAGCGGGCGAACGGTTCGCCACCATCGTGGTCGAGGATGATGGCCCCGGCATCCCCGAAGATCGCCTGCCCTCGGCGATGGAGCCCTTCGTGCGGCTCGAACCGTCGCGCAACCGGGCGACCGGCGGGCACGGGCTCGGCCTTGCCATCGTCGCCGCCATCGCCCGCGCGCATGGCGGGCAGTTGCGGCTCGCCAACCGGCCCGAAGGCGGGCTGCGGGCGGAACTGGAACTGGCGCTGGACTGAGGCGCACAGCACCACCGCCGCGCCGTTGGGAGCGGGGCGTCCGGTGTCCCGGATATCTCACATCATGTCAGGGAAAAATTGGTGCGGTCGAGAAGACTCGAACTTCCACGGGCTTTCGCCCACAACGACCTCAACGTTGCGCGTCTACCAGTTCCGCCACGACCGCACTCGGGGTATGCCGGGGCAGCCAAAGCGCTGGCCCCGCGGTAGGAGCGCGCCCCTAGCAAGGGGTTTGGCCGCGCGCAAGCGGTTTGACGCGGTTGTGCGCGAAGGCGCTAGTTGGGGGCCCAGCCGAGCTTGGCTTCGGCGGCTTCGGGCGGGATATTGCGCACCGCCTGCGTCACCTGCATGGTCTCACCCGGAGCCAGACGGCGCTTGGGCGGAGGCACCAGCCAGTCGCCGACATTGCGGTCGCGGCGGTCCTTGAACACCAGCAGCACATCGGGCACCGCCGCGCTCTCGCGGCTGGTGTTGGTGATGGTGCCGCGCACCTGGAAGATCGCCTCGCCGCTTTCGAGCGTCTGCTTGCGCTGTTCGCCCCGGGGGAAATTGAAATCGAGCGCCGGCTGGCTTGCGCCGAAGGTCGGGCGTTTGATCGGCACCCAATCGGGAAGGCCGTAGTAATTGACCGCCACGACCAGCCCGGTGGCGATCGCCGCGAACAGCGCCGCAGCCAGCGTCCACATCTTGAGCGTGTTGCGCCGCCGGGTGAAGGGGGCGCGGTAATCGAACTGCGAGCCGCCGTCCTCGTCCGTGTCCTCGTCATCGAAGGGCGGGTCGGGGGTGTCGTCGGCAAAGTCGGGGGCAGGCTCCGACGCCGGAGCGGCGGGCGTGCCCACCGGCGGTTCAGCCCCGCCGTCCTTGGCCAGCCCGCGCCGCAGCGCGCGCACGGCAAAGCCGGTGTCTTCCTCGGTATAGCCCGGATCGCCGCCGGACGCCTCGGGCGAGCGCCAGTGGCTTACCGACGGGCCTTCGCTCGCCGGCTCGGGGGCCGGCTGCGGGGTCGCGACGGCGGGCTCGGCGGGTGGCGGAGGCGGCGCGGGAGCGGGGGTCGGCGGGGCGGGAGGCGCTGCGCTTTCGGGCGGCTCCTGGAACCAGCTGTGCTTGCACTTGGCGCAGCGCACGGTGCGGCCCTCGCTGCCGACGGCGGCGTCGGGTACAGCATAACGGGTGCTGCAAGCGGGGCACACGATGATCATGTCGCAAAAAGCATGAATCACCGCGCCCCCGCACACAAGAGCGCACAAGCCCGCGAGGGGCATTTACCCTCTGTTTTCCACATTGCGGGGGCAAAATCGGGTGATGGGGCCCACTCTTTGCAGCTTGCGGCTTTTCCGCACCCCGCCCCGCTGTTAGGTGCGGCCCATGAGCGACAACCTCGCGGGCCATGTGAAATTCGACAATGTCGGGCTGCGCTACGGCACCGATCCCGAGGTGCTGAGCGACTTGAGCTTCACGCTGTTCCCCGGCAGTTTCTACTTTCTCACCGGCGCCAGCGGTGCCGGCAAGACCAGCCTGCTGAAGCTGCTCTACCTCGCCCAGCGGCCTTCGCGCGGGGCGATCCGGATGTTCGGGCAGGATCTGGTGACGATGCCGCGCGAACGCCTGCCCGATCTGCGCCGCCGCCTCGGCGTGGTGTTCCAGAACTTCCGTCTCGTCCCCTATCTCACCGCCTTCGACAATGTCGCCCTCCCGCTCCGGCTGGCGGGGACGGAGGAGAAGAAGGTGGTGAAGGCAGTCGGCGACATGCTCGACTGGGTGGGTCTGTCGCACCGCGCTCATGCCGTGCCGCCGACCCTGTCGGGCGGAGAGCAGCAGCGCGTCGCCATCGCCCGCGCGGTGATCGGCCGGCCCAAGATGCTGATCGCCGACGAGCCGACCGGCAACGTTGACCCCGAAATGGCGCTGAAGCTGCTGCGCCTGTTCGAGGCGCTCAACAACCGCGTGGGCACCACGGTGGTGGTGGCGACCCACGATGTGCACCTGCTGAAGAAGGTGCCGGATTCGCTGATCATGCGATTGAACAAGGGCCAGCTTTCCGACCCCACCGGCGCGCTGCGCTATCCGCCGCGGGTTTCGGGGGTAAGCGGGGCACCATGAGCACGCTGCCGCCGCTCCCCGCCGGGCCCGAGGCCGACGAGCCTGAAGACGACGCCGCGCTCGCCGCGCCGCTGCCGCAGCGTCCGCTCGGGCGGGCGGCGGCACGGCTGCTGCCGCCTGCGCGCCTGACCGGCCCGATCCCCTGGGTGATCGCCATCCTGATCGCGCTGGTGGTGGTCGCCGCCGCCGGAGGGCTGGCCTTCGCCAATCTCTCCGCCAGCGCCAATGCCGGGCTGTCGCGAGCGGTGAGCGTGCAGGTGATCGAGCCCAACCCCGATCTGCGCGAGGCCCGCGGGCAGGCGGCGGTGGATGTGCTGACAGGGCTCGACGGCGTCACCGCAGTGCGCCTGCTGCCCGAGGCGGAGCTGGTCGCCATGCTCGAACCATGGCTGGGCGAGGGCGCGTCGTCGGGCGACGTGCCGATCCCGGCGCTGATCGATGTCGAGCTGTCGTCCAAGGCGGGTGCCGACGATGTCGCGCGGATCGAGGCAGCGCTTGCGGCGAAAGTGCCCGGTGCGCGGGTCGATGCGCAGGGCGATTTCCTGAAGCCCGTGGCCGATGCGCTCGCAGCGATGCAGTGGATGGCGCTGGCGCTGATCGTGCTGGTCGCGCTGGCGACCGCGGCGGCGGTGTGGCTGGCGGCGCGCAACGCCTTTGCCGGGGCGCGCGAGACGGTCGAGATCATGCACCTGCTCGGCGCGAGCGAGCGTCAGGTCAGCGCCGTGTTCCTGCGCGACGTGCTGCGCGAGGCGACCTTCGGCGCGCTGGTCGGCGCCGGGCTGGGGGTGGCGGCGGTGTGGCTGCTCGGCCAGCAGTTCGCCGCGCTCGGGAGCGCGATGGTGAGCGGCGGGGGGCTGACCCTCGGCGACTGGCTGGTGATCGCGGCGATTCCGCTCGCCGGCGTGGTGCTGGCGCTGCTGACCGCGCGGATCACCATTGCGCTTGCCTTGCGCGACATGCTTTAGGCGACGCGTGATGATCCGGCGCGTGCTCTCTGTGATATTCCTGGCCTGGGCGATCGGCTTCCTGTGGTTCGCCACCATGCTGCCGCAACCCGCCGAGGACGGGGTGAGAACCGACGCGGTGATCGTGCCGACCGGTGGGGCCGGGCGCATCCCGCGCGGGCTGGCGGTGCTGGACGAAGGCCTGTCGCGCAAGATGCTGGTCAGCGGCGTCGATCGCGAGGTGCGCCCCCAGGAATTCGCCGTCCAGTTCGGAGTCTCGCCGCAGCGCATGGCCTGCTGCGTCACGCTCGGCTTTGCGGCGGTCGACACCCGCTCCAATGCGGCCGAGACCGCCAAGTGGGTGGCACAGAACGAAGTCCGCTCGCTCAGGCTGGTCACCACCGACTGGCACATGCGCCGCGCCGCCGGAGAGCTCGCCCGCACTCTGCCCGCCTCGGTCACGGTGGTGCGCGATGCGGTGCCCTCGCAGCCCGATGTCGGCACGCTGTTCCTCGAATATCACAAGCTGCTCGCCAGCCGCGCGGCGGGGCTGGCGGACCTTTGAGCGGACTGATCGCCGCGCTGCGCAGCCTTGTCTTCTACGTGCTGTTCTATGGCGGCAGCGCGCTGCTTGTGGTCGCCTCGGTGGTGGCGGTGACCGTGCAGCGCAGCTGGCTGCGCGGGATCGTCGGCCGGTGGGGCGCGTGGCACCTGTGGTGCGTGCAGCATCTGCTCGGGATCGAGGTGGTGCTCGATGGCGAACTGCCGCAGGGTCCGGTGCTGATCGCGGTCAAGCACGAGGCCTTCTTCGAAGCGATCGACACCCCGCGGCTGTTCACCTTCCCCGCCGTTTTCGCCAAGCACGAGCTGTTCCGCATCCCCGGCTGGGGCTATTCGGCGCTGGTCTACGGGTTGATCCCGGTGGCGCGAGAGGATGGCGCCAAGACCCTGCGCCAGATGCTCGCGCTGGCGAAGCAGCGGGTCGCGCAAGGCCGCCCGCTGGTGATCTTCCCCGAAGGCACCCGCGTCGCCCACGGCACACGGCCCCCGCTGCAGGCGGGGTTCGCCGGGCTCTACAAGCTGCTGCGCCTGCCGGTGGTGCCGATCGCGGTGGACAGCGGCGCGACCTATCACCACGTGGTGAAGCGCCCCGGACGGATCACCTACAAGGTGGGCGACACGATCCCCGCCGGCCTCCCCCGCGGCGAGGTCGAAGCGCGGGTCCACGCGGCGATCAATGCGCTGAACGGATAGGGCGCGCGTCCGCTTTCGGGAGCTGCCTCGCCAGAGCGTTGTGATCGCAACTGGGTGGATTCCTGCTACCTCCCCCTCCCACGTCACCCCGTGCTTGGCACGGGGCTTGGCTTCTTCGCTTCGCCACCGAAAATCAAGAAAGGCCGAACCCCGTGTCAAGCACGGGGCGACGAACATGACATAACCGCAACGGGGGCCGATCGCCGATGTCAGCTTTTGGCTGGATTGTGTTGAAAAACTCCTCCTTGCAATCGGGCTAAAGTATTGATTCTATGTCTTGGCAGACAAGCGGAGACGGTCGGATGATGGGTGAGCGGACGGTGGCGCAGGAGGCCCTGTTCTACAGCTTCAACCTGGAGCGGCATGTTCCGCAGGATCATTTGCTGCGCTCGATCGATCGGTTCGTCGACCTGTCGGGCATTCGCGAACATCTGCGTCCCTTCTACAGCTCGACCGGACGACCGTCAGTTGATCCCGAGTTGATGATCCGGATGCTGATCATCGGCTACTGCATGGGCATCCGGTCCGAGCGGCGGCTGTGCGAGGAGGTGCATGTCAACCTCGCCTATCGCTGGTTCTGCCGCCTGGGGCTGGAAGGCGATGTGCCCGACCACTCGACCTTCTCGAAGAACCGTCACGGTCGCTTCCGCGACAGTGATCTGCTGCGCCAGCTGTTCGAGACGACCGTGGCGCGCTGCATCGCCGAAGGACTGGTCGGCGGTGAAGGGTTCGCGGTCGATGGCAGCCTCGTGCGCGCCGATGTGAACCGCCAGCATGCCGTCGATCAGGCCGATGGCTTGCCGGACCCGGCCACCAGCCATGCCGTTCGCGAGTATCTGGCTGTGCTCGACGATGCGGCCTTCGGGGGCGCAACCCCGGTGCCGCCCAAGCAGTTGGCGGTGGCCGATCCGGCCGCACGCTGGACAGCGGCAAGCCGCGAGCGTGCCTTCTTCGCCTATGCCACCAACTACCTCATTGATCTCCAGAACGCAGTGATCGTCGATGTCGAGGCGACCACCGCCATCCGTCAGGCCGAGGTGACCGCCCAGCGCCGCATGATCGACCGGACGCAGGAGCGCTTCGGCCTCTGGCCCGAGCGGCTCGTGGGCGACACCGGATATGGCGATGCAAGGAACCTGTCCTGGCTGGTCGAGGAGCGCGGCATCGAGCCGCACATCCCTGTGTTCGACAAGTCTGCCCGCCGCGATGATACCTTCGAGCGTTCGGCCTTCACCTTCGACCATGAGGATGACAGCTATATCTGCCCTGCTGGCAAGCGGCTGCGCCAGAGGCAGAAGGTCTATCGCGAGGAACGTCCGTTCGTCGATGAGAACGGCATGTTGCGTTACCGCGCCAGCAAGCTCGACTGCAGTGCCTGCGCTCTCAAGCCGCGCTGTTGCCCGACCCAACCAGCGCGCAAGATCCTGCGTTCAGTCCACGAGGGCGCCCGTGATCTGGCCCGCGATATCGCCACGACCGACGCCTATCTGGTCTCGCGCCGCCAGCGCAAGAAGGTCGAGATGCTGTTCGCGCACCTCAAGCGCATCCTCAGGATGGATCGCCTGCGCCTGCGAGGTCCAAACGGCGCAAGAGACGAGTTCCTCCTCGCAGCCACCGCCCAAAACCTCCGGAAAATGGCCAAGCTGATCCCCATGCCAGCCACCACAGCCCCCGCATAAGCGGGGGCGAAGCCTCAGAGCGCCGCTCAGGCTCGCGCCAGCGCCGATCTCAGCGCCGGGTTTTTCAACACAATC
>NZ_MUYG01000004.1 GCF_002155425.1 Erythrobacter donghaensis
TCAGGGCTTCCAGCCGCGTTCGCTTGCGGCCTTTTCTGCTTCGGCGTCGAGCGCGCCGCCTGCGGCCATATCCTGTGCGGCGGCGAGCAGATCGGCCTCGCTTCCGGCCTGGCGGAACTGCCCCCCGGCACTTTCGCCCAGCGCGAATTGCTGTTCTATCTTCCAGCCGGTGTCGTCGCGGCAGGCGATCCCTCCCTCGCTGCCGCCCCGCCACGCGCGGCACAACCCGCCGCCGTCGCGTTCGAAGCTGAGCAGGATGCGGGTCTCAGCATCGGTGGGCTGGGTGGCGACCAGCTGGCTGTCGAGTGCAGCGGCGAGCGCCGGTTCGGCATAGCCTTCGGGGCTCGCGCCGTTCCATGGTTGCAGCACCGCCAAGACCAGCGAGGCCGCCAGCGCAGGCCCCGCGATCGGCCCCCAGCGCCGCAGCACCGGCACGAGGCCGCGCTTCTGGCGTGCGGCTGCAAAGCTGATCACGTCGCCGCCATCCGCTTTGTCCTTGTTCTGCCCGCCGGAAAGCAGCGCGGCGAGATGCGGCGGGACGGCCTGTTCGGCAATCGGCGCGTAGTGGGCTGCAAGCCGTTCCTTGAGAGCACGGTGCGCCGCGATCCTGGCGACCAGCGCCGGATCGGCCGCGACCGCCGCCGCGACGCGCGCGCCCTCGACCTCGTCCAGCTCGCCGTCGGCATAGGCGGCAAGAATGTCATCGGTGATGTTCATTCGTTCACCTCCAACAGCGCCATCAGCGCGTCGCGCCCGCGCACGAGCCGCGAATTGAGTGTGCCGACCGGACAGCCTACGATCGCGGCGGCTTCCTTGTAGGAATAGCCCTCGACCATCACCAGCAGCACCGCCTCGCGCTGATCGGCGGGCAGGCGTGCCATTGCCCGGTCGACCAGCGCCAGCTCGACCCCAGCCTCCTGCCCGCCATCGGCACCCACTCCAAGACCGGCTTCCTCGTCGACGAAGGTCTCGCCGCGTCGCGTGCTCGCCCGTCGCTCATCGATGAAGATATTGCGCATGATCCTGTACATCCAGCTGTCGAGCCGCGTTCCTTCCTGCCACTGGTCGCGGCGGGACAGAGCGCGCTCTATGGTCATCTGGCACAGGTCGTCGCCATCGGCAGCCGAACCGGCAAGACCGATCGCGAACCGCCGCAACCGCGGCAGCAGCTCAAGAGCTTGCTGTTCGAAGCTTCTGGACAGCGTTTTGTGCCTTTCTGAAGGATGAAACGGATGGCGGCGTTCGTTTCATCCATGCTTAAGATGAAATGATCGAAGGAAATAGAGATGCGTCCGCTTCTGCCCACCATTCTTGCCGCGATGGCGCTAGCCGCCGCACCGCTCGCCGCGCAGCTGCAATTGCCGCGCGTGCCTGGCGTGGGCGGGATTGTCGGCAATGTCACGGGCACGGTGGACGACACGCTTGAGACCGCCGACCGCCTGACCGCGCGCGAGGCGCGGCGCCTGCTGCGGGTCCGCGATCAGACGCTGGCGCGGCTGCTGCGCCAGAACAGCGACGTGATCGAGCGCGATGTGCGCGGGGAGCTCGCCCGGCGGGGCGAATTGCTCGCGATCGAGGCCAGCGCTGCCCAGATCGCACAGCTGGAAGCGGCGGGATTTCGTGTGCTCGGCCGTGAGCGGATCGAGGGATTGGACATCGCGGTCACGCGGCTCGGGATACAGTCGGGCCAGTCGCTCGCACAGGCACAGGCGCGCGCCGCCGCCATCGTGCCGGAGCTGGAACTGGGCGCGGACAATCTGCACTTCGCCGCCGGAACGGTTGTTGCGGCTTCTACCTCGGCCCCGCTCGCGGTGTCGCTTGCCGCCGCTCAGGCCGCGCCGATCACCGTCCCCATCGGCATCATCGATGGCGCACCGGGCAATGCCGTGCCGGTTGCCGCGATCAAGGGATTTGCCGAGGGTGCGCCAACGGCCTCGGACCACGGGAGCGCGGTGGCGAGCCTTCTGCGGGCGACCGGGGTGCGGACCATCCGGGTGGCGGATGTCTATGGGCAGGAACCCGCAGGCGGCAATGCGCTGGCAATTTCAAAGGCGCTCGGCTGGCTCTCTGCCAGCGGCTGCAAGGTGGTGACGATCAGTCTCGTCGGCCCCCGCAATCCGCTGGTTGAACGCGCCATCAAGGCGGCGCGCGAGCGTGGCATCATCATCGTCGCAGCGGTCGGCAATGATGGCCCCGCCGCGCCGGCCGCCTATCCCGCCTCCTACGACGGCGTGCTGGCGATCACCGGCGCAGACCGAAAGGGACGCGCGCTGATCGAGGCCGGACGGGCGCTGCATCTCGACTATGCTGCTCCAGGGGCGGACGTGTATGCGTTCGACGCGAAGGGACGGAGCAAGCTGTGGCGTGGCACCAGCTTCGCCACGCCGCTGGCTGCCGCACGGGTGGCCGCCGCTCTCTCGAATGGCCAGCGCTGGCGCGCCGCGCTCGACACAGAAGCGCGCGACCTTGGCGCCAAGGGCGCAGACAAGGTGTTCGGCCGCGGTCTGCTTTGCGGCGGCTGCGGCAAGAAATGAGATAAATTTTCCATCCGCGTGAATTAAACCTCGCGGCCCGTCCGTTTTCCTTTCGAGCGAGCGAACACACCGGCTCGCTGTAACTGACGAAAGGATATGGACATGAAGAAGCTCATTCTGGCCGCAAGCGTTCTTGCGCTCCTTCCCGCTACCGCAAATGCGCAGCTGCTGGGCGGCGGCGGTCTTGGCGGGGGCCTCGGCGGCACCATTGGTGGTACCGTCGGTGGAACGCTCGACACTTCCACTCGCAGCGTGCGCGGCGCGGTCGACGGCACTGTGCGCGGCGAAGGCACGACCCGTGGCAGCCAGTCGGTTGACGCGCGGCGCGGCACGGTCTCGGCCGAGCGCAGCGCAGGCGGTTCGCTCACCGGCTCCACCGCCAGCCTTGCCGACCTCGTCGTTCCGCCGATGACCGGGATGGCGAGCGCGAACGGAACCGGTTCGGCGAGCGGACAAGGCTCTGCCAATGCCCAGCTGATCGGCACCGATGCAGTGACGGGCGCGCTGGCACCTGCGGCTGGCGAAGCGCGCGGCCTTGCCACCAATGCAGCGGGAACCGCCACCGGAGCCGCAAGCGATGCAGTCGCTGCGGCGCCCATGCCCGGCATGTCTACCCTGCCGGGTGCGGGCATGATCAGCGGCAACGGGGGCGGTTCGGCTGAAGGCAATGGCGCGGCTTCGCTCACCAACCCGCTGCTTGCGGTGGCTGGCTCGGCTGCTGCCGCTGGCGAGGGCGCGGCCACCGTCGCTCCCGGCATGCCGGTGATGACGTCGGAAGGCGCCTCGCTCGGCAAGGTGCGCCAGGTTGTCGCCAACGGTCGCGGCGAAATCGAGCAGGTCGTGGTCAAGCAGGGCAAGGTTACCCGCACGCTGCCTGCCGGCATGTTCAGCGCCTCGGGGAACGCGCTGGTGGCTGGCAACGCCAGCGGCAGTGCTGTCGCTGAAGGCGCTCAGCCTGCCCCGGCCACGGACGCTACGGGCGAATAATAGACCTGCCCCCGCTCCGCCGCGTTTTCCCGATGAGCGGCGGACTGACAACTGAGGGCGGTCACATCCTGTGGCCGCCTTTCCTTTTTTGGATAAGCTGCAACTACACCGCGCCGTCTGAGGTGCCGTTACACCAGGGCCGCACTTAAACCCTTGATGTCGGCTTCCGGTGAAGTCTGTCGTTCGACACGGCGCTCATAAACGACGGCTAGGTCCCAGAACGGGCAATTGAGACCTGCTGGTCCACTGCGCGCGGCGATCCCGGGGGCAACGCTTTCAGGCTTCGATTTCCTCGTCGAGTGGGGGGCTGGGCTCTAGCTAAAAAGCCCGAAACATAGGCACACCGTACGCGACTAATCGCTGCTCTATTGCCCTGAATTCACTTATAAAATAGGCAAGAACTGCATGTGGCAGCTTCTCAATCAAATCCGACTGGTCAATCGGATCCGATTAATTGGACGTTATGCCACTGAAATTCCGTCAAACTTTGCCAAGGCCAGTCATCCGGATCTGATTGACGATTCCCAACTTCAAGTTCGAACCGGACTGTCCCAGGTTTTCCACAAGCATCCAGGAAATTTGGGGTGTCGGTTGGGGGCCAGAAAAATTTTACCGTGGAAAATTGGTTGGAAACATCAATTAAATATGCCAACTTTTGGCTTCCCGCTACCCGCTCCATTCCCTTTCGAGCCGTTGCACGCCGCTGCCTCAGCCGTCTTCCCCCGTGATCCGCTGCATCACCCATCCGGCGGTCAGGCCGTGGATGATGGTTGAGGCGAAGATGCCGAAGGCGACGGCGGCCCAGAGCCGTTCGATGCTGCCGAAGCTTGCCTCGCTCGCGGCGTAGGCGACATAGAACACCGTGCCGATCCCGCGCACGCCGTAGAACGACACCGCAGCCCGGTGCGTTCCGCCTAGCGTTCCGCCTGCGAGCGACAGCCATGCGACCACCGGACGCACCACGATCAGGCTCAGGGCGATCAGCACCGCGATCCGCCAGTCGAGCCATGGCCACAGCTGCGGCAGGCTCGCGCCGATCGCGACAAGGAGCATCGCGGTCAGTGCATGTTCGATCGTTTCGCTGAAGCTGTGGAGCGAGGTGTGGAAGCTGTGCTCCGCCTCCTCGCGGCGCAGCAGCAGGCCCATCACGAACACCGCGAGGAAGCCGTAGCCCTCGGCGAGTTCGGTCAGGCCATAGGTCGCCAGGATCGCCGCCAGCGCGACCACGCCGGCATTGGCGTCTGCGAGGGTGTGGCCGTGCGGCACGGTGAAAAAGCCCTTGCCCAGCAGCCAGCCCGCCGCTGCTCCGCAGCCCAGACCGACTAGGATTTTCCAGACGACGTAAAACCCCGCCCACGCGCCCCAATCGAGCGTTCCGGCGGCGAGCAGGATCGCAGCATAGACGAAGGGAAAGGCCAGCCCGTCGTTAAGCCCGGCCTCGGTGGTGAGGGCAAAGCGCAAGGGGTGTTCTCCGCCCTCGCGCGGCGGGCCGACCTGCAAGTCGCCCGCCAACACCGGATCGGTCGGCGCGAAGGCCGCGCCCAGCAGCACGGCAGTTGCCAGCGGCAGCCCCGCCCACAACCCCAATCCGGCAATCGCTGCAATCGTCAGCGGCATCGCGATCAACACCAGCCGCAGCGCCGGGGTCCAGCGCGCAAAACTGGCGATATTGTCGATCCTGAGGCCCGTTCCGAACAGCGCCACAATCACCGCGATTTCCGCCACCACCGACCACTCGGGCGCGTTGGTCACGGGATTGAAGACGGCGGGCATCCCCGGCACCAGCCCGAGCACCGCCGCGCCGAGCACCACCAGCAACGCAGACGCGGTCGGCTCGCGGCCGCCAACGAAGCGCGGCAGCCAGAAGGCCAGGATGATCGCCGCTCCGATCCCGGCCAGCGCGATGTGATATGGGGTGAGGTCGAAGGTCATCGGTTCAGCTGGAGCACTTTCCGACGTTGAAAGCAAAACGGCGACCCGAGCGCTTTCGCATTCGGGCCGCCGTCGGGAGTTCGCACGCCTGTAGAGCGAGGGGGAGAGCGGCGTGCGAAGGGGGAGAGTTATTCAGGCTTAGTCACAGCGTCTTCGACCGCCGCTCCGGCCTCGGATGCGGCATCGCCGATCTGGCCCGCCGCTTCGCCGACGTCGCCCGCCGCTTCGGCAATGGCGGTATCCTTGGCGGCTTCGGCGTTGGCCATCTGGCTGATCATGAAGATACCGGCAACAAGTGCGACCAGTGCGAGAACCACCAGCGCCCAGCGCGCGCCGCCGCCGGCGCTGCTGGCGGGTTCGCCATGGGTGATGGTGTGGGTGGTATGCGTGCGTCCGAGGCTGTCGGTCGTTTCGGTAATGCGTTCTTCGGTCATGTTTCGATCCTCCCTTGGGGGGCGTGTGCGGGATGAATTGCACCGCCGAGGGAATGTTCCATCACCCAGTGACGCGCGGTTACGGTCAGCTCTCCTCGCGGATCAACCGGTCGGTGGTGACACCGCGCGCGTGAAGGGCGGTTGCGACCGCGTCTTCCATTGGCGGCGGGCCACACAGGTAGAACAGCCCGCTGAAATCGGTGACAGCCCGGTCGAGATAGTCGCCATCAAGCCGCGTGTGCTCGGCGCCCGGCGCAGGTTCTTCGGTCAGCAGCAGATCGAGCGCGAGGCCCGGCATCGCCTCCAACTCATCGCGCAAGATGATGTCGCGGGCGCGGCTGTTGGTGAAGATCAGGCGGTAGCCATCGAGATTGCCCGCTTCGGCCTGC
The DNA here is from genome assembly GCF_002155425.1 of Erythrobacter donghaensis. Taxonomy (GTDB): domain Bacteria; phylum Pseudomonadota; class Alphaproteobacteria; order Sphingomonadales; family Sphingomonadaceae; genus Erythrobacter; species Erythrobacter donghaensis. The sequence goes on from NZ_MUYG01000004.1 coordinate 6,277, forward strand.
CGCGCGCGCAGGATCGCGATGAAGGGCGTGATCCCGGCTCCGCCTGCGATGATCGTTCCGGGGCCGCGATCCTCGATCGCGCCCCACGGATCGCCGATGATGACCTTGTCGCCCGGCGTCATCTGCCCGATCCGCGCAGTGACGCCATCGTGATCGGGGTAGGACTTGATGACGAATTCCAGCAGCGAGGAACCGGGCAGCGAGGCGAAGGTGAAGGGCCGCTTCTCGTCGCGCCAGCCATCGCGGTCGAGCGCGAGTTCGGTCGCCTGTCCGGGGCTGAAATCGAGACCCTCGGGCCGGGGAAAGGTCAGGGCGTTGACGTTGTGCGTCACCGGGCGGATCGATTGCAGGCTGAGGGTGTGGGGCATCGGCAACTCCTTGTGTTCGGAAGGCCAACCGGCTGGGCGCGGGGGATGTTCCATCGCCCTGTCCCATGTGCGCGGAGCAGGTTCGGTGAGCTCGCACAGCGCTTCAAAATTTTTTCGTTTGGCCATGAAACAAAGTCGGTTCGGCGCACTTTCCCCTGACGCATCCCGAAGTGACCCGGATGCGCCCCGATTGACTGAGCCCCGCCACGCTTCGCGCTGGCGGGGCTTTTTTCGTGCTGTCGGACGAGCGCAAGCGCTACAACAAACACCCGGCGAGGGATGCCTCGCCGGGTGTCGTGAGATCGCGATGATTTGGTGTGGCGAGGATGCCGAGCGTCAGACCGCGACCCGTTCCGTCTCGCCTTCGATGATGGACTTGATCGCCGCACGGGCCCGGTTGAGGCGGCTCTTGATCGTGCCAATCCCGACCCCGACGATGTCGGCTGCGTCCTCATAGCTCATGCCTGCCCCGGCGATCAGCCACAGGACTTCAGCCTGATGCTCGGGCAGCCGGGCCATGGCCGTATCGACATCATTGACATGAAGCGCGTGTTCCTGCGTCGCTTCCTGCACCAGCGTGCGCTCAGCGACTTCGGGGTCGAGCGACGTCTCGCGCCGCAGCTTTTTCGCGGCGCCGTAAAAGTGGTTGCGCAGGATGCGGAACATCCACGCGCGGAAATTGGTGCCCGGCGTAAAGGTGTGGCGCGAGGCCCAGGCCCGCATCATGGCTTCCTGCGTCAGGTCATCGGCCAGATCGGGGTTGCGGCACAGCCCGCGTGCGAAGGCGCGTAGCGAGGGGATGAGCCGGACCATGTCGCTGCGAAACTGTTCGTAATCGTCATCGGTCGGGGCGTCGGTTGTGGTCGCTTCCATCACGCTTCGCCCGGCCGGGTCTTGCCCAGTTTGGCCACGAGGTCCGCGAAATCATCGGGCACCGGCTCGCTTTCGATCCCGTCGAAAATTTCGCGCAGCGCCGCCTCGATCGGATCGAAGGCCGGAATCTCGGCAGTGCGGGCGGCAGTGGGAGGGAGCTTCTTTTTCATCATAATGTCTCGCGCTGCGGAAAGACCGCGGGCGGCATCCTTTGCTGGGGCTGTTCCTGACTGACATCGTCGATGCGATGCAGGCCTTTCAAGCGCCCCGCCAAAAAAATGTTCCCTGCGGGTGGAACTTTTATCCTGAGTACCGCTTGGCGGATCAGGGAGTAAAGAGCCACCATGACATTCCAATCCGAAATCGCCCGTGAACTGCCCTTTCTGCGCCGCTACGCGCGCATGTTGACCGGGACGCAGGAGGCTGGCGATGCCGCCGTCCGCGAAACCCTGCAGGTACTGATCGCCGCACCCGAAGAACTACGCTCGGACACCGCGCCGCGCGTGGAACTCTACCGGGTCTTCCACAAGCTGTGGGGAGACACCTCGCTGCGCTCGATCGATCTGCCCACCGCGGTGATCGGCGCGCTGCCCCATGCCGCGCGCAAGGCGCTGCTGCTGACAACGATCGAAGGCTTCACCCATGCCGAAACGGCGGTGATCCTCGATCTCGATGAGGACGAGTTGCGCGATCGCATCGCCGAGGCGCGCGAAGCGGTCAACGCGATGCTGTCGTCGCGGGTGATGGTGATCGAGGACGAGGCCGTAATCGCGCTGCATCTCAAGCAGCTGCTGATCGGCATGGGCAATGATGTCGCCGCAGTCGCACGCACTGCGAGCGAGGCGATTGCCGCCGCGCGCGATGTGCGGCCCGAGCTGATCCTCGCCGACATCAATCTTGCCGACGGGTCGAGCGGGATCGACGCGGTCGACCAGATCCTTACCGAGATGACGGTTCCGGTGATCTTCATCACCGCCTTCCCGGAAAAGCTGCTGACCGGCGACCGGCGCGAACCGGCCTATGTGATCGCCAAGCCGTTCAATCCCGACGATGTCGCCGCCACGGTGCTTCAGGCGCTGCTGGTCAGCCGTGAAACCATCGCCCGTCCCGAGCCTGTCTGAGCCAGAGCAAGCACGGCGCGAAGCGTCGTCTTGCCGGGGCAATCCTGCCCGCCGCGCCCGTGCCCGGCTGCGAAACACGCAGCCGGTCGGCCGCGTATCAAGTTGAACCATGACAATCCGACCTTTCGACCTGCGCTTGCTCTACCTGCCCGATCCCGCCCGCGAGGATCGGGGTCTGGTGCAGGCGCTGGCCGAGAAGGGGTTCGATGTCACCGCTATGCCCGGTCTGGATCGCGGCCTGCCCGAAGGGATCGTGGCGGATGCGGGCGTAGTGCTGATGGACGGCTCGCAGCTGCCGCACTGGCGGTGGCGGGCGGACGATCCGCCGGTGGTGGTTCTGCTGCCCGATAGCGATCCGGGTGCTGCCGCCGACGTGCTCGAGGTCGGTGCCAGCGACTGGGTCGCGGAGAGTGAGGGGCCGGATTTCGTGCGGCTGGTGGCCACCGTGCTGCTGCGTGCTGCCGCTGCCGACCGGACGGCCCGCGGGGCCCGGACGGCCGCCGACGACGCCGCCGTCATGCGCGAGCGGGCTGAGACCCTGTTCACCGAAATCCGCCACCGCATCGCCAATTCCATGGCGCTGGTCGTGTCGGTGGCGCATCTGCAATCGGCAATGATGCCGCCCGGCCCCGGTCGCCGCGCGCTCGACGATTTCGCCGACCGGGTGCTGGCCATCGCGCAGGTGCACAAGGGGCTCTACACCGCATTCAATGTCGGTGCGGTCGCGCTCGATGCCTATCTCGGCGGGGTCGCGCGGGAGCTTCAGCGTAAGCATGTCGGGCGGCGCGCGTTGAGCGGGATTGTGTTCGAGGGCGATCCGATTACCGGATCGGTCGACACCGCGATTTCGCTCGGGGTGGTCCTGTCCGAACTGGTCTCGAACGCCGCGCGCCACGCCTATGGCGACGAGCAGCGCGGCGAGGTGCGCGTGACGCTGCGGCGGGTCAGTGCGCTCGAAGCCGCTCTGATTGTCGAGGATGACGGGGCTGGTGTCGCGCATGGCGAAGCTTTTGCCGAAGGGCTCGGGTCGCAGCTTGTCGCGGTTCTCGCGCATGGGGTGGGCGGGCACTTCACCTTGCGCCCGCGCGAACGTGGCACCACGGCGGTGCTTACCTTCTCGACGGTCGAGCCCTGAGAGGCCACGACGTCGTGGCCGAGCCAACATTTGTTACATATATTGGATTCGCCAAGCGCAAGTGCGAGTTGTAGGGCGACACGATGGCCGATCAGCGCGTTCTCGACATTATCGACGCAGGTCGCCTGCTTTACACCGCGAGTCCCTCGCCGATGCTGATCTATGCCCCTGATCTGACGCTGCTCTATGCCAACGCGGCCTATGAACGCATGATCGGACGAAAAGCGGAGGATCTCATCGGCCGCCACATGTTCGATGCCTTCCCCCCCGGCCCGGGCGGCGACGAAACCAACGCGGTGGGGATCATCGAAGATACGGTCGCGCAGATGGAGCAGTCCGACGATCCGGTGATCATTCCCGAATTGCAGCACGATCTGCCCAACGAGTCGGGCGAGTTCGAGGATCGGTTCTGGTCGGTGGTGCAATGGCCGATCCGGCAGGATGGCAAGCTGGCCGCGATCGTGCAGCGGTCGGAGGACATTACCGTCCAGATCCGCCAGCGCCGGTTGATGGAGACTGTGCGGCAATCGGCCGAGGCCGTTTCCGGCATGTCGTTCTTTTCGTACAATCCGGTCACCGACCGCTTTGCGCGCGGTGCCGAGATCGACGCGATGTTCGGTTTCGAACCGGATGAGGCCGGGCCCATGGCTGCGCCGTTCTTCGCACGGATCCTGCCCGAAGATCTGCCCGCCGTGCATCAGGAGGTCGATCGCGCCTTTGCGGGCGGGGCGGGCACCAATGCTGCCTATGATTACCGCGTGGCGATCCCCGGCGATCCGCGCCTGCGCTATATCCGGGTGCGGGCCGGGGTGGAGCGTGATCCGAAGGACGGCATTCTCAAACTGTTCGGTGCCTTTGTCGATCTGACCGATCTCGAAAACTCGCGCCAGCAGCTGCGCGAATTGTCTGAACGCAATGCCGCTCTGGTGATGGAGAGCAACCACCGCATCAAGAACTCGCTGGCGATTGCCTCGGCGATGCTGTCGTACCCGATGCAGGCGAGCCAGGATCCGGTGGTCAGGCAGACATTGTCGGCGGCCTCGACCCGGATCATGGCGATCGCCGATGTGCATGGCGAGCTGTTCGGCGACACCGGGGTCGAATGGGTCGATGCCGGTCGTCTGCTGGAACGCTTCGCCCGAAGCTTCGCGCGCACCGTGGATCATGAAGGCGCCACGTCCCGGATTGCGATTACCACGCAGCGCGTGATGCTGCCGTCGCGCTATGCGGTCACGATGGCGCTGATGGTAAACGAATTGCTGACCAACGCGGTCAAATACGGCCTGTCGGAGGGTGGCGGCTGCGATGTCAGGGTCGATCTTTCCGCGACCACCGGCATGGCGCATCTCGCGGTCGAAAACGCGGTGGCGGACGAAAGATTCGCGCAGATCGTCTCCGAAGGGGTCGGCACCGAACTGGTCCAGGCCTTTGCCGCCCAGCTGCGCGGCACGGTTGAGACGCGCGAGGACGAGGGGAGGTTCCGGGTGGCATTCGAATTTCCCATCCCTGACGAAGACGAAGCCACGCGCGAGGCCGATCCGCGCACCGCGCTCTGAATTGCGCTCCGAAGCCCCTGCGCCGCAGGCCGTGCCGGGAAAGGGTCAGTCCGAGTGGCCCGGCCACCGCCGGTGGAACATTTGCCCCGCCATCCTCTTGTTTCGTTCATACACGTAACAGGAGAAGCACCATGTTTAACTGGGCAATCGCATTTCTGATCATCGCCGTCGTCGCCGCCCTTCTTGGTTTCGGCGGAGTCGCCGGCGCAGCCACCAACATCGCCTTCATCGTCGCCATCGTGGCGCTGGTGCTGGCCGTGTTCGGCTTCATGCGTCGCCGCGCATAAAGAGCCGGCAAGGCAAGACTTTTGCCAAGCTAGAGCGGGGTGCCCGAGCGGGCGCCCCGCTTTTTTGTGTGCAGTGCGGGGCGAGCGGTGAGAAGGCAGCCGGGCAGGCGCCTCACCACATCAGATCGGCGCCGTACAGATAGGCCGGATCGAACTGGGCGTACTGCTTCAGATTGTCCCAATCATTGGCATACAGCGTCCCGCGGCGGATTTCGGCCAGCTCGATCTCGCGCAACTTGGCCACCGCGCGGTTGGCGTGAACAGCGCTGACGCCGCACATGTCGGCGAGGTCGAACTGGGTAAAGGGCGCGCGCACCACGCTATCTTCCGCCCGCCTGGTGAAGGCCAGACGGGTGTGAAGCTCGCAATAGATATGCGCGATCCGGCGCGGGGCATCGTGCTGTTCGAGCATCTGGATCCAGCGGCGGTGCACGGCGGCATCGAGCAGCGAGGCAAACCACAGCGCCCGCGCCAGCGTGGGACGGGTTTCGAAGGCGTGCCCGATCGCGGCATGATCGACCTCGACCAGTTCGACATTGCCGACCGCAACGATGTCATGATCCAGCCGCCGCAGCGCAAAGCCTTGGAGGTCGACGAAATCGCCCGGAACGCACAGGCCGACGATCGAGCGCCGCTCGCCGCGCGCGATCGTGCGAAACATCAGCCCTTCGCGCAGCAGGCAGGCGTGGGTCAGCACCTTGCCGCGGCGCGTCAAGGTCTCCCGATCCCCCAGAACGAAGCGGTCGCCCGCCATCGCCTCGAGGTGATCGAGGTCCTCGCGCGCCATTTCATGCCGCAATCGTCCCGCCAGAAAGCTGCCGGTCAGCGGATGCTGCGGCCTGTCCGGCACCAAAATGTCCCTCGCCATCCGTAAGGCGATAGGTGCGCGGTGGAACGAGCGTCTATTGACGGATGTTAACTTCATTGCGGTTCTCGCAAATAAATTTGCAGTCACAACAAAGAAGCGGTCGAAAGCGGCGATGTGCCACGCCCCGTGCCAGTCAGCGCACGGGCTGCCGCACTTGCATCAGGTGCAAATGTCCCGGCGCAGGCTGAGCGCGCCTTCGCCGTAGAGATAATCGGGCTCGAACCGGCCGAAATCCTCGAGCAGTGCCCGGTCGGCAATATCGACGCGGCCGCCGCGCATTTCGGCGATCCCGGAATCGCGCAGCTCGCCCATCGCGCGGTTGACGTGAACCGCGCTCGCGCCTGACAGCTCGGCCAGCGCCGCCTGAGTGAGCGGTGTGGCAAAGCCGCCCGCATCGCCCAGCCCCACCATCTCCAGCCTGCGCCACACCTCGGCAAAGATATGCGCGATCCGCCGCGCGGTGGTGAGCTGTTCCAGCTTCATCACCCATTCGCGGTGCATTGCCGCATCGAGCAGGGTCGAAAACCAGAACAGCCGGGCAAGATGCGGATGCTCCTTCATCACGAAAGCGATCCGGTCGTGCGGCACCAGGCCGAGCGTCACCGTGCCGATCGTATCAATGTTGTGATCCAGCCGGCGCAGCGCGAAACAGTGCAGATCGACGAAATCGCCGGGAACGTGGAAACTCACCCCGTAGCGCTGCAACGGCCCGTCGAGCGTGCGCAGCACGAAGCCGTCGATCAGCATGGTCGATTGGGTGTAGACCTTGCCCTTTTCGAGAATGCGGGTCGGGCGGGTGAGGGTAACGGTCTCTTCGATCAGCGTTTCGAGTAGCGCCTTCTCGTCCGCCGACATGTCGTGGCGCAGACGGCCCATCAGGAACCGCCCGGTCTGGGGGTAGGCGGCGAGCTCGGCTGCGATGTCATCGGACTGCATAGGCTCACCCCCTTGTTCGTGTCGCACCCGCACACGCCGCCAGCTTGCAACACACGCACCATCCTGCGCAAGCGCGTTCATGGCTGGCTGATGCATTATCGGGATACCGTGTGTCGTGCCCGATAGGGCCCGTCGTACGCAGGTTCCCAATCCAACATTTGTCAGTAAGTATCTACAAGAACGGAACAATCATTCCGCGCCCCGCTTGCTTCAACCATGGAACAAGCCCCTGCCCCCCCACAGCGCATTCTGGTTGTCGAGGATCATCTGATCCTTGCGATGCAGACCGCAAGCGTCCTCACCAGCATGGGCTGCCATGTGGTCGGCCCGATCACGTCGCTCAGCGATGCCATCACCGTCGTGGGGCTGCATCCGATCGACGGGGCGGTGCTCGATTTCGATATCGGGGGCGAGCCGGTCAGCCCGCTCGCGCGGCTGCTTGATGAAAACGGAACGCCCTACATCATCTGCACCGGCACGCCCGAACAGGCGCGGGGCGCACTCGGACTGCACCCCGATCGCATCATGGAAAAGCCGGTGTTCCGGCCAAGGCTTGAAGAGCGTCTGCGCAGGCTGCTCGACGCCTAGAGCCCTATTCGAGTGGTCGGCCCGCATCGAGAATATCCGCCTCAGCACCGCCGCCCTGCGCCCGCTCCTCGGCGACCTTGCGGGCGATATGGCTGTCTGCGCTCGTATCGATTTCCTCGCAAGGCGTGCGCGGTTTCGCCTGCGCCTTCGCGCTCTTGGCGGTGGCGTCGCCGCCACCTAGCTGTTGGTTGCCCGAAGCGATCGTGAGCGGTGTCGCACCATCGAAGCGCAGTCGGTAAATCGGTTCCGGCAGGCCAAATCCTTCGGCCTCAAGCACCTGCATCGTCGCCGCGATCGCACTGGTGCGCGCCTTGGGAAAGGCGGTCTGCGTCTGGTCGATCCAGGCGAGGAACCGGATCACGATATTGGAATCGCCGACCTCTTCGATAAAGGCCGTCGCCGCAGGATCGCTTAGCACGAAGGGCAGTTCGTTGAGCCGCGCGAGGCCGGTGGCGATGGCGGCTGCGGGATCATCCTCGGCATCGATCCCGAGCACGAAGGAAAAGCGCCGCTGCGGGTTGGTCGTGTAATTGAGGATTTCCGATTTGAACACGGTCGCATTGGGCACCCGCAGATGGTTGCCATCGAGCGTCATCAGGATCGTGGCGCGTGAGGTGAGACGGATGACGTGCCCTTCGAATTCGCCGATCACGACATGGTCGTTGGCGCGAAAGGGCTGCCGGATCGAAAGCATGATGCTGGAGACGTAGTTGTCGACCGTGTCGCGGATCGCAAAACCGACGGCGAGGCCGATCACCCCGGCACTCCCGAGGATGGCCCCGAGCAAAGCGGTCGCCTCGAGCAGGTCGAGTGCGAGGATCAGCCCGATGATGACGAACACCACGCGCACCCCGGTAGCGACCAGTTCCGCAAGGAAGGCATTGGGTGTGATAGCGCGCCACAAACCTGTAAACCGCGCCAGCAGGCCGCCCAGAATCCAGAACCCGGCCACCAGCGCCAGTGCCAGCCCCAAGAGGGGCAGGCCCGCACTGATGGTGTCCAACCTGTCGGACAGCTGTGTCGTCAGCGGGTCGATCTTGCCCGCGACGGCGAGGTCACGCTCCAACCCGTTCTGAACCGTCACCACCCCGGCCACCCGCGCTGCGATACGTTCTGCACGTTCGATATCGGCGTTGGTCGCCACCGTCCCGCTAAGCGTGACCACGCCCGATTTGACCTCTACCGCGATGCCTGCAAGCGGGTCGATTTCGGCAAAGATGCCATTGAGGCGCTCGGCAATGGCGGCATCGGTGGGTGTGGCGTCGGCAGCCTCGATCACCGGTTTGGGATCGGCGGTGGCTTCGCCGGCTGTGTTCTCCGGAATGAGCTGGGCGCTGGCGGGAGTAGGGGCGAGGCTTGCCGCGATCAGTAGCGCAAGCGCGGCGAGATCGGACAAAGCGCCTGATTGGGGCGCGGCGATCCTGCGGCCACGGCGGGCAGGCAGACAGAACGAGAGCAGTTGCATATTACCAAAGGCCAAGCCCCCGGCGCGATGAATGTTCCGCTTGCGCCGAGCCTTTCGGGAATTGAACTGCCTCAGTCGCCGACGAAATCGCCCGGCGTGCCTTCATGGGGGGCTTCGTAGGTCGCCCAGGTCGCGCCGGTCGGCGGCGCATCGGGCGTGCCGGCGGGGCCGCGCACTTCACCCGGCTCGCCGGTCCGCAAGCGGTGCAGGTGGACCTTGGCGATCATGTTCGCGCTGATCGGCGCGGTGACGAACAGGAACACCGACACGAGGATTTCGTGGGTGGTCCACACGCCCTCGGCCAGCTGGAACCACGCCACTGATGCCACCAGCATCGCGCCCAGCCCCAGCGTGGTCGCCTTGGTCGGCCCGTGCAGCCGTTCCATCAGCGAGGGCAGGCGCACCATCCCCCAGCTGCCGATCAGCGCAAAGCTGGCGCCCAGCACGATCAGCGCGCTCACCAGAAGCTCGACGAGGAAGGGTGCATCGCTCATTCGATGATGTCCCCCCGCAGCAGGAACTTGGCGTAGGACACCGTACCGACAAAGCCCACCATCGCCAGCAGCAGCGCGGCCTCGAAGGCGGTTTCGCTGCCGCGCGCGATCCCGGCGAGCACGATCAGCCCGATGACATTGATCACCATGGTATCGAGCGCGAGGATCCGGTCGGTCACGCCCGGCCCCTTGAACAGGCGCCACAGGTTCAACGCCAGCGCGATGCCGAGGCCTGCGAAGCCGAAGGCGAGCGCACCTGCGATCATGCGTAAATCTCCTTCAGCCGGCGCTCGTAGCGCGCCTTGATCTTGGCGACCTCCGCCGCCGGATCGGTCGCGTGGAGCGCATGGACGAGCAGATATTTCCCGCAGGCCGAGACATCGGCCGACACCGTGCCCGGCGTCAGGCTGATGGTGCCGGCAAACACCGTGATCGCCTCGGGCGTGTCGAGTTCGAGCGGGATCGTCAGCCATGCAGGGCGAAGCTTGCGATTGGGCTTGAACAGGATGATCGCGGCGACCTCGAAATTGGCGACGACGATATCCCACAGCACAAGGCCGCAATAGGCAAGGCCGGGGATGAAGCGCACGTGAGGGCGGCCCGGCCACCAAGGCGCGGTGAAGATCGGCACCACGATCCCGAACACCAGCGCCAGGAACAGCGTGCCGAAGCTGACATCGTTGACCATCACCACCCACATCGCGATCAGCAGGGCGGAGAGGCCGGGGTGGGGGAACAGGCGGCTCATGGCGCGGCCTCCGTCAGCACGGCGGCTGCGCTCTGCGCCGGGTCAAGCACCTGCGCTGCGGCGGCATCGGCATAGGCGGTCGCCCAGCCAGCCCCGGCGGCAAGCGCGGCGAGCAACGCCAGCGCCAGCGCGGGGGCGGCGAGATCGGCACGGCGGGTCACGGGGGCGGCTGGTGTCTCACGATCCTCGCGGACCTTCCAGAACACCGTGCTGCCGACCCGCGCAAAGCCGACCACGCCGAAGAACGTCGTCACCAGAATAACGCTCCACGCCCAGCCCCAGTCGGGCAGGGCCGCGACCGAGCGCAGGATCAAGAGCTTGCCGATAAAGCCCGACAGCGGCGGCAGGCCGCAGGTGGCAATCGCAGCGATCATGAACATCAGGCCCACCGCGCTGCGATCGGCAAAGGCCGGGCCGGGGCTGGCGGTATCGCCATAGGCCCTGCGCCGCCGCGCCGTCACGTCCGCCACCAGAAACAGCGCCGCCGCCGCCAGCGTCGAGTGGGCGAGGTAATAGAGGCCCGCGCCAAGGCTCGCCGCGCTCCAGCTTGCCACCGCGATCAGCAGCGTTCCGGCCGATCCGATCACGCCGTAAGCCGCCTGTTCGGACATTGTCCGGGCGACGAACACTCCGGCAAAGCCCACGCAGGCGCTCAGCAACGCCGCCGGAAGCAGCCATGGCGCGCCCGCCCAGGCTGCGGCCCCGGCGCCTTCGCCAAACACCTGCGGCACCACGCGGATGATCGAATAGACCCCAACCTTGGTCATGATCGCAAACAGCGCCGCCACTGCGGGCGTGGCCACGGCATAGGTGCGCGGCAGCCACAGGTGGAGCGGCACCACCGCGGCCTTGAGCGCGAAGACGCTCACCAGCAGCAGCGCGGCGACGCGCAGCATCCCCTGGTCTTCTGCGGCGACAGCGGCCACGCGCAGGCCCATGTCGGCCATGTTGAGCGTGCCGGTGAGCGCATAGAGCATCCCCAGCGCGATCAGGAACACCGACGATCCAACGAGGTTGACCACCACATATTGCACCCCGGCCTTCAGCCGCGCCGCGCCCTGTCCGTGAAGCATCAGCCCGTAGGACGCGATCAGCAGCACCTCGAAGAACACGAAGAGGTTGAAGAGGTCGCCGGTCAGGAAGGCGCCGTTCAATCCCATCAGCTGGAACTGGAACAGCGGGTGGAAATGCCAGCCCTTGCGGTCCGCGCGGGTGATCACCGCATGGGTCAGCGCGATCAGGCCAAGGCACGACGTGAGCACCAGCATCATCGCGGCCAGCCGGTCTGCCACCAGCACGATGCCGAAAGGCGCGGGCCACGCGCCGACCGCATAGGCGAGTGTCGCCCCGCCCGAGACCTGCGCCATCACCGCCAGCGCGGTGACCAGCAAGGCCAGGCACGAGGCAAAGCCGATTGCGACCCCCAGTGCGCGCCGCCGCCGCATTACCAGCAGCGCGGCGGGCGCGGCCAGCGCCGGGATCGCGACGGGAAGGACAATCAGATGATCGGCGAAGGTCACGGCTGCGCGTCCTCCACATCAGGCGCGACCGTAGCGTTCTTTGCGGCCATCCCGTCCTGCGGATCGCACGGCACCGTGTCGCCATCGACATGATCGCTGCCGCTTTCGAGAAAACCGCGCAGGGCGAGGATCACGACAAAGGCGGTCATGCCGAAGGTGATGACGATCGCGGTCAGAACCAGCGCCTGTGGCAGCGGGTCGGCATAGTTGCTGACGGCCTTGTCCCAGATCGGCGGGCGGCCGATCACCAGACGACCGCTGGCGAACAGGAACAGGTTCACCGCGTAGGAGATCAGCGTCAGCCCCAGCACCACCTGAAAGGTGCGCGCTCGCAAAGCGAGGAACACGCCCGCCGCGACCAGCACGCCGATGGCGCTCGCGACGAGGAATTCGTAGCTCATCATGCGCGGCCCTCACCCGATTGAGCTGCGCGGGCGGCGCGCTGGGAGATGTGGCTTAATTGCGCCAGCGCCAGCATCACCGCGCCCAGAACGGTCAGGAACACGCCGGTGTCGAACAGCATCGCACTCGCCAGCTCGAACTTGCCGATCAGCGGCAGGCTGAAATAGTCGAACCAGCTGGTCAGGAACGGCGATCCCAGCGCCATTGCGCCAAGGCCCGTCGCCATCGCCACCAGCACGCCCCAGCCGATCAGCTGGTGCTCGCCGAAGGGCAGGCGCTCGTCCGACCAGTCGAAGCCGGCGGCGAGATACTGGACAAGGAAGGCCACCGCCACCACCAGCGCCGCGATGAAGCCGCCGCCCGGCTGGTTGTGGCCGCGCAGGAACAGGAAGATCGCCACGGTCAGGGTCAGCGGCAGGATGATCCGGCTCGCCATCACCAGCATCATCGGGTGCCGCTCGGGCGAGAGCGGCATGTCCGCACGCCAGGCCCTCAGCCGCGCGCCCGACGCCCCCGTCGCCGCGCTGTCGAGCAGCGCGAAGATCCCCAGCCCGGCGATCCCCAGCACGATGATCTCGCCCAGCGTGTCGAAGGCGCGGAAATCGACCAGCGTGACGTTGACGACATTGGTGCCCCCGCCGCCCGATTTGGCATTGGCGAGGTGGAAGGCCGAAATGCTCGCCCCCGGATCACGGGTCAGCATCGCCCAGGCCACCCCGCCGATCAACACACCGCACAGCGTCGCCAGCGCGCCGTCGCGCCACTTGCGCGAGGGGGCGGAGAGGTAGGGCGGGTTCTTGGGCAAGAGGTGCAGCGCCAGCAGCAGCAGCAGGATCGTCACCACCTCGACCGAAATCTGCGTCAGCGCCAGATCGGGGGCGGAGAACTGCACAAAAGCGAGGCTGATGACGAGCCCGATCACGCTGATGTAGATCAGTACGCGAAGGCGGTTGCGCGCATCGTTCACCACCGCGGCGGTCGCTGCGATCAGCAGCACCCAGGCGGCGATGGCGGGCGGCGAGGCGGGGATGAGCGTGCGGGTGCCGGTCAGCGCGCCGCCAGCCTGCGCACCGTCCACGATCAGGAAGGCGATCACGCCGAAACTTGCCAGCAGCATCCGTTGCAGCGAGGGCGTGTGTGTGGCGACGATCGCCTTGCGCACCCACGTATCGGCAAAGGCGAAGGTCGCTTTGAACATGCGCTTGGCATCGGGCAGACCGGCGCGCTCCCACAGACCCAGCAGCGCGCGGTGCTGCCAGAACAGCAGCGCCCCGCCGGCGACCGCGATCAGGCTGAGGATCAGTGCCAAGTTCACCCCGTGCCACAGCGCCAGGTCGAATTCGGGTACGCCCGCGCCGGTCACCACCCCCGTCACCGCGCCCACCAGCGGCGCGGCGAGGAGCATCGGGATCAGCCCGAGCAGCACCGCGAGCAGCGTGAGAAAGGCTGGCGCGGCCCACATGCCGATGCCGGGATCATGCGCGCGCGCATGGGGCTCGGCCTCGCGCGGCTGTCCGAAGAACAGGTGCCCGGCCAGCCGCAGCGAATAGCCGACCGAGAAGGTCGCGCCCACGGTAGCAAGCACCGGCAGCAGCCACGGGAGACCGAGCAGTGCGAGCTTGGGGGTCTGGTAGAGCATCAGCTCCTTCGAGATGAATCCGCCCAGCGGCGGCAGGCCGGCCATCGAGGCGGCAGCGAGCGTCGCCACGGCGGCAGTGATCGGCATCGCCTTCGCCAGCCCGCCGAGGCGGCGAATGTCGCGCGTGCCGGTCTCATGTTCGACGATCCCGGCGCTCATGAACAGCGCGGCCTTGAAGGCAGCGTGGTTGAGAATGTGGAGCACCGCCGCCAGCGCCGCCGCTTCGAGGCTGAAGCCCAGCAGCATCACCAGCATCCCCAGCTGCGAGATGGTGGAATAGGCGAGGATGCTCTTCAGATCGTGCCGGAATAGCGCAACCACCGCGCCGAAGATCATCGTGACGAGGCCGACCGTGGTGACGGTGAGGGTATAGGCCTCGGTCCCCGCCAGCACCGGCCACAGGCGCGCGAGCAGGAACACGCCCGCCTTCACCATCGTCGCCGAGTGGAGATAGGCGCTCACCGGGGTCGGCGCGGCCATCGCGTGCGGGAGCCAGAAGTGGAACGGAAACTGCGCCGACTTGGTGAAGCAGCCCAGCAGGATCAGCGTCAGGATCGCAGGGTAGAGCGGCGAGTCCTTCACGATATCGCCCCGAAGCAGGATAGTGGCGAGGTCGAAGCTTCCGGCCGCTATCCCCAGCAATACCATGCCCCCGATCAGCGCGAGCCCGCCGCCGCCGGTCACCGCCAGCGCCATGCGCGCGCCTTGCCGGGCTTCCGCCTTGTGCTGCCAGAAGCCGATCAGGAGGAACGACGCGAGGCTGGTCATCTCCCAGAACACCAGCAGCAGCAGCACATTGCCCGCGATCACGATGCCCAGCATCGCGCCCTGAAACAGCATCAGACTGGCGAAGAACCGCCCCGTCGCCTCACCGGCGTAGAGGTAGAAATGCCCGAAGATCACCACCGCAAGGCCGATGCCCAGGATCAGGCCGGCAAACATCAGCCCCAGCGGATCGACCATCAGCGTGAGATCGAGGCCGAGAGTGGGCACCCATTGCCACGTTGCGGAAGGCACTGCACCGCCGATCACCGGCCCGGCCAGGCTCGCCAGCAGGACGAGCCCTGCGGCACTTGCGCCCGCGGCAATCCCCGAATGGACGGCGCGCGATGCCTGGTGCAGCACCGCAATCGCAAGCGCCGCAGCGAAGGGGAGCGTCACCAGCGTCAAGAGCGTCAAGGCATAAGCCATTGGCGGTTCGGTTGCGTCCTTCGAGGGTGGTTCTAACGGGCGGAAAGGGCGCGCCCGGCACCCGGATGGGGCATAGACGAGCGATTGACATTCTTACAACCCCGACCGCCCTGCCGAGGTTCCCTGAAGGCGAACTCAGCCTTCAGTCGCCCTCGAATTCCATTAGCGCATTGACCGTGATGCCCGCTCCGCGCAGCCGTTCCGCTCCGCCCAGATCGGGCAGATCGATCACGAACAGCGCATCGCTGACCACCGCCCCGGCCTTGCGCAGCAGAGCGGCCGAGGCGAGCGCCGTGCCGCCGGTGGCGATCAGATCGTCGACCATCACCACTGTCTGCCCCGGCAGAACCGCGCCCGGGTCCATCTCCAGCCGATCGGTGCCGTATTCGAGCGCATAGTCGATGCCGATGGTGTCGATCGGCAGCTTGCCGGGCTTACGCACGGGCACGAAGCCAATGCCGAGTTGCACTGCCACCGCCGCGCCGAAGATAAACCCGCGTGCCTCCATCCCCGCGATCTTCTGCGCCCCGGCGGCATCGGCCAGCGCGGCGAGGTGATGCACGCTCGCGGCCATGCCCTGATGGTGGCCGATCAGCGTCGTGATGTCGCGGAACTGGATCCCCGGCTGCGGGAAATCCGGCACGGTGCGCACCAGCGCCTTCAGCTCTTCGGGAGAAAGATGTGGCGATGTCATGTTGGCGAGCCCCTTTCCTTGCCCTCAAAGCAGAGCGCCCCGCCATCCGCAAGGGATGACGGGGCGCCGCTGTGCCTCGATGAAGGCGGGCCTCAGCCCTTCTTCGGTTTGATCCCGGCCCAGATCTGCTTGTAGCTCAGGAAGGCCAGCACCGTGGCGAAGAGCAGGAAGCCGATCACGAACCAGCCAGTCTGCTTGCGCTGGATCAGCGAAGGCTCGGCGGTCCAGGTCAGGAACGCGGCCACATCGGTCGCCATCTGCGGAATGGTGGCATTGGTTCCGTCCGCGTAGGTAACCTGACCGTCCACCGCGAGCGGCGGCGCCATGGCAATGTTCACGTTAGGGAAGTGCTTGTTGAAATAGAGGCCCGGAGGGGTTTCGAACCCGACCTTCGCCGCCTTTTCCGGATCGGGCTCGCCATAACCGGTCAGCAGCGAATAGACGTAGTTCGAACCGTCATGCCGCGCCTTGGTCATCAGCGAAAGATCGGGCGGAATGGCGTTGTTGTTGGCCGCAGCCGCCGCAATGCTGTTCGGGAACGGCATCGGGAAGTAGTCGGTCGGCTCGCCCGGACGGGTTGTGGTCTCACCGGTCGCCGGATCGATGCCCGGAACAGTCCAGCTGGCGGCCTCGGCGTCAACCTCGGCTTCGGTGTAGCCGAGTTCCTGCAAGTTGCGGAAGGCGACGAACTTCAGGCTGTGGCAGGCCGAGCAGACCTCCTTGTAGACCTGATAGCCGCGCTGCAGCTGGGCATAGTCCCACTTGCCGAACGCGCCGTCGAACGAGAACCCAGCCTCGGGGCCTTCGCCATGCTCGTAGAACGCGTAGGAGGGCTGCTTTTCCGGCGCCGGGCCGAATGCGTAGTTGTAGGCACCGGGCAGGAGCGACCACAGCACCAGCACCGCAGTGATGGCGAGGCCGAAAAGGATGCCTCCGAGACGAATAGACATGTCCGAACTCTTTCTCGTTATCGGTTCAGATTGCGTGAGACTGCGGGCCGCCGATCACTCGGCGGGCTGCAGCGACCCATCGGTGGCGGTACCGGGAAGACCCTCGACCACGCTTCCGGCATCGATCGCACCGCCGCCCGAAGTGCCGCCGGGCTTGTCCTTGCCGACCACCGCTTCGGTGATCGAGAAGGGCAGGGGCTTGGGCACTTCGACCTGGCTGACGATCGGCAGGATCACCAGGAAGTGGAGGAAGTAATAGGCCGTCGCGATCTGGCTGATCACCACGTAGGGCTCTTCCGCCGGCGCACCGCCGCAGATGAACAGCGCGATCATGGTCGGGATCAGGCCGAACCAGAAGAACTTGCGGAACATCGGGCGGTAGTGGCCCGAACGCACCGGGCTCTTGTCCAGCCAGGGCAGGAAGAACCACAGCAGGATCGAGCCGAACATCGCGATCACGCCCAGCAGCTTGGCGGGGATCAGCACGATGCCGGTGAAGGGGATGCTGAGGTCACCGGTGAAGGCGCGCAGGATCGCGTAAAACGGCCAGAAGTACCATTCGGGCACGATGTGCGCCGGGGTCGAGAGCGGGTTCGCCTCGATGTAGTTGTCCGGGTGGCCGAGGTAGTTGGGCAGGAAGAACACCATCGTGGTGAACAGGATCAGGAACACGCCGAGACCGAAGCCGTCCTTGGCGGTGTAGTAGGGGTGGAACGGAACGGTGTCCGATTCCTGCTTCACTTCCACGCCGGTCGGGTTCGACGAGCCGGGAATGTGCAGCGCCCAGATGTGGAGGATCACCACGCCCGCAATCACGAAAGGCATCAGGAAGTGCAGCGAGAAGAAGCGGTTCAGCGCGGCGTTATCCGGCGCGAAGCCGCCCAGCAGCCACACCTGCAGCGGCTCACCCACCAGCGGGATCGCGCTGAACAGACCGGTGATGACCTGCGCACCCCAGAAGCTCATCTGGCCCCAAGGCAGCACGTAGCCCATGAAGGCGGTCGCCATCATGAGCAGGAAGATCACCACGCCCAGCAGCCAGATCATCTCGCGCGGGGCCTTGTACGACGAATAGAACAGGCCGCGGAAGATGTGCATGTAGATGACGATGAAGAAGAAGCTCGCCCCGTTGGCGTGGGCGTAGCGCAGCATCCAGCCGTAGTTGACGTTACGCATGATGTGCTCGACCGTACCGAACGCGACCTGCGCGTTGGCGGCATAGTGCATCGCAAGCACGACGCCGGTGACGATCTGGATCATCAGGCAGAAACCGGCCAACACGCCGAAGTTCCACATGTAGTTGAGGTTGCGCGGAACCGGATAACCGGCCCCCACCGCGTTGTAGACGAGCCGCGGGAACGGCAGTTTCTCGTCCAGCCACTTGGTGAAAGCGGTCTGCGGTTCGTATTGCTTGGCCCAGGCGAAACTCATGGCGTTCTCTCGGCTTGATCGTTGATGAAGATCGGGACGATTATCGTTGTGATATCAGATACGCAGGATCAGCCCACGCGGATGACGGCGTCGGACTTGAAGCTGTATTCCGGCACCTTGAGGTTGAGCGGCGCGGGGCCCTTGCGGATGCGGCCGGCGACATCGTAGTGCGAGCCGTGGCAGGGGCAGAAATAGCCGCCGAACTCGCCCTTGTTCTCGCCTTCGGCCGCGCCTAGCGGCACGCAGCCGAGGTGGGTGCAGACGCCCATTGTCACGAGGATGTCCTCGTGCCCTGCCTTGGTGCGATCGGCCAGCGTGGCGGGATCGCGCATGTTGGCGCCATCATCGGCCTTGGCCCGGGCGATTTCCTCGGGCGAAAGACGCTTCACGAACAGCGGCTGCTTGCGGAAGGTGGTCTTGATGCTCTGACCCGGCTGGATCGCGCTGACATCGACTTCGGTTGAGCTGGCGGCGAGCACGTCCCGCGACGGAGCCATCTGGCTCACCAGCGGGAACAGCACTGAAGCCCCGCCGACTCCCGCCGTGCCGAGCGCGGCAATGTGGATCCAGTCGCGGCGACGCACGCCGTCTTCGGTGCTGAGTTCGCTTGCGGCGGCCGTGTCAGAAGCCATGTCGTCTTACCCTGCTCGTTTTGCCGCGGCGGAAAGAGTGCCCGCGCGGCGTGATGTTTCAGTGGCGGGGCACGCGCCCCGGTTCCGATCCGTCGATTGGTCCCTGCTTCAGGCCCCGGATACGCCGTATGCGCACCTTGGCTGGAGCTTGGGCGGGGCAATTAACGGCAATCTATCCAGAATCCAACCGTGTTTTAAACAAGCCACGTTCGCCGCCGTGCAAGACAAACTCAGGGCAGCGCGATCATGCTGATCTGCCGACCATAATTGGCCTCACCCGCCTGACTGGCGCGTCTGTGAGAATGGTAACGCGCGACATGTGAGAATGTATCCCGGCCGATATCAGCAATTTTGCTAAGGCCTGCTGCGGCCAGCCGATCCATGATGAAGCCGGGCAGGTCGAACTGCCAGCGCGCCAGCCCGTCGCGATCCGGCGCGGGGGCGAAGAAGCGCTCGGCAGTGGCGGGGAAGCGCGCGCGGAAGGGGGCGTCGACCTCGTAACTCGCCTGCGCGATGGTCGGCCCGAGCACCGCGATGGTATCGCCGCGCCGTGCGCCGAGCGCTTCCATCGCGGCGAGGGTGTTCTCCAGCACCCCGTCCACCGCTCCGCGCCACCCGGCATGGGCCGCGCCGATCACGCCCGCAGCCTCGTCGGCGAAGAGGATCGGGCCGCAATCGGCGGTGACGATCCCGAGCACCACGCCCGGCGTCGCCGTGACCACCGCATCGGCTACCGGGCGGCCTTCGGCGGCATCGTCCCAGACCGCGCTGACGGTGACGACGTCGGGCGAATGCACCTGATGCGGCGCGGCGAGTCGGCCTCCCGGCAGGATCGCCGCTGCGGCCGCTGCGCGCAAGGACCGCACCTCGGCCCCGTCGCCCGGCCCGCCGAAGCCGAACTGGTGCGTGCCCCCCGCGCTGCCGAAAAAGCCGTGCGGCACGCTGCCGAGCAGCGGGTGAGTCTCGATCTGGAAACCCGTCACCTCAGCCGTCCAGCGAGCGGCTGACCTGCTCGAAGGTATCGCGCGACAGGTTCCCGGCGGCGAGGATGCGCTCCAGCTCGCCCTTCATCAGCGCCGCCCGGCCCGGCTCGATCCGCCGCCAGCGGCCGAGCGAAGGCACGAAGCGCGCGGCGGTCTGCGGATTCATCGGGTCGAGCGCGAGGATCACGTCGGCGACCATGCGGTAACCCTCGCCGTCTGCCTCGTGGAAGCCCTTGGGATTGCCCGCGAAAGCCATGTGGAGCGAGCGCACACGGTTGGGGTTTTTCATGGTGAAGTCGGGATGCTCGGCGAGCGCGCGGACGTGCTGGATCACATCGGGGTGGAGCGACAGCGCCTGCAGCGTGAACCACTTGTCCACCACCAGCGCATTGTCCTTATAGCGCTCGTAGAACGCCGCGAGCTTCTCCGCGCGGGCCGGGTGATCGAGGCCGCACAGCACCATCAGCGCGCCCTGCCGGTCGGTCATGTTGTCCGCCGCGTCATACTGCGCCGCGGCCAGATCGGCGGCCTTGGCCGGATCGGCGGCGGCTATCAGCGCCAGCGCAATCGTCTTGACCTTCCGCGCGCCGCGCCCTGCCGGATCCTCGGTGGCGACCGCCGATGCGCGGGCGTGGAGTGCGCCCAGATCGTCCGCCAGCGCGGTGCCGATCGCGGCCTTCAGCCCCTCGCGCGCGGCATGGATCGCGCCGGGATCGGCCTTTCGTGTCCCGCTGGCCATGACTTCGAATAGGTAGGTTTCGGAGGGCAGCACCAGCAATTCGCCCCGCATCGCATCGTCGAGCGCATTGTCGGCGAGGCTCGAACGGAATGCGCCGATGATCGCCGCCTCGCCTGCCGCCTGCTCGTGGGCGGAAAGCGAGCCGCTCGCTGTGCCCACGAGGTGCCCCACGCCAAGTTCCTGCAAGGCTTCCGAGCGCGCGAAGGGGTCATTGTCATGCGCGGCGAGGAACACCAGATCATCGCGCGCCAGATCGCGCTCGATCACCACCGGGGCGGTGAAGCCGCGGTTGATCGAGAGCACCGGATCGGCCCCGGCGAGGGGCAGGGTAAAGGTCTGCTCGGCCTCGGTCAGCACGACCAGCTGCTCGGCCCCGAGCGCGCCGCCACGGGCATGGACCGCCAGCTTGAGCGGGATCGGCATCGGCGCCTTGTCGGGCTGACCGGGCGTGGCCGGGACGGTCTGCTTGAGGGTGAGTTTCAGGCTGTCACCTTCGACTGCATGGCTCACGCTGACGCGCGGCGTGCCGGCTTGCGAATACCACAGCCGGAACTGCTTGAGGTCGACCTCGGCCCCGTCCTCGATCGCCTTGACGAAATCCTCGCAAGTCGCGGCCTCGCCGTCGTGGCGGTCGAAATAGAGGTCGGTGCCCGCCCGGAAGCGCGCCTCGCCCACCATCGAGCGCATCATGCGGATCACCTCCGCGCCCTTGTTGTAGACGGTCGCGGTGTAGAAGTTGCTGATCTCACGGTAGGAATCGGGCCGGATCGGGTGGGCGAGCGGGCCCGAATCCTCGGGGAACTGCGCCGCGCGCAGGATGCGCACATCCTCGATCCGCTTGACCGCCTCGCCCCGCATGTCCTGCGAGAAAAGCTGGTCGCGCAGCACGGTGAAACCTTCCTTCAAGGACAGCTGAAACCAGTCGCGGCAGGTGATGCGGTTGCCCGACCAGTTGTGGAAATATTCGTGCGCGATCACGCCCTCGACCGCGTCGAAATCGGCGTCGGTCGCGGTGTCGGGGTCGGCCAGCACGTACTTCGTGTTGAAGACGTTGAGCCCCTTGTTCTCCATCGCCCCCATGTTGAAATCGCTGACCGCGACGATGTTGTAGAGATCGAGGTCGTATTCGCGGCCGAACACATCCTCGTCCCACTTCATCGAGCGGTGCAGACTTTCGAGCGCGTGATCGGTGCGCGCGAGGTCTTCCTTGCGCACCCAGACATTGCACTCGACCTCGCGGCCTGAGCGGGTGGTGAAGGGTTTGGAATTGGCGACCAGATCGCCTGCGACCAGCGCGAAGAGGTAGGACGGCTTGGGCCAGGGATCGTGCCACTCGGCCCAATGGGTGCCATCCGGGTTCTCGCCCTCGGCGACGCGGTTGCCGTTGCACAGCAGGATCGGGAAAGCGGCCTTGTCGCCCTCCATCCGCACGGCATAGGTCGAAAGCACGTCGGGCCGGTCGGGGAAGAAGGTGATGCGCCGAAAGCCCTCCGATTCGCACTGGGTGCAGAGCATCCCGTTCGAAGCGTAGAGGCCCATCAGCTGGGTGTTGGCGCTAGGGTCGATGGTGGTGACGACCTCCACTGTGTGCTTGGCGCCGGGCAGGGTGACGATCAGGTCCGGCCCGTCCATCCGCCACTCGGCCGCTGCGCCGTCGACCGTCACGCTTGTCGCCGTGAGGCCATCGCCGTTGAGGCGCAGCTCGGGCGAGGCGTCGGCGGCGGGGTTGCGTTCGACCGTCAGCGTCGCGGTGACGCGGGTCGCGCTCAGCCCCAGCCGGAAATCGAGCTGCGTCGTCGGCACTGCCCACGGGAGCGGCTTGTAATCCTCGCGCCGGATCACCGGCGGCTCGTGCGGGGTGGGGGCGGCATCCGCGAGTTCGGGGTTGCCTTCGGGGTTCTGGGGGGTGGTTGCGATATCCATGCAGGCCGATTTAGGTTGATTCGGCCCCGCGTCCAATCTTTAGCTTGCGCGCATGGGCAATCTGCTGATCTTCGGACTGGGTTACACGGCGACACGGATCAAGGATGCGATGCGTGCGCGCGGGTGGCAGGTGCGCGCCACCGGAAGCGCGGGCGACATCGACTTTGCCGACCGCGCGGCGGTGCTGGCGGCGCTGGGCGAGGCGAGCCATGTCCTCTCCTCGGTCCCGCCCGACCGGGCGAGCGGGCTCGACCCGGTGCTCGATACCTATGGGCGATCCTTTCCCCCGGCATGGTACGGCTACCTGTCCTCCACCGGCGTCTATGGCGACCGGCAAGGGGCTTGGGTGGATGAGGCGACGCCGACGATTGCCGAGACGGGGGAAGGCCGCCGCAATGCCCGTGCCGAGGCCGACGCGCTGTGGGTCAGGCTGGGCGCGCGGGTGTTCCGCCTGCCGGGGATCTACGGGCCGGGACGATCGGCGCTCGACCGGGTGCGGGAGGGCAAGGCGCGGCGAATCGACTTGCCCGGTCAGGTGTTCAGCCGGGTCCATGTCGACGACATTGTCAGCGGCGTGGTGGCTGCGCTGACGCAGGATGTACCGGAGGGCGCCTATAACTTGGGGGACGATCTGCCGTGCAGCGGCAATGAAGTCACCGAATACGCCTGCCGCTTGCTGGGGCTGGATCCGCCCCCGCTCGAGACACTGGAAGAAGCCGACCTGTCGCAGATGGCGCGCGGCTTTTACATGGAGAACCGCCGCGTCGCCAACGGCAAGGCCAAGCGGGTGCTGGGGTGGTCGCAGAAATATCCGACCTATGTCGAGGGGCTGGAGTCTTTGTTTGCGCCTCAGGCGCCGACGGGCGCATCCGCGCCCTTGGCTTCCGCGCCATAGGGCGCGACGGGCGGTCGCCCTTGCGGCCCTTCGGGCCGATTAGTCCTCACCTCCTCAAAGCTCCCGACTGCTGCACCTGCAGCGACTTCACGCGCCGCGCCCGGAGCGCCAATCCCATGCCCAGCAGCGCCAACGCCATGCCGCTGGCCGAGAGCGCGTCCCACCGGAACCCCTCGAACACGGTCGACAGCAGCATCGCCACGCAGACCGTGACGATGGCGTTGTAAGCCGTCTTCCCCGCGCCGATCTCGCGCACCAGATTGTAGTGCAGCGGGAAGGTCACGACCGATCCGATGATCGCGAGATAGGCCGTTCCCGCCCAGAACTGCCAGCCGCTCGGCAGGGTCGGCGGGCCGGCGGTGACGAAGGCATAGACCAGATCGAAGGCGGTGCCGTAGAGCATCGCCCAAGCGAGGAAGCTCACCATCGGAACGCCGCGCCCGGTGGGGTTGGCCTGCACCACATTGGCGATCGAGGCCGCCAGCATCCCGCCGATCGCGAGCACGATGCCGAGCCCGACATTGCCACCGAGCGGCGCGGCGTTCCATTCGTGCACCAGCAGCATCGCTACGCCGGCGATGGCGACAAGGCTCCCGCCGATGAAGCCGCTCTGCACCCGCTCGCCGATGAACACCCGCGCAAACACCGCATTGGGCACCATCAGCAGCGCAAACATCACCGCGACGATGCCGGAGGTGATGTGCTGCTCGGAATGGTAGACGAACAGGAAATTGCCGCTGAACTGCGCGATCCCGACGCCCAAAGCCAGCAGGTGCTCGGGCCGGTTCAGCCGCAGCCGGTTGCCCATCACCACGGCGAGCGCAAACAGCGCCGGGGTTGCCAGCATGAAGCGGAAGAACACCCCCCACGCGGCGGGCACGTTGCTGATCTGCCCGGTTATGACGAACCAGGTCGAGCCCCAGATCGTGCCGGTCAGCATGAAGGGGATCAGCACCTTGGGGCTGAGCATGGAAGGCGCGTTGGTGTCGCTCACAGCGCAGCGATGGCCTTGCCGAGCGCGCTCGCGTCCTCGGCCCGCGTGTTCCAGGCGGTGACGAAGCGCGCCGAGTCCGTGCCCCAGTCGTAGAAGGCGAAATCCTGCGCCCGCAGTGCCTCGCGCTCCGCAGGGGTCAGGCGCACGAACAGTTCATTCGCCTCGACCGGGTGAAGCAGCCGGTCGCCGCAGCCCGCCGCCACTTCCTGCGCGGCGGCGTTGGCGTGCGCGGCGTTAGCGAGCCACAGCCCGTCGTCGAGCATCGCGAGGATCTGCGCGGCCAGATAGCGGCCCTTGCATTGCAGGTGCCCCGCGCGCTTGCGGCGATAGCGCACCTGCCGCGCAGCTTCAGGATCGAACAGCACCACGGTCTCTGCGCCCATCCCGCCGTTCTTGATGAAGCCGAAGGCGAGGCTGTCGACCGGGCCGCTCGCGCTGCGCGCCGCATCCTCGGGCGAACCGCCGAGGAAGGCCGCCGCATTGGCGAAGCGCGCGCCGTCCATGTGCAGGCCGAGCCGGCGCGCCTTCGCGAAGTCCCCAAGCGCGG
The DNA here is from genome assembly GCF_002155425.1 of Erythrobacter donghaensis. GTDB lineage: Bacteria > Pseudomonadota > Alphaproteobacteria > Sphingomonadales > Sphingomonadaceae > Erythrobacter > Erythrobacter donghaensis. The sequence continues at coordinate 31,256 of NZ_MUYG01000004.1, forward strand.
CGAGTTCGTCCGGGCGGTAGCTGCGCCCATATTCGCTCGCCTGCGTGATCGCGACCGCATGGGGCTGCACCTGATGCACATCATTGCGGATCGGGTCGATCAGCGCGGCGATGCTCTCCGGCGTCAGCTTCGCGCCTTCGCTCCCAAAACCGTCATCCACCAGCATCAGCTTGGCGCCGTGGAGGAAGAAGCCCGGTGCGCCGCCCTCGTCGACTTCGATATGCGCCTCGCGGTGGCACACCACCCCGCCGTGCGGCGCGCACATGGTGGCGAGCGCCAGACAATTCGCCGCCGTCCCCGTCGCCACCCACAGCGCGGCGCATTCGCGCCCGAACAAAGCGGTGAAGCGCGCATCGAGCTCGGCGGAGAGCGCGTCCCCGTCGTAGGGATTGTCCGGCTCATCGGCCTTGCGCATCGCCTCCCACAGGCGGGGGTGGACGGCAGCGGCGTTGTCGGACAGGAAAGGCTTGGGCAATGTCATGGAACATCGCCTCTAGCCGCACATTCACGTCTGACAACCCGGAGTCATCAATCGTGAGCGAACAAACGCCCAAGCTGACCATCACCCACCATGTCGCAGGACAGGGCGGTCGCTATGTCGCCGTGGTCGAGGGTGCTTCCGAGGAAGGCTATCTCGAATGGGAGGCCGGCGGGATGCGCGATGGCAAGGAGGTGTGGGTGGCCGCCCACACCATCGTCCCGCGCGCGATCGGCGGACGCGGGGTGGCCGCTGCGCTGGTAGCGCGGCTGGTTGCGGATGCGGAGCGGCAGGACTTCCTGATCCGCCCCGATTGCTCCTACGTCGCCAAGCGCTTTGCCGAGAACCCCGACTGGGCGCGTTTCAGAGTGTAAGCGCAGGTTCCTCCAGCGGCGCGTCGATCCGCGCGTAATCGGTGGCGGCAATCGTGGCGAGGATGCTCGCCCGCAGCGCGCGCGCATCGGCCAGCGGCACGCCGGGGATGGCGAAGCTGCCGCCCGCCAGCCCAAGATGGACCGTCGCATAGCCATGCAGCCGCGCCAGCGGGCCCTGCGCGATCTCGACCGAATGAAGCTTCAGCCGCGTCGCGATCCTGCTGGTTGGGGACAAGAGCCCGGTGGTCGCAAAGATCTGCGTGTCGCTCAGCGCAAAGCGGCGGAAGTGCCAGGCGTAGAGCTGGGCTCCCACCATCAACACTGCGAGGCCGAGCGGGATCAGGAACACCCCCGTCGGCGCAAACACTGCCGCCGCGATGGTCGCCAGCACGAACAGCGCCGATCCCAGCACCGCCCGGTCGTTGCGGTGCCGCTTGCTTGATCGCTGCCACCGCGTGCCTTCATCCGGCAGATCGAAGCCCGCCGTCGCCACGATCGGGGCCAGCTCCTCCATCTGCGCAAAGGGCGCAACCACGTGGCTCTCGTCCTCGGCATCCTGCGCCAGACTGACGAAGCTGAGGCCGTGCCAGCCGAAGCGATAGCGCAGCAGGCCAGTGCCGATCACCAGCCCCTGCACCCGGTGCACGGGCATCACCACGTCGGTGCGGGTCAGCAATCCGCGCTGCCGTCGGAACCCGCGGGGGCTGCGGGTGAGAGTGAAGCCCCAGTCGCGCAGCACCGTGCGCGCGATGCCGGTGGCAAAGCCGACCCCGATCAGCCCGATCACCCCCGCTACGGCCCCGATCGCCTGCGCCATCGGGCCGAGGCTGGCGACGGTTTCTCCCGACTGGCTCAGCCAGCTGCGCCACAGATCGACATCCCAGACATTCACTCCGGTGACATTGTCGACATATTGCAGCACGCCGCCCAGCACCGCGAAGACGGCGAGCGAGAATTCGAACATCCCGAAGGTCAGCAACCGCTTTGGGGTGAGGGCATAGAGCACCTCGGCTTCCTCGGCGCGCGGCGGGGCCTGCGGGTCGGCGGGGGTACCAGGATCCGCGCCCGCCGCCTCGTCCTCGCGCCGCTCGCGCACCAGCTGGCGCAGGCGCTCACCCTCGGCCGCAGTGAGGTATTGGAGCGCAAGGTCATCGCCCCCGCCCGCCCCGGTCTCGAACTTGACCGCAACCACCCCCGCCAAGCGCGCCAGCGGGGTGGCCTCGAGGCTGACATCCTGAATGCGCTCATAGGGCACCGCGCGCGCGGTGCGGCTGATGACGCCGCTTTCGACCCGCACGTCGCTCTCGCCGATGGTATAGGTCAGCCGCCGCCAGCCGAGCCAGCTGAACCCCGTGCCGATCAGCGCCGCGGCCATGCCCACCCCTATGGCGAGCGCATAGCGCCCGTCGCCGCCGATCCCGGAAAAGGCGATCGCGGCGGCAGGAAGGATCGCGCTGCGGATGCTCCCGAGCGCGCCCAGAATGACGCTCACCGGGGCGGTGCGCTGCGGCGCGGTCATAGCGTCTCGCGGCGGATATGCGCGCGGATCGTCTCGCGCATCTCGCGCGCCAGCGGCTCGCCGAGGCCGGGCAGGGCGACGCTCGAATTGTGATTGCCCGCGGTGTGCAAAGTCAGCGTGGCGATGCCGAAGAACCGCTCGATCGGGCCCTGATCGACATCGATATGCTGCACCCGGCTGAAGGGCACCACCGTGTCCGAGCGGAAAAGCAGGCCGCGCACCACGCGCAGCCGGTCGGCGCTGATCTGATAGCCGCGCGCGCTGTAACGGCGGGCGGGAATGCGGATGATCAGCGCCGCGGCGATCACCAGCACTGTCCCGGCTATCAACCCCTTCGGCAGCAGCCCTTCGCCCGCCAGCGCGGTTTCGAGCACCAGCGACCCGATCAGGAAGGGGATCGCGGTCAGCGTCGTGCGCACCCGCAGCGCGTGGGCATAGTTGGGGTGCAGCTTGGTCAGCGCGCCCTCATCGTCGAGCGGCACGGCGGGGAGCGGCGGAGAGGTTGCGTCCATGGTGCCTTATCTGCGCAATACAGCCGCCCCGTGCAAGCGCTTTCGCAGCACCGGCCTAGCGGAAATATGAGGGCGACGACCAGCCCCCCGCGCCCTAGAACCACCCGGCAAAACCACCTCCCGGAGCAACCCGCCATGACCATCCTGCATTCCAGCCTCGGCCCCAACCCGCGCCTCGTGCGGATGTTCATGATCGAAAAGGGGCTGGAGGAAGGACACGATTTCACCCGCGTGCACTACGACATCATCACCGGCCAGAACCGGCAGGATGCGGGCTACATGGCGAAGAACCCGCAAGGCACCACCCCGACGCTGGAGCTGGATGACGGCACCTGCCTCACCGAAAGCTGGCCGATCTGCGAATTCATCGAGGAGCAGCATCCCGACCCCAACCTGTTCGGCGCAACTCCCGTGGAGCGCGCCACGGTGCGCAAATGGGCGCGCCTGTTCGATCAGGAGGTGGTGGTGCCGATGACCATGGGCTTCCGCGCCGGCGCCGGCCGCCCGATGTTCGCCCCCCGCATGAGCGTCGTCTCGCCCGAGGCCGGGGCGGAGCTTTCGGCGCTGGCGGACGAGAAGTGGCGGCTGTTCGATACCTATCTGGGCGCAAGCAACCACATCGCGCTGGGCCGCTTCACCTTTGCCGACCTGCTGATCTTCGCCTTCGCCAATTTTGGCTTCACGGTGGGGTGGAAGCTGCCCGAAGGCACCGACAACCTCGCGCGCTTTGTCGCGGCGCACAACCAGCGGGCCTGTGCGGCGGTATGGAGCGAGGCGGAGTAGCGCGCGGAAGTGGTCTGCTGACCGGGTGGCCGCACTTAAGCGTTACAAAGCGGACACCGTGTCCGCTTAGTGGGTGTGAATTTTAGCTCGATAGCGCAGAGGCTTAACCTGTTTTCTGCCATGCGGACGGACAGGGGAGAGGGGGCTTGTTCGGCCCTTGGCGGTCACGCGACCACCCTGACAGCGATGGGAAAGAGCGGGCGCGGAGGATAGCGGCGGGGAGAGGTGTAGGAAATGTCGGCAATCGCGGCTTTGTCGCCGAAAGCTGCCGTTCGGGAAGTGACCCCATAGCGGTCCTTTACTACTCGTCGCCCCGTGCTTGACACGGGGTTTGGCTTTTCTTCCTCTCAGGTGGCGAAGCAAAGGAGCCAAGCCCCGTGTCAAGCACGGGGCGACGGTGAAGAGAGGCGGCAGAGAACCACCCCCAAGCGGTCATGGGCGGGACCGATCCGTGATCCCGAAAGCGGCATGGCGGCTTTGCCCCGCTCGCATAAAATTTCCGCCATTCAGCAAGCGACCCCATTGCTGCCGCCGCCCGATCCGTGTAAGATTTGCAAAATGAAACCATACGCTTGCACGTTCGCGCTCGTCTTACTTTTGTTCGCGTGCTCAGATAATGAGGTCACAAAAAGCGAAAGTGTGGAAGAGGTTGATGGCGAAGTTCCGATGACGGCCTATTCCCTTACAAGTGCCGACGTGATTAAGGCCGAACAAGCGGCGGCGAGAGGAGATATTGAGGCTGATAAGGACTTGGCCTTTCATTTCGGGCTGGTCGGTGAACAAGCTAAATCTGAAATGCATCTCAGTCGTTGTTTAAAGGCTCTGCACCCAGAGTGCTTGGCGGAAAAAGCGGCTCTTTTGATCAGAGACTCAATGGATCCCCAGACAAGTCAATCTGATCGTGTCAAATTATTGAATGAGGCTTTGCACTTCAATGATCAGGCAATTGAGTCAGACGGACGCAAGGGCAGTTCTCGCAAGAACGATTATCTCGCTCAACGCCAGTTTATAACCGACCTTCTTCAGGGCAAAAGCCTCAACGAGCTCGGCCCCTGAAGCTGTCCGCTTTCCACCCATCTCCCGCCATCCATCTGCGTTCCAGATGCCCCCAAAAGCGGACACAGAAAAACCCCGGCGGATCGCTCCGCCGGGGTTTTCTTGTCTTGAGGCTGGGCTGACTCCGGCAAAGCCCGAGTCGTCAGTCGGAGCTTCGCCCCGCTGGCCGGCCTGCGGCGTGGACGGGTCAGCCGAGGCTGGCCCGCCCGCCTTAGGCTTAGAACCCCATGCCGCCCATGTCGGGCATCGGGGGCGAGGCCGGCTTGTCGTCCGGGCGTTCCACGATCGCCGCTTCGGTGGTGATCAGCAGGCCGGCGACCGAGGCCGCATCCTGCAGCGCGGTGCGCACGACCTTGGTCGGGTCGATCACGCCGGCCTTCACCAGGTTTTCGTAGACATCGGTCGAAGCGTTGAAGCCCTGCGTTTCGTCATTCTCGCGCAGCAGGTTGCCCGCAACAACCGCGCCATCGTGGCCGGCGTTCTGGGCGATCTGCTTGATCGGGGCGGTGATCGCCTTGCGGATGATGTCGATGCCGCGGGTCTGGTCTTCGTTCACGCCCTTCAGCCCTTCGAGAGCCTTGGTGGCGTAGAGCAGCGCGGTACCGCCGCCGGGGACGATGCCTTCTTCCACCGCAGCGCGGGTCGCGTGGAGCGCGTCGTCGACGCGGTCCTTGCGCTCCTTCACTTCGACTTCGGTCGCACCGCCAACCTTGATCACGGCCACACCGCCAGCGAGCTTGGCAAGGCGTTCCTGCAGCTTCTCGCGGTCGTAGTCGGACGAGGTGTTGTCGATCTGGGTGCGGATCTCGGCGACGCGCGCCTTGATGTCGTCAGCCGAACCGGCGCCATCGACGATGGTGGTGTTGTCCTTGTCGATGGTGACCTTCTTGGCCTGACCGAGCATGCCGACAGTGACATTCTCGAGCTTGATGCCGAGGTCTTCGCTGATCATCTCGCCCTTGGTCAGGATCGCGATGTCCTGCAGCATCGCCTTGCGGCGATCGCCGAAGCCCGGAGCCTTCACGGCCGCAACCTTCAGGCCGCCGCGCAGCTTGTTGACCACCAGGGTCGCCAGCGCTTCGCCTTCGATATCCTCGGCGATGATCAGCAGCGGACGGCCCGACTGCACCACAGCTTCGAGGATCGGCAGCATCGCCTGCAGGTTCGACAGCTTCTTCTCGTGGATCAGGATGTAGGGATTATCCAGTTCCACGGTCATCTTGTCGGGGTTGGTGATGAAGTAGGGGCTGAGGTAGCCGCGGTCGAACTGCATGCCTTCGACGACATCGAGCTCGAATTCGAGGCCCTTGGCTTCCTCGACGGTGATCACGCCTTCCTTGCCGACCTTTTCCATGGCTTCGGCGATCTTCTCGCCGACTTCACGGTCGCCGTTGGCCGAGATGATCCCGACCTGCGCGATCTCTTCCGAGCCCGAGACGTCCTTCGAACGGCTCTTGAGGTTTTCGACCACGGCGAGCACGGCCTGATCGATCCCGCGCTTGAGATCCATCGGGTTCATGCCGGCTGCGACCGACTTCATGCCTTCAGTGACGATCGCCTGGGCGAGCACGGTGGCGGTGGTGGTGCCATCGCCTGCGCTGTCATTCGCCTTGCTGGCGACTTCGCGCAGCATCTGCGCGCCCATGTTCTCGTACTTGTCCTTGAGCTCGATTTCCTTGGCGACGGTAACGCCGTCCTTGGTGATGCGCGGGGCACCGAAGCTCTTGTCGATGACGACATTGCGGCCCTTGGGGCCGAGCGTCACCTTGACGGCGTTGGCGAGAATGTCGACGCCGCGCAGAATGCCTTCGCGGGCTTCGCGGCCGAACTTGACGTCCTTGGCTGCCATGATTGTTTCTCCTGAGATTGGGTTGGTAGTGAAAGGAAGCGGATGGGATCAGGCGATCAGCCCATGATCCCCATGATGTCGCTTTCCTTCATGATCAGCAGGTCTTCCCCGTTGATCTTGACTTCGGTGCCCGACCACTTGCCGAACAGCACGCGGTCGCCCGGCTTGACGTCGAGCGCGATGCGCGCGCCGCTGTCGTCACGGTTGCCTTCGCCGACGGCGATGACTTCGCCTTCGCTGGGCTTTTCCTGAGCGCTGTCGGGGATGATGATGCCGCCAGCGGTCTTCTGGTCGGCTTCGATGCGACGGACCACAACGCGGTCGTGCAGCGGACGAAATGCCATGGTGATGACCTTTCCTTGAGTGAATGAGATGGCTTGGCACTCTCCGTCCGAGAGTGCCAACGCAGCGGCATTTGGTCGCGGGGCTTCAATGAATCAAGCCCCGCGCGCGCAAAAAATTTTTGCCGCGATGCCACATTTCCGGCGCTGGGCAGTTGGACTACCAAGGCCCCCGGGCCACACGCCTGCCCGCAGACACTCGCAAGGATAGCTTTTCTCCCGATGACCTCCCCGAAGATTCCCCCCCGCATCGCCGAACGCCTCGGCGACGAATTCGACATGGCCGCGCAGGCCTGGCTGTGGCTGCGCGAAAGTATCCCGCATCTGCTCGGCGCGGTGGCGGTGCTGGTTATCGGCGTCATCCTCGCCAAGCTGCTGTCGAAAGCGGCCGACAAGGCGCTCAGGCGGGCCACCCATATCGAGCCGACGGTGGCGCGGTTCCTCAGCAATATTATCAAATATGCTCTCTGGGTCGTGGTCGCGGTTACGGTGCTGACCCAGTTCGGCGTGCAGACCACCAGCATCATCGCTGCGCTTGGCGGTCTGGCGCTGGGGGTGGGCCTCGCGCTGCAAGGCACATTGTCGAATGTCGCAGCCGGGGTGATGATCCTGATCCAGCGCCCGTTCCGCGTGGGCGAGACGATCACGGCGGGCATCGTTACCGGCGAGGTGCGCGGCATCGGGCTGTTCACCACCGAGATCACCCAGCCTGACGGGGTCTATGTGATGGTCCCCAACAACGAGCTCTGGAACAAGCCGATCGTCAACATCTCGCGCCTGCCCACGCGGCGGTTCGAGCTGCTGATCGGCATCGGCTATGGCGACAGCATCGAACAGGCGCGCAAGGAAATGCTCGCGCTGGCAGAGGCGGACGAGCGGGTGCTCGACGATCCGGCCCCGGTGGTGTTCGTCTCTGCCCTCGCCGACAGTGCGGTGACGATGGGCATGCGGGTGTGGTGCAAGACCGGGGACTATCTCGCGCTGTCATGGGCGCTGACCGAAGCGGCCAAGAACCGCTTCGACAAGACCGGCATCTCGATCCCCTTCCCGCAGCGCGAGGTACATCACATCACCGAGCAGCCCTCAGCCGCGGGTCAGCCCGAGCGTGTCGCGGCGGTGCCAGCGCCAGATCAGCAGCATGGCGGCGAAGAATAGACCGGTCGCAAGGCCGATCCACACGCCGGTGCCTTCCAGCGGGGTGAAGAAGCCGAGTCCGATCGATACGCCGATGCCGGGCACCCAGTAGCTGAAGATTGCGATCCACATCGGCACGCGGGTGTCCTGCAAGCCGCGCAGCGCCCCTGCGGCGACGGCCTGCACCCCGTCGGCCAGCTGGAAGATCGCGGCGAGCGCCAGATACTGCAGCGCGAAGGCTACCAGCGCGGCATTCTTGGCGGCGTCGGGATCGACATAGAGGCGCAGCAGCCACTCGGGCATCAGCACCATCGCGCCTGCGGTCAGCGACATGAAGCCCGTGCCGATCGCCAGCGCCACCCACCCGGCGCGCTTCACGCCGACGGGATCGCGCGCGCCGTAGAAATAGCCGACCCGGATCGCCGCGGCCTGCCCCACGCCGAAGGGAACCTGAAAGGCGAGCGCCGCCAATTGCAAGGCGACCGTGTGCCCGGCAAGTTCCGCCGCGCCGAAGCGCCCCATCAGAAACGCCGCCGCGCCGAAGATTCCGGCCTCGGCGGTGATCGTCAGCGCGATCGGGGTGCCGATTACGACGATCTCCCGGAAGCGCGCCCAGTCGGGCGCCCAGATCCTCCCGAACACATGATAGCGGTGCAGCCGCCGGTCGAGGCGGATCGCCGCAACATAGGCGGCGAGCGTGAACAACGCGGTGATGATCGTCGCCACCGCCGCGCCGGGCAGGCCCAGCCGCGGCGCGCCCAGCTCGCCGAAGATGAAGGCGTAATTGGCGAGGCCATTGACGAAGATCCCGGCCCCCGTGATCGCCGTGGCGAAGATCGGGCGGCCCAGCGCCGAGACGAAGTTGCGCAGCACCGCGGCGAGCAGCATCGGGATCATCGAGAAGACGATCACCACGTTGTAGGAATTGGCGAGCGCGCGGATGCCCGGTTGCTGGCCCGAGACCTGCATGATCGGATCGAGCAGCAGGCACAGGCCCATGCCCGCAGCGCCCGCGATCACCGCCAGCCACAGCGCCATGCGGACCGCGCGGCGCACCGCCCGCAGCGCCGGCGCGCGCGCGCCCAGCTCCTCGGCGATCAACGGGGCGACCGCGCCAGTCAGCCCGGTCAGCGCCCACAGCACCAGCCCGAACAGCGACACCGCCAGTGCCGATCCCGCCAGCTGCTCGTCACCCAGCCGGGCGATGAAGATCACGTCGATGGCATAGGTCAGCATCTGCAACAGATTGGCAGCCGCCAGCGGCCCCGCGAGCCCGAGAGTCGCGCGCAGTTCCTGCCCCCAGCCGGGCGTTTCGAGAGAACGGTCCTGTTGCATTATCGCCTGTCTGCCCACCGCAAGGCGAGCCGGCCCGGATAGGCGCAAGGGCGATTCGGGGGAAGCGCAAAGGTGCGGCGGTCACATTTTGCGCTGTGGTGCAGCCGAGGCTGATTTCCAAGACACTGAATAGTCATGCGAAAAATCCGGCGATCCTGCTCGCGGCCGGATTCCGCTTTGCCGAATGCCCTGATATTCATATAGTTGTGGATTGGGGGCAATGTGACTGACAAGCGACGAATTTTTGAAGAGGAATCTGCCGTGCGCACCGCGCGCGCGGGTGGCTCTTCGCGTCGCGGATCCATCGCGCGCGGCCTGATGTCGCGGGTGCTGCCGGGCGGGATCGTGGTGGTCGCGGCGTTGACCGTGCCCGAACTTTCGGTGGGTGCGGGCGATCTGGCCGGGGGCAATCACGCGGACGATCCGCCGTTGCCGCCGCCGCCCTCATTCAAGCAGACCCCGACTGCGCGGCCGGGCGCGGCCAAGGCGAAGCCGGGGCTTGCCGGGGTGCGCTATGCTCCGATCATCGATCTCGAACCGGTGCCCTTGCTGACGCTGACTGCGGCGATGGAATTGCCCGGTGCGCGCGAGGCTGAAGCGCCCGTCACGGCACCCGCTCCCATTGCCTCTCCCGTCGCCACAAGCCTCCCGGTCGAGGCCGCGCCGCTGCCCGCGCCGCTGCCCGCGCTGGTGCCACCGCCGATGGTGCCGACAATCATCAATGCCCCGAGCGCCGCTGAGGCTGCGCCTTTGGCGGCGATTGCCCCGCCGCCCGCAACGCCGGTCGCGGCGACGCCGACCATGCCCGCCGCGTCGCTCCCCGCCGCGCCGGAGCTGGCCGCTGCGGCGGTGCCCGCTCCTCATCTCTCCGTGCCTGCGGGGCTGGATCAACCGGCCCAGGCGCCGACCGCAGCCGTCGCAATGGCCGTTTCCCCACCCGAGCCCGTGGCCGCACCATCCCGGATCGCGGCGATTGCGACAACCGCGCCTTCCGGTCGGGGTGTCGGGGCAGGGGCGATGGCCGAGCCGACCGCTTCGGCACAGACCATCCCTCAGCCCCCGGTTGCGTCCCCCGTTTCGCGCCCTGCGCCTGCCCCGGCCACGCGCGCCGCCGCACCGCAGCCCACGCAGCAACCGGCAGCTGGCCTGCGCGCACCTGTTGCCGCGCCGTCCCCGGCCCCTGCACCCGCCATCGCCGCGGTGCCGCAGGCCCGGCCCGCGCTGAGCGCGCCGCTCGCCGCCGGGAACAGCCCCTTTCCGCTCGATGTCAAAGCGCAGCTTATCACCCGCGTCGACGGCAAGACTGCCGGGGCAGTCGATTTCCAGCAGACGCCCGAGGGGCTCAAGCTGCGGCTCGGATCGGTGGTCGAGGTGCTGGCCGATCGCTTCGCCCCGGACGAGATCGCCCGCATCCGCGCCTCATCGGCGGGCAATGCCTATGTCTCGCTCGCCGAGTTGCAGGCCAAGGGCATCCCGATCAGCTATGATCCGGTCTATGACGAGTTCAATGTCGGGCTGACCGACACCCGGCCCAAAGCCGCGCGCAAGGTGCATATCGACCAGATCACCACGCCCGAGCGCGGGATCGATGCGACCGGCATGGCGCAGGTGCCGCGCCCTCGCTGAGACGGATCAACCGGCGGTGCAGGGCCCGCGGGTGATTTCATAGGGCGCGCGGCCCTCTTCCTCGGCGGTCAGTTTCACGCACCAGTCCGCGCCGACATTGGTGCGCATCGTCGAAAGCACCGCGCGGGTGTCCGCCGCCAGCGTGGTCGCGCCGCGGTGGCGCGAGGTCGATTGCCCGGTCACCTCCAGCGCATAGCTGACCGCCTGCGCGCGCGGCGAGTGGCCGATCAGCTGGATTTCGACGGTCCCGTCATGTTCGTGGACATCGAGCGTCAGGGCGTGGGGCTGTTCGGGCATGGCGGACACCGTGGTGTGAGAGAGCAGGGCCAGCGCGAGGGCACCGGCGGGCAGGGCGGACAGGGTCATGGCGCGCGGCCTCCGAGCTGGTTGATGAGGGCGTTGAGCAGCGCCTGCGTTTCCTCGCCGAAGCTGGCGGTATCGGGTTGCTCCTCCTCGCGCGGGCGGGCGGGGGCGGCGGGGGTGGTGCCGAGCGCGATCGAGGCGATCGCCTGATTGCTGAAATCCCCGCTCGACGCGCCGCCGCGCGCCAGCCGGTCGATCACCTGCGCGATGCTGGGCAGGGCCGCGCTTTCGAGATTGCCGCTGAGCAGCCGGTCCTCGGCACTGAGCGAGCGTTCGGAGGTTGGGGCGAACTCGGTCGAGCGGGTCTCGATCCGGTTCTGGCACAGCGTCACCACCGCCGGGATATCGGGCGGATCGTTGCAGATGTCGGTGCCCTCGATCGCTTGCAGCAGCACCCGGCGTTCTGCCGGGGAGAGCTGGGCGAGGGTCGCTTCGAGATCGGCCTTGGAAAGCTGCGCGATGCCCGGCCCGCCATCGCCGCGGGCGCTGATCTGGCTGGCGGGCGCGCTGCCCTTGCCGCGGATGATCCCGTCGCTGCGCGCTTCCACCAGGCTGGCGCGGGGCTGCGGCGGCGCTGCGGGGTGGGCCGCGCTCTCGAGATAAGCGCTGCCCGGCCCGGTTGCCGCCTGCGGCATTTCGATCTGGCTCGCCTCGGTGCGGCTGGCGGGGCTTTCGTTCTCGTCAGCCACCTGTCCGGAGAGCGCAGGCACGGCGCACACCGCCACTGCGGCAAGCGCGATCCGCATCGGGGGCCGCCGGTGCCGCATCACCCGCCCCCGCCCGGCGGCGGCAGGAACTGCGCCCCGCCGGTATTGCTCTGCGTCACCTGCATATTGGCCCCGCCCTGCTGGGTGATCTGGAGATCGGCGAGGCCATCGCCGTTCTGGCTCCATTGCAGGCTGTTGTTGCTGCCAAGCTGCGCGGCGCTCATGCTGTTGGCATCGCCCACCTGATTGAGCGTGGCGGTGTTGTCGCTGCCATCCTGCGTAAGGCTGATGCTGTTGCCATTGCCGCTCTGCACGATCTGCGCTCCGGTGGCGCCCGCCGCAGCGGTTTCGCGCTGGAAGATCAGCGCGCTGTTGCCGTTGCCTTGCTGAAGCAGGGCGAGATCGGCCGAGCCATCGCCGTCCTGCCGCGCGGTGGCGACATTGCCATCGCCATCCTGCGCAATCTGCGCACGGTGCGGGGCGCTACCGGTCTGGGCGAGGTCGGTCTGGTTGTCGTTGCCGTTCTGCACCACGCGGGCGAGGCTGTCGGAATTCTGCTGGGTGATGGTCGCGCTGCTGCCATCGCCGATCTGGGCGACGAAGACCCCGCGCGTCGGCTCGCTCTGGGCGAGGGCGGGGGTGGTCAGCAGCGAACCGGCGGCAAGCGCCAGCGCGATGATCGGAGCGTGAGACTGCATGGCGTTCGTGGCTCCCGGTGAACTTGAGATCGAAGTGTAGTCGAAAAAGTGGTCCCGGGCGAGAGCCGTGCTCCCGCCCGGGGCCGTGGGGTTCAGAGGCCGGTCTGCGTAACAGTCGCCATGTTACCCATGCCGTTCTGGTTGACGGTCGACATGTTGCCGGTGTTCGACTGGTTCACCGTGGCGCTGTTGCCGGTGCCGGACTGGGTGATGAACGAGTCGTTATCCAGCCCACTCTGGTTCAGCGTTGCGCTGTTGCCGGTGCCGCTCTGGGTCAGCTCGGAGAGACCTTCGTCCCCGGTCTGGTTGATGTCGGCGCTGTTGTTCACGCCGCCGGCGAGCTGGCTGACGGTCGAGCGGTTGTCGTTCCCGATCTGGTCGATGAAGGCGACATCGTTGAGGCCCGACTGGGTCAGGGTAGAGGTGTTGTCATCCCCGGTCTGCACGATGGCGGCAGACGTGAAGGCGACCACGCCCCGATCCTGCGTTCCGTTCTGGGTCGCCGTGGAGGTATTGCGGTTCCCGGTCTGGTTCGTCTCAACGATTGACAGCGTGTTCGACGGGGTGGCCGCGCCAAGGATCACATTGTTGACATTGTTGTTCCCGAACTGCCGCGCGATCGAATAGTTGTTCTCGCCGGTCTGCATGGTGGTCATGCTGTTGGCGTCGCCTCGCTGTTCGGCATAGGCCAGCGTGGAGTTGCCGAGCTGTTGGAAGTCGACATTGTTTCCGATGCCGTCCTGAATGACGACCGCGCTGGGCGATGAGGTCGGGATAGTGCCGACCCGCCACACGTCATGGCTGCCGGTCTGGTTGATGTTGGAGACGTTGTCCGCACCACTCTGGTCGACGAATGCGCCCGGGAAGCGGTTGAAAAAGTTGGCCTGCGACTCCTGATTGATCGTCGACTGCTGGTTGTCGCCGGTCTGGTTCACCGAAGCGAAGGCATCGACCACACCCGACTGGGTGATGTCCGAACGGCTGTTCGTGGCATTCTGGGTCACGTTGGCGGTGCCGCGCGTCCCGGACTGATCCGTGATCGAGCTGTTGTCGCTGCCGCTCTGGTTGACGTTTACGGTGTTGAAGGTGCCGCTCTGCGTCGACGTCGAGGTGTTGCCATCGCCCGACTGGATGATCGACGCGGTGCCATCGGTCCCGTTCTGCAGAACGGTGGCGGTCAGATTGATGCCATCCTGGCTGACGTTCGAAGCATTGTCGTCGCCGTTCTGAGTCACGGTGGCGGTGTTCGAAGCCTCGACCGCTGCGAGTGCGGTGTTGGTCTGGCTGATCGTGCTTTCGTTGCCGGAGCCGACCTGCGTGCTGGTGGCGGTCATCAGCCGGGCCGAGTTGGTGCCGCTGCCACCGGTCTGGTTGATGGTGCTTTCGTTGTCGTCACCGCTCTGGTTGATCGTCGCGGTAGCAACACGCGGATCCGGGGCGCCCGAAGGGTTCGGCGCGTTGAGGATCGACTGGTTGATGGTCGCGGTGTTGAAGCCGCCGCCCTGATTGATCAGGGCATCCGACAGCTGCCCGTTCTGGGTCACGAAAGCGTCGTTGTCGCTGCCCGACTGAAGGATCCCGACCAGCACCGGATCGCCCGGATCGCCCGAGGCATTGCCGAAGCCCGACTGGCTGACGGTTGCATCATTGTTGTTGCCGCTCTGCAGCACATTGAGCTCGCCGTCGGTTCCGGCCTGCGAGGCCAGAATGCCGTTGTCGTCACCGGTCTGCACCAGCAGCGCGGTCTGGCTGTCGGTCTGGAACGGATTGCTGGCGGCGCGGCCCTGCGTCAGTGTCGCTTCATTGCGATCGCCCGACTGTTCGACCTGAGCGTCCGAGCCTTCCGAGGTCTGGCCGACCGAGGCGGTGTTGAAGGTGCCCGACTGATCGATCAGCGCGGCGCCGCCGGCATTGGCTTCCTGGTTGATGGTCGCGGTGTTGTTCGCGTTGCTCTGGATCACCGTGGCCGATGCTTCCTCACCCGTCTGGGTCACAGTCGCGGTCTGGGTGCTGCCGGTCTGGGTAACGGTGGATTCGTTGCTCTGCGCAAAGGCCGGAGCAGCAAAGGCGAGGGCCAGCATCGAAGCGCCGGCAAGAATGGTATTTTTCATGAGGAAGTCCTTTCAGGTCTTCAGGATAATGGTCAGGCTGGGGCAAACCCGGGCGGAGCAACCGCTCCGCCCGGGCGCCTTGGCGTCAGTTGCCCTGCGTCACCGTGGCGGTGCTGTTGGTGCCGAGCTGGTTGACGGTCGAGGCGTTGCCGTTGCCGGTCTGCGTCACGAAGGCATCATTGTTGCTGCCGCTTTGCAGAATGTCCGACTCGTTCCCGATGCCGGTCTGCGAGACGTCCGCGAGGTTGTCGTCGCCCGACTGGTCGAGGAAGGCATCGTTCGACAGCCCGTTCTGGCTGAGCAGCGACGTGCCGTTGTCACCCGACTGGATGGTCTCGGCCACGTTGTAGAGCGATGCCGGCGGCAGGCCGGTCAAGGTCCCGGTCTGGGTGGTCGTGCTGGTGTTGTTCACGCCCGACTGGGTGGTGGTCGCCTGATTGCGCGTGCCGTTCTGGGTGATGGTCGCATCGCTCAACGAACCGCTCTGATCGATCGTCGCGGTGCTGAAGCCCTGCGAGCCGCTGACACCGTTCTGGTTGATCGTCGCTTCGTTGTCGATCGAGCTGACCTGCTGGATGATCACCGCTGCATCATTGCGCGCGCCAAACTGGTTGACGGTGGCAATGTCGCTGGTGCCCAGCTGATCGATATCGGCCGAGGAGTTGAGCGCGTTCTGGTTGACGTCGGCGAGGTTCTCGGTGCCGCTCTGGAGTATGTTGGCATTCATGCCCGCACCGTTCTGATCGACAAAGGCGTCGTTGAGATCGCCCGTCTGCAGCACCGTGGCGGTGCCCGACTTGTTGAGCTGGTTCACGGTCGAGTCGTTGTCGAAACCGCTCTGGGTGACGGTGGCGGTCAGCCCGCTGTCCGGCGCAGAGGTGAAGTCGCTCTGGGTGATGTTCGACACGTTGCTGCTGTTGGTCTGGTTGACCGTGGCGAGGAAGGTGTTCGAACCGGCGCCGTTGAAGGTCTGGGTGATCGAGGAATCGTTGAGCCCGGTCTGGTTGACGATCGCGTCCTGCGTGACCGAGTTGGCGCCGTTGGCCGACTGGGTAACGCTCGAGGTCGCGCCGCCCGACTGGGTGACGCTGGCGAACAGATCGCCGCCGCCGGCACCATTGACGGTCTGGGTCACGCCCGAATCCGATCCGCCGGTCTGGTTGATCACCGCCCGCAGCGCCGGGTTGTTGGCGCCGGTCGAGGCGTTTCCGGTCTGGATCACCGACGAGGTCGAATCGTCCTGGGTCACATCGGCCCGGAAGTTCTTCGAGCCATTGTTGGCTTCCTGCACTACGGTCGAATCCGCACCATTGCTCTGGGTCACGGTTGCGCGCAGCGTGCCGGTGAAGCCCGGGCCGTTGGCTTCCTGCGTGATCGACGAAATGTTGTCGTCACCGTTCTGGATGTTGTCGGCGATCAGGTTGAAGCTCGACGCCACGTTGGTCTGGCTGATCGAGGAATCGTTGCCGTTGCCCTGCTGGGTGATGCGGGCCTCGGGGTCTTCGGGCAGGGTGCCGATCGTGCCGTTCGCCGAGGCATCGTCCTGCGTGACGTTGGCGATGTTGTTGTCGCCGTCCTGAGTCACGTTGCTGAAGCCCGCGATCGAGGTCTGGTCGACGGTGGCCTGGTTGCCCACGCCGCTCTGTTCGACACCCGAAATGCCATTGATGCCGGTCTGGGTGACGGTGGCGGTGTTGGTGTCGCCGTCCTGATCGACGTCGGAATCATTGCCCGACCCGTTCTGGGTGACCATGGCGGTCTGGGCGTTGCCGGTCTGGTCGACGGTCGACACGTTCTGCGCAAGGGCCGGAGCGGCCAGGGCGAGGGCCAGCACCGAAGCGCCGGCAAGGATGGTATTCTTCATAACAAATTCCTTCATTGTTTCAATGACCTGCGATACTTGCGACATGCGATCCGGGGTTTTGCCCCGGTTATTGTATTGCGGGCGGAGGCATGGCCCCCGCCCGGATCAATCAGGTTCAGAACCCCTGCGTCACGGTCACCGTGCTGCCGGTGCCGGTCTGCGAGACGTTCGACAGGTTGTTGTTGCTGGACTGGGTGACGCTCGCCGAGTTGAGCGAGCCGGTCTGGGTGATGTTGGATTCATTCCCGTTGCCCGACTGCAGAACGTCGGCGCTGTTGCCGAGGCCATCGACCGTGCCGGTCTGGTTGATGTTGGACTCGTTCCCGCTGCCCAGCTGGGACAGTTCGGCGGTGCTGTTGAAGCCATCCTGCGTGACGAA
The DNA here is from genome assembly GCF_002155425.1 of Erythrobacter donghaensis. Lineage (GTDB taxonomy): Bacteria > Pseudomonadota > Alphaproteobacteria > Sphingomonadales > Sphingomonadaceae > Erythrobacter > Erythrobacter donghaensis. The sequence goes on from NZ_MUYG01000004.1 coordinate 48,385, forward strand.
GGAAACGTTGCTCGCGCCGCCCTGCGTGACGCTGGCCGAATTCTCCGAACGCGGCCCGCCCGCACCTGTCTGGGTGATGGTCGAGCTGGAGCCGTCCGATCCGACCAGCTGATCGACGAAGGCCAGATCGTTGCGGCCGGTCTGGTTGATGGTCGAGGTCGCCCCGATACCCGCCTGCAGCACGTCGGCCGCGTTGTTGAGCCCGGTCTGGCTCGAGTTCGAGGTGTTGCCGTCACCCGACTGGAGCACGATCAGGTCCTGCCCGGCCGTGCCCTGGAAGGCGAGGACATTGTTGCTGTCGCCGGTCTGGTCGATATCGGCAAAGGCGCTCTTGTTTTCCTGCACCAGATTGGAGGTGTTGCCATCGCCCATCTGGTTGACGTTGGCGGAGAGGTTCCCGTCGGCATTGCCGATCACGCCGAAGCCTTCGTCGCGCTGGGTCACGTTCGACAGGTTGCCGTTGCCCTGCTGGTTGACGACGGCAAGGAAGGTGTTGCTGCCGTCATTGTTGAAGGTCTGGGTGATGTTCGACGTGCTCGCCCCGTTCTGGGTAACGATCGCGTCCATGTTCACCGATTGGTCACCGCCTGCGTTCTGTTCGATCCGGGAGATGGCGCCGTTGCGCTGAGTCACGTTGGCCACCAGATCTCCCGCCCGGAAGCCCGAGGCGGTCTGTTCGATGATCGAGTCCGAGAAGCCCCGCTGGTTGACCGTCGCCCGCAGCTGCGAGGAACGCTCCCCGGCGGCCAGCTGGGTCACGGTCGAAGTGGAATCAGTCTGCGTCACCCGGGCATTGAGGTTGAGCGAGTGATCATTGGTCGCCGACTGGTCGATCAGCGAGTCCGAATTGCCGCGCTGGTCAACCGTGGCCCGCAGCGAACCGTTCTGGATCCCGACGCTCAAGTCCTGGATGATGGTCGAGACGTTGTTGTCGCCGGTCTGCTTCACATGCGCGTTCGAGTTGAAGTTGCCGGTGATGTTGATCTGCGAGATGTCCGAGGTGTTGTTGTTGCCGGTCTGCTCGACGAGCGCCTCGGGGTCATGCGGCATCAGCCCGATGGTGCCGCGCGGATCACCGTCGGTCTGGGTGATGTTCGAGGTGTTGTCGTTGCCGGTCTGGGTCACGTCGGCGCTGGCGTTGATCGCATCCTGATCGATCATCGAGCTGTTGCCCGAGCCAGTCTGGGCGACTTCGACAAGGTTGTCGTCGCCGTTCTGATCGACGTCCGAGGTGTTGGAGCCCGTCTGGCCGACGGTGGCGATATTGCCATCGCCGATCTGGTCGAGGGTCGAGGTGCTCTGCGCACCGGCCGAAGCGGCCATGGCGAGAGCGACGAGGGAAGCGCTGCTTACGAGAAAGGTCTTCATGGTTCAGTTGTCCTTGAAAAAAGAGACAGGATGCCGGGGCCGGATGAGGCTGCGCCCTCTCACCCGGCTGGCATGTTCGGCGGTTACGGCTGGCTCTGGAACACGGTCGCGTTGTGGCCTGTACCGGTCTGGCTGACGCTCGACGCGTTGTCGGCACCGCCCTGGGTGACACTGGCGGTGTTGCCGGTGCCGAGCTGGGTGATGGTCGATTCATTGAGCAGACCGCCATCGAGCTGGTTCAGGCTGGCGGTGTTGAAATCGCCGTTCTGCATGACATCCGATGTGCCCTGATCGCCACTTTGCGTGACATTGGCGGTGTTGCCGTCGCTCGCGGCCCCGGTGATGAACGTCAGGCTGCCATTGGTGCCCTGATTGATCACCGAGCTGTTGCCATTGCCTTCCTGACGCAGGGTAGCGGTCTGGTTTTCGCCGACCTGCGTGATCCCGACAGCGCCACCCGGTGCGCCCGAGATGTTGCCGTCGCCGATCTGGGTGATGTCGGCGATCTGGTTGCGACCATACTGGTTCAGGCGCTGGATGTTGGCGTTCCCGTTCTGGGTGACGCTCGCGCTCTGGTTTTCATTGAGTGCGGCAGACAGCGGCAGATTGACCGCGTTCTGATCGACTTCCGAGCGGTTGCCGACGCCGTCCTGGTCGATCGTGACGTCCGAATTGTTGGCAATGCCGACCACATCGGAGAAGTTGCTGGTGCCGTTCTGGTTCACGCTCACATCCGCGCCGCCGGCCAGCTGCCGCACGATCGAGACGTTGGTGGTCCCGTTCTGGATTACCTCGACATCGGCCCCCACCGCGCCGAACAGACCCCCTGCCTGAAACACCGAGCTGTCATTGCTGGTGCCGGTCTGGCTGACATTGACCGTCGCGCCGATCGCAGTGCCGGTCACCGACGAGGCGTTGCTGGTGCCGTCCTGGAAGATGTCGACTTCCGAACCCGCGCCGTTCTGGGTCACGCCCGAAGTGTTGCCGGTGCCCATCTGGGTTACCGCAAGGTTCGATGCCAAGCCGGTTTCGCTCGCTGTCGAGACGTTGCCGTCACCGGTCTGGTTGATGACCGCCACGGCGCCGAGGCCCGACTGGGTCAGGGTCGACTGGTTGAGCGTGCCGTTCTGGTTGACGGTGGTATTGGCCAGCTGGCCACTCTGGATGACGATCGAGCTGTTGTCGCTCGCACCGGCCGCCGAGGTGGTCTGGGTCACGCGGGTGATCGAGCCGTTGCCCGACTGGGTCACGCGCGAGAAGTCCGAATTGCCCGACTGGCTGACGATGGTGGTCGAGGCGCTTCCGGTCTGGCCGACGATGGACTCGTTGCCGATGCCTTCCTGACCGACCGTGACGGTCGAGCCGAAGCCGCTCTGGCCGACGGTCGACATGTTGCCCTCGCCGCCCAGAAGGCCCTGATTGACGGTCACGTTCGACAAGCTGCCCGACTGGTTGACGGTCGACATGTTGCTGGCACCGCCCTGATTGACGGTGGTGGACGACAGGCTGCCGGCCTGAGTCACGGCCGAGCCATTGTCGTCGCCGCCCTGATTGATGGTGACGAGCGAGCCGTCGCCCGACTGGGTCACCAGCGAGTCCCCGCCTTTGCCGGTCTGCGTCACCAGCGTATCGGAATTGTCGCCCGACTGGTTGACGTTCGACATGTTGCCGCCGCCCGACTGGCTGACGCTGGTCAGCGAATCATTGCCGCTCTGCGTGACGGTGGAGGTGTTGCCGACGTTGGTGATGCTCGAATCCTGCGTCACCATCACGGTCGCGCCGTCGCCGGTCTGGCCAACGATGCTGCCGTTGCTGGCGCCGGTCTGCATCACGTCCACCATCGATTCCGTGGCATCCTGCGTCACGCTCGAGATATTGTCGCTGCCGGTCTGGGTGACTTCGACGTCGCTGTCTTCGCCGTCCTGAGTGACGCCGCTCTGGTTGCCCTCGCCGGTCTGGGTGACCGTGGCGGTGTTATCGGTGGCGCTGGCCGATTGCAGGATGATCGAGCTGTTGGCGTCGCCCGCCGCGCTGGTCTGGGAAACGGTCGCCTCGTTGTTGCTGCCGTCCTGATCGATGTCGCTGGTGTTGGTGCCGGTGCCGCCCTGCGAGACCGAGGCCACTTCGCCGGAACCGGTCTGCTCGACGTCAGAGGTGTTCGGCACCCCCTGCGCCATCGCAGCCCCGGCCAGCGACAGCGCCATCAGTGACACGCCCGCCTTGATTGCCTTCTTCATAGCTGATTTCCTTCTGCGTTCTTGAAACTGTGCGACAGGTTCCAGCCCTGCGGGCGTTCGTGCGCCGCGGGTGCGTGAAATTGGGTGGTGAGGCGGGGAGCGCGGGCCGCGCGGACAGCAGCCACCGCGCCGGACGCAAGCGCCGGGGCGGGAGTGGATATGCTGACAGCAATGGGCCGCTCGGTAATCATGGTTGCATCCGCCTTGACGATAGGCGATACCGAGCATCGGCCACGGCGCATCAGACGCCGAGCCATTCTGGTGATCGCATACCATTCACTCGCGCGCATCGGAGTTGCCGCTCCTTTGCGTGCTTTGTTTTTTGCGGCCCGGCCGGCGTTTTTCACGCTCTTCCGGTTTGACCGCGAAGCCCCGTCTCAGGGCTTACGGAATTCCCCCATCAAGGCGTCACGATCCGTCACGCCTCTCATCGTCCTTGTCGCCATCGACCACAGTCAGCGCGGTCAGCGAGCCTGCCCGCTTGACCGCCTTCTGGATGTCGCTGGCATCGTAAAGTCCATCGCGCTCGGCGCGGTAGGCGGCGAGCAGCGGCATGGCCCCAGCCATGTCGTTGAAGCGCCACAGGTCGAGCTCCACGCCTTCGAGCACAAGGCCATAGACGGCCTTCTCGATCGCTTGCTGGAGCGCAATCTGATCGGGTTCGTTCGAGGTGATCCCGGCTTCGGCCTCCAGCAGCTCGCGGAAGGCGACGAATTTGAACGCGCTTGCGCCCAGCGCCTGGCTGGCGATGGTCTTGGAGGCGGTGACATTGGCGAGAACCTCGCCCGTCCGCACCGAGACCGCGCGCAGATACACGGTCACCGTGTCCTGCCGGTATTCGGTCCGCGCGCCGATGCCGAGGAAGGCCGCGCCCGCACCGCCGGTGACGGTGTTGGTGTCGTAGCCGACAATCCCGCCTTCCAGCAGCACGCCGGCAAACAGCAGCGCGGGCAGAGCGTTGGGATCGACTTCCTGCTCGCCCAGATAGCGCTTGCGCATTTCGCCAATGATCTGGCGTTCTTTCAGCAGGTTATCTAGCCGTTCACGCTCGACCACGGTGAACCAGTTGCGGTTGCCCGCATCCTGCAACGCCTTGACGAGGATCGAGCTCGCCCCCTGCGTCACCGCGCGCGACAGGGTCTGGCCCTGCTCGCTCGGCTTGAACTGGCCGGTCTGGTCGGTGAAGCCATAGACCGCGATCGCCACCGGCCGCTGCGGCGGCGGAAGCTGATTCAGCAGGGTCTGGGTCTGGGTCTTCTTGGGGAAATAGGCGAGGCTGGTGGTGGTCGGCAGGGCATTTCGCCCGTCCTGCGGCATGCTCATGCAGCCGCCCGTGGCCAGCGCGGTGAGGGACATCAGGGCAAGGGATGCGAGCTTGCGCATGTCCTGCCTCAATTCACTTCGATGAACAGCGGCACGACGATCCGGGTTTCCTCACCCGTGGTGTCGTTGCGGATGATCAGCGTGACCTCTTCAAGCGAGCGGAAGAACTCGATCGTCTGGCCGCCGAAGCTGATGGTTCCGGATTCTTGCGGATTGTCACCGAAGATCGCATCGACGATCTGGGACGACAGCGCCGACAGCAGCCGCGATTGCAGCTGGCGGGCGAAAATGTCGGCCTGGGAGTTGCTGGAGGTAGCGCGCGGATCGCGGAAATCGTTGTTGGCGTTGGCGACGCCGAGCACATGCTGGGAATTGAACGGATTGCCACCAAAGGTCGGGCTGATCGGTTCGTGGACGAGATCCTGCGCTGCCAGCGGCGCCGTCAACGCAACCGCGCACGCCCAAAGGCCTGTCTTCCAGATACTCATTGTAATCCCCCAAACTTACCAAGGAACGTGGGTCTGGGGTATTTTCCCCATTTGACGTTCGAAGTCTTTCGACTCGGCGACTCGGTAAGGCAATGTTAGGGGTTATTAACAGTCTGTAAAGTAACTTCGCTCTGACATCGCGGAATCGTCCGGTTCCTAGACGGTTGCAAAGCCTGCATTAATTTCGGGCGCGCCGAGGGGGCGGATGATGCCTCCAAAATGGATGTTTGTGCGAAAAATCACCTGCCGCGCGGCGTTTTCTGCGACGGTTCCGGGCACATCATCCGGGCCTGCGCCGCTCTCATGCGGGTATGCAAAGGGGCGGCGCAATCGCTCGCGCCGCCCCCCGCATCGCTCACGCGATTACTCGGTTTCGCTCAACCCTGCCGACATCGCGCCGATGGTCTTGGCGACATCTTCGCGGACCTTGTCGTTGTGCTCGTCGACGGTCATGAGGTCCTTGCCGTCCTTGTCGAGCAGCATCGCCTTCTGGCCCGAGCCGACCGGCGCCAGGCGCACGCTCAGCGGACGCGGAGCGAGGGTGTTGCTGGCGCCATTGCCGCCATCGACCACCCCGCCGATGATCCCGCCGGCCAGAATGTTGCCGAAGGTCGAACCGGCCAGCCGCGACTGGATCAGCACATAGACCGGCTCGTAACCCGGCTTTGAGATGTCGACGCGGGTGTCGGCGCCGCGCTTCAGTTCCAGCGTGCAGGGCGAGGTGCACTTGAGCCCGTTGAGGAACACGATATCCGCGCCCGTGGGGTCGGTTTCGGTCATGTAATCGATATTGGTGCCGTTCATGACGGTGGCACAGCCCGACAGCGCAGTGCCCGCCACGATGGCGAGCACCAGAGACTTCATTTTCATATTGGAGCGTTCCCTGTTTGATGATCCCCCCTCGGGATCAACCCGTCCAGTTAACGCCATCGCCCGACCGGGCCAACAAAAAAGGCGGCACCATCGCTGGCGCCGCCTTTCTCTTGTCGGTCAAAGACCGCGGTATCGAGCTTACTTCAGCTCGACGGTGCCGCCGGCTTCTTCGATCTTCTTCTTGATTTCTTCGGCTTCGGCCTTGTTCACGCCTTCCTTGATCGCCTTGGGGGTCGATTCAACGAGGGTCTTGGCTTCGGTCAGGCCGAGGCCGGTGATGGCGCGGACTTCCTTGATGACCTGGATCTTCTTCCCGCCGTCGCCGGTCAGGATGACGTCGAATTCGGTCTGCTCTTCGACAGCTTCGGCAGCAGCGGCCGGGCCGGCAGCAACCGCGACAGCAGCAGCGGCGCTGACGCCCCATGCTTCTTCGAGGGCCTTGGCGAGGTCGGCGGCTTCGAGCACGGTCAGCTTCGAAAGTTCTTCAACAAGCTTGGCAATATCGGCCATGATGGTTCACTCCAAATTGTGGCGGGGCAAATGGCACTATTGCCTTGGCCCCAACAGATTGTTTCGTCTGGCGAAAAACGTCTCTTAGGCGGCCTTGTCCGCATACGCGGCAAACACACGGGCGACCTTCGCGGCGGGCGCGGTAACGACCTGGGCGATCTTCGTCGCCGGGGCGTTGACCAGACCGATGAGCTTGGCGCGCAGTTCGTCGAGGCTGGGCATCGAGGCAAGCGCCTTGACCCCGGCTTCGTCGAGAACGACCGAACCCATCGAACCGCCGACGATTTCGAGCTTGTCGTTCGTCTTGGCGAATTCGACAGCGGCCTTGGCAGCCGCGACCGGATCTTGCGACCAGGCCAGCCCGACCGGACCGGTGAGCATGTCACCGAGCCCGACATAGTCGGTGTTTTCAAGGGCGAGATTGGCGAGACGGTTCTTCGCAACCTTGTAGGTCGCACCAGCTTCGCGCATCTTGTTACGCAGGGCAGTGGACTGGGCCACCGTCATGCCGAGGTTGCGGGTGACGACCACCACGGAAACCTCGTTGAAGACCGCATTGAGCTGGGCAACCGCGTCGGCTTTCTGCGAACGATCCATGCCATACTCCTTCACAAATGGCCGCGAAGGATGGCTCCCGCGCGACCGGCTACGTTTTGTCCATGCCGGAGCGAATGCTCCGAACACGGGCGAGTCCGTCGATAGGGAAGGAGGGTGTGCCATCAGGCCTGCTGGCCGACACGAACGGACAAGACCGCACAGCGGCTGCCCGAAAAATCTCGTTTCCCCGTCTAGGCTGGACATTAAGAAGGCCAGATTGCCTTCACCAACTGTCTCGGACGGATGACCGGGCGTGGGCACGAGGCCCGCCGGTCGGAGCGGGCCTCTAGGGAAATCGCTGGAAGAGTCAAGGCTGCTGTTGGTTCGCCAGCGCAGCGCGCGCCTCGGCGATCGCGGCGTCGAGCTGCGGTTCCGGGAAATGCGGGCGGGCCAGTTCCATCACCTTCAGCGCGGGTGCCAACATCGCCGGATCGCCCTTGGCCTGAAGCGCGCGGTAATAGCCCCAGATCGCCACCAGCGGCACATCGATCCGCCCGTCCTGCTGCAGCCCGGCGGCGAGCGGCGCAGCATCGCCCGCCACGGCCTGCGCGACCAGAGCGAGGCTGCGTTCGTCAGGCCAGAGTTCGCGCGGCGCAGGCGTCTTGCCTCGTGCCGCGACCACCGCATCGGCGGCGGCGGCGACGGAAAAAGGGTTCTGGCCGGTCACGAGCCGCCCGTCGGTGACCACGTGGGGCAACATGATCGGCGCATCCGAGACGTCCGCGCCCAGCCTGCGAAGCTCGCTTTCAAGCAGGAACGGGAAATGCGGCACCCATTGCTTGCCGAACATCTGCTCTTCCTCGTCGGCAAAGCCGGTGACGCGGCGGCCGCTGATCCAGTGGGTTCCATCGGCGTTGCGGATGCGGGCGAAGACGGCCGGGCCGTGACAGACAGCCGCAACCACACCGCCGCGCGCCTCGGTCTCGACCAGCAGGGACTGGAGCAGCTGGCTGAAAGGCAGATCGAACATCGCGCCCTTGCCGCCGATCACCATGATGGCGGCATATTGGCCGTTCATGTCGGCAGACAGGGGCAGGGTCTGCGCCAGCTTGCGCAGCGCCTCGGCATCGGCGGCAAAGGCGGCGTTGTAGGGCTTGGCCGGGTCGTGTTCGTCGGCGACGACCGCGCCGCCTGCCGGGCTGGCGATGTCGACGCGGAACCCGTTGGCGCGCAGCACGAGCCAGGCTTGCGACAGTTCATCCATCTCGAACCCCGGCTGTGTCTTGCCGTCGTCTCGGCCGTGACTGCTGACGACCAGAAGAACGCGGTCGGTCGGTGTGGCGGCGTGGGCTTGAAAGGCGCCCAGCAACAGGGCGCAAAACAGGGTGATCCAGCGGACCATGATATTCTCCGGATTGTGAGGGACAGGGTAGGGCCGCCGGTCGGCGGCGGCGGCCCTTGGTGCCGGGTCAGTCGGCTTCGTAAGCGAGCAGGTCGCCCGGCTGGCATTCCAGTTCGCGGCAGATCGCGGCGAGGGTGGAGAAGCGGATCGCCTTGGCCTTGCCGGTCTTCAGAATCGACAGGTTGGCGAGGGTGAGGCCGACGCGCTCCGCCAGTTCGGTGAGCGTCATGCGGCGGGCGTGGAGCAGGTCGTCGAGCTTCACCATGATGCGGGTTCCTTCGAGATCGTCGTTGATGGGGGGCATCACACGGTTCCTTCCAGATCGTCCCGCATCGCGGCACCGTGGCGGAACACCCGGGCGAGGATGAAGAGGACGATGACCAGCAGGACCGGGATCACGTCGATGTCGAAGGATGTGTCCATCGTCACCTCGCGGAACTGGTCGACCCAGTCCGCCATCCCGACGGCGGCGCGTTGGGCTGCGAACTTGGCAGCGTAGATAGCGACTTGCAGCCACGCCATCGCGGCCAGCCGGTCGGCGTTTTCAGGGACGAAGGGGTCCCCTGCCGCCACAGTGTCGATGATGCCGCGCAGCTTTCCGAAGAACAGGAAGACCAGCGCCACCACCACGAGAACGCAGGCGAGCAGCAGCATGAGCGGCAGGATCGGCATGGCGAGCGCATCGGGCCCGACTTCGGCGATCACCTCGGCGTTCATCTGGTCCTTGATGAACAGGATGGCGGGTATAATCAGGACGATCACGGCTGCAGCGACAGCCATGGCCCCCTGGATCAGCAGGGTCAGCGTCTTGCCCGCCAGCAGCAGCGGGTCTTGTTTAGGCGCGTTCATGATGTGGTCTCCTTGGATCGGGCTGTGTCCGGCAGCTCAGGCGAGTTCAGCGACGGACAGCGTCACAGGCGCGGCGGCCTGTGCGGGCGGGACGGTGACAATCGCGCCGATCGAGGCGATCGACAGGACGAAGGCGGCGCAGGCGGCAAGAACGCTGTTGGTCAGGCGGGTCATATCGTTTTCCTTTCGGTTGCTCATTGTTATTCAATAAAACCCCTCTAACCCGATTCGCGGCATATCGTCAATCAATAATATTGAAAAACGATATTGAGCGCGTCGTTTTTCGGCAAGGCCCCTGTGATTGGCGCTGCTGGAAGGCCCTGTTCTCCCCCGCATTGACAACGCCGGGAGCGGCTCCTACATCGCGCTCTCGCCCGCTTCGAGCAGGGCCGATTCATGCGCGGGAATCGGCTTTCGGATGGAAGCGGCGACACGCCATTATCGCGACGCTAGACGAATGCTGCTGCCGACCTGCGAAAAGCGCGGGGCTGGGCAAGCAGCTTTTGCGCGTTCGCAATGGCGGCTTTTATCGCGTGGAGCACAGCGATTTTCCCCGTCCGCGCGGCACTCCCCGCGCGGCCCAATTGAAGAGGCCCACTCCCTCATGGCAACCAAGGCGAAGCCGCCCGTCACCCGCAGCCGCAAGGCGCAAGGGACCGCCAAGAAGCGCATCCGCAAGATCTTCGGCGACATCCACGAAGTGGTGCAGATGCCGAACCTGATCGAGGTTCAGCGCGAAAGCTACGAACAGTTCCTGCGCTCGGACAAGGCCACGGGCTATGTCTCGGGCCTCGAAAAGACCCTGCGTTCGGTGTTCCCGATCCGCGATTTCGCCGGCACCGCCGAGCTTGATTTCGTTCATTACGAACTAGAAGAGCCCAAGTACGACACCACCGAGTGCCGTCAGCGCGGCATCACCTATGCCGCCCCGATGAAGGTCACGCTGCGCCTGATTGTCTTTGAGGTCGACAGCGAAACCGAAACCCGCTCGGTCCTCGATATCAAGGAGCAGGATGTCTACATGGGCGACATGCCCCTGATGACGGACAACGGCACCTTCATCATCAACGGCACTGAGCGCGTGATCGTCAGCCAGATGCACCGTTCGCCGGGCGTGCTGTTCGATCACGATCGCGGCAAGACCCACTCCTCGGGCAAGCTGCTGTTTGCTGCCCGCGTGATCCCGTACCGCGGTTCGTGGCTCGATTTCGAATTCGACGCCAAGGACATCGTCAACGTCCGCATCGACCGCAAGCGCAAGCTGCCGGTCACCGCGCTGCTCTATGCGCTTGGCCTCGATGCCGAGGACATTCTTGCGCACTTCTACAACACCGTTGTGTGGGACCGCGCCAAGGACGGGTGGAAGATCCCCTTCGTGGCCGAACAATGGCGCGGGTCCAAGCCGACCTTCCCGCTGATCGACGCGGCCACGGGCGAGGAAGTCTTCGCCGCGGGCACCAAGATTTCGCCGCGCGCCGCCAACAAGGCCGCCAAGGATGGCCTCGCCGATCTGCTGCTGCCGACCGAGGAAGTCGTCAGCCGCTACGCCGCGCGTGACATGATCGACGAAAGCACCGGCCGCATCTACATCGAAGCCGGTGACGAATTGACGCTTGAGCATGTCGAGATGTTCGACAAGGCCGGGATCGACCGGCTCGAACTGCTCGACATCGACGAGATCAACACCGGCCCGTGGATCCGCAACACGCTCAAGGCCGACAAGGCCGAGAACCGCGACGAGGGTCTCGAAGCGATCTACAAGGTCATGCGTCCGGGCGAACCGCCGACGAAGGAAACCGCCGAAGCGCTGTTCGAAGGCCTGTTCTTCGATGCCGAACGCTATGACCTGTCGGCCGTGGGCCGCGTAAAGCTGAACATGCGTCTGGGTCTCGAGTGCGAAGACACCATCACCACGCTGCGCAAGGAAGATATCCTCGCGGTGGTGAAGGAGCTTGTCGGCCTCAAGGACGGCAAGGGCGAAGTCGACGACATCGATAACCTCGGCAACCGCCGCGTGCGTTCGGTGGGCGAGCTGCTGGAAAACCAGTATCGCGTCGGCCTGCTGCGCATGGAGCGCGCGGTGAAGGAGCGCATGAGCTCGGTCGACGTCTCGACCGTGATGCCGAACGACCTGATCAACGCCAAGCCCGCCGTGGCCGCGGTGCGCGAGTTCTTCGGTTCCTCGCAGCTGTCGCAGTTCATGGACCAGACCAACCCGCTGTCGGAAGTCACCCACAAGCGCCGCGTGTCGGCCTTGGGCCCGGGTGGTCTCACCCGTGAGCGCGCGGGCTTTGAAGTCCGCGACGTTCACCCGACCCACTATGGCCGCATCTGCCCGATCGAAACGCCGGAAGGCCCGAACATCGGTCTGATCAACTCTCTTGCGAGCTTCAGCCGCGTCAACAAGTACGGCTTCATCGAAACCCCCTACCGCAAGGTCGTGGACGGCAAGGTGACCGCAGACGTGATCTACCTCTCCGCGATGGAAGAGCAGAAGCACACCGTGGCGCAGGCTTCGGCCGAGCTGACGGAAGACGGCTCCTTCGTGGAAGAGCTGGTCTCGGCGCGTCACAATGGCGACAACCTGATGGCCCCGCGCGAACACGTCACCCTGATGGACGTGTCGCCCAAGCAGCTCGTCTCGGTCGCGGCATCGCTCATTCCGTTCCTGGAAAACGATGACGCCAACCGCGCGCTGATGGGTTCCAACATGCAGCGTCAGGCCGTGCCGCTCGTGAAGGCGGAAGCGCCGTGGGTCGGCACCGGCATGGAAGAAACCGTGGCGCGCGATTCCGGCGCGGCGATTGCGGCCAAGCGCGGCGGGATCGTCGACCAGGTCGACGCCACCCGCATCGTGATCCGTGCGATCGGCGATGTCGAACCCGGCCAGTCGGGCGTCGACATCTACACGCTGCAGAAGTTCCAGCGTTCGAACCAGAACACCTGCATCAACCAGCGTCCGCTGGTGAAGGTGGGTGACGTGATCGAAGCCGGCGACATCATCGCCGACGGCCCCTCGACCGATCTGGGCGAGCTGGCGCTGGGCAAGAACAGCCTCGTCGCCTTCATGCCGTGGAATGGCTACAACTACGAAGACTCGATCCTGATCAGCGAACGCATCGTGAAGGACGACGTCTTCACCTCGATCCACATCGAGGAGTTCGAAGTCATGGCCCGTGATACCAAGCTCGGGCCGGAAGACATCACACGCGACATTCCCAATGTCGGCGAGGAAGCCCTGCGCAACCTCGACGAAGCGGGCATCGTCTATATCGGTGCGGAAGTTCACCCCGGTGACATTCTGGTCGGCAAGATCACGCCCAAGGGCGAATCGCCGATGACCCCGGAAGAAAAGCTGCTGCGCGCGATCTTCGGCGAAAAGGCGAGCGACGTGCGTGACACCTCGCTGCGTCTGCCGCCAGGTGTGGCGGGCACGATCGTCGAAGTCCGGGTGTTCAACCGCCACGGGATCGAGATCGACGACCGTACCCGTGCGATCCAGAACGAGGAAATCGAACGCCTCCGCAAGGACGCGGCTGACGAACGCAACATCCTCAACCGGGCAACCTACAACCGCCTGCGCGACATGTTGGTCGGTCAGACCGCTTCGGCAGCGCCCAAGGGCGCGAAGAAGGGTGCGGAAATCACCGCCGAAATGCTCGACGAGCTCGAGCGCTTCGAATGGTTCAAGTTCGCGGTCGCGGATGATGGCCGTCAGGCGCAGATCGAAGCGGTGAAGTCGCAATACGACGAAGCCGTGGCGGTGATCGATGCCAAGTTCCAGGACCGCAAGGAAAAGCTGGAGCGTGGTGACGAGCTGGCGCCGGGCGTGCTCAAGATGGTCAAGGTCTTCGTCGCGGTGAAGCGCAAGCTGCAGCCGGGCGACAAGATGGCCGGCCGTCACGGGAACAAGGGTGTCATCAGCCGCATCCTGCCGGTCGAGGACATGCCGTTCCTCGCCGACGGGACGCATGTCGACCTCGTGCTCAACCCGCTGGGCGTGCCGTCGCGCATGAACGTCGGGCAGATCTTCGAAACGCACCTCGGCTTTGCGGCCCGCGCCTTGGGTCACGAAATCAAGGATATGCTGACGGAATGGCATGCGGCCAATCCGAATGCTGCCGAAGATTACGCCAATGTCGCTCCGCCGGCCGCGGTCGTGGATCGTCTGAAGGACATCTACGGCGATCAGTATTTCGAGGATCTCGAAAGCCGCACTACCGCCGATATCGTCGAGCTGGCGGGCAACCTTTCGGCCGGTGTGCCGATGGGGACTCCGGTGTTCGACGGCGCGCGCGAAGCCGACGTTTCGGACATGCTGGTCAAGGCGGGGATCGATTCCTCGGGCCAGAGCGTCCTTTATGACGGCCGCACCGGTGAGGCGTTCGACCGCAAGGTGACCGTGGGCATCATCTACATGCTCAAGCTTCACCACCTTGTGGACGACAAGATCCACGCGCGTTCGATCGGGCCCTACTCGCTCGTTACCCAGCAGCCGCTGGGCGGCAAGGCGCAGTTCGGCGGCCAGCGCTTCGGCGAAATGGAGGTCTGGGCGCTCCAGGCCTACGGTGCGGCTTACACCTTGCAGGAAATGCTGACGGTGAAGTCCGACGACGTGGTCGGTCGCACCAAGGTCTACGAAGCGATCGTCAAGGGCGACGACACCTTCGAGGCCGGTATTCCCGAGAGCTTCAACGTGCTCGTCAAGGAAATGCGCTCGCTAGGTCTGAACGTCGAACTGAAGTCGCTCCTCGACGAGGATGACGCCGACCAGACCGACTACAGCGCGATTGCAGCGGAGTAAGGCGCGGGGCCTCACGGCCCCCGCCACCCCCGCCTTCGAGTTTCATCCCCCTAAGGGAACACAGTCATGAACGACCTGACCAAATTCACCAACCAGCTGGCGAAGCCCGAAACCTTCGACCAGATTCAGATCGGCATCGCCAGCCCCGAGCGCATTCGCTCGTGGTCCTATGGCGAGATCAAGAAGCCGGAAACCATCAACTACCGCACGTTCAAGCCCGAGCGTGACGGCCTGTTCTGCGCGCGCATCTTCGGCCCCGTGAAGGACTACGAGTGCCTGTGCGGCAAGTACAAGCGCATGAAGTACAAGGGCGTCGTCTGCGAAAAGTGCGGCGTCGAAGTCACGGTGACCAAGGTTCGCCGCGAGCGCATGGGCCACATCGAACTGGCCGCGCCGGTCGCGCACATCTGGTTCCTGAAGTCGCTGCCCTCGCGCATCGGCCTGCTGCTCGACATGCAGCTCAAGCAGCTCGAGCGCGTGCTCTACTTCGAAAGCTACATCGTCACCGAGCCGGGCCTGACCCCGCTCGAAAAGTACCAGCTGCTGACCGAGGATGAACTCCTCGAAGCGCAGGATGAATATGGCGAGGACGCCTTCACCGCCGATATCGGCGCGGAAGCCGTGCGCACCATGCTGATGCAGCTCGACCTCGAAAACGAGCGCGATGTGCTCATGGAAGAGCTGGCGACCACCAAGTCGGCGCTGAAGCCCAAGAAGATCATCAAGCGCCTCAAGGTCGTCGAAAGCTTCATCGATTCGGGCAACCGCCCGGAATGGATGATCCTCGAAGTGATCCCGGTCATCCCGCCCGAACTGCGCCCGCTGGTGCCGCTCGACGGGGGCCGTTTCGCGACCTCGGATCTCAACGATCTCTACCGCCGCGTGATCAACCGCAATAACCGTCTGAAGCGCCTCATTGAACTGCGCGCGCCGGACATCATCGTGCGCAACGAAAAGCGCATGCTGCAGGAAGCGGTCGACGCCCTGTTCGACAACGGCCGCCGTGGCCGCGTCATCACCGGCGCCAACAAGCGTCCGCTCAAGTCGCTCTCCGACATGCTCAAGGGCAAGCAGGGCCGCTTCCGTCAGAACCTGCTCGGCAAGCGCGTCGACTATTCGGGCCGTTCGGTGATCGTGACCGGGCCGGAATTGAAGCTGCACCAGTGCGGCCTGCCGAAGAAGATGGCGCTCGAGCTGTTCAAGCCGTTCATCTACGCCCGTCTGGATGCCAAGGGTCTCTCGATGACCCTGAAGCAGGCCAAGAAGTGGGTCGAGAAGGAGCGCAAGGAAGTCTGGGACATCCTCGATGAGGTGATCCGCGAACACCCGGTTCTGCTTAACCGTGCGCCGACGCTGCACCGTCTGGGCATCCAGGCGTTCGAGCCCGTGCTGATCGAAGGCAAGGCGATCCAGCTTCACCCGCTGGTCTGCTCGGCCTTCAACGCCGACTTTGACGGTGACCAGATGGCGGTCCACGTGCCGCTTTCGCTGGAAGCCCAGCTCGAAGCGCGCGTGCTGATGATGTCGACCAACAACATCCTCTCGCCCGCCAACGGCAAGCCGATCATCGTGCCGTCGCAGGACATGGTTCTGGGGATCTACTACCTCTCGATGGAGCGGCAGGAGAAGCACCCGGAATATATCGAAGAGAAGGACGGCACCAAGATCGAGAAGCTGCCGCGCTTCAGCGACATGGCCGAAGTGCATCAGGCGCTGGAAACCAAGGCGGTCACGCTCCACACCCGTATCATCGCCCGCGTTCCGCAGGCCGACGAAAGCGGTGTGGTGGCGATGCAGCGCTTCGTGACCACGCCGGGTCGGATGCTGATCGGCGAATGCCTGCCGAAGAGCCACAAGGTGCCCTTCGACATCGTCAACCGCCTGCTCACCAAGCGCGAGATCGGCGACGTGATCGATCAGGTCTATCGTCACACCGGCCAGAAGGACACGGTGCTGTTCGCCGACGCCATCATGGCGCTGGGCTTCCGCCACGCGTTCAAGGCGGGCATCTCCTTCGGCAAGGATGACATGATCATCCCCGACGCCAAGGAAAAGCTGGTCGACGAGACCAAGGAACTGGTGGCCGGTTACGAGCAGCAGTACCAGGACGGTCTCATCACCCAGCAGGAAAAGTACAACAAGGTGATCGACGCCTGGTCGAAGTGCGGTGACATGGTCGCCGACGCGATGATGGCCGAGATCAAGGCGCAGCCGATCGACAGCGAGACGGGCAAGGAAGCCCAGATCAACTCGATCTACATGATGAGCCACTCCGGGGCGCGTGGTAGCCCGGCGCAGATGAAGCAGCTGGCCGGGATGCGCGGTCTGATGGCCAAGCCTTCGGGCGAGATCATCGAGACCCCGATCATCTCGAACTTCAAGGAAGGTCTGACCGTTCTTGAATACTTCAACTCGACCCACGGCGCCCGCAAGGGCCTCGCGGACACCGCGCTGAAGACCGCCAACTCGGGTTACCTCACCCGCCGTCTGGTCGACGTGTCGCAGGATTGCGTCATCGTCGAGGAAGATTGCGGCACCCAGAACGCGCTCGAAATGCGCGCCATCGTGCAGGGCGGTTCGGTGATCGCCTCGCTCGGCGAGCGCATTCTCGGCCGCACCGTGGCGGAGGACATCCTCAACGCTGCGACCGGTGAAGTCATCGTTCCGGCGGGCACGCTGCTCGACGAAGCGATGGTGAAGGATATCGAGGCGGCTGAAGTCCAGTCGGCACGCATCCGCTCGCCGCTGATCTGCGAAGCCGAAATGGGCGTGTGCGGAACCTGCTACGGGCGCGATCTTGCCCGCGGGACTCCGGTCAACATCGGCGAAGCGGTGGGCGTCATCGCGGCGCAGTCGATCGGCGAGCCCGGCACCCAGCTGACGATGCGGACCTTCCACATCGGCGGCGCGGCGCAGCTCAACGAAACCAGCCACCTCGAGGCGATTTCGGAAGGTCGCGTGGAATACCGCGACATGCCGACCATCAGCGACAAGCAGGGTCGCATCCTCAGCCTCGCCCGCAACGGCGAGCTGGCCGTGATCGACGCCGAAGGGCGCGAGCGCGAGATGCACAAGGTGCCTTACGGGACCGTCCTGAAGTTCAAGGACGGCGATCACGTCAAGGTCGGCGATCGTCTGGCCGAGTGGGATCCGTTCACCCTGCCGATCATCACCGAGCAGTCGGGTGTGGTGAAGTATCAGGACCTGATCGAGGGCATCACGCTCGAAGAGGCGGTCGATGATGCCACCGGCATCGCCCAGCGCGTGGTGACCGAAAACCGGGCGACCGGCCGCAAGAAGAAGGAAGACCTGCGTCCGCGCATGACCCTTCTGGCGGAAGGCAGCGGAGAGACCGAAGCGGCGCGCTACATGCTTGCTCCGGGCACGACGCTGTCGGTGGGTGATGGTGACACGGTGCAGGCGGGTGACATTCTCGCCCGTGCCAGCCGTGAAGCTGCCAAGACCCGCGACATCACCGGCGGTCTGCCGCGCGTGGCCGAACTGTTCGAGGCGCGTATGCCCAAGGACGTGTCGGTCATCGCCAAGATTTCCGGCCGGATCGAATTCGTCCGCGAATACAAGGCGAAGCGCAAGATCGCGATCATTCCCGAGGCCAATGAGCACGGGAATGTCGAGCCCGTCGAATACCTGATCGCCAAGACCAAGGTGATCGACGTGCAGGAAGGCGACTACGTGAAGAAGGGTGACACCCTTGTTTCCGGATCGCCCAACCCGCACGACATCCTCGAGGTGATGGGCGTCGAAGCGCTGGCCGAGTATCTCGTGAACGAGATCCAGGAAGTCTATCGCTTGCAGGGCGTGAAGATCAACGACAAGCACATCGAGGTGATCGTTCGCCAGATGCTGCAGAAGGTCGAGATCACCGATGGCGGGGACACCACCCTGCTGCCGGGCGAGCAGGTCGATCTGGCCGAAATGCTCGAGATCAACGGCAAGCTGGCCAAGGGCAAGCAGGGTGCGAGCGGGACTCCGGTGCTGCTCGGCATCACCAAGGCGAGCCTCCAGACCCGTTCGTTCATCTCGGCAGCCTCGTTCCAGGAAACCACCCGCGTGCTGACGCAGGCGGCGGTTGAAGGGAAGAAGGACACGCTGATCGGGCTGAAGGAAAACGTGATCGTCGGCCGTCTCATCCCCGCCGGGACCGGCGCGGGCATGAACCGTCTGCGCGTCACCGCCAACAGCCGCGATGCGGCGCTGAAGGCGGCGTGGAAGAAGCAGCAGGATGCGCTTGCTGCCTCGGGCCAGCGTGAAGCCGAACCGGAAGCCGATGCGATCGGTTCGGAAGAGAAGATGAAGGCCGCAATGGCCGCGATGGCGGGCTCCGCCCCGGCGGCTGACGTTGAGGATGCAGGCGAAGAGTAAGCTCTAACGCCTCGCCCTCGCGGCTTTGAGAAGGCCCCGCCCGAGCGCAAGCTTTGGCGGGGCTTTTCTTTGGGGTTTGCCAGTCTCCGGGCTTGCGTGACTAAAGCTTTCTCATATGCTCCTGCGCCAAGGGGGGCGCATGTTTCATGCAATCAAACAATGGTTCGTCAGCGCGGACAATGCGCGCCGGCTGCTCGGACTGTTCGCGTTCGAGTTCGTGGTGGTGCTGCTCGGCGTGCTTGCGGCGCAAAGCTTGCAGACGGTTTATGCATCGCGCCAGCTGAAGCAGCTTGCCGATGACGCCGTCGCCGAACATCGCGACGACCTTCAGGACTTCGTCGATTTCATGGAATACCAGCGCCGCGCCAATGATTGCCAAAGGGACTATCTGCGCCGCTTGCGCAATGCGGCGGCCAGCGGCACGAAGCCCGACGACCTGCCCTTCAGACCGCCGGCCTACCCCCAAGTCTGGGTCGCACAATGGGACAGCGAGACACGGCGCGCGGTTCGGCGGTTCTACGGCCGCGAACTGCTGCTCGAACATACGAGGCTTGAGAGAGGCTCCGAGCTTCTCAAGCTGCGACGCGATCAGGCGATCATCGAATGGGGAACGACCTCTCTCGTGGCCACTCCTGATTTTGGCAAGGATGCCGGCGTGCGCAGTGCGATCATCATTTCTACCGGGAAGCTCTACGCCATCACGGTCGATATGCGGAACCTTGCGATCAATGCCGGCACCACCTTCGATCGCAGCCCCTATACGCCTGACGAAACCAAGATCGGGCAGGCGCTTTCCTCGCTGGTCGGTTGCGAGCTGACGGAGAAAAAGGCGGTGGCCGGCTCTGGTCAGTGATGTGGCGCCGTTCGGCCTCTCTAATGATACGATAGACTTGTGACTCTCGCTATTGCGAATCAATTGCAATTAGGCTATCCGGAGTCGTCCCAGCCAAACGATCCGGAGCAACCGCGCCATGTCCGAGAAGCCGACCTCGCTTTCTTCTGCCAAGGCGACCATCGCCCGTCTTGCTGTCGCTCCGCGGGTCGAGGATCTGGGCCCGATCGGCGGGCGCTTCGTTCATGCCCTGCGGCTGATCGCGCTGCACGAGCGGATGGGGCGTGATCCGGTGCCAGAACTCGCGGTGCGGCTTGGCGGAGTCGAAGTGGCGGCCAAGGCCCTCATCCTCGCTCAGACCATCGCGGCCAGCTGGCCCGAGAACATCCATGTCTCGCGCTTCTGCTGCCGCCTGCTCAGCCATGACGAGACCACCATCGGGATGTTCGTCGACGCTGCCGCGCAGGGAGACCGGTACGGCTTCGAAGGGGCGCTCGGCGGGCTGGTCCGCTCTGACCGGATGCCGCGCCTGTGGGAGGGCGCGCTGGCTCTGGCGGCGGCGGAATTGCGCGCGGTGTGAACCCTTGCGGGGCGTTGCGGCGCGCTCTACCGCGCACCCATGACCACTACCCGCTTCGCCCCTTCGCCCACGGGCCGGCTCCATGTCGGCAACATCCGCACCGCGCTCCACAACTGGATGCTCGCGCGGCAAGCGGGGGCCACCTTCATCCTGCGCATCGACGACACCGACGCTGAGCGGAGCCGCGAAGAGTATGTCGAGGCGATCCGAACCGACCTTGCCTGGCTCGGTCTGACCTGCGACCGCGAAGAGCGCCAGTCCGCGCGGCTCGACCGCTACGAGGCGGCGTTCGATGCGCTCAAGGCAGCGGGGCGCATCTATCCCTGTTACGAGAGCGCGCAGGAGCTCGAGATCAAGCGCAAGATCGCGCTCGGGCGCGGCCTGCCGCCGATCTACGACCGTGCGGCGCTGAAGCTGACCGAGGCCGAGCGCGCCGCCAAGGAAGCCGAGGGCATTGCGCCGCACTGGCGGTTCCTGCTCGACCATGCCGAGCCGATCGCATGGGACGATGGCATTCGCGGCCCGCAGAAATTCGACCCCGCGCAGCTTTCCGACCCCGTCATCCGCCGCGCCGATGGATCATGGCTCTACATGATGCCGAGCGCGGTCGACGATATCGACATGGGCGTGACGCAGGTGCTGCGCGGCGAGGATCACGTCTCGAACACAGCGGTGCAAATTCAGATCTTTACCGCACTTTATGCTGCACAGTTCAGTGCAGCAAAACCGCTTCCCGTCTTCGCCCACGAGGCGCTGCTGGTGGGCAAGGAAGGCAAGCTGTCCAAGCGCCTTGGTTCACTCGGCTGCGATGCCTTTCGGGAGCGCGGGATCGAGCCCGAGGCGATCATCGCGCTGCTGGCGCGGCTGGGCACCTCGCAGCCGGTGGAACCCATCGCCGACCGCGCGGCGCTGACCGCCAGCTTCGACCTTTCGACCTTCGGCAGGGCGCCTGCGAAGTTCGACGAGGAGGATCTCGAACGGCTCAACGCCGGGATCGTCCACCAGCTTCCCTTCGAGGCGGTCGCGGCGCGGCTGCCCGAGGGCATGGACGCGGCGGGCTGGCACGCGGTACGGCCCAACCTCGCCCATGTCGGCGAGGCGGCGGAGTGGTGGAAGCTGGTCACCGGCCCGATCACGCAGCCAGACTTTGCGGCCGAGGACAAGGCGTTCCTCGCCGAGGCCGTAAGGCTGCTGGCATGGGGCGACAACCCGTGGGGGGCGCTCACCAACGCGCTTAAGGAGGCGACGGGCCGCAAGGGCAAGCCGCTGTTCCTGCCGCTGCGTCAGGCGCTTACGGGCATGGACCACGGCCCCGACATGGGAGAACTGCTCCCCCTGATTGGTGAGGCCGAGGCGCGTGCAAGGCTGACCCGCGCCGCCGCCTGATCTTCAGGCCCAACCTGCCTCGCGCGTGGGCCGGTCGATGCGGATCGCCGGGCGCTCGTGCTCGCCTGGGGGGCGGTGGATGAAGCCGGGGGTCTCCGGGTTCTCCCAATCGCCCGGGGTCATCGGAGCGCCATCGAGCGTGAGCCATTGCCCGTCTTCGGGGAACTGCGCGAAGGCGGCGACATGCGCCGCGCGCTTCGCCGAAAGCGCCGCGACATGGTCTTCCAGCGTCGTATCGCGGCCCTCCCAATCCACCGGCATGTCCTGACAATAGGCATTGTTGTTGCCCTGCTGGCTGCGCCCGCATTCGTCGCCCGCGGTCAGCATGATCGTGCCGGTTGAAGCGAACAGCGTGCCTAGCAGCGCGCGCAGATCGTCGGCGCGGCGGACGAGGATGTGCGGATCATCGCTCGGCCCTTCGGCGCCGCAGTTCCAAGAATGGTTTTCGCCATGCCCGTCGCGATTGTCCTCGCCGTTGGCCTCGTTGTGGCGGTGCTCGTAGGCGACCGTGTCGGCGAGCGTGAACCCGTCATGCGAGGCAAGAAAATTGACGCTGCGGCAGTCATCTCCGAACAGGTCGGCTGATCCGGCAAGGCGCGTGGCGAGCGCGCCGAGGCTGCCCGTGCCCTTCCAGAACCTGCGGACATCGTCGCGGAACACATCGTTCCATTCGAGCCAGTTGGGGGCGAAATTGCCCAGCTGATAACCGCCCGGGCCGATATCCCACGGCTCGGCAATCATGATGCGGTCGGAGAGCAGCGGGCGGGCGGAGATCTCGGCGAAGATCGGCGCGGCGGCGTCGAAACCGGGGCCGCGCGCCAACACCGGGGCGAGATCGAAGCGGAACCCGTCGATCCCGCAGTGGCGCACGAAATGCTCAAGCGCGTCGAGTGTGAGCCGCCGCACCGCCGGATTGGCGTAATCCAGTGTGTTGCCGCAACCGGTGTCGTTGATGAGGCTGCCGTCGGGCGCGTGGGCATAGGCTTCAGGATCAAGCCCGCGCAGGCTCAACGTGCCGCCATGAATGTCGCTCTCGCCCGAGTGGTTGAACACCAGATCGAGGATCACGCCGATCCCGGCAGCGTGCAGCGCCGCCACGGTCTCGCGCAGTTCGGCCACCCCGCCGGGACACAGGCCGGGATCGAGCGCCATCATCGCCACCGGATTGTAGCCCCAGTTGTTCGCAAGGCGGAGCGGCGGCAGGTGGCGCTCGTCGATCCAGGCTATGATCGGCATCAACTCGACGGCGCTGACGTGGAGCTTTTTGAGGTGCGCGATCACCGCCGGATGCGCGAGCGCGGCAATGGTGCCGCGCTGTGCGGGGGGCACATCGGGATGGAGCAGGCTGAAGCCGCGCACGTTGACTTCGTAGATCAGCCCGCCGCGCTGGAAGTGGGGCGGGGCGGGGTGCACTTGCGCCAGCGGCCCCGTCACCACCGCGCGCGGCACGATGTCAGCGGTGTCCTCGCCATAGGCAGCAAGGCGCGGGTGCTGCATGAAGCGGCGGTCGAGTTCCAGCGCGTAGGGATCGACCAGCAACTTGGCTGGATCAAACCACAGGTTGCGCGCTGGATCATAAGGCCCATGCGCGCGGTAGCCGTAGCGGGTGCCGGAGCGCTCGCCGGGCAGCTCGGCGAGCCAGATGTCGCCTTGCCGGATCATGGGTCGGCGCGTTTCGGCCTCGCCATCGAACAGGCACAGCTCCACCGCCTCGGCCAGCGGTGCGCGCACCGCGAAGCGGGTCACGCTGCCCGCACAATGCGCCCCGAGCCGTGGTGTCACGTCACCACATCGGGCGCGGTGCGGCCCGTGTGCGCGGCGATTCCGGCGATGGCCTCGGCCGCCGCGATCAGGTCGGCGAGCATCGCGGGGGTCTCTTCCGCAAGCCGCCCATCGGGGGCCTCATAGCGTTCGAGATAGACCCGCAAGGTCGCCCCTTCCGTGCCCGTGCCCGACAGGCGGAATACGATCCGCGATCCGCAGGCGAACATCACGCGCACGCCCTGCTTGTGGCTTTCCGAGCCGTCGACCGGGTCGGTATAGGCGAACTGGTCGGCGGCGCTGACGGTCAGTGCGCCGAAGCTCTGCCCCGGCAGGCCTGAGAGCGAGGCTTCCAGCGCCGCCATCAGCGCATTGGCTTTGTCGGTCGCGATCGCCTCGTAATCGTGGCGCGCATAGTAATTCCGCCCGAAGCGCGCCCAATGCTCGCTCGCGATCTGCGCTACCGGCTTGCCCGTCACGGCGAGGATGTTGAGCCACAGCAGCACCGCCCACAGCCCGTCCTTCTCGCGCACGTGATCGCTGCCGGTGCCGGCGCTCTCCTCGCCGCAAATGGTGGCTTTGCCCGCATCGAGCAGCGTGCCAAAGAACTTCCATCCCGTCGGCGTCTCCCACAGCGGAATGCCCAGCGCCTCGGCCACCCGATCGGCAGCGGCGCTTGTGGGCATCGAGCGGGCGATCCCTTTCAGCCCCCCGGCGTAGGCGGGGGCAAGGTGGGCATTGGCCGCCAGCATCGCCAGCGAATCCGAAGGGGTGATGAAGACCCCCTTGCCGATGATGAGGTTGCGGTCCCCGTCTCCATCCGAGGCTGCCCCCAGCGCGGGCGCATCGTCCGACATCATCAGGTCGTAGAGCACCCGGGCATGGACGAGGTTGGGGTCTGGGTGGTGCCCGCCGAAATCCTCGAGCGGCTGGCCGTTGTGCACGGTGCCCGCCGGAAAGCCCAAGCGGCGTTCGAGGATCTCGTGCGCATAGGGCCCGGTGACCGCGTGCATCGCGTCGAAGGCCATCGACAGCCCGCCGCGCACCGCAGTGCGGATCGCGTCGAAATCGAACAGTTCTTCCATCAGTTCGGCATAGTCGGCGACCGGGTCGATCACCTCGACGACCATATCGCCGACTTGAGACGTGCCGATGCGGTCGAGATCGACTTCGCCTTCGACCATCATCCAGCGGTCGATGGTCTGGGTGCGGGCGTAGATCGCCTCGGTCACGGCCTCGGGCGCGGGGCCGCCGTTGGCGATGTTGTACTTGATGCCGAAATCCTCGTCCGGCCCGCCGGGATTGTGGCTGGCCGAGAGGATCAGCCCGCCGCTCGCACCATATTTTCGGATCACGTGGGAGGCGGCGGGGGTCGAGAGGATGCCGCCTTGCCCCACCAGCACGCGGGCGTAGCCGTTGGCCGCCGCCATCTCGATTGCTCGCGCGATCACGGTGCGGTTGTGGAAGCGCCCGTCGCCGCCGATAACCAGCGTTGATCCCGCAGGCCGCTCGGCGACGTCGAACACCGACTGGATGAAGTTCTCGGCATAATCCGGCTGCTGGAACACACGCACCTTCTTGCGCAGGCCCGATGTGCCGGGCTTCTGGCCGTCGAAAGGCGTGGTGGGGAAGGTCTGGATCATGCCTGTTCCTCGATCAATTGGCGGTAGAGCGCCGCATAGGCCGCGCCGCTCGCGCCCCACGAAAAGTCGGCCTTCATCCCGTTTTTCTGGAGCCGCTTCCATTCCGCCGGGCGGTGGTAGAGATCGACCGCGCGGCTCACCGCCATGGCGAGTGCATTGTGGCTGACGGCGTTCATCTGGATGCCGGTCGCGACCCCTGCGGAAAGGGCAGCGGGGTTGGCGTCGATCACCGTGTCGGCGAGCCCCCCGGTGCGCGCAACCACGGGGACGCAGCCATAAGCGAGGCCGTAAAGCTGGGTCAGGCCGCAGGGCTCGAAGCGGCTCGGGATCAGGATCGCATCGCCGCCTGCCTGCAAGCGGTGCGACAGCGCCTCGTCATAGCCGATCTTGACGCCAATGCGGCCCGGATGGCGCGTCGCGGCGGCGAGGAAGGCCTGTTCGATCTCGGCATCGCCCGATCCCAGCAGCGCGAGCCGCGCGCCGATCCCGGCGAGGTGGTCCATCACCCCGGCGAGCACATCCATGCCCTTTTGCCAGGTCAGCCGGGTGACGACGACGAACAGCGGCCCGTCGGAGCGATCGAGGCCAAAGGCCTGCTCGATTGCGCGCTTGTTCTTGCGGCGGACTGCGAGGGTTGTTGCGGTGTAGTTGGCGGCCAGATGCGGGTCGGTAGCAGGGTTCCACTCGGCGGTGTCGATGCCGTTGAGGATGCCGTGCACGCGGTTGGAGCGGGCGAGCACGATCCCCTCCAGCCCCATCCCGAATTCGACCGAGCGGATTTCGCCCGCATAGGTGGGGCTGACCGTGGTGATCGCATCGGCCAGCTGCATCCCGGCCTTGAGGAAACCGACCCCGCCGTAGCTTTCGACCCCGTCGACCGTCCATGCCTCTGGCGGCAGGCCCAGCTTGGGGAAGACCTCTGCGGGGTAATAGCCCTGGAACGCCATGTTGTGGATCGTCATGACGCTCGGCACCGCACGCCCGCCCGCAAAGGGCGCGAGGCGCAGATAGGCGGGCACCAGCCCCGCCTGCCAGTCGTGCGCATGGACGAGATCGAAGCTGCGACCCTTTACCGTGCCCCCGGCAATATCGGCGGCGGCGCGGGCGAATGCGGCGAAGCGGTGCCAGTTGTCGTCCCAGTCGCGGCCCGAGGGATCGGCATAGGGCCCGCCCTCACGCCCAAACAAAGCAGGGGCATCGAGCACCAGCACCGGTTGATCGCCCAGCTTGCCTGTAAGCAAACGCGCGGGCACGCCCAGCAGCGCATCCCACTTGTGCACCGCCCGGGGCTTCTTGCCGAGCTTTGCCAGCACCGCCGGGTAGCCGGGGACGAAGGTCGTCACCGCCACCCCCTGCGCCGCCAGCGCCGCAGGCAATGCGCCCGCCACATCGGCGAGCCCGCCGGTCTTGACCAGCCCCGCCGCCTCGGATGCGACCGACAGGACTGTCATGCTCACAGCTTCAGCTTCGCCATCATGTCGCGGGTGACGAGCACCACGCCCTTTTCCGACACCCGGAACCGCCGCGCGTCGAGCTCGGGGTCTTCGCCGATCACGAGGCCTTCGGGGATGCGCACGCCGCTGTCGATGATCACCTTGTTCAGCCGCGCCCCGCGCCCGATGTTGCAATAGGGCAGGATCACCGCCTCCTGAACGTTGGAGTAGCTGCCGATCTTCACGCCCGTGAACAGCAGGCTGCGACGCACTTCGGAGCCCGAAATGATACAATCGCCCGAGACCAGCGATGACACCGCAAAGCCGCGCCGTCCGTCCTCGTCGTGGACGAACTTTGCGGGGGCCGCGACCACCGCATCGGTCCAGATCGGCCAATCGCGGTCATAGAGGTTCAGCTTCGGCACGGTGTCGGTGAGGTCGAGATTGGCTTCGAAATAGGCGTCGAGCGTGCCCACGTCGCGCCAGTATTCCTCGATCTCCTCGGCCGCGCGGATGCAGGAGTTGGTGAAGCGGTGCGCGACCGCTTTGCCGTGCTTGACGATGTAGGGGATGATGTCCCCGCCGAAGTCGCGCTTGGACGCCGGATCGTCGGCATCGCGGCGCAATTGCTCGAACAGGAAATCGGTGTTGAAGACGTAGATCCCCATCGATGCGAGCGCCATGCCCTCATCCCCCGGAATGCCCGGCGGGTCCTTGGGCTTTTCGACGAAGGCGGTGATGGTGTCCTTGTCATCGACATGCATAACGCCGAACCCGGTCGCCTCCATGCGCGGCACGACGAGGCACCCGACCGTGACGTCGGCGCCTGAATTGACGTGCTGTTGCAGCATCAATTCGTAGTCCATCTTGTAGATGTGGTCGCCCGCCAGGATCACCATGTATTTGGGCGCGAGGCTGGCGATGATGTCGATGTTCTGGAACACCGCGTCGGCCGTGCCTTCGTACCACTGGTTTTCCGACACGCGCTGGCTGGCGGGCAGGATGTCGAAGCTTTCGTTGCGCTCGGGCCGCAGGAAGGTCCAGGCGCGCTGCATGTGGCGGATCAGCGAGTGCGCCTTGTATTGCGTCGCCACCCCGATGCGGCGGATGCCGGAGTTGATCGCGTTGGACAGCGCGAAGTCGATGATGCGCGACTTGCCGCCGAAATAGACCGCGGGCTTGGCGCGGCGGTCGGTCAGTTCCATCAAGCGGCTGCCGCGCCCGCCGGCCAGCACATAGGCCATCGCGTCACGCGCCAGCGGGCGCCCTGAAGTCCTCTCGATCATCCCATTCTCTCCCCAGAGTGTTTTGGCTTTATTATCCGGTGAATTGCAGCATTATCGTGGCGAGCGGCGGCAGCACGAGATGCGCCGCGCCGTCCGATGCAGTGACGCTCCCCATGTTGCCCTGCCCGCTGCCGCCGTAGAGGGCGGCGTCGGAATTGAGCACCTCGGCCCACACGCCATCATGCGGCAGGGGCAGGCGGTAGTGGGTGTGGAGCGCAGGCGTCATATTGGCGATCACCGCCACGGGTGCCTCGCCCGGCGCCTTGCGGAGCCATGCGAAGACCGAATTGTCGGCATCGTCGGCGATCAGCCATTCGAAGCCTTCGCCCTCGCAATCGCGGGCGTGGAGCGCGGGCGTTTCGCGGTAGAGGCGATTGAGGTCCCGGATCAGATCGGCGACGCCGCGATGCGCAGGCGCGTCCATCAGCTCCCAATCCAGCGCGCGCTCCTCGCTCCATTCGCGGCGCTGGGCGAATTCCTGCCCCATGAACAGCAGCTTCTTGCCGGGATAGCCCCACATCATCGCGTAATAGGCGCGCAGATTCGCGAATTGCTGCCAGTCGTCCCCGCTCATCTTGCCGAGGATCGTGCCCTTGCCGTGCACCACCTCGTCGTGGCTGAGCGGCAGGACGAAGTTTTCGCTGAACGCATAGACCAGCCCGAAGGTGATCTCGGAATGGTGGTATTTCCGGTGGATCGGATCACGCGCCATATATTGCAGCGTGTCGTGCATGAAGCCCATGTTCCACTTGAACCCGAAGCCCAAGGCCGTGCGCGGCCCTTCGTCGAAAGCGGGCTGCGAGACGCCGGGCCACGAGGTCGATTCCTCGGCAATGGTCATTACGCCAGCGTGGGAGCCGTAGAGCGCGCGGTTGGTGGCGCGCATGAATTCGACCGCCTCCCAATTCTCGCGGCCGCCGTCGGCATTGGGAATCCACTCGCCGTCCTTGCGGGAGTAATCGCGGTAAAGCATCGAGGCGACCGCATCCACGCGCAGGCCATCGACATGATATTGCTCGGCCCAGAACAGCGCGTTGTTGACGAGGAAGGAGCGCACTTCCTTGCGCCCGAAATTGTAGATCGCGGTGTTCCAGTCGGGGTGGAAGCCGAGGCGCGGGTCTTCGTGTTCGTAAAGCGCCGTTCCGTCGAAGCGGGCGAGGCCGTGCTCGTCGACCGGGAAATGCGCGGGCACCCAATCGACAATGACCCCGATACCAGCCCGGTGCGCCCCGTCGACGAAGCGCGCAAAACCTTCCACGTCGCCGAACCGCGCGGAGGGCGCGTAAAGCCCGGTGGTCTGGTAGCCCCAGCTCGGGTCATAGGGATGCTCGGAGACCGGCAGGAACTCGATATGAGTGAAGCCCATATCGGCTGCATAGGGGATCAGCCGCGCGGCCATTTCGTCCCAGGTCAGGAACCAGCCATTGTCGTCGCGCTGCCACGAACCGGGGTGGACTTCGTAGATCGATATGGCCTCGCGCCGGGGATCGACACTGGCCCAGTGCGCGCGGTGGGCATCGTCGCCCCATTCGCGCTTGCCGGGCCGGGCGACGATGCTCGCGGTCTTGGGGCGCAGCTCGCTGGCGAAGGCGAAGGGATCGGCCTTGAGCGGCTGGACCGTGCCGTCCGGGCCGGTGATGCGATACTTGTAGGCCGCGCCCTCGCCGATATCGGGGATGAAGATCTCCCACACGCCGATATCCACGCGGCGGCGCATCATGTGGGCGGCGGGGTTCCAGCCGTTGAAATCACCCACGAGGTTCAC
This sequence comes from Erythrobacter donghaensis, assembly GCF_002155425.1. Taxonomy (GTDB): domain Bacteria; phylum Pseudomonadota; class Alphaproteobacteria; order Sphingomonadales; family Sphingomonadaceae; genus Erythrobacter; species Erythrobacter donghaensis. Next base: position 77,845 of record NZ_MUYG01000004.1, read on the forward strand.
GAGCTGCGCGTTCGGCGCCCAGACCGCGAAGTGCACGCCAGTCGCGCCCTCATGCGCGATCACATGCGCGCCGAGCTTGTCGAACAGGCGCAGGTGCGTGCCCTCGGCGATCAGGAAATCGTCCATCGGGCCGAGCACCGGGCCGAAGCTATAGGGATCAGTCACCCACCATTCGTTGCCATAGCCCCGGCAGCGATATTTGACCGGCTTGGGCTTGCCCTTCAGCTTGCCCTCGAACAGCGGGCCATCAACGCGGGTCATCTTCCCGAGCCGGCCGCCCTTCAGCGAAAAGGCCTCGGCCTCCTCCGCCCCGTGCAGGATCGCGCGAGCGAAGGTGCCTTCCGGCCCATCATGCGGCCCCAGCAGCGCGAAGGGATCGGCGTGGGTGCCGTCCAGCAACGCAGCAAGGGCCTCGGGCGGTGGCTTCACTTCACGCCCCAGATATCGCGCGCATATTCGCCGATGGTGCGGTCGGAGGAGAACCAGCCGACATTGGCGATGTTCATGATCGCGGACTTGCGCCACGCTGCACGGTTTTCCCACCGCGCATCGACCTCGCGCTGGGCGGCGGCATAGGCGTCGAAATCAGCGGCGACCATGAACCAGTCGGAGCTGTAGAGCGCGTCCATCAGCCCCTGATAGCGCGTCGGTTCGTCCGGGCTGAACACCCCGCTCGCGATCGAATGCACCGCCTGCGCCAACTCGCGCGAGCCTTCGATCACCGCGCGCGGCTGGTAGCCATCGGCGCGCTTGGCCGCGACTTCCTCTGCGGTGAGGCCGAAGATCACGATATTCTCGCGCCCCACGTGTTCCATGATCTCGATATTGGCGCCGTCCAACGTGCCGATCGTCAGCGCACCGTTGAAGGCGAACTTCATGTTGCCCGTGCCCGAAGCTTCCATCCCCGCGGTCGAGATCTGCTCTGACAGGTCGGCCGCCGGAATGATCCGCTCGGCGAGGCTGACGTTGTAATTGGGGACGAACACCACCTTCAGCACCTCGCCCACGCTGGGGTCGGAATTGATCCGGCGGGCGATGTCGTTGGCGAGTTTGATGATCAGCTTGGCGGTGTGATAGGTCGGCGCGGCCTTGCCGCCGAAGATCTTCACCCGCGGCACCCAGTCACGCTCGGGATGGCTGCGGATCTGGTCGTAGAGCGCCACGGTCTCGATCAGATTGAGCAGCTGGCGCTTGTATTCGTGGATGCGCTTGATCTGCACGTCGAACAGCGCATCGGGATCGAGCCTGAGGCCGGTCAGCTCGCGCAGGTGGTTCGACAGATCGACCTTGTTGGCGCGCTTCACCTCGTCCACCCGTTCGCCCAGCGGCCCGTCGCCCGCCATGGCAGACAGTGCGGAAAGCTGCTCGGCATCGGCGAAGAAACCGTCGCCGATCGCCTCGCGGATCAGGCCGGTGAGGCGCGGGTTCGACTGGTGCAGCCAGCGGCGCGGGGTGACGCCGTTGGTCTTGTTGTTGATGCGGGTCGGGTAGAGCTTGTGCAGATCGGCAAACACGGTCTGCTTCATCAGGTCGGTGTGCAGCGCCGCTACGCCGTTCACCGAGTGCGCACCGACAAAGGCGAGGTTCGCCATCCGCACGCGCCGCTCGCCATGCTCGTCGATCAGCGAGATCGCGGCGATGGCGGCATCGTCGAGCCCGGCCTTCCTCGCCTCGCGCAGCACTTTGGCGTTGATCGCATAGACGATCTGCATGTGGCGCGGCAGCAGACGTTCGAACAGCGGCAGCGGCCAGCTTTCAAGCGCTTCGGGCAGCAGAGTGTGGTTGGTGTAGGCGATGGTGCGGCGGGTGATGTCCCACGCCTCGTCGAAGGTGAGGTGCTGCTCGTCCATCAACAGCCGCATCAGCTCGGCCACCGCCACGGAAGGGTGCGTGTCGTTAAGCTGGATCGCCGCCTTGTCGGGCAGGCTGCGCACGTCGCCGTGATACTGGATATGGCGGCGCACGATGTCCTGAATGCTGGCGGAGGAGAAGAAGAACTCCTGCCGCAGCCGCAATTCCTGCCCCGCCGGGGTAGAGTCGGCGGGATAGAGCACCCGCACCAGACTGTCCGCGCGCACCTGCGACGCGAGCGCGCCGGCGTGATCGCCCGCGTTGAAGGCGGCAAGCTGAATCGGATCGAGCGCGGCGGCATTCCACAGCCTGAGGGTGTTGACCCGCTTGCCCTGCCAGCCGACTACCGGCGTATCGAAGGCGGTCGCCTCGATCTTTTCCGCCGGGCTCCAGCGGATCACCCCGTCCTTGCTCGTCACCTCGCCGCCAAAGCCGACCAGATAGGCGCTTTCCCGCCGCTCAAACTCCCAGGGGTTGCCGTGGGCAAGCCAGGTTTCGGGCAGTTCGACCTGCCAGCCTTCGTCGATGCGCTGGCGGAACATGCCGTTGATGTAGCGGATGCCATAGCCGAAGGCGGGGATATCGAGGCTGGCGAGACTTTCCATGAAGCATGCCGCCAGCCGTCCGAGCCCGCCATTGCCGAGCGCCGCGTCGGGCTCAAGTTCCTCCAGCCGGGCAAGGTCGAGCCCGTGTTCGCGCAGCGCCTGCTCCATCGCGCGGGTGCAGCCCATGTTCGACAGCGCATCGCGCAGCAGCCGCCCGATCAGGAATTCGAGGCTGAGGTAATAGACCCGCTTGGCCCCATCCTCATGCGCACGGCTGGTGGAGGCGAACCAGTTGTCGATGATCTCGTCGCGCAGCGCGAGCACCGTGGCATTGTACCAGTCGTGCGGCTTGGCGGCACGCTCGGTCTTGCCGACGCGGTGGCGCAGCGCGCGCAGGATTCCGGCATCGAGCTGGGCTGACTTGCTGTTCGGGCTGTTGGTCACGCGGTTCATTCCCCCTGTTGCGCATTCGGCCGGTCGTTTTGCGACCCTGTCCGCGGATTCACCTCGCCCAAGGCGGTTGCCTCGCGGTCACACTAATCAGGTGTCCCGCCGCGCAGCAATCAAAGATGTGCTGCAACAGTCGTATTCATGCGCCAGAAGGCGGTGCGGGGCTTGCGAGACCGCCGGGATGGCCCGATGCGCAAAGGCTCATGAGGAGACCGCGATGGAGCAGTTGCACGCGCTGGCACGGGCCTGCGGGGTGGCGCGCGAGTGGACCGATGTCGAGGGCCACCAGCAGCGGGTGAGCGACGGTGCGCTGGCTACCGTACTCGCGGCTCTGGGTTATGAGGCGGACGGCGAGCGGCAGGCGGCGCGCAGTCTCGCTGATCTCACCGCGCGCAACGTCGCGCTCCCGCCGATGCTGGTGGGCGATTGCGGTGGGCACCTGACGCTGCCCTTCGCCACCACCCGCGCCGAGGCGACCGGCGAGGACGGCCTTACCCGCCCGCTGATGGTGGAGGGCGACCGGCTGCATCTGCCAGATGCGCCGGGCTATTTTGATCTCGTGCTGGATGGCCGCACCGCCCGGCTGGCGGTGGCCCCGCCGCATTGCCCCCTGCCACGCGACCTCATGCCGCCTGATGCGCGGCGCCGCCCGTGGGGCGTGTCGGTGCAGATCCCGGCGCTGCGCGGCGCGCGGCCTGCGCCCATGGGCGGCTTCGGCGAGCTGGCCGAGGCGGCGCGGGCCTTCGGCGGGGCGGGGGCGGATGCGCTGGCGATCAATCCGGTGCACGCGCTGTTCCCCGGCCATGGCGAGGGCTACAGCCCCTATTCGCCCTCCAGCCGCCTGTTTCTGAACGGCGCGCTCGCCGATCCGGCGCTGGCGGGCCTGCCGCCGCTGCCCGCGCGGGAAGGGCCGCCGCTGATCGACTGGCCGCGCGCCCTGCCCGAGCGGCTGGCGCAGCTGCGGCAGGTCTTCGCCGCGCTCGATCCTGCCCGCCGCGCGGCGCTCACCGCCACCGACGATGCCATGCTGCGCCGCCATGCGCTGTTCGACGCGCTCGATTGCCACTTCCGCCCCGGCGGCGCGCATGGCTGGCGCGATTGGCCCGCGGCGTTTCACGACCCCGCCGGCCCCGCCGCCACGCGCTTTGCCGCCGAGCACGCCGAGGAGGTCGCCTTCCACCTCTTCGTGCAGGCGCTGGCGCGGCAGGGGCTCGCGGCGTGTCAGGCCGCCGCGAAGGAGGCAGGCATGGGGATCGGGCTGATCGGCGATCTTGCCGTGGGGGTCGATCCTTCGGGAAGCGACGCCTGGTCGCTGCGCGATGCCATGCTCACCGGCCTCACCATCGGCGCGCCGCCCGATCCGCTCGGGCCGCTGGGGCAGAACTGGTCGATCACCAGCTTCTCTCCGCAGGGCCTGCGCGACAGTGGCTATGCGCCTTGGATCGCGATGATCCGCGCCGGACTGGCGGCGGGCGGGGGCCTCAGGATCGACCATGCCTTCGGCCTTGCGCGGCTCTGGGTCATCCCCGAGGGCGCTGCGACCGGGGAGGGGGCCTACCTGAGCTATCCGTTCGAAGACCTGATCCGCCTCGCCACGCTCGAAGCGCACCGCGCAGGCGGGCTGGTGATCGCCGAGGATCTCGGCACCGCGCCCTATGGTTTCACCGACGCGGTGACCGAGCGGCGGATGCTGGGGATGCGCGTGCTATGGTTCGAGCGCGCCGCCGATCACGGCTTCATCGGTGCGGCTGACTACGCCCCGCTCAGCGCCGCGATGACGGGGACCCACGATATCGTCACCGTCGCAGGCTGGTGGCGCGGGCGCGATCTCGACTGGGCCGAGCGGCTGGGTCGCCTGCCAGAAGGCGTCACCCGCGCCGAGGCCGAGGCGATCCGCGACTGGGACCGGGGCCTGCTGTGGTCGACCCTGAATCACGGCGCAGGTGGGCATCTTGGCCCGCGCCCCGCGCCCGACAATCCCACCCCGGTGGTGGACGCCGCGATTGCCCATACCGCCCGCACGCCCGCCGCGCTCGCGCTGGTCTCGCTCGAGGATATGCTGGGCGAGGAGGAGCAGCCCAACCTGCCCGGCACGGTCGCTGTCCACCCCAACTGGCAGCGCCGCACCGAAGGGCCGGTTAGCGACCTGATCGCCGATCCGCAGGTCGCCGCCCGCTGCACGATGCTGCGGAGCCTGCGCCCATACGGCAATTCCTGACGAGAACGCCCCGGTGCTGCGTTGCAATTCCATGACGCATCGCTAGGCGGTCTGTGTCCAGCGCCAACGGGGATTCGCGTTTCCATGAAGATCATGTCCGGCAATTCGAACCTGCCGCTCGCCCGCGCGATCGCGGCCTATCTCGAAATTCCGCTGACCGATGCCAGCGTGCGGCGCTTCTCGGACGAGGAAGTCTTCGTCGAAATCCACGAGAACGTGCGCGGGGAGGACGTCTTCGTCGTCCAGCCGACCAACTTCCCGGCCAACGACAACCTGATGGAGCTGCTGATCTGCATCGACGCGCTGCGCCGCGCCTCGGCCAAGCGGATCACGGCGGTGGTGCCCTATTTCGGCTATGCCCGGCAGGACCGCAAACCCGGCCCGCGCACGCCGATCTCGGCCAAGCTGGTGGCGAACCTCATCACCGAGGCGGGGGCCGACCGCGTGCTGGCGGTGGATCTTCACGCCGGGCAGATTCAGGGCTTCTTCGATATCCCCACCGACAATCTCTATGCTGCCCCCGTGATGGCCGCCGACATTCAGGCCCGCTACGGCGATCAGGCGCTGATGGTGGTCTCGCCCGACGTCGGCGGCGTGGTGCGCGCCCGTGCGCTGGCGAAGCGGCTCGACAACGCCCCGCTCGCGATCGTCGACAAGCGCCGGGATCGTCCGGGCGAATCGGAAGTGATGAACATCATCGGCGATGTCGCCGGGCGGCACTGCATCCTGATCGACGACATCGTCGATTCGGGCGGCACACTCTGCAACGCCGCCGAAGCGCTGCTCGAAGGCGGCGCGGCGAGCGTGGCGGCCTATATCACCCACGGCGTGCTCTCGGGCGGCGCAGTGGCGCGGATCAACGGGTCCAGCCTCAAGGAGCTGGTGATCACCGATTCGATTCGGCCGACCGAAGCCGCCGAAGCCTCCGACCGCATCCGCATCCTGCCCATCGCCCCGCTGGTGGGCGAGGCGATCCGCCGGATTGCGGATGAGAGCTCGGTCAGCTCGCTGTTCGATTGATGTTTGACCCTGCCGAAGTGCGAGGCTTGCTGATCGAGGCGGCCCGCACGCGGCAGGTCTTCACCTACGGCGCGCTCCTCAACATCCTCGGCCACACCTTCACACGGCCCTTGATGCGCCAGCTGTGCAAGGTGCTCGACCGGATCGACGAGGATGGCCGCGCTTGCGGTGAGCCTGGCCTTGCGGTGCTGGTGGTGCGCCAGTCGGACGGTCTTCCCGGACAGGGCTGGTTCGTCGGCCGCACCGAGGTTCACGACGACTTGCCGCTGGCGTGGGAGGGGCCGGAGGCGCGCCGCTATACCGAGGCTCGACAGGCCGAAGCCTTCGACTATTGGAATGCCGCATGACTGATAAAGACCTCGCTCTCGCCCTGCGCCTTGCCGATACCGCCGGAGCCGCCATCCGCCCGCTGTTCCGCGGGGCATGGAGCGAGGAGCGCAAGGCCGACCGCTCCTACGTCACCGAAGCCGACCGCGCCGCCGAGGCCGCGATGCGCAGGCTGATCGAGGCCGAGTTTCCGCGCGACGGGATCATCGGCGAGGAATACGGCACCCGCAACGAGGGCGCGGGGCGGCAATGGGTGCTCGATCCGATCGACGGCACCACCAGCTTCATCGCCGGCCGCCCGATCTTCGGCACGCTGATCGCACTGCTTCAGGACGGCTGGCCGGTGCTCGGGATCATCGACCAGCCGATCGCGGGCGAGCGCTGGGTCGGCCGCATCGGCCAGCCGACGCTGTTCAACGGCAAGCCCGCCGCTTGCCGGCCGCTGAAAGACCTTGCCGACGCGGTTCTCGCCACGACCAGCCCGCATCTCTTCACCAACGAAGAAGCCGACGCCTTCATGTCGGTCGCCAAGAGCGTGGCGGAGCGCAAGATCATCTATGGCGGGGACTGCTACAACTACGGCCTCGTCGCCAGTGGGCACATCGACGTGGTGATCGAGGCGGGGCTCAAGCTCCACGATTACGCGGCGCTGGTGCCGGTGGTCGAGGGCGCAGGCGGCATGATGGCCGACTGGCAAGGCAACCCCCTCGACGCCGGCAGCGACGGCACGGTAATCGCCCTGGGCGACCCGGCGCGGCTGGAAGACGTCCTCGAAGCGATGGGTTAAGCAACCCCGGCGCGAAGGCCGAAGCTAAGGGATTCCCCGCCGGTTTTTGGTGTTTTGGTGCCAGAAGGGGCATCCCTTTTTTACGTTCAACCAGCTGATGTATAGATCATAAAGATTTGGAAGAAGGCGCTTGCCCCCATGCTTGCTCCGGGACTTTTCGGCTAGAGCGGTTCGAGTCTCCTCTGTCGAAGAGGGCCATCATGTCGTCTCGGTTAGCCGCGCAAGGTTGACCTTGCCATCATCCAAAGCTTTGGCAAGCAACGAGAGGCGACCCCCTTGCAAGCAAGGCCGTGCGTTTCCCAACCCCAGATAGTGCCCAGATTTTGCTCGGCTCTTTCTGTAGGGAAGCTAGGGTCGTGTAGCGCACTGCAAATCGGCAGCTCTCGACCCAGAGGCGGTCATTCACGGGGCTGAGATCGAACTTCCGGTTCCGCTACGAGCTGTCATGACGGTTTCGGGATTACGCGAGCATCATGTTCATCACTTCAGCTGGTCGTTTTGAAGATTGTCAGCTTCAGGCCAAAAACTTTGCAAGCCCGTGTCTGCTGTCCGTGCCGCAGTCCAACTCTCATCATCTGGCTTTGGGCGGACATCATCGCTCGAGGGAGCGAGGACATCCATCAATGCCAATGACTGGCGGGCCGCAGCTTCGCGCTCCAGTCGAGAGAAAAATGCGCCATGCTGGACCGGATCGAGGTTCGGCACATCGACATTCCCCGTAGCGCCTGCCGCGCTGCTCCTCGTTCCGAAGTTCGCTCGCACGCTGGCCCCTTCGAGGCGTTTCTCAACCCACACCTGCGCTCTCTTGGTTTCCCGGGCGACGACCATTCCGCGGAAATCGAGCCTTACCTTGTCGTGACCGGAAGCCTCAGCAATGATGAGGCCGGTATCGAGATCTGCACTTTGGATCCGGAAACCCTCATCCATCAGAACCGCCATTACAGCGCCAAAAGCAGCGTCCTTTGCAATCGGCAAAGTTCGGGTCTGCATGCTCCTGAGTTCGAATGGCTCAAGTGTGGGCTGGGCCGCAGTCGGCACCAAGTTGCCGGATAGCGCACCGATGGCAGGAACCGGCGATATCCCGGCGCAACCTGATAACGTCAGGAGCAGGAGCGAACCCGTAACAAATTTGATTGGCAAGGTCTTTGTCACAGACGCTGCTGGTTTTCCAAGAAGTCCAAGCTTCGGCTTACCGATGCATGAAAAATGGCGAAGCGTGCCGGACGGCAATGGGCGACGGTCCTTGTGCCTCAATCGACCGTGACCGTTACCGCCCGGCGATTGCGGGCCCAGGCGCTTTCGTCGCTCCCGAGAGCCACAGGGCGTTCCTTGCCGTAGCTCACCACTGTCAGGCGCGAAGCGTCGATCCCGAGCGAGACCAGGTAGTTCTTCGCGGCATTGGCGCGGCGTTCACCCAGGGCGAGGTTGTATTCACGGGTGCCGCGCTCGTCGGCATGGCCCTCGATCCGCGCCCTCTTGGCCGGATAGCGCGCCAGCCACTGGGCCTGCGCTTGCAGGGCGGCGGCGTCGATATTGTCGATGTTGAACCGATCAGTATCGAAGTAGATCGTGTCCGAACCTGCCATCTGCTGGACGAAATCGGCCTGGCTTCCGGGCACGATCGCGGCCGATCCGCCGAAGCCGCTCTGCGTTTCATTCATGCTCGCCGGCGGAGGCGGCGGCAGGTCCGCGGGCTTCTTCTTTGCGCACCCGCTTGCGACCAGTGAGAGGGACAGAGCGATGGCAGAGGCAAGGGCACGGTTCATGGCGGTCGGCTCCATTGGGGCTGCGATAGGGACTTAGCGCGATTAACCGGGACAGGGCCGGCCGCGTTAGTATGTGATTTTGACACGGCGTGCCGCTTGGCCGAAGCATGTGAAAATCCCGTGCTAACCAGATGCCGGGCGGCTTGCTACTGGAGCTAGGTCGGCCAGCGTAAAGGCGCGGCACGACAGCGATCGATAGCCGGCGGGTCCCCCCCGACTGCAGCCCTGATGCAGCCCGCCGGCTATTTTTCGTCAGGTCTCTGGCCGCATGACGACGTTGAAGCGATAGCCGACCCCCGGCTCGGTGAGGATCAGTTCCGGGTCTGACGGATCGGCCTCCAGCTTGTCGCGCAGCATCGCCATGTAACTGCGCAGATACTGCCCTTCGACAACCGGACTCGCCCAGCCTGCGATCATCAGCTGGCGCTGGGTCACCACCTGACCGGAATGGCGGGCAAGCAGCTCGAACAGCGCGAACTCTTTGGGCGAGAGGTGGACGGGTTCACCCATGAGCACAACCTCGCGCCGGGCGATGTCCAGTGTCAGCTCCTCCGAGACATATCGCATGGCGGCCGCGCCTGCGATCTCCGCACGCCGCCTCTCGACTACGCGGATGCGGGCGAGAAGCTCGTCGATGCTGAAAGGCTTGTCGACATAGTCATCCGCGCCTTCATCAAGCGCACGAACCTTGTCACGTTCAAGATGGCGGGCGGAGATAACGATCAGACCGGCGCCCGCGATCTGCTTGATCGGATGGATGAGGTCGCAGCCGTCCGTATCCGGCAGGCCAAGATCGAGGAGAACAAGATCCAGCGACTCAGAGCCGATGGCAGCGAGTGCCTGAGCCCCGTCATGGGCCGCAAACACATCGTGGCCGGCTGACACGAGCACTGGCCGCAGCGTGTCGATGATCGGCTCCTCGTCGTCGACAATCAGGATGCGCATCAGGCGGCCATGGAAGTGTCGTCAGAAGCGACCAGCGGCAAGGTCACCACCACGCGGGTGCCGCTCCCGCCATCGAGGGGGGACTCAACCGCGATCGCCCCGTCGAAGGCCTCGATGAAGCCCTTGGCGATGTAAAGGCCGAGGCCCATGCCCGCCTTGGCTCCGCCGCGCTTGCCCTTGAAGAAGCGGGTGAAGACCTGTTCGCGTTCGTCCCCATGAATGCCGGGCCCCCGGTCGGTGATCGCGATTCTCGCCACCGACCCGTCATTGGCGAGGCTGACCGTCACCGGCCCGGCACCGCCGCCGAACTTCTGGGCATTGTCGATGAGATTGACGAGCGCCTGTTCCAGCATGACGGCATTCGCCTGCGCATAATGCGGCCCCTGCGCGAGCGAGCGCTCGATGGTAACCTGCGGGTGCACGGCGCGGGTGTGCTTGATCGCGAGGCCGACGATCTCGGTAAGGTTGACGGTTTCGAGCCCGTCTTGGGCAATACCCACCTGAATCCGGCCGACATCGAGCAACTCGGCCGTATAGCGATCGAGCCGCGCGCATTGTTCGAGAATGGACGAAAGCAGACGCGCGTTCTCCTCGGGAGGAAGCGAGATCTGCGACGAGCCCAGCGCTCCGGCAGCAGCCTGAATGACGGTGATCGGTGTGCGCAGGTCATGCGAGACCGAGGACAGCAGCGCGTCCTTCAGCGCTTCGCTGCGCACGCGCACCCGGGCCTCGGCTAGCTCCTCGAGCAGGAGGCAGCGTTCGACCGCGAGCGCGAGCATGGCGCTGATCGACTGGAGCTTGGAAGAACCTCGCCGCTCGGAAAGAGGTTCGCTCAGCCGGAACTTGACGAAACCGAGCGAGCCTCTCGCCCCCTCAAGCTCCACGATGACCGCTTTGCCGCGCGAGATTGCGGTGTCGGCTTCCTCTCCCACGAGCGGTTTAAGCGTGTCAAATTCGACCTCGCCCGTGGACGGCCGCCAATAGGCCTTTCCACGCGCCAGGAAGATCTCCACCGATGTCACGCCCTGCCGCGGAATCACGCCGCGCACTGCGGTTTCGACTTCCTCGACCTTGACCGCCGATTGCAGCCGGTCGCTGACCGTGAGCATGAAAGCGGTCTCGGACTGCGCTTCGTATGCCTCGCGCGCCGAGTCCTTCAGACGCCCCACCATCAATGCGGCAAGACACGCGGCGACATTGAAAGCGATCAGCGGCACTGCCTCGTCGGCCGACGTTATGCCGAAACGAAAGGTCGGCTCGCTCAGGAGGAAATTGTACGCAAGCGAGGCACAGATGGCTGCGATCAACGCACTGACGAGGCCCGACCGGAACGCGATTACGATGACGCCCGTAAGGAAGACGAGAACGGCGGTGATGGGCCGGTCCGCGTTCTGTGCATAGTGAGTGCCGATAAACGCGATCAGGAAGATCGACAGGTCGATCGCAACGCGCTGTGCCGGTTGGCTGGTCATTTTCATCGTCCTTTGGGAAGGCCATTCGGAGAAGCTCTAGCGGTCTAGCGGGGTCAGAGCATCATCGGGATTTTTATGACCGAGGAGCCCGTCCCTGATGCAATGTCCGAAAGCTTCGTCGACGAATCCTGACATCTGATAGGCGTGCGAGGGATCAGAGCCGTGCTCCGGCCCTGCTTCCTTGCAAAATCCGGCCAGACAGCAAGCTGCCATTCGCGGCCTGAGTTGGGCGGTGTCGGTCGACGACTCACAGCTGGTCGCTCACCAATATCGCTGGGAGCGACCGTCCCGGCCAGAACCCAAATAAGGAACACCAGAGCTTCAGGTCAGAAAAGCGCCCCACCAAAGACGTGAGCCCCATCGATTGGAACGTCAGAAAGCGACCACAAGTGGAAGTGCTGCGTGCTGTGCGGAGGCTGCGCCAAGCCAGCCAAGCACCCGGATCTCGCCGACTATCAAACCGCGTTAGAGATGATTTCTTAACCATGTTCGGGCCATTGCTCTGCCATGGAAACACTGCCCGTGTCCCCGATGCGAAGACCCCTGATGCAGCACGCTCGCGGCTTCATCAGCTTACTGGTGGCGGGGGCGATCTTCGGCGTTCTCGGTTACCTCGGGGTCAATCTGACGCTCGAAACAGGTCGCATCGCGGCGTTCTGGATCGGGAATGCATTGGTCATCGGCTTCTTGCTGGGGCGGCGACCGGCTTACCAGATGACGATGGTGGCCGTGTGCTTTCTTGCCAACGTCCTGTCCAATTTCGCCATTGGCGACAAACCGGAGGTCGCGTTCGGCCTCGCCAGCGCGAACCTGCTGGAAATCACGCTCGCCATTTACGTCTTGCAACGGTTCGTGCTGCGCAGTCAGACGTTCGATACCCTGCTTGATTTCGCCAAGCTGGCTGGCATCAGCGTCTTGATCCCGTTCGGCCCTGCTTTGGTCGCTGCGACAGTGTTCGCCAATGTTAGCGGAGCGGACTTTGCGACGACGGTCGTTCAATGGCTTGCAGCACATTGTCTGCCTATCCCGATCTTCGGGTCGATGGTGTTAATTGTCAGACAAACGATCCAGTCCGATCAACCTTTGGACGGTGCGACAGCCCGCAAGTGGGCAGCGGTACTCGTTGCGGTGGCAATCGCCGTTCCGGCGATTTTCGTCCAACGCACCTTTCCATTCCTGTTTCTGGCCGCTCCCGTCGTGGTTTTCGCAGCGTTCCAGACAGGGCGGCTGGGAACCACCATTGTCGTTGCGATCATTGCCGTCGCCGCCACTGCTGCGACCATGCTCGATAGCGGCCCGATCTCCCTCGTCCGGGGCGGGCCGCGCGAGGAAGTGATCGCCTTGCAGGTCTTCCTTGCCTCTTGCCTTTCGGTCGGTCTTCCGGTGGCCGTGGTGCTCGCCAATCGGGCCAAGATCCGGGCCGAGCTCAAGGAAAGCCGGGATTTCGTCAACACGATCCTCGATGGCATCGGCGACCTAGTTTTCAGGGTCGATGCCGACTGGCGTTTCACCTACCTCAATCGCCGCTGGGAGGAGCTGACCGGTTATCCGAGCGCCCAGTTGCTTGGAGAAACTCCCTTCGAGCGGCTGCTCGACAATTCCGCCTTCGACTTCAAACGGCAGCGGATCGCCATCGAAACCGGCCGCGCCGACAAGGACAAGCATATTGTCCAGACGCGTACGGTCGATGGCCGCCCGCTCCAGATTGCGATCGGGTTGGAAGCCCAGTTCGACGCGGACGGATCATTCGTCGGCGCGATCGGAACCGGAACCGACGTCACCGAGAGCATCGCCCGCAGCCACGCGCTCGCGGAAAGTGAAGCGCGCTTCCGCAAGCTGGCCGAAGCTGCGCCGGTCGGGATCTTCCAGGCTGATGCGCGCGGCAGCATCACCTACGTCAATTCAGTGTGGCTCAATCGCTTCGGCCTCGAACGCGAGGCGATGCTGGGTGACGGATGGAAATCGGCCCTCGCGACCGGCGAGGAATACGAAGACGATCCGGCCTTCACCGGGTTCCACAAGCCCGGCGACGTCCGGCGCCGTATCATCAGGTTCCGCGATCGCGACGGCGAGGATCTCTGGTGCGAAACGGTCAATGCAGCGGAGTTCGACGAAGCGGGCAATATCTCCGGTTATGTCGGCGTTCTGCACGACATCACCGCGCGCAAACAGGCGCAGGACCAGTTGGCCGAGCGCGAAGCCCAGCTCGCTCTGCTGGCCGACAATGCCACCGACGCCGTGCTTCGGCTGGATCTGGACGGGACGTGCACCTATGCCTCGCCGTCCGCAGAGCAGATTTTCGGCATCGATCACAGTTTGCTGATTGAACAGCAGTTCATCACCGGATTTCACCGCGACGATCAGCAACGCGTCCAGAGCGAGTTCGATGCGTTGGCGGCGGGCCAGCGCGATCGGGTGCGCATCGCATTCCGTTCCGAAAGCTTGCTCCGTCGGGGCACCTTTCACTGGCTCGAAGCCAATTGCGGCCTCGTGCGCGACCCGGAGACCGGCGAGCCCCGAAATATCATCGCGTCGCTGCGCAACATCGACGAGACGAAGCGGCTGGAGGCCGCGTTGCTCGAAGCGAAGGAGAGGGCGGAAGCGGCGGTCGAAGCCAAATCGACCTTCCTTGCCAACATGAGCCATGAAATCCGCACGCCGATGAACGGCGTGATCGGCTTTACCGAGCTTGCGCTTTCAGGCGACCTTGACGAGGAGCAGCGGCAGAATCTCGAAATGATCGCGGATTCAGGCCGCGCAATGATGCGCCTTCTCAACGATCTGCTCGATTTCGCGAAGATCGAAGCCGGTCAGATGAGCCTGGCGTCCGAACCGACCGACATCCGTCACAAGCTGCAAGGCGCCTTGAGGATCATGGAGCCGGTTGCCGTTCGCAAGGGGCTGGCGCTGCGGATGACGGTCGAGGACGATGTTCCCGAATGGGTGGTTTCTGACCCGCTGCGTCTGCGCCAGATCATGCTCAACCTCGTCGGCAATGCGCTGAAGTTTACCGAGACGGGATCGGTTTGCGTCCATGTCTCCCACAGCAAGTCGACACGGCACCTGACGATCGAGGTCATCGACACGGGAATTGGAATTCCGGCCGATCAGATCGACAAGGTGTTCGAAAAGTTCACTCAGGCGGACTCGAGCATTGCCCGCCGGTTTGGCGGAACCGGACTTGGCTTGCCGATCTGTTCCCAGCTGGCGGGCTTGCTCGGCGGTTCGTTGCGAGCGGAGAGCGAGGTCGGCGTCGGATCGCGTTTCATTCTCACCCTTCCATCCGTTGAATGCGATGCGCCTCCGAGGGCTGAAGCCCCGACAACGCTGGATGAACCTTCGGGCGCAGCCCTGTCGCTGCGTGTGCTGGTTGCCGAAGACAACCAAATCAACCAGCAGCTGACCATGGCCATGCTGAGAAAGGCAGGATGCACCGCCTCGCTCGCGGAAGACGGTGCGGAGGCCATTGCCATGATCGCCGAGCGCCACGGCACCGGCGAGGCTTTCGATATCGTGTTGATGGACATGCAGATGCCCCATCTCGATGGCTTGCAAGCGACCCGGAAAATCCGCGCTGCCGGGATCGGGCCTGATACGCTGCCGATCATCGCGCTGACGGCCAATGCCTATCAGGAAGACGTCGATGCGTGCCGCGATGCGGGGATGCAGGCGCATCTGACAAAGCCGCTGCGGCTGCGTGATCTGCAGGGGGTGCTGCGCTTATGGGCCAGACGGGGAAGCACCGAAGCGAGCATAGACCCTGCCGACGAAAGCGATGCGCTGGAGACCGATCCGCGGCTTCAGACGCTCTACCGCGAACGCAAGCAGCGCGCGCTGGAGCTCATCGACGGATTGCTTGCGCAGCCCGGACTTGAAGGCACGACCATCGCCAAGCTTGCCTCGGAACTGCATCAGATTGCCGGCATCGCCGCCTTTTTCGGACAGGCGCAGCTTGGCGAGGAAAGCCAGCGGCTGGAGCGGGAGCTGCAAGGCGCCGATGGTGACAAGCTCGACCTGCTGGTCCGCGCAAGAGCGCTGCTCGCCGCCTGATCCTGCCTCCGAGACGACGCCAGCTCCGCTTGCCCGCCGGCAGGTCGCTGTCCCGGATGACTGGTTCTTTCGTCGGCTGCCGCCCGCTCCGGTGATCAGATCCGCGCTGATTGCTGCTTGTGACGGGCTGTGCAGGCGGCTCAGCTAGGCTGGTTGAATCCGATCCGCGGCACAGCTTCCCACTTTGTGTCGCTGCGCAGGAAGCTGCGGATGCCGCGCAGGCGGTAGATGAGGTTCATCTGCCTGAACCCGAAATTCTCGAGCAATGCAGCCTCACCGATGCGGTAAAGATCGCGGGCGGTCGGGGTGCGGCGCAGTTGCACCTCTTCTAGCGCAAGGCTGCCGAGGCTCAGTCCGGTGCCGAACAGCACAGTGACGCCGAGGAAAGCGAGCGCCATCATCGGATCGAGAATGCCGAGCGCGATCGCTGCAGGTATCACGAGGTAGCCGATCACCTCGGCGGGCGGGCCGATCACATCTTCGAGGATCAGTTGCGGCATGGCGATCATGCCGATCCGTCCGTAACGCGGGTTGAAGATCATCCGGCGATGCCGCTGCAGCGTCTCCAGCGCGCCCTGCTGCCAGCGCGAACGCTGGCCCTTAAGTCCGGCGAGATTGGCAGGCGCTTCGGTCCAGCAGACGATGTCCGGCACGAACTTGATGGCGTATTCGCGCTTCTGTTCGCGCATGTAGCGGTGGATGCGCACCACCAGCTCGAGATCTTCGCCAACCGTGTCGTGGCGATAACCGCCGATCTCGATCAGCACATCGCGGCGAAACATGCCGAAGGCACCGGAGATAAGCAGCAGCGTGTCAGTGTGCGCATTGGCGACGCGGCTGGACAGAAAGGCACGCAAATATTCGACAATCTGGAAACGCGGCACAAGCTTGGTGTCCACGCCGATCCGGCGCAGCGCTCCGCCCTCGATCTCGCAGCCATTGGCGATCCGGATCGTGCCGCCGACGGCCACCAGACGTCCGTCATCATGCATGAAAGGCTCGGCAGCGCGCAGCAGCCCGTCGGTTTCGATGATTGAGTCTGCGTCGATCACGCACACCAGCGGCGTACGGGCAAAGCCGATCCCGGCATTGGCGGCATCGGCCTTGCGCCCGTTTTCCTTGTCGACGACGAACAGGTTCGGATAGCGCCGCGAGCGGTAGGTGCCGCGGATTTGGGTCTTCTGCAGAGCCGCGATCTGCATCCGCTCGTGCGGCTCCATGTCGAAACCGCGGATCAGGGCGCCTAGCGTGTCGTCCTTCGATCCGTCATTGACGACGATCACCTCGTGATGCGGGTATTCAAGCGAAAGCAGCGACTTGACGCTTTCGACAATCGAAAGCTCCTCGTTGAAGGCAGGCGCGATCACCGAAACCGGGAGAGCCAGATCGCCATAGCGTCGCCAGAGCTCAATCGAGCTGCGGCCAGGTTTGGTGCGGGTGGCAAACACCCAGGCGGCAAGAAGGAGCTGCAACAAGCTGATCCCGTTGCGTGCCGCGACGACCAGAAAGCAGCCGAAAGCCAGAAACAGGATCGCATTGGCAGAGGCGATCTGAAGCTCGTTCAAGGTCATGCCAAAAGTCCCTTCGCATCGAGATTGAGCCACTGGTATTGCAGCACTTCGAGAGCGTGTTCAGCCCGCAACCGGACCCAAAGCGACTCATCCTCAAGCAGCAGGTGCAATGCCGGTATCGCATCGTTGAGCCCCAATGACGCGCAGCAATTGGCCGCCTGCAGGCGCACGAAGTCGACCGGGTCCTGCAAGCGCTCCATCACCCACGGCTCGACCGAAGGCAGAGCGAGCTGGGCCGCCGCCTGCAATGCCGCGCTGCGGATCTCAGGGTATTCCGAGCGGCTCGCCGCTTCCAGCAAGGGGAGCGCATTCGCATCGCCGGACCAGCCCAGAGCGTCGATGATCAGCGCCCGGTGTTCGTTCGAGATCGGATCGTCGAGCAGCAGAGCCATCTGCTCCGGATAGTCCGGGGCCGATGCGCGAAAAAGCGCCCGGTCCAGTCGGTTGACCTTACGTTCGAAGATACCGAGCAGACGGATCGTCTCACGCGGGGGCGGCAAGGCGTGCACCGCCGCCAACGCAAAGGCCGCTTCCAGCCGGGCTGCCATGCTGCGATCACGCGAGAAGATTTCCCGCAGCCGCGCAATGCATGCCTCGCTGCCGAATTGCTGCAACAGCCGGATCGCATCGATCCGCCGCGCGGTGCGCCAGCTGTGCGACTTGGCGAGGGTCGCGCGCAGCAATCCGTCAAGTTCCGCCATCTGCATCAGCCGGTGGCGCTCGCCGCCGCGCAGCAGCAGGTGGATGTGGCTGACTGCCGCCAGCCTGAGATCGTCGCTCCATTTCGCCGAAGCATCCTCGTCGATTTGCCCCGCGACCCTTCGCATATAGCTGCGGGTGATCGCAGCGAGGTTTGCTCGGTCGCCTTGTCGGCAGCGTTCCTGATACCAGCGGCGCAGCAGCAGGATCCCGAACAGCATCACCATCACCAGCGCCGCCGCCGCCGACACGATGAAGACCAGCAAAGCGCTCATGATCGTTTTCCTATGCGCAAGCGCAGGTCGAGCGAGATCCCGGTGCGATCATAGCTGTTTGCGCGCGTCTCGTATTCGCCGGTGACACCAAGCGAGAGCCGATCCGACAGAGGGCGGCGCACCCCGATCGCCACGGAGCGTAATTGCTGCGCGCCGTCATTTTCGACATCGGGGTAGCTTGCGAGGATCGCGAAGATATCGCCGATCTGCGGGTGGCTGTAATCGGCCCGCAGCGCAGCGCCGAAACGGTAGTCGTCCCCGCCGCCCAGCAGGTGGATCGATCGGGCAGAGACCTGCAAGCGCGAGGACAGGGTTTGCCGCAGGCCAACCCCGAAGGCGGTGACATCGTCGCCGGTATATTCCGCAAAGCGGCCGTCGATCAGCACGGTGCTGCGCTGGCCCAGCGCGATCTCTGCCCCGCCGCCAAAGCTCCAGGTTTCCCGGAAATCGGGGTTCGGCGTGATCGTGCCCGCAACGAAAAAGCGGTTGTTTCCTTCCGCTAGGTCGACCCGTCCCGCGATGTGGGTGTCGGTGACGCGGCGCTCCTCGCGCTCGACATTCAACGAGGCCGACCGCCCATCACCCCACTCTGCGGACAGGGATCCGCGTTGCACGTACCAAGTCTGGTCGGCACCAGACGCGAAGCGGGCGTCCGAGACCGAGACGCCCGCCCCGGCGGAGCGAAATCTGAACTTGCGGGCGTCCACCGCCTCGCGGAGCGATGTCCTTAAACTATCCAGACCGGGATAATCCGGGTTTCGCTGGGCAATCTGATCGGCCTGAAGCCCGGCTTCAGCGATCTGGCCGCGCCAGAACAGGATGTTCGCGCGGGCGAGCTGGATGTCGGTATCCGTGGGGGCAAGATCATACGCCCTGTCGATGGTCGCCTGGGCCATGTCCAGATTGCCCCTGGCCGCCTGCACCGCCGCCAGACGGCGTAACAGGTCGGGGTCCAAAGGGCTCTTTGCCAGTAGCTCGCCGAGCAATTGTTCGGCGCGGGCAAAGTTGCCTGCCAAATAGGCTGCCTGCGCGGCCTCGCGCTCGCTAGTGCTGACTTGAGCACCTGCCGGTAACGCTACCGCGGCTGCAACGGCCATAATCACCGCATGTGTGCGCCAACGCGTCACAACGAGGACAACAGCAACTTTTCGATGCGTACCATCAATTCCTGGGGGATGAAGGGCTTGGTGAGATATTCGTTCGCACCGCCCCTGAGCGCCGCGACGATATCGCCTTCTCCGTTCCGCGCCGTCAGCATGACCACCGGCGTTGCCGCTGATTGGGGATTCGCTCTCAACCGTGCCAAGACCTCGGGCCCGGCGATTACCGGCATCATGGAGTCGAGAATGATGAGGTCGGGCCGTCCCTCCTTGGCCTTGTCGAGGGCTTCCAGCCCATCTGCTGCGGTAATGACCTCATGGCGCGCGCCCTCGAGCCTGAAGCGGAGCATCTCCGTCAGGATGACATCGTCGTCCGCAATGAGGATCTTGGCCAATGCAACCTCCGTGATTGCCGATTTGGCTACAGGACTATGGTTAATTTTCTGGAAACATTGCGCCTGCAATTTTGGAAGAATCACGGCGATGCCGAAGGGCCGCTTTGCCAAAATGCTCAAGCAAATGCGGGCGTTCTATATTTCGCCCGGTTGCCACCGGACTGTTCGAACGGTTGGATATAGGTTCTTTGTCGGCTCTCGGGCTCAAAGCCGCAATTCGGCCATTCGGTACGGGAGAGTGGGGCAGTCCGAACTGCCTTCGGCAACAACCGGCCCACGCCCCATCGTTCAAATCAGCCACTGCGAACATCTGCTTCAGAGAAAGGCTGCCAACAGCACGGCACCGCCTTTGTCGTCAGAACCCCATGCCCAACCTAAGGCCGATACGTGCATCGGGGGCATCGGTCGACAGCCCGGCCCTTGCATCAACGCCAAGCTGTAGCCGATTGGTCAGACTGGTGGCGAAACCCAAGCCGACGGATTGATTGTCCCCAACCAGCTCGGTCGCAGCCTGATCGTAACTGTAGGAAACTGTCACTGAACTCAGATTGCTCACAAGAAATTGGCTACCGACAGCGCCAGACAAGGTGTTGCGAACATCAAAGCCAGCGGGTTCGCCTACGACGGTGTAACCGGCGGTGACGAACGGGATCACATTGCCGAAACGCTGCGAGATTTGGCCATTAATGCCCAAATCCACCTCGCCGGTACCAAGGGCGGCTTCTCGCGAAGCAGTGGGCACCTTGATGATGCCGCCGAATGACGCGTTTAATCGGCCCACCGGGAGCTGATAATCGGCCTGCAATGTGAGATCGCCGATCCCTTCGCGGGTAACCGTGCCGGGCTGAGTGGATGGGCGCGACAGGAGCGCCGTGCCCAGCAGCCCGCCACCGCTCACAATCAAATCTTCCGGAGCAGATGTGACGATGTAAGGGATTGAAGCGGCGAAGGAGAATCTGCCTGAGGTCACTCGAGCGCCGGTGGAAAAGCTTACTGTGTCATATTCGCGGTCCGCGAGGTCGCCGGTGACGTAATCCGCGGCTACGAACAAGGTGATTGCGGTCTCTGGCTTCGGGTCGTCGGAAGAGGCTGGCGCGGCCTCTTGAGCAAATGCGGGACCGCCGATGAGAGTAAGGACGAGAATGAATTTCGACTTGCGCATGATGTCGCTCCAGAATTGAAAGGTCGCAGCCGGGGCTGCTTCATCTCTGAAACGAACGGGTCTTCCGATTTCATCCATTCTATCTTGATTATGGCT
>NZ_MUYG01000003.1 GCF_002155425.1 Erythrobacter donghaensis
GATTGTGTTGAAAAACTCCTCCTTGCAATCGGGCTAAAGTATTGATTCTATGTCTTGGCAGACAAGCGGAGACGGTCGGATGATGGGTGAGCGGACGGTGGCGCAGGAGGCCCTGTTCTACAGCTTCAACCTGGAGCGGCATGTTCCGCAGGATCATTTGCTGCGCTCGATCGATCGGTTCGTCGACCTGTCGGGCATTCGCGAACATCTGCGTCCCTTCTACAGCTCGACCGGACGACCGTCAGTTGATCCCGAGTTGATGATCCGGATGCTGATCATCGGCTACTGCATGGGCATCCGGTCCGAGCGGCGGCTGTGCGAGGAGGTGCATGTCAACCTCGCCTATCGCTGGTTCTGCCGCCTGGGGCTGGAAGGCGATGTGCCCGACCACTCGACCTTCTCGAAGAACCGTCACGGTCGCTTCCGCGACAGTGATCTGCTGCGCCAGCTGTTCGAGACGACCGTGGCGCGCTGCATCGCCGAAGGACTGGTCGGCGGTGAAGGGTTCGCGGTCGATGGCAGCCTCGTGCGCGCCGATGTGAACCGCCAGCATGCCGTCGATCAGGCCGATGGCTTGCCGGACCCGGCCACCAGCCATGCCGTTCGCGAGTATCTGGCTGTGCTCGACGATGCGGCCTTCGGGGGCGCAACCCCGGTGCCGCCCAAGCAGTTGGCGGTGGCCGATCCGGCCGCACGCTGGACAGCGGCAAGCCGCGAGCGTGCCTTCTTCGCCTATGCCACCAACTACCTCATTGATCTCCAGAACGCAGTGATCGTCGATGTCGAGGCGACCACCGCCATCCGTCAGGCCGAGGTGACCGCCCAGCGCCGCATGATCGACCGGACGCAGGAGCGCTTCGGCCTCTGGCCCGAGCGGCTCGTGGGCGACACCGGATATGGCGATGCAAGGAACCTGTCCTGGCTGGTCGAGGAGCGCGGCATCGAGCCGCACATCCCTGTGTTCGACAAGTCTGCCCGCCGCGATGATACCTTCGAGCGTTCGGCCTTCACCTTCGACCATGAGGATGACAGCTATATCTGCCCTGCTGGCAAGCGGCTGCGCCAGAGGCAGAAGGTCTATCGCGAGGAACGTCCGTTCGTCGATGAGAACGGCATGTTGCGTTACCGCGCCAGCAAGCTCGACTGCAGTGCCTGCGCTCTCAAGCCGCGCTGTTGCCCGACCCAACCAGCGCGCAAGATCCTGCGTTCAGTCCACGAGGGCGCCCGTGATCTGGCCCGCGATATCGCCACGACCGACGCCTATCTGGTCTCGCGCCGCCAGCGCAAGAAGGTCGAGATGCTGTTCGCGCACCTCAAGCGCATCCTCAGGATGGATCGCCTGCGCCTGCGAGGTCCAAACGGCGCAAGAGACGAGTTCCTCCTCGCAGCCACCGCCCAAAACCTCCGGAAAATGGCCAAGCTGATCCCCATGCCAGCCACCACAGCCCCCGCATAAGCGGGGGCGAAGCCTCAGAGCGCCGCTCAGGCTCGCGCCAGCGCCGATCTCAGCGCCGGGTTTTTCAACACAATCGGCCGGAAACTCGCCAGTCAAGCCGAGTTCCGACATGCCGCGCGAGCGATATATTCCGCGATGAAATACCTTCATGACTGAAAGCCCTAGCGGCCTTCGCCAACGAGCGTGAACGGTGCCCAGACCGCCGGATGATCAGCGCTCAGTGTAGGATCGCTGCGAACCTTTCGCATGGCGGCTTGCAAGGCCTCGGCACGCGGCATCCCGGCAATCGAGGCTTTGACTGTTTCCACCGTGATCAATGGGGCTATGTCATCGAATACCGGCCAGTGGCTCACTAGAAGGGACTCTGCTCCTGCATAGAAAAATGCCTGCGCCAATCCCGACAGTCCCGTTTCGCCGTCGCGGCCCGATGGCGAAGCGGTGTTGCAGGCTGACAGGATCACCCATGCCACCGAGGTAAGGTCAATCCCGACCACTTCCGAAGCCGCAAGATATCCGTCATCATTTGTCGTCGCCTGTTCCGGAGGCGTAAACACCAGACCGGGCTCTGCCAAATCCTCTGCCGTCTCGCTCGTGAAGGCGTGGGTGGCGAAGTGCAGAATCGAAGTTTGCGATAGGTCGAGGGTGCGGACGGCCGTCTCGGTCATGCGCTCGTCGAGGAAAATTGCATCCTCGCTCGCCCCCAGTGCGCGCTGGACCTGCACAAGTTCGCTTCTTGTGCCCGGCAGCGAAGCAAGACGGCGGAGCGCTTCGGTGTCCATCAAGGGCTTGCCTGAGCCATCCCGATAGGTGGCGATCAGGCCGGACGCATCCACCGGAGAGAGGGTTGCCGAGCGTGCCCCGCGCAGCGATGCAGCACCTGTCAGGACAGGCGCGCCAAAGCCATGAAACCCACCTTCGGTTCCCAGTTTACCCTTGGCGCCGAAGGAGCGAATGTAAACCAGTGATTGGATTGATGGCAGCTGGACGAGCGCATAGCGATCTGCGAGCCAGTTTGCATCGCGAAGCACCTGAGGATCATTGAAATCCGCGCCCTCAGGTGGAGGGCTGGTTAAGAAGACGCCCAGCGGCAATCGCGAAAGCGGCCCATCGGCTATGACGTAAACCCGCTGCTTGCCCTCGAGCGCATCTTCAACCGGCGCAATCAGACTGTCATAGAATTTGTGTGCGAGCTGCAGGTCGAACTCGGGAAGCGCTCCATCACCCTCAATTTCGAGACCCTTACGCAATCTTCCTACAGCGTCTTCAATGTTTGAAAGGGGTGGATCCGATTTTTGCCACCGGAAGCTCTCTCGCGTCACCACCATGATGTGTGTGCCGTGCAAGGTCGGAGCCAGCAACAGCACCGCTTCTTCCGGGCCAAGAATTGCGCGAAGCTGCTCCAGCTCCACTGACTGCTGATTGAGAATGGCAAAGTATTGCGGCGCCTCAGCAGCCAGTCGTGCATCGATTTCATCAACCCGCTTTTCAATTGCCTGCAACTGACTTCGTAACTTCCCACGATCGGGTGCCGCTGCTTCGCCGCCGGCCTGAGTTTCTATCAGTTCTGCTTCGATTGCGGGCCATTCGCGGATGAGAGTCTGTCGTTCTTGCACCAATTGGTCTAATCCTCGGTCGGTAGCGAACCGCGATGCCGCAGCGGCCACCACTGCTCGGGTGGTTGAGTCGGCGCTGGCGAGTTGCAGGGTTCTGAAGGCCTCGACCGCCAGATTTGCCCTATTCACTGTCTCGGAATCTAAGTTGCTCCAAAGCACATCAGCATGAAGACGTTCGATACTTTGCCTGTCACTCAATTCGCGATGGGACTGTTCGCCCCCACGTATCCCTTTTCCTGCGAGATCGACTGCCCGGCTTCGTGTTGCCTCTACCAAATCTTGTGACAGTGGCAGCGCCGCTGCAACCCGAGAATGGTCCAGAAGGCTATGAGTGTAGATCCTGAGCATGTGCAGGGTGTAGGAATCTCGCTCACCCAGCACTTCACGGTTCAGGTGCAATGCTTTGTCGAGAATCGGATGAGCTTCAGCCGCCCGGTTCAGGTCAATAAGCAGCTCGGCGTAGTCGTTGAGGATGGAGAGTGTAATGCGATGCCGCTCGCCAAGAACTTCGCGGCTAACACTTAACGCTTCTGCCAAGAGCGGCTCACTTTCGGGCAAACGTTCCAAAGACCAGAGAACATAAGCATAATATTGAAGACTGATTATTGTGTATAAATTCTGATCCCCAAAGTGCTCGCGGGTCAAACGCAGCGCTTCGAATAAAAGCGGCTCGGCTTCGTTCGCCCGGCCTTCGCCAATAAGCCCCATGGCGTAGTCTTTGAGGACGGTCAGCGTATCGGGATGCCGCTCGCCCAGCACTTCTCGGTTCAGACGTAGTGCTTCGGCAAAAAGTGGTTGAGCTTCAGCCCATCGGCCCATGCCACGGAGCTCGCGGGCGTAGTTTCGGAGGCTGGTCAGCGTATCAGGATGCCGTTCCCCCAACACCTCTTGGCGGAGGCGCAATGACTCGGCGAAGATTGGTTCGGCTTCATCCGAAGTTCCAAGCGCACCGAGCAGAAACGCATGGGCATCAAGACTGGCCAGCGTGTCAGGATGCCGCTCCCCCAATACTTCGCGGCGTAGACGCAGCGATTCGTCAATCAGCAGCGCGGCCTCATCCGACCGACCCAGACTGTGGAGCACCTCGGCAGAGACGTAGAGGCTGGTCAGGGTATCGGGATGCCGCTCGCCCAGCACTTCGCGGCGCAGGCGCAGCGCTTCGACGATCAGCGGCTCAGCTTCAGCCGAACGCCCGAGGCCGTCCAGCGTGGCGGCGTAGTTGTTGAGGCTGGTCAGGGTATCGGGATGCCGCTCGCCCAGCACCTCGCGGCGCAGGCGCAGCGCTTCGACAATCAACGGCTCAGCTTCAGCCGACCGGCCAAGCCTAGCGAGGGTGCCAGCGTAGTTATTGAGGCTGAGGAGCGTGTCAGGATGCCGCTCACCTAGAACTTCACGGGACAGGCGCAGCGCTTCGGCCTGCAAAGGGAGGGCATTGGAAACATCGCCCTTAGCCAGAAGATCGCCAGCTTGTTCGTTCAAGGCGGCAATTTGACGCGATACCCCGGCTATGTCGTCCGCGCTCGCTATAGCGGGATCGTCAGGCTCTAAGGCGGACAATCCGGTAGTGCAGAACAAAGCTCCCACGAGAGCAACGCAAATCAGGATCGAGTTCTTCATTACGTCCCACCCCCGCAACCAAGTTACTGCTTGGCAAACATTATGCAAGTTCGTGAGATTCGCTCTCGAGGTGACCCGTCGATCTGGGGCACGAATGCCGCATTGGGACGATGCTTAATGCTTAATGACCGACATGGGGTCGCTTGCTGAATGGCAGCAATTTTCCAGAAGCGGGGTGAAGCCGCCATCAGCGGCCTCACTTCAAGGGTGACGGCTGTCGACCCAGACACAGTCGTCTCGACGCAGTGCTGGGAACATCTGCTTCGTCCGTAGGCCGACATACCACTTTCGGGAATGAATCTCCTAAAGGCTCAACGCTTGCGGCTTAAGGAGCCGGGCCGGGCATTCAATAGGATGGACGCGCGCGAGTGCCGGAGGTCCTTCCCATTGCAACTACGGAACTGACTGAGGATCATGATCCGCAATGAGGGATGATGGGTCAGCAGGATTTTCGGCCCGGAGTGAACGTGACAGGCATTCAGGGCCCAGGCTTGGTACGGCTGGTCGATCTGCCCCTTGTGCAGTCTTCTGGCTGGCTGTTCCCTTGAATCCGAGGTCGGACAAAGCCCCACCACAAGAAATTGTAAGCGATTGCACAATACAGCGCTATAGTATCGGGCACAAACCGGAAATCAGGGAGGGTGAGAAACCCCGCATAATCTGCGCAGCCGAGCGCAAACGAGCCAAATCCTATCGCTGACAGGGATCGCTTGTGCCGCCTCGCAAACCGCATTCCGCGTGCAAACATCTATTTCCAGCTCGTGGAATTGGTGCGATCGCTATGCATCATGAGCCGACGAATCATGCCCTATCGCGCATTGAGGACGAGATATTTGGGGCAATCGCTGCGGCAAATGCCGTCATGCGACCATTCGGGGGGGCGCCAGAGATAGGCAAGCTTGTCCTGCCACCTTTCGGCTGCGTCCATTCGTGCCATGAGCTGCTTCAGTCCAACGAATTGCGCGGTCAGCGGGTTGTAATCGTAGGTCGGCTTCACAAGGCCCGGATTGGGCTCCTCACCGACCTCTGCGTAAGTGCCGAACAAGCGGTCCCACACAATCAGCACCTGACCATAATTGCGGTCAATGTATTGCGGCTGGTTGGCATGATGGACCTTGTGGATCATCGGTGTCGCCAGCCAGCGGTCGAGCCAGCCGAGCCGTCCGACCCAGCTGGCGTGGTTCCAGATGCCAAATGCGTTCTTCACCACGCTCACCGCGATGAACACAACCGGCGGGACGCCCAGAAGCGCCGCCACGCTGTCGAACAACGGGCGCGGCAGGCCGTCGAGAAAGATCCCGCGCGCGGCCGTCGAATGGTTGAACTCGTTCGAGGAATGGTGGATCGCGTGAAAGGCCCACAATAGCCCGACCCGGTGGCTGAGGCGGTGTTCCCAGTAATAGCTGAGATCATGCACGATAAAGGCAATAGGGATAGCCGCCAGCAGCGGCAGACCGGCCACCAGCCGCAGGTTGTCATAGACTAGCACATAGATGGCGATTGGAACGACAACACCGAACAGCAGCTTGAGCACGCTCGAAAAAAGGTTCAACCCTATCGAGCACAATGCATCATTGTTGTTGTAACCGGGATTGCCGTGGATCGCCCATAGGCGCTCAAGGATTACGCTACCGAAGTAGACAGCAGCGAGAATCCAAATGGCAGCAGGTCCGCCGAGAAGGGTGATCGCTTGATCTATGCTCTCCATATACCAAATCTATCACCAGGATCGATTAACGCAATGTCTGCGATTGGGCCGTTAGCAGAAGGACATACTTAGGCTGAAAACGCGGAATTTCCTGCCGTTATCGGCGAGCAATGTACCCTGTCCGGTGTACGCTCAGCCACCATCGCTCAAGGTTCGTAGGTTGGACCATTGCCTCTTCCAACAAGCTGCATACTGCATTCAGACTTGTGCACCGGACTCGGTTAGCGCCGGAGGCGGTTCGGACGCCGACTCAGCACCAACTCTTTCCGCGTGAATAAATCAATAAGGCCGTGAACCATGGCAGCAAAGTGCCGGCTCGAGAGTTAGCTGCAAAGAGACCGAAATTATCATCCGGCTTGCCCTCGAACAGCACCTTTAGGCGCCCCTCAATGTTTTTCTCTGCGGCAAGACATTCCGGAGCAATTACAATGCCTGCCCCTTTAAGCGCGAGACGGATGGCAAAATCAGCGCTGTTGGCCGAAGGTGCGGCTTTCGACATTGGCATTGTTAGGCGCCGACGGGGTACCAGTTTGTATGTCCTGTCCCCGCTCTGACAATTTGAACTCGCACTGCCGGGCGGGTATAGGGATCGGGACGCGGTGTGCGTTGTGGTCAAGGTGTCTAGCGGCTACATTGACCGCCTTCGTTTAGTTGATAATTTCGATCGCTGTCGCGAATCTTCAATGGCGCTGTCTCAATAGATTTGGTCACAGGGGGCTTCAATGAACCACACAGACGTTTCCCTCGTCGCCCCCAAGCCTAACATTCGCGAGGCTCTCGCGATCATGGCAAAGAGCACCCATATCGTGGGGGATGACTACTTCCCATCTCTTGTAGAGTCCTTGGCATCATCCCTTCATGTGAGGTGGGCTTTTGTTTGCCAATTCAACCCCGTCGTCCCAAACGAGGCGACGACGATCGCGTTCTGGGATAACGGCCCCGCCGAGAACTTCGTCTACAATCTGCTGAACACCCCTTGTGCGGATGTCGCATCGCAAGGAACCTGCTGCTATGCTGACGACATCGTCAGCCTTTATCCCTTCGATCAGATGCTGGCAGATCTTGGTGCGCGGAGCTACGCTGGCACGGCGCTGAAATCACTGGATGGCAGGGTAGTTGGCCTGCTCGCGGTCATGGACGAGAAGCCACTTGGGCCGCCCGAAGCAGTAACCCAGATCATCGGACTCTTTTCTGGCAGGGCAGCGGCTGAACTCGAACGTATTGCCACCGCATCACTGAACGAGCGTCTTGGGAAAATAGTCGAAGCATCTGTGAGCGAGGCATACGTGTTTGCAGGCGATACGTGTCGCTTTGAACTTGTGAATCGCGGTGCTCGTGAGAACCTTGGCTACACGATGGACGAGCTGCACCAGCTAACACCATGGGACATCAAGCCTGAGTTTTCGAAGGAACAGTTCGAAGATCTTGTGAAACCCCTCAAAAGCGGAAAAGTTGATTTTCTTCGGTTTGAAACCGTCCACGCAAGGAAGGATGGAACAACTTATCCTGTTTCCGTCCAGCTTCAATACTTTCCAAACAACGGTAGAGTGTTCTTTGCTTCGATTACTGACGACACAGAGCGTAAAGCCAAGGAGGCGCAAGAGCGACTAATTCTGGCTGAAATGGATCATCGCTGTAAAAATATTCTTACGATCGTACAGATTCTTGCACAGCAAACTGCTGATAGCAGTCCAGAAGAATTTATCTCAACTTTAAAGGCAAGACTTTCCGGTCTTTCGGCAAGTCATGATATTCTTGTCAAAAACGCGTGGAATGATTTACCTTTTAAGGAGATAATTTTTTCCCAATTGGGCCACTTTAAGGACATCATTGGGAGTCGGATAATAATTTCTGGTCCTCCGATCAAGATCAAGGCCAAAGCTGCACAAAATTTCGGCATGGCCCTTCATGAGTTGGCAACCAATGCATCAAAGTATGGCGCGCTATCGAGCGAAGATGGCTGCATAAATGTTAAATGGGAGGAAATAACGACGGAACGTGGTCTTTGTCTGCATATGTCATGGATCGAATCTGGCGGCCCACCGGTTGTTGCGCCTTCTCGCTCAGGATTCGGTTCTTTCATGATTCGAGACAGCTTGGCATTCCAATTCAACTGTGATGTGAATATGGATTATCACCCCACAGGGTTCCGTTGCAGCTTTGTCGTTCCTGCCGAAATGATCTATTAGGTTCGATCTCCAAGGTCAGGGGCACCAAACATCGATGGCAGGACGAAATCAGGCGGAACGCACAACCGATATTGGATGCTCATGCTACAGGCGCGGTTGGGCACAATTCGTTGCTGCGAGAGCATGCCTGTGACCTTTCAGATGGAACCATCTGCTATCGTTCCGATTGTTTCGCCATGTCCCAGCCGATTCTGATCATCGAAGACGAGTTTCTGATTGCATTTGAAATGCAGCGTACCCTCAAGCAACAGGGCTACCCAGTCATTGGAATTGCGGTCGATTTGGAGAGCGCGATGGCATTCGCCCAGAGGGGCGAAATCGCTTTGGCTCTGGTAGACCTCAATCTTCGCGACGGGCTAACAGGTCCACAGATCGGTACGTGTCTCGCCCGCGATTACAGCGCGACCGTTATCTTTGTTACGGGCAATGAACGGGAGCTTGGTGACGGGATTGAGGGCACGATCGGAGTTCTTGGTAAACCGGCCGACAGCACGGATCTTTTGTCAGTTGTGGACTTCGGATTGAAACGACGGCGCGGGGAGAAGTGTGCCCCCCCTTCGTGCCTCCGGTGTTTCAGCTAATCGATAATGAGGCCATCAGCCAT
Source organism: Erythrobacter donghaensis (assembly GCF_002155425.1). Taxonomy (GTDB): domain Bacteria; phylum Pseudomonadota; class Alphaproteobacteria; order Sphingomonadales; family Sphingomonadaceae; genus Erythrobacter; species Erythrobacter donghaensis. The sequence goes on from NZ_MUYG01000003.1 coordinate 9,188, forward strand.
ACGTTCAAGAGCCTATCTATTTCTGATCTGAGAACCCTTGATGTCGGCGTCCGGTGAAGTCAGTCGTTTCACGTGACGTAAGGGAACGACGGCTTTGTCTTAAGTGCCTCGGGGCCGGCTCCTCGCCGCTAACTAGGAGCCGATTGCTCAGATTTTCGTGTTCTCGGCGAGGGCAAGTGCGTCCTCGACACCGATCCCCAGCTAGCTCGCGGTATTCTCGATCTTGCTGTAGCCGATCAGCACCTGGACAGCACGAAAATTGCCGGTCGCCCTGTAGATGATCGACGCCTTGGTCCGCCTCAGAGAGTGGGTGCCGTATTCGCTCCGCATCAAGCCGATCCCGCTTACCCATTCATCAACAAGCCGGGCATATTGGCGGGTGCTGAGGTGCCTGTTCCGATCGACCCGGCTTGGGAAGACATAATTGTCTACGGTGCCACCCTGGCGCTCAAGCCAGGCCAGCAGACTGGCACGGGCATCCGGCAAGATCTCGAATTGAACAGGACGGCTCGTTTTCTGCTGCATCACGATTGCGCGCGTTCGGATCTGCCCTCCGTTGACGATGTCGCCGATTTTCATTCGAACGAGGTCGCAGCCGCGCAGCTTGCTATCAATCGCGAGGTCAAACAGCGCACGATCACGCAAGCGGCGGCGTTCGTTCGGGAAAAAGCGGATCTTCCAAATTTGCTTCGGCTTGAGCGCCCGCTTCGCGCCAACACTCTTTCCCGCGTTCCAGTCCGGGCGCCTTGTGGCGGTCATTTCGGTTTCAGGCATCTCCATAATTCTTCTCCAGTGACCAGAATGGTCACCAGAAGAATGTCTGTCGGCCTGATGGTTGAAAATGGTGTGGCGCCGATCGACCCGCAAATCACAGTTCGTCCGATGGGACGGAAATGGCCGCTTTGCCTGAAACCTGCCCCTCTTCCGGTAGACAACCGTGAAGCGGGTTCAGCGGCTTGGGAGCCCTGTGTGTCACGAAGACTTTCAGGCACGGACATATTCCGCTTGGCAATCATCATTTGAAGCTAGGAGAGATGGCGGCAAGCCTGATCAAAAAGTATATCTCAGACTCGCCCGGACCTGACGCGGTTCGACCGGGTGGAAATGGCGATCGTCAACGCCGGTCGCCTCGCCCGGGAGGCGGGATTCATAGAAATAGGTGATGTCGGCGTCCCGGCTATCGAACAGGTTGAAAACTTCGACTCCCAATCGCATCGCGCCGAGATCGTAATTGCCCGCCAGATTGACCAGCGTCGTCGCGTCAGAGCGGACCGAGCGATCCTCGATAAGCGGAGCACTGCCGAAATGGCGCACCCGGGCGATGATGGTCAGATCGGGCACCGGGGTAACAGCCACCCCTGCGGCTATCACCTCCGGAACGGCGCCTGGAATGGCATCGGCGTTTGCACCCGGTCCGATGAACCGGGCATCGGTGTAGGAGTAGGCGGCGTCAATCACCAAGCCGGGCACCGGGCGCCAAAACAGATTAGCCTCGATTCCGTAACGCTGTGATCCGTCATTGGGTTCGGTCGCGCCGCCATCCCCTATGAAGACCAGCTCAGATTCGAGTTCGAGCCAGAAGCCGACCACCGAAGCATCGAGCGTCGCAGTCTCCAGCCGCGCGCCCAGTTCCGCCCCCTCGGCCCGAACCAGCAGAGGCACCCGTTCCGCTGGATCGCCGCTGACCGGATCGACCGCGATGGTCGCGCCGCGCGCGTCATTGGAATGGAAGGATTGGCCGTAATTGGCGTAAAGCTCGATGACCTTGGATGCCTGCCACGCCAGCCCGAACTTCGGGGCGAACAGGTCATCGTCAGCGCGGCCCGAATTGGCCGCGAGATCGGACCGCACGTCGACCGTCTGGTAATCGAACCTGAGCCCGGCAAAGCCGCGCAAACCGGGCGCGATCCCGATCTGGGTGTCAATGTAGAGCCCGAGGCCGGTCTGGTCGATCGCATCGAGCCGCACGGTCTCGACCGGGATGGCATCCACGCTGCGGAACAACCCGACCTCGTCAATCGCGTCGTGCCGCAGATCTGCACCGACGTTGATGGCGAGCGGGCCGCGCTCGAACCGGTGCGACACCGTGCCGCCGAGCACCCAGCGTTTGTCGCGCTGAACGAACTCGTCACCCCGCACCGGATCTTCAAGGAAGTAGGTGAAGTTGGACACCAGCTCGAACTCGTACCGGGTGGCATAGGCCGAAAAGGTGGTGTCGCCAACTGCCCCATCGAACACAAAACCGAGGCGGGTCGTGCTCCCGCCAAGATCATCGTCGATATTGCCGAAGCGGTCGATCAGCCCGCTGGCCACCGCGCGTTCCGGCACCTGATCGGTCGATGTCCAGCGGGCATCGTAGGCGTTGAACTGGAGTGAAAAGCGGTTGGTCTCGCCGCCAATAGAATATTTCACAAGCCCTGAGAAACGCTCGAGATCCTCGTCAAGCAGCCAGGGGCCATCATAGATTTGTGCGTCGCCCAGGATCAGCAAGTCGCCGCCACCAACGCCGGTGCTTCCGCCAACAACGCCGCGCACGAAGCCGAATTCGCCGACCTGCACCTCGGCAAAGGGGCGCAAGCTGTCGACGGTCTTGAAGGCTGCGGTCCCGGCCGCGCTGAAATCGCCGACATCGGCAAAATAGGGCCCTTTGCGGAAGTCGATCCGTTCAACCGCCTCGGGAATCAGGAAATTAAAATCGAGATAGCCCTGCCCGTGACCGTGCGAGCGCAAATTCATCGGGACGCCATCGACAAATCCGGCAAAATCCGTGCCGTGATCGAGGTTGAAACCGCGCAGGAAGAACTGGTTGGCCTTGCCGCTACCCGAATGCTGCGTGGCGATCAGGCCGGGCACGTTCTCCACCAATTCACCGATCCGAGAAATCGGAACCGCGTCAAAATCGGCATAGCCGACTGACCCTTGCGATGCGGACCGGGCAATGCCGATTTCTTCCAGCCCACGGCCGTAAACGATGATCTGTTGTGGCTCGGCGCTTTCCCTTTCGGCTGGTTCCGGCTCGGGTGTAGCTTGCGCTGCTGCTGCGGTGGCGAAGGTGCAAAGTGCTGTCCCGGCCAATCCAATCGCCAGCCTACGGGCGTGCGCCCATGCAGTGTTTGCAGACATGGAAAATCCTTTGCTGGGGACAAGGAGGGTCAGGCCGTTCGGAGCTTCGCCGCAGGGGAGCGTCGCGCGAACAGGACCAATCCGGTGAACAGCACGGAGAAAAACACTAGCACCATGGTCGTCTCGACCACCGCTTCGAATGCCGCGACAAAGTTCTCGTCGATGCCGATATAACGATCCGCCACCCACACCGCCGCGATGACGCAACAGAATAGCGCCGAACCGGCACGCAGCCGCTGATAGGCGGGCGTGGAGGCGATGGTGACGAGCGCCGGGACGATCAAAAGAGCGATGGCGATCTGGACCAGCTCGATCCCGATATTGAAGCCAACGAGCGTGACGATATTGCGCGCCACGGACAGATCGGTCGAGCTCAGAAATCCGGCAAACCCCAAGCCGTGGACAAGCCCGAAAAGCGTCGCGAACATAGCCTCTCGGCGGGGGAAGATCGGGCGGATTGCATGGATTGCCGCAATCAACACCGATACCGCAATCAGCGTTTCGACCAGCGTGCCGGGCAAGGTGAGTCCGCCCAGCGATGCCGCGACCAGGGTGGCGCTGTGTCCCAGCGTGAAGCCCGAAACCAGGATTGCCGCAGAATGGACCGTCGGCTTTGGACCGCGCGCTTCACGCCAGCGTCCGCCGCGCTCCATCAGCGGCAGCGGCAGCAGCAGCGCCAGCAAGAATGCCAGATGATCGATCCCGGCAAGAATATGTCCGGCACCTAGACTGACCGCATTGGCAAAGGGCATCCAGCTGTGCGCCGCGCCGCGCTTGATCTCCAGCGCGTTACGGCTTGCGCGCAAGGTGCCGATGACGTCGGGCTCGTCACCCAGTTTGCTCACCGGATCGCGCCGCAGCATAACCAGCACGAAATGGTCGGGCACGGCGCCGATGACTGCGCGCCAACGGAGCGTGAAGTCGCTCAGGTCCGCTGGATCTCGCGGCACAAGGGAGAGCGTCGCGACGAGGTCCGGAGTGCCATCGCGGGCGACGAAGTCGAGACTCTCTACCTGCGTCTGCCACACGTCAGCGCCGCCGCTGGCCGAGATCAAATCGGAAAGATAGCGCCTCGCCTGCGTGCGGGACACCTCATCTGCAGCGATGCGGTTGCCGCTGGCATAGGAATACTCTGCTCCCGGGATAATAATTTCCAGTTCAACTCGGTCGGCCTGGAAATCGAGATAGGCCTCGCTGTTCGGGGCCTGGTGCGCCTTTGCGACGCCGGTCAGTGCGACAACAGCCAGCAGCCATGCAATGCCGATCCTGATTAGCCGTGTGCGAGCCATATCAGCCTCGTCGCCGGATCACCGATTTTTGGGTTGATCGCGCGCGCCTGCGCATTGGCAGTTTCCGCCGCATCGGTGTCGCCAAGGATGGTAAGCGCTTGCGCCTTGATCGCGAAGAGCTGCGCGGATCGCCAGCCGGACCGCTCGGCAAGACCAATCTGAGTCAACGCAGCGCGTGCCTGATCATTGGCCATGAACGCCCGGGCGAGCAGCAGCCGTGCCTCTCCGAAAGGGCGGGCTCTTGCATTGATCATGGCCAGTCGCAGCGCCTCTTTGGGATCGCCGAAAACCAGCTCATGCTCAGCGGCATGGGCAGCGAAGGCTGCGGGGTATTTGCCGGACCACTCCCGCCAAATTGCGCCCGACTTTTCCGCCCAGGCGCGGCTACGGGTGCTGTCGCCGCGCACCCGCGAGGCCAGCGCCAACATATCCATCGCCTCGGGCCGATCATGATCGCGCGCCACTCTTTCAAGCTCGGCGATGGCGCTGCTCGGCTGGCCATTTGCGAGGCGTGCCTCGGCCCGGTAGAGTGTGGTTAGCCAGTGCCCGGGAAAGAGTGCCTCGGCGCGGTCGTACCAGTCCTGTGCAGCGGCATAATCGCCACGGGCGCTTGCTATCATGCCAGTCTGGAGCGCGATGCTAGATAATACGACTGGCGCGAGCTTTTCCGCGCGGGTTGCCTCGGCCAATGTCGCAATTGCGGCATCGAATTCGCCGGATACCCGTTGCAGATTGGCGATCCGCAACGCCACGCTGACATGTGGGTCGATTTGCGCTGCCTCACGGTACAGGCTGGCAGCTCGGGCATGGTTGCCGGTGTAGAATGCCAGATCGCCGCGCATTGCCGCAGCTTCCGACAGGGTTGGCTTTTCAGGTGGAACGCTGGCCCTCGAAAGAATGTCGAGTTCGCGCGCTGCCCCTGCCAGATCGTGCCGCGCCAACGCCAGTTCAGCCCTCAATTCGGGCACGCCCGATGGCGTCGGGGCCAGAGTTCGCACTGTCATGATCGCTTGCTCGGCCATGTCCAGATGGGCGATCCGGCCCGTCAGCCGGAACAGCGAAAGCGCCGCTGCACCCGCGCCGGCGTGAGGAAGCCATTCATCAGGGGTGCGTTCGATCCGCGCTTGCGCCAAGGCGAAGCGATCATTCGAAACGACTAGGAGATCGGTATAGGTCGCCGGTCCATATGCCGGGCGTTCCATGGCGAACACGGGGGCATGAGGACCCGTGTCGCGCTGCACCGTCCATTGCAGCAACGCAACGCTCAAGATGGCGAACATTGCCATTAATGGCCAACGAAGCATTCGGGTCATGGCGTCCTTTCTGCATTATCTTGAACCGGGCAGGCCCGATGAGATCGGACCTGCCCGGTCGCCGGAACAAAGGCAGTCGTTCCGGCGGACGGTTTCATCGGGGGCGCGCGCAGGGCGTGAGGCCCGCTCCGATCAGATCGTCCGCCAGTGCGTTGGTCAGGCCAGTCAGTTGCGCGCTCAGTTCCGGCACAAAGTCGCCATCGGCATCGTCTGCGGGATTGGCGTCGTTGTAGGCGTTCTTCATAGCCGAACCGATCAGCGCGGTCGAAACCGCCGGCATGCCCATGCGATCGACGCGGGTGTAGGCGCTGGCCGCATCGGTGCGGAACGTGAAGCCCGATCCCGGCGAGGTCAAGACCTGCGTTCCTTGCGCGGGTGCGAGGAACGGAAAGCTTGTCGGTAGCGGGACGTCATTGCGTGGCGGATTGAGGGGCAGTCCTGCCAAAGTCCCGGGCCCGTTGCGGCTGAGATCAAGGAAAATCACAGCCAAGGTCACGTCGATCACCGGATCGGCCAGCAGACGCCCATTGGGGAACCCGGCATTGGCCGCGAGGTTGAGCGTCAGCGTGTCGGGTACCACCGCGCCCGCGACGGTCACGCCGCCTGTACCGGGGACGACCTGATTGAGGCAGGGGCCAACATCGAAGCTGGTCGGTGTGGGCGTCGGGCTTGGCGTCGGCGTCGGTGCGACAACGACGGGAGGCGGTGCCATCTCGTCATCCCCGCAAGCGGCCAAAAGGCCGAGCGGCACAATCAGCGGAGCGGTCGCAAGCATCCTGCGGAGCGAGCTTGAGAATTGCGTTGTCATCACAGTTGGCCTCCAAAACGCGCTGTGGTGGCCCACACATCCACGAGGTTTGTTCCATTTTCGATCCGGTCACGCGGGATCGAGATCACAATTGCGGTGTCGTTTTGACCCGCAAAGAAGTCGCGCTGGTTGTTGAAGCGCAACGTCCCGGTGGCGACCGTATCGCGGAAGCCCTGAAGGTCGAAGAAGAACGGATCGTCGAACAGCCCGGCCCGTACGCGAACGCCGTCCTTGACAAGATCGGTTTCCACCGCCCCTTCGATTGCCCCGGTCACGCCGGGAAGGCCCTTGACCTGAACGCCAAAAGTGTTGCCCGAACCCCGTCCGAAGCGGACCTCGATAGGGATATCGGGCGTGGTGCGCGGCGCTGCGTTCGACACGTTGATCGTGTAGAGCACATCCGGATCATAGACGGCTGGAAGATTGGCCGCCTGGGGACCGGCAAAGGTCAGCACGAAGTTGATGTCAGTCGCGGTGTGCCATGCAAAAACGTCGGCGATATCTGCCGCCTTGTCGGGCGTCATGTCGTTAGCCGGGTTCGTACGCCCCGGAGGATCAAGGTGGTCGGCGGCGGTAAGGCCGGAGCCCGTTACGTAGAAGGCACCTCCGGCCAACGCCATCATGACCCCCGCAACTAGGGGCAGTGCGTGTCTCATTTTCACCCAATTTCTCCTCGAGCGATGCATCAATAGAGCGGCGGCGCACGTTTCTGTGCTGAGGCACTACGCTGGCGGATCTGGTCCGGTTTTGGGCTGATCAAAATATATTTTTAGAACTTGCCTAAATTGCTACCGCCTTCCTAGATCGCGGTCTGCCGAAGCTGGAGAATGACGGCGCGCATGGCCAGAGACACACAGAATAGTGAGCTGTTTCACATCCTTCTTGCGATGGCAGAAGGTGAAAAAGCAGCCATGCATCGGCTCTACGTGCGAACGTCTCGTGAGCTTTATTCGCTTTGTTTCAGTTTTATTCAAAACCGGGAAGCCAGCGAAGACGTAGTGCATGAAGTCTATCTGAAGGCTTGGAACCGGGCAGCTAGTTACGACCCGACAAAAGGTACGCCGATGGCTTGGCTGTCCAGGATCGCGCGCAACAGCGCGCTCGACTGGATCAGAGCCCAGAAGCGTCGGCCGACAACAGGTGACGACGAACTCATCTTCGTCGCTGACCAAAGTGAGACTGCTGAAGAAATGCTCATCCGAGTAGAACAATCAGACAATGTCAGGCTGCAGGTAGAGAATCTGGCATCAGTTGATGCCAATCTGATCCGCAGCGCCTATTTGCTCGGGATGACCTATTCTGAGGTGGCAAATGAAACGGGCTTGCCGCTGGGAACTGTTAAGACGCGGATCCGCAGGGGGCTTCGCATCATGCGTGAAAGAATGACTCATGACTGATGAACCTGACGCCCCTAGCGATCCGGAAATGCTGGCGGCCGAGTATGCGCTCGGCTTGCTGGACGCCGACGCTCACGCTGCAGCCGAAGCGCGTATGGCTACCGATAGCGATTTCGCGGCCCGCGTGGCGCGGTGGGAAGCGGTTGGTCATGACTGGGCCCGCTCGGCGCCTGCCGACGATAACTGGTCGCCCGATGACCTGTGGCAGCGCATGGAAGCCACCTTTCCGGCGGGGCGCGAGACGCGCGCGCTCCCCATGCCTGCCAATGATGTCAGCACGGCGCATGCTGCGCTCCGGTCATCGTCCGGATGGCGGGCGGGGACGATTGCCGCATCAGTTGCGGCGCTCGTGCTTGGCGGGCTATATCTGGGCGAACGCGGCCGTGTGCAGGAATTCGGCGAGCAACTGGCTGTGGCCGAAGCGCAGAGCCGGGAGGCCAGATCGGCCATTCGCGTTGCACAGGTGAGCCAGGCCGACGGCGCGCCATTGCTGAGCGTCATCTACGAGGGGCAGGACGGAAAGCTGACTGCGCGCATTGCTGATATTGCGGACCAGGGCCTCGTTCCCGAATTGTGGGTGATCGGCCCCGACGGAAAGCCGCGCTCGCTGGGGCAGGGCACTGGAGGCTCGGTCTTCGTGGTCGAAATTACCGACCAGATGCGCAAAGACATTGCCGCCGGGAGCGCGATCGCAATCTCGCTCGAAAAACCGGCACCAGTCCCCAGCGCGCAACCGACGGCTGAGCGCATCCTCGGCGCTGCGCAGCTTGCGCCGGTGACGTAGGCACAGGCAGGCGACTTTGGTCATTCTGCTTTGCGCCTCCATCGCTCAAGCGCCGGGACGTTTCTTCACCACGGCTGCCAACTAGGTTGCGCAGTTGGGCTTGGAGTACCGCGACAGAAAAATGCGTTGATGTGCCACAGTTGATGGCTTCGGCTGGTGTGAGGAGGAGGTTTGATGATGGTTCAGAAGTGCCCGCATTGTGGGATAACGTCGTTTAATGATCATCCGATCATTTTTGGAAACGTCACTCTGGAAGACAAGGGCGTGCTCGTTTTTGAAAGAACGGAAATGACGCTGCCAAGAGTCCAGCACCAGATCGTGCAAGCTTTGGTGGCAGCAAAGGGCAGGGCGTTGACACGCGCGCACCTCGCAGATTGGCTTGATGGAGAGGTATTTGATCAGTCGATCGCGGTTTATGTGGCTCGCGTGCGCTCAACCTTTCGTCAAATTGATCCTTCTTTCGACCAGATTTTTTCGGTCCGCGGCTTTGCGGCATACAAGTGGTTGTTCAAACCCCTCGCCCAATGACGGATTGGATTTGCCTGGAAATAGCGAATATCGACTAGGAACTGGATAAGGAAAGCTTGCGCGCATCCATCGACGGCGTGGTTAAGCACCAAGAGCCAAAAAGCCGCGGACCGGTCTATCGGGGAGAGGCGATGATCAGCGCGTGCAAGCGCACCATCTTTCTCAAAAGCCCACGCCCAACCTTATGCCGAGACGCGCGTCCGGGGCATCGGTCGACAGCCCGGCCCTTGCATCAACGCCAAGCTGTAGCCGATTGGTCAGACTGGTGGCGAAACCCAAGCCGACGGATTGATTGTCCCCAACCAGCTCGGTCGCAGCCTGATCGTAACTGTAGGAAACTGTCACTGAACTCAGATTGCTCACAAGAAATTGGCTACCGACAGCGCCAGACAAGGTGTTGCGAACATCAAAGCCAGCGGGTTCGCCTACGACGGTGTAACCGGCGGTGACGAACGGGATCACATTGCCGAAACGCTGCGAGATTTGGCCATTAATGCCCAAATCCACCTCGCCGGTACCAAGGGCGGCTTCTCGCGAAGCAGTGGGCACCTTGATGATGCCGCCGAATGACGCGTTTAATCGGCCCACCGGGAGCTGATAATCGGCCTGCAATGTGAGATCGCCGATCCCTTCGCGGGTAACCGTGCCGGGCTGAGTGGATGGGCGCGACAGGAGCGCCGTGCCCAGCAGCCCGCCACCGCTCACAATCAAATCTTCCGGAGCAGATGTGACGATGTAAGGGATTGAAGCGGCGAAGGAGAATCTGCCTGAGGTCACTCGAGCGCCGGTGGAAAAGCTTACTGTGTCATATTCGCGGTCCGCGAGGTCGCCGGTGACGTAATCCGCGGCTACGAACAAGGTGATTGCGGTCTCTGGCTTCGGGTCGTCGGAAGAGGCTGGCGCGGCCTCTTGAGCAAATGCGGGACCGCCGATGAGAGTAAGGACGAGAATGAATTTCGACTTGCGCATGATGTCGCTCCAGAATTGAAAGGTCGCAGCCGGGGCTGCTTCATCTCTGAAACGAACGGGTCTTCCGATTTCATCCATTCTATCTTGATTATGGCT